>OY970333.1:0-2697468 GCA_963717405.1 uncultured Actinomycetes bacterium
ATTGCGTCGGTACCGAACGGAAGCTCGGAGAGGCCGTCGCGATTCCGCTCCCACATCCCTCGGGCGCGAGCGGCTGGCTCAACGACCGCGCGAACCGCGAGCTCCTGGCCCGCGCGCTCGCGCTCGTCAGGTCGTCTCTTCGCCGCCTGGGGTCGTGAGCCGGCGGTAGATCGGCAAGACGAACCAGAGCACGGACGAACACGATCGCGATCCCAGCCGCGGTCAGCGTCGCCGTCGAGGCTGTCGAAGATCACGTCGGTGATGAGCGTGACAACCCCGACGATCGAGAGCGCCAGGAAGACGAGCCCGACGATGGCCTGGACGTTGGCGCGCTTGAGCAGCTGCTCCTTGTCCTTTTGGCGAAAGAGGATCCGATGGCTCGCCGAGGGAGCGATCAGGAACGCGGTCGCCAGGGCCGTCGAGATGAACGTGGCGAAGAAGATGTCCTTCTGGCCTGCCGTCATGCGCGCGTAGCCGTTCGAGAACGGCACGATGAGGAGGAAGGCGAAGAGCACCTGGACGCCCGGGAGGGCGACGCGAAGCTCGTTCAGGAGCTCGATGAGCTCGCGGTCGATCCGTTCCTTCTTCGACTCCTCGGCCACGACGGCGCAGGGTAGCGGCGGTCGCTTCTCGAGGCGAAGTCGCTTCCTCGTTCGCTACGGTCCGGCTCGTCCCCGCGCCGAGGGGGCGCACGGACGACGTCTCTGCGGCCAGCTAGGGCGTCGACCGGCCCGTTCGCGGGTCGTTCTTGAAAACGACCAAGGGGGGCTATGCCTCGCGTTCGCTTCGCTCTTCCAGTCGCGGTTCTCGCCGCCGTCGGCCTCTCAGCGCCTGCGGCGAGCGCTGCCGATCCAGTCCCGAGAGCGAATCTCTCGTCGCCAAGATCGTCGACGCGCGCAAGGCGACGAGGCGGTGGCACAGAGTCATGCAGCGGCCACTTCCCACCCCGCGCATCCGCGGGCGCGAGCTCCCCACGACGACCACGGAGTTCCAGGAGCGGTCGCTCGAGCGCTGGCGGGAGCGTGCGCGAGGCGCGTACCGCGACGCCATCGACCCGCCTCACGAGTGGGAGTTCCGCTGCATCCACAGCCACGAGGGCGCGTGGACGGCGAACACCGGGAACGGCTATTACGGCGGGCTGCAGATGGACATCACGTTCCAGCGCCAGTACGGCCCGCGCCTCCTGAAGCGGAAGGGAACCGCGAACAACTGGACGCCGCTCGAGCAGATCTGGGTCGGCGAGCGCGCTCTTCGGGAAGGCCGCGGGTTCTACCCGTGGCCGACCGCGGCGCGGCGCTGCGGCCTGATCTAGCCAGGGTGTCGTAGGGGCGAGGTCATGCCTCGCCCCTACGTACCGTCCTTAGGACTGCTTGGTCGGGGCGGGCTCGCCGGGCGCGTGGAGAAGGTTTTCGACCTCCCGCACGCCCTTCACCTTCCTGGCCCGCTTGCCGAGCGCGTCGATCAGCTCCGCCTCGACCTCGCCGCGGAGGTAGACGACGCCGTTCTCGGCGTTGACGTTGATCTGGCCCTTCGGAGCGCTTTCGTCTCGGAAGAGCTCAGACTCGACCTTGTCCTTCAGGGTCGCGTCGTCGGGCTGCGGCTTCTCCTCCTCGCGGAGGTGCGTCGCCTTCTGCTTCAGAGCGTAGGCCTGCGACTTCACGGCGCCGGCCCCAGACGAGCTGCGCTTGCGAAAGAAAGCCTTCGCACGGTCCACCGTGACATGCCGCCGGCGCGTACCGTCCGTCGGGTCGAAGAAGTACATGAGCGCGGCGCCGATCGCCGCGAGCAGCGGGATTCGCTTCATTCGTATTTCACCTCTCAATTTGGTTACCCGAGAGGGCTACCCGTTGCGGCCGTGCGCTAACTAGGAGGGCTTGGCAATATGACCCCTCGGTCGCGCCCGTACCTCTTGATACGCCCGCTCCTTGCGTCCTTGCCTCGCGACAGCCAGCGCACCCCTGCGACGAAGGCCATATCGCCAATCCCTCCTAATCGTCGTTGAGGATCAATCCTCGGCCTGTGCCGTCGGCGATCGTGGCATTCGTCGGCTTGGAGAGCTTCACGAGAACGGTTTCATCCCGCTCGTCGCGCCGGTCGCCGCTGACAGGCACAGTGATCTCCTTGGAACGGTCGTTCGGCCTGAAGACGAGGGTGCCTGTCGTCCGCAGGTAGTCCTCTCCCGCCTTCGCGGTGCCGTCGACGGTCTTGAAGTCCACGCGGACGGTGCCGCCGTGGATGCCGGGAAGGCGGACGGTGAAGACGAGCGCCCTGACGCCGCCGTTGCCCTCTGCTTTCCTGGCGTTCGACACCTCGAGCTTGGTCGGTCGGAATCGGGCCGTCACGTGCTTGTCGGCGAGGATCACCTTCGAGCACGCCCGCGCATCGCCGGTGCAGTCGCCACTCCAGCCCGTGAAGGACGAGCCCCTCTTCGGGAACGCCCTCAGCACGGCGGTATCCCGCCTCGCGACAGACCACCCGCAGACTTGTTCGCACTGGTTCATCGGCGGCATACCCGGCTCGGGGCTTGGATCATCCGGGATGCTCGGAGCATCGACCTCGACCATCCCGTCGGCATTGCGCTCGTCGAGGGTCAGGTAGAGGCCGTGGGAGCGAACCCCCAAGACGGCTGTGGTGTTGAAGGGGGGATCGCCGTCGTTGAGCTGGACTAGACATTGGTTCGGCGGGCGTTCCGTCTCGTCGAGGTTGCAGGTAGTCCAGTAGACGAACTCCCAGTCCTGGTTGGGCGGCGTCGCCGTCAGGACGACGTTCTGATCTCCAGGGAACTCGGCGTAGCACATGCCCTCCTGTTCCGAGCTGCCAGGTGCCCTCGTGCAGTTGATCCCGCCTACGTCGCTGGTGACGGTTCCCGCGCCGTCGATCGTGACGTTCACGCGTGTCTCAGCGTGGGCCGCCGGAGCGGCGATCGCCCCGCCCAGCACGAGCGTGGCGACGAGCAACATTCGCTTAGTCGTCATTCCGAATTCTCCCCTTCCATTTAGGTCACGCGCCAGGAATATGTCGCCGGGGTTCCATCGACATTTCCGGCCTTGTCGGATGCCTTGACCGAGAGCGTGTGGCGACCGCGCGTGAGCGACGTGTACGTCTTCGGCGAGCTACACGCCTTCCAGGGCTTCCCATCGAGCTTGCACGTGAACTTCGCTTCGGTCGGCTCGGTGGATGCGAAGGTGAAACGCGCGCTTCGCGACGAAGTATTCGCGGGAGGCTTCGAGGTGATGCGCGTGTTCGGCGGGACGGTGTCGACTCTGAAGGAGCTCGAGACGAGGCGTTGGTTGTTCGCCTGATCGGTTACGAGCACTGTGAAGGTGTGTTGCCCCTGTCCAAGGCCCGTCACCGGCCCGCAGGGCCCGAGAATGTCGGAGTCGAGGGCGCATGACCTGGTCGTTTGTGTGACGTCGGACACGCTGATCACCGGCGTGAACCCTGTCGATCTGAGCGTTGACCCGTTCCGCGGCGTCGTGATCGAGACCACGGGCGCGGTGTTGTCGACCGAGAAGTTGACGACGACCGTGGTTTCGTTCCCGGCTGCATCGACCGCGCGAACCTGGAGGACGTGCGCCCCCTGGCTCAGGCCGCTCACAGGGCCGCAGGGGTTGAATGGGTTCGAGTCGTACTTGCACGTCACGGTCACCGCAGTCGCGTCGCTCACGGTGTAGACGGGGGTGACTCCCGTCGTGGTTCGGAACGAGCCGTTGACCGGATTCGTGACCTCGAGATCGGGATCGATCGTGTCGACCGTCCAGCTTCTCTGCGCAGGAGTCGTGTCCGGGTTGCCGGCGCCGTCCATGGCTCTCACCTCGACGGAGCGGCCCCCTTCGCCCAGCATCGAGCGGCTCAGGAGGTTGCTGAAGAGCGGGCAGGATGTCCAGACGATGGCGCCGTCGAGCCGGCACTGGAAGACGCCGGGTTCCGTGCTTCCCACGGTGAACTGCGCGCTCGTGCTCGAGGTCGTCGAGCCCTGGGCGGGTCCGCCGGTGAGCGTCGTCTCCGGAGCGACCGTGTCGATCGCCCAGCTCTGGGAAACCGGGGAGAAATCGACGTTGCCGGACGGGTCACTCGCCTGCACCCAGAACGTGTATGCCCCGTCCGTCGTGAGGTTCATGTAGGTCTCGGCCTTGTCGGCCGCCGAGCCACAGGCGGTGTAGGTCCCTTCCCCGGGGCCGGGCGGGTCGAGCCTGCACACGAACGAGGCGCCCGGGTCGCTTACAGCGTTGAAGTTGAAGGTGGCTGCGGTCTGATTGACGACGCCGCTAGGGCCACTCGTTATGGACGTGTCCTGGGGGCCCATGACGTCATCGAAGTAGAGATCCGTCTGGAGATTCCCGAAAATCTGAAACTGGCAATCGGGGTTCTGGTGGTCTCCGGCCTGATCCTGGGGATCGCAGTTGATCAGGCCGTCTCCAGCGCTCGAGTCCACCCACTTCAAGAAGCGCCAGCCGCGGTTGTACGCCGCCGCCGGCACCGATGCCTGCAGGTTGATGATGTCGAAGTGCTGGTAGTCCCCGCTGGTCGTTCCTGCGACGCAGTTCGTCTCGGTCGCCTCCGACACGCTGGTTCCTGTCACGGAGCAATTCATGAGGGCTCGAGGCGTGGTCTCGATTACTGCCCCCGAGCCATGTACACGGACAGTCACCGACCACGCAGAAGCCGCAGCGGGTACGGCCAAGCACACGAAGAGGAGCAGTGGAGTGATCGCGAGCCGAAAGGCACGTCTCGAGTGAGCGCCTTTCCCGGGCTCACCTTCCGCAGCGACGCTACGCACGTTCCCCCACCCCCCTCGTAGACCCCTTAGTCGGGACAACCTACCCCCGCCCTGTGTGACCCTCAATGGGCCGAACGGCCCAAAAAAGTCGGGGAAGAGCCCTATAAGGATTCGGTAGGTTCGCTAGTCGACGCGGCCGAGCAGGACGCAGCCGTTGTGGCCGCCCAGGCCCATCGCGTTCGAGAGCGCCACGTCGATCTCGGCCTCGCGCGCCTCGTTCGGGACGTAGTCGAGGTCGCACTCCGGGTCGGGCTCTCGGTAGTTGATCGTCGGAGGGATGACACCCTCCTTGATCGCGAGCGCGCACACCATCGCCTCGACGGCTCCCGCGGCGCCGAACATGTGGCCGGTCATCGACTTCGTGGAGGAGACGGCGAGCTCGGACGCATGCTCGCCGAAGACCTCCTTGATCGCCTTCGTTTCGGCCAGGTCGCCCAGCGGGGTGGAGGTGCCGTGCGCGTTCACGTAGTCGACACGAGCGGGCTCGACCCCCGTTCGCTCGAGCACCTGCCGCATCATCTCGATGACGCCGACCGCCTCGGGGTCGGGAGCGGCCATGTGATACGCGTCGTTCGAGGCGCCGAAGCCCAGGACCTCCGCGTACACGTCCGCTCCGCGCTCCTGCGCGGCTTCGAGATCCTCCAGCATGAGCACGGCGGCGCCCTCGGCCATGACGAAGCCCGCGCGCGTCGCGTCGAAGGGTCTCGAGGCGAGCGCGGGGTCGCCGTTCTGCTGCACGAGCCCGCGCATCGAGCAGAAGCCGGCCAGGATCAGCGGGTGGATGCAGCCCTCGGTTCCGCCCACGAGAACCGCGTCGGCATGGCCCTGCTGGATGAGCTCCGCGCCTTCGCCGATCGAGTGCGAGCCCGTGGCGCAGGCCGACACGACCGCGTAGTTCGGGCCTCGGACGCCGAGCTCGATGGCGATCTGCCCGCTCGTCGCGTCGACGAGCATGTTCGGGATGAAGCTCGGGGATACGCGGTCGGGGCCGCGGTCGCGCAGGAGGTCGTGCTGCTGCATGAGCTGGTTGAAGCCGCCGACGCACGAGCCGACGACGACGCCGACGCGCTCAGGCCGGTAGCCGTTGATCCCCGCGTCGGCGAGCGCCTCGCGGGCCGCCGAGAGGGCGAAGACCACAGCCCGATCCAGGTTGCGAGCTTTCTTGGCGGGCACGATCGCGGTCGAGTCCCAGTCCTTGACCTCGCCGGCGATCTGCACGGGAAACTCGGAGGGGTCGAAGGCCTTGATGTAGTCGACTCCGCTCTTTCCGTCGAGCAGGGCCTGCCACGTGGTCTTCGCGTCATGGCCGAGCGGTGTGACCGCCCCGATCCCCGTGATGGCAACTCGCCTCATGCTGGTTAGACGCGCGATTGGCTACCCGGGTTGCGATCGGACACCGGAACGAGCCTGAAGCGGCAGAACTCGCGCCCGAGGAGAAAGCCGCGGCCGCGCCAGCTGCCGTCGGCCTGCGGCTCGAGCTCGTCGCGGACAGGCCAGCCGCGGTAGACGAGCGTTCGTCCGGTGATGCGGAAGGGGGCCGCTGGAAGCCCGGCGAGGGTCGTCCAGCCGGAGTCGCCGCGGATCCGCTTGCCGACGCCGAAGGGCGGGAGGAGACCTGCTTCGCGCTCGACTCGCCAGGTTCCGTCTAGGGAGCTCATCCCCTCACGATTCCCGCTTGTAATCGACGGCGAACACGTCACAATCGGCGCGTGCAGCGCCTGCCGCTCCTCCTGGCTCTCTTCCTCTTCGCCGCTCCCGCCGCCTCGGCTGCCACGTGGGAGCGCATCTCCGGGAAGACGATGGGCACGTCTGAGCAGCCGGCGCTTTACCGCACGAGCGACGGGGTGCTCCACGTCGTCTGGGTGCGGCGCGAGGGCGACCCCTACGACTACGTGAACACCCGCATTCGGCTAAACGGAACGATCGCCGGCTCGACGCAGATTCTGGCGAACTGGGACTACCTGAACCTCCCGAAGGTCATCCGGGGGCCGTCCGGCGGGATGCGCGTCGTCTTCTCCGGCCACCGAAACACGACTGCGGGCGATCCGTTCTCGAGCGGCGCCATCTTCACGACGACTGGAACCGGGTCGGGGACGAGCTGGGCGGCTCCGAACCCGAGCCAGTCGATGTCGAACGACCACCTCGCGGGCGGGCCGGTCGGTGCGGCCGTCGACTCAGGGGGGCTCGCGTGGGCGGCGTGGGCCAACACCGGAACCTTGAAGACGCACGCCGGAGTCGACCCCGACAACAATCCGTCCAACGATCTCGATCAGACATGGCAGGTCGGTGGCGCCTACGACCCGGACCTAGCCGTCGACGGCGCTACGGGCGCGGTCGTGCTGGGGTGGTTCTCCTTGAAGGACGACCAGCACGGGCTCTACGCACAGCAGATCGCAGTGCCCGCCGGCTCGCGCGTCTACGTCCCGAACACGGCATCCGCCAGCAAGGATCAGGCCATCTTCCAGCCGCTCGGGCGAACGGAGATCACCGGGCGCACGCAATCCAAGCCAGGGGTCTACATGGCCTACTGCGCGTACCCGAGCTGCGCCACGGTCCGCCTCTGGAAGTTCGGCGCGTCGACGAGCCGCGTCGTCGGCTCCGGGCAGAGCACGGGAACCGAGGTCGCCATCGCCGCCGGCTCGAATGGGCGACTCTGGGTGCTCTGGATGCGCGAGAACACGATCTGGGCGCGGCGCTCGAACCCCTCGGCGACCGCCTTCGGGGAGACCGTCAAGATCCGGGCTCCCGCTCTCATCCAGTACAAGCTCGACGCCGAGGGGTCGCGCGGCCCGCTCGATGTCTTCGTGACCGCGGCGGACGATGATTTCGCGCTCGCGCTCTGGCACCGGCGGTTGCAGCCGGGTCTCACGCTCACCGCGAGCCCGAGCCGGTTCGGGAACGACCGGGCCCGCTCGGTCACCTTCAAGGTGCGCGATGCGGGCGAGCCGGTCGGCGCAACGGTCAAGGTCGCCGGGCGCACGCTGCAGACCGGGGCCGACGGCAACGTCTCGACGACCTTCGCCAGGGGATTCCGGGAAGGTCGGTACACCGCAACGGCGACCGCGGGCGGTTACACGAAGGACACGGCGAGCCTCCGCGTCACGTAGCTAGCCTCAGGCCGTGGCCGACCCGGACAAGCGGCTTCCCTTCCCGCCCATGGAGGCCGAGCTCGTCTCTGAGCTCCCTCAGGGCGACGGCTGGCAGTACGAGCCGAAGTGGGACGGCTTCCGCGGCGTCCTCGAGAACCTCGGCGGCGGCGTCCGGCTCTGGAGCCGGAACGGCCGGCCGCTCCTGCGCTACTTCCCGGAGCTCGGCGAGCTCGGCGAGCGGTTGCCTCCCGACTCGGCGCTCGACGGGGAGATCGTGATCGAGACCGAGGGCGCGCTCGACTTCGACAAGCTCCAGATGCGGCTCCATCCGGCCGAGAGCCGGGTCAGGAAGCTCGCGGGTGAGATGCCGGCGAGCTTCGTCGTCTTCGACGTCCTCCTCTGGGACGGCGAGCCCGTCTGGAAGGAGCCGCTTCGAGGAGCGCCGCCGCCGCGTCGAGGCGCTCCCGTTCGACGTCTCGCCGGCCTCGGACGATCCGAAGCAGGGTCAGGCGTGGCTCGACCGGCTCGAGGTGGCCGGCTTCGACGGCGTCATCGCCAAGCGGCTCGACCAGCCGTACCGGCCGGGATCCCGCGAGGCAGTCCGGAAGGTGAAGCGCGAGCAGACCGCCGACTGCGTCGTCCTCGGCCTCCGCTGGAAGGCGCGGCCGACGAACGTCGCCACGCTTCTCCTCGGCCTCTACGACAACGGCGATCTCCGATACGTCGGCTCGGCGGCGGTGGCCGCGAAGCGAAACGACGAGTTCCTCGAACATCCTCCGGCCGCTACTCGAGGACGCGCCCGACCGCCGCTTCTCGGAGCCGAACCGCTGGGGCACGGGCGACCTCGAGGAGTCGGCCGTCCGCCCCGAGCTCGTCGTCGAGGTCCGCTACGACAAGTGGCAGAAGGCGAGGTTTCGACACGGCACGCGCTTCCTGCGCTGGCGGCCGGACAAGGAGCCCGACGCGTGCACCGTCGACGCAGGTGCGGCCCGCGCCCTAAGAAGGGCGACCCGACGGTGCCGGCGCTGCTCGGCAAGGACTGACGTGGCTTCACCGTTCGTCGAGCTCGAGGTCGGCGAGCGCCTCGTCAAGGTGACGAACCCGGACAAGGTCTTCTTCCGGACGCGCGGCGAGACGAAGCTCGATCTCGTCCGCTACTACCTCGCCGTCGACGAGGGGATCGTGCGCGCGCTCTACGAGCGGCCCGACGCAGCTGAAGCGCCACCCGGACGGCGCCGAGGGCGAGGCGATCTACCAGAAGCGCGTGCCGGAGAAGCGGCCCGACTGGATCGAGACCGCGCGTGTCACCTTCCCGTCCGGCCGCCACGCCGACGAGCTCTGCGTCACCGAGGTCGCTCACGTCGCGTGGGCCGCGAACCTCGGCACCCTCGACTTTCACCCCTGGCCCTCGCGCCGCCGGGACACCGAGCATCCGGACGAGCTCCGGATCGACGTCGACCCGCAGCCCGGCACCACCTTCAAGCATGCGAAGAAGGTCTCCGCGATCGTCCGCGAGGTGCTCGACGAGCTCGGCTTCGCCGGCTGGCCGAAGACGTCCGGAAACCGCGGCGTCCACGTCGCGTGCCGGATCGAGCCGAACTGGGAGTTTCCCGGTCGTCCGCCGCGCCGCGCTCGCCTTCGCGCGCGAGGTCGAGCGGCGCGCCCCGAAGCTAGTCACGACCGCGTGGTGGAAGGAGGAGCGCGGCAAGCGCGTCTTCATCGACTACAACCAGAACGCGCGCGACCGGACGATCGCCTCGGCCTACTCGGTGCGGGCGCGGCCGGACGCGACGGTCTCGGCGCCGGTCACCTGGGACGAGCTCGCCGAGTGCGAGACCGAGGACTTCACGATGGCGACGATGCCCGGGCGCTTCGCCGAGCGGGGCGACGTCCAGGCCGGCATCGACGACGCGGTCAACGATCTCCGAGCGCTCCTCGCGTGGGTCGAGCGCGACGAAGGCGAGGGCCTCGGGGAGGCGCCTTACCCGCCGAACTTCCCGAAGATGCCGGGCGAGCCGCCGCGCGTGCAGCCGTCGCGCGCGAAGCGCTCGAGCTAGAGCCGAACCTCGCTGCCGAAGAGGCGGTCTGTCGGCTCGGCCTGCTCCCTGTGGCGACCGGCGCCGCGATCCGCATGCCAGTGACGCGCGACCCGGACGGACTTCGCCTCCACCCGCGCCGCCTACAATCAGGTCATGGAGGAGCCGCATGGGCTCGCGATCACGCTCGAGCCGCTCGACGACCACCTGATCGTGGAGCCGGTCGACGAGGACGTCGAGACCCGCACGGGGCTGATCATCCCGCAGAGCGCCGAGGCCCGTTGCCGCTCGGGGATCGTGACGGCCGTTGGGCGAGGACGCCGGCGGCGTTCAGCCTGGCGACAAGGTGCTCTTCCCGAAGGACGCGGGCTTCGACGTGCGGCTCGGCGGTGCCGAGGCGAAGGTCCTCCGACGGCGCGAGCTCATCGCGCGCGTCCACGACTAGCGGGCGTTCACCCGCACGGGCGAGCACGGATCCCCCGAACGGGGAGGGCCAGACGCGGCATCCTCCGGCCAGACTGCGTGAGCCGGCTCCCCCTCACATACCCCCCGGCGTCTGGCGAAGGCCCGTTTCGGTTGGCGGCTCCACGACACCGAGGCGGGCTTCGTCGCATCTTGGGCCGGGAGGGCACGCTGGTACCATGCGCCGGCCGCGGAGAAGTGGCCGAGTGGACGAAGGCGGCGCCCTGCTAAGGCGTTAAGGGGGTACACACCTCCTTCGAGGGTTCGAATCCCTCCTTCTCCGCCTGGAGGCCGCGGAGCGGCCGGGCGAATCGCGCCGCCGTTCGCGCGATTCGTATGGAGGGCGCGCGGAGCGCGCGCCTGTCAAAGTTCAGCGGGGCAGCCAACGGCAAGGCGGGCGCCGCTACCCTGTGCCGGGCCCGGAGGGGTGGCAGAGCGGACGAATGCGGCGGTCTCGAAAACCGTTATCCGTCGTTAGGCGGATCGAGGGTTCGAATCCCTCCCCCTCCGCCTCCGCTCCCGCCTCGTCCGCTCTCCGCGGCCGAGGCCGGCGGCGCCGTGCTGATCGTCTGCGAGCTCGGCATACGTGCTGCCCAGGCGCGCGACGTACGTGTCGAGGTCGTGTCGTCGCTCCGCGCGTCGCACGGCCTCCGCGTCTGGTCGCAGCGTGGGGAAGAGCTCGCGCAGAGCCACGCGCTCGAGCGCGCTCTCGAGAGCTCTCAGATCGCCGTTCGGGTAGAGCACTCCGGCGCGGTCTTCGACCACCTCGCTCGGCCCCCCGGCTCGGCTTGCGACGACCGGTACGTCGCGGAGCACCGCCTCTGCGGCGCTGAGACCGAGCGGCTCCGCCCAGAGTGACGGGGAAACCAGGGCCCACGCCTGCTCGAGCTCCCTGTCCACGCCCGCTTCCTCGAGGGCGCCGGTGAAGATGACGCCCTCGCCGAGGCCGGCCTCGGAGGCGAGCCGCTCCAGGCTCGTCCGCTCCGGGCCGTCGCCGACGATGCGTAGCGTCGCCTCCGGCACGGCGGTCAGCACCTGGCGGAAGGCCTGAACGAGATCGGCGACGCCCTTCTCACGCGAGAGGCGTCCCACGTAGACGAAGGTGGGCGCTGCGGCAGGAGCTCTCTTGAATCCGGCTCCGGGCCGGCGCGCGGGAAGGAGCAAGGGTTCGGCCTGGATGTCGAACCGGGCCAGCTCGGCAGCGACCCACGCGCTGCACGCATGGACGCGGGTTGCGTGGCCGAGGGCGGCGTGGATCAGCCGGTAGCGCGGGCGATCTCGGAGCCAGTGCGCCAGCCCGACGCAACCTTGGCGCCGGCAGACGAGTCCGGCCCGGTAGTTACACAGGGAGCCGTTCGGCAGGAGCTTCAGACCGATCGGACAGACGGGCTTGTAGTTGTTGACCGAGACGATGATGGGAACTCGACCGGCCGCGAGCACGACCGCGGGCGACAGGTGCATCTCGAACATATGCGCGTGCACGACGTCGGGCCGGAAGTCACGGAGCGCGTGACGCATCTGCGCGGCCGCGAAGGGATTGGCGATCTGCAGGAGCGCCTGCGCCGCGGGCCGGTCGGTGCCGTAGGCGACGTAGTCCGCGCCGCCGCCGGTCGGCGAGGCGCCGCTGCTCGTCAGGAAACGAACCTCGTGACCCGCGCCTCTGAGGGCCCCGGCGACCAGGCGAAGGTGCGACTCGACGCCGCCCGCCGGGACGCCCCAGTCCGAGACGAAGAGGATCCGCACCCGGCTCAGAGCCCGACTGGAGCTGATGCGTAACGAGCCTTGTGGACTTCGTAGGCGAGCATCCGTTCGGCGGCGTCCCCCGGGCCGAAGACGTAGCTCGTGAGCTCACCGGCAGCCGAGATGGTCGCCCCCAGTGCGAGGGCGGCCACGGTTCCGCGGGGCCGCTGTCCGCCCGCGCGTCGGATCGGGCCAGCTCTCCTCGCGAGGGTGAGGCCGGCTACGAGAGGTGAGCCGGCCGCGTAGACGAGCCGGCGGCCAGGGCCCCAGCGTGTCGCTCGGGAACCGACGACACGCCCGTGGATGTACCGCTCCCTGAGCCAGTCGGCAGGCCTGTCGACGTTCTGGTGGTCGATCTGCGCGGCCGGCTCGACGAGCAGCCGGTGACCGCCCGCCCGCAGGTTGGCGCTCATTCCGCCCATCGGCTCCAGCACGACCTCGAGCTTCGGATCCAGCCCCATGAGCACGTCACGCTTGAAGGACGAGTTGTAGGGCGAGACCCATGAGACCTCGCGCCGTTCAGGAGGACGGAACCAGGGTCCGTAGTCGAGAAGAAACGCAGACCAGCTGAGCACACCGGCCGGGTTGGCGTTCCCGATCGCGGGCGCGACCGCCGCCCAGGGGCCCTCGTGGGCCGCGACGAGCCGCTCGACGAGCTCAGGCCGGGGGAACGTGTGCGTCTCTCCGAGGAAGACGACCGGGGTCGACGCTGCTTCGACGCCGAGCTGGCGGGCTCGGCCGAGCGGGTAGATCGACGGTGTCGTCAGCACCTGCGCTCGGGCGAACGAGGCAAGCCTCGCCTCGAGCTCCTCTTCGGCTCCGGGCTCCACCACCGCCACCACTTCGAGACCTTCGGCGGCCGTCTGTCGTTCGAGGCTCCGGAGAACGGGCTCGATCGTCGAGGGGCGGTCAGCGACGAGGATGTAGGAGAGCCGCGGTTCGCCCGGCATCACGGTGGATCGTACGGCCTCGGTGCGAGGCCCTCGGCAAGCTCAGGAGGTAGAAGCTCCCGGTAGAGGGCAAGGACGCGCTCATGATTCTTCTCGGGCGTGTACTCGAGCGCTCGGGCGCGGCCTGCTCGACCCATCCGTGCACGGAGCTCGGGATCGCCCATGAGCCGTACGACTGCGTCGGCGACCGCCGTGGCGTTTCGCTCGACGATGAGCCCTGCCTCGTCGTCGCCGATCAGCTCCCGCGCGCCGAAGACGGGCGTCACGATCATCGGCAGCTCGCTCGCAGCCGACTCGAGCATCGTCCGCGAGAGGTTCTCGTAAAGAGTCGGGAGAACGAGGAGGTCGGCTGCCTGGTAGAGGCGCTCCATGTCGCGTCGGTAGCCGAGCAGCTCGAGCCGTCCGTCCAGCCCCACCTTCCGGGCGAGCTCCTCCAGCGGCCGGTTCGGCGGCGCAGTCCCGGCGACCCAGAGACGAGCCGGCCCCACCTGGGCGGATGCTCGGGCGATGCTCTCGATCGCAATGTCCGCTCCCTTGTGGCGCGGTTCGCGGCAGACGATGAGCGCGACCGTCTCATCCTCGGCGATTCCGGCCGCCAGCCGGACCTCGCGGCGCACGTGCTCGTCAGGTCGAAACCGTTCTGTGTCCACCGAGAGTGGAATCACCTCGACGCGTGTCCCCTGAAGGTGTCGGCGAGCCGACGCGGCCGAGTCTTCAGAGACGACCGCGAACACCCGCGCCCTGGAGTACGCGAACCGCTCGATCGCAAGAGACAGCTCCCGGATCGGCGGGCCGAGGAACCGCCCTGCGAACGGCAGCGTGTCTCGAAGCTCTTCGAACTCGGAGAGCAGGAAGTGGTTCCAGACGAGATCGGTGCGGTTCAGCACGACCGGAAGCCCGCAGATCACGTGGACGAGGTCGGCACGAACGCCCGCCAGCCGTAGCGTCCCGAGGGCGAGGAACGAGGCGATGCCGGGCCGGAGCCCCTGAAGCGCCCGCACCCGTTTCCAGTCGACGTACGGCTGCATGCCGGGGGTCACCGAGCGCGCCAGGACGACGAAGTCGATCCGGTCGTGCTCGAGTTGAATGAAGCGGGAAAGAAGGCCTCGCGGCTCTCCCGGGTCGCGGAGGTCGAGTGAGACGATTGCGACCCGCGGACGCCGACGAGCCCCGCTCACCCTTGCCCCACCGGCACTCGCTCCCCGCCGGCAGCTGCCGAGCGGCGGGCCGCATCGAGGACAGACATCACCGCCAGGCCGTCGCCCGCCGTCGCGAGCGGCTCAGGGTCGGCGCCCCTCGCAGCGCGGGAAAGGGCCTCGAGCTGGGCGGCTAGAGCGACGTTGAGCGGCTCCTTTCCCGTCAGGCGCGCCCTCAACCGCCTGACGTGACCTCCTTCCCTCACCCGGCCGACCAGCCGGCCGCTCGACCGGGCCTCGACCAGGCCCCCGTACGCGCCATCGTGCGCGCAGACAACTCGGGCCGTGCCGCCGTCAAGCTCGAGGTGGAGCTCCGCCCGCGAAGGCTCGACCGACGCGGAGACGACACGTACGGGCCGGCCGGTCAGCCAGGCGGCCAGGTCGACTAGATGCGGGGCGAGGTCGGCCAACGCGTCGTCCCGGGAGACGTACGCGTCCCAGGCGACTCTGTTGGACGCGAGCTCGAGTGTCAGATTCGGCTCTTCGGCGTCGTGGAACCGCGCGCGAAGAGCCTCGAGCTCGGGACGGAAGCGCCGCTGAAAACCGATCCACGGTGGTGGATCGAGCGCAGCCAGCTCGGCGGCGCCGGCGAGGTCGGGCGCGGGCGGCTTCTCGACCAGAGCAGGGACGCCTGCGGCCGCAGCGGCACGAGCGCCGGGCAGGTGATCTCCCGGCGGCGTGGCCAGCACGACGGCATCGACCTCCTCGGCGGCGAGGAGCGCCTCGGCGCTTCGATACGAAGGCAGGCCCGGCGCAACACGGGCGCAGCGGGCCGCGTCGACATCGGCGACGGCAGTCAGAGATACAGCTCGGGTGAAGCCGAGCGCCGGCAGGTAGCCGCGCTCGGCCATCCGGCCGCAGCCGACGAGCCCGAGCCGGAGCGGCTCCGATGGATAAAGGTCGTCCGGCACCCGCGGATTCTCGCTCTCTCAGCTCTCGATCGTTGCAGGCTCGAGCTCTGCGACCGAGACGAGGGTGATGTCCGCGAGCGCCAGCGACTGCTCACCCGGCGGATAGCGGTGATTTGGAATCGCGATCGCCCGCATGCCGGCCGCTTTCGCCGAGCGGATGCCGTTCTCCGAGTCCTCGACCGCGGCGCACCGGAACGCGTCGACCCCGAGGCGACGCGCAGCCTCGAGGTAGACGTCGGGCGCCGGCTTGCCGCGCGGTACCTCCTCGGAGGAGACGGTGGCCAAAAAGAAGGGCGCGAGCCCCGAAAGCTCGAGGACGAGATCGATGAGCGGGCGGTTGGAGGAGGACGCCACCGCGAGCGGCCACCGAGCCGCGAGCCGCTCCACGGCTGCTGCCGCTCCGGGAAAGAGCGGCAGCTCCTCGCGGTAGATCGCTTCGAGCCGGCGGACGACCTCGGCGGAGATCTCCTCCGGCGGCTCAGCCAGGCCGATCGTCTCGTGCATGTAGCGCGACCACTCGGGCGAGCTCATGCCCATCATGTCCCGCTGCGCACCCGCGTGCCAGCGGCCGCCGCGCTCCTTCGCCAGGCTCTCGCGGGCTTCGTCCCAGACGTGCTCGGAATCGACGATGACCCCGTCGAGGTCGAAGACAACGGCGTCGATCACAGGCCCGGGGACGCTACCCGCCGGCCCGCGATGGCGCTGCGGGCACGAAAAGTGACGCGGCCGCTGGAAGTCACGGCCCGGGTCGGTAGGCACTTCCGACGTACACGAGTCCCGCCGCGCTGCGGCCCCGCTCCGCCGCGACAACCCGGCCGACGAAGAGAGAATGGTCGCCTGCAGGGTGCACGGCCTCGACCCGGCACTCGAGCCATCCGAGCGCGTCGCCGAGAAGGGGCGAGCCGGTCGCAGGCCCCGGCCGCCAGTCGATCCCGTGCCAGAGCGCGATCGGAGGCACGCCGCGCGCAAAGTGCTGCGCCAGTCCTTCCTGGTCGCCTGCGAGGAGCGAGATCCCGAAGGCGCCGGTCTCGCGCAGGAGCTCGTGCATCGCCGCCTCGCGCCCGATCGCGACGCCCACGAGAGCGGGTTCCAGCGAGAGCGACGAGAGCGAGCCGACGGTGAGCGCGAGGGGAGCGGGCGCCGCATCCACCGATACGACGCTCACCCCGGCCGGAAAGGCGCGCATGACCGCGCGGTACTCGTCGGGCGTCGGCGCCTCGGCTGTCAGGAGCGGCGGCGCACGTCCAGCGCCTCGCCCAGCGAGCCACGCGACCTCTCGGGGGCGAGCTCGGCCATCGCGTCCTCGAGGTCGTGCGCGATCGACTCGAGCTCACGCAGGACACGGTCACGGCGGCTCGCGAGGATGTTGGCCTCGTTCCGGAGCTCGCGGTTGCCTGCGGTGAGCGCCTCGGCTTCATCTGCCGCCGCTTCCTGAGCTGCCGCGCGTAGCCGCCCGCCTTCGGCCTGGGCGGCCGTCCGGATCCGATTCGCTTCCTCCTCAGCCTCGCGCCGGACGCGCTCGGCATAGGCCTCGACCGCGAGGCGCGTGTCGTCGGCGCGCCGCTCGGCGTCGGCCACGACGCCCGCGGCCGCCTCGCGCGCGGCCGTGAGAATGGCGTCGACACCCGAGCCGATGCTGTCCTCGACCCGTTGTGGCGTCGCGTGCTCGCGCGAGGTCTCCTCCACGACCGGCGACCCTACTCCATTCCGCCGTTCGAGACAGGCAGAATCCCGCCTGTGGCCCACCTGAGGCTCGTGGAAGAGGAGGAGGCGACCGGCCTCCTGGCGGAGCAGTACGCGGGTGCGCGAGCCCGCGCGGGCAAGGTCTTCAACATCGTGAAGGCCATGAGCCTCTCGCCCGGAACGCTGCGCGCCTCGATGGGTCTCTACCGCGAGATCATGTTCGGCCCCTCCGAGCTCTCACGAGCCGACCGCGAGCTCCTCGCGACGCTCGTCTCGACGGCGAACGGCTGCCACTACTGAACGCAGGCACACGCAAACGACCTCCGTGCCGAGGGCGCCGCAGACGAGCTCGCCGAGCACATCGCGCATGACTATCGACGCGCCGACCTCGACCCGCGGCTGCGCGCTCTCTGCGACTTCGCGTTCAAGCTGACCCGGGAACCGGCCGCCATGAGCACCGCGGACGCGGAGGGGCTGCGTGCCCACGGGGTCTCGGATGCAGGGATCCACGACGCGATCCAGGTCGTCTCGTACTTCAACTACGTGAACCGCGTCGCGGACGCCGTCGGGATCGAGGACGAGCCCGAGTGGAAGGGGCGAGGGGCGGGCTAGGCTCCGACCAGGCATGCGGATCATCGTCGTCGGCGCCGGGCAGGTGGGCTCGACCGTGGTGGAAGCCCTCCACAACGAGCACGAGGTCGTCATGGTCGACGTCGACCCGCAGCGGCTGAGCTCGTTCTCGTACCGCTACGACGTCGTCACGTTCGAGGGAAACGGGGCCAGCCGCCGCACGCTCAGGGAGGCGGGCATCGACTCGGCGGACCTGATGATCGCCTGCACCTCACGCGACGAGGTGAACATCGTCTCCTCGATGTTCGCGAAGAAGCTGTCTCCGGCGACCACGACGATCGTCCGGACGACCAACGTCGAGTACCTCGAGCTCTGGCGCGAGCGAGAGCTCGAAATCGACTTCATGGTCTCCTCGGAGCTCGAGGCCGCCAACGCCATCACGCAGATCATCGGCATCCCGGCTGCGCGGCAGACCGACGTCTTCGCGGACGGGCTCGTCCAGGTCGTCGAGTTCGACGTCCCGATGGACATGGACAGGGGCGCGGTCATCGGCCCGAAGCTGAAGGAGGCCGAGATCCCGGCCGAGTCGAAGGTGGCGAGCATCATCCGCGGCGAGCGCGTGCTCGTGCCGCGCGGGGAGGAGTCGATCGAGCCGGGCGACCGGGTCATCATCATCGGCTCGCCTCGCGCCGCCCGGGAATGGAGCCGGCTGCTCGCGCGCGGCAGCGGCCCCACGATCGACAACGTCGTCATCTTCGGCGCCGGCCAGACGGGTTTCGCCGTCGCCGAGTCGCTGATGCGCGAGAAGATCCAGGTGCGCCTCGTGGAGTGGAGCGCCGAGCGGGCACGCGAGGTCGCCGAGGCTCTGCCGGACGCCCGCGTCTTCCATGCCGCCGGCACCGACGCGGACTTCCTCGAGCGTGAGCGGATCGGGCGGGCGGGCGCCGGCGTCTTCGCAATGCCGGACGACGCGAAGAACCTCTACGCGGCAACGCTCGCGCGGATCCACGGCCTGTCCTTCACGATCGCGCTCGTCCACGACCCGGCCTCGGAGCAGGTCTTCGAGCGGGCCGGGATCGACGTCGCCATCAATCCCCGGACGGTCACGGCCGAGGAGATGGTGCGCTTCGCGCACGATCCGCGGATCAGGCAGCTCGTGATGCTGGAGGGAGACCGCTTCGAGGTCCTCGACATCACCGTTCGACCCGAGAGCAGCCTCACCGGCAGGCCCTTCCGCGAGTTGCCGATGACCGGCGCGCTGATCGGCGCCATCGTCAGGGACGGCAACGCGATCTTCCCGCACGGTGACGACATGCTCCAGCCCGGCGACCGCGCGATCATCTTCACCGAGTCGTCGCGTGCCGCCAGGGTCGAGGCAGCCCTTTGACCGCGCGGTGAGAGTTCCGAGAGCCCGTCCCGGGACCGTGCTCGGCCGGACCACGATCGGCGTCGATCTCGGCGCCACGCTCAATCTCGTCGGGGCGATTGTCAAGTACCTCTCGTTGACCTCGCTCGTCGGCGCCGGCCTCGCGCTTGGCTACGACGAGCCCCTACTGCCGTTTGCCGTCGCGGGGGTCGCAGCCGCAGTCGGTGGCTGGCTACTCGAGCGCCTGACGACCGGAAAGGAGCGGGTCGGCGTCCGCGAGGGTTTCCTCGTCGTCGCGCTCAGCTGGCTCCTCGCGGCAGGGTTCTTCGCGACGCCCTACCTGATCGCGGACGAGCCGCAGTTCGGGCGTTTCATCGACGCGTACTTCGAGGCCATGTCGGGGATGACGACGACCGGCGCCAGCGTGCTCACGGACGTCGAGGCCCTGTACGCGCTCGCTGCTCATGTGGCGTCAGTTCTCGCAGTGGATCGGCGGGCATGGGCATCATCGTGCTCGCTCTCGCGATCCTGCCGAGGCTGCGCGTCGGCGGCCGGCAGCTCCTCGAGTCCGAGCTTCCCGGGCCCGAGGTCGAGAAGCTGACCGCCTCGATCCGAACCGTGGCCCGCCGGCTCTGGCTCCTCTACATCGCGCTGACCGCTCGTTCTCATCCTGGCTCTGGCCGCGGTCGGCTGGTCGGGCGCCGACCCACTGATGAGCTTTTACGACGCGGTCGCGCACGCGTTCACGACGATGCCCACGGGCGGTTTCGGCGATCGCAGGCGCGCTCGGTCGAGGAGTTCTCGGCCGCGACGCAGTGGCTCCGTCGCCGTCTTCATGTTCGTGGCCGGCGCGAACTTCGCTCTCCTCTATCGCGGCTCGTCCGGCAGAGCAGCGAACCCGTTCAGGGACGAGGAGTTTCGGCTCTACCTCTCATCCTTCTCATCGCGCCGGCTGCGCTTGCGGCGAAGCTCGTCGAGCGTCGGTCTCTACGAGGGCGAGGAGGCGATCCGCCACGCGGTCTTCCAGGCGGCTCGTCGATGATGACGACCACCGGGTTCGCGAGCGCCGACTTCAACGAGTGGCCGATCTTCGCGGGCATGGTGCTCGTCGCGCTCATGTTCATCGGCGGCTCGGCAGGCTCCACGGCGGGCGCGATCAAGGTCGTGCGCAGTCCTGGTGCTCAGGCGGATCTTGCGGCGGGAGCTCGATCAGACGGTGCATCCCGAGGCGGTCGTCCCGATCCGAGTCAACGGTCACGCATCCTCGACGAGCGGACCGTGCGAGCGATCGGCGCGTTCGTGCTCCTCTACCTCGTCGTCGTTCCTGCTCGGGACGCTGGCGCTGGTGATCTCGGAGGCGTTCAACACGGCGAGCGTCGACCTGACCTGGCCGGAGGCGATCTCGGCCACCGCGACGACGCTCGGAAACGTTGGCCCGGGGCTCGGCTTCCTCGGGCCGATGGGGTCGTTCGCGGCCTTGCCGAGACTCGTCGAAGGCGAATCCTCGTCGTTCTCATGTGGATGGGCCGGCTCGAGCTCCTCCCGGTGCTCCTGCTCTTTACGCGGAGCTACTGGCAGAGGTAACGCACCTGCTCGAGGCGTTTCCGCGCATGCCGCGCCGTCCGGCGGCGAACCTAGCCTTCCGCGCCGATGCCAGATGACTACGCTCGCCGCGCGGCGCGGCCGAGTTCGTCGGCGTCGTTCGCCCTGACCTTCATCGGCATCGGCTCGATCGTGGCCGGAGGCGGGCTGGTCGGCGTGGCGCTCGCGCACGGCCTCGTGATCGCCGTGATGGTCTCGGCCGTCGGCCACATCTCGGGCGGCGCACTTCAACCCGGCCGTCACGCTCGGGTTCCTCGTCGACCGGCCGGATCGACGCCGCGCCTGGCGCTGGCGTCTACTGGGTGGCGCAGTTCCTCGGGGCGCCGTCCTCGGGGCGCTCCTCATCGCGGGCGCGCTCCCGGATCAGCTCACTGATCCGGTCGAGCCTCGGTGCGCCGCGATCGGGGGCGGCATCGGAGCCGGAGCGGCGTTCCTGATCGAGGCGATCCTGACCTTCTTCCTCGTCTGGGTGATCTTCGCGACGGCGGCCGACCCGCGCGGCACCTTCAAGTCGATCGCCGGGCTCGCGATCGGGTTCACGATCACGCTCGACATCCTCTTCGGCGGGCCCCTTCACGGGCGGCGGCCATGAACCCTGCCCGAGCCTTCGGTCCCCAGCTCGTCGGTGGAAACTGGGGAGACGCCTGGGTCTGGTACCTCGGGCCGGTCGATCGGCGCGATGCGCGGCAGCGCTCGCCTACGAGTTCCTCTACCTGAGGCCGCTCCGGCCGATTCCGGTGGGGCCGCCCGAGACCGGCGTGCGATGAGCCGCGCCCGGGCGAGACCGCAGCCTCCTAGGCAGGCGGCGAGGCCTAGGCAAGACAGGACGCGAAGCCTCGAGCACAGCCTTGCGCCTGGGCGACCGCGCCCGGGGAGATCGTGTGTCCGACCGGGTCCTCGCGGTAGGTCACGTCGAGTCCCGCTGCCTCGAGTCGCTCGCGGGCGTCTGCGACCGAACTCGACGCCGATCACGGGGTCGTGTCGGCCGTGCGAGATCGAGACGGGAAGGCCGGCTCGGCTCTCGAGGTCGAGCTCGAACCCGTCGACCTGCGGCACGAACCCGCTCAACGCCAGGATCGCGGCCGGGCCGGGGTCGGCCTGCCGCGAGACCGAGCGAGTACGACATCACGGCGCCCTGCGAGAACCCGGCGAGAACCGTACGCTCGGGAGGAACCCCGGCTTCGGCGAGCGACGGCGTCCAGCCAGGCCGAGGCGCGCTCGAACGTGAGCGAGAAGAACGTCTCCGCGTCCGGGATAGCCGACCTGTCGGACGATGTACCAGTGCGCGCCGCCGGGCGGGAGAGCGAGCGGCCCGCGGGGCAAGAACGCCGACCAGCCGCCGCTCGGGATCGAGGATGTCCAGCGAGCGGATCGAGGTCGTGCTCGTCCGCGCCGCGGCCGTGCAGGAGGACGAGGGCACCCGTCGGCTCGCCGTCAGCGGGCCGGGTGTGATACGTCAAAGGAGTGGTGCTCACGTCGCGTGAGCCTAGTTCCGGGCTCGAAGGGCCCGGCTTACGAACTACGACCTAGTCGTCGTCCTCGTCATCGTCGTCCTCGTCCTCGTCTTCGTCTTCGTCTTCGTCTTCGTCTTCGTCTTCATCGTCGTCGTCGTCGTCCCCGCCCCGGTCGCCCCCACGATCGTCGTCATCGCCGCCGCCGCCGCTGTTTCCATTACCGCCGCCGTTTCCGTGGCCGTTCCCGTTACCGCCGCCACCGTTCCCGTTACCGCCGCCACCGTTCCCGTTACCGCCGCCACCGTTCCCGTTTCCATTACCGCCGCCGCCTCCGTCGTCTCCGTCGTCGTCGTCTCCGCCGCCTCCGTCGTCATCGTCGTCGTCTCCGCCGCCGCCCTGTCCGTTCCCGCCGTTTCCGCCGCCACCGTTCCCGTTACCGCCGCCGTTTCCGTTGCCGTTGCCGTTACCGCCGTTGCCGCCGTTGCCATTGCCGCCGCCGTTGCCGCCACCGAGCGAGTTGCCGTCGCCGGGGCGGCCGCCCGAACCGCTCCCGGAGCCGCCCGATCCGCCGCTCCCCGAGCCGCTCCCGCCGGAGCCGCTCCCGCCGGAGCCGCCCCCGCCGGAGCCGCCATCGCCGTCGCCTCCGTTCCCGCCCGAGCCCGGCTGCGAGCCGCCGCCTGCGCCGGACGATCCCCCGGTATCGCTGATCAGTCCGGAGCCTGAGTCCGTGGAGGGTCGCTCCCCCGCGCTGCCGCCACCGGCGCCCGAGCCGCTTCCCGAGCTTCCTTCACCCGAGCCGGAGCTCCCCTCTGTCGCGCCCTCCTGCTCGGCCGGAACGATCGACGACCGGTGGCTCCTCTTGCTCAGCCGCCGAGGGCGCGGGGAGGATGCCTCCGGGCTCGATGTCGGTGATGATCCGCGCCGCGAGCAGGAGCACGCCGAAGGCCGACCCGACGGCCAAGCCCCACAAGACCCCTGCGACGATCCGTCTCATACCCCGCTCCCCACAGTATGGGCCATCGGCAGGCTGACAGACTTCTTGAGCTTCAACCCGACGTGCCTTCTGCGTCCAGCAGTCTTTTCAGCATCAGCGCGTTCACGGGAGCCTGGGCGATCCAGCCGCCGCTCCCGTCGGGACTTCTGCCGTTGTTGTTGAAGAACGCGAATGCCTGCCTCACGTCGCCTGCCAGCTCGGGGAGCGTAACGGCCCAGTCGGTCAGTTCTTCCTCTGGAATAGAGGTAATCGAACCGCTCGGCAGCGCTCTTGCCGCGGATGTTCCAAGTCTCCGCGTTCCGCCCGTGGAAGCGGACGTAGATGAGCGGGCTCGTGAGGGCCGGCACGGTCGGGATGAGGTTCCTCGCCGCGGTCTTGGGCGCGTCCACGATCACGTTGCTCGCCTGCAGCTCCTCGAGAATGGCGAGAGTCTCGGCCCGGTTCTCGTCGTCGAACCAGCTTCGATGGCGGAACTCGACGAGGACGTCGTAGCCGGCCAGCTGTGTGCAGGCCCAGCGGAGGTAGTCGAACGACGCGTCGCGAAAGACGACGTAGGGCGGGAATTGCAGCAGGATGCCCCCGAGCTTGCCGGCTGCTCTGAGTGGCTCGAGGGCCTCCAGGAAGCGCCGAAAGAGCTCCGCTCGGAACTCCCTAGGCGGGCGGTCGACGCGCCCACGCTCGTCAGTCGGCACTCCTTCGCGAAGGTCGGGCGGAAGCTGCTCCAGCCGAACCGGGTGTCGCGTCATGACTCCGAAGGCTTTGACGTGGAAGACGAATCCAGCGGGCGTCCGCTCGGCCCATTTGACGGAGTTCTCTTCGTCCGGGAGGCGGTAGAAGGTCGAGTCCACCTCAACGGTGTCGAAGTGCTCGGCGTAGTGACGGAGCCGAGCCTCGCTGGAGGAGACCCCGCGCGGATACCAGTGCTTCACGAGCGACTGGTCGGCCCAGGAGCAGGTGCCGACTCGGATGACGGCCACGGCGCGAGCTTACGGGCGGCCGTGGTAAGGCGCGTACGATCCGAGCGATGCCAGGCACGCGCCCCCGGTTCTCGGTGATCGTGCCGACCCATCGGCGGGAGGAGCCCCTCGCGCGCTGCCTGGCTTGCCTCGCTGAGCTCTCTTGCCCTCGGGAAGAGTTTGAGGTGATCGTCGTCGGGGACGGCGAGGCGCCGGCGCGCTTCGAGCCGCCCGACGGGCTCGACCTCAGGCTGCTCGTCCAGCCCAGGAGCGGTCCCGGGGCTGCACGGAACAGAGGCGCGCGAGAGGCCCGGGGACGCTGGCTCGCCTTCCTAGACGACGACTGCCTGCCCACGCCGGAGTGGCTGACGGCGTTCGGCCGCGGGCTCGACGAGCACCCGCATGCCGCAGTGCGCGGCCGGATCCAGAACGTGCTCTCGAGGAACCCGTACTCGGACGCGACGCAAGCGCTTATCGAATACCTGGCCGCGACGCCGGAGTACTTGCCGACGATGAACTTCGCGGTAGACGCTGCGGCATTCGCGGAGGTCGGGGGGTTCGACGCGGGCTTCCCGTGGGCGGGCGAGGACAGGGACTTCAGCGCTCGCTGGGCGGCGGCGGGGCGCGCGGTGGTCTCTGTCCCAGACGCCCTCGTTCGTCACGCCCATCGGCTCGGACCGGTCAGCTTCGCCGAGCTCCACTTCCGATATGGCCGAGGAGCATTCCTCTACCGGCGCGCAGTGGCACGCCGATCCGGGCGCCTCCGGCTCGAACCCCTGCCCTTCTACGTCGGGCTCGTCCGCCACCCCTGGGCGCGAGACGGTGGCGGCTCGCCGCTCGCCCGGGCCGCGCTCCTTGCCGGCGCCCAGGTAGCCACGGTCGGCGGCTTCGCGTGGGAGGCCGCGTCGGCAGTCGCCGGGCGCGAAAGCGGCGGGGGTGGGATTCGAACCCACGAGGCGTCTCGCGACGCCTAGCGGTTTTCAAGACCGCCCCTTTCAACCGCTCAGGCACCCCGCCTGCGGCGAGTCTATCTCCGGCCTGAACCGACTTAGCTGGCTCTGAGCGACTAAGTCTGGGGCGGCTCGATCCGGGCGGGGGCGCCGAGCTCGACCAGCGAGGCGTCGGGATCGCGACAGCGCCGCCCTCGTCCTGGAAGTTCTCGAGGATCGCGAGCATCGCGCGGGCCGTCGACGGCCGTGCCGTTCAGCGTGTGGACGTGACTGCGGCGCGCCCTCGCGCCGCGGAACCGGATGTCGAGGCGGCGAGCCTGGTAGTCGGTCGTGTTCGAGCACGACGTGATCTCGCGGTAGCGGCCCTGCGTCGGGAACCACGCCTCGATGTCGTACTTCTTCGTCGCCGAGGCGCCGAGGTCGCCGGCCGCGATGTTGACGACCCGGTACGGAAGGCCGAGCTCGCCGACGAGCGCCTCCTCGATCGCGAGGATCCGCTCGTGCTCGTCGCGCGACTCCTCGGGGTGCGTGTACGCGAACATCTCGACCTTGTCGAACTGGTGGACGCGGAACATTCCGCGCGTGTCCTTTCCGGCCGCGCCGGCCTCGCGCCGGAAGCACGTCGAGTAGCCCGCGTAGCGAAGCGGCAGCGCGTCCTCCTCGAGGATCTCGCCCATGTGGAGCCCCGCGAGGGCGACCTCGGAGGTGCCGGTGAGGTAGAGCTCGTCCCGCTCGACGCGGTAGATGTTGACCTCGTCGGTCGGAAGGAAGCCCGTGCCGTACATGGCGGCCTCGCGGACGAGCACCGGCGGGAAGGACGGGCACGAAGCCCTCGCGGACGAGGCGGTCGAGCGCGAAGCGGTAGAGCGCGAGCTCGAGGAGCGCGACCGGGCCGGTGCGGTAGGCGAACCGAGAGCCAGAGACCTGGGCGCCGCGCTCCAGGTCGATCCAGCCGAGCGGGCCGGCGAGGTCGACGTGGTCGACGATGCCGTCGCCGGGCCGCGGCTCGCCGACCCGCCGGATCTCCTCGGCGTCCTCGTCGGTCGTCCCGTCCGGCGCGGTCTCGTCGGGCGGGTTCGGCACGACGGCGAGGAGCTCGCCGCGCCTCGCTCCTCGGCCCCGGCGAGCTCGCCCTCGAGCCGCTGGAGGTCGCCCTTGACCGTCTTCAGCTCCTCGATCTGCTCGGGGGTGGGCTTGCCCTTGAGCTTCGTCTTCGCGCGGAGCTCGTCGACCTGTGGCACGAGCTCGAGCCAGCGCCGGTCGGCCTCCATGAGCGCGTCGAAGTCGTCGGCCGCGCCCTTCCGCGCCAGCGCCGCCCGCCAGGCGTCTGGATCCTCGCGGGCGGCCCGAACGTCGATCATGCGCGGAGTCTATGAAGGCCTGGACGCTCCGGCCGCTCGACGCGGGCGAGGACGATCGCCGCTTTCTCGCAGCGATGCTCTACGAGGCTGCGACCTGGCGGCCGGGGCCGCGTCGGCCGCCGGCGGAAGTCCTCGCCGCGCCTGAGAATGCTCGCTACGCCGCCGGTTGGGGACGCGGAGGCGACTTCGGGCTCGTCGCGATCAGGGCTGACGGCGAGCGTCTCGGCGCGGCCTGGTATCGGCTCTTCTCGGCGAGCGCGCCCGCCTATGGGTTCGTCAATGAGGAGATCCCCGAGCTGAGCGTCGCCGTTCGCGCCGGATGGCGAGGGCGGGCATCGGCACGGCGCTCGTGGCCGGGCTTGTCGAGCGAGCCCGGGAGGAAGGCTTGCCTGCGCTGAGCCTGAGCGTCGAGATACGGCAACCCGGCTCTCGGCCTCTATCGGAAAGTCGGCTTTCGTCAGGTCCGAGACCGAGGGTGACGGCGGCCTCGTACTGCTGCCTCGACCTCGGTCAGCGCGATTCGCGAGGTAGGCCTCGAGGACCTGCGCGACGCCTTCCTCCTCGGCGCGGCGGACAAGCCCAGTCGGCGACCGCCGACCAGGCGCGGATGCGCGTCCTCGACCGCGACCCCGTACGCGGCCCACTCGAGGAGCTCGACGTCGTTCTCGCCGTCGCCGAACGCGACCGTGCGCTCCTGCGCGAACCCCAGGTGCTCGGCCAGGAACGCGAGGCCGGAGCCCTTCGTCACGTCGGGGCTCGCGAACTCGAGGAAGTACGGCAGCGACTTCGAGATGAAGAGCCGCCCGGCGAAGCGCTCCTTCATCGTCGCTTCGAGGCCTTCGAGCCGCGCCGGGTCGTCGACGGCCACGAGCTTCGTCGGCGGCGCGTCGAGCCACGCACGCAGGTCGCCGACGACGTGCACCTCGAGCGACTGGAACCGGGCATAGCGCTCGGCGGCCGGCGTCAGCTCGGCCACGTAGAGCTCGTCGTCGACGTAGCAGTTCAGGCCGAAGCCCTCAGCCTCGACAGCGGCGATCGTCTCGCGCGCGAGCTCGAGCGGAATCGGCACGTGGCGGAGGAACCGCCCGCTGCCCGGCTCGGCGACGACGGCGCCCTGGTAGCAGACCACCGGGTCGTCGATCCCCGCCGCCTGCACGTACGGCCGCACCGACTGGAACATCCGCCCGGTCACGACGACGACGCGGACTCCGGCTGCCCGCGCCGCGGTCACGGCGGCGAGCGTCCGCTCGCCCAGGACGAGGCTCTCGGAGAGCAGCGTCCGGTCGAGGTCGCACGCGAAAGTCTCCACGTCGCGTGGAAAGTCAGGCGGGAGGCGCAGACCGGCTACTGCTGGAGGAATGCGACGAGGTCGGCGAGCTGCTTGTCGTCGAGCTTCTCGCCGTAGTCCTTCGGCATGATCCCCGCCTGGAAACCCTCGGCGATCTCGGCGTCGGGTTCACGATCGACGTCCGGATCGTACTCGGCGTCCTTGCCCTGCAGGGACTCGTCGAGGTTCGGGCCGATCTCGGCTTCCGTCCCGGCCGGCTCGAACGTGTGGCAGCTGCCGCAGCCTGCTTCCTCGAAGACCGTGGCGCCCGCCTCGGCGTCACCCTCGGGGAGGGTTTGCTGCGGGATCTCGCCCTCGAACCGTCTCAGGCAGGGGCTCCACCGTCTCGCCGCCGCCGCAGCCCGCCACCAGGACGGCGATTGCGAGCAGTGCCAGAAGCGGCGAGCGGTCGGAGGCGACGCATGGCCAGCGAGTGTACCCGGCCGGCAGGAGACGAATCCGATCAAACCGCCGACGGCGATCTCGCTCGGCGAATCGTTGACGACCAGCGAGGTGAGGACTGCTGCGGCGAGGGCCACCGGGACTGCGCGCTCCTCCGGTGGGGCGTCCGAACGGAGCAGGCGGATGAGCAGGACGACCAGCGCAACGGCGGCCGCCACGACGACGAGGGCCACGTACCAGCTCACCGTCGCGCGCTCGAATGAAAGGGCGACGCGGTCGCGGAGATCGGCCGCGAGGGAGCCGGGCCCGTCCCGGACCGACTGCGCCACGTGGCTCGAGCCTCCCGTCGCCGCGTCGATGCCGACGAGGATCGCCACGAGAGCCGCTGCGCCGCCGAGGCCCAGGGCAAGCGCTCGACGACCGCCGCCCCCGAGCTCGACGGCCAGAACCGCGAAGCCGACGCCAACGACGATCGCGCCGCCGCCGTCCGCGCCGAACCTGTCGCCGGCGACCGCGAGGAGCGTCACGAGGGCGACGACACCGAATGCGGCCGGGCCGAAGCGGCGCGTGAGGAGCGCGGCTCCGGCCAGCGCCGGAACAAGGAGGAGCGTCTCGAGCAGGTTCGACAAGCCGTAGAACCGCGAGTTTTGCGTCGGCCCGAGCGGCGAGAGCGAGACGGAGGCGCCGTCGAGCCCGAGCGCCGCAAGGTACGCGACGACGACCCCCGCGAGCACGAGCCCGACCTCCGCTTCACCTTCCGTCACCCGCGCCACGAGCGGCGCGCCGACGGCGATCGCGAACCCGATCACCGCGATCACGACCCATGGCTCGGAGATTCCCGCGGCTCCCAGGACGAGGTTCGCCGCGAGCCCGGCCGAGAAGCCGAGCACCGCAGCCTGAGGGATGAACCAGGCCAGGACGAGGAGCAGGAGAGCGGCGAGTAGGGTCGCCGCCACCCCCGACACCCGGTTGTCCCGGATGCGCGCGTCGAGCTCGAGCACTTCGGCCGAGGCGTCCTCGCTGCCCTGCGACGTGAGGCTGTTCTCACGGCCGAGAGCTGTCGGAGCGACGTCGGCGATCGACACGAGCCCAGGGATGCGCGTCGAGTCGGAGACGAGGAGGCCCTCGAAGTCCCCGCCGAGCACCGCGATCGGATAGCGCTCGTCGTTCGCCTGCTCGCCGCCCGCCGGAAGCCCCAGAACGATCGCCGGCCCGCCGCGCGGTACCTCGGCGGCGGTCGCGAGCTCGATGAGCACCGGCCCCGAGGGCGGCCCCCCGCGCAGCGAGTTCCGAACCTCTCCTCGGACGAGCGCCGCGCGCGCGTCAGCTCCGCTCGTCGTCGGGCCCGCACCCGGGACGACCATGCCGACCGCGCCTCGCTTCTCGAGCGCCTGCAGGTCTGCGAGCTCGAGGCCGGGGACGATGATCACCGGGAGCACCTGGCTCTGCGCGCGAGCCTCACCGGCCCAGAGCGCCAGGGCGGCGAGCGAGAGGACGAAGAGCCTGTTCACGAGCGGTTCCAGACCGTAACTATCCTCCCGCAATGGCCGAGCGGATGGAGGTGGCCGAGCCGGCCGGCACGGTCCGGCTCCGCCCGCGGGACTCGCCCCTCTCGGCTCTCCTTCGGAGCGAGGCGGTGCTTGCCGCGCTGATCGCGGGCGCAGTCGGAGGGTTGCTCGCCGCGTTCGGGCCGCCTGGGGGAGACGAGCCCGCGCACCTGTACCGCGTACTCCTCGCGCGCGAGGGCGCCCTCGTCTGGGACAACCTCTGGTACGCGGGCCACTACCCGTTCAGCTCCTACAGCCTCCTCTACTACCTGCCGGCCGCGCTAGTCGGGAACACCCCTGTCGTTCTCGCAGGGGTGGTCGCAGCTGCGGCGCTCTTCGCGGCACTCGCGACCAGGGAGTGGGGAGAGGCGGCACGCTGGCCGTCGCGCGCGTTCGCTGTCGCTGCTTGCGCGCCCGTCTTCACCGGAACCTACTCGTACGCGGTCGCACTCGCCGCGCTCGTCGGAACGCTCCTGGCGCTCCAGTCGGGCCGCCCGTGGCTTGCGGTTCTAGGCGGCTACCTGACCGTCGGCTTCAGCCCGCTGGCCTTCGTCTTCCTCGTCCTGGCTCTTGCGGCAGTGGCGGTCGTCCGCTGGCGGCTCGACCGGCCGGTCGTCCTCGTGGGAGCCGGGCTCGTGGCCGCGGCGGCGGCACAGCTCTTCGTGGTCTGGCTCTTCCCGGACGACGTGGAGTACCCGTTCCGTGCCGTCGAGCTTCTCGTGGTCCTCGTCGTCTCCGCCCTCGGCTCGGCAATCGCGCTCAGGTCGAGACGCGGGCAAGTTCTCGGCGTCTTCCTGCTCCTCTGGGCCGGCGCGTGCGTGCTCCTCTACCTGGCGCCTTCGCCCGTCGGGGAGAACATCACGCGGCTGCGGGGAGTTGTCTTTCCGCTCGTCCTCCTGGCCGCGTTCTTGAGTGGCTTCCGGCCGCGCCTGCTGGCGGCCGGCGCCCTCGCCGCGTCGCTCGCCTACCTGCTCGTCCCGTACGTCGCCGTCATCCCCTACCGGACGGACGGGAGGCCGCAGCACGAGAGCTTCTGGGCTCCCGCGCTCGAGTTCGTCCGCGCGGGCTCGGGACAGGACTACCGCGTGGAGGTGGTTCCCACCGGCGACCACTGGGAGGCCTACTGGGTGCCCGAGGCCGGCCTCCCGCTCGCGCGCGGCTGGTACCGCCAGATCGACATCAAGGAGAACGAGCTCTTCTACACCGAGACGCTCGCTGCCGAGACGTACCGGGCCTGGCTCCACAAGCTCGGGATCCGCTACGTCGTGCTGCCGGACACGCAGCTCGACCGCAAGTCGGCGGCGCCCGAGGCAGAGCTGCTGAGCTCCGGGCGCTCGGGCCTCCGCGTGGCTCTACGCGCCGAAACCGCGACGGTCTACGAGCTGCCCGGAGCGACCCCGATGCTTTCCGGGCCCGCCGGCGCGTCGCTTTCCCGCTTCGAGCACGACCGGATCGACGGTCGCTTCCAAGAGCCCGGCACGTACAGGCTCGCCGTCCGCCATACGCCCTACTGGGTCATCGCCTCCGGGAGCATCTGCGTGACGAGAGCGGCGGACGGGATGACCGTCCTCCAGGCCTCTGCGGCGGGCGACTTCTCGCTCCGGATCGAGCAAGGCCCGGTCGCGCTGGCCCGCAGAGTCTTCGATCGCGACCGCAGCTCCTGCGGGTGAGAGGCGCGTCGGCCCGCTGTCCCGCGGGTACAATTCGACCATCGATCCCACCTTCTTTTCGAGGAGCTGAAGCAAGAGATGAAACGCAGTGCCTTTGGACGCGACCGTGGCCTGTCCACGCGAATGTTCCTGACGATGTTCCTGCTGGGGGCGCTCTACGTCGTCTTCTTCGTTGTCCTGATCCAGCTCTTCGAGCTCTCGCTCGACCTCGCGATGATCGTGATCATGGCCGGGCTCGCCTTTCTCCAGTACTTCACGTCGGACAAGATCGCCCTCGCGGCCTCCGGCGCGAAGGTCGTGACGCGCGAGCAGGCGCCCGAGCTGCACTCCATGGTCGAGCGCCTGGCGGCGATGGGCGACCTGCCGATGCCGCGGGTAGCGGTCATTCCGACCGACATCCCGAACGCGTTCGCGACCGGACGGAACCCCAAGCAGTCGGTCGTGGCTGTGACCCAGGGTCTCTGGGACCGGCTCGAGCCGCGTGAGATCGAAGGCGTCCTCGCCCACGAGCTCACCCACATCTCGAACCGCGACGTCGCCGTCATGACGATCGCGAGCTTCTTCTCCATGGTCGCCGCGCTGCTCATGCGCTTCGGGCTCTTCGGCGGGATGATGGGCGGCGGACGGGACAACAACAACTCCGCTCCCATCTGGCTCATTCTCTTCGTCGTCTCGCTGCTCACCTACGTGATCAGCTGGATCCTGATCATGACCATCTCGCGCTACCGCGAGTACGCGGCCGACCGCGGCGCGGCGCTCCTGACGGGTGCGCCGGAGCAGCTCATGAGCGCGCTCCAGAAGATCGCGAGCCAGATGACGCGAATTCCGAACCGCGATCTCCGCGAGGTCGCCGGGATGAACGCGTTCTTCATCTTCCCCGCAGGCGTGAAGAAGGCTGGCAGCGGAGCTCTTCATGACGCATCCGCCGCTCGAGAAGCGCCTCGCCCGACTCGCCCAGATCGCCGGCGAGATGGGGCGCCCCCTGCCGTCGTAGGGCCGACGCGCGGCTAGGCTGCGGCCGTGGGTCTGACCGACGTCCTCTTCGGCCGCAAGAAGCTCAAGGGCGCGAAGCTCGACCGGCTCTTTGCGCTCTCGACCGCGCAGATCACGCTCGAGACCGAGCTCGGCCTGAAGCCGGCCGGAGTCGCGGCCGTCTGCTTCAAGCCGCTCTCGGCAGGAGAGTTCGCGCGGGCGGAGCAGGAGATCGACGAGCTCCTCGGCGTGACGGCGCAGAGCACGGGCGCCACGGTTCGCCGTCGCAGCGACTCCCTAGGCTTCCAGTGGCTCGTCGTCCGCGATCCGGACTTCGAGGATCTCGTGACGACCGTGAACCTCGTCAGCACCGAGCTCGACTCGCGCGGGTTCGGCGCGCAGCTCCTCGCCGCTCTCTTCGCCTTCGAGGGCGGCAAGGACCCGGACCGGCCAGACGTTCCTCGTCTACGGCTACAAGACCGGCACGTTCTGGCCGTTCATCCCGACCGACGGCGACCACAACCGCGACAACGCCGAGGAGCTCCGCCTCAAGAACGAGCTCGAGAAGGAGCTCCCGATCGAGCCCCAGCTCGAGCGCTGGCTCGGGCTCTTCGACGCCCCGCTGGAGTAGCCGCTAGGCCCCCGGCAAGTCCGGGATCAACCCTTCGCCGGACATGAGCTCGCGGGTCTCCTCGAGCGTCAGGTCGGCCGGGCGGGATGATCGCGTCCGAGGGGTGCAGGTCCTCCGGCGGGAGCTCCGAGCCGCGGCTCCGGACGAGCTCGGCCATCTGCTCGAGGATCGCGTCGAGACGCTCCTCGTCGTTTGCCTCGAGCGCCTCGAGCGCCGTCTCGTCGAGGCGGTTCAGCTCCTCGCGGAGGTCGTCGTCGACCTGGTACTGCCCTTCGCCCATCAGCCGGACGATCACTGCTCCAGCTCCTTCTGCTTCTCGCCGGAGCCGAGCTCGCCCTTCAGCTTCGCGAGCTCGTCGTCGACCTGGCTCGAGGTCGTGAGCTCGGCGAGCTCGCGGTCGAGCTGCGTCTGATCGGAGGTGAAGTCCTCGAGCGTGCCGGCTTCGGTCAGCTCGTCGACGGCGGCCGCGCGCGCCTGCATCTGCTCGGTCTTGTCACGCGCGCGCTCGATCGCGAGCCCGGTGTCGGCCATCTCCTCGCCGATCCCGGTCGCCGCCTCGCCGATCCGCACCTGCGCCTCGGCGGCCGAGTACTGCGCCTTGATGGTCTCCTTCTGCGTCCGGAACGCCTCGACCTTGGCGGCGAGGCGCTTCTCGGACTCGATGAGCTTCTCCTGCTGCGCCTCGAGCTGCGCGCCCTGCTGGTCGAGCGACTGGAGCTGAGCTGGACGGCTGCCTTGCGCTCGAGCGCCGTCCGCGCGAGATCCTCGCGGCCGGACGAGAGCGCCTGTCGCGCCTGGCTCTCGAGCTTGGCGACCTCGCCCTCGAGCTTCTGGCTCTGGAGCTCGGTTCGCTTCTTCGCGGTGACGACGTCGGCGATGCCCTTCTTGACGTTGACGAGCAGCTCGCGCTGCTTCTCGTAGGAGTAGTCGAGCGTGATCGACGGGATCCTCGGCACGGTCGAGGAGCTTCGAGATCCGGGCCTTGACGACCGTCGAGGCCCGGTTCATGAGACCAGGCACAGCTAATCCTTTCCTCGGGTTCGGCTCGATCCTAGCGGCGCCCGAATCCGTTCCGGCACGTACCCCGTACCGGGATGCGGAGTAGCGTGCTGGGCATGCGAAGCATCCGGGCGCCAATCGCGACGAGCCTCGTCGGGCTCGCCCTGGCCGCACCGGCCGCGGACGCAGCGCCGGGCAGCGTCGACATCCAGCACTCGGCCTTCAACCCCTCGTCGGTCACGATCGACTCGGGCGAGAGCGTGGAGTGGACGAACCTCGACGGGATCCAGCACACCGTCGACTTCGCCGGGTTCACCTCCGGGTTCCTCGCCGAGGGCGACACGTACCTCCGCGTCTTCGACGACCCGGGCGAGTTCGACTACATCTGCGGTCTTCACCCCAGCATGACCGGCACGGTGGTGGCCCAGGCCGTGCCGGGCGCTCCGACGGCGACCGCTACGGCGACGCCGCCGAGCGCCCTCCGCGGCCGGCCGATCACGTTCGACGGAGGCGGCTCGACGGCCGCAGCCGGGGACACCCTCGCCCTCTGGAGCTGGGACTTCGGCGGCGGCGCGACCGACTCGGGCGAGAGCGTTCAGCACGCGTTCAACCGAGCGGGGACGCACGAGGTCGTCCTGACCGTCGAGGACGACGACGGCCAGACGGACCGGACGAGGCTCTCCGTCGTCGTGAGGCTCCCGACGCTTCGGATCGCGGACGCGAGCGTCACCGAGGGCAACCGCGGCACGAAGTCACTCAGCTTCACGCTCCGCCTCTCGGCGCCCGTCAGCTATCCGGTCACGGTCTCGTTCAGAACCCGCGAGGGCACCGCGAAGGCTCCGGGAGACTTCGCAGCGCGCTCGGGCACGCTGACCTTCGAGCCCGGCGCGACCCGGCGTACCGTTGCTGTGTCGGTCAAGGGCGACCGGAAGAGCGAGCCGAACGAGCGACTGACGCTCGTCCTTTCCGCCCCGAGAGGCACCCGGATCGCAGACGGGACCGCGGTCGGCACGATCCGTAACGACGACTAGTCCGGGCCGCGCGCGGCCGCGGAACCACCGCAACGAGACCGCGGTTGCAACCCGGCCGGGGACGCGGACATAATCGGCACGTCCGGCCACCTGCCCCTGGAGGATCGATGTCGCGCTCGCTCATCGCCGTATTTGCCGCCCTGCTGCTCGCGCTCGGTCTCGCCGCCTGCGGGGGTGACGACGAAACCGACTCCTCCGGTGGAGGTGACACCGGGGCCGCCACCGAGCCGGAGCCGGGCGACGGCGAGGCGTTCAAGGTCGGCTTCATCTACATCGGGCCTCCGGGCGACCACGGCTGGACGTTCCAGCACGACGAGGCGCGGAAGTTCCTCGAAGAGAACGTCGACGGCGTCGAGACGATCGCGATCGACTCGGTTCCCGAGGCGAACTCGGGCCCGGCGATCGACCAGCTCGTCGCCGACGGCGCCAAGATGATCTTCGCGACGAGCTTCGGCTACGGCGACACGGTGCTGCAGAAGGCCCAGCAGTACCCCGACGTCGTCTTCGAGCACGCCACGGGTCTCGAGCGCGCGGAGAACGTCTCGACGTACTTCGTGAACCACTGGCAGCCGGCGTACTTGCTCGGCGTCATCGCAGGCCACATGACGAAGTCGAACAAGCTGGGCTACGTCGCGTCGTTCCCGATCCCCGAGATCGTGCGGGACGTCAACTCGTACGCGCTGGGCGCGCAGAGCGTGAACCCGGACGCGACCGTCGAGGTCGTCTTCATCAACACGTGGTTCGATCCGCCCACCGAGAAGCAGGCCGCGCGCGGCCTGATCGACGCGGGCGCCGACGTCCTCTTCGGCATCACCGACAGTCCCTCGGTTCTCGAGGAAGCGGCCGAGCACGAGGGCGTCTTCGCGTCGACCTGGAACTCCGACATGGGACGCTTCGGGCCCGACGCGTTCCTCTCGGCGATCGTCCTCAACTGGGGCCCGTACTACGCCGATCGCGTCCAGGCCGCGATCGACGGCGCCTGGAAGTCGCACGACTACTGGGGGCCGATGGCCGAGGAGGTCGTCACGCTCGCGCCCTACGGCGACTCGGTGCCCGAGGACGTGCGCGCCGAGGTGGACGAGATGGTGGCCGGGTTCGAGGACGAGTCCTTCCAGCCGTTCGTCGGCCCGATCGCAGACCAGTCGGGCGAGGTGCGGATCCCCGAGGGCGAAGAGGTCAGCTTCGAGCAGTTCGTGACCTGGGACTGGTTCGTCGAGGGCGTCGAGGGCAAGCTCCCCGGATGAGGTACGGGCGTTGAACTACTCCGAGTACCTGCGCCGCGTCCCGAAGGTCGAGTTGCACTGCCACTTCGAGGGAACGGTGCGCCCGCAGACGTTCGCAGACCTGGCGCAAAAGCACGGCGTCGAGCTCCCCACCGAAGACGCCGACCGGCTCTACGACTACGACTCGATCTACGAGTTCCTGAAGATCTTCGCGATGGTCTCGTCGACCCTCCGCGACCAGGAGGACTTCGCACGGGCTGCGTACGAGTCGATCGAGGACGGAGTGAAGCTCGGGAACCTCAAGTACCGCGAGATGTTCTTCAACCCGACGCTCCACACCGGCCGGGGCATCCCGTACAAGACGGTCGTCGACGGGCTCGTGGACGGCGTCCATGAGGCGGAGCGCGACTTCGGCGTCGAGTGCCGTCTCATCGCCGACGTCTACCGCCAGGATCCGCCGGAGGTGGCCCGCGAGATGGTCGAGCAGGTCCTCGAGCACCGGCGCGACGAGCTCATCGGCCTCGGCATGGATGGGGCGGAGGCGCCCGACCCGCCCGAGAAGTTCGTCGAGGCCTACAAGCTCGCCAAGCAAGGCGGCCTGCGTCTGACCGCCCACGCCTGCGAGGACGCTCCGGCCGAGAACATCACGACCTGTCTCGACCTGCTCGGCTGTGAGCGGATCGACCACGGCTACCACGTCCTCGGAGACCCCGAAGTTGTGAAGCGAACCCGCGACGAGGGCATCACCTACACGGTGTGCCCGACAGCGACCGCGGTCTGCTACTTCGAGGCCGACGACCTGACGAAGCATCCGATCCGGCAGATGGTCGACGAGGGACTCACGATCATGATCAACTCGGACGACCCGCCGATGTTCCACACGGATATCGGGACGGAGTACGTCGGCATGGTCGAGGCCGCCGGTTGGGGTCCGGAGAAGGTGCGCGAGTTCGTCATGAACGGCATCGAGGGCTCCTGGGCTCCTGACGACGAGAAGCGGGCGCTCCGCGAGGAGTTCGAGCGCGAGCTCGCCGACCTGGACGCCCAGCTCGAGCGCTGATCCGGTGGCTTAGCCGCCGCGGGCGTACGGCTCGCCGAGCGCGTCGGGCGCGCCCAGGCGGCGGTGCACGCCGAGGACGGTGACCGCGATCAGAACGAGGATCGTCGCGACGTAGGGGATCATCCCGAGGATCGTCGCCGACACGTCCACGCCGATGATCTGGGCGCGGAAGGCGAGGACGTCGAGGGCGCCGAAGAAAAAGGCGCCGAGCAGGACCCGGAGCGGATCCCACGTGGCGAAGATGACGAGCGCGAGCGCGATGAACCCGCGCCCGGCGGTCATGTTCTCCGTCCAGTTGCCGACCTCGGCGAGCGTGAGCGAGGCGCCGGCGAGACCCGCCATCGCGCCTCCGAACATGACCGCCCCGTACCGATAGAGGCTCACGGAGACGCCCATCGCATCGGCCGCCGCAGGATTCTCCCCGCAGGCCCTCAGGTGGAGCCCGAGCCGCGTGCGGCGGAGCAGCCACCAGACCAGTGGGGCGAGGACAAAGCCGGCGTACACGAGCGCGTGCTGCTGGAAGAAGATCTCGCCGAGCCACGGGATGTCGGCCAGCCCGGGCAGGTCGACGTCGCGGAAGCGCGCCTCGGCCGGGACCCCGACGACCGAGCGTCCGATGAGCGCGGAGAGGCCGGTGCCGACGATGGTGATCCCGAGGCCCGAGATGATCTGGTTCGCCCGGAGCGTCACCGCGAAGAAGGCGTGGACCGAGGCAGCGAGGGCGCCCGCTCCGAGCGCGGCGAGCACTCCAGGGGCGAGTGACCCGGTCGCGTTCATGGCGACGAAGCCCACGGCCGCGCCGACGAGCATCGTGCCTTCGATCCCCAGGTTGATGACGCCGGCGCGCTCCGCAACCGTCTCGCCGAGCGCGGCGTAGAGAAGGGGAGTCCCCGCGGCGACGGCCGCGGTGAGGAGTGTGATCAGGGTCTCGACGGTTCCTCCTCCGGGGCCGGACCGACCGTGATCGGGGGGGTTCGGAAGGGCAGGAGGCGCCGGCCGGCCACGTAGGTGCCGAGCAGGGCGGCGAAGAGGATGACCCCCTGGAGCAGAAGCACGAAGGAGGCGGGGACTCCGAGTGTCTGGAGGGCGAAGCCGCCCACGATGAAGCCGCCGAAGAGGAACGCGACGAAGAGCGTTCCGAAGAAGCTCCCCGCCGCCAGAGCCGCGATGACGATCGCCATGAATCCGTAGCCGGGGCTGATCCCCTGCCGCAGGCGCCCGAAGCTCATGGAGACCTCGACCATGCCCGCGATGCCGGCGATCGCGCCGGCGATCAGCATGACGACGAGGATGTTGCGGGTCGCCGACATGCCTCCGATCCGCGCCGCTTCGGGGCCTGCACCGATCATCCGCACCTCGAAGCCGAGGCGCGAGCGCGCGAAGAGGAAGACGAGCGCCGCGGCCAGGACGACGGGGATGACGATCCCGAGATGGACGACGGTCCACCCGAGGAGGGGGAACCTGCTCGCCGCGGGGAAGGGGTCGCTGACGGGGAAGTTCCCCTCCCCGCGCCAGGGGCCTGTCACGAGCCAGGCCACGGCCAGGATGGCCACGTAGTTCAGGAGGAGGGTCGTGATGATCTCGTTCACGCCCCAGAGGGCGCGCGGGATCGCGGCGAGCGCGGCCCAGAAGGCTCCCGCGACCATCGCAGCGCCGATCATCGTCGGCACGAGCGCGAGCGACGACCAGCTGGAGAGCCAGAGCGCCGCCGCGCTCGCCCCGATCGCGCCCGCGTGAAGCTGTCCCTCGGCGCCGATGTTCCAGAGGCGCATGCGGAGACACACTGCGACGGCCAGCCCGGTGAGCGCGAGCGGGATCGACTTCAGAAGCGTCTGCCCGAGCGCAAACTCGTTCCCGAACGCGCCCTCGAGGAGCGCTCGGAGAGATTCCCACGGAGACTCGCCGATCAGGGCGAGGATGAGGGCAGCGACGACAAGCCCGAGTCCGACGGCGGCGAGCCGGATTGCGGCGCTCCGGAGGAGCTCGGCAGCCCTCCTCACGCCGCCGCGTCCTTGCCGGCCATGAGGAGGCCCAGGCGGGCGATGTCCGCTTCCTCGGCGCCGAACGTTCCGGTGATCGTGCCCTCGTAGATGACCGCTATGCGGTCGCAGACGGCGAGGAGCTCCTCCAGGTCCTCGCTGATCAGGAGGACTGCGCGGCCGCGGTTCCGGTGTTCGAGCAGGAGTCCGCGCGTCGCCTCGGTGGCGCCGAGGTCGAGTCCCCGAGTCGGTTGCGCCGCGATCAGGAGCGGCGGGTCGGCGGCGAGCTCGCGGCCGAGAACGAGCTTCTGGAGGTTCCCGCCGGAGAGGGAGGCGGCGGGGGCGTCGAGCTCGCCCCCGCGTACGTCGAAGCGCTCGACGAGCTCCTCCGCCAGGCGGCGAGCGGCACGCCGGTCGACGAGAAAGCGGCCGCCCACGGGCGCGCTTCGGTACGCCTTGGCGACGAGGTTGTCGACGAGCGACAATGAGGGTGCGACCCCGTGGCGTAGCCGGTCCTCGGGCGAGTAGCCGATGCCGGCGTCGATCCTTCGTGCCACCGGCCAGCTCGTGATGTCCGCGCCGCGAAAGCGCACGGTTCCGGCCGTGGCGGGCCGGAGGCCCATGATCGTTTCCGCGAGCGCGACCTGACCGTTGCCGGCCACACCCGCGATGCCGAGGATCTCGCCGGAGCGGAGCTCGAGGCTGACACCCCGAAGCGAAGGAAGGCCTCGCTCGTCACGCGCCTCGAGGCGGTCCACCTGCAGAACCTCAGCGCCGACCGCAGGCCCGGGCGGGCGCCTGGTCTCGGCGACCTCGTGGCCGAACATGAGCAGCGCCAGCTCGGCCTGCGACGTGTCTCGGACCGCGACCGTGCCGGTCACGCGGCCGTGGCGCAGCACCGTCACGCGGTCGGCCACGGCTTCGACCTCGCGGAGCTTGTGGGAGATGAAGACGACACCGCGCCCCTCGGCCGCCATGGAGCGGAGGCTCGCGAAGAGCTCCTCCGCCTCCTGGTGTGTGAGCACCGCGGTCGGCTCGTCGAGGATCAGGATGTTCGCCTCCCGATGGAGGTTCTTCAGGATCTCGACCCGCTGCTGCTCCCCGACCGAGAGCTGCCACACGGGCCGGCTGGGGTCGACCGCCATTCGGTAGACATCCGAGAGGCGCGCGATCTCGCCTTCGAGCCGGCGCGGGGAGAGGAGCGCGCGCGGGGCGTGCCAGCCGAGCGTCACGTTCTCGGCCACGGTGAACCGGTCGATCAGCCGGAAGTGCTGGTGCACCATCCCGATGCCGGCATCGATCGCGGCCCGCGGGCTCTTGAGCTCGACGGGCTCGCCGGCGAGCTCGATCGCGCCCGCGTCGGGCCGGTAGAGACCGGCGAGGATGTTCATGAGGGTCGTCTTGCCCGCGCCGTTCTCACCCAGCAGCGCGTGGATCTCGCCGCGCCGCAGCTCGAAGTCGACTCCGTCGTTGGCCCGGACGCCGGGGAACTCCTTGACGATCCCGCGCATCGCGAGGAGCGCGGGCGAGGTAGCCGTGGCGGTCACGCTGCGCTCAAGGGGTCCGGCGAAAGCGACCGCCCTTGCACACCCGTGCGCAGTCGAGCAGCGGAGGCGGCGTCAGCGGTGCACGGCAAGGCGGCTCTCTATATCACGGTGCAGAGTCCCGACCAGCCAGAGCTCGCGGCCTCGCCCCACATTCTGTCTCGCTCAGGGTGGGCTGCTTGTACACCCCCCATACGATCTGCGAGACTCGAGTCGCGATCGACGCGCTTGCGATCGACGCGCTACTGCGAAGGGGTCTGCGGCATGAAGAGGACACTGACGGCGACAAGCCTGCTCGCCATGCTTGTATTTGCGTTGTCCGCCTGTGGAGGCGGCGATGGAGGCGGCGAAGAGGGTGCGGACGCTACGACGACCGGCGGTACGAACACCGGCGAGACGACGACCGGCGATGCGACGTCAACCGCTCCGGAGCCACTCTCGCCCGCCGAGTTGCGCGAGCAGGCGCGGCTCGATGGTAAGTGGACCGCTGTCTACAAGACCAGGGAAACGACGCTCGAGAACTACCCGAAGACGGCCCGCCGCACCTACGCGTTCCGACACCTCTGCGACGAAGGGCCGTGCGATGCGGAAGTCGCCATCCGCATACCGGGAGAGAAGGACACCCTTCGCTTGAAGGTGACGTATTCAAACGGCGCCTACACGTACACGGAGAAGGACGCTGCCGATTGTGTTCGGACCGACACGGGAGAGATTGTCGCCGAAGGAGGCTTCCCGTTCAGGACGGACGTCCGACTCGAGGTCTCGAAGGCTCGCGCGGAAGGCGAGGGGTCGGTGGCGACCGCGCTCCGGGGCGAACGCGTTCAGGTCATCAAGGTGACTGATGAAGCGCGAGCACAAGGCTGTGCCGGTGGGCGAGTGGAATCAACCATCAAAGCCGTGCGCGTCGGATAGCCGCCACCGAGGCGTCGGGTCGCGCGCGCAACAGGGGCGACTCGACCGCGGAACCAGCTACGTGGACGGACCGCGACCAGGGCGTCCAAACCCGGTGTCGGCGCCTTCGAGCGCTCCTGAGATCCCGCTAGACTTCCTCTCCGCGGGGCTATAGCTCAGCTGGGAGAGCGCCTGGATCGCACCCAGGAGGTCGCCGGTTCGAGCCCGGCTAGCTCCATGGAACCCCCGCAACTGCGGGAGTGTCTGATGGGTGGCGAGGTGGACTGGTCAGGGCGCGTCCTGCCACATCGTCTTCAGCCGAGGGGCCGAGGAGCCGTTAGGCGACGCAGGCGGCCGCAAACTCGGCATTCTTCGCGCAGCAACGCGTGAGCGTGGTGATGAAGCCACGCTCGCTTGGGCTGAGTGGGCGTCGCGCAAGCCGCGCCACATACAAGCGCCGCCCGATTTTTGCCGATCCACGCAGGCGAAAGCTTTCGAGTTCGCCGCGCTCGATCTCCTCGGCGACTGCGTAGCGCGAGAGGAAAGCGACACCAAGACCTTCTCGTGCTGCGCGTTTGATTGCCTCGCCCGAATCGAGCTCCCACACACGATGCGGATGTGCGCCCGCCGGACCGAGAGCGCGCTCTGCGGTCTGGCGCGTGCTTGAGCCTGCCTCCCGTACAAGTAGCGTGTGATCGGCTAGCGCCTCGGGCCTTGTTCGCCCTCCCTTGATCGGCAGCAGGCCTGGCTTGGCGATCCCGATGATCTCGTCGGAGAGGAAGGGTGTGAGGTCGACCCGGTCATCCACCTCCGTCTCGCCCACGAGGGCGAGCTGCACTCGGCCCGCGATCAGACGCTCGATCATCTCGTCCGTCGAAGCGATCTCGACTTCGACGTCGACGTGAGGGTGGTTGCGCCGAAAGCAACCAAGCGTGTCGGGGAGCAGGTAGACACCCGGCGTTGTCGAGGCGCCGATTCGGATCGTTCCCGCCTCGAGACCGGCGAGCGCCGCCAGCTCCTCCTCACCCGCGTGCAAGGCCGCGAGCGCCTCGCGGGCCCGAGCGGCAAGCAGGCCTCCCGCCTCGGTGAGGCGACTGCCGCGACCGTTGCGCTCGACGAGCCGCTGCCCCGCAGCTGCCTCGAGCAGACGTAAATGCTCACTCGCAGTCGGCTGGCCGATTCCGACGCTCCGCGCGGCGGCGGAGACGGTGCCCTGTCGCTCGATCTCAACGAGGAGGCGAAGACGCGTCGTATCCCAGAGGAGTGAAAGGGATGTATCGGCCACGGCGATAGGCGGTATCGGAAAATTCGCCTTGCCCAATAGTAGGAGGCGGTCGTACCGTGGGGCAAGCATGGTCTTGCGGCCATTTCTCTTCGCCCCCACAGCGTGCAGCAGCTACCTGTTCGGCTGCCTCACGCATAACGAGCTCGCGGTCGTTGATCCCCACGCCGAGCTAGTCGACGAGTACCTGGAGGAGGCGCAGCGCCTTGGTGCGCCGATCAGTGCGGTCTTCGAGACGCACGTGCAGGCAGACCACGTTTCGGGACTTCCGGCACTCGTTGAGGGCCGGAGCGACGGCGTACCTCCCCGCCGAGGCGGGTGTCGACTTCGAGCATGTCGCGGTGGCGGACGGTGAGATCGTCGAGCTTGGGAACACCATTGTCCGGGCACTCGCGACTCCCGGCCACGCGCCCGCACACGACGCCTACCTCGTCGCCGACAGGCGTCGGGGTACAGAGGAGCCCTGGCTCGTCTTCACCGGCGACTCGCTCCTCGTCGGCGACGTGGGCCGCCCAGACCTGCACGCGGGCGGCGATCTCGAGCCGGCGGCGAGAGAGCTCTACGCCTCGATCCGGCGGCTGCTCGAGCTGCCAGACCACGTGCTCGTCTATCCGAGCCACTACGGCGGCTCCGTCTGCGGGCGAGGCCTTTCGGGCAATCCGTTCTCGAGCATCGGTTTCGAACGCCGCCACAACTCGGCTCTCGCCCACCTCGACGCGGCGAGCTTCGCCGAAGCACTGCTCGTCGACCTACCGCCTGCTCCCGCGGATCAGGCGGGAGATCGTCGACGCGAATCGCCGCGGAGTCGTCGCGACTCGGATATGAGCGCGGCGACAACCCGGCTCGGCCTTCGCGAGAATGCCGGCCAGTTCGCGCTCCTAGTCGGCCTGAATGCCTTCGTCGGGGCCATGGTCGGGCTCGAGCGGAGCGTCCTCCCGCTCGTCGGCGAGCGCGATTTCGACCTTGCCTCGAAGAGCGCGATCCTCAGCTTCGTCGTCGCCTTCGGAATCGCCAAGGCATTCTCGAATCTGGCCGCTGGTGGACTCGCCGACCGCGTCGGGCGCAAGCGATTGCTGGTCATCGGCTGGCTGCTCGCCCTTCCAGTGCCGCTTCTGATCGCACTCGCACCGAGCTGGGGTTGGATCGTCGCCGCCAACCTCTTCCTCGGCGTCAATCAGGGGCTCGCCTGGTCGATGACCGTCGTGATGAAGATCGACCTCGTCGGCCCGCGGCGCCGTGGGCTCGCGCTCGGGCTGAACGAGTCGGCCGGCTACCTCGGAGTTGCGGCGACAGCGCTCGCCACAGGCGCGCTGGCGGCCACCTACGCGCCGCGCACGCTCGTCTGGGTCTCGGGCACCGTGATCGCCCTGCTCGGGACGATTGTCTCGATCCTGTTCGTACGCGACACCGCCGGGCATGTCGAGCGCGAGCAGCTCGCGCACGGCGGCGGGGTCGAGCGGAACGCTTCGGTCGGCGTTCGCCCGAGCCACTCTTCATCACCCGGTACTTGCGCGCCTGCTCGCAAGCGGGGCTCGTCAACAATCTGAACGACGCCGTGGCTTGGGGTCTCGCGCCACTCTACCTCGCCGCGCACGGCGCTAGTACGACACCAGATCGGCATCGTCGCGGCGTCTACCCGGCCGTCTGGGGCGTGGGCCAGCTCCTGACGGGCTGGCTCTCCGACCACACGGGCCGCAAGCCCTTGATCGTCGCGGGGATGCTCGTTCAGGCCGGCGCGCTCGCCTTGCTTGTCGTCGGGGATGGCGCCTTCGCGCCTGCGCTCGGCGCGGCGATCCTGCTCGGCGTCGGAACCGCTCTCGTCTATCCGACGCTCGATCGCGGCGGTCTCCGACGCCGTCCAGCCGGTCGAACGGGTGCAGGCTCGTCGGCGTCTACCGCTTCTGGCGCGACTTCGGTTTCGTCGATCGGTGCTCTGCTAGCGGGATTCGTGGCCGACGCAGCCGGTTTCGGACTTGCGATCACAATTTCGGCCGGCCTCACGGCGGCGAGCGGGATCTGGATCGCCTTCACGCACTGGACCGAACGAGATCGCTCCGTCGACCACCGCGCCACCCGCCGTACCGTCGATGAGCTACTCGTAGCCGCGCGGGCACGGATCGAGCCCCGACGCGCTCCGACGCAAGCCTTCGAAGCACTGCATAAAGGGGCGCTGATCATCGACCTTCGCTCGAGCGCCAGCCGCCTGGAACAGGGCGTTGTGCCGGGCTCGATTCACATTCCGCGGTCGGTGCTCGAGTGGCGGGTCGACCCCGACTGTGACTTTCGAAACCCACACGCGTGCGACCTCGAGCGCGAGGTCATCCTCATGTGCGCCCATGGCTACTCCTCGAGCTTCGCCGCGCTATCTCTCCGCGAGCTCGGCTTTGTGCGGGCGACCGACCTCATCGGCGGCTTCAGCGCCTGGAAGGCCGAAGGGCTCCCTATCCGCCCAGCGCCCGAGCCAGCGGAAGCCGATTCGCTTCCCGGCATGGGGGAACCTGAGCCCCTCGCCGCGGCCGGCGAGCTTGCTGGCCTCGACGCGCCTGATAACCAGAAGGTGCGCGTCGTTCCAAATTCGGGTTAGGGCGCTACGGCGTACAGCTGCCAGTGGCCGGGGACTCCTTTGAGTTGGTGGGCGCCGCGGTCATCGAAGGTGATGCCCGAACCGATCACGGCGTCCCTGACTGTCTGCGAGACGAGGATCTCGTTCGCTCCTGCGAGCGCACTGATTCGGGCTCCGATGTGAACGGCAATGCCGCCGAGATGGTCGCCGATCACTTCGAACTCTCCAGAATGAACGCCGGCCCGAACGCTTAGGCCGGTGCTCTGCAATGCCGCACCGATTGCCTGCGCGCATCGAATCGCCCTGGCCGGGCTTGCAAAAGTGGCAAGGAATCCGTCTCCCGTCCGGTCGATCTCCCTGCCGCCGAAGTGGTGCAGCTGGCTGCGGACAATGTCGTCGTGACGCCTGATCAGCGCGCGCCATTCGGAATCGCCGACGCTGGCAGCCTGTCGCGTCGAGTCGACGATGTCGGTGAACATCGCCGTCGAGAGAATCCTGTCCGGCGCAGGAAGGGATTTGCCTGCTGCTTGAACGGCTCGCCGATACTCCTCGAGGTATTCGGGAGCGCGGGCGAGGTAGTCAGGCTCGAGACGTCGCCGGAACGTCGGCGCGCTGAAGACGCTGGCCCACTCGCGTACCGGCAGCACGTAGTCGCCAGCCGCGTGCCAATGGTGAAGCCAATGAATGAGGTGCTCTTCCGACCGGAAGAGATTCATGCGTGCTCAATTGAAGGCGGCGGAACCCACTCTCGAGGCGGAGAACGGAGATGGCATATACCCGACAGCCGTCTCCGGATGGATCTCCAAGATCTCCTCGTCGCGCGTGCGCAGGCGGATCGATCCACCACAATCCAGGCATCTGGACTCGACAACAACCTCTTTCCCAGGGAATAGCCAGCGCACGGCCAGCGATTCCATCCCTCATTGGCCGTACCACTTCTGGATTCCGTCGACGCTGATGAGGTAGTGCGTTGGAACGTTGCTGAAGGGCGCCCAGGACTCGATGTAATCCGTGTCATGGGCCAGCCAGCAACTGGCAATCGGAGCTGCTTCGACAGCAGCCCGCTGCACCTCGCGCGCCTCTTCCGAACCGATGCCGAGATCCTCAGCCAGTTCGGCGTAATGAGGTGCCCGGCCGTTCGCCACGAAGTGCTCCAGGATCGTTGTAAACGCTCGCTGAGTCAGATTCTGATCGATCATGGGCGACACTCTTAGCGACTTGCCGGTCCGCGTCAACGACGAGCGTCGTCACCTGCCTCTGCGGATGCGGATTAGCGAATCGACGCGCGCCGCGGGCACCTGAGACGAACTCGCGAATCGGGTTCTCGACCGATGCTGACCCGCGGAGCTCCGGCCCGTAGCTGCCCGCGGTCTCCGACCACGCGAGATACTCCAGTCTGATGGCGCGTCCGGTCACGCTCTTCACCGGCCAGTGGGCCGACCTGCCCGTCGACGAGCTCGCAACCAGGGCGAGCCAGTGGGGGCTCGACGGCCTCGAGCTCGCGTGCTGGGGCGACCACTTCGAGGTCGACCGCGCGCTCGCCGAGGACGGCTACGCGGCCGGCAGCCGCGAGCTGCTCGAGCGAAACGGGCTCGGGTGCTGGGCGCTCGGCGCGCACCTCGTCGGGCCAGGCGGTCTGCGACCCGATCGACGCGCGGCACCAGGCGATCCTCCCGCCGGAGGTCTGGGGCGACGGCGAGCCCGAGGGCGTGCAGGCAGCGCGCCGCCGAGCGGATGAAGGACACGGCCCGCGCGGCGGTGCGGCTCGGCGTCACGCAGGTGAACGGCTTCACCGGCTCGGCGATCTGGCACCAGCTCTACTCGTTTCCGCCGAACGACTTCGACGAGATCGAGCGCGGCTACCAGGACTTCGCCGAGCGCTTCGGCCCGATCCTCGACGTCTTCCAGGCGGAGGGCGTCCGCTTCGGGCTCGAGGTGCACCCGACCGAGATCGCGTACGACTTCGTCACGACGAGGAAGGCGCTCGACGCGATCGGCGGCCACCCCGCGTTCGGGATCAACCTCGACCCGAGCCACTTCGAGCACCAGTTCCTCGACACGGCCGCGTTCGCGCGCGAGTTCGCCGACCGGATCTACCACGTGCACGTGAAGGACTCGCGCCGGCGGCTCGACGGCCGGCGCTCGATTCTCGCCTCGCACCTGAACTTCGGCGAGGAGGCGCGCGGCTGGGACTTCGTCTCGCCCGGCCACGGCGACGTCGACTTCGAGGAGTTCATCCGGGCCCTGAACGCGATCGGCTACGCGGGCCCGCTCTCGATCGAGTGGGAGGACTCCGGCATGGATCGCGAGTGGGGCGTCCAGGACGCCGTCGCGTTCTGCCGGCGGATCGACTTCGACGCCCTCCGCGCTCGCCTTCGATGCGGCGATGCAGCGGAGCGAGGAGTGAGCGAGCCGGCGACCGGCGTCGGCGCGGCGCCTTCGGTCGGCGCGGCCGGCGAGGTCGGCGAGATCGGGGTCGGGATGCTCGGCTACGCCTTCATGGGCAAGGCGCACTCGAACGCCCTCCGAAGACGCTCGCGTACATGACGTGGCCGCCGCCGCTTCGTCCGCGGCTCGTCGCGATCGCGGGACGGAACGAGGAGGCGGTTGCGAACGCGGCCGAGCGCTACGGCTTCGAGCGCTCACGTGACCGACTGGCGCGAGCTCGTCGCCGACCCGGAGATCGGGCTCCTCGACAACAACGGGCCGAACGACCTCCACGCGGAGCCGTCGATCGCCGCGGCCGAGGCCGGCAAGCACGTGATCTGCGAGAAGCCGCTCGGGCGCGATGCCGACGAGAGCTTCGAGATCTGGCAGCGCGTCGCCGCGACCGGCGTCAAGCACATGTGCGCGTTCAACTACCGCTTCGTGCCGGCCAACCGGCTCGCGCGGGAGATGATCGAGGCCGGCGAGCTCGGCGAGATCCGGCACTTCCGCGGCGCCTACCTCCAGGACTGGGGCGACGACCCGGGCCTCGACACGTGGCGCTTCAAGCGCGTCGGAGGCCGGCTCGGGCGCGCTCGGCGACCTGGGCGCGCACGTCGTCGACCTCGCACACTTCCTCGTCGGCGGGATCGCGTCCGTGAGCGCCCTCGCCGACGACCTTCGTCGAGGGCCGCGAGGTCGACGACGCGGTCGAGGCCGCGGTCGCATTCGAGAACGGCGCCGTCGGGACGATCGAGGCGACGCGGCTCGCGCTCGGCCACCGGAACGGGCTCGTCTGGGAGATCAACGGCTCGAAGGGCTCGCTCGCGTTCGACCTCGAGCGGCTGAACGAGCTCCAGGTCTTCCGCGCCGACGGCGACCGGGCGCGCGGCTTCAAGACGGTGAAGGTCTCGGAGGCCGACCACCCGTTCTGGGAGCACTGGTGGCCGCCCGGCCACATGATCGGCTGGGAGCACACGTTCGTCCACGAGCTCCATCACCTGCTGACCGCGATCCGGGACGACGGCGACGTGCGGCCGTACGGCGCCGACTTCGAGGACGGCTACCGCGCCGCCGAGGTCTGCGACGCGATCGTCCGCTCGGGCGAGACGGGCGAGCGGCAGGAGATCGTACCGCTACGCGTAACCGGCGTAGCGCCGGCCGTGTGAGAGGATCGGCGCGTGCGCGCCGCGGTCGTCCGGGAGATCGGTCACGCCTCCGGAGCTGGGGGACGTTCCCGAGCCGGAGGCAGCCGACGGCCGGCAGCCGGTCGACGTCGTTGCGGCCGGCCTGAACCCGATCGACATCGCGGTCTGCGCCGGGCGGTACTTCGGAGGGCACCCGGACGTGCCGTACGTGCCCGGCGCCGAGGGCGTGGCCAGGCTCCCCGACGGGCGGCTCGGCTACCTCCACGGCGACGGGCTCGGTACGACCCGGAACGGCACCTTTGCCGAACGCGCCTTGTACGCCTCAGACGAGGCGTTCCCTGTTCCCGGACGGCATCGCGCCCGAGCTCGCGGCCTCGCTCGGCGTGGCTGGGCTCGCCGGCTGGGTGCCGCTTGCCTGGCGGGCGCCGGTTCGGGCCGACGACGTCGTGCTCGTCCTCGGCGCCACCGGCACGGTGGGGCTCGTGGCGATTCAGACCGCGCGGCTGCTCGGGGCCAGGCGCGTCGTTGCGGCCGGCCGGAACGAGCAGGCCCTCGAGCGTGCCAGGGAGCGCGGCGCCGACGCCGTCGTCCGCCTGGATGAAGGCGTCGACCTCGAGGCGGCGTTCCGGGAGGCCTGCGGCGGCGACGGCCCGACGCTCGTTTTCGACCCGCTCTGGGGTGAGCCGGCCCGAGCGGCCGTCGAGGCCGCAGCTCCGAAGGCGCGCATCGTGAACCTCGGTCAGTCGGCTGGGCCCGACTCGAACCTGCGCTCGGGGGCGATCCGCGGTAAGAACCTCGACCTGCTCGGCTACACGAACTTTGCGGTGCCGCGGGACGAGCTGGCCGCGCAGTACCGGCAACTCTGCGAGCACGCCATGAAGGGCGCGATCGAGGTCGACATCGAGACCGTGCCGCTCGCAGGGATCACCGACGCCTGGCAGCGGCAGGCCGCGAGCCCCAACGTGAAGCTCGTCGTCCTTCCCCAGACCTAAGGAGATCCGATGGCCTACGTGCTCGTGGCGAAGTGGACGGCGAAGGAAGGCGAGGAAGAGAACGTCCAGGCGGCACTCGAGCAGATCGCGGGCCCGACGCGCGAGGAGCCTGGCTGCCTCATGTGGCAGCCGCACCGCGATCCTGAGGATCCGCGTGTGTTCTTCATCTACGAGCAGTACGAGGACACAGCCGCCTTCGAGGCTCACGGCGCCTCCGAGCACTTCCAGCGGCACGGCGTCGGTGACGCGATCCCGCGGCTCGAGAGCCGCGAGCGCACCTTCTACGAGACGCTGGACTTCTGACCGGCTCGCGGGCCGGAGCTCTCGCGGCGCTCTTTCTCGCCGCGCTTGCGCTGCGGCCGCAGATCGTCGGCGTCGGGCCGCTCTTCCCTGAGATCCAGGAGGACCTGGGCATCTCCCACGCGGTCGTAGGGCTCCTCGGCACGATCCCCATCCTCTGCATGGGGCTCTTCGCTCCTCCGGCGGCCTGGCTTCTGGGTCGGGCCGGGACGCGGCTCGCGATCGCCGCGTGCCTCGCGCTCATCGCGGTGTTCGGGCTCGCGCGCGCCTTCGCGCCCGGCGCCGCGCTCCTCATCGTCCTCACCTTCGGGGTCGGAATCGGCATGGGCCTGGCCGGCGCGCTCATGCCGGTCGCCGTCAAGGAGCGCTTTCCCGACCGGGCCGGGTTTGCGACGGGCGGGTACGTCACCGGGATCAACGGCGGTGCGGCCATCGCGGCCGTGGTGGCCGTCCCGGTCGCTCACGCTGCGGGCGGCTGGCGCGCGTCGCTCGTCACGTTCTCGGCCGTGACCCTCGCGCTCCTGGTCGTGTGGCTCGTGCTCACGCGCGGAGATCCGCCGCGGCCCGTCGATGCCGAGCGGCCGCCGCTACCACCGCTCCGTAGCCGAGTCGGTTGGTGGCTCGTGCTCCTTTTCGGGACGATGAGCGTCACGTTCTACGGGTTGAACTCCTGGCTCCCGGACGCCTACGTGGAGCGCGGTTGGAGCGAGTCGTCGGCGGGCGCGCTCATCGGCGTGTTCAACGTTCTGACCGTCGCCCCCGTCGTCCTCGTCGCGCTTCTCTCCGATCGGCTCGGGTCGCGGCGTCCCTACCTCGTCGGCGCAGCGATCGCGTTCGTCGTCGGGCTCGTCGGGTTCGCGGCGCTGCCCGACGCCGCGTGGCTCTGGGTCGTGGTCGGCGGCCTCGGAGTCGGGAGCATGTTCCCGCTCGTCATGACGCTCCCGCTCGATGCGGAGGAGCGGCCGGACCGAGTCGGCGCCCTCGCTGGGATGATGCTCGGCTTCGGGTACGCCTTCTCGGCGGTGGCACCGCTCGTGCTCGGTGCGGTGCGAGACGCAACGGGCTCCTTCGAAGCGGTGCTGTGGGTGATCGCCGCGTTCGGAGCGATCTTCGTGGTGGCCGCGGCGCCCCTTTCGCCCGCGCGGCTCCGCACGAGCCAGCACCTGCCGTAGCGGCCTTTGCATCGATCAGCGCCGCCCGCCGCGGACGGTCTCTGTTACGTCTCTTAGGGCCATAGCAGGGGTCAGACCCCTGCCATGGCCCTAAGGGGCATCGGCTCGAAGCGACGGGTGGCTTGGGATGCCTCTCTAGCTGCGGGCGTGGCGCTCACGGCGACCTTTCGGCGCGCGGCCATTTCGGCCATGTTGGGGGTCAGACCCCTGCCATGGCCGTTTTAAGCGGTGCCTGCCTCAGAACTTCCCGTAGCGGTCGTACGCTTCCAGCGGTGTCATCCCGCCGCGGACGGCATCCCGCACGGCGTTCTCTGTTCCGACTACCTCGCCCGCGCGCTCGATGACCTCGTCACGGCGCTCGGCCGGGACGACCACCACGCCGTCCGCGTCGCCGAGCATCCAGTCGCCGGTCGCAACGCGCACACCGCCGATCTCGACCTCGTGGCCCCACGCGACCGCTTCCCAGCGCGGCACGGAGTCGAGCGGGGTCGCGTGCCGGCAGAAGACCGGAAAGCGCTGGCGCTCGATGAAGTCGACGTCGCGGGTGCCTCCGTCGAGGACGACGCCGGGGCAGCCCTTGGCCGCGAGCGCAGTCGCGGAGAGCTCACCGAACTGGGCGCACTCGTGATCGTTGGTCGCGTAGACCGGGACGTGGCCCGGCGGGACGTCGCCGAGCATCTGGAGGATCTTGCGGATGGACGGCTCGTACTCATGGCCGGGGTGGGGGCGGCCCTCGACGGCGAAGACCGTTCCTTCGAGCCGCATCCCGGGTCTGAGCGGGCCGATCGCCGGCGGCAACGTGTGGTGCTCGAGGCCGAGCGAGTCGAGGACGTCGGCCACCGCGGCCGTGTAGAGCTCAGGCGCGCTCACGAAAGAGCTCGATCGTCTCGCGGACTGCGTCCCGAAGCGGTGTGACCGGCGCGGGGTGGGCAACGCCCTCGAACTCCTCCGGGAAAGGGAGCGGAGCGTCGTCGAACGTGATCTGACCGGCGGACTCGGGCGCAGCCGCCTCGATCGCCGCCACGATCTCGGAGACGTGCACCGCGGGCCCGCCGAGGTTGGCGACGAGCGCGCCGCCCTCCTCGGAGCGCCGAGCCGCGTCGACGAAGGCGCGGGCCGCGTCGGGCGCGTAGTGCATCTGGACGCGTCCGCCGAACCCGATCCGGTACGGCTCCCCGCGGGCAGCCGCCTCCATCGCGAGGGTCGGACCGGCTGTCAGCCCGTGGTCGCGCCCCAGCCCGTAGACGACGTAGGGGCGCAGGCCGACGCTTCCCACCGCGTCGTCCTCCCAGTAGACGCGCGCGGTTCCCTCGTTGGCCGCCTTGTGGACGCCGTAGTGGGTGCGCGGCGAATGCGGCGCGTCCTCCGGGAGACTCGGCCCGAAGCCGCCGTAGACCGCCGCTGAGCTCGCGTACGCGAGGCCGCGGACGCTCGAGCTCCGCTTGACCGCCTCGAAGACGTTAACCGTCCCGACGACGTTCACGGCTGCCCCGCGAGGCGGGTCGGCCTTGGCGAGCGGAATGAGCATCGCCGCCAGGTGGATCACATGCGTGGCGCCGTGCTCCGCGAGCGCACGCTCGACCGACTCGAGGTCGGTCACGTCCGCCTGGATGAGCTCGACCTGCCCCAGCTCCTCGGGCGTCAGGACGAGCTCGAGCCGCCGGGTGTCGTCACCGAGGTCAAGGCCGGCCACCGGAACTCCTTCCCGGACGAGCTGGCGCAAGATCCACGCACCGATGCAGCCGAGCGCTCCGGTGACCAGAAAACGCTCAGGCATCCTGATACACGGTCACAACCTCCGTGTAGAACTCGAGCGCGGCCCGGCCCTGCTCGTGCGGCCCGAAGCCTGAGCCCTTGATGCCGCCGAAGGGGACGTGCACCTCGGCGCCGGGCGTCTGCTGGTTGACCTTCAGGATTCCCGCCTCGGCCTCTCGGACGAAGCGGCGGATCGAACCGAGGTCGCGCGTGAAGATCCCCGCGGTGAGCCCGTACTCAACCGCGTTGGCGCGCTCGAGCGCCTCGTCGAGGGTCTGGAACCGGTAGAGAGACGTGACCGGGCCGAAGACCTCCTCGCAGGAGAGGTAAGCGTCGTCGGCGACGTCCTCGAAGAGCGTCGGCGCGACGAGGTAGCTCTCGTCGTCGAGCCGCTCGCCGCCCGCGACGACGCGGCCGCCCTCGGACTTGCCGCGCTCGATCGCCGCGAGGATCTCGTCCATCGCCTTCTCGGTGACGACCGGGCCGACCTCGGTCTCGCCGTCCGTGGGGTCGCCGACCTTGCCGCGCTCGATCCGCGCGACGAGCCGGTCGCGGAAGTCGTCGTAGAGCGACTCGTGGACGTAGATCCGACGCGTCGCGGTGCACTTCTGGCCCGCGGCCCAGAACGCGCCGGCATAGGCGGCTTCGACGGCCTTGTCCAGATCGGCGTCCGGCATGACGATCGAGCGGGTTGTGGCCGCCGAGCTCGAGCTGGACGCGCGCACCGCGCCTCGTCGCTCGCTCCCGAACTTCCTCGCCCGACGGCGACCGAGCCCGTGAAGGAGATCGCGCGCACGTCGGGGTGCTCGACGAGCGGCGTTCCGACCTCGGAGCCGCGACCGACGAGCACGTTCAGAACGCCGGGCGGAAGTCCCGCCGCCTCGAGGCACGAGGCAAGGTGCAGCCCGGTCAGCGGTGCCTCCTGTGGGAGCTTCAGGACGACGGTGTTCCCGTAGGCGATGCGCCGGCGTCAGCTTCCAGGCCGGGATCGCGCACGGGAAGTTCCAGGGTGTGATGAGGCCGACGACTCCGAGTGGCCGGCGCACCGTGTAGAGCGCCTGGCCGGTGGCGGACTGCTCGTAGACCTCCCCGAGCGGCCTCCAGCCTTCGCCGGCGAAGTAGCGGAAGATCGAGGCGGCGCGCGCGGCCTCGATCCGCGACTCGCGGATCGGCTTGCCCATCTCGAGCGTCATGTCCTGCGCGATCTCCTCGACGCGCTCCTCGACGATCGCCGCGGCCCTGGTCAGGAAGGCACCGCGCTGGGCGATGGGCAGGTCGGCCCAGCCGCGGAACGCCTCGGTCGCCGCAGCGACGGCCGCGTCGACGTCCTCGGCTCCCGAGGCCGGGAACTCGCCGATGACCTCGGTAGGCCGGTTGGGGCTCCTCTTCTCGTAGGTGCGGCCGGTGCGGCTCTCGCTCCACTCGCCGCCGATCAGGTTCGCGAACGCCGGCCGTGCCGGCGCCTCCAGGACCTCAGACATGCGCTTCACTCCTCAGCTCGTCGAATCGGGTCTCGAGTTCTCTCTCCTGCTCCTCGGTCAGCTCCTCGAGCGGAGGGCGGACGGCGGAGCGGGGGAGGCCCGAGACCAGGTGCAGGAGGTACTTCACCGCGGCGTGGCGGGGGAAGGCCTGCGCCAGCTCGCGGACCGCGGTCAGGAGGCGCTGCCGCTCCTCCACGGCCTCGTCGGCGCGGATGCCGTTCAGCTCCTCGGGCAGGAGGTTGCCGAGGAGCGTGATCGTTCCGGCGGCGCCCGAGGCCCGCGCGCCCGAGGCGAGCGCGTCGGAGCCCGGGAAGATCGCGAGCTCCGGGAACTCGTCGATCCAGTGGCGCGCGTGTTCCAGATCGCCGGTGGAGTCCTTTGCACCGGCCAGGCGCTCGCCGAAGCGCTCCCAGAGGGCGCGGATCGTCTCGTCCTCGATCGGCACGCCGGTCACAGCGGGGATGTGGTAGAGGAAGACGCGGGACCGGTCGGGAAGCGCTTCGAGGAGCGCCGCGTAGTAGCGCGTCGTCCCGGCCGGCGTGGCGTCGTAGTACCAGGGCGGCGCGACCAGGACTCCTGCCGCGCCCTGCTCGACGGCGAAGCGCGAGAGCTCGATCGTCTCCGGGAGGGCCGTGCAGCCCGTGCCCGGTAGAAGCTTGACGCCGGAGGGGTGGCGCGCCAGGCGCTCGATGACCACCTTCCGCTCGGCGAGCGAGAGGGACGGGCCCTCGCCGGTCGTGCCGAGCGGCGAGACGACCTCGACGCCGCGCTCCGCGAGCCAGGCCACGTGGGCCGTCCATGAGGTCGAGGTCGACCTCGGCCCCGCCCGCCGTGAAGGGCGTCAGGAGCGCCGGAACGGTGCCTTGCGATCACAGGAGCTCCTCCGCCTTCGCCACCTCGTTCACCAGTCTGCCCACACCGGCGACTTCCACCTCGACGACGTGCCCCGGCTCGAGGGTGAACTCGTCCGGCGGGACGAGCCCGGTGCCCGTCAGGAGGACGCTGCCGGCCGGCACCGGGTTGTCGCGGACGCAGAACTCGGCGAGCTCCTCGAACGTGCGCTTCAGGCGCTCGGTCGAGGTCTCGCCCTCGAAGAGCGTCTCGCCGGCCGCATCCCGGATCCGGAGGCGGATCTCGAACGGCTCCTCCCAGCTCTCGGGCACGAGGACTCCGGGCCCGATGGCGCAGGCGCCCGCGTAGACCTTGGCCTGGGGGAGGTAGAGCGGGTTCGCACCCTCGATGTCCCTGGACGAGACGTCGTTTCCCGCCGTGACGCCGAGGAGGGCGCCGCGCTCACCGAGGACGAGCCCGAGCTCGGGCTCCGGCACGTTCCAGGCCGAGTCGGAACGAACGCCGATTTTGCCGCCCGGACCGACGGTGCGGCGGCGACCGGCGTCCTTGAGGAAGAGCTCGGGCCGCTCGGCGTCGTAGACGAGGCTGTAGGCGTCCCGTGCCTCGATGCGGCTCTCTTCGACGCGCGCGTCGCGGCTTCGCTCGTACGTGACGCCGGCGCACCAGACCTCAGGGCAGTCGATGGGGAGGGTGAGGCGCCAGGGCTCCGGCGGCTCGAGCGTGTCCGGGTCGACGCCGTCGATGCTTTCGTCGGTAGCTGCGGCTTCGAGAGCGCCCGGCTCGAGGAGGTCTAGCGCGTCGGCGCTCTCGAGGAGCTCGATCCGGTCTGGAGAGTCCGGCGAGACCGCGCCGAGCCGCGGGCCGTCGGGGCCTTGTAGGCGCACGAGCCGCCAGCCGCGGCTCATCAGTAGACGGCCCGGCCGCCTGAGAGGTCGAAGCAGGCGCCGGTCGAGAACGCGAGCTCTTCGCTCGCGAGGAAGGCGATCAGCGCCGGCGACCTCGTCGGGCCGGCCCATGCGGCCGAGCGGGACGCGCGCGACCATGTAGTCCACGTGCTCCTGGCGACATGTCGCCGAGCATCGGCGAGTCGATCACCGCGGGCGCGACGGAGTTGACGAGGATGCCCGTGCCCGCCACGTCCTTGGCGATCGCCTTCGTCAGCGCGATCACGGCCGCCTTGGAGGCCGAGTAGGCGGCGGCCATCGGGTTTCCCTCCTTGCCGGCGATCGAGGCGACGTTGACGATGCGCCCGTAGCCCGCCGGCTCCATGACCCGGATCGCAGCGCGGTTCGCGAAGAAGACGCCGCTCGAGTTGATCGCGAAGACGCGGTTCCACTCCTCGTCGCTCACGTCGACGGTACGGAGAGAATCGCCGCTCACGCCGGCGGAGCAGACGAGGACGTCGAGGCGGCCGAGCTCTCCCGCGACGCGCTCGACCGCGGCGTCGAGGTCGGCGGACTTCGTCACGTCGCCCGCGATCGCGAGGTCGGCGCCGTCGGCCTCGCGGAGGTCGAAGGCCGCCACCTTGGCGCCGCCGGCTCGCAGCCGCTCGACGGTCGCCGCGCCGATCCCGCTCGCCCCGCCGGTCACGAGCGCCACGCGGCCCTCGAAGTCGTAGGCGTTGCCCCGGCCCACTGCGTTCTTATACTCGTTCGCCCGTCGCGCAGGCCCGCTGGTGCCGGCGGAAGGGCCATGTCCGGGGTCTGACCCGATCGTGGCCGAACGGCGACGTCCCGCTTTCGGCGCGTTCGCGGTGCGCGCAACGCGAGGCGGCGCCAAGAGACGCGCGCCGACAATGCGTACAGCGGACAGTCGCCCCCGGGGTCTGACCCCGTCGCTGTCCGCGATGCCGGCCGGAAGGCGCCATGCGCGGACGAGCAGGTCGCCGCGGCCTAGGATGAGCGCGTGAGCTTCGACCCTCGGCCGACTACCCGCTCGGCGTCGCGCCGTCCCGATCTCGTCGCGACCGCTGCGGGCACGCCGCTCGCCGACGTGACGCTGGACGCGCTCCGCGACGGGCGCGTCGACCCGCTCGAGCTCCGGGCGACCGCGGAGACGCTCCGCCGCCAGGCGGACGTCGCCCGGGCGGCCGGCCGCGTCGGAGCTCGCCGCCAACCTCGAGCGCGCCGCCGAGCTCGCGACCGTTCCCGACGACGTGCTCCTCGAGGTCTACACCGCCCTTCGGCCCCACCGCTCGACCGCGCCCGAGCTCGACGCCTGGGCCGAGCGGCTCGAGTCCGAGTACGGCGCGACCGCGACCGCCGCCTTCGTCCGCGAGGCGCGCGCCGCCTACGCGCGAGCGCGGCTTCCTGACGGAGGAGCGTGCCGAGGCGGTCTAAGCGGTTCGAGTCGCGCGAGCGCCGAGAGCTTCGGAAGGAGCTGCTCGTCGCGCCGAACGCGGAGCTCGGGCTCGTCGCGATGAACGGCCCGGGCGACCCGGAGCCGAGGCTCGTCGTCGAGGACGGCCGCGTCGTCGAGCTCGACGGCACGCCCGAGGCCGAGTTCGACGCCATCGACCGCTTCGTCGTCCGCTACGGCCTCGACCTCGAGATCGCCGCCGAGGCCGCAGCAGCTCTCCGACGAGGAGATCGCGCGGCGGCTCGTCGACGTCGACGTCCCGCGCGCCGAGCTCGTCCGGCTCTCGCGCGGCCTCACGCCGGCCCGCCTCGCGCGCGTGATCGGAATGCTCGATCCGGTCGAGCTCATGTTCGCGCTCAAGAAGCTCCGCGCCCGACGCCGCCCGGCCAACCAGGCGCACGTCACGAACCTGAAGGAGAACCCGGCGCTCCTCGCGGCCGACGCGGCCGAGGCGGCGCTGCGCGGCTTCGCCGAGATCGAGACCACCGTCGGCGTCTCGCGCTACGCGCCGCTGAACGCGATCGCGATCCTCGTCGGCTCCCAGACCGGACGGCCCGGCGTGATGACGCAGTGCGCGGTCGAGGAGCGCCGGAACCTCCAGCTCGCGATCCAGGGGCTCGTCACCTACGCGGAGACGCTCTCGGTCTACGGCACCGAGCCGGTCTTCGTGGACGGCGACGACACGCCCTGGTCGAAGGCGCTCCTCGCCTCGGCGTACGCGTCGCGCGGCGTCAAGGTGCGCTTCACCTCGGGCGGCGGCTCGGAGGCGCTCATGGGCCACGCCGAGGGGAAGTCGATGCTCTACCTCGAGGCGCGCTGCCTCGCGGTCGTGCGCGCGGCCGGCTCGCAGGGCGTCCAGAACGGCTCGATCTCGTGCGTCGCGCTCGCGCTCTCCGTGCCCGGGCGGCACGCGCGAGATCCTGGCCGAGAACGTGCTCGCCGCCTGGCTCGACCTCGAGGTCGCCTCCGGGAACGACGCCATCGCCTCGCACTCCCAGATCCGCGAAGACCGCGAAGCTCATGGGCCAGTTCCTGCCGGGGACGGACTTCGTGACCTCCGGCTACTCGGTGATGCCGCGCCACGACAACACGTTCGGCGGCGGCAACTTCGACGCCGACGACCTCGACGAGTGGCTGACCGTCCAGCGCGACTGGCAGGTCGACGCCGGCATCGAGCCCGCCACCGAGGAGGAGGTGCTGCGCGTCCGCGAGCGGGCGGGCGCGCGCAGTCCAGGCCGTCTTCGACGAGCTCGGCTTCCCGCCGGTCACGGACGCCGAGGTCGAGGCCGCGGCCACGGCTACGACAGCGCCGACCTCCCGGATCGCGACCGCGCCGCCGACGTGACCGCAGCCGACCGCGTCCTCACCGACCGGATCACCGCCGCCGACGTCGCGCTCGCGCTCGACCGGCGCGGCTTCGTCGACGTCGCCGAGGCGATCGTCGGCATGCAGCGCCAGCGGATCTCGGCCGACTACCTGCAGACGTCGGCGGTCATCGAGCCCGAGGGCGAGGTGCACTCGGCGGTCGAACGACCCGAACCTCTACGAAGGGCCGGGCACCGGCTACCGCCTCGAGGGCGAGCGCTGGGAGCGGCTCCAGGCGCTGCCGCACGAGGTCGAGCCGTCCGAGCTGGCCGCGACGGCCGCCGGCGACGGGCGCGGGCTCGTCGACGGCGAGCCGGCCGCGGCCGGCGCCTCGGACGGCGAGGTCGTCGTCGCCGTCGGCCCCGCCTTCGGCGACGGCCTGCGCGAGACGATCAACGGGCTTCTCGCACGACGAGGTGCTCGACGCGATCGCGGACGGGATCCGCGAGGCCGGCGCCGAGCCGCGCCTCGTCCGCGTCCGCCGCGTCGCCGACGTCGCGTTCATCGGCCACGACGGCGCGCGACTCTCAGGCTCGGGCGTCGCGATCGGGCTCCAGTCGAAGGGCACCGCGGTCATCCATCGCGCCGACCTCCAGCCGCTCGACAACCTCGAGCTCTTCGGCATGTCGCCGCTCTACACGCTCGAGTCGTACCGGGCGATGGGCCGAAACGCCGCCGGCTACGCGCTGGGCCAGTCCGTCGGCCCGGTGCCGACGACGCTCGACAACTTCGCGCGCGCGAAGCTGATCGTGAAGACGACGCTCATGCACGCGCCGCGAGTGCGAGGCCGTCGAGCGCGGCGCGCCCACAATCGAGGTCGAGCTACCTACCGATCCCTCCTAGGACGGATCGGCGATATCGACCGCGCGGCGTACAGCCGATCTAGTCTCAGAGCGTGCCGAAGTGGTTTCTAATCGCCGCTTCGATCGGTGTCGCTCTGATGTTCGTCGGCTTGGGCTTCGCCTGCGAGGAGCTGACGAGCATATACCGCGGTCCGGAGGAGTGCTCGCAGAGACTCTCTACTACTCCGGGGGCCAACTCCTCTTCGTGGGACGGCGACGGTAAGTGCGTGATCGAGCACAACGACGGCCGCACCGAGACGTTTTACCCCTAAGCGGCGAGCGAAGCGGCAGGCGCTCGTCAGAGCGAGAGCGGTCCCGCTCGCGGCGTAACCTGCCGCATCGGACACCCGAGCAACCTCGTCCACGGCTTCCTGGCGGCCGGAGCCGTCCTGTTCGCGCTCGGCGTCATCGTCAGTCACCCCGCCGAGTGGATTTTCCTCACCCTAGCCTTGCCATGCACGGTCATTGGTCTGATCCTGTGGGCTAGGGAACGCAACCGCTAGCCGATATCGGGAACCCCTCCTAGGTTCCGGGAAGCGTCACGCCCGCAATCGGGCCCGGCTTGCCGGCGTGGCCCCAGTGCTTCGCCGGAGGGGCGGTGACGATCACCCACGTGTGGCTCCGGAGCTCCTCGGACGTGCATTCGACCATCGCTTCGGTCATCCGGTCGATGAGCTTCGCGGCGAGCTCGTCCGTGAGCCGCTCCTCGTAGAGCTTCACCTCGATCGTCGGCATCTCACGCCCCCGGCTCGCCGGCGATGCCCCAGTGCTTCGGAGGCACGCCGTCGACGATGACCCAGATGTGCTCCTTCGCGGCGCCGGAGGACTCGTGGAGCGCGTCCGTGAGCGCCTCGATGATCTTCGGCACCGACTCCTCGGTGACGCGCTGCTCGTAGAGCTTGACCTCGATGAGAGGCATGCGGTGCTCCCTTCCTGGTTCCGTGGGCCTAGCGCTCGACGTGCCCGAGCCGCCGTCGGGGCCGAGCACCAGATCGTCCCGGTCCTCCACGTGATCCAGCGGCACCGGAGCCAGCGCCTCGAAGAACGTCACTCCGCCCTCCGAGTGGAGCTCGTGCTCGACGCCCGCGGTTGATCACACACACGTCGCCGGCCGAGAGCGTCCGGCTCTCGTCGCCGACGTCGACGTACACGCTCCCCTGGACGATTGCCATCAGCTGTTCCGTCTGCGGATGGGCGTGCCGCTCGACGGTCTTGCCGGGCTCGTAGGTGACCCGGCACAACAGCACCTGTTCGCCGCCGATCGCGTGCAGCCGCACTCCCTGGAAGATCTCGAACGGCTCCCGCTCGTTCCAGGTCCGGAACGGCGAGCCCGCGCTCACGTCGGCAGCGGGAAGCGAAAGACGGAGCTCTCGGCGGCGACGCTGTTCACCGAGATCTCCTCGTCGAAGGCGACGAGCTTGCCCTCGCGCCGAGGCTCGGACTCGCCCTTCTCCTTGGCCTCGAGCGCGCGCAGGATCCGCTCCGGCGAGATCGGCAGCTCGGTGACCCAGACGCCGACCGCGTCGTAGACGGCAGCGGCTATCGCCGGCGGCTGCGGGTTGTTCGCCATCTCGCTGATGCCCTTGGCACCGAACGGGCCGTCCTCGGACGGGTTCTCGATGATGATCGTGTCCACCTTCGGCATGCCCTTGATGCCGGGCGCGAGGTAGGCGCCGAACTCGCCGCCGCGATGCTCCACGCTCGGGTAGTACGGATACGCCGCCTCGAGGACGCCGAGGCCGAGGCCCATCATGGCGCCGCCCTCGATCTGCCCCTCCACGAGCAACGGGTTGATGGCGCGGCCGACGTCGAAGCACTGCCAGAGGTGCGTGACGCGCACCTCGCCGGTCTCGTCGTCCACCTCGACTTCGGCGGCGCAGGCCGCGTAGGAGACGGCGGCGTGCGGCTTCTTGTCCACGCGCCCTGTCTCGGGCTCGACGATGGTCGCGTACGGATTCAGGTGAGCGCCCGTGCCGGTGATGAGCTCGCCGTGCACCCACGTCGCCGCCGCGGCCACGTCCGGCAGGCCAATCTTCGTCTGGGGCGCAGCCCTTCGCGACGATCTCACCGTCGACGAGATCCAGGTCGGAGGCGTCGATCTCGAGCTCCTTGGAGGCGATCTCGAGCACCTTCTCGCGCGCGTTCTTTGCCGCCTTCAGGACGGCGTTGCCCGCGACGAAGGTCGCGCGCGACGCGAACGTGCCGGTGTCGAGCGGCGAGGAGTCGGTGTTCGAGTTGTCGTAGCGTGACCCAGTCGTACGGTACGCCGAGCGTGTCGGCGACGATCTGCGTCTGGATCGTCTTCGACCCGTTACCGATGTCGGAGGTTCCCGAGAAGACGTCGACTCGCCCGTCCGGCTTGATCTTGATCCAGCACTGCGAGCGGGTCGCCGTTCTGGTTCATGCCCGTCGGGTACTCGATGGCGGAGATGCCGCGCCCTGTGTGCTTCATGAGCCGCTCCCTCCGTTCGAGCTCGCGCCCGAAGCGACGAGGTGCTCGGGGAGCAGGTCGCCCGCGCGTGGATCGCGCGTCATCGCCCGGTACTCGCCGGGGAGCTCGTGCCCGATCGCCTCGGCGATCGCGAGGATCGTCGGCACGGTCGAAGGATCCGGGAGCTCGACGCCGTTCGCCGAGGTGTCGCCGATCCGGTTCGCGTTCCGGAGGCGCACCTCGAACGGATCTAGGCCGAGCACGTGGGCGATGCGGCTCATGTGCGTCTCGACCGCGAACGACACCGACGTCACCCCGAACCCGCGCATGGCTGTCGTCGGCACGCGGTTCGTGAAGACGACGTAGCCGTCGAAGTAGATGTTCGGGATCGTGTAGGCGCCTGCGATGTGGAAGCTGTGCTTCGTGAGGCCGTACGGCGAGAAGCGGGCGTAGGCACCCGAATCGTGGAGCGTCAGCATCTTCCGGCCGAGGATCCAGCCGTCGGACGTGACCGCGTCCGCGATCTCCATGTGCCACGGCGCGCGGGTCGACGAGCAGAGGAACTCCTCCTCGCGCGTCCAGCGCCACTTGACCGGCCGGCCGGACTTGAGCGCGAGGAGCGCGCACGGCGTGTCCGCCGCCGTGTCGACCTTGCCGCCGAAGCCGCCGCCGACGGTGCCGCCCACGAACTTGAGCTTGTTGAGCGGCCACTGGAGGTGCTGGGCGACGACGCCCATCGAGAAGTAGAGCGCCTGCGTGACCGAGTAGATCGTCAGACGCCCGTCCGGCTCGGGAACCGCAAGGGCCGTCTGCGGCTCGATCGGGCAGTGCTCGATCGCGGCTGGACGGTAGACGCCGGAGACGATGTGGTCGGCCTGCTCGAACGCGTCCTCGATCGAGCCCTTGCGGATCTGACGCCGATCCATCTCGGCCTCGAAGTGCGGGTACCAGTTGCCCCAGTGATGGATGTCCGGGGCGTCGGGGTCGCCGGCGAGCCTGACGTCGAAGAGCGCCGGGCGCTCGTCGTAGTCGACCTCGATCGCGTCCACAGCCTCGGCCGCGAGATCCTCGTTCTCCGCGGCGACGTAGGCGATCGGCTGGCCCTTGTAGCGCACCTCGTCCTCGGCGATGAGCGGCTCGTCGGCCGGGATGCCGAGCGCCTCGAGGTGGCCGTAGACGTTCTTCGGGACGTCCTTGTGCGTGACGACCGCGTGGACGCCGCGGATCTTCTCGGCGCGCGAGACGTCGAGCCGGATCCCGCGCGTGGTCGACCGGGGAACGCAGCGCCTTGGCCCAGAGCATCCCGGGGACGCGGACGTCGTCGACGAAGCGCGTTCGGCCGGTGACGTGGCCGATTCCGTCGTAGCGAGGGAGTCGTGCGCCGACGGCCTTCATGCCGGGGCTCCGCGGATCACGACGTCGGGCTCGCCCGGGTCCTCGACCAGCGAGGGCTGCTGCTCGGTCGAGGACACGTCGCCTCTGGCGGCGGCCTCGACGGCGGCGATGATCTTCACGTAGCCGGTGCAGCGGCACACGTGGCCGGCGAGGGCGGCCTCGATGTCTGCTCGCGTCGGGCTCGGGCTCCGCTCGAGGAGCGCGTGTGCCGCGATCACCATCCCCGGCGTGCAGAACCCGCACTGCAGGCCGTACTGCTCGTGGAAGGCGGCCTGGAGCGGCGCCAGGCGTTCGGGGGTTCCCAGCCCTTCGACGGTCACGACCTCGGCGCCGTCGCAGGACGCGACTGCGAGGAGGCACGAGCGACGCGGCTCGCCTCCGACGAGGACGGTGCACGACGCCGCAGCCGCCCTGCTGGCAGCCGGCCTTCGGGCCGGTGACGCCGATCTCCTCGCGGAGCACGTGGAGCAAGGGCGTGAGCGGCGGGCTCCCGACCTCGTGCTCGACTCCGTTGACGGTCAGCTGCATGGCTCTCCTAGCTAGGCGAGTGCGTTGAGGGCGCGCTCGACGAGCCCGGGAAGGACGCGGCGGCGGTACCAGGCCGACGCGAGCGCGTCGTCCTGCGGGTCGACGTCGTTCAGGACGTCGGCAGGCGAGCCGCTCTCGGCGGACGGAAGACGAAGGGCGGTCGGGCCGGCTCCGGTGACGGCGACCCTCGTCTCGCCGTCGCGCCGGACGGCTGCGACCGCGAGGATCGTGTAGTGGTGGGCGTGCGGGCGTGACACCGCCGCGTACCCGGTCTGGCACTCGCCCTCGTCGTAGGAGACGTCGAGGACGACGCGGCCCGCCGGGCCTGCGGCGAGGAAGTCCTCGAGCGGCTCGGTTCGCTCGCCGCCTGCGCCGGCGGTGCGGACGACGGCGCCGAGCGCGAGGAGCGGGGCCTGCAGGTCGCCGCGCGGCGTCTCAGCCGGAGCTGACGCAGAGGTTCCCGCCGACCGTCGCCTGGCCGCGGATCTCCGGATCCGCCAGGTCTCGCGCCGCGGTCGCGAGCGGCTCGTCGCCGTCCTGGAGGTCGGAGATGCGTACGCCGGCGCCGATCGTGACCTTGCCGCCTTCCCGGTGCGACGCCGTCGAGCCCCGGCGGGAGCAGCACGACACGCTGCGGCCGCGCGCGGCGGTAGACGAGCTCCGGGACGAGCACCGTTCCGCCCGCGAGCACGACCGTGCCTGCGCCGTCGCCGAAGCTCTCGACGAGCTCCTGCGCCGACCCCGGCCGGATCACCTCGGGTGCGGTAGTCGTTACGACGGCCACCGCGGCGATTCTGACAGGATCGGCGCGCGCTTGGCGGGGTACTCTCCCCGCCGTGGGGTTCCAGACGATCGAGGAGCTCGAGGCCGGCCTCCGCCGGGCCGACTACCTGCCCGACCGCGGCCTCTCCACCGCACTCTTCCTCGCCGGCCGGCTCGAGAAGCCGCTGCTCCTCGAAGGCGAGGCCGGCGTCGGGAAGACCGAGGCCGCAAAGGCGCTCGCGACGTCGCTCGACGCGCGGCTGATCCGGCTCCAGTGCTACGAGGGCCTCGACATCGCGCACGCGGTCTACGAGTGGAACTACCCCCGCCAGCTCCTGCACATCCGCGCGGCCCAGGAGGGCACCGTCACCGAGGAGGAGCTCTTCGGGCCCGAGTATCTGATCCGCCGCCCGCTCCTCGAGGCGATCGAGAGCGAGGAGCCGGTCGTGCTCCTGATCGACGAGATCGACCGCGCCGACGACGAGTTCGAGGCCTTCCTCCTCGAGGTGCTCTCGGACTTCCAGATCACGATCCCCGAGATCGGCACGGTGCGAGGCGAAGCGCCGTCCCGCCGTCGTGCTCACCTCGAACCGAACGCGCGAGCTCCACGACGCGCTGAAGCGCCGTTGCCTCTTCCACTGGATCGGGCACCCGACGCTCGAGCGCGAGATCGAGATCGTGCGCCTCCGCGTGGCGGACGTGCCCGAGCGGCTCGCGGCGCAGGCGGCGGCTTTCGTCCGTGGCCTCCGCGGCCTCGACCTCGCGAAGCCGCCCGGGGTCGCCGAGACGATCGACTGGGCGCAGGCGCTCGCCGCGCTCGGCCGCGAGGAGCTCGACGCGGCGGTCGTCGAGGAGACGCTCGGCTCGGTGCTGAAGTACCACGAGGACCTCGAGCTCGTCCGCGACACCGCCCTCGTGCGGCTCGTGGAGGAAGCTCGGGCGGCCCGGGTGGCATGAGCGCGGCCGAGCCCGGCATCGTCACGCAGGTCGTGACGTTCGGCCGCTGCCTGCGGGAGGCGGGGCTCGAGATCGGCCCCGGACGGCTCGGCGACTCGCTGACCGGTCTCGCCGAGGTGGACGTCGGCAAGCCCGGACGACGTCTACTGGACGCTCCGAACGACGCTCGTCACGAAGGCCGAGGAGATCGAGGCCTTCGACCGCGCGTTCCAGGCGTGGTTCATGCGCATGCCGACCGCGCTCGAGGCTCGCGGCTCCGAGCCGCAGTCGCTCCGCCGCCCGGGCGAACGCACTGCGCGGCGCGACGTCCGGGAGGGCGGCGACCGCCCGAGGACGAGGAGACGACCGAGATCGGCTGGAGTGCGCACGAGATCCTCCGGGAGAAGGACTTCGCGGCGATGACGACCCGAGGAGTTCGCGCAGCTTCGAAGCGCTCCTCCGCGACCTCGCCTCCCGGCGGCCGCAGCGGCGCTCGCGGCGCCTGCGCCCACACCACCGCGGGCGCGTCGTCGACCTGCGTCGGCTCGCACGGCGCTCGCTCGCCACCGGCGGAGATCCGATCGAGCGCGCCTTCCGGCGCCGAGCGGAGGTTCCTCGCAAGCTCGTCGTCCTCTGCGACGTCTCGGGCTCGATGGAGAAGTACACGCGCCCGCTGCTCCTCTTCCTCCATGCGGTCGTCGGCTCGGGGAGCGGCGTCGAGGTCTTCGCTTTCGGCACGCGCCTTACGCGTCTGACCCGCGAGCTCCGCACGCGCGACCCCGAGAAGGCGCTCGCCGACGCGGCCGAGCGGGTCGTGGACTGGGCGGCGGGGACGCGCATCGGCAGACGCGCTCAAGGACTTACAACGACCTCTGGGGGCGCCGCGCGCTGACACGCGGCGCCGTCGTTCTCATCGTCTCGGACGGCTGGGAGCGCGACGACCCGGAGCTCGTCACGCGCGAGATGGCCCGGCTGTCGCGGGCCGCCTACGCGGTCGTCTGGGTGAACCCGCTCAAGGGCCATCCGGACTACCAGCCGCTCGCGGGAGGCATGCGCGCGGCGCTTCCGTACGTCGACCGCTTCCTCTCCGGGCACAATCTGGCGAGCCTCGAGGAGCTGGGCGGACGTGGTGACAAAGATCGAGAGGAGGCACGCAGCGTGAGGGAGGTTCTCGCCGACATCGAGCGCTGGCGCGCGCAGGGCGAGCGGGTCGCACTCGCGACGGTGATCGCGACCCGGAAGTCGGCGCCGCGCCCGGTCGGCGCCAAGCTCGCCGTCTCCGAAGGCGGCGAGATGGCCGGCTCGGTCTCCGGCGGCTGCGTCGAGAACGAGGTCTTCGGCCACGCCTGCGAGGTGCTCGACGGTGCGCAGCCGCAGCTCCTCAAGTACGGGATCTCGGACGAGCTCGCGCTCACCGTCGGCCTCCCGTGCGGCGGCGAGATCGACGTCTTCGTGGACGCGCCGAACGAGGAGCTCCTCGACCGCCTGAAGCGGGTCGTCGAGACCGACGAGCGCGCCGTGCTCTTCTCGGTCGTCGAGGGCGAGGGGCTCGGCTCGGAGCTCCTCGTCACCGAGGCCGGCGAGCGGATCGGGGCAGGGCCCGACGAGGCCGTCGCGCGCTTCGACGAGGTGCTGCGCGCCGGCCGGAACGGCTCATCGACCTCGAGGACGGCCGCAGGTCTTCGCGGAGGTCTTCGGGCCGCCGCCGCGCCTCCTCGTGATCGGCGCCGTCGACACGGCCGAGAGCGCTCTGCCACGCGGCGAAGCTGATCGGCTGGCGGACGATCGTCGCCGACGCGCGCGGCAAGTTCGCGACGAAGGAGCGGCTTGCCGAGCGCCGACGAGGTGCTCGTCGCGCTGGCCCGACGACGCGCTCGCGCAGGTGCAGCCCGACCACCAGACCGCGGTGGTCGTTCTCACGCACGACGAGAAGTTCGACATCCCCGCGCTCAAGGGCGCGCTCGAGACCGAGGCGTTCTACATCGGCGCGCTCGGCTCGCGCCGGAACCAGAAGCTGCGGCGCGAGCGACTCCTCGAGGCCGGCGTGCCCGAGGCCGAGCTCGACCGGATCGCGGGGCCATGCGGCCTCGACGTGGGCGCGGACACGCCGGCCGAGACCGCGATCTCGATCCTCGGCGAGATCCTCGCGACACGGGCCAGCCGCTCGGGCGGCCCGCTCCGGGAGTCTTCCGGCCGCATCCACGTCGAAGCCACCGCCTGAGCCCGCTTTCGCGCCGGGGCGTGTTAGGTTCAGCGCCCTGAGAGGGTCTCGGAGCGAAAGGAGGAGGCAGGCTTTGGGCGTGAGCGTGAAGTCAGACGCCCTCCGCGAGCTCGTCGACGAGAACGCGGAGGTCGAGCAGGTCGCCACGGGGTTCACCTTCACGGAGGGACCGATCTGGAACGCCGAGGAGCAGGCGCTCTACTTCAGCGACATGCCGGGCGACGTCCGGCGGCGCTGGAGCGAGGCCGACGGCGTCGCGAGATCCGGAACCCGTCCAACAAGTGCAACGGGATGACCTACGACGCCGAGGGCAACCTGCTCGTCTGCGAGCACGTCACGAGCTCGCTCGTCCGCGAGCAGCCCGACGGCACGCGCGAGACGATCGCCTCGCACTTCGAGGGCAAGGAGCTGAACAGCCCGAACGACGTCACCGTCCGCTCGGACGGCACGATCTACTTCTCGGATCCCTGGTACGGGCGCATGCCGGTCTTCGGCGAGGAGCGCGAGCGCGACCTCGGCTTCCAGGGCGTCTACAAGATCGCGCCCGGCGGCGGCGAGCCCGAGCTCGTCGTCGGGCGCGACGAGTTCGAGCAGCCGAACGGCGTCTGCTTCTCGCCGGACGAGTCGCTCCTCTACATCAACGACACGCCGAACGCGCTCATCAAGGTCTACGACGTGAACGAGGACGGCACGCTCTCGAACGGCCGGCTCTTCTTCGAGGGCATCGGCTCGGGCGTCATCGAGGAAGGAATCCCGGACGGGATGAAGTGCGACGAGCGCGGCAACATCTGGGTCACGGGCCCGGGCGGCGTCTGGGTGATCAGCCCCGACGGCGAGCACCTGGGGACGATCGAGGTGCCGGAGAACACGGGCAACCTCACCTGGGGCGGCCCCGACTGGCGCCAGGTCTTCATCCCGAGCTCGACCTCGCTCTACCGCATCGACGTCAAGGTCGGCCCCGCGCCGCAGCCCTACATCCGGAGGTGAACGATGGGCGACTCCGAGAGCCTCAAGCTCGATCCGAGCCGCTGCGCTCTGATCATCCAGGACCTGCAGAACGACGTGATCATCGAGGGCGGCGCCTTCGCCGAATCGGGCTCGCCCGGCCACGCGCAGGAGCAGAACGTCGTCGAGAACGTGAAGAAGCTCGCGGACGCGTGCCGCTCGGCCGGCATCCCCGTCCTCCACGTCCACTACATCGTCGAGGAGGGCGCGCCCGGCCTGAAGCTGAACGCGCCGCTCTTCGAGGGCGTCAAGGACGGGAACGCGCTCGTGCGCGGAAGCTGGGGCGCGGCGCCGGCCGAGGGGCTCGAGCCGAAGGACGGCGACTTCGTGGTCGAGAAGATGCGGATGAGCGCCTGGGAGGGCACGCGGCTCGAGAACCTCCTGAAGGGGCTCGGCCGCGACACGATCATCATCACGGGGGCCTGGACGAACATGTCCATCGAGCACACGGCCCGCACCGGCGCGGACAAGGGCTACTTCATGGTCGTGCCCGAGGACGGCTGCTCGACGATGAACGCGGAGTGGCACGACGCCTCGATCAACTTCGCGCTCCAGAACGTCTCGACCGTGACGACGTACGGGCAGGTGCTGGACGCGATCGGAGCCGGCGCCCCGGCGTGAACCCGATCGATCCGGCGGCGACCACTCTCCTCGTCGTCGACCTGCAGAACGACACGGTCGGCGAGGCCGGGGCGTTCGCCGACTCGGGCGCTGCCGACTTCGCCTCCCGGCACGGTGTGGTGGAGAAGGCGCGTCGCGTCGTCGACGCCGCGCGCGGTGCGGGCGTGCGGGTCATCCACGTCTGGCACGTGGACGAGCCGGGACACGTCGACTCGACCCGGAACGCGAAGCTCTTCCGCGACATCGCCGACGCCGACGGCCTCGTTCGCGGCACCTGGGGTGTGAAGCCGGTCGAGGGCCTGGAGCCTCGTGAGGGCGACGTCGTCGTCGAGAAACAGCGCATGAGCTCCTTCAACTCGACGACGCTCGACACGAAGCTCCGCGGGCTCGGCGCGACGAAGGTCGTCGTGTGCGGCGCCTGGACGAACTTCGCCGTCGAACACACCTGCCGCGACGCCGCCGATCACGGGTACGAGGTCGTGCTCGTCACCGACGCGACGGCGACGGTCTCGGACGAGTGGCAGCACGCGGCGGTCTCCTACGCGCTCACGAACATCGCCGAGCTCGTCACGACGGACGACCTCCTGGCCGCGCTCTCGTCGTGAAGACGCGCGCGGCGCTCTTCCGGGAGCCGGGCGCCGGCTTCGAGGTGCGCGAGATCGAGGTGGACGAGCCGGGCGCCGGGCAGGTCGTCGTCCGGATGGCCGCGGTCGGGGTCTGCGGCAGCGACCTCCACGTGGTTCGCGGAGAGTGGGTGCGGCCCGACGCCGATCGTGCTCGGGCACGAGGGTGCCGGCATGGTCGAGGCGGTCGGGCCGGGAGTCGAGACCGTGGCCGAGGGCGACCGCGTCATCGTCTCGTGGGCGCCTGCGTGCCACGAGTGCGCGCCGTGCCTCGCCGGGCGGGAGACGGCGTGCACGGCGCTCCGCGCGGCGATCCGCGCGGGGGAGATGCTCGGTGGCGGCACCGGCCTCTCCGCCGACGGCGAGACGGTCTACCGGATGACGACCGTGGGGGCGCTCGCCGAGCGCGTGCTGCTTCCGGCCGACGCGGCGCTGCCGGCTCGGCGGCGGACCTGCCGTTCGAGCAGGCCGCGCTGCTCGGCTGCGCCGCGCTGACCGGCGTCGGCGCCGTCCTGAACGCGGGCGTGGGCGAGGGCGACAGCGTGCTCGTGATCGGCGCGGGAGGCGTGGGTCAGTTCTGCGTCCAGGCGGCGCGGATCGCCGGCGCGGGGCGGATCGTCGCCGTCGATCCGGTGGAGGCGCGCCGGGAGGCCGCGCTCGGCGCTCGGCGCGACGGAGGCCTGCGCGCCGGACGACCTCGACGCGCCGGACGAGTTCGACTGGGCCTTCGACGCGGTCGGCTACCCGGCGACGTCCGAGTCGGCGCTCGCGTCCACGCGCGGCGGCGGCACGACGGTCCTCGTCGGCATGCCGCCGGCGGGCGCGAGGCTCGACCTCGACCCGCTCGCGTTCTCGAACTCCGAGAAGACGCTGACGGGCTCGGTCTACGGCTCGGAAGCCGCCGGCGAAGGCGCTCCCGCGGCTCCTGCGCCTGGTGCGAGACGGCCGCCTGAAGCTCGAGAGCCTCGTCGGCCCGACCTACGGGCTCGACGAGGTGGACGCGGCGTTCGCGGAGAGCCTCGCCGGCTCCGCCGGCCGCGTCCTGATTACGTTCTGAGGCGCTCGCGGCCGATGTGCTCCACCGTCTCGACGTCCCCCGCCCTCGTCAACCGGCGGGCAGGATCTGAGTGATCTCACTCCTGTTCGTACCGATCCAGTAGAGCGGCCCGCCGCTCGCGTTGATGGAAGGGGTGCAGGCGTAGTCGACGTCGTCGAGCGCGATCGTCTCGTCCTCCTCCTGACGCGTGCACGTGTACGAAACCTCCAGCTCGCGTAGCTCGACGAGCTGTTCGGCCGCCTCCCCTGCGTCGACGCGCGCGTCCCACGGCTGCGTGGCCAGCGTGTAGATCCCACCGGCCACCAGAAGGACGAGCCCGAGCGCCACGTGTGCGGCGGCTCGATCCGAGATTGAACCCCGCTGCTGACCTGAGCTAGGCGCCGGCACGCTCCCGGTAGTCCTCGCGGATCGGCTGGAAGACGTCGATGACCAGCGCGCCCTCGGGACCGCAGCGCGCGGCGTGCTCGACGCCGCCCGGAAGGACGTAGCCCTGCATCGGGGCCGAGCGCGTGATCCTCGCCGTCGATGACGAGGATCTGGGTACCGCGCAGGACGATGCCGAGCTGCTCGTGCGGATGGCTGTGGAGCGGGACGTGGCGCCCGGCTCGAACTCGATCAGGTTGATCATCGCTCCCTCGCCGAAGAGCGGGCGGCCGTCGACGCCCTCCGCGAGCTCGAAGCGGGCGAGCGACTCGAAGTCCACGAACTGCGGCTCCACGCGCCTATCCTACGACGCCTATGGCCGTGACCGAATCGAAGCCGCTCGCGCTCCTGCGCGACCAGGCCTACGTCGACGGAGAGTGGATCGACGCCGACTCCGGCGAGACCTTCCCGGTCGTCGAACCCGGCCACCGGCGAGACGATCGCCGAGGTTCCGCGCCTCGGCGCCGCCGAGACGCGGCGTGCGATCGAGGCCGCCGAGCGCGCCCTCCCGGCCTGGCGCGGCAAGACGGCGAAGGAGCGCGCTCGCATCCTGCGCCGCTTCTCCGACCTGATGCTCGAGCAGGTCGACGACCTGGCCGTGCTCATGACGACCGAGCAGGGCAAGCCGCTCGCCGAGTCGCGCGCGGAGGTCGAGTACGCCGCCTCCTTCCTCGAGTGGTTCGGCGAGGAGGCGAAGCGCGTCTACGGCGACACGATCCCGCAGCCGACGCCCGACCGGCGCATCCTCGTCACGAAGCAGCCGGTCGGCGTCACGGCCGGGATCACGCCCTGGAACTTCCCCGCGGCGATGGTGACCCGCAAGGCCGCGCCCGCGCTCGCGGCCGGCTGCACGATGGTGCTGAAGCCGGCCGAGCAGACGCCGCTCTCGGCGCTCGCGCTCATGGGGCTCGCCGAGGAGGCGGGCCTTCCGAACGGGCGTCCTCTCGCTCGTCACCGGCGACGCCGAGGACGCGCCCGCGATCGGCGGCGAGCTGACCTCGAACCCGACGGTCCGCAAGCTCGGGTTCACGGGCTCGACCGAGGTCGGGAAGCTCCTCATGCGCCAGTGCGCCGACCAGGTGAAGAAGGTCTCGCTCGAGCTCGGCGGCAACGCGCCCTTCATCGTCTTCGACGACGCCGACCTCGACGAGGCCGTCGCCGGCGCGATGCTCTGCAAGTTCCGAAACTCCGGCCAGACGTGCATCTCGGCGAACCGGATGCTCGTCCAGGACGGGATCTACGACGAGTTCGTCGACGCGCTTCACGAGCGCGGTCTCGAAGCTCAAGGTCGGCTCGGGTCTCGAGGAGGGCGTGAACGTCGGGCCGCTGATCGACCAGCCGGGGCTCGAGAAGGTCGAGCGCCACGTCGCCGACGCCCAGGAGCGCGGCGCCGAGCTCCTCGTCGGCGGCGTCGCGCCACGAGCTCGGCCAGACGTTCTTCCAGCCGAGCGTCCTGACCGGCGTCCCGGCCGACGTGGCCATGTCCTGCGAGGAGACCTTCGGCCCGGTGGCGGGCGATCGCGCGCTTCGCGACCGAGGACGAGGCGATCCGGATCGCCAACGACACGCCGTACGGGCTCTCCGCGTACTTCTTCAGCCGCGAGGTCGGCCGGATCTGGCGCGTCTCCGAGGCGCTCGAGTACGGCATCGTCGGCATCAACACCGGCTTCATCTCGACCGAGGTCGCGCCCTTCGGCGGCGTCAAGGAGTCCGGCATCGGCCGCGAGGGCTCGAAGTACGGGATCGACGAGTGGGTCGAGCTCAAGTACCTGGCGCTCGGCGGCATCTAGGTGCCCCGCCGTGATCGTCGAGCAGCGCGACTACCACGTCACGACCGGCAAGCTCCCGGAGCTCGTGAAGCTCTACGCCGACGAGGGGATCGCGCATCCAGGAGGAGCACCTCGGCAACCTGCTCGGCTGGTTCACGGTCGACGTCGGCGCGCTCTCGACAGTCGTCAGCCTCTGGGGCTACGAGAGCGCCGGCGAGCGCGAGGAGCGGCGCGCGCGGCTCCAGGCCGACGAGCGCTGGAAGGCGTTCCTCGCCAAGATCCAGCCGCTCATCCACACGCAGCAGAACCGGATCCTCGTCCCCGTCTCGTTCTCGCCGATCAGGTGAAGCTCGACGGCAAGGTCGCGCTCGTCACCGGCGGCGCGCAGGGCATCGGGCACGCGATCGCCGACGGGCTCGCCGCCGAGGGCGCGCGGATCGTCGTCGCCGACCTGCAGCGCGCCGAGGAGGCTGCGCCGAGTTCCCGACGGCGTCGGGCTCACGGCGACGTCGCCTCGGAGGAGGACGTCGAGCGGATGGCCGCCGAGGTCGTCGAGCGCTGCGGCCGCGTCGACATCGTCGTCAACAACGCAGGCCTGTACGCCTCGCTCGCCATGCGGCCGTTCGACGGAGATCCCGCTCGAGGAGTGGCGGCGCGTCATGGACGTGAACGTCGCGAGCATGTTCCTCGTCTGCCGGGCGCGTCGTGCCCGCGGATGCGGGAGCGGGGCGGCGGCGCGATCGTGAACATCTCCTCCGGGACGCCGTTCCGCGGCGTGCCGTTCCTCCTCCACTACGTGACGAGCAAGGGCGCGATCGTGGCCTTCACGCGCGCGCTCGCGAAGGAGCTCGGCAAGGACGGGATCCGCGTCAACTGCGTCGCGCCCGGATTCACGATGAGCGCCGGCGTCGAGGCGCAGCCCGAGGTCGTCGAGAAGCTCCGCGACGTCTCGGTCGCCGCGCGCACGATCCAGCGCGACCAGGTTCCGGAGGACGTCGTCGGCGCGGTCGTCTTCCTGGCCGCGCCCGACGCCGTCGTTCGTCACCGGGCCAGACGATCGTCATCGACGGCGGCCAGTACTTCCACTGACGGTGCGCCTGTCTCTCTACGACGAGCCCGGCGGCGTCGAGACCGGGCCCGGGAACCGCGTGGTCTACGACCTGGGCGCGAACGAGGCGCAGTTCGGCGCCGCACAGGTCGGCGGGCGCGCGCTTCGGTTCGAGCTCGAGGAGGCGGAGGCGGGAGCGGCGCGCTCCTCAGCAGCGAGGTTCGAGCCCGGCGACGGCTGGCTCATGCGCTGCGACCGCGTCGACTTCCCGCCCGGCGGCGTGGCGTACCGGCACACGCACCCGGGCCCGGGGATCCGCTGCCTCCTCCACGGTCGGATCCGGATCGAGAGCGAGGGCGAGACGCACGAGTACGGTCCGCTCGAGCCGTGGTTCGAGAGCGGGCCCGAGCCGGTCTTCGCCGCGACCTCCGAGGCCGAGGACACCGCGTTCGTCCGCGTGCATGCTCCTTCCGCCCGAGTGGGCCGGGAGGCGCACGATCTCGCTACGTCGATCCTGCCGACGCGGAGAAGCCGAAGACCCAGCGGGCGACGGTCTTCCTCGACGAGCCGCTCGACCGTGAGGACCGGGCGGCCAGATCCTCGTCGACGAGCTCGCGGCGAACGGCGTCGACCTCGTCTTCTGCGTCCCGGGCGAGAGCTACCTGCCGGTGCTCGACGCGCTCCACGACTCGCCGATCCGCCTGATCTCGGCCGGCACGAGGGCGTCGGCGGCGAACATGGCCGAGGCCTACGGGAAGCTGACCGGCCGGCCCGGGATCTGCCTCGTCACGCGCGGCCCGGGCGCGACGCACGCGAGCGTCGGCGTCCACACGGCGCGCGCAGGACTCGACGCCGCTGCTCCTCCTCGTCGGCCAGGTGCCCGCGGGATCGCTCGGCCGCGAGGCCTTCCAGGAGATGGACTACGAGCGCGCTCTTCGGCTCCACGGCGAAGTGGGTCGGCCAGGCGGAGACGGCCGCCGGGCTCCCTGAGCTCGTCGCGCGAGGCGCTCGCGGCGACGCTCTCCGGCCGGCCCGGGCCCGGCGGTGCTGGCGCTGCCCGAGGACGTGCTCTTCGAGGAGGCCGACGTCGCGGACGCGGCGTCCGGTCGCTGTCGACCGGCCGGCGCCGGCCGCCGACGAGCTCGCCCGGCTCCGCGAGCTCCTCGCCGGCGCCGAGCGGCCGCTCGTGATCGTCGGCGAGGGCGGCTGGACGCGCGCAGGCCGGCGAGGACGTCCTCGCCTTCTGCGAGGCGAACGCGCTGCCCGTCGCCGCCTCGTTCCGCTGCCAGGACTACGTCGACAACCACTCGCGACGTCTACGCGGGCCACCTGACGATCGGCATGGATCCCGGCGCTCGCGCAGCGGGTGCAGGACGCCGACCTGCTCCTCGCGGTCGGCGGCCGCCTCGGCGACGTCACGACGCGCGGCTACACGCTCCTCGACGTTCCCCGCCCGCGCCAGCGGCTCGTCCACGTCCACCCGGATCCGGACCGAGCTCGGCGCGGTCTACGAGCCCGAGCTCGGCGTCGTCTCCGGCCTCCCCGAGGCTCGCCGCGGCTCTGCGCGCGCTCGAGCCCGTCGAGCCGCGCTGGCGGGAGTGGACGAGCGCAGCGCGTGCCGACTACCTCGCGAACCTCGAGCACCGGCCGCTCCCGGGCGACCTCGACCTCGGCGAGGTGATGGCGACGCTCCGCGAGCGGCTACCCGCCGACGCGATCATCACGTCGGGCGCCGGCAACTTCACGGTCTGGGCGCACCGCTTCTACGAGTTCTCGGTCTACCCGAGCCAGCTCGCGCCGCGGAGCGGGGCGATGGCCTACGGCGTGCCGGCCGCGCTCGCCGCGAAGGCCGTCTTCCCGGAGCGGACCGTGGTCTGCATCGCCGGCGACGGCGACTTCGTGATGTCCGGCCAGGAGCTCGCGACGGCCGTCCAGTACGACCTGCCGATCGTCGTCCTCGTCGTCAACAACGGCATGCTCGGGACGATCCGGATGCACCAGGAGCGGCTCTATCCCGGGCCGCGTCGTCGGCACCGACCTCGTCAATCCGGACTTCGCGGCCTACGCGGCGGCGTTCGGCGCGCACGGCGAGACGGTCGAGCGGACGGAGGACTTCGCGGCGGCGCTCGAGCGCGCGCTCGGCGCAGGCCGGCCGGCGCTCGTCGAGCTCCGCGTCGACCCGGAGGCGATCTCGCCGCGGCACACGATCACCGAGCTCCGAGAGGGAAGGCAGATGAAGCGCGAGGAGTTTCGAGTCGACGGGATGAACGTGCCGATCAGCCACTACACGGACGCCGTGCGGGCCGGCGACCTGCTCTTCGTCTCCGGCATCGTCCCGGTCGACGACGAAGGAGAACCTCGTCGGCGGCGACGACGTCGTGGAGCAGGCGCGCATCGTCTTCGAGGGGCTCCGGCGCGTGCTGGCCGCCGCCGGCGCCGAGCCGCAAGGACGTCGTCAAGGTGACGCTCTTCCTCACGGACGTCGACGACCGGCCCGGCGATCAACCCGATCCGGCAGGAGTTCTTCGGCGAGACCCGCCCGGCGAGCACGCTCGTCGAGGTGAGCCGGCTCGCGATCCCGGGCGCGAAGCTCGAGGTCGAGGCCGTCGCGATCCTGCCGTGACCGACACGTACAACGCGGTCATCACCACGGTCGAGCCCGACGGGGAGCCGCGGCCCGGGCCGCTCTCGGGACGCACGCTCCTCGTCAAGGACCTCATCGACGTCGCCGGCGTCCGCACGACCTACGGCTCGCAGGATCTACGCCGAACACGTGCCCGAGCGCACGGCGCCGGCGGTGCAGCGGGTCGTCGACGCCGGCGCCGTGATCGTGGGCAAGGCGCACCTGCCGGAGTTCGCGTGGAACGTCACCGGCCAGAACCAGTGGTACGGCACCGTCAAGAACCCGGTGCAGCCCCGGCCGGACGACCGGCGGCTCGTCCAGCGGCAATGCCGCGGCGCTCGCCGCCGGCCTGTGCGAGCTCGGGATCGGCACGGACACCGGCTGCTCGATCCGGCTCCCGTCGGCCTGCTGCGACACCGTCGGCCTGAAGACCCGCTGGGGGAGCGTTTCCCCCGAGGGCGTCTTCCCGCTCGTCCCGACGCTCGACACGGTCGGGCCGATGGCGCACAAGCGTCGCGGACGTCGCGCTCCTCTGGTCGATCCTGATCGAGCGGCCGGTGCCGGAGCCACGTCTCCAGGGCCTGACCGTCGGCCTTCTGACACGGCCGCCGTCGGTCGGGGACGGCCGCCGTCCCTCCGAGAGCCTCATCGGGGAGCAGTGGGTCGAGGGCCTCGAGAGGCGGGGCGCCCGAGTGGTGAAGACCGCCATCCCCGATCCCGAGGCCAACACGTGGCCGCTCTTCTTCCACGAGGCGCTCGCCTCGCACCGCGAAACGTTCCCGTCCCGTGCGGACGAGTACTCGGACAACGTGCGCGCGAAGCTCGAGCTCGCGCTCGAAGTCGATCCGGTGGAGGTCGCCGCGGCCTACAACGCGGTCGAGGCCTGGCGGCGCTACGAGCCCGACGTCGACCTCTACGTCGCGCCTTGCCTTGCGATCGACGTCCCCGAAGAGGACTGCGACGAGTACGCGGTCCGCGTTGCCCTTCACCGCCTGGCTCCGCCCGGTCAACCTGCTCGGCTGGGCCGGCCTGGCGATCGGGAACCTGCAGCTGATCGCTCCGACCGACGAGACGGTTCTCGCTGCCGGCCTCGCCTGGGAGCGAGGCTAGCCCGCCTAGCGGCCCTCGAACTTCGGCTTGCGCTTCTCGCCGAACGCCTCCACGCCCTCGCGAAAGTCCCGGGAGGAGCGCAGCATCCCGTAGGCGAGGCCTTCGAGCTGGAGGCCGGCATGGAGCGGCCCCTCCTCGGCGAGGTTCAGGACGCGCTTCGCCGTCGTGAGCATGAGCGGTGAGAGCTTTCGGAGCTCCGCGAGGAGCCGCTCGACGGCACCGTCCAGCTTGCCGGCCGGCACGACCTCCGTGACGAGGCCGAGGGCGAGCGCCTCCTCGGCTCCGATGCGGCGGCCGCGCAGGACGAGATCCTTGGCGCGCCCCAGCCCCACGAGGCGGACGAGCCGCTGGGTGCCCCCGCTCCCGGGGATCATCCCGAGCTTGACCTCCGGGAGCGCCAGCTCGACGTCGTCGGCGGCCAGCCGGAAGTCGCAGGCGAGCGCGAGCTCGAACCCGACGCCGAACGCGTAGCCGCGGAGCTTCGCGATCACGGGCTTGGGGCAGCGCTCCGGAGCCGCGACGTTCCAGTGCAGGCGTGAAACGGCGTCCGGCTCGACTCCGAGGAAGCCGGCGACGTCTCCTCCGGCCGTGAACGCCTCGCCCGCGCCGGTCAAGACGACGAATCGCACCGAGTCGTCCGCGCCGACCTCGTCGAAGACCTGCGCGAGCTGATCCCGTGCCGCCATCGACACCCGGTTGAGCTTCCCCGGCACGTCGAGCGTGATCGTCGCGACGTCTCCGTCAGTTTCGACCCGGAAGCCGTCGTAGGCGCTCATGCGGAGACCGATTCTTCCCGCAGCAGTCGTCGGAGCAGCTTCCCCGAAGCACTCTTCGGAAGCTCGTCGACGAAACGGTACTCGCGTGGCCGCTTGAAGCGTGCGAGGTCCTCGGCGGCGAGGCAGTGCGCGTCGAGCTCCTCGGCGGTGGCCGCCCCGTCCGGGACGACGTACGCGACGACGCGCTCGCCGAGCCGGTCATCCGCGCGCGCCGACGACCGCCACCTCGCGAACCGCGGGATGGCGGGCGAGCACCTCCTCGATCTCGAGCGGGTGCACGTTCTCGCCGCCGGAGATGATCATGTCGTCCACCCGCCCGACGATCCAGAGATCGCCGTCGGCGTCGAGGCGGCCGAGGTCACCGGTGAAGAACCAGCCGTCGCGCAGAGCCTTCTCGTTCGCGTCCTGGCGGTTCCAGTAGCCGGCGAAGGCCTCGTCGGAGTCGATGTCGACAGATGATCTGCCCATCTTCGCCGGGCGCGACGACGTCGTCCGGGCCAGCGTCCTCGCCCGGGTCGACGAGGCGGAGGCGCGCGTTCAGCGACGGGTCGGCCCGCGCAGCCGGGCTTGGCGGCTTGGTCGCGGTGCACCGCGTACGTGTAGATCTCCGTCGAGCCGTAGTGATTGACGAAGACCCGCGGCGGAACGCGTCGCAGCAGCGGCGGACGAGCGCCGACGTCATCGCGGCGCCCGCGTAGGCGAGAGACTCGACGGAGGAGAGGTCGAACTCGGCGCGGCGCGGGTGGTGGACCAGGTCGTGGAAGAGCGTCGGCGCGAGGTAGAGCGAGGTGAGGCGCTCGTCCTCGATCAGCCGCAGCGCCTCCTCGGCGTCCCAGCGCGCCTGGCAGACGAAGCAGCCGCCGACGAGCGACACCGCCACGAGCGAGTGGAAGCCCATCGTGTGGTAGAGCGGCATGACGCCGAGAGTGCGATCGCCGAAGCGAAGCCCGTGCTGGAGCACCTGGGACAGACCCCCCGCTCGATCGGCCCGGTGCGAGCGCGGAACGCCCTTCGGACGGCCGGTCGTGCCCGAGGTGTAGAGGACGATCGCCTCTTCGCGCTCGTCGAGGTCGAGCGCGCCGGAGTGCTCCTCGGCCGCCGAGGAGCTGTCGAAGGCGCGTCGCCCACGATCGACGCCCGCGTGCCGGCGGTGGCGACGACCGACGCGCCCGCGTCGTCGAGGCAGTAGTCGATGTCCGTCTCGTGAGGCGGAACGAGATCGGGACGAACGAGGCGCCGAGCCACCAGCGAGGCCCAGAGGAGCTCACGGTCTCGTGCCGGTTGTCGAGGACGCCCGCCACGCGGTCGCCTCGACCCACGCCGAGCTCCGCGAGCCCGCCCGCGAGCCGGGCCGCGCGCTCGCGCAGCTCGCGGTAGGTGAGCCGAAGCTCGCCTTCCACGAGCGCCTCCGCGTCCGGGTGACGCTCGGCGGCCGCCAGCAGGGAGAGCGCGAGGTTCACGCGGCGCTCTCCGGCCGCGCGGAGGATCGCCTCGACGATCGGCTCGTAGCCCGTGCAGCGGCACAGGTGGCCGGAGAGCATCTCGGTGACCTCCTCGCGGCTCGGGTCCGGGATACGTTCCAGATAGTCCTCCGCCGCCATCAGGATCCCGGGCGTGCAGAAGCCGCACTGAAGAGCGTGCTCCGCCCGGAACGCGGACTGAAGCGGTGTCAGGTCGCCGTTGCCGGCGAGCCCTTCGACCGTCTGGATCTCGGCCCCGTCGACCTGGACCGCGAGGAGGAGGCACGACCGGACAGCGGCCCCGTCGAGGCGCACGGTGCAGGCGCCGCAGACGCCGTGCTCGCAGCCGACGTGCGTGCCGTTCAGGCCGAGCGTGTGGCGCAGGAAGTCCGAGAGGAGGAGCCGCGGCTCGACCTCCTCCGCGGAAGCGGCGGCCGTTGACCGTGACCTCGAGGGCGGTCACGCAGCGGCTCCATCCGCGTTTCGCCAGGCTCGCAGCACGGCGCGCTCGGCGAGCACCCCCGCCAGGTGCCGCAGGTACTCCGCTGACGCATGGACGTTCGGAACCGGGTCGACGGCGGCACGGGCGGCTTCACCGGCCTGCGCAGCCGCTTCCGCGTCGACCGGCCTCCCGGTGAGCCCGGTCTCGACCGGCGTCGGGCGCTCGGTCACGGCGCCGAGGAAGAGCCGCGCCTCGGCGACGACGCCGCCCTCGGCCCGAAGCGCACATGCCGCCATGGCGAGCGCGTAGTCGCCGTGGCGCTGCGCGAGCTCCTCGAAGGCGTAGCCCCAGCCTTCGGCGGCGGCGGGCCAGACGGTCTCGACCACGAGCTCGCCCTCCTCGAGCGCGGTCGTGAAGTGCGTCACGAAGAACTCGTCGGCGGCGATCTCGCGCCGACCGTGAGGCCGACTCCGCGACGACGCGAGCCGCCGAGCGTCACGAGCGCCAGGGGCAGCTCGGCGGCTGCATCCGCGTGCGCGATCGAGCCGCCGACCGTGCCGCGGTTCCGGGTCGCGAAGTGGCCGACGTAGCGGGAGGCACTCCGCCAGCAGCGGACAGCCGAGCCGTGAGGCCGGCGAGCGCTCGAGCGCGCTCTGGCGGACGAGCGCGCCGACCCGGAGGTCACCGTTCGCCTGCCTCGACGCCGTCGAGCCCCGGGAGTGCGTTCAGGTCGACGAGCAGCGACGGGCCGGGCGAGCCGCAGGTTCAGGAGCGGCACGAGGCTCTGGCCGCTCCGGCGAGTGCCTTCGCGTCCCAGCCTCCCTCCGCGAGGAGGGAGAGCGCCTCGTCGAGGCTGCTCGGGCCGCCGGTAGTCGAGCGGCGGCGGCTTCACGCGCGCATCGCCTCCCAGACGCGCGCGGGCGTCAGCGGGCAGCTCGACCCGCTCGACGCCGAGCGCGTCGGCGGCCGCGGCGGCGAGCGCGGCCGGAACGCTCATCGTGGTTCCCTCGCCGAGCCCCTTCGCGCCGAGAAGCGTGAACGGCGACGGCGTCTCGCGGTGCCCGATCCGGAGGCGACGGCAACTCGGGAGCGGTCGTGCACAGGTAGTCCATGAAGGAGCCGGTCAGGTGATTTCCGTCCTCGTCGTAGACCATCCGCTCGAAGAGGGCCGGGCCGGCGCCGTGCGCGAAGCCGCCGCGCACCTGCCCGTCGGCGAGGAGCGGGTTCAGGAGCCGCCCGGCGTCGTGCACCGTCGTGTAGTCGAGGACGGTCAGCGCTCCCGTCGTCGCGGTCGATCTCGACCACGGCGACGTCGACGATGAAGCCGTGCGCCGCCGAGGAGGCGACCCGATCCTGCGTCGTCCGGTGGCGCGAGGTTCGGCGCCAGGTAGAACGCCGTCTCGTGCAGCCCGGGCTCGAGGCCGGGCGGCAGGCCGTCCGGGTTCCAGTGCGCCACGCCGGCGAGGCGGCGGAGCGAGCGCGACTCCCCGCCGTGCCAGGCCTTGCCCTTCGCGGAGCTCGACCTCTTCCGGGCTCGCAGCCGAGCTCGGCGGCCGCGATCGTCCGGAGCTTGGCGGCCACCTTCGAGCGCGGCGAGGTGGACGGCGCCGGTGCCCACGCCCGAGAAGCGCGACGAGTAGTTGCCGGACGCGACGCTCCACGCGCTCGTGCTCGTGTCGAGCTCCGTCAGCACGTCGACGTCCTCGGGCCGGACGCCGAGCGCGTCCGCGACCACCTGCGCGCAGACCGTCCGGTGGCCCTGACCCTGCGGCGTCGTCCCGATCCGGACGGTGATCCCGCCGAGCGGCGAGACGATCACGGTCGCGCCTTCGGCGTTGCCCGACTTCGGGAGGCCCTCGGCACGCTCCTCGGCGGTCTGCGCGAGCGTGACGTAGCCCATGTTCGAGATCGAGGGCTCGACGACGCATGCGACGCCGATGCCGACGAGCCGGCCTGCCTCGCGGGCCGCTGCCTGCTCCTCGCGCCGCTCGCTCGTAGCGCGACAGCTCGAGCACGTCGTCGAGGCAGCCCTCGTAGTCGCCGGAGTCGTAGAGGCCCGCCGGACGGAGTGCGGTAGGGAAAGTCGTCGCTCGCGATCAGGTTGCGCCGGCGCAGCTCGACCGGGTCGAGCCCGAGCCGGTTCGCGGCGATCGTCATCGTGCCCTCGAGCGCCAGGTAGAGCTGCGGTCCGCCGAAGCCGCGGTTCAGGCCGGTGGGGCAGCGGTTGGTGACGACGACGCGGTTTCGCGAGGCGACGTTCTGGACGCGGTAGGCGCCCGAGAGCGATCCGTGCATCCGGTACAGCGTCGCCGGCTCTGGCGCGCGCACGTAGGCGCCGACGTCCTCGAGGACGTCGTAGGCGATCGCCAGGAGCTCGCCCTCGGAGGAGAAGCCGGCGCGGACGGACGTCGTTCGCGCGGTCGAGGCGGAGCTGCCCGAGAGGTGCTCGATGCGATCCTCGATCCAGCGAACGGGCACGCCGAGCTTCCTCGACGCGAGGCCCATGAGGACGACGTAGACATAGACCGCCGACTTGATCCCGAAGCTGCCGCCGGAGTCCGGCGGGGTGATGAGCCGGAGCTTCGAGCCGGGAAGGCCGAGTGCGCCGGCGGCGACCGAGTGGAGCGTGAACGGCCCCTGGAAGTTGGCCCAGGCGGTGAGCGCATGGCCTGCGTCGTCCCAGTCCGCGACGACGCCGTAGCACTCGATCGGCGTGCAGCTCCAGCGCGGGAACGTGAAGCGCTCCTCGACGACGAGGTCGGCGGCGGCGAGCGCCTCGTCCGGATCGCCGTAGGGGAAGGTGCGGTCGGACACGACCTCGGCGCGTGCTCTGGGTCGAGCACCGGGTCGAGCGGCTCGTAGTCGACCTCTATCGAGCTCGAGCGCGTCCTCGGCCACGTACCGGTCGCGGGCCACGACGACGGCAACGGGCTCGCCCGCGTAGCGGACGGTGTCGACCGCGGCGGCGTAGTAGGGCGGCGCGTCCTCGACGCCGACCGGGAAGGGGCGCGATAGTGCGGCGACGTCCTCACCGGTCAGGACGCCGATCACGCCGGGAGCTCGAGCGCCGCGGCGGCATCGAGGCTCGCGATCCGGGCGTGGGCGAGCGGGGAGCGGAGGATCGCGGCGTGGCCCGCGTTCGGCACCGGGTCGAGGTCGTCGATGAAGCGTCCCTGGCCGCGTAGAAGCGCTTCGTCCTCGAGCCGCGGCAGTCGCCCGTCCGACCCAGCTCTCGGTTCCGACGGCGACGCCCACGGGCTATTCCTATCGCGCCCGGGCTATCGCTTGCACGGCGGCCCGCGCCGCCGCGGCCGAGCCGGCCCGGCATCCGGCGGCGAGCGCGTCGGGGACGGATGCGCCGCGGGCGAGCTCGACGAGGAGGCCGGCGGCGAAGGCGTCGCCGGAGCCGAGCGGATCACCGGGGGTCGACGCGGATGGGCTTCGCGCGCTCGACATCGACCCGCCCAAGCGGCGAGCGCGCCCCGGCTTCCGAGCGTGACGCACGCGAGCCGGCGGCCTTCTGCGAGGCGGCGAGCGGCCTCTTCGGGCTCGGCTCCGGTCAGGCGGCGGGCCGTCGTCCTCGTTGGCAAGCGACGACCGGGGCCGCGGACGGAATCGCGTCGAGCCGAGCGGCGTCGAGCGCGACCCAGCCGGCCCGCACGCGCTCGAGCGCGGCGCGCATCGACGTCCTCCGGCAGGTAGCCCGAGATCATCGCCGCGTCGGCCTCCAGCTCCGGCAGGTGCTCGGGCGCGAAGCGGGCATTGGCGCCGCGGTCGGCACGGATCTCGTCCGTCGACGACGAGCACGGTGCCGGTCGGAGCCTCCGCGGTCGACGCCTACGTCAGCGCGAACCCCGTGCCGCCTCGAGCTCGGCGAGAAGCATCCGTCCGGCCGCGTCGTCGCCCACGCGTCCGACCACGGCCGCCTCGGCCCCGAGCTCCGGCCGCGCAGCGACGGCGGCGTTGAAGGCCGAGCCGCCGGGCGCGAGCGCGATGCGGGCGCAGTGCCCCTGCCGCGAGCGACGACGTCGGCCATGAGGTCGCCGACGGCGAGAAACCGAGCGGCCGTCTCGCAGTGCCTCGGCGGTCATTACGGCCGGTCGCAGCGCCGCGCGGCGTCGAGCTGCTCCTCGCTCGGCCCGCCGGCCTCCGAGCGCGCGGCAGGCCTCGAGCACGCGCGCGCGGATCGCGCTTGTGGCGCTTCGCTGCCAGCGTCAGCGGCTCGTGGAACGCGCCGCCGCAGTGCGCGCACGGGAGCGCGAGCGTCGGCGAGGAGCCGACCCGGCCTCCCCGCCCGGGAACATGCGGAGGAGCTCGACGACCGTGGTCGAGCCGCGGATCTCGGCCGGCGGCGGAGCGTCCGCGGCGGCGCCCCGCGCAGCGCCGATGCCCCGGACCGTCCGCGCCATCTCAGTGCGCGGGCACCTCCTGCGGGAAGCGGAGCGGCTCCGCGTCCATCCGCACGAGGTTCCGCGGAAGCTGGTAGCGCGCGTACGGGAGGACGATCACCTTCGCGTCCGAGCCGTGGCGCTCGAGCGCCGCCCGCGAAGGCCTCGTCGAGCGACGTGGTCGCGTCGATCCCGATGTCCGCGGCCAGCTCGAGGTTCTCCTCGAGCGTGACGAGCGTCAGGTGCTTCCGGGTCATGACCTCGTAGATCGGCACCCAGATGCAGCCCGCCCACATCTGGATCTCGCGGGCGTGGATGTCCTTGAGGACGCGCTGGTAGTTCTCCGGCGTCGGCGGCATGTACGGCTTCATGAGATCCATGAGCGCGAGCCCGGGGAAGTCGCCGACGGCGGTCGAGACCCCGGGCGACGGGCTCGTGTAGATGATCGTCCCGCCGTCCTTCAGCACGAAGTCGGCCGACATGCAGCCCCAGCCGGTGTGGAAGAAGAGGTGGTCGGTCGGCGCGAAGACACCGCAGATCGCGATGTCCGCCCGGTCGCCGGGGTGCTCGTACGTGTAGATCTCGTTGAAGCGCTCGATCGCGCGACGTGTGCGTCGGGGTGCGAGCCGTACAGGACCTCGATCACGCGGCCGCGCGTGTCGAGGATGACGTTCATCGTCACGTCGAGCCCGCACATCGTCGCGACCTCGTCGATGTCGGAGCGCATCGGCCCGGCGTAGGCGCCGTAGTGCGTCTGCGGCGAGGGGACGAACGCGCAGTGGTTCGACTCGATCGTCTCGTCGGAGACGACGCCGGGGAGGATCAGCTTGCCGCCGCCGCCCGCGCCCCAGTGGTTCGACTGCGCCTGGCCGATCGTGAGCTTGACGTCGCAGCTGGCGACCTCGTTGTGGAGCCAGACCGGCGTGCCGCGCGAGGAGACGCCGACGTACGCTGTACTGGTCGGCGTTCCGGGGCTCGTTCTGGAAGAACTCGATGCCCAGCTTCTCCATCCGGTCGAGGTTCTCGCGGCCGAGCTTCTGCTCGATGTCGGACTCCGACATCGGGAAGACCTTGCCGTTGGCGCAGACGACGACCGCCTCGACGCCGACCGCCTCGACCGCGTCGAGCACGGCCGGCAGGAGCTTCGACTGCGGCGTCGGCCGGAACTGGTTGTCGATCACGATGGCCAGCCGGCTCTTGCCCTCGAGCAGCTCGGAGAAGCGGGGCCCGGTGACCGGCGACTCGAGCGCGGTCCGCGCCGCCTCCGTCGCATCCGACGACCGGCTCGGGCTCGTCCGGGTAGATCGCGGCCAGGACGTTCTCGTCCGCGATCTCGAGCTCGAGCTCGTCGCGGTGGACCTTGGTCTCGTCGCCCGACGCGCCGATCGTGAGCGGGTCGAGGGACTCGTACGGAATCCGGTACGTGGCCATGGAAATCTCGCCCTCCGTCCTCGGTGCAGTAGCCTCACGGCGAGGCTACACCCTGTGCGGGCCCTGCGCTTGAACCACGTCTCGATCCACGCCGACGACCTCGAGGAGTCCGCGCGCTTCTACGAGCGCGTGTTCGGACTGGAGCGTCTTCCGACGCCGACCTTCGGCGACACGACCGTGCTCTGGCTCGCGGTCGGGGACCAGCAGCTCCACCTCTTCACCCGGGAAACCGGGCCGCCGCGCTACCACCACTTCGGGCTCGAGGTCGACGACTTCGAGGCCGTCTACCTCCGCGGCGAAGGAGCTCGGCGCGCTCGAGCCGTCGACCTTCGGCGCGGAGCGCTGTGCGCGAGCTCCCGGACGGCTCCGTGCAGATGTACCTCCGCGACCCCGCCGGCAATCTCGTCGAGGTCGTCTGGCCGGACGTCTCGACGCTCGACCGTTCGGTCGTCACAGATCTGACCCGGCTCGCCGACGACGTGGAGCAGGGGCCGGACGCCGAGCACGCGACGCTCTTCCTCGCGTTGCCGCCGAGCCTCGTTGAAGCCGCGCCGATCGGGTGTTACGTTCGGCAGCCGTGTCGCCCACGATCCCTGAGTCCGCGAGGCCGCATGAACACGGCGACGATGCAGCGGCCCCTTCGCCTCGTCGCGCTCGTGCATCGCGTTCGGCGCCGTCGCGTTCGCCCTCGCCTGGGTGCTCTTCATCGCCAGGAACACGAACTTCGAGCCGGCGATCGACGACCCGCGGAGCTTCTTCGTCACGCTCCTGAACGGGATCGACGTTCGCGGGCCTCCTCTTCATCGTCGCGAGCGGCTTCTCGCTCATCTTCGGCCTCATGCGCGTCGTGAACATGGCCCACGGCTCGTTCTTCCTGCTCGGCGGCTACATCGCCTGGGACATCCAGCAGCGCTGGACCGGCTCGGGCTTCACGATCCCCGGGCACCGAGGTCAACACGGCCGAGTGGATCTTCCCGGCGCTCGCCGCGGCGGCGTCGATCGCGCTCGTCGGCCTCGTCGTCCAGCAGGTCTTCCTGCGCTGGAACCAGGGCAAGGACCTGCAGCAGGCGCTGATCACGATCGCGATCTCGGTGATCATCGCCGACCAGGTGATCGCCCACTTCAACGACGGGATCGCCTCGACGATCACCTGGCCCGGCTGGACGAACCGGATCGTCGACCTGCAGCGTCTTCGACGTCCAGTACTCCCTCGCCCGGCTCGTGCGTGCTCGTGCTCGGAGTCATCGTCGGCTCGCGCTCTGGCTCTGGCTCTACCGCACCCGGACGGGCATGGTCATCCGCGCCGGCGTCGACGACCGCGACATGACCTCGGCGCTCGGAATCAACATCCAGATCACGTTCGCGATCGCGTTCGTGATCGGCTCGGCGCTCGCGGCGTTCGGCGGGGTCGTCTTCGCCTCCCAGGCCGGAGTCGCCTCGGGCCAGGACGGCATCTGGCTCCTGAACTCGCTCGTCGTCGTGATCATCGGCGGCATGGGGTCGCTCGTCGGGGCCGTGGCGGGCTCGCTCCTCTACGGCCTCGTCTTCAACTTCTCGTCCGCGTACCTGCCGGCCTCGGCCACGCAGTACTCGATCGTCTTCACGTTCATCCTGCTCGCGCTCGTCCTCGCCTTCCGGCCGCAGGGCCTCTTCGGGAGAGCCGGATGACGCCCGAGGTGAAGACGCTGACCGAGCGCGGCATCGCCGGGGTGCGCTCCTCCTCGCGGCGCTCGGCCCGCTCGTCTTCAACGACTACTGGGTGAACTCCATCCTCACCCAGACCTTCCTGATCGGGATCGCGGCCGCGAGCCTCATCTTCCTCTCCGCCTACGGCGGCATGATCTCGCTCGCCCAGGTCGCGATGTACGGGATCGCCGGCTTCGCGCTCGGGAACATGGTCACGCAGGGCGAGTCGAAGGGCCTGAATCTCGGCTGGGACCCCTGGCTCTCGGTCGTGCTCGCGATCCTGATCACCGTCGCGATCGGCCTCATCTTCGGCGCGGTCGCCGCGCGCTCGCTCGGGATCTACTTCCTGATGATCACGCTCACCTACGCCGTGATCGTCAACTACTTCTTCGGCCAGGTCACGCAGCTCTCGGGCTTCTCCGGCATCTCCGGCATCGCGAAGTACGCGCCCGACCTCGTGGGCGGCGGCAGCGACCCGGACCGGCTCTACTACACGGCTCTCATCCTCGCCGTGCTCGTCTACGTGCTGATCCGCTTCATCCTGCGGACGCCGTTCGGGCTCGCGCTCCAGGGCATCCGCGACGACCCGATCCGGATGAGCTCGCTCGGGCTACAACGTGCCGCTCCACCGAACGCTCGCCTTCGGGCTTCGCGGCCTTCATCGCCTCGATCGCCGGGATCCTCTACGTCTGGTGGAACGGGCAGATCGACCCGGCGACGGTCGGGCTCCAGAACACGATCGACCTCCTCGTGGTCGCCGTGATCGGCGGGCTCATCCGGGTCGAGGGGGCCTGGCTCGGCGCCTTCGCGTTCATCGTCATCGACAACTACGTCCGCGACGTCTCGGTGCCGGTGCTCGGCGGGAGCTTCAACACGATCATCGGCTTCATCTTCCTCGCGATCGTCCTCGTCTCGCCCGACGGACTCATGGGCGTCTGGGATCGTCTAACGAGGAGAGGGCGCCGGGGCGGAGGCGACGAGCCGCCGCGAGACGATCCCGGTCACGACGACGGCACACCCTTGATTTGAGATAGGAAACGAGCGAAGGTCATGCGGAGCGACTGGGGACGAGATGCGTTTCCCTAAAGGAGGAGAGCTGGTGAAAGGACAAGATTCACAGTCCGGGGCGCCTCTTCGCGCTGCTGCTTCTGGTGGCCGCTGGTGGCGCTCACCGTGGCTGCCTGCGGCGGCGACGACGACGACGGTGGCGGAGCCGACGGGAACCACTCCTGCCGGAACGAGTGGCGGAGAGGGGAGCGGACGCGGCGACGCGCTCAAGATCGCGATCATGACCGACTGCGAAGGCGCGTTCGGCTTCGGTTACGAGCTCGACATCGGCGGCGCGCAGGCCGCGATGTACGAGTACGCCGGCGCGACGCCGAACGATCCGGAGAAGCCCTCCGCCGGGCATGAACGGCGGCTCGGTCGCGGGAACGCGATCTCGAGATCGTCGGCTACGGCTGCGGTGACGACACCGCCGACACGGCGCTCGTGGAGACGCGTCGTCTCATGGAGCAGCTCGACGCCGACATCATGATCGGCCCGCTCTCCGGCGACGAAGCGGTCGCGATCGCGAACTACGCCGACCGACAATCCGGACAAGCTGTTCATCATCGGCACTGCCGGGTCGCAGGATCCGACGCTCCAGATCGCTCCCGAGAACGTCTTCCGCTACCACGGCGACGGCGCCCAGTGGAACGCCGGACTCGGCGAGATCGTCTACAAGAAGCTCGGCTGGCGGAACGCGGCGATCATCATGGACGACTACAGCTTCGGCTGGACGTCCGGCGCCGGCATCATCGCCGACTTCTGCGGGGCCGGCGGCCAGATCACGAAGCGGGTCTTCCCGCCGCTCAACACGACCGACTACGCGTCGTACGTCCAGCAGCTGCCCTCGCCGGACGAGGTGGACGGCTACTTCTGGGTCGTCGGCGGAACGGGCACGGGCGCCGCTCTGCAGGCGTTCGAGCAGACCTACGGGCCAGCTCGATCCGACCCAGCACGCAGGCAACCTGTTCTTCGCCTTCCTCGGCAACTTCGAGGCCGTCGCACCGCGCCTGATCGGCGCGTACGTCGGCGGCTTCGGAACCGGCGCCGGGGCTCCAGACGGAGCAGGCGCTCGCGTACGAGGCGATCATGAAGAAGTGGCATCCCGAGCTGCCCGCGGCAGACGGCTTCGTCTACAACTACTACAACGCCGCGTGGGCCTGATCCAGGCGATCGAGGCCGCGGGCGGACCGACGACGTCGCTCAGATCCAGGCCAACATGCCGACCGAGCTCCTGTCGGCCTACGAGGTCACGGATGCTGACGGCGAAGATCGTCCCGACGGGCGGAATCGTCGCAGCTCGACGAGAACCGCCAGGCGATCCAGGACCAGTACCCGCTCCAGATCGTCGAGGGTGAGGACGGCGCTCCCACCACGGCGGTGGTCGGCATGGTCCCGAACGTCGACCAGACCGTTCGGCGGCGTCTTCACCGCCGACAGCCCCCCGCCCGGCCGCGAGCAGCCGCCGTGCGAGGACGCCGACCTCCCGTGGGAGGGGCAGATCCAGGTCGTCGAGGGCGGCGAGATCACGGACGCGGTCATCGAGTAGCGACGAGAACGCGGAGAGCACCGGGCGCCGGCCACGACGGCGGCGCCCGGTGCGCTCCGAGAGATTCCAGCATGAGCATCGCCCCACCGAGAACCAGAGCCGAGCCGCCGAGCCGTCCTCGTCGCTGCGCGGCGTGGGCAGGCGGTTCGGCGGCGTCCAGGCGGTGCAGGACGTCGACCTCGACGTCCTGCAGCGGCGAGCGGCGCGCGATCCTCGGACCGAACGGGGCCGGGAAGACGACGCTCTTCAACCTCGTCGCCGGCGACCTCACGCCGACGGCGGGGACGATCAGCGATCCTCGGCGAGGACATGACACACCAGCCCGCGCGGCGCCGCATGAGGCTCGGGCTCTCGCGGACGTACCAGAAGTCACGTCTCTTCCTCGGCCTCACGCGTCGAGGACAACCTCTACCTCGCCGTCGATCGGGCGCGAGGGAGGCCGCCTCCGGCCGGTGCCGTCGCGCAAGGACGGCGGAGTACCGCGAGCGGGCCGGGACGGCGGCCGAGCGAGTCTGGCTCGGTCACCACCTGAACACGCTCGTCGGGTCGCTCTCCCACGGCGAGCAGCGCCAGCTCGAGCTCGGCCTCGCGCGCGTGACGGAGCCGCGGCTCATGATGCTCGACGAGCCCGCCTCCGGGCTCTCGCGCGGCGAGCGCGAGCGGCTGACGGAGCTCCTCCTGGCGCTCGACCGCGACGTCACGCTCGATCCTCATCGAGCACGACATGGACGTCGCGCTGACCGTCGCCGAGCGGGTGACGATGATGCACGACGGCGCGCGTGATCGTCGAGGGCACTCCGGCCGAGATCCGGAAGAACGACCTCGTCCACGACCTCTACCTCGGGACGATCGCATGGCGGAGACTGAGCCGCTCCTCCGGTCAGCGGCCTGAACGCCTACTACGGGCGGGCGCACGTCCTCCAGGACGTCTCCTTCGAGGTCGGCTCCGAGCCGGTCGCGGTCGTCGGCCGAAACGGCATGGGGAAGACGACGCTCTGCAACGCGATCGTCGGGATCCCGCCGGCGCGCGTCAGGGCTCGGTTCGCTTCGAGGGCGAGGAGCTCGTCGGCCGCGCCGTCCTACAAGATCACGAAGTCCGGGATCGCGCTACGTGCCGCAGGGTCGCCGGCTCTTCCAGTCGCTCTCGACCGACGAGCACCTGCGCATGGTCGGCGGCGCAGACGGCCGCTGGACGATCGACAGGGTCTACGAGCTCTTCCCGCGCCTCGCCGAGCGCAAGCGCGTCTCGGGCACGCAGCTCTCCGGCGGCGAGCAGCAGATGCTCGCGATCGCCCGCGCGCTGCTCCTGAACCCGAAGCTCCTGATCATGGACGAGCCTTCCGAGGGGCTCGCGCCCGACGATCGTCGAGAGCCTGATCGGCACCTGCCAGGGCCTCGTCGCGCAGGGCATCGGCCTGCTCCTGATCGAGCAGAACCTCGGCGTCGCCACGTCGCGTCTGCGAGCGTCAGCTCATCATGGTCGGCGGCCACATCGAGGCCGAGACGACTGCCGAGCGCCTCGCCTCCGATCCCGAAGAGCAGCGGCGCTGGCTCGGCGTCGAGCCGCTCGAAGCCGCGCGTTCCTAGGGTTCGCCAGCCGGCAAGAGGACGACGTGCACCTCGCCGGGGCCGTGCACGCCCACGGTGAGCGTCTGCTCGATGTCGGCGCTCCGGCTCGGGCCGGTCACGATCGCGAGCGCGCTCGGGAGCGAGTCGCCGACGGTGCGCGAAGAGCTCCGCGAGGCCGGGGAGGATCCGGTCCTCGCGCAGGAGCGAGACGTGGACGGCGGGCAGGAGCGACCGGGCTCGCGGCTCCTCGGGCGAGGCGGCGAGGACGACGCTGCCGGTGTCGGCGAGCCCGTAGATCGCCTCGGAGGTCTCGGCTCCCGAGAGCGCGGGGGCGACGTCGCGGTGGACGCGGAAGCCGGCCTCCTCGGCGCGCGCGGCGAAGTTGCTCGACGAGCTCGCTCAGCGGGCGCCGAACCTCCGGGCGGCAAGCGCGGGAGCTCCCGGCCCGCGCTCCAGACGCGGCCCGGGCCCGCCAGACGCCGCGAACGGCTGGCCGAGGCGGGCGAGCCGCGGTCGAGAGCCGGTAGCCGAAGGGCCGCGACCAGGCCAGCGACCAGAGCGTGAACCCGAGGCGCTCGAGCCGCGAGGCCTCGCCCTTGTCGACGAGGTCGCGACGAAGCTCGAGCAGCAGCTCGTGGAGGGGGATCTTGACCGGGCACGCGGCGGTGCAGGCGCCGCAGAGCGACGAGGCGTGGGGGAGCGACGGAGCGTTCTCGAGCCCGACGAGGAGCGGTGCGAGCACGGCGCCCATCGGCCCTGAGTACACGGGGCCGTAGGCCGCGCCGCCGGTCTTCCGGTAGACGGGGCACACGTTCAGGCAGGCGCCGCAGCGGATGCAGTTCAGCATCTCCCGGTACCGAGTGCCGCGCAGGCCCGAGCGGCCGTTGTCGACGATCACGACGTGGAGCTCCTCGGGCCCGTCCGACTCGCCGGCTCGCCGCGGGCCGGTGATGAGCGTCGTGTAGGTCGTGAGCCGCTGGCCGGTGGCGCTCCGGGCGAGGAGCCGGAGCATGAGCGCCAGGTCGTCGAGGGTCGGGACGATGCGCTCCAGCCCCATGAGGGCGACGTGCACGCGCGGCAGGGCGCTGACGAGCCGCCCGTTGCCCTCGTTCGTCGTCAGGCAGATCGAGCCCGTCTCGGCGACCGCGAAGTTGACGCCCGGTGACGCCGACGTCGGCGGTCAGGAAGACCTCCCGGAGGATTCCCGCGTGCCGTCCGCGTCAGGTCCTCGAGGCCGGCGGTCGTCGGCGCGCCGGCCACCCGGGTGAAGAGGTCGGCGACCTGCTCGGCGGTCTTCTCGATCGCCGGCGCGACGATGTGGACGGGGTGCTCGCCGGCGAGCTGGAGGATGTACTCGCCGAGGTCGGTCTCGACGGCGCGGATGCCGGCGGCCTCGAGCGCCTCGTTCAGGCGGATCTCCTCGGTGACCATCGACTTCGACTTCGGCGACGAGCTTCGCGCCGGCGCGCCTGGGAGATCTCGACGACCGTCGCCGGCGGCTTCCTCCGCGGTGTCGCAGCGGTGACGCTGGCCGCCGAGCGCCTCGACCTGCTCCTGAAACCGGTCGAGGTGCCGGTCGAGCTCGTCGATCGTCGTCGTTCGGATGGTGCGGGCGCGGTCACGGAGCGCCTCGACGTCGGGCAGGTCGTCCCAGCCTCGGACGCGCGCGTCGTAGAGCCGTCCCTGCGCGAGCTGGAGCGCGCTCTGCATCCGCTCGTCGGCGAGCTTCTCTCGGGCGACGCTCTCGGAAGCGGTCAGGGCGCTGGGCGAGCTCGCTCACGCGGCGACTCCGCGTGCGAGAGCCGTGGCGAGGTGGACGATCGGCGGGCCGTCGGTCCGCGCCGCGCGCCCGCGGAGGTGCATCAGGCAGCCCGGGTCGGCGGTCACGAGCGCGTCGGCCGCTCTGGCGCCGGCGAGCTTCTCGTCTGCGAGCGCGACCGAGACCTCGGGCTGGCGAACGGAGAACGTGCCGCCGAAGCCGCAGCAGAGGTCGGGCCTCGGGAGCGGTACGAGCAAGGCGCCCGAGCGTTCGAGGAGTCGCCGCGGAGCGTCGGAGATTCCGAGCTCACGGAGCATGTGGCACGAGTCGTGGTAGGCGAGCCGGCGGCCGCGGTTCAGCTCGGAGATGGGAGCGTCGGCTGCGTCCAGGTAGGCGGAGAGCTCGTACACCTCGAAGGGCTCGGCGCTCCACGAGCTCGGGGAGGTAGTGGGCGACCATCGTGGCGCACGACCCCGACGGGACGACGACAGGCAGGTCGCGGTCGAACGCACGCACGAAGGTCCGCGCGACTCGCCGGGCCGCCCGGCGGTGGCCGGAGTTGAACGCCGGCTGTCCGCAGCAGACCTGCCTCGCCGGAACGACGACCTCGACCCCGGACTCCCGGAGCACGGTTCGGCGTCCTCCACGGCCTCCGGAAAGAAGAGATCGCCGAGACAGGTGGCAAAGAGCTGCACGGTCCGGGCCACGACTCGATTCTCCACCATCGCAGGCCGGCCGCCGTTCGGTAATCATCCACCGTGGCCATCCGGCTCGAGAACGAGTTCGTCGTCAACGCCCCGCTCGAGGCGACCTGGCCCGTCCTCCTCGACCTGCGCCGGGTCTCCCGGTGCCTGCCCGGCGCGACCCTGGAGCCGGAGGGCGACGAGGGCAGCTACCGGGGGACGATGAAGGTGAAGCTCGGCCCCGTGACGACCGAGTACAAGGGAACCGCTCGACTCGAAGAGGTCGACGCGACGGCCACCGGGCCAGCGTCCGCGTCGAAGGCAAGGAGACGCGTGGCCAGGGAACGGCCAGCGCGCGGATCCAGAATCGCCTCGAGCCGGCCGACGCCGCCACGCGCGTCGTCGTGGAGACCGACCTGAACGTGACCGGCCGGCCCGCTCAGTTCGGCCGCGGGATCATGCAAGGCGTCGCCGCAAAGCTCCTGGAGGAGTTCGCGACACGGCTCGAGCGGGAGATCGCCGGGAGCTCCGAGGTTGCCGGCGCGCAGCCGACGATTGCCTCCACGCCGAAGGCGGAGGACGCCCTTGACCTCGGCTCGGCCGCGCGCGGAGCGCTCGGACGCCGGGCGGGTCTCCTCGCAGGAGCGGCGGGGCTCGTCCTCCTGGCCGTCCGCTTTCTGCGCCGCGGGCGCTAGCCGAGCGACTCGAGGTCGGCCTGCGTGTCCACGTCGTCAGGACGGGCTAGGTGCGCGCACTCGACGCCGAGAACTCCATGCGCCTCCAGTAGGTCGCGCGCGCCGAGGTCGCCCCGAAGGCCCGCGACGTCGGGGAAAAGATCGCGCCCGATGACCACCGGATGGCCCGGAACCCCGTCGTAGAGGGCGCGAACGGCCAAGGTCGGCCCGTCGAGGCGCTCGAGCACGGCTTCGATCGCCTGCGAGGAGACGAACGGCTGGTCGCCGAGCGTGACGACCGCCGCGTCGATCTCCGGGAGCGCGGCGATCCCGGCTCGCAGCGAGGCGGCAATCCCTTCGTCCCAGTCGTCTGCCACGACCGTTTCGGCGCCGCCGAGGTCGACTCCCGCCACGATCCTCTCGGCCGCGGCTCCAAGGACGACCACGATGCGTGCGATCTCCGGCACCGCGCGCATGGCTTCGAGAGCATGTCCGAGGAGCGGGCGTCCCTCCAGGTCGGCAAGTTGCTTCACGCCGCCGAAGCGGCGTCCGCCGCCCGCGGCAAGAATGACCCCGCCGATGACCCTCTCGCCCTGCTTCCGAGCCGAATCCACGTCGTTGTCGAGTGTAGAGCCACCCCTATCGCGATCGGGATCTCTCGACTATCGTGAGAACCGGCTCGCAGCTGAGCCGGGGGCCATGCGGCCTTTCCCGAGCAGCAGGGGATACTGAGACAGTGAAGGCAGCGACTGCGCACCGAGAGATCGCCCTCACCGTCGGCATCGCAACGCGCGACCGGCGGGAGTTGTCGCTGCGCGCGCTCGATTCGGTCGTCGACCAGCTCGGCCCGGACGACGAGCTCCTCGTCGTCGACACGGGGTCGAGCGACGGGACGTACGCAGCGGTGGAGGCGTGGCTCGCCGAGCGTCATCCGCAGGGCAGACTCCTCCTCGACGACGGCGCCGGGGTCTCGCGGGCGAGGAATACGCTGCTCCGCGAGGCGCAACGGCCCTACGTCTGCTTCCTCGACGACGACGCGCGCGCCGAGCCAGGCTGGATCGACGCGATCCGGCGCGCCTGGAAGGACGCCGGCGAGCAGGCTGCCGCGATCGGCGGCCCGATCCCGGCAGAGTGGGGAGCGCCGCGTCCGGGCTGGCTTCGGGACTACCTGCTCTTCATCATCTCCATTCTCGATCTGGGCGGACGGCGGCTCCTCCTGGATCAGAAGCCGGGTCGCGGCTTCGTGTGGGGCGGAAACATGACCGTGCGCGCCGACATCGTCCGTGGGATGGGCGGGTTCAACGCGGGCATCGGGTCGAGGCCGGAGTGCCCCATGGATCGCGGCGAGGACCAGGATCTGCAGCGGCGACTCGCGGCCGCGGGCTACGAGATCTGGTACGAGCCGGGGATGGTGGCCCACCACTACGTCCCGCCCGAGCGGCTCACCGAGGACTACTTCGCGACGCAGCTTCGGACGCGGGCGAGGTCAGAGGTCTCCGAGGCCGGCGGACCGATCCGGGTGCTCGACCGCTTCGCCCGGTCAGCGCTCCGCTACGCCCTCGCGCACGTCGGCGGCGGGAGCGCCCGGCGGACACTTGCTCGCCTGGAGCTCACGTACGGCTGGAGTCTGGTGCGCGCCAGGGCCGTACCGCGCGCCTAGTCGATAAGCCACGCGAGATGCTCACCGCCGCGGCGCGCCTCCCAGATCGCGAGGTGGCGATTCAGGCGTTCGCCGAGGAGCGGTAGCTGCGTTCGGTAGGCGGCAACGGCCCGCCGCTTGGCGAGCCTGTTGCGCAGGCCCGCGGCCAGCGGACGCCAGCTCTCCGCCCTGAGGGCCGGAGGCGGGGTCGCGGGTGGGAGCGACCACATCGCGTACGGCTGCTCGACGTACACGCCGCGCCGACGGTCGGTCGCGATCGACAGCGCCTGCTCTGTCACCCAGCGGTGATCCTCGTGCCAGAGTGGCCAGCCGGGGACGAGAATCACGTCTGCGCCCGCCAGCGCGGAACCGAGCTCGGCGTGTACTGCGTCGACCGGGCGCTCGATGCCGTAGTCGCGATCCCAGTACGGAAGCCAGACGGGCCGAGCCCCCAAAAGCTCGCACGCGGCGCGGTCCTCCTCGCGCCGGGCGGCCGCGGCGGCCGCTGCCGTGGCGAATCCCGCGGCCTCGTCCCACGAGCCGGGAGCGACGTCGGGCGCGCCTGGATCGCCGGCCAGCACGGTGACGACGTCGATCTCGGCTCCGCGGCCCGCGGCCCGCGCGAGGGACGCCCCCACGGAGAGCACAGCGTCGTCGAGGTGGGGCGAGACGACCGCCACCCGGCCCGCGAGCTCCTCGCCGCCCGGCGCGCCGAGCCATGCGAGGGGACCTCGAACCGACCTGCGCGGCGGTGCCTGCACGAACAGGCAGTTTGACGCCCGGCGCGGCGAGCGGCACACGACCTCCGGGCGACCCGCCATCATCTGGGTCGTGCGCGCCGGGGGCAATCCGTGAAGGTCGTCATCCTCGCGGGTGGCCACGGCACCCGCCTGAGCGAAGAGACGTCGGTCCGCCCCAAGCCGATGGTGGAGATCGGCGGCAGACCGATTCTCTGGCACATCATGAAGGGCTACTCGGCCGCAGGCTTTCACGATTTCGTCATCTGCCTCGGCTATCGCGGCGACGTCATCAAGGACTTCTTCGCGAGCTACAACCTGCACGGGAGCGACGTCACCTTCGACCTGGCCGGGAACTCGATGACGACGCACGCGAACGAGGTCGAACCATGGCGCGTCACGCTCGTCAACACCGGACTCGACACGATGACGGGAGGGCGGCTCAAGCGCGCCCAGCCGTATCTGCCGACCGACGAGCCGTTTCTCGCCACGTACGGAGACTGCGTCAGCGACATCGACATGCGCGCCCTGCTCGACTTCCATCGGACGGAGGGCGCGCGGGCGACCATGACGGCGATTCAGCCGCCGGGCCGCTTCGGCGCGATCGCGCTCGGAGCCGACGAGACCCGGATCGCGCGGTTCCATGAGAAGCCGCGCGGCGACGGGGCCTGGATCAACGGCGGCTTCTTCGTGTTCGAGCCGGACGTCCTCGATCACATCGAAGGCGACTCGACGGTCCTCGAGCAGGAGCCGTTCCAGGAGCTCGCGCACGGTGGTCACCTCGTCGCCTACAAGCACACGGGCTACTGGCAGAACATGGACACGCTGCGGGACCGGAACCTCCTGGAGGCCCAGTGGGCCACCGGCGATCCGCCCTGGAAGCTCTGGTAGGCGGCTAGGTCGCTGCGGGCTCGCGCGCGGCCAGCCCGAAGGCCTCGTTCTGCTCCCGCCGGAGCACGTCGGCCGCGCGCCCACTCGGCACCTCGACGTCGTCGTAGGTGAGGAACGTGTCGCGTGACACGTCACGGACGAGCTTGCAGCCCTCCGCGAGGCCCATCGGCAACAGGTTCTCCGCCGCGGCGACCTCCGAGTTCTCGCACTGCCCGTAGAGGTGGAAGCCGCCGATCCCGTCGAGCTCCGTGCCGGCGTCGAGGTCGGCTTTGGCGGCAGCGACCACGTCCACGCAGGGAGGACCGAGCGGAGCGATCGCGGCATCGCCGAAGTCGACGGCGCGCACGACGGTCAGCGGGGTCTCGAACTGGCAGAGGTGATACGGCGTGTAGAAGCAGTAGAGCGGCCCCTCACCCACCTTGTAGAGGTTGAGGAAGTGGCGCTCCCATGGATCTTCCGAGTGGGCGAGGACGAAGACTCCTCCGCCCGGCCTGGCGCCGACCACGTAGTCGACGAAGCCATCGCCCTCGAGGAGGCGATCCGCCGGAAAAAGGCTCGTGCTCTCCTCCACCGGTGTGCCCGCCGGCACCTCGGGGCCGAGCATGCCGCGCTCGAGGACGCGCATCCGGGTCGCGTTGGCGATCACCGCCTGCTCGAACGAGATCTTCGAGCCGTCGGCGAACGAGGTGACCATGGACGGGTCTTGCCCCCAGCGCGCCGCGAAGGCCGCCTGCGTCTCCGGGGTGCGATAGTGATCCTCGAGACCCTTCACGTTCCCGCACAGGACCGGGCGCAGCCCGTAGGCGCGCACCTCCCGGTAGAGGTTGAGAGTGCAGCCCGGCTGATCACCGTCCGCGTTCGTGTAGACGACTCCTGCTGTGTCGGCGCGCTGCTTCAGGATCGGCCCAAGCGTCGCGTCGAGCTCCGCGTTCATGAGGATCATGTGCTTGCCGTTCTCGATCGCCGCTACGGCGATACGGGCGGCGAACTCGACCGCCCCGGTCACCTCGAGAATCGCCTCGAGCTCCGGCGCTTCGCAGAGCGCGATCGGATCCTCTGTGATGGCCGTTCTGCCGCGGGCGAATGCCCTCGACACGCCGGCCGCATCGTCGACGACCTCGCGCTCGAGCCCAGCCTCGCGGGCGGCACGCTCGGCCTTGTCGAGGTGCCTGTTCGCGATCGCGGCCACGCGGATCCCGGGGACTGCCTTGGAGACCTGGCGGGCCACAGCACGGCCCATGAAACCGGCGCCGACGATGCCGAGCGCGATCGGGCGCCCTTCCTCTGCCCGCCGCTCGAGCGCCCGATCGACGACGATCACGTGAGGCCCGCCACGGCTCGCTCCTCGGTGTAGTCCGGCCAGGAAGCGTCCTTCGGCGAGAGGACGATCGGCGCGCCGGGGTCAGGCCACTCGATCTCGAAGGCAGGGTCGTCCCAGCGGGCGCCGCGCTCGTGCCCGGGCGCATACGCCCGGCTGACGAGATAGAGAACCTCGGCGCCGTCCGTGAGGGTCATGTATCCGTGCGCGCAGCCACCCGGGACATAGAGCACCCTTCGGTTCCCGGCGGAGAGCTCGGCTCCGGCCCAGCGGCCGTGGGTCGGCGAGTCGCGCCGCACGTCGACGACGACGTCGAAGATCGAGCCTGCGATCGCGCGCACAGTCTTTGCCTCGTGCTCCGGCGGCTCTTGCCAGTGGAGACCCCGGACTGTCCCTTTGCGATCGTTTCCCGAGATGTTCGCCTGGACGACCGCGGGATCGAGACCGTGGGCCGCGAACTCGTCGGCGCAGAAGGCCCGCGCGAAGAAGCCGCGTTCGTCGCCCTTCTGCTCGAGGTCGATGACGAAAGCGCCCTCGACTTCGAGCTCTGTGAAGATCACGCGCCCTCCAGGGCACCGGCGCGGTTTCGCGGTCGCAAGGACTCGTCGAGCGCACCCTCGGCAAGGAGGCGCTTCAACTGGCGGAGCCGCGTGTACCGGTGCCCCTCGAAGAGCTCGAGCGTGAGCCCGACCTGCTCGAACGCGCTGTACAGCTCGGCGGCTCCGCGCCGCGCCGTCCACTCGAGCCGGCACGCCGGGAACGCACGCGCGAACTTCGTGAAGTCGACCCGGTAGCTGCGCGGATCGGGCCCTGCGTCCTCGGCGTACTCGATCCCCGTTCCCGGCACCGTCTCCCTGACGATCTCGGCGAGGTCCCGCACCTGGTAGTTCTCCTCCGCGGTTCCGACGTTGAACGCCTCGTCGTGGATCACCTCTCGCGGCGCCTCGAGCGCGGCGAGACAGGCTCGGCCGATGTCCTCGATGTGCACGAGCGGCCGCCAGGGGGTGCCGTTGCTCAGGATCCGGATCGTGCCGGTCGTGTACGCCCAGGCCATGAAGTTGTTGAGGACGACGTCGAGCCGAAGCCGGGGCGAGGCGCCGTACGCCGTCGCGTTTCGCATGTAGACCGGCGAGAAGTCATCGTCCGCGAGCTCGTGCAGGTCCTCCTCGCAGCGCACCTTGGACTCGGCGTAGGCAGTCAGCGGCGCGAGCGGAGCGGTCTCATCGACCGGGACGTCCGACTCCGCGGTGCCATACATGGAGCACGACGAGGCGAAGACGAAGCGCGAGACGCCGGCTTCACGCGCCAGCCGCGCCAGCCTCATGCTGGCGCCGTGGTTGATCTCGCGCGTCAGCCCAGGATTCAGGTCGCCGAGCGGGTCGTTGGAGAGGCCGCCCAGGTGCACGACCGCGTCGATTCCCGCCAGCATCTCGGGCTCGACGTCCCGCAGGTCCACGGCGAGCGAGGGCACAGAGGCGCGATCCGGGAGGAAGTCGCACCCCTCGTAGAAGAACGAGTCGAGCCCAACCACCTCGTGGCCCGCCTCCAGGAGGAGCGGCGTCGTCACCGAGCCGATGAAGCCGTGGTGGCCGGTGACGAGGACCTTCACAGGCGCTCCCCGGCGCGGAGCGCCGCCAGCGCCTTCGGCGTGCCGATGTCGATGAACATGCTTGAGAGCTTGATCCCCGCGATCGTCCTTTGCCGCGCAAGCCGGTCGAAGTAGACGCCCGGCTCCGCGTCCCGTCCCGCTCCTGAGAGTAGGGACGCCCGAGCGGCGCCGCAACCCCAGATCCAGCCCGAGGGCGGCCTTGCGGGTTTCACCTCGACCCCTGACACCCGGCCCGTGTCGTCGAGGACGACCACGTCCGAGCGCCGGAGGTCGGCGCCCTCAAAGAGGCCGAGCGCGATGCTCTCGCCGGCCTCGACGACCTCGCGGAGCCGTGCGAAGCCGTCAGCCGGCTCCCAGACGGTGTCGGGAAAGCCGAAAAGGACGATGTCGTTCCCGTCGAGGCCGTCGAGACCTGCGAGCAGGGATGCCGTCACGTGGGCGGGGCGACCCCAGACGACCTCGGCGCCCAGATTCCCCGCCAGCTCGGCCACGTCGTCCTTCTCCGGGCGCGTGACCACCCGGATCCGGTCGGCGCCGGCCGCGCGCATCCGCTCGACCAGGTACTCGAGCACCGGCCGCCCACCGATCTCGAGCACTTCCTTCGACCGGTCGAGCGGCTGAAGCCGGGTCGCGAGCCCGGCAGCGGGAACGACGCCGACCACGGCCATCGGGCGAATGTAGCGGCGGCGTTTCTCTTTGGCCATTCAAGAGCTCGGAGTCCGGCGGCCGTCGAGATCGGCCGGTTCCGGGCCGGATCACCTTCCTCCTGCCCGCCGCCGGAGCACAGGTTTTATCGATCGACGTCGACGCTCAGGGCAGGAGGCCGCCTTCTCCTCCACGATGCCTACTTGTGTGAGTCGGACTCGCGGCGGCCGATAACGCGCGGGGTCACGAGCAGCTCGCTTCCGAGCTCGCGTCCGATTCGCGTCTGGAGAGCCGACCCGCCGCCGGGTTCTTCGCGGTCTTCGCCAGGGTGGACTGAGTCCGGCCCGTCGGGGGTTCCCTTTCCGGGCCGCGGCCCGTAGCGTGTAGGGCGTGAGCACGGAGCCGCTGGTCAGCGTCGTCACGCCCGTCTACAACGGCGAGCGCTATCTCGCCGAGTGCATGGAGAGCGTGCTCGCGCAGACGTACCAGAACTGGGAGTACGTCCTCTGCGACAACCGGAGCACCGATCGGACTCCGGAGATCGCCGCCGAGATCGCCGCACGCGACGGGCGCGTCCGTGTGCTGCGCTTCGAGGAGTTCGTCCCTCACATCGCCAACTGGAATCGCGCCATGCAGCAGATCTCGCGCGAGAGCGCCTACGTGAAGGTCGTTCACGCCGACGACAAGCTCATGCCCGATTGCCTCGAGCGGATGGTCGCTCTCGCCGAGCAGCACCCTCGGGTCGGGGTCGTCAGCGCCTATGCCCTCTGGCAGGACGAGATCCGCGGCCAGCTCCTGCCGTCTGACGTCGAGGTCGTGGCGGGCCGGGACGTCCGGCGGCTGACACTGCTTCGGAAGGGCGAAGTCTTCGGATCGCCGACGACGACCATGATCCGGGCCGGCCTTGTTCGGGCCCGCCCCGAGTTCTACAAGGCGACGTTCATCCACGCCGACACCGAGATCTGCTTCGACCTCCTGCGGGAGTGCGACCTCGGATTCGTTCATGAGGTGCTCACGTTCACGCGCCTCCATCGCGCCAGCGTGACGAGCTTCGCCGACCGGGTTGGCTCGTGGCTCCCGGAGCGGATCGAGCTCCTGCTCGAGCACGGGCCCGAGACCCTGGGCAAGGAGGAATACGATCGCGCCCTCCGCCGCGCCCTCCGTGAGTACTCCGTCCTCCTCGGGAAGCGCGCCGTTCGGCTCCGGCTCCTCGACCGGCGAGTCCGTGAATTTCACGCGGAGACGCTTGCCCGGATGGCGAGCGGCCTCAGAGCCGCGCCGGCGAAGAGCCGGGTTGCTGCTGCCGCTGCTCCTGCCGCCGGCTTGCTCGCCCGGCTGCTCGGCGCTGAGCCGGGGGCGGAGCGACGTCTGAGGCCGATCGCCGGCAAGCCCTCATAGCGCGGCGAACCAGCGTCCTGTGGTTCAGAGTGCGGCCCAGGCGTTGACAAAGTCGAACTCGTCCCGACAATGCGGGTTACGGAGAGGGTTGGGAGACCCCTTCCGCGTGGTTCGCGGCGGCGTGAGTAGTATCGGCGCCTCCGGGGAATAGATCTGCGGCGGCTAAACGGGGGGACGGAGGGAACAATGGGGCTGGAGGGCTGGACACACGAGGGAGTCACCCTCCACGACTACCTGCGCGTACTCCGCCGGCGGAAGTGGATCCTCCTCCAGGCGGTGATCCTCGTACCGCTCGCCGTCGTCCTCTTCTCGCTGAACCAGGAGCCCCTCTACAAGGCCAGCTCCTCCGTCCTGATCACGAATCAGGATCTGAGCTCGGCCGTACTCGGCATCGACCCCATCGTCGATCGCAGCTCGTCTGAGCGCGTCGCGCAGACCCAGGCCGATCTCGCGCGGACGGCGGTTGTCGCGCAGCGGACCATGAAGGCGGCGGACGTCGTGATGACCCCGCGCGAGTTTCTCGAGCTCTCGACGGCCCAACCGCGTACAGACGCCGATCTCATCGACCTGGCCGTCGAGCATCCCGATCGACGCATTGCCATCGCGCTCGCCTCGGCCTATGCGACCGAGTTCGCCGAGTTCCGCTTCGAGCTCGACACGCAGACGATCGACAGCGCCCTGATCGGCGTCGAGCAGCGCCTGGCGTCTCTCGAGATCGAGGGCAGGGTCCGCTCGTCTCTGTACCGCCAGCTCGAGGAGCGCCAGCAGCAGCTCCAGGAGCTGAAGGCGCTTCAGGGCGCGGGGATCTACCCCGTCGGCACGGCGACCTCCGCCGTGCAGGTACGGCCGCGGCCGATCCGCGACGGACTCATCGGCCTCCTGCTCGGACTCGTGCTCGGCTTCGGGCTCGCGTTCCTCCGAGAGGCCCTCGACACGCGCGTCCGCACCGCAGACGAGATTGCCGACAAGCTCGGGATCACGCTGCTCGCCCGACTCCCGAGCCCGCCCCGGAAGCTTGCGGCCAAGGAGGGGATCGCGATGCTCGAAGAGCCCTCCGGAGCGCAGGCCGAAGCCTTCCGAGTCCTGCGTACGAACCTCGAGTTCGTGAACCTCGACCGGCACGCGCAGGTGATCATGGTGACGAGCGCCCTCGAGTCAGAGGGAAAGTCGACGACGGCCTCCAACCTCGCCGTGGCGTTTGCCCGCGCGGGCAAGCACGTCGCGCTCGTCGATCTCGACCTGCGGCGTCCTTTCATCGCACGCTTCTTCCGGCTTGGCGGCCGGCCTGGGCTGACCCAGGTCGCGCTCGGCCATGTGGAGCTCGAGGACGCTCTCGTGCCGATCGCGATCTCCGACTACCGACCGCGGAACGGCTCGAAGCCGAATAGCTCGGCGGCAAACGGTCAAGGCCGGCCGCTCGGTCTCCTCGAGGTGCTTCCCTCAGGGCCGATCCCGCCCGACGCGGGCGAGTTCGTGGCGACCAACGCCGTTGCGGCAACGCTGTCGCAGCTTCGTGACCGGGCCGAGATCATCATCGTCGACGCGCCGCCGCTCCTGGGGCTCGGCGACGCGATGGTGCTCACCTCGAAGGTGGACGGGATCCTCCTCGTGACCCGGCTCAAGGTGCTCCGCCGCCAGACGGTGAACGAGCTCCGGCGCGTCCTCGAGAACGCGCCGGCGAGCCCGCTCGGCTTCGTGATCACGAACGCCGAGACCGAGAAGGGCTACGGATACGGCTACGGATACGGCTACGCCCAGGGCCAGCCCGGGGGGGCGCGCCGACAATCGCGACGCGGCGCGGGGGCTACCAGCCGGTGACGCCGACGCGCGTCCTCATCGCCGATCCGCTGCCGATCTTTCGTTCCGGCGTCGCGAACCTGCTCCGGCGCGAGGGCGATTTCGAGATCCTCGAGGCTGCGACCGGAGAGGAGGCCGAGCACGTGGCGTCGCAGGGCTGCCCGGACGTGGTGCTCGTCGACCTCGACGTCCCGCCCGGAGGAGCCGTGCCGCTCGTGCGCCGGCTCCGAGATCTCTGTGGCGGTCACACGATCGTCTGGGGGTTCGACCCGGATCCGAACGCGATCCTGGCCGCGATTCGCGCGGGCGCGAGCGGCTTCCTCCACAAGGAGATCGCGCCGGCCGGACTCCTTCGGGCGCTCCGTGGCGTAGTGGTCGGTGAGGCGCCGATCGCCCGCGACCTCGCAGGGCGGCTGATCGACGCGCTGCATCGATTCGACGATGAGGCCGAGGCCAGAGAGCTCGCGGCCTGCCTTTCCCGCCGTGAGCTCGAGGTGTTGGAGCTTGCCGCCGCCGGCGCCCGAAATCGCGAGATCGCCGGCTCGCTCGGCATCTCTGAATTCACCGTCAAGCGTCATATGCAGAACATCCTGGCCAAGCTCGGCGTCCACACGCGGCACGCCGCGAGCGAGTTCTACCGCGCTGTGTTCCCAGTCCAGCGCGAGCTCGACGCGCTGCGGAGACCGGCGTGAGCGTGTCTCGGAACGGGCTTGCCGACGAGCGGCCCCTCGTGGCGCTCGTCTGTGACGTTCCGCTGATCGCGGAGGCAGTCGCGATTGCGCTCGAGGAGATCGCCGAGGTGCGCGTCTTCCCGGGCGGTCGGGGCGGAACCGACGGGCTCCTTCGCTCGCTCGACCCCGATGGGGTGGTTGTCGACAGCCCACGCGAGGCAGAAGCGGCAGCGGCATTCGCCCAGGAGCGCGGGGTGCCGCTCCTCGAAGTTTCGCTCGTGGAGCAGCGCCTGCGCGTGCTCGGGCCCTCCGGGTGGGAGGAAGACGGCGACTCGGCCACTCCGGAGGCGATTCGGAACATGCTCGTCGGCCGCATGCTCGGACGGGAGGCAGTCCGTGAACGCTGAGCAGTCCTTGCTCGTCCGAAGCGGGATGCTCTACGACGAGATGGTCGAGCTCATGGACGAGCGCACGCTCGACATCCTCGAGCGGCGCCGCCGCACCTCCAACGTTCGCCGCCGCGGCTGGCTCGTGCGGCGGATGCTGCTCGGCGCAGACCTCGATCGGACTCGTCGGCGCCTTCGTCACGGCGCAGCTCGTCATCGGGCCGCTGCCCGTCACCCAGGACGCGCTCGCGCCGCAGGCTGGAGTGGTTCGTCTTCTTCGGGACGCTGCCCGCTCTGGGTGCTCATGGCGAAGCTCTACGGGCTCTACGAGCGCGACGAGGAGCGAACCGACCACTCGACCGTCGACGAGGTCGTCGGCGTCTTCCACCTCGTCACGGTCGGCGCCTGGTTCACTGTTCGTCGTCACCTGGTTCACCGGCCGTGGGCGAAGCCGGACTTCACGAAGCTGACGCTCTTCTGGCTCCTCGCCATCGCGCGGGATCTCGCATGGGGCGCGCCGTCGGCCCGTTCGTTCTGCGCGACGGCCGGCTCGCGTACCTCCAGAACGCGGTCATCGTCGGCGCCGGGGACGTCGGCCAGCTGATCGGCCGCAAGCTCCTCCAGCATCCGGAGTACGGGATCAACCTCGTCGGCTTCGTCGATGCCGAGCCCAAGGAGCGCGCGGTCGACCTCCAGCACCTGACGTTGCTCGGCCCGCCGGAGCGGCTCTCGTCGATCGTCGGAGATCTTCGACGTCGAGCGCGTGCTGATCGCCTTCTCGAACGACTCCCACGAGGAGATGCTCGAGCTGATCCGCTCGCTCAAGGATCTCGACGTCCAGATCGACCTCGTGCCGCGCCTCTTCGACCTCGTCACGTCCGAGCGTCGACATCCACACCGTCGAGGGCCTGCCGCTCATCGGCCTGCGACCACTCCGGCTCTCTCGCTCCTCCCGGCTCCTGAAGCGCGGCCTGGATCTCGCGGTGTCGATCGCGGCCCTGCATCGTCCTGGCTGCCTCTGTTCGCCCTGACGGCGCTCGCGATCAAGCTCGACAGCCCTGGGCCCGTCTTCTTCCGGCAGGTGCGGATGGGCGCCGGCGACCGAACCTTCCGGATCTTCAAGTTCCGGACGATGTGCTGCGACGCCGAGGAGCAGAAAGCCCACGATCGCTCACCTGAATAGCTATGCGCAAAACGGCGGTGACCCGCGGATGTTCAAGGTCGGCGGACGATCCTCGGGTCACGCGCGTCGGACGCTTCCTGCGCCGCTATTCGCTCGACGAGTTCCCACAGCTCCTGAACGTCTTCCGCGGCGAGATGTCCCTTGTCGGCCCGCGGCCGCTCATCCTCGACGAGGACCAGCACGTCCAGACCTGGGCGCGCCGCCGACTCTTCCTCCGGCCGGGAATGACCGGGCTCTGGCAGGTGCTCGGCCGAAACGACATCCCCTTCGAGGAGATGACGAAGCTCGACTACCTCTACGTCACGAACTGGTCGCTCTACAACGACCTGAAGCTGATCGCCCGCACGGTTCCGGCCATCCTCAAGCCCCGAGATGCGTACTGAGCATGAAGCGGATCTCGGGGACGCTGGGCTGACCGACTCCGCCGCCGGGAGGGCGGCAGGTCTCCGGCGCGCCGCCGTTGGTCTCGTCGCGCCCCTCCCGCCCCAGGTCGGAGGCGTCGCGAGCTTCGCGGAGTGGCTTCTCGGCCACGAGGACGAGATCGGGTGCCGCTTCGTCACGTTCGACCTCGAGCGCCCCCCGGATGCGCCCGCGGGCGGACGGCTGGGCCCCCGCGAGATCTTCCGCCAGGCCGGGCTCGCCGGGCGCTTCGCCGCCTGGGTGCGCCGGGCTCCGCCGGTCGTCCACCTCTGCGTCTCGTACACGACGACAGGCCTGGTTCGTGACCTCGCGTACGCGGCGATTCTCCGTGCCGCCCGCCGGCGGACGATCGCCCACGTCCACGGGGGCTCGCTCGTCGCCGGGGACACGTCGGCGCGCGCCGCGCTGGTCCGGCTGGTTGCCCGGGTCGCGGAGGACACCGTCACGATCGGCCCGAGCTCGGCCGCAGCGCTCGCGTCGCTCGGGGTCGAGGCTGACTGGGTCATGAACCCCGTGCGCGTCGAGCCGGTCGCGCGACGGCGCGGGCGAAGCTCGGAGGCGCTCTGCGTTCTCTTCGCCGGCACTTACGGCGAGCGGAAAGGCACCGCCGATCTCCTGCGCGCCGTCCGCCGAGCGCGGGACGCCGGCACGGCGGTCGAGCTGATCCTCGCGGGCAAGGAGGAGTACCGGGGCGAGGAAGCCGGGCTCCGGTCGCTTGCAGCCGAGCTCGAGCTGAACGGCGCCGTCCAGTTCGCCGGCGTGGTCGGGCGCGAGCAGCTCGCTGAGCTCTACGGCGAGGCCGACGTGTTCTGTCTGCCCTCGGAGCGGGACGGCGTTCCGATGGCGCTTCTGGAAGCGATGGCCGCCGGCCTGCCCGTCGTGGCCACGAGGGTTGGCGGGATCGGCGACCTCGTCGTCGACGGCGAGACAGGAGTGCTCGTGGCTCCCGGGGATTCTGCGGCGGTCGCGGGCGCGCTTTCCACGCTCTCGGCCTCGGAGGACATGCGCAGGCGGCTCGGTGAGGCCGGGCGCGCACGTGTCGAGGCGCTCGCGGCACCGTCCGTGCTCGCGGCCCGGTGGCGCGCGATCTACGAGCGGCAGGGGCTCGAGCTCGGACCGGCGGCCTAGGAGGAGCGATGCGCGTTGCGCTCGTCCATCAGGAGTTCCACCTCGGCGGCAGCCTGGCCCGGGACCGGGTGCAGCTTTCGGATGCGCTCGCGCGCCGCGGCCTGGAAGTCCACGTGTATGCGAGCCGTGCGCGCCGAACGGCCGACGTGCCCGGAGTCACCTTCCACGAGATCGGCACGCCGCTTCGCTCCGACGGTCGGTTCCTGCAGCCGCTGGAGCACCTCGCCTTCGCGCGCGCGGCGACGCGGCGGCTCAGGCGAGACCGGGACCGCTACGACGTCGTCGACGTATCGGGAACCGCAGCCTGGGAGCACGACGTCGTCCGTGTGCACGCCGTTCAGCTCGCTGAGCAGCGCCGTTGGCCCGCGGAGGCCGGGCGCCGCTATCGCGTTCCACGCCTTCGCGCCGCCGTCGCGCCCGTCTCACACCCGATCGTCGGTGTCGCCCGATCCCTCGAGCGCCTTCAGTTCCGCGCGGGCCGCTACCGCGAGGTCGTCGCGGTCTCGGAGCAGGTACGCGAAGACCTCGTCGCTGTCCACCGTGTGCCCCGCGAGCGCATCGCGGTCGTTCCGTATCCGATCGACCTAGATCGCTTTCGGAACCTTTCGCCCAACGGCCTCCGTGGGCGGCTGGGGATCGAGGACGACTCGCGGCTTCTGCTCTTCGTCGGCCATGACTTCGAGCGGAAGGGGCTCGGCGAGGCGATCGCCGCGGTCGCCGGCCTCCCGGAGGCGCACCTCGCGGTTGTCGGCAACGGTCCGCGGGACGAGTACGAGCTTGCCGCGCGGCGGGCAGGGGCCGCCGATCGCGTTCACTTCGTCGGCGGCACCGAGGAGCCCGAGCGGCTCTTCGCCGAGGCCGACCTCTTCCTCCTGCCGACTCGCAACGACGTCTGGGGGATCGCAATCCTCGAGGCGCTCGCTGCGGGCGTGCCGGTCGTGACGACCGAGGCCGCCGGAGCGGCGCCGGTCGTCAGCTCCGCCGGCGCCGGCGTCGTCCTCCCTGACGGCGACCCGCCGGCCCTTCGCGCAGCCCTGAGGCCGCTCCTGGCCGACGAGGCCCGGCGGCGCGAGCTGGGCGAGCGGGGCCGGGCGGCTGCTTCGGCCTACGGCGTGGACGCGTTCGCGGACGCGACGATCGCCGTGTACGAGCGCGCGCTCGGGCAGGGACGCTAGTGCGGATCCTCGTGGCCACAGATCAGTGGTTCCCCGACTTCACGGGCGGCTCGGCGCGGGTCGCGAGCGAGACGGCGCGGCGGCTCGCCGATCGCGGCCACGAGCTGACGGTGATCGCACCGCGGCTGAACGGCAACGCGGGCGTGGGCCGGGAGGGCGGCCTGGAGCTCCGGCGTGTCCTCGGCCGCGGCCTCCTTCCGCAGACCCTCACTGATGTCGTCGGGACGAGGAGGCAAGGCGCCAGGTTGGAGGCGCGCTTCGACCTCGTGCTCGCGCACCAGTCGACGACGGCCGTGGGGGCGGCAGCCGCGCGGCTCGGTGCTCCACTCGCGCTCGTCTACCACGCGAGCGCCGTTCGTGAGCTTCGCTTTCTGCGCTCGCGGCTTCCGTCTGGACGGAGGCGCCTTGCGACCTACGGACTCGAGCTACCGCTCGTCGCCGCCGAGCGCATCGCCGTCCGGACGGCCGAGCGCGTTCTCGTCCTCAGCGACTTCAGCCGCGGGCTACTCGCGACTGACCATCCCGGCGCCACGCCGGTACGCGTGCGCGGCGGCGTCGACACGACCACCTTCCACCCCGGCGACGGGCGCGCGGCGGCCCGCGCTCGGCTCGGCGTGCCGGCGGAAGGGCCGCTTCTCGTGAGCGTGCGCCGGTTCGAGGCGCGCATGGGCCTCGAGGAACTGCTCGCCGCTTTCGCGCGCCTCGACGCGCGCCCGACGCTCGCGCTCGTCGGATCCGGCCTGCTCGAGTCGAGGCTCCGGTCGCTCGCCGACGAGCTCGGCGTGTCCGAGCGCGTGCGGTTCCCCGGCCGGGTGGCCGACGACGCGCTCCCGGACTGGTACCGGGCGGCCGACCTCGTCGTCCTGCCGACAGTGGCCTACGAGGGCTTCGGCCTGACGACGGTCGAGGCGCTCGCTTGCGGAACACCCGTTGTCGGTACTCCGGTCGGCGCGACCCCCGAGCTCCTGCGGCCGCTCGAGCCGCGGCTCCTCGCCGAGAGCGCGGAGCCCGAGGCTCTGGCGGCCGCGATCGCCGTCGGGATCGGGCTCGCAACGGATCAGCTGCGGGCCCGCTGCCGCGCGTACGCCGCGGCGGAATACGCCTGGGACGCCGTCATGGACGGCTGGGAGACGGCCCTGGAGGAGGTCGCGGGTGCCTAGCGTCCTCTTCGTCGTCGGCGCACGGCCCAACTTCGTGAAGACCGGGCCGGTCATCGACGCGCTGGCGACCTACCCGGAGCTCAGGAGGCTGGTCGTCCACACGGGCCAGCATTACGACCGGGCGCTCTCGGAGGACATCCTCGAGGACCTCGGTTTCCCGGCTCCTGATCGCCACCTCGGGATCGGATCGGGCTCGCACGCCGAGCAGACCGGCCGCACGCTCGTCGAGGTCGAACGGGTGCTGGTGGAGGAGGCACCGGACCTCGTCGTCGTCAGTGGGGACGTGAACGCGACGCTGGCCGGAGCGCTCGCCGCCGCCAAGCTGGGCATTCCGGTCGCGCACGTCGAGTCCGGGCTCCGCTCCCGAGACTGGACGATGCCGGAGGAGATCAACCGCATCCTCACCGACCGGCTCTCGGATCTCCTCTTCACCCATAGCCCCGAGGCGCGCGAGAACCTCACGGCCGAGGGCATCGACGGAGCTCGCATACGCGAGGTCGGGAACACGATGATCGACTCGCTCCGGCGGCTCGAGGGTCGAGCGCGTGAGCTCGCGGTGTGGAACGACCTCGGCGTCGAGCCGGGCACGTTCGTCCTCGTGACGCTCCACCGTCCGTCGAACGTCGACGACCCCGGCCGCCTGGGTGACATCGTCCGGGCGCTCGGCGAGCTCGCCGGCACGGCGGCCGTCGTCTTCCCGGTGCATCCGCGCACGCGAGGCCGCCTTGAGGAGGGCGGTCTGGGGTCGAGCCTCGCCGAGGCGGGCGTCAGCGTTCTCGACCCGCTCGGCTACCTCGAGTTCCTCTCTCTGGAGTCTGCCGCCGGCGCCGTTCTCACCGACTCGGGCGGGATCCAGGAGGAGACCTCCGCGCTCGGAGTGCCCTGCTTCACGCTCCGGGCGAACACCGAGCGGCCTGTGACGCTCACGCTTGGCACGAACACGCTCCTCGGGGACGACCCCGGCGCGATCCGGGAGGTTCGGATCCCGGCTTCGGCTCCCGCCGCGGCGTCGATTCCCGGCTGGGACGGTCATGCCGGCGAGCGCGCCGCCGCCGCGCTCGCGGCCTTCCTCGGCGTCGAGCACGAGCTCCCGGAGGTGGCGAGTGGGCGCTAGGGCGCACGTCCTCGGCGTCGACGTCGACCGGCTCGGCATGCGCGAGACGGTCGAGCGCTGCCGGGAGCTCGTCGAGGCGGGCCGGCCGTCTCAGCACGTCTGCGTGAACGCGGCCAAGCTCGTGGCCCTGCAGCGAGACGAGCGCCTGCGCGACATCGTGGCCGACTGCGACCTCGTGAGCGCCGACGGGCAGGCCGTGGTCTGGGCTGCCCGGCTGTTGCGCCAACCGTTGCCCGAGCGCGTAGCCGGGATCGACCTCATGCACGAGCTCCTGTCCGTGGCCGAGCGGGAGGGCTGGCGGGTCTACTTCCTCGGAGCCCGCCAGGAGGTGCTGGAGCGGGCCGTCGGGCGGATCCGCGGGCGACATCCCCGGCTCGAGGTCGTGGGAGCCCGGAACGGCTACTTCACCACGGCGGAGGAGCCCGCGGTGTGCGACGAGATCCGCGCCGCCCGTCCTCACCTCCTCTTCGTGGCGATGAGCTCGCCCCGCAAGGAGTACTGGCTCGGAGAACACGCGCGCGCTTTGGGTGTGCCGTTCTCGATGGGCGTGGGCGGCGCGCTCGACGTCGAGGCCGGCGTCGCGCGGCGCGCACCTCGCTGGCTGCAACGCGCCGGCCTCGAATGGCTCTTCAGGCTCCTGCAGGATCCGCGTCGGCTGCTCGGCCGCTACCTGCTCGGGAACGCGCGTTTTCTCGCGCTCGTCTGCCGCGAGCTCCTCCGGCCGCGTGGACGCAAGGAAGCGGCGTGACGCTCTCGCCGGAGCCCTTCGCGGCTCAGGGTTCGGCTGCGGCTCAGGTCGAGCGTGACGTGGAGCGGCAGGTCGTCCGTGGATCTGCCTGGCTTGCCCTGAGCCACGGAGGCCACACGGTCACCTGGATGGCGACGCTGTTCGTTCTTGCCCACATCCTGAGTCCCGCCGACTTCGGGATCACCTCGATCGCGGGAACGATTCTGCTCGTCGTCGGCTACGTCCAGCAGGCAGGCATCCCGGCGGCACTCGTCCAGCGTCGAACCGATCTCCACGAGGCCGCGGCCTCGGCACTCGTCCTGAGCTTCGTCACGGGCGCCGCCTTCTATCTACTCGTCTTCTTCCTGGCCCCGGCGGCGGCGTCCTTCTTCGGAGCGCCGGAGCTCGAGGGCGTCATCCAGGTGCTGGCAATCGCGGTCGCGATCCGCTCGGTCGGGTGGATCGGGGTCGCGCTCCTCGAGCGAGATCTCCACTTCGGCCGGGCCGCCTCCGGCGAGATCGCCGGAGCGCTCGCAGAGATGTCGGTCGCGATCGGGTTCGCACTGGGCGGGGCTGGAGTGTGGAGCATTGTCTACGGCCAGCTCGCCGGAGCGGTCGTCCAGGTCGGCATCACCTGGGCCCTGGTCACGAAGCGGCCCTCCCTTCGTGACGTCAATCCGCGGGTCATGCGTGAGCTCTTCGGCTTCGGCAAGTACGTGAGCGCCGGTCACCTCCTCCTCTTCGTCGCGGCCAGCATCGACAACCTCTTCGTCGGGCGGATCCTGGGCGCTCATGCGCTCGGCTTCTACGCGCTCGCGTATCGCCTCGCTGCGATCCCGGGCGCCGTGCTCGGTGTCGTCGCCGAGCGCGTCTCGCTGCCCGCATACTCCATGCTCCAGACCGACCGCGGCGCCTTCTGTCGCGCCTACCTCACGAACCTGCAGCGGCTGTCCTTCCTGTCCTTGCCGCTCGGGGTCGGGCTGATCGTCGCCGCCGAGCCGGTCGTGCTCGGGCTGCTCGGCGAGCGCTGGGCGCCGGCGGTGGATCCGCTCCGCCTGCTCGCGGTCTTCGGGGTGCTCGAATCGCTCGCCGGCACCACAGCCGCCGTGTTCCAGGCGGCGGGCCGGCCGCAGCTCCTGCCGTTGACGACGCTGCTCGGGCTCGCCACTCTGATACCGATGCTCTGGATCCTCACCTCGCGCAATGGAACGACCGGGGCGGCGCTCGCGATGATCGCCGGCTTGACCCCCGTCGCGGGCCTCCGGATGGTGCTGGCCTCGCGAATCGTCGGCGCAGGCTTCGTCGACGTGGTCAGGGCGCTCGGCCCGCCCGTCCTCTGCGCCGCGCTTCTCGCCGGAGCGCTCCTCGGCCTGACCGCGGCGACCGCCGACCTCGACGCCGGCGCGACGCTCGCCGTCCTGCTCGTAGGAGGCCTGGCCTCCTACGCGCTGGCCGCGTGCCTCTTCGCCCGGAGCGTCATCGACCCCATCGTGGCAGGCATGAAACGGAGGACGACGTGAGTACCGGTGGCCGGCCGGCCGCGACCATCCGCTTCTGGCCTCGGTTCCGACGCCGGGCACTTCCGGAGCGCGACACCGTACTCGCGGGCGCGATCGCAGTCGGCTGGGCGGGGCTCGTCGGTCTGGCGCTTGCCGGCGGCTCCATCTCCACCGCTGTCGTCCTCGCGGCCGCCCCGGTTGCCGGATTCGCCGCGGTCGCGCTCCTCGACTCGGACCGCACGGTTCTCGTCCTCGTCGCCTTCGGCCTCACGCTGACGCTCCCGGTGCTGAACGGCCCGCTTCCGCTCGTGGGGTCGATCAACGTCTTCGCGGCCGACCTCGTCCTGCTCGCCGCCGTCGCGGCCTGGCTCCCGTCGAGGCTCCTGGGCGAGGGCGGAAAGCCGTTCACGAGGCCGCGGGCGTACCGGACGCCGGTGCTCGGGGCGCCGCTCGTCCTCTTCGGCGTCGTGACGTTCCTCGCGGCCCTTCGCGGTCACGAGGAATACGGCGCGAGCCTGCTCGGCCAGCCCCTGCGTCTCGTCGCCTACGCCGCGATCGCCACCGCCATCGTCGATGTGGACGCCAGAAAAGTGTGGAAGGGCCTGACGGCCGTCTTCTACATCGGCGCGGTCTGGCAGGCGGCGAACGGGGTCTACTACATCGCGACGGGCACCTCGCAGACGAGCGCCGACGAGCTTTCCACCGGCGGCACGCGTTACCTCGCCCTCGACGTCTCCCTCTACGTCGCGGCCGCGCTCCTTCTGGCGCTGCTCAACATCCGCTACGACGAGGCGGGCCGGCGCCGCATCCTCCACGTGGCCATCGTGCTCGTCGCGACCTTCGACGTCCTGATCACCTTCGGCCGGGGCGTCTACGTCGCGGTCGCGGTTCTCTCCCTTGCCTTGATCGTCGTGTACCCGCAGATCAGGCGCACGCTTTTCCGGGCCACGCCCGTTCTCGCCCCGTTCCTCATCGTCGCGGTGCTCTTCGTGCCGCCGGAGATCCGCCAGGTCGCGCCGACCTTTGCGGACCGGGTCCGGCCCGAGTTCGGCTACGACGCTTCGGTTCGCTGGCGCGAGGAGGCGAACAAGGCGATTCTCAAGCAGTACCACGAGTCTCCCGCCCTCGGGGTCGGCTTCGGCCGCGGTGCGTCCTTCACCCTCAACAACGAGGAGTGGGTGATCGATCAGGACCCGCACAACAGCTACGTCTACCTCCTTGCGGGCGGAGGGCTGCTGCTCCTCTCGTCGTTCCTGCTGCTCGTGCTCTGTTACGCGTACGACACCTGGCGCCGGTTCCGCTCGGCCGAGCGGCCGGAGGAGCGGGTGCTCGTCGTCTTCTCGGTGCTCGCCCTGCTCACCTTCCTGGCCAACGCAGCGGTGGAGCCCCTCTTCACGTACCCGTCGATTCTCCTGACGATGTGGGCGCTCCTCCTCCTGCCCACCGTCGTGCCGCTCCGGCACCGCCACGCGCATCGGCGAGGTCGCCGAGGCCGCCGCAACACCGAGGCTGCCTCGATCGAGTGAGTGGGGGTCGCGGGGCCTAAAGCCTCCGGCCCAGTGATCTCTGTACGGCGCTTCTCGCCCGATTCACCGGGTGAGCCGCCGTGTACGCAAGCCCGCCAGCGTCCCGGCCGCATCGCTCGCGCAGGCGTCGCTTTCGCCTCGCGCTCGCGCTTGCGGCACTCACCGCCTTCTGTGTCGCGGCTCCTGCCGCTGCGGTCGACGGCCACGAGTACCCGCGGACGTACCACATCTGGGGCGGCTGGTACGGACCGCAGGCACTCGCCAAGTACGACATGTTGATCGGCTACGAGTCGAACTGGGACGTGGCCGCGCTCAGGGCTCAGAACCCGGACGGGGTCTACCTCCTGAGCCCGGGCCTGAACCCCGGTCAGATCGAGTCCTACGACATGGTGCACCTGACCTACGGCGCGATCGACAAGTGGTCGGGGGGCACGTGTCCGGAACCGATCGGCTGGGTGCCTGCCTTCGACCCGGCCACGGACTACCTGCGCCGGCCCGACGGCTCTCTCGCCCTGGTCGGAGGGAGCTGGCAGCACCCGGGATTCAACATGGCGCGTCCGGAGACCGCCCAGAAGGTGGCAAAGATCTTTGCCTGCGCGGCGATCCGGGATGGGCTCTACAGCAAGGGTTGGGACGGGGTCTGGTCCGACAACTGGATCCACACGATCGGGCGCAGCTGGTTCTACGGGAGTCTCCTCGACACCGACCGAAACGGCGTCGTCGACGACCCCGTCGACCTGCGCCGCCGCTGGGACAACGGCCTGGCGCTGGCAGGCCAGACGCTTCGGGAAGCGCTGCCTGGCAAGACGATCGGCGGCAACGGGATCTGGTACGGCTCCGCGAGCCACGAAGGAGATCAGGAGGACTCCTGGCTCGGCGAGGCCAACATCACGCAGATGGAGTACCAGAACGACTACTACCGCAAGTCCGGCGAGTTCGTCGCCCTGGTCAACGAGTGGCTCTCCCACCCGGACTCGGGCGGTCTGACCCGGTACTTCGCGGTCGAGCAGGCGGCCCTGACGGAGAGCGGCGGGAAGTACGCGGCCACCGGCGACCTGAACGCGCCCCACAACATGCTGAACCCGGGCGTCATGAAGGGAATGCGCTGGGGCCTGACGCTCGCCCTCATGACGGGTGCCTACTTCGAGGTCAACCCTGATCAGATGCACGACGCGCGCTGGTGGTACGACGAGTACGACGGCGGCGTCGGAATCCGCGAGCGGGGCTACCTCGGAGACGCGCTCACCGGCCCGCGGCAGCTCGCCGCAGATGTGTGGCGCCGGGACTTCGAACACGGGATCGCGCTCAACAACTCGACCGACGGACCGGTCGTGGTGGAGCTCGAATCTCCCTACCGGCACCTCGTCGGGACGCAGGATCCGGAGCTGAACGACGGCTCGACCGCGAGCGCGGTCACGATCCCCGCCCACGACGGCGTCATCCTCCTTCGCACCGTGCCGCCGGAGCTTCCTCCGGAAGACGACGACGATGGCGACGACGACGGGGAGCCGGGCGAGGAGCCGGATCCCGACACGACTCCGCCCGGTGAGCCCCTCGCAAAGATCTCGGACGCCCGGGTTCCGCGGCGCGGGCGCCTCGTGCTCGACGTGCAGGGCGCCCAGGGCGCTCACGTGCGCGTCGCCGTCCGCGGCCCGCGGGGCTGGCTGCTCGCCAACGCCGAGCGCCAGATCGCCGAGGCCGGCCCGGAGAGCTACGAGCTGCACCTGCCCGCGCGCTGGCGCAAGCGCGTCCTCAAGGTTCGCATGGTCGGTCGCCTCGATCCGCAGGCTGTCGAGCAGCGCATGCGGCTTCGCCTCTCCCGGAGCCGCGACGAGATCATCCGCTCGGTCAGCAGCCGGGCAAGCTGAACCGGGTCTGGCGCCCGGGCGCCGGGTGAGTACGCTCCGTCCGTGAGCCCGGATCTCCGCTGGTACGTCGCGCGGGCTTCCGCCATGAGCCCGGCCGAGGTGGCCTGGCGCGCGGGAACAGGCATCCGGCTCCTCCTCGACGGACGCCGGGCTTCGGGCCCGCCGGCCGACCTCGCGGCTCCCGGATGGCGGGCACTCGTGCTCGAGACAGCCGAGCGCGAGCGAGACGCCGTGCTCGCGGCCGCCGAGCGGATCTCCGGCGGCGAGCTCTCGTTCTGGGGAAGGCGCATCAGGGTCGATCCAGAGCGGCCGGAGTGGCTCGCCGACCCGCTGAGCGGCGAGAGGTGGACCCAGGGCGCCTGGCGTGGCACCGGCCGGGACCCGAAGCCGATCTGGGAGCTCCACCGCCAGCAGCACCTCGTGCCGCTCGCGGCCGGCGCCGTGCTGGCGCGGCGGCCCGACTGGGCCCGTCTCGTCCTCGGGCAGGCCCTCGGCTGGGTGGAGCGAAACCGCTCGCAGGACGGGATTGCGTGGGCCTCGGGGTACGAAGCGTCGCACCGCCTGGTCACGTGGGCCTTTGCCCTGCCGCTCGTTGCCGAGCACGCGACGGCCGGTGAGCTCGAGCGGTTGAGCGCGTCGGTGGCGGAGCACCGCGCCTTCGTGGAGGCGCGGCCCTCGCGCTACTCCTCGGCCAACAACCATCGTCTCGCCGAGCTGGCCGGGCTGCTTGCGGGCTCCGCTCTGACGCCGGGCGCGCCGGGGTGGGACGCGCTCTGGACGGAGCTCGAGCTCGAGGCGGTCTGTCAGACCTACGCCGACGGCGGGAGCCGCGAGCAGGCCGCCGGGTACTTCCTCTACGTGCTCGAGATCCTCTGGGTCTGCGGGCTCCTCGCGAGGGGCGCGGGGCGGAGCCTCGGCCGGGTCGAAGAACGCCTGCGAGCGATGGTGGCTTGGCTCGCAGCCGTTGCCGACGCGAAGGGTGAGCTGCCGCCCGTGGGCGACGACGCCGAGGATCGACTGCTCAGGGTCGACTACCTCGAGCCGCGCCGCGCCGGCCGGATCGCGGAGCGGGTCGCCGCGTTCCTGGGCGAGCCCGTTCCCGAGCCGGCGACGACGTCGGCGCTCCTCTCGGAGAGCGGCTATGCGGTGCTTCGGGCCGGCGACGCGCGGGTCGTCTTCGACGTCGGCGAGCTCGGTCTCGGCGCGCTCGCCGCCCACGGGCACGCCGATGCGCTCTCCGTCCTCGTGGACGCTCCCGAGCCGCTCCTCCGCGACCCTGGCACCGGCTCCTACGTCGACGGCCGGGAGGAGGATCGCGCGACGGCGTCGCACAACACCGTCACGGTCGACGGCGGCAGCCAGGCCGCGCCCCTCGGCCCGCACCTCTGGGGTCGGCGTTTCACGGTGCGCGTGGAGTCGGCCGCGCTCGCGCCCGAGCTCGACTACGTGCGCGCCTCGCACGACGGCTACCGCGGCACGCGTCACACACGCAGCGTGGCCCGCGTCGGCAGCGAGCTCCTCGTCGTGCTCGACAGGATCGCAGGCGAGCGGCCGGTTCAGGCGGAGCTCGTCTGGAACCCCGGGCCCGGTCTCCCGGCAGGCCCGGAGGTCGCGGCGGACCCTCCTGCCACGAAGGGGGCGCGCACCGGTCGCTGGTCACCCCGCTACGGGTGGAGCGAGCCGGCACCGCGGATCGCCTGGAGCGCGCGGGGGACTGACGTCGTCTTTGCGAGCGCCGTCGCGCTCGACGGGGCAGCGGCGCCGGAGCTCCGGCTCGAGCGGCGGGGCGCCGCACTGTCCGTCGAGGTCGCCGGCCGCCGCCTCGAGGAGAATTGGAGCTCGCCGGTGCTGGAGGTTTCTGCCTGATGTGCGGGCTCTGCGGCATGGTGGCCGCGCGAGGAGAGCCGGCACCGGCGCGCGCGAACGCCGAGCGCGCGGTCGCGGCGCTCCGGCACCGCGGCCCCGACGGCGAGGGCTACCACGCCGACGGCCCGGTGCTCCTCGGGCACACGCGGCTCTCGATCATCGACCTCGAGCTCGGCGACCAGCCGATGCCGAACGAGGATGGCGCAGTCGTCGCGGTCTACAACGGCGAGATCTGGAACTACCTCGCCCTCCGTACCGAGCTCGAGCGCGCCGGCCACGTCTTCCGAAGCCGCTCTGACACGGAGGTGCTCGTCCACGGCTGGGAGGAGTGGGGGGAAGGACTCCTCGAGCGCCTTGACGGGATGTTTGCGTTCGCACTCTGGGACTCGCGCACCGGTCGGCTGCTCCTGGCGCGGGACCGCACCGGCAAGAAGCCGCTCTACCTCGCCGAGACCCGGGCCGGGCTCGCCTTCGGGTCGGACGCTCGCTCGGCGCTCCTGGTGGCCGGGCTCGAGCCCGAGCTCGCGACCGAGCACGTTCCGGAGCTCCTCTTCCAGCGCTACGTGGGCTCGCCGCGCACCCTTTTCCGCGGCGTCCGCCGGCTCGAGCCGGGGACGTACCTTCTCTACGACGGCGAACGGGTGACGGAGCGGGCCTACTGGCGCGTCGAGGCCGATGGAGCCTCGCCGCTCGATCCCGGCGAGCTTCGCGCGCTCCTCCGCGAGGCGGCGGCCAGGCGGCTGATGAGCGACGTGCCGCTCGGCGTCCTACTCTCGGGCGGCGTCGACTCGGCCGCGGTGCTCGGGCTCATGCGCGAGGCCGGGGCCGGCGGCCTGGCGAGCTTCACGATCGGTTTCGATGATCCGCTCTACGACGAGCGCGAGGCGGCGCGGATCACGGCCGCGCGCTTCGGCGCAGAGCACCACGAGCTCGTCGTCGGCTCGGAGGACTTCCTCGCCGCACTGCCCCGGCTCGCGTGGTACCGGGACGAGCCGATCGCCGAGCCGTCCGAGATCCCGCTCCTCCTCCTGGCCGAGCTCGCGGGACGCCACGTGAAGGTCGTCCTCTCGGGCGACGGCGGGGACGAGCTCTTCGGGGGATATCCGAAGTACCGGGCTGACCGGCTTCTTCGCGCGGGCGGCCCGGCGGCCGCGGCCGCGCTCCGGGTCGCCGGCCGTCTCGCCGCGCGGCGACCCAGCCATCGCCGGCTCGACCGGGCCGTCGAGACCGCCGCGATCCGGGACGACGTGCTCCGCTGGGCCTCGTGGTTTCGCACCTTCTCGCCCGGGGAGCTCTCGCGCCTCGTCGGGGGCGACCTTCGACTTGCGGCGACGCCGGAGGAGCTCACACGCCCGCTCCGCGAGCGTCTGGCGCCGTTCGCCGGCCTCGACGCCGGGCGCCGGATGTTGCTCGGCGACCTCTTCACCTACCTACCGGACAACATGCTCCTCCGCGCCGACAAAGTCCTGATGGGCGCCTCCGTCGAGGGCCGGATGCCGCTCCTCGACGTCCGGGTCGTGGAACGCGCTGTTCGGACGCCTGCCTCGCAGCGAGCGAGCCTACGCCGTCCCAAGGCAATCCTTCGGGAGGCGCTTGCCGGGCTCGTCCCCGACGAGATCTTGCGGCTGCCGAAACGTGGGTTCCCGGTGCCCGTTGCCTCACTCCTCCTCGACCGCGGCGGCGAGACGCTCGAGCGGCTTCTCCTCTCCGACCGGGCGCTCGAGCGCGGGCTGCTCGAGCCCGACGCGGTGCGCACGCTCGTCCGCGGGGATCACGCACCGGCCGCGCGCGAGCTCAAGCTCTTCACGCTCGCGAGCCTCGAGCTCTTCCTGCGGACGAACGTCGACCGGCTCCGCCTCGCCCCGCCCGAGTCGCTCGAAGAGCTCCTCGACCCCGGCGAGGCCGCTAGCCCGGGTCTGCGCCCGGCAGCCCGGCGAACCTCGGCGACCGCGGGTTGAGCTCGACGGCGCGACGGAGGCTCAGCTCCGCCGCGTCGAAGTTCTCGAGCTTCGTCTCGATCCGGGCGTCGACGAGCCAGAGCCGCCACTCGCGCGCGTCGAGCTCGAGGGCGCGCTCGATCGCGTCGTGCGCGGCGGGCAGGTTGCCCGCGAGCTCCTCGACGAGCGCCCGCTGGAGGTGCGCCGAGGCGGCCCAGGACTGGAAGCCCTGCGCAGCCGCCGCCTCCTCACGGGCCGCGTCGGCATCGCCCGCGCGAACCGCAGCCTGGCTCCGGCCGAGAGCGGACTGGGCGAGCAGCGGGATGCCCTCGGCAGCGACGAGGAAAAGAGCCACGAGTGGAATCGCGATCCGCGTCGCGAGCCGAGCCCGCCCCGTCTGAGGGCGTCGGGCCGCCTCGCGGTGGCGGGCCCGGTGAGGAGGGCCAGACACGAGACCGCGACGAGTGTCACGACGGTGGTCTCCCAGATCCAGTCGATGCCGGCCTCGACGAGCCACGCGACGTAGGCGCCGGTGAGCGCCGCGGCCGCCGCGCGAAGCTCCCTGTCAGACGTCAGGCAGCGGCTGACCCCGACGGCGAGGCCGACCAGGAGCGCGGCGCCGAGGAGGAGGAGCCCGACGGCGCCGAGCTCGCCGAGTGTCTCGAGGTAGAGCGAGTGCGCGTCCCGGACGAAGACGCCCAGGGTCCCGTTCTCAGCCCACCAGGCCTCGTACGCGCCTGCCCCTTCGCCCTTGAGCTTATGGGCAGTGAACTGGTCGACGGCGGATTCCCAGAGCTGCCAGCGGCCGTTGCCGCTTCCACTCGCGAGGTGGCTCTGGATCGTCTCGTTCTCCGCGGCGCTCGGCACCGCCTTGAAGCGCTCGAATCTCTCGACAGGGTCGACGAGGACGAGGGCGGCGACGACCACGACCGCTGCGCCCCCTGCGAGGATTGCTCCCAGCGGCCGGCCAAAGCGGCCCAGCTCCAGCCGGGCGCTCGAGACGAGTCCATAGACGACCGCGCCGCCGACGCAGAGCGCACCGATGAGGAGGGCTGCGCTCCGCCCCTCGGACGCCGCGCCCGGTGCGAGCGGGCTTGTCGTCAGGGCGTCCCGGCCGACGAGCACGGCCGCTGCAGGCGCCGAGGCGGCTCCGGCCACCGCGACGGCCGCGAGCGCGCGCCAGCTCCGCGCGAGAGCCAGGAAGATGGCGCAGCCGAGCGCTGAGACGGCGACTCCCCCGCGCGACGACGTGAGGTAGAGGGCGGCGGCGAGCGCCGGAATCGGGAGCAGCGCGAAGGCGCGCGCGACGGCGCGCCGCTCGGTGGTTGCGGCCCAGAGCAGGCACGGCAGCCCGAGGGCGATGAGCGTCGCGAGCGCGTTCCAGTACTGAACCGGGTAGTTGAGCCGGCTCGCGGTGGAGGGGTAGAGCTGAGCGAGGCTCACGGCCGAGGTGCCCTCGAATGCTCCCGGGAAAAGCCGGCTCGCCAGGGCAAGCAGGCCGACGGCGGCGATCCCGGCGCCGAGCCCGCGGAGCCAGGCCCGAAGCGCGCTCGGCGTCACCGAAGAGATCGTGACGAGCGCGAAGAGGGCGACGTAGAGTACGACGCGGTCGAACTCGGCGAAGCTCTTCTCGACGCTCGGCGTCCAGATCAGTGACAGCGACGTCCAGACCGGCGAATGCGGCCAGGAGGCCGCCCACGAGGAGCGCGGCCCCGGGCTGTCGGGCCCGCGGCCAGAAACCGAGCGCTACTCCGATCGCGAGGAGCCAGAGGACGCAGACGGCGACCGCGTGTCGGCTCGTCAGCGCGTAGGCGCCGCTATCGAAGGCGACGACGAAGGTGGCGATCGCCACGGCCGCTGCGAGCGCCAGACCCGCCCAGCGCGACTCTGCGCGCCGTGTGGAGGCGTAAGGAGATTCCAAGGACATGCGGCGGGGGGCCTCGACGTCGCTCATTCTTCCTCTATTCTGCGTGTGTCGGCCGTTTTTGCAGGGGAGCGCGGCCGGTTTCGTCAGGGACGAGGGTCTGGGGGGTTTGCGGCGTGAAGAATTCTGAGGTTCGTCTGTCTTTTCGCCCCGTGGGCTGGTTGAAGCTCGCAGGGGTTGCCGCCGCGCTCGCAGCTGCCCTGATCGCCGCCAGCGGGGCCTCCGCCGCGCCGAACCGCTTCGACATGGGCGTCTACGATCCGGTGTCGAACCAGATGGGCGCCGGAGTCTTCTACGCGACCCTCGACGAGCCGCTCGCGATGCAGAAGACGAAGCTGACAGGCTCGCACTTCGTCCGGATCCCGCTCAACTGGGACCGGGTCGTTTGCTCCGACCGTCAAACGGCCTGCCTCCAGACCGACCGGCCGGTTAATCAAGCCAATCCGAACTCGCCCGAGTACGTGTGGGATCGGAACGGCGGCGGTGAGTTCGGCGGCTGGTACGACTACGACGATGAGGTTCAGGAGGCCCTGGCCAAGGGTCTCGAGCCGATCCTGAGCGTCTTCGGAGCCCCTGCGTTCGCCGAATGCAACGGGCTCGGGACGCGTGCCGCGGGTACCGGGCGGCTCAGGTGCCCGAACGGCGGCATGCCGGACGGCGCGAACTTCAGGCCGAGCCCGGCGGACTACGCGCTCTTCATGAAGGCAGTCGCCGCGCGTTACCCGCAGGTGCGCTACTTCCAGGTCTGGAACGAGCCGAACTACTCGTTCTTCCTGAAGCCCGCGCTCGCCGACGAGACGATCGATCGCTACCGGGAGCTCGTCAACCTTACGTACAACGCGCTCAACGGTGATCCGATGGATCCGCACAGATTCGTCATCGCCGGAGGGACTTCCCCGAATCCGCGCACGACCGGGATCAAGGCGTTCGGGCCGAAGGCGTTCCTCCAGAAGCTCCTCGAGCAGCCGGTGCAGTTCGACATCTACGACACGCACCCCTATACACAAGGCGGACCCCAGACTCGGGCGCCGAGGGGAAGCGGCGCGATCTGGATGGGCGACCTCTGGCAGCTCAATCGCATGCTCCAGAGAGGCAAGCGCGACGGGAAGATTCAGGGCCGGCCGCTTCGATTCTTTGCCGGCGAGTTCGGCTGGGACTCGGCGCCGCCGGACTGCCTCGAGCTTCACTACAACGAGAAGTGGGGCTACCACCGAGCGGTCTCGAACCCGCTTCTGACTCGCTGGGTCTCGGAGAGCGCCTACCAGATGTGGCGCCAGGGAGTCAGCGCGATGATCTGGGGCCAGCTCAAGGATTACCCGATCGCCGACAACTCCCACCAGGGCGGCCTCTTCTACCAGGGGCCCAACTTCGACACCGGCGCGGCGAAGCCGGCCGTGCAGGCATTTAGGTTCCCGTTCGTCGCCTACGAGCGCAAGCGCGGGGCCTACGTCTGGGGCCGGCTGCCCGACTCGGGGCCGGGGAAGGTGGTTATCGACCGCCGCGTCAGGGGCAGGTGGGAGAAAGTGAAGGAGATCACCGCGAAGAGCGGCCAGAACGGCCTCTTCATGGCCCGCCTATACTTTTCGCTATCGCGAGTAACTTCGCTTCGGGCCCGTGTTCCGGGAGTGAGCGGCGACGTTTCGGCGCCGTTCTCCCTCACGGTGCCTCGTACGCCGCAGGGCATCCTGCCGTTCGGATGCGACGCTTCGTCCCAGCCGGTGCCGTGAGAAACCTCCGCGTCGGCCTCGTGCTCCTCGTTGCCGTACTCGGCCTCGTATTCGCGGGCACTGCCATGGCCGAGGACCCGCCGGTGATCGACCAGTACCAGGAGCCGCTGCCGACCGGCGGTGGCAACCACCACACCGGTGGAAACGGCGGCAATGGTGGGAGCGGGGGGACCGGCGGTGGCTCGGGCGGCTCTGGGTCAGGTGGCGGCGCGGAGCTCCCGAACTCGACCCAGTCGAACCTCGCGAACTCGGTCTCGGCCCCTGTCGCGCAGGCGCTCGAGAGCGTTGCGACTTCGCCCGACCTCGGCGCGCCGCAGGGCACGATCGGCAAGCGCGACCAGGCGGGTTCCGACACGGGATCCGGCAGCTCGTTCGAGACTCCGGCGGTGAACGTCGAGCCTCTGAGCGGAAGCCCGCTCACTGATGCGATCTCCGCGGCGACAGACGGTGGAAACTCTCACCTCGTCGCGGTCGTGCTCGCCCTTGCCGCCCTGACGCTCGGCGGCGGCCTCGCCGCGGCTGCCCGGCGACGCCAGACCGGGTAGGAGCTACCTCCAGCGGGTAGATGTCCCCCGTGCCCGGGCAGCGCGACCTGACGACGGCTGCCCCGCTCCTCCCCGAGCGGCCGACGCTCGAAGGTTTGCGAGCAGCCGCGGCAAGCTGCACGGCATGCGACCTCTACAAGCTCGGAACGCAGACGGTGTTCGGTGAGGGCGCGAAATCATCGGAGGTCGTGTTCGTCGGCGAGCAGCCCGGCGACCAGGAAGACCTCGCCGGGCGGCCGTTCGTGGGGCCGGCCGGCCGTCTGCTCGACGAGGCCATGGCCGAGGCGGAGATCGACCGGGACAGGGCCTACGTGACGAATGCGGTCAAGCACTTCAAATGGCAGGCGCGTGGCAAGCGCCGGATCCACCAGAAGCCAAACGCGTCCGAGCGGGCCGCTTGCCGCCCTTGGCTCGAGGCAGAGCTCGCAGTCCTCGCGCCGCGCGTTCTCGTCCTGCTCGGAGCGACCGCAGCGCAGTCGCTCCTTGGAGCGGGTTTCCGGGTGACGAAGATGCGTGGGGTGCCCGTCGAGTCGGATCTGGCACCGACCGTGCTCGCCACGGTTCACCCGTCGTCGATCCTCCGCGCGCCCGACGAGGAGTCGCGCCGGCAGGCAATGCAGGACTTCGTGGCCGACCTGAAGGTGGTCGCGGAGGCCGTCAGATCGGGCTGAGCGCCGCGCGGAGCTCGTCAGGGTCGCTCGTCGGAGCCCGGCAGGCGAAGTGCTCGCAGACGTAGGCTGCGGACGCGCCGTTGACCGGCGTCTTCCCGGCCAGGAGCGGAATCCGCTCGAAAGCCGGATCGTCCGGACCGGATGCGAAGGCGTAGACGACGCTCGGCGCGAAGGGCTCGAGAGCGGCCCGCCGAAGCTCCGGCGAGTCGCCGACAACGGCGACCTCGCGCGGCGCGGCGAGGTGGAGGTCGAGCGCGGCCAGCATCCACCCGACCGCGTGGGGAGCGCGCTCGAGGAACGGATGCGAGAGCCGGAACACCGAGACCGCACGCCGCTCGAGCTCGTCGTCGCCCGAGAGCCGGGCGAGGCGAATGAGGACGAAGGCGAGCATCGAGTTGCCTGAGGGCACCGGGTGGTCGTCGAATTCCTTGCGGCGCGCGATCAGACCGTCTCCCTCCGGCGCGTCGACATAGAAGCCGCCGCGCTCCTCGTCGCCGAAGAGCTCGACCGCGAGCCGCGCGAGCCGCTCTGCCTCCTCGTACCAGCGAAGCTCGCCGGTCGTCCAGTAGAGCTCGAGGAGCCCGTGCGCGACGTCGGCGTAGTCCTCGAGGTAGGCCGCGATCTTCGCCTGGCCGTCGCGGAAGGTGCGCCAGAGCCGGCCGTCCTCGCGCGAGAGCGGGCCGAGCAGGAACTCGGCCAGGTCGCGGGCGGCCTTGACGTAGTCCGGTCGCTCGAGCCTGCGGCCGGCCTCGGCCAGAGCGGCGAGCGCGAGGCCGTTCCAGCCGGCGATCGCCTTGTCGTCCCGGAGCGGCTGCGGCCGTCGATCGCGCGCTTCGAGAAGGGCCGCGCGTGCGTCGGCGTCGTCCACGGCGGGGTCGGCCAGGTACAGGATGCTGCGCCCCTCGAAGTTCCCGCCCGGCCGGACGCCGTATCGCCGCAGAATCCGCTCGCTCGCCTCCGCGCCGGCAATCGCCTCGACCTCAGTCGGTGTCCAGGTGTACGTGAGCCCCTCGACGCCTTCCGTGTCGGCGTCCTCCGCCGAGGCAAAGCCGCCCTCGGGAAGCCGAAGGACGCGGAGGAGGTAGTCGAGCGTCTCCTCGACGACCCGCCGGTCTCGCTCTTCGCCCTCGATCGCCCAGGCGTGCAGGTACACGGCCGCGAGGAGCGCGTTGTCGTAGAGCATCTTCTCGAAGTGGGGAACGAGCCAGATCGCGTCGACGGCGTAGCGGTGGAAGCCGCCCCCGAGCTGGTCGTACATCCCTCCCGCGGCCATGCGGTCGAGGGTCAGCCGCGCCATGTCGAGCGCACCGGGCGCACCAGAGCCGGCGTGGAGGCGCAGCAACAGCTCGAGCGTTGCCGAGGGCGGAAACTTGGGCGCACTGCCGAAGCCGCCGTGAATAGGGTCGAGTTGCGTTCGAAGCTTCGAGACAGCACCCGTGAGGAGGGCGGAGGTGAGCGGCTCCGCGGAGGCGCGCCGGTCGCTCCCCGCGCGGATCGCCTCCACGAGCTGGTCGGCCTGGCGCTCCAGGTCGTCGCGCCTGTCCCGGTACACGTCTGACATCGACTCGAGCACCTGACGGAAGCTGGGCATCCCGTGGCGCGGCTCGGGCGGGAAGTAGGTGCCGCCCCAGTAGGGGCGCCCGTCCGGCGTCAGGAAGACCGTCATCGGCCAGCCGCCGTGCCCCGAGAGCGCGACCACAGCCTCCATGTAGAGCCCGTCGACGTCAGGACGCTCCTCGCGGTCGACCTTGATCGGGACGAAGCGCTCGTTCAGGAGCCGCGCCGTCTCTTCGTCCTCGAAGGACTCGTGCTCCATGACGTGGCACCAGTGGCAGGCGGCGTAGCCGATCGACAGGAGGATGGGTTTGTCTTCGGTTCGCGCGCGCTCGAAGGCCTCGTCGCCCCAGGGGTGCCAGTCCACCGGGTTGTCCGCGTGCTGGAGGAGATACGGGCTCGTCTCGGCGGCGAGGCGGTTCACGCGGCCACAGTAGCCGCGCCGGCGAGAGCCAAACGCACGGCCTGAGGCACTTCGCGCCGTTTCAGCCCGTGTGGCCGCTCGCGGCCGCGATCGTGAAGGCCAGGACGAACGGGAGGCCGAAGTACGCGAGGGCGAGGTCGCTCGGCCGGCTCGGTGGGCGCCGGAGGAGGAGCAGGGCGGCGACGAGGCCGGCTGCCTCGATCGCCTTGGTGACGACCACGAGTGCGTCCAGCGGCTCGCGGGCGGCGACGAACGCGGCGATCAGGGAGCACAGGAGTCCAGCGGCCGCGAAGAGAGGCAGCGACGCCTCCGGCCAGCCCGCGAGCGCGGTCGCCGTAACGGCCAGGCCCACCGCGGCGAGGATGAAAAGCACTCCGAAGGCGGGGGACTCCTCCCAGTGGTGAGCGACGAGCCCGGCGTGGATCCCCGCGCTCCCTCCGCAGGCGGCGATCAGAAGCAGCCGGAGGTCGAGCCACGGGCCCACGCGGGGAACGCTAGCCCGGCGCCCGGAGGTAGGCCTCAGGCAAGCTGAGCGCCGCGCGTCTCGCGCCCGAGGAGCGCTACCCCTGCTGCCGGCCACCATGACCGCAGCCACGAACGCGAGCGACCACGTCGTCGACCCGGTTGCGTCGATCAGGTACCCGAAGAGGTAGGGCCCGCCGATCGCCGCTCCCTTGCCGAAGCCCTCGGCCATGCCCGAAGGCGCTCGACCGCAGCGCGGGTGGGGAAGAGCTCTGACGTGTAGGGGTAGACCGCGCCCCAGGCGCCGAGGTTGAAGAACCCGACGAAGAAGAGCGCGGCCACGTAGACCGCGGTCGTATCTGCGAGCGCGAACGTGAGCGCGCTGATTCCTCCGAGCGCCAGGAAGGTCGCAAGCGTCGGCTTGCGCCCCCACGCCTCGACGAGCCAGATCGCCGCGGCGTAGCCGGGGAACTGCGCGAGCGCGACGAGCGTCAGGAGCACGTAGACGTTCAGGTCGTACTTCCCTTCCGCGCCGAGCATCGCCCGGCAACCAGAGGAAGAGCCCGTAGTACGAGATGTTGAGCGCGATCCAGACGAGGACGACGATCGCGGAGGTCGAGCGAAGCCGGGCCGCGACGAGCTCTCGCACGCGAGGAGCGCGTCTCCTGCACGGGCTCGAGCGACTCCGGCTCGACCGGCTGGCCGGTGATCTCGCCGAGCACCGCGGCAGCCTCGTCCACCCGGCCCCGCCGCGCGAGGAAGTACGGGCTCTCCGGCAGGGTGCGGCGGACGACGTAGGCGAAGAGGGCCGGGAAGGCCGCGGCGACGAAGAGCCAGCGCCACTCGCCGTCGAGCTGGTCGAGGAAGATCCACGAGAGGCCCGTCGCGATCAGGAGCCCGAAGGGCCAGAAGAAGTCGAGGAAGGCGAGAAAGCGCCCGCGCCGCTGCGGCGGCAGGTACTCGGCGAGGAGCGACGGGTCGACGACGAGCATGCCGCCGAGGCCGATTCCCGCCAGGAAGCGGAAGGCGAAGACCGAGGCGGGCCCCCAGGCGAGCGCGGTCAGCGCGGTGAAGAGCCGCGTACCAGAGGATCGAGTACTGGAAGATGCGCCTGCGCCCGATCCGGTCGGCGGCGCGCCCGAGCACGAGGCTTCCGACGAGCGAGCCCGCGAGCGCCGAGGCGCCGAGCCAGCCGAGCCACGTGCTCGAGAGGCCCCATTCGGCGCCGAAGACCGGGAGGGTGAAGCCGACGAGGAGGATCTCCATCGCGACGAACGTCCACGCGACTCCGGTGACGAGCACCGCACGGCGATGGAAGCGCGTGAATCCACCGCGGCGCAGGACGTCCTCGACGCTCGCCGGACGCACCGCGACCGGGGCCTCGACCACCGCCATGCTCTATCCTCCTCTGGAGTTTGCGACTATGAGTCGATAACCTGATGGGAGAGTCTACCAGCCACGATCTGCGCCACGAGGCCCTCGCGGTCGTCCTCCAGGTACGGGCCGGCGGCTCCAGGTGCTCCTCTGGCAGCGCGGCGAGGAGCCGTTCGCCGGCGCCTGGGCCCTGCCCGGCGGCGACCTCGAGCCCGGGCGAGACGCTCGAGCACTCGATCCGCCGCCACCTGGCCGCGAAGGTCGACGTCCGGGAGGTCGCCCACCTGGAGCAGCTCGAGACGCTGAGCGAGCCAGAGCGTCACCCGGGGCGCGGGTTCTCGCAACCGCCTACCTCGGCCTCGTCCCGGAAGGGATCGACCCGGCGGTACCGCCCGACACCGCGTGGCATCCGGTCAACGACCTGCCGGAGCCTGCGTTCGACCACGGCGCGATCGTGCTCGCCGGCCGCGAGCGGCTCCGCGCCAAGCTCTCCTACACGAACATCGGCTTCGCGCTCGCGCCCCCGGCGTTCACGATCTCGGAGCTCCGCGCTCTCTACCGCGCGGCGCTCGGTCACGACGTCTCCGCCACGAACCTCCAGCGCGTCCTGCTGCGCCGGAACGTCCTCGAGCCGACCGGCGAGAGCGCGAGGCCCCGGGCGGGCCGGCGGCCGGCCGGCGGCCGTCTACCGCTTCCGGTCGCGCGAGCTCGAGGTCACGGACCAGTTCGCCGTCCTCCGGCCTCCCGGTGGTCGTCCTAAGGGGTCGTCTGGGCTCCAGGGGATGCTCTACACTCGACCGCATGGTCTGGACGACCGTCTGGTTCTTGCTGATCCTGAAGATCCCGGTCGCCTATCTCGCGTGGGTGATCTGGTGGGCCGTCAAGGATCCGCCCGCAGCCGCGGCCCGGGGAGCCTGCGCGCGTCCGGGAGCCCGTCGACGGGCTCGATCCCGTCGGCTCGACTTCGCGCCGCCCGTTCCTCTCGCGGCCGCGGCATCCGGGCCCGCACGGCTCGCCGACCCGACGCGGGCCGCGCGTCGCGCTCGCCCGGGCCCGGAGGAGGTTGCGATCGTGACGGCGGACGGCCATGAGCTCGAAGGACGCCAGGGCGCACGCGCGACACCGTCGCGGCATACCTGGCGGCGTTCGTCCACTTCGCCTCGCCGGTCGCGCTCGTCTACTACCCCGGGCGGATCGGGCCCGGGCACGATGCTCGTCGCGCTGATCGCAGCCGCGATCTCGTCCCGCTCGCACCCGATCGTCGTGGACGGCTGTCGTCGCGTCGACCGTCTGGTGGTTCGTCGGGATGACGATCGCGATCGCGCTCGAGCGACCGATTTTCTAGGAGCTCCCCGGTGGTCGGCCGAGGAGGGAGGTGGGGCACATCCCCCTAAAGAGGCATTGCGCTGGCGTCGATACAACGATCGGGTATGCAGTCATGACCTCGAAGCTCGGACGCCAGGTGGGGAGCTTCCGCGTCCGGCTGGTCGCGTACTTCCTGCTGCTCGCGCTGCTCGCCGCTCGTCGCTGCTCTCTGGGCGTTCAGCGAGGTCGCAGACCGAAGCGAGACCTCGCGTGCGGACACGCGCCTGAACACGGCCCTCAGGGTCGCGACCGCGGACTACAACGACCAGCTCGCCGCCGCGGCCAGGACGGCTCGCTCGCTCGCCAGGGCCACCGGCTACCAGCAGGCGCTCGTCGGTACGAACCGCCTCGCGCTCTCCCGCCTCTACCGTGAGGAGCCCGACGCGGCGTTCTTCCAGGACGGGCAGCCTCCTCGCCGGTCGCGTCGCCGCAGCAGCCGGCCGACTCCCGGGCCGCGCGCGTCGTCGACACCGAGGGCAAGCCGCTCGGCCGCGTGCTCGTGTACGTCCCGCTCGACGCTCGCCTCCTCGCGGAAGTCCGGGCCCGCTCGGGGCTCGAGAGCGACGACCTGCTCGTCCTGACGCGCGACGGGCACGGTCATCGCCGGGCCGAGGCAGGGCGCCGAGCTCCGGATCCCGGGCGTCCAGCCCGACAGCGTCATGCTCGCCGGAAGCGAGTACCGCGGCTCCGGCAGCGGTGATCTCCGATGCGCTCGGCGTGCGCCTGGCGGTTCTCGTTCCGCAGTCCAAGATCGACGACGCGGCCGCCGACCTGCGGCGCCGGCTGATCCTCTTCTCGGTGATCGCGCTCACGATCGTCGCGCTGCATCGCCTACGCGCTCGGGCGCACCATCGTGCGCTCGCTGGCCGAGCTCGCCAATGCCGCCGGCGCGATCGCGCGGGGCAACTTCAGCTCCCGTGTGCCGGTTCGGGGCCGGGACGAGTTCGCCCGGCTCGGGGCTGCCTTCAACGAGATGGCCGAGTCAGCTCGAGAACCGGCTCGAGGATCTCGCGGAGGAGCGCGGCCGGACGCGTGACGCGCTGACGCGGTTCGGCGAGGCGCTCGCCGCGACCAACGACCCGCTCCAGCTCCTGCCCGTGATCGTCGAGAGCATCGTGGAGGCGACCGGTGCCTCCGGCGGGCGGTTGCTCGCCGACGGCGAGGAGCTCGCGCGCGCAGGCCGACCAGATCCGACGCCGGCGGGAGCTCGAGATCCCGCTCGGCGACGACACGCGCGAGGCCGGCCTCCTGCTCCTGACGCCGCTGGGCCGCGACTTCACGAACGACAGCCGCGAGCTGGCCCACTGGCTCGGCTCGCAGGCCTGGACGGCGCTCGAGAACGCCCGGCTCCACGGTCGCCTGAAGCACGAGGTCGTCACCGACGGCCTCACGGAGCTCCCGAACCGGCGCGGCTTCCAGCAGGCGCTCGAGACCGAGCTCGTGCGCGCCGAGCGCCTGAACGGAACTGTCGGCCTGATCATGGCCGACCTCGACGACTTCAAGCAGGTCAACGACCAGCATGGCCACCTCGCAGGCGACGACGTCCTGCGCACGTTCGCCGATGTGCTCCGCGAGACGGTGCGCGAGATCGACGTCGCGGCGCGCTACGGCGGCGAGGAGTTCGCGGTCGTGCTGCCCGGCCACCGACCTCGAAGGCGCCGAGCTCGTCGCCGAGCGCCTGCGCGCGGAGATGGCCTCGCGGACCGTTCCCGGGCACAAGAACGTGCCGTTCACCGTCACCGCGAGCTTCGGCGTCGCTGCCTTCCCGGAGGCCGAAACCGAGGGCGCGCTCGGTCGCCGCGGCAGACGATGCGCTGTACGCTGCGAAGCGCGCCGGAAAGAACTGCGTGCGGGTCGCAGTCGCCCGCGCGACCGTCCGCCCGGAGCCCTAACCTCTCCACATCCCGCCCGGCTGCTCTACAATCGGCCGCCAGCCCCAGTAAACGACACACGGAGGACGTGGGTGGATACGACCTTCGCGCAGATCATCGAAGACCATCTCGAGCTGAAGCGAAAGAACTCGACGCTCGACCCCGCGATGCCGCTCGACCGGTATCGCGTCGACGACCCCTTCCAGAACCATCCCCTCTTCAAGACCGAGGAGCAGGCACGGATCGAGGACACGCTCTCCGGGAGCGACCCCGATCTCGACCCCGAGCGTGTGCTCGCCTGGCCCGTCGTGGAGGAGAGCGAGCCGGCCGACGAGGCCGCCGACCCCGAGGACACTCTCTGGGGCCGCTCGCGCGACTTCGACTGGGGTGACTAGAGCCGCCGGAGATCCGGCTCCGCTGGCGCGGAGCCATGACGATCTCCGTCGGGACGACTGCCGCCAATAGCCCGGCGCCGCGACGTGTAGCCGGTTGCGCTAGTAGGAGGCTCTGACGGAAAAGCCGTTGAGCCGACGGGCCGCGCTGCTCGCCCCGACGCTGCGTCCTCAGTCGTGCCCGTACCTCGCGGTACGAGCACTCCCTGCGTCCTTGCCTCGAAACGAGCAGCGCAACCCGACAACGAAGACCTTTCCGCCAAAGCCTCCTAGTAGCGGGTGACGATGCCGAGCATGTCTCCGAGGCCGAGCGTGTCATCGCCGTCGTGGATGAACGGGAACATCGTGAGCTCGGGGGCCTTGTCGACGTGATCGAGGCCGGCGAAGTGGCCGAACTCGTGGGTTCCGACGTCGGAGATCGCAAATTCGCCGCCTGTGGCGTCCGTCCAGGTCGTCCGATTCGTAGTCCAAAAGTCCTGATAGCCGTACCGCCTCAGATCCCGCTCGAACGCCAGGTCGGCCTCGAGTATCCGGCCCTTTGCGAAGTCTGCGACCACGCATGCCAGCGCGCCGTCGCAGACGGTTCCCGCGAGCGACGCCCAGCCGACCACGTTTTCGCCGTCTACCGCGAGCTGCGTCACGGTCGTAGGCTCGAGAAGCGTGTTCCCTCCGTCTCGGGCATCAAAGGTGGAGCGGAAGCGAAAGGCGCAGTCGGTCGTCATGCGGCCCTCCCAGGCCTCCTGCGCGCGGACGAGCTCCGATCGGGCGAGGGCGGCGTCGAGGTAGTCCGGGATGGACGCGAAGTTGACGAGATACGTCGGCGCCTGCTTCCATCGCGAGAACGCGCGGTGGTGCGGGTCGGCGCAGGCGCTCGTCCTCGCCAGCCCGCTTCGGACGTGCTTCAGAGCCGACACCACGCGGCCGGTTGCGTCGTCCCGTATCTCGACCACGGGCTCGCCGCGAAGCGTGTCCTTGAAGACGAGGAAGCCGTGCGAGGGCAACTCGCCGGCCGCGGCACGTCCGGCCGATGCCGCAAGCGCGACAAGGGCCAGGAGGCAAGCGAGTGACAGCGAGCGCCGCACGGAGAACGTTTTCGGCCCAGGACCCATCCTTCCTTTAGACCTCCGTTCGAGGGAACGGTTTGCGGTCTCGCCGTGCCTGGTACGGAACACCCATGAGCCGCAAGCTGCTTGTCGTCGCAACCGCCTCCGTCGACGAGGAGACGATTCGTGAGCAGGTCCGGCGCCACTCCGGTGAGGAGGAGGCCGAGGTTCGGGTCGTCGCTCCGGCCGCCGAGCTCTCCCCGCTCCAGTGGCTCGCGAACGAGGAGGACGATGCGCGGGCTCAGGCAGAGCAGCGCGCCCAGGAGACCGCCGCCGCGGCGGACTCGGAAGCCGCGCACGTCGAGGCGTCCGTCGGGGACACCGATCCGGTTCAGGCGATCGAGGACATGCTCCGCGACTTCCCGGCCGACGAGTTGATCATCGTGACGCGGGGAGGCGACGACGCGTCGTTCCTCGAGCAGGACGCCGAGCAGGGCGCCCTCGAGCGCTTCGGCCTGCCGGTCACGCACCTCACTGTCTAGCCCCCCGTCGGGCTACAGTTCGAACGCCTGGGGCGTTAGCTCAGCTGGGAGAGCGCCGGCTTTGCAAGCCGGAGGTCACCGGTTCGATCCCGGTACGCTCCACCTCTCGTCGATCCGGCCGGCGACGATTGCTGCGTCCTCGCCGGTGCCCACGAGAAGCGACGACTTGCGCTTCCGCAGGAAGTGGACGCCGACGAAGTAGAGGCCCGGCACCGTGGTGCTCTCACCCTCGCGTTGAATCGGGAAGCCCAGCTCGTCGAACGCCTCCGGCCACGGCAGGAGCGAGCCATAGTCGGGACGGAAGCCTCCCGCGAAAAGGACGGCACCGAAGCCTCTCAGGTCGACTCGTTCGGGGGACTGCGGATCGAAGGGCTCAGGGTCATCGAGCTCCGCCGGCTCCAGATCTCGCTCCGCCACCAGCTTTCGGATCTCGTCCTTGAGCTGCTCGTAGCGCTCGTCACCCCAGGCGACCGTCTCCGCGAGATCGGGGGCGAATCGCGCCTCGTGCTTCGTCGCGCCGAGGAAGTGACCGGCTAGGACTACGCCCTGTGCGCGGAGGGTCCGGAGGTGCAGGTCGTGGCCGCCGCCATGGCCGGTCGTCAGGACGTTTGCGACAAGCCTTGCCGCCGGAGCCGGAAGCGACCCGACCGGCATGTCCATGAAGCCTGTCTCGACCGCCCACCAGAAGATGTCGCGCCCGCCGACCCGGCGCGGCGCCCACGGTGCCTTTCCGCACGCGAGAACCACGTCTCGCCCTGCCGTGTGCAGCTCCTCGGCGATCTGGCAGCCCGACTGGCCGCTCCCGACGATGAGGATCGGCCCGGGCGGCAGCGCCTGCTCGTTCGTAAATTCGTCGACATCGAGCTGAAGCACGTCGTCCGGCAGCGACTCGGCGCCGGGCGGCCGGTGCGGACGCTGGTAGGCGCCGATCGAGACGACGAGCGCGTCGGCCCGGAGGTCACCGGTGGACGTTCGGAGCACGAAACCGCCGTTCCGCTCGACGGACTCGACCTCGACAGCCTCCTGGACGGGGGCCTCGAACTCCGCGGCGTACTTCTCCAGATGGGCCACCACCTCGTCGCGCGGCATGAAGCCGTCCGGGTCAGGTCCTGCGTAGTGGTAGCCAGGGAGCAGGACCGACCAGTTCGGCGTCACGAGACAGAAGCTGTCCCAGCGGTTCCGCCACGTCTGGCCGATACGGCCGCGCTCGAGCACGACGTGCTCGATCCCGTGCTGCGTCAGCTCGAAGCTCGTTGCGAGGCCGGCGTGTCCGCCGCCGATCACCGCGACCGCGATCTGCTCCATCCCGCCTCCTGCGGCGAGAGGCTATCGTCCGCGGTCGCTGTCCGCTAGCGGCTCTAGGTTCAGCAATCTCTGACCGCTCCGCGGGCGCCTTATGTCAGGAGTGCGCCGCGGCCGATTCGGGCATATGCAGTCCGTGGCGGACTTGGACGCGGCGGAACATTCGCTCGATCCTGAGCGCGAGGGCCCGCTTCGCCGCGCGGTCGGCCGGCGGATGTTGCTCTTCTTCATCCTCGGCGACATCCTCGGCGCCGGGATCTATGCGCTCGTCGGCGAGGTGGCGGGCGAGGTCGGAGGCGCAGTCTGGACGGCGTTCCTCGTCGCGCTCGCCCTCGCGCTCTTCACGGCGTTCGCGTACGCCGAGCTCGTCACCAAGTACCCGCACGCCGGCGGCGCCGCGCTCTTCGTCAACAGAGCATTCCGGAATCCGTTCCTGACCTTCATGGTCGCTTTCGCCGTCATGGCGTCCGGCATCACGTCGGCCTCGACCCTGGCCCGCGCCTTCGGCGGCGATTACCTCCAGGAGTTTCTCGACGTCCCGACGACGCTGGCCGCGCTCGCCTTCATCGTCGTCGTCGCGCTCGTCAACTTCCGCGGCATCGTGGCCTCGATTCGCACGAACATCGTCCTGACGGTCGTGGAGCTCACCGGGCTCGTCCTGATCGTCCTCATCGGCGTCTGGGTCCTCGGAAACGGCGACGGAGACGTCGGCCGGAACTTCGAGTTCGCCGAGGGCGAGAACGCTTTTCTGGCGATCCTGGCCGGCACCGCGCTCGCCTTCTACGCGTTGATCGGCTTCGAGGACTCGGCCAACGTCGCCGAAGAGGTGCGCGATCCCGTGCGCGCCTACCCGTTCGCGCTCTTCGCCGGCGTCCTCATCTCGGGTGTCATCTACTTCCTCGTGACCTTCACCGCCTCGCTCGTCGTGCCGACGGGGCAGCTCGCCGACTCGAGCGCGCCGCTCCTCGAAGTCGTGCGGGAGGGGTCGGCCATCTCGACGAAACTCTTCTCGGCCATCGCGCTTCTGGCCGTGGCCAACGGCGCCCTCATAAACATGATCATGGCCTCTCGCCTTCTCTATGGCATGGCGAACGAGCGGGTCATGCCGGAGGCGCTCGGACGCGTGCACGAGAACCGGCGGACACCGTGGGTGGCGATCATCTTCACCACCGCGATCGCGCTCGTCTTGATCTCCGTCGGGAAGCTCGACACGCTCGCGACCGTGACGGTGATGCTGCTCCTGGTCGTTTTCGCGCTCGTGAACATCGCGGTTCTGAGGCTCCGCCGCGAGCGGGTCGGCCATAAGCACTTCACGACCCCCCGGGTCTTTCCCGTGCTCGGGCTCGTGATCTCCGCCGTGCTCTTCGCCAAGCAGCTCGCGGACGCCGATGCCACGGTCTTCGGAATCTTCGGCGGCCTGCTGGGCGTAGGCGCTCTGCTGTGGCTCGGGGCGCGGTTCTTCGCCGGCTGGGCCAGGCCGGCGTCCGGCACCTAAGCCTTCGGCCGCCAGGCCGGCCGTGTCGCGACAGGACATGTTGGGGGTCAGACCCCTGGCATGGCCCGTTGCGGCAGGTGGAAGCGGCGCTGCGGGCGTTTGCCACACTGTCTTCGACGTCGAGCGAGGGAGGGACTGGTGGAGAAGGCAACGTTCGCGGCCGGGTGCTTCTGGGGAGTCGAGGCCGCGTTTCGGCAGCTGCCCGGTGTGACGGGAACGCAGGTTGGATACACGGGCGGCACGGTCGAGAACCCCGACTACAAGCTCGTCTGCACAGGCCGAACCGGGCACGCCGAGGCGGTCGAGGTCGAGTACGACCCCGAGCGGATTTCCTACGGGGAGCTCCTCGACGTCTTCTGGGCCAACCACAACCCGACCACACGGAATCGCCAGGGATTCGACGTGGGTTCGCAGTACCGGTCTGCGGTCTTCTTCCACTCCCCTGAGCAGGAGGCTGCCGTCCGGGCCTCGCGCGACCGTGTTCAGGCCGAGCTCCGGCGCGAGGTCGTCACAGAGGTCGAGCCCGCCGCTCAGTTCTATCCCGCCGAGGAGTATCACCAGCGCTATCTCGAGAAGACCGGCCGCGCCGCGTGCACGGTCGAGCTGGCGACCGGAAGCTGAGCGGACGAGGGCGGCCCCCGGAGGCGCAGCGCTACGTTTGGGCCCGAGCGGGTAGATGTAACGCCGATGGCTCCTCCGGATCAGGTCGAGGTGCGCCTCGAGCGGCTCGAGGGAACGCTGCTCGAGCTCGTGACTGCGCTCGGGATGCTCGTCAGCGAGCTCTCGATGCGCGACGATCTCGCGCTCGACACCGCCGGGGAGGTGGAGCAGGCGCTCGAGCGCGGCTGGAAGGCGCTCGTGGCCGAGGCCGAAGCCGCGGGCGCCGATGTCGTCTCCCTGGACGATGTCCGGTTCGCGCTGGCCGGGCTCGCCGGGGTCGAGAAGCTCGCCGGCGACATCCTGCGGCAAGCCATGTCCGTGACGGGGGCTGCAGTCGGTGCCGTCTACGCGGTGCCGGAGCACGACACCGCGCTGGTCCTCGTCGCCTCCGCGGGCTATCCGGACGAGGTGATGAGCCAGTTCCGCATCCTGCCGCTAGACGCGCCGCTGCCGGCCACCCGGGTTGCGAGAGAGGGAAGGCCGGTCTGGTTTCGGCAGCGAGCGGAGATTCTCGACGAGTATCCCGACCTCGAGACCGCCCACAAGCGCACAGAGGAAGCGCTGGGGTCTGAGGGAGTCCAGGGCGGCGTCGTGCCCCTGGAGGTAGACGGGCGCGTGGTCGCGGTGCTCATCGTGGGCTTCACCGAGACGGGCTCCGTCGAGCGCCTGAACAGCGGACTCCTGCAGGAGCTCGCCAGCCGCTCGGGTCTCGCGCTGGCGCGCTCGTCGCTCCGCCGCGAGGTCAGCCTGGGCCGTGTGCCGGACGGCCGGCGCGACACGGCCTGAGCCCTCCGCCTGACCCCTCGTCTACCGGCTACGGAAGAGGCGCCGGTCGCGCACCCGCCCGATGGAGCTTCCGAGCGGGGTCCGGTATGACGCGTGGATTGCCTTGCGGCCGAGCCAGGCCAAGGCGGCGGAGCGCGGGCCCACGGTGACGGAGCCCTCGCCGAGCTCCACCGCCGCGTTTGCAAAGCGGCGCTTGTACGGCTCGCGGCCCTTGCCGAAGTCGTAGGCCTCGATGCCCTGCTCCGGTAGGGCCTCGGCCAGCGCGATCGTGAGGATCGACCCCGGCGAGGACTTTCCCCAGTGCGGGTCGAAGCCGAAGATCCAGCTATGCAGGAGTGGCCCCGAACGGAGCCCGAGGTTCGCGGCGATCAGCGTGCCGTCGGCGTAGAGGCTCGAAAGCACCCCGGAGAGGCTCTGTGTTCGTGTGGCCAGGAGCCGCTCGAGCACCTCGCGAACCCAGCTGATCTCGAACACCGGCAGCGAACCGGTGCGTCGGTGCTGGTCGCTCTTCCACCTCAGGAGCGTCCCCAGAGCCTCCGCTGACCGGTCGTCGACCTCGAACCGAACGTGGGCGGCGCGCTCCAGGCGGCGTCGTTTCCTAATCGCCTCGCGCGGGCCGTCGCGTTCCGTCCCGCGGGACGAGCCCACGTATGCCTCGAACCCTCCGGACAGGTCGAGGACGGGTGAGCTCTCACGCGCGCGGACATGCCCGGCGAAGTGCGGCTCTGCGGTCGGAACGTGGTCGAACGAGTACGACGCCAGGCCGAGTGCCCTCAGGAGCTCGGACGCCGACCAAGAGGTGCCGGTGCCGGAGATAGCGCCCTGGTAGTCGGTGAGCCCGACGCCGATCGGGAGCGCGCGCCGCCGCCGCCGCTCGAAGGGGAAGAAGGCCACGACCTCGCCGGCGTCCTCGACGATCGCGACCTGTGACCCTGGCCGAGACGCACCGACCGCGCGGGTGTACTCGGAGGCGAAGAACGGGCTCGCAGCCCAGGGGCAGCGGGCCCGGAGCTCCTCCCAGCGCGAGGTCTCGGCGGCCCCGAGCTCAACGGGCGCGACGCCGGAGATCCGCATCGGCTACATCCGTCCGGCGGCGATGATCCGCCCGAGGAACTGGCGCGTCCGCTCGTGGGTGGGCTCGGTGAAGATCGCCTGCGGCGGGCCCTCCTCCAGGATGACGCCCGCGTCCAGGAAGCAGACTCGGTCAGCGATGTCGCGTGCGAATCCCATCTCGTGCGTCGCGATCAGCATCGTCATGCCCTCCTCCGCGAGCTCGCGGATCACGGCCAAGACCTCGGCCACGAGCTCGGGGTCGAGTGCGCTCGTCACCTCGTCCAGGAGCATGAGCCGCGGGTGCATCGCGAGCGCCCGCACGATGGCCACGCGTTGCTGCTGACCGCCCGAGAGCCGGTCGGGATACTCCCCCGCCTTGTCGACGAGCCCGAAGCGCGCCAGCAGCTCCTTTGCCTCAGCCTCGGCCTGCCCCTGCGAGAGCCCCAGCACCTTGCGGGGCGCGAGCGTCACGTTCCGGACGACGCTCATGTGCGGGAAGAGGTTGAAGGCCTGGAAGACGATCCCGATCCCGCGCCGGGCCTCGTTCAGGTCGGCTCCGCGAGCCGTCACGTCACGGCCGTGGACGACGATCCGGCCGGCGTCGACGCCCTCGAGCGCGTTCACGCAGCGAAGGAGCGTCGACTTGCCGGAGCCGGAGGCGCCGATCAGGCAAACGACCTCGTGCTCGGCGAGCGAGAGGTCGATCCCGCGGAGCACCTCGTTCGAGCCGAAGCTCTTCCGGATGCCCTCGAGCCTCACCGCCTCGGTTGCGGTCACGCCATCCTCCCCGCGATCTGGCGCCTCCGGTCGCGCTCGACGAGCCAGTCCGTGAACCGCGCGAGCGGGATCGTGACGAGGATGAAGACCACGGCAGTGGCTGTGTAGGCGGTGTAGTTGAAGGTGGCGGCCGTGTCGATCTGGGCCTGGCGGAAGGCCTCGACGGTTCCGAGGATGGCCACGAGGGCCGTGTCCTTCTGGAGACCGATGAAGTCGTTCAGGAGCGGGGGGATCACGCGCCGCACGGCCTGGGGGACGACCACGAAGCGAAGCGTCTGCTTTCGGGTCAGCCCGAGTGACCGGGCGGCCGCCTCCTGGCTCGGGTGAACCGACTGGATCCCGGCTCGGTAGACCTCCGCCACGTACGCGGAGTAGACGAGCACGAGCGCGACGACCGCCCAGAAGAATGTGCTGCGGGGGACGCCGCTGATCCCGAGCACTGGTGCGCCGAAGCCGAGCATCGCGATGACGAGGATCGTCGGCACCCCTCGGAAGACGTCTGTGTAGACGACGGCCAGCGCCCGCATCGGGAAGAAGACCGGACCCGGGAGGCTCCGAACGACGGCAAGGAGGAGGCCGCCGACGAGGATGAAGACCTCCGCGAGGCAGAAGAGCTTGACGTTGTTCAGGAACGCCTTCGCGATCTCCGGGAACGACTCGCGAAAGCGCTCGCCGTCGAAGAAGAAGCGCCGGACCTCGTCCCAGCCCGGGGAGTTGACGACGATCAGAACGGCCGCGGCCAGGAAGACGATCGTGCTGACGACGGCGATCGTGACGCTCCGCGCGTCGCTCGACATCCCACCGAGGATCCGGGAACCGCGCCCCTCTGCGACCGGGCCGCTCGAACCGGGTGGCTGAGGAGGTCGAGCCTCTACTCGAGGACCGGGGCGCTCGCCTTGTCCGAAAGCCACTCTTGCTGGAGGCTATCGAGCGTGCCGTCGTCGCGAAGGGCGGCAATGGCCTGGTTCACGCACTCGGTCAGCGGGCTGTCCTTCTGGAGCACGAGACCGAAGTACTCCTGCTCCTCGCCGGCCTCGAACTGGCCCACGATCTTCGAGTTCGGCGCTTGGACGGCGGTGATGAAGAACGCGGTGGGGAGGTCGACGACGATGCCGTCCACCTGCTTCGCCTTCAGAGCCGCGACCGCGTCGTTCAGCGTGTTGTAGACCTGCGGCTCGGGACCCGGCTGGACGGTCTCGACAATGAGGTCGTAGCTCGTCGTCCCGACCGGGGCACCGAGCTTCGCGTCCTTCAGATCCGCCACGGTCGCCGCCTCTGCAATCGAGGAGCCCTTCGGCGCGATGACTGCCTGGTTCACGTCGTAGTAGGACTCGCTGAAATCCACGGCCTCGGCGCGGGCGGGCTTGTACGAAATCTGGTTGATGTCGAAGTCGAACTCCTTCGGGCCGGGCCGGAACGACTGGTCGAACGGGACGACCGTCCACTCGACCTCTGCGTCGCTGAATCCGAGCTCCTCGGCGACCGCGTAGGCGACGGCCGCCTCGTAGCCCTGCTTCGTGGGCTCCTTCGTGGGATCCCAAGGCGCGCCGTTCTCGTCCTGGAACCAGGGCGGGAAGGCCGGGTTGTCGGTGCCGATCGTGAGCGTCCCGGCGTTCACGAGCTGGAGGTCTTCCTTCGCGCACTCGTCCTCCGCCGCCGGCGGAGCGGTCTCAGCGGGGCCTGTTGCCACACCCGTCTCGCCCGCGTTCTCGTCGTCATCGCCGCCGCACGCCGCGCCCACGAGGGCGAGGGCGAGGGCCAGGAAAAGGAGTGCGAGGAGTCGTGACTTCATGGAGTGAAGTGTGAGGCGCGAGAACGTATCACACGTCCGGCGCTCGCAAAACCGGCTTCGGTCAGTCGATCACGAAGGCGACGGTGACACGAGAGACCTCGCCTTGCCTGATCCGGAAGTCCGTGACCCGGCGGCCCGCCTGGAAGCGTCCCAGCCAGCAATGCCGGAAGCCCGGGGCCTCGGTGCGGCAGTTCGCCCTCGGGTACGCAGCCTTGAGCGCCGCCTCGGTCGAGCCGCGCCCGATGCCCCTCGAGGTCTGCTCGGAGAAGCGGCGCGTCGTTATCGCCGTTGCGCTCGCCTCGCCCTGGAAGGTGACCGCGAGGCGTAGGTAATGGAAGATGCGGTACGGGCCGAAGTCGTTCATTCCGCGCTCGACGCTGCTCGGCTCGCCGAGGACGGCCTTCACCTGGGGCCTCGTCATGGTGAGCTCTACGCCGGCGATGCTTCGCTGGGGGACGATGACCGCCGCGGCGCTCCCGACTACGGCCAGCGCGGCCACGGCGGCAGTGAGCACGAGGGCGGCGCGGCGAAATCTCACTCGTTCGTTCTACACGGGCGCGCGGCAGGGTTCAAGGCGCCTCGTGCCGAAACCTAGTGCGGCGTTGTCGGTGCTACCGTCCCTCTGGGGGCACGGAAGATCTCAAAGTTCAGGTCATTGAGAGGCGGGACGGAACCGTCCCCCGACCCCGACGCCTCGTCGGTGGATCCACTCGACCCCGGCCAGAACGGTGACTCGGGTGATCTCGCGCTCGAGCGTCGCTATGAGCAGCTGCGGACACTGAACGAGCTCACAGAGGCGGTCTCTCGCGCGGAGACGCTCGAAGAGATCTACGACGTCGCGATCGACGGCCTCCTTCGTAGCCTTGCCGCCGATCGGGCCTCGATCCTCGTTTTCGACTCCGACGGAATCATGCGTTTCCGCGCCTGGCGCGGCCTCTCAGACGAGTACCGGGCGGCTGTCGACGGGCACTCGCCCTGGACGGCGGACGCCGTCGACCCGGAACCGATCACGGTCGAGGACGCAGAGTCGGACAAGTCGCTAGGCGCAGTGCGCGAGGTCGTACTGGGCGAGGGCATCAGGGCTCTTGCGTTCGTGCCGCTCGTCCACCGGGGACGGCTGATGGGAAAGTTCATGGTCTACCACGACCGTCCGCACGTGTTCTCGGACGAGGAGCTGCGGCTCGCCGCGACGATCGCCGGTCATGTCGCCTTCGCCGTGGCGCGGCGCCAAGGAGAGGACGAGCTCCGCGAATCACGGGATCAGCTCTCGATCATCTTCGGCGGCGTCGCCGACGGAATCACCGTGCAAGCGCCGACCGGCGAGCTCGTCTACGCCAACGAGGCCGCCGTGCGACAGCTCGGCTTCGAGACGCTCAGCGAGCTCCTCGAGGCGCCCGTGTCTACGATTCTCGACCGCTTCGACCTGATCGACGAGAGCGGCGAGCCGTTCGACCCGCGTCGCCTCCCGGGTCGGGCCGCGCTCGCCGGAGAGCGCCCGCCTTCGATCACCGTGGGCTGGCGTCGCCGGGACAGTGGGAGCGAGCGGTGGTCGATCGTCCGTTCTGCGCCCGTGTTCGGGGCCGGCGGCTCTGTTCTCTTCGCCGTCAACATCTTCCACGACGTGACCGAGCAAAAGACGCGCGAGAGCGAGCGCGAGGAGCTGCTGGGTCGGATCGAGGTCGAGCGTGAGCTCCTCGAAGCAGTCCTGAAGCAGATGCCTTCCGGGGTCATCATCGCCGAGGCCGGCACCGGCCGGCTTGTCCTCGGCAACGAGCAGGTCGAGCGGATTTGGCGGCACCCCTTCCTCGCCTCGGCCGAGATCGGGGAGTACGGCTCGTACAGAGGATTTCACCCCGACGGGCGCCCCTACGAGCCGGAGGAATGGCCGCTCGCGCGTTCACTCACGGCCGGGGAAGTCGTGCGAGAGGAGCAGATCGCCATCCTCCGCGGCGATGGAACCCGTGGCGCAATCGAGGTGGACTCTTCCCCCGTGCATGACGCCGAGGGCAACGTGGTTGCGGGCGTCGTCACCTTCCACGACGTCACAGACCGTAGGCGCCGCGACGAGGACATGCGCTTCCTTTCGAGCGCGAGCGAAGTGCTCGCGTCGTCACTCGACTACGAAGCCACACTCGACCGGGTCGTCAAGCTCGCCGTCCCGCACTTCGCGGACTGGTGCGCGGTGCACATACTCGAGCCGGACGGCTCGGTCCGACTCCTCGCCCTCGCGCACGCCGACGAGTCGAAGCTTCGTTGGGCCGAGGAGCTGAGCCGGCTCGCCCCGATCGACCCGGACGCTCCGACGGGAGTTCCGGCCGTTCTCCGGCGCGGCGAGCCCGAGCTGGTGGCGGAGATCAGCGACGACATGCTCGTTGCGGCCGCGCGAAGCGACGAGCACCTTGAAGCCCTGCGCCGGGTGGGAATGCGCGCCTACATGTGCGTGCCTCTGGCGGCGCGGGGTCGCACGCTCGGGGCCGTCACATTCGTCACGGCCGAATCGGGGCGCGCCTACAGCGCCGAAGACCTGGTTCTGGCCGAGGAAGTGGCCCGGCGCGCGGCGCTCGCCGTCGACAACGCCTTTCTGTTCCAGGAGGCGGAGTCGGAGCGCGCGCGCCTCGACGCCGTGACCCGCAGCCTGTCCGAGGGCGTCTACGCCCTCGACCTCTCCGGCCGGGTCATCTTCGCGAACCCGGCTGCCCAGGAGCTGCTCGGCTGGACGGAGGAAGAGCTCCTGGGCCGGGACATGCACGCGGCCATCCACTACCGGCGGCCCGACGGAAGCGTCTACCCACACGAGGAGTGCCCGCTCCTGCAGGTCCTAGGAACCGGAGAGGTCGTGCATCGGGATGACGACGCATACATACGCAAGGACGGCACTTTCTTCGCCGTTTCCTACACCTCTGCGCCGATCGTCTCCGACGGGGTCGTCACGGGCTCAGTCCTCGCCTTCCACGACGTCACCGAGCAGAAGCGCGCCGAAGCGGGCATGAGCCTCCTCGTCGAGGCCAGCGAGGCCCTCGGCGTGTCGCTCGACTACGAGACGACTCTGGAGCGGCTGGCGCGGATCTCGGTTCCGCGCCTGGCGGACATCTGCGTCGTCGACGTCGTCGAGCAGGAGAGCGAGGTGCGCCTGGTGGCCGTGGCCGCGGTCGACCCGCGCCGGGAGGAGCTCGTCAGGGAGCTCGAGCGGCGCTATCCAAACGGACCCGGCGAACCAGCTCAGTCCGGTCGGGCGCGTCCTTCGCACCGGCGAGCCGGTGCTCCTCGACGACCTCGATTCCGACCTGGGTCAGGTGGCCCGTGACGACGAGCACCACGTTCTCCTTCGAAATCTCAACCTCGTCTCCGGGATGATCCTGCCGCTGGTCGCCCGCGGCCAGACGATCGGCGCGCTGACGTTCCTCGCCGCTGATTCGCGCCGCCGCTACTCGGATGAGGACTTCGCCCTGGCCCGCGAGCTGGCGCGGCGCGCGGCGCTCGCCGTCGACAACGCGCGCCTCTTCCGGGACGCCGAGGAGCGCGGCCACGCCGCCCGAGTCCTTGCGGCGGTCGGGGACGGCGTCTTCCTCGTCGACGATCGAAACGTCGTCCGCTACTGGAACCCCGCAGCAGAGACCATCACCGGTCTTGCCCCGGGGGACGTGCTCGGCCGCCCGGTCACCGAAGTCGTGCCCGTCTGGGAGGAAGTCGGCCGGCTCGTGCCGGTCTCGGGCATCCCGGGCGCGGCGGCCCGCCCTGAGACTCTGCCGATCGAGGTCGGCGGTCGTGAGCTCTGGCTCTCGATCGCGGGCGTGGGCTTCTCGGAGGGAACCGTCTACGCGTTCCGCGACCTGACCGAGGAACGGAAAGTCGAGACTCTGAAGACGGAGTTCGTCGCCACGGCGTCGCACGAGCTCCGGACGCCGCTCGCCGCGGTGTACGGCGCGGCAATGACGCTGAGACGGCGAGACGTCGTGCTCGACCAGGAGCTCCGGGAGCGGCTTCTGGACGTCATCTCGGAGGAGTCCGACCGGCTCGCACACACGATCAACGACATCCTCTGGGCGAGCCGCCTCGAGGGTGGCCAGCTCGAGCTCGCCTCGGAGACATTCGACCCGCGGCGCCTCGCGGAGCAGGTCGTCGACGCGGCCCGAACGCACCTCCCCAAGGGGATCGACGTACAACTGGAGGCTGCCGGGGAGCTGCCCTTCGTCGCCGCCGATTCGGACAAGGCCCGGCAGGTCCTCACGAACCTCCTCGACAACGCGCGTCAAGTACTCGCCGGACGGCGGTACGGTCGCGATCCGGCTCGAGGCGCGTGGGCACCAGCTCCGGTTCGCGGTTCGGGACGAGGGGCTCGGAATCCCGCTCGCCGAGCAGTCGCGAATCTTCGAGAAGTTCTACCGGCTCGACCCGAACCTGACCCGCGGGCGTCGGGGGCACGGGACTCGGCCTCTACATCTGCCGCGAGCTTATCCGGCACATGGGCGGACGGATCTGGGTCGCTTCGACCGAGGACGAAGGCTCGACGTTCTTCTTCGAGCTGCCGCTCGCCGAAGAAGTCGTCGTCGAAGACGGCTAGTGGTGGGGCGCTGGACGGCGCTCGTCGTCGCAGGGGTCATGCTGCTCGTGGCCGTGGGCATCGGCGACGCGATCCTCGGTGAGGACGGACCCGCCGGACGAGCCGGGCCCGGCCGGCCCGACGCCAAGACGACTGCGCCGGAGCAGGAGCCGCGCACCGTTTCGGAGCGGCTGGACCAGAGCGGTGTGCGGGGCCTCCTCTACGCCACGGTGCGCCGGGGAGTGGGTTGCCAGGTGCTGGTGATCGCCCTCCCGACGCTCAACCGCTCGATACTCGGCGGCCTGAAGACGTGCCGCATCCGCGTCTCGCCGACCGGGCTCGTCGCCGGCGGCACGCCGTGCGGCGGGCGGGCGGCGCGCTTCTCCTCGCAGACGCAGGTCGGTATCCGACGGCTTCGCGGCTGTGCGCCCGCGTGGCGACCCGACGGTCGCCTGACGTTCGTGAACGCTCGCGGCGACGTCGTCGAGCTGGTGGAGCCCTGCGCGTCCGTGAAGCCGTGCCTCCGGGTCGTCGTGCCGCAGCGTGAGATCCCGCGGCCGCCGCGCGACCTCGCCTGGATCGACCAGAGGCGCCTCGCGATCCTGGTCGGAGGCGCCTCCGCGCTCGGCCGCTCGCTCGCCGTCTTCGAGGAGGGCCGCCTCGTGTCGAATCCCGAACCGTGTTGCCCCGTGCGCGACTACCTGCGCGCGGCAGGCGGTCTCCTGCTCCTGCCGAGCGACATCGCGCCGGGCTCCGTGCTCGGCTTCGACGCACGCGGCCGTCTCTCGTCGCGAACGGCCTTGCCTCCGTTTCTGGCCGACGGGCTCGCCTACGCCACGTCCGCGGACAACCGTTGGGTCGCCTCGACGCTCGGCGACACGATCCAGATCTACTCTCTGGCCGAGGAGAGGCCGCCCGACTCGGTCGCGCTCGATCTGCGTGCCGTCGACCTTGGCTGGGTCGGCTAGCTCCAGCCGAGCTCGTCCAGGCGCTCCTCGTCGATTCCGAAGTGGTGCGCGATCTCGTGCAGGACGGTGACGCGGATCTCCTCCTCCAGCACCTCCGGGTCGTCGCCGAACTCCTCCTCGAGCGGGAGCCGGTAGATCTCGATCTTGTCGGGGAGCACGCCGGCGTAGGACTCGGCGCCACGATCCGTCAGAGGCACCCCCGTATAGAGGCCGTAGAGATCGGGCTCCTCCGGGTTTTCGTCCTCGACGACGATCGCGACATTGGACATGGCTCGGCGGAGGTCGTCCGGGAGCGACTCGAGCGCGCGCCGGACGTGCTCCTCGAACGTCAATACGTGGGGCGGAGCGGCCGCGGGCGGCCCGCGGAGAACGCCCTCGCGACGAGGAGCCCGAAGCCGATGCCGCCCAGGTGGGCGAAGTACGCGACTCCGCCACCCGCCTCGGGGTGCAGGAACGAGTAGCCGCCGATCACGAGTTGGTAGACGAAGTAGATGCCGAGGAAGATCATCGCCGGCACCGGGAAGATGAAGAACGGCGGGATGAAGGTCAGGACCTTCGAGTGCCGGACGAGGACGAAGTACGCGCCGAGCACCGCCGAGATCGCTCCGCTTGCTCCGAGGTTCGGGATCTCCGCGTCGCCGGCCGCGCCGAACGAGAGCGTCACGAAGCTCTGGAGCGCCGTCGCGGCGATCCCGCCGAGGAGGTAGAAGACGAGAAAGCGCACGCGGCCGAGCGTGTCCTCGACGTTGTTCCCGAAGATCCAGAGGAAGAGCATGTTGCCGAGCAGGTGCACCCAGCTCGCGTGCATGAACATCGAGGTGATCGTGTTGACGGGCCACTCGTAGCCCACGTTCGAACAGGAGCCCTCGACCTCGCAGGGGAAGAACGATCCCTCGATCACGGATGCCTCGAAGCCACGCCCGGAGCCGACCTCCTGGTAGAGGATCCAGACGAGCACGTTCGCCGCGATGAGCGTGACCGTGAGAATCGGGAAGTGCCGGGTGGGGACGTTGTCCTTGAGCGGGAGCACCTGGGCGGCCTCAGCGCACCACGAGCGCGAGTAGAGCCTTCTGGGCGTGCAGGCGGTTCTCGGCCTGATCCCAGGCGGCCGAACGGGGGCCGTGGAGCACTTCCTTCGCGATCTCCTCGCCGTAGTGAGCCGGGAGGCAGTGCATGACGATCACGCGGTCGGAGCCGTGCTCGAGGAGCGCCTCGTCGACGGCGTAGCCCTCGAGGTCACGGAGGCGCTCCTCTCGTTCCTCGTCCTGGCCCATGCTCGTCCAGACGTCCGTGTAGAGCACGTCAGCGTCCGTCGCGGCCTCTCGCGGATCGTGTGTGAGGCTCACCGCCGCCCCCGATTCTGCAGCCGCCGCTTCCGCCCATCCCACGACCTCGCGGCTCGGCTCATACCCGGCCGGCGTCGCGGCCACGAAGGTCATGCCGAGCTTGGCGCAGGCCACCATGAGCGAGTGGCACACGTTGTTCCCGTCGCCGAAGTAGGCCACGCGCACGCCCTCGCACGTCTCGAAGCGCTCCCGGATCGTCAACACGTCCGCGAGCGCCTGGCAGGGGTGGAAGTCGTCCGTCAGGCCGTTCAAGACGGGGATGTCGGCGTGCTCCGCGAGCCCGTCCACGTCGGCCTGGGCGAAGGTGCGGATCATGATTGCGTCGAGGTAGCGCGAGAGAACCTTGCCGGTGTCCTCGATTGTCTCGCCGCGACCCAGCTGGAGATCTCCGGCCGAGAGGTGGAGGGCGGTCCCGCCGAGCTGGCTCATCCCGACTTCGAAGCTGACCCGGGTGCGGGTCGAGGGCTTCTGGAAGATCATCCCGAGAGCGCGTCCCTCCAGGAGGCGATGCGGAACGCGCTCGCGCTGACGCGCCTTGAGGCGGACGGCAACGTCGAGGGCCAGCACGAGCTCCTCGGCGCTCCAGTCGTTCACCCGAAGAAAGTCGCGGCCCTTGAGATGGGCGGGTACCGCGGTGGCCGAAAGCACGGCAGGATGGTACCGGGATGCGGAGTTGACAAGCTAACGCTTAGGTTTTATCGTGGCCGGGTAGTAGATATCTGATTCCGAGGAAGGAGGGTTGCGATGGCAGTCGTTCGTTGGGAGCCCTTTCGTGAGCTCGCCGCCCTTCAGTCCGAGATGGGCCGGTGGATGAGCCAGATGACCGGGGCGCCCGCAGGCAACGGCCAGACTTCGACCTGGCTTCCGGCCGTCGATGTCTGGGAGACCGAGAACGAGCTCGTGCTCTCGTTCGACCTCCCCGGCATCGCCGAGGACAAGGTCGCGGTCGAGCTGGACAACAACGTCCTCACCGTGAGCGGGGAACGCGAGCGCGACGAGGAGCAGTCCGGCGAGCGCTTCTACCGCTTCGAGCGCCGTTTCGGTGCGTTCTCGAGAAGCGTGACGCTTCCGTCCGGTGTCAGCGAGGACTCGATCAGAGCCGACTACGTCGACGGCGTGCTCGAGGTACGGGTCGCGAAGCCCGAGGAGCCGAAGCCGAAGCGCATCCAGATCGGCTCGTCTGACCAGGCGACGATCGAGGGCACGAGCTCCAAGTCCTAGACCAGCCGGGCGGGACGCGCGCGGCCTACGGGGCCGAGGCCGGGACGACCCTCGTCCCGGCCTCGCCGTTCTCGAGGGCCTCCGCGTTCGTGATGAGAGCCTGGCCGCCGGTGGAGCGGACGAATTTGAAGGCCGCATCGACCTTCGGCCGCATGCTCCCGGCTGCAAGCTCCTCCAGGATCGCATCGTCCCGGCCGGGACGGAGCTCGGCCGCCGCCGCCTCATTCGCCGTCCCGAACCCGCGGTAGACGGCGGGAACTTGCGTGAGGATCACTAGCCGGTCGGCACCGAGTGCCTCGGCGAGGAGCGCGCTCGCGAGATCCTTGTCGACGACGGCATCGGCGCCCTCGAGCCGCTCCTCGCGGCGGACGACGGGGATGCCGCCGCCTCCAGCTGCGACGACGACGGCGCCGGACTCGACGAGCGCGCGCACCGAGTCGAGCTCGACGACGGCCTTCGGCTCCGGCGAGGCGACGAGCCGGCGAAAGCCACGGCCGGCGTCCTCGGCGAGCGCCCAGCCGCGTTCCTCGCGCAGGCGGGCCGCCTCGCCCTGGTCGTAAAAGGGGCCTACCGGCTTGGTCGGGGTCGCGAAGGCGGGATCGTCGGGATCGACCTCGACGTGAGTGAGTACCGCGGTGGCATCGCGGCCGAGCCGGGCTCGCAGCTCGGCGACCAGGAGCGAGCCGATCTCGCCCTGCGTGAGCGCCACCGCGAGCCAGAGGGGGAGCTGCGGCGCCTCGCCGGCGCCGGCTTCCTGGCGCAGGAGCTCGTTGCCGACCTGCGGGCCGTTCCCGTGCGTCACCACGACCGAGCCCGACGCGAAGACCTCTGCGACGGCAGCCAGCGTATGGCGCAGGTTGGCCCGCTGCTCCGCGGCGGTGCCGCGCTCGCCCTTCCGGAGGAGCGCGTTCCCGCCGAGCGCGAGGACGGTCAGCACGGCGAGGGATTCGGGGCGCGGCCCGAGGGTTCCTACCCGGCGACCGGAGCCTGCGCGTCGAGGATGCCGCGCTCGGCCAGGATGGAGGCGAGGGTCGGCTCGCCCAGCTCCTGCAGGCGGTAGGTGATCCGGAGGGCCGGCGTCTCGATGTCCACGACCCGGCGCAGATCGATGGGCGTGCCGATCAGGACGAGGTCGGCTCCGGAGCGCTCGATCGTCTCCCGGAGCTCCTCCATCTGCTTGCGACCGTAGCCCATCGCCGGCAAGAGCTCGCCCACGTGGGGGTAGCGCTCGAACGTCTTCGCGATCGAGCCGACGGCAAAGGGCCGCGGGTCGATGAGCTCCGCCGCGCCGTGCATGCGTGCCGCGAGGACGGCTGCCCCGTACGTCATCTCACCGTGGGTGAGCGTGGGCCCGTCCTCGACGGCGAGCACGCGCTTGCCCCGGATCTCCTCCTCGTTTCCCTCGACGACGAAGGGGGAGGCCGCGCGGACGACGGCTGCGCCGGGGTTGACGGTGGCGATGGCGCCGAAGATCGCATCGACGCCTTCCGGCGGCGCGCTGTCGATCTTGTTGACGACGAGGACGTCCGCCATGCGGAGGTTCTGCTCGCCGGGGTGGTAGCGCGTCTCGTGCCCCGCGCGGTGCGGGTCGCAGACGACGATGTGGACGTCCGGAGCGATGAAGGGCGTGTCGTTGTTGCCGCCGTCCCAGAGGATGACGTCGGCTTCCTCCTCGGCGGCGCTCAGGATCGCCGCGTAGTCGATGCCCGCGAAGACGAGATTGCCCTCGGCGAGATGCGGCTCGTACTCCTCGCGCTCCTCGATCGTGCAATCGGCCGCGTCGAGGTCCTCGTAGCGCTCGAACCGCTGGACGACCTGCTTCGTGAGATCCCCGTACGGCATCGGGTGGCGCAAGACGGCCACGCGCTTGCCGTCGTCACGGAGCAGGCCGGCCACGTGACGGGTGGTCTGGCTCTTGCCCGAGCCTGTGCGGACGGCGCAGACGGCGACGACCGGCCTGGAGGAGGCGAGCTCGGTCGCGCGAGGGCCGAGGAGCCGGTAGTCGGCTCCCGCCGCCAGGGCTCGCGACGCCACGTGCATGACGTGCTCGTGCGTGACGTCCGAATACGCGAACACGACCTCGTCGATCCGCTCCCGGACGACGAGCTCGACGAGCTCGTCCTCGGGAACGATCTGGATCCCCTCGGGATACCGGTCTCCGGCGAGCTCGGCCGGGTAGACGCGTCCGTCGATGTCGGGGATCTGCGTGGCGGTGAACGCCACGACGTCGACGTCTTCACGCCCGCGGAAGGCGACGTTGAAGTTGTGAAAGTCGCGGCCGGCCGCGCCCGCGATGACAATGCGCCGCGACGTCATGCGCGCAGCGGCTCCTCGATGCGCTCGGCGACTGCGGCGAGGTCGAGCTCGACGCCGGCGACCTCCTGGAGGATCTCGTCTCCGTTCATGCTCTGTCCCTCGTTCCACAGCTCGCGGAGGAGTGACCCGGCCTCCCGCCGCGCGAACCATGCGTTGCCGAACTCCTCGCGCAGATGCGTCCGGAGCTGCGCTTCGAAGGCCCAGGAGCGCAGGTAGCCGATCGCGTAGAAGCCCTCGTCGACGTCGGCGAGGAAGTCGCCGCCCGAGGGCGCGATCTTTGTCGCGTCCTGGAGGATCTCCACATAGCGATCCCGCATGGGCTCGAGCTCTGCCGCCGTATGGAGCTCGAGCTCGTAGAGGAGCTTGGCCGCGTAGCGGCGGGCGAGGTAGAGGTGGAGGGCGGCCCCCTCCGCTGCGAACTCCTGCGGACGGCCGAAGTCGAGCCGTCTCGACAGCCACACCGGGTCGTCAACGAGCCGTTCGAGGAGCGCGGCCCAGCCTTCGCTCACGGTCGGATCGCCGAGGCGCCTGTGCTCGACCGGGAGCGAGGCGCGCACGTGCGCGAAGTGCTCGGTGTGGCCGGCCTCGTGAAAGAGGGCGCGCCAGTCGTCCGCGCCGCCCAGGGGCTGGATCACGAGGACGACGCGGCCGGGCACCTCGATGGGCGCGCAGAAGGCGCGCGGGGACTTCTGCGGGCGCCGCTCGACGTCGAGCTCGACGTTCTGCTGGCTCCGGAGGTCGATGCCGAGATCCGTCAGCGTCCCTTCGAGGGCCGGGAGCATGGCTTCTGCGGGAAAGCCCTCGTCCCACTCGGTCGCCCGGAACACCCGCGCGACGTCGGAGCGCCTGGCGTCCTCCAGACCGACGCCGACCCGGCCTCGAAAGACCTCGTCAAGCGTGTCGACGTATTCGTCCTCCGTTGCCGCGAGCAGGGCCCGGCACTGCTCTTCCGTCCGCGCGAGCGGATACCTGAAGCGCTCGTAGAGCTCGCGGTAGGTGGGAGCCCCAAGCTGAGTGGTCGCCTCGCGGCGCTCGGCAGCGGCCTCCAGGTAGAGGGGGAGCAGGTGCTCCTCGGTGAGCTCGACCCGCGCGGCCTCGAGTCGAGCCCGCCGCTCGCGATCGGGCTCGTTGGCCATGGCCGGGCGGAGCGCGCGGAATCCGATCGTCTCCCCGTCGACCTCGACGGTGAGGGAAGCCTCGAGATTCGCGACTCGCTCGGCCTGCTCGCGCGTCAGCGCGCCGAGGTAACCCTCGCAGGCGAAGCGCCAGAGCTCCGTGAGCTCGGGGCTCTCGGCCGCAGTGGCCTCGAGTCGTTCGGCCTGCTCGAGCGTCGTCAGGTCGGCGTAGCGCTCGTAGATCGGCGCGACGTCGAGCGTCTCCTTGTGGCCCGCGAAGTGGAGGTAGAACTCCTCGTCGATCGCCGCGATGAAATGGTCGGCCTCGTCGCGGTATGCGTCGAGGTCGCTCCCGGCGAGTGGCGCGGCCATCGGTTGCGTAGGATACCGCCCCGTGCTCCGGGAGTTCGAGGTCAAGACCGAGCGCAAGACGCAGGTCGTCGACGTCACCGAAGGGGTGCGTGGGGCGCTCGCGGACGCAGACGGCGCTTCGGCCGCGCTCGTCTACGTGCCGCACACGACGGCCGGCGTGATCGTGCAGGAGCATGCGGATCCCGCAGTCGGCACCGATCTCGAGAAGGCGATGGAACGGATCGTCGGAGACGGCTGGGGCTGGGATCACATCGAGGAGGGAGAGGAGAACGCCCCCTCGCATGTGCGGGCCGCGCTGACCGCGACCTCGGTACTCATCCCGCTCCGCGACGGCGACCTGGCCCTCGGCACCTGGCAGGGCGTCTTCTTCTGCGAGTTCGACGGGCCTCGCACGCGCAAGGTGTACGTCTCGACGCTGGCGTAGGCCCAAGGCCGCCGAGATAATCCCGGCGTGGAAGCTCCGATCGAGTACGCGCGGAGCGGGGACGTCAACATCGCGTACCAGGTCACGGGCGCCGGCGCTTTCGATCTCGTCCTGATCTCCGGCTTCGTATCGCACCTCGACAATGATTGGGAGCACCCCTCGTCCGCGAGGATGCTCGAGCGGCTCGGGTCGTTCGCGCGGCTCATCCGTTTCGACAAGCGGGGCACCGGGCTCTCGGACCGAACGGTGGGGCTGCCGGACTTCGAGACGCGCATGGACGACGTTCGAGCCGTCATGGACGCCGCGGAGAGCGAGCGCGCCGCCCTCTTCGGCTACTCGGAAGGCGGGCCGTTGGCCATCCTCTTCGCGGCGTCGTATCCGGAGCGCGTTCGGGCCCTGGCGCTCTACGGGGCGTACGCGAAGCGGATGGAGCCCGACGACGACTACCCGTGGTGCCTGACGGCCGAAGAGCGGGCCGGCTACGCGGCCGCCGTCGAGCGCGAGTGGGGTGTCGACGCCGACGTGAGCCGGATGGCGCCGGGCGCCGACGAGTCGTTCAAGAGGTGGTGGATGGCGCGCGCTCGCACGGCCGCCAGCCCGGCCTCGGCGCGCGACCTGGTCGTTATGAACTCGCAGGCCGACATCAGGGAGCTTCTCCCGACGGTCCAGGTTCCGACGGTGGTCATCCATCGCACGGGCGACCGGGACGCTCACGTCGAGGAGGGCCGCTATCTCGCCGAGCGCATCCCCGGCGCGGAGTTCGTCGAGCTCCCCGGCGAGACGCATGTGCCCTTCTGGGAACCGGACGACGTGATCGACGTGGTCGAGGAGTTCCTCACCGGGGTGCGCCCCGCGCGCCTCGCCGAGCGGGTGCTCGCCACCATCCTGTTTACCGACCTCGTCGGCTCGACGGAACGCGCCGGCGCCCTCGGCGACCACGCGTGGGCAGGGCTGCTCGAACGACACCACGAGATCGTCCGACGCGAGCTCGCACGCTTCGGCGGCGAAGAAATCGACACGGCCGGCGACGGGTTCCTGGCGCTCTTCGACGGGCCCGCCCGGGCGATCCGCTGCGCACTCGCCATTCGCGACCGGCTCACGGAGCTCGACCTCGCCGTCCGCGCCGGAGTCCACACGGGTGAGGTCGAGCGCCGGGCGGGTGGCGGGCCGCGCGGCATCGCCGTCCACACAGGCGCCCGAATTGCCGCTGCAGCCTCCGCCGGCGAGGTCCTGGTGTCGACGACGACACGCGATCTCGTCGCGGGGTCGGGTCTGACGTTCGAGAGCCGAGGTCAGTTCGAGCTCAAGGGCATCGGAGTTCGCGGTCTCTTTGCGGCAACGGACACCTAGACGTCCCGCGGCCGCGGGCGACGCGTACCGGCCCCTGAACATCCCACCCTCCAGATCGAAGAGCAGGGGTCGGCGTAATTCGGTCGAGCACGACTCGAAGCCGGGAGCGGAGGCGCGACGGGAGCGTTTACGTACCATCGCCGCATGGCTGCTCCCGTCCGGCTCGACGACGAGATCGACCTTCGGATCGACTCGCTCGCCTACGGCGGGAACGGCGTCGCGCGGCTGAACGGGTTCGTCGTCTTCGTGCGCCGCGGCCTCCCGGGAGACACCGTGAGAGCCCGCGTCACGAAGGTCAAGCGGAGCCACGCCGAGGCGATCGCCGTCGATGTCCTCGAGCCGGGTGCGGAGCGGGTCGACGCGCCCTGCGTGCACTACCCGGCCTGCGGTGGCTGCCGCTTCCAGGATCTCGCCTACGAGCGCCAACTCGAGGCCAAGGCCGGCCAGGTCGCGGACGCGCTCGCCCGGATCGGCGGGTTCGGGGACGCGCCGCTCGAGCCCGCGATCGGCGCCGAGTCCGTCTTCGGCTACCGGAACAAGCTGGAGTACTCCTTCTCGCCTGCCGAGGACGGCGGGCTCGACCTGGGCTTTCACCGCGCCGGGCGTTGGGACGAGGTCATCGACGTCGAGAAGTGCTGGCTCACCACCGACGTCGGGAACGCGATCCGGAACTCAGTCAAGGAGTGGGCGCGCGAGCATGGGGCTCGAGCCCTACGACCAGGAGGCCCAGCGCGGGTTCCTCCGCCACCTCGTGGTTCGGGAGGGCAGGAACACGGGCCAGGCCCTGGTCGTCCTCGTCACGGCGCCCGGCCAGTTCTCGGAGGCGGACTCCTTCGTCGAGACCCTGCGGCGTATCGCAGAGGTGCGCTCCATCCACCACGCCGTCAACGACCGGCCGGCCGAGGTCACCAACCTCCCGACTCGGCTTCTCTGGGGTGAGGACGCAATCGAGGAGGAGATCCTCGGCCTCAGGTTCCGCGTCCGCCCGAACGCCTTCCTCCAGACGAACACGGAGATGTGCGAGGTGCTCTACCGGCTCGTCGCGGAGTACGCGGGCCTGACGGGCGAGGAGACCCTCTACGACCTGTACTGCGGCACCGGCACGATCGGGCTGGCGCTTGCGAAGGACGCGCTGACCGTCTGGGGGGTCGAGGTCTCCGAGGAGTCGGTGGCGTGCGCGATCGAGAACGCGGAGCTGAACCGGATCACGAACTCGGCATTCTTCGCGGGCGAGGTGGGGGAGGCGGTCGAGGAGCTCGCAGAGCGCGCGGGCAAGCCGGACGTCGTCGTCGTCGACCCGCCGCGTGCAGGGCTCTCGAACAAGGCGCTCCGGCGGATCGCCCGGCTCGAGCCCTCGCGGCTCGTCTACGTCTCGTGCAATCCGACGACGCTCGCGCCGAACGCGAAGGAGCTCGTCCACGAGCACGGCTACCGGCTCGAGCGCGTTCGTCCGCTCGACATGTTCCCGCACACGCCTCACGTGGAGTCCGTCTCGCTGTTCGAGCGGAACGGGGGCGCGTGAGCGCCGAGCTTCGGCGTTCGGTCTGTGCTGAAGGGAGGCGCGTAAGCGCCGAACTTCGGCGTTCGGTCGGTGCTGAAGGGAGGCGCGTGAGCGCCGAACTTCGGCGTTCGGTCTCTCGTGACTGACCGAATCCAGGATCACCTCGTCGAGAGCGAGCACCGTGTCACGCCGCTGGAGCTCTTCTTCGACCTCGTCTTCGTCTTCGCGATCACGCAGGTCACGAGCCTCATGTCTGAGGATCCGACGTGGCAAGGGATCGGTCAGGGGCTCCTCCTGCTTGCCGCGCTCTGGTGGGCCTGGACCGCCTACGCCTGGCTCACGAGCTCGCTGGACCCCGACGAGGGCGGCGCGCGGCTCGCGATGTTCGCCGTCATGGCCGCGATGTTCGTCGCGGCGCTCGCCGCTCCGGAGGCGTTCGGTGCCAACGCGGCGATCTTCGGGGTCTCGTACCTCGTGGTCCGCGTGCTGCACATCCTCATCTACGGGCTCGCGACGAACGACGTGGACGTCCGCCAGGCCGTAAAGCTCCTCGCGCCGACGGCCGTCATCGCTCCGACGCTCATCCTCGTTGCGGCCGCCACCGACGGCGCCACGCAGGCACTCCTCTGGGCTGTCGCGCTCGCGATCGACTACCTCGGCCCGCTCCGCGGAGTCGAGAACTGGCGCTTTCAGCCCGCGCACTTCGTGGAGCGGCACGGCCTGATCCTCATCATCGCCCTCGGCGAGTCGATCATCGCGGTCGGGGTCGGGGCGGCCGGCATCCCGCTCGGCGCCGGTGTCGTGGCGGCCGCGGTCGTGGGCCTGATCATCGCGGTCGCGCTCTGGTGGGCGTACTTCGACGTCGTGGCGATCGTGGCGGAGCGAAAGCTGGTCGGGCTGACCGGGGCCGCCCGGAACCGGATGGCCCGGGACTCCTACAGCTACCTGCACATGCCGATGGTGGCCGGGATCGTCCTCATCGCGCTCGGGGCGAAGAAGACGCTCGCGGACGTCGACGAACCGCTGAAGCTCGTGCCAGCCGCCGCCCTCTTCGGCGGCACGGCGCTCTACTTCCTCGCGCACGTCGCCTTCCGGCTCCGAAACGTTCGCTCCTGGAGCTATCGGCGCCTGTCCGTGGCCCTCCTTTGCCTGGCGCTCGTCCCGGCTGCTACCGAGGTGGACGCGCTCGTCGCGCTCACCGCTCTGGCAGTTGTCACCGCCGGTCTGATCGCGTACGAGGCGGTTCGCTACCGGGCGGCCCGTCATCGAGTGCGTCACGGTGCGGCCCCGGCCGCCTGACCTGCTTCCAGATCAGGTCGGCGTTCGCGAGCACGAAGCCGGCCGAGAGGAGCGGGAGGGCGGGCAGCCCGCCTTCACGGACGCCACACCGTCAGCGCGAGTGTCGCGCCGAAGGAGAGCGCCATCAGCACCCACGTCGAGCCGAGCGCGAAGCGCGAACTTCACCGCCGCCGCCGAGGAAGAGCGCGAAGAAGAGGACGTCCGGCAGTCCGAGCTGCGCCGAGGTCTGCTCGCCCGGCACGGGAAAGGCGATCGAGAGGGCGTCGAAGACCTGCGGCTGCTCCTCGACGATGTGCTTCGTGGGCCCACGGGCCACCGAGAAGATGTCCACCGGGACGATCAGGAGCGCGACGAGCAGGACGAGGCCGACGTGGTCGAAGAAGATCGAGGAACCACCAGCCGATCGAACGACCGCCGCGAACTTGGTCTGGTTCGCGGCCGAGTCGAGCGACGCGAGGTGCGAGGAGGATCGTCACGCCTGCGAGCCCGAGCCCTAGGCCGAGAAGGTACGCGAGGCTCGACCGCCTCGCGGAGCGGCAAGAGCGAGCCACGCGACGAGGAACGTGAGCGGGATCAGGACGAGGGCGAAGAACGCGACCGTGCCCCACTCGCCGAGCTCCGGCAGCCGCTCGGCGAGCGCGTCGTAGAGCCCGAGGACGAGGAAGAGCCCTACCAGGGCGGGAGCTCGGCCCACCAGGGCCCCAGCTCCTTGAAGGCCTCCCAGAAGGCCCGCTTCGCCGGCTGCTCGTCCAGCGAGTCGTCCACGTCCGGCGTCACCAGCGCGTCCGTCGTCGGCGTGTAGCGCTGGATCTCGCCCGTCTTCGGCTCGAGCGGGCTCGAGAGGGGAAAGCTGGTCTCGTTCAGGCACCTGAGAGCATCTTGCCCCATGACCACGACGATCTTCGGCTGCACCACGTGGAGCTCGCGGACGAGCCAGCTGCGCGCCTCCTCCTCGTCCTCGCCGTCGTACTTCAAGACGTTCGTGCCGTAGACGGCCGTCGGGTCGACCCGCAGGCGGCCGAGCGCCTTCGTGATCGCGTCGCCCGCCGCGGCCGTAGAAGGCGACGCCCTCCTGGATCTCCGAGTCGCGCGGCCGATGCTTCAGGAGGAAGACGTCGGCGAGCGGATGACCCGAGCCGAGCACGGGCGCGCGGTCGGCGCCGGCCGCCTGGGCGATCTCGTGGCCGAGCTCGTTGATCTCGGCAATCGCCTTCTTCAGGTAGCGCTCGGAGAGTTCGTCGGTGGGCACAGGCACGGGGGGTCTGCTCACAGTTCGGGGCGGCGCCTAGCGGACCCCTGCCTTGGTCCGGCGCTCCCGCGCCTGCGCCACCCACTTCAGGCCCTGGAGGTAGACGAGCGACTTCGGCCGGCGCAGGATCTCGGCGGTCCGGAGGCTGAGGAGGAACTCCTCGGGCCCGTCGAAGGCCCGCATCCGGACGAGACCGGTGCCGATCCCCTGGAGGACGTGCGCGTCCGAGCCCGCGCCCATCGTCAGGTTGTACTTGCGCGCGAAGCGGAGCGCCTCGTCGTTGAAGGTCTCGCGGAGCAGCCGGGCGTTGTAGACCTCGAAGACGTCGATCTCGGCCAGGTGGCGGTGGAGCGTCGGCGCGTCCGGGATCGTGTGCAGGCGGTCGAACGGGTGGGGGAGGTAGACGAGACCGCCCTGCTCCCGGATCGCCGCGATCGTGTCGGCCATCGTCATGCCGCGCGGGATCTCCTCGGAGAGGAAGAGCCCGATGACCTCGCCCCGGTCGGTCTTGACCTCCTCGCCCGGGATCACGGTCAGCGCGCGACCGCGGGCGAGCTCGACCGCCTCGCGCGCGCCCGCGAAGACGTTGTGGTCGGTGACGGCGATCGCGCCGAGCCCCTGCGCCTCGGCGTGGTCGAGGACGTCCTCGACCGGCATCGAGCAGTCGTGGGAGTGCTCGGTGTGCAGTGGAGGTCGCAGAGGATCCAAGGGCGGTCCCCGAGGAGGTCGGCGTGGTGCGAGGCTCGCCGGCGCTTGACGACGCGTCGGTAGAGGCTGCTCGAGCTCGGTCGCCGAGCGCCTCGGCCGTCTGCGCCGCGGGCGCCTGCCCGCGCCGCTTCCGAGAGCGCGCGCGCGGTGCTCCGGATCCTCGGCGAGCCGGGCCAGGGCGGCGCCGACGAGCGCGGGCTGCTCCGCGGATCCGGGCGGGTCGACGATCGGCACACCGGCCGCCGCCGCCTCGACCGCGATCCGCTCGTCGCCGCAGGGCGCCGGCACGAATCCGGCTGCGCCGGCGAGCTCCCGCGCGCGGGCCGCCGCGTCGAAGCGCCGTCCGGACGAGGACCCGGCCGCGCAGGGCGCGCGGCACATAGGGGCGGCCTGCGAGCGGTCGGGTGCGGAGGACGACGAGCTCGTAGTCCGGGAAGGTCGGCGAGCGCTCGGAGCGCGGCTCGCAGCCGCTCCGGCTCGTCGGCGCGCCACTCGAGCACGAAGCGGTTGCGCGGCTCGGCGTCCGCTCCGGGCCTCGACCCCGAGCGGCAGGACCGCGTAGTCGCCCGGGAACGCTGAGCGCGGCCGCCTCGGCGACGGCGGCGCGACGTCGCGGTCAGCGCGTCCGTCCGGGCGAGGAGCCGCTCCCGCTGCGCCTTGCCCGGCGGGTAGCCGAGCCGCTCGGCCGAGTGGAAGGTCGCGACGGTAAGGCCGCGCGCCTGGCGAAGCGCGAGGTACGAGAGGCTCGGGAGCGCCGGGGTCGTGCGCGTGCACGAGGTCGAACTCGTCGGCGGAGAGCGCGAGGGTCGAGGTTCGCCCGGACGCCCGACCGGCACTCCGAGACGGCTCCGGCGTGAGACCGGGACGGCCGGGCCGACCGCGACTGTTCCTTCGAGCGGCTGCCCCTCCCGTTCGAGCCGGCGGAGCGCTCGGCGGCCCTGCGGCCAGGTCCTTGGCGCGGTTCGAGGGCGCGAGCACGACGACCTCGTGGCCCCGGGCGCGCAGCGCCTCGGCGCCCGCTCGACGTGCTCGTTGACCGGGTGCGGCCGCGACCAGGCGAACGGCGTCACCATGCAGACGCGCAGGGCCATGCGAGTCGATTCTAGGGAGGCCGCGCGCTTGCGGTTTCAGGATGGGCCGAAGCGGGGTACGGTGCCGGAGTTAGGCATGCGCCGGCGCAGGGCCGGCCGAGCCGCGAGCACAGGGGGGAACGTAGTGCACGCACCGAGCAGGTACCCGTCCAAGAGAGGGCGGGCCACGGCCTTGATCCTCGCGACAGCGACGGCGGCGCTCATCGGAGCCGTCGGCACCTCCGCTTCCGTAGGACCACAAGCCGGCCACGGCGTCTTCGAAGATTTCGACACGCGAACCAAGACCGTCGCGCCGACGGCGAAGCAGAAGGAAGCAGTCCGGCTCATGGGCGCTTCCGTCCGGTGGAACCGGCTGGGCACGCCGAAGTCGCTCATCCGCCACTCGGGCTGGCTTGCCGAGGGTGTGCCAGGCGCGACAGCAGAGGCAGCGGCGCGGAACTGGCTCAACATGAACCGGGCGCTCTTCAAGCTCGCCGATGTTTCCAGCCTCGAGCTCGACCACCACACGCGGCTCGGCCGCGGGCACGCGGTGCTGCTCGGCCAGAGGTTCGGAGGGCTCGCGCCCGCGCAGGACGGGACGGTGACGGTGGGAGTCGTGCGAAGCGGCTCTGGCTGGAAGGTCGCCTACGCGTCCTCGGGCCTCACCGGAGACTCCGGGCTTTCGCGTGACGTGCAGCTCTCGGCCGCTCAGGCGTGGGTCGCAGCCGCACAGAACGTGGGGCGCGACGTATCGGTGGCGAATGTCCAGGACGTCACCGCCGACGGTGAATGGCGCCTCCTGACGGTGTCGGGCTTCGCGGAGCAGCAGCGGGCCCGCCTGCGGGCGCTGCCGACGCCGAAGGGCGGCGTCGTCCCAGTCTGGGAGACGTACCTCGTCCAGCCCGGCGCGGACATGCAGGCCTACAAGCATCTGATCGACGCCAACGACGGGCGGGCTCTCACGCGCCAGGACATCGTGTACCAGGCGGCCGCAGCCGAGCCTGAGACCTTCCAGGGCGACCTCGGAACGGCCGACGGGGCCTGCGGGCCGCTGCACGAATTCGACGTTCCCGAGAACACGTTCTCCGTCGACGCGGTCGCGACCGCGGATCTGCCGGCCAACGACATCGTGCTCCTCCTCAAGAGGGAGGGCGTAACGGTCGCCTCGATGGACACCGCCACGAGCCCCGAGGCAATCCACTACGAGCCCGCCGGCGGCGTCACTCCCGGCACCTACGCGGTGCAGGTCTGCGAGTTCGTTGACGGACACGGCGCCGTTCCTCCGACCACGTACACCGGAGCCGTGACGACCAACTCGGTCACCCAGACGAATCCCGCTCCCTATCCGCCGATGTGGAAGGTCTTCCCGGCCAACCCGCTCCCGGCGACGCTTGAGACGGATCCCTGGAACGTCCCCGACAACGACATCCGCGACGTCTGGTGCTGGGACTCCGTCGTTCAGGGCCAGCCGATTGAGGGCTGTGAGTACGAGGTGCAGAACCCGGCCTCGCGCGTGCCGTGGGACTACAACCCGCGCACGAACTCCCCGACCTACACGACTCTCGGAAACAACGCCTCGGCCTCCGAGTCGTGGTTCCTCTTCCGTGCACCCGGGCCGACGTTCTACCGGCCCTTCAGCGCGGCGAGGAACTACAGCTTCTCCTGGGTCGACGACTGGAACAACCGGGACTGCGCTCCCGACAACTTCGTGCCCGGTGAGGGCTACGACATCAAGGCTGCGACGACGAACCTCTTCGTGATGCACAACCGCATGCACGACTGGTCGTACAACCTCGGCTTCACCGAGGAGAACTGGAACATGCAGCTCTCCAACTTCGGAAACGGAGGCGCGGAGGACGATCCGGTTCTCGGAGCCGCCCAGGCCGGTGCCGCGAACGGCGGGTTCCCGGTCTACAACGGCCGCGACAACGCCAACATGACGCCGCTCCCCGAGGGCGTCTCCCCGATCACGAACATGTACCTCTGGCAGCCGATCGCCGGCCTCTTCTATCCGCCCTGCGCGGACGGCGACTACGACATGGCCATCATCGGTCACGAGTACGGACACGCGATCGAGAACCGCCTGATCGGCAAGGGCGGCACCCGCGCCGGCCACCACGCGGGGCGATGGGAGAGTCGAACGGCGACCTGAACGCCGTCGAGTATCCTGAACGAGTACGGGTTCGTCCCGGTCGCCGACGAGAACCCGTTCTCGGTCGGCTCCTACGCCACCGGCTCGAAGCAGCGGGGCATCAGGAACTACGGGATGAACTTCCCGCGGACGGGCGGCTTCCCGGACGCCCGGCGTTACGCCGCGGGTCAACCCGCTGAACTTCTCCGACATCGGCTACGAGATCACCGGGCCTCAGGTTCACGCCGACGGCGAGATCTGGAGCGCCACCAACTACGACCTCCGCCGGCTCCTCGTGGAGAAGTACAACAGCACGTATCCCGCGTCCAACCAGGCGATCCAGCGGGCCTGCGCAGACGGCAGGCGGTCGGCGGACACCTGCCCGGGCAACCGGCGGTGGGCGCAGATCATGTACGACGCCTATCTGCTCATGCCGACCGATCCGAGCTACCTGGACGCGCGGGATGCCTATCTGGCGGCTGACCGGATCCGCTTCGGCGGGGCCAACCAGAGCGAGCTCTGGCTCGGCTTCGCGCAGCGCGGCATGGGCTACCTCGCGTTCTCGACGAACGATTCGACGGCAGACACCGACTGGATCCGAAGCCCGACTTCACCTCGCCTCGCCACGGCAGAGTCGACGGTGACGTTCAAGCGCGGTCGATTCGAGCGGCGACAGGCGATCCGGGCTACGATCTTCGTCGGCCACTACGAGGCGCGCGTCTCGCCGATCGCGGATACGAATCCGTCGACGTCGGCCGGCGGCCCGCGAAGCGCCAACAATCTCGACGCACGAGCCGCGTTCGTGCCCGGGCGGTACGAGTTCGTCGCCAAGGCCAGCGGCCACGGCACGGTCCGCTTCCGCAAGACGCTCGCCGCCGGTACGGCGCGCACGGTCACGGTGACCGATGCCGACGAACCTCGCGTCGCGCTACCGAGGCGCTACGGCCACCGGCGACGGCGAGCGTCACTTCGACCTGATCGACGACACCGAGGCGACGAACTGGCAGTCGACCGGCACCCCCGTCCGCGGGAAGCAGGTCACCGTCGATCTCGCCGGAGATGTCCAGCGGATCAACCGCGTGCAGGTGAGCGCGCTTGCTCCTGCCCGGCCAGAACCGCTTCACGGCGCTCCGCCAGTTCGAGATCTGGACGTGCAACGACGAGACCGCGCCGGGCGGCTGCGCGCTCCCGACCGACTTCGTCAAGCGCTATCGAGACCGACGGGCACGCGTTCCCGGGCACGACGCCCCGGCCGCGGAGCTCGGACATGCTCACGCGGAGCTTCGCGCTCCCGGGTACCTACTCGGCAACGCACGTGCGAATCGTCGTCGCCGACGAACCAGTGCACCGGCAACCCTGAGTTCCAGGGCGAGCAGGACGCCGATCCGACCAACACCACCGACTGCCGCACCGGCACCGCCGGTCCGCCGATCGAGATCTTCGGCGACGTCGGCGTGGTGCCGGGCCCGCAGAACCGCGACGTGCGGATCGCCGAGCTGCAGGTCTTCCTCGGCTCGGGCAGCGCCGCCGGGTAGAAGCGGCTACGACGTAGGGGAGGGCCCGCGACCGCCGGTCGCGGGCCCTCCACCTCCCTGGCGCTCCATCAGGAGCCGGGAGGGAGAGTCGAACCCGAGGCGCTCGTAGAGCCCGTGCCCGTCGTCGGTGTGGAGCAGCCACTTGACACCGGCGAGCGGCCCGCGCTCGATCATCTCCCGGACGAGCTCGAGGCCGAGTCCCCGGCCGCGGGCGTCCGGGTGCACGTAGACGTCCGCGAGGTATGCAAAGGCGACGCCGTCCGAGACGGCTCGTGCGAAGCCGAGCTGCCGTCCGTCCGGTCCATAGAGCCCGACGACGCGGGTCGCCTCGCGGACGAGCCGCTCGACGGTCTCGAGCGGCCTCCCGACGGCCCAGTAGGACTCTTCGGCCAGGAAGCGATGCACCTCACCGACGTCGACCCGTTCGCGATCGTCGTCGAGCTCGAAGCCGTCCGGAAGCTGTCGCGACATCGGGTAGGCGCGGGACGGCCGACCCGTTCGGGCCGGCCGTCCCGCGGTTCCTAGGTGGTCGCCTTGGCTGACGTCTTCGTGCTCTTGCGCGCGTACTTCTTGATGAAGCTCTCGACGGCCTCGTACGCCTCGTCGTCGACGATCTGCTTGGGCGGCGACTTCATGAGGTACGCGCTCGGGCCCTCGAGGGCGCCCGAGATGCCGTTGTTCAGGGCGAGCTTCGCCATCCGGACGGCGTCGATGACGATGCCGGCCGAGTTCGGCGAGTCCCAGACCTCGAGCTTCAGCTCGACGTTCAGCGGGACGTCGCCGAAGGAGGTGCCCTCCATGCGGATGTACGCCCACTTGCGGTCGGTCAGCCACGGCACGTAGTCCGACGGGCCGACGTGGACGTTCTTCGGTGCCCATGTCGTAGTCGAGCATCGACGTGACCGCGTTCGTCTTCGAGATCTTCTTCGACTCGAGCCGGTCGCGCTCCAGCATGTTCAGGAAGTCGGAGTTGCCGCCGACGTTCAGTTGCATCGTCCGGTCGAGGTGGACGCCGCGCTCACGGAAGAGGCTCGTGAGCACCCGGTGCGTGATCGTCGCGCCGACCTGCGACTTGATGTCGTCGCCGATGATCGGCAGGCCGGCATCCTCGAAGCGCTTGCCGAAGTAGCCGCCCTTCGCGATGAAGACCGGCATGCAGTTCACCATCGCGCAACCGGCCTGGAGGATCTGCTCCGTGTACCACTTCGTCGCCTCCTCCGAGCCGACCGGGAGGTAGTTGACGACGACGTCCGTGCCGGTCTCCTTGAGGATCCCGACGATGTCGTCCGTGTCGCCGGGCGCCTTCTCGACGACCTCAGAGATGTACTTGCCGAGCCCGTCGTGGGTCATGCCGCGCGACACCTTGATGCCGGTCTTCGGTACGTCGGCGAACTTGTACGTGTCGTTCGGATGGGCCCAGATCGCGTCCGCGAGGTCCTTGCCGACCTTGTCGGTTGTGACGTCGAAGGCGGCAGTGAACTCGACGTCCCGGACGTGGTAGCCGCCGAGATCGACGTGCATGAGCCCGGGGACGAACTGGTCGGGGTCGGCGTCCTTGTAGTACTCGACGCCCTGGAGGAGCGAGTTGGCGCAGTTGCCGACGCCGATCAGGGCGACGCGCACCTTGTCCTCGCTTCGGACTCTGCCGTTCGAAGAGCCGTTGATGGAAGCCATGGTGTCCTTTCGATTGGAGACGAATGGGATCTCGAGCGCGTCGGCCAGCGTCGCGAGCACGAGGTCGTTGACGTTCTGGCCGCGTTCCCGCGCGGAGGTCTTGAGCGCCTCACGGAGCCGCGTGGGCATGCGAAGCACGACGGCGCCCGCGGCGCCCGGGATCACGCGGCGGTGCCGGCCGCTGGCCGAGAACGGGACGCCGTGCCGCTCTGCGAGGAGCTCGACGGCGACGTCGTTCAGGTTCGAGCTGCGGCGGGCGACTTCGCGGACGAGGGCGCGCTTGATCGCCGGCGGCATGCGGACGAGAACACTCGTCCTCTCGGGGCTTAAACTGCTAGCAGCCAAAGTGCTAGCACTATAGCGTTTCTGGGGGGTTGTATACCTCTTACAGGGTGCTAGGCTCTCCCCGATGCAGTTGCGACGCCTCGCAACTCTATGGCGGCCACCGGCTGCGGCGCTCAACCACACCGAGTCCGCTGGATTGCGGGCGCGGCGCGAGTTCAGCGACTTCCACGGCTTTCGCTTCTACGCTTGGACGGCCTTCGTGGAACTAGTCGCCTTCGGCGTGGCGTGGGTGCTCGCTGTGAGCAACGGGGCAAAGGCGGTGATCGCGATTTTGGTTCCGCCCTTGTTCGGTGCGTTTGTGCTGGGGGTCTTGTGGGCTACCGCGCCAGTCCGCCAGCGGAACGAAGCACGCTCGGAACTCGCCGCTGTTGCTGCGGTGTTTCCCGATGTCTCCATCGACGCAGGTGAGCTTTCCGTGGCGAGGCAGCCGCCTGACGACCGCTACGGCGATCCAGACGAGGGATTCCTCGTGCGGCTCTCATTCCTTGTAACCAACCAATCAGAGCGGCGAATCAGTCTTGAGGCACGGCTCGTACTCATGAGAGCTGGCGTTCCTCTTTTCCCGATTGAGCCAGAGCAATCTCACATGTTTCCCTGGAACCTCGGTCCAGAAGAGTCGGCCCCGAAGACGACCCTCAAGTTCCTCGTGTCCGGGACTTCGGTAACCCTCTTGCAACAGCAACTTTGCGAGGACGAAAAGCCCTTCGACTCGCTACTGGACGTGGTGGAGCTTTGGCTCTGGCTACACGAACGGGTGAGTGACGCTGAGGTCTCGTTCAAGGTGCCCACCTTCTACCGCTCCAGTGGCCCAAGGGCCGAGAAAAGGCTCGGCGAATGACTCCGTCTTCCCGGCCGTCTACGTTGGAGTCAGCTTGGCATGTCCGGCCAGGTGTTCGGCTCCACGGAAAGGAGGTCACCAATGCCGAAAGTTCCACCCTTCCACTCCACGAATCCCCGCATCCCCGAAGACGAACGGCGGTACCACGACAACAGCGCCTGCACGGAGGGCAACAACATCGAGTGGTTCTACCGCGAGGACGGCGACGGCGGCTACAAGCGCTGTCACCACTGCACGACCCTCGCCGCTCTCGGCCGCTAGGCCGCTTTTCGGGCGAAGGCCAGTTCCCAGATGGGGCCGGTCGGTTCGCCGTCTTGGATAGTCCACGTGCGGCGGAGCTCATAGGCTGGGAGCTGGTTCTCGATGCACACGGCGAGCGCGCGGAAACCTCCGCGCGCTCGCCGTGAAACCACACCGTAGGTTCTGCGGTGGCGTGTCCAGGGCCACCCTCGCAGGACTCGAACGTCTTGATTCCTGCGGCGCGAAGTGTCTCCACGTACGGCGCGATCCCTTCGTCCAGCCCCACGGCCAAACCCTAGGACCCAGGCCGGATGGACCTATCCGGCTAGGCGGTCTTGCCGTCGACCAGCTCGCGGAAGGGCAGCGAGTCGCCCTCTACGAGCCGCAGGAGCGTGTCTCGGAAGAGGTAGGGGTTCTCGCGGTTGTTGAACCGCCACTCCATCTCCTCGAGATACGCCGGCAGGTGCTTGACGCTCATGTGGTGGTAGCTGCCCATGATCGAGCGCTTGAAGAGCGACCACACGCTCTCGATCGTCTGCGTGTGAACGTCCCCGCGTACCCATTCGTCGGCGTGGTGGTTGACCGTTTCATGCTCGGCGGTTCCGTCGCCCACGGTCTTTTCGATGTCGCGGTAGGAACGCCACGAGTCCGTGTAGATCGCGTCCGCGTCCTCCACTACGTCCCCCAGGAAGGCGTGGATGGTTTCGTGGTCGGCGCGGTTCGCGACGCGCAAGTGAACGTCCCCGCCGCGCTCGACGGCTCCGAGGACGATGGAGAGGCGCTGCGAGCGCGTGCGGCGTCCGTCGCCCCTAGCGCTGTCGCGCCCGCCGACCCATGTTTCGTCTGCCTCGATAATGCCGCGAAGAAGCTCTGCCTCAGCGCCGCCGTCCATCGCGGAGCGAATGCGGTGGCAGAGATACCACGCCGTCTTGTAGCTCACGTCCAGCGTCCGCTTGAGCTGGTTCGCGCTTATGCCCTTCTTGGACTCGACCATCAGGTAGGTCGCGAGGAACCACTTCCAGAGCGGCAGCTTGGAGTCGTGGAAAATCGTTCCGACCCTGACGGAGAACTGATAGCCGCAGCCGTCGCACTCAAACTGGCGGCGCGTCTTGATCCGCGAAATCTTCCTGGACTCGCAGCGCGGACACTCGACGCCGTCCGGCCAGCGAAGCTCTTCAAGGTAGGCGTGGCATTTGTCCTCGGAACCGAAGCGCTCGATGAGCTTCGGCAGGTTCATGTCGCCCTTCACTTCCGGCCTCTGGCGGTTCGCCATGGCTAGACCCCGGAAGAAGGCTCAGGACCTAACGACGGAAGAAGCGATGCGAAAGCTCTTCCCGAAGAAGGTCGTGGACAAGGCCAAGAAAGAGACTGAAACGAAAACTGATTCCCGTAAACCCTCACAGGACCAAGGATAGAGGACTATCTACCCTGTGTCAAGTAAACAATCCCCCGTTTCTGTTATGGCGTGGAGGAAGAGGCGGCGTCTCGCAGTTGCGCGCGCACGGAGAGCACGCGCTGGACGACCGTGACCCACGCGGTTCCCGTCAGAACGGCCATCGCCCACGGCAGCGCTCCGACCGGCGCCAAAGCCAACCCGATTGCGATCACGGCGACGCGCTCGACGCGCGTGCCGAGCCGCCCGACGTCGCCGCGCAGGCCGAGCCCCTCGGCTTTCGCGCGGGTGTAGCTGACGAGAAACGAACCCACGACGGCCGCGAAGGTCAGAGCCAGACCCCACTCGTTCCCGTCCCGCATGAGGACGAGCGCGATCGCGCCGAGGACGAATCCCTCTCCGAGCCGGTCGACCGTGGAGTCGAGGAACGCGCCGAACGGCGTCCCCTTGCCGCTCGACCGGGCCAGGGCGCCGTCCAAGACGTCGAGGACGGAGCCGACGACGAAGACCGCCGAGCCGGCGAGGAAGAAACCCCAGCCGCGATACTCGAGCCAGACGAGGACAGCGCCGAGCGCGCACAGCGCGACTCCCGAGACGGTGAGCGCATCCGGCGTCAGGTTCGTGTCGCCGAGGTGGCCCATTCCGCGCGCCGCGGCGCGCCGTACCTCGTCCTGGTACGTGCGCCTGGGCCGCGGAGCCGTCGGCGTCGTCGACATGGGCGGCGCAGGTTAGCCGAGGTAGCCGCGACGCTCGACCACGTAAGCGGGCGAGGTCGCCTTGCGGCTCTCGACGAGCGCGAGCATGCCGCCTGCCACGACCGCGGTCGCGACGCCGGCTGCGATGTCGAGCCAGTAGTGGTTGCCGGTCGCCATGACGGAGAACCAGACCCAGCTCGGCCAGAGCGTCCAGGCGAACTTCGCCCAGCTCGAGCGCACGAGCGTCGCCATCGCGAAGCCGATGATGAGGGCATCGGCTGCGTGCAGGCTCGGCATGGCGGCGTAGGGATTCGACGCGAGCTCGATCAGGCCCGAGCCGTGGTTCAGCGCGGCCGACTGCGCGAGCGTGTCGACGAAGCCGAACTCGGGGTAGAAGCGCGGCGGCGCGGTCGGCAGGAGCACGTAGCCGACGAGGCCGAGCATGTTCGTCAAGAGCACCCAGTTCCGGATCCGCGGGAACGACTCGTTCCGCCACAGGTAGATCCAGAGGAGCGCGAGGCCGAGCACGGTGAACTGCGAGAGCCAGTAGGTGATATCGACCGCGTGGAGGAGGAATCCGCCGGTCTCGACGACGACGCGCTGCAGGTCGGGCTCGATCAGGAGGTGAAGAGCGCGCTGGGCGTCGATGATCGCGGCGCCGTTGACGAACGCCTCGGCCGGATCCCGATCGGCCACGCCGCGCGCGATCTGGTACGCGCCCATGAACCCGAACCAGATGCCGAGTTGAAGGAAAAGATCTCCCCAGCCGTTGGGGAGCCGACGACCTGCCGCGGCGAGCATCCGTCGAGTGTAGAGATCGACCACAGCCGCGCGCAGTGGTGCTAGCACCCGGTTTCGTCGCAAAAGAGCGCCTCGCAGTCGCCGCGGTGTCGGGCTCGGCCCGGCACCGCTCACCACCGCCTGGGTCCTCCGACGAAGATCGTCATGGGCTCGCGAAGCGAGCCCGGATCTTTGTCGGGGTTAGCCGCCGATCTGCGACATCGAGCGGCTCGCGCGGACGAAGCCCGGGTCGTTGATCCGGTGCTTCAGCTCCTTATGGGCGACGGCGTTGCGGATCTCCCCGGCGAGTTCGTCGTCGGAGACGCCGGCGCGGAGCGGCTCCATGAGATCCCACTCGCGTCGCGAGAAGAGGCAGGTGCGTAGCTTCCCGTCGGCGGTCAGCCGGATCCGGTCGCAGGTGGAGCAGAAGGGCTCCGAGACCGGGTTCACGAAGCCGACCTCGCCCGCGCCGTCGGCGAATCGGAAGCGGCGCGCCGTCGAGGACGGCTTGGCGGGGATCTCCTCGAGCGGCCAGTGCTCCTCGATGAGCGCGCGGATCTCGGCGCCCGAGAGGACCTGATCGGCGTCCCAGCGCTCGTCGGCGTCGAGCGGCATGAACTCGATGAAGCGGACGACGTAGGGCTTGTCGCCGGGCGAGCTCGGCGAGAGCGGGCACCTCGTCCTCCGTGAAGCCGCGGATCGCGACGCAGTTGATCTTGATCGGCCGAAGCTCGGGATAGCGCTCGGCCTCGGCCAGTCCGGCCAGCACCCGGTCGAGCGCGTCACGGCGTGTGATCTCGGCGAAGCGAGTGTGGGAGAGGGAGTCGAGCGAGACGTTCAGCCGGCCTGAGGCCGGCGTCGACGAGCGGGCCTGCGAGCCGGTCGAGGAGGATTCCGTTCGTCGTCAGGGAGAGGTCGCGGACGCCCGGCGTCGCGGACAGCATCCGAACGAGGGCCGGTAGGTCGCGCCGGACGAGCGGCTCTCCGCCGGTCAGGCGTACCTCGTCGACGCCCATGGCGGCCAGCAGACTCGGACGAGGCGCTCGATCTCCTCGAAGCGAGAGGATCTCGTCGCGGCGGAGCCACTCGAGGCCCTCGGCGGGCATGCAGTACGTGCAGCGGAAGTTGCACTTGTCCGTGACGGACACGCGCACGCTCTTGATGTGCCGGCCGAAGCCGTCGACGAGCTGCTCCATGTCGCTGAGCCTAGCCGCCGAACGCAGGCTCGGGAGCGTCGATCAGGCGGGGTGATTGAAGTCGCTCCTAATGGAACAGCGAGCCGGATGCCGGGACGGCATGCTGTCCTCGATGGCCGCCCGATACGGCGCGAAGGTCTGGCTGGCCCTCGCGACGGTCTATCTCGTCTGGGGGTCGACGTTCGCTGCGCTCTCGGTCGCAGTTCGCGACCTCCCGCCGTTCCTGCGATGGCCGTACGCCACGTCGTCGCGGGGGCGATCCTGCTCGCCTGGGCGCTGTCGCGGAGGAGGCCGTCGGACGCGCGGATCGGCCGGCGCGAGGTTCTCGCCGCCTTCGTCTTCGGCGGCGCGCTCTTTCTCGGCAGCCACGGAGGGCTCGCGTGGGCGCAGCAGACGATCGCCGTCGGGTACCGCGGCGCTGCTCGCCGCCAGCATTCCTCTCTGGATGGCGTTGCTCGACCGCGTCCTGTTCGGCAAGCGCTTGCACCTCTGGGCCAACGTCGGGCTCCTGATCGGGATTCGTCGGAGTGGCGCTTCTCGTCGATCCGTTCGGCGCCGGCTCAGTCGACCGGGTCGGCGCGCTCGTCGCGGTGGGGTCGGCGTTCGTCGTGGGCCGCCGGGTCGCTCTATTCGCGGGGTGCTCCTCTGCCCGGCGGACCCGATCGTCTCGGCGGGCCTCGCGGCGCTCTGCGGCGGCGTGCTTCTCATCGTCGTGTCCGGGGCCTCGGGTGAGTGGGACGACGTCCGGCTGACGGCCGACGGGCTCTGGGCGGTCGCGTACCTGATCGTGGTCGGATCGCTCGTCGGCTTCGTCGCCTACGTCTGGCTCCTCCGTGCTGCGCCGACCTCGCTCGTCTCGACGTACGCGTTCGCGAACCCCGTCGTGGCCGTCGTGATCGGATGGCTGTTCCTCGACGAGGAGCTGAGCTGGACGCTTCTCGGGGCCGGGGCGACGATCGTCGTGTCGGTGGCCTTGATCCTTGTCACAAGCGGCGCGGAGCTCGAACGGGGCCGTGCTCTCCGCCGTTCCGCGGCCGCCGCTCCGCGTTGAGGCGTTCGGCCGCGCAGGCGGCCAGACTACGGCCGTGCCGCTCCTCGCGCTCGTCGCTGTCACGGCCGTCTGGGGCGTCACGTTCGTCCAGGTCAAGGACGCGGTCGCGATCTACCCGCTCTTCGCGTTCCTCGGCGTCCGCTTTGCGATCGCCTCCGCGACTCTCGCGGTTCCGGCCGCGCCTCGGCTCCGGACGCTCGGCCGGCCCGGCCTCGTCGCCGGGCTCGTGCTCGGAGTCCTGCTCGCGGCCGGCTACGGGCTCCAGACCGCCGGGCTCGAGCGGACGACGGTCTCGCTCGACCGGCTTCATCACCGGCCTCTACGTCGTCCTGACGCCGCTCTTCGCGCTCGTCCTCTTCCGCCAGCGGATCGGCCTGGCGGTGTGGGGAGGAGTGGCGCTCGCGTCGGCGGGCTCGCGCTCCTCGCGGGCGTCCCGGCCGGCTCGACCGAGGGCGATCTGCTCGTACTCGCCTCGACCGCGGCCCAGGCTCTCCAGATCGTGATGGTGGAGCGCTACGCGCCGACGCTACGACCCGCTCGCGCTCACCTTCGTCGAGATGGTCGTCGCCGCGGTCGGCTTCCTCGCGATCGCCGTCGCGCTCGGCGACCTCTCGCGTGCCGCGCGGCTGGACGGTCTGGGGCGCGCTCCTCGTCACCGGGATCTTCGCGAGCGCGCTCGCGTATCTGATCCAGGTCTGGGCTCAGCGGCGGATCAGCGCGACTCGGATCGCGCTCGTCTTCTCGCTCGAGACGGTGTTCGCCGGTCTCTTCGGCTACCTCCTCGCCGGCGACCGGCTCGGGCTGCTCGGGTGGACCGGGTGCGGGCTGATCCTCGCGGGGATCGCGCTCGCCGAGCCCGGTGCTGCGGCGGTACTGCGCCGGCTCGCCGGGCGTGGTCGAGCCGCCATGCTGACTTGCTACTATGCGACTCAGATTTTCTGCTAGCCGAGGAAGCGAAAGCAACGGAGGAACACACTCATGGCAAAGACCATCGGAATCGACCTGGGCACGACCAACAGCTGCATGGCCGTGCTCGAGGGCGGGGAGCCGACCGTCATCCCGAACGCGGAGGGCGGGCGCACGACGCCGTCCGTCGTCGCGTTCACGAAGGACGGCCAGCGGCTCGTCGGCGCGCCCGCGAAGCGGCAGTCCGTCACGAACCCGCAGAACACGATCTTCTCGATCAAGCGCTTCATGGGCCGGAAGATCTCGGAGGTCACCGAGGAGATGAAGATCGTCCCGTACGAGGTCGCGAGCGGCCCGAACGGCGACGCGCGCGTGAAGGTCGACGCCAAGGAGACCTACGCCCCGCCCGAGATCAGCGCGATGATCCTGCAGAAGCTGAAGGCGGACGCGGAGGCCTACCTCGGCGAGCCCGTCACGGACGCGGTCGTCACCGTGCCTGCGTACTTCAACAACGCGCAGCGCGAGGCGACGAAGGACGCCGGCAAGATCGCCGGCCTGAACGTCCTGCGGATCATCAACGAGCCGACTGCCGCCTCGCTCGCGTACGGGCTCGACAAGGAGACAGGACCAGACGATCCTCGTCTTCGACCTCGGCGGCGGCACGTTCGACGTGTCCGTGCTCGAGCTCGGCGAGGGCGTCTTCGAGGTGAAGGCCACGAACGGCGACAACCACCTCGGCGGCGACAACTTCGACAAGGCGATCGTCGACTGGATGGTGGCCGAGTTCAAGCGCGAGCAGGGCATCGACCTCGCCGCAGACAAGATGGCGCTCCAGCGGCTCTACGAGGCTGCCGAGAAGGCGAAGATCGAGCTCAGCTCGACGACCTCGACGCAGATCAACCTGCCGTTCATCACGGCCACCCAGGAAGGCCCGAAGCACCTCGACCTCCAGCTCACGCGGGCGAAGCTCGACGAGCTGACCGCCGAGCTGGTCGAGCGCACCGTCGGGCCCGACGAAGCAGGCGCTGAAGGACGCGGGCATCGACGCCTCGGGCATCGACCACGTCGTCCTCGTCGGCGGCATGACGCGCATGCCGGCCGTCCAGGAGAAGGTCAAGTCGATCATCGGCAAGGACCCGCACAAGGGCGTCAACCCGGACGAGGTCGTCGCCGTCGGCGCGGCCATTCAGGCCGGGGTCCTGAAGGGCGAGGTCAAGGACATCCTGCTCCTCGACGTCACGCCTCTCTCGCTCGGCATCGAGACGAAGGGCGGCGTCTTCACGAAGCTGATCGAGCGCAACACGACCATTCCGACGAAGAAGTCCGAGACGTTCACGACCGCCGAGGACAACCAGCCCTCCGTCGAGGTGCACGTCCTCCAGGGCGAGTCGGAGATGGCCGGCTTCAACAAGACGCTCGGCAAGTTCCAGCTCGTCGGCATCCCGCCGGCGCCGCGCGGCATGCCGCAGGTCGAGGTTACGTTCGACATCGACGCGAACGGGATCATCAACGTCTCGGCGAAGGATCTCGGCACGGGGAACCAGCAGCAGATCCGGATCGAGGGCGGCTCGGGCCTCAAGGAGGAAGAGGTTGCAGCAGATGATCCGCGACGCCGAGTCGCACGCGGACGAGGCCCGGCGGCTCCGCGAGGTCGCGGACGCACGGAACCAGGCCGAGTCGATCGTCTACGCGACCGAGAAGAGCCTCGCCGAGCACCGCGAGACGCTCGACGAGGAGACGATCTCGACGATCGAGTCGCGCCTCGAGGAGGCCAAGGCCGCTCTCGACGGCGACGATGCCGAGCGAGATCCGGACGAAGACCGAGGCGCTCACCGAGGCATCGCACCGGCTCGCTCAGGCCGTCTACGAGAAGGTGCAGGCCGAGCAGCAGGCGACCACAGGCACATCGGCCGGCAACGGCTCGGGCAGCGACGACGAGGTCGTCGAGGAGGCCGACTACGAGGTCATCGACGAGGAAGAGGCCAAGCGCTCCTAATGGCCGCGGATCGTCCTGACACGGAGGAGGCCGTCGAGGAGGCGGCGTGGGCCGGAGCACGGCGTCGCCGAGGAGCTCGAGCGTCGGCTCGCCGAGGTCGAGGCGGAGCGCGACGAGCGCATCGCCGACCTGCAGCGGGTCGCGGCCGACTTCGACAACTACCGCAAGCGGAGCGCGCGCGACCAGGAGGCGCTGGTCGCGCGCGCCCACGAGCGGCTCGTGAAGCAGCTCCTGCCCGTGCTCGACAACCTCGAGCGGGCGCTCGAGGCGGTCGAGGCCTCGGACGCAGCGAGGAGGGCAAGCCCGTCCCTGCGGACGGGCGTCGAGCTCGTGCTGCGGGAGCTACACCGACGCGCTCCGGAAGGAGGGCCTCGAGGAGATCGAGACCGACGGGCCCTTCGACCCGCACGTGCACGAAGCGCTCCTCACGCAGCCGTCCGAGGCGGAAGAGGGCTCGGTCATCGAAGTGCTCCAGAAGGGTTATCGCCTGGGTGACCGCGTTCTGCGGCCGGCTCGGGTCGTCGTCAGCCAGGGCCCGCCGGAGGCACAGGGGTAGGTCGTGGCCGCCGTCAAGGATCTCTACGAGGTCCTCGGCGTCTCGAAGAAGTCCTCGCCCGACGAGATCAAGAAGGCCTACCGCAAGCTCGCCCGCAAGCACCATCCGGACGCGAACCCGGGCGACGCGGCGGCGGAGGAGCGCTTCAAGGAAGTGCAGGGCGCCTACGACGTCCTCTCCGATCCGGAGAAGCGCAAGCAGTACGACACCGTCGGACACCGGATGTTCACGGGCGGCGGCAACGGGACCGGCGGCTTCAACGTCAACTTCGGCGGCAACCTCGGCGACCTCGGCGATCTCGGCGACATCCTCGGCGGGCTCTTCGGGAACGTCGGCGGCACGGGCGCGCACCCGTGGGCAGCGGCAGCCAGCAGGGCGTCCCCGGCCGCGACGTCGAGGTCGAGGTCAATGTGTCCTTCGAGGACTCACTGCGCGGCATCGAGACGCGGATCCCGGTTCAGCTCGAGGTGCCCTGCGAGACGTGCAACGGGCTCGGGCGCCGAGCCGGGCACCTCGCCGGTGCTCTGCCCGGAGTGCCGCGGGCGCGGCGTCGTGGCCGAGGATCAGGGCATCTTCGCCCTCTCGCAGCCGTGCCCGCGCTGCGGCGGCGACGGCACCGTCGTCGAGAAGCCGTGCCGAACGTGCACGCGGCTCCGGCCGCCAGGTGCGGACGAAGCGCTACACGGTGAAGATCCCGGCCGGCGTCAAGGACGGCACGCGGATCAAGCTGAAGGGAAAGGGCGAGCCGGGCCGGGGCGGTGGCTCCGTCCGGCGACCTCCACGTCGTCACGCGCGTCGCGCCGTCGCCGCTGTACGAGCGCCGCGGCTCCGACCTCGTGCTCGAGGTGCCGGTCACCTACGCGGAGGCCGCGCTCGGGGCGACGGTCGAGGTGCCGACGCCGGACGGCCGGATCTCGCTCAAGATCCCGGCCGGCTCGCAGGACGGCAAGACGCTCCGGCTCAAGGGCCGCGGCGCGCCGAAGCTGAAGGGCGGACGGCAAGGGCGACCTCCTCGCGCGCGTCCGCGTGACCGTCCCGTCGAAGCTCACGAAGGCGGAGCGCGAGGCGCTCGAGGCCTACCACAAGGTCTCGCGCGAGAACCCGCGCGAGCGGCTGGAGAAGAGCGCGTGATGGCGACTCGTCATGGACGGCCATCCCCGCTACATGATCTCGGTCGCGGCCGAGCTCGTCGGCATGCATCCCGCAGACGCTTCGGATCTACGAGGCGAAGGGTCTGGTGCGGCCGAAGCGGACGCCCGGGAAACACGCGGCTCTACTCGGAGCTCGACCTCGAGCGGCTGCGGCTCATCCAGCGGCTCACGACCGAGCTCGGGCTGAACCTGGCCGGCGTCGAGGTCGTGCTCCGCCTCCAGGACGAGGTGGCGCGCCTGCGCCGCCGGATCGACCGGCTCGAGCGCGAGGCGCGCGAGCAGGTGCGTCGCGTCCACAAGCAGTACCGCCGCGAGCTCGTGCTCTACCGCGGCGGCGACTCACTCCCGGAGCGAAGGTAGCTCGATGGATTTCAACCGGCTGACGATCAAGTCGCAGGAGGCCGTCGCGGCGGCGCAGGAGCTGGCCCGGCGGACCGGCAACCCTGAGGTCTATCCCGAGCATCTGACGCTCGCGCTCCTCGACCAGGAGCTGCCGCGGACGCTCGCCGAGCGCGCAGGCGCGTCCGTCGCGCGACCTACGCGCGCAGGCCGAGGCGGCGCTCGCGGCCAAGCCCGCCGTCCAGGGCGGAGCCCAGCAGCCGCGCGCCTCGGCCGCGTTCTCCCGCGTGCTCGACGCCGCCGAGGAGGAGATGCGGAAGCTCGAGGACGACTACGTCTCGACCGAGCACCTGCTGCTGGCGCTCGACGTCGTCCCGCGCGACGCGCTGCTCGAGGCGCTCACGGAGGTGCGCGGCTCCCAGCGCGTCACGTCGCAGGATCCCGAGGGCTCCTACCAGGCGCTCGAGAAGTTCGGCCGCGACCTCACCGACGAGGCCGAGGAGGGGAAGCTCGACCCGGTCATCGGCCGCGACGAGGAGATCCGGCGCGTGATCCAGGTGCTCTCGCGCCGGACGAAGAACAACCCGGTCCTGATCGGCGACCCAGGGGTCGGCAAGACGGCGATCGCCGAGGGGCTCGCGCAGCGGATCGTCGCGGGCGACGTGCCCGAAGGCCTCAAGGGCAAGCGGGTCTGGGCGCTCGACATCGGCTCGCTCCTCGCCGGCCGAAGTACCGCGGCGAGTTCGAGGAGCGGCTGAAGGCCGTCCTGCACGAGATCAAGGAGTCGGCCGGCGAGATCATCCTCTTCATCGACGAGCTCCACACGATCGTCGGGGCCGGGCGCAGCCGAGGGCGCCGTCGACGCGGCCAACATGCTGAAGCCGATGCTCGCCCGCGGGGAGCTCCGCTGCGTCGGCGCGACGACGCTCGACGAGTACCGAAAGCACATCGAGAAGGACGCGGCGCTCGAGCGGCGCTTCCAGCCGATCTTCGTCGGCGAGCCGTCCGTCTCCGGACACGATCGCGATCCTGCGCGGCCTGAAGGAGCGCTACGAGGCGCACCACGGCGTCCGGATCCGCGACGCCGCGCTCGTGGCCGCGGCCGTGCTCTCCGACCGCTACATCGCGGACCGCCACCTGCCGGACAAGGCGATCGACCTCGTCGACGAGTCCGCCTCGCGCCTGCGCATGGAGATCGACTCCTCGCCGATCGAGCTCGACGAGGCCGACCGGCGCGTGCGCCAGCTCGAGATCGAGCTCGCTGCCATGGCGAAGGAGACGCCCGAGGTCCGCGAGCCCGTCGAGCGCGAGCTCGCCGAGGCGAAGGAGGCCCGCGACGAGCTCGCCGGGCGCTGGGCGCGCGAGAAGGAGGCCCTCGACCGGGTCAAGGAGATCACGCAGCGGATCGACGATCTCCGCATGGAGGCCGAGCGCGCCGAGCGGCAGGGCGACCTCCAGCGGGTCGCCGAGATCCGCTACGGCGAGCTGCCCGAGCTCGAGCGCGAGCTCGCCGAGCGCGACGAGCCAGGCGAAGACGCGCCGATGGTGAAGGAGGAGGTCGACGAGGACGACGTCGCCGCGGTCGTCGCGCGCTGGACGGGCATCCCGGTCGACCGGCTCCTCGAGGGCGAGACCGAGAAGCTGATCCACATGGAGGAGCGGCTCCACGGGCGCGTCGTCGGGCAGGACGAGGCCGTTCGAGGCCGTGGCCAACGCGCTCCGGCGGGCACGCACCGGACTCCAGGATCCGAACCGTCCCATCGGCTCGTTCGTCTTCCTCGGCCCGACCGGCGTGGGGAAGACCGAGCTCGCCCGGGCCCTCGCCGAGTTCATGTTCGACGACGAGCGCGCCATGGTTCGGCTCGACATGTCCGAGTACCAGGAGCGGCACACGGTCGCCCGGCTCGTGGGGGCGCCCCCCGGCTACGTCGGCTACGAGGAGGGCGGCCAGCTCACCGAGGCCGTACGGCGGCGACCCTACTCGGTCGTCCTGCTCGACGAGATCGAGAAGGCGAACGCCGAGGTCTTCGACGTGCTGCTCCAGATCCTCGACGACGGCCGGCTGACCGACGGCCAGGGCCGAACGGTCGACTTCCGAAACACGGTCGATCATCATGACCTCGAACGTCCGCTCGCCCGAGGAGATGCGCGCCATCTTCCGGCCGGAGTTCCTGAACCGGATCGACGAGATCGTCCAGTTCGAGCCGCTGACCCGCGAGCAGCTCGGCGAGATCGTCGAGCTCCAGCTCCGGCAGCTGCGCGTCCGGCTCGCCGAGCGCGGGCTCGGGCTCGAGCTCACCGGACGCCGCCAAGGAGGCTCCTCACGGAGGCCGGCTGGGATCCGACGTACGGGGCTCGGCCGCTCAAGCGGGCGATCCAGCGGCTGGTCGAGAACCCGCTCGCACTCCGGCTCCTCGAGCGCGAGTTCGCCGAGGGCGACACGGTGCGCGTCGACGAGCGGGACGGCGAGCTCGTCTTCGAGCAGGCAGCAGCGCCCGAGCCCGTACCGGCGTGACCGGAATCGTCGAGGCGGTCGCCCGGAGCGACGCGCACACGATGGCGAAGTCGCTTGCGGACGCTGTCACGGTGGTCGCCGGGCACGGCATCGAGGGCGACGTGCATGCAGGCGCCACGGTGAAGCACCGCTCGCGGGTGCGGCGGGACGCCGAGCAGACGAACCTCCGCCAGGTGCATCTGCTTCACGCCGAGCTCCACGACGAGCTCCGCGCCGCGGGCTTCGAGCTCGCGCCCGGGCAGATGGGCGAGAACGTGACGACGCGAGGTCTCGACCTCCTTGAGCCTGCCTGCCGGTGCAAGGCTCCGGCTCGGGTCGGAGGCCGTAGTCGAGGTGACGGGCCTCCGGAATCCCTGCAAGCAGCTCGACGGCATCCAGCCGGGCCTCATGAAGGCCAACCTCGACCGGGATCCGGACGGGAACCTCCTCCGGAAGGCCGGGGTGATGAGCATTGTCGTCGCGGGCGGCGAGATCAGGCCCGGAGACCGGATCGAGGTCGAGCTTCCGCCGGAGCCGCATAGCCCACTCGAGCCCGTCTGAGAGTTGACCTGCGGCAAGGTTGTTACGCGCCAGAACCGCCGAGAGCCGGGTCGCTTTGGGCCGGGACGCGCGCGCTGCGTTGAACTCCACGCCGGTCCGTGCTTTCCTAGGGAGTCGCATGGGGGTCTCGAGGGGGGTGTGGCAAGCATTTGGCCCGACCGTCTTGGTGGTCGGGCTCCTCGCAGGTGTGCCCGCCGGCACCGGGAAAGCCTCTGTGGCCGAGCAGGTCGACTGTGCCGGCCTCCAGGACGCGCTCGCCAATCCGGAAATCCAGGTCGTCACGCTGGCCGAGGGCGAGCATTGCTTCGGGCAGTTCTTCCTTCCCTCCCGCGCCATCAGGCTCGAAGGAGCCGGCACCGGAGCCGTCCTCGACGGCGGGCTCGATGAAGGGCGCGTTCAGATCCTCTCGGGTGACGACGTGGGGCAGACGGTGATTCGCAACCTGACCTTTCGGAATGGCCACGCAACCGGACTCGGGTCGTCGGATGGGGGCGCCATCTCGGTCACCGGAGCGAGCCCGATCACGATCGAGAGCAGCACGTTCCTCGCGAACGAAGCAGACGGCTCAGGCGGCGCCGTGTCCGCCGTAGGCGGCACTGCGGCGGACCCAATCGTGCTGCGCGGAAACATCTTCGGCTCGGTCGGCGCGCCCAACAAGGCCGGAGGCTCCGGCGGTGCGGTCTACGTCTCTACGCCGTACTCAGCGGTCTTCGAGGACAACACGTTGAGAGGGAACGAGGCCGCCTCTGGTGACGGCGGTGGGCTGTTCGCCTGGACGGGGGGCCCGGTCTCAGCGTCCGGCAACGTCATCGTCGGCAACCGCGCGGGTGATTACGGCGGCGGCGCTTCGCTCGAGGCATGCGCCGGCGGGATCCTCGCCGGGAATTCCTTCGCCTCGAATGTCGTCAAGCCGGGGGGCCGGGGCGGCGGCGGATTGGCCCTTGCTAAATGCGACCACGACAGTCCGGCGGCCGCGAGCCGCCCGCGTTCGAACCTCCGCGGATCCGATCTGGCTCCTCGCCGCCTTCTTGAGTTCGCGGATGAAGAATTTGCGATTCACCAGAGCGGGAATCGATTCACGGCGAATGTCATCCGCTCTGACCTCGTTACCGACGTCTCGGGCGCCGGGGAGCTCATGCTGGGCCCTGCAGTTCGGTCGACGAACGATCGCTTCGTCGGCAATCGAATCGAGGCGTCCTCCCCCGGCAGTCTGGAGGCGGAAGCCCGCGGCGCCGGCCTGTTCGTCGATCCGGCGGCGGCCAACCTCAGCCACGAGGGGGCCGATCTCCATTTCGATGGGCGGAACCTTGTAGTCGCGGCGAACTGGAGCTTCGACGGGCTCGGAGCGGGCATGTACATCGGTTCGCACGGGGAGGAGGGGATCCAGGGCAGACTGGTTCACGCGACTGTCGTCGCGAACTCACCCGGGGGCGTGGCCGGGGAGTTCGATGCCGGGATCGACATCGATAACTCGATCGTGCACGGAAACGCCGGAGGCGATCTCACCGGCTTCAGCCCCGGTGGAAGCGAGATGCCCGGCCCCCCCGCGGTGCGGTTCTCCCTCCTCTGCTCGTCGGGCGCGCCGCACGGCGGCGAAGGCAACCTGTGCGCGGATCCGAGGCTCCGATCCCCGGGGACAGGCGACGTGCACCAGAAGGCGACGAGCCCGACCATCGACCGGGGTAGCCCCGACCTGGTGCCGGCCGGGCTCGAAAAGGACTACGAGGGGAACTCGCGGCGACTGGACGGCGACGGGAAGAGCGGCGCCCGTGTCGACATGGGCGCCGACGAATCGCCGACCGTCTACTGCATCGTCCCGAGACTTCGCGGTCTGACGGTGCCCGATGCAAAGACCGCGCTCTCGCGCGCTCACTGCGCACTCGGGTCGGTGCGGAGGACCTACTCCTCTGCGCTGAGAAAGGGACGCGTTCTCTCGCAATCCCGCGCGGCTGGCGCAAAGCTTGCCGGCGGCACGAAGGTGAACGTTGTCGTGAGCCGCGGCCGCCGGCCGTAGTCCGGCCCAGCTGCACCGCAGCTCGGCCGGGCACTCGACGCTAGCGTTGGCCCCGTGGCTCACCACGTCGACCGGCCCCTCGGGCTCAGCGAGGTCTTCGCGGAAACAATCCGCCTCTACGGCGAGCGGCTCGGTGCTGCGATCGGGCTCGGGCTCGTGTACGCGGGCGCGAACGTGGCGGGCGCCCTGGCGGGCGCCGCGGTCGCGGTCGTCGTGACCTCCCTCGCCTTCGGGCTCACCTTCGGAGCAGCTGCGCGCCTGGCCGCCGGCGACTCCTTCACCGAGGCCTGGGGCCAGGTCGCCGTCCGGTTGCCGATCCTCGTTGTTCTGAGCGCCACCGTCGCGCTGCCGTTCGTCATCGCCGCCGGTTATCTGCTCCTGATCCTCCTCGGCGCGGCGTGGCTTGCGTTCGCGGGGTTCGCGATCCCCGCCGCGATGCTGGAGCGGGAGGGGGAGCGGGACCCGTGGTACCGAAGGGTCAGCGGCTCGCTCGAGCGCTCCGTCGCCCTGGCCCGTGCCGGCTACCTCCACGCCTTCGGCGTGGCCGCGGCGCTCGCTCTCGTTTACCTCCTCTTCGGAGTGGTTCTGACCGCGCTCCTGCAGGGTGTCGCCGACAACAGCGAGCTCGTCGCGGGGGTTCTGACGCAGGTCGTCCTGACACCGTTCTTCTTCCTCGGGCTCGTCGTCCTCTACTTCGAGCAGAGGACGCGAGTCGAAGCCGGGGCGGCGCAGGCGTTCGAGGGATAGTCTCCGCGCGCGAGCGACGGAGGAGGAGCAGTGCCGACCTACATCATGCTGAGCACGCTGAGCGACCAGGGTCTCCAGACGCTGCGCGCGAATCCGGCGCGCCTGAAGGAAGTGAACCGGGACGTCGAGGAGCTCGGCGCCCGCGTGGTCAGTCAATGGTTCTTGCTCGGCCCCTTCGACTTCGTGAACGTGATCGAGGCTCCGGACAGCGCCACGATCGCGAAGGTTTCCGTCGCGCTCGGCGCGCGCGGCTCGATCAAGCAGCTCCAGACGTTCGAGATGCTCGACGTCGACGAGTTCCTGGGCCTCCTCGAGGCGTAGTCCTGTGGCGGAGCCGGCTCCGCTCCCAGACTGGGTTCGCGCCGAGGTCGCCGGCTGGCCGGAGGACGCGTGGGGTGTCCACCAGGCGCGGCTGCTCCTTCGGGACGGGCGGGTGCTCGAGCCGGTGGCGGTCCTACCGAGCGGGGAGGTGGTCGGCTGGGGTCAGGCCGGCGCGGTCGAGTTCGAGGCCGAGGACGTCGTCGCGATCGAGCGCCTGGACGCCTAGTCGGCGAGCACCCAGACGTAGTCGGCCTGCTCGGCGCCCACGTGGCACGACCAGCAGACCGCGCCGCTGGCGAGCTCGGTGAAGGGCTCGTCCGGGCTGTCCCGCGTGTACTCGACGAAGACCCAGTCGTTGTGGGCCGCATCGGCGCCCTCGAGCTTCCGCATCGTCGCGATGAGCCCGAGGAAGTCCTTGTCCGGCCGGCGCGCATGCTTCACGATCACCGTTCCGACCGGGAACACGCCGCCCCTGCTCTCGCGTGAGGCGAAGACATCCTTGGTGCCGAGATGGGGGTCCGCGTCGCGGGGCGGGATGTCGGTCGCAAGCCGCGCCCACTCGGTGTAGCCGGCCGTGAAGCGCGGCAGGCCGGGGAGCACCTCGGGCGCAGGCTCGGTCTCCGGCTCCTCCTCGGGCGGCTCGGCTTCCTCGGTCGTGGGCGGCTCCGAGGCCGCGGTGGACGTGGGCGCCGGCTCCGGCTCGGCCGCGGGCTCGTCTCCAGAGCCGCCGCAGGCGACCAGTCCGAAGAGGAGGAACGCGAGGAGCGCAAGCCGCGCCACGGGTCAAGTGTGCGGACGACGCCGTGGGTTATGCAAGTCGGGCCGGGAGCCGGACGTGGAGATGGTTGTCGTGGTGCGACAGCACCTCGACGACGCCGGGCGGCCCGCGGAGCCCGGTCGCCGGCCCGACGAAGATCTGGGCCGCTCCCGCCTCGACGAAGCGGTCGACGAGCTCCTGGGCGAGCACGAGGTCGACCTGGTCGACCCGCCTCGGCGGGCGCTCGCGCCGGTCGAGGCGCGGGTAGTAGACGTCCACGTCGAGACCGTTCTGGTGGGAGACGTGCCCGGGCCCGCCCCATTCCGGGCCGAAGGAACCGCCGAGCGGGCGCGACAGGTCGCCGATCCCGACGCGCGGAGCCCCAGGGTGGGCGGCCGAGAAGTCCCGAACGACCCGGAGCACGATCCGGACGAGGCCGTCGGTTCCGTTCCGCCGCCAGCCGGGGCTCGGCGACACATGCGTAAGCGGATCCCACGTGAAGAACGTCGGGCCCTCGGCCGGGAATCTGACGCCACGAAAGAGGCGGCCCTGCGACGGGATCCCGACGGCGATTGAGTCCTGCCAGCGGACGACGAGCGCGGGCGGCTCGGGAGGAAGCTCGGGAGGGCCGGTCGGGAGGGCGAGCATGGACGGAGGTACGGCGGACCCACGCGTCCGGGTCCGTCGTACATCATGCGGACATGGCTCTCGCCGATGCGGCACCTCCGCCGCCTGCGCTCCTCGCCCAGGCCGAGGTGGTCGGGCGTTCGGTGCGCGGACGACCGATCCGCCTCCTCGAACGCGGCAACGAGGAGAGCGCAAGCGTCGTCCTCGTGGTCGGCTGCATCCACGGAGATGAGTGCTCGGGGCTCGCGGTCACACGCCGCCTGGCGCGGACGTCACCGCGGCGGTTCCACCTCTGGATCCTGCCGGTCCTGAACCCCGACGGCCTGGCGAGAGGTACACGCCAGAACGCTCGCGGGGTCGACCTGAACCGGAACTTTCGAGCCCGCTGGCGCAGGGCGGGCACCCCGTGGGACGCGGAGTACCCGGGCCCGCGCCCGTTCTCGGAGCCGGAGACGCGGATCGCGCGCAGGCTCGTCCTCCGCCTCCAGCCGGATGTCACGATCTGGTACCACCAGCCGCAGCGCGTCGTTCGGGCGTGGGGGAGAAGCCGGCTCGCCGCACGCCGCTACGCCGAGGCCGCAGGAGCCTCCTACCGGAGCATCCTCTGGCCGAACGGCTCGGCTCCTCGCTGGCAGAACACGAAGCTCGAACGCGGGGCGGCCTTCGTGGTCGAGCTCCGGCCCGGCCCGCTTCCCGAACGAGCGGCCAGGGCCCATGCCCTCGCTGTGCGCGTCCTCGGACGCGAGGACTAGCTACTAGTAGCTCAGCGCGGCGTAGGCCACCGCAACCTCCGCGGCGGCAGCCGCGTTGTCGGCGATGAGCCTCCGGTTGGCTTCGACCGTCCGGCCGCCGCTGGCCCGGTGGAGGTGAGCCAGGACGAACGGCGTCACCTCCTGACCCACCAGCCCGCGCTCCCGGGCTTCCCTGAGCGCCTCCGAGATCAGGGGCTCCACGTCGAGGCTCTCCGCAGGAGGGTTCGCGACCAGGAGCCCGGAGTGGCGGCCGAGGCGCCAGTGCAGGGATGCGACCTGCGCGGCCTCGTCGGCACTCTCGACCCGCGCCGAGACCGGAGGCCCGCCCTCCGCCGCATAGAAGAGCGGGATCGTGTCGGTGCGGAGCCCGAGGACAGGCACGCCGAGCGTCTCGAGGAGCTCGGCCGTAGCGCGCACGTCGAGGAGCGACTTCGCGCCTGATGCGACGACGACTGCCTGGGTGCGCGCCAGCTCGCCGAGGTCGGCTGAGACGTCGAGCGTCTCGGCGAAGCCGCGGTGGACGCCTCCGAGGCCGCCGGTCCCCATGAAGCCGATGCCGGCCGAGCGGCAGGCGGCAAGCGTGCCGCCGACCGTCGTCGCGCCGAGCCCGCCTCTGAGAACCGCGGCGGCGAGGTCGCGCGGGCCGACCTTCGCGGCGTCGTCCCCCGCCGCCGCGAAGCGCTCCAGCTCCTCTCGCCCGAGCCCGATGCGAACGGCGCCGTCGACAACGCCGACTGTGGCCGGGACGGCCCCGGCCTCGCGCACCCGCCGCTCGCACTCGACGGCGACGTCGAAGCCCGTGCCAGACGGAAAGCCGTGGGCGACGAGCGTCGTCTCCAGCGCGACGACCGGGTCGCGGGACCGGAGGGCGCCCGACACCTCCTCGGAGACCTTGACGATGTCGATCACGGAACCGCCCCGAGCTTTCCCACGCAACGGGCCGCGGCGGCGAGGCCCGCCTCTGCGCCCCCGAGGAGGAAGCCCGCCGCGAAGGCGTCGCCGGCCCCCGTCGTGTCGACGACGTCCACCTCCTGCGCAGCGTGATCGAGGGTCTCGGCGCGCGTGTGGACGCTGCAGCCGAGCGCGCCTCGCTTGACGACGACCGTTGGTGCGTCGAGCGTGCCGAAGAGCTCAGCCTCGGCCTCGTTCGCGAGGGCAACGTCAGGCTCGAGCTCCCCGACGAGCTGCCTGAGCTCGGCACCGCCCTCCGCCAGAACCGCCGCGGACGAGAGATCGATGCTGATCCGCGCGCCGTTCCGGCGCGCCGCCCTGACGGCGGCGACGGCGGTGCTCCTGAGCGGATCGCGGGCGAGGCTGTACGTCGGGACGTGCAGCGTCTCGCAGACGGAGAGCCAGCCGGGGTCGAGCTCCTCGGGCGCGAAGTCGGGCGACACGCCGCGGTCGGTCAGCATCGTCCGACGCCCGTCGGGTGAGGCGATCGAGACGACGGTTCCGGTCGAGCCTTCCCGCACCGGCCCCTCCAGCTCCACGCCGCGCCGTTCGAGCTCCTCACCGAGGAGCCGGCCCGCGGTGTCGTCGGCCCGCCGGGCGATGAGCCGGGCGTGTCCTCCGAGCTCGACCACCCAGGCTGCGACGTTCGAGGCCTGGCCGCCGGGCCCGACCCACGTGCGCCCGTATGTGTCGGTGTCGGCCTCGATCAGCCCATCCACACGGACGACGACGTCGAGGAGCAGGTCTCCCACGGTGCAGATCACCTCCCGCGCGACCCTACAATCGACGCATGGCCGAGGAACGCACGCGCGACACCCTGAAGTCCTTCTTGATCGGCGGCCTGCTCGGAAGCGTCGCGGGCGTGGCGGCCGCCGGACGGGTTCGGATGCGGCGCGCTCCGGCTCGCCGGGAGACGCCGGTCGGGCTCGCGGCCTTCGAGAACGCGCCGTGCTACGAGGAGCTCGTTGAGCACGAGCGCGAAGCGGCCAAGGAGCGCTAGGGGGGTTTGGCGAGCCGGAGCGCCTCCCCGGCCGTCGCCAGGTTGAGGCGCGCGTCGGCGATCCCGAGCGACTCACCGAGGCGCTGCACCTGAGCCGTCGAGGCGAGGAACCGCTCGGGCGTTCCGGTCGGCTCGCGGGTCCGAATCACCAGGAAGGGGCCGAATGCGCGCGCCTCGAAATCGGGGCCGGGCGACCGCTCCCGAATCGTCAGCCTGATGAGCGAAGGTTGGAGGAAGTCGCTCGCGTCGAGCACCCAGACACCGCGGCCGAGCTCCGTCCCCGCCTCCGCCTCGCGGAGCTCCTTCAGGGCGAGGACGGGATCCGCCCGGGGGATGACGAGCCGGCCGTAGGGGGCGCCGGCCTCGCGCGCGTCCAGGAACGTCGGCTCGTAGCCGAAGAGGACGTCGTCCGGCCCTGCGCTCTCGGCGAGCCAGCCTGCCGCGTCCTCCCGGGCCGCCGCGCGCGAGTGCGGCTCCCCCGAGTAGAGCCAGGGCGTCCGCGTGACGCCCCAGGCCGCCTGAAGCGCCACGAGGCCAAGGAGCGCGACGGCTCCGAGCGCGGGCCCGGCGCGTCCGCCCGCCCGGATTCCGGCCAGGATCGCGACGGCGAGGGCGATCGCCACGAACGGCAGCGCGAAGATCAGATGACGTGTCTCGAGGAAGAGACCGTCGCCTGAGCTCGTCAGGAGGAGCGCGGCGACCGGCACCGCGACGACGAGGCCGGCGAGCACCGCCGCATCCATGTTCCTCCGCGCGAGGAGGACGAGTCCGGCCAGCGCGGCGAGCGAGATCGGGATCGTCGCCGCGGGCCAGCCGGCCGTGAAGTCGCCGAGCGTCTCCCACAGGTAGGCGAAGACCTCGCCCGGGCTCCCGAGCGCCGATCCGCCCGGCCCGGCCGCGACGTCGAAGCGGGACGCAAGGCGCGCATACGTGATCCAGAGTGGGGTGGCCGCCACGAGGACGAGCGCGAAGGCGAGCGCCGGCCGCACGAGCGGACGGGGGTCGCGGCGACCAAGCCAGAGGACGTAGAGACCCTGGACTGCGAGCACGAGGGCCCCGTAGGGCTGAGTGGCGATCGCGGCCAGCGCGACGAGGCCCCAGAGGAGCCAGCGCGTCGCGCTCGGCCGCTCGAGCGCCCGGAGGAGCAGGAGGAATGAGAGCGCGGTTGCGAGCAGGAAGAGCCCGTACATGCGCGCGTAGACGCCCTGGTAGTGCGTAGCGCCGCTCGCTGCGACGATCAACGTGGCGACGACGGCCGCACGCCGTCCGGCGAGCCGGGCAGCGAGCGCCGCGACGACGGGGAGGGCGAGCGCGATCGGAAGCGCCGAGAGGAGCCGCAGCGCCTCGAGGGTCGGCGAGACGAGCAGGACGAAGTGCGCGAGGAGGAAGTGGAGGGGCGCGCCGCCTCGCTCGCCCGAGACAGTCTGGAGCAGGTCCGCGAGCGGCCGGCTGCTGACGAAGAAGACGAGGGTCTCGTCCTCGTTCGGCGGCCAGGCGCCGAGGCGGCTCAGGAGAAAGGCTCCGAGCCCCAGGGTGAGCGCGCCGACGGTGAGGCGGTACGGCGTCAGGAGCGGCCGGGGCGCTCCCTTGACGGCGGCTCCGTCAGGCCCTTTCGAGGGCCCTGCCCGTCGCCCGCGAGGGCCGGTGGCGGCCGCCTCCCCTGCTAGGCTCGTGTCCCGCAAATCGCGGCTTTTTCCCACTTCTCATGCCTACCTACGAGTATCGCTGCCCCAAGGGCCACACGTTCGAGCTTTTCCAGCGCATGAGTGATCCGCCGGCGGCAGAGTGCCAGATCTGCGGCGACAAACCCGTGGAGAAAGTCCTCTATCCGGCCGCCATCCACTTCAAGGGCTCGGGGTTCTACTCGACCGACTACGGCCGCGGCGGTCGGAAACGCGAGGGCGGCAAGGAGGGAGAGGGCGGGACGAAGGAAGGCGGCTCCTCGGACTCGAGCGACTCGAAGCCCGCCGAGAAGAAACCGGAGCCGAAGAAGACGGCCGAGGCCTGATCCGCCGCCAGGAGGGTGGCGCAACCGGACCGCGGGTCCGCGTCCCCGGTCCTCCAGCTAGCCGACGCTGCAGCCGGGCTCGAGCGGTTGTCCGGGCGGCGAGGGTTGCGGCGCGCTCTCGCCGAGCACCATCTGGATCACCTCGGGGTTGTCCTCGCTCCCGAGGATCACCGAGGCGCCGCCGATGTCTGCGAGCGAGCCGCCGAGCCGGCACGAGAGGCTCTGCCTGGCGCGGAACTCGACCCACCCGAGCTGGAGAATCTCGTTCGCCGAGAGGTCGGTCGCGAGTGGCTTCACGAGGTCGTCGCCGAAGAACGGCATACGCGTGAATCCGTACAGGCCCGCGACCTTGTCCTCGATCGCCTGCGTGACCTGCTGCTGCCGCTCGATCCGCGTGACGTCGCTCTCCGATGGATCGAGCTCGTTCTTCCTGACGCGGGAGTACACGAGCGCACGCCGGCCGTTCAGGTCCTGCTCGCCCTTTCGGAATCGCCACCCGTCCCAGCGCTGGCACTTCGCAGGCGTGGCGAGCGGGCACTCGAACTTGGAGAGGATCGGCTTCTTGACGTTGACTGTCACGCCCCCGATCGCGTCGACGACGTCGTCGAAGGAGCCCAGGTCGACGAGGACGACGTGGTTGATCCGAAGGCCTGTCACGCTCTGCACCGTCTTGATGGCGAGCGCCGGGCCGCCCAGCGCGTAGGCCGCGTTGATGCGGTCTTCACCGTGCCCGGGGATCTGCACACGCAGGTCGCGGGGAATGCCAAGCCGGGCAACGCGGTGGTCGTCGGGATCGGTGTGGATGAGGAGGATCGAGTCGGCGCGACCGGGGCCTGCGCGGCCGCCGTAGCCGACGTCGGCGCCGAGAACGAGGATGTTCGTCGCGTTCGTCCAGATCGCGCCGTCCTGTGGCGCCAGGGCGCGCTCGGCCTCCGCCGGCAGGCGCTCGTTCGCCTCCTTGACTCCGCTCCGGAGCGCGAGGTAGCCGAGGGCGGCCCAGACCACGACGAGGAGGACGACGAGGAGCAGGAACGCGGCGACCCAGCGCCCCCAGCGCCGGCGCTTCTTGCGCGGCGGCTCGTGCGTACCGACGTAGCCGTCGCCGTCGTCGCCCGACCCGCGCGGCGGCTTCTTCGCCGGCTCTGCCTTGGGGCTGAGGGGCTTGGCGGGGCCGCGCGAGCGGCCGCCGCGGTAGACGCGGTAGGGCTTCTCCTTGCCAGGCACGGCGACGGGTTATGGTAGCCACGGCCACGGACCGGCCCCGCCCGAAGGAGCCCCAGGATGACCGACGAGCGCGTGATCGCCATGGACCTCGGGGGGACGAAGCTCCTCACCGGGCTCGTCGGCCGCGACGGCGTGGTCGTCCGCAGAACGGTCGCTGAGACGGTGACCTCGAGCCAGGAGGAGCTCGTCGATCAGATCGAGGCCGCCGTCGAAGAGCAGGTCGAGGACGGCGTCGTCGGGATCGGGATCGGCGTCGCCTCTCTCATCGACCAGCGGACGGGCGAAGCCGTCTCGTCGGTGAACGTGCCGATCCAGGGTGTGCTCCTTCGAGACCGCATACGGGAGCGATTCGGCCTCCCGACCGGAGTCGAGAACGATGCGAACTGCGCAGCGCTCGCCGAGCACGTCTTCGGCGCAGGCCGGGGCTCGAGGCACATGGTCATGCTCACGCTCGGCACCGGAATCGGCGGCGGGCTGATCCTGAACGGTGAGCTCTACCGCGGGGCCTACGGGGCTGCCGCGGAGCTCGGGCACATGACGATCGACCTGAACGGCCCGCAGTGCCAGGGCACCTGCCCCGGCCGCGGCCACCTCGAGGCGTTGGCGTCGGGGACAGCGGCGGGCCTCCTCGCGCGCGAGGCTGCTCAGAACCACCCGGAGAGCGGGCTCGGGCGAGCCGTCGCGGCAGGGCGGCAGGCGGACGCAAAGGCCGCCGTCGAGCTGGCGCGGGAGGGTGACGAGGAGGCGCGCGCGGCGCTCGCCGAGATCGGCCGGCGGCTCGGCGTCGGCATCGCGAACTACGTGAACATCTTCAACCCGGAGCTGGTCGTCCTCGGCGGCGGCTTCGCGCGGGCGGCCGAGCTGATCGTGGATCCGGCGCTTGAGGTGGTCCGCGAGCGGGCGCTCGAGCCCTCCCGCTCGAGCGTCAGGATCGCACTGGCGATCCTTGGCGTCGAGGCCGGCCTGATCGGCGCGGGCCTGATCGGGTTCGAGGCCGCCGATGCCGCCCGAGCCTGAGTCGAGCGGCGCGCTCGTCGTCTGCCCGACGCCGATCGGGAATCTCGAGGACGTGACGCTCCGCGTCCTCCGCGAGCTCGGCGAGGCCGACCTCGTGCTCTGTGAGGACACCAGGCGGACGCGAGTCCTGCTCGAACGCCACGGGGTCGAGGCGAGGCTGGCGAGCCTCCACCGCCATAACGAGGCAGCCCGAACCATCGAGACGATTCCCCGGCTGGAGGCCGGCCAGCGGGTCGCGGTTGCCTCCGACGCGGGTCTCCCCGGGGTGAACGATCCGGGCGCGCGTATCGTGGCAGCCGCAATCGAGCGCGGGATCCCGGTGACGGTGCTGCCCGGGCCCTCCGCGGTCGAGACGGCACTCGTGGCGAGCGGGCTCGTGGGCGCGCGCTACGCGTTCGTCGGCTACCTGCCGCGCCGGCGTGAGGCGCTCGAAAGCTTCTGGGCCGAGCTGCCGCCGGACGGTCCGACGGTCGCCTTCGAATCGCCACGGCGCCTCCCGGCCAGCCTCGCGAGTCTCGCCGCCCACGATCCCGAGCGGCGGGTCGCGGTCTGCCGAGAGCTCACGAAGCGCTTCGAGGAGATCGTCCGTGGGCGGGCGGCCGACGTTGCTGCCCGGTTCGCGGAGCCGCCGAAGGGCGAGGTCACGCTCGTGATCGGCCCGCCCGCCGAGGCGGCGGAGGACGAGAGTGGCGCACATGAGGCCGTCGCCGAGCTCGTCAGAGCCGGCACGCCGCGCCGGAAGGCCGCCGAGGTCGTCTCACGCTTGACGGGCGTCCCGAAAAACCGTCTGTATCGCAACTCCCTCTAGAGCGAAGACGAGGTGTTGGAGGCCGGCGGAGCCGGCCGGGGAAATCGCGCCGCTGTTTGCGCGATTTCTATGGAGCAACCGGCCTCCGGCCGGTTGCGTTCTCCCGCTGGAAGTCAGGTCCCTACGAGGCCACCGCCGCCAGCTCGCCGATGCAGTGCCGGCAGACCGAGCGGCCCCGGTGCTCTGCCAATCCCTCGTCACGACCGCAGAAAAGGCACACCGAGCTCGCCTTGGCGAGCATGATCGTCTCCCCCTTGACGGAGATCTCGACCGGGTCCTTCTCGGCCAGGCCGAGGCGCTTCCTGATCTCGATCGGGATCACGATTCGGCCCAGCTCGTCGATGTGTCTCACGATCCCAGTCGTAGTGACTCCCCCCTTAGCCGCCCCGGCCGACACCTAGGGGTCGTCCCCGTGGTCTTCCGATCGAAAACCGCAAACGGAGCCTGAAAACGGCCCCCTATCATGGCCAGCGATGCGGTTCTACGTGACCACGCCGATCTACTACGTCAACTCGACGCCGCACATCGGCCACGCGTACACGACGATCGCAGCCGACGTCCTGGCCCGCCATCACCGCCAGCGCGGCGACGAGACGTTCTTTCTGACGGGCACCGACGAGAACGCCTCGAAGAACGTTCGCTCCGCGGAGGAGGCCGGCGTCGACCCGAAGACGTTCGTCGACCACCTCGTCGACGAGCACTGGCGCCCGTTGCCGAGCCGGGTCGGCGCCTCGAACGACTTCTTCATCCGAACGACGGACGAGGGCCATAAGCGCTTCGTCCAGGACTTCGTGCAGCGGATCTACGACGCAGGGCACATCTACCAGGACACGTACTCCGGCCTCTACTGCGTCGGGCACGAGGCCTTCATGAACGAGAGCGACCTCGTGGACGGGAAGTGCCCGGAGCACGGCACGGTGCCGGAGTGGATCGAGGAGCGAAACTGGTTCTTCCGCCTCTCGGCGTTCCAGGAGCCCCTGCTGGCCCTCTATGACGAGCGTCCCGACTTCGTGCTCCCGGACTTCCGCCGGAACGAGGCCCGGAGCTTCATCGCCGGCGGACTCCAGGACTTCTCGCTCTCGCGCGCGGGACAACCGTGGGGCGTGCCCATCCCTTGGGACCCGGGCCAGGTCGTCTACGTCTGGGTCGACGCGCTCATCAACTACCTCTCGGCTCTCACGTACGCGCGGGAGGGCGAGGACCTCAGGGACACCTACTGGCCGGCCGTGCGCCACATGATCGGCAAGGACATCCTGCGCTTTCACTGTGTCTTTTGGCCCGCGCTCCTCATGGCCGCGGGCTACGAGGTGCCGCGCCAGATCTTCGTCCACGGCTACCTCGTGCTCGACGACCGGAAGATCTCGAAGTCGCTCGGCAACGTCATCGACCCGCTCGACCTTCTCGACGTCTACGGCGTCGATCCCGTGCGCTACTACGTGGCTCGGGTGGCGCGCTTCGGCCATGACGGCAACGCCTCCGTCGACGACCTCCACGTGCGCTACGAGCGTGAGCTCGGGAACGACCTCGGGAACCTGGTCTCGCGGACGACAGCGATGATCGCGCGCTACCGCGGCGGCGAGCTCGGCTCGCATGCATGGGACTCGCCGCTTCGCGCCGACCTCGATGCGTTCGGGCCCGAAGTGGCCACGCTGCTCGACGAGTGGGATCTCTCCGGGGCGCTCGACCGGATCTGGGAGACCGTCCGGACGCTCAACCGCCGCGTCGAGGAGACGGCGCCGTGGCAGCTGGCCAAGGATGAGTCACGCGCGGACGAGCTCGACCGAACGCTCTTCGACCTGGCCGACGGGCTTCGCTGCGTGGCGATCGCCGTGGCCGCCTACCTGCCGGAGTCGGGGCCGCGCATTTTGGCTGCACTCGGCCAGCCCGCCGACCTCGGCTGGGCGCGGATCGGCTACGGCAAGTCCGAGCGGGCCCAGGGAATCCGAGCTTCCGAGCCGCTCTACCCTCGGGTCGAGTCTGCCGCGCCCGCGGCGTGATCGACACCCACGCGCACCTCGACGCGCTCGACGACCCGGGCGCGGCGCTCGCGCGGGCCAGGGAAGCCGGGGTGACGCGCGTGATCGCGATCGGCACCGGGCTCGAGTCGAGCCGGCGCGTCCTCGACCTCGCCGAGTCGGAAGCAGGAGTCTTCTGCGCGCTCGGTATCCATCCGCATGACGCCGGCTCCTCCGGCTACAAGGACGTAGCGGCGCTCGCGGAGCTCCTCGCGCATCCCAAGGCGCTCGCCGTGGGTGAGACCGGCCTCGACCACTTCCGGGAGTACGCGCCGCACGACCGCCAGGCGGCTCTCTTCCGACAGCAGGCCGCGCTCGCGGCCGAGACGGGCAAGGCGCTCGTCGTGCACACGCGCGCCGCCGACGACGACACCGTCGCCGTCCTGGCCGGGCTACCGGCCGGCCTGCGCATCGTCCTGCATTGCTTCTCATCCTCGGCTCTCCTCGAGCCCGCCCTCGAGCGGCGCTGGTACTGCTCATTCGCCGGCAACGTCACGTATCCGAAGGCGGAGAGCTCCGCTGGGCCGCCTCCCGCGTGCCCGCCGACCGGATCCTGGCCGAGACGGACACGCCCTACCTGTCCCCCCAGCCTTTTCGCGGGGAGCCGAACGAGCCGGCGCACGTCGTCCACACGCTGCAGGCACTCGCCGAGGCCCGCGACGAGGATCCCGGTGTCCTCGAGGCGCAGATCGAGGCGAACGCGGCCCGGGCGTTCGGCCTGCCGTGAGCGTTCGGACGGCACAAGGCTTCGTCCCGTGATCCGCCCGAAGCGAGAGCTCGGCCAGCACTTCCTCGCCGATCGCAACATCCTCGGCGTCGCCGGGCGGCTCGCCGTGCTCTCTCCGGACGACGTCGTGCTCGAGGTCGGCGCCGGACTCGGAGTCCTGACGACCTACCTCGCCGACCGGGTCGCGCTCGTGCACGCGGTCGAACTCGATCGCTCGCTCGAGCCAGGCCTTCGGGAGGCGCTCGGCGACCGTGCAAACGTCGAGCTCATCTTCGGCGACGTGCTCACCCTCTCGCTGGCCTCCCTCGATCCGCCGCCGACGAAAATCGTCGCGAACCTTCCCTATCGGGTGGCCACTCCGGTGGTTGCCGAGAGCCTCGACGGACTGCCGACCGTGGAGCTCTGGACAGTGATGGTGCAGCGCGAAGTCGCCGACCGGCTCTTCGCCGAGCCGGGCACCCGCGCCTACGGAGCCGTTTCCGTCCTCGTCCAGCTCACCTGTGAGCGGACGGGGGTGCACCCGGTGGCGCGAACCGTCTTTCACCCGCCGCCCAACGTGGATTCCGCCCTGGTGGCCTTCCGGCGGACGCGCGCGTGGGGGGACGAGTACTCGGCGCTGAAGCGCCTCGTGCAGGCCGCGTTCGCGCATCGGCGGAAGACGCTCGCGAACTCGCTCGAGCTCTCGTCCGTGGCAACGCGAGCCGAGGCCTCAGCGGCCCTGGCACGCATCGGCCGCGAGCCCGGAGTGCGAGCCGAGGTGCTGGCGCCGGAGGAGTTCGTCGCGCTCGTGGAGGCGCTGTGAGACGAGTCCCGGTCGCCGCCAAGATCAACCTGGCGCTCGTCGTCGGCCCACGCCGGGCCGACGGGCTCCACGAGGTCGCAACCGTCCTGCAGCGAGTCGACCTGGAGGATCGCGTCGCACTCGATCGGGCCGACACCCTCGAGGTGACGGGTTTCCGGGAGGACACGGTCGTACGGCGCGCGCTCGAGGAGCTCGCAGCCCGCGCCGGCGTCGAGCCTGCGTGGCGCGTCCGGATCGACAAGCGGATCCCGGTCGCAGCCGGATTGGGCGGCGGCAGCGCCGATGCCGCCGCGGCGCTCAGGCTCGCCAACGAGTCGCTCTCCGAGCCCCTCGCTGCAGCCGAGCTCCACCAGGTCGCCGCGGCCGTCGGCGCCGACGTGCCGTTCTTCCTCGAGCCCGGGCCCAAGCTCGCCGAGGGGGCCGGTGAGCGCCTGACCCGACTCGAGCTTCCGCAGGACTACTGGGTGCTCGTCGCGCTGCCGCTCGGGGCCGTCAAGCCCTCGACGGGCGAGATCTACCGGCGGTTCGACGACCTCGGAGGCGCCACCGGCTTCGAGGAGCGGCAGGCCGCGCTGCAGAGCGCGATCGCGTCCTGCCGCCGCCCGCGCGACTTCGCTGCGTTCCCGCCGAACGACCTGGCTGAGGCGGCCGGCGGCAGGACGCTCGCCGACGAGCTCCTCGACGCGGGCGCGTTCCGGGCCGACGTGAGCGGCGCCGGCCCGTCCGTCTACGGCCTCTTCCACCACCGGCCGGCGGCCGACGCGGCCGCACGCAGGATCGCGGCCCGGGCGCGGGGCTGGGTGGCCGTGCCCGTCTGGTAGAACGGCCTCGATGGACTTCCCCGTCGTCGAGCACGGCGAGAGCCGCACGAGCCGTTGGCTCCGGGAGCGCAGGCTCAGGATCGCACTCGCTGTCGGAGTCGTCGAGTCGATCCTGGTTCTCACGAGCCAGATTCGCTGGTTCTGGGTGTTGGCGCTCTTCCTGCTCCTCGCTGCCGTCTACGTCTTCGTCCGGCGACGGATCGAGAACGAGACGGTGCGTCAGGTTGCCTGGACGGCCGCGTTCTCCCAGGTGCTTCCGTTCGTGATCCCGCTCCTCTGGAGCATCGTGAAGTTCGTCGCCATCGTCGTCCTCGTGGTTGCGGCGCTCGTCGTGGCCGGCCTCCTGCTCCTCGACAGGCGCTGAGGACCTGCCACGCGCTCGTACACTGAGGCCGTCCGCTGGGGCGTAGCCAAGTGGTAAGGCAGCGGGTTTTGGTCCCGTGATCGGAGGTTCGAATCCTCCCGCCCCAGCCTGAGTGGACCGACACCCGGGCAGGCCGCGTCTTCGCGCGGGGCTTTCCGCGTGACGAGCCCGGCCCGACCGCGATCCTCCTGCCCGGCCTCGGCATCTCGGGCCGCTACATGCTCCCGACCGCAGCCGCGCTCGCCGGCGAGCTGGCGGTCTGGGCAATCGACTTGCCGGGGTTCGGCCGAACGCCCAGGACGTCGGAGGAGCCCTCCGTCTCCGTGCTCGCGGACGTGGTCGAGGCCTGGGTGGACGCCCACGGGCTGGACAGGCCGCTGCTCGTCGCGAACTCCCTCGGCTGCCAGGTAGCCGCCGAGCTCCTCGCGCGCCGGATCGGCGCGTTCGCGGGCGCCGTGCTCACCGGACCGACACCCGATCCCGCTGCCCCGACAGTCCTCCGACAAGCCTGGCGGCTCGCGCGCGTCGCGCCGCGGGAGCCGCTCCGGCACAACCTGCGCGCGACTGCCGACTACCTACGTCACGGCCCGCTCTACGTGCTCCGGACGGCCCAGCTGGCGCTCGAGGATCCCGTCCGCGAAAAGCTCGCGCTCGTCCGCAGGCCGGTGGCAGTCGTGCGCGGTGAGTACGACACGATCGCGCCGGAGCCGTGGGGGAGGGAGGTGGCGAACCGGACCGGCGGCACGTTCGACACGATTCCGGGCCGGGGCCACGCGGTCACGTACAGCGCGCCGGAGGCGGTTGCGGAGATCGCGCTCGCGCTCCTGAGAGAACGGGCATAATCGGCCGGCACGCGGCCCCGCCCGATGATCCTCGCCCTTTGACGCCACCCCTCGCAGCCGTCGTGATGGCGGCCGGGCTCGGTACCCGCATGAAGTCGGAGCGGCCGAAGCACCTGCACCCGCTGCTCGGCCGGCCACTCGTCCGCTGGGCGGTCGAGGCGGCGCGAGGCGCGAGCCCTGACCGGCTGGTCGTCGTCTGCTCGCCGGGCTCGGAGTCCGAGCTCGCCCGGCTCCTGCCGGAGGGCACCGAGCTCGCGGTTCAGGCTGAGCCGCGCGGCACCGGGGACGCCGTGTCGTCTTCGCGCCGAACGCTCGACGGCTTCGAGGGCGACGTGCTCGTCCTCCCGGGAGACGCGCCGCTCTTCACCGGTGAGATCCTGGCCGGGCTCGTCGAGCGGCACAGAGAGTCGCGTCCGGCTCTCACGCTCCTCTCCGTCGAGCCGCTTCGACCGCTTCCCTACGGTCGCATCGTCCGCGCTCCGAACGGCGAGCCGGCCCGGATCGTCGAGGAGCGGGACGCCTCGCCCGAGGAGGTCGCGATTCGCGAGCTGAACGCGTCCGTCTACGTCTATCGGGCCGACGCCCTCTGGCCTGCGCTCGACGGCCTCGGCACGGACAACGCGCAGGGAGAGCTCTACCTCACCGACACGCTCGAGCGGCTGGTGCGCGAGGGTCACGAGGTCTCGGTCGTCCCCTGCCCCGACCCCGAGGCCGCCGAGGGCGTGAACACGCGAGTCGATCTTGCCCGGGCCGCGGACGTCCTTCGCCGCCGGATCCTCGAGGCGCACATGTTGGCCGGGGTCACCGTGGTCGATCCCGCGACGACTTGGATCGACCCCGATGCAGCGCTCGAGCCCGAGTCCGTCGTTCACCCGTTCACGATTCTCCGCGGCCGCACGCGCGTCGGTGCCGAAGCTCAGGTCGGGCCACACGTCGTCGCTCTCGACGCGGAGATCGGGCCGGGGTGCACGGTCGGCCCGTTTGCGTACCTGCGTCCCGGCGCCATGCTCGCGGCAGGCGCGAAGATCGGGGCGTTCGTGGAGGTGAAGAACGCGCGTGTCGGGGAAGGATCAAAGGTGCCGCACCTCTCCTACATCGGGGACGCCGACATCGGCCGTGACACGAACATCGGAGCGGGAGCGATCACCGCCAACTACCGCTCCGAGCGGTACGACGAGAAGCAGCGCACCGTAATCGGCGACGACGTCCACACCGGCAGTCAGAATGTATTTGTCCCTCCGGTGAGGATCGGTGATCATGCGTGGACGGGAGCTGGCTCGACGATCACGGACGACGTTCCTGACGGAGCGCTTGCGATCGCCCGAGCCCGTCAGGTCAACAAAGAGGGATACGACGGTGAGCGAAAGCGCGACGACTGAAGTTCCGCTGCCCGGTCTCGAGACGCTCGAGCCCGTGCAGCCTCAGGGCCGCTCAGGCCGCTGGATCGAGCGCGGGCCCTCCGGCAAGCTGATGCTCTTCTCGGGCCGTTCGAATCCGGACCTGGCGGAGGAGATCGGCAACGTCCTCGGGATCCAGCTCGGCGACGTCCAGCTGAAGACGTTCGCGAACGGGGAGACGTACTGCCGCTTCCACGAGTCCATTCGCGGCGCGGACGTGTTCATCGTCCAATCGGGCTACGGCAGGGCGGTCAACGACCACCTGATGGAGCTTCTGATCATGATCGACGCGGCGAAGCTCGCCTCCGCCAACCGGATCACGGCCGTCATGCCGTGGTACCCGTACTCGCGACAGGACAAGAAGTCGTCGCCCCGCGAGCCGATCACCGCCAAGCTCGTCGCAGAGCTCCTCCAGGCCGCCGGCGTCGACCGCGTCCTCACGATGGATCTCCACGCCGGGCAGATCCAGGGGTTCTTCACGATCCCCGTCGACCACATGACCGCGCTCCCACTCTTCGTCCAGCACTACCGAGACAAGGGGATCAACGGCCCCGGCATCGTGGCCGTCTCACCGGACCCCGGCCGCGCCAAGACCGCGAACAAGTTCGCTCAGATGCTCGAGGCCGACATCGCCTACATGTCGAAGATCAGGCCCGAGCACGAGGTCGCCTCGATGCTCGAGGTGACGGGCCGCGTCCGGGACAAGGTCGCGATCTTGACTGACGACATCATCGTCACGGGGGGAACGCTGATCGCTGCCGCGGAGGCGCTCAAGGAGGCCGGGGCGACCGAGGTCTACGCGTGCGCCACGCACGGCCTCATCCCGGAGGAGGCCTTCGACCGCCTGGCCGCCAGCGAACTTGCCGAGATCACGATCACGAACTCGGTCCCGATCGACCCGATCAAGCGGCCGGACAAGGTGCGCGTCCTGCCGGTGTCGAAACTCCTCGCCGAGACGATCCAGAACGTCTTCTCGGACGAGTCCGTGTCGGCGATCTTCGCGGGCGAGAACCAGCTGTTCTAAGGACGAACGGCGGGCGGCGGCGGGGCCTCGAAGGTACGAGGGGGGAGCCGGCGCTCCCCCTCGTGTGCCAGACCGCCTACTTCAGCTTGAAGAACGCGTCTATATGCGACCCATCGTTGGTCGTCATGGTGACGCGGAAGCAGGCGTCGGCCTTGTCAGGCGTCTTCCAGTTGAAGATGAAATGGCCGCTAACCGTGTCGTAGCGCAGGCTCGTCCCTCCCGTCGCCGTGACCTCGATCGCGTCCGTTGGCTCGTCGCTCAGCGAGGCGCAACCGATCCGCTTCGCCGAGAGCGAGCGAACGTTCGCCGGGTCGGTCAACTCGTCCGAGCCTGAGAAGATCTCGAACTTGAGAGGCACGGTCGCGCCGTTCTTGACCGTGTTCACGACGTTGTCCATGTCGACGGGCCGGTAGAAGCCCCGCAGCGTCCACGCGAGCACGGTGTATTCAGCGGAGTCCGTGGCAACGTTTCCGGCCTTGTCCATGGCGGTCGCGGTGACGGTGTGCGAGCCCACGGACGCGGAGTAGCCGCTCACGTTGCATGATCCGTCGATCTTCGAGAGCGCGTCGGAGGGGCTACACGTCGGTGGCTCCGGAACGGAGCCGAAGTAGTAGCTCCCTCCGTCCGCAGGGCCCTCGACCAGGGCGACCGTCGGAGCGGTCTTGTCGATCTTGACCTCGACCGTCCCGATCTCGCCCTGGTTGTTCTTGTGGTCGACGGCGTAGTGCGTCACCGTCGTCGTGTCCTCCTCGGTCACCACAGGCGTTGCGGTCAGCGAGACCGTGTACGCCGGTGCTCCGAGCCGGTCCGCCGTTCCGGTCTGAGCGCCCGACAGAGCGACCTTGAGGTCCTTGATGCCGGTCGCGACATGTGTGCCGCCGCCCTTCTCGAGCTCCTTTTCGCCGACGCCATCGCTCCCGTCAATCCGCACCGTCACATCCGTCTTATTCCAGCCGTTCGCGTTCGGAGCCGGACTGGCGCTCGCAGCGGTCGCGGGCTTGACTGCGTCGACCTGTACGGCCGGGTTTCCCCGCCGGAAGTACTGCGACAGATTGCGCATCTCTTCCCAGTAGGCGTTGTAGTCCGCGTACACCTGATCGTTGAAGACGCGGAGCAGCGCGTCCTCGGTCTCGGTCACGAACGGGCGCCAGTTGACGCTGCCCATGTAGGCGACCTTCGTGCGCTCATCCGTGACGGTGTTGCCGGCATCCGCGACCCAGAGCTTCGTGTGGGTTGCGAGGTTGGTGACCGCGTTCATAAGCGGGTAATACGCGACGCCGCGGTTCAGGAGCAGCGCGACGACCTCGGGGTCGCCGTTGGTGTTCACGACGCCGACCTCGCAGCCCTCTTCCTTGAGCTCGACGAGCCTCTCGGCGATCACCAGCCGCTCGCTCCGGAATCCGGCCTGGGCAGCGCGGATGACGCCGCCGTCGGAACAGTCGAGCTCGTTCAGGCGGTCGACCGTCGCGTCGTCGGTCCAGTCGTCCGGTTGGAACCGGGGGAATCCCCACATCGTGTTGCGTCCGTCGTCGCCGGTCCACTCCTTGTAGTAGTTGTTCGAGCGGACCTGCGCCTTCATGTCCGCGAGGTACTCGCGGTAGCCGTTGTAGAGGCCGACGTCTCCTTTGATCCGGATCAGGTCCTGGAAGTCCCGAAGCTGCGGGCCCGTGAAGTTCAGCGACGTCTGGAGGACGACGTGCTTCGAGCCGTCAGAGAGCTCCGAGAACGTCCAGAACTTGTTGTGCATGAGCCCGGGAGTGCGGACGTTCGAGATGCACGAGTGGAACTGGAACGTGGGCGAGCCGCAGAAGATGACGCCGCCTCCGAGCGTGTTCACGAGGTCCTGGAGGAACGGGCGGACCCTCTCCGAGCCGTCGATGACCCCGGTGATCTGAACGCCGCGGGCATGGGCGTTCAGGAGCGCCGTCGCAACCTGCGTACGGGTCCAGTCGCGAACCGCGAGCCCGATCTCGGCGCCCGGCGGGCTCGCGTTGATGTGCTCGATGATGTAGTTCTCGATCGCCGTGTCCTGCAGCGCCGTAGCGGTCGGGCTCGAGACCGGGTGCTGGAACCGCGTCGAGTATTCGATCGGCGACGCGGCCGCTTCCTCGGTCTGCGCGGACGCCGTGCCGGCGACCAGCAGCGCGAACGCGACGGCCAGGAAGCCTGCGTACGAGCGCCTGCCTCGCGCGCCACGGTTGAGGGAGAACGGAATAGTCATGGCAGACACCTCCCTTGCGCCGGCGAGCCCTCGGCAACGGGTCGGGGGTCTCTACCGACTAAACAACGACTAGACTCTATAAGTCTATTATCCTCGTGCAAGAAGAGCAAGCGAAAGCGGCGGCCCTGGGGTCTAGGCGCCGCCGCTTTCCTTGAGCTAGGCCTCGCAGGAGGTTTCGAGCTCGACAGAGGTGCAAGTGTCTGCGCCCTCGCCGCCGTCACCCGAGTCGACGCCGGCGCTTCCGTCCAGCTCGTCGTCGCCGGCCCGACCCTCGAGCGAGTCGTCGGAGCCGAGCCCGACGAGCCGGTTCGCGTTCCCGTCGCCGCGCAGGTAGTCGGCGAAGTTCGACCCGATCACTGCCTCGATCGTGACGAGCGTGTCCGAGCCGTAGCCCTCCGCGAATCCGCTCAGGAGGTCGACGGTCACCGGACGGATGCCGTCCTCGAAGGAAGCGGTGTCGAAGCCGTCGCCACCGTTCATGGCATCGTGGCCATGGCCGCCCTGAAGGTAATCGTCGCCGTCGGCCCCGAGCAGCCGGTCGAGACCCTTGAGGGCGATGAATGTGTTATCGGCGTCATCACCGACGATCTCGTCCGCGCGCTCGGTGCCGAGAATGTTCTCGACCGCGGCGATCGTCTCGTCTCCGTGTTCGCTCGTCACCGTTCCTGCTGCGAGATCTACCTCGAAGCCGACCTGTGACCAGTTGAAGTAGACCCAGTCGGCGAGCCCGTCGCCGCCGTCGAACGTGTCCTCCCCTTCGTAGTCGACAAGAACGTCGTCGCCGGGGCCGCCGAGGTAGGCGTCGTCACCGCGGTACCCGAGCAGCCTGTCGTTTCCGGGGCCGCCGTCGACCGTGTCGTTTCCGTTCGCGCCGCGAATGACGTCGTTCTCGCTGCCTCCGAGGACGTCGTCGTGGCCCTGCTGGCCGTTCAGCTGGTCGTTACCTCCCGCGCCGTCCACCAGGTCGTCGCCGGTGTTGCCGCGGATGGTGTTGGGGCCGCCGTCGCCCCTCAGTTGGTCGTCGAAGATCGTCCCGCGGAGGTTCTCGATTCCGGAGACGGTGTCGGTGCCGTTCCCGGAGGCCGCGCCCGCCTCGAGGTCGGCGCTCACCGCGTTCGGCGAGTAGTTGAACTCGAGGACGTCGGTGCCGGGGCCGCCCTCGAAGGCGTCGTCCCCAGGGCTTCCCTCGATCTCGTCGTCGCCACCGCGCGTGTCCGTCGAGTCGTTGCCCGCCCGCCCGTTCACTTCGTTCGAGCCGTCGTCGCCGAAGAGCTGGTCGTCGTACCCGGAGCCGAGTGCGTCCTCGATCCGGACGAGGGTGTCCGTGCCCTCGCCGGTCGCTGTTCCGGCCGCGAGGTCGACGATGACTCCCTGAGAGGCAGGCGCGTAGTCGACCTCGTCACGACCGTCCAGCACCTCGCCTTCGGAGTTCACGTCGCCGGGGGCGCCGCCGTCGATCAGGTCGTCTCCGGGCCCGCCGGTCAGCCGGTCGGTCTGGTCGTCGCGACGCAGGTTGTTTAGACCGCCGTAGATCGTGTCGTCTCCGCCGCCCGCGCGGATCGAGTCCTCCCCCTGGCGGCCGTGAAGGAGGTTCGGCCCGTCGCTTCCCGAGAGGATGTCATCGCCGGATCCGCCGTACGCGTCCTCGACGCTGACGAGCGTATCGATCCCGAGCCCGTGCGCCGACCCGCTCTGGAGGCTCACGACAGCGGCGCCGTACGCGTTTCGGAAGTCGATTGCGTCGGCTCCGGACTCGCCCTCGTAGGAGTCGTCGCCTCGGTCAGCGACGAACGTGTCGTCGCCGCCCGCACCGCGGATGTCGTCGTTCCCGCCCCCTGCCGTGAACGTGTTCGGGGAACCGTCGCCGCGCATCACGTCTGCGTGCTCGCTGTCAGCCGACGCGTTCTCGATGCTCAGAAGCCGGTCGACCCCGTCACCAGTTGCGCGTCCCTCGGGCAGGTCAACCTCGATGGGCCGGCCGTGCTTGGAGTGAGACCAGAGGACGGCCGTGTCGCTGCCCTCGCCGCCGTCGAGGACGTCCTGGCCGCGCGCCTCGGGCTCGTTCGAGTAGTAGGGATCGTCGCCCCGCAAGAGATCGTCCCCAGCGTCTCCCTCGAGATCGTCATCGCCGTCGCCACCCTCGAGCTGGTCGCTGTCCTGGCCCCCCGAGAGATCGTCGACGCCGGCGTCGCCCTCGAGCTGGTCGCGGCCCTCGCCGCCGTAGAGGCGATCCGCGTCCGCGCCGCCGTCCACCGAGTCGTTGCCGTCCTCCCCGGCGAGCACGTCGGCGCCTTCCTCTCCACTCAGGAAATCGTCGTCTTCGTCTCCGACGAGCCCGTCTCGTCCGGGACCGCCCTGGATGCTGTCCCGGCCGGGGCCGCCGCGCGCGTGATCATCACCGAACGAGCCGTCGATCCGATCGGATCCCGCTCCGCCCTCGAGGTCGTCGTCCTGGCTGCCGCCGTTGACCTCGTCGTTGTCGGCTCCGCCGGCGACCTGATCCAGGCCACTCGAGCCGAAGACGTCATCGTGACCCTCGTTGCCACACACGAGGTCGTTGCCGCCCATCCCGACGAGGCGGTCGTTGCCGCCCAGCCCGACGATGACGTCTCGGCCCTCGGTCCCGACGATCTCGTCGCTCTCGGGCGTCCCAACCATCGTCGCGGGCTCGCCGAAGCAATGAACGGCAGCGGCTGCCGCAGTCGGGGCAGCCGCGATCACGAGCGCCGTCAGAGCGACGGCGAGAAGCAGCGTGCGGAACGGATGTGAGTGCGGTGCGTGCATTGGAGACCCTCCCAGAAGACGGCGATATCGACTAAGCACATACTAGACAGTATCAGTCTATAATACGGCTAGTCAATAAGGAGGAGCCCGTACTATGATCCTGACTGCCATGAGGAAGCAGAAAGCCGAGGTAGCAGCCCGCATCAAGGAGGCGCGCGCGGAGAAGGGCTGGAAGCAGAAGCACCTCGCCGCGCGCGTCAGCGTCGAGCCCATCACCATCTCCCGCTGGGAGCGGGGGGCAACGACACCTGACTTCGACGCGCTTGCCCTCGTCGCCGAGGCGACCGGCAAGCCGCTGAGCTACTTCCTCGAGGATGGCAGGCAGGCGTCGCAGGAGCTCCCGCTGGCCGAAGCCGCCCAGAGGATCGAGGCTGCGGCCGAGCGGATTGAGGCCGCGCTCGCCGAGCTACGCGCCGAGCTAGCCCGCTCGCGCTGAGGCGCGCAGCAAGCGCGCGTACGCGGTCGCGGTCGGCGGTCGGTGCGCCGGCTCCTTCTCGAGCGCCTTCAGTGCCGTCCAGCAGAGAGCCTCGGGCGCATCTGCTCGAAGCTCGCTGAGCGGTGGCGGCTCCTCGCGCACGTGCGCGAGAAGCGTCTCGACGAGAGCCCTTCCCGGGAACGGAGGTACGCCGGCCAGGCACTCGTAGAAGAGACAGCCGAGCGCGTAGAGGTCGCTCGCGGGGCTCGCAGGCTGGCCGCGAATAAGCTCGGGAGCGAGGTACTCGATCGTGCCCACGACCGCGCCTGGCTTCGTCAGGACCGTGTCGGCGACACCTCGAGCCAGTCCGAAATCCGTCAGAGCCGCGCCGCCACTCTCGTCGACGATGACATTGGCGGGCTTGACGTCGCGGTGAACGAGACCGCGGGAGTGAATGGCCTCGAGAGCCCCGGCGAGCTGGCTCACGATGCGAAGCGCGTCGGAGACGGAGATCGGCGGCGCCTCGATCCGCTGCGAGAGAGGTGACCCGGGGACGTACAGCGCCGCGATGTAAAGGCGGCCGGATGCCTCGCCGAAGTCGACGACCGGGACGATGTGGTCGTGGGCGACCTCGCTAGCGATGCGCGCCTCTCGTTCGAACCGGCGCCGGTAGAGCTCGTCTCCGGCGAGCTCGTCTCGCAGGATCTTGAGCGCGACGACCTCGCCGTCGGGCTCTCGGCGCGCCCGGAAGACAACGCCCATCTGGCCTTCGCCGAGGAGCGCGTCGAGGTGGTACGGGCCGAGCCGCCCCCCCGCGAGGAGTCCGCCCTCGACCGGACCTGGGCCTGTGCGCATGCAGGTTTGACGATACCCCTGCCCGACCGGTCTGTAGACCACGAGATCGGTGTGCTACAAGACCGGCATGGCTCCGGCGCCCCGGATCGGCACGGAGTTCGCGGGCTACCGAATCGACGGTCTGCTCGGCCGTGGCGGCATGGGTGTCGTCTACCGCGCAGAGCACCCGCGACTCGGTGCCACGATCGCCCTCAAGGTGATGGGGGTCGAGCTCGCGATGGACGAGGTCTTTCGGGAGCGGTTCGTGCGCGAGGCCCGGGCCGCCGCCCGCATCGGCCACCCCAACATCCTCCCGATCTACGACGCCGGGGAGTGGCACGGCGACCTCTTCATTGCCATGCGTTACATCGACGGCGACGACCTCAAATCGGTCCTCAAGGAGGATGGGGTGCTCTCCCCCGCGCAGACCGGAGCGATTGGCGTGCAGATCGCGGGTGCGCTCGACGCCGCGCATCGAAGCGGGCTCCTCCATAGGGACGTCAAGCCGGGCAACGTCCTGATCGAGCGAGGGTCTGACCCGGACTCGCCCCCCGTCGCCTACCTGGCCGACCTCGGCCTGACGAAGAGCGTCGACGAGCACGGCGGCGTCACGGGAACAGGCGAGCTGCTCGGGACGATCGACTACATCGCCCCCGAGCAGATCACCGGGCGGCAGATCGACGGCCGCGCGGATCTGTACTCCCTGGCGTGCGTTCTCTTCGAGTGCCTCACCGGCTCTGCTCCTTACGTTCGAGAGAACCAGGCCGCGGTGCTCTGGGCGCACCTGCACGACGACGTGCCGCGCGCGACGGCGTTGGTTCCGGACCTGCCTCGATCGGTCGACGACGTTCTGGCCCGGGGCATGGCCAAGTCGCCCGAAGACCGCTTTGTCACAGGCCGGGAGCTCGTGGCCGCGCTCCAAGCCTCCCTCGAAGGTACGCCGGTCAGCGGTGCCGGAGCCTGGGACACCCCGGCCACGCCGGTCTCGGGCGTAGCGCCACTCGCGCCGCCGGCGAGTGACGGCGTGCCGGCTCCCAGGCAACGCCCCGGCCGCGCGCGGGCCCTTGCCGCCGTGCTCGGCGTGGCTCTCGGCGGTGGGATCGCGGCTGCCGCCTTTCTCCTCGCCGACCGCGATCCGGGCACGTCGCCGACCGCCGCCCAGGAGGTGCCTGGGAACGGGCCCACCGCAGCGTCGCTGACGCCCTTCGACCGGGAGCTCTTCCCGCATGTGCCGGACGAGCTGCAGAGCGGCTGTCGGCATGCCGATCCGTTGACGGCCCAATTCAGTGCGACGCTCTCGTGCTCAAGCGAAGTGACCTCCTCGCTTACCTACAGCCAGGCCCGTAGCGGCTTCTACCTCTACGAGTTCTTCCTGCAACGCATGGCGAGAGTGGGTCTTCCGGACGCCGGTGCCTCGGGGCCCGAGCTCCGTGGACGCTGCAGCACCGGCGACATTCCTGCCGTCAGCACCGTGGTGCCGAGGGGATTGAGCGGGCGGGACGAGGTGCCGCAGCGAGTTCCGCGAGAAGAGCGCCTCGGCTACGTCCTCTGCTACGAGGAGGACGGCCGCGCGTACATCGAGTGGATGACGAGCGAGCTCGGCGTCTACAGCATCGCTACCGGCGACGACCTTGCGCTGCTTTACGACTGGTGGCAGCGGGCGGCGGGCCCCGAGCCGTAAGGACGGGCCCGGGCGCGGCACGATCGCGCCCTACAGGGTGTGGAGCCGCTTGCCGATCCTGTATCGGATGGCCTGGCGACCCCGGCTCTTCATCGTCGTTGCCGCCGGCGGGGCGGCTGCTGCCACGGTGCTCGCGTTCGCGGTCCCGTCCGCGCAGTACGCCTACCGGAGCGCCTCGCTCCATGTCGCGATCGAGACGACGACTGCGCTCGTGGCGCTCCTCGCCGCCTACCTCGTCTTCGGCCGCTTTCGCGTCAGCGCGCTTCTCTCCGACCTGGTCCTCGTCGGAGCGCTGACCCTCTTCGCGTTCACGAACCTGTTCTTCCTCGCCTTGCCGCTCGCGGTGCCGAGTGCCTACTCCGACACCGGGGCCACCTGGACGTCCGTCATCGGGACGCTGCTCGCCGGCGCCGCGTTTGCGGCCGGGGGGTTCGCGTCCAAGCGGCGTCTCCGAAACCCGTCACGAGCCGCCGGGCTGGGCGTCGCAGGGTGCATCTGGGCCGTGACCGGCGCTGGAGTCTGCACGGCGCTCTTCCTCGGTGACACGTCGGCGGGCTTCCCGGCCTGGCTGTCGCCGGAGTCGGACGACCGGCCGCTGCTCGTCGGGAACCCTGCGGTGCTGACCGCGCAGCTCGTCGGGGTCGTCCTCTTCGCCGCCGCGGCGGTCGGCTATCTCCGCCGGGCCGAGCGCGGCCGGGACGAGCTCATGCAGTGGTTCGGCACCGGAGCGACGCTCGCGGCGTTCGCGAGCCTGAACTACCTCTTCTTCCCGTCGCTCTACTCCGAATGGGTCTACACAGGCGATTTCCTGCGGCTCGGGTTCTACCTCCTCATCCTTGTCGGCACCGGCCGCGAGATCCAGATGTACTGGCATCGTCTGGCCGACGCCGCGGTCCTCGAGGACCGCCGCCGCATCGCCCGTGACCTCCACGACGGCCTTGCCCAGGAGCTCGCCTTCATCGCCGCCGAGACGAACGGGCCTGCCTCGAAGGCAGCCGAGCGGGCCCTGGACGAGTCACGACGGGCCATCGCTGCCCTGACTCGGTCTGTGGACGAGCCGCTCGACGTGGCGCTCCTTCAGGCCGCCGAAGAGGTGGCGCATCGGGTCGGCACGCAGGTGAGGTTCGACGGCGAGCGTGTCGCCGGGGTCGCCGGGGAGACGCGTGAGGCCCTGATCCGGATCGTGCGGGAGGCGGTCACCAACGCCGCCCGCCACGGCGGCGCCGAGCGGGTGCGAATCGAGCTCGCGAACGGCGACGGGCTGCGCCTCCGGATCGCCGACGACGGCAGCGGCTTCACGCCGGGCTCCACCCGGCCCGGCGGCTTCGGACTCGTCTCCATGCGGGAGCGCGCGGAGGCGCTCGGCGGGTCGTTCACACTCGACTCCGAGCCCGGCAGGGGAACCGCGATCCAGGTGGTCGTGCCGTGAGCGCCGCGATCCGCGTGCTGCTCGCCGACGATCATGCGCCCACGCGGGCAGGCGTCCGTCAGGTGCTCGAGGGCGACGGGTTCGTCGTCTGCGCCGAGGTCGCGAGCGGCCCGGCCGCTGTCGAGGCGGCGGTCGCCGAGCAGCCGGACGTCTGCCTGCTCGACATCCGGATGCCCGGCGGAGGAATCTCGGCGGCCGCCGAGATCGCGAGGGCGCTCCCCGACACGGCGATCGTGATGCTGACCGTCTCGCGGGACGACGCCGACCTCTTCGACGCTCTGCGCGCCGGCGCCTGCGGATATCTCCTGAAGGACGTCGACCGTGCCGAGCTGCCGGCCGCTCTCCGGGGCGCTCTCGCCGGCGAGGCGCCGCTACCGGCGAACCTCGTGGCGCGCCTGATCGAGGAGTTCAGGGAGCGCGGCCGGCGCAAGCGGCTCCTCCTCAAGGAGAACCCCGGCGTCCAGCTTCGGAATCGCGAGTGGGAGGTACTCGAGCTGCTGCGCGAGGGCCTCACGACTGCGGAGATCGCGCAGCGGCTCTTCATCGCCGACGTGACCGTCCGGACGCACGTCTCGTCGATCCTCCGGAAACTCCGCGTGCCCGACCGCGAAGCCGCGGTTCAGCTCCTCGACGAGCGTTGACGAAGTTCAACGCGAACCCCCTTTCGCGATCGCCGAGGCTGGGCGATACTGAGTCCAGCAGTCGATTCCGGGCAGAGTTTCGGCTCCGGCGGCGTAGGCCACATGGCTCACGAAGGGGCGTTGCGAAGCGCCCCTTCTCCTTTGGGCGGGCACAGAGTCGCCGGGAAGTGCTTCGCTACACTGACGAGCCGAGATGGCCGAGGGACGGACGACGCTGAACGTCAGGAAGCGCGAGGCCGGCGGCAGCGCCGAGGCCCGGCGTCTGCGTGCGTCGGGCGAGATCCCTGGCGTGCTGTACGGAGACGGAAAGTCCGCGCATCCGTTTTACGGTCGGGCGAGCGCGAGCTCCGGCGCGTTCTGACGGGCGACCATGGCCTGCACGCGATCCTCGACATCGTCATCGAGGGCTCGCAGAAGCCGCACCACGCGGTGCTCAAGGACTACCAGCTGCACGCGACCCGGAATCGACTCCTGCACGTGGACTTCCACGAGGTCCGGCTCGACCGGGTGATCCAGGCGCAGGTCGTCGTCGAGCTCGTCGGCCAGGCCCAGGGCGCGATCGAAGGCGGCGTGCTCCAGCAGCCGACCCGCGAGGTGAACGTCGAGGCGCTCCCGATGGAAGTTCCGGACCGGTTCACGCTCGACGTCTCTGCGCTCGAGATCGGCGACGCGCTCCGCGTCAGCGACATCCGCGGCGCAGGAGGGCGTGACGCTCCTCGACGATCCCGAGACGGTGCTGGCGAGCGTGACGCGTTCCGACCCGCGTCGAGGAGCCCGAGGAGGTCGTCTCCGAGGAGGAGCTCGCGGAGGGCGAGGAGGTTCCCGCCGAGCGAGCAGCCGGAGGGAGCGGCGGAGGGCAGGCCGATCCGGAGGCCGACGCGGCCGGCGAGCACCAGCCCCCAGAGGGCTAGCGGCTCGTCATGCGGTTCCTGCGTCGGGGCGAGGCGGCCTCGTCGCTCGATCTGCTGGTCGCGGGGCTCGGAAACCCGGGCCGCGAGTACGCCCGGACGCGCCATAACGTCGGCTTTCTGGTGGTCGACGAGCTCGCCCGGCGGCACGCCGGCTCGTTCCGCGGGAAGTTCACCGGCGAGCTGGCCGAGGTCCGGGTCGAGGGACGGCGCGTGGCGCTCCTGAAGCCGCAGACCTTCATGAACCTCTCCGGCCGCTCGGTTGGCGCGGCGCTCCGGTTCTTCAAGCTCCCGCCCGAGCAGCTGCTCGTCGTCCACGACGAGGTGGATCTCGAGCTCGGCCGCCTGCAGGCGCGGCTCGGCGGCGGCCTCGCGGGCCACAACGGCCTGCGCTCGCTGGGCGAGCAGCTCGGCACCAGGAGTTCCTGCGCCTTCGGGTCGGCATCGGGCGCCCCGAGCGCGGCGACCCGCGCCCGGTCGCCGACTGGGTGCTCTCGGCCTTCGACGAGCACGTTGACGTCGAGCCCCTCGTGGCACGCGCCGCGGACGCGGTCGAGGCCGTGGCCCTCGAGACCCTCGAGGTCGCTCAGCAGCGGTTCAACGAGCGTGCGTAAGGGACATGTCAGGGGTCTGACCCCTGACATGTCTCAAGGGGCTACGCGGCGGGCGGGTGAGGTGCCTCCGGCGCCGGATGGAGCTGGGGCGGAATGTGGCTCTCCTCGATCCGCACGCGCACGTAGAGGCCCTGCTCCACGACGTCCGTACTCCACCCGCAGCGCCTCGGGAGGCACCAAGGCGAGCGCCTCGGCGTGCTCGAGCTTGCCAGCGCGCAAAGGCGCCTGCGGCGTCCGGCGGGTCGAACGCCGCGACGACCCGCGACCTCCATCCGCTCGAGACCAGGTCACCCGGCACGGCACGAGTCTAGATTCGTAGTCGGCGACGACGCCGCGCGTCGTAGATCGGACCTTGCGCGGAACCCGTTTTCGCGCCTTCGCCATGGACCAGACGAGCGCCACGCAGACGTCTGAGCCGGTTCTCCGGCCGCTTGCCGACGAGCTCGCGACGAGCGAGCGCCTGCGGGCCTTCGTGGACGCACCCGCTCGAGCCCGTGTCTCCGAGCCGATCCTGCCGCTCTTCCTCGCGGCCCTCTGGCTCGCTCGCGGCGGCCCGCTCGTCTGCCTTCTCCCGGACGACGCCGACGCGCGCGACGCGGCCGAGGCCGCAGGCTGGTTCCTCGGCGAGGAGCGCGTCGGCCTCCTCGCCTCGCGCGGCGTCCGGCTGGGAGACCGGCCTCGAGCCTCCGCCGCATCTCGTCGGCGAGCGCGCGCGGGCGCTCGAGGTCGTCACGGCGGGCGGGCTCGTCTGCGCCTCCGCGCTCGGGCATCGCCGACGGGATGCCACCGCCCGAGGCCGGCCGCAGACGCTCGTCCTCCGAGCCGGCGACGAGCCAGGCGCCGACGGCCTCGCCACCAGCCTCGCGCTCGCCGGCTACGGGCGCGTCGAGCGCGTCGAGGAGCGCGGCCAGTTCGCGGTTCGCGGCGGCATCGTCGACGTCTTCCCGTCCACTGGCCGCGAGCCGATCCGCGTCGAGCTCTTCGGCGACGAGGTCGAATCGGTCCGGGCTTTCTCGGCCTTCACTCAGCGGGCGCTCCGCACGCTGGACGTGGTCCGTATCCATCCGGCGTCCGAGCGTCGTCTCGATCTCGTCGAGCCGACGCTCACCCGCGACGAGAACGCGCCGATCCCCGTTCCCGGCGACCTCGTCGCGCCTCTCGACGGCGCCGCACCTCGTCTGGGAACCCGACGAGGTGCGCAAGGTCTGGGAGGAGGAGGCCGCGGGCGAGCCCGTCCGGCTCGCACGAGGCGGTCGAGCTCGACCAGCTCCCGAGCGGCCAGCCGCATGCGTTCGAGGCGCAGCGCCCCGCCGTGGCCGCGCGCGGCCTCGCGGAGGCCGAGCGCGACCTGCTTGGCTTCGTCCGCGGCGGCAACCGTGTCGTCGTCGCCTTTGCCCACCGAGGGGAGGCGCTCCGGACGAAGGCGCTCCTCCGCCGGGTCGAGCCGGTCGTCCTCGAGGCCGGCCGAACGACGCTGCCCGACGACGCCGGCCTCGCCTTCGCCGTCTCGCCCGCGCGTCGCGGCTTCGTCTCGCGCGACCTCGGACTCGTCCTGCTGCCCGACACGCAGGTCTTCCGGAAGCGGCCGCCGCGAGCAGACGCACGGCTCGGCCGCGCGCTCCAGAGCTTCGCCGACCTGAGGACGGGCGACCACGTCGTCCACGAGGACCACGGCATCGGGAAGCTCCTCGGCTTCGAGACGAAGACCGTGGCGGGCGTCACGCGCGACTACCTCTTCCTCGCCTTCAAGGGCGACGACCGGCTGTACGTCCCGCACGAGCAGATCGGCAAGGTGTCGCGCTACGTGGGCGCGGACGGCGCTGCGCCCGCGCTCTCGAAGCTCGGCGGCAAGGCGTGGCAGCTCGTCAAGACGCGCGCCCGCACCGGCGCGCGGGAGCTCGCCGGAGAGCTCCTCGCGCTCTACGCGCAGCGTCAGCGGGCGTCCGGCGACGCGTACGACGTCGAGAACGACCTCGTGGAGCAGCTCGAGGCGAGCTTCCCGTACGCCGAGACGCCCGACCAGCAGCGGGCGATCGAAGCCGTCAAGGAGGACCTCGAGACTCCGCGGCCGATGGATCGCCTCGTCTGCGGCGACGTCGGCTTCGGGAAGACCGAGGTGGCCGTCCGCGCCGCGTTCGCGGTCGCGGTCGCCGGCAAGCAGACGCTCTTCCTGGCCCCGACGACGATCCTCGCTCAGCAGCACTGGAACACCTTCAGGGAGCGCTACCGAGACTTTCCGGTCAGGGTCGAGATGATCTCGCGCTTCCGGAGGCCCGCCGACGTGAAGCGCATCCTCGCCGACTTCTCCGCCGGGCAAGGTCGACGTCCTGGTCGGCACGCACCGCATCCTCTCCCGCGACGTACAGGCCAAGGAGCTCGGGCTCGTCATCCTCGACGAGGAGCAGCGCTTCGGCGTCGCCCAGAAGGAGCTGCTGCGCCAGCTCCGGCTCGAGGTCGACGTGCTCGCGCTGACGGCGACGCCGATCCCGCGCACGCTCCACATGTCGCTCTCAGGCCTCCGGGACATCTCGGTGATCGAGACGCCGCCCGAGGGCCGCCGGCCGATCCGTACGCACGTCGGCGAGTACGACGAGGAGGTCGTGCGGATCGCGCTCGAGCGCGAGCACGAGCGCGGCGGCCAGGCCTTCTATCTCCACAACCGCGTCGAGACGATCGACGAGGCGGCTGAGAAGCTGCGCCAGCTCTCACCCGAGCTCCGGGTGCTCGTCGCGCACGGCCAGCTACCGGAGCGCGAGCTCGAGCAGCGCATGCTCTCCTTCCTCGCGGGCGACGCGGACGTCCTCGTCTCGACGACGATCATCGAGTCCGGCCTCGACATCCCGCAGGCGAACACGCTGATCGTGGAGCGCGCCGATGCGCTCGGGCTCGCCCAGCTCTACCAGATCCGCGGTCGCGTGGGCCGGAGCGACGTCTCCGCCCACGCCTACCTGTTCTATCCCGACGGCCAGGAGCTGACCCCGGAGGCACGAGCGCGCCTCGCCGCGCTTGCCGACCACACGGAGCTCGGCGCGGGCTTCTCGATCGCGATGCGCGACCTCGAGATCCGCGGCGCCGGCGACCTGCTCGGGGCGGAGCAGTCGGGCCACGTCGCCGCGATCGGCTTCGAGCTCTACCTCGAGCTGCTCGGCGAGGCAGTCGCCGAGCTCAGCGGAACCCGGCGCGCAATCGCCAGGCCGGTTCGCGTCGACGCGCAGATCGACGCCTACGTGCCGGCCAACTACATCGACGCCGAGGCGCAGAAGATCGACCTCCACCGCCGGCTGGCGCTCGCCGAGTCCGAGGACGACCTCCGCGAGCTCCACGCGTCGCTCGAGGATCGCTACGGGCCCGTGCCCGAGCCGGTCGAGAACCTCTTCAGGATCCAGAGCGCGAAGCTCAAGCTCGCACTTCTCGGAGCCGACTACCTCGTCTTCCGGGGCGGCCGCACGACCGTCGGACCGCTCGTCCTCGGATCGGGCGAGCTTCGGGAGTTGCGTCGGGAAGCAGACACGGCGGTGTATTCGAGCGAGCGCCGCGAGGTGTCCCGGCGAAGCGACGGTTTCGAGCCTGCGCTCGAGCTGGTCGATGCTATCTTGGAGCTCCGGCTGGCCGCCTAGGCCGCCACGAGCGCCAATGACCTCCTCCCTTCGCAAGCCGACAGCCCTCCTCGCCGCGTGCGCTCTCGCCCTCGGTGTCGCAGCGTGCGGCGGCGGCGACGAGGACGGCGGGCCGAGTCCGGACGACGTTCCGCCGGACGCGATCGCCCTCGTCGGCGAGCAGGAGGTTCCGAAGGAGGAGTTCACCTCTCTCATGGAGCGCGCCGAGGAGGGCTACAAGGCCCAGAAGCGCGAATTCCCCGAGGTCGGCTCGGCCGAGTACAACGACCTGAAGGGTCGAGCGGTTCAGTTCCTCATCACGCGCTACCAATACCGCGCCGAAGCCGAAGCGCTCGGTGTCGAGATCACCGAGGCCGAGGTGACGAAGCGGCTCGATGAGATCAAGGAGCAGAGCTTCCAGGGAGACGACGCCAAGTTCCTGGAGGAACTCGAGAAGCTCGGTCTCACCGAAGAGGATGCGCGAGAAGAGATCCGCGACCGGCTCGTCCAGGAGAAGATCTACGACGAGGTCACGGGGGACATCACGGTCTCCGACGAGGAGATCCAGTCGTACTACGACGAGAACAAGAGTCAGTTCGTGAAGCCGTTCACCGTGCGCCACATCCTGGTCGACGCCGGCAAGGGGGCGGAGGCGAAGGCCGATCGGTTCGCCAAGGAGCTCGAGGACGGCGCGAACTTCCAGGAGCTGGCACGGAAGGAATCGGATGACGAGGGGTCCGCCAAGCGCGGCGGGCGCATCGAGGTACAGGCCGGGGGCGTCGTGGCCGAGTTCTTCGACGCCGCCGTCAAGCTGAGCCCCGGTGACGTATCTCCTCCCACGAAGACCCAGTTCGGCTGGCACCTGATCCAGGGTGTGGATCCAGTCGAGTACAGGCCGCTCAGCGAGGTCGAGGACTCGATCCGAGAGCAGCTCCTGACCCCGAAGAAGAACGAGGCGATGGAGACCTGGGTCGAGGAGACGAATCGCAAGTACTCGAATGAGACGGTGTTTGCCGTCGGCTACAAGCCGGCCGAGACGACCACGGCCGAATCCACGACCACGAGCGAGTAGCTCCCGTGGGCGGCGGCGCCGGTCTCGGCGGGGCGATCCTCGAGCTCCAGGAGCTGGCCGAGCGGCTGCGGCGCGACTGTCCCTGGGACCGCGAGCAGACCGCCGCGTCGATCGTGCCGCACACCGTCGAGGAGGCCTACGAGGTCGCAGACGCCGCGCTCGCCGCGGACGACGCCAAGCTCGCCGACGAGCTCGGAGACCTGCTCTTCCAGGTCGTCTTCCTCTCGCTTCTCCTCGAGGAGCGCGGCGCCGGCGACCTCGCGACGGTGGCACGCGACCTGCACGCGAAGCTCGTCCGCCGCCATCCCCACGTCTTCGGCGCCGCCGCGGCGGAGACGCCGGGTGCCGTGAAGGCGCGCTGGGAGGAGCTCAAGACCGAGCAGGAGGGCCGCCAGGGCATCTTCCACGACGTCCCGGAGACGCTGCCTGGGCTCCTGCTGGCCCGAAAGGCTGCGCGGCGCGCGGCCACCGTCGGTTTCGACTATCCGGACCCGGAAACCGCGCTCGGGGATCTCGAGGACGAGGTGCGCGAGCTCCGCGAGGCGGTCGCCTCGGCCCCTGACGTGAGGGCGGAGACCGAGCCCGATCCGCACGTCTGCGCCGAGCTCGGTGACGTGCTCTTCGCCGCCGCGAACACGGCGCGGAAGCTGAACGTCGATCCCGAGCTCGCGCTCCGCGCCGCGGTGGCCCGCTTCCGCGGCCGCGTCGAGACTGCCGCGCAGCTCGCGGCCGGCGAGGGCCGGGAGTTCTCCGGCCTCCCGCTCGAAGAGCAGGACCGGCTCTTCGACCGCGCGAAGGAGGTCGAGCGCGCGTGAGCGCGCCGATTCGCTCCGTTCGCGGGCTTCAGATCCTCGACTCGCGGGGGAACCCGACCGTCGAAGTCGAGGTGAGCCTCGAGTCGGGCGCCGTGGGGCGCGCCGCGGTTCCCTCGGGTGCGTCCACCGGGCGCTTCGAGGCGGTCGAACTCCGCGACGGCGACAAGAACGTCTACGGAGGGAAGGGCGTTTCCCAGGCCGTCGAGCACGTGAACGGTGAGCTGTCCTGGGCGCTCGCCGGCCGCGACCCCGAGGATCAGCGATCGCTCGATGCGCTCCTGATCGAGACGGACGGAACGGAGAACAAAGGACGGATCGGCGCAAACGCGATCCTCGGCTGCTCGCTGGCCGCGGCACGCGCCGCCGCGAACGACGCCGGCGTCTCGCTCTTTCGCTGGCTCGGCGGCGATGGTGCGAACGTGCTGCCCGTGCCGATGATGAATGTCGTCAACGGCGGCGCGCATGCGCAGAACTCCCTGGACCTGCAGGAGTTCATGGTCGTTCCAGCCGGGGCCGAGACGTACTCGGAGAGCCTCCGGATCGGCGTCGAGGTCTTCCAGACGCTCAAGGAGCTCCTGCACGAGCGTGGGCTTGCGACCGCAGTCGGCGACGAGGGCGGCTTCGCTCCGGATCTCGGCTCGAGCGAGGAGGCTGTCGAGGCCGTTCTCGAGGCCGCCGAGCGGGCGGGTCACGTCGATCGGATCGCAATCGCCCTCGACCCGGCCGCGACCGAGCTCTGGTCGGACGGCCTCTACCGGTTCGAGGGTCGCGAGCTCGACGGGGCCGGAATGGCGGACTACTGGGCCGATCTGGCCGAGCGCTATCCGATCGTGTCGATCGAGGACGGGCTCGCGGAGGACGAGTGGGCCGATTGGCGCGCCCTGACCGCGAAGCTAGGGCGCCGTCTCCAGCTTGTCGGCGACGATCTCTTCGTCACGAACGTCGACCGTCTCAGGCGCGGAATCGAGGGGGGCGCCGGGAACGCGATCCTCGTCAAGGTGAACCAGATCGGAACCCTGACCGAGACGCTCGACGCAATCGAGCTGGCGCGGGCGAACGGCTACGCAGCGGTCATGTCGCACCGCTCGGGGGAGACCGAGGACACAACCATCGCGGACCTGGCCGTGGCGACGGGCGTTGGCCAGATCAAGACGGGGGCGCCGTCACGCTCCGACCGGGTCGCGAAGTACAACCAGCTCCTGCGGATCGAAGCGGAGCTCGGCGACGCGGCCACGTACCCCGGTTGGGACGCCTTTCCGCGCGCCGGTCGGTGAGGCGGAGACCCTTCCAGCACGCGCCGGAACCTGGCATTCGCCCGGGAGGGCGTGAGCTACCTTGACTGCGTGAACCCAGGCGTCCGCCGCACCAAGATCGTCTGCACGATCGGGCCGGCCACCTCCTCGGAGGCGATGGTGGATACGCTGGTCGAGTCCGGCATGGACGTCGCGCGGCTCAACTTCTCCCACGGCACCCACGAGGAGCACGCCGAGCGCGCGAGACTCGTCCGAGGCGCCCAGGAGCGGGCCGGTCGGCCGCTCGCCCTGATCGCCGACCTGCAGGGCCCGAAGCTCAGGGTCGGCCAGCTCACTGCGCCGATCGAGCTGGCTCCGGGTGACGAGGTGCTCATCTCGGGAGAGGGCGTCGGGCGCGAGGGCGACCTCCCGATCGCGCCGCCGGTGATCAGCCAGATGCTCCGGCCCGGCCACGAGGTGCTGATCGACGACGGGTTGGTCCGGCTCCGCGTCGAGGACGTCGATGGCGGCGGCCGCGTTCGGAGCACCGTGCTCGTCGGCGGCGTTATCTCCTCGCAGAAGGGCGTGAACGTCCCGGGCGTCCCGCTCCCGGTTCCCTCCCTGACCGAAAAGGACAAGCGTGACCTCGAGTTCGCGCTCGAGCTCGACATCGACTTCGTCGCGCTCTCCTTCGTCCGCTCCGCGAACGATGTCCGCGAGCTCCGAGAGCTCCTCCACGACTCCGGCTCGGACGCGCTCGTGATCGCAAAGATCGAGAAGGCCGAGGCCGTCGACGACCTGGCCGGGATCCTGCGAGTGGCCGACTCGGTCATGGTCGCCAGGGGAGACCTGGGAGTCGAGATCGGTCCGGCCGAGGTGCCGCTGATCCAGAAGCGGATCCTCTCGGCGGCGCTCGAGCGCGGAAAGCCCGCCATCACCGCGACACAGATGCTCGAGTCGATGATCGCCCAGCCCGAGCCGACGAGGGCGGAGGCGAGCGACGTCGCGAACGCGATTCTCGACGGTACGTCGGCGGTGATGCTCTCGGGTGAGACCGCCGTAGGCCGCTACCCGGTCGAAAGCGTCCGGACGATGGACAAGATCGCGCGCGCAGTCGAGCCGAGCCTCGCGTACCGGCACGAGCTCGCCACCGACGAGGAGTACCCGACTGTGGGCGAGGCGATGTCGAACGCCGCCTGCGACATCGCCGAGGCGCTCGGCGCCGCGGCCGTCCTCGTTCCCACCTACAGCGGGCGCACTGCCTCGGCCGTCGCCAGGCACCGGCCGCGCCGGCCCATCATTGCCGTCACCCATAAGCGCCACGCTGCGCAGCAGCTCGCCCTCGAGTGGGGCATCGTCCCCGTGCGCATCGAGCAGTGCCGCGACGTCGAGCACCTCTGGGCCGCCACGCTCGAGGCCGCGCGCTCGACCGACATCGTCGAGCCCGGGGACCGTGTCGTCATCACGGCCGGAACGGCGGTCAACCTCCCCGGAACGACGAACCTGATCAAGGTCGAGACCGCCTGAGCCCTCCCCAGGCCGGGGAGGATCGGCGGCACCACCCGCGAATGGCGGTGGCCCATGGCTCGCCGCCCCCGCCAGCGAAGCAAGACCTCGCGCGCGCTCCGGCTCCTCGGAGCAGGCGCCCTCGTCGCGATCGCCCTCGCCTACGTGAGCCCGCTTCGGGCCTACCTGGACGCCCGGAGCGTCGTGGCGGCACGGGCGGCTGAGGTCGCCGGCCTGGAAGGGGAGCAGGCCAGGCTCGAACGCCGGCTCGCCGATTCCGGCACGGACGCTTTCATCGAGCAGGAGGCACGCCGCCTCGGCCTCGTTCGTCCGGGCGAGCGGCTCTTCATCGTCAAGGGCCTCGGAGAGCCGACGACGCCGCGGCTACGATGATCGCGTGGACGACCAGGCAGTCGTCTCGTGGCAGCTCGGCCGCCCGGCCCGCCCGATTCGCCGGGTGGCGTGCCGCTGTCCGCACGGGTTTCCTGCCGTTACCGAGCAGGCTCCGTTCGATCCGGACGGTGCGCCCTTCCCGACGACCTTCTACCTGACCTGTCCCTGGCTCGTGGCCGGGCTGGCCCGGAGAGAGGCGGCCGGCGGCGTCAAGGAGTGGACGCAGCGAGCCGCCGCCGATCCCGAGCTTTCCGCGAGCCTCTCCGATGCGAACGCCGAGCAGCGGCGCCTCCGGCCCGAGCTCGACACGGGAATCGCAGGAACACGGAACGGCAGCCTCAAGTGCCTCCATGCCCATGCGGCGTTCGCCCTCGCCAGGCCGGGTTACGGCCTAGGCGAGCGAATCCTGGCCGACGCCGGCGAGCCGTGGTGCCCCGATGGGCGGTGTGGGGCCGCGCCCGGTCGGGAAGGCGTCCTCTGATGCTCGAGACGGCGAGGTACCAGTGGGACGAGGGCGCACGGCGCCTCGAGGAGACGCGCGCAGACGTGCCTCGCTACCGCGCGCTCGCATCCCTCGTCGACGCGGTCGTAGGCGAGCTGCGGCGCCGGGTAGGCCAGACGTTCACGCTCGACGAGCTGGCGGAGGCGTACAGCGGCTCGGAGGAATGGATCCGGGACGTCGTCGTCGACGTCACGCCGCCTCGCGGAGCCCGCGCGGGCTTGCCCGACTCGGCGGTCGTCCAGGATGCTGCGTTCGCGCACTACGCGCGCGGCGCCACGGACTACGCCCCCTGATGGCGGGCTCAGCGGGCGGCCTCGAAGGGGCTATCGCAGAGCGTCGGGAAGCGCGTGACCGGGAACGGCGGCGGGCCCGCCAGAAACGGGCGCTCACCTGGATCGGGGGCGCTTTTGCGCTCGTCCTGGTCTTCCTGGCCGGCTACGTGATCGGGCGGGCGGTGGAGCAGGCGCCGCGCCCGGGCGGGACTCAGACGATCGAACAGAGGCTCCAGCCCGGGACGCTCCCGCCGGTCACCCGTACCGTGACTGTTACATCCGAGAGCCCTTAGGGTAGGAAAAGGCACATGTCGGAAGGTTTGACCCCCGTACATGGTGGTTGACGAGCCTCGGTCGAGCCGGAGGGGGGAGTCTGCGGCGCAGAACCCAGAATGGCTCACGCTCGGGCAGGCGGCCAAGTATCTCGGCGTCGCCCAGAGCACGATCCGCAAGTGGTCCGACGGCGGCCGCCTGACCGCGTTCTACACGCCGGGCGGCCACCGGCGCTTCCGTCGGAGCGACCTCGACCAGTTCCTCGGTAAGGCGCGGCGCAGCACGGGCCGTCAGCTCATCCTCGTCGTCGACGACGACACGCGGCTTCGCGAGTACCTGCGCGTGAACCTCGAGATGGAGGGCTATGAGGTGGTCGAGGCCGGGAGCGCAGAGGAGGGGCTGGCCGCCCTCGACGAGGGGCCGCCCGACCTGATCCTCCTCGACGTGATGATGCCCGGCGTGGACGGCTGGCAGATGCTCTCGCGCGTGCGCGAGCGCCACGGTCTCGCGTCGATCCCGGTGGTCATGTTCAGCGGCAAGGTGGACAGGGAGCAGGCGGCCGCCGCCGAGGAGGCGGGCGCGCAGGCGTTCATCGGGAAGCCGTTCGACCCGCAGCAGCTGATCGCCTCGACGAAGCAGCTGCTCCGAACCTAGGACACTGGCCGAGCTCGACCGCGACCTCTTCACCTGGGTCGTGGAGCACCGTGTCGCGTGGCTCGACCCAGTCTTCGTGGCGTCGTCGGTGGTCGGATACGGCGGGCTCGTCTGGATCGTCCTCGCCGCGGCTGTCGCCCTGGCGACCCGGCGCTCCGTCGCCGGCGTCGTTGGCTTGACGGCGGCCTGCGTATGGCTCTCGGACCTCCTGGCGCTCGGCCTGAAGGTCGCGTTCGACCGCGCGCGGCCCTTCGAAGCCGTCTCGGAGCCGGAGCCGCTCCTGGCGGGGACGCTCGGGGCGTCGCTCCCCTCCGGGCACGCGGCAACGAGCGCGGCGGGCGCGGTGGTGCTCGCCGTCCTCGTACCTCGGGCGGCGCCGGCCTTCGCTCTCCTCGCCCTCGGGATTGGATTCTCGCGGATCTACGTCGGCGTCCACTACCCGGCCGACGTGCTGCTCGGCGCCGCCCTCGGAGCGGCGGTGGGCCTGGCCGGCCTCCGGCTCAGACGTCCTCTGCGCCTCGGAGGAAGCCCGCCACCGCGATCCCGATTGCCGAGAGAAGGCTGATCCAGAGGCCGATCGAGCGCCCGAAGCCGACGAAGTCGTCCGGGATGGAGAAGACGCGAACGAGGACGAGGATCGTCCCGACGGCGCCGAGCCCGAGGATCGCCATCCCGAGTGGAACCGCGGCAGGAAGACGGACGCCGGCGGCGCGAAGGACGAGCAGGACGACCGTCGCGAAACCGAGGAAGAAGACGAGCTTGCCGAGTGCGCCGGTATGCCAGCCCGTGACCGCGACCGTGAGGCCTTGATCCCCGATCGTGTACCAGCTCATGAAGGAGCTGAGCGCGAAGACGATCGCCGAGATCCATGCGAGCGCCTCGACCGGGCTGCGGATGGCGGCCGCCGCAGCGCCGCGTCGTGAGGAGAACGCAGGCTCCATCAGATTCCGAAGAGGGACCTGATCTGGTCGAGGATCGTCAGCGCCAGGAAGCTCGCGGCGACGACGAGAAGCAGGAGGAGAAAGGCAAAGCGGCGCCGGGCCGCGCGGCGCTCGCGATCCTGCTCGATCCGAGCCCGGCGCTTCGCGCGCTCCGTCCGGAGGTTGCGCTCGACCGCCGGCAGCGCGGGAGTCGAGCGCGGTCGGTCACGACGCGGGGCTGGGGCTGCCATGCCGGGGGATTGTCCCCGTTGGGGGGGTGAACCGCAAACGGGAGCGGCCGGCGGTCCGGCGCCATAATCCGTCTGTGGCGACGGCTTGGGACGCACTGCAGGGACGCCCGGGCGCCCGCGTTGTGGACGGACGGGACGGCTTCGGCGCCTTTGCGGACGCACTGGCCCTTCTCACGGCGGGCGAGCCGCTTCGAGCGGCGCTGGCCGCGATCGCCCGCGCGACCGGCACCGCCACGCGCTCCGACCTCGTGATCCTGCGCGCCTCCGGGGGTGACGACGAGCTCGTCGCCGTGGCTGTCTCCGGCGCATCCGGCACCGTGTCGGCGGAGCTCGAGGGCTCGCGAGCCCCCGCCACCCTGGCAGGAGCCGAACGAGTGCTCCGGATCCAGGGCGATGACGTGCCCGCAGCCATCCGTCGGGCCGCCGGCCGCGTCGGCGCAGAGCACGTTGTGTTGATTCCGGCCGCGACCGGCCCCGAGCTGGTCGTCGTCGAGCTCTACCGGCGGGGCGATGAGCACGACCGAGGGGATCTGGCGCTCGGCCGCCTCGCCGCCGCAGAGGTGGCGCTTGCGCTTGCCTTCGATCGCGCGCGGGAGAGCGCCGGAGCCGGCGAGGCCCAGGCCCGCCTCTCGCTCGAGCTCGCGGCCACCGCTCTCGCGGCCGGATCGGACGAGCGCGAGGCCGCGGAGCAGGTCGCCCGGCTCGCGTGTCAGGCCACCGGCGCCCGGGCGGCGATCCTCTGGCGAGTCGAGAGCGAGGGCGAGCCCGCGTTTCTCGCCGCCCACGGCCTCGAAGGCGACCTCCCCGACTTCGCCGCCGCGGCGGAAGCCGTCTCCCGCGCCGTCGCCGAGCGCGGCCGTCCCGCCGTCGAGCGCGTGCCGGGTGAGCCTCTCGTCGTGACGCTGGGCGAGCCTCCGGCCGGCGCTCTCCAGCTCGCCTTCGAGGACGGCGTCCCCGTGGTCGACAGGAGCGTCCTCGCGGGCCTCGCCGCTCGAGCCGCGGTCGCGCTCCGGCGCACACGCCGCGCCCAGCTCGTCGCCGAGGAGCTCGGGAGGTCGCAGACCATGATCGCCATCGTCGGCCAGGCGATCGCCCAGCTGTCGCTCGCACACACCCTCGAGACGGTGGTCGAGCGCGTCGTCGAGCTGACCGGCGGCGGCGAAGTCGTCGTCTACCTGCGGGAGCCGGACGGGCTCCGGCTCGCCGCGTCGTCAGGCGACCTCGGCGACCGTCACGAGGAGCTAGCGGAGCGGTTGCTCGAGCTCGTGCTCGGGCCGTCGCGCCCGCGCGGCTTCGTGGTAGCGGAAGACACCAAGCGCGACCCGCGATTGGCGGGCCTCGAGCAGGTCGTCGAGGAAACCGGGATCCGGCGCGCGCTCCTCGTCCCGCTGACCGTCCAGGACGAGTCGATCGGCGCGCTGGCGATCTACCGCCGCCGGCCGCGCGTCTTCCGCGAGGGGGAAGAGACGCTCCTCCTCGCGCTCTCGACCCAGCTCGCCGTCGCGGTGCAGAACGCGCGCCTCCACGAGCGTACGAAGGAGCTCGGAACCGTACTGGAGAGCGCGCTCGCGTCAGAGCGTCGTGCGGCACGCCAGCTCCGCGGCCTCTTCGAGATCTCGCACTCGTTTACCCGCAGCCTCTCCCTCGAGGCGACCCTCGAGGCCGTTGCGCGCACCATGGTGGAGCTCTTCGACGTCGACGCCGCCGCGATCCGCATGCCCGGCCCGCGCGGCGACGCGCTCGAGGCGCGGAGCGTCTACGTCGCCGAGCCGCGGCTTCGCGATGCTGCGGAGAAGATTCTGAGCCGGCCGCAGCCGATGTCCGATCCCGACGCCGGACGGCTCCTCCGCTCCGGCCGCCCGGTCCTCCTCTCGTCGGCGAGCGGCGGCCGGGTCGGTGAGAACCTGCTCGGCCCGTTCCTCGCCAAGGGCTCGACGGCGGCGATCGTCCCGGTCGCAACCCCGGGCGAGGTGCTCGGAACACTGACGCTCCTTTCGCTCGACCCCGCCCGGCCGCTCGACGGGGAAACGGTCGAGGCCGCCGCGACGGTGGCGGCCCAGGCCGCGCTCGCAATCGAGAACGCCCGGCTCTACCAGCAGCAGAAGGACTTCTCGGAGACCATGCAGCGCTCGCTCCTGCCGAAAGAGCCCCCGGCCGTCGAGGGCGTCGAGGTCGGACACGTCTACGACTCCTCCGCCCGGGTCGACGTGGGGGGCGACCTCTACGACTTTCTCGTCCTCGACGACGGCCGTCTCGCGGTCGTGCTCGGCGACGTGACGGGGAAGGGGATCCAGGCCGCAGCGGACATGGCCATGGCCAAGTTCTCCTTTCGCGCCCTGGCCCGGAACCACCCCGAGCCGGCCGACTTTCTCGCGACGGCGAACGAGGTCGTCGTCGACGAGATCGAGGTCGGGAAGTTCATCACGATGCTCTACGTCGTGGTCGATCCGGGCCGCCGCGTCCTCGCATGCGGGAGCGCCGGCCATCTCCCGATCCGGCTCGTCGGGAGCGACGGAGAGGTGCGGGCGCTCGAGCGCGGCGGAGTCGCTCTCGGCATCGACTCCGGCCTCGAGTACCCCGAGCAGCGGCTCGAGCTCGAGCCGGGCGCCGCCGCCGTCCTCTACACCGACGGTGTCGTGGAGGCGAGGCGCAACGGCGAGCTCTACGGTGAGGAGCGGCTCGACGCCTATCTCGCCGCCCACGCCGGCGCCGGCGCGCAGGAGCTCGCCGAGGGCCTCGTCGCCGAGTGCCGGAGCTTTTCCGGCGGCGAGCTCGCGGACGACTGCGCCGTCGTCGTCCTGCGGCTGGCACCCTAGGCGGGTGGCTACGGAGACCGGAACCGCCGCCGCTCGGCCGGCTGCGGTCCGGGTCGGCCGCAGGCGCCTCGGCATCGTCGTCTTCACAGGCGGTGCCGGCACGCTCGCCACCGAGATCGCCGCCTCGCGGCTGCTCGCGCCCTACTTCGGGAGCTCGACGATCGTCTGGGCGAACATCATCGGGCTGATCCTCGTCTACCTCTCACTCGGCTACTGGCTGGGGGGAAAGCTGGCCGACCGGAGGCCCGACCCGCGGCTGCTCGGTCGCATCGTGCTCGTCGCGGCGCTCGCGATCGTCGTCACGCCCTTCGTGGCGCGGCCGATTCTCGACCTCGCCGTCGAGGGGCTGGACGCCGCGGCCGTCGGAGCGGTCGTGGGATCGTTCTTCGCGGCCCTGGCGCTCTTCGCGATCCCCGTGACCCTGCTCGGGATGGTGTCGCCGTTCGCGATCCGGCTCGCGCTCGACGACGTAGCGGAGGCGGGCGCCGTCGCCGGCCGGCTCTATGCGCTCTCCACCGTCGGGAGCATTCTCGGGACGTTCCTCTCGGCGATCGTGACGATTCCGCTCGTCGGGACGCAGCGGACGATGCTCGGGGCCGCGGTGCTGCTCGTCTTCGCGGCCGCGCTCCTGCTCGGCGGACGCTGGCAGGCGCCACCCTCGCCGCGGCCGCTCTCCTCGCGATCCCGGCCGGCACGGTGAAGGCGAGCGCCGGCCTGCTCTACGAGGCCGAGTCCACCTATCAGTACGTCCAGGTGCTCGAGCGGGCCGACGGCTCGCGGGCGCTGAAGCTGAACGAGGGCGTCGCCGTGCACTCGCTCTGGGAGCCCGACTCGGTGCTGACCGGCGGCGAGTGGGACATGTTCCTGCTCGTCCCCCCGCTGCTCGACGGGCCGGTCGAGGACATGGCCGTGATCGGGAACGCCGGCGGCACGATCGCCCGCGCGTTCGGCACGTTCTACCCCGACGTCCGGATCGACGGGGTCGAGATCGACCCGGACGTCACCGAAGCCGGCCGGCGCTACCTCGGGCTCGACGACAACCCGAACCTGGAACGTCGATCACGCAGGACGGACGGCCCTTCCTCCAGGGGACCGACCGCCGCTACGACGTCATCGTCGTCGACGCGTACCGCCAGCCCTACATCCCCTTCTACCTCGCGACGGAGGAGTTCTTCAGGCTGGCCGCGAGCGCGGCTGAAGCCCGGCGGCGTGCTTGCGCTGAACGTCGCGCGCGTCCCCGGCGACGAGCGGCTCTCGCGCGCGATCGGAAGCACGATCCGCGCCGCCTTTCCGCAGGCGTGGGTGTGGAAGCCGCTCCGCTTCAACGAGCTCATGCTCGGATTCGACCGGCCGACGACGGCGGCCGAGCTGGGCGAGCGCGTGGGCTCGTGGATCGAGCGCGGCTCGAGACTCTCGTCCCGCTCTTCCGGGACGGCCTCCGCGCAGGTCGAGCCGATCGAGGAGCCGCTCACCGACGACCGCGCGCCGGTCGAGTGGCTGACCGACCGATGATCGTCGACTTCATCGCCGAGGGCGGCTCTGACCTCGACGAGGACTACCTGCCGACGGCGCCCCGGTGAGGCTGCGCGCGCGAGGGCGGCCGGCCGCTGGTCATAGCCCACCGCGGCGTGCCGGGCACCGCGCCGGAGAACTCTCTGGCCGGGATCGCGGCCGCGCTCGACCACGGCGTCGACATCGTCGAGGTGGACGTCCTCGAGCGCAGAGGCGCGCTCGTAGTCGCCCACTCGGAGGACGTGGCCTCCGCGGATGCCCCGTGCCTTGCGGACGCGCTCGAGCTCTTCGCGGCCCGTGCCGGCCCGGAGGTCGGGATCCAGCTCGACCTGAAGCCTCGCGGAGTCGAAGCGAGGCTCGTCGCAGAGCTTCGAGAGCATGGGCTCGTGGAGCGCACGCTCGTCTCGTCGACCTTCGCCTGCTGTGCTGCTCGCGGGTCGAGGGCCCACGAGCCGGGCCTCGCGACCGCGACTCGGCTACCCCTACGACCGCGCGCAGGTCGCCGAACGGAGCCTGCTCCCGGACCGGGTCGTCCGGGCGGCGCTCGTCGCGCTCCGCGTCACGCTCCCGCACCGCGTGACCCGGATGGCCCGCGCGGCCCAGGCGGACGTGCTCTCGCTCCATCACCTCGTCGTCTCCGCGGGACGCGGTCGCCCGCTGCCGGGCGGACGGAATCGCCGTCTTCGCGTGGACTGTCAACGATCGGGCGGCGCTCGATCGCGTTCTCGCAGCTCGGCGTCGACGGCGTCGTGACCGACGATCCAGGGCTCGTCCGGCCTGAGATCGGTATTGCCGCCGTCGGGGCGCGAACGTACGATCCATTCGATGCGCCGTCTGCTCTTCGCCGTCATGCTCCTCGCGCTGCCGCCTTCCGGCGCAGGCTCGGCGTTCGCCGACGAGTCCACCGCCCGAGCCTCCGCCTCCGCCGCCCCGGTCGTCGCCGAGGGCGTCACGATCGCGGGGCTCGACGTCGGCGGACTGACGACGCTCGAGGCGCAGGAGGCTGTCCAGCGCTGGTTCGCGTCGCCCGGTGCAGCTCAGGTTCAAGGGTCGCACGGCTTCGCGCGCGCTCCGCGGGACGATCTTCGGGCGCGAGCCCTCGCCGGCCGCGCCGCCTGGACGGCGATCGGGGCCGCACCCGGGTACCGAGCTCGGGCTCGGCGTGAAGGTCAGGCCCTCTGGAATCCACCGCTACGTGAACCGCGCTCGGAAAGCGGTTCGACCGCGCTCCGCGGAACTCCAGGCTCTTCCTCCGCGACCTCCGGCCCCGGATCACGAGAGGCGAAGTACGGCCGCCGCGTCATCCAGGCACCCGCTTCGGGTCGCGCTTCGCCGGGCCGTCTGGACGCACACGCGAGGCCCGATCCGGATCCGGACGAAGCCGGTCGAGCCCAGTCGGTGACGCGCGCGGAGCTACGGCCCGATCGATCGTCATCCGGCGCGGCTCGAAGCAGCTCTACCTCTACGGCCGGACGCAGCTTCCGGGCGCAGCTTCGGCGTCGCCACGGGCCTCCCGCAGTACCCGACTCCGCTCGGTCGCTTCTCGATCGTGACGATGCAGCGGAATCCGTGGTGGTATCCGCCGGACTCCGACTGGGCGTCCGGCGCGCGAGCCGATCCCGCCCGGGCCCGGGCAACCCGCTCGGGACGCGCTGGATGGGCCTCTCGGTGGGCGGGGTCGGAATCCACGGCACTCCCGACTGCGGCCTCGATCGGCTACTCGGCCTCGCACGGCTGCATCCGCATGCGGATCCCGGACGCGGAGTGGCTCTTCGAGCACGTTCGCGTCGGCACGCCGGTCTTCATCGTCGGCGCGTAGCCGTTAGGTGCGGCTCGGGACCGAAACGCGCCGATACACTGAGGCGCGGCCCATGGCACGCCGCGGCAAACTCGTTCTCCAGGCGGCGTCGATCGGTCTCGTCGCCGCTCCTCCTCGCCCTCTTCGCCTGGCGTCTCGTCGACGGAGGACCAGGCCGCGGCGCTCGGCGACGCCGTCAACGGACGGCGAGCGGCCGGCCGCTCCGGGCTTCACGCTCGAGCGGCTCGACGGCGAGGGGTCGATCTCGCTCGCTTCGCTGCGCGGCAAGGCTGTCGTCCTCAACTTCTGGGCCTCGTGGTGCGAGCCGTGCGAGGAGGAGTCGGAGGCGCTCGAGAGCGTCTGGCGGAGTACCGAGACCGCGACGTCGTCTTCGTCGGCGATCGACGCGATGGACGCACGTCGGCGAGGCGCGTCACTTCGCCGAGCGGTTCGGGCTCAGCTATCCGCTCGTCTACGACGGCCCGGGGAAGACGGTCGGCCGCTACGGCGTGACGCGGCGTTTCCGGAGACCTGGTTCGTGAGCCCCGACGGACGACTCGTCGGGGAGCGGATCCAGGGCCCGGTGACCGAGGAGCGACTGCGCGAGAACATCGAGGAGGCGCTCGCACCCGCGTGAAGCTCGCTCGTCGTCGTCCTGCTCGGCCTCGTCGCTCGTCGCCCCGGGCTCGCGCTCGCGAGCGAGGAGCGTCCGACTCTCGCCGAGCTCGAGGGCGAGGTCATGTGCCCGATCTGCAAGACGACGCTCGAGCTCTCGAACTCGCCGGCCGCCGATCAGATCCGGCGCGAGATCACAGCGCGGCATCGACGCCGGCAAGACGAAGTCCGAGATCAAGGCCGGTCTGGTCGCGCAGTTCGGCGAGGAGCGTCCTGGCCGCGCCACCGCGAGGAGGGCTTCAACCTGCTCGCGTGGCTCCTGCCGCTCGTCGGCGGCGCGGCTCGTCGCGCGTGCGCTGGCGCTCGCGCTGGGCTGCCGCCGGCCGCTGCGCGTCGCGCGAGCACGTCGACCGGACCTCGAGCGGCGCTCGACGAGGAGCTCGCCCGCTCGGCCCAACGGACGAGCGACGTCGAGGTGGGCGCGGGCAGGGCCGTCCTCGACCGCGATCCTCGGAGCGGCGCGCTCGACGAGCGAGCTCGCCCGCTTCGACGCGAAGCGAGGCCGTTAAGCCAGGGGGCCGATGGAGGCAAAGATCCTGCCGGTCTTCCTGGCCGGGCTCGTCTCGTTCGTGACGCCCTGCGTGCTGCCGCTCGTTCCGGGCTACCTCTCGGTCGTCTCCGGGACGCAGCCCGGCGCGAGCGGCCGCCGCGTCGTCACGAGCGCGCTGCCGTTTCTCGCCGGCTTCAGCGTCGTCTTCGTCGCGTTCGGCGCAGCCGCCGCGGCCTCGGCGGGATCGACACGCAGACCGGGCAAGCAGGCCGCCGGCATCGTGCTCGTGGTCTTCGGCCTCGCCTTTCTCGGGCTGCTGCCGTTTCCCGTGGCTCGAGCGGCTCGCCAACCCGGAGCTGGTCGAGGGAGCGCGCCGGAGCGGCTCGCGCGTCCTGCTCGGCGGCGCCTTCGCGCTCTGCGCCGCACCCTGCGTGGGGCCGTTCCTCGCAGGCGCTCTCGCGCTCGCCGGGGACGACGCGACCGTCGCTCCAGGGCTCGCTCCTCCTCTTCGTGTACTCGCTCGGCCTCGCACTGCCGTTTCTCGCGGTCGGCGCCGGCTTCGGCTGGGCGACCTCTGCCTCACGCTGGCTTCGCGATCGCTACCGCCTGCTCCAGACCGTCGGTGGAGCCTTCCTGGTCTTCTTCGGCCTGCTCCTCTTCTTCGGCCGCGACTGGTGGCTGAACGTCCAGGTCAACCGCCTGCTCGACTTTCTCGCGCTCTGACGCGTCGGCGGAGGAAGCCGCGGGAAGTGCCCACGAGCGTCCTCGACGGAGACCAGGAGCGCGGCCACGTCGAGGCCGGCGTGCTCGGGTGCGTAGGGGGCGAGCCGGCGGGCGGCCTTTTCCAGCTGGCGTTCGCAGCCGATGCGCCTGCCGCGACCGGCCTGGTACCAGGCGACCGCGACGTGGACGAGCCCCTGAAGGAAGTCGCGCTCCGCCGGTTCCGCGCGCCGCCAGGCGTCCTCGAACGCCTCGTGCGCGGCGAACCACTCGCCGGCCCGGAGCAGCTCGACGCCACGGCGGTAGTCCGTGTCAGTCGTGGGAGGCGGCGACGCGGATCCCTCTCCTCGACGGTGACCTCGTCGTGCATGCCGTCCAGCTCAACCGGGCAGAGGCCCCCGGGGGCACGTCAGCCAGGCCGCGCAACGGCCACGAGCTCGGGCACCGGCATTCGCGAGACGCTAGCAGACGCGCTTTTCCCTCGTTTCCGGCGGTGTTACGCTCCTCGGGCCGTGGCAACGATCCTGGTGGCGGGGGTCGATCTCTTCTTTCGAGCGAAGCTGGACGTGCTGCTCGGATCGAAGCACAAGCTCGTGATGACGGACAGCGTCCACGCGCCCGACCTCGTGATCGTGGACATCGCGCGTGTGAAGCCGGACGAGGTCGCGGACGCCTACCCGGACGTGCCGATTCTCGGCTTCACGAACCACACCGACACCGCCGGGCTCAGAGCCGGCCAGGCGGCCGGATTCGACCGCGTGGTCGTCCGCTCGGCGCTCGCCGAGCGCGCTCCGCAGCTCGTCGACGAGCTCGTCGGCTAGCCGCTTCTAACGCGCGGCCGAGTCCTTAGACTGAGCCGCGCGATGACCTACATCATCGGAGAGCCCTGCATCGACATCAAAGACCTCTCGTGCGTCGACGTCTGCCCGGTGGACTGCATCCACCAGGCCGACCGGATGCTCGTGATCGACCCGGAGGAGTGCATCGACTGCGGGGCGTGCGAGCCCGAGTGCCCGGTCGAGGCGATCTTCCCCGAGGACGCTCTGCCGGAGAAATGGGAGCCCTTCGTCAAGATCAACTACGCCTACGGCGAGGGCATGGACGTCGTGAACCAGCTGGTCGACGAGTACGCGACCGCGCACGACGTGCAGAACCCGCCGCTCGACCAGCGCTAGCCGTCAGGCCCTCGCGAGCCAGCGCGCCGTCTCCACGTGCCGGCGGAGGACCTGGCTGTCAAATGCCCAGGCGACGGTCTGGGCGAGTGCCCAGAGCCTGGTCCGCTCGCGGTCGAGCCCGAGCTCTCCAGTCAGCCGGTCGAGGCGGCGGCGAACGGCGCGCTCCGAGTGCCCGAGCTCCGGCGCGCGCACGACGGGCGCAAGCCCGAACTCGCGTTCGCCGCGGAGTGGCTTCGGATCGATGACGAGCCAGGGCTCCCGCTCGGCGCGAAGGACGTTGCCCGGATGGAGGTCCTGGTGGACGAGCACCTGCTGCCCCTGCGTCGGCGGGAGAACCGCCAGGGCCTCCAGGGCGGCATCGAGGAGTGCCTCCTCGAACGGCCGGCCCGCGTCGCGCCACCGCTCCGGGAGGTAAGCGGCCCACCAGGCCGCCTCCTCGGACAGGGGCCGAAACGGCTCGGCCGCGGAGACCCAGAGCCGCGGCAGGAGCCCGGCCACAACGTCGAGAGCCGCGTCCGGCTCGAGCTCGGTGAGCGCCGTTCCGGGCCTGCAGCGCTCGACGAGGAGCGCTCCTCGGGCCGGGTCGTGGGCCAGCAACTGCACCGCGCCGTCGCCGTCCCACCGGGCGAGCGCAGCCGCCTCGTGCTCGCTCTCGCGGTGCGGACAGGAGACCTTGAGGATCGCCTCGCCTCGGTCGGGGAGGCTCGCCGGCAGCACGACCGGCGTGGTTGCGCCTGCGAACGGCTCGCCTAGCTCGAGCGACCACGCGGTCGCGCACTCGGCGATGAGGATCGGAGCGTCTTTGCGCCACGCCCGCTCGTCCGGGCCCATTGCGCCGAGCGTAGCCGCGCGCGGCCCGTCGGCTCAACGGCTTTTCCGCCAAAGCCTCCTAGCTAGGCGGGCGTCAGGCGAAGCTGCCGCGGGATGAGCCGTTCCAGCCGCAGCGCGCCCACGCCGGCTACGAGACAGAGCCCGGCTGCGAGGGGCCAGAGCGCGTAGGGCTCGTGCTGGAGGACGACGCCTCCGACAGCCGGGCCGATGATGAAGCCGATGTCCCAGGACGTGGTCGAGACGGCCATGTAGCGCCCTCGGAGCCGGGGCGGCGCGAGGTCGGCGACGAGGGCGCCCTGGGTCGGGCCCTGGAAGCATTCGCCCAGCCCGAAGACGACGACCGCGAAGGCGAACGCGACGGCCGCCGCCGCCGCCTCGAACCAGAGGCCGCCTCCGAAGACGAGGAGCCAGGCCGACGCCCAGAGGGCCGTCATGACGGCGAGCGCGACCATGCGCCGCCGTCCCTCGAGGAGTCGCGCCACCGGCAGCTGCGCCAGGACGATCGTCAGCGTGTTGACGAGGAAGATGAGGCCGATCGCCGTCTCGCTCACACCCGCTTCCTCGTGGGCGAAGACCGGAAGGAGCTCGATCTGGGCGTACCCCGCGGTCACGAAGACGACGTTGAGACCGACGAGGCGGACGAAGACCGAGTGCTTGAGGACGTCGCGGTATCGCCCCGGGACAGAATCGGGCTCAGACGGCGGCAGCTCGGGCTCCGGGACCCGCACCAGGATCGCGGCGAACACGAGGAACGTCACCGCGTCGACGAGAAAGAGAACCGTGAAGGTGCCGGGGTCCGACGTGGTCGCGATCAGTCCTCCGGCCACTCCTCCGAGTCCGATCCCGAGGTTCCGCGTCACGCGCTGCAGCGCGTAGGCGGCATGCCGTCGCGGCTGCGGAGTCAGCCCGGCGAGGAGGGTGGACTGGCTCGGCCAGAACCCGCCGTTGCCAAGCCCTGCGATGCCGGCGAAGAGAAATGCGTGCCACGGCTCACGCACGAGCGGAAAGAGACCCCAGCCCGCGGCCAGGAGGACGAGCGCGGCGGCGAGCGTCAGCCGGCCGCCGACCCGGTCGATGATGGCGCCGACGGCCGGCCCGGTCGCGAGGCTCACGAGCGAGTGGAAGGCGAGGACGAAGCCGGCGGTCGCGAGGCTGATGTCGCGGACGGAATGCAGGTAGATGACGATGAACGGGAAGGCGACGCCGTTCCCGAAGGCGTTCGCGAGCCCGCCTGCCTCCATCGTCCAGACGGCCCGCGGCAGGCGCGGATCGAGGCTCCTCAGGTACGCACTGACCCCTCGCACGTCGTCCGGTCAGGTGTCCCCTAGCGTCGCCCAGATCTCGAGCTTCGACTGCGCCCGCCGGACGACCTCGTCGGTGAACTCGCTCGTCGAGGAGTGTCCGCCGAGGTCGGCGGTCCGGATCCCGCTCGAGACGGACTCGAGAGCCGCCTCCCGGATCGCGCGCCCGGCGGCGTGCGCCTCTGGCGCGTCGATGTGGGAGAGGAGCGCTGCGGCCGCGAGGATCATCGCCATCGGGTTCGCGACGTTCTTGCCGAAGAGGGCGGGGGCCGTCCCGTGGGCGGCTTCGGCCATGAGGGCGCGCGGGTTGTAGGCGTCGTCAAAAGCGACGAGCAGCGATTCCGAGCCCGCGATGGAGCCGAAGAGCGGCAGCACGAGGTCGGAGAGGATGTCGCCGTCCCGGTTCAACGCCGGGATGACGAGCGGGTCGCCCGCAGCGCCGATCAGGAGGGCGAAGGTCGCATCGATCAGCTGCGGCTCGTAAGGGACGTCGGGATGGCGGGCGGCCGCGGCGTCCATCTCCTCCTTCAGCATCCCCTCGTAGACAGGGCTGACCGTGTACTTGGGGCCGCCGAAGACCTTGGCCCGCATCCGCTCGGCGTGGAGGAAGGAGAACTCGGCGACGGCCCGGCAGATGCGGCGCTCGATCCGCTCCGTCCGGAAGGCGACCTCCTCCTCGCCTTCGCCCTCGCGCCACTCCTTTGCTCCGTAGGCGTCCCCGACCGCCATCCGGACGACAGAGATCGGAAAGTGCGCACCCCCGATCGGAACCACCCCCGGGATGCGCCGTCCGGTCCGGACGATTACGTGGCCGCCGATCTCCTCCCGCAGGATCCGGTTCGGGCTCCCCACGTCGCCTTTGCCCTCGGGCGTCACCGTTGCGGCCTTGAGCCCGAGCCCCGCCTCCCGGATCGCCGCAGCCGCCTCGAAGACGACCTGGTTTTCCGTCCGGCGCCGCGACTCGAGCGAGAGATCGAAGCGCGGGAGCTCGAGCTCGACTCCGGTCACATCGGGAGCGAGGACCCGGAGCGCCTCCTCGAGCAGCTCCTGGCCGGTCTCGTCCCCCTCGAGGACGACGATGGTCGAGGTCTGCACGGCGGCGAGTGTATCCCCGCGCCTGTTCACTCCCCAGCTGACACAACGGCGCCGCTAGACGACTGAGGCGCGAACGCGGCCTCCAGGAGGCGGCCGGGTACCGGAGTAGACTGGGGCGAATGCCGCTGGCGCTTCTCGTCGGCCCGGCGAACGCCGGCAAGGTTGCCCGTCTTCTCGATCGATACCTCGCCGCACTCGACCGAGAGCCCTTTCTCGTCGTCCCGAACCGGGGCGACGTGGAGCGCGTCGAGCGCGAGCTGATTGCCCGTGCAGGCGGCCTCCTGGGCGGGCAGATCGGCACCTTCGACGACCTCTTCCGCCGCGTGCTCGAAAACGCCGGACCGCAGGCGCAGGCCGAGCGCCGTCCGGTCGTGGGAGCGCTCCAGCGCTCGCTTCTCCTCCAGCGCGTCGTCGCCTCGGCGTCGCTCAACGGCCTCAGCGCCTCCGCACGCTTTCCGGGCTTTGCCGACTCGCTCGGCGAGGCGGTCTCCGACGTCGAGTCCGCACTGCTCTCCCCGGACGAGCTCGAGGGCGACCTCGCAGGGCTCTACTCCGCCTATCGCACCGAGCTCGACCGGCTCGGGCACTCGGATCGAGAGCTGGAGCGGGCTCGGGCAGCCGAGCTCGTCGGCTCCGATCTGGCGGCCTGGGACCGAACGCCCGTCCTCGCCTACGGCTTCGAGGACCTGACGGGCGCGCAGTGGACGCTCCTCGAGGCACTCGCCGCCCGGGCAGATGTGACCGTGTCGCTCCCGTACGAGCCCGGTCGCGCCGTCTTCGCGTCGCTCGAGCGGACGGCGTCCGATCTGGCCGGGCTGGCGGACGGAAGGGTCGAGGAGCTGCCGGCCCAGCGCTGGTACGACGCGCCTGCGCTCGCGCACCTGGAGCGCACGCTCTTCACGGAGGCGAGCGCCGCAGGACCGCCGCCGCTCGACGGCGCGGTGCGCTTTCTCGAGGCGGCCGGCGCGCGAGCCGTCCTCGAGCTCGTCGGCGAGGAGATCCTGGCGCTCGTCCGCGACGGGACTCCCCGGAAGAGATCGCGGTCGTCGTGTCCGAGCGTCGAGCGGATCCGTGCGCCGCTCGAGACCGTCTTCGCGGAGCTCGGCGATCCCCTTTGCACTCGAGGGCCGCGTGCCGCTCGGACGGACAGCCTTCGGTCACGCGCTCCTCGGGCTCCTCCGCTTCGCCTGGCTCGGCGGTGGCCGCCGCGAGCTCTTCTCCTTCCTCCGCTCTCCGTACTCGGGCCTGCCTCGTACCCGGGCCGACTTCGTCGAGGGACGCCTGCGCGGGCGCGCGGTCTCGGAGCCGGCTCGAGTCGAGGAGGAGACGCGAAAGCTGCTCGGCCACGGGATCCCCGCTCTCGACGAGCTGCGCGCGGTGCGAGGGCCGCTCGCCGCCCGAGCTGGTTCGCGCGCTCGCGCAGACGATGCTCCGGGCCGCCTACGGGCTCGAGCGGCCCCCGATCGGCGAGGACGCGCGGCTCGACCTCCGCGCCCGCGAGGCGGTCGAGCGACGTGGCGGAGGAGCTCGCTGGGCTGGCAGAGCCTCGGCGGCCGTCTCAGCCGACGAGGTCGTCGTCGGCCGCGCTCGAGCGTGCGCCCGTCCGCCTGCGTGGAACCCGCGACCCCGGCCGCGTCGCCGTCCTCGATCTCCTGCGTGCGCGGACGCGCCGCTTCCAGGCGGTCTTCCTGGTCGGCCTCGAGGAGGGCACCTTCCCGCGGCGGGCGAGCGAGACGCCGTTCCTCCCGGACGAGGCGCGGGCGGCGCTCGAGGCAGCGGGGCGCAACCGCCGCCTCGTCCGCCCCGATCCGCTCGCGCGTGACCGCTACCTCTTCTACACCGCCTGCACCCGTGCGTGGCGGCGGCTCACGCTCGCGCGCGAGGCGGCCACCGACGACGGCCGACCGCGGGAGCCGAGCCCCTTCTGGGAGGAGGTCCGCGTCGCGCTTCGATCCGGACGAGGTGGCGCGCTGGACGCGCCGGCGTCCGCTCTCCGCGCTCTCGTGGGAGGTCGACCGCGCGCCGACCGAGCGTGAGCGGCTGCGCGCCGCGGCGGCGCTGGCGGCCGCCGACGCGCGGCGAGGCGCGGGCACTCGCCGCGGCGAACGGCTGGGAGCGCAGGATCGAGCGCGCGCTCGAGGCGTTCTCGCGCCCGACCCGGCTGACGCATCCGGCCGTTCTCGCCGAGCTTCGCGAGCGGATGCGCTTCTCGGCGACCGAGCTCGAGACGTTCGGGGACTGCTCCTCGATGTGGCTCGTCGACCGGGTCGTCGACCCGAAGACGATCGACGCCGAGGTGGACGCGCGACTGCGCGGCTCGGTCGCCCACCAGGCCCTCTACCGGTTCTACTCGGGCCTGCCGAAGCGGCTCGGCATCGATCAGGTCGACGCCGACCGGCTGGACGAGGCGCTCGAGTTCCTGCGCGAGTGCCTCGGCGAGGCGATCGCGGGCCAGGTCCGGATCGAGCTCTCCGAGGTCGAGCTGCTCGAGCTCGAGGGCGGCCTCGCGCGCGATCTCGAGCAGTTCGTCCGGCAGGAGCTCGAGCTCGGCTTCCCGCTCGTCCCGCGGCGCTTCGAGGTGGCCTTCGGATCGGCGAGCGCGCCGGTCGAGCTCCAGCGCGGCCTCGATCTCGGCGGCTTCACGGTCTCCGGAAAGATCGACCGGATCGACGTCGATCCGTTCAGCGCGCGCGGGATCGTCCAGGACTACAAGTCGGGCAAGACCTCGCACTCCGCGGCGCAGATCGAGTCCGAGGGCCGGCTGCAGGTTCCGCTCTACGTCCTCGCGCTTGCGCGATCTGGTCGGCATCGAGCCGCTCGGCGGCCTCTACCGGGCGCTCGCGGGCTCGCGCGAGGCGCGCGGGCTCGTGCTCGCGGACGCCGCCGCCCAGGAGGTGCCCGGTCTGAAGCGGCGCCGACTACCTCTCCGACGAGGAGTTCTGGGGCCGCGTCGAGAGCGCCAAGGAGCGGGCGCGAGCTCGGCCGTGGAGCGGATCCGTGCGGGCGACGTGAAGCACGACCCGCGGCGCGGCGAGTGCCCGACCTGGTGCGACCGCTGGCCGATGTGCCGGGTGCCGCGGGCGTGAGCGCGACGCCGAGCCGAGGTCAGGGCGCCAACCCCGAGCAGGCCCGCGCGATCGAGGAGTCCGGGTCGTCTTCGTCTCCGCGGGCGCCGGGCACGGGCAAGACGACCGTTCTCGTCGAGCGGTTCGTCCAGGCCGTCTGCGAGCGCGGCCTCTCGGTCGACTCGCGTCCTCGTGATCACCTACACGGAGCGCGCGGCCGGCGAGCTCCGGGCTCGGATCCGCGACCGCTTCGCCGAGCTCGAGCGGCCCGACCTCGTGCGCGAGGTCGACCGCGCCTGGATCTCGACCATCCACGGCTTCTGCTCGCGCCTCCTTCGCAACCATCCGTTCGAGGCCGGACTCGACCCGCGCTTCCGGGTTCTCGACGAGAGCCAGGCGCGCGTGCTTCGCGACCGAGGCCTTCGACGCCGCGCTCGCGGAGTTCTGTGCCGGGCGTGATCCCGACCGCGTGCGGCTTCTCGCGACGTACGGCGCCGACGCGGCTCGGTCGCATGCTGCGCGGCGTCTTCGAGCGGCTGCGCTCCGGCGGACGACCGCTCGTCCTCGAGGCGGGCGAAGGGAGTCGGCTCGCCGAGCGCGTCGCCGAGCTCGAGGAGACGGCGCGGATCACGCTCGCCGGCCGACGGGCGTGAGGAGCCTCCGACCGTCGAGGCAGCGCTCGAGCTCCTCTCGCCGCTGCCGGCCGCCGGAGCGTCTCCTCGATCTGGCGGAGCTGCGGGTCGAGTCGGCCGAGCCCGAGCGGTTCGCCGGGTACAACGAGGCGCTTGCGGCGGTCGAGAGCGCCGCTCTCGAGGAGGTCGCGGCTCGCGACCGCGAGCTTCTCGAGGAGCTGCTGCGGCGGCTTCGACCGCGCCTACGCCAGGGGCAAAGGCGGCGAGTCGGCGCTCGACTTCGAGGATCTCCAGCTCCGCGCCCGCGACCTCCTCCGGAGCGTCCCGACGTTCGCGAGCGCGCGAGCTGGCGCTTCCGGTCGGTCATGGTCGACGAGTTCCAGGACACGAACCGGCTCCAGTGCGAGCTCGTCGACCTGCTGGGCGCCGAGGAGCTCTTCTTCGTCGGCGACGAGTTCCAGTCGATCTACCGCTTCCGCCATGCCGACGTCGCGGTCTTTCGCGAGCGGCGAGCGTCGAGCGAGGGCGTGGTCGCGCTGACGCAGGAACTATCGCTCACGGCCCGAGGTGCTCTCCGTCGTGAACCACGTCTTCGGGACGGAGTTCGGCGGCGACTTCGAGCCGCTCGTCGCCGCCGGCCGGTTCCCGGAGCCGCTCTTCGGCCCGGGCGTCGAGCTCCTCGTCACCGACAAGTCGGCCTACCGGGGCACGGACGTCCACTGGCGCGTCGCCGAGGCGCGGCACCTCGCGCGGCGGGTCCGGCAGCTCGTGGACGCCGGCGAGGCGACGCCCGGCGAGATCGTGCTCCTCTTCATGGCCGGAACGGAGGCCGAGCGCTACGAGGAGGCGCTCCGCCAGGAAGGGCTGCCGACCCACCGGGCCGCGGGCCGCGGCTACTTCGGCCAGCAGCAGGTCGTCGACCTGCTTGCCTATCTCCGGCTCCTGCACAACCGCTACGACGACGAGGCGCTCGTGACCGTGCTCGCATCGCCCTTCGTCGGCGTCTCGAACGACGCGCTCGTCCTCCTTCGGCGGGCGGCCGGCCGGCGACCGCTCTTCGTCGGGCTCGAGCGCGAGCTTCCCGACGTCGCTCGACGCGCGCGACCGGCGGCTCTTCGAGGCGTTTCGCCAGCGATACGACCGGCTCGCGAAGGCGGCCGCGCGGCTCGGGCTCGAGCGGCTCTGCGAGCGGATCCTCGTCGAGCACGACTACGACCTGGCCGTGCTGGCCCGCTGGGACGGCCGGCGCCGCTACGCGAACCTCCGCAAGCTCGCGCGCCTCGCGCGGTCGTACGAGGAGCTCCGCGGGCCGGACATCGAGGGCTTCGTGCGCTTCCTCCGCGACCGGGAGGCCGCCGGGGCGCAAGGAGGTCGAGGCGGTCGCCGAGGAGGAGGGCGGCGACGCCATCCGGCTCCTGACCGTCCACGCGGCCAAGGGGCTCGAGTTCAAGGTCGTCGTGCTCGCAGACGCGGGCGCGCCGCTCCTGCACCGTCTCCGGACGAGATCCTCTGCCTGCCGGACGGGCGCTTCGGCTTCCGCTTCGTGAACCCGGTGACCGGGCAGGCGGCGGGGGTCTTCGAGTACGGCGACGTGAAGGAGGCCGAGCGCGCGGCCGACGAGGCCGAGAGCCGGCGCCTTCTCTACGTGGCGATGACGCGGGCGATCGACCGGCTGATCGTCTCCGGCGCAATCGACCCGTCGAGCCGCCGCGACGCGCGGGCGCCGCTCGCCTGGCTCCTGCGAGCGTCTGGAGCGTGGGTCTCGGGGAGGCTGACGCCGAGCCCGTCGAGCTCGAGCGCGGGACGACGCCCGCGTCGCTTCTGCGGGTCGATCGCCGGCGTCGCGGACGTGGAGGCGTCGGCGGAGCGGGCCGACGCTCGAGGCCGCCCGGTGCGAGCGGCGCGGCACAGCTCGAGCTGTTCGTCGCCGACGAGTCGGGCTCTGCCCGGATCGCGCCGACGCTGCCCGAGCTCCTGCCGCCCGCTCGCAACCGCCGGGCGACCGTGTGAGCCGTCTCTCGTACAGCGCGCTGGCGCTCTTCGACCGCTGCTCGTACCGGTTCTTCGCCGAGCGGATCGTCGGGCTGTCGGCCGGCGGACGGTGCGGGACGAGGTGCCGGAGCGCGCGGACGGGCTCGCGGCGACGGAGATCGGCGATGCGGTCCACGTCCTGCTCGAGGTCGATGCGCGAGCCGGAGGAGATCCGCGACCGCGTGCTGGCCCGCTACCCGGCGGCGACCGAGGACGATCTGGCTCGGGTCGAGTCGCTCGTCGCCGCGTGGCACGAGCTCGCCGCTCGCCGGCGCGGCTGCGCGACGGCTCGACGGCGTGCGGCCCGAGCTCGGCTTCGCGTTCGAGCATGACGGAGTTCTCCTCCACGGGCGGCTCGACGCTGTTCGCGCTGTCGGACGGCCGCGGCGCTCGTCGTCGACTACAAGACGAACCGTCTCGAGGAGCATGCGCCGGACGAGGTCGTCGAGGCGGAGTACCGGCTCCAGCGACTCGTCTACGCGCTGGCGGCGTTCCGGGCCGGAGCGGACGCGGTGGAGGTGACGTACGTCTTCCTCGAGCGTCCCGAGCGAGCCGGTCGTCGACGACGTTCGAGCGCGACGAGACTGGCGGCGCTCGAAGCCGAGCTGAGCGCCGCGATCGACCGGATTCACGCGGGCGACTTTCGTCCGACGCCGAGCGAGTTCGCCTGCCCCGGCTGTCCCGCTCTGGACGTCGTGTGTGCGGGCCCGCGGCTGCACACGGTGGCGTAGGCCTAGGGGCGTACGCGAAGCCCGCGCTCGCGCCACGCCTTCCGCCGCCTAGGCAAATGTCGTAACGACTCCTAGGCGTCACATCCCGAACGGCACACACAGGCGCGTATCTCGGCGGTACGCTCGTGCGTGAGCAGGGGGAGGGTCGGGACCCGAGCTCAGACGCGCGCGCGAAAACTCACGTCTGGCGACGCGTCGCCGCCCACTGCGCGACAGAATTCGCCCATGCCGGGGACGCGCCGAAGCTACGTCCACGAGGCGCGCCGGCGTGTCGGGCCCAAGCGAGCGCGCATCCGGCCGGTGATCGAGCGCCTCGCCCGCGAGCACCCGGACGCGGTGATCGCGCTCCGGTTCCTGGACGATCTCGAGCTGCTGGTCGCCGTCATGCTCTCCGCCCAGACGACCGACGTCACGGTGAACCGCGTCACGAGCAGCTCTTTCGCAAGTACCGAAGCTGCCTGAGGACTACCTCGCCGTTCCGCTCGAAGAGCTCGAGGCAGACATCAGGCCGACCGGAACGTTCCGCCAGAAGGCGCGAAACCTGCGCGGCGCCATGGCGATGCTGATCGAGGAGTTCGACGGCCAGGTGCCGATCGCGATCGAGGAGCTGGTCCGACTTCCAGGGGTGGGGCGGAAGACGGCGAACGTCGTCGCCGCCGGAGCGCGGCGCGACGCAGGGCATCGTCGTCGACACGCATGTGCGCCGACTCTCTCAGCGCCTCGGCTTCACCCGTCAGGAGGATCCGGTCAAGATCGAGGCTCGACCTGAAGCGGCTCGTTCCACGAGAGGACTGGGCTCGGTTCCCGCACCTCCTGATCTGGCACGGACGACGCGTCTGCGTCGCCCGCGCACCCCGCTGCCACGACTGCGTCGTCTCCGACCTCTGCCCGTCGAGCCGTGTCGATTCGGCACACGCTCGCTGACACCCTCGGCTCCGGACGACACCCACTCGTGCGCGCGAGCGGCCTAGCGTCGGCACGATGCGAACGGTCGACCTCGCGCTCTTCGCCGACGTCGTCGCCGCACGCTCCGCAGCTCTCGAGGCCCGGCTCGAGCGAGCGCGCGACCGCATTCGCCAGGCGGCGATCGAACGGGAGGCGCGGCGCACGCTCTCGCGCCGGCACGGTCGAGCGCCTCGAGCAGGTCGGCGCCCTCAGCGCCGCCGACGTTCGCGCCGAGCGCGAGGAAGTCGTCGAGCTCACCGCGGCGCTCGCGGCGCTCCGCGAGCTCCAGGCCTGGGTCGAAGCGCCGGCTCGCCGAGCGCTCAGGCTGAGGCCGAGCTCGGTCCCGCGACGCCGAACGTCGGCCGAGCCGTTCGGGCCGCCTAGAGCGGCGTGAGGGCGACGAGGAGGCCGCCGTCCTCGTCGTACGCCGGAAAGAAGTCGACCCGCACCTGCTTCACGACACCCGACCGAGTCCGAAGGGGCAGGTGCTTGTCGAGCTGCCGGACGCCCCATTCGACGGCCAGCGCCGCAGGGTTCTGCTCGCCGCTCCGTTCAGCTGCGAGAGCATCGATCACGTCACGTCCGAGCAGGTCGTGCTCGCGAAAGCCCGTGAGCTCGAAGACGCCCTGCCCGGCCGCGAGAACCCGGCGCTCCGAGTCGCAGACGACGAACCCGGTGCCCGGCGCCGGGTAGTAGTCGTCGAGGAGCTCGAAGAGGAAGCCGAAACCGCAGTGAGCGACAGCCGACCGGTCGGTCGCTCAGGCCTTCGCGGCCGATCGTGGTCGACCGAGCGCCGGCGGCAGTTCGGGCAGATGAAGTACGGCACGCGCCGATGGTAGCTAGGCGCCCCTGCGGCATCCCGCCGCGTCCGCGTGCTGCTACCAGTTGGTCGGCGTTGCGAGCGCCTCGTCAGCCACGTCGGCAGGTGTCGAGCCGCCTTCGCGCGCCGCGAGATAGCGCTCCGCGTCGAGCGCCGCCTGACAGCCGGAGCCGGCCGCGGTGACGGCCTGACGGTAGACGTGATCCTGCACGTCGCCCGCCGCGAACACGCCCTCGACGTTGGTCCGCGTCGACTTGCCCGTCCGTGAGGATGTAGCCGGCCTCGTCCATGTCGAGCTGGCCGCGGAAGAGCTCCGTCGACGGGATCGTGTCCGATTGCGACGAAGACTCCGTCCGCCGGGATCTCGGTCATCTCGTCGCGTCTTGACGTTCCGAACCAGGACCGACGTGACTCGACCGGCGTCGGTGTCGCGAACCTCCTCGACGACCGTGTCCGAGCATGAACTCGATCTTGTCGTTGGCGCGCGCTCGGTCGACCATGATCGGCGACGCCCGGAACGACCTCGCGCCGATGCACGAGCGTGACCTTGCTCGCGAACTTCGCCAGGTAGACGGCCTCCTCCATCGCCGAGTCGCCGCCGCCCGACGACGACGACTTCTCGATCCTTGAAGAACGCCGCGTCGCACACCGCGCAGTACGAGACGCCGGCACCCTGAAGCTTCTGCTCCGACTCGAGCCCGAGTTGCCGCGCGACCGCGCCCGTCGCGACGATGACCGTCTCGGCCTGGTACTCGGTGTCGCCGACCCAGACGCGGTAGGGCTGCTCCGAGAAGTCGACTCGCGTGACGTCGTCGGTGATGAACTCCGTGCCGAATCGGGCTGCCTGCGTTCGAAACTCCTGCATCATCTGCGGCCCGAGGACCCCCTCGGGATAGCCCGGATAGTTCTCGACGTCGCTCGTGATCATGAGCTGACCGCCCCACGCGAAGCCCTCGATCACGAGCGGGTTCAGGTTGGCTCGGGCCGTGTAGAGCGCAGCCGTGTAGCCGGCGGGGCCGCCGCCGATGATGATCACCTGACGCACGTTCGTTTCGGCCACTCAGTCCCTCTCTCATCGGAAGGCTTGGGCTCACGCTTGGAGCCTCGACAGATTAAACGACGGGGTGACGTCTGTTGTTTCCCGCTCGGTGTAGGTTCTACGCCCAGCGGCAGCGGAGACTCGGAGCGCGCGAATGGCACGGACGATCACCTGGGACGAGCTCAGAGATCTCGCCGAGTTCGAGGCCGAGAAGGGCTGTGCGGTCAGCCTCTACCTCAACCTCGACCCGAGCGTCGCTCCGACACCGGCGCGACGTCGCACACCCGTATCCGCTCGCTGCTCGACGAGGGCGCGAAGGCGCGAGGAGCGTCAGAGCCGGGCGAGCTCAGTCACGCGCAGCGCCAGGCGCCTGCGGGCCGACTTCGAGCGCATCCAGAGCGTTCTGCGACGACGAGTTCGTCCGCGACGGTGCCCACGGGCCTCGCCGTCTTCGCGGCCGGGCTCGACAACGTGTGGCGAGCGCTTCCCCTGACCGAGGCGGTCGAGGACGAGATCCGGGTCTCGACCGGCGCTGTACCTCGCTCCGCTCGTTCCGCTCGTGGGGCGCGGCGAGGGCGCGCTCGTGGTCGCGGTCAGCCGAGAGCGCGGCGACATCTTCCGGCTCCGCGCGGGCGCGCTCGAGGAGGTGGAGAACCTCTCCGAGTACCAGCCGCGCCGGCACGATCAGGGCGGGCTGGTCGCAGGCGCGCTATCAGCGTCACATCGACAACCTTGCGCTCGAGCACCTACGCGAGGTAGCAGAGCACCTGGACTCGATCGTTCGCCGCGAGCGCGGTCTGCGAGTGATTGTCGTCGCAACGGACGAGACATGGGCCGAGTTCTGACGGAGCTGCTCTCGCAGAGAGTCGGCCACGCGGTCATCGGCCGAGACCACGCGCCGAGGCCCATGCGTCTCCCGCCCAGCTCCTCGAGGTCTCGCCTACCGGTGCTCGAGCAATGGCGGGCGACGGAGGAGCGTGCGACGATCGAGCGCTGGCGAGAGGAGGTCGGACGTGGTGGGCGTGCGTCTGGCGGGCTGGGAGGACGACGCTCGAGGCTGCGTCGGACGGTCGCGTCGAGACTCGCTCCTGGTCAGGATCGCGAGCCGAGCCGTCGCGTGGCGCTGCCCAGCCTGCGGCCGACTGGCTGCGAAGGCCGGGAAGTGTCCGCTCGACGGCACAGCGCTCGAGGAGCGGCTCGGACGGCCTCGACCTCGTCGTGCACCAGACGCTGACGCACGGCGGGAACGTCTGGGCGGTCCGCCACGACCACGACCTCGAGCCCCTCGAGGGCATCGGCGCGCTCCTGCGCTACTGAAGCTTGAGCTCCGGCTAAGCCGCGTCGCGCTCGGGAGCCGCGACGTCGACCTCGGGAAGGACGGGCGCTGGGCCACCCGTCAACTCGAGCGCCTGCGGAACCTGCGTCGGACTTGTCGATCGGCTCCAGGACGGGGATTTCCCGTCCGGCGCCGGCCCCGAGGTCGCTGAAGCGCCGTGCGGCCGGGAGGACGCGGCGCTCGAGCGATCCGACGGTCTGGTTGTACGTCGAAACGGCTCGATCGAGCTGGAGCCCGAGCTTCGCCATGTGGTCACCGAGCACGGCCAGCCGGCCATGGAGCTCTTTCCCCAGTTGGCTGACGGCCCGGGCGCTCTCGGCGACTGTCTCCTGGTGCCACCCGTAGGCGACGGCCTTTAGCACTCCGATCAGGGTCGTCGGCGTGGCGAGCAGGACGCTCTGGCTCACGCCTTCCTCGATCAGTCCGGGATCCTGCTCCAGGGCGGCGCTGTAGAACGCCTCGCCGGGAATGAACATGACTACGAACTCGGGAGCCGGCTGGAACTGCTCCCAGTAGCTCTTCAGGCTCAGCTTCGTCATGTGCTGGCGGATCTGGCGCGCGTGGTCGCGGAGCCGCGCGTCGCGGGTCTCGTCGTCCTGCGCCTCGACGGCCTCGAGGTACGCCTGGAGCGGGGACCTTGGCGTCGACGACGACGTTCTTGCCTCCGGGCAGCTTGACCACGAGATCGGGCCGCAGGCGGCGATCGTCGACGCTCGCCGTCACCTGCTCCACGAAGTCGCAGTGCGAGAGCATGCCGGCCATCTCGACGACGCGCCGGAGCTGAATCTCGCCCCAGCGCCCGCGGACGGCCGGCGCCCTGAGCGCGGTGACGAGGTTTCCGGTCTCGGCGCGAAGCCGCTCCTGGGACTCGGCCAGCGTCCGAACCTGGCCCATGAGAGAGCCGTAGGCCTCGCTACGTGCCTTCTCGAGGTGCTGGATCTGGCCGTCCACCTTGGCCAGGGACTCCTTGATCGGCGCGATCGAGGTGCTCGACGGCGACCCGGCGCTGATCGAGGTCGTCCTTGGCCTGGGTCTGAAAGCGCTCGAGCGTCGCTCTTGCGAGCTCGAGGAACGAGGAGTTGTTCGTCCTCAGCGCGTCGGCCGAGAGGGCCTTGAAGGCGTTCGCGAGCTCCTCCTTCGCCTCGCCGAGGAGCCGGAGCTTCTCGGCTGCCGACGTCGCGCTCGTGCTCGACCGCAAGCGTGCGCCCGCGCGAGATCCTCCCGCGCGGCGCCGAGCTGATCGGTTCGCTCCCGAAGCTCGGCCTCGAGGCGCTGCGTCCTGTCGCCGAACGCCGCGGCACGTCCGCGGAGCGCGAGCCAGGCCGCAAGCGCGCCGAGGGAAAGCCCGATCGCGAGCGCGAGGGCAGTCACAGAGCGAGTTCGTTCGTCGGTCCGACCATGGACCGACGAACGCTAGATCCTCGGGTCGGACGGACCTCTCTTGGATCAGGGGGTGGGGCGATCCGACTCTGCCCGCTCCTGCGCCTCGCGCTCGCGGGCGCCCTGAGCGAGGTCTTCGTGGCGCTCGGCGGTCTCTTCCGCACGTCCAGCCGCCTCTTGGTGGCGACCTTCTTCTCGCATAGTGGGCGAGTCCATAGCCTCGCCGGCTGTTCGCTTGCCACGTCCTAGGAGCTTGTCGAGCCAACTCATCGGGGTACCTCCCTGTCAGTTGCGCGGAAACGTTCCGCGAGAACCCCAAAAAAACGCCAGATCCGGCGAGCCGTGAGGCTTACCGGATCTGGCTCGCGCAGCCTATGACCTCCCTCGTCTGCCCGTCAAGAGGTCTCGGACGAGGAACGCGCAAAGAGCGGGCTTTTCATCGGAGGGCGCTCGAGACACGTCCAGAGAAGCCATCTAGACAAGATGGAACACATGTTCGTATGATGACCGGGCTCCCTCGTAACGTAACCAGCCCATGCGTGCCTTCTTCGGTCATTCCGGTCCTCTCGCCGCCGCCTTGCCCGGGTTCGAGCCGCGGCACGAGCAGGCTGCGCTCGCCGAGGCGATCGACCATGCGCTCGGAACGGAGCAGAACCTGCTCGCAGAGGCCGGGACCGGCATCGGCAAGAGTCTCGCCTACCTGATCCCGGCACTCCTCTCGGGCAAGCGCGTCGTCATCTCCACCGCGACCAAGGCCCTGCAGGAGCAGCTCCTCGCCAAGGACGTACCGGCTGCCTCCGCGGCGCTCGGCCGCGAAGTCCGCTGCACTGTCCTGAAGGGCCGGCAGAACTACCTCTGCCGCAAGAGCCTGCACGGGCTCGAGCTCCTCGCGGGTACAGGTCCCGCCCTCTTCCGAACCGCCGCCGACGCCCAGGAGTTCGATCGGATGCGCGACTGGGTGTCGGCGACCGAATCGGGCGACCGGGCCGAGCTCGCGTTCGAGCCGAGCCACTCGCTCTGGGCGGAGCTATCGGTGGGGGGTGATCGCTGCCTGGGCCGTCGCTGCTCTGTCACGGCGACGTGCTACTCCGAAGCGTGCGCGGCAGGCTGCCGGGGAGGCCGAGCTCGTGATCGTCAATCACGCGCTCTACTTCGCGGACGTCGCGCATTCGGTCGCGCACGGACGGCGCAGGGATCCTCCCCGAGCACGACGCCGTCGTCTTCGACGAGGCGCACCGGCTCGAGGAGGTGGCCGCGAACTGGTTCGGCGGGACGGGTCTCGCTGGGGCGCCTTCGCCTACTCGCGCGCGACGCCGAGCGAGCCTGCCGCGAGCAGGATGCCGCGCCTCCGCTTCGAGCCCTCTGCCGACATCGACAGGCTCGGCGTGCTCGTGCTCGGGGAGCTCGAGCCCGCCTCGGGCCGGGCGCGGCTCACAGCGGGCGCCCTCGCGCCAGTCCTCGACGCCGCTCTTGTCCTCGCGGCAGCGCTAGGGGAGCTGGCGCAAGGACTCAGGGGCGTCTCGGATGAGGCGGACGCGGTCGGGCGCCGGGCGCTCGTCGTGGCTGACGACCTCGAGGCATGCCTGACGCTCGACGACCCCGACCGGGTCTCGTGGGCCGAGCCGGGCGCAGTCGGATGGGCTCCCGTCGACGTTTCGCAGATCCTGCGTGACGAGCTCTGGGAACGTCCCGTGACGGCCATCCTCGTCTCGGCCACGCTCGAGCCCGGCGCTCGTCCGTCGCCGGCTTGGGGTTCGAGGACGCTCGCGAGCTGTTGCTGGAGTCACCCTACGACTACCGAACCCAGGCGCTGCTCTACGCACCACGCGACCTTCCCGAGCCGCGCGCGCCCGGCGCTTACGACCGCATCGCTGACGAGGTCGACGGCGCTCTGCCGGCTCTCTCGCGGCCGCGCGCTCGTGCTCACTACGTCCTACAGGGCGCTCGACGCGTTCGTCGAGCGGGTTGCCCCCGAGCTTCCGTATCCCGTTCTCTGCCAGGGAGATGCCCCGCGAGAGCGCCTGCTCGAACAGTTCCGGGAGCAGGTCGAATCGGTTCTCTTCGCGACCGCGACGTTCTGGCAGGGGGTTGACGTGAGCGGCGAGTCTCTGTCGCTCGTCGTCATCGACAAGCTGCCGTTCTCCGCCCCCGGGGATCCGCTCGTGGAGGCGCGTTGCGAGCGGATCGCGCGAGAGGGCGGCGACTGGTTCGCAGACTATGCGCTACCGAGCGCCGTGCTCCAGCTCCGTCAGGGGTTCGGGCGTCTCGATCAGGAGCCACGACGATCGGGGTGTCGTCGCCGTGCTCGACCCCCGGATCCGCACACGCGCCTACGGGCGGCGGTTTCTCGAGGCGCTGCCGCCGTGCCCAGTCGTGTCGGATCTCTCCGCCGTTTCGGATTTCTTCGCCGAGGAGCTCCGTGCGACCGCTTGATGAGGGAGGGAGGCTGCTAGCGTTCCGCCTGCTCCGTGGCCAAGAAATCGAAGACCCCGGCGCCTCCCCGCCCAGTTCAGTCACCAAAGCGCCGGGTTCAGCCGAAGAACGACCGACGCCGGCGCTGGTATCTGATCGCGGGGGGCGCGCTCCTCCTTGTCCTGATCCTGGGACTCGGCTCGTTCCTGATCGGCGGTGACGACGACGCTCGGGAGGCGCTCCAGCGAGCCGGCTGCACGCGCGAGGCCTTTCCCTCTCAAGGCGCCAGGCACGTGACCGAGGTTCCCGAGGGCTTCGAGTACAACTCGACCCCTGCGACGAGCGGGCCGCACGAGCCGAATCCGCTCGCCCCGGCAGTCTGGGGGACATACGACGCGCCGGTACCGCAGCTGAAGCTCATCCACAATCTCGAGCACGGCGGCGTGGTCGTCCAGTACGGGCCCGAGGTTCCGACCGCGACCGTGGAGCAGATCCTCACCTGGTATCGCGAGGATCCGAACGGGCTCGTCGTCAGTCAGTTGCCGGAGGATCTGCTTGAAGCCGAACCCGACGCTCACCGACCGCGTGACCCTCACGGCCTGGACGTATCTGCAGACCTGTCGCGCGCTTCGACGAGGAGGCGTTTTCGAGCTTCGTCGACCTCCACCGGGGGGATGGACCTGAGGCCTTCCCGATCGAGGCGCTCTCACCCGGCGCTCAGTAGGCTGGCTGAGCCGGGGTGGCGGAACGGTAGACGCAGGGGACTTAAAATCCTCGTGGCGAGAGCCAGTGTGGGTTCGACTCCCACCCCCGGCACTTCGGGGCCAGACCGGCAGAACGCCTGGAGCACGGCTCGCGTGCTCCTGATCGCAGCAGTGCTCGCGGCGTTTCTGTTCGTTCCCAGCCCATGGGGTCTCGTTCTCGTGGTTGCTGCGGCTGCGCTCGAGGTCGCTGAGACCGTGTTCTGGATCCGGTTCTCTCGGCGCCGGAGGATCCAGGTCGGCGCGGAGACGCTCCTCGGAGCAGAGGCCGTCGTCACCCAGCCCTGTCGTCCGCTCGGTCAGGTTCGGCTCGGGGGCGAGCTCTGGCAGGCGCGCTGCGAGGCGGGGGCCGTCGCCGGCTTGAGCGTCCGCGTGATCGGCCGAGATGACCTCGTTCTCCTCGTCGAGCCTCTGGACGCCGGAAAGTAGACTCGCGCCGTGGCCGGGACCGCCGAAGCCGCCGCGCCCTCCGGGGCGCTCCCGCCCGAGCTCGAAGATCCGCTCTTCCGAACGGCCCTCGGCCAGCTCGACGGAGCCCTGGAGCCGGCCGGGATCCCGGCCGGCGTCGCCGAGGTACTCCGGTTCCCGGAGCGCACCCTGTCGGTGTCGGTGCCGGTGCGGCGGGACAACGGCACGGTGGCGGTCTTCCCCGGCTACCGCGTACAGCATTCGAGCGTGCTCGGGCCCACGAAGGGCGGCATCCGGTACGACCCCGCGGTCACGCTCGGGGAGTGCGCCGCGCTCGCCATGTGGATGACGTGGAAGTGTGCGCTTCTCCGCCTGCCCGTACGGCGGCGCCAAGGGTGGCGTTCGCTGCGCCCCCCGCGAGCTTTCGCGAGGGAGAGCGCGAGCGACTGACGCGACGGTTCACCTCGGAGCTCCTCCCGATCATCGGGCCCCAGCGCGACATTCCGGCGCCCGACATGGCGACCGACGAGCAGACGATGGCGTGGATGATGGACACGTACTCCATGCAGGTCGGCCACGCCGTGCCCGGAGATCGTCACCGGGAAGCCGCTGTCGGTCGGCGGGTCGGTGCTCCGGCCCGAGGCGACCGGGATCGGCGTCGTGATCGTGGTCGAGGAGGCGGTGCAACGGCTCGGCTGGTCGCTCGAGGGCGCCACCTGCGTCGTCCAGGGCTACGGCAAGGTCGGTGCCGTGGCCGCGCACGAGCTGGCGGAGCGCGGCGCGAAGGTCGTCGCCGTGTCCGATATCGCGGGGGGCTTCCACCGGGATGAGGGCCTCGACCTCGCGGACGTCGACGGCTGGCGCGCCGAGCACGGCGATCTCGCCGGATATCCGGAGGCCGAGCCGCTCTCGAACGCCGAGCTCCTCGAGCTGCCCTGCGACGTCCTCGTCCTTGCGGCGACTGAGAACCAGGTCACGGGCGAGAACGCGGGCCGGATTTCGGCGCGGCTCGTCGCGGAGGGTGCCAACGGCCCGACGTCGCTCGAGGCGGACGAGATCCTGGGCGAGCGCGGCATCCCGGTTCTGCCGGACATCCTCACGAACGCGGGCGGCGTGGCGGTGTCGTACTTCGAGTGGGTGCAGGACATCCAGCGCCTCTTCTGGGGACGCGAGGAGATCCGCACGCGCCTCGGCCGACCTGATGCGCGACGCGCTCAGCCGTGTGTGGTCGCTCTCCGAGGAGGAATCTCTCTCACTGCGCCGCGCCGCGCTCGTCACGAGCATCCGCGAGGTCGCCGACGCGCTCAGCGCCCGCGGGATCTACCCGTGAACGTCCGCGAAGCGATCGTCTCCGACCCTCGCGTGGTCGCAGGCGGGCGCAGGCGTCCGCGAAGCGGCGGAGCTCCTCACGCACCCAAACGTCGAGAGCGTGCTCGTCGTCGACGGCGAGCGGCTCGTCGGCTGCGTGACGCCGGAGTCCGTCGTGGCAGCGCTCGCGGCCGGCATCCGATCTTGCCGCCGCCACCGCGGGCGACGTCGCGGACGGGAACGTCACGGTGGTCGGACCCGATGAGCCGGTCGACGAGGCGCTTCGCCTCATGAGCGAGCACGACCTCGAGCGGATCGCCGTCGTCGAGGATGGGCGCTTCCTCGGCGTCCTGGCGCGCGGCCCGCTCCTGCGCCGAATGGCCGAGGACGAGCCCGCCGAAGCAGAGCCAGAGGCCGGTCAGCAGCAGGTGTAGGCGCCCGGCGGCGCGTCGCCCTCGGCGACGGGCGGCAGCTCCGCGGCCGCGAGCGCGGCGCCGTGCATGAGGTCGTGCTCGCTGACCTCGAGCTCGTCGAGGCCGAAGCGCCGGAGCGTCTCGAGGACGACGACGATCCCGGCCACGATCACAGGGGCGCGGTCTGGATGGATGCCCGGTCGACGCGGCGATCTCCTCGACTCGTAGGCCCGCGAGCTCACGCAGCGTCGTCTCGAGCCACGCTGTGCCGATCCGGTGCCCGTGGACGAGCGTCGGGATCCTCCTCCTCGAGTCCGAGATCGAGCGTGGCGAGCGTCGTCACCGTGCCCGCCACCCCGATCGCGCCGGTCGCCTCAGATCCCCCGGAAGCGCGTCGGCGAGCACGTCCCGCGCGTAGGCGGAGCATGCGTCGAGCTCTCCCGGCTCGGCGGATCCCCGCCGAGGAACCGCTCCGTCAGCCGGACGCAGCCGAGCGTCGAGGCTCGTCTGGTACCCGACTCCGGCCGGGCCGCCCACGATGAGCTCGGTCGAGCCGCCACCGACGTCCACCACGACCGTTCCGGGCCGAATCGAGCGGCCTGCTGCGACGCCGCGGAAGGTCGCCCGGGCTTCGTCCTCGCCGGTCAGGAGCTGCGTCGCGAAGCCATAGCTCCATTCGATCTCGCCGAGGAAGGCCTCACCGTTCTCCGCGTCGCGAACCGCGCTCGTCGCGACGGCAAGCGTCCGCTCGGACTCGAGCTCCCCGGCGATCCGGCGATAGTCGACGAGCACGTTTCTGACCCGAGCCATGGCCGTCGGCAGGAGCCGGCGCCGCTCGTCGACGGCCTCGCCGAGCCGGGTCACGGCCAGGCGCCGCTCGAGCTCGTGCACCTCGTCACCCTCGACGTCGGCGACGAGGAGGCGCGTGGAGTTCGTTCCCAGGTCGACGACCGCGACGCGCGTCACTTGTGCGGCACGGCGTGCCGAAGCCTGGTGAGGGCGTCGAGGCTGTCGCCGAGCGCCCACCTGAGGACGCCCAGCTTCTCCGTCGAGCGCTCGATGTCCGCCAGGCGCCGCTCGACCTCCTCGGCGCGCTCGGCGGCGCGCTCGGCCCGCGCTGCGAGAGCGTCCGCGTCGGCGGCGAGCCCCTCGACTGCCGCGACTAGCCCCGCCTGAACGCCGCGGATCGCCCGGTAAGTGCGGAGCGAGAGCACGACGGCGACGATCGCGGAGGCCACCGCGACCGCGAGGAAGAGAGCGAGCGCGACCCAGGTCCACCAGGGCATCGAGGCATCGTAACGACGGCTAGGAAGGGGTCGTGATCACGGTTGGTAGCTTGAGCGTGGCCGTCGCCCTGGGCCTCTCGCGGACGAGCTCGAATGTCCCCGCCCGCCGCCACGTCTCGGCAACCAGCGATCCGCCTGGCGCCCTTCGGCCGATCTCCTCGAGCACCGCCTCCATGAACGCCTCCTCGTCGAGCCGAAGATCGGGCGACACGACGAGCACGAGGCGGGTTCCGGCCTCGTCCGGCCGCTCCCAGAACTGAAAGTCGTTCGGGCCGCCGCCCACTTCCTCGAGGCAAGCGGCGACGGCGTCGCCCAGCTCGTCCGCGACGAGGCCCATCCCCTCGCCGGTCAGCTTCGCGTGGCTCCGCACGCTCGAGACGTGGACGTCGAAGCCGAGCTCCCCGAGCAGACACCCGCAGTCGCGGCGCTCGAACCTGGCGTTGTCGCCGATGTCCGCGTTCAGAAGCACGAGTCGCGGTGCCCGCGAGAGTGTCGTGAAGAGCAGGCTCTGCACGACGTGGCCGGGCGCTGTCTCGATGGGCTGCGTGACTACCCCGAGCCGGTCGACGCAGACGTGCATGTCGTCACCCGCGGTGGGTCGCGCGCAGCCGGCGGCGACCAGGCTGATCTCCGAGGCGCCGTAGTGGGGGACGAGCTCGAAGCCGGCGGCCTCGATCGCCTTTCGTCTCGCGGTCGTCAGCGGCTCGCCTGCGACGAGCGCGGTGCAGCCCGCCACGTCGTGCCCTCCTCGCCGGCAAGCCTCGGCGACGCGGACGGCGCCGCTCGCGGAGGTGCGAAGGATCGCCGGCGCGCGATCTGCCAGCCAGCGTGCGATCGTTTCTTCCTCGCCCACGGGAACCGGTTCGGGCCGCGGAAGCCTGAGGCCGGTCGTTCGGGCGAGTGCCGGCAGAATGCGTGTCGAGAGGCGGCCGGGCAGGTGGGTTCCTCCGAGCGGGCGCGCAACCGGCGTGAACCAGGCCTCGGGCGGGTGTGCGCGTTTCGAGTTGACGAGGAGCGCATTCAGCCCGGCGAGCCCGGGCGGCCCCGCGAGCCAGAGCCCGAGCGGCCGGTTGAGGAGGCGATGGGCCTCGTACATGAGGTAGTTGCCCGGCGCCTCTTCGGCCTGGCCGACCCAGTCGAGCGCGACCCGGCGTGCGGTTCCGCTCGAGCCGCTCGAGCGCCCGCCGATCGGCCGTCCGAGCAGAAAAGGATTGTCGAACGCCTCGGCCGGGGCCGCGAGCTCGAGGCCGTTCCGGACGATCGGAGTCCGCCCTCGGAGCTCGTCGAAGGTCACACGGACGCCGGCGTCGCGGAGGCGCTCGAGCGTCGGCTCGACGCCGTGCTCCTTCACCTCGGCACGAAGGTCGCCGAGCTCGATTCCGGCCCAGCGCAGAAGCTTGAGGTAGGGACTGCCCTCGTGCCGGTAGACGAACGACTCGAGGACGTAGAGGAGGCTCTGGTCGCGCGTGGCCAGGCGCTCGCGCGCGCGCCGGCGGGCCTCGTCGCCGTCGATCCGCTCGGCCAGAAACGCCCGCGCGCCGAGGCCCATCCACCAGGCCTGCCGGTAGGTGGAGAGCGTCGCCGCCAGGCGCGCGGCGAGAGGTGGTTCGGAGTCCGGCGTCAATGGAGTTCTGGGGGTAGATCGAGGGGGCAGAGCCGCCCGGCGGGAGGATATGCCGCGCTATACTGGCGCCCGCGTCGCGGGGTGGAGCAGTCAGGTAGCTCGCCGGGCTCATAACCCGGAGGTCGCAGGTTCAAATCCTGCCCCCGCTACCTCGAAAGGCCCTGGTAACAGGGTCTTTCTTCTTGTGAGTGCAGATTCATGCTGCGCCGAGTTTTGCCCAGCTTTTGCCTGAAGCGTTTTCCACACTCTTCGCAGCAAGGGCCGAGTATCGAGAATGGTCAAGTTTCGGTTAGCACTGACCTCTGACGCCGCTGGCTCGTGGCCACATGTGCACGGGCGGAGAGATCCGCTGTTCTATCCACTGAGCTACGGGGGCTCGAGGCCGGTTTAACCCGGTTCTGACTCACGATCCTTCCTACGTCTAGTCCCTAATCTTGCGGAATGGACCTAGAGGCCATGGAGCGCCGCATGATGATGCTCCTGCTCGGCGCCAGCGATATGTACCAGGTGGAAGAGGCGGGCCTGGCGATCCTCCACGAGCTCGATACAGAGGAGGGGATGAACCTGATGCTCGCGCGGGCTCTCGAGACGGCCCTCTACGTCTGTTACTGGCGACCGTTCTCGCGCGCAAACACGCTGGGTCACTTGGGGGAAGGCGACGCGCTAGATGCGGAGGTTCACGACTTTGTGCGCGACGAACGGAACCAGGCGCACGCGCATATTGACGTGCAAGCGGAGCGATGGGCCACCCTTTCCGCCCACAGGGACGCTCCCGGAGAATTCAGCTTCGGCGAAGCGTTTTACGGACTCGGCAGGGAATGGGTCGAGCGGATCGTCGATGTAGCGGAGAGGCAGCGTCGCGCTTGGCAGATGGAAGCTCGTTCGATTCGTGACCATCTTACTGAGGCAGGCTGGGAGCCAGATCCCCGGCGATTTTTCCCGCGTGATCAGGTGTGACGGTTCGGCGGATCCGAACAGTAGGGCGCCAGGGCGGGGAGATGCGGGAAGGGGCATGCGATGTTGTGACGCAGCGAAGACGCGCTGGCCGTGGATGGCTACCCGGTCGGGCCCCGAGCCGCAGCGCACGGTGCGCACCTTGCTGTCGTTGCTCAGGATCCCTGGTCTGCGCTAGCCCACGGCGCGTCACCCGGAGGTCGCGGGTTCAAATCCTGCCCCCGCTACTAGAAAAGGCCCGCTTGGCGGTTCATTTCTAGACGATAGCGAGCCGAGCCAGATCTTTTTTGCCGCCCCTCTTGCCGGTCAAGGCTGTGAATTCTTGCGTGGTTCGTCACGAGCACGGACTAGAGTCACCGACCCGTGCCCATGTTCGAGATCCTCGCGTCCCGGGAGGTGGGCGACCACCTCTTCGTACGCCTTGCGCCCACGAGACCCGACACGCTTGCGGACGAACTAGCTGCGCTCATAACGGGGGCCTACATGGACGTCGATACTGAGTTGAGGCGGCTACGGGATGCTGCCAACGCGCTCCGCCTCTTCAGTGGGGACGACCTGGCGCCCGGTGACGACGAGATAGCAGAGGCCTTGGCGGAGTTGCGTGATGCACTACTCCCGGCCGGTTGGGATGAACGGCGACCCAAGCACACGGATGTGCAGCGAAGCGAGCTTGCCGAGATCGTTGCGGCCGACGTGTTGACTAGTCACTTCGCGACGGTTCTCCCAGCTTCTAGGGTTGCTGAGAAGGAGATCCCGGACCAGCAGGCTCGCGGGGCTGACCTTGCCGGCTTCGAAGACGTTGCCGGCTTCACCGACGAGGAACCTGTTGGGTCTGTCACGCTTGTCCTCGGCGAGGTAAAGGGGTCGACCTCGAACCTCTCGCCACCCGGCGTTGTCGATGGGATGGCCACGAAGCTTCAGGAGCTCTGTACGACGCGACGGGCGCTCATCCAGGAGCTCACCTGGCTACGCGACCATGCAGAGGATGAGCTCGTCCCTCAGTGCGCACGAATCCTCGCGACCTATCTCCTGAAGCGGCTCGACCACCGCATCGTTGTGGTGCCTGTCCTCCTTCGACCGACAGCCCTGATGAACGAGGACGACACGGGCGTTTTCGAGACGGAGCCTGAATCGTTTGATCCCTCTCGGATTCGGTTTCTGACGATCAGTGTGGACGACGATCTGTTCGATCTGGCTGCCGGCGCGTACCTTCGCGCACGAGCAGCCCTCAATCCTGTCGAGGACAACGGTGCCCTCCCTGGTCCGGAGGAAGAGGCCCTGTGAGCCTCGCAGATCGGATAGCGGTCTACGCTCGCGCCTTCGAGGAAGCAGGGGGGGACGAGGCTCTTGGCGAGGCGGAGAAGGATTATGTCTCCGACGCCCTCACAGGTCCGGGTCCTCGCGAAGGAACCTTAGACCTCGAGGAGATTGCATGGAGCTTCGAAACTCTCGGTTTGGAGAGCTTCAACGCTGAGGCCGACGAAGCCCACGTCGCCGACATCTTCGCCCGCGCGTTCCGCGCTCGCCGAACATTGTGGGCGCGTGCGGAACACGCGCTGAGCGTGGAGGACGCTTGGCTATTGGTCGCCTCAGGAGTCTTGGCGAATCGGCAACCTGAGTTGCGGCAGCTCCTTACTGACCTCGACTGGGGGTTGACGTTTGGAGAACCCCCAGCGCCCTGGGATGAGCGGTTGATCTGGCAGTCCACACGTGCCCTCGTGCACCTAGCGCGCAAGGGAGGAGGCTGGGCTGACATTGACACCGCGCTCGATGCACTCAACGAACTTCGGGCCCTTCAAGCCGGGACTGAGCCCGCCTTCTTGGCAAGCGCCACGGAGGAGCAGGAGGCAGAAGGACCGCGCTTCCTTCTCAGTATGGACGAGGCGGGAAAAATCGCCTGGCAAGAGCATCTGGGCGATTCCGACCCTCTTTATGAGCGGCTAGCGGTGCACCAGCGTCTGGTGGGCCTCTACCACCTCGCCGAGGCACTTCTCGAATTGGGTGGATATCTCCGTACGGGTAGCCCGGATCGCATTGCCTTAATTCTTCGGCGGCATGGTGAGCACTCTCGACACCTGCTTAGCCAGCAGGAGGACTCGCGACTCGCGCGGATATCTCAGACCTTGGCGCCGGTGACAATCGCCATGGCGCGCGCGAGCATTTGGTCCAATACGACCCGGTTATCGCAGGCCGCGCGGGAGTTCGTGAATCATCTTACAAGCCGCGATCGAGACGATCCCGTGCTCGAGTTGTGGTGGTCGCAGCGGGAGGCACTGGGATCCAACCTTCTGGATCCATTCCAACGCGCGATAAGCGTTCAAATGCCCACGAGTGCGGGCAAAACGCTGCTCGCCGAGTTCGCCATCATCCAGGCGCTTGCCCTCAATCCCGAGTCGACCGTCGCCTACCTCGTCCCCACGCGGGCACTGGTAACGCAAATAACAAGACGCCTGCGTGCGGATCTGGAAGGCGTCGCCCTCGGAGGGCGATCCGCCCGGGTGGAGTCAGCCGTCCCCGTGTTCGAGCTTGACCCTACTGAAGACATGTTGCTGAGCGAAAGGCCGGAGATCCTGGTCATGACGCCGGAAAAGCTCGACTTGCTCATCCGCAGCCGGCATGACGCCGTAGCCGATCTGGCTCTGGTCGTAGCGGACGAAGCTCACCACATAAGCGATCCCAGTAGGGGTGCCCGACTTGAGTTGCTTCTGGGCACGCTAAAACGGGAACGTGGCGATCGGTGCAGGTTTCTCCTACTGACGCCGTTTCTACCAAACGCTGACGAGCTCGCAGAGTGGCTCGGCGACGCCGAGCATACCGCGATCGAACTTGATTGGAAGCCCTCCGAGCAAATTCGCGCCATCGGGAAATGGCGTCGAGCAGAGGGGTTGTTCCACAACCAACTCATCCTGGCCCCGTCCGCCACCCAACCCCTCTCGTGGGCGGGTCATGAAATCGAACTAGGACCAGCCGTGATTCAACCAGCCGGACGGTCACGTCCACTGATCTCCGCTTCGATTGCCATTGCACTGAGCGAGGCGGAGCACGGAGGCGTCTTGATTCTTACGAAGGGTCCTGGGACGGCCGAGGATCGCGCGTTACAGATCGCCCAAGCCGCCAATTTGTTGAATGCCACGGCCCCGGAGGATCGTGCACTGCTTAACGCTGCCAGTGAATACGTAGCCAATGAGCTAGGCGAGGACTATCCTTTGGTCCGCACTCTTGAACGCGGCGTGGCATACCACCATGCGGGCCTCCCGCCAGAAATCAGATCCCTCGTAGAAACACTCCTTGAGCGAGGCGTGGTCCGTGCGGTCGCTGGTACGTCCACCCTTGCGCAAGGCGTAAATTTCCCGCTCGCAGCGGTAGTAGTTGAGATTCTGACTATCCCGCAGGGCCGGGGTCGACCCCACCGCGACTTGACTTTCGCCGAATTCTGGAACATCGCCGGACGGGCTGGCCGCGCACTCAAGGATCGAGTAGGAACCGTCGTCTGGCCTTCAACCTCGCCAAGCGAAGACCAACGCTTTCACGAGTATCTCGAGCGCGAAGCGGTGACCGTCATCTCAGCGCTGACGGAAACGATCACGCGGCTTACGGAAGAAGGTGTCGAACTCAACCTGCAGTTGGTGCGGAATCAGCCTGCCCTCAGCCAGTTCCTTCAGTTCATGGCGCACGCTCTTCGCGTTGCTGGTTACGAACGCGCGGTAGGCGAGGTCGAAGACATCCTCCGCTCATCGCTTATTTACCGTCGCCTCCGGAGGGGCGACCCTGACGTCGCTGAAGCGCTGGTGCGCTGGGCGCGCCGCTTCTTTGGCGAGATTCAGGGAAACCGATTGCTGCCGATTGCCGACGTAACCGGGTTCTCTCTCCCAAGCGTCGGACTCATGGCTGCGCAAGCGCCGGAGGGCATTCGCTCGGCCATATATTGGACACCTGAAACGCTATTCGGGGAAGACCCTGAGCCGTTCACCGAACTGATCGAGCTACTCGGTAACGTGCCCGAACTGAGCCTAGCTTCCAATGAGCCCGGCGGTATGAACGCGGCTCGAGTGGCTGGAATTGTCCGCGACTGGGTGGGCGGCGCGACGCTCCCGCAGATTGCCGAGACGTGGTACCCGAATCAACCCTTGTCGGACTCGTTGCGGAGCACCGGCCGCTACCTGTTTCGCGATCTCGTCGGACAGGTCCCTTGGGGGCTCGGGGCTCTTCAAGCAATTGGACTCGGGACTGAGTCCAGCGATGACCCCACCGTCTTGGCGGCGCGAAGGGTTCCCGCGCTGACGTTCTACGGGGTGGACCGTCCTGACGCTCTCGCAATCCGCATGGTTGGTGTTCCTCGTGCGGCGGCCCTGGCGCTAGGAAGAGATGCGCCAGAGTTCGCGTCATTCTCAGATGCCCGCAGGTGGGTAGATGATTTGACAGAGAACGAATGGGACGAAGCGGGTCGTGTCCGTGGTATTCGCGGCAGCACGCTGAAGACGTTATGGAGCGCCATTGGGGGAACGGCGGCCTAGGTCATCATTTCAAGAAACTCGTAGCTGCAAAGAGGCGCGCCTCGCCTTTCGCGGCGGCGCCGGCGAAGCGGAGCTGCGCGGCGTGGATGTAGCGTTCCGTGATCGAGGCTTGTGAATGCCCGGCCTTGAGTTGAACGTACACCATTGGATTTCCCGCAGCGGCCTCGTGCGTCAGAGCTGTGTGTCGCAGATCGTGAAACGGCCGGAACGGCTTGCTGATCCCGGCAGTCCGGAGTGCCGGGCGGAGGTAGCAGCGTGTGAGCTTGCTGGCATCGACCGGGGTGCCTTTGCCAGGGTGGGCAAAGACGAGGTCGGGCTCCGCTTGATAGGCGCTAGCCCGCCAGTGGTCGGCGAGAAGTTGGAGAGTGCGGGGGCCGAGTTCGATGGTGCGGTGTGAGCTTCGAGACTTGGGCGTGGTGAAGCGGCTTTTCACGTAGGCCTGGCGAACGGTGAGGCGGCTTTCCAGCAGCTCGATGTCTCGCCAGCGGAGGGGGCGAGGAGCTCACCGCGGCGGAGGGCCGTCCCGAGAGCGACGTAGGTGAGGGTCCGAGCGAGCTGCCACCAGGCTTGCTCTTTCGGCTCGGCTTGGGCTTCGAGTCGGTGGTAGGCGGTCCAGAGGCAGGCGATCTCCGTTTCGGTGAGGACGTTCATGTCGGATTGCTTCTGGCGGGGGCGGTCACAGTCGGCGACGGGATCGGGTGATAAGGCGCCAGCGCATGGCGCGTTTGAGCATGGTGTGGAGGAGGACGAGGTGGTTGCTGATCGTCTTGGGGGAGAGGCCGGCCCGGGTCTTTCGGGTGATGTAGCGGTCGATCAGCTCGGGTTGGTGTTGGAGGTGGGCGAGGGGGAGCCTCCCGAAGGCGGGGAGGAGGTGGTTTCGGAGGGTTTGCCGGTAGCCGTCTTCGGTTGTGAGCTTGAGACCGCGTCCGGGCAGGTAGTCGGTCAGCCAGCGCTCTGTGAACTGGGCGAAGGTGGTGTTGTCGGGGTGTTGGTAGCCGTCCCGGTCGACGTCGACGAGCCGCTTGCGCAGCTCTTGTTCGGCCCGTCTACGGTTCCAGATGGGTTCTTTTCCGAGCGTTTCGATACACGGCGGCCGGTGGCGTCGCGGTAGCGGATCCGCCACGCGACCCCACGGGGGCCTTCGTAGCGCCACACGCGCCCCCAGCGGGGCTCCTGGCGGGTCTTCTGGGCCATGGCGCTCATGACAAGCTCGAATCGCGGCTGAAGTCCAGTCCCTGCCGAGGCGTGGGCGGCCCGCCGTGGTGGTCAGCGAGCCAGGTTTCGATGGCGTGGCGGGAGTAGCGGCGGTAGCGGCCGAGGGCGATGTAGGGGATGCGCTCGGCGCGGGTTGCTTCTCGCACCCAGGATTCGGGGACGTTGAGCAGTTCGGCGATTTCTTGGGCGGTCAGGAGCCGGTCGTTCATGCGGCGATTTCGTTCCCCCAGGAGGCCCAGCCGAGCCGTTGCTTGCGGGCGAACAGCTCGAGCCGGGATGCCGTCGGGAACATGCGCTCGATCAGCTCGTAGACCTGCTCGGGCTTTTGGGAGTGGCGTCCGCGCCGTGCTTCGATGACGGAGTCGGGCCGGTCAGGCTCGGCGGGCAGGCCGAAGTTGCCGCGGGTTCCGAAGAGGAGTAGCTCGTGGCGGTTGCGTGCCCAGTGGCCGAGGCCGATTGAGGGCTTTCGCCAGACGAGGTTCGTCTTGTACTCGAAGCCCCAGGCTTCCATCACCTCGAGCCCTTGGGGCAGAAGGGCGTTGACGACCCAGAGAAAGAGCGCGGCGTTCTCGGCGGCTGGCACCGGGATCGCCTTGATCTCCTCAACGGCCATGGTGGGGTAGTGCTGCTCGGGCGACCAGCCCGATCCGGGACTTTGGGAGCGCCAGGCCGGATCGCCGTAGATCAGGTCGAAGGGACCCTCAGGAAGCGGGGGCGAGGCGGGGAGGGAGGCGAGCATCTGGTCGCGCCGCACGCGCTTCGCCGCTCGGTACGCCGGGATCGTGCCGGCCTTGATCTGCTCGTAGAGGGCGGGGCTCGCGGCCTTTACGGCGGCGACGTCTTGCACGAGGCGTGGACTCACCCCGGCACGCCCCGCGGCGAGGTCGCGGGAGCGCCCGCGACCTTGTGGCAACGTTGCCACAAGCTTTTGACCTGCCCGCCTGCGCGCAGCCGCCGCATCCCCTCTCGCGCCGGTACTCCTCCAGCTCTAGGACAAGGGCGGCCCGCTGCGACGGGCTGAGTTGGCGGCGGTGGAGGGCGGCGCTGAGCATGTACTCGACCTCGTCTCCCGACCGGACGACTCGGACAGGCACCGTCGCGAGCCCAAGCTCGCGCGAGGCCCGCAGTCGATTGCGCCCGTCGAGAACAACACCTCGAGGCGTGATGGCGAGCGGCTCGTGGAGCCCCCGATCTCGTACGTCGGCAAGAAAGGCCGCGTACTCGTCCGCCGTCATCGCCGGCACGAGGTCCGCTCGGTCGTGCTCGCAAAGCTCGGCCGGTGTTCTCTGCTCGGGCATCAACCCGAGCATGCGGGCAATGAGCCGGCGCGGATAGGAACTTAACCGCGGTTAAGTTCGGTCGCTTGCGGCGTCTTCTTGGCGGCGGCGATACTCGTCGTAGGCCTCCTCGCGCAGGGCCGAGTGAAGCTCCTCCCAGATGTCTTCGAGCGTCTCGCGCGCGTAGAACTTGAGGTTCGCCCTGCGCCAGGCGTCTGGCTCTTCGAGCTGGACGCGCTCGGCCTCGTCGAGTGCAGCGCGCAGCGTTCCGCGCTCGGCGATCTTCTCCCACAGCCACGCCTGAACGCGCTCGTGCGCTTCCTGGACGGTCGGGCGGTCGGGACTCGGCCCCTTCGGGGGCGGGTCGGCCTCGCGTGCCGCACGGAGCCCCTCGCTCGCGTGTTCGCCACTCAGGATCCGCTTGGCCATTTCGAGGCGATCAGGGAGGGCGAGCCCGGCCACGGCCCGCTGCATGCCTACGTCGAACAGGATCGCTCGCTCGGCCATCGCATCCGTTGATCTCGCCCGTCGCGAAGCGTTCACCGCAGAGGAGGCAGTGGAAGAGCGCCCGGGTTGGATCCCACATGAGCACCTGCGAGTCGAGGCGCGTGCCGCCGAGATAGACGTCGCGCTCGAGCCGAAAGGCTCGGTAGCGGTGCTTGATCCTCAGGTGCCTTGACGCGATGACCGTTGCTGTCGGCCAGGGCGGCTCGAGGCACTCCCGGGCGTCTTGCTCAAGAACGCGTTCGAGGAGCCGGCGCTGCCGCGAGGGCATTTCGCTCACCTCTCTTGAGTAGCAGGCAGCACGGACGATTCGGGCGTTTCGCCCAGTGCGACCGGCGATTGGATGCATGCGAGCAAGCGAGCTAGCGTGGACACAAGCATGAGTGCCGACACGCCAACACCGCGAGGATTCAGGCGGCAGGTCGTCTTCCGTCTTGGCCTGGAGCACTGGCCGCTTTTGGAGCAGGCCGTCGAGGCGCACGGGTCCATTCAGGCCGCGGTGCTCGCCGGGCTGCGCGCACTTGGCGGACTGCCGACGGATCGGACGCCGGCTGAGGAGCTGCGAGTTCTCACTCCCGACCGCAAAGAGCCGGGGCTCTCCGGGAAGCCATGGCGACGAGAAACGAGGGAAGCAGAGACGCCGGACGCGGAGGCGAGCAGCGCGGACGAAATCCCGGCACGGGAGGCGGCAGGCCTGCTCGGGTTGAAGTCGGGGACGGTGCGCGGCTACATCCGCTCGGGGCGCCTGCCAGGTCGGTATGACGGTGACCCGACCTGGCGCGGCTGGCTGACGACACGCAGTGCGGTCGAGGCATACCGCGCGCAGCGCGGCTAAGAGACGCTCTCACCCGCCACTCGCTGCGTCCGTGCCGGAGTCAAGCGCGCAGATCTGAGCGTCGTTACGCACGGACGCTGCCCGAGACCCCGGCGTTCCGGCCAGCGGCTCGCATTTGCTAGCGGGCGGTGGGACTTACAGGAAGCGGGAGCAGCCGTCGTCGTTTCCAGATGTTGAAGCCCCGCGATACGCTCCGATTGTCGATGGGCTAAAGGCCCCGGTAGCAACTCAGTTGGCGTCTAACACGAACAACGAAGAAATCTGGCATCCGGCGCGGCTTATTCCGACCACGGGCATCCGGGGTCAGGAAGAGCAGGAGCGTCGCGCCACGTCCGTCCTGCTTGCGGTCATGGCGGCGGTGCCCGAGTTCGGACGCGCGCTTCTTGCCCCGATCGAGGCGCCGAAAGGCCGAATTAGCACGTTCTCTGAGGTACAGCTGAAAAGCCCGGATGGGAAGCTCTCGGTCCCGGACGGCGCAATTGTGGTCGAACGCGGCCGCACTTCCTGGCGAGCGCTCCTCGAGGTGAAGACCGGAACCCACGAGCTAAAGGTTGAGCAGGTTTCCCGGTATCTCGACCTCGCGCGTGAGCAAGGATTCGACGCCGTTCTGACCATCTCGAATGAGATCACGGCTGACCCTTCCGAGCTGCCGCTCCCGCTCGACGGTCGCAAGCTGCGCCGGGTGACAGTCCGACATCTGTCTTGGTGGCGGATCATCACGGAGGCGATCGTTCAGCACCGCTTCCGAGGGATCTCGGATCCTGACCAGGCTTGGATTCTGGGCGAGCTTATTGCCTATCTAGACAACGAAAAATCAGGTGCAGGAGGCTTTGAAGACATGGGCGACAAGTGGGTGCGCGTCCGCGAGGCGGTACGCAACGGAACGATTCGCCCAGCGGATCCCGAGGTTCGGAATGTTGTCCAGCGTTGGGAGGATTTCTTGGACTACCTCGCGCTCGGACTGTCTCAGGATCTTGGGCGCGATGTGCAGGTGATAAGAGCGCGCAAAATGTCCGCGGATGCCCGTCTAGACGGCCTGGTTGAGGAGGTTGCGAGCGAGGGGACGTTGTCGGGTTCGCTCCGTATCCCTGACGCCGTAGCCCCCCTTGCAATCGCGGCTGACCTGAGGGCGCGCCAGGTGACGACGAGGGTAACGCTCGAGGCACCAAGGGAGGGTCGCCCGCTCGCGCGGATAAACTGGTTTCTCCGCCAACTCCGCGACGCCGCGCCGACACTCCGGACGGACGTTGGATTCGTCGGAGCCCGAGAGACCGTTTCGATCCTCCTCGGGGAGGCGCACGAATATCCTCGGCGTCTCCTCTCTTCCTCGGATCCGAAGCGTGAGCCTCGTTCTCTAGCGGTTGCTCTGACCCGGCCGATGGGACTTAAACGCGGTAAGGCCCAGGGGTCCTTTGCCGGGGAAACGCGAAAGCAGGTTTTTGACTTCTACCGAGAGGTCGTCCAGACCCTGAAATCCTGGCAGCCCAGGGCGCCCAAACTGCCTGACGAGCCGACGGAGGTCTCCCCGCTTCCGCAGCACGAGCCGCCGCCTTTCTCGGCTTCCGAGGATCGAGATGTCGGAGAGGCCGCCGAACCAAGTGAGTTCGTAGAGACCGACCGCACGCAGTGAAACGCGTGGCTGAGTCAGGGCAAGGTGGGCCGCGTGGCGAGCCAGTTCCCAGCATCGGGACACGCCGGCTCGCGCGTCTGGTCGAGGACGAACACGGGCGGGACGTAGCGGCTGACGCACTCAGGGACTCGGCGCAAGCCACGATCGAGACAGATCCAGAGGCAGACCGCGTGCGTTGGGACAAGTATGCGGCTGCTCTTCGCCGCCGCGGTGTGACTGCGATAGCTGGTGTAACCCTTGAGAAGATTGAGAGTCGCGGCGGCCAGCCTCCATCGATAACGCGGCGCGTAACCCACCGCACGAGGACAGCCCTGCTCAGCTCTTGGAGTACCGGTTGCTGTACGGCGAACCCGACGACGAGCTCTGTCTCGTTACGACGGAGCCGGTGAGCAGCGCACGCATTCGGCTCCTACGGACGCTCGGCATTGACGTCGCTTGGATTGAGAACGATCGCCTCGCGAGCAGCGGCATACCGATCTCCAGCAGTGTCGCCTTGCTCGTGTCCTAACCAAGTTCTCGCGCCGAGCTCAGGTGGTGGAGGCTTTGCCGGAAGCTTCTGGGGCTTGACCCGACAAGGACCGATCAAGCAATCATCCCTCTGTGAACCGCGCTGAACTCTTGACCCTCCTTGATGGCGGCGACCTCGACCAACTCGTCGGCGTTCGCGAAGACCTCGAGGTGGAGTTCAAGCGCCAGCCGTATCAGCTAGACCAGGAAAGTGAGAAGTTCGAGCTCGCGAAGGACGTGTCGGCGCTCGCGAACGCTGCTGGTGGGGCGATCGTGATCGGTGTGCAAACAGAGCGCAGCCAGGAGTCGCCGACCGACGAGGCGGCACGATTGCGGCTGCTCGACCGTGGCCTCATCGACCCGGAGCGGTACGTAGACGTTGTAATCGAACGGGTGTACCCGCGCATTCAGGGTCTGCGCGTGGAATTCCGACCCATCGCTGCCGACGTCGAGCGCGGCGTGGTCGTGATCGACGTCCCGCCGCAGGCCGAGGCCGACAAGCTGTTCGTCGTCCAGCGGCCAGTAGCCGAGGGAACAACTGCGCCGGGATGGATGGTTGGTATCGCGGTCCGTTCCGTGGGTCGCGTCGACGAGCGTCGCGTCGGCGAGATCCACGGTTTGATCAATCGCGGCTACGCGCTTAGCGGGCGACTCGCCGACCTCGTCGGAGAAGTTGGCGCGCTGCGTGAGGAGGTTCGCGCCGCTCCGGTCGCGGCGCCCGAGACCCCGACCGACCGCCTCGAGGCATCAGTTGCCGAGCGCCTCGAAAAGCTCGAGGAGGGCGAGGATGAGCTGCCTCCTTACCTCTACTTGGCCGCAGCACCAGCGACTGTCACACGCGCCCAGACGCTGACTCGCCGTGATGGCGTGCGCCTCACGCTTGAGAACCCGGTCTTCACTCGCCCAAACGGCTGGAACCTAGTCACGCTTGACCGGGCGGCGATCGTCGACGGCCGACGGCTAAGCCTCGCGAACGGTACCCGCAAGTATGTGGACCTCTATGAAGATGGGACGTTTGTGGTCATCGGCACGGTGCCGAACTTCCTCGCCTGGCACCGTCGCGATATCCCTAACAAGGTCAACGCGCTCGCCCTCGCCGAGTTCGCCGTTAACTTCCTGCTCGTCTACGACCAGGTGCTGAACGATCTCGACCCGCTGCCCGAGCAGGTGCGGCTGGGGATCGGGTTGAGACACGCCTACGCGCTCGAGGAGCCGCTCTACATGTCGTATGGACGACATGATCGTTACGACTACGAAGCAGACCTGGAGACGCGACGGGCGCCAGCTGACGAGTTCGACTACCAGTTCGACACCGCCGTCGGCGCCGAGGAGCCCCATCTCGACATCGGTGCTGCGGCGTACTCGCTTCTCGTCCGCTTGTACAACTGGTTCGGATTCGAGGACGAGGCGGTGCCATACGCCAACGAAGCCCGAACGGCAATCACCATTGAGGAGATCGAGAACGCCTAGTGTCGAATCATGGAAATCCCGTAGACATGCCATTGACGCTGCTAGAAAGGCTTGAGCTCCAGCCCGACGAAGCGGCGGTACTCAGCGTGATCTACGACATCAAGGCAAGCGAACCGGTAGCGCGTCACGTGTCGTTGTTGTTTGGCCCTCCGGAGATGGCGCAGTCCACTTGGCTTGATTGGTATCGCCTACACGTGGAACTTGCTGCTCGCGTCCCTGGAGAAGGTGTTTTTCCAGCCGCATTCGCGCATGAAAATCACGGCGTACTGATCGGAAGGGAGCAAGTCACCCTTCACGACGCCGAGGGGTTTGTTGAAGGCTTACTCGAAGGTCGGCTGCCCGCCGCAGGGCAGATTCCAGCAGCGAATGTCGCCGTCAAGAATCCCGACGCCCCAATCAGAGTCTTTCCTCATCGTGCAACCCCCGGGTCCCGACTCGCTGCAATGGCCGGTCGGCCGCTCCGCGCATATCTATTCCGCAGCAAGTCGCTTGACCCAACAGTTCCAGCAGCGTTTGCGCGTCCCTGGACGGTGTCAGATCAGCTTGTACACGCACCACACCTTTGGCATGTCGGGATCTCCCTAAGAAATGGTGCGACGGAACACGCGCCTCAGGGCGTTCTGATAGGGCGTCTTGAACGTCGGGCGTGGATACGCGAGACGCGCGGTGTCGACGACCAATACGCCCTTTACCTGATCCGTATCGGTTTAGACCCAACCTTCATCAGTCCCTATGAACTCGTGATCGAACTACAGGAATTCATAGACGATGAACTTGCTGTCGCACGCCGTCTTCCCCTCGATTGGATCGACCTCAGCGCATGGAACGCACAAGATCATGTGGATCTAGCGGTTCCGATGCTTGGGAGAGGTGCGCGACGAGCGGTGTCCCTCTACGATCTGGGTGGAGAGTTGCTCGATGTCACTGATGCTGTCGCTCTCGTCGAGTCTGTACGACTCAAGATCAAGTGGTCTGAACCTGGGGGTGCTACGACGACCGACTCATTCACGATCGGCGGGATGGTCCATCCGACGCTCGACGAACGCCTCGATCGCCTGGACGCGATCGACGACCAGTTTCGGAAGCTGATCGAAGAAGGTATGCCGGGTCGAATAATCGTTCATGGCTCGCAAGGTGCTCCTTTCCTGACCCAACGCCTGCAGGCCGCCCGTCATGAGCTGCGGATCATGGACCGCTACTTTGGAGCTGAGCCGAGCGACTGGGCAATCTTCAAACAGGTGAGCGTTCCAGTGCGCGTGCTCATCACGCAGGCTGCAACGAAGCCACCTGCCTGGCTAACCGGTGTCGAAGTGAGAAAGTGGCGGCAACCGAAGAAAGGGGACGCTCCACCCTTCCACGATCGTCTTTATCTTTGGGAAGGAGGGGGGCTAAGCGTCGGCACGTCGGTCGGGACGCTGGGGACATCCGACATTCGGATCGACAGCGTTGATCCTGTTGAAGCGGAGGCTTGGTCGGCTCGCTTTGAGTCCTACTGGAACTCACCGCTGTTCGTTTTGGTCTAAGCGACGACGGCTGTCAGCGTCGACCTCTCCGGTTCCGACCGTTCGCGGAATGGACTCGCCTGAATCTCAGCCGGTGAGGTTTAGCTCGCAGCTGCGCTGTCGTAGGAGCCCGTAAAGTCGCAGTTCGCCTTCGGGCAAGCGAACCGCCCCTCTTCGTCCGTGTACACCACCTGCCACCCCTGAGGCGCACTAGGCACCTTGACCACAACAGGGTCATCCTCCGGTCGACGGAAGCTTCCGAGCGTCGGCGGCACGACGAACATTTTGGTCCTGCACGTGGGACAAGAATATTTCAGGCCGGCCTCGGTCATGTGTCTGAGTCTACGTGCACAGCGCCCTTATCAAGATGGCGAGGGCTCGCCTCTTTGCCCGAGTTTTGCCCGCCTGAGCAGGGTTTAGCTGACGTGAGCCGATGTCAGCTCACGTACGAATGCGGGCTAGAACGTTGCATGACATGGCGGCAGACGTCTCATAACCCGGAGGTCGCAGGTTCAAATCCTGCCCCCGCTACTACGAAAGCCCCGGAAAGCGGGGCTTTCGCGTTTCAAGTCTTGGTGGTGGGGCCCCAGGGAATTTGGATTCGCACGAGCTCGGCGGCTTGCCAACAACGCCTACGTCCCAGAGCTACAGTCGTGGCTCGTGAAACGCCTTGCGCTCGCTGCCGCGCTTTTCCAGGTCATCGCCGGATGCGGTAGCGATGGCGGCGGTCAGACGCCGGCCGTAAGTGACGCTCTCCCCACGACAGCGAACTTCATGCGTGCATGCACTGTCGGCCAAAACGGGCACAACGTCTCAGTGACGTTCGAGGGGCTGGACGTCGAACTCGTCTGTGACGACTTCATCCGGGAGTATTCGGACGTCGATACCTCCTGGACGCACATCGCTGGTCCCCCAGCAGACGCTCTCGTCTGCCAGCTCGGTGACGGCACCCACCGCTTGACGGTGCGTGACCACTCGAAGTCCGGCTCTCTCGGGCTCGACGTCTGCGAAGGGTTCGCTGCCTCCGGCTGGCAGTAACGAGGTGCTTGCCCCCGTGCTCCCGTACACGCGCCTGCAGCCGCGCTCGAGCGCGCGCTGGCCGCTGGCGAGCCCGGGCTGCGGCGTGCCGGCGTCCTAGGGGACGCCGAGGAAGGCCACCTGCGCGTCGAGCGCGTTGGGGTCGCGCACGCTCGGGACGCCGAAGAACGTCCGCGGTGCCGGGTGGTCAGCAACCGTTGTCTCCACGACTGGGAAGTGTGCGGAGGAGGCACGGTGCGGTCGCCTGGAGGCCCGAAACCCGGAAGATCGAAAATATGTACACTACTTGGACAGTAAGCCTGGATCGTCGGGCCGCAACGGTGAAGCAACCAGTTCGACCGCCTCAGCTTCAGTGGTCGGGTCTCAAAGCTCTCAGAGAGGTCGGCGTTATGCGAATCGACATGGCAGTCCCGGATTCGGCAGGCGCCCGGGCGCTCGACCAGGACTCCAACGGAGGGGTGACGTGAGCGCCCGTTCGCTGCCGCGCGCTGCAGTTTCCTCGCGTCGCGCTACTGGGCAGGCAGTGAGGTCGTGGGCGGAGATGCCGGACGAAGAGCTGGTTGCTTTGGTCGCTCGCGGCCGCGAGGAAGCGCTGGGCGAGCTCTACGATCGTTTCGGATCGCGCGCCTATGGGCTGGCGCTTCGCATCGTTCGTGACGCCCATCTGGCAGAGGACGTTGTCAGCGAGAGCTTCCTGGCCGTCTGGCGGGCGGCACCCAGCTTCGTCTCAGGTCGTGGAACGGCGCAAGCCTGGCTGCTGACGATCGTCCACCGCAGGGCAGTCGACCTCGTGCGCCGTCAGGAGCGCCGGCGCTTCGACTCGCTCGACCTCGAGCCGGAGTCGGAGTCGGCTTCTGACTCGGTCGAGCCCGATCATTCTGCCTCCGACGTGCGGAACGCCCTGAGTGTCTTGCCTCTGAAGCAACGACGGGTGATCGCGCTTGCGTACTACGGCGGCTATACGCAGTCCGAGATCGCGCGGCTCCTCGACATTCCGCTAGGCACGGTGAAGAGCAGGTGTGCCGTCGGGCTCGCGCGCCTTCGTTCCGAGCTCGAGGGCACCCCGCTCGAGCAAGAGCGTGAGGAGGGCGATGAACGTCCACGACTTATCCGCTGGCTTCGCGCTTGATGCACTCGACGAAGACGAGCGCATCGCGTTCGAGGAGCATCTCCCAGGCTGCGAACGATGCCGTGACGACGTCACCAGGCTGACCCACGCGCTCGCCTTGCTGGCGGACGAGAAAGTCGCGCCGCCGCCGGAGCTCAGGGCGCGTGTGATCGAGGGCGCGAGTGCGACTCACCAAGGACGCAGGGCTTGGTGGCGTGTCCGCCGGGCCAAACCTCGGTCCCGCTGAGACGCTGCAAGTCAGTTCGCCCCGCGGCAGGTGCTGACGCCGGGCGACGCGTCCTGCCGACGACCTCTACGCGCCCGCGAGTGGCAGGAATGTACGCCGCGATCCTCTTTCGAACTGTTTGGGGCGGAGATGCGAATAACCCGCGTCAACAGCTTGAGGGAAAGGGGAACCATGTCATGTCCGAGCATCTGACGCTCGAAGTCGTCGACAAGGACGGAGCGATTCGCGAGGCGCTCGACGAGGTGTCGAGCAATACGCGTTCGACCTTCCTGAAGACGGCCGTCGTCGCAGGGGGGACGCTGTTCGCGGGCGGCGTCCTGATCGGCGGCTTGCCGAAGCTCTCGGCCGGCGCCGCATCCGCAGCACAGGACGTCAAGATCCTGAACTTCGCGCTCACCCTCGAGTATCTCGAGGCGGCGTTCTACACGAAGGCGGAGAGGCAGGGAGCCCTCAACGGCGAGCTCGCCGGCTTCGCAAAGACCGTGGGGGCGCACGAGCGTGCGCACGTGGAGTTCCTCAAGGGCGCACTCGGCTCCAAGGCCGTCAAGGAGCCGACGTTCGAGTTCATGGGGACGACCAACGATCCCGCCGAGTTCACCGCAACGGCGATCGTGCTCGAGGACACCGGCGTCAGCGCGTACAACGGTCAGGGTCCGAACCTGACCAAGGAGACGCTCGGTGCCGCCGCGATGATCGTTTCGGTCGAGGCCCGTCATGCGGCCTGGATCCGCGACATCGCACGCGAGAACCCGGCACCCGAGGCCGTCGACATCGCGCTGTCCATGAAGCAGGTGCTCAACGCCGTCGACGAGACCGGTTTCATCGCCGCCTAGACGCACCGCCGAAAACATCGAAAACGAGAGGAAGAACAATGTCCATGACTCAGCTAGAAGTGGTGGATCAGGACGGGGCGATCCGCGAAGCACTCGAGAACGTCTCGGGTGATACGCGGGCCGACTTCCTGCGCAAGGCCGCGCTTACAGGCGGTGGGGTCGTCGGCGGGGGCGCTGTGCTCGGCGCACTCGCGCGTCCGGCGGCCGCTGCAACGGTGAACGACGTGAACATCCTCAACTTCGCGTTGACGCTCGAGCACCTCGAGGCGTCCTTCTACACGGAGGCGGAGAACAAGGGCGCGCTCAAGGGCCGCTTGGCGCGTTTCGCCGAGGTTGTCGGCGCCCATGAGCGTGCACACGTCGCGGCGCTCCAGGAAGCGCTCGGCAGCGCTGCAATCAAGAAGCCGAAGTTCGACTTCCAGGGCACAACGACCGACGAAGCGCTGTTCGGCCAGACCGCAGTTGCGCTCGAGGACACGGGCGTCGCGGCTTACGCGGGAGCCGCTCCGAGCATCGACTCGGCCGCCGTTCTCGAGGCCGCGCTCGGCATTCATTCCGTCGAAGCGCGTCACGCCGCATGGATCCGGCACGTGCTCGGTTCCGAGCCGTCGCCGGAGGCGTTCGACCAGCCGAAGACGGTCTCCGAGGTGCTCGCGATCGTCACCGAGACGAAGTTCATCGCCAGCCCACTGATGACCGCAAGCGGAGAGGCTCCGGCATTCACCGGCTAGCCCGACCGTCGCGTCGTGGGGGCGCCCTCCTGGGCGTCCCCATCGGCGTGTTTCTTCTCTTGCTCTTGCTGCTCGCTCTGGCAGTGTTCCCCGGAGGGAGTAGCCGAAAGGCCGCCGCAGGCGGCTCTCCCTCGGCGAGCGTGCCCGGAGGGGTCACGCTGCCCGACTCCGTCCTCGCGTCAGAACCCGCGTCTTCTCGGAAGCTCACGCACGGCAACCTGGCGCGGAGGGCCGCCGTCTGGCGCCCAGTTGTCGCGAGACGCAGACCTAACTCCTTCGCGCGGCCCGTCGCTCGGCTCTCGACGTTGACTCCCGAGGGCACCGACGAGATCGTCCTCGCGCTGCGCGAGAAGATTGATGACCGGGGTCAGGCCTGGGCTCTCGTCCGGCTTCCCATCCTTCCGAACAACTCGACCGGGTGGGTACCGAGCCAGGCTCTCGGCCCGTACACGGTTCTTCGAACCCGTCTCGTTGTGGACACGACCCGCTTCACAGCCAGCCTCTTTCGGGGGGGCGAAATGGTCTTTCGCGCTCGCATCGGGGTTGGCAAGACGAAATGGCCGACTCCGCAGGGCAACTTCTACGTCCGCAACAAGCTCATCAATTTTCAGAGCCCCTTCTACGGCCCTATTGCTTTCGGCACGAGCGCCCGCTCCGCGGTCCTGACCGACTGGCCGGGAGGCGGGTTCGTCGGGATCCACGGTACGAATCGGCCTGATCTCATCCCAGGACGGATCTCGCACGGATGCATCCGCATGCGGAATGCGGACGTCCTTCGACTCGCGAGGCTGATGCAGCCTGGCACCCCGCTCACCATCCGGTGAGCGGCCACGAACCGAAAGGATCTTCATGTCCGGATTCATAGGCCTTTCCGGAATCCTGCTCATCGGCCTCGTCGTCCTCCTCGTCTTCGGCGCCAAGCGCCTACCCGAGGTGGGACGCTCCGTCGGGCACGGTCTTCGCGAGTTCAAGGACTCCGTGACCGGCCCTGACGCGGAATCCGACGACGATGGAGAGGTTCTCGCCGCCGCCGACGACGAGGTGGACGCGCTCCCCACCCAGTCCGAACAGAAGCGTGCCGCCTAGCTCTTAGTAGAAGACCCGAGCTCAGCTAGGCGCTCTGCAACCACGTCCACGTCCTGCACGTCCGCTTCCGCGCCCTCGTCGAGGAGAGTGAGAACAGAGGCAGCGAGCGCGCTGCGCAGTGCATCGGGCTCGAGCGAACCGACGTGTGAGCGTTCGAGGTCCGCGAGGATCTCAGGCGGAAGCTCGTCGTAGCCACGCGCCTGCACAGCCGGTAGTCCGCGTCGGAGGCACGCGAGCGAGAGGGCGTGATCGCGCACCGCGCCGGCGTAATGCTCCGCCTGCCAGAGGCGGCCACGCTCGATGCAGGCCCGTGCGTGGAGCGCATAGATGATGCCCCAGCCGAAGATGTCGCCCGCGAGCGACGGCGTCGGGATGAAGAGCGCCCCCTGCGGCCCGCGGCGAGGCTCGGGCCCGTCCGCGGCGGTCTCGCCGAAGAGAAGCTGGAATCGCGGCCCTGCGGGACGGAACTCCCTCGCGGGCGTCATCGAGAGGTCGAACTGCAGTGCGTCTGGCAGCAGGAACACTCGGTAAGTGGTCGATCCTGCTTCGAGGTCGACGAGCCTGACCGCGTCGAGCTCCTCGGCGAGCGTGCGTGACCAGTCGGCGAGAACCTGCGCGACCGGCGTCCGGTCGGCGATCCCGAACGTGAGATCGAGGTCGGAGAAGCGGTCGCCGCGTCCGACCGCGAGCGAGCCCACGGCCGCACCGGCGACCACGCGCTCATCTGCCCGGGCGAGCTGGAGCACTCGCGCACGGAGCGCGTCTCGCTGTTCGACGGTGAACAACGGCTCGCGATCCTAGTTCGCCGCAGTGATGTCCATCAGCCGCCGCTGATGGCGGCGATCACGTCCACGCGCGATCCCGGGGTCGAGCTCCGTGTCCAGGTCCCCGCGCTCGCGGTCGACGTACACGTGGATGTGCGGCCGAAGCGCCGGCCCCTGCTCGCAGAGGCGGTCGTGCAGGCCGGGCCAGCGCTCCTCGAGGCGCGCGATGGCCTCGCCGACGGTGGCCGCGTCCAGCTCGAGGTGGCGCTCGAGTCCGGGGAAGAGCGGCGGCAGGGTACCCGGCAGGTGAAGCTCGGCCACGGCTACGCGACCTGAGCGACCTCGACCGAGCTGATGCCCGGCAGGTAGCTCGCGATCTCCTCCCAGGTGTCGCCCGCGTCGACGCTCGCGAACACCTGGCCGGTGCTCGTGCCGAAATAGAGCCCAGGCTCGTCGGCGGCGTCGATGGCCATGCCCTCTCGGAGCACGCCGAGGTGGGCGTTCTCGTGGGGCAAGCCTTCGTCGAGTCGCTCCCACGAGGAGCCTGCGTCCCTCGTCCGCCACACTGCGGCGTGGCCATCCGGCATGCAGCGGCCATGGCCGGGGTCGAGCGGTATGACGTAGAACGTCTCGCGGTCGTGCGGGTGGGCAGCAGCCGCGAAGCCGAAGTCGGTCGGGAGCCCCTCGGTGATCTCCGTCCACGAGTTGCCGGCGTCGTCGCTTCTGTGCATGCCGCAGTGGTTCTGCTGGTAGAGCCGTTCTGTGTCGACCGGGGACATGACCAGCTTGTGGACGCAGTAGCCGATCTCCGGATTCTCGAGCGGCCAGTCGGCACGGAGGCCCTTGTTGCGCGGCGACCAGGAGGCGCCGTCGTCCGTCGTCTCGAAGATTCCGTAGCCCTGGACGATGGCCCAGAAGCGCGTCGGCTCGTCCGGGTGGGCGAGGATCGCCGGGAGCCCGAGATGGCCGGGCGGCTGCTTAGAAGGGTCGTTCCAGTCCTCGCGGCCGGGCTGGCCGTCGAGGGTCGAGAGGAGCGACCAGGTGCCGCCGCCGTCCCGGCTCTCGAAGATGCCGGCCGCCTCGGCGCCCGCGAGCACGCGCCCATGAGCCACGGTGAGGCCGGAGAGCTTCGAGAGCTTCAGCCCGTCGTCACCGAATTCGAGCCCCTCGCTCGAGTGCTCCCAGCTCGCGCCGAGATCCTGGGTGCGCCAGACAACCGCTCCGTGCCACTCGCTCGACGCCGCGGCGAAGATCGTCCCGGTTTCAGGATCGTGGGCCGCGTCGTAGATCGGCCAGCCCTCGCAAAAGGGACCGCGAACCTGCCACTGGCGGCGATCGCCGCTCTCGAGGAAGAAGCACCCCTTGCGGGTTCCAACCAGAAGCACCGTTTTCGGCATCTCAGTCCCTTCTTGATGGTCAGTGGGTTAGACGATACGGCCAGTCGGAAGTCATCGGCCGCGCGGCGATGAGTTTCCCGCCCCGCCCCGTCTACCGGTGGATGGGTGCCCCCCGAGCCGACTCGGCCGCGCCGCCGCGAGGGCGTACCATCCCTGCCGTGGCCGAATCGTCTCTCGAGGCCAAGCCGGACGCCGCCGACCTCGACCGCAGCCTGGAAGAGCATCGCCGGGAACTGATCGCGTACTCCTACCGGATGCTCGGCTCGCCCTTCGAGGCCGAGGATGCTGTCCAGGAGACCTTCATCCGCGCCTGGCGCTCGTACGACCGCTTCGAGGGTCGCGCCGCTCTTCGCTCCTGGCTCTATCGGATCGCGACGAACGTCTGTCTCGACATGCTCGGCAGCAGGGAGCGCCGCGCGCGGCCGATGGATCTGGGGCCGGCGCGCGAGCCCATCGAGGCGAACCTGAGAACGCTTGCCCGAGGCAACCTGGATCGAGCCGATCCCCGACGGCCGTGTGGTTCCGGAGAGTGATCCGGCCGAGGCTGCGGTCGCCCGGGAGTCGGTGCGGCTTGCATTCGTGGCCGCGCTCCAGCACCTGCCGCCGCGCCAGCGGGCGGTCCTCATCCTCTGCGAAGTGCTGCGCTGGAAGGCGAGCGAGGTCGCTGAGCTCCTCGAGACGAGCGTCGCTTCGGTGAACAGCGCCCTCCAGCGGGCTCGCGCGACCCTCGAGGCGAGCGACCTGGCGGCGGCCGACGCGACCACGTCCGTGGACGAGGCGGACGTCGAGCTCCTGAACCGTTACGTCGAGGCATTCGAGCGCTACGACATGGAGGCTCTCACGTCGCTGATCCGGGAGGACGCGACGCAGTCCATGCCGCCCTACGACCTCTGGCTCCGCGGGCGCGACGACATCCTGAGCTTCTGGGTCGGCCCCGGGCACGGATGCCGCGGCTCTCGCCTCGTCCCGGTCGAGACCGCGAACGGCGCACCCGCCTTCGGCCAGTACAAGCCGAGCGCCGGTGGCGACGGCTACGAGCCGTGGGCCCTGCAGGTGCTCGAGGTCAGGGACGGCCACGTCGCCGAGCTGACGTTCTTCCTCGACACCGAGCGGATCTTCCCGCTCTTCGGCCTGCCTCCCCGGCTCGCGGGTGACGCGGCAGGCGTCCGCGGGCTCGACTAGCCGGAGCGGTCTGCCGGCGGAGGGTTCTCGTCTGGCAGGACGTCTTCGAGACCCATGAACGCGACGAGCTCACAGAGCTCGGGCGAGGCCCCGCAGAGGCGAACCCGGCAGCCCGTTCGCCTTGCGGCCAGTTGGAGCCGGGCGAGAGCGTCGACCGTGACGGCGTCAGGGGGCACGCCTCGGACGTCGCAGTACGCCGTCTCGGCAGGGCTCCGCGCGAAGAGCGCGCAGACGCGCTCGCAGAGCCCAGGCAGGTCGGCCCGGGCGATCGGGCCCCTGACCGCGAACGCAACCGGGTGCGGCGCAGGGCGGGCCATCGCGAGTCAGACCGAGGCAGCGCCGAAAACTCATCGTCACGGCCGGTTCGCTCCCGCCGCCTCGACTAGGATCGCGCCGTCGAGCGATCCGACTCGCCGACCGACCGCACATCTGGCTAGCCGATGAGTTTCGTTCCTGTCGCGAGTCTGAGCCCACGAACCGCTATGCAGACCGCTCGACGAAAGGATCTCCGTCCATGACCGTTGATGGCCGCACCCGCTGGCTGGCGCTCTACGTGCTCTGCCTGGGCGACCTCATGATCGTCCTCGACGCGACGATCGTGAACGTCGCGCTGCCCACGATTCGCGACGACCTCGGGTTCTCCCAGGCGTCGCTCGCCTGGGTCGTCAACGCGTACCTCCTCACCTTCGGCGGCTTCCTGCTCCTCGGCGGACGGCTGGGCGATCTCTTCGGCGCCCGAAGGCTCTTCCTGATCGGCATCACCGTCTTCACGGTCGCGTCCCTGGCGTGCGGCGTGGCCACGACCCAGGGGACTCTCGTCGCGGCGCGGGCCGTCCAGGGCCTCGGCGGCGCGGTCGTCTCCGCGGTCGCGCTCTCGCTCCTCATGCGCCTCTTCACCGAACCGGCCGACCGCGCGAAGGCGATGGGCTTCTTCGGGTTCGTGCTCTCGGGCGGCGGCACTGCCGGCGTGCTCCTCGGCGGCGTGCTCACGGATCTCCTCGACTGGAACTGGATCTTCCTCGTCAACCTGCCGGTCGGCATCGCGGTGTTCGCCCTCAGCTTGCGCCTCCTGCCGGAGGATCGTGGGGAGGCCGGGAAGGGGCGGCTCGACTTCGGCGGCGCGATCCTTGTGACGGCGGCGCTCATGCTCGCGGTGTACGCCATCGTGAACGGGAACGAAGTGGGCTGGGCGACCGGCCAAACGCTCGGGATGCTCGCGGCCGCCACGGTGCTCTTCGCGGCGTTTCTCGCCCTCGAGGCGCGGGTCGCAGCTCCACTCATGCCGCTCGGCGTCTTCCGGAGCCGCGATCTTTCGACCGCGAACGCGGCCGGCATCCTGATGGCCGGCGGGATGTTCGCGCAGTTCTTCTTCTCGGCGCTCTACTTGCAGCAGATCCTCGGTTACAGCCCGCTCGAGGTCGGACTCGCGTTCGCGCCCTCGACGGTTCTCTGGGGAGCTGCGTCGCTCTTTCTCTCCGATCGGCTGGTGATGCGGTTCGGGATCAAGGCCCCGATCGTCGCCGGGCTCACGGTCATGGCTGCCGGGGTGCTGCTCTTCGCCCGGGCGGCCCTCGACGGAAGCTTCGTCGTCGACGTCCTGCCCGCCTCGCTCCTGATCGGGCTCGGCGCGGGAGTCGCCTTCAATCCGCTCCTGCTCGCGGCGATGAGCGGCGTCGCGCCCAGCGAGTCAGGGCTCGCCTCGGGAATCGTGAACACCTCGTTCATGATGGGCGGCGCCCTCGGGCTCGCCGCCCTGGCGAGCATCGCCGCCGCGCGGACGGACGGCTTCGCCGATCCCACCTCGCTCGGCGCCTTGAACAGCGGCTACCACGCCGCCTTCCTCGTGGGCGCCCTTTTCGTCGCCGCCTCGGTCGTGCTCGCAGGGGTGCTGCTCCGTCCCAGCCCCGCTCACGGCGCCGGGGAGATGGGAGCAGGAGACGCTGCCCTCGCGGGGCCCTCCGAGCCTTCGGTCTGACAGTCTGAGCCGCCACGTGACCGTCGACGTCCAGACCGAGATCGAGATCGAGCGGCCGCGAGCCGAGGTCGCCGCGTACGCCGCCGATCCCGACAATGCCCCAGCCTGGTACGTGAACATCGAGCGGGTGGACTGGGAAATCGGAGCGCCCGCTCGCGATCGGCAGCCGGCTCGCGTTCGTCGCGCGGTTCCTCGGGCGGCGGCTCGCCTACACGTACGAGATCCGCGAGCTCGTCCCGGGGGAGCGGCTGGTCATGAGCACGGCCGACGGCCCCTTCCCGATGGAGACGACGTATGAGTGGGCAGAAGCGGCGAGTGGTCGTGACGCGGATGACCCTCCGAAACCGTGGTGAGCCCTCGGGATTCTCGAAGGTCGGCGCGCCGGTGCTGGCAGGCGCGATGCGACGCGCAAACCGCAAGGACCTCGCAAGGCTCAAGCAGATCCTCGGAGCAGAAGTAGGGAGGAGGGGCGCCGGCGGGGTCGAACCGAGGCGATCCATGGCGCTTCCGCTCACCGAGAGGGTCACCAGTCGGGCCGAGCCGCTCCGGCGGGTCGCTCGCGGCGCCGTGGACGCGGCCGCGCCGCACGTCACGGCCGCGGCTAGGAGCTGGGCGGCGTGGGCCCGAGGCCCACGCAGAGCCTCCGCGGCGAAGCCGGTCGAGCGCTACCAGGACGAGCTTCGCGCAGGCGGCCGGCGCCGATCGCCGCCGCGAGATCGTCCGGCTCTCGAACCTCGCGAGCGCTTATCGCCGGCGGAACGAGCTCGCCGAAGCCCAGGTCTGCGCGACGCGAGCCGTCGAGGTCGCGCGCGAGGCGGGTGACGAGCGGCTGATCGGTCTCTCCCTGAACGGGCTCGGGCTCGTGCAGGCGCGCCACCCGGTTCCCGAGCCGGCGCTGGTCTCGTTCACGGAGGCCCGCGAGCTCTTCCACCGGCTCGGCGATCGCCAGATCGAGGGCCAGATCCTCGCGAACCTGGGCGGCGTCCTCTCCCGGCTCGGCGACCGCCAGGCCGCACGCGCATCGTGGGCCGAGGCGCTTGGACTTCTCGCTCCCGATTCCTCGGCCTACGAGCAGCTCGAAGCGTGGCTCGCCGCGCATCCGGAGGCAGACCCGGCCGAGGACGAGACTGCCGAGGGGTTGGCCGGGGCGGCCTACGAGTCCGAGCCGATCTCGCGCTCCGCAGCGGCCGTTTAGCACCTGCATCGCCACGCGCCCAGGGGCGGGATACTCCTGACCCCCGCCCGGCACCGCTCTACCACGAGGAGGACTCCATGGCGATCCTGCAGATCGAACACAGCGTCCGTGACTTCGACGCCTGGAAGCGCATGTTCGAGAGCGATCCGCTCGGTCGAGAGCAAAGCGGCGTGCGCCGTTATCGCATTTTCCGACCGACCGACGACCCCGACTACGTCGCTGTCGACCTGGAGTTCGACTCGGGCGAGGAGGCCGAGGCGTTTCGCTCCTCGCTCCTGGGCCTTTGGGCCCGAATGGAGGACGAGCTCGGGATGAAGGACGCGCGGGCCCGGATCGTGGAGACGGTCGAGACACACGAGTACCAGGTTTGACGCGAAGCTCCTACTAAGCCAACCTGATCGGACACGTCCGAAAGGGACAGTACGGTGCGTGCCCCGTGCGCCTGATCGTCGCCCGTTGCGAGGTCACCTACACGGGCCGGCTCTCCGCATATCTGCCTGAGTCGACCCGTCTCCTGATCCTGAAGGACGACGGCTCCGTCCTCGTCCACGCGGACGCGGGCGGCTACAAGCCGCTCAACTGGATGACCCCGCCGACTGTCCTGGCTGAGGACGGCGACCACCTCGTCGTCCGCAAGCGGGCCGGGAAGACCGAGGACCGGCTCGAGATCCGGCTCGTCGAGGTGCTCTCCGACGTCACGCACGAGATGGGAGAGGCCGCGGCGCTCGAAAAGGACGGCGTCGAGCGCGAGCTCCAGGCCGAGCTCGCCGCCCAGCCCACGGCGCTCGGCGAGGAGCTCCGGCTGGTGCGCCGCGAGTGGCCGACCGATCTCGGGCCCGTCGACCTCATGTGCCGGGACGACGACTCCGGCTGGGTGGCCGTCGAGGTGAAGCGCGTCGCGGGAATCGAGGCCGTCGAGCAGCTCTCGCGCTACCTGGAGCGGATCCAGGTCGACTCCGGCGCGGTCAGGCTGCCGCGGCATCCTCGCCGCGCAGCGCTTTCGACCTCAGGCGGTCACGCTCGCCGAGTGCCCGGGGCATCCGCTGCGTCGAGATCGACCTCGAGCTCCTGCGCGGCGAGCGCGAGCCCGAGCTGACGCTCTTCGCGAGCTAGCCGAGCGCGAGGTCGGCGCGGCGGCTGACCTCGTAGGACTCGACGCTCTCGAGCTTCACGCCGAGGCGCTCGGCCATCGAGTCGCGGACGCTCTCCCGCCCGCGTGCGCTCGCCTCGACCGCCTCGCGCGCTCTCCCAGAACGTCATCACGCGGGCGAGGCCCTCGGTCCTCGTTCGTGAGGATGAGGAGCCCGGCGTAGCCGTCGAAGCCGCGGAGCCAGCCCTCCATCGACTCGCCGACGAGCCGTGCGGCGTCGGCGAGGTCGACGCCGTCTGCGCTGAAGGTCGACATGCTCGCGAACACGCTCACAGCCTAGACTGCGGGTTCGGCGCCGTTCCGCGTCCGCCTCGCGCGCCGGAGCCGGCGCCGAGGCGGACGCGTGTTGGTCGCGAACTAGGCGGCCAGGGACCGGCGCCGGCTCCCCGGACGGAACGGCCAGGTCACGCGTCCTGAGGACGAGGAACGTCGCGAGGACGGAGATCACGGCGAACCCGGCTCCGACCCAGAAGGCGATCCCGAAGCCTTCGGTGAGCGCCTGCGGGGCGCGCGACTCCGTCATCCGAGCAGTCCGTCGGTGCGAGTCGTCGACACCGTCACGAGGATCGCTAGCCCGAGGGCGCCGCCGATCTGCTGCGAGGTGTTGATGAGACCCGACGCGAGCCCGGCGTCCCTGCTTTCGATTCCGGCCAGAGCCGCGATCGAGATCGGCACGAACGAGAAGCCCATGCCGACGCCGATCAGGATGAAGCCCGGCAAGAGGTCGCTGACGTACGAGCCGCCCACCGACACCTGCGTGAAGTAGACCAGGCCGGCCGTCAACAGCGTCAGCCCGGTTGCGAGCACCGGCCGCACGCCCAGGCGAGTCACGAGCGCCTGCGACGCACCTGCCGCGACGACGGCTAGCAGTGCGACGGTCAGGTAGGCGAACCCGGTTCGAAGTGGCGAGTAGCCGAGCACCTGCTGCATGTAGAGCGAGAGCAGGAAGAACATCCCGAAGATCGCCGTTCCGAGACCGAAGCCGATGATGTTCGCTCCCGTCGGAGTCCGCCGGCGGAAGAAGCCGAGCGGCACGAGCGGCGAGCGGGACTTCATCTCGATCCTCAGGAACACCGCCATGAGGACGGCTGCTCCGACCAGCGCGCCGATCGTCTGCCAGGAGCCCCAGCCGTAGTTCGTCGACTGGGTCAGACCGAAGACGAGGAGCATGAGGCTCGCTGTCACCGTGACCGCGCCCGACGCGTCGAAGTGCCGGGCGAGGTCGGCGGCGCGGCTCTCCCGCACGAACCGCGGGACGAAGAAGAGCGTGGCCGCGGCGATCGGCACGTTGACGAAGAAGATCCACTCCCAGCCGACGGTGTCCGTCAGGATTCCGCCGAGGAGCACGCCGATTGCCGCGCCGGCACCCGCGATGCCGCCGAGGATGCCGAGGGCCTTGTTTCGCTCGGCGCCCTCCCGGAAGGTCACCGACGTGATCGAGAAGACGGACGGCGAGAGGATCGCGCCCGCCGCACCCTGCAGGAGCCGCATCGCGATCAGCATCTCGGAGCTGATCGACAGTCCCGCCGAGGAGCGACGTGACGGCGAAGAGCGCGAGTCCGATCATGAAGAGCCGGCGCCGGCCGAGCAGGTCGCCTAGCCGACCGCCGAGCAGCAGGAAGCCGCCGAAGGTGAGCGCGTAGCCGCTGACCACCCACTGGAGGTTCTCGGGCGAGAACGCGAGCTCCGTCTGGATCGACGGGCAGCGCCACGTTCACGATCGAGATGTCGAGGACGACCATGAGGTAGGCGATGCTCAGGAGGGCGAGAGCCTGCCAGCGCCTCGGGTCGTCGTAGTTGGTCTCGGCTTCCGTCATGCGGCTCCTCTTGCGCTCGGCGTGCTCTTCGTTCTAACGAGGCGGTCTGCGAGCCATTCCAGCAGGAGCCGGGTACGGTCAGACAGGGTGCTAGCCGCACCATCCCGGTTCGGGTGGCGCGTGTTCTCCGAACCGATACAAGACGGTCTCTAGACGGCCACGAGCGGTGCTCGCGGAGCTCCGGACCCACGGTCGCTCGGTCTGCGAGCGGACTGCACGACCTGGACGAGATCGGGTTTCGTGATCCGGTTCGAGACGCCGGATCCATTCGGCGGTCGAGGCGCTCGGCGGCTCGACGTTCATGACCTCGATGACCGGGATGCCCGCGATCGGCCAGCGCAGCGGCCTGGGCTCGTCCGATCAGCCGTCCGCGGAAGACGACAGCCAGGTCTGCGTCCACCTCCTCCGGATCTCGAAGCGGCCGTCGTTCGCAGCTCGAACGTCGAAGCCCGCATCCTCGAGCAGCTCCGAGAACGTCGGTTGCCGGGCTGCGAGGACGAGGATCCGCGTCGACTTCGCCACGCAGGAATGATCCCCAGGAATCGGTCGTTCCATGCCTGGGTAGGGAGATGGCCATGAATCCGAAGACACTCGACCACGTCGCCCTCTGGGTGGCGGACCGCGACAGGATCTCCGACTTCGCGACGCGCTATCTCGGCATGCACGTCATCGACCGCACCGAGAAGTTCACGCTCGTCGGCGCCGACGCTCGCCGCGGCAAGCTCACGCTCTTCGAGGCGGAGGGCCGACGCGAGCGCGGCGCGCTCAAGCACATCGCGCTCCGCGTGCGGCGATCTCGAGGCGGTCTCCGACGAGCTCATCTCGCAAGGCCGAGGTGAGGCCTCGGACGGGATCTATGTGGACGTGGCCGAAGGGCTCCGGATCGGGATCGTCGAGGCCGAGACCGATCTCGATTTCGACCTCGATCACGTCGCGCTCTACTCCGCGCTCGCCGGACGAGACGGCTGCCGCCTACGAGCAGCTCGGCTTCGGCTCGTCGAGCCGGGAGCCTCGGGCGCGCCGCGTGTCGAGGTCGGCGGCGCCTACGTGGAGTTCCACCGGGGCGACCCGGTCGAGAGCCGAGCGGCCGCTCCTCAATCACCTGGCGGTCCTCGTGGACTCTGCAGAGGAGCACATCGCGGCCGCGAACGAGCTGCGGGATCGAGGTCGCCGACGTCGTCGACGCGCCGAACACCTACGCGGTCTTCCTCTGGGGTCCCGACCGCGTGAAGGTCGAGTACGTCGAGCACAAGCCGAGCTTCTCGCTCGTCTGAGCCGGCCCGATCTGATCGTCGCGGGCGCGGGCCTCGCCGGCCTCGTCGCCGCCGTGCGCGCCCGCGAGCTCGGCGCCTCGGTGGTCGTCCACGAGAAGGGCGACCGGCCGGGCGGGTCGATGCGGCTCTCGAGCGGGGTCGTCTGGCGCTACCGGGAGTGGGAGCGGTTTCGGGACGAGTGCCCGGCCGGCGATCCGGTGCTTGCAGCGACTCGTTCACGACGAGCTCGACGAGGCGCTCGCGTGGCTCGAGGCGCTCGGCGCTCCGGTGGTCGACACGCGAGACCGGAAACGAGCTCACCACCGGCGTCCGCTTCGAGCCCGAGGGACTGACCCGGGTGCTCGTGGAGCGAGCCGGCGACGTGCGGCTCGGAAGAGCCGTTCACGGCTCTTCCCGGACGGCGCTCCGCTCGTGCTCGCCACGGGAGGCTTTCAGGGCGACCGCGGCGCTCGTCCGGGAGCACGTCACCCCCGAGGCCGAGCACCTCGTGCTGCGTGCCAACCCGTGGAGCGCGGGCGACGGACTCCGGCTTCGGGCTCGCGGCCGGCGGGCGCTGACCGGCGGGCTGGACGAGTTCTACGGCCGAAATCTGCCCGCGCCCGCCGGCCCGGATCGAGCCGGGCCGGTTCGTGGGGCTCGCGCAGCTCTACGCGCACTTCGCGACCGTTCGGAGCGCCACGGGCGAGGTCTACGAGCCGCGCACGCTGGTCTGAGATCGACGTCGTGCAGTGGACCGCGCGGCAGCCGGGCGCGCGGGCGCTCTACGATCGTGCCGGACTCGGCGCTCGGCGAGCGCGTCCGCGACCTCTCCGTCGGCGAGATGATCGAGCGGGCCGAGAGCCGCGGGCGCGCCCGGTGCGGCGAGCGCGGCGCCACCGAGGTCGAGGTCGTCGCGGGAATCACGACGACGCTCGGCGGACTGCGAGTCGACGAGCGCGCGCAGGTCGCCGACGGGGTCTGGGCGGCGGGTACGGACGTCGGCGGCATCGCGCTCGGCGGCTACGCCAGCGGGCTGGCTGCAGCGCTCGTCCTCGGGCGCCGCGCGGCCGAGTCGGCCGCGGCGTGATCTCCTAGACCGGCACGAGGTAGGCGCACCTGCGCCCGTCGCCGGGAAGCGGGGAGGCCGCGACCTTCGCGACCGTGAAGCGGCCGCCGCCGTTGTCCAGCTCGACCGTGCAGCCCGGGCCCGGAGCCTCGCCCTCGCGCACCGCGAGCTCGTAGCCGGTCGTCTTCGTGACGAAGAGGAGGTACGTGGCGGCGCCCTCTGCCATCGCGGCGAAGAGTCTAGCCTGCGGCGGCCACGTAGGCGGGGAGGACGACCTGCACGCGCGTGCCGCCTTCCTCGCCCTGCTCGACCGAGAGCCGCCCGTTCAGGATGCGGGCTCGCTCCTCGATCGCCTCGATCGAGGCGCGGCGTCGCTCTTCGACGCCGTCGTCGGCGATCGACGAGCTCGAAGCCGCCGTCGTCGAGCTCCGCCATCGTGAGCTCGAGCGTCGTCGGGTCGCCTGCGCACGGCCTGGTTCACGGCCTCGCGGATGACCTGGTAGAGCTCCACCTGGGCCTTCTCGGCGAGCCGCTCGCCGGCGGCGGCGTCGATCGTGACCGCGATGCGGTTCCCGCGGCCGACCTGGTCGCCAATGGCCTGCACGGCAGCCGCGAAGCCCTGATCCCGGAGCACGAGCGGCTCGAGCGCGAAGGAGAGGTCGCGCAGCGTTCGGATCGTCTCGCGTTCCCGCTCGAGGGCGGTCGCGACGACCTTGGCGGCGTCGTCGTAGCGGCCGTCCTCGATCGCACCGAGCGCCGCGTCGTGCATGAGCGCGACGCCCGACATCGTCGAGAGCGGCCCGTCGTGAAGCCAGACGGAGAGCCGGCGGCGCTCGTCCTGCTCCGCGAGCACGAGCTGGTCTGTGAGGCGCTCGCGCTCCGCCTCTCGCTCCTGCGCCTGCGGCCACGAGCCGCGCGTTCTCGAAGGCGCGCGAGGCGAAGTCGGCGAGCACCGTGGCCTGGGCCAGGTCGCCGCGTCCGAACGGCGCGCGACGTTCGACCGAGAGGACGCCGACCGGGGAGCCGCGGACGGCGAAGGTCGACGTCCATGCCTCCTTCCCGGAGCCGCGGGGCCGCGAGCGCTGCGCTCCTTCCTCGAAGCGCACGCTGTCAGCGGCGAAGAGCCGTTTCGCCTCTGTGCAAGCCCGGTCGAGGATCTCCTGCGCGGTCGATCGTCCCGGAAACCTCGGCGATCGACTCGACGAGGGACTCGAGCGAAGCTCGCCTGCGCTGCCAGCTCGTCCTCGGCGACGACGTGGCGCCGCCGCTCGCTGACGATCAGGACGAGGGCGAGCGAGCCGGCCAGGATGAGCCCGGCGAAGAGCCCGACCCCGGTGATCGCGGCGCTTCCGATCGTGAGGCCGATCGCGCCGAGCAGCGCCGCAGCCACGGCGGCCGCGACGAGGAGCGGCGCGAGCGGACTAGTCGATGATCGCTTCGCGGAGCGCGATCGCGACGGCATGGGTCCGGGTGTCCGCCTCGAGCTTGGCCAGGATGTGCCGCACGTGGCTCTTCACGGTCTCCTGGCTGATGAAGAGCTTCGCGGCCACGTCCGCGTTCGACATGCCGTGTGCGAGCAGCTGGAGGATCTCGCGCTCGCGCTCGGTCAGCATCTCCTCGCGCTCGCGCGTCAGGAAGTCCGGCATGAGCGCCGGGTCGACGTAGCCCTCGCCGTTCGCGACCTTCTCGATCGCGCGGATCAGCGTCTGGTGCGGGGCCTCCTTCAGGATGTAGCCCTTGGCACCCGACTCGAGGCCGCGGCCGAGCAGGCTCCGCTCGCCGTAGGCCGTGAAGATGAGGACGTTCGTCGACGGGCAGCTTCTCGGTGAGGATCTTCGTCGCCTCGAGCCCGTCCATGCCCGGGCATGCGCACGTCCATGATCACGACGTTCGGGCGGCGCCGCTCGGCGATTGCGATCGCGCTCTGGCCGTCGGCGGCCTCGCCGACGACGCGCACGTGCGGCGAGCGGGAGAGGGAGAGGCGCAGGCCTTCGCGCACGACCTCGTGGTCGTCGGCGATCAGGCAGGTGATCTCGTTCGGCACGTCGGCGGCTCCATGGATGGTAGTCGGTCGGAACGGCGCGGAACTTTACAGTTGCCCGGTGAGATTCGCGGGCCTCCTCGTCGATCCTCTGGACGGAGCCCGACCGGGCGCGGTCGTCGTCGAGGGCGGAGACGATCGTCGCCGTCGAGCCGGCCGACGCGCCGGAGAGCGAGCTGGTCGTCGCCCCGGGCTTCGTCGACCTCCAGGTGTACGCGCCCGAAGGTCTCGCTGGAGGAAGGCGTGACGTCCTACCTCTTGACGGCGCGCGAGCCGGTCGACTCTCCGGACGAGCGTTGCGTCGGCGTTCACCTCGAGGGGCCGTTCCTGAACCCCGACGCTGCGGGCGCCATTCCGGCCGGACGAGCTCCTGCCCGTCGACCTCGAGCTGCTCGCGGGCTGGCTCGACATCGGGACGTGTCCGGCTCGTGACGATCTCGCCGGAGCTCCCCGGCGCGACTGGACGCGATCCGGCTGGTGGCTGAGCGCGGGGCGCCGTGGCCGCCGTCGGCCATACGCATCGCCAACGCAGCCACGGCGCGCGCGGCCATCGTCGGCCGGCGCCCGCTTCGCCACGCACGTCTGGAACGCGATGGCGCCGGTACGGGCGCGCGCGACAGGGCCGATCCCGGAGCTACTCCTCGACGAGCGCGTCGTGCTCGGCCTGATCGCCGACGGCCGGCACCTCCATCCTCGGATGGAGGAGCTGACGGTTCGCGTCGCCGGGCTGCGAGCGGGTTGCGCTCACGAGCGACCTCGTCGCGACGTCCCGGAAGACCCGGAGGACGGCAAGCCTGCTCGGCGGCGACCGCGCCGGGGCTGCGCTCGTCAGCGCGCATGCGTCGCTTCGGGCTTGCGCGAGGCGGTTCTCATGGCGAGCCTCGTACCGGCGCGGCTCCTCGGCCTCGAGGATCGGGGCCGCCTCGCACCGGGCTTCCGCGCCGATCTCGCCGATCCTGGACGCGGACCTGCGCTGTGTGGAGACCGTCGTGGCGGGCAGACACGGTCTGGACCGTGCGCTATCCTCAAGCCCACGTCCGTGGACGAGATCCCGCCTAGTACCCGCGCCCGGAGCCGCCGGGCGTGAGTGAGCTCCTCCGAGTCGTCGCCGTTCTCCTGCTCGTGCTGGGGAACGCGCTCTTCGTCGCGGCCGAGTACGCGATCGTGACCGCGCGCCGCTCGCGCCTCGAGAACCGCGCCGCAGGCGGAAGCAAGGGCGCGCAGCGTCGCGCTCCGGCTCATGGACGAGCCGGTGCGCTACATCTCGGCGGTCCAGGTCGGGATCACCGTCTTCGGGATCCTGCTCGGCGCCCTCGGCGAGCCGCTCGTCTCGCGCTTCCTCGGCTTCCTGCCCCGCGGCGTCGCGTTCGTCGCTCGCGTTCCTCGTCCTGACGTACCTGAGCGTCGTCCTCGGCGAGCTCGTCCCGAAGGCGATCACGCTCCAGCGCTGGGAGACGGTCGCGATCGTGCTGGCCCGCCCGCTCCGGCTCCTCGGGATCGTCACGCACCCGCTCGTGTGGCGTGCTCGACCGCTCGGCGTCTGCGCGTGGCACGGGCTCTTCGGCGTCGAGCCGGCGCCGGCAGGGCTCGTCGCGGCACTCGGAGGAGGAGATCCGCCACATCGTCGCCGAGGCCGAGGACACGGGCGTGATCCAGGCCGGCGAGGAGGAGATGCTCTACAAGGTCTTCGACTTCGCGGACAAGGAGGCCCACGAGGTCATGGTCCCCCGGCCGCAGGTCGTGGCCCTGTCCGTCGACCTGCCGCCTCAGGAGTGCCTCGCGTCGCTCATCGACTCGCCGTACACGCGCTATCCCGGTCTACCGGGACTCGCTCGACGACATCGTCGGCATCCTTCACGTCCGCGACCTCTTCTCCGCGCTCTACGCGCACGGGATCGAGAACGTCGACGTCGGCTCGCTGATCCGGCCGGTCTCGTACGTGCCGGAGACGAAGGACCTCGCAGCGCTCCTCGCGGAGTTCCGGCGAGCGAACCAGCACCTCGCGATCGTGGTCGACGAGTACGGCGCCTTCGAGGGCATCGTGACCCTCGAGGATCTGCTCGAGGAGATCGTCGGAGAGATCGAGGACGAGTACGACCTCCCGGACGAGTCCGTGGAGCGGGTCGACGACGACCGGATCCGGATCCACGGCACGTTTCCGATCGACGACTTCAACGAGCAGTTCGCCCAGGTGCTACCGCAGGACGAGCACTACCAGACGATCGGCGGCCTCGTTTTCGGCCGTCTCGGCCGCGCCCCCGAGGAAGGCGACGAGGTCGAGGAGAACGGCCTCCGGTTCAAGGTCGTCGAGATCGACGGGCCTCGCATCGAGCGCCTCGAGGTCGAGTTCCTGCCGCCGGCGCAGGCGGAGGAAGCGGACTGCGGTGGCCGAGTGAAGCATCGTCGCCTGGGATCGCGAGCCGCCGAGCCCGTCTCGGATCACTTCGACGGCGATGTGCGGATGCAGGATCTGAACCGCGACGCGCCCGAGGACGGCGTCGAGCTCGTCGCCGTCTTCTTCGCGGCGGGTGCGCGAACGCTGCCGCACGTCCATCCGGTCGAGCAGACGCTCATCGTCGTCGAGGGCGAAGGCGTCGTCGCGGACGAGCCGGGTCGCCGGCCGATGCGCGCCGGCGACGTGGTCGTCGTCCCGGCCGGGATCTGGCACTGGCACGGCGCGACGCCGGACTCGGCGATGTGCCACCTCTCGGCGAAGAAGCCGAGCGACACGGAGTGGGACGGCGTGCCGCTGAGGGACTGGGGGGAGTGGCCTGAGCTAGCACGCTGCGGTATAATACCGCGCGGTATATGAAGGTGACGGGCAATCCCTTCCACTTCGGCACGCGTCGCACTCGGCGACGCGTTCGCCGATCGCGAGGACGAGCTCGCCGAGCTCTGCCGCGACGTCCTGAACGGCCAGAGACGTCGTCATCTTCGCGCCCACGCCGCTTCGGCAAGTCCTCCCTCGTCGAGCGGGCGCGGGAGGAGCTCGTCGGCCGAGGGCGTCCTCGTCGCCTACGTCGACGTCATGACCGCGCCGACGAAGGAGAAGCTCGCCGAGAAGCTCGCGCGGACGATCCACGACGACGTCGCATCCGTCGTCTACCGCGCTCGCGAGGCTGCGCTCGAGGTCTTCCGCGGCCTCCGCGTGACGCCGAAGGTCACGGTCGACCCGGACACGGGCGCGCTCGGGTTCGGCTTCGACGCCGGCTACGAGCCCCGAGGACGTCGACGCGACGCTGGAGCGGCTCCTGGAGCTCCCCGGAGAGCTCGGTGCCGACCGGAAGCGCCGGGTCGCGCTCGTCCTCGACGAGTTCCAGGAGGTCGTCGCAATCGACCCCGGCCTGCCGCGGCTCATGCGCGCGGTGTTCCAGCGCCAGCCGGAGGTCGCGCACGTCTATCTCGGCAGCAAGCGCCACATGCTGGAAGCGATCTTCAACGACGAGAACGAGCCGTTCTGGCGGAGTGCCCGGCGGGTGGAGCTCGCAGTGATCCCGCCGGACCTCTTCGCGCCCTTCATCCGCAAGCGGTTCCGCGCTTCAGGGAAGGAGGTGTCCGCCGAGACTCTCGAGGCCGTGCTCGCGTTCACGGGCGGGCATCCATACGCGACCCAGGAGCTCTGCTACTTCCTCTGGGAGCGGACACCGGCCGAGCGCCCGGCGGGCGAGGCTGAGCTCAGAGCCGCGCTCGAAGCGGTGCTGAACTCCGAGCACGCGCACTTCGGCCTGCTCTGGGATGGCGTCTCGGCGGGCCAGCGACTCCTGCTTGCAGCCCTCGCGGCAGAGCCGGGCCGCCCATTCAGCGCCGACTACCGGCGGCGGTACCGGCTGCCCGCTGCGACGAACGTCCAGAAGGCTCTTCGCGCGCTGACGCGCCGGGAGCTCGTCGCCCGCGGGCCGGACGGAGCCGTGGCGATCGCAGAGCCCTTCCTGGCCGAGTGGATCCGGCGCGAGCTCGCGTAGCGGTCGGGACTAGCCGTTCCGAAGCCCGCGTGTGTCGACTACGCGGAAGTCCGAGCCCTTCACTCGCTGGAGCTCGTGGAGCGCGTCGTTGTCCCAGTTCGCATTCGGCTCGCCCTGCACGTACCAGCTCGAGCCGTTGTCGGCCACGATCATCCCGTAGCGCTTCAGCGCCTCGAGCACGATTCGCGCCTGGCGCGGGAAGCTCCGCACCGGAAAGCCGGCCCGAAGCCGCAGGCGGAGGCCCATCGGCGGGAGCGACCTGCTGGTCAGGTCTGAGGCGAAGTGGCGCGCCGGGTAGACATAGGCGCGCCGAGAACGCTCGACGGTGAACCGGAGCGCGTGGTCGATCTCGCCGCGCTCGACCTCCGCCCAGCGGACCAGGCCGGGGAGGATCGGAAGCCCCGCGGCGTCGGCCGACGTCCAGCCTCTGCGGGCGGAGGGCGTTCGAACGGAGATCCCAGATCGCACCGGAGCCGGCCCGCCACTTCGGGCTGCCGCTGCGCGGATACAGGGCGAAGAGCTCGTAGAGCTTGCAGCCGGCCCGGTCGACGATGAGCGCGTGGCGGTCGCCGTCAGAGCGCCGGCCGCCCTCGATCCGCACGTCGTCCGGAATGGGGTAGGGCCCCGTGTCGCTCTCGTCGGCGTACCCGAACCGGACCCGCACCTTCGGCGTCGAGGAGCCGGCCACGGTGATCGGGATCCCGATCGGTCCTCCGTCCCACCGGCCGGAGCCGAAGTCCGGGTGGAGCGAGCCACTCCGGCCGATCGACCGTACGATCGTCCGTGAGTTCCTTTGCGACCGGCAGGTGGTCGACGCGCTTGTTCCAGACGTTCGTCTCCGGGAAGACCGGGCAGGCCGGCGCTCCCGGCAGCGGGTAGGCCGAGACGCCGCCGGCGACGGCGAGCGCCAGGGGCGCAGCGAGGAGAAGTGCGGCGAGGCCGCGCACCCGGTTAGCGTCGGCGCCCGCTCGGGCCCGCTCGATCCCTCAGTGGTGGGCGGCTAGCTCGCTCGTCCGGCGCGCGAGCTCGACGTCGCGCTCCGTGATGGCGCGCTTCGTGTGCGTCCACCAGCGGACCGTGACGGCGTTCCAGCTGATCCTGATGTCGGGATGGTGGTTCTCCGCCTCGGCGAGCTCGGCCAGCCGATTCACGAACGCGAGCGCCTCGCGGAAGTCCGCGAACCGGAAGCCGCGCTGGAGCGCTCCTCGCACCTCGTTCCAGCCCTCCGGATAGTCGGCGTCGGTCAATCCGAACACGGCCGGGAGTGGTATCACACTGGGTTACGACCCCAGACCGGAGGATGCCGATGCCACTGAAGCTCGTTCTCGCCGCCTCGCTCGCGGCGCTCCTCGCCCTCGGCTCTGCCGGTGCGGCGCTCGCGAACACCTACTTCGGGGTCGTCGGCCCCGGAGCGACGATCACGCTCGAAGAACGCGCAGGGAAGCAAGGTCAGTCGGATCAGCGCCGGCAGGCACACGATCAAGGTCAACGACAAGTCGTCCCACCACAACTTCCATCTCCTCGGGCAGGGAATCAACAAGAGGACTGGAGTTCAGTTCACCGGTCAGAGGACGTGGACGCTCACGTTCCCGGAGGGCGCCTACCGGTATCGCTGCGATCCGCACCGTGAGGACATGAACGGGAGGTTCCGCGCGGTCTAGCTCGTCACGACGAGCACGCCGTCCTCGACGGTGCCGGTCACCTGTATCGGCTGGTCGCTCCAGCGTGCGGGGGTCACGTCGTCGTCCGGACGAGTAGACGTGAGGTCGAGCGAGTCGAGGTCGAGTCCGCTGGATCTCGAGCGACGGCTGGCCGCACTGGGGTGGGTAGGACTCGAGGATCGCCGAGCACATGCGGACGGGCTCGCCTTCGATCGCGATCAGGGCTGCCTTCCACAGTGACCTCACCGGAGGCGCTTCGCGGCCTCCTCCGGCGTCAGCGGGCCCTGTCGCCGCCGCAGCCGGACGCGGCCAGGGCAAGCGCGAGTACGAGTGGAGCGAGCGTGAGTGTCTTCATGCCCCTCTGACCGTGCTAACCGTCAGAAAGTTCCAGCCCCTCGACGCGCCCCGTCGCCGATCCGCCACGCGGCGAGGTCTCGCGTCCTCGCGTCGAGGATCACGTAGGGCCGGTCTTCCCAGAGGCCGATGTTCTCGACGTCCGTGCGGGAGGGTCTGGGCGGACTCGCGAGGTGCGAGTGGAAGACGGCGAGCTCGTAGCCCTCGTCTTCGAGGAACCAGGCCTCCGGGTCGACCTCGAGCTCGAAGCGGTACGGGCTCGCGGAGGCGTTCCGGCCGGGAACGTAGCGCTCCGCGACGCCGCCACGGAGGACGATCAACCCGCAGCACTCGTTCGGGGCTTCGGCGTCGGCGTGCTCGGCGAGGGCCGAGCGCACCTCCGGTCCGATCACCACCAGAGGCGGTCTTCCATCGACTGCCTCGACGTCCTCGGCAGGCTGCGTCCAGAAGTCGGCCGAGAGGTACTTCCAGCCGCCGTCGGCGAGCACCGCCACGACGACTCCCTCGTCGAGCTCGGCGGCGAGGCGGCGCGCGACGTGGATGACGGCGCCCGAGGAGACACCCGCGAAGATGGCCTCCTCGTCGAGGAGCGCGCGAAGGCCGCGCACGGACTCCTTGTTCGTGACGAGCACCTTCCGGTCGAGCTTCTCGACGTCGAGGATCGGCGGCACGTAGCCGTCGGCGAGCGACCGCAGGCCGTAGACGAGGTCGCCCTGGAGCGGCTCGGCCGCGGCGATCACGGCGTCCGGAAAGGCCTCCTTCACGCGATCGCCCGCGCCCATGAGCGTGCCGCCCGTGCCGAGACCGGCGACGAGCGCGTCGACGCGGGGCAGGGCCTCGACGATCTCGGCCCCGGTGCCCTCGTAGTGCGCTCGTGGGTTGGCCTCGTTCGCGTACTGGAAGGGCATGTAGTAGCGCGGGTCGCGCTCGGCCATCCTGAGCGCCAGGCGGACGGCGCCGTTCGAGCCCTCGTCGGCGCTCGAGAAGACGAGCTTCGCTCCGTAGAGCTCGAGGAGCTTGACGCGCTCGCTTGTCGCGTTCTCCGGCATCACGCACGTGAGCGGATAGCCCTTGAGCTTGGCGACCATCGCCAGCGAGATGCCGGTGTTGCCGCTCGTCGGCTCGAGGAGCTCGCGGCCGGGCTCGAGCTCGCCCGCGCGCTCGGCCCGCTCGATCATGGCGAGCGCGACCCGGTCCTTGATGGAGCCGGTCGGGTTCTGACCCTCGAGCTTGGCGTAGATCCGGACACTCTCCTTCGGCGAGAGCCGCGGCAGCTCGACGAGCGGCGTCGAGCCGATCGCGGCCAGGAGCGAGGGCGAGAGCACGCGCTCGCCGCCGGCCATCGCCGGCAGGAGGATGACGGTCCGTCCTCCCGCACGGGCGTGTCGAGTCCCTGGAGCGTGCGGGCGTCCTCCGAGTCCACGTACACGTTGACGAAGGGCGCGAGCTCGTCGCCGCCCTCGAAGACCTGCCTGCCGAGGCCGGGGAAGCGCTCGGCCAGATCGAAGAGGACGTCACGGAGGGTGCCGCCCGAGTCGCCTCGACCTCGCGCGCGCCCCCGACCTCGGTGCGAAGCGTGGGCGGGATCCGAACCCGCGTCATGCGCGTGACCTGGGCGGGCCGGCCGGCGCAGAACTCGACGTAGTCGACGTACTCGGTGATCGTCGGGCTCTCGCCGCAGACCGGGCAGGCAGGATCGCGACGGAGCGTGACCTCGGTGAAGGTCGTCTCGAGCGCGTCGAAGAGCAGGAGCCGGCCGACGAGCGATTCTCCGATCCCGAGCACGAGCTTCAGCGCCTCGCTTGCCTGGAGCGAGCCGACGATGCCGGGCAGGACGCCGAGCACGCCGCCCTCGGCGCAGCTCGGCGCGAGCTCGGGCGGCGGCGGCTGCGGGAAGAGGCAGCGGTAGCACGGGCCCTCGTGCGGCTTGAAGACCGTCGTCTGGCCCTCGAAGCGGAAGATCGAGCCGTGCACGACGGGGATGTCGTGCCAGACGGATGCGTCGTTCAGGAGGTAGCGCGTCGGGAAGTTGTCGGCGCCGTCGACGATCACGTCCCAGCCCTCGCCGAGGATCCGGTCGACGTTCTCGGACGTGAGGCGCTCCTTGAAGGTCTTGACGGTGACGTCGGGGTTCAGGGCCTCGATCGTCTCCTTGGCCGACTCGGCCTTGGAGGCGCCGAGCCGCTCCTCGTTGTGGACGATCTGGCGCTGGAGGTTCGTGTCGTCCACGACGTCGTCGTCGACGATCCCGAGCGTGCCGATGCCGGCCGCGGCGAGGTAGAGAGAAGCGGGGGAGCCGAGGCCGCCGGCGCCGATCAAGAGGATCTTCGCGTCGAGGAGCTTCTGCTGGCCCTCCTCGCCGACCTCCGGGATCAGGATGTGGCGGCTGTAGCGGCGGCGCTGACCCTCGGCCAGGGCGCGCGGCACCTCGAACGGGAAGCCGTTCCGCTTCCAGTCGGTGAAGCCGCCCGGCGAGTGAGAGCACGCGCTCGTAGCCGAGCTCCTCGAGGGTCTTGGCGGCAAAGGCGGAGCGGTTCCCGCTCGCGCAGTAGAGAAGGACGGTACGCTCGCGCTCGGGAACGGCTGTCTCGATTCGTGATTCGAGGTGGCCACGGGGGACATGCACCGCCCCGGGGAGGTGACCCTCGTCCCACTCGGCCTGCTCGCGGACGTCGACGACCGCGGCGGAGTCGGACTCGAGGAGCGAGCGCGCCTCGGTCGCGTCGATCTCCTCGATCTCGGCCTTCACCTGCTGGAGGTGCTCACGGTAGGACGCCATTGCTTCAACGAGTATAGCGAGCAGCGGGCGGGCCGAAAACGCTAGGAGCGGGGCCGTGGCTAGGCTCGGAACGTGGCGTCCCGGACTCGCCTCCTGCTCGTGGTGTCGGCCTGCGCTCTGGGAGCGGCAGGGGTTGCCGTCGGCGGGGCGCTCCTCCAGGGCGACGAGGGTGGCGCGGCACAGGAAGCAGAGGGCACTACGCAGGCCGCCGCCGCTCCAGCTCGATGTCTACGCGAGCGGCCCGACGGCCGATGCGCTTCGCACCGCGGAGCGGGCGTACGACGCAGGGAAGCCTCGAGGAGGCTGCAAGGCGGTTCGAGGGTGCCCTGAGCCGCGACCCGGATTCGGTCGAGGCCGCCGTCGGCGCTGCGCTGGCCGCCTGGCCAGATGACACGCTTGCCCGGCTTCGGTCGCTCGCGGACGGGAACGACGACAGCGCCGTCGTCCTGCTCCACCTCGGGCTCGCGCTCGCCTCGACCGGCGACGACCGAGGCCGCCCGCGAGGAGTGGCGACTCGCCGTCGAGCGCGACCCCGACACGCCGGCCGCCGTCCGGGCCGACTCTCTGCTCCATCCGGACATCGCGCCAGGCCTCCCGTTCTTCATCCCCACAGCGAGGCCGCCGCGGCGCCTCCGCGAGCTCGATCCTCTGGAGCAACTGACGGCGCTACGCAGGCGTGCAGCCGCGGGCTCGGCAGACGACTACCTCCTGCTCGGATCGACACTCCAGCGCCTCGGCATGCCGATCTCGGCCCGGGGCGCATTCGACCAGGCGGCCCGGCTCGAAGCCGCAGAGCGTCGAGGCCCGCGTGGCTGCCGCGGTCGCGCGGTTCGACAAGGACGACCCGTCGCAGGCCTTCTCCCGGCTCGGCCCGCTCTCACGGGAGCATCCGCGGGCCGCGGTCGTCAGGTTCCACCTCGGCTTGCTGCTCCTCTGGATTCGCGCCGTCGCGGAGGCCGAACAGCAGCTGACGCAGGCAGTCAGGGCCGATCCGGCCTCGATCTACGCGCGCGAAGCACGGAAGCTCCTGATGACAATCGCTGGAAGTTAGGACTCGGAAGCCGTGTAAATAGGCCTTTCGGCCCATGCGAGACGATGCCGGCGTTGCAAGAGTGGCGGCAGTTACGAGGCGGAGTCGGTACACAGTGGCCGTTGACGCGCCGGGGAGCGGCGCCTACGGTCGGGGAAAGAGGGGGTCGTTGTGGGAGCAAGGCGGGTCGGCGCGGATAGGGGCGAAGCGACTGTGACACTCGAGCACGACGAGACGAGAGTGCTCGTCAAGCAAGGCCAGGAGGCAGGGTTTCTGACGCACGAGGAGGTGGCGCTCGCGCTCGACGAGCTCGGGCTCGACACCTTGGAGCTCGATGCGTTCTACAAGGAGCTCGAAGACCTCAAGGTCGAGGTGCTCGAGGAGGCGCCCGAAGAGGCGCCGGCTGTCGAGGAGGTCCGCGAGGTCTCGACCGACGCCCTCCAGCTCTTCCTGAAGGACATCGGCCGCGTGCCGCTCCTCACCGCAGCGCAGGAGGTCGAGCTCGCCAAGCGCATCGAGCGCGGCGATCATCCCGCCAAGCAGAAGATGGTCGAGTCGAACCTCCGCCTCGTCGTGTCGATTGCCAAGAACTACCGAAACCAGGGGCTGCCGTTCCTCGACCTGATCCAGGAGGGGACGATCGGGCTCGTCCGGGCGGCTGAGAAGTTCGACCACCGCAAGGGCTTCAAGTTCTCGACGTACGCAACCTGGTGGATCCGCCAGGCGGTCGCCCGAGCGCTCGCCGACAAGGCACGGACGATCCGGATGCCCGTGCATGTGGTTGAGAAGCTCAACAAGATCAGCCGATCCGAGCGCAAGCTCGTCTCCGAGCTCGGCCGTGACCCGTCCAACGCGGAGATCGCCTTCGACCTCGATCTGGCAGTCGAGGAAGTCGAGCAGATCCGGCGAAGCGCCCAAACGCCGATCTCCCTCGAGAAACCGGTCGGCGACGAGGAGGAGTCCGAGTTCGGGCACTTCCTCGCGGACGAGCACGCTCCCGCCCCCGACCTGTCGGCGGAGGAAACGTTCCGCAAGGAAGTCCTCATGCGCGTCCTCGGAGGCTTGTCCCAGCGTGAGCGCCGCGTGCTCGAGCTCCGTTACGGCCTGGGCGGCGAGCATCCGCGGACGCTCGACGAGGTCGGCAGGACGTTCAACGTCACTCGGGAGCGAGTCCGTCAGATCGAAAACCAGAGCCTGAAGAAGCTGCAGGCGATGGCCGAGAGCCAGCGCCTGAGGGAAGTCGCGGCCTAAGCACCGCGCGGCCCGCCCCGGCGCCGGAGCGCGCTGGCCCGCGTCTACAGTGCCGCTCCCATGGTGGAACCTCCTCAGGCCTGGCTGGACGAGCTCTTCGAGTGGCTCCGCATCCCGAGCGTCAGCGCGGATCCGGCGCACGCCGACGACGTTCGGGCGGCGGGACAATGGGTCTGCGACTTCGTCACCGCCGCCGGCGGTAGCGCCGAGCTCGTCGAGACCGGCGGCGCAGCCGCTCGCGATCGGCGAGATCCGGGCCTCGTCCGATCCGGACGGGGCGCCCACAGTCCTCCTCTACGGGCACTTCGACGTCCAGCCACCGGCGCCGCTCGAGCTCTGGGAGTCGCCGCCGTTCGAGCCCGAGCTTCGCGACGGCTATCTCTTCGGACGCGGTGCCGTCGACGACAAGGGGAACGCGTATTTGCTCCTGAAGGCGGCACGGCTCCTCGCCGAGGAGGGCGCGCTTCCCGTCAACGTGCGCGTCGCCTTCGACGGGGAGGAGGAGATCGGCGGCCACTCGATCGTCGACTACCTGGCCGAAGACGAGCGAGGCGCGGACGCCTGCCTCATCTTCGACAGCGGCATGCCGAAGGAGGACACGCCCAGCTTCGACCTGGGCGTCCGCGGGCTCATCTACTTCCACGTGCGCGTCCGGAGCGGGCGACCACGACCTGCACTCAGGGGTCTTCGGCGGCGCGGCGCTGAACGCGGTGCATGCGCTCATGCAGATCCTCGACGCTGTCGTGCCCGTACCAGACGACCTGCAGGCCGGCGTGATCCCGGCGACCGAGGAGGAGCTCGCGAGCTGGGCCGAGCTCGAGCCCGGCGCCGGCGTCATGGCCGACGAGGGCGCTCGGCCGCTCGACGCAGCAGGTCGCAACAGGACTTCTATGCCCGTACGTTCGCCGGCCCGGCGATCGACGTGAACGGGATCCAGGGCGGCGAGCCGGCGCTCCAGAAGACCGTCCTGCCCGTGCAGGCAGAGGCGAACGTCTCCATGCGGCTCGCGCCGGGCCAGGAGGTCGACGAGACGGCGGCGATCTTCGAGAGGCTCCTCCGGGAGGCGGCGCCCGAGGGCGCAGAGCTCGAGATCGAGCGCTGGTCGTCGAGCCCGGCCGGACTGATCGCGCCCGACTCACAGGCAGTCCAGCTCGCCCAGGACGCTTTCGAGCGGGCGATCGGCAAGCGGCCGCTCCTCCTCCGGACAGGCGGCACGCTTCCCATCATCCCTGCGCTCGCGGACAAGGGCATCCCGACGATCCTCGCCGGCTTCGCGCTTCCCGGGGCCAACATCCACTCGCCGAACGAGCGGCTCCTCGCCCGCTATCTGCCGCTCGGCGTCGAGGCCGCGCGCGAGACGCTCGTCTCGTTCCGCGACCTGCGCTGAGGTCTAGGCGCCGACCGGCTGGGCGGGCTCCGGCGTGTGCTCGTGGTCGTGGTCGTGCACGAGCCATTCGTGGCCGAAGCTGCGCATCGCGGTGATGATCGGCAGGAGCGCCTCACCCTTCGGCGTCAGCTCGTACTCGACGCGCGGCGGCGATTCGGCGTAGCTCCTGCGGAGGATGAAGCCCTCTTCCTCGAGGACGCGGAGGCGCTCGGAGAGCGTCCGCGGGCTGATGCCCGGGCATGCGCGCTCGAGCTCGGAGAAGCGGCGCGGGCCCTCCGAGAGGTCGTGAACCAGGACGGCCGTCCACTTGGCGCCGATGATGTCGGCGGTGCATGCGACCGAGCACTGGCTGTCGTGCACGGCGCGCATGGTTCGCATGAGCGGATTGTACTGGACGACTCGAATGGCGACTGCGGCCCCGTTCGAGTGTCGATGGGCTCTCCCGCACCGCCGATGATTTGGGAATGGAAGAGACGATCGGCGGTCGCCTGCTTCGGCTCCGGCGCGAGCGAGGCATGTCCCAGCGCGACGTCTCCGCCCCTGGGGTCTCGTACACCTACATCTCGCGAATCGAGGCGGGCCAGCGGCAGCCCTCCATCAAGGCACTCCGGGCCATCGCCAACCGGCTCGGCGTCACCCCTGAGTACCTCGAAACCGGACGCGACCTCCAGCCTGCCGAAGACCGCGAGCTGCGGCTCGGGGACGCAGAGCTCCGGCTTCGCCTCGAAGGCGGCGAAGAGCCCGAGGCCGCGATACGGGAGCTCCTGGTCGACGCCGAGGCGGCCGGCGATGCAGACGTGGCGATCCGCGCCCGTGTGGCGCTGGCCTCCGCAGCCGACCGTGAAGGCCGGCCCGGCGAGGTCGTCGCGATCCTGGAGGAGGCGATCGAGCGCGACGGCCGGGCCGTCGGCGAGGGCCCGGACGCCTACGCGCTGCTCGGCTCAGCCTACGCCGAGCTCGGAGAGACGCCCCGCGCGATCGCGTTCTTCACCCGCTGCCTGGCGGAGCTTCGCGCGACCGCGCCCGCCGATCCCTTTGCGTTCGTCCGATTCGCGACCCACCTCGCCACGACGCTTCTCGACGCGGGCGACGCCCCCGGCGCGCGGCAGGTGCTCGCCGAGGCGCTCCCGCGAGCTGACCGGGTCACCGACCGCCGGACGCTCGTTCGGCTCTACTGGTCGCTCGGGCAGACGCACGCGGCCGCCGGACTGCCGGCCCGCGCTCTCGACTACGTCCGCCGGGCGATCGCCCTCCTCGAAGCGACCGACGACACGTTCCACCTCGCTCGCGCGCATCAGCTCGCCGCCTCGATCCTGCTCGACCAGGCGAGCACCTCCCACGCGCGAAGGCATCTCGAGCGTGCAGAAGGCCTCCTGGGGCAGGACGTGGTTGAGGATGTGAGCTTTCTCCGGACGGAGCAGGCCCGCCTCCAGATCCAGCTCGGCGACCCGGCGGCCGCGCGCGAGCTTGCGCTCGAGGCGCTGGCGCTGCTCGAGGAGAGCACGACGAGTGCGGGCGGGCGGGCCGCCCGGGCTCTGGCGGAGGTCTTCGACGCACTCGGCGAGCCCGAACTGGCCGAGCGGGCCTATCGGGCTGCGCTCGGGATGCTCGCGGCCCAGGGCGCCGGGCGTCACGTCGCCGAGACCCATCGAGCCTTCGGAAAGTTCCTCCGGGCGAGCGGCCGCGGGTCCGAGGCGCTCGACGAGTTCGAGCGCGCCGCCGACCTCGCCATGGGCGGGGGCTCGCACGTAGAGCGAGAGTCGGCCCCGCCGGCCGTACACGCGCGCTAGAACGGCGGGCCGCCGTGCACCCAGCGGCCGCCGAGCATCGTCGCCTCGACGCGGAGCTCGGCCAGCTCCTCCGGTGCGCACTCGAGCGGATCGCGGTCGAGGACGACGAGGTCGGCCAGGTAGCCCGGGCAGGAGCTTTCCGCGCCGGTGCTCGTCGCCGTGCGAGCCAGGCCGGCGCCGTCGTCGTCGCGGCGAGCGCCTGCTCCACCGTAAGGGCCTGCTCCGGATGCCAGGCGGGCCGGTCGTCGAGCGTCCGCAAGCACTCCCGCTCGGATGCCGAGGAGCGGGTCGAGCTCCTCGATGGGCGCGTCCGAGCCGTTCGCGAGCACGGCGCCCCCTCGAGAGCGAGCGGAAGCGTACGCACGATCGGTCTCGTCCGCCCAGAACCGCTCGGCGAGGTCGCGGTCGGAGGGCGCGTGGGAGAACTGCACCGACGCGGCGATGCCGAGTCGGGCGAAGCCTGACCGCGTCACCCTCGGCCAGAAGCTGCGCGTGCTCGATCCGGTGACGCAGGCCGAGCGGCCTCCCAGTCGTCCTGCGTCGCTTCGAAGGCGTCGAGCGCCTCATGGTTCGCCCGGTCGCCGATCGCGTGCACGCCCAGCGGGAAGCCCGCCCGTGCGCCGCGCCGCACGATCTCGGCCAGCTCCTCGCCGCTCGTGATCTGCACCCCGGAGCCGTCGGCGAGAAGCGCCGTTTGCGAGCCGAGCGTCCCGTCCATGAAGACCTTCAGGTAGCCGACTCGGAGCAGTTCGTCGCCGAAACCTGACCTGAGGCCGAGCTCGGCGAGCTCCTCCACACGGTCGTGCGGGAGGGACTGCCAGACGCGCAGGCTCAGAGCGCCTTCGTCGCGGAGCGTCTGGAAGTAGCCGAGCGCTCCGAGCCAGCCGTCCTTGTCGTGGATCGCCGTCACGCCGCGCGCGTTGGCGAGCCGGATCCCGTCGCGCATCGCGTCGAGCCACTCCTCCGCCGGCGTGTCCACGTACGACTCGCGGAACCGCCAGGCCGACTCCTCACGGAGGACGCCCGTCGGCTCGCCGCGCTCGTCGGTCTCGACGACGCCGCCCGGGACGGCCAGGTCGCCGCTCGCGCGGCGCGAGGGCCGCCGAGTTGAGCCAGAGGCTGTGGCCGTCCTTGGCCATGAGCGCGACCGGCACGTCGCCCGTCACCGGGTCGAGCGCCTCCTTCGTCGGCTCGACGGCCGGCTCCCAGTCGCCGCTTCGCCAGCCCGTTCCCCGGAGCCAACGGCCGGGCCGGCCTGCCGCGACGGCCTCGCTCACGCGCTGCGACGGCCTCCTCGAGCGATGCGGGCCCCCTCGAGCCGCACCTGGCGCTGCGCCAGCGACCACTGCGGAAAGTGGACGTGCGAGTCCGTGAAGCCGGGGAGGACGCAGCGGCCGCCGAGGTCGACGCGCTCGGGTCCGGGGAGCGCCGTCTCATGGGTGCCGACGCCGCCTGCGACCCGGTCGTCCGGCGATCGCGAGCGCGCGCGCGACCGGTAGCGCCGCGTCCATCGTCCTGACGACCCCGTTCTCGAGGATCATCCGGGAGACTCTACGGCCCATGGTTCCCCGCCCAGAGGTCGAAAGCCGGACCCGCGCGTTCCAGCGTCGCCTGGGGGAAGCCGGGCTCGAGGCCGCGCTCATCGTCGAGCAGACAGACCTCTACTACCTCGCCGGCACGACGCAGAGCGCGCACCTCGTCGTGCCGGCCGACGGTGAGCCTGCGCTCCTTGTCCGGCGAAGCCTCGAGCGGGCCCGTGCCGAGTCGCCGCTCGAGCGGATCGAGCCGCTCGGCTCGCTCCGCGATCTTGCCGGGACGCTCGCCTCGATCGGGCCTCGAGGGAGGCCGCCTCGGCCTCGAGCTCGACGTGCTCCCGGCCGCGCAGTACCTCGGGCTACGCAGCGCGGCTGGAAGGCTTCGAGCTCGCCGATTGCTCCGCGCTCCTGCGCGCCCAGCGTGCGGTGAAGTCGGCCTGGGAGCTCGCGCAGATCCGCGCCGCCGCGGCTCAGATCGCGGACGTGCCGGAGTGGGTCGCCGGCGTGCTCCGGGAGGGCATGACCGAGATCGAGCTCTCCGCGGAGATCGACCGGCAGTCTGAGGCTCGCAGGCCACCAGGGGCTCGTGCGCTTCCGCGGCTTCAACCAGGAGATGTCGACGTCGTCGATCGTCGCCGGAGCGAGCGCGGCCGTCGAGGGCGCCGCGGATACGCCGATCGTCGGCCCAGGCCCGAACGTCGCGGTCTCGAGGGGCGCGTCGCAGCATCCGATCGCGCGCGGCGAGCCGGTCGTCGTCGATCTCGTAGGCGCCTGGGAGGGCTATCTCGCCGACCAGACCCGGACCTTCGTGCTCGGGCCGCCGGACGAGCGGGTCGTGGAGACCGTACCGGCTTGCCGAGCGGATTCTCCACGACGTCGCGGCCGAGGCCCGGCCCGGTGTCCGCCCGAGTCGCCTCTACGAGCGCGCTGTCGAGCTCGCGGCCGGACCTCACGAGGAGCGCTTCATGGGCGGCTCCCGCTTCGTCGGCCACGGAATCGGGCTCGAGATCGACGAGCGGCCCGTGCTCGCGCCCGGTTTCGACGATCCACTCGAGCCGGGAGTCGTCTTCGCGCTCGAGCCGAAGTTCCTCTTCCCGGGCGAGTTCGCCGTCGGCGTCGAGAACTCGTACGCCGTCACGCCCGACGGCGTCGAGCAGCTCACGCTTGCCCACGAGGACCTGATCGTCCTCTAGCGTCGTATCCGTCCCGATGGAGCTCACCTCCGAACCGGACTCGTATAGTCGGGCCGCCATGGCGGGCCGCCCACGCGGCGAGCCCGCTCGGGTGCGGCGTGCCCGGGCAGGCTCGGCCGAGGACATCGAGGCGCTCTTCCGCGAGCACTGGCCCCGGGCCTACCGCGCCGCGTACCTGGTCGTCCACGACGCCGCCGCGGCCGAGGACATCGCCCAGGAGGCCTTCCTCGCCGCCGTTCGCGCGCTCGAGCGCTTCGACGGCCGGAGGCCGTTCGCGCCCTGGCTCCACCGGATCGTCGTGAACCGGTCGATCGACTGGGCAGGGCGCGCGCGACTGCGCCGCGAGCTCGGCGAGGAGCGGCTCGCACAGGTTGCGGCCGCGCCGGCTCCCAGGGGCACGGCGAGCCTGTCTCGGAGGCGGTGATCGTGGCGCACTCGCCGAGCTCGCGCCCGATCACCGTGCGGTCGTCGTGCTGCGCTACCTCCTCGAGTACACGCCGGGCGAGATCGCCTCGCTCCTCGACGTTCCGCGCGGAACGGTCAACTCTCGGCTGCGGCGGGGCCTCGACGCGCTCGGACGCGGCTCGGGGGGAGGAGACGGCGTGACCGAGGAGAGCGTCTCGCCGAGCTCTCCAGTCCGCGTCGCCACCTGCGGAGCTCGACGCCGAGCGACGCACCTGGGCGGTCGTCCGGGCAGCGTTCGACGGAGCGCGAGCCAGTCGGCCGGCAGTGGCGGCCCGCGCTGGGTCGTTGCGCTCGGCGGCGGCTCGTCGCGGTCGGCGATCGGGCTGGCCGCGACACCTGCCGGCCCGGCCGTCGTCGACGCCGTCCGTGACGTCTTCGGAAGCGACGACGCGAGCCCCGGCCTGCGCGTCGCTCCCGGCTCCCGGCCGCCTTCTCGTCACGCTCGCCCGCAGGGGTCTGGGTCGTCCGCGCAGGACGGCTCGAAGCGCCGGCTCGGCGACTACGACGCTGGGGTCCTGGTCGCCGGCCGGCCGGTTCGTGGTCGTCACGGACGAGCGCCACGTCCTCGCGGTCGAGCCCGACACCGGCGACGTCCGCTGGAGCCTGACCCGGCCCGAGCGTCGCCGACGCCCGCTGGATGCCGGGCTCCGGGACTCGCGTCGCGTATCGCTCGGGCGCGACGCTCCGCGTCGTCGACGGCGACGGGACGGACGACCGGCTCCTGGCCCGCCAGGTCGCCTCCGTCGCTCCGGCATGGCGAGCCGCCCACGAGAACCAGCTCGCCTACGTGGATCGTCGCGGTGTCGTCAGGCTCCTCGACGTGCGCTTCCGGGCGAGTGCTCTGGCGTCACAGCGGCTCGGGCCGGTGGCGCTCGCCTGGTCGGCCGACGGCACCCGCCTCGCGGTCGTCGGCCCGCGAGCGCGTGCGCGGATCCTCTCGGCAGTCGGGCCGGCGTATGGCCGGGACGCTCGCGCTTCGAGGGGGGCCAGGCCGTCGCGGCGGCCTACTCGCCCCGCGGGAGGACGTCCTGGCGGTCGCTCCGCGAGGGGCCGAGGCCTCCGAGGTTGTCGCTCGTTCGCGGCGAACGCGCTCGACGGTCCTGACGCGGAGCCCGGGCCGGCTCGCCGGGCTCGCGTGGTCGCCTGACGCGCGCTTCGTGCTCGTCGGCTGGGAGAGCGCCGACGAATGGCTCTTCCTGCCGGTCGCGGGCGGCGAGCCGACCGCGGTCGGCGAGATCGCAGCCGGAGTTCGCGCCCGGCGACGAGGCAGCCCGGCTATCCGCAGATCGAGGGCTGGGTGTCCTCGCCGTAGGCCGCCTCGGCCTCGGCCTCGGCGTCGAGCGTCAGGAAGCGGACGAGGCGCGTCGCCTCGTCCTCGTCGAGCGAGATTGCGGCCTCCACGCGCCGCGCGTCTCGGGCTCGCCGCCCCAGATGCTGAAGCGGACGTGCCGGAGCGCGTCCGGCGCGAGGTAGCGCGAGACCCGAAGCGCGCGGCCCCCATCCAGCTCGATCTCGGGATGCGACGCGAAGAACTCAGTCAGCTTCCGCCGCTGCGGGGCAGCACACCAGGGACAGAAGCGAAAGCTCGTTTCGACCTGCCCACCACAGCCCGAGCACTCTCGCATGCGGCCCCCTTTCGCCTCCGAGCCTACACTTCGAGGCCGTGGGGGCAGACCCGCTCTCGGACGAGCAGCGCGAGATCCGCGAGCTCGTGCGCACGCTGGCGCGCGAGCGGATCGCTCCTCGGGCGGCCGAGATCGACGCCTCAGCCGAGTTCCCGTGGGACCTGGTCGAGCTCTTCCGCGAGCACGAGCTCCTCGGCCTTCCGTTCGAGGAGCGCCACGGCGGTACCGGCACCGGCACGCTCATGCTCCTCGTCGCGATCGAGGAGGTCTCGAAGGTCTGCGCGACGACCGGGCTCATCCTCGCCGTCCAGGAGCTCGGCGCGCTCGCGCTCAAGCTCGCCGGGACGGACGAGCAGAGGGATCGCTGGCTGCCGCGCCTCGCGAGCGGCGAGTGGCTCGGCGGCCTACGCGCTCACGGAGGCCGGCTCGGGCTCCGACGCGGCGGCGATGCGCACCGAGGCGCGGCGGGACGGCGACTCGTACGTCCTGAACGGCGGCAAGCGATTCATCACGAACGCGGGCGTGGCCGGTCTCTACACGGTGTTCGCCAAGACCGATCCCGACGCGGGCCACGCGCGGCATCTCGTGCTTCGTGGTCGAGGCCGACACGCCGGGCTTCTCGGTCGGGCGGATCGAGCCGAAGCTCGGGATCAAGGGCTCGACGACCGGCGAGGTCTTCTTCGACGACTGCCGGGTCCCGGCCGAGCAACCTCGTCGGCGAGGAGGGCGAGGGCTTCGCGATCGCGATGCGCGTCCTCGACCGCTCGCGGCCCGGGATCGGCGCGCAGGCGCTCGGGATCGCCCAGGGCGCGACCGACTACGCGCTCGAGTACGCGTCGAGCCGCGAGACGATGGGCAAGCCGATCGCCGAGCACCAGCTCGTCGCCGCGAAGCTCGCCGACATGGAGACGCAGTGCCAGGCGGCGCGCGGGCTCCTCTACCGCGTCGGCCAGCTCGTCGACGAGGGCGTCGACGGGCTCGGAGCTCACCAAGGCGTCCGCGATGGCGAAGCTCTACTGCTCGGACGTCGCGATGGAGGTCACGACGGAGGCCGTGCAGATCCTCGGCGGCTACGGCTACATCAAGGAGTATCCCGGTCGAGCGCATGATGCGCGACGCGAAGATCACGCAGATCTACGAGGGCACGAACGAGATCCAGCGGCTCGTGATCGCGCGGGAGATGGTGCGCGAGGGTCGCACCTCTCTGCTGGCCGGGGTCGGGACGTAGCGCACCGGTACGACGCGGTCGTCGTCGGGGCCGGCCCGAACGGGCTCGCCGCAGCGATCGAGCTGGCGCAGGCACGGGAAGCGCGTGCTCGTCCGCGAGGGAGCGGAGACGGTCGGCGGCGGGACACGCTCGGCCGAGCTGACGCTCCCAGGCTTCGTCCACGACGTCTGCTCGGCGCTTCATCCGCTCGCGGCCGGGTCGCCGTTCTTCCGCACGCTCCCGCTCGCCGAGCACGGGCTCGAGTGGGTCTATGCACCGCTCGAGCTCGCGCACCCGCTCGACGACGGCACCGCCGTTGCGCTCCACCGTTCCGTCGGAGCGACCGCGACCGGGCTCGGCCGGGACGCTGCCGCCTATCGCCGCCTGGTCGGCGGGAGCGCCCGCGCCTGGGACCTGCTGGCGCCCGCCGTGCTGGCGCCCCTCGTGCGCGTGCCCCGCCATCCGGTCGCGCTCGCCCGATTCGGGCTGCCGTCGGTCCTCTCGGCCCGGACTCTCGCCCGCGGAGCCTTCCGGGGTGAGCGGGCTCGGGCCTTCTTCGCCGGCGCCGTCGCGCATTCGATGCTGCCCCTCGAACGGGCGGCCTCTGCGTCGTTCGGGATCGTGCTCCTCGCGGTCGGCCACGCCGTCGGGTGGCCGATGCCGCGCGGAGGCTCGCAGCGGATCGCGGACGCGCTCGAGGCGTACCTGCGCTCCCTCGGCGGCGAGATCGAGACGGGCTCGCCCGTCAGTTCGCTCGACGAGCTGCCCCCGGCCAGGACGATCCTCTGTGACGTGACGCCGCGCCAGCTTCTGGCGCTCGCCGGGGACAGGCTGCCGCCCGGCTACCGGCGTCGGCTCTCGACGTACCGGTACGGGCCGGGCGTCTACAAGCTCGACTGGGCACTCTCCGCCCCGATTCCATGGACTGCGCCCGAGTGCCGACGGGCTGCCTGCGTTCACCTCGGCGGCACGTACGACGAGATCGCCGCCTCCGAGCGCGCGCCCTGGGAGGAGCGTGTGGCCGAGCGCCCGTTCGTGCTGCTCGCCCAGCAGTCGCTCTTCGACGTGACCCGGGCCCCGGCGGGTCAACACACCGCCTGGGCCTACTGCCACGTTCCGAACGGCTGGCGAGGAGACGCGTCAGAGGCAATCGAGGCGCAGGTCGAGCGCTTCGCACCTGGCTTCCGGGAACTCGTGCTCGCGCGGTCGACGCGCGGGCCGGCCGAACTCGAGGCCGACAATCCGAACCTCGTCGGCGGCGACGTGAACGGCGGAGCGCAGCACCTCGGCCAGCTTCTCTTCCGACCGGTCGCGCGCGTGGCCCCCCATACGACGCCGGCGCCGGAGCTCTTCCTCTGCTCGTCGTCCACGCCTCCCGGCGGAGGGGTGCACGGCATGTGCGGGTACTGGGCGGCGCGCGCGGCCCTGAAGCGCCTCGGCTAGATCCAGTCGCGGCTCTGCTTGGAAAGCGTCGGAGAGTGTGAAAACCTGCTGAAGCCTTAGTACACGACCCGAGGGAGCGACATGTCAGCACGGCTCTTGTCCGTGGCCGGCGCCAACTGCGAGCACGACGGAGGACGCCGCGCGCGTCCGCGTCGCTTGCTGCTCGCCGCGGTGTCGGCGGCCGCCTCGCTCGCCTTTGTGTCGTCGGCGCTCGCGGTGGCGCCTTGGGACGGCTCTCCGCTCTCACCGGGCCTTGGGCCAACCTACGGCGAGGCCTGGTGTGCTCCCCCGACCGGGGAGAACGTGGCCGGCCTCCAGGGCCCGCCCCTCGCGCTCATCCCGTACGCGGCCATCGAGTGCTCGCTCCAGAAGTTCCAGGCCGAGGCCACCGCCGCGGGCATCCCGCAACGGATGACGTACGAGGTCATCGGCCAGTCGGCACTCGGGCGTCCGCTCTACGGCGTCGTCGTGAACGCACTCGAGACGCCTGACCAGGTGCGCGACTTCGAGCGCTGGCAGCAGCTCCGGGCGATCGAGCTGGAGGATCCTGCCGCTGCCCGAGCGCTCCTCGCCTCGTGGGGTGACGACGTGAAGATGCCGATCTTCATCGAGGCCAACATCCACGGAGACGAGCGCGAAGGCGCCGACGCGATCATGCAGGCCCTGCGCGACCTGACGACGACTCCGCGCGGCGCCAGCCCGGTCGTCGACAAGGTGCTCGACGACTCTGTCCTGGTCGTGATCCCGTCCCAGAACCCGGACGGCCGGATCGCAGGGACGCGCTCCAACGGAAACGGCTTCGACATGAACCGCGATTTCCTCGTCCAGTCGCAGTCGGAGACGAAGGCGAGCATCAAGCTCCAGCAGAAGTGGCTCGCGACAAACGGGCTCGCCCTGCACGGCTACGTGCAGCCGACCCTGATCGACGGCTTGACGAAGCCACACAACCCGGGTCTCGAGTACGACATCTTCCTCTTCTGGAACCAGTTCCGGCTCGACGCGAACGAGGCGGACTTCGCGAACATCGTCGGGGCCCCCGGGTCGAATGGGTTCCGGGTCACGCGGCCCGTCAACGATTGGAACTCGAACGGCGGCACGACCGGCTCGACCGGGCCGGCCTTCGCGGAGAGCTGGGACGACTGGGGCCCGTTCTACACCCAGACCTACATCTCGCTGCTCGGTCTCGACGGCTCGACGGTCGAGATGTGCAGCAGTACGACACTGACGGGCGGCTGCGGCGGCCAGGGCCGGCTTGGCTCGAAGAAGTCGCAGTACGTCGCGTTCTACTCGTCCGTCAACTACTGGCTCGACAACAAGAACGCGATGATGGACGACCAGATCGAGATCTACCAGCGCGGCGTCGATGACGCCGAACGGCCCAACTGCTGCGACCACCCGGACATCTCGAGCCGCGGTTTCACCGAGGCAGAGCACAACTGGATGGTTGAGTACCCGCGGGCCTACGTGATTCCGCGAAACGGCGGCGGGCAGCGCTCGAACGCCGAGGCGAACCGCCTCGCCCAATGGCTCCTCGACAACGGCATCGAGGTGCACGAGGCGAGCTCTGCGTTCACGTGGAGCGGCGTCGACTACCCGGCGGGCTCGTACATCGTCTACATGGATCAGGCCCTTCGCGGCCTCGCCCTGACCGCGCTCGACGCGGGTCAGGACATCTCCGACCGGATCTCGATCCTCTACGCGCCGCCGGGTGCGTGGAGCCACGGCTCGGTCTGGGGAGCCGACGTCGTCGAGATCCCGCGCGGTAGCGCCTTCGCGCCGGCCGGCGTCGAGATCTCGGCTCCGACCCCCGCCCCAGGCGGTGTCCGTGGGGGCACAGGTGCGCCGGCCGACTGGTACTCGGTGACCGTCCGCGGAGTGATCGAGACGAAGGCCGTGCTCGGCCTCCTTCGTGACGGCGTCACGGCGGAGCTCGCCGAGGCCTCGTTCACGAGTACGACCGGCGGGGTGACTCCCGCCGGAAGCCTGATCTTCGGCAACGACCCCGCGACCGTCGCGGCGATCGAGGCGGCCGGGCAGGCGACCGGAGTCTGGTTCGAGCGAAACGTCGGCGTCGCCAAGCCGCCCACGACGCTCGTCGAGAGGGCGCCCAAGGTGGCCCTGCTCGTCAACAGCGCCAACCCAGCGAGGTCTGACACGTCGGAGTCCCTCAAGGCGATCTTCGGCTCCGACGCGGCCTTCGTCTCGGTGACGACCGGGACGAACTCACTCCAGAACGCCGCAACCGATCCGCTCGCAGGCTTCGACGTCATCTACAACATCGGGCAGACCTATCCTTCGGCAGCCAGCCCCACCGCGAGGGCGCGCCTGCAGGCGTTCTTCGCGCGCGGCGGCGGCTACATCGGGACGAGCCAGTCCGGCAACAACTTCACGTTCGTCCCGGGGGCCGGCCTGGTCGCGGGCGCGTTCACCCAGGGATCCGCGGGTGCCGGCGGCGGGATCGCGCTCTGGTCGAACGAGGGCGGCTCCGGCAGTCCGGTGACCGGCGGCTACCCGGCGCAGGACACCCTCTTCCTGCCTTCCAACATCACGTACTTCTCGGCGCTACCGACCGGCGCCGTTATCGACGGCCGCTACCTCGGCTCGACGACGGACATGTTCCTCGCCGGCCTGTGGCGAAACCGGAATCCCGTCGTCGCGGGCGCACCGATGGTGGTGCACGGCGACACACTCGTGGGAAGCCGCTACATGGGGCTCGCCGCGAATCCGTTCTCACGTCAGGACGCAGAGCGCGAGTGGCCGCTGATCGGCCAGGCCGCCCTGTGGTCGACGCTGACGGACGAGGCGCGCTCTGCGATCGCATTCCCGACCGGCGCGGCGTACTACAACCGCGCGGGCTTCGACGCCGGCTGTGGGACAGCGGCGGGCGACATCTGCGGCACCGCGTCGGCGACGCCGGGGCCGGGCGTGTCCAAGGTCACCGTCGCGGTGCAGGAGGTCTCGAGTGGGCTCTGGTGGGACGGCTCGGCCTTCGCGGCCGCCTCGCCGCTCTACCTCGACGCGGTCGGCACCACGGACTGGTCGTTCCCGTTCGCGGCCTCGCAGCTCCCGGCTGACGGCGACTACGTCGTCCGGGCCAAGGCCATCTCGGTCGGCGGCAACGACGAAGTGACGCCGAGCTCCACTCGCTTCACGCTCGACTCGACTCCGCCTTTCATCGAGATCAGTGAGCCGGTCGACGGGGCGTCGTATCTCCTCGACGAGATCGTGGAGGCTCTCTACGAGTGCGAGGACACGAGCTCAGGTGTCGTCGACTGCGACGGACCCGTTGCGAGCGGAGCCCCCTTCGCCACAAGTCCGGTCGGCTTCCACGACTTTACGGTCGTGGCGAGCGACGGGGCGGGAAACACGTCCTCCGCGACGGCCACGTACCAGGTGTTCTGGCCGTTCACGCTTGGCTCCCCGGCCAACCAGCGGACAGAGGTGAACGCGGGGAGCACGCTTCCCGTCAAGTTCGAGCTGGCCGGCGACCGCGGCCTGGACGTCCTGGCTGCGGGCGGTCCTGAGTCACGCCGCGTCAACTGCAGCACGAACGCGGCCCTCGGGCCGAGGCAACCGACCGCGAGCACCGGGGGAGGGCTCCGTTACGAAAGCGGCGTCTACCACTACAACTGGAAGACCAGCAAGGCGTGGGAGGGAACGTGTCGCCAGCTGATTCTCGAGCTGACTGATACGTCGGTGCACACGCTGACTCTCAGGTTCGACTAGAGCGCCGGGCGAGAGGCGGCGCCGAGCCGCCTCTCGCCCGGCCTCGTGAGCCTCGTCCCGCGCTGACCGCCCGAGTGGAGAACGAACTTACTCGCGCTCGGCGCGAAGCTTCGCCTTGTGGGCGCGCTTTTTCGCCTGGTACTCGAGAAGAGCCTCGGTCGAGTCGACGTCTCCGAGCGTCGGATGGCCCGGCACCACGTCCTCCCAGCCCGGCGGCCGGACTCCGAACCGCTTGGCGAGCACCGCGGTCAGCGCCTTCGCTTTCATGTCTCCGATCCCGGGCAGCGCCAGGAGGCGGCTCCGAAGCTCGGCGCCCGTCTCGGCCTCCGCCCAGACGCGCTCGGGCTCGCCGTCGTAGTCGGAGACGAGCGTGCTGCAGAGCTCCTGTACACGCGCCGCCATCGCGCCCGGAAACCGATGCAGCGCCGGGCGTTCAAGAAAAGCTGCCTCGAGCTCAGCCGGATCCATGGCCGCGATGCGCTCGGCGTCGAGCGGGCCGATCCGCCGCGCCAGCTCGAGCGGCGAGGAAAAAGCCTTCTGAACCGGCACCTGCTGGTCGAGGACGAACCCGATGAGAAGCGCGAGCGGCTCCCGCGCGAGGAAGTCGTCAGCCTCGTCGTTCTCGGTGAAGTGAAGTCGCGCGGGTCGGACTGTCGCCATGCGGCGAGTGTACGGCGGGCAAGGCGCCCGGGGGGCGCGGCTCTCGGGACGCTTCCGTTCCATTTCCGGCACAAACGTCACACACCGGGCCGAATCTCTCGCGTAGGCTCGACGCGGGGAGGAGGCCGGGAACGCCTTCAGCGCGCGCGGAAAGAATGCACCGCACGCAGGGTGGAATTGGCCCGCAGCATCGCCGGTAGGCTGGCTCGTGAGCGCGTTCGAGCCGTTCTCGCCTGCCGTCCGCACCTGGTTCGAGCAGACCTTCGACGCGCCGACTCCCGCCCAGGAGCTCGGCTGGCCGGCGATCGCTTCAGGCGCGCACACGCTCATCCAGGCGCCGACCGGCTCAGGTAAGACGCTCGCCGCGTTCCTCTGGGCACTCGACCAGGCGCGGCCCGGGGAAGGCACTCAGGTGCTCTATGTCAGCCCCCTGAAAGCGCTCAACTACGACGTCGAGCGCAACCTCCGCGGCCCGCTCGCAGGCATCGGCTCCGACCTGACCGTCGCCGTCCGTACGGGCGACACGAGCCCCAAGGAGCGCGCCGCCATGCTCCGGAAGCCGCCCGACATCCTCATCACCACGCCGGAGTCGCTCTTCCTGATGCTGACCTCACGCGCCAGGGAGATCCTCGCGTCCGTCCGCTTCCTGATCCTCGACGAGGTGCATGCGGTCGCGGGAACGAAGCGCGGTGCACACCTCGCGCTCTCGGTCGAGCGTCTCGAGCGCCTCGTCGCGGAGCCGCTCCAGCGCGTGGCGCTCTCGGCCACGCAGCGACCGCTCGACGAGATCGGCCGCTTCGTCTCGGGCGGCCGCCCGATCGAGCTCGTCGACGCGGGCACCCGCAAGGAGCTCGACCTCGAGGTTGTCGTGCCGCTCGAGGACATGCGTGAACCGGGAGAGGGCAACTCGATCTGGCCGTCGATCTACCCGAAGATCCTCGAGCTCGTCGAGAACCACCGCTCGACGATCGTGTTCGTCAACAACCGCCGGCTCGCCGAGCGGCTCGCGCTCAGGCTGAACGAGCTCGCCGAGCGGGAGGTCGCGCGGGCGCACCACGGCTCGCTCGCCCGGGAGCAGCGGCTCGAGGTCGAGGAGCTCCTGAAGCGCGGTGAGATTCCCGCCCTCGTCGCCACGTCGTCGCTCGAGCTCGGGATCGACATGGGCGCGGTCGACCTCGTCATCCAGGTCGAGTCGCCGAAGTCCGTGGCCACGGGACTCCAGCGCGTCGGCCGCTCCGGTCACCGTCTCGGCGAGGCGTCCAAGGGCCGCATCTTCCCGAAGTACAGGGCCGACCTCCTCGAGTCCGCGGTCGTCGCGCGCCGCATGCACGAGGGCGCCATCGAGGAGACCCGCATCCCGCGGAACCCGCTCGACGTCGTCGCCCAGCAGATCGTCGCGATCGCGTCGCAGGAGGAGATTTCCGTCGACGAGTTGCACGAGCTCGTCACGCGCGCGTACCCGTTCCGAGATCTCTCTCGCCAGCAGCTCGAGAACGTGCTCGACATGCTGGCGGGGCGCTACCCCTCCGAGGAGTTCGCGAGCTTCGCCCGGATCGTCTGGGATCGCACGGCCGGGCTCGTCCGCGGCCGCGAGGGCGCGCGCAGGCTCGCAGTCACGAACGCGGGCACGATTCCCGACCGCGGTCTCTTCGGCGTCTTCCTCGTCGAGGGCGGCGGCCGGGTCGGAGAGCTGGACGAGGAGATGGTGTACGAGGCGCGCGTCGGCCAGACCTTCCTCCTCGGCGCGTCGACCTGGCGCATCGAGGACATCACTCGCGACCGGGTTCTCGTCTCGCCGGCCCCGGGCATTCCCGGAGCAGTCCCCTTCTGGAAGGGCGAGGGGATCGGCCGGCCCTACGAGCTCGGCCGCGAGATCGGCCGGACGGCCCGCGAGCTCGTCTCGCTCGACGACGAGAACGCGAAGACGCGACTCGTCGCGGAGCACTCGCTCGACGAGCGGGCTGCCGAGAACCTCCTCACGTTCCTACGCGACCAGGAGGCGGCCACGGGCGTGCTTCCTTCCGACCGCTCCGTCGTCGTCGAGCGGTTCCGCGACGAGATCGGCGACTGGCGCGTTTGCATCCTCACCCCGTTCGGCGGCCGCGTTCACGCGCCCTGGTCGCTCGCGCTGACGGCGCGGCTCCGCGACTCGCTCGGTCTCGAGGTGAACTCGATCTGGTCTGACGACGGCGTCGCCCTCCACCTGCCGGACGCCGACGCCCCGCCCTCCGTCGAGGACCTCGTTGTCGACCCCGACGAGCTCGACGAGCTCGTGCTCGCGGAGCTCGCCGGTACGGCGCTCTTCGGAGCGCGGTTCCGGGAGAACGCGGCGCGAGCGCTCCTGATCCCGCGACGGCGACCCGGCGAGCGGACGCCTCTCTGGCAGCAGCGCCTCAAGGCCCAGGCTCTGCTCCAGGTCGCGCGGCGCTACCCGGACTTTCCGGTCATCCTCGAGACCGTCCGCGAAGTGCTCCAGGACGTCTTCGACCTGCCTGCGCTCCGCGAGCTTCTGACGGGACTCCAGCAGCGCCGCATCGACCTCGTCTCGGTCGAGACGCCCACCGCCTCGCCGTACGCCTCGTCGCTCCTCTTCGACTACGTCGCGACCTACATGTACGAGGACGACACGCCGCTCGCCGAGCGCCGCGCCCAGGCGCTCGCGCTCGACCGGGACCTCCTGAAGGAGCTGCTCGGCCAGGAGGAGCTCCGAGAGCTCATCGACCCCGGAGCGCTCGAGCAGGTGGAAGCCGAGCTCCGCGGCGACGCGAAGAGCGCCGACTCGCTCCACGACCTGCTGCTTCGGCGCGGCGACCTCGCCGCCGGGGAGTTCGACGAGAGCCTCGCGGCCCTGCTCGAGGCGGAGCGCCGCGCGATCCGGATCCGCGTCGGAGGTGCGGAGCGCTTGGTCGCGGCCGAGGACGCCGGCCGTTACCGCGACGCGCTCGGCGCCATGCCGCCCTCCGGGCTCCCCGAGGTCTTCCTGGACGGAGGCAAGCTCCCGCTCCGGTCGATTCTCGTTCGCTACGGGCGTGGCCGCGGGCCGTTCACGACGGCGCAGGTCGCCGAGCGTTTCGGCCTTTCCCGCGAGCGCGTCGAGGACGAGCTCGGTGCCCTGGAGCGCGACGGACGGCTCGTACGCGGTGAGCTCCGTCCCGGTGGAACCGAGCGTGAGTGGTGCGATCCCGATGTGCTGCGGCGGCTCCGACGAGCCAGCCTGGCCGCTCTTCGCAAGCAGGTCGAGCCGGCCGGGCAGGCCGCGCTCGGCCGGTTCCTACCCGCCTGGCAGGGCGTCGACCGCCGCGCATCACTTCGCGAGGCGCTCGTGCCGCTTCAGGGGCTCTCGCTCCCGGTCGCCCTCTGGGAGAGCGACGTGCTGCCGCGGCGCGTACCCGGCTACCAGTCGGCCCAGCTGGATCAGCTCTGCGCCTCCGGCGAGGTCATCTGGGTCGGCGCCGGCCTCGAGCGGGTCGCGCTCTATTTCCGCGAGGACGCTCCGGCACTCGGCCGCCCCGCCGCGCTCGCACCGCCGGAGAGTGAGGCGCACGAGGCGATCCGCACGGCCCTCGGGGGTCGCGCGCTCTTTTGGTTCGATCTCCTGCGGGAGACCGCACTCGAGGCGGAGATGGCGCTGCCGGTCCTCTGGGATCTCGTCTGGGCGGGTGAGGTCACGAACGACGCCTGGCAGCCGCTCCGGGCCGAGCGCCGGTTCGCAACGCCGAAGCCCGAGCGGCGGCCGCGGCGGTTCTCCCGCCAGCGGGCGAACGCGATCACGGCGACCCAGGGCCGCTGGTCGTCCGCGGCCATGCTCTTCGAAGGCGAGCCGGACGCGCGGGCGCTCGCCGAGCTCCTCCTGGAGCGGCAGGGGATCGTGACGCGTGACGGAGTCCGCGGGGAGGGGGTTCCCGGCGGGTACGGCGCGGTCTACGGGGAGCTCCGAAAGCTCGAGACGCTCGGTGTCTGCCGCCGCGGCTACTTCGTGGAGGGGCTCGGCGGCGCACAGTTCGCCCTCCCCGGCGCGGTCGAGCGGCTACGCGAGCCGGCCGGCGAGCGCACGACGCTCGTGCTGGCCGCCGCTGACCCGGCTCAGCCGTACGGGGCCGCAATCCCCTGGCCGAAGCGGGCGGGCGCGCGGGCCGCCCGTGTGGCCGGAGCGTACGTCATCACGATCGACGGTGAGCCGGCGCTCTACGTCGAGCGCGGCGGCCGGTCGCTCGTGCCGCTTCGAGAGCCCGAGCCCGAGTGGCTTCGAATCGCCTTCGAGTCGCTCGTCGCGCACGTCCGGAAGACGGGCCGGAAGCGCCTCGCGGTCGAGCGCTTCGACGGTGTGCCGGTGAACGACACCGAGGTGATGCCGCTCCTCGTCGAAGCCGGCTTCCTGGCCGGCCCCCGGCGAGCCGTCCTCCGCGCCTAGACCGCGCACCGCGGTCGGCACCGCCTGCGGCGCGTCTCCTAGCCCTTCGCGCCGAAGGCCGTGCGGGCGGCCTCGTCGAACGGCTGCAGCTCCCCGGGCAGCAGCTCTCGGATCCGGTGCTCGTTCGCGACCGTCCGGTTCCTGAGCCCCTCGACCAGTGGCCGGGCGACTCCGGCGTTCACCGGGGTGACGAGGACTAGCCAGAGCGACGAGAGACGCGGCGAGAGCACGGGCACCTCGACGATCAGCGGCCGCTTTCCCCGCAGGCGGCCGATCCGCTCCATCATCTCCCGGTACGTCATCACCTCGGGCCCGCCGACGTCGTACGCCTCGCCGAATGTCTCTTCCCGTCCGCAGACGCCCACCAGGAAGCGGACGACGTCGGTAAGCGCGACCGGCTGCGTCTCGGTCTTCACCCAGCGAGGCGTCACCATCGCCGGCAGCCGGTCGACGAGCGCGACGATCGTCTCGAACGCCGCGCTGCCGGGGCCGACGACCATCGCCGCCCTCAGGATGGTCGTCGGCACCCGGCCGGCCGCGAGCACCTCGCCGGTTTCCTGTCGACTCCGTAGGTGCGTGGAGAGGTCCGGGGAGTCGTCTCCGAGGCCGCCGAGGTAGACGATCTGCCGGAGTCCGGCCGCCTCGGCTTCCCGGGCCACGTTCCCGGCCGCACGGCGATCCGCAGCCTCGAAGTCCTTCGCGCCGAGGGAGTGGACGAGGTGGTAGACGACGTCCGCGTCCGCGAGCGCGTCGGCGAGTCCCTCGCCCGTCGTGACGTCTGCGGCCGCCCAGCGCACGCCGTCCTCGTCCTCGCGGGGCCGACGCGAGACGGCGACCACCGAGTGCTCGCGGGCGAGGGCGGGCACGAGCGCCTGTCCGATCGTGCCGCTCGCACCGAGAACGACGACCCTCACGGCGCTCGCTCCAGGAGCCGGCGGAAGTAACGGCGGCTGAGCGCGACGTGCAGGCGCGACTGGCCCTGTACATAGAGCGCGCCCGTCCATTCTGGCCGGCCCGGCCGCGCGGCCAGCGTGGGGTGGAAGCCGGTGATCGCCGAGCGGAGCACGTAACCATGATCCTCCCGGCGCTGCTCGAAGGCGATCGAGCCGCTGCGGCGCCGAGCAAGGAGGCCGCCGCGGATGGGGTAGCAGCAGCTCACGCCCTCGTCGGCCACGTCCAGCTCTGGCGCACCGAACCGGAGCAGCGCCGGCCCCGCCGGCAGCCGCAGCTCGATGCCTCCTTCGGAGAGCCGGCGCACGTTCACGAGCGATCGAGTAAAGCCCTCCAGTGTCTCCCAGTACAGCCGCCCGAGCCTGAGCGCACCTTCCTCGGTCGGCGGAACGACCGGCCGATCAGTCGCGAGCCGCTGCTCGGATTCGACCGCGCCGGTGGGTGACTGCCGCTCGTCGGTTTTCCAGTCGGGCACCATAGGTAAGCCAAATCATGGACAAAAAGACCATCACCAGCGCGAGAGAGGCGCTCAGAGCCGCCGAGGTCATCGTTCCGCACACGGATGCCGACGGGCTCGCGGCGGGGGCGATCGCACTCCGGTCACGCAGCGAGCCGGCGGCAGTTGCGGTTCTCCTTGGCCGTGGACAGACGCCGTTCGGGCCCGAGCCGCCCCTCCCTGAACGTCGGGTGGCCGTTCTCGACTGGGGCGTTCGGGAGCTCACGCGCCCGGGGCTCCTTGTCGACCACCACGTGCCCGAAGCGAAGCCGCGCGCCGACCAGGTCGTCCTCTCGGGGTACGGCGAGCTCCCGGAATCGTCGACGGCGGTGCTCTTGCGACGGCTAGCACCCGCCGAGCCGGCGTGGCTCGCGGCAGTCGGCGCGTACGGAGACCTCGGCGACCGTGCCTGGGAGCTGTCGGAGTGCCAGGACGTACCGCGCGGGCTCGTCCGGAAGCTCGTCCCGCTCGTCAACGCGCCGCGCCGCCTGCCGGACGGCCCGGTGCGCGACGCCCTGGCGCTCCTGGTGGAGTCCGAGAGTCCGAAAGCCGCGCTCGCGGACGCGCGCGTCTCGCTTTTCGAAGACGCGAGACGCGAGTGGCGATCCGGCTTCGAACGAGCGGTCCGAACCGCGCCGCGCGTCGCCGACGGCGTGGCGGTCCTCCGCTTCTCGTCCCCGTACCAGGTGCATCCGCTCGTGGCCACCGCTTGGAGCCGCCGGCTGGCGCCGCGGGTCGTGCTCGCCGCGAACGACGGCTACCTCCCAGGCCGCGTCAACTTCGCGCTACGCGGCGGAGACGGAGACCTGCGCGAGCTCCTGCGTACCGCGCTCCCCGGGCAGGCCGGCGAGTACGCACACGGCCATCCGCGGGCCACTGGCGGCAGCCTGGAGCCGGAGGCGTTCGACCGCTTGCTCGCCGCGCTCGGGGCCGCAGCGTGACCCACCCGTACCGGTTCGGCTTCGCCGTCAAGGTGCTCGGGGAGGGCGGTCTCCGCCCGTACGACTCACGACGCTGGCAGAGCGGCCCGCACCTGCGCCGCTCCATCGAGCTGCTGGGCCCCGTCTTCGACTACCTGGCTCAGATCGGGGTGACGATGTACCGGCTCTCGAGCTCGACGGTGCCGTACGGCACCCACCCCGACCTGCCGGAGCTCGACTATCGCCGCCAGATCGGGGAATGCGAGGCGGAGCTCGCCGAGCTGGGGCGCCGAGCGGACGAATCGGGCCTGCGCCTCTCGACGCATCCGGGGCAGTACTCCGTCCTGAACGCCGCCGATCCGCTCATCGCAGCGAAGTCGAGGCTCGACCTGGAGCAGGACGCCCTCCTGCTCGATGCGCTCGGCCAGTCGGCCGAGGGCCGGGTTGTTATCCACGTCGGCGGCCGTTACGGCGACCGGGCGAGCGCCCTCGACCGCTGGGCCGCGTCCTACGAGCTCCTCTCCGAGCGCGCGCGCAGTCGTCTCGTCGTCGAGCACGACGAGACGAGCTTCGACCTTGACGACGTGCTCGTCCTGCACGGGCGAACCGGCGTGCCGGTCGTCTTCGACTCCCACCACCACCGGGTCAACCCGGGCGCCTGGCCCGATGCCGCCGAGGCGCTCGCGGCCGCGTACGACACGTGGCCCGCCGGTGTCCGGCCGAAGGCCCACGTCTCCTCGCCACGTACCGAGCTGCGGAGCGTGGGACGCGGCAAGGCGTCGAAGCTCGTACCTCCGCTCCTCGACCAGCACGCCGACTTCGTAACGCCATGGGACGTGGCCGAGGTGCTCCGCGCCGCGCCGGGCCCGCTCGACGTCATGCTCGAGGCGAAGGCGAAGGATCTGGCGCTCCTGTGGGTTCGCCGCGCGCTCGAGCGAGTCGCTCCCGACCTGGCGGCGGCCGAGGAGCGCGGCGTCCCTACGGCGGTACGCTGATCCGGTGCCCGAGGGGGACAGCCTGCGGCGATACGCGGAACGGCTCCGCAAGCTCGAAGGAGAGGTCGTCGCGGTCGAGACGCCTCATCCGCGCGGCCGGCTCCTGCGGCTTGCGGAAGAGCTCGACGGGAAGCGCCTCGAGCGCGTGGAGGCGGTCGGGAAGAATCTGCTCTTGACGTTCGAGGGCGGCGTCGTCCTTCGCAGTCACCTGCGCATGAAGGGGCGCTGGCACGTTCGGCCCGCCTCGTACGCGTACACGGGACGGCCCTGGCTCGTGCTGCGCGGCAACGAATGGCAGGCGCTCCAGTGGAACGGGCCCGTGCTCGAGCTCGGCCGGCGGACTCCGGACGCGGTTCGGCGGCTGGGCCCCGACATCATGGACGTGCCGCCCGACCTGGACGGGATGGTGGGGCGGTTGCGTGCGGGCAGCCAGACCCGCTCGGTCGGCGAGGCACTCCTCGACCAGCGCGCCGTCGCCGGGATCGGGAACATGTGGAAGGCCGAGGCGCTCTGGGCTGCAGAGCTCTCGCCCTGGATTTCTCTCGGGGAGTTGACCGACGCGCAGCTTCGCTCCGTCCTCGTGGCAGCGCACGAGGCGATGCACGCGGGGCGGCGGCGCCAGGTCTACCGCCGTGCCGGCCTTCCGTGCCGGCGCTGCGCGGGGTTCATCAAGTCGTGGCCCCAGGGGGACGAGGCTCGCACGGCGTACTGGTGCCCGGCCTGTCAGGCAGGAACGGCGAGCGCCACCGCGTAACTCCCCGCGTGGCCTACACGGCTCTCCGGGCACCCCACCTCCTGCGCGCGCTCCGCACGTTCTGCCTGGGCGCGTTCTTCGACCTCGGCGCCGAGCTCGAAGAGGGCGCCGATCTTCCGGTCGAGCTGGAGGAGCATTCTGCGCCGGGGCGGCCGACGCTCTACGAGTACCGGCCGCTCGTCGGCGCCTTCGTCGAGGCGCGAGCCGAGCGGCTGGGCAGGCGCGACGATGCGCAGGCGGCGCTCGCGGCACTCAAGGACGAGCCGGCCGCGAGCCTCTTCGCGCAGGCGCACGCGGGTTCGCGGGTCGGGGAGGACGAGGCCTTGCGCCGGACCATCCTCGTGCCGCTCCTCGTCGACACCGCAAAGGCGTGTGGCGGCTTCGACTGGGACGACGAGGCCTTCGAGCATGCCTATGCGAAGCTCGAGCGCTCGCTCTTCGGGGAGCGGCGTGCCTACGGCGCCGTCGCGCCGCTCGTCGGGCTGACCGCCGGCGGGCCGATCTCTCTCGGGCGAGGGCTGACGGTCCGGCCGGTGGCGTCGGGAGAGCTCGCCGCGACGTGGCCGGATGCGAACAGGCTCGTCCCCCACGATTTCGGGCGTGAGGTCGACCGGACGCTCGTGCTCGAGCTCGAGACCGAGCTGGACGGCGCCGCCTGCCGCGTGCCGGAGGCGCCGATCGAGGTCGCCCGGGCGGTGACCGCGCTTCGGCTCGCGACCCCGGGTGCGATCGCGGCCGGGCCGGTGATCTTCGAGCGCCTCGACTGGCGGCCGTACGGAGTCCGCCCGGTGCCTGCTCTCGCGGCTCAGACTCCGCCGGGCGAGCCGACCCGGCTCGATCCGTTTCGTGCCAGGCTCGCGTGGAGCTCCTCGAGCGGCTCACCGCCGCGCCCTCGGACTGCGGACGTGCTCGAGGCGCTCGACCGGTGGGAGCTTGCCCTCTTCCACGAGGGACCTGTGCGGGCCGACGAGCTGCGCGAGGCGCTCAGCGTTCTCCTCGGCTGCGACGAGGGGCCATGGGCGGCGGCGATGCGTGCGGCCGTCCTCCTGGGTGAGAACGCGCGCGAGCGCGCCGAGCTCCTGACTGCGCTCCGGGCGCTCGTGGACGGAGACGGGCCGGGAGCCCGCGCGGAGGAATGCGTGCGAAGAGCGCTCGTGGAGACGCTCCTCCACGACTCGAGACCCGCGCTCGTCGCGGCGCTCGACGATGCCTTGCTGGGCGTCCGGCCGCGCCCGTCCGGCACCGCCGCGCGCGTCGTCGCCACGGGATGAACCGAAGCGAGCTCGTCCGGCAGCGACGCTGCCGGCTGCTCTTCCTCGCGATGCTCTTCGGGTTGCTCCTGCCGGTCTTCCAGCCGAGCTGGATCACGCTCGGGGTAGCCGCGCTGGGAGAAACGCTCCTCGCGGTCACCTGGTGGCGGAGCTGTCGCGGCGCGGGCGCGACTGGCAGGCCCGGCGGCGCGTCGGGAGCCGGTTCCTAGCCCTTCGCGACCTGGTGTACCCGTGTTGTGTGCTGTCACGGTGTCGTCACACACTCGTCACGAACCGTGAGCACTTGCGCGTTCTCGAGCGCTAGCGTCTGAAGCAATGGACGAGACGGCGGAGATCCGCGCTCGGCTCGGGAGGATCGGCGCCTTGGCCCAGGCCGGCGCAGGTCGCGCTGAGCTTCTCTCCGAGGTGCGAGGGCTCCTCGAGGAGGGTGAGCGAACGCTTCAGAGCGAGGCACCGGGACTCGGCGCCGGGCCGGTCTCGCCCGATCACGCGGGGCGAGAGACCGTCTCGGCGCGTGAGCCGCCGCCGACAAGCTCTGGGGAGGAGGTGGTCGTGACGTAGATTTCGAGCATGCCGCGGTACGGACCGCCCGATGCCTTCGAGACCCCGCGCTACTCAGGCCCGCGCACGTTCATGCGGCTTCCGCACGTTCGCGAGCTCGAAGACGTGGACGTCGCCGTCGTCGGGATTCCGACGGACGGCGCGGTCGTCTACCGATCCGGAGCCCGCTTCGGGCCCGAAGGGGATCCGGTCGGCCTCGGTCATGCTCCGAAACTACAACCCGCTCCTCGGCGTCGACGTCACGGAGCGCCTGTCTCTCGTCGACTGGGGCGACGTCCAGACGGTCCCTGGTTCGACGGCCGACTCGCTGGAGCGCTCGACGGCTGCGCTCGAAGAGGTCGTAAGGGCCGGCGTCACGACTCTCTGCCTGGGTGGCGATCACACGGTGCTCCTCGCGGAGCTCCGCGCGCTCGCTGCGACCCACGGGCCCCTCGGGCTCGTCCAGCTCGATGCGCACCACGACCTCTGGGACGAGTACTTCGGACAGAAGCTCTTTCACGGGAGCGTTGTCCGGCGGGCTCTGGAGGAAGGTCTGATCGACCCGGCGAGGTCGATCCAAGCCGGGATGCGCGGCTCCCTCGGAGCGGCCGGGGACGCCAACCTGCCGGCGGAGGCCGGAATCGACGGCATCCCGTACGAGGAGCTTGCGGCGCTGGGACCAGGCGGCTTTGCCGAGCGCGTTCACGCACGCGTGGAGGGGGCATGCTTCCTCAGCTTCGACATCGACTTCGTCGACCCCGCGTTCGCGCCGGGGACGGGCACACCCGAGGTTGGCGGGCCGTCCAGCCGCGAGGCGCTGACGTATGTGCGGGCGCTCGCCGGCCTCGATTTCCGCGGCTTCGACTGCGTCGAGGTGTCGCCCCCCTATGACCCGGCGGGGGTCACGTCCTTCGTCGCTGCCAACGCGTGCTTCGAGATGCTGTCTCTCCTCGCCCTCAGACGCGGCTGATCAAGCCGAAAAGCGCGTCAGAGCGGCTAGAGGATTGTGCTAGCCTGAACCGAAAGGAGGCCTCCTGGTGAGCCTTCTCAATCCTCTCTCGCGCTCGGATACCGGAGCGCAATCCTCTCGAGGAGCGTCCTTGGGACAGGTCATCGCCTTTGCAAACCAAAAGGGCGGCGTGGCCAAGACGACCACGACGCTGAACCTCGGCGTCGCGTTCCAGGAGCTGGGCTATCGGGTGCTTGGCCGTCGACTTCGATCCGCAGGGCAACCTCACCATGAGCCAGGGCCTGGACCCGGACACGGTGGAGCGCTCGATGTTCGACGTGCTCGTCCACTCGATGCCGATCGAGGACGTCATCGTGCGCGCCGAGGTCGACGTCGCGGTCTCGTCGATCGACCTGGCCGGCGCCGAGCTCGCCCTCTCGAGCATGATCGGCCGTGAGCGGGCGCTCCAGAAGGCGCTGCTCGCCAGCCCGGAGCACCTACGACTTCGTCCTGATCGACACGCCGCCCTCTCTCGGGCTCCTGACGATCAACGCACTGACAGCCGCTGACTCGGTCATCGTCCCGGTGCAGTGCGAATACCTCTCGCTGCGGGGCCTCGTCCAGCTCGAGGGGACGCTTTCGATGATTCGTGAGAATCTGAACCCCGTCGTCGAGATCCGCGGGATCCTCCCCACGATGTACGACGGCCGCACGCTGCACGCGAAGGAAGCCGTTGAGATGCTGCAGGAGAACTTCGGCGACCTCGTCTTCAACACGCGGATCAAGAAGACGGTCCGGTACGCGGAGGCGCCCGTGCAGGGCAGCTCCGTGCTCAAGTACGACTCCGCCGGCCCGGCCGCGGCCGCCTATCGCGACCTGGCGAAGGAGGTGCTCAATGGCGCGACGCCGCGCGAGCATGCGTGAAGGACCACTCTCGGAGCTCTTCCGTGCGACGGAAGCGGCCCAGCGCCAGGCCGAGCAGCGCGAAGGCGAGCCCGCCGGGGACCCTCTGCCGTCCGAGCTTCCGGCCCAACCCGCGGAGCCTGAACCCGACCCAGAACCCACTCGAACCCCCGCGTCGGCCCGCGAGAAGGTCGTGCCTTCAGAGCAGCCGGCGCCGACCTCCGCTACCGCGCCGCGCGAGACGCACCACAACTGGCTCGAGGCCCCTGTCACCGCGATGGTCGAGAGCCCGAGACTGCATCGGACTCCCCGCCCCGACTCCTCGGCCTATCTCGCTGTCATCCGAGTCGTGGGCGTTGGCGGCGGCGGCCTGAACGCCGTCAATCGGATGATCGAAGCGGGGATCTCGCAGGTCGAGTTTGTCGCCGTCAACACGGACATCCAGCAGCTCCGCTCCTGCGACGCGCCGATCAAGCTCCACATCGGCCGCGAGCTGACCCAGGGGCTCGGCTCGGGCGCCGACCCGGAGATAGGCCGCCAGGCGGCCGAGGACGCCTACGACCAGGTCAAGCACGTCCTCCGTGGCTCCGACATGGTCTTCGTCACGGCCGGCGAGGGTGGGGGAACCGGCTCGGGTGCTGCGCCCGTCGTGGCCAAGATCGCGCGTGAGGTTGGCGCCCTGGCAGTCGGAATCGTCACCCTTCCGTTCCGCTTCGAGGGAACGAGACGCCGCCGCCAGGCGGACGAGGGCGTCGAGGAGCTCCGGCGCGTTTGCGACACCGTCATCGTGATCCCGAACGACCGCCTGCTCGAGGTCCTCGATCGCTCGACCTCGATGATGGACGCCTTCCGGATCGCGGACGACGTGCTTCGCCAGGGCGTTCAGGGCATCTGCGACCTGATCACCACCCCGGGTCTCATCAATCTCGACTTTGCCGACGTGCGGACGATCATGAGCAATGCGGGATCGGCCCTCATGGGCATCGGCTTCGCCACCGGCGAGAACCGCGGAACCGAGGCAGCCGAGCGGGCGCTCCGCTCGCCGCTCATCGACGCCGAGCTGGTCGGGGCCCGCGGGATCCTGCTCTCGGTCGCCGGCGGCGACGACCTGACCCTGATGGAGGTCAACGAGGCCGCCGAGGTCGTCCGGAGAGCGGCCACCGAGGAGACGAACATCATCTTCGGCGCCACCGTCGATCCGCGCCTCGCGGGCCAGGTCTGGGTCACGGTCGTCGCGACCGGGATCGGCAAGGGCGGGAGCGGGCGGCGGACCACGGAGGAGCGCCCGCGCGGGCACGAGGATCCGCTCGAGCCGCCGAGCTTCCTCTTCTGAGCTGCTCGGGGAGTAGCCTCTGACGATGAAGGGCGCGATCGCCGCCGGCCACCCCCTGACCGCGGACGCCGGCGCGCGCATCCTCGCCGAGGGCGGCAACGCGGTCGACGCATGCATCGCGGCTGCGTTCGTTTCGTGGGTGACGGAGAGCCCCCTGACCGGCCCGGGCGGCGGCGGCTTTCTGCTCGTCCACCGAGCGCGCGACCGAGTCGCCGCCGTGCTCGACTTCTTCGTCGCATCGCCGGGTCTGGGATTCGAGGGCGGACGCCGCGAGATGGAGCGGGTGGACATCTCCTTCGACGGGAGGACGACGCAGCTCTTCCGCGTGGGCGAGCCCTCGTGCGCCGTTCCCGGCGCCGTGGCCGGGCTCGCAGAAGCCCATCGCCTGTATGGCCGCCTGCCCTGGCCGGTGCTCCTAGAGCCGGCGATCGAGCACGCAGCGGAGGGGCTCCAGCTGACGGGCGAGCAAGCGTTCCTCCACGCCGTCCTCGATCAGGTTCTCAGGTACGCGCCGGAGGCACGCGCTGTGTACGGCGGCGATGCGTGCCTGACCGCCGGCGAGACCCTCCGCCTGGACGATCTGGCGGGAACGCTCCGACAGCTCGCGGCGGAGGGTTCGACTCCCTTCTACCGTGGTGACCTGGCCCGGCGGATCGTGGCCGCGGTGGCGGAGGGAGGAGGAGCGCTCACCGAGGCCGACCTCGCGGCGTACCGCGTCATCCGCCGGCGACCCGTCCGCGTGCCGGTCGCCCGGCGCTCCTTCGCGTCGAATCCCCCTCCATCGTCGGGCGGCGTCCTCATCGCCCTGGCGCTCGCGATCCTTGACCGAATGGGCGGCGCCCGCCGGGACACGGTCGACGGCGCCTCGCGGCTCGCCGAGGTCGCGCGCGAGACGGCCGGCCTCCGAACCCGGAGGTTCGAGGCTGCACTGCAAGCGGGCGGCCTGGGCTCGCGAATCCTTGCGGACGAAAGCGTCGCGGCTGCCTCTCGGCGCGTCGCCGCGCGTGCAGGAGGTGCCGTCGCAGAGCCCTCCGGGCTCCCCTCGACGACCCACATCAGCGTTCTCGACGAGAACCAGAACGCGGCGTCGCTCTCGGCGTCAACCGGATGCGGCTCCGGCGTCGTCGTGCCGGGCACCGGTATCCACATGAACAACATGCTTGGCGAGACAGACCTCAACCCGATGGGGTTGGCCGCGCGGCCGGGCCGGCGCCTGACGAGCATGATGGCGCCCTCGCTCGTGCTCTCCGAAGGCCGTCCGAGGCTCGTCATCGGCAGCGCAGGCTCCGAGCGGTTGCGCGGCGCCATCCTGCAGGTGACCGTGGACGCGGTGGTGGGCAGACGGCCTCTTCGCGAGGTCATCGACGCGCCGCGCCTCCACTTTGACGGGAGCCGTCTGCACCTGGAGGGAGGCTTCGAGGAGGCTGTCGCGGCCGGTCTCGAGGAGGCCGGATACGACGTCGTGCGCTGGGGGGAAAGGAACCTGTTCTTCGGTGGTGTCGCAGCCGTGGCGCTCCGTGAGGACGGCTCGGTTGAGGCGGCAGGCGACCCACGCCGTGGCGGTGCGGCGGTTGCTGTCTCGTGAGCCACGTCGTGGTCAGGCAGGCGGAGCCCGGCGACGCGGTGGCGCTGGTGGAGCTCGCAGAGGCGGTGGCTGCCGAGCCCGGTGCCTGGCTGATCACCGAGGGCGGCTGGCGTACCGCCGGCGAGGAGCGCCGCTATCTACGGGCGATCAGGCGCTCTCCGCATGCCGCCGTTCTCGCCGCGGAGGACGGCGGTGAGCTCGTCGGCCGGCTCTCGATCTCGCGTGATCCTCACCCTGCCAGCAGGCACGTCGCTGATCTCGGGCTTCTCGTGGCGAGGGCGCACCGCAGAAAGGGGGTCGGGCGCGCGCTCCTGGCGGCAGCCGAGGAGTGGGCCGCTCCCGCCGGAATCTCGAAGATCGAGCTTCACGTCTTTCCTCACAACGAGCCGGCGATCGCCCTGTACCAAGCGGTCGGCTACGAGCGGGAAGGTCTGCGGCGAAGCCACTATCGCCGCGGCGGGGAGCTACTCGACGCAGTCTTGATGGCCAAGCGGATCTCGGGGGCCGCTTCGGCCCGCGGCGATCCGGCCGCGGACGGGCACACTGGCCGCGCGCCATGGGGCACGGACACGACATCGAGCCCGGCTCGCTTCTTCTGGAAGGGACAGAGGCGCCCCCGGAAGAGGAGCTGTGGGTCGACGACGGCGACGCCGACCACCACGGGTGGTTCTGCGTTCGCACGGATCCCTTCCCCTGCCCTGCGGCAGGGTGCTCGTTCGTAGCGGAGTTCATGACCGCGGCGCACCTGATCTTGGTCTGGGAGGAGCGCGACGACCCGAACCTCCTGCGCCACGCGCGGCGGGCGATGGAGGTGGGGAGAAATCCGCACGTAACCGACTACCGGACGGACTACGGGCCGAGCGCCTCGTACTACGCGTGGGAGGCGGCGGGCCGGCCGGTGCATGGGATCAAGCGGCTCTAGGGTGGCTTTCACCCGGGGAAGGCAGACCGGCAAGTGCCTGGAAACCCGGCGCGTGCCCAGGGCGTGTGGAGAGATCGGCACGCATCCGGCGCCGTTTGGCACACACACGCGCGCGAACGGCCGCTAGGCTCGTAGCCGGGTGGAGGGTGGCATTCCCCACCCAGGGTGGGGCGTGCGTGTGCTGACTCGACGTGCCCGCCGAGCGAGGTCGCCGATGGGTTAGGGGAGCGGCTCGACTCGGCCGTTGCCGGAGGCGCGCTCGCGCACCTCTCGGTCGACCCGCACCGATTCGGCCGCGTTGCGAAGGAGCGGCTCGAGGTGTGTCAGGCGCTCTCGCTCCGACGTCAGCTCCAGGAGTGACTGCTTGATCTCGTTTCCGAGGTCGATCCGCGCGCCGATCTGGAACGAGAGGCCGCCCGCAGCGGGGTCGACCTCGTCCACCTCGACCTGAGCGGCCTCGACAACGTGGCGAAAGGCTTCGACCGCTTTCGCCACCTCGTCACCGCTCGGGTCTTCTTCCAGTTCGTCGTCGACGTCGTCGATCTCCGCGGTGGCGAACGACCGACCTTCCGTCAGCTCGACCAGGCGAAAGCGTTGCCGCCCCTCGATGACGACGTCGAGTCGCCCGTCGTCGAATTCCTGCAGCACCTCGACCACCGCTGCCCGCGTTCCGACCGGCCGAAGACCGTCGTCGTCCGCGAGGACGAGACCGAATTCCACGTCGTCCTCGAGGCACTCGCCGATCAGCTCCTTGTAGCGCTCCTCGAAGACGTGCAGCGGGCGTTGCTCGCCGGGGAGGAGCACCAGATCGAGCGGAAAGAGTCCGATCTCGTCCACGCGCACACACTAGTCTGCAGGCTCCGGGCGCCCGGCCGACCACTAAGCTCCTGGCATGGCCGGAGGCCTCTTCCGCACCGCGATCGCGAAGCTCGTTCCGTACGAACCGGGGATGCCGGTGGAGGAGGTCCAGCGCGAGCTCGGACTCGACCGCGTGGTGAAGCTCGCTTCGAACGAAGGTCAGTTCGGCCCCTTCCCGAGCGCCCGGAAAGCGCTCGAGCGCGGCATTGCGGAGCTAAACCGCTACCCGGACGGCGGCGCCTTCCACCTCCGGCAGGCACTCGCCGAGAAACACGGCGTCAAGGCGGAGAGCGTCGCCCTCGCTGCCGGCGCCGACGGCGTGATCATGTACCTCTCACTGGCAACGCTCGACCCTGACGACGAGATCGTCTGCGGTTGGCCGTCGTTCCCGAGCTACGTCCTCGACGCGATCAAGCTGGGCGCAAACGCGAAGCGCATTCCGCTCGACGACTACCGCTACGACCCCGAGGCGCTTCTGGCTGCGGTGACGCCGCGGACGAAGATCGTCTATCTCTGCAATCCCAACAACCCGACCGGGACGATGATTCCCCGCGCCGCGATCGAGGCCTACTTCGAGCGCGTGCCCCACCACGTTCTCACCGTCCTCGACGAGGCCTATTTCGAGTACGTGGACGACAGCGACTATCCGGACGGGATCGAGGAGTATCTGAAGCGCGACGGGCACCGCGTCTTAGTCCTTCGGACGTTCTCCAAGATCTACGGGCTCGCGGGACTTCGCATCGGTTACGGCGTGGGGCCGGCCGACGTGGTCGAGGCGATCGGAAAGGTACGAAACGCCTTCGACATGAACCAGGCGGCGCAGGACGCGGCGATCGCCAGCCTCGGGCAGGAGGCCGAGCTCGCCCGACGGCGCGAGGCGACGGCCACGGGCCGCGGCCGGCTCGTCGACGGGCTCGCCGCGCTGCCGGTGACGGTCGCTCAGCCCCCCGTCGCGAACTTTCTCTTCGTCGACCTCGGCACGGACGTTCGACCGCTCTTCGAGTTGCTGCTTCGCGAAGGCGTCATCGTCCGTCCGCTCGGTCCGTTCGGCGCCCCAACGGCGATCCGCGTCACCGTGGGAACGGATGAGGAAAACGAGATCTTCCTCGATGCCTTCGCCCGGGTTCTCGCGCGCGCCCCGCAGCCCGTCGGCTGAAGCTTTGTGACAAGAGTCGCCTCGGGGAGCGGATCCGGGTCGCAAGGGTGCTAGGTTCCCGCGCGTGACACGCGGCCTCGGCGACGCCCCGCTGGGGCTGCTCAGGGAGGCGGAGGGGTTTCGCCGGCTCTTCGTCGCGACCCTCGCGTCGAGCGTCGGCACGTATCTCGCGGTCGTCGCCCTCACGATCCACGTCTACGACGAGAGCGGCGGAGACGCGAACTGGGTCGGAGCGCTCCTCGTAGCGGACTTCCTGCCCGTGATCGTGATCGGGCTCGCATTCGGCCCGCTTCTCGACCGGCTGCCGCGCCGCCGCATTCTCGTCGCGTCTGACCTCGCGCGGGCCGCGGTGTTCTGCGTCCTGCCGTTCGCCGACGGACCAGGCCAGATTGTGGCGCTCGCGCTCCTTGCGGGCATCGCGACGAGCTTCTTCAGGCCCGCGGTGTTCGCCGGTCTTCCGAATCTCGTCTCCGACGAGCGGCTGCCCACGGCCAATGGCCTGCTCCAGTCGGCCGAGAACTTCACGTGGGCGGTCGGAGCCGTCGTCGGCGGGGCCGTGGTGACGCTCGGCGGCACGGACGTCGCCTACTGGGTCAACGCCGGCACCTTCGTGGTCTCAGCCCTGCTCGTTCTCGGCATCAGGCGCTCGCTCGAGGAGGCCGCGGAGGAGGGATTCGTCAGGCCCGGCTATCTGGCTCAGGTACGCGAGGGCCTCGGCGTCGTCGGGCGTTCTCGGGCTCTCATCACCGTCGTGGTGGCGTGGAGCGTCGCCACCGTCGCGCAGGCGATCGGCAACGTCTCGGAGATCTTCCTCGCGCGCGACGTCTACGGGGTCGGGAGCCTGGGCTTCGGCTTACTCGTGGCGACGGCGGCACTCGGACTGTTCGCCGGCAGCCTCGCCGGGGGAACTTTGATCGACCGGTTCGGGATCCGCGGGCCCTACCTCGTCTCGATCTTGCTCATGGCGGTCGGCTTCTGCGTGGCCGCGGTTTCCCCGACCTTCTGGCTCGCTGTCGGAATCGTCGTCGTGTCGGGCTTCGGGAACGGCGCGGCAGTTGTCTGCAACGCGGTGCTCGTCCAGCGCGCCGTACCCGACAGGATCCGTGGACGCGCGTTCACGCTCGTGATGAGCATCGGTTACGCGTGCTTCGGGTTCGGGATGATCGTCGCGGGCCCGCTCACGAACGCGCTCGGCGCCAGGGTCGCCTGGGGTATCTCAGGGGGGCTCTGCGTGCTCGCCGCTCTACTCGCCGCAGCGCTCCTCGCACCGCCCGGCGAAGTGGCGACGTCCACGGCTCCGAGCGCCTGATGGCTCGCCGCTGGACGACCGACGAGCTCGTTGCGGGGGTGCGGGCCGGCGACAGGCGGGCTGTTGCGCGAGCCATCACGCTCGTCGAGAACCGGGCTCCGGAGGCGGCGAGCCTCGTCGCCGAGGTCTACGCCGAGACCGGGCGGGCGGCCATGGTCGGAGTCACCGGGCCGCCTGGGGTGGGCAAGTCGTCGCTGATCAGCGCACTCATCCGCCACGTCCGTCCCGCCGGGAAGAGCGTTGGTGTCATCTCCGTCGACCCCTCGAGTCCTTTCACCCAGGGGGCGCTGCTCGGCGACCGGATCCGGCTCGCCGACCACTTCCTCGACCCCGAGGTGTTCATCCGCTCGATGGGAACGCGAGGGCATCTGGGTGGGCTCGCGGAGGCGACGCTCCAGGCCGCGCTCGTCCTCGACGCCGCCGGCAAGGATCTTCTCTTTCTCGAAACGGTCGGTACCGGTCAGAGCGAGGTCGAGATCGTCACGATCGCCGACACGATCCTGCTCGTCCTCATGCCCGGCTCAGGCGATTCGATCCAGGCGCTCAAGGCCGGGATCATGGAGATCCCGGACGTGATCGCCGTCAACAAGCGCGATCATCCCGCCGCTCAGACGATGGTGAACGAGGTGCGGTCGGTCCTCTCACTGGATGCCGGGCGCGAATGGCAGCCCCCGATCCTCCTCACCGAGGCGACCCGCGGAGACGGCGTCGAGGAGGTCTGGGCTGCGCTCGAGGCCCATCGCGCCCACCTCGGTGAGGGAGGCCGCCTCCAACGGCGGCGCGCGTCGAACCTCGCGGCAGAGGTCGTCGCGGTCTCGACCGCACGCGCCCGAGGCCGGCTCGAGCACGCGCTCCGCGCGGAGCCGGAGCTCGGCGCGCTCCTGGAGCGCGTGGAGCGGCGGGAGCTCGATCCCCTCGCGGCGGTGCGTGAGATCATGGAACGGGTATTTGGGATCGATGGCGACCAGGACTCAGCCGACGCTCGCTGACATCGAGGCCGCGCGGTCGCGGCTCGAGGGGGTCGCGCGTGTCACGCCCGTGTACTCGTCCGAGACGTTCGGGCGGATGTGCGGCCGGGCTATCTGGCTGAAGGCGGAGAACCTGCAGCGCACCGGCTCCTTCAAGATCCGCGGTGCCGTCAACAAGGTGGCGACGCTCGGCCCGGAGGAACGGGCCGCGGGTGTTGTCGCGGCGAGCGCCGGGAACCACGGGCAGGCGGTCGCATGGGCTGCCCGCGAGGCGGGCGTCCGGGCGACGATCTACATGCCCGAAGGCGCTCCGATGGCCAAGGTCGACGCGACGAAGAGCTACGGCGCCGACGTCGTGCTTGCGGGCGAAGGCTTCGACGAGGCAGTCGTGGCGGCGCGAGAGCTCGAGCGCGGCGGGCGCGACCTTCGTGCACGCGTTCGAGGACGAGGTCGTGATCGCAGGGCAGGGAACGATCGGCCTCGAGCTCGCGGAGCAGCTCGAAGAGAGCCGCGTTCTCGTCGTTCCGGTCGGCGGCGGCGGCCTCGCGGCCGGAATCGCGGTCGCGCTGAAGGCGAAACGACCCGAGATCAGGCTGGTCGGGGTACAGGCGGCGGCGTGTGCACCTGTGGCCGGAAACGGCCCAATCGGATTCACCATCGCGGACGGAATCGCCGTCAAGCACCCGGGCGAGCTGACGCAGGCGATTCTGGACGACCTACTCGACGACATCGTCACGGTCACCGACGACGAGATCGCAGAGGCGATCGTGCTCCTCCTGGAGCGGGTGAAGCTGGTCGTCGAAGGCGCCGGCGCGGCCGGGGTCGCGGCCCTGCTGGCAGGCCGGGTCAAGGGCGAGGAGCCGGCCTGCGCGCTCCTCTCCGGAGGGAACATCGACGCGAGCCTCCTGATGGAGGTGGCCCGCTATGGGCTGACTCGCGCCGGCCGCTTTCTCGTTCTTCGGACGCGTGTGCGGGACCGGCCGGGCGCGCTCGCGAAGCTTCTGGCCCGGATCGCCGAGGAGCGCGTCAATGTGGTCGCCGTCGAGCACCACCGCGAGGGTATGGACATCGCCCTGGCCGAGACCGAAGTCGAGCTGACCCTCGGAACACGCGACGAAGCCCATTGCGTGGAGCTGCTCAAGCGCCTGGCGGCGTGGGGCTACGAGGTCGAGCGGCTCCGCTAGGCGCGCCGCTCCTCCCGCGGGGCGACTTGTTACCCCGCCTCCGCAACATTGGCGCACCCCGTCACACATCTGCGCGTTAGCCGGCCGTAGGCTGGGAGCCGGGCGGCGGGTGGCCCGGCTCCCCACCCAGGGTGGGGCTGTGCGCTGGGGTGGAGCTGTTCCCCGGGTAGGGGCATGCCGCGGTGGCGGCGCGACGGGTGTGACTACAGCCCGAGGTGGCGCGCGATGACCATCTTTTGCACGTCGTTCGTGCCCTCGCCGATCTCGAGCACCTTCTGGTCTCGGTAGAGCCGCGCGATCGCGTACTCCTCCATGTACCCGTACCCGCCGTGAATCTGAAGGGCCGCGTCGACGACCCGGCTCGAGAGCTCGCCTGTATAGAGCTTCGCCATCGCGGCTTCCTTCCCGAACGGCCGTCCTTGATCCTTCAGCCACGCCGCGCGCAGCACCAGCGCGCGCCCGGCCTCGATCTCCGTGGCCATCTCCGCGAGCCTGAACTGCACGGCCTGGAACCTGGAGATAGTGCGCCCGAACTGCTCCCGCTCCTTCGCATAGGCACTCGCGAGGTCGAACGCCCCCTGAGCAAGCCCTACGCCCATCGCGGCGACCGAGATCCGGCCGCCGTCGAGGATCTCGAGAAACTGACGGAGTCCCGCGCCGCGCGGACCGAGCAGGTGCGCTTCGGGAACAGCGCAATCCGTGAAGGAGAGCTCGCGCGTGTCGGATGCGTGCCAGCCGAGCTTTCGCATCGGCCCCGAGATCCCGTAGCCCGGGGTCCCGTTCGGGACGATGATGTTCGAGATTTCGCCCTCGCCGGTTTTCGCCGTGATGGTGACGCAAGCGGTGATGTCCGTGCCCGCGTTCGTGATGAAGATCTTCGAGCCGTTCACGATCCATTCCCCGGGTCGAAGCTCGGCGCGGGTCTGAGTCGCGCCCGCGTCGGAGCCTGCACCGGGCTCCGTCAGGCCGAAGGCGGCGAGGCGCTTGCCCGACGCGAGGTCGGGGAGCCATTCGCGCTTCTGCTCGTCGGACCCGAAGAGGAGAATCGGCATCGTCCCGAGCGACGTGTGCGCCGCGACCGTGATCGCCACCGACGAGTCGATCCGCGTCAGCTCCTCGACGGCCAACGCGTAGGACACCGTGTCGCCGCCGGCCCCGCCATGTTCCTCTGGAACCGGGAGGCCCATGAGGCCGAGCTCGGCGAGCTCCGCCACGATGTCGTACGGGAAGCGGCTTTCGCGGTCGAGCTCCTCGGCGACCGGCGCTATTCGCTCCTCCGCGAACTCGCGGACTGTGCGGCGGACGAGCTCCTGCTCGCCGCTCAGGTCGTGGTTCACGCTGCCAGGTCTCCGACGAGCTCGGCCACGAGGCGAACGCCGAAGCCGGTAGCGCCGAGGGAGGAGTAGTAATCGCCGCGGCCCCGCTCCAAGTAGCCGGTTCCCGCCATGTCCACGTGGGCCCAGGGGCCGTCGCCGGCGAACCGCTGCAGGAACCGTGCTGCGTACGCGGGGGTGCCCTGGCGAAGCAGAGAGGAGTTCTTCAGGTCGGCGAACGGGGATTCGATGTACCGGTCGTAACTCGAGTGGAGAGGCCACGGCCAGACGAGGTCGCCGCTTGCCTCGCCCGCGGCGCGGATCCGCCCGCCGAAGTCGTCATCATTTGCGAACAGCCCCGCGTACACATCGCCCATCGCGACCACGATCCCGCCCGTCAGGGTGGCGAGGTCGAGCAGGTGCGTAGCGCCGAGACTGCGGGCGTAAACGAGCGCATCGGCGAGAATCAGACGCCCCTCGGCGTCCGTGTTCGTGATCTCGACGGTGGTTCCGTTCAGCCCCTGGACGATGTCCCCGGGCCGGACGGCGTGCCCCGACGGCATGTTCTCGCACGCCGCGACGACGGCGAGGCAGCGCACGGGTAGCTCGAGCTCCGCGATCGCCCCCATCGCCGCAATCACAGCCGCGCCGCCCGCCATGTCCGACTTCATGTCCTCCATCGCCGCCGCGGGCTTCAGTGACAGACCGCCCGAGTCGAAGGTCACGGCCTTGCCGACGAGGCCGAGAAGGAGTTCGTCTCGAGCGCCGGGCGGCTCATACCGGAGGACGATGAGCCGGGGCGAAACGGTGCTTCCTCGCGCCACCGCCGCGAAGAGGGCGAGGCCGCTCGCCTCGATGCCTTCTTCATCGAGCTCCTCGAACTCTAGGCGTGGCGAGGCGTCGGCGATCTCCCTGGCGGAAGCGGCGAGCCCTTCCGGTGTCAGCTCGTTCGCCGGTGCGTCGACGAGCGAGCGGCAGCGGTTCGTCCAGGCCGCGACGACGGCCGCTCTCGCGGCGGATTCCGAGGCGCCTGACGCTCCGGCTCCGCAGATGACCAGATGCTCGAGGGCGCGCGTGCCGCTTTCGGAGCGCCAGCGTCCGCGCTCGAAAGGACCGAGGGCTGCGCCGTCGACGACAGCGCGCGCCTGGTCGCGCACGGGCAGGTCCGGGTCGAGGAGCCAGGCCAGTGTCTGGCTACCGACGGCGCCCAGGCGTCCCGCCACGTTCGCCGCGGCCGTGCGAAGGTCGTCCCCGGTGACGTTCTTCGCATCGCCGAGCCCGGCGGCGACGACGCGTGCTGCCGCTATCCCGCCGTCCACGTGCAGCACGGTCACCTCGCCCTTTCGTCCCACGAGCTCTCCCTCAGCAACGAGTCGGCGGAGCTGTTCGGCAACCGCCTCCCCGAGCGCGGAGGTGACCGCCTTCGGGAGCTCCGACTCCTCCGCCACAGCGAACGCGACTGCATCTGCCGTAACCGCCGCGGGCGGAGTCTCAACTGTGTCCACGCGCATGGGCGCGGCATGCTATCCGAGGCCTTTTCTAAGCTCGCCAAATGGGGGTAAAGCTCCCGAAAGTTCCTGCCGATGTAGGGGGAGCGCTATGAGCGCAGCACTACCCTCTCCGCCCGCTACCTCCCCTGGCGGGCACCCTCTCCCAGTGGAAGCTCTCCAGGATCTCCTCGGAGGGCTTCTGCGCGAGCGGGAAGCGCTCCGTGTCGGGGGGACGCAGGTAGCACTCGAGGCGAATCGCAACAAGATCGTTGCGTGCCAGCACGAGCTTGCCCAGGCGCTGATCGCGCGCTTCGGGACTCGGCCCGCGTAACCCGGGCTACGCTGGCGCCGTGTTCGCCGGCGTCGACCGAAAGGGCATGGCCGCGCTCTCGTCGGGCCATTTGGCAACCGACCTCGCGCAGGGCGCGCTCGCTGCTCTCCTGCCGTTCCTCGTCATCCGGTTCGACCTCTCCTATGCACTCGCGGGGACGCTCGTTCTCGCCGCGACGATCAGCTCGTCAGTCGTCCAGCCGTTCTTCGGCGCTGTCTCGGACGCGCGTGGCGGTTTTTGGCTCCTGCCGGCGGGAGTCGCACTTTCCGGCGTCGGCATGGCGCTTGCGGCCGTCGCCCCGTCATTCTGGCTCGTTGCGCTTTGCGTGCTCGCGTCCGGGCTCGGAGTGGCCGCGTACCATCCCGAGGGCTCGAAGTACGCGAGCTACGTGAGCGGCGCACGTCGTGCGAGCGGCATGGCGTTCTTTTCCATCGGCGGAAACATCGGCTTTGCACTCGGGCCTCTCGTTGCGTCGTCGGCAGTGCTCGCCTTCGGTCTCGAGGGCGGGCTCGTGCTGGCGCTGCCGGGACTGGCTGTCGCGGCGGTCTTGCTCGCCGTTCGCCCGCATCTGACGTCGTTCACGCCGAGCGTCGAGCGTCGAGCGGAGGCACGGAGCGAGCCGGGGCAACCGGGCGCGCTGGCGCTCCTCATCGGGGTGATCGCACTGCGGAGCGTCGCGCATATGGGTCTGTTCACGTTCGTGCCGCTCTGGGAGGTGGCGCGCGGGAGCGGCGAGGCGCACGGGACTCGACTCCTTGCGCTCTTCCTCTTCGCCGGTGCGGTCGGGACGCTTGCCGGCGGGCCGCTCGCAGACCGTTTCGGGCGGCGGCCGGTGTTGCGATGGAGCCTCGTGGTCGCGGCTCCCCTGATCCTCGTCTACGTCCTGTCGGGCGGGTTGGCCGGCGAGATCGCGCTCGTCCTTTCGGGTGCGGCCGTGATCGGCAGCTTCGGCGTCAGCCTCGTCATGAGCCAGGAGTACATGCCGGGTCGGGTCGGCATGGCTTCCGGGCTCTCGATCGGATTCGCGATCGGGCTCGGCGGGGTCGCGGCGCTGGTGCTCGGAGCGGTCGCGGATGCCGTGGGGCTCGAGGCAGCCCTGCTGGCGACGGTCGTTGGACCCGTCCTCGCATTCGCGCTCACCTATCGGCTCCCGCGGGCAGCCGTTCGGCGGAGCGGCGCCACAGAGCCGACACCGGCGCTCGTCTGATGCCGGGCGGAGCCGACCGTCCGGAGAGCGTCCGGCACTTTTTCGAGGAGTTCGAAGCGCGCGTCGATCCGTCCGGGTCGATCGGAAAGCAACTCTCTTACCGCTTCGACGTGCGGGGGGTCGGGAGCTGGCACATCGAGCTCGACGACGGCGCAGTGCGTGTTCGGGAGTCGGGGCCCGAAGATCCGGCGGATTGCATCGTCGAGGCCGACGAGCAGACGTTTCTCAGCATCGTGCGGCGTGAGAAGAATCCAGCCCTCGCGTACATGACCGGAAAGGTCAAAGTGCACGGCGGTGTCTCAAAGCTCGTCGAGCTCCAAGACATCCTCCCCTAGGCCGCTCCCAGGCGCCGAGCCGAAATCGGCGCACTCTCGGTGCGAAACGGCACACACTCGTGCGCTTTTCCGGACTAGGCTCGTAGCCGGGTGGTGGGTGGCCTTCCCCACCCAGGGTGGGGCCGTGGGGCCGTGGGGCCGGGCCGCCTGTATTCCTCGTGCGTTGCCTACGCGCGGAGCGCTGCCTCGGTCTTCTGCGCCTGCTCTTCGTGCCGGCCCTCGCCGAACTCCTCGATGAGCTTCGCGGTGAAGGCCGGGAGGTCTTCGGGGTTCCTGCTCGTTACGAGCCCGCCGTCGACGACACACTCCTCGTCCACCCAGGTGCCTCCAGCATTCCGGATGTCTGTCTGAAGCGAGGGCCATGACGTCAGCTTGCGACCCTTCACGACGCCGGCCTCGACGAGCGTCCATGGCCCGTGGCAGATGGAACCGACCGGCTTGCCGCTCTCGAAGAACGATCGAATGAAGCCGACGGCCTGCTCGTCCATGCGCAAGAAATCCGGGTTCGCGACGCCCCCGGGCAGGACGAGGCCGTCGTAGTCACCGGGATCGGCATCCGCGAGCTTCCTGTCGACGGGGAACGTGTCTCCCTTGTCGAGGTGCTCGAACGCCTGGATCTCGCCGCTCTCAGGCGCGAGCAGCTCCACCTCGGCGCCTGCCTCACGGAGCGCCTGCACCGGCTCGGTCAGCTCGATCTGCTCAACGCCTTCGTTGGCGGTTAGAATCGCGATCCGCTTGCCCTGTAGCTCGCTGGCCATGAGACCCCTTTCTCGAGTTTCCCCGGGGGTTCCGCGCCAGAAGAGGCCTAAACCTCGTCACCCATAAGCTCGACCAGGACGGCGCCCCCTGCCACGCGGTCGCCCTCGACCGACGAGCACTCGCCGAACGCGAGCGTCGTAGGGAGCCACGACCGGCGTTTCCATCTTCATCGCCTCGAGCACGACGAGCGGCTCGCGGGCTGCGACGCGCTCTCCCTCTTCGACGAGCACCCGGATGACCGTGCCGGGCATCGGCGCGACGACCTCGCTCTCAGGCGCTCCACCGGACGGAGCAGCCTGCGCCGCGGCCTCCACCGTCGGCGGCCGATGTCGCGGCGCGGGAGGGAGGTTCAGGCGAAATCCGCCGGTCCACGGGCGCCCCGGTAGGCCTGGGCGCGACAGCGGCGGATGCTCGTCGAGAAACGCTGTCGTGACCTGACCCGCCCGTACGACCGGATGGCGGAGGGCCCAGCGCAGGAACGCGAGGTTCGTCGTGACGCCGCCGACGTCGGTCACGCGGAGAGCATCGAGCAGGCGCTCGATCGCCTGCTCCCGGCTCTCGGCGTGGGCGACGAGCTTCGCGACCAGCGGGTCGTAGGCGACCGGAACCTCGTCTCCCGCCTCGACGCCGGCATCGACCCGCACTCCTTCCGGCAGGCGTAGCCGGTCGATCGTCCCCGCCTGCGGCAGGAACGTCACGGGGTGCTCGGCGTACAGACGGGCCTCGATCGCGTGGCCGAGCAGGCTCGGCGCCCAGGTCGGGCGCGGATGCGCTCCCCAGCCGCGATCCGGAGCTGCTGCTCGACGAGGTCGAGGCCGGTGACGAGCTCCGTGACCGGATGCTCGACCTGGATGCGGGCATTGAGCTCGAGGAACCAGAACCTGCCCGTCCTCGCCGAGGATGAACTCTGCCGTGCCCGCACCGACGTACCCGAGCGCTTTCGCCAAGCCGTACGGCCGCGCTCCCCATCTCGGCCCGGAGCTCGGCATCGAGAGCGGGGGAAGGGCTTTCCTCGAGGAGCTTCTGGTGGCGTCGCTGGAGCGAGCAGTCGCGCTCGCCGAGGTGCACGACGGTGCCGTGGCTGTCGGCAAGCAGCTGGATCTCGACGTGCTTCGGGCGCTCGACGTAGTGCTCGAAGAAGACCGTGTCGTCGCCGAAGCCCGCCTGCGCCTCCCGCCGCGCGGCCTCGAGCGCTTCCTCGAGCTCCTCGGGCCCCTGAACGACACGCATTCCGCGGCCGCCTCCGCCTGCGGCCGCCTTGATCATGAGCGGATAGCCGACCTCCTCGGGGGTGCCGGTGGGCACGACCGGTACCCCCGCCGCCTCCGCCGCCCGCTTGGCGGCCAGCTTGTCTCCCGCGGCCCGGAGAACGTCGGGCGGTGGCCCGACCCACGTCAGCTCAGCCTCCGCGACTGCCTCTGCCAGCTCGGCGTTCTCCGCCAGGAAGCCGTAGCCGGGATGAACCGCCTCGGCGCCCGACAGGAGCGCCGCGCGTACGTGCTCCGCAGGCTCGAGGTAGCTCTCGATCGCCACCGTCTCGCCGGCGCGCCGGGTGTGGAGCGCGCGGGCGTCGTCGGGTGCGGCGACCGCGACGGTATCGATCCCGAGGCGCTCGCACGTTCCGAAGATCCGGACGGCGATCTCGCCGCGGTTCGCTACGAGGAGCTTGCGGATCGCCACGCGGCCTCACGCTTCTCCAGGAACGCGCGCAGACCCTCCTGGCCCTCCTCGCCTGTCCGAAGCCGCGCCGCACGGTGCGCCGCCTCCGGCGCCGCCGGCGCGTCGCGAACGAGGCGCTTCGCCTCTCGCACCGCGACCGGGCCCACCCGCCAGGAGGTCGGCGACGACCCGCTCGACGGCGCCGTCGAGGTCGCCGGCGACCTCATGGACGAGCCCGATCCGAAGTGCGGTCGCCGCGTCGAAGCGCTCACCGGTCAGGAAGTAACGACGCGCTGCTCCGGGGCCCGATCTTCGGCAGGACGAACGGCGAGATCACGGCGGGCACGATCCCGAGCCTCACCTCCGAGAACCCGAAGACCGCGTCCTCGCCGGCGACCGCGATGTCGACGCAGGCGTCGACGCCGCTGCCGCCGCCGAGCGCGATAGCCGTGGACGCGGGCCACGACCGGCGCCGGGCACGAGTCGATGGCGTCGAGCATCCGGTAGAGGCGCATGCGCATCCTCGACGTTCTCCTCGTAGGAGAGGTCGATCGCTGCGCGCTGCCAGTCGACGTCGGCCCCGGCGCAGAAGCTCGGGCCCTCGCCGGCGAGGACGACAGCCCGCGCGTCGCCGACGTCGGCGAACGCCTCGGCGAGCTCGGCGATCAGCGACGCGTCGAACGCGTTCCGGCGCTCCGGCTTCGCGAGCGTGCACGCGGAGGACGGGGCCGTCGCGCTCGATCCTGAGCGCGCTCATCGGGCAGGTTGAGCGTGGTGAGGGGTCGCCGGCGTCGCGTGAGGAATCGTCGTGGCCGGCGCCGGGGCGATGGGCGCGAGCATCGCCTACCACCTCGCGCTCGCGGGCGCCGACAAGGTCGTGCTCGCTGAGCGGTACGAGGTCGCGGCCGGAGCCTCGGGCAAGGCGATGGGCGGCGTCCGTCAGCAGTTCTCGACGCCGCCCGAGGTGCTACTCGCCCGGGAGAGCATCCGGTTCTTCGAGGAGCTCGGGCCGCCGTTCTTCGACCAGGTCGGCTACCTCTTCCTCGCCACGACCGAGTCGGGGCGGGCGGCGCTCGCGGAGCGGCGCGACGTCCAGCGCGAGCTCGGCGTGCCGGTCGAGGAGCTCGAGCGCGAGCGAGAGCTCGCGCCGAGCTCGCGCCCGGCCTCGCGCGTCGACGATGTGCTCGGTGCGTCGTTCTGCGCGACGGACGGCGTCGCCGACCCGGCGGCGGCGACGCGCGAGCTCGTCCGCCGAGCGGTCGAGCTCGGCGTCGAGCTCCGCGAGGGGGTCGCGCGCGGAGGAGCTCGACGCCGACGTGTCGTCGTCGCGTGCGGAGCGCGCTCGGCGGAGGTGGGCACGGCGCTCGGCGTCGAGCTGCCGGTCAGGCCGCTCGCCCGCCAGCTCCTCCTGACGGCTCCCCGTCAACGGCTTGCCCGCGCGGCTGCCGATGGTCGTCGAGACGGAGACCGGGTTCCACTTCCGCCGGCGCGGCGAAGTCACTCGTGCTCGCCATGGCCGATGCCACGCCTCGCTGGGGCTTCGCGGAGGACGTCGACCGAGGGCGTCTACGGCGATCGTCTGACTCGGCTCGCGAGCCGGTATCCGCCCGCAGCCGGTCACGGCGTCGAGCGCGCGCTGGGCAGGCCTCTACGACATGACGCCGGACGCCCATCCGATCATCGGGCCGGTGTCCTCCCGGCGTCTACGCCGCCTGCGGCTTCTCGGGGCACGGCTTCATGCAGTCGCCGGCCGTCGGCCGGGCCGTCGCAGCCGAGCTGCTCACGGGGAGCGCGCCGTTCGACCTCGCTCGCCGTACCGGCTCGACCGTTTCGAAGCCGGCGCCGAGTTCCCGGAGGAGGTCGTGCTCTGAGCGGCGGTCGCGACGCGTCATCCGTGTCAGCATGGAGATCGGACCCGGGCACCGCGGCACGGCTGGTTCTTTCCCCCCCGCCGTGCACGCGGATGCTCGGGTCCTTCCTCAATCAGAGCCCGGCGGGAGTTCGAATCTTGCGGGTGAAAAAAGATTGATTGTTTCGGGGCATGATGCGAACATGGCGACCGACCTCCGGCGTCCCCCCGCCGCACTGGATTCCGGTTCGTTCGACGGGCTTCTACCGCGCCACCAGGCGAGATCTACCGCTTCGTACTCCACGACGTCGGGAATCGCGCCGACGCCGAGGAGGTCACTCAGACGGCGTTCCTCGACGCCTTCCGCGCGCTTCGGCGCGGCCACGAGCCCGAGCATGCCGCGCGCGTGGATGTACGGGATCGCGCGGAACGCGACACGCCGCCGCTACCGGACCCTGTCCCGCCGGCCTCGTGAGGTCGAGCTCGACGCGGCAGCTCGTGGACGGAGCTATCCGAATACGACGAGAGGCGCACTGGGCCGACACGGTCCGGGCCGCGTTCGCCGGAGCTCCGGCCGATCGCACCGCGAGGTGCGTCTTTCTTGCGGGAGGTCGAAGGCCTTTCATACGCGCGAGATCGCCGCGCGCCTGGAGCTCTCGCAGTCCGCAGTCGAGACGCTCCTCTTCCGCGCCCGCCGCTCGCTCCGCGAGCACCTCGAGGACGAGGGCGTCCGCCCGGCGGTACAGGGCCGGCTCACGAGCCTCAAGTCCCTCGCGCTCCTGCCGGCGGCGTTCCTCGGCCGCCTCAGCGATCGGATGCAGCACTTCGTCACGCCCGAGCTGGCGACGAAGGCTGCGGGCGCGGTTACCGCGGTCGCGCTCGGCACGGGTGTAGCGGTGGGGACTCAGGTGGCTTCGGGCGAGGCGTCGACGAAGCCCGACACCGGCGCTCGCTCCGCTCCTCTGCACCTCAGACGTGGCTCTCCTGACAGCGCCGTCGTGGCTCGACCTCGGGAACTTCCTTGCGAGTCCCAAGAGCGGGGAATCCTCTCGGCGTGGCAAGGACGACCGAAATGACGGCCGTGGGGAGTCGCGCGGCGGTCGAGGTGACGAGCCGAAGAGTCCGCCGGACAAGGGAGGCAAGGGCGGTCCGGAGAGCGGCGGAGGCGGAAGCGGTTCGGGCGGCGGCAGCACCGGGGGCGACGGCGGCGGCACGCTCGCCACGGCCGCCCGTCGAGCTCTGCCGGCCGTTCAGATTCCCTCGGCTCCGGCCCAGCCCGCCGCTGCTCACCCGTATCGACTCCGGCCGTCGATGTGCCTCCGGTCGAGGTACCGCTCGACACCGGCGGCGTCCTCCCCTAGAGGCGCCCAGGCCCGCCCCCGGGCGGTCTACATCCGAAAGACCCCGAACGTGGTCTCGGGAATTGGTGCGTTCAGGCTCGCGGAGATGCCGAGCGCGAGGACACGTCGGGTGTCGACAGGGTCGATTATCCCGTCGTCCCAGAGCCTCGACGTCGAGTGGTACGGGTTGCCCTCGAGCTCGTACTTGGCGCGGATCTCCTCCGGATCGGCGTCGCCGACCGCGCAGAGCACGATCGCTGCCTGCTCGCCGCCCATGACGCTGATCCGCGCGTTTGGCCACATCCAGAGCTGCCGTGGCGAGTACGCGCGGCCGCACATTCCGTAGTTTCCCGCTCCGAAGGAACCTCCGATCACGACCGTGAACTTCGGCACTTCCGCGCAGGCGACGGCCGTGACGAGCTTGGCGCCGTCCTTCGCGATACCGCCCGCCTCGTACTCCTTGCCGACAATGAAGCCGGTGATGTTCTGGAGGAAGACGAGCGGTACGCGACGCTTGCAGGCGAGCTGGACGAAGTGCGCGCCTTTCAGCGCGCTCTCGGAGAAGAGCACGCCGTTGTTCGCGAGGATCCCGACGGGGTAGCCCTCGATGTGGCCGAAGCCGCAGACGAGGGTCTCGCCGTAGAGCGCCTTGAACTCGTGGAAGCGGCTCGCGTCGACGAGGCGCGCGATCACCTCGCGGACGTCGTAGCCGACGCGATAGTCGTCGGGAACGATGCCCCAGAGGTCGGCCTGGTCGTAGATCGGGTCCTCCGGCTCGGCACGTACCCACGGCGCGGTCTTCGCGCCCTCGAGGTTCGCGACGATCTCGCGTGCGATTGCGAGGGCGTGCTCGTCCGAGGTCGCATAGTGATCGCTGACCCCCGACGTCCGGGAGTGGACGTCGGCCCCCCCGAGCTCCTCCGCGGAGACCTCCTCGCCGGTGGCCGCCTTCACGAGCGGAGGCCCTCCGAGGAAGATGGTGCCGGTGCCCTTGACGATGACCGTCTCGTCGCTCATCGCGGGGACGTAGGCGCCGCCGGCCGTGCAGGAGCCCATCACGACCGCGATCTGCGGGATGCCTCTCGCCGACATGCGCGCCTGGTTGAAGAAGATCCGCCCGAAGTGATCCCGATCCGGGAAGACCTCGTCCTGGAGCGGGAGAAAAGCGCCGCCCGAATCGACGAGGTAGACGCAGGGGAGACCGTTTTGCTCGGCAATCTCCTGGGCACGCAGGTGCTTCTTGACGGTCAACGGGTAGTACGTGCCGCCCTTCACCGTCGCGTCGTTCGCGACGAGGACCACCTCGCGGCCCTCCACGACGCCGATCCCCGTCACGATTCCGGCCCCGGGCGCGTCGCCTCCGTACTCGTCCCAGGCGGCAAGCTGGTTCAGCTCCAGGAAGGCGGACCCGGGGTCGACCAGTAAGTCGATCCGTTCGCGCGCGAGGAGCTTTCCGCGAGAGCGATGGCGCTCGACCGTGTCACGCCCGCCGCCCTGGGAGACCTGGGCGCTTCGATCTCGAAGCTCGGTTACGAGCGCCTCCATCCGCGCTCGGCGCTCGCCGAACTCGGACGAGGATCGGTCGACCCGAGTCTCGAGGATCCCCATGCGGAGGAGCCTAAGCCACTCTCGGTTCGCGCCGTTCACGAAGTAGGCGGCTCCGGAGGGTTTAGCCGCTTGCGGGACGGGAATTTTGGCCCTCCTTGCGGCGCCTCGCTCTTCTCTTGGCCGGTTCGGTCTGCCTGGCGGCGGGCTTGATCTCGCCTGCTGCGGCCGCTCCCAAGGAGGAGACGTACACGATTCAGACTCGCGACGGCCTCGTCTATGTCGAGGTCGTCAGGCCGGTGGCGGAGGACGGCTCGGATCTAGCCGTGCCCGCGATCCTGACGTACTCGCCCTACTCGATCCTCGGCCGAAACGGGGACGCGTCGCGCTGGGTGCCGCAGGGCTATGCGCGTGTCTGGGCCGACGTCGTCGGCACGGGGAATTCCGGTGGGTGCTACGACTACGGTGGCAACCGCGAGCGCCGATCGGGCTACGACCTCGTGGAGTGGATCGCCGACCAGCCCTGGTCGACCGGCAAGGTCGGGATGATCGGCGGCTCCTACAACGGGACCACGGCTACGGCCGCGGCGACGCTTCGCCCTCCCCATCTGAAAACGATCGTCCCGGAGGCGGCGATCTCGCGCTGGTACGAGTACGCGTACTCGGGTGGCATCCGCTACCTCGCGAACAACGAGAACCCGGCGGACGAGGGCTTCGACACCCCGCTCGCATTCGACTTCGGGTTCGCCATTCCGCCGCCGCTCGACGTCACCGATCCGGACTGGGGAGAGAAGGTCGCCTCCACGGTCACACCGTGCGACGAGGTCGAGCACACACTGCACGGATATGACTTCGACACGCCCGACTACGACCGCTTCTGGCGCGAGCGCGACTACATCCGCCACGCCGGCGAGATTCGTATCCCGGTTCTCGTCGCACACAACTGGGGCGACTGGAACGTGAAGCAGGAGGAGGCGGTCAACCTCTACCGGGCCCTCGACAGCTCACGCGACCGGATGCTCTACATGGGGACCCGGTACGAGGGCCACGGCCGGCCCGGCGGCGCCTACGCCGAGACCGTCGACGCCTGGTTCGCGCGGTACCTGAAGGGCGAACGGAATGGTGTGCGCAGCAGGCCGAATGTGACGAGCGAGATGTCTGATTACGACGGCGCGACTCGCTGGTGGTCAGGCGCCTGGCCGAACACGCGGGCCGTGCGGCTCTTTGCCCAGTTCAGACCGGGTCCAGAGTACGGGTGGCGCCTGCTCGGCAGGCACCCCTGGCAGACCGGCCCGAGCCCAGTCGCGTCCTTCACGACGACGGGCACGAACTCCGAAGCGGGCGCCAACCAGAATCCCCGCGCCAACGCGCAGTGGCTGTGGTTCGAGACCCCGAAGCTCGCGCGTGACGTGCGGATCTTCGGCTCGGTGCGCGTCCGCATCCGCTCCTCCGTCGACCGCCGGTGGATCACGTTCACGCCGACGATCGTCGACGTCGATCCGGCGCACCGGATCAAGGGCCCTGGAGAGCTCATCGCCACGGACGAGCGCGGCCTCATCTCGGCGACACGCGGCTGGCTCGACTCCCGCTACCGGAAGAGTCTGGCCGACCGCGTGCCGGTACGGCCCGGCTCCCCGTTCTCGCTGACGGTGGTCGAGAAGCCGCAGGACTACACGTTCCGAGAGGGCCACATCATCGGTCTCGCGATCCAGACCGAGATCACGGAGTGGAACGTCCCGAAGGCGTACCCGGGCTGCTCGGGCGCGTCCTGCGCCGTCGTCCGTGTCCACTGGGCCGGCGGCGGGACGAAGGTGACGCTGCCGGTTGTGAACGGGCCGCGGCGTGCAGGCATTCTCTTCGACCGCTAGCTACGAGCCGTCCTAGAGCGCGTCAAGCGCGGCCCGCAGCTCCGTGACGAAGGCGCGGAGCCCTTCGGGGCCCTCCTCGTCCGCGATCTGAACGGCTCGGCTCCCGACGACGATGCCGTCCGCGTGCCGGCCGGCCTCCCTAGCGTGCTCCGCCGTGGAGATGCCGAAGCCGGCGAGTAGCGGCACTTCCGTGACGGTGCGGGCCCGCTCGACGAGGTCGAGAAGTTGCCCGGAGACGGCGTCGCGTGCGCCCGTGGTGCCTGTCACGGACACGAGGTAGAGCCACCCATCCGTGCGCTCGGCAGCAAGGCGAATTCGTTCCGTCGGGGTGGTTGGCGCGACAAGCTGGATGCGGGGGAGCTCCGGCTCCGCCTCGATCGGGAGGTCGGCGACGATCAGGCTCGTGGCGCCGGCCGCGCGCGCGTCGGCCTGGAACCGGTCGTAGTCGTAGGCCTCGAGGATGGAGGCGTACGTCATCGGGATGAGTGGCGTCTCCGGGCCCACGAGCTTGCGCGTCTCCGCGAGGCACTCGAGGCAGGCGGCCGTTCGCATGCCTGCCGCGAGCGCCTTCTCGCCGGCGAGGCGAATGACGGGTCCGTCTGCGAGCGGGTCGGAGAACGGAAAGCCGATCTCGAGCAGGTCCGCGCCGCCCTCGACGGCCGCCTGCGCGAGAGCGGGCGTCCCGGGGAGGGCCATCAGGTAGATGGAGAGCCGCTTGCCGGCTGTCACGCTCTCGGCACGATCCCGCGACCCACGCGTGCGAATTTCGGCAGTAGGATCGGCGTAGGGGAGGAGGCTGGGAGCGCCTTGAGCGCGCGCGATTTCAGGACGCTTGCGCTCACGACCCGAGCACGGTGGCGAGGTCTTTGTCGCCCCGGCCGGAGAGGCCGACGAGCACGAGCTCCGCGTCCAGATCGAGCGCGCGCGCGAGTGCGTGGGCTGGCTCGAGCGCCGGGATGATCCCCTCGCGCTCCGCGAGGAGGTGGAAGGCGGCGAGGGCCTCCTCGTCGGTCGCGGCCCGGTACTCCGCACGCCCCGAGTCCCGCAGGTGGGCGTGCTCCGGCCCGACGCCGGGGTAGTCGAGCCCCGCCGAGATCGAGTGCGCGTCGGCGATCTGGCCGTCCTGGTCCGCGAGGAGCGACGACCGCGCACCGTGGAGGACGCCTGCGCGGCCGCTCCCGAGGCTCGCCGCGCCTGCTGCCTCGACCCCGATCAGCCTCACCTCGGGGTCGTCGACGAACCCGGCGAAGAGACCGATCGCGTTCGAGCCGCCGCCCACGCAGGCCACGACCGCGTCCGGCAGACGCCCCTCGGCCTCGAGAAGCTGGGCCCGCGCCTCGCGGCCGATCACGGCCTGGAGCTCGCGCACGATCTCGGGATAGGGGTGCGGGCCGACGCAGGACCCGATCAGGTAGTGCGTCGTCTCGACGTTGGTGATCCAGTCTCGGATCGCCTCGCTCGTCGCCTCCTTCAGCGTCTGCGTTCCAAACTCGACCGGACGTACCTCGGCGCCGAGCAGGCGCATCCGCTCGACGTTCGGGGCCTGGCGCCGCATGTCCTCGGCGCCCATGTAGACGACGCACTCGAGACCGAAGCGGGCACAGACCGTCGCCGACGCGACGCCATGCTGCCCCGCGCCCGTCTCTGCGACGATCCGCTGCTTCTTGAGCCGCCGCGCCAGGAGGGCCTGTCCGACCGCGTTGTTGATTTTGTGCGCGCCCGTGTGACAGAGGTCCTCGCGCTTCAGGTACAGCCGGCGCGGCTCCTCGACGACGCGCTCGGTGCGATAGAGAGGCGTCGGCCGCCCCACGTATGTCCCAGCGAGCGCGTCGAGCTCGGCCCGGAAGCTCTCGTCATCCCGGATGGTGGCCCAGCCGGCGGTCAGCTCATCGAGGGCCGGCACCAATGTCTCGGGGACGTAACGCCCGCCGTAGGCGCCGTAGAACCCGGGCTCAGCGGCAGCCGTCAACGCGCCGCCTCCACGAACGCGCGGATCCGCTCGTGATCCTTGATGCCCGGCTCGACCTCGAGGCTCCGGCTCGCGTCGACGGCCCAGGGGGCGACCGTGTCGACGGCGGCGCGCACGTTCTCGGGGCCGAGCCCGCCGGCAAGCAGCACTCGTCCGTCTGCGCCGCTCGCTCGCGCCCAGTGCCCCTCGTCCTCCTCGAGCCAGGGAAGGTCGAGGACGCGCGCGACCTCTTCCCCTCCGCGCAAGAGGACGCCGTCACGGGAACGGTGACCGTTCTCCTGCGTGTAGAGCTGGACGAGATCGGTGTCGTCCTCGCCCGGCTCGCCCACGTACACACCGACCGAAAGCATGCTGTCCGGAACGGGTAACGGTGCATCTGCGCGGCGCGGGCTCTCGGCGAGCACGAAGCCGGCCAGGTCGGCGCCCGCCGCCGCTGCTGCTGCTACGTCCTCCTCGCGCGTGAGGCCGCAAACCTTGACGAGCGGGCGCGACAGAATCTCCCCGAGCTTCGCTCCCGGATCCGGGGCTCGCATGAGCGTCGAGCCTACGAGGATGGCGTCGGCGCCGGCGAGCTCGGCGGCGGCGCCCTGAGCCCGCGACTCGATGCCGCTCTCCGCCACGATCACACGATCTCTGGGTGCGTGCGCCACGAGCTCTAGCTGGGCGCGCCGGTCGACCCGGAACGTCGAGAGGTCACGTGCGTTGAGGCCGATCACGGCTGCTTCGAGCCGAACTGCACGCTCCAGCTCAGCGGCGTCGTGAGCCTCGACGAGAACGTCCAGGCCGAGCTCCGAAGCGGCCGCGAGAAACCCTCTCGCGGCCGTGTCGTCCAGGTCGCGGAGGAGCAGGAGCGCCGCGTCGGCTCCGGCTCCGCGTGCCTGTTCGAGGTCGGAGCGCGCCGAGAAGAACCCCTTGGCGAGAAGCGGTACGCGGCTCGCGGCCCTGGCGGCCCCGAGATCGTCCCAGCTGCCGCCGAAGCGCTCGTCGACCAGGATCGAGACGGCGGCGGCGCCGGCCGCCTCGTAGGAACGCGCCAGCGTGGCCGGGTCGGCGTCCGGCCGCAGGTCGCCTGCCGAGGGCGAACGACGCTTGACCTCTGCGATCGCGCCGAGGCCGGGAGCCGAGAGTGCTTCGCGGAAGCGACCCATCAGGCCGGCACTCCCTCCTGGGTGAACGCGATCAGCTCGTCGAGCCGGGCCGCGGCCGCGCCCGAGTCCACCGCCTGCGCCGCGAGGGCGTACCCCTCGGCGAGGTCCTCCGCGTGGCCGCCGGCCGCTATCGCACCCGCCGCATTCAGGAGCACCGCCTCGCGCTTCGGGCCTGCCGCCCCGGCGAGAACCTCTCGGATCGCACTCGCATTCTCGGCGGGGGAGCCGCCGACAAGCTCTTCGATCCGGCAGTGCGGGACGCCGAGCTCGGCGGGGTCGATCGTTCGCTCTACGACCCCGCCGTCCACGACCTCGCAGACGAGGTTCGGGCCGGCGGGCGAGAGCTCGTCGATCCCGCCTGCGCCGTGGACGACGAAGGCGCGATGGGCGCCGAGCTGCGCCAGCACGGCCGCCAGCGTCGGCACGAGCTCCGGCGAGTACACGCCGACCACCTGCGCGCGGGCACCGGCCGGGTTGGTGAGTGGCCCGAGCACGTTGAAGACGGTGCGGGCCGCGAGCTCCTTCCGCACCGGCGCGGCGTGGCGCATCGCCGGGTGGTGGGAAGGCGCGAAGAGGAAGCCGAAGCCGAGCTCGTCGATGGAGCGCGCGATCCGCTCCGGCTCCTGCTCGAGCCTGAAGCCGAGCGCCTCCAGCACGTCCGCCGAGCCCGACGCCGAGGACACGGCCCGGTTCCCGTGCTTCGCCACGCCTGCCCCGGCGGCCGCCGCCACGAGCGCCGCCGCGGTCGAGATGTTGAACGTCCGCGCCCCGTCACCGCCCGTACCGGCGGTGTCGACGAGGTCTTCACGCACCGGGCGCACCGCGAGGACGTGCGCGCGCATCGCCTCCGCGCACCCCGCGATCTCGTCGGCCGTCTCGCCCTTGAAGCGGAGCGCAACGAGGAAGGCGCCGATCTGGGCGGGCGTGGCTTCGCCGGCCATGATCTCGTTCATGACCTCGCGCGCTACCTCCCGCGAGAGGTCGTGCCCGTCGAGGAGCCGCGTCAGCGCATCCTGGATCACCGGCGGCCCTCCAGAAAGTTCCGGGCCAGGTCGGGCCCCGCCGGAGTCAGCACCGACTCGGGGTGGAACTGGATGCCGACGACGGGCAGCTCGCGGTGGCGGACGGCCATCACCTCTCCGTCCTCGGTCGTCGCACACACCTCGAGCTCGTCCGGCACGCGCGTCGCGGCGAGTGAGTGGTAGCGGCCCGCCTCGAACGGGTCAGGGAGACCGGAGAAGAGTCCTCGCCCGTCATGGGCGACCGCGGCCGACTTTCCGTGGACGAGCCGTTTCGCCTGGCCGACCTCGCCGCCGAAGACCTCGACGATCGCCTGGTGGCCCAGGCAGACGCCGAGCGTGGGCGTCGTGGAACCGATCCGCCGCAGGAGCTCCATCGAGACGCCCGTGTCTGACGGTCGCCCGGGGCCGGGGGAGATGACGAGGTGACTCGGGGCCAGCCGCTCGGCCTCGTCGGCCTCGATCTCGTCGTTTCGGACGACCCGGACCTCGGCGCCGAGCTCGCCGAAGAGGTGCGCGAGGTTGTACGTGAACGAGTCGTAGTTGTCGATCAGGAGGATCACGTCGTCGTTCGGCCTCCTCGATCGCGGCCTCGAGTGCGGCGAGCTTCGAGAGGCACTCGTTGTGCTCGGCTTCGGGGTCGGAGTCGATGACGATGCCCGCGCCGGCCTGGAGACGCGCGACCCCGTCGGCCAGGACGATCGTCCGGATCGCGATGCAGGTGTCGAGCGCGCCACCTGGGAGGGCGTAGCCGACCGCCCCGGCGTAGGGCCCGCGTCTGTAGCCCTCGAGCTCGGCCAGAGATCTGCATCGCGCGCACCTTCGGCGCTCCCGAGACCGTCCCGGCGGGGAAACAGGCACGGAGCAGGTCGAACCCGGTTCGTCCGGGCTCGAGCTCGCCCGCGACCTCCGAGACCAGGTGGGTGACGTGCGAATACCGTTCCGCCTTCAGGAACGACTCGACCGAACGCTCCCGGGGACGCAGACGCGCGAGAGGTCGTTTCGGCCCAGGTCGACGAGCATCACGTGCTCGGCCCGGTCCTTCTCGGAGGCGAGCAGCCGCTCCTGCGTCTCCGTCGCCCGGGGCGGTCGTGCCGGCGATCGGGTTCAGGCTCGCGCGCGTCCCCTCGAGCTTCACGAGCGTCTCGGGCGAGGAGCCGACGAGCGCAGGTCGCCGAGCTCGAGGAGAAAGAGGTACGGCGAGGGGTTGATGCGCCGCAGCGCGCGGTAGAGGGCCACGGCCGAAGCGGACGTGGGCCGGTCGGCCCGTCTGGGACAGGACCGACCTGGAACACGTCGCCGGCCCGGATGTGCTCCTGGATGCGCCGCACGCCCTGCTCGTATGCGGCCTGGGCCGGCACGCGTCGTGTCGGGCCATGGGTTGGGGTCAGACCCTGGGACACGTCCGAGGGGGGCTGGGAATCGAGAATCGTCGCGAGTCTCGTCGCGGTCGCCCGCCAGCACCTCGGCGACGCTCGTCGTGTGGTCGAAGCGAACGAGCCGGTCGGCGACGACGAAGCTGCTTTCCGGGAGGTCGGACCCGTCGGCGGGAAGCGCCGACCGTCGGCTCGAGTCTCGCGACGTGGTCGTAGCCGAGGTAGCCGACGACCGGCCGACCGGTCGCCACGGCCGTCTCCGCCTCGTCGAAGCTCGACGAGCCGCGTGCCCGAGCCCACGAGGCTGTAGCGGCCGAGCCGGCCCTTCTCGACGGACTCGAGGAGGAAGCTCGCGGCACCCGCCTCGCGCAGCCGCAGGTACGCCCCGAGCGGGGTGACGAGGTCGGCGTGGATGTCGGTGGCGATCGTCATGGCAAACGAAAAGACCCTCCGGGCGGAAGGTCTCGAGCGAAGCGGGCTTTCGGGCCTCCGGGTCTCAGGGGGCGACGCTCCCGCTCCGCTCACGGCGCCAGGCCCACCAGAGGGAGACGGGAGAGATCATCGCTTGAGAGGGTAGGCGAAGCCCGCACGGTGGTCAACCGCCAGAAGGGGGCAGAGCCGTCCGGGGCGTGGCCTGATAATGCAGCTGTGGAGCCGCACCCGATTCGAGTCGTCGTGACCGACGATCTCAAGCGTTCGCGACTGACGGTCTTCTTCCGGCTCCTCCTCGCGATCCCGCACTTCATCTGGCTCGTGCTCTGGTCGATCGCCGTCGTTCTTCGCGGCGATTGCCAACTGGTTCGCGACGCTCGTACGCGGGCATCTCGCCGCTCGGCCTCCATAACTTCCTCGCCGCGTACGTCCGGCTACACGACGCAGTTCTACGCCTACCTGTATCTCGCGGCGAACCCATACCCGTGCTTCGACGGCTCGCGCGGATACCCGATCGACGTCGAGATCGACGAGCCGGTGCAGCAGAGCCGCTGGAAGGTCGCGTTCCGGCTCGTGCTCGTCGCTCCCGGCGATCCTGCTCGCGGTCGTGCTGGCCGGAAACGGCTGGGGGGCGGGCGGAGGCGGTGTGGGCCGCCAGGAAGAGGAGTCCTACGCCTGGACGAACTCGACGCTGAGCGTCGGCGTGACGGTCGCGCTGCTCGCGTGGTTCGCCATCATCGTGCGAGGCCGGATGCCGCGCGGTTTTCGCGACCTGCAGGTCTACGCGCTCCGCTACGGCGCCCAGTCCTGGGCCTACCTGCTGCTCCTCACCGACCGCTACCCGGACGCCAACCCGGAGGAGCCGCGGCCGGTCGAGGCTGCCGCCGCCGCACCCGGTGCACGCTCGTCGTGACGGACGACGGGCGCCGCTCGCGGCTCACCGACGTTCTTCCGGCTGCTCGCTCGCGTTCCCGCACTTCGTCTGGCTCTTCTTGTGGGGCGTTCGCTGCCCTGGTGCTCTGGCGATTCCCATGCTGGTTCGTCGTTCTCTTCCTCGGCCGGCTGCCCGGTTCGAGCTTCACCGCTTCTACACCGCGCTGCTCCGCTACCAGGCTCACGTGTTCGCGTTCCTCTTCAGGTCACGAACCCGTTCCCGGGGTTCGTCGGCGCGCCCGGCTACCCGCTCGACATCGAGTTCGACTCGCCGGCCCGGCAGAACCGCTGGATCATCGGACTTCCGACTCCTGCTCTCGCATCCCGGCGCTCCTCGTGTCGTCGGCGTCTGAGCGGCGCGCTCTTCCTGGCCGGCATCTTCGGTTGGTTCGTCTCTCTCGCGCTCGGCCGCATGCCGACCGGCCTTCGGAATCTCGGCGCGTACTCGATCCGCTACACGGCCCAGACGGACGCCTACTTCCTCCTCGTGACCGACCGTTATCCCGACAGCGGCCCGGTGCAGCGACAGTCCGGAGCTCGAGCGGCCCGAGTTGGAGGTCGCGCCCGCCTCGTGAAGGTCGGGCGGCGCGGCGCTCTCCTCGCCGCCGCACTCGCGGTCGTCGCCGCGGCCTACGCGAGTCGCGGTCTACCTCCTGGCGCAGACGAGCGTCCCGTCCGGCCTCGACCTCCCGAGGATCGAGGTCGGAGGAGGCCTTTGGCGCGGGCGTCGTCGAGGAGGCGCGCGACTTCGAACGCGTCTCGCGGCTCTTCTTCGTGCTCGGCGAGGCCACGGTGCTCGCCGTCCTCGGGTTCTACGCCTGGTTCGGACCGCGGCTCACCCGCGAGTCCGCCGCCGGCCGGATCGGCACCGGGATGCTGCTCGGCATGCTCGGGCTCGGCATCCTCTGGTTCGCCGCAGGTGCCGGTCGGCGTCCTCGATCTCTGGTGGCAGCGCAAGCACGATCTCGTCGAGACCGGCTACCTCGAGTGGATCGTCGGCTCGTGGCTCGGCCTCGGCGGCGAGTTTCTGTTCATCTGCCTGGCGATCCTGATCGTGATGGCGCTCGCCGGCTTCCTCCGGGATCGCTGGTGGATCCTCGGCGCCCCAGTCTTCGTCGGCCTCGTGGCGCTCTTCGCCTTCGTGCTGCCCGTACCTGACTCCGGAGCTGCGGCCGGCGAGCCCTGAGCTACGCACGGAGGCTCGCGTGCTCGCGGAGCGCCAGGCCACGGAGCCGGTACGCGTGGACGTCCAGCGCGTCCGCGAGGTGACGAGCGCCCCGAACGCGGCGGCGATGGGACTCGGCCCGACGCAGCCGCATCGTTCTCTGGGACACGCTCCTCGACGGGCGCTTCGGGACGACGAGGTCACGTCGTCCTCGCCCACGAGGTCGGCCACCACGCGCGCGGCCATATCTGGAAGTCGATCGCCTGGTACGCGCTCTTCGCGCCTCCCGGGCGCGTTCCTGATCGCCCAGCTGACCCGCCGCCGCGGCGGGATGTACCGGCCCGAGGCGGTTCCGCTCGGCTTGTTCGTGCTCGTCGTCGCTCAGCTTTCTCGCGCTTCCGTTCCAGAACGTCGATCACGCGCCAGCTCGAGCGCGAGGCCGACTGGCAGGCCCTCGACGCGACGCAGGATCCTGCGGCGGCCGAGGGTCTCTTCGAGGGCTTTGCGGAGACGAGCCTCGGCGATCCGAGCCCGCCGACCTGGGCCTACCTGCTCCTGGACACGCACCCGACGCTCGCGCAGCGGGTCTCGATGGCGCGCGCCTGGCGCGAGCGCGAGACTCCCTAGCGTGCGCGCAGCCCGCGTTCCCGCCCGGGCGGAGGTGGTCGGCAGCCTGCTCCGCGCCGCGGGGCTCCGCGCCGCGATCGAGGCCGTCTACGAGCCGGGCCATCGTGCCCTGCTCCCCGAGGAGCGAGCCAAGGATCTGTCGGCGCTCCGGGAGGCCGAGGACGAGGCGATCCGCGAGGCCGTGGCGCGGCAAGAGTCGCTCGGGCTCGACGTCGTCACGGACGGAGAGTTTCGCCGCTACATGTTCCTGAATTCGTTCTGGGACGCGGTCGAGGGGTTCTCGACCGACCGGGCCACCACCGTCTTCCGGAACTCCGAGGGCGACGAGGTGACGTGGTACGTGCAGCGGGTGGAGGAGCGTTTGCGGCAGAGTCGACAGCCCGGCGGCGCGCGAGACCGCGTTTCTCGCCGAGGTCGCGACCGGCCGTTCAAGGTGACGTTCCCGGCGGCTTCGCTCTTCCGCCACCCGTTCACGTTCACGCCCGGCGACGCCTATGCCGACCACGACGAGCTCGTGGCGCACGCGATCGAGATCGAGCGCGGCCTGATCGCCGACGCGATCGCCGCCGGGCGCGCGCTACGTCCAGCTCGACTTTCCGCTCTACCCGTACCTCGTCGACCCGCGCTGGTCTGCTTCCTTCGTGAGGCGGGCCACGACGTCGACGCGCTCCTCGACGCGGCGATCGCGGCCGACAACGCCGTCCTCGAGGGCATCCCCGACGGACGTGACGACTGCGCTCCACGTCTGCCGCGGCAACTACCGCTCGCGCTGGCTCTGCGAAGGGCTCGCTCGCGCCGGTCGCCGAGCGGATGTTCGGCGAGCTCGCCTACGACGCGTTCCTCGTCGAGTGGGACGACATCGGGCGGGACGGCGGGCTACGAGCCGATCCGCCACGTCCCGGCCGGGAAGACGATGGTCATGGGCCTCGTCTCGACGAAGACGCCTGTGCTCGAGGACGAGGACGATCTCGTGCGACGCCTCGACGAGGCCGCACAGCACCTGCCGCTCGAGCAGCTCGCGCTCTCGCCGCAGTGCGGCTTTGCCTCGGTCCTGGAGGGAAACGAGATCGACGCGGACACCCAGTGGCGAAAGCTCGAGCTCGTCGCCCGCGTCGCCGAACGGGTCTGGAGCTAGGGGGAGGCGAAACGTTCTTCGCTGCCCGGGTGTTGCCAGCGCGCTCGAGGCGGTACAACGACTTTCGTGTAACCCCCCTAGGCCGACTCGGTCTGGGTCTCGTCGTGCGCGGTCTCTGGCTCGAGTCGCGCGCCGGGGCCCGCGTCGTCACCCGGCGAGACCTCGACGCCGTGGCCGATCAGCGCGAGTCCATCGTCGTCGGGTGAGCCGCCGCCGACTTCGGCACCCTCTCGGATCCGCACGCGCGCGTCTACGATTGCGTTCTCCACCCGTGAGCCGCCTTCGACGACCGTGTCGTGGAAGAGGATCGCGCCGCGCACCTCGGCGCCCTCCTCGACCACGACTCCCGGGCCGAGGAAGCTCCGTTCGACTGTGCCACGAACGATCGCGCCGGGCGAGACGCGACTCGTCTCGACCCGCGAGCCGGTCGCGATGAGCGCGGGCGGTCGCTGAACGCCGCGCGTTAGGATCGGCCACTCCGGGTCGTCGAGCGCGAGCGCAGGCGCGGCGTCGAGCAGGTCCATGTGCGCCTGCCAGTAGCGGCTCGGCCGGCCGACGTCCTTCCAGTATCCGCCCAGCGGGTGCGCCCGGGCCTCGCCCTCCTCGACAAGCTTTGGGAGGAGGGAGTCGCCGAAGTCAGAGAGCGCGTCCTCGCCTTCCTCGTCGACGATCCAATCGAGCGTCTCGAGGAGCTTCTTCGCGTCGTAGACGAAGACCTCGGTCGTCACCACGTCGTTGCGGGGCTCGTCCGGCTTGTATTCGAAGCCTGACACGCGCTCGCCTTCGGTCTCGACGACGCCGTACTCGCCGGCCTCGTCCCGCGGCACCGTTGTCGTCACGAGAGTCACGGACGCCCCGGAATCGACGTGGCCCGACACGACCTCCGAGTAATCGAGCCGGTAGACGTGGTCGGCCGAGAGGACGAGGAGCAACTCCGGGGCTTGCGCCAGGATCCGCTCCCGCGTCCGGTAGATGGCATCGGCGTTCCCCTTGAACCAGCCGCTCTCGGAGTCGCCCGTAGAGGGATGAACCTCGAGGAGGCCGCCGTACGTCCGGTCGAGGTCCCAGGGCCGTCCACCCGCGAGGTGCTCGGTGAGCGAGTGGGGCTCGTACTGCTGCAGGACCCAGACGTCCGAGACCCGGCTGTGGTGGCAGTTGGAGAGCGGGAAGTCGATGAGCCGGTAGACGCCCGCAAAGGGCATCGCGGGCTTCGCGCGCTCGGTGGTCAGCACGTCGAGCCGCCCGCCCTCGCCCCCGGCGAGCACGAGGGCGAGCACTGTCCCGCGGTCGCTCCGCACGGAGCCATTATCGCTAGCTTTCGGGCCGTGCCCAGGTCGGTGATCGTCTCGGCCGTCCGGACGCCGTTCGGGAAGCTCGGCGGCGGCCTCAAGGATCACTCGGCGCCCGAGCTCGGCGCGATCGCGATCCGTGCTGCGATCGACCGTTCGGGAATCGAGAGCGACGACGTCGAGTACGTCGTCATGGGCCAGGTGCTTCAGGCCGGCTCGGGCCAGGCGCCCTCGCGCCAGGCCTCGATCGGCGCCGGCCTGCCGAAGGAGATCGGCTCGGACACCGTCAACAAGGTCTGCGCCTCGAGCATCCGAGCCGTCGAGCTGGCCGACCAGATGATCCGCTCCGGCGACCACTCGGTGATCGTCGCGGGCGGCATGGAGTCGATGACGCACGCGCCGTACCTCCTGAAGAAGGCGCGCTACGGCTACCGGCTCGGCGACGGCGTCCTCATCGACTCGATGACCTCGGACGGCCTCACGTCGACCTTCGACAACCTGCACATGGTCGCCCAGGCGTCGTTCGTCTCCCGTGAGCTCGGGATCTCCCGCGAGGATCAGGACCGCTGGGCGCTCCGCTCGCACGAGCGCGCCGTGAAGGCGATCGACAACGGCCTCTACGACGACGAGCTCGTTCCGGTCGGGGACTTCACGACCGACGAGGGGCCGCGCCGCGACACGTCCTACGAGAGGCTCTCTCAGCTCAAGCCGGTCTTCGATCCCGAGGGCACGACGACCGCGGGAAACGCACCTGGGGTCAACGACGGGGCCGGGGCGCTCGTCGTCACGAGCGAGGAGTTCGCGCGGAAGCGCGGTCTCGAAATCCTCGCCACCATCGTCTCGCAGGCCTACGTGGCGGACGACTTCGCCTACCTGGCGAAGACGCCGGCACTTGCCGGAGAGCGCGCTCTGGCGAAGGCGGGCAAGACGATCGGCGAGGTGGAGCGGGTCGAGCTGAACGAGGCGTTCTCGTCGGTCGTCCTCAACTCCTCGGAGATGCTCGGGGTGGATTCCGAGCGAGTGAATGTAAACGGCGGCGCGGTCGCGCTCGGTCACCCGATCGGCGCCTCGGGAGCGAGAATCCTGGCGACGATGGTGCACGACCTGCGCCGGAACGGCGGCGGGCTGGGCCTGGCGGCGATCTGCTCCGGCGGCGGCCAGGGCGACGCGCTCTTGATAGAGGTGTAGGGATGAGCTTGGAGGAACAGCTTCGAAAGGGCCGCGGCGAGCCGCTCCGCTGCCCGAACGACGGTAGTCGGCTCGTGGAAGTCGAGCGCGCTGAGGTGCACATCGATGCCTGCCCCGAGTGCCGGGGCGTCTGGCTCGATCGCGGCGAGCTCGACAAGATTCTCGTCAAGGAGCGCCAGCTCGCCGGCGGCCAGGATGCGGACGAGGACTTCTTCCGCGAGGTCGAGGGGGGTCGCCGAGAGAGCCGAGAGGGCCGCAAGCCGGAGCGCTTCGACGACCGGCCGAAGAGGCGCAAGCGAGGCCTGCTGGAAGACCTGCTCGATTTCGACTAGCGCCGCGGGAACTTTCAGGTGCGCGCCGTAGTCTCAGGGGCATGAGGCTCTCCTCGGTCACGGCCCTCGCGGCAATTGCGCTCGTCCTCGCCGGCTGCGGGCAGGCGGGCGAGTCGGCGGGCGCCGAGCCGATCGAGTCGACGAAGGAGAGCTCGCCCGAGCCGCCTGTCGAAGATCAGGGGCCGCCCGATGTCCTGCTCGAGAGCGGGGCCGGCCGGCAGGTCGGCGTCGTTGGCTCGCACTGCGTCGAGGACCTGGCCGCCGGCTTCGGGAAGTGTGCCGACGGCACCCGGCCCGAGGCGAAGCGTGCGAGCGTCGTCCGCCCGGGCGAGACGATCACGCTCGCGCTCGACGGGGCACGCGCGGTCAAGGCGAAGGGATGTCACTCGCGCGATGCGAGTTGCATCGGCGAGGCACGGGTCGCGCCGGCGGGCTGTAAGAGCGTCGGCGTTGCCAGGGTCTTCCTCGAGCGCGGGCCGGAAACGAAGTGGCGCGCCGACCTGGAGCCGGGTGCCTACGAGCTCCAGGTCTTTGTCTACTTCGAGGCGGACGACGGCCGGACGGGCGACGTGTCGGCGGCACTCGGACTCGTGGTGCATCCCGACGCCGAGCGGAGGATCGTTCCGATGCCGGCGGCGGCTGCCGTCTGCCCGTAGCGAGCGACTAGCCTCACCGCCGTGATCCGGATTCGCGGCGAGAAGGTGACCCTGCGCCCGCTCAGGCCGGACGAGCTCGACCTGCTACTGGCGGAGTACCGCCATCCCGACTCGCCTGCAGGCATCCGACCGCTCGGCCGGGAGGCCGTGCGACGGCGAATCGAACAGTCCGGCCGAGTCGTGCGCGGTCGCCTCGAGCTCGGCGTGGAGGCGGAAGGCCGCCTGGTCGGTGACGTGGACGCGCGGTCGCCGTCGCACGCCTTCCCGCCCGGAGTCTTCGAGATCGGAGTGGCCATCTTCGCGGCCGCGGATCGCGGCAAGGGCTACGGGAGCGACGCGACCAGGCTCCTGGTCGACCATCTCTTCGATGCCGAGGAGGCCGCGCGCGTGCAGGCCACGACGGCGGAGTGGAACGAGCCGATGCGAGCATTGCTCCGCCGGATCGGCTTCGTCGAGGAGGGGCTGCTTCGTGCTTACTTTCCCGCACCGGCAGGCCGCGACGACTACGTCATGTACTCGCTGACCCGAGACGACTGGGTCGACCAGGTCTGACCTGGAACCGCGGGTGCGCTGGGTTATCGTCGGCGCGTGAGCCGTCCCGCAGGGCGCCCGGTGATTCTCGATCGGATCAGGCCGCCGCCACCGCTTCCCCGTTCACCGGGACGGCGAGCTCTCCGCGCTGCGCGTCGAGCGCGTACACGAGCGCTTTCTCGCCTGCCGCTTGCGCTCCGCTCGTCCAGGCAGCTGGCGCGCGAGGCAGTGTGGGCGGGAGCGCTCCAGAAGGCCGGCGAGCTGAGCGGCCTGGTGGGACTCGTCCGGACGCTTCGCCCTGCCTCGGTGCTCGAGGTGGGCAGCTACAACGGAGCGACCTTTTGGCTCTGGGCCTTGCTCTCGACGCCGGAGGCGACGCTCGTCTCCGTGGATGTGGAGGCCGGGTACGGAGGCGTGCCGACGTCCAGTCTCGAATCGGTGGGCCGCCCGGGACAGCGAGTCGTCGCGCTCCGGCTCGACTCCCAGCAGGAGGAGACCCGGGCGGCGGTCGAGCGGATCCTCGCGGGCACGCCGCTCGATCTCGTCATGATCGACGCGGATCACTCCTACGCCGGTGTCCGGCGTGACTTCGAGCTCTACGCGCCGCTCGTCAGGCCAGGCGGCCTGGTGGCGTTCCACGACGTGCTTCCTTGCGCCGGGATCCCGGGCGTCGAGGTCGACCGCTTCTGGGCGGAGGTTCGCGACCGCTATGAGCACTGGGAGTTCCTGCTCCCCGAGCACGACGCCGGGTTCGGCACCTGGGGTGGGATCGGCGTGCTCAGGATGGGCTAACGGCGAGCAGGCGCCCGCAGGAGCGCTTCGACCAGGGACGCAGTGTTTCCCGGCCCGTCCCAGCGTTTCAGGTCGATGGCAACACGCTCGGCCGCGCGCCGATAGCCGGGCTGACGCAGGATCCGCCGGACGGCGCGTCGCACCCCGCCGGGAAGCGAGGGTGGGAGCACGGCGATCCCGGTCCGGAGTCGCCCGACGCGGTCGGCCCATGCGAGCTGGTCGAACGCGTGCGGGACGACGACCACGGGGACCCCGGCCAGGTGCGCCTCCGACGCCGTCAGGTCTCCGCCGTGGATCACTGCGAGGTCTGCCGCTTCCATGCAAGCGCGACCGGGTAGGAGTCGCGACGCGACGACGTTCGGCCCCAGGGCCTCGAGCTCCGCCGGATCGCAGAGGTCGCCGGTCGTCACCAGCACGTCGAGGTCTTCGCGACCGAGTTCCGCCACGACTCTTCGCAGGGTCGCCGCACGCCCCGTGGAGCCCTGCGTCACGTAGACGAGAGGCCTCCCGCCCTCGCACCGGCGAAGCGGCTCGTCCGGGACGGGAGCCGACCAGGTCAGGGGCCCGACGTAGCGCCAATGCTGCGGCAGGTCGTGGGTCGGTGTGAGGAGCGGCGTGGTCGTACAGGCCACCAGGTCGCCGAGCATGCCGTGCACGGTTGCGGGAGGAAGACCGAGCGCGAGGCGCGCCTCTGCGAGGCGGCGCTCGATCGCCTGCGAGAAGGTTTCGCCCCGGCGGAGGCGGCGGCGCAAGGGGCGTGCTGCCCGCCGAAGTCGATTCGGACGCGAGAGCTGGGCACCCAGAGATCCGGGCGTGCTCCACTCTGACCAGGCGAGCGTGTGGAAGGCGCCGACCCTTGGAACTCCGGCCAGCTCGCAGGCCAGATGGCCGCTGACGCGATATTCGACGAACGCCGCGTCAGGTCCGATCCGCTCCAAGAGCTCGAGGTCAGCCTGAACGAGCCGGAGCAGCTCGGCGGTATCCCGGAACACCGGGAGCCCGGGCGAGCGGAGCCGTGCCGACTCGAGGCCGGCAGCGGGAACGAGCTCGAGGCCGTTCTCGAAGAGCTCCGGCTGCGACCCCGGGTACGCAAGCACCACGTCCTGACCGCGGGCCGCGAGCTCATGCCCGACAGTCGCGCACGAGCCCACGTGGGCGAGGACACCATCGATCGCCGCCGGCAGGAGGAGGATCCGCGCCATCAGCGCTCGATCTGACCCTGACCCCGGGCCTCGGCTGTCGCCCTGAAGAGCACGAGGCGCCGGTAGCCGAGCTGGCCGAGGACTCCGAACCATGCGCCTCTCAGCCCGCGCTTGCCGAGCACATCAACTGTCCGTCTGACGACCTGCCGAGCCGTCCAGCTCTGCGCGCCGGGCGCCACCGGCCGGTCTTCGAACGGTGCCAGCGGTTGGTTCACGGGTCCAGTTTCTCGTGCCGAGTACCCCGCTGGAAGGTCGTGCAGGCCGACCAGGCGCTAGTTTCCGTTTCCGTGGAGCTCGCGCACGTCCTCGTCGTGGGAGCCGGCCAGATGGGCGCCGGGATCGCGCAGGTCGTCGCCTCCTCCGGCCGGCGTGTCTCGCTTCATGACGCTGCGCCCGGCGCGGCCGAGCGCGGCCTCGAGACCATGCGGAAGAGCCTTGCCCGGCTCGCCGAGAAGGGCGGGCCTGCGGCCGACGAGGTGCTCGCCCGAATCGCGCCCGTCCGCCGAGCTCGTCCCGGCCGACCTGATGGTCGAGGCCGTAGTCGAGAACGCGGCCGTGAAGGAGGACGTGTTCCGTCGCGCGGACGAGCTCTTTCCGGCGGCGGGCATCCTCGCTTCGAACACCTCTTCGATCCCGATCACGTCGCTCGCCGCGGCGACCGGCCGGCCGGACCGGGTGATCGGCATGCACTTCTTCAACCCGGTGCCCATGTTCTGAAGCTCGTCGAGGTCGTCCGCGGGCCGCCAGACCTCCGACGAGACCGCCGCCGCCATCACAGGGCTGGCCGAGGAGCTCGGCAAGACGCCGGCGATCGCCAACGACTTTCCCGGGTTCGTGTCGAATCGCGATCCTGATGCCGTACGTGAACGAGGCGGTCTGGGCGCTCCATGACGGGGTCGCCGATGCTGAGGCGATCGACACGATCGCCAAGCTCGGGTTCGCCCACCCGATGGGCCCGCTCGCGCTCGCCGATCTGATCGGGCTCGACACCTGCGTCGCGATCATGGAGGTCCTCCACGAGGGCCTCGGCGACCGAAAGTACGCGCCCTGCCCGCTGCTGCTCGAGCACGTCCGGGCCGGCCGGCTCGGCCGCAAGAGCGGCCGCGGCTTTTTTGCCTACGCGTAGCGCGTCGGCCGAAACGGGGAGGCTACACACCTCGTGACGGGGATCGCTTTCGCCAGATTTCGCGAAAGAATCAAAGGATTTCCGGGATCTGACTGATAAAGGACGAGGATCGACGGATAAAGGGGGAACCTCTGCGTCTCTTGGTAGTCGACGACGACGGGGCCTTCAGGGCTCTGCTCCGCACGACCTTCGAGATCGTGGACATCGAGGTCGAGGAGGCTGCGAGCGCCGAGCAAGCGGCAGAGCTCGCGCCTGGGTTCCGGCCCGACGTCGTCGTCCTCGACGTCTCCATGCCTGGCATGGGCGGGCTCGACTACTGCCGGAGACTGAAGGCGGACGAGGCCACGCGCGCCGATCAGGGTCGTACTCCTGACCGGCTCCGGTACGAGCACCGCGCGAGGATGGTGCGGCGGCCGGCGCGGACGCCTACCTCGTCAAGCCCTTCAGCCCACTCGAGCTCCTCGCCGTCGTCGAGCGCCTGGCGGGCGGGCTCTACGGCGTCCCCTTCCGTGCGGCCGGAAAGCGTGACGCCGGCGAGCAGCTGATCCTCTACGCCCGCGACCTCCGCCACCTCCTCGAGGTCGAGCGGGGACAGCGGCTCCTCATCCAGCAGGCGTACGAGGAGACTGTGGCGGCGCTCGCGAGCGCGCTCGAGACAAAGGACACGGGCACGCGAGCACACTCGCAGCGGGTGCAGCGCTACGCGATCGCCCTGGCCGAGGGCATCGAGCCGGCGCTCGCCGCGAACCAGAGCGCCTCGTACGGATTCCTCCTCCACGACGTGGGCAAGATCGGGATTCCAGACCAGATTCTCCAGAAGCCCGGTCCCCTGAGCGAGGCCGAGCGGCGGCTCATGCAGTCGCACACCATCCTCGGCGAGCAGATGCTCGGCGGTGTCGCCTTCCTCGACGGCGACGGGCTGAGCGTCGTTCGCAGCCACCACGAGCGCTGGGACGGCAGCGGCTATCCCGACGGCGCGCAGGGAGACGAGATTCCGGTCGGCGCGCGGATCTTCGCGGTCGCCGACGCGCTCGACGCGATGACGAGCGACCGGCCCTACCGGCGCGCGCTGGCGTGGGAGCGCGCCCGGGGCGAGATTCTGCGACGAGGCAGGCAAGCAGTTCGACCCGTCGGTCGTCGACGCGTTCGCCCGCTGCGAGTCGGAGCTTCGCTCGGTCCGCGAGGAGTTCGAAGCCGCCGACCGCATGCTCGCAGTCGGCTAGGGAAATCCCTCCTAGCTAGGCCTTCTCGCTCTCGGCCTCGACGAGGTCGGCGAGCCGGGCGAGGTCGGCCTCGAGCTTCCGCTGGCCCTCCCGCTCGACGATGCCCCCCAGGAGGCGCGCGAATACCTTCGTGAACCCACTCTGCACCGCGACGGACAGGCGAGTGCCGCCCGCGGTCGGCTCCAGGGAGTACGTGTTCGTCAGCTCGAGGCCGCGGCCGCGGATGCAGACCACGATCCGGCGGTCCGGCTCGAGGGCCAGCACCTCGCCCTCGAAGGTCCACTCGCGCCCCCCGATCCGCAGCCGCTGCCGTGAGCGTGCACCCGGTCGGGCCTCGTCGCCGTCCAGCGGCTCGAAGGCCCGCAGGCCTCCGACCCAGCGAAGCAGGTGGTCCGGCTCCGTCAGGTAGGGGAACACTGCGGCGGGCGGGCGCGCAATCTCGACGGCGTGCTCGTTCCTGACCACGGGCGCGACTCTATTCTGCAGCTCATGGACTTCGAGCTGACGCCCCGAGCAGCGCGAGATCCAGGCGCTCGCGCGGGAGGTGGCGGCGGCCGAGATCGAGCCACACGCGGCCGAGTGGGATCGCGAGCACCACTTCCCGGCCGAGCTCTTCGGCAAGCTCGCCGAGCTCGGGCTCATGGGCGTCTGCGTGCCCGAGGAGCTGGACGGCGCCGGGTGCGGACTTCCTCTCCTACGTCCTCGTCCTCGAGGAGCTCTCGCGCGCCGACGCCGGCGTGGGCGTCACGGTCGCGGTGCACACGAGCGCCGCGACGCTTCCGATCGTCCGCTACGGCACCGACGAGCAGAAGGCGAGCGTTCGTGCCGCCGCTCGCCCGCGGCGAGGCGATCGGGCGCGTTCGCGCTGACCGAGTCGGGCTCCGGCTCGGACGCGAGCGCGCTCCTGACGCGGGCCGAGCCCGACGGCGACGGCTGGCGCCTCACGGGCACGAAGCAGTGGATCACGAACGGCGCGCGCGGGCGGCACGATCCTCCTCTTCGCGCGGACGGAGGCAGGGATCACTGCTTTCCTCGTCGACGGCAACGCGGACGGGCTCACGCGTCACCGGCGAGGCCGAGAAGCTCGGGCTCCACTCGAGCTCGACGGTCGACCTCGTCGCTCGACGGCGTCCGCGTCGAGCGCGACCGGCTGCTCGGCGAGGAGGGACGGGGCTTCTCAGATCGCGCTCGGCACGCTCGACGGTGGGCGGATCGGGATCGCGGCGCAGGCGGTCGGGATCGCGCAGGCCGCCTACGACGTGGCCCGCGAGTACGCACGGGAGCGCGAGCAGTTCGGACGGCCGATCGCGGAGTTCCAGGCCATCCAGTGGAAGCTCGCGGACATGTCGACCGAGATCGACGCCGCGCGGCTCCTCGTCTGGAAGGCAGCCTGGCTCCGCGATCGCGGCGAGCCACACGGCGAGGCCGGCGCCAAGGCGAAGCTCTTCGCCTCCGTCCGTCGCGCGGCGGCAGACTGCCGAGGCGATCCAGGTGCTCGGCGGCTACGGCTACACGACGGAGTTCCCGGTCGAGCGCTACTACCGCGACGCCAAGATCACGGAGATCTACGAGGGCACGAGCGAGATCCAGCGGATCGTGATCGCGCGCTCGATCCTCGGCCTCGCCGAGCGAGCCGCCGCGCCGGCATGAGCCGGCGTCGCGACGAGCCCGTCCGGCTCGACCGGATCTACACGCGCGGCGGCGACGCGGGGGAGACGAGCCTCGGCGACGGCTCGCGCGTCCCGAAGACCGACGCGCGGATCGAGGCCTACGGCACCGTCGACGAGCTAAACGCCGCGCTCGGGCTCGTCCTCGCCGGCGACGGTCGAGCCCGATCTCCGCGCCACGCTCGAGCGAATCCAGAACGAGCTCTTCGACCTCGGCGCCGATCTCTCCGTGCCCGCTCGAGGACGAGCGGCGCGAGCGGCTCCGGGTCGAGCGGTCGCAGGTCGAGGCGCTCGAGGAGCTCTGCGACCGGGCCAACGAGGGCCTCGAGCCGCTCCGGAGCTTCGTGCTCCCGGGCGGCGACCGAGACCGCGGCCAGGCTCCACGTCGCCCGCACGGTCTGCCGCCGCGCCGAGCGGCTCGTCGTCGCGCTCGACGCAGGAGCACGGCGTGAACCCGGAGGCGCTCGCCTACCTGAACCGCCTCTCCGACCTCCTCTTCATCCTGGCCCGCGCGGCCAACGCAGACGGCCGGGCTCACCGAGCCGCTCTGGCGGCCGGGCGGGTCGCGCTAGCGAATTCCGCGCTGCGCGGTCGTCACGGGCTCGAGCACGTACGGAAGCGGCAGATTGGTGTCGACGACGCGGAGGCGCACGAGCCAGCCTGGCTCCCGCTCGCGTCACGAGCCAGCGAGAGGTTCGCCTGCGTCAGACCAGCGGCCGTCTGCGTCGAGGATCCGCGCGATCAGGCAGCTGCGGCCCCGCCTCGTGCGCGGCGATCCGCCAGCGCCAGACGCGCACGCCTTGCCGCCTCGAAATCGTCAGGTACTTCTCGGGTCGCGGCCCGCGGTAGGCGATCGACTCGAGGCCCCACGAGCGTTCGGCGTGAGATGCCGTGCTCGAACGTACGCCAGTGCTCTCCGCGGCTTCGTCGTCCTCGCGGGTTCGCCGAGGGCGTCGGCGACGAAGGCAGGCAGCCCGGCCAGGCCGTCCGACTGCGCGGCGAGCTGAAGCGCGGCCAGGCTGGTAGCGGCGATGAGGGCTACGAGGATGGCCGGTGCGCCGCCGCCGAGCGCGGGCATGCAGCCGCCGGCCGGGATCGGCCGATTGGATCGCCGCCGCAGTCGTCGAACCATCGCCACCTTCTTCCGAACGCATCGGCTGCCGGGAGGTTGCCGGGTGAGCGAATTCCCTCGTTCGGGCACAGAGGGAGAGCGCGGAGGCGCGCGTACAATCGGAGGAGGCTGATGGCCACCACCGAGGACAGGCAGGAGCTCGACGGGACGGCCGAGTGGCGCCGCGAGCTCTACGACGCGAAACCCGAGCGCGACGCGCTCTTCTCGACGATGTCCGGGCTCGAGCGTCGAGCCTCTCTACACGCCCGACAACGTCGAGATCGACTACGACCGCGACCTCGGGTGGCCCGGCGTCTACCCGTACACGCGCGGCGTCTACCCGTCGATGTACCGCGGCCGGCTCTGGACGATGCGGCAGTTCGCGGGCTTCGGCACCGCCGAGGAGACGAACGCGCGCTTCCGCTACCTCCTCGAGCACGGGCAGACCGGGCTCTCGACGGCGTTCGACATGCCGACGCTCATGGGCTACGACTCGGATCACCCCAAGTCGCTCGGCGAGGTCGGCCGCGAGGGCGTCGCGATCGACTCGCTCGAGGACATGGAGCAGCTGTTCGCGGGCATCCCGCTCGACGAGGTCTCGACCTCGATGACGATCAACGCGCCTGCCGCGATGCTGCTCGCGTTCTACATCTGCGTCGGCGAGAAGCAGGGCGTCTCGCGCGACCGCCTCCGCGGGACGATCCAGACGGACATCCTCAAGGAGTACATCGCGCAGAAGGAGTGGATCTTCCCGCCGGAGCCCTCCATGCGGCTCTGCGTGGACATGATCGAGTTCTGCGCCGAGGAGGTGCCGCTCTGGCACCCGGTCTCGATCTCGGGCTACCACATCCGCGAGGCCGGCTCGACCGCCGCGCAGGAGCTCGCGTTCACGCTCGCCGACGGCTTCGCCTACGTCGAGGCGGCGCTGGCCCGCGGTCTCGACGTCGACTCGTTCGCACCCAGGCTCTCGTTCTTCTTCAACGCCCACATCGACTTCTTCGAGGAGATCGCCAAGTACCGCGCGGCGCGGCGGATCTGGGCGCGAGAGATGCGGGAGCGCTACGGCGCCCAGAACCCGCGCTCCTGGCTCATGCGCTTCCACACCCAGACCGCCGGCGTTTCGCTGACCGCGCAGCAGCCCGAGGTGAACATCGTCCGGACAGCGCTCGAGGCGCTCGCGGCGGTGCTCGGCGGCACGCAGTCGCTCCACACGAACTCGTTCGACGAGGCGCTCGCGCTCCCGACCGAAGCACGCGGTCAAGCTCGCGCTCCGGACGCAGCAGGTGATCGCGCACGAGACCGGGTGTCGCCTCGACGATCGACCCGCTCGGCGGCTCCTACTTCGTCGAGGAGCTGACGAACCGGCTCGAGGCGGAGGCGTACGAGTACTTCGACCGGATCCGCGAGTTCGGCGGAGTCATCGCGGCCATCAAGGAGAACTTCTTCCAGCGCGAGATCGCCGAGGCGTCGTTCCGCTACCAGAGCGAGGTCGAGGCCGGAAAGCGCGTGATCGTCGGCGTCAATCGTTACGAGGAGCCCGACGAAGAGGAGCTCGAGCTCCTCCACATCGACCCGACGCTCGAGCGCAAGCAGGTCGACCGGGTGCAGGCGCTCCGCGCGAAGCGGGACTCGGCTGCGGTCGAGGCCTGCGCTCGGCCGGCTCCGGCGGGAGGCAGCGACCGACGACACGAACCTCATGCCGGCCATCATCGACGCGTCGAAGGCGTACGTGACCATGGGTGAGATGTGCGATGCGCTCCGGGAGGTCTGGGGCGTCTGGCGCGAAACGCCTGTCTTCTGATCTCGCGGCTATCCCCCGCCAGGGGGATGCGCGTTCACCCGGAGCTTGTCCGACCCTTTCGGGGTACCCCATTTTCTGCGGACCTCGGGAGGATTGACGACGTGAGCAGCGTGAACGGCGAGGACGATGCGTCCCGGTCGAGCTGGCAGCGTCCGGACGCCCCGCTCGGCACGCTGATCTTTCGCGAAGGCCTGCTCTCGGCCGAGCAGCTCGAGGACGCTCTCGGCGAGTCCGTCAAGCGCGGCAAGCGGCTCGGCCAGGTCCTCGTCGAGCGGGGGCTGCTCGAGGAGGCTCAGGTCGCTCGCGATGCTCGCGCGCCAGAAGGGCCTCGACTACGTCGACCTCCGCAGACTCCGGTCGACCCGTCGGCCGCGACTCTCCTCGCCTCTGAGACCGCCTGGCTCACGCACGCCGTGCCGGTCTCGGTCGCCGACGGGACTCCGCTCGTCGCGGTCGAGGACCCGGGAGACGAGGAGTCCATGAAGACGGTCGTCGAGGCGCTCGGCACGCAGCCGCGGTTCGCGGTCGCGACTCGCACCGACATCCTCCGCGTGCTCGGAAGCGTTTTTCCGCAGTCTGTCGGCCCCCCGGCGGCACAGGTTCCGCTGGCCCAGCCGCTGATTCAGGCTGCGCCCGAGCCGGCCCCGGCCCCTGCTGCGGCCGAGGCTCCCGCCGAGCCGGCGCCGCAGCCCGTACTGGCGGAGGTCGGCGGCCTTCGGGTCGCGGCGCCCGCCGCCGGCGCAGGCGCCCGAACCCGTGGCAGCGCCCGTCGGGCCCGTAGCGGCGCCGATCGAGCCCGAGCCCGAGCCGGCGCCTGCCGAGCCGGAGCCCGTCGCGGCGCCTGCCGAGCCCGAACCCGAACCCGAACCCGAGCCCGAACCCGAACCCGAACCCGAACCCGTGGCACCAGTCTTGGCAGAGCCGGTCACTTCACTTCCCCCGGAGCCTGTCGCGGCACCGGTCGAGCCTGCGCCCGCTCCGCTGCCGAGCCGGTCGCACCGGCCGTCGAGACGATCCCGGCGCCGGCCGTCCCGGCCGCCGCTACACCTTCCGAGTCGGCCCCCGAGCCGACCCCGGTCACCGAGGCTCAACCAGAGCCGGCGCCTGGTCCGGAGCCGGCTGCGGCTCCCGAGCCGCCGGTGTTCGATCCGACCCCTCCGGCCGCTCCTGCCGAGGCGCCCGCCCCTGTCGCCGAGCCTTCCCCGCCGGCAATCCAGCGAGGTTCCTGCCACCGAGGGGGCGCCTCGAGCCCGAGGTGACCCCTCCGGCCGCTCCCGAGCCGCCCGCCGACGGCCCCGGTCGTCGTCGAGTTCCCGCCCTCTGCTCCTCCAACCGAGGAGCCGCGTGCCCGCACGAGCCGCCTCCGCTCGAGGTCGTTCCGCCCGTTCCGGAGCCTGAGCCGACGCGGAGCCCGAGCCGGTGCCCGCAGCCGAGGCCCAAGCCCGCCGCCGTCGGGACCCCGGCGCGGCGAGCATCGGGTCGTGCGCGTCTTGCCGACGGCGGCGAGATCGAGGTCGAGCGTCTTCGCGAGTCGTCGAGGAGGCCAAGGGCGCTGCCAAGCTCCTCTCGCGCCAGATCGGCACCGCGGCCCCGGGCGAGTGGCCACACCTCGGCGGACGCTTCGTGCGGCCCGACCTGATCGTCTCGGTCGACGTCGCTGATCTAGCGCCCCCGCGGGCTACGTTCCCCGCATGACGCCTCTCCGAGCGGTGCGAGCTCCTGCGGTCGCTGCACGTCCCCGGCCGGCCGCTCGTGCTGCCGAACGCTTGGGACGTCCCGTCGGCGCAAGGCGGTCGCTGCGAGCCGGCTTTCCGGTCGTCGCGACGTCGAGCGCCGGCGTCGCCGAGGCGCTCGGCTACGAGGATCACGAGGAGGCCCCGGTCGACGAGATGCTCGCCGCCGCCGGCCGGATCGTCGAGGGCCGTCGCCGTTCCGGTCACCGTCGACTGCGGAGGCGGCTACGGACTCGAGCCCGAGGCGCTCGTCGAGGCGCTCGAGGAGGTCGGTGCGGCCGGGCTGCAACCTCGAGGACACCGACCACGGCACGTGGCGACGATTCGAGACGCTGGCGAGCAGGCCGAGCGGATCGCCGCGCTCCGCGCCGCCGCCGCGGCGCGCGGGTACCCGCTCGTCGTCAACGCCCGTGTCGACGTCTTCATCCTGGAACGCGAGACGAAGCTGCCGCAGCTCGAGCTCGTCGAGCGAGGCGCTGGAGCGGGCGCGCGCCTACCTGCGAGCCGGCGCCGACTGCGTCTACCCGATCCTCCTCCACGAGCGCGAGGTGATCGCCGCGTTCGTCGAGCGCGTCGACGCACCCGTGAACGTGCTCGCGTCCCCGAGCCGCCCCGTCCGTGCCCGAGCTCGCCGAGCTGCGGCGTGGCGCGGGTGAGCCACGGGCCGTTCCTCTACCGGCGCATCTTCGAGCAGGTCGACGCCTGGCTCGCCGACGAGCGGCGCAGCTAGATCTCGACGACCAGGCCGTCTGCGGCGACGCGCGTCCCGTCGAGCTGGCAGCTCGACCGGGCGGTGCGTGAGGAGGAACGGCCCGTCGGCGAAGCTCTGCGCCTCCTCGGCCGTCAGGTGGCCGCGGGGCGGGCCGTCGCGGTCCGGCGAGGCGAGCGTCGCCTCGCAGAGGAAGAGGTCGGCGCCGTGCGCGAGCGCAGGTACCTCGTCGCCCGGGGCCGGTGTCGCCGGAGTAGGCAGAGCGTCGTCCCGTTCGCGGAGACGCGAAACCCGTGGGCCTGCATGGTGTAGTGCGGCACGCTGATGCGCCTCGAGGCTGAAGCCCCGATCTCCTCGGCCGGCCCAGGCTCGTACTCGCGGAGGTCGAACGCGTTCTCGAACATGCTGCGGGTTCCCCCAGTTGGCTGCGAAGGTCTCGAGCTGGCCGACGCCGCCCGGCGGGAGCCAGAGCTCGGGACGCCGCCCGCCTCGCCGTACGCCGCGAGCCAGGCCCACGGAACGAGGTCGCCCCAGTGGTCGAGGTGGAAGTGGGTGATCGCGATCGCGTCGATCGCGAGCGGGCCGTTCTCGCGCAGCCGGCCGAGGACGCCGGGGCCGCAGTCGAGGAGGAGCGAGCCTGTCTCTCGACCCTGCGAGGAGGTAGCCGGACTGCGCGCTGCCGGGGTTCGGCCAGGCCGGGGAGGAGCCGATGACGGTCAGCCGCACGCTCATATACTTGCCGACGTGGCCAGGAAGATCCGGGTCGTCATCGCCAAGCCCGGTCTCGACGGACACGACCGGGGCGCGAAGATCATCGCGCGGGCGCTCCGCGACGCCGGCATGGAGGTCATCTACACCGGCCTCCACCAGACGCCGGAGCAGATCGTCGAGACGGCCGTGCAGGAGGACGCCGACGCCGTCGGGATCTCGATCCTCTCCGGCGCGCACATGACGCTCGTGCCCAAGATCCTCGACGGTCTCCGCGAGAACGGGCGCGACGACGTGCTCGTCGTCGTCGGCGGAACGATCCCGCAAGGACGACGTGCGCGAGCTGAAGGAGGCCGGCGTGGCCGAGGTCTTCACGCCGGGCGCGCCGGTCGCCGGGATCGTCGAGTTCCTCCAGGCGAACGTCCCGGTCGAGGCGTGATCGAGCTCGAGCGCCGCGACGGCGCAGCGATCCTCACGGTCAACCGCCCCGACGCGCTGAACGCGCTCGACCTGGAGACGCTCCGCGCGCTCCACGAGCGGCTCGGTCGAGCTCGCGCGGCGACCCGGAGGCGCGGGTCGTCGTCCTCACCGGCGCCGGAGACCGCGCCTTCATCGCGGGTGCCGACATCAAGTACATGCAGGGACTCGAGCGTGCTCGAGGCGCGCGAGTGGGGCGGGCTCGGCCACGCGTGCGGGCGCCTGCTCGAGACGATGCGGAAGCCGACGATCGCCGCGATCAACGGCTACGCCCTCGGCGGCGGCTGCGAGCTCGCGCTCGCCTGCGACCTCCGCTACGCGGCGTCGACCGCGAAGCTCGGCCAGCCCGAGATCAACCTCGGGATCCTGCCAGGCTGGGGCGGCACCCAGCGGCTCGCGCGCGTCGCCGGGCTCGGCTTCGCCAAGGAGCTGATCCTCACGGGCCGCACCGTCGACGCTGACGAAGCCGAGCGCCGTGGGCTCGTGAACGCGCGTCTTCGAGTCCGGCCGAGCTCCTGGAGAAGACGCTCGAGACGGCGCGCCTCCTCGCCTCGAAGAGCCCGGTGGCGCTCGGCGTACGACGAAGGAGGCGGCGAACCTCGCGCTCCAGGGGGCGCACGAGGCGAACCTGGCGCAGGAGGCGACCTTCTTCGCCATGCTCTTCTCGACCGAGGATCAGAAGGAGGGCATGGCGGCCTTCGTCGAGAAGCGCGAGCCGCGCTTCAGCGGCCGTTGACGGGCTTCGAAACGGACGCCCGCGCGGGCGCGTCTGCGTCTTCGAGCACCGTGCCTGCATCGCGCGCTGCGTTGATCAGCGTGTCGAGGAACTCCTCGTACGTGCGGCGCATCCGTCCGATCTCCCGTGCGATCTCGCCGCGCTCCTCACGGCTCACAGCAAGCGCCTGCTCCGCGGCCCGCTGGGCTTCGGCGAGGATCCGGTCGGCTTCCGAGCGGGCCGCGACGACGAGCTGCTCGGCCTCGGCCTCGGCCGCGCGGCGGCGTGCCTCGAGCTTGGAGGCGAGCGCCTTCGACTCGGCTTCCGCGGACGCCAGCCGCTGCTCGGCCGCCGCGACGAGCTCGTCTGACCGGGTCCGGGCCTTACGGAGGGCCGCCTGACTCTCCGTCCGCGCCTGCTCGCGAAGCTTGGCGGCCGTCGACTCTGCGACGAGGATGCTCTGGCGGAGGCGTCGCTCGAGGTCGGTGCGCGTCTCCCGCTCGGCCTCGAGAGCCTCGCGGGCCGCCTTGAGATCGGCTGCGAGCGACTCGCGCTCCTTCCAGATGACGTCGTAGCTCTCTCGCAGGGCCTCGCGCTGGCGGCCGACTCGCATCAGGGTGTCGCCCGGCTCAGAATGCGGCTCGCCATCGGGCCCGTAGCGTCCCCGGCCTGTTGCACGTTGTCAAGCGCCTCCGTTGCTAGCTTCGCCGCATGCGGCTGCTCGTCCTCGGAGGCACGCTCTTCCTCGGCCGCCACGTCGCCGAGGCCGCGCTCGACCGCGGGCACGAGGTCACGCTCTTCAGCCGCGGACAGACGAACCCGCACGCTCTTCCCCGAGGTCGAGCGGCTGACAGGAGATCGAGACGGCGACCTGGGCGCGCTCGTCGGGCCGGGAGTGGGACGCCGTCATCGACCCGTCCGGGCTACGTGCCCCGCGTCGTCCGGCAGTCGGCAGAGCTGCTCGCGGAGGCCGTTGGCCACTACGTCTTCGTCTCGAGTATCTCCGTCTATCGGGACTTCGCCGGGCCGGGCCTCGACGAGCGACTATCCGATCGGAGAGCTGCCCGACGACCACGGGGAGGCGGTCGACCGCTTCTACGGCCAGCTCAAGGCAGCGTCCGAGGAGGTCGTGCGGGAGGTCTACGGCGACCGGTGTGCGATCGTCCGCTCAGGGCTCATCGTCGGCCGCTACGACTGGACGAACCGCTTCGGCTGGTGGGTGCGCAGGGTCGCGCAGGGAGGCGAGGTGCTGCGTGCCGGACGCCGATCCGTGGCCGCTTCAGATCGTGCACGGGCGTGACCTCGCGGACTGGCTCCTCGACGTCTCGCGAGCGGCGGGTCGCAGGCACGTTCAATGCCACCGGGCCCGAGCGGCCGCTCGGGATGGACGGAGGTGCTCGAGGCAGCCCGGGCAGTCGCCGGGAGCGACGCCACCTTCGTCCCCGTTCCGGAGAGCTTCCTCCTCGAGCACGACGTCGAGCCTTCTCGATGACCTGCCGCTCTGGCTCGCGCTCGACGCAAACCCGGCCTTCGCCGGCTTCTTCGACGTCGACGTGAGCCGCGCCCTCGCGGCCGGTCTGCGGTTTCGGCCGCTCGCGGAGACGATCGCGGACACGCTCGACTGGGAGCGCGAGCGGGAGCCGCGCCGGACAAGGATTACGGCCCGCAGGCGCTCGCCGCGGGCCTCGATCCGTCCCGCGAACAAGAGCTGATAGCGGCCTCGCGGGCGCGCCGGCTCGACGCCGTAGAGGCGTTGCTACGCTGGCCTGACGGGAGCCCCTGACGGGGGCTGAGAGGCGGCCACGAGGCCGCGACCGCGAGAACCTGATCTGGGTCATGCCAGCGGAGGGAGAGCGATGCACGAGCCGTTGACGATCGCCGGGCGCGAGTTCCGCTCGCGGCTGCATCACGGGCACCGGCAAGTACGAGAGCTTCGAGACGATGCGCGCCGCGCATCGAGGCGACCGGCTGCGAGCTGGTCACGGTCGCCGTCCGCCGGGTCGACTTCGACGCGGTCGAGGCCGGCGAGGACATCACGAGCTTCCTGCCGCCCGACGTCCTGCTCCTCCCGAACACGTCCGGGCGCCGAGACGGCCGAGGAGGCCGTCCGGACGGCCCGCCTGGCGCGGGCCGGCGGGCTCCCGGACTGGATCAAGCTCGAGGTCATCCCCGACCGGCGCTACCTGCTGCCCGGATCCCGTCGAGACGCTGACGCGCCGCCGCGCTGCTCGTCGAGGACGGGTTCACCGTTCTGCCCGTACGTTCTCCCGGATCCCGTGCTCCAGAAGAAGCTCGAGGAGGTCGGCTGCGCGACGGTCATGCCGCTCGCCGCGCCGATCGGGAGCGGGCGGGGGCTGAAGCTCCGCGACTCGATCCGGATCATGATCGAGCAGGCCGAGGTGCCGCTCGTCGTCGACGCCGGACTCGGCGCGCCGTCGCATGCGGCCGCCGCGATGGAGATGGGCGCCGACGCCGTGCTCGTGAACACCGCGATCGCGCACGCCGACCGATCCGGTCGCCATGGCACGGGCCTTTCGCCTGGCCGTCGAAGCCGGCCGCGAGGCCTTCCTCGCCGGCGTGATGGACGAGGGCGTCGAAGCCGTCGCCTCGAGCCCGCTCGCCGGGGCCATCTCCTCCACGTGACGAACTTCCTTCAGCGGATGCTGCGGCTCCAGCACGATCACCCTCAACGGCAGCGAGCGTCAGGTCGCGGCCGCGAACCGTTGCCGAGCTGCTCTCGGAGCTCGGGCTGCGACGGAGGCTACGCCCTCGTGGAGCGAAACGGTGATCCCGTCGACCGCGCGGCCTATCCAACCGAGGAGCTTGACGACGGTGACACCCTCGTCGTCGCCCGGCCGGTCGCGGGCGGCTAACCCGCTCGCGGAAGCCCGTCTCTACCTGATCGCCGGCGCGAGACCGGATCTTGCCGAGTTCCTCGAGGCGGCCGTCCGCGGCGGCGTCGACGCCGTGCAGATCCGCGAGAAGGCGCTCTCCGACGCGGAGCTCATCGCGCGTGCTCGACGGGCGCCCGCGAGGTGACGGCGCGCTCGGCGTCCCGCTCGTCGTCAATGACCGCCCCGACCTCGCCGTCCTCGCGGGCGCGGACGCGATTCACGTCGGGCCAGGACGACCTCCCGGTCGAGGCGGCACGACGGTTCGGCCTCCCGGTCGGCCAGTCGACGCACGCGTCCGGCGAGATCGACGCCTCGACCGCCGACTACCTCGGCGTCGGGCCCGTCCACGCGACGCCCGACGAAGGAGGGCCGCCCGGCGGTCGGGCTCGAGCTCGTCCGCTACGCCGCCGCGCAGCGCGAGAGCACCCTGGTTCGCGATCGGCGGCATCGACGCCACGAACGTCGCCGACGTCGTGGCTGCCGGTGCGACGCGGATCGCGGTCGTCCGGGCCATTGGCGACGCGCCGGAACCGGAAGCTGCTGCGCGAGAGCTGCGGGCCGCGCTCGGCGCTAGTCGAAGAGCCGGACGCGCTGCGTCCAGGCGCCGCCACGCCTCGCTTGGTTGCGAGGCAGGGCGCCGCAGCCTTCGTCCAGACGACGACGCGCTCGACCGGGCTCTGCAGAGGTGCAGGTCTGACCGCCTCGGATGGAGCCACCGGCCCCCTTGCGTTCCACGACCACGTCGCCCGGCACGTCGACCGTGACGGGCTTCGACACCCGGAAGTACCTCCCGGCGGAAGACCAGAACGAGCGACGAGCGGAGGTGCAAGCGTGTGTCGACTCCGCGGATGACTCCCACGAGCCGAAGCGAGACCGAGTCGACCGCTGCCGGGGCGCTGTAGAGGAGCCGGCGAGCCTCCTGCAGGTGCGGGTACGGATTCACCGCGCCGCCGCCGTTCGGATGCACCTCGAAGTGGAGGTGGGGCTGAATTCCGTTCGCGTCGCCGGAGTCGCCGACGAACCCGACCACTCTGTCCCGCGCGTACGCGCTGTCCGTTCCGGAGCCCGTGCGGCCACGAGATCCCGTTCTGGCAGCTCGCCCTGGTTGTCGTTGGCCGGGCCGCCGGGGTTGTCGTTGTTCAGGTGGATGTACCAGTAGTGCGTGCCGCTCTTCCCGCGCAGGACGACGTAGCAGGACGAATAGCTTCCGAGACACTCTGGACGCTTCTCGACCCAGCCGGACTCGGTGGCGACGGCGTACTGCCAGCGCTTGCCCATCAGATCGTTGCCCTCGTGACTCCCCTGCCAGCGCGGGTCGCCGTAGTCGTTCGTGTACGTCGACCTTGCCGACGACGGGAAAGACGAGGTGCGCGGGGATCCGGCCGATGCGGCCGCGGCCGCAGGCGAGTGCCGCGAGGGCGACGACAAGTGAGATGAATGGTGTCCGGCCGGTGGGCATGAGCGTCCTGTATCGGGCGCGGGCGCGGGCGACCTTAACAAACGTCGCGGCCGGATTACGTAAGCATTGTGCGAGGAGCGCAGAGCGAACGCCGGGCCTCGGACGCCTGGGTATGCTCGCGCCCGATGAAGATCGTGGTCTGCGTGAAGGAGGTTCCGGACCCCGCGGCCCCGAGGCGGATCGACCCGCGAGACGAAGCGTCTCGACCGAAGCGGCGAGGGAGCGTTGAACGAGTTCGACGCGCACGCGCTCGAGGAGGGTCTGAAGCTCAAGGAGGCCGACGGAGACGGTGAGGTCGTCGTCGTCACAATGGCGCCGGAGCGCGCGGTGGCGACGGTTCGGAAGGCGCTCGCGATGGGTGCCGACCGGGCTGTTCTCGTCTCCGACGAGGCGGCGGCAGGCTCCGATCTCGTGGCGACGAGCAAGGTGCTCGCCAAGGCGCGTCGAGCGCGAAGGCGCCGATCTCGTCCTCGTCGGCCAGCAGGGCGGAGACTCGGACGGCGCGGTCCTCTGGGCCGCGCTCGCCGACCGGCTGCGACTTCCGCTCGTCTCCCAGGCCGCGAGCCTCGAGATCTCGAACGGCACGGCGCGCTCGAAGCGGCAGACGGAGTACGGCTACGACGTCCTCGAGGCTCCGCTCCCGGCGGTCGTGGCAGTGTCAGACGCGATCAACGAGCCGCGCTACCCGTCCCTGAAGGGGATCATGGGCGCGAAGAAGAAGCCTCAGGAGACGCGTCACGCTCGCCGACCTCGGGCTCGACGCCGCCGAGGCTGGGGAGAAGGGCTCGACGGACGACCGTCGAGGCGCTCGGCGAGCCGCCCGCGCGGGGCGGCGCCAGGCGGATCGAGGACGAGGGCGGCAGCGCGGCGGAGCAGATCGTGACGTATCTCAAGGAGCAGAAGCTGATCTGAGATGCCCCGGCACGCTCGTCGTCGTCGAGCGTCACGACGGCCGAGCTCCACCAAGGGCAGTCTCGGCGTCCTCACGCGCAGGCGGTCGTGCGCTCGGTACGTCGAGCCCGTCGGGAGCCACAGGGGAGCCTCGGCGTCCTTCGGCCGCGGTCGGCGGCGATCCGTGGCCTTGCGGCTGGGCTCGGCGCCTACGGCGCGACGAAGGTCTTCGTCGCCGAGGACGAGGCGCTCGCCGCGCCGCTTCCCCAGCCGCGGGTCGACGTGCTGGCGCGGCTCGTCTCCGAGGGCGGGTTCGACAACGTCCTCTTCGCCTCGTCCGTGCTCACGGCGGACGTGGCTGCCGGGCTCTCGGCCCGCCTCGACGCCGGCCTCAACTGGGACTTGACCGGGATCGAGAGCCTGCGGCGACGGACTGGTCGGCAAGCGGCCCGCTCTCGGCGACACCGTCCTCGTCGACGTCGGCTGGACGTCGACGCCGCGCCTGGCGCTCTTCCGCACCGGCGCGTTCGAGCCGGCGGAGACGAACGGCGGGCAGCCTGAGGTCGTCGACGTGCCGGTCGAGGTCGAGGAGTGGTCGACGAAGACCCGGATGGTCGAGCAGGCCCACGAGGAGAAGAGCGGTCCGTCCATCGAGGATGCGGACATCGTCGTCGCCGGCGGCCGCGGCCTCGGCGAGGCGGGCAAGTTCTCGCTCCTCGAGGACCTGGCGAAGGCGCTCGGCGGCGCTGTCGCGGCGACGCGCGCGGTCGTCGACGCTGGCTGGTACCCGTACAACACGCAGGTCGGGCCAGACAGGCCGCGTCGTCAGCCCCAAGCTCTATCTCGCCTGCGGGATCTCCGGTGCCATCCAGCACAAGGTCGGGCATGCAGGGCTCCGGGACGATCGTGGCCGTCAACAAGGATCCGAACGCACCGATCTTCGAGTACGCCGACCTCGCGGTCGTCGGCGACCTGCACGAGATCGTCCCGAAGCTGACCGAGCTGGTGCGCGGCGCAAGGACGGATGAGCGCCAAGCCCGCAGATTTCCGCCCGCCGTTCGACCCTGCGCAGTTCGTCGCGGAGCCGACCGACCCCGTCGACGAGCGGATCGACGTCGGCGCGCTCGTCGTCGGTGCCGGGCCCGCCGGGCTCGCGGCCGCGATCCGCTTCATGCAGATCGTGAACGAGCGGCCGGCACTCCAGGAGCGGCTCGGCGACGTGCCCGTTGCGGTGGTGGAGAAGGGCAAGACGCCCGGCGCCCACCTTCTCTCCGGCGCCGTCGTGAACCCGCGAGCTCTCCGGCAGCTTTTCCCGGGCATGTACGCCGAGGACATGCCCTTCGTCGGCCCCGGTCGAGAGCGAGGGCGTCTACTACCTGACACGCCGCCACGCGCAGCGGATTCCCGCGCCGCCCACGATGTGGAACCACGGAAGCTACGTCGCCTCGCTCGGTGAGCTCGCCCGCTGGCTCGCCGAGCGCGCCGAGGAGATCGGGGTCACGATCGTCCCGGAGACGGCGGCCAACAAGCTCCTTGTGACAGGAGGCCGACTCGTCGGCGTTCGCACGGGTGACCGGGGACGGGGGCGGCGCAGCGAGGAGCTTGCGAACTTCGAGCCGGGCTCCGACCTGACCGCACGGGTCACGATCCTCGCCGAGGGGACGCAGGGCCACCTCGCCGGCGTCGCTAACAGCGTGTTCGGGTTCCAGGCGAAAACCGCAGACCTGGGCGCTCGGCGTCAAGGAGCTCTGGGAGGTCGAGCGGCCACTCGACCGTGTCATCCACACGATGGGCTGGCCGCTCCGGAGCGGGCGGCGCTACCGCGAGTTCGGCGGCAGCTTCATCTACCCGATGGGCGAGAACCGCGATCGCAATCGGAATGGTGGTCGGGCTCGACTACGCCGACGCGCGGCTCTCGGTCCACGACCTGCTCCAGGAGCTGAAGACGCACCCGTTCGTGGCCGACCTCCTGCGCGGCGGCAAGCGGCGTGAGCTGGGGAGCCAAGACGATCCCGGAGGGCGGCTTCCTCTCCCTCCCGGACAGGTTCAGCTTCCCGGGCGGGATGGTGACCGGCGACTCCGCCGGGCTCGTCAACGTCCCGGCGCTCGAAGGGGATCCACTACGCCATGCGCTCCGGGATGCTGGCCGCGGAGACGGCGGCCGACGCGATCGGGCCCGGTCAGACTGCCTGGACGCCCGGCGCCCTCGACGGCTACGACGCCGCCCTGACGCGAGAGCTACGTCTGGAAGGACCTCGAGCGCGTCCGGAACATGCGGCCGGCGTTCCAGTACGGCTTCCTCCGGGGAGCGGTGATCGCCGGCGCCGCGCTCAACTCATTCGGGAAGTTCCCGCCCCGCGACCTGAAGGTCGAGGCGGACGCCGACGTGCCGGTCTTCGTCGGAGAACGGCGCCTCGCGGACTCGTACCCGGCGCCGGACGGAAAGCTCACGTTCGACAAGCTCTCGAGCGTCTACCTCTCTGGGAACAAGACGCGCGACGACGCTCCGCCCCACATCCGCGTCCAGCCGCGCGTGCGCCGGGAGGTGGCCGAGGCGTGGGTGAACATGTGCCCGGCCCAGGTCTACGAGATCATCGGGCGACGCGAGCCCGGCCGGGAACGTCGTGACCGTCGAGGTGACGGCCGCGAACTGCGTCCAGTGCGGCGCCATCACGGCGAAGGGCGGCCGGCTCACGCCGGGCGAGGGCGGCTCGGGCCCCGAGTACCGCGAGATGTAGGGCGGCGAGTGGCCGTCGACGTGGTGGCCGCGTCGGCCGCGATCGGAAACCGGCTGCGGCGGACGCCGCTCCGTCACGTCGGCGACGCTCGGGGAGGCGTTCGGCGGCGCTGCGTTCCTGAAGTGCGAGCTCTTCCAGAAGACGGGCTCCTTCAAGATTCGCGGCGTCCTGACGAAGCTCGCGTCGCTCTCTGAGGAGGAGCGGGCACGCGGCGTCGTCTCGATCTCGGCCGGGAAATCACGCGGCGGCGCTCTCCTACGGCTGCGCGCTCGAGGGCATCGACTGCCTGGTCGTCATGTGGGAGGGCGCGAGCGCCGCAAAAGATCGCGGCGGCCCAGGGCTACGGCGCGACGGTCGACCTCGAGGCCCTCGACGCGGTCGAGGCGTTCGAGCGGGTCGAGCGGATCCAGGCCGAGGAGCGGACGGACGCTGGTCCATCCCTTCGACGACCCGCTCGTCCAGTCAGGCCAGGGCACCGTCGGCCTCGAGCTCCTCGAGGACCGGCCCGACGTCGAGGTCGTCGTCGTCCCGACGGGCGGCGGCGGGCTGGTCTCCGGGATCGCGGCCGCGATCGGCAGTCGAGCGCGCGTCGTCGCCGCCGAGCCGGAACGCTCGCCCGCGCTCCACGCGGCGCTCGAAGCGGGCGAGCCGCGTCCGGTCGTCCCCGATTCGATCGCCGACGGTCTGAGCGCTCCCTTCGCAGGCACGAACGCGCTCGCCGTCTGCCAGGAGCACGGAGTCGAGTCCGTTCTCGTCTCCGAGGAGGAGATCGCGGGCCGCGTTCCGCTTCCTCTACGAGCGCGCGAAGCTGGCCGTCGAGCCTGCCGCGGCGGTGGGAGTGGCCGCGCTCCTCGCCGGGAAAGTGCCCGACGTGCAGGGGAGAACCGTCGCGGCTGTCGTCTCCGGCGGGAACGTAGCCGGCGCGACGGCCGCTGGTATCCTGGCTCTCCGTGAAGACTGACATCCATCCCGGACTACATCGTCGCGACCGTCCGCTGCTCCTGCGGCAACGAGTTCCAGACGCGCTCGACGAAATCCGAGCTGCACGTCGAGATCTGCTCGGAATGCCATCCTTTCTATACGGGCAAGCAGAAGCTCCTCGACACCGGCGGCCGCGTCGAGCGGTTCCAGCGCCGGCTCGAGCGGGCTCAGCAGTCCAAGTAGATCGGCCGATAGGGGGAAGCATGAACGCGCCGATCGGAGGGCAGGCGGTCCTCGAGGGCGTCATGATGCGGAGCCCGACCGCGTGGTCGGTCGCGGTCCGAAAGCCCGACGGCGAGATCGCCGAGGTCAACCGGCCGATCGCCTCGAAGCTTCTCGCCCACCGCTGGCTCCGGCTCCCCGTCCTGCGCGGTGTCGTCGCCCTCGGCGAGTCGCTCGCGATCGGCTTCCGCGCGCTCGCGATCTCGGCGAACTACGCGGCCCAGGACGAGGACTCGGACTCGGAGGAGCCTCAGACGGAGCTGACGCGCGGCCAGCTCGCCTTCGCCTTCGCGCTCGCGATCGGATTCGCGATCCTGCTCTTCAAGGTCTCGCCGGCGCTCATCACGAACTGGCTGCCGATCGAGAACACGGGCGCCTTCGTGGTCGTCGAGGGGGTCGTCCGCGTCGCCATCTTCCTGCTCTACCTGACGGTGATCTCGTTCCTGCCGGACCTCCGGCGCGTCTTCCAGTACCACGCGGCCGAGCACAAGGCGATTAACGCGTACGAGGCGGGCGAGGAGCTGACGCCCGAGCGCGTGCAGCGCCACAGCCTCCTGCACGTCCGCTGCGGGACCGCCTTTCTGCTCTACGTCATGGTCGTCGCGATCTTCGTCTTCGCGTTCTTCGGCCGCCCTGCCTGGTACTGGCTGATCACGACCCGGATCCTGCTCCTGCCGCTGATCGCGGGCATCGCCTACGAGATCATTCGCTTTGCCGGCAAGCATCCCAACCACCCACTGCTTCGACCTCTCCTCATGCCGGGCCTCTGGCTCCAGCGGATGACGACTCGCGAGCCGACGCTCGACCAGATCGAAGTCTCGATCCGGGCGCTTCGCGAGGTGCTCCGCCTGGAAGGGCGGACGACGCCCGAGGAGCGCAAGGTCGAGGTCATGGCCTGACACCGACGGAAATCCGGCTCCGCTTCGCGGAGTCATGACGATTTCCGTCGGGACTTGGACGCAGCTTGCTTCGGGAGCGGCGACAGGCCTGGCCCGCCGCCGCGACGAGCAGGCAGCTCAGGTGCCAGGGCTATTCTGAGCCGCATGGCGGCAACGATCGAGGCACTCGTCGAGGAGCTCGAGCGCTCCTACTCCGAGGCGCAGGAGCGCATGTCGGACCCTGCCGTCTTCTCGGATCGGAACGCCGCTGCCGATGCGGGCCGCAGGCTGAAGGAGCTCGAGGGGCCACACAAGCTCGCGCAGGAGTGGCGCCAGATCGCTCAAGACCTCGCCGACGCCGAGGGAGACCCCGAGCTCGCGTCGATGGCGGACGATCTCCGGGCCGAGGCCGAGCGGCTCGAGTCGGAGCTGAAGCTGGCACTCGTGGAGCGCGACCCGAACGACGCTCGGGATGTCATCGTCGAGATCCGGCAAGGGGTCGGCGGCGACGAGGCCGCGATCTGGGCCGGCGACCTCCACCGGATGCTGACCCGGTACGCCGAGCGGCGCGGCTTCAAGACCGAGACGCTCGGTTCGAGCCCGACCGACTCCGGGGGCTACAAGGACCTCACGTTCGCCGTGAAGGGCGACGGGGCCTATTCCGTCTTCAAGTGGGAGGGAGGCACGCACCGCGTCCAGCGCGTGCCCGAGACGGAGTCGCAGGGGCGGATCCACACCTCGACGGCGACGGTCGCCGTCATGCCCGAGGCCGAGGAGGTCGAGGTGGAGCTCGACCAGAACGACCTCAAGGTCGACGTCTACCGTTCCACCGGACCCGGCGGCCAGAGCGTCAACACGACCGATTCGGCCGTCCGCATCACCCACCTGCCGACCGGGATCGTGGTCGCCATGCAGGACGAGAAATCGCAGCTCCAGAACAAGACGAAGGCGCTCCGCGTCTTGCGCGCCCGGCTTCTCGAGGCGGAGCTGCGCCGCCAGCAGGAAGAGCTCGCGGCCGAGCGGCGCTCTCAGATCGGCGGCGGCGAGCGGGCCGAGAAGATCCGGACGTACAACTACCCGGACAACAGAGTCACCGACCACCGCGTCCACCTGACGATCAAGCGTCTCGACCGGATCGTCGAGGGCGATCTGGATGAGTTCACCGAGGCGCTGACGGCGGAGGACCGCCGCCGCGCCCTCGAGAGCGCCGCCGCCCCGGCGTGAGCCCCCTCGAGGCAGTGCAGGCGGCCGAGCGCGAGCTGGCCGCGGCCGGCGTAGGGTCGCCGCGGGTCGACTCGGAGCACCTCGTCGCGGAGGTGCTCGGGCGCACGCGCGCCGAGCTCTACAGCGCGAACGGATCCCTGACCGGCGAGCAGCGGGCGCACCTCGACGAGCTCGTCGGACGCCGGCGGCGACGCGAGCCCCTCGCCTACATCCTCGGCGAGTGGGACTTCCGTGCACTGACGTTCTCGCTCGACCGGCGCGTCCTCGTGCCGAGGCCCGAGACGGAGATCGTCGTCGAGCGCGCGCTCGCCGCTATCCGGGACCTGGAGGCGCCACGGGTCGTCGACGTGGGGACGGGGTCCGGCGCCATCGCGCTCACGATCGCCCACGAGCACCCTGGCGCGCAGGTGCTGGGCATCGACCTCTCGGAGGACGCGCTTGCCGTCGCGGCCGCGAACCGTGAGCGGAACGAGCTCACCGACCGTGTGACCCTCGCGCAAACCGACCTGCTGCACGGCCTCGTCGATTCGGTCGACCTCGTCGTCTCCAACCCGCCGTACGTCGGCCCTGACGAGCTCGACTCCGTGGATCCGGAGGTACGGGACTGGGAGCCACGCGTGGCCATCCTCGGTGCAGGGGTCGGGGAGCACCTCGCGGCCGACGCCCGAGAGGTGCTTCGGCCGGGTGCTGCGCTCGTCCTCGAGTGCGGGGCGGGGCAGGCCACGGGGCTCGCAGTCGAGCTCGAGAACCTGGGCTACACGAACATCCGAATCACACCAGACCTCGCCGGGATCGAGCGCGTCGTCGAGGGCTGTCGTTGAGCGTCGCCGAGGACGCGGTCGCTGCAATCCGGGCCGGGGAGCTCGTCATCCTCCCGACTGACACCGTCTACGGTCTCTGCGCGGACGCTTCGCGTGAGGCGGCCGTTGTACGCCTCTCCCGGCTGAAGGGGCGGGACGAGACGCAGCCGATCGCGCTGCTCGGAGCCGACCTCGAAGTCGTTCTCGAAGCCGTCCCGGAGCTCCGTGGACGCGCTGAGCTCCAGGCACGGGCACTCGTGCCGGGGCCCTACACGCTCGTCCTGCCGAATCCGGCCGGGCGCTTCCGCCGGCTCGCGGGATCGCGACCGGAGACGATCGGCGTCCGCGTGCCGAAGCTCCCGGCGGAAGCGTGCGCAGTCCTCGAGCGCGTGGGTGCCGTCGCCGCCACGAGCGCTAACCGCCACGGCGCTCCCGACCCGGCCCGGATCGAGGATGTCCCCGAGGAGATTCGAGTCGGCGCAGCGGCCTTCGTCGACGCCGGGCCGCTACCGGGCACGCCGTCGACCGTCCTCGACCTGACAGGCTCCGAGCCGGTCGTGCTCCGGAGAGGCGCCGGCTCCGTCGAGCAGGCCCTGGCGCGCCTGGCGGCTCTCGCCTAGCTAGCCCAAGCGGCGGCTCGGTCGTCCGCCGTGTAGTCGTCCACGACGCCTAGCTGCGGCTGCGGGCCCGGGCGGGGCTCGCAGCGGAGCGAACCGCCGCGGCGGAGACCGAATACACGATGAGCGCGACGAGCACTGTGGTCGTCCACTGGAGAGCCGGGCGCGAGGCCAGCGGGAGGGCGAGCGCGAAGCCGACGCCGATCGAGGGCAGGACGAGCAGCGTCGTCCCGAAGGCCGCCAGCCGGCCGAAGCCCCACGAGCGGCGGAGATCCGCGTACTCCCGGCCCAGAGGCGCCAGCACGACGAGCGCGACGAGCGCGAGAATCCCGATTTCGGCTGCCATCGTCATGTAAACGCCTTATCCCCCTTTTGGGTTACGCCGAAGCGCTCTGACCTTAGATTCACTCGATCGAGGGATCAACCCCGGCGCCTTGTATCGTGAGGCGGGATGGCGGTCGCCGAGGAGACGTTCGCGAGGCTGCGCGAGGCGGGCCTCGCCGAGGTCGACGGCGACGTGGCGGAGCTCCTCGGCCGCGAGCTCGAGCGCCAGCGCGGCCAGATCGAGCTGATCGCTTCCGAGAACTTCACCTGGCCGAGCGTGCTCGAGGCCGTCGGGAGCGTTCCGACGAACAAGTACGCCGAGGGCTATCCCGGCCGGCGCTACTACGGCGGCTGCGAGGTCGTCGACGAGATCGAGCAGCTCGCGATCGACCGAGCGAAAGAGCTCTTCGGCGCCGAGCACGCGAACGTCCAGCCGCACGCGGGCGCCCAGACGAACATGGCCGTCTACTTCTCGTGCCTGGAGCCGGGCGACACGATCCTCGCGATGCGGCTCGACCACGGCGGGCATCTCACGCATGGCCTCAAGGTCAACTTCTCGGGCCGCCTGTACACGATCGCGGGCTACGGTGTCGATCGCGAGACGAACCTCATCGACTTCGACGAGGTGCGCCGGCTCGCCGAGGAGCATCGGCCAAAGCTGATCGTCTGTGGCGGCTCGGCGTACCCGCGCACGATCGAGGCCGACCGGTTCCGGGAGATCGCGGACGAGGTCGGGGCGCTCCTCCTCTGCGACATGGCTCACTTCGCCGGGCTCGTCGCTGCCGGGCTCCACCCGAACCCGGTTCCGCACTGCGACTTCGTCACCTCGACGACGCACAAGACGCTGGCCGGGCCGCGCGCCGGTTTCGTCCTCTGCCGCGAGGAGCACGCGGAGAAGCTCGACAAGGCGGTCTTCCCCGGCATGCAGGGCGGCCCGCTCGAGCACACGATCGCGGCCAAGGCAACGTGCTTCAAGATCGCGGGTTCGCCGGCGTTCCGCGAGTACCAGGAGGGGATCCGTGAGAACGCCGACGCGCTCGGCGAGGCACTCCTGGCCGGCGGGCTCGACCTCTTGACCGGCGGCACGGACACGCATCTCCTCCAGGTCGACCTCCGCCGGACGGACTGGACGGGCCGCGACGCCGAGACGCGCCTCGACGAGGTCGGAATCACGGCGAACCGAAACACAGTTCCGTTTGACGAGCGTCCGCCGACGGTCGCGTCGGGGCTTCGGCTCGGCACGCCGGCGATCACCATGCGCGGCTTCGACGCCGACGACGCGGGTGAGGTGGGGAAGATCATCGCGGCAGCTCTGGGGGAGGACGCCGACCTCGGGAGCCTGAGGAGTCGGAGCGAGTCCCTCTGCGAGCGGCGGCCGCTCTATCCGGGCTTTCGCGGCTTCACGACGTACTCCGCATGAGCGTCGCCACGCAGCGCGTCGTCGAGGTCAGGCACCCGCTCGTCCAGCACAAGCTCGGCATGCTCCGGGACCGCGAGACTCCGACCCACCTCTTTCGCCAACTCGTCAACGAGCTCACGCTTCTCCTCACCTACGAGGCGACCAAGGAGATGGCCACCGAGGAGGTCGAGATCGAGACGCCGCTCGAGCGGACGACGGCCCAGCGGATCTCGGGGAAGAAGGTCGCCGTCTGCCCGATCCTGCGGGCCGGGCTGGGCATGCTCGACGGCGTGCTCTCGCTGATCTCCGGCGCGCGCGTCGGGTTCATCGGGCTCTACCGGAACGAGGAGACGCTCGAGCCGGTCGAGTACTACGTGAAACTCCCGGCCGACGTCGCCGCTCGTGACGTGATCCTGCTCGATCCGATGCTCGCGACGGGCAATTCGACCGCGGCCGCAGTCAAGATCGTGAAGGACGCAGGCGCGCACTCGGTGCGACTGATCGCGCTCATCGCCACGCCCGAGGGAATCGATCGGATCGCGAGCGAGCACCCCGACGTGGCGATCGTGGTGGCCGGGATCGATCGGGGCCTCGACGAGCGGGGCTACATCCTCCCGGGCCTCGGCGACGCCGGCGACCGGCTCTTCGGCACCAAGTAGCTGCGAGCCATGCCTCTCCGGCTTTTCAGCCGGCCGACCTTGAAACGACCGCTCGAACGCCGTAGCTTCCGGCTGGGGGACATCCGCCGGCCGGAGCCGCCGGCACTCCGGAAGGGGACGACGGTGAAGAAGGCGACGACTGAATCGGCAAGCTCCGCCCGCACGTTCACGGTCAAGCAAGTGGCGCTCCTCGTGGTCGCCGTGGCGGCCGTCGGCGCTCTCCTCCCGATGGGCGCCGGGGCTGTCGGCGGACAGCTCGTTACGCTCGTCGACGGACCCACGAGCACGAAGGCGCGAGTCGATCCGGGCAACAAGCTCCGGGTCGGCGACGGCGCAGGCGCCCTGACGGTCGATGAAGTCGGCGCCCGTATCCTCGCGACCGGAACCTGCAACGACGGAAGCAGCGGAGCCGTGCAGGTCTCTCTCCCCAACACAGCCGCACGCCGCATCGTCGGCGCCTACCTCGGCCCGGCTGACAACGGCACGTTCGACGCGCGCCTCGCGCTGACCGCCCCGGGCGCGGCGGCGCCGTTCGCGAACCTCCTCTCGGTCAACCTGGGCGGCCCTCCGGGCCCCCAGATCGATTTCGGGCCGGGGATCTCGGCCGCAGGCCCCGGGAGCTGGGTGTTCCGCTGCACGACGAACAACGGCAACACGGCCGGCTCGGCTCGCTGGTTCGTCTGGGGCTACTAGGCGACCGGCGGCTAAGCGCGTGGCCGCGTCTTAGTGCGCCGCCGCACGCCTTTCTGCTTCCTCGTCGCCCGGCAGCGGCGCCTCGGGGTAGAGCCGCCCGTACCTCGTCGACGAACGCGGCCATCCGGTCGGCGAGCTTGCGGTCTCGGATCTCGAGCACGTTCTCCGCATTCTTCTCGCCCGAGTGCGAGAGGTTGTAGCTTCCGACGAAGACCGTCTCGTCGCACACCGTGACCTTCGCGTGCATGAAGTCGTGGACGTTGTCTCCGCGGCCGTACGGCGTCGAGCGCTTGCCGGAGAAGGCGGCGCGCCTCCAGATCGCCTCGACGAGCGGCATCTTCCAGGCCGCGTTGCCGTTCTCGCCGCCACTGGTAGAAGACGCCTTGCATCTGGGTCGCGTCGACACAGCCGGCCACGTCGACCTTTCCGTGACGCGATCGCCTCGGCGAGCGAGCCGAGCACCGGCGCGGAGGTCAGGACAGGTGAGCAGATGCGGATGCGCTCCCGGGCGCGTGAGACTCTGTTTGCGATCCGGTGCGCGAGCGACTCGCCGCGTCCCGGGCAGAACCAGGCCCGCACGCGGCTCCCGGCCACGTCGACCGGATCGGGATCGATGTCGCCCGAGAGCTCGACCGAGCCCGTCTCCCAGAGCTGCTGGAAGTTGAGCTCGAAGTGCCGGGCGAGCTCAGGCGATTCGACGGTCGCGAGAACGTTCTCCTGGCGGGTCCACGAGTCGCACGTCCAGTTCGAGGAGCCTGTGAACACCGCCTCGCCGTCCCGGATCGCGTACTTGTGGTGCATGAGGTCGGGCTCGCCGGCGATGGCCTTCGTCTCGACGGGAAGAGATTCGATGAGGTCCGGCACGCCCTCCGGCGGCGGCGGCACGGGGATGGGCATGTCGTGGTCGATGTTGTAGACGATCCGCACCTCGACGCCCCGCTCGTGGGCGGCGACGAGCGCCTCCGCCACCCGCTGCTCGGGCTCCTCGCGCAGGTCGATGTCGTAGAGGGCGAGCTCGAGTGTCCGCTCCGCTTGGGAGAGGAACGCGACCGCCCGGGCGGCCACCTCGTCTGCGGACTGCCCGCCGTCACGGAGGGTCGTGAGCTCGATCAGTGTGGCTTTCCGCGGATCAGAGTGTGGTTTTCCGCCTTGAATCGGCAGCCGGGAAACCATAGCTTGCAAGTGAGGGCCAATCCGCCGGCCGTCGCCGGCACTGTGGAAAGGGGTACCTGGTGGGAAAGAAACAGAGGGACGGCGCCGCTGAGCGCAGGTTTACGGTGAAGCAGTTCGCGGTTCTGGCAGTGGCGGTTGCGGCGATCGCCGCACTCCTGCCGTTCGGCGCGACGGCGGCCGGAGAGCAGCTCGTCCGGCTGGTCGACGGGAACGGGACGTCGAAGGCCGAGGTCGACAACGGCAAGGTCCGGGTCGGGGACGGTTCTGGCCCGGTCTCGGTCGACGGCCGCGTGTCGCAGCCTGCCGTCCGGGTACTCGCGAAGGGTGATTGCATCGAGGGCGCTATCGAACGCGTCGACACCCTCGACAATCCCCCGGGCCGGCGGATCACGGGGATCGTCCTGACCCAGAACGAGCAAGGTTACGCCACGGGAATGCTCGGCCTGATCGCACCCGGCGAGACCGTCCCGATGACGAACCTGATCGTCGAGCGCTCGCAGTACTACCACGCGGGCGAGGCCGCGCTTGATTTCGGCGCCGGCATCACTCATCCAAACAACGCCGCGGACTGGACGATCAAGTGCAGCGACCGTGGAGGTGGCGGCGCGGCTTGGGGTCGCTGGATGGTGCTCGGTTACGACGGGTAGTTGGACTACGTGGCGGTCCGGGCCAGGAGCCCGGGCCGCCGCATCGCCTCGAGCCAGACAGCTCGCGCGTCCTCGCGCGTGCCGGCCTCCGGAAGATGCTCGAGAACCCAGGCCGGCCCCGCCGTGGGTATCTCTCCGAGGATCGACGCAATTCCCTGGCGGCGCGGCTCCCCGAGCTCCTCGCCAGGCCCCGTCAGAACCTCTGAGAGCGTCTCGCCCGGCCTGATCCCGACCAGCTCGACATCGGGCGGGCCCGCGCGGCCCGCTGCTCGCCAGATCCGGTCTGCAAGCTCACCGACCGTCAGCGTGACGGCGTCGGCCGGCGTGGCAAGCGCAACCCCTTCGTCGGCGAGAAGCGGTGCCTGCGCGGCCGCGGCCGCCGCGTGCGCCATCGTGATCCAGTACCGCACCATCGCCGTGTCCGTGACGGTGAGCGGCACGCCTCCGCGCGCCTGGCGAAGGAAGAGCTCGGATGCGCTGCCTGCCGTGCCGAGAACGTTCACGAACCGGACTGCGATCCTCCGGCCGCCGGCTCGCCGACCCGCGAAGGCCGTGAGTTGCTCCATGAATCGCTTCGTCCGCCCGTAGAAGCTCGCCGCGAGCGCGGCCTTGTCCGTCGAGGCCACGACGACGGTGTCGACCCCGGCGCGTTCGGCCGCGGTCAGCACGTTCCAGCTGCCGTGCAGGTTCGTGTCGACGAACTCCTCCGGGTAGAGCTCGGCCCAGTCGACGTGCTTGTACGCGGCGAGATGGAACACCACGTCGGGCCGTGCCTGGGCCACCTCGCGTTCGAGGCGGCTCGCCTCGCGAAGGTCGCAGAGCACGTGGCGGATGTTCGGGCCGCGCCGGCGCCGGTCTGCGGTCAGGGCCGCCTCGTGGGCGTCGAGGACGGTGATCTCGGCCGGCCTGAAACCCGCGAGGAGTGTCGTGAGCGCGCTCCCGATCGAGCCCGGCTCCGCCCGTGAGGAGGATCCGGCGGCCGCCGTAGCGCTCCTGGAGCTCCAGAAGCGAGGGCACCGGGTCACGCTGCCCGACGACCTGCTGCCAGTCGAAGGGGTCCGGCTCGAGCCGCCGGACACGCGCCCTCGCCGGGGCGGCAGGCTGCGCCGCCGCGCGCTCGATGGCATGGTAGGCGGCCTTCATGTCCGGCGAGCGGGCCGGGTCAGGCTCGTTGATCTCGGCGACGAGGAACCGCGCCGAGCCGGCGAGCCGGGCCACGACGGGGTCGAGCTCGAGCTCGCCCGCGCCGTAAGGGAGCCCCTCGCCGAGGAGGCCGTGCGCATCGGAGACGTGGAGGACGTCCACCTTCGGGCCAAGCTCTTCTGCGTAGCGCTCGAGGTCGAGCTGGTCGTCGGAGGTGAGCCCGAAGAGGCTCGGGTAGGCGGCCGCGAAGCTCCGGAAGAGCCCGGCGTGCGACGTGTCGAACGTGAAGCGGAGCTCGGGCACGAGACCGCGGGCCCAGTGCAGGTCGCGCCAGTGGCCGCCGACCTCCGAGAGGAAGAGCCCGCCGACCCGCATCCGCAGGGCCGGCGGCACGTTCTCGACGAGCGGCTGGACGCCTCGCGAGCAGGCAAGCGTCCGCGTAGAACCGGAGGAAGCGTCCGAGACCTCCTCCTCGTCGAGCGCCGGCCGCGCCCGGAACTCGTCGGGCGAGAGCGGCGCGTAGAGATGGATCGTGAGGATCGGGGAGCCGATCGCGGCCTGGCGAACTCGGCGCTTCGCTCGATGCAGGCGCGCGCCTCGTCCGTGAGCCGGTCGACCCGGACGAAGGCGCCGCTCGGCCACGAGACGGGCGCCTCGGCCGTCAGCGCGAGGTCGTGGCCCTCCGTCGCGCGAAGCGTGGCCTCGACGGCGTGGCGGACGGCCTCGTCGTCGGCGACGTCGGCCGGGAGGAGCGCGAGCTCGAGCCCGGCCCACGGGCCGCCCTCGAGCCGCTCGGCGATCTGCTCAGCGAGCGGCGCGGCCTTGAGCTGCGGGATGGCTCCGGAGCCAGTCGACATAGAGGGGTACAGCGTCCTCCAGGGAGCGGACGGCAAAGGGTAGTCGCGGGCCCGCGCCGCCCGCGTCGTAGCTCTCGTTCTCCGCGCGGTCGAGCGGCTCTCCCGGGTGTCTCGATCGGGGAGTCCGACCGGGCTGCGTCACGGACGAGCTCGGCCGCGCGGCGGAGCGGGGTCGAGACGCCGCTCGCGAGCGTCAGCAGTCTCGTTCCAGCGGCCGCTCGCGATGAGTTCCGCAAGGGCCGGCACGAGGTCGTCGACGTAGACGAAGTCGCGGGTGCGGCTCAGGGTCGCCGTGGATCACGATCGGCTCGCCCTCGAGCGCGCGGGCGGCGAAGGTCGCGATGGCGCCGGTCGCGCCTTCCCACGACGACCTGGCCGGGGCCGAACACCGACGTCAGCCGGACGACGGCCGCAGGGGCGGGGTGGAGGAGGCACGCTTGCTCGCCCAGCCGCTTCGAGAGCGCGTACGGGTCGGGCGGCGGGTCGAGCGCGGCCCGGACCGTGGACGGGTAGACGAGGCCGCAGCCGTGCTCCAGGCAGCCCTTGAGGAGGTTCAGCGTCGTGCCGGCGTTCTCGCGAACGGCGCGGGCGGGATCGGAGCGCGAGCGCGCGGGATCCGGGACGCCGGCGAAGTGAAGGACCGCGTCGGCGCCCGCGAGCAGCTCGCGTGCAGCCGGGTCTCCCGCATCGACCCGAACCGCCTCCGGGGCTCCGGCGCGCTCGGCGCCGCCGGGCCGGGCAACCCGGACGACCTCGTGCCCGCCGGCCTCGAGGAGCTCGGCCGAGCCGCGACCCGAGGAACCCCGTCGCGCCGGTCACGACGACCTTCATGCCCGCAGGTACTCCTCGACCCGGTGGCGGTAGTCGTACGGCGAGGCGACGGTGAACGCCGGCTCGTCGCTGCCGCTCCTCGCCGCGGGCGAGCCGCGCGACGTCGGCCACGGTGATCGTCTCGGCCGCGACGTTGGAGGGCCCGGGCTCCGCGTCGAGCAGCGCCCGGGCCGCGTCCTCGACGTGCACGACGCCGACCGTGGCTCGCCCGCCGTCGTCGAGCGGTCGGCTCCTCGCCCGCGGCGACCAGGCGGCGGAACTTGTCGACGACCGTCAGCGACTCGGGCCGGTCGTGCTCGACGGGGCTCGGCCCATAGACGATTCCGAGCCGGCCGAGCGCGAGCTCGAAGCCGGCCCGCCGCGCCTGCAGGCCGAGCACGAGCTCGCCGTAGACCTTCGTCAGGTGCGCCAGGTCGTCCTGGGCGCCGTACGGCGCGTCGGCCCCGACCGCGCCCGCGAGCCCGGCTCCGTACACGTGGAGCGAGCTACCGAACACGATCGGCGGGCCGCCGCGAGCCGCCACCGCCTGGGCCACGAGCCGGACGCCGGTCGCGTTCGTCTCCTCCGTGTAGTCGGGCTCGCGCTCGGAGACGGGCCGGCTCGCCTGCGCGGCGAGGAGGACGAGCCGATCGGGAGCGCCGGCGAGGAGCCGGGCGAGATCGTCCTCGACCCGGACGTCCGCGCTCTCGACGCGGGCCCCGCGCTCCTCGAGCCCGGAGAGCTGGGCCCGGTCGGTCGCGTACCAGTTGTCCGCGAGAATGACCTCGTCGCCGCGGTCGAGCGCGAGCTCGGCGACGCGGGCGCCGACATACCCAGCCCCCAGCACCAGGAGCCGCATCCGACCGCCTAGATCCGGTGGACGCCGGGGCCGTCCGGCACGACGTTCCGGGCGTCGACGACGAGCCGCGCGTGCTCCCAGAGCGGCTGCTCGCCGAACTGGCGGTGCTGGGTGAGCATGACCACGCAGTCCGCCCGCTCGAGCTCGGCCGCCGACCACTCGACGCTCTCGTGCCGGACGCCGTCGAGCTCGAAGTCGGGCACCCACGGGTCGCAGTAGACGACGTCGGCGCCCCGCGCGAGGAGCTGCCGCATCACCTCGAAGCTCGGCGACTCGCGCGTGTCGTGGACGTCGGCCTTGTAGGCCACCCCGAGGAGAAGCAGACGCGTGCCCTTGATCGCCCGGCTCTGCTCGTTGAGCGCATCGGCGACCTTCTGGACGACGTGGGCGGGCATGCGCGTGTTGATCTCGTGCGCGGCCTCGATGAGCTGCGGCGAGTAGCCGTACTCGCGCAGGCGGGCCGCGAGGAAATGGGGCACCACGGGAATGCAGTCGCCGCCGAGGCCCGGGCCGGGGTAGTGCGGCATGAAGGCGAACGGCTTCGAGGACGCCGCCTCGATCACCTCCCAGACCGAGATTCCGAGCTTGTCGCACATGAGCGCGAGCTCGTTCGCGAGCGCGATGTTGACGGCGCGGAAGGTGTTCTCGTGAAGCTTTGCGGTCTCGGCCACGATCGGGCTCGAAACCGAAACGACGGTGTCGACGATCTGGCGGTAGAGGAGCTCCGTGCGGCGGCGGCACTCGGGCGTCACGCCGGCTACGAGCTTCGGCGTCGTTCGGATCGTCCAGCTCTTGTTGCCCGGATCGACTCGCTCGGGGGCGTAGCCGAGGTAGACGTCGCGGCCGATCACGGCGCCGCCGCGTTCCAGGATCGGCTGCACGATCTCCTCGGTCGTGCCGGGGTGCGTCGTCGACTGGAGCACGACGAGCTGGCCCGGGCGGAGGTTCGCGGCGACGGACTCGGCGGCGGCGACGATGAACGAAACGTCTGGGGTCCGAGTCTTCGAGAGCGGTGTCGGGACGCAGATCGTGAGCGCGTCGAGCTCGGTGACGGCCGCGAAGTCGGAGGTCGCCTGCAGCCGGTCTTCGAACGGCTCGTAGCGCTCGGCGGGCACATCGACGAGGTAGGAGCGGCGCTCCTGCACGGCGCGCACGCGGCTCTCGTTCAGGTCGACTCCGGTGACGTCGAAGCCGGCTTCCGCGAACGACATGGCGAGCGGCAGACCCGCGTAGCCGAGCCCGACGATTCCGATTCGCGCCTCGCGCGTCCGGATTCGCTCGTCGAACGTCGGCGGCGAGACGACCTCGGTCACAGACTCAGGGTAGCCGTCGCGCTCGCCGGAGACCCAGTCGCGGGGCCGTTCGGCGCCTCTGCTATAACCGCCGCATGTCCTTCCCCGAGGCGCTCCGTGCCTTGGTCGGGGACGGCGACGCGGTCTGGTCTTTCCTGACCGCCGCCGGCATCGTCCTCGTGCTCACGCCGCTCATCGCCCGGATCGCGCCGCGCATCGGCGGCGTCGACGCGGGCGGTGACCGCCCGCGTGTGCACGCGAGCCCCGTTCCGCGGATCGGCGGCGTCGCGATCGTGGCCGGAATCCTGATCCCCTCGGCGATCTTCGTGCGCCCCGACGGCCCGTACCTCGGGATTCTGATCGGCACGTTGCTCGTCGCGCTGCTCGGGCCTCTGGGACGACATCCACCGCGTCCAACCCGGCACGAAGCTACTCGGGGTCTGCGCGATCGCGCTCATCCCGGTCGTCGGCTTCGAGGTGACGCTCGACGGCTTCTCGCTGCCGCTGGTCGGTAGCCACGACTTCGGCTGGGCGGCGTACCCGATCACGATCCTCTGGATCGCGACTGCTCGCGAACCTCGTCAATCTGATCGACGGGATGGATTCGCTCGCGGCCGGGATCGTCTCGATCGCGGCGTTCTCGTTCGCCCTCCTCGCGGCGTCGTTCGGGCGTTCGGCGCCCACGATCCTCGCGGCGGCGATCTGCGGCGCGACGCTCGCCTTCCTGCGCCACAACTACCACCCGGCGAAGATCTTCATGGGCGACTCGGGCGCGCTCGCGCTCGGCTTCCTGCTCGCCACGGTGGCGGCCGAGGGCGTCCTGAAGACGGCGGCGACGATCGCGCTCGCCGCGCCGCTCCTCGTGCTCGCGGTGCCGATCCTCGACACGTCCTTCGTCGTGCTGAAGCGGCTCAAGTACAGGCGGAACCCGTTCAGCGCCGACCAGAACCACTTCTACCACCGCTTCATGCGGATCGGCTTCTCGCAGCGGCGGACGGCCGCCTACCTGCACGCTCTGGGCCGCGCTTCTCGCCGCCTGGGCCGTGCTGCTCCGCTTCGTGCCGCCGCGACCCGGCGGCGAGTGGGATCTACGGGAACACGCTGATCTGCGGCGCGGTCGGCCTCGTCGTCGTGGCCATGTCCGTCTGGATGGTCTACACGCTCGAGATCCTGAAGGCGCGACACCTGCGCGTGCTCGGCTTCGGGCGCGTCCCGCCCGAGCCGCCCGAGGAGCGCGAGGAGGCGGTCGAGCGAGCGCTTACGGGTTCAGGATCGACTCGCTGACCGCGTGGGCTTCGACCTCGTTCCGACCTCGCCTGAACAGCGCCTCCGGGAGTAGGGCGGAGAACCGCGTGCTCGCCGTTCTCCACGTAGGTGGGCACGACTGCTGCGATCCTGCCGTTCACAAGGACGGCTACGCGGAGGTCGTCCTCGTCGAGAACGGAACCCGTGACGAACGCAGGGACGCGGTACTCCGTCGCGGTCCAGTCCTGCGCGTCGAGTGTCCACCGTCGGCGGAGGAACCACCGGGAACGGATTGGTTCTGGCTCTGCGGCCGATCAGGTCTCGGGTTCGTCGCCGAAGCGGTAGAGGTCTTCCCACGCCGCGGCCGAAGAGCTCCGTCTGGAGCGCCTACGCGCTCGTCCCGCTCCGCCTCGAGCTCGTCCGCGTCGATCTCGAAGCAGACCGCTCGGCGGCGTTCAGCTGCACCGTCTCGAGGTCGCGCTGCGTCCCATCGACGAGCGAGACGCCCTCGTACGTCCCACGGGCAGATCGATCGCCGAGGTGGTCGGCGATCGTGGGGAGGACGTCGAGCGTCGAGACCGTCTCATCCACGGTCTCGCCGCGCGCCCTGTCCGGGCGCCTTCACGAAGAGCGGGACGTAGGCGACGTCGTCGGCGGTCGTCCTCGTGATCGCCTTCCGTGGCTGGCCGGCGCGGAAGCTCGTGCCGTGGTCGGCGACCAGGACGACGAGCGAGTCGTCCCACATGCCGCTCTCCTTGAGCCGCGCGACGAGATCGCCGACGAGCCGGTCGGTGTAGCCGACCTGCGCGATGTGCCGCTGCCACGCCTGGTGGGCCTCGAACTCGCCGCCCGTCCAGATGGTCGCGCGGTGAGCCCGGGGATCTCGAGCCCGTCGTAGACGCGGCCCGACGGCGCGTGCTCCCACGGGTAGTGCGGCAGGAGCACGTGGAGGAAGAAGAGCGTCGGCTGCTCGGTCGGGCGCACCGTCGCGGTTGAACGTCTCGAACGCGACCTCGCGGCCGCGGACCGAGCCGGGGAGGAGGTTCCGGAGCACGAAGTTCGCGCCGAGCCCGTCCCGCCCGGGCCGCTCGTCGTCGTTTCCGAAGTCGCCCCAGACGCCGGAGATCGACGGCAGCCGGTCGCGGAGTGCATCCGGGAGGAGCTCGTGCCCGTAGACGATGGCGACGTCGTCGGCGAGCGAGCGCGAGCCGCGACCCGAACGGCTCGGGATCGCCGCGGGGACAGAGGTCGTCCGGGCAGAGCCGCGTGACGGCCTCGGCCGCCTCGATCGCGGTAGGTGCCGCCGAGGAGCGTGAAGAGGTTCCGCGGATGGTTGGAGAGGATCGCGGCGCCGCCCTCGTTTCGTCCGGTCAGGATCGCCGGGACGGCGTGCGAGGTGTTCGCGTCCACCGTGACCGTGTTCCGGTACCAGGTCGCCTCGCGGGCGAGCTCGGCGAACGCCGGGAAGCGGGCCGCGTCGATCTCGCCGGACGGCGTCGAGGAGCGACGTGACCGGGAACTCGTCGAAGACGACCATCACGACGGGCGCGGGCCGCCCGACCTCGACGTCGGCGACCTGGCGTGTCCTCGCCGGTCGGGACGACGAGGCGGCCGGTCGGCGAGTCGAAGAAGAAGAGGCCGAGGAAGACCGGGACGGCGAGGGCCAGGAGCGTGACGACGCTCCGCACCGGCTCGAGCCGCGCGTAGGCGAGGGCCGCGGGCACGCCGGCCGCGAGCGCGGCGAGAGCGGCCGCGGAGGGCGCGCCGACCCAGCCGAGGACGAGAAGCGCGAAGGCGCCGGCCAGGGCATCCGATGAAGACAAGGTGGAGGCCGCGGGCGAGCCGCGGGCCGCCGGCGAGCTCCGACGAGCGCCTCGAGCCGCGAGCGGAGGAGCGGCGGGACGAGCGTCAGCCCGAGCGCGAGGAGCACGATGTCGACGCCCTGCGAGCCGCGGACGACGAAGAACTCGGGGTTGCGGCCGAGCAGGTCGAGCACAGGCCAGGCGAGCGCGAAGAACGAGAGCGCGGTCAGGTGCAGGCCACCGGAAGAAGCACGTGCGCCGCGCGCTCAAGCGCTTCCGCTCGGTGCCTGGCACCGGTGCATATCCAGTCAGCGCGTCTGTCCACAGGTCCGTCCCTCGTGCCGACACGCCGCAGCGGACGCTCTTCCACAGTGTCCACACCCCGGTGCCAGGCACCCTGGCCCGCCAGGGTTCATGGGAGCCACGGCAGCGCGAGCGCGAGCAGGTCGGCCGGGTCGCGGCGGACGCGGTCGCGCCACCCGCCGTCCGGCTTCCGGCTGATCTCGAGGTCGGCCGGATCCTGGAGGAACCGGAGTCGCCCTTCGGCGGCGAGCTTCTCGTCGACGGCGCCGAGTCGGCCCTCGAAGATCGACCACACCGGCGTGCCGAGCACCGCAGCCTCGCGGTTCATCGTCCCGCCGGCCGACACGAGGAGGTCGGCGAGCGCGACGAGGCTGCGGCCGTCGACGGCCCGACTCGGGACGACGACGCGCGGCAGCCCGAGCGCGCGGACGGCCTCGCGCTGCTCCTGCGTACGCGCGAGGACGACCGTCGTCGCTTCGCCGTGCTCGGCGAGCCGCGCAAGGAGCCGAGGCAGGAGCTCGTTCTCGGCGCCGCCGAGGTAGAGCGCGTACGAGGGGGCGGTCCGGACGACCGCCAGCGGGCCGTCGCGCTCGACACCGAGCGCGGCGAGCACGCCCTCGTCCGGCTCGAAGTCGGCGAGGTAGTACTCCTCCTTCAGACCCGGATAGCGGACGAGCTTCGGCCGTCGCGCGCCGTACCGCGCCAGGCGTTCGGCCGGAATCGCGTCCGGCACGAGCACCCGCCGCGCGAGGCGGCAGTTGGCGTGGTGCTGAAGCGAGGCCCACTCGTAGTCGAACATCGTCGTCGCCGGGAAGCCGAGCAGCGCGCGCCACCGGCGGCTGGTCGGTCGAGCCGTGGGCCAGCGCACAGTCGAAGCCCACGGCCTCGCGCCCAGCGGAGGAGCGCGGGCACACGCCCGGCCGCCGCGCGCGCCTTTCCGACGAGCCCGGCGCCGCCGTACCGTCCGACCACGGTGTGCTCGCGTCCCCAGTCCTCGAGGAGCTCGATCGTGTGCGAGAGCGGCCGCGCGGTCAGCTCGACCTCGTGCCCGGCCGCCTCGAGCCGCTCCACGAGCGGCCGGAGGACGAGGACGTGCGCGGTGTTCGTGAGGTCGACCCAGACGCGCATCGGCCAGCATAGGGCGCTCCGACCCAGCCACGCATCGCTTCACAAACTCCCGCCAAACAGGCCCGCGAACCCGCACAGACAAGCGGAATCCGCCTGTCACGAAGTACGCCGCCGAAGCCTGCAGGCGCTGATACAGTGCCGCTGCCCGAATGACCTCACACGTGGCGGCTGCGCGGACATCATTGGATCCACTCGGCGCAGGAGCGCTGCTCCTCGCCGTGCTGGTCGTCTGCGTCGGACTCGGCGCCCTCGATCGGCTGGGCCGTCGGCTCGGTCGGGATCGGGATCGCGATCGGCGCCGTGATCGGCATCCCCGCCTCGATCTTCGCGGTCTACCGCACGTACCGGGGCGCGTTCTGACCGTGGCCACGTTCACGACGCCGCGGCCGTTGCCCTCGCGCCGCCTGCCGGTCGCGGCCGGCGCGGTCGCGCTCGCCCTCATGCTGCCCGGTCTTCGCCCTCGCGGGCTTCGACCTGCGCGGCTGGGCGTTCGGCGCAGTCCTCTGGGCCGGCGAGCCAGGCGCTCGGCCTCGTCTTCGACCGCGCCGGGATCGGCGAGCCGAACCTGCGCGGCTCGGGCGTCGTCGCCTTCGGGATGATGGCGCGCGGGATCCTCGATCGTCCTCGCGGCGATCGTCGTCGCGACCCAGGAGCCCGACCTCGCCGTCGCCGGGATCGTCGTCTACGCCCTGGCCTACACGCTCGAGCTCGGGCTCGGCCTCGTCGCTCTACTTCGCCGGGGAGCCGCGCGGATGAGCGTGCTGCCGTCTCGCAGCGCGGCGCCGAGGACTTTCAGCCCCAGGAGGAGTTCACGCTCCATCCCTGGATCTCGCTCGAGCTCGGGCCGCATCGACCTGTCGGTCAACAAGGCCGTCGCGTACCTCTGGCTCGGCGGCCTCGTCACGATCCTGCTCGGGATCTGGATCATGCGCTTCGGCCTGAGCCTCCGACCCGGCCGCCGGCAGACGACCGGCGAGGCGATCTACGACCTGATCCAGGGTCAGATCGCCGAGTCGAGCCTGCCCTCGAAGGCGATCTCGACCTGGTTCCCGTACGTGGCCACGCTCTTCCTCTTCATCTGGATCCTGAACATCGTCGGGTTCATCCCGCTACCGCTCTCCGACGAGCACTTCAGCTCGTTCGGGCTCGAGCTGCCCACCTGGGGCATCTACGCCGCGACCGCGAATCTCTCGGTCACGCTCGCGCTCGCGCTCATCACCTTCGCGCCACCCACTACGAGGGCATCCGCTACAACGGCCCGGTCGGCTACTTCAAGAGCTGGATCCCGGCCGGCGTACCGAAGGCGCCTGCTCGTGCTGATCGTCCCGCTCGAGGTGATCTCGCAGTTCATGCGGCTGATCTCGCTCTCCGTCCGACTCTTCGCCAACATGCTCGCGGGCCACATGCTGATCCTCGTGATGATCGGTCTGATCTTCATCTTCTCGTCGTACGTCATCGTGGTGATCGCCGATCGCGGTCGGCGTACGGCGTCGTGATCTTCCTCTTCGAGGTCGTGATCGTCGTGACGATCCAGGCCTTCGTCTTCGCCCTGCTCTCCGCCATCTACATCGGTGGCGCCATCGAACCGGAACACTAAGGAGGAACCTTGGACATTCTCTTCGCACAGCTGGAAGGCGACATCGCCGACCTCGGCAAGGCGATCGCCTTCGGCGTCGGCGTCGGCCTCGGCGCGGTCGGCGCCGGCATCGGCATCGGCAACATCTTCGGCTCGATGATCCAGGCCGTCGCACGGCAGCCGGAGCTTCGGGGCGAGCTCGACCGGCATCCAGTGGCTCGGCTTCGCCCTCACCGAGGCGGTCGTCTTCTACGCCCTCCTCGGCGGCCTGCTGGCCTACGTGCTCGTCTAGCCGATGCTGCGAAGCACTCGTCTTCGCGCAGGAGGAGGCGGGCGGCGGCGACCTGATCTCGGTCGTCCCCGGTCTGATGATCTGGACGATCGTCACGTTCGCGATCGTCCTCTTCGTCCTCCGAAAGCTCGCTTTCGGACGCATCCAGGAGCTGATCGACGAGCGGCGCGACCGGATTCGCCAGGCGCTCGACGAGGCCGACAAGGCCCGCGAGGAGGCTCGCGCAGCTCCGTGAGCTCACGCAGCAGGAGCGCGAGGAGGCGAAGATCGAGCGCGAGCGCATCCTCGAGGAGAGCCGCAAGCAGGGCCAGCAGCAGCTCGCCCAGGCCCGCGAGCAGGCCTCGAAGGATCTCGAGCGGCGGCTCGACGAGAACCGCAAGGCGATCGAGGCCGAGAACGTGAAGCTCCGCGAGTCGATCCGCCGCGACGTGGTCGAGCTGACGCTGCTCGCGTCCGAGAAGGTGACCGGCAAGGTGCTCGACTCCGACGACCAGCGCCGCCTGATCGACGAGACGATCGAGGAGATCGACGTGAAGCGGATCGCCTCGGACAACTGATCGTGGCGGCCTTCTCCCTCACCTCTCGCATTCCGTCAGGAGGCGGCCGCTGATGGCCGTCGTCCACAAGATCTACGCGCAGGCGCTCCTCGAGGCCGCGCGCGAGCAGGACTCGCTCGACGCAGGTGCGCGAGGAGTTCGAGGACTTCGCGGCTGCGGTCCGGGAGTCGGACGAGCTGCGCGGCCTGCTTCGGAACCCGCAGATCGACCCGCGCGCGAAGTGGGAGATCCTCGACGACCTGACCTCGGGCGCCGACGACGAGTTCCGGAACTTCATCCACCTCCTGACCGAGAAGAACCGCCTGCCGAGGTCCTCGAGATCTACGAGGAGTGGGAGCGCCTCCTCGCCGCCGAGGAGCGGTGCTCGAGGTCGAGCTCACGACCGCGATCGAGCTCTCCGACGACGAGGCGGACGAGATCGTGCAAGCAGATCGAGGACGCCGCGAAGCGCAAGGTCGAGGCGACGCGCGCCGTCGATCCCGACCTGATCGGCGGCCTCGTCCTCCAGGCCGGGTCGCTCCGCGTCGACGCGAGCGTCCGCGGCCGCCTGAACGACCTCCGCGAAGAACTCCTCCAACGAGCCTAGACGGAGCTGACCAGCCACGTGAAGCTGCGCCCAGAAGAGATCACCTCGCTCCTCAAGGAGCGGATCGAGCAGTACGACGTCGACACCGAGCTCGCGGAGGTCGGCACCGTCCTCCAGATCGGAGACGGCCTCGCCCGCGTCTACGGCCTCGAGAACTGCATGGCCATGGAGACGCTCGAGCTCGAGCACGGCGTCACCGGTATCGCCTTCAACCTCGAGGAGGGGAACGTCGGCGTGCCGCTCTTCGGCGACTGGGAGCAGGTCCGCGAGGGCGAGTCGGTCAAGCGCACCGGCAAGGTCATGAGCGTCCCGGTCGGCGACGCGCTCGTCGGCCGGATCGTGAACCCGCTCGGCCAGCCGCTCGACGGCCAGGGGCCGATCGAGACCGACGAGACGCGCCCGATCGAGTTCAAGGCGCCCGGCGTCGTCGAGCGCCAGCCGGTGAAGGAGCCGCTCCAGACCGGCATCAAGGCGATCGACTCGATGATCCCGATCGGCCGCGGCCAGCGCGAGCTCGTGATCGGCGACCGCTCGACCGGCAAGACCGCGATCCTGATCGACACGATCCTGAACCAGAAGGGCCAGGACGTGATCTGCGTCTACGTCGCGATCGGCCAGAAGGCCTCGACGGTCGCGCAGGTCTACGAGCGGCTGCGCGAGGCCGGCGCGATGGACTACACGATCATCGTCGCGGCCTCCGCGGTCGAGGCGGCTCCGATCAAGTGGATGGCGCCCTTCTCGGGCTGCGCCATGGGCGAGCACTTCCTCTACAACGGCCAGCACGCGCTCTGCATCTACGACGACCTCTCGAAGCACGCGGACGCCTACCGGCAGATGTCGCTCCTGCTCCGCCGCCCGCCCGGCCGCGAGGCCTTCCCGGGCGACGTCTTCTACCTCCACTCGCGGCTCCTCGAGCGCGCCTGCAAGCTCTCGGACGAGAACGGCGGCGGCTCGCTGACCGCGCTGCCCGGTCATCGAGACGCAGGCCGGCGACGTCTCGGCCTACATCCCGACGAACGTCATCTCGATCACGGACGGCCAGATCTTCCTCGAGAGCGGGCTCTTCTACTCGGGCGTCCGGCCGGCCATCAACGTCGGCATCTCGGTCTCGCGCGTGGGCGGGAACGCGCAGACGAAGGCGATGAAGAAGGTCGCCGGCCGCCTGCGGCTCGAGCTGGCCCAGTACCGGGAGCTCGAGGCGTTCTCGCAGTTCGGCTCGGAGCTCGACCCGCAGACCCAGCGGACGCTCGCCCGCGGCGAGCGGATGGTGCAGACCCTGAACCAGCCGCAGTACCAGCCGTGGCCGATGGAGGAGCAGGTGGTCGCGATCTGGGCCGGCATCAACGGACACCTCGACGAGATCCCGGCCGCGCAGGTGCCGCGCTTCCAGGAGGAGCTCCGCGAGCAGCTGCGCTCCGAGGGCGGGCTCTACGAGCGGATCCGCGAGGAGAAGGACCTCTCCGACGAGCTCGCGAGCGAGCTCGAGGAAGCGGTCAAGAAGTTCAAGGACACCTTCTCGGTGCACGAGGAGACGGGTCTGGCAGGGGCGGCCGCGTGAGCGGTCCGCGGGTGAACGGGCGGGCTAGCGGCCGCCCTCGATACGAATCGCGCAAGCGGTCGGCGCGATTCGCGCCGCTGTTCGCGCGATTCGAATGGACGGCGGGCGGACGCCCGCCCGGTTACGGCGCGGTAACCAATGGCTTCGGTTCAGGACATCAAGCGGCGCATCCGCTCGAACGAGAACACGCGCAAGATCACGAAGGCGATGGAGCTCGTCGTCGGCGGCGAAGCTCCGCCGGGCGGAGGCGCGGATCGGAGCGCTCCGGCCCTACGCCGAGCGGATGCGCGAGCTCATGATCGGCACGGCGCGCGCGACACCGGCGCGCGGGTTTCCGCTCCTCGAGGCGCGCGAGGACGTCCGGACGGTGGCGATCGTCCCGCTGACCGGCGACCGCGGGCTCGCGGGCGGCTTCAACGCGCAGATCATCCGGCGGGCGCTCGGCGTCGAGCGCGAGGCGCGCGGGGAGGGCCAGGACGTGCGCTGGCTCGTGGCCGGCAAGAAGGGCCGCTCGACCCTTCGCTTCCGCCGCTACGAGATCGAGCAGGCCTGGATCGACTTCACCGACCGGCCCGACTACGCCGACGCAGCCGCGATCGCCCGAAAGCTCTCCGAGCTCTTCATCGAGCGCGAGGTCGACCGGGTCGTCCTGGTCTACAACCACTTCGTGTCGCCGCTGACGCAGACCGTCGAGGTCGAGGACGTGCTGCCGATCCCGCGACACGCGCTCGAGGAGGACGAGGAGAAGTCCGCGTACGAGATCGCGCTCGAAGGCGACTTCATCTACGAGCCCGAGCCGGAGATCATCCTCGAGCGGCTCCTGCCCGACCTACCTCGAGACGACGATCTTCCGCGCGCTCCTCGAGTCGGCCGCCTCGGAGCACGGCGCCCGAATGACCGCGATGCGAAACGCGAGCCAGAACGTCGACGAGCTCGTCGAGCGCCTGACGCTCGACATGAACCGAGCCCGCCAGGCCGAGATCACCCAGGAGCTGCTCGAGGTCGTCGCCGGCGCAGACGCGCTCGCGGGTAGCTCGATGCCCCGATGGGCATTTCGTGCCCACAGCTGGCTCCGGCATAGGCCATCATTACACTCCCGCGGCGTCTAAGGAGGCGGGGGATGAGCACACAGATCGCAGCCGAGCCGCAAGCGCCTCTCGCCGGCCTCGAGGATACGCAGGCCGTCGTCGGCCGAACGCCGCGAGCAGCTCGCCTGGGCCCGGTTCAAGCAAGACAACGCCGCGATCGTCGGCCTCGCCGTCATCATCCTCCTCGTCCTGATCGCCGTCTTCGCCGGAGTGATCGCGAAGATCGTCGGACACGGCCCGAACGAGCTCTTCGGAGCGGAGACGCTCGACGAGTTCGGGCTTCCGAAGGGGCCGACGTCGGACGTGATCTGTCGGCGCCGACACCGCAGGCCGCGACGTCTTCGTCCGGGTGCTCTACGGCACTCGCACGTCGCTGATCGTCGCGCTCGGCGCTACGGGGGTCGCGGTCGCTCATCGGGATCGTGCTCGGCCTGACTGGCCGGCTACTTCGGCGGCATCGTCGACACGGTCATCTCGCGGGCGACCGACATCGTCCTCTCGGTGCCGTCGCTCCTCTTCGCGATCGGCATCGTCGCGGTCTGCTCCGCCGACGAGCGCAGGCTGCCTCGGCGGGCTGATCAAGCCGGGCCTCTCGCTCGTCGTCTTCGTGATCTCGCTCTTCACGTGGCCGTACATAACGCAGGATCGTGCGCGGGCAACACGCTGTCGCTCCGCGAACGCGAGTTCATCGAGGCGAGCCGCTCGCTCGGAGCCTCGCACGCGCGGATCATGTTCCGCGAGGTGCTACCGAACCTCGTCGCGCCGATCATCGTCTACGGAACGCTCCTCATCCCGCAGAACATCCTGTTCGAGGCCGCGCTCTCGTTCCTCGGCCTGGGCGTGCCGCAGGAGACGCCGTCCTGGGGCGGCATCCTGAACACCGCGTCTCGAAATCTCGAGGTGGCGTGGTGGCTCATGGTCTTTCCCGGCCTCTTCCTGATCGCGACCACGCTCGCGTTCAACCTCTTCGGCGACGGCCTTCGGGACGCCCTCGACCCGAAGTCGAACCGCTGACGTGAGATCCGTCGCCTGTGGGACAGGCGCGGGCTGCGGCACCGTCGTCTCGTAATCGTTCGATGAGAGCTCCTAACTTCGCGATCGCTCTCTCGTCTTGCTCTTTCTGGTACCACTCGAGCGCCGCCCTGCGGCGGAAAGGAAGGGTGACCTAGCCCTACATGCAGCAAACGTGGTTCTAGAAACATGACCTTGAGAGGGGTGGATGTGCGTAGACGACTAGCTGCGCTTGCTCTCTTGGCCTGCGCGCTCGCTCTCGTCGGTGCCGGTTGCGGCGGCGACGATGGCGGCGGCGATGGTGGCCAGGGAGAGACGCAGGGCGGCGAAGCGCCGAGCGAGGCGACGAAGGGCGGGACGTATCGAATCTCGACCACGTCGTTCAACCTGACGGGCGGGTTCGACCCGACCGGCGAGTACCTCGGCACCTCGTGGGCCCTCTATACGAACCTGCTCGTCCGGACGCTCGTGAGCTACAAGCACACGTCCGGCGCGGAGGGCAACGAGCTCTTCCCCGACCTTGCGGCCGAGATGCCCGAGGTCTCCGAGGACGGGCTGACCTACACGGTCAAGCTGAAGGACGGGATCATGTTCGGCCCGCCGCTCAGCCGCGAGATCACCTCGCAGGACATCCTGTACGCCTTCAAGCGAATCGGAACCGAGTCGCTCGTGGCCCAGTACGGGTTCTACTACACGATCATCGAGGGCATGACCGAGTTCACCGAAGCCGGCGGCCTCGAGAAGAAGGGCAACGAAATCTCGGGCATCACGACGCCTGACGACAAGACGATCGTGTTCAAGCTGACGGCTCCGACCGGTGACTTCCCGTTCCGCCTCGCCATGCCGGCGACCGGTCCGATGCCGGAAGAGATCGCGGGCTGCTTCAAGAAGGCGGGCGAGTACGGCCGCTACGTCGTGTCGTCCGGGCCCTACATGCTCGAGGGCTCCGACCAGCTCGCAACGAGCTGCGACGGTCTGAAGCCGCTCTCCGGCATGGACCCGACCCGGAGAATCTCCTTCGTTCGGAACCCGGACTACGACGAGTCCACCGACACCGAGGAGCTCCGCGAGAACAACATCGACGCGCTCGAGTACACGGTGAACACGAACCCGAAGGACATCTTCGACAAGATCGAAGCCGGTGAGCTCGAAGGCGAGGTCGAGGCCCCGCCGCCGGACGTCCTCCGGAGGTACTCCCAGTCCGAGGACCTGAAGGATCGAATGCAGGTCGAGTCGGGAGACCGCACCTGGTACATCACCATGAATCTCAGCCAGCCGCCGTTTGACGACATTCACGTCCGAAAGGCGATGAACTGGATCATGGACAAGACCGCGCTCCAGCGAGCGTGGGGTGGCCCGATCCGCGGCGACATCGCGCACCACATCGTTCCGGACGCGATGTTCAACGGTGACCTCGAGGAGTACGCGCCTTACAAGACCGAAGGCGATGCTGGCGACGAGGCCAAGGCCATGGAAGAGATGAAGCAGTCGAAGTACGACTCGGACCAGGACGGCCTCTGTGACGCTCCTGAGTGCGACGGCGTTCTGTTCGTGAACCGGAACACGCCGCCGTGGACTGACATGGAGCCGAACATCGTCCAGGCCGCAGCGAAGATCGGCATCAAGCTGACGGCGCGTCAGTTCGAGGATGCGTACCCCGTGATCCAGGACGCCACCCGTGGCGTTCCGGTGTCCGCTGTCCCCGGTTGGGGCAAGGACTACGCGGATCCTTCGACCTTCATGGTGCTCTTCGACTCCGCATCGATCCTGCCGCAGGGGAATGTGAACTACTCCCTCGTCGGGATCACGCCGGATCAGGCCAAGGAGATGAAGATCCCCGGGGACGTCGCGAGCGTCCCGAGCGTCGACGACATGATCAAGGAATGCAACGAGACCGTTGATTCAGCTGAACGGAACGTCTGCTTCCAGGACGTCGACAAGGAGCTGATGGAGAACGTCGTACCGTGGGTCCCGTACCTGGACGCCACGAACGTCGACATCCTCGGCCCCGCAGTGACGAAGTACGACTACGACCAGTTCTCGGGCGAGGCAGCGTTCTCGCGCGTGGCGGTCGACGAGTCCAAGCAGAACTAACGGACTCGTAAGCAAATGAGGGGGAGCCGCCCCCGAAACGAGGGCGGCTCCCCCTTATACTCCGGTCGGATTCGAGGCCGGCATCGCGAAGAACGGAGGCTGAGATGGGGCGGTACGTCATCAGAAGGCTCCTCTGGGTAGTGCTCGTCGTGCTCGTGGTCACGATGATCACCTTCGTCATCTTCTTCGTCATGCCGCCGAGCGACCCCGCGGTCCGACTCGCCGGCAAGCAGCCCACGCCGGCGCTCGTGGCAGAGGTGCGGGAGCAGCTAGGGCTCGACCAGCCGGTCTGGAAGCAGTACCTCCTCTTCGTCAAACGGCTCGCGCTCGGCGATGACTACGGCTGGCCCGGGCTCGGTCGCTCCTACGACAGCCAGGTGGCGGTGAGGGACGAGCTCGTGAGACGAGCCCCAGTGTCGTTCCAGCTCGGCCTCGGCGCGGCGGTGATCTGGCTCGTCATGGGTATTTCGATCGGCATCATCTCGGCCCTCAAACGCCGGACGCTCATAGATCGAGCCGCCATGGGCTTCGCCTTGTTCGGGGTCTCGGCGCCGGTCTTCGTGCTCGGCCTGCTCGGCCTCCTCGTCTTCTGGGAGCGACTCGGCTTACTCCCGGGCACGGGGTACACGCCGCTCACCGAGAATCCGGTCGACTGGTTCAAGCACCTGATCCTGCCGTGGGTCGTCCTCGCGCTCCTCTACGCGGCCTACTACGCGAGGATGGTGCGCGGCAACCTGCTCGAGACGCTCGGCGAGGACTACATGCGGACGGCTCGCGCCAAGGGGCTCCCCGAGAGCAAGGTGATCGGCAAGCACGGCCTGCGAGCGAGCCTGACGCCGGTCGTGACGTTGTTCGGCATCGACATAGCCCTCCTCCTCGGCGGCGCCGTCATCACGGAGCAGGTCTTCAACCTCCCCGGAATCGGAGCCTGGGTCATCCAGTCGACCACGAGCGGCGACCTGCCCCCGGTGCTCGGCGTCACGGTCATGGCGTCATTCCTCGTGGCCTTTATGAGCCTCGTAGTTGACGTCGTGTACGCGTGGTTGGATCCCCGGGTGCGATACTCCTAGCCCGCCACCGCCGGAGGGGAGACGACAGATGGCCGAGGCGCTGCTCGAGGTCAAGGACCTCCACGTTTCCTTCAATACGCCCGACGGCGTCGTCCGTGCGGTCGACGGGCTCTCGTTCACCGTCCAGCGAGGCGAGACCTTCGGAATCGTCGGCGAGTCCGGCTCCGGTAAGAGCGTCACCTGCCTGACGGCGCTCGGGCTCACGAACCGGAAGACCGCCGACATCACGGGCGAGATCATCTTTCGGGGCCGCGATCTCCTGACCTTGCCGCCGGACGATCTCCGAAAGGTGCGCGGCAAGGAACTGGCGATGATCTTCCAGGACCCGTTCGCGTGCCTCCACCCGATGTATCGCGTCGGAGACCAGATCGCCGAGGCGATTCACGCCCACGAGGACGTCGCGAAGGACAAGGCGCGCGAGCGCGTGGTCGATCTCCTCGCGGCGGTTGGCATCCCGAAGCCGCGAGAGCGCTATCGGGACTACCCGCACCAGTTCTCGGGCGGCATGCGCCAGCGGGCGATGATCGCCATGGCCCTCGTCCACAATCCTGACCTCCTGATCGCCGACGAGCCGACGACCGCCCTCGACGTCACCGTTCAGGCGCAGATCCTCGAGCTCATCGACAAGGTCAAGCGCGACTTCAACATCGGCGTGATCCTGATCACGCACGACCTCGGCGTCGTCGCCGACGTGGCTCACAGCGGTCATGGTCATGTACGCCGGCCGGGCGGTGGAGATCGCCACGAAGGAGACGCTCTTCGAGCAGCCACTCCACCCGTACACATGGGGGCTCCTCGAGTCGATCCCGGTGGTGACCCAGAAGGGAACGCGCCTGATCCCGATCGAGGGCTCACCGCCCTCCCTGATCCGTGTCCCGCCGGGGTGTCCTTTCCACCCGCGTTGCCCACATCGCTTCGAGCCGTGCGACAAGGAGAGACCTGCTCTCGAGGATCGCGGCGGCGGCCACCCCGAGGCCTGTCACCTGAGCGTGGACGACAAGCGCCGGCTCTGGGAGACTCGTGAGGCTCGCAGGCTGAAGGCAGCGGTATGACCGACACGGCGACGACCATCACGGAGCGCGCAGCGAGCGGGCCCGACAAGGACGCGCTCGTCTCCGTCCGCGGGCTCACGAAGTACTTCCCGATCACCCAGGGCATCCTCATCCAGCGCGAGGTTGCCCGTGTTCACGCGGTCGAGGACGTCTCGTTCGACATCTATCCCGGCGAGACCGTCGGGCTCGTCGGCGAATCGGGCTGCGGCAAGTCGACGACGGCGAGGCTGGTCATGCGGCTCCTCGACTCGACGCGCGGGTTCGGTGATGTTCGAGGGCAACGACATCACGAAGCTCTCCGCCCGCCACATGCGGCCCTACCGGCGGCAGATGCAGATGGTGTTCCAGGACCCGTACGCGTCGCTGAACCCGCGCCAGACGGTCGGAACGATCATCAGCACCCCGTTCAAGATCCACCACACGGAGGGGGACACGAAGCGCCGCGTCCAGGAGCTGATGGACCGTGTCGGCCTGAACCCGGAGCACTTCAACCGGTATCCGCACGAGTTCTCGGGCGGCCAACGGCAGCGGATCGGGGTCGCGCGGGCCCTGGCGCTCTCTCCGCGGCTGATCGTCTGCGACGAGCCCGTGTCGGCGCTCGACGTGTCGATCCAGGCGCAGATCCTGAATCTGCTTCAGGGGCTCCAGGAGGACTTCAACCTCACATACCTCTTCATCTCGCACGACCTCGGCGTCGTTCGGCACGTCTCCGATCGGATCGCGGTCATGTACCTCGGCCACATCGTCGAGTACGGCGACGCCGACGAGATCCTCGACGACCCGAAGCACCCGTACACCGCCGCCCTGCTCTCCGCGGTGCCGAAGGGCTACGCCAACCGCAGTGACGTCAAGTCGCGCATCGTCCTCCAGGGCGACGTCCCCTCGCCGGTCGATCCTCCCTCGGGCTGCCCCTTCCATCCTCGCTGCCCGAAGGCCCGCGCGGTGGCGGGCACCGAGGAAGGCGTCCCGGAGAACTGCCGTGAGGAGTTCCCGCCCTTCGGCGCGGTCGGGCGGAACCACGAGGTCGCGTGCTGGTACCCGCTCGAGTCGGGCGGCGAGCTCCAGCGGCAAGCCCACGCGTAGCAGCCGTCCTCCCGGCGGCGGTGGACTAACCGGACGCCCTCAGCCTTCGTCAAACCTGATGAAATGCACTCCATGCTGGACCCGCTCTGCGAGCGCGCTCGCGCCTGGGCCTCGCTCGAGCTCGACGACGACCTCGGCGAGATCGAGCGCATGCTCCTGGACGACCATCTGACGCGCTGCCCCGGCTGCGACACCTTCGTCGCGGGGATGCGGGAGCTCACGGCCGTCGTTCGGGCGGCGCCGCAGGAGCGTCCCGAGCGACCTCTCGTCCTGCCCGCGAAGCCGAGGCGGATGGTGGCTGCGGTGCGCGTCCTCGCCGCAGCGACGATCGTCGCGCTCGCGGCGGGGCTCGCCTTCCTCGGCAGCTCCGTGGGCGGGCAGCCGCAGGCAACCGTCACCGCCAACCAGGCCGAGTTCGCTTTCCTCTCCTCGGGCGCCGGGGATCCCGAGATCAGCTTCCTGAAGGCAAAGCCACTGAAGCCGGCGCAGCAGCCCGTGGCTCCCCCGGGGAGACAAGGCGGAGTCGTCTAGCCGAACGGAATCCGCCTCCGCTTCTAGCCGAAAGCGAACCGGGGCGGGATCTTTGTGCCGCCCGCCGTGTGTCGAGGCTCTTTGGCTCGGCGGTGGGCTTCGGCACGCGGCTAAACTGGCCGCCCGAGTACAGGCCCAGCCAGCGAGCCAGGAGATCCTTTGCCAGAGAACGAGAAGGTCGGCCAGATCGTCGAGATCAAGGGCGTCGTCATCGACGCGGTCTTCCCCGGAGAGCTCCCCGAGATCTACAACGCCGTCCGGATCGAGGTCCCCGAGCGAGGACGGCCGGCCGGCCGTCGACCTGATCGCCGAGGTGCAGCAGCATCTCGGGCAATGACCGCGTCCGGGCCGTCGCGATGGACTCGACGGACGGCCTCGCGCGTGGCGTCGACGTCGAGGACACCGGTGCGCCGATCACCGTGCCGGTCGGTCAGGGCACGCTCGGGCGGCTCTTCAACGTGCTCGGGGACACGATCGACGACAAGGGCGAGACGTGAGCGGCGACGAGCGCTGGCCGATCCACCGCGATGCGCCTGACTTCGAGCAGCTGCAGCCGACCGTCGAGATCTTCGAGACCGGCATCAAGGTCATCGACCTCCTCGCGCCGTACGTGAAGGGCGGCAAGGTCGGCCTCTTCGGCGGCGCCGGAGTCGGCAAGACCGTGCTCATCCAGGAGCTGATCCGGAACATCGCCGAGGAGCATTCGGGCCTCTCGGTCTTCACCGGCGTCGGGCGAGCGCACGCGCGAGGGGAACGACCTCTACCTCGAGATGACCGAGTCCGGCGTCATCGGCAAGACCGCGCTCGTCTTCGGCCAGATGAACGAACCGCCGGGAGCGCGCCTTCGGGTCGGCCTCTCCGGCCTCACGATGGCCGAGTACTTCCGTGAGCAGGGCCAGGATGTCCTCCTCTTCATCGACAACATCTTCCGGTTCGTCCAGGCCGGCTCCGAGGTCTCGGCGCTCCTCGGCCGGATGCCGAGCGCGGTCGGTTACCAGCCGACGCTCGCCACCGAGATGGGCCAGCTCCAGGAGCGGATCACCTCGACCCGCCAGGGCTCGGTCACGTCGATCCAGGCGATCTACGTCCCGGCCGACGACCTCACCGACCCCGCCCCGGCCAACACGTTCGCCCACCTCGACGCGACGACGACCCTGAGCCGCGCGCTCACCGAGCAGGGCATCTACCCGGCGGTCGACCCGCTCGACTCGGTTTCGCGGATCATGCAGCCCGGCGTCGTCTCGGACGAGCACTACCGGACCGCGACGGGCGTGCAGGAGATGCTCCAGCGCTACAAGGAGCTCCAGGACATCATCGCCATCCTCGGCATGGAGGAGCTCTCGGACGAGGACAAGGTCGTCGTCCAGCGCGCCCGCAAGATCCAGCGCTTCCTCTCGCAGCCGTTCTTCGTCGCGGAGCAGTTCACCGGGCACGCCAGGGCAAGTTCGTCCGGCTCGACGACACGATCCGCGGCTTCACCGAGATCCTCGAGGGCAAGCACGACGATCTGCCCGAGGGCGCCTTCTACATGGTCGGCACGATCGAGGAGGCCGTCGAGCGGGGCAGCGAGATGGCCGGCGACGAGGACAAAGCGTCCGAGACGAGCCGACGGACGAGCGCGAGAACGGCGGCTCCGAGGAAGACGAGGAGTCCTCGGAGACCGAGCGCGAGCCCGAGCCCGCGACGGCCTAATGGCCGACGAGGGAGGCACCCGCACGTTCGAGCTCTCGCTCGTGACGCCTGAGGGCGCGGCGTTCGAGGGCGAGGTCGAGATGATCGTCGTGCCCGGCGACGCCGGCGAGATCGGCGTCCTCGCGCGCCACGCGCCGCTCGTGGCGATGCTCCGTGCGGGCGAGACGCGGGTCAAGGCCGACGGCGACTGGTCGTGGTTCGCCACCGGGCCGGGCTTCTTCAAGGTGCAGCAGGACCGCGCGATCGCGCTCGTCGACGACGCCGTCGCCGCGGGCGACATCGACGTCGAGGAGGCGCGGCGCGAGGTCGAGCGGCTCCAGGGCGAGCTCGAGCGAGCCGGTGACGACGAGGACGTCGACCGCTGGAAGCTCGAGCAGCGCCTCAAGCACGCCGAGAACAAGATCGAGGTCGCCGGCAGAGCCTGAGAGCAAGCCGATCGGTTAGTCACACGCGCCGTAAACGCTCCGGCTTCGCCTCCGCTCCATTGACAGTCGAATCGCGCGAAAGGCGGCGCGATTCGACTTGGGCTAGCCGAGACCGGCGTGGGCGGAGCTCCCGGCGCGACTCCGTGGGGCACAATCCCTCCGTGGCAACCGCAACCAAGCCCTCCGTCGCGACCACTCTTCGCGAGCTTCTAGCCGAGCGCATCCTCGTGCTCGACGGCGCCTGGGGCACGATGCTCCAGCGCCAGGGACTCGAGGACGCCGACTACCGCGGCGAGCGGTTTCGCGACCACGCGCGCGACGTCAAGGGCGATCCGGACATCCTGAACCTGACCCGCCCGGACGTCGTCCTCGACGTCCACCGGCAGTACCTCGCCGCGGGCGCGGACATCACGACCACGAACACGTTCACGGCGACCTCGATCGGCCAGGCCGACTACGGACTCGAGGACGCGGTCTACGACATGAACGTCGAAGGCGCGCGGCTCGCCCGGCAGGCCGCGGACGAGGCCGAGGGCGGCCGCCGGTTCGTCGCCGGCTCGGTCGGCCCGTTGAACCAGACGCTCTCGCTCTCGCCCAAGGTCGACGACCCGGCCTATCCGGCGCGTCACCTTCGACCAGGTGCGCGACTCCTACGCGGAGCAGATCCGCGGCCTCGTCGACGGCGGGGTCGACCTGCTCCTCGTCGAGACGGTCTTCGACACGCTGAACGCGAAGGCCGCGATCGTCGCTGCCCAGGACGTCATGGAGAGCATGGGCGTCGACGTCCCGCTCTGGATCTCCGTCACGATCGTCGACCGGAGCGGGAGGACGCTCTCGGGCCAGACCGATCGAGGCCTTCTGGGCCTCCGTCGAGCACGCCGAGCCGCTCATCGTCGGCGTCAACTGCTCGCTGGGCGCGAAGGAGATGCGGCCGTACGTCGCCGAGCTTGCCCGGATCGCGCCGACGTACGTCTCCTGCCACCCGAACGCCGGCCTGCCGAACGCCTTCGGCGGCTACGACGAGGAGCCCGAGGACACGAGCGGCTTCCTGCGCGAGTTCGCTGACGCGGGGCTGGTGAACGTCGTCGGCGGCTGCTGCGGCACGACCCCCGACCACGTCAGGGCCATCGCGGACGACCGCCCGCGGCCTGACCCCGAGACGCGTCCCGAAACGGCAATCGGCGTCACGCGCTTCAGCGGGCTCGAGCCGTTCTCGATCTTCCCGGACTCGAACTTCACGATGATCGGCGAGCGAACGAACGTCACCGGCTCGGCGCTCTTCCGGCGACTGATCGAGGCAGGCGACTTCCAGGGCGGCGCTCGACGTCGCGCTCGACCAGGTGCGTGGCGGCGCGAACCTCCTCGACGTGAACATGGACGCCGACCTCCTCGAGTCCGAGGAGGCGATGACGACCTTCCTGAACCTCGTCGCCACCGAGCCCGAGATCGCGCGGCTCCCGATCGTGGTCGACAGCTCGCGCTGGACGGTGATCGAGGCCGGACTCAAGTGCGTCCAGGGCAAGGGCGTCGTCAACTCGCTCTCCCTGAAGGAGGGGGAGGAGGACTTCCTCGACGAAGGCGCGCACGGTGCGCCGCTACGGCGCGGGTGCGGTCGTCATGGCGTTCGACGAGCAGGGCCAGGCCGACACCGCAGACCGGAAGGTCGCGATCTGCGGCCGCGCCTACGACCTGCTCGTGAACGAGGTCGGCTTCCCGCCCGAGGACATCGTCTTCGACCCGAACATCCTCGCGATCGCGACCGGGATGGAGGAGCACGCCGACTTCGCCAAGGAGTTCATCGAGGCGATCCCGCGAATCAAGGAGCGTTGCCCGGGCTCGAAGATCTCCGGAGGCGTCTCGAACCTCTCCTTCGCGTTCCGCGGCAACGAGACCGTCCGCCAGGCGATCCACGCGGTCTTCCTCTACCACGCGATTCGCGCCGGGCTCGACATGGGGATCGTGAACGCGGGCCAGCTCATGGTCTACGAGGACATCCCGCCCGACCTGCTCGAGCACGTCGAGGACATCGTCTTCAACCGGCGCTCCGACGCCACCGAGCGGCTCGTGGCCTTCGCAGCCACGGTGCAGGCGAGCGGCGTGAAGCGCGAGGAGGATCTCTCGTGGCGCGAGCAGCCGGTGGAGAAGCGCCTCGCGCACGCACTCGTCCACGGGGTCGTCGACTGGATCGAGGAGGACACCGAGGAGGCGCGTCAGAGGGCGGAGCGCCCGCTCGACGTCATCGAGGGCCCGCTCATGGACGGCATGGCGATCGTCGGCGACCTCTTCGGCTCCGGGAAGATGTTCCTGCCGCAGGTCGTGAAGAGCGCCCGCGCCATGAAGCGCGCCGTCGCCTACCTCGAGCCCTACATGGAGGCGGAGAAGGAGGCGCAGGGCGGCAACGGCCGCGGCAAGGGCAAGATCGTCCTCGCGACAGTCAAGGGCGACGTGCACGACATCGGCAAGAACATCGTCGGGGTCGTGCTCGGGCTGCAACAGCTACGAGGTCCTCGACCTCGGGGTCATGGTGCAAGCGGACCGGATCCTGGACACCGCCGAGGAGGAAGGCTGCGACGTCGTCGGGCTTTCCGGGCTCATCACGCCCTCGCTCGACGAGATGGTGAACGTGGCGAACGAGATGGAGCGTCGAGGCCTGTCGCTGCCGCTTCTGATCGGCGGCGCCACGACCTCGAAGCAGCACACGGCTGTAAGGATCGCGCCCGCGTACTCGAACCCGACGGTGCACGTCCTCGATGCCTCGCGCGTCGTGGGCGTCGTCTCGGATCTCCTGCACGACGAGCGGCGCCAGACGCTCGACCGCGAGAACCGGGAGAAGCAGGAGCAGCTCCGCGTCCAGCACAGCGAGCGGGAGCGAAAGCCGCTCGCGTCGATCGCGGCTGCCCGCGGGAACCGCGAGCGCGTCGAGTTCGACGACCTCGCGACGCCTGAGTTCACGGGCACCCGCGTCGTCGAGCCCGGCCTCGCGACGCTCCGCGAGTACATCGACTGGCAGTTCTTCTTTCACGCCTGGGAGCTCAAGGGCCGTTACCCGGCGATCCTGGAGCAGCCGGCCGCGCGGGAGGTCTTCGAGGACGCACAGGAGCTACTCGACGAGATCGTCCGCGACGAGCTCCTTTCCGCGCGCGGCGTCTATGGATTCTGGCCCGCCCGGGCCGAGGGCGACGACGTGGTGGTCGGGAACACGCGCTTCTGTTTCCTCCGCCAGCAGGCGGCACACGGAGACGCCCGCCCCAACCGCTGCCTCGCGGACTGGGTCGCGCCCGCCGGTGATCACGTCGGCGCGTTTGCAGTGACGGCCGGGATCGGCGCCGATGAGCTTGCGGCGCGCTTCGAGGCGGAACACGACGACTACCGCGCGATCATGGCCAAGGCGCTAGCCGACCGGCTCGCCGAGGCGTTCGCCGAGTACCTCCACGAGCAGGCGCGGCGCGGATGGTACGAGACCGGCCCGAGGCACGCGAAACGACGAGCTGATCGCGGAGAGCTTTCGCGGCATCCGGCCCGCCTTCGGCTACCCGGCCTGTCCCGATCACTCCGAGAAGCGAAAGCTCTTCGACCTCCTCGACGCCGAGGCCGTCGGAATCGAGCTCACCGAGAGCTACGCGATGATGCCGGCCGCGGCGGTGAGCGGCATCTACCTCGGCCATCCCGCGGCGCGCTACTTCTCCGTCGGGCGCATCGGCAGAGACCAGGTCGAGGACTACGCAGGGCGCAAGGGAATGAGCGTCGAAGAGGCCGAGCGATGGCTCGGCCCAACCTCGGCTACGCCCGCGAGCCCGTGCCCGCGTAGCGCGGCTTCCCCCGAGAGCCCACCGCCGCCTTCGCTATCCTCGGCCGGTCGCCGCCCCGGGCGACTTCTCTCTATGAAGACCACGCTCAAGCGAGGCACCGGCCGCAACGGATCAGCGAACGGTCACGCGACGCTGCCGCCGCTCTCGCCCCTGGCGCCGCTGACGCGCTACACGCCGCGGAGGCGCAGCCGGTTGCGCCGCGTCGGGCGCATCCTCTTTGCCCTCCTCGTCTCCGTGCTCGTGGCGGTCGGCGCCCTGGCGGGGGGCTTCTGGCTCTACCTGAACGAGAGCGTGTCGGCCGTGAGCGCCCACACCCCCGAGGCGATCGAGGCCCAGGAGGTGCTCGAAGTCCCGCTTCCGGGCGAGCCCACGGTCGCGATGGTGATCGGCTACGACAAGCGCCCGGGTGACGGGCGCGCCGCCGAGCTCCCGTTCCGACACGATCATGCTCATCCGCATCGACCCGAATCGTGAGGCGGTCTCGATGCTCTCCTTCCCGCGCGACCTCTCGGTCGAGATCCCCGGGTGCCAGGGTCAGCCGGCCTTCGTCGGGCGGATCAACGAGGCGTTCACGGCCTGCGACCGAAAGGGCACGCTCGAGACCGTCAAGCAGCTCACGGGGATCCCGATCAACTACCTGATCACGGTCAACTTCCAGGGTTTCCAGGAGATCGTCGGACGAGATGGGCGGCGTCTACATGGACGTTGACCGGCGCTACTTCAACGACAACGCAGGACTCGGTTACGGGCAGACCTACGACCGGATCGACCTCCACCCGGGCTATCAGCGGCTGGACGGCGTGCAGGCGCTCGACTACGTCCGCTACCGGCACACCGACTCCGACCTGTACCGGAACGCACGCCAGCAGGAGTTCGTGAAGGCGTTCAAGCAGCAGGTGTCGAGCTTCTCGTCGGTGACGAAGATCCCAGCGATCGTCCGGACGGTCACCCAGAACGTCGAGGTCGAGCGTCGGGGGCGGAGAGACCCTGGATTTCAGCACGGTCTACGGCTACGCGAGGCTCCTCTACGAGCTTGCCGGGCGGCGCCTTCCAGCAGACCCGCCTAGAAACGCTGTCCGAGGTGCCGGGCACCTACCTCCTCCAGGCCTCGCCGGAGACGGTCGACGAGGCCGTCGAGAAGTTCCTCCACCCGGATCCAGCGGCGGCCGAGCGGGCCATCGCAGCCGCAACCGGCACGGAGTCCGCCACGGAGGAGCCCACGGGCCCACCACCTTCCGAAGTGTCGGTCGAGGTTCTGAACGGGAACGGAGTCGCCGGTTCGGCCGACGACGCTGCCTACCTCCTCGGCCGACGTGGCTACACGGCGGCGAACGGCGGCAACGCCGACCGCTTCGACCACTTCGAGACGACGGTCGTGTACTCGCCCACGACGCCGGAGTCGGAGCTGGCGGCCGAGGAGCTCGGCTGATCTGTTCGTCGATGCGACCGTCGAGGAGGCCCCCGCTGATGCGCCCCTGGAGACGACGGTGCGCGTGATCGTGGGGCAGACGTTCCACGGCACGCTCGCGCCGCCGCGCGGCGAGGCACCCCCGCCGCGGCAGAAGCCTACGGTCTCGACTGACAGCACGACAAAGGCCGCGCTCGCCCCGGTCGCACGCCGGCTCGACTTCCCGGTGCTCGCCCCGAACGTGATCGAGACGGGCGCCCAACTCTCCACGCTCGAGGGGGTTCGCGCCTACCGGCTGAACGGCGAGCAGGCGCTCCGGATCACGTACCAGTCGCCGGACGGGATCGAGTACTGGGGGATCCAGCAGACGACCTGGGCGGACGCTCCCGTCCTGGACGGCGCAAGCGTCACGAAGACGATCAAGGGTCGCGAGTACAAGCTCTTCTTCAGCGGCAACCGAACTCCACTGGTTGCGTTCGAAGAGAACGGGGCGGCCTATTGGGTCGTGAACACGCTCCTCGATTCGCTGTCGAACGAGACGATGCTCGCGATCGCCCAGGGCCTGAAGCCGGCACGGCCCTAGTCCGGCCGCAGGGCCGCTCTACACTCAGATTGATGGAGAAGCAGCCGATCGGCGTTCTCGGGGCCGGCTGGGTCGGGCACGGTGACGGCAGCGTGCTTCGCCGAGCTCGGCCACGACGTCGTCGTTCGCGACGTCGCTTCCCGAGCGGATCGCCGAGCTCGAGCAGGGCCGCGCGCCGTTCCACGAGCCGGGCATCGAGGAGCTCCTCGAGCGCAACGCGAACGGCTTCGGTTCACGCTCGACGTCTCGGATGTGTTCGAAGGGCTCGCATCGTCATTCGTCTGCGTCGGGACGCCGTCGACTCACTCGGGCGACGCGGACCTGTCGGCCGTCTCACGTGTTCTCGACGAGCTGCCCGAGGTCGATAGCCGCGTCCTCCTCGTCATGAAGAGCACCGTGCCGGTCGGGACAGGGGAGTCGATCCGAGAGCGAGCTCGACGCACGCGGACTCGCGCACGTCGGCTACGTCTCCAATCCGGAGTTTCTGGCCGAGGGCACGGCCATCCGGGACTTCACGCACCCCGACCGCGTCGTGGTCGGCGCCTTCGCGGAGGCGGACGCCGATGCGGTGGCTGCGCTCTACGAGCCGCTCGGCGCACCGGTCGTCCGCGCCGACGTCGCCTCCGCCGAGATGATCAAGCTCGCCTCGAACGCGTTCCTCATGACGCGCATCAGCTTCATCAACGAGATCGCGAACGTCTGCGAAGCGACCGGCGCCGACGTCGTCAAGGTCGCCGAGGGGATCGGCCTCGACCACCGCCTCGGCCCGCATTTCCTGCGCGCCGGAATCGGCTACGGCGGCAGCTGCTTCCCGAAGGACTCGCTCGCGCTGAAGCAGCTCGCGGCGAACTCGGGCTACCACTTCCAGCTCCTGAACGCGGTCATCGAGGTGAACGAGCTCCAGAAGCGGCGCGTCGTCCACAAGCTCGTCGAAGCACCTCGGCTCGCTCCGCGGCAAGCGGGTCGCGCTCCTCGGGCTCGCGTTCAAGCCGAACACCGACGACATGCGCGAGGCGCCGAGCATCGTGCTCGCCGGCCGGCTCTCGGCCGAAGGCGCCGAGGTGCGCGGCTGGGACCCGGTTGCGCTCGAGGAGGCGCGGCAGCTGCTCTCCGGAGTCGACCTCCGACGAGACGGTGCTCGAGGCGGTGCGGGATGCCGACGCGGCGGTGATCGTGACGGAGTGGCCGCGAGCTTCGCGAGCTCCTGTCGCCGGAGGTGCGAGACGCGATGCGACGACCGGTGATCGTGCGACGGACGGAACCTGCTCGACCCGAGCGCCGCGCGGGCGGCGGGTTTCGTCTACGAGGGCATCGGGCGGGCGTCGTCGCTCCTCTCCGAGCTCCCGGAGACACCGGAGCCGCAGTCCGAGCTCCGAGCCGTAGTGGAGGCGATCATCCTCGCCGGCGGGAAGGCCGAGCGCCTCGGCGACGCCGCGGGCGGCAGGCCCGAAGGCGCTCGGTCCCGGTCGCCGGCACGGCCGCTGGCCGCGTACCGGTCGAGCGTCTGGCGGCGGCGGGTGTCGAGCGGCGTGATCGTGAGCTGTGCGCGGGCCAGGGAGCGTCGTTCGAGGCGCGAGCTCGGCGGCTCGGCCCGGAGATCGTGCCGTCGAGGAGCCTGAGCCGCTCGGGCCGGGGAGGAGGGCTTCGGTTTGCTGCCGCGCGAGCGGCGGGAGGACGGCCCTTGCTTCGCCCTGAACGGCGACGAGCTGCTGGACGCCGACCTCAGTGAGGTCTGGGCGCAGCATCGGCGCGGAGGAGTCGACGCGACGATCGTCGTCGCGCGGCCTCAGCTCGCCGTTCGGTCTCGTCGAGCTCGAGGGCGATCGCGTGACCGGGTTCCGCGAGGGCGCCCCACTCGACGAGTGGGTGAGCTGCGGCGTCTACGTCCTCGGCCCGGGCGCGCTCGACCGGCTTCCCGAGCGCGGCGACCACGAGACGACGACGTTTCCCGAGCTCGCGGCGGACGGGCGGCTCGGCGCGTTCCGTCACGACGGCGTCTGGCTCACCGTGAACACGCCGAAGGATCTTACGGCTGGCCGACGAGCACCTGTCCGCCCGCGGCGGGCGGCTCGGCCTCTTGACTGGCCGTCCGGCACGCGAGTAGGACCGCCCGCGTGGGCGACACGTCGCCGAACCTCCTCGACCTCGACCGCTTCGCCCACAGCGTCGAGCGAGTCGAGAAACCGTGGGGGTACGAGATCCTGTTCGCGCGGACGGATCGCTACAGCGGCAAGGTGCTGTTCATCCGGCAGGGCGAGCAGCTCTCCCTCCAGTTCCACCGCAGGAAGGACGAGGTCATCTACGTCCACGAGGGCCGGATCGAGCTCGAGATCGGCGATCCCGGCGGGCCGCTCGACGTCGAGGTCGTCGGCCCGGGAAAGGCGTATCACCTGACGCCGGGAGTCGTTCACCGCTGGCGCGCGCTCGAGGACGCGGTCGTGCTCGAGGCGTCGACACCGGAGCTCGACGACGTCGTGCGCCTAGAGGACTCGCTACGGACGGAGCCGACTAGGCCGAGCCTTTCGTGGCGGCTCGGTTTGCCGCGTGCGACCGGCGTCGCGCTTCGGTGTTCCGACACGCCTCCAGGTGTGTCTCGGCACGAACCGCGCACCACACGTCACGATTTCCGACTTACGATCGCCTGGGGAGGAGGCCGGGGGATCCGTAGTGTACGCGCGCGAGATAGAGCCGCGGCCGGCTCTGGCGGCGGCCCGCGGACTGAGCGGCAGCCGTCGCGGCGTCGCACGTTGTCTTTTCGTACACTGTCGCGCGGCATGGCGACCACGGCACCGCAACACGACGTCAAGGATCTCGCGCTCGCGCCGCTCGGCGTCACGCGGATCGACGTGGGCCGACCGGCAGATGCCCGTCCTGGCGGCGATCCGCGAGCGCTTCGAGCGACGAGCAACCGCTGAGCGGCTTTCGGGTCGCGGCCTGCCTCCACGTCACGACCGAGACGGCGAATCTCGCCCGCACGCTGAAGGCGGGCGGCGCAGAGGTCGTATCTCTGTGCGTCCAACCCGCTCTCGACGCAGGACGATGTCGCCGCGGCGCTCGTCCAGGAGTACGGCATCCCGGTGTTCGCGATCCGGGGCGAGGACAACGACACGTACTACTCCCACATCACCGCCGCCGTCGAGGCTCCGGCCGCACCTGACGATGGACGACGGCGCCGACGTCGTCGGGATCCTCCACAAGCATCGGCGCGAGCTTCTGGGCGACATCGTGGGCGGCACCGAGGAGACGACTACCGGCGTCATCCGTCTTCGTGCGCTCGAGGCGCAGGGAGACCTCGCGTACCCCATCGTGGCAGTGAACGAGGCGAGCACGAAGCACCTCTTCGACAATCGCTACGGCACCGGTCAGTCGACGGTCGACGGAATCATCCGCGCGACGAACATCCTGTTGGCCGGCCGAAAGTTCGTCATCGCCGGCTACGGCTGGGTCGGGCGCGGCGTCGCAATGCGGGCCCGCGGCATGGGCGCGCACGTGATCGTCACCGAGGTCGACCCGATGCGCGCCCTCGAGGCGCTCATGGACGGCTTCGAGGTTCTCCCGCTCCTGGACGCTGCCAGGTCGGCGACATCTTCTGCACGGCGACGGGTGACAAGGGCGTCATCGCCCGCGAGCACATCGAGCGCATGAAGGACGGCGCCGTCCTGGCCAACACGGGCCACTTCAACGTCGAGATCGACATCCCCGCACTCCAGGAGCTCGCGACATCGGTTCAGGTCGCGCGTCCGAACGTCGAGGAGTTCACGCTCTCCGACGATCGCCGCATCTACCTCATCGCGGACGGCCGGCTCGTGAACCTCTCCGCCGCCGAGGGGCATCCGGCCGCGGTCATGGACATGAGCTTCGCGAACCAGGCGCTCTCGGCCGAGTGGGTCGTCTCGCACGCCGACGAGCTCGAGCGCGCGCGTCTACGACGTGCCCTCCGACATCGACCGCGAGATCGCACGCCTGAAGCTCGAGACGCTCGGCGTCGAGATCGACACGCTCACCGAGGAGCAGGAGCGATACCTGGCTTCCTGGGACGAGGGCACCTAGGCGCGGCGCCGGCTTCGGCCGGAACCCTCGAACCCGAGCAGGTCGATCGGTGATGTCATTGCTCGCATCGCCGTTCCCGATCTCAGACGCGTGGGCGAGGCAAAGAACCGGATGCGAGGCCGCGAGGCGGTGCCACAGTGAAGGCAATGGTCATGGCCGCGGGGCTCGGGACGAGGCTCGCGCCGCTCACCGACTTCATCCCGAAGCCGATGATGCCGATCGCGAATCGGCCGGTCCTGCATCACCTCCTGAACCTGCTCCACCGTCATGAGATCCGGGAGGTCGGCATCAACCTGCATGCGTTTCCCGACCTGATCACGACGTACTTCGGAGACGGCTCCGATCTCGGACTGGAGATCCACTGGTCGCACGAGGACGAGCTGCTCGGCACCGCCGGCGGGACGAAGACGCTCGAGGATCTGTGGGGCGGTGAAACCATCCTCGTCACCTCCGGCGATGGTCTGCACGACATCGACGTCACGGCGCTCCTCGGCCATCACCGAAGAGCACGGGCGCCCTCGCGACGCTCGCCGTCAAGCCGGTCGCCGACCCGTCCGCCTACGGCGTCGTGATTCTCGACCGCGAGACACGCGTGTGACCGGCTTCCAGGAGAAGCCACGGCCGGACGAAGCTCGGTCGAACCTGGCGAACTGCGGCGTCTACGTGATCGAGCCGGAGCTTCTCGCGCGGATCCCGGAGGGAACGCCCTTCGACTTCGGGCGAGATCTCTGGCCGAGCCTCGTCGCCGCGAACGAGCCGCTCTACGCCTACACGACGATGTCCTACTGGAACGACGTCGGCGATCTCGACGAGCTCAGAAACTCGATCCTCGACGCGGTGCGTGGCCACGTGCGCGTCGACATCCCGGGACGCGAGGTGACTCCGGGGATCTGGATGGGCCCGAGCTGCAGCATCGATTCGACCGCGACCCTCGAGCCCCCGCTCGTGCTCGGCCGGAACGTGCGCATCGGGCCTGAAGCTCAGGTACGCGGCCCTGCCGCCATCGGTGCGGACTGCGACGGTCGGAGAGAAGGCGGCGATCCGGCGGGCGGCGCTCCTGCCCGGGCAGCGTCGTGCCGGACGAGGGCCTTGCGATCGCCGGAATCTTCGGAGATGCGTCCAAGCTCGCCGAGAGCATCGTCGCGCTATCCCGGCCGCCGCGACCAGTAGCACTCTGGCGCGAGTCCGGCACACAACGGCACGAACAGCGCGCACCACTCGTGCACGCTTTTCCCTGCCATCCTCGTTGCATGTGGTCTCGGGCACCTCCGCTCCTCGATCTCCTCGTCCCGGTTCGCTGCGCGGCGTGCGCGACGGGTGAGACGCTCCTCTGCGCGGCTTGCCGGGCGGCCCTCCGACGGCTGCGTCCGCCCCTCTGCGAGCGTTGCGGAGCGCCGACGGCCTGGCCGGTCGCTCGCTGCGCCGAGTGCCAGGGGCGACGGCGTCTTTCCGATCGCGCCGGGCGGCGATCGCCTACGAGGGGCCTGCACGGCGCCTGGTGGCCGCCTGGAAGGAGCGCGGCCTGTCGCGTCTCGATGCGATGCTCGCCGAGCTCGTCGCCGAGGTGGTGCCGCGAGCCGGACGTGGACGCGATCACATACGTGCCGGGCGACCGTCGATCGGACGCTCTGGCGCGGCACCAACACGGCCGAGGCGCTCGCCGGGACGCTCGCCGAGCGGTGGGAGCTCGCGCTCGACGCTCGCTCGCCCGGACGCGGCGGTCGGCGGCAGCGAGGACTCGATCGCGGACCGGCGCCGAACGAACGTCCGCGGGGCCTTCCGTGCAACGGGACGCCTGTCGCCGCCGCGATCGCTCTCGTCGACGACGTGTACACGACCGGTGCAACGGTGCGGGCGGCGGCGACCGAGCTCCGCCGAGCCGGCGCCCGGACCGTCGACGTCGTCACGCTCGCGCGGACCGGTGCGGCGCTAGCGCTCTTGGCCCGGGAGGTGAGTGCGGTAGGCTCCTCGCACGTCCGACGAGGAGGCCGCAGTGAGACTTCAGGTCAAGGGCAAGAACCTCGACGTCACGCCCTCGCTCCAGGGCTACGCCCAGGAGAAGCTCGGCAAGCTCGAGAAGCATCTGAACGACTCGGCCCGTCTCGAGCTCGAGCTCGCGGTCGAGCGAAACCCGTCGATCTCGGACAACCAGGTCGCCGAGGCGACCATCTGGACGAAGGGCCCGATCATCCGTGCCCGCGAGGCCTCGACGGACATGAAGGCGTCGATCGACCTGCTCGTCGACAAGCTCGAGCGCCAGGCGCAGCGACTGCGGGAGAAGCGGCGCCGCGGCTCGGGCCGAAACCACGGAGCGCCCGCCGAGGACGTGCGTCCAGGCGATGCCGCGACGAGGAGCAGCCGGTGATCGTCAAGACGAAGCAGTTCGCCGTGAAGCCGATGGGCCCGGAGGAAGCAGTTCTCCAGCTCGAGCTCATCGGCCACGACTTCTTCGTCTTCCAGAACGCGGAGACGTTCGAGGTCAACGTCGTGTACCGCCGCCGCGACGGCAACTACGGCCTGATCGAGCCGCAGATCTCCCTGAGCCCGGACGAGCTCTCAGATCCGGGAGCGTTCCGCTGGGTGCCGACCGGGTGACCGGCCTCGCGCGCCCGAGGCAGTGGGATGCGACTCTCGCCGTCGAGCTGCCCGAGCTCGCCGGCGAGACGCTCGCCGAGCTCGGCTTCATGGCGTTCGAGGAACGCGTGTCGTCGGCCGGCGCGCGGACGCACCGCGGCGGTGTACGAGCGCGATTGCGACCGCGCTCGACCGGACGGTGAGCTGGCGCGCCGTACGAGGCCCTCGCTCGTCCGCGAGGGGCAAGACCGCCTGGACGGCCGGCGCCCGTCGCGTGAACGCCGAGCTCATCCAGCTGCCGACGTACTCGACGCTCGACGTCCTCGAGGTCGCCCTCGTCCCCGGACGGCGAGCTCTCCGCGGCGCTCGACGGACGGCCGGTCGAAGGCCTTGTCGACCCGTCCGTCGACCTCGCGCTCCGAGAGCTCGAGCGGCGCGGGCGAGCTCGATTTCGAGGCGTTCGCCGCCCGCGCCGATAACGTGGACGGCGAGCGCTGGCAGCTCACTGTCGACCCGCTCTGACCGCTACCCTGGACTGACACATGCCTCAGAACTACGGTGCCCTCGAACGTGTGCTCAGGGTCGGCGAAGGCCGCCGCCTGAAGCGGCTCGGCCGAGCAGGCCGACTACATCGCGACGCTCGAGCCGGACTTCGAGAGGCCTCTCGGATTCCGAGCTCGCCGCGAAGACAGCCGAGTTCAAGCAGCGGATCGAGAACGGCGAGGACGTCGACGAGCTCGTCTTCGAGGCGTACGCCGCCGTCCGCGAGGCCGGCGAAGCGCTCGCTCGGCATGCGGCACTTCGACGTCCAGGTGATGGGTGCGATCGTTCTCCACGAGGGCGACATCGCCGAGATGAAGACCGGCGAGGGAAAGACGCTCGTCGCGACGATGCCGCTCTACCTGAACGCGCTCACGGGCGAGAACGTCCACCTCGTCACGGTCAACGACTACCTCGCCAAGCGCGACACCGAGTGGATGAGCCCGGTCTACGAGGCACTCGGCATGCGCGCCTCGTTCATCCGAAACATGATGCCGTTCGCGGAGCGCCGGGAGGCCTACGCGCGCCGACATCACCTACGGCACGAACTCGGAGTTCGGCTTCGACTACCTGCGCGACAACATGGCGACGTCGCTCGAGGCCACCGTGCAGCGCGGCCACGGCGTACGCGATCGTCGACGAGGTCGACTCGATCCTGGTCGACGAGGCGCGAACGCCGCTCATCATCTCGGGCGAGCCCGAGACCGCGGCCAAGACGTACTACGACTTCGCGCGCATCGTCCGGGAGCTCGAGGGCGTGCCCGCCAAGTTCGTCCCGAAGGGCCAGGTGAAGCCCGAGGACGACGCCGACTACGAGTTCGACGAGAAGTTCAAGACCGTCTCGCCGCGCGAGTCCGCGATCGAGCACGTCGAACGCGCGCTCGGGATCGACAACCTGTACGACCCGCGGAACGCGCAGCTCGTCAACCACCTGATCCAGGGCGCTCAAGGCGCAGTCCCTCTACAAGCGCGACGACGAGTACGTCGTCGTCGACGGCGAGGTGAAGATCGTCGACGAGTTCACCGGCCGGATCATGGAGGGCCGGCGCTGGTCGGAGGGCCTGCACCAGGCGATCGAGGCGAAGGAGGGTGTGCCGATCAAGGAGGAGCACATCACGCTCGCCACGATCACGCTCCAGAACTACTTCCGCCTCTACGACAAGCTCGCCGGCATGACCGGCACCGCCAAGACCGAGGAGAAGGAGTTCCAGGAGATCTACGACCTCAGCGTGGTCGAGATCCCGACGAACGAGGCCGTCGCGCGCGACGACAAGAACGACCTCATCTACAAGACGCAGCGAGGCGAAGTTCGCCGCCGCGATCGCCGACATCACGGAGCGCCACGAGCTCGGACAGCCCGTCCTCGTCGGCACCATCTCGGTCGAGGTCTCCGAGCACCTCTCGCAGCTCCTGACGCGCGCCGGGCATCCAGCACAACGTCCTGAACGCGAAGCAGCACGAGCGTGAGGCCGCAGATCATCATCGACGCCGGCGAGCGCGGCGCGGTCACGATCGCGACGAACATGGCCGGCCGCGGCGTCGACATCAAGCTCGGCGAGGGCGTGCGCGAGGTGGGCGGACTCTACGTGCTCGGCACCGAGCGCCACGAGGCACGCCGGATCGACAACCAGCTTCGCGGCCGTTCCGGACGCCAGGGCGACCCGGGCGAGTCGCGCTTCTACCTCTCCGCGCAGGACGAGCTCGTGCGGCTCTTCGCCGGCGACCGGATCTACAAGATCATCGACCGCTTCAAGCTGCCGGACGACGAGCCCATGGAGGCGTCGATCCTCTCGAAGCAGATCGAGAACGCGCAGAAGAAGGTCGAGGAGCAGAACTTCGTCTCGCGGAAGAACGTCCTCAAGTACGACGACGTCATGAACGTCCAGCGTCAGGTGATCTACGAGCAGCGCCGGCGCGTCCTCGAGGGCGAGGACATGTCCGAGGACATCCGCGACTGGATCGACGACCTGGTCGAGTCGGTCGTCCTCCAGCACACGCAGTCCGACTACGCCGAGGAGTGGGATCTCGACGGGCTCTTCAACGAGCTGCGTTCGATCTACGATCCGGAGCTCGACTCGGCCGAGTTCGAGGTGGCCGGCAAGCCGCGCGAGGAGCTCGTCGAAGAGTTCCAGGCCGACGCGCGCGACGCCTACGAGGCCAAGGAGGAAGAGTTCGGCCCCGAGCTCATGCGCGAGATCGAGCGCTTCCTCGTTCTCCAGGTCGTCGACCTCCGCTGGCGCGAGCACCTGGAGGCGATGGAGTACCTCCGCGAGGGCATCCACCTTCGGGCCATGGCCCAGAAGGACCCGCTTGTCGAGTACCGCGGCGAGGGGCACCGGATGTTCGAGGAGCTCGGGGCGCAGATCCGCGAGGAGGTGCTTCGCTACCTCTTCCACGTCGAGATCGAGCGCAGACGAAGCCGAGCAGCTCGCCCCGACGGCCGCACCCGGCGGCAACGGCGGACGGACTCGTCTACGAGCACGAGCAGCTGGCGGGCGCCGAGGTGATCCAGGCCGCCGGCTCGGGCCGGCTTGCTGCGGCCGCGATGGCGGGAGTCTCGACGGCGCCGTCGGTCGGCGCGACGAGCGTGGTCACGCAGCGGACGGCGAGCGAGTACGACCGGGTCGGCCGCAACGACCCGTGCCCGTGCGGCTCGGGCAAGAAGTTCAAGCGCTGCCACGGCGCCTAGCTGCCGTTGCGCTACCTGGTGATCGAGGAGTTCGTGGCGGGAGCACAGCCCGTCTACGAGCGCGCTGCAGCTCGAGGTCGGCTACTACCCGCCGGTCTCGAATATGTCGACAGCTGGGTCGACGTGAGGCTCGAGCGCTGCTTTCAGCTCATGGAGACCGATGATCCGGCTCTGTTCGACGAATGGACGGCCGCTTGGAGCGATCTCGCCCGCTTCGAAGTCGTCCCGGTGATCAACTCGGCGGAAGCCGCGGCCCAGGCGCTCACCACCCCAGACGCCGGCTAGCAGCGTACGCGGCTCGCGCGTCCGTCCCCGTGGGCGGAATGACGACGATCCTCTTCCAGGAGGGGGGAGCTCGCCCTGCTTCGCAGCCTCGAAGGGTGCCCTCTCAGCTCTCGGGCGGCCATCGAGGCGGTGCCGGCTCGAGGAGCGGGAGCTCCTTCCAGTCCTCTCGAAGCGGCGCGAATACGTCAATGACGACGGCGCCGTCGGGGCCGACGTCCGCTGAGTGCGGGGTGTCGCTCGGGATGCGCCACGTGCCACCCGGCCCGAGCTCGGCCGTCTCGCCGCCGACGGTGAAGGTGATCGAGCCTTCGATCACCATCCCGAGCTGCTCGTTCGGATGCTGGTGCTCCGGCAAGTGGATGCCGGGCTCGAGCTCGACGAGGCCGAGCGTCAGCGCGTCGCCGTGGAGAACGCGCCCGGCGATTCCGTCCCAGATCTGCTGGAGTGGCAGGTCGCGGATGTCGCCGAGCTGCCGCATGCCCGGAGTCTAAGGCGGCCGGAGCGCCGGTCGGATTCTCGCGCGGGTTTCCCCCGGGGAACCCCCGTGGTCTCCCCCCTGCGTCGAGCCTACAGCGGCAAGGCGCACTCATGGGTCACGGATCTGTGCCGACTCTGCAACGACTACGGCGCGCGCTGGGTGCGACCTGCACCGTCAGGTACCATCGACTGCATGGCCGACGATGCTGCTATCTCGCGAGAGCTCGAGGAGATCGGGACCCAGCTCGACTGGGTCCGTGATTACCTTTGACCCGGAGACGCTCCGGGCTCGCCTGACCGAACTTGAAGCAGAGATGGGTGCGCCCGGCTTCTGGGACGACCAGAGCCGCGCGCGCCCGCACCTCCTCCGAGCACTCGCGGCTGACCCGCCGGCTCGAGACCTACGACCGCCTCGCCGCTGAGGCCGCCGACCTGCGCGAGCTCGCCGAGCTCTCGCGCGACGACGACGACGCCGCTACCGCCGGCCAGGTCGGGGAAGCCGTCGTGACGCTGCGGCGTGAGCTCGAGCGGCTGCAGGAGGACGCGCTCTTCAACGGTGAGTACGACCCGGGAGACGCGGTCGTCTCTATCCAGGCGGCAACGGGGGGGACGGACGCCCAGGACTGGGCGGAGATGCTGCTCCGGATGTACCTCCGCTGGGCCGCTGACCGCGCGTACAAGACCGACCTACGTCGAGGCGAGCCCGGGCGAGGAGGCCGGATTGAAGTCAGCCACGTTCACGGTGAACGGTGAGAACGCCTACGGGGCTCTCAAGGCCGAGCGCGGCAAGCATCGGCTCGTCCGCCTCTCGCCCTTCGACCAGGCACACCGGCGGCACACGTCGTTCGCCCAGGTGATCGTGAGCCCGCTGATCGCGGACGACGGCGAGGTCGAGATCGATGAGTCCGACCTTCGGATCGACACATACCGGGCGAGCGGCGCGGGCGGCCAGCACGTCAACAAGACCGACTCCGCGGTTCGAATCACGCACGTCCCTACAGGCATCGTCGTCCAGTGCCAGAACGAGCGCTCACAGCTTTCCAACAAGCAGACCGCCTTGAAGATCCTGAAGTCCCGGCTCGTCGAGCTCGAGCAGGAGCGCCGTGAGGCCGAGCTCGCCCGTGAGCGGGGCGAGGTTGTCGACACCGGGTTCGGCGGCAGTGCCGTCCGAAGTTACGTCCTCCACCCCTACCAGCTCGTCAAGGATCACCGCACCGACCTCGAGGAGGGAAACACGCAGGCAGTCCTCGACGGGCGCCTGGACGAGTTCATCCACGCATACCTGCTCGCGAAAGCGGCAGGGAGCGTGCTCTAAGCCAGATAGACGATCAGCAGCACGGCCGTGATCAGGACGACGGCCATCACAAAGAGCCAGCCGAAGAGCGTGAGCGCGGGAGCGTTGATCCGCGCACGCCGGCGATCGTCGCTGCTTGGCGTGCGGTCTTCCATGGGCCGAGCCTGCCCGAAAGATGGGGCCGCTACACTTCGCTCTGCGGGGCCATAGCTCAGCTGGGAGAGCGCCACGCTGGCAGCGTGGAGGTCGCCGGTTCGAGCCCGGCTGGCTCCATTAGCCGAGCGGAGTCCGGCTCCGCTTCGCGGAGCCATGAAGACTCCGCTCGGAATCTTCCGGCCGTACCAGGAACCTTCGAGCCGCGACGGGCGAGGCCCTCCGCCGCGACAGACCGCTAGTGCTCCTCGGCTTCGTCTGCTTCCGCTTTCTCGTCTTGTGCACCGTGCCGGCCTCGTGCTCAGGTGGCGCATAGATCGTCAGGAGCCGCAACGGCTCCTCGCCGGTGTTCACGAAGTTGTGGAGCGTGCCGGCCGGGACGAAGATCACGTCCCCGGCGGCGATCGGGCTCGATGCTCCATCGATCACTGCCTCGCCGCTGCCCGTTGTGAACGACAGGACCTGGTCGCCCTCGTGCGTCTCCTCGCCGATCTCCTCGCCGGGTGGAATCGTCATCGCGACGAGCTGCGCGTGCTCTCCGGTCACAATCGTCTGGCGGAAATACTCGTTCGCGTCGGCCAGGGCCTGCGCGCTTCTGACGGCTGTGGGGTCGCTCTCGGGCATTGGGCTCCTCGCTGGGTCGTGGCTCTCGACGAGTAGCCTCTCACGAGTGCGGGAGCTGGGGCCAGAGGAGATCGAGGCCTTTCTGGCCGAGGAGGTCGTAGCGCGAATTGGCTGCGGCGAGGACGGAGAGCTCTACGTCGTTCCGGTCATCTACGCGTACGAAAGCGGCGCGGTCTACGTGCTCACGGCCGAGGGCCGGAAAACGGCCACCATGCGCGCCGCGCCAGAGGTCTGCGTCGAAATCGACCGCTACGAGCCCGCCACGGGAAGCTGGAAGAGCGTCATCGCCTGGGGCACGTACGAGGAGCTCGCCGGCTCTGCTGCGGAGGCGGCGCGTTCGCTTCTCGCCCGGCGCTTCGAAGAGCGGACAGGGCGGAGACGCGAGGCCCCTCCCGGCGCGGGCGCAGACTCCTTTGTGGCGTTCAGGATCGTCCTCGGGGCGCGCACGGGCCGCGAGGTCGTCCGCGGCTAGCTAGCTGACCTCGACGCGGTCACCCACCCGCACGCGGCCAGGCTCCTCGACGCGCGCGTAGACGCCGAAGTCGATCGCCTCGCCGTCGCGGACACCGCGGTAGCCCTTGATGAGCTTCATCGTGTCGAGATCGCGCTCGCCTGTGTCGGGGCTCCGCGTCGTCAGGGCGCAGCGCGGCACGGGCCCGCCGACTCGGACGACCGCAGCTCCGAGGCGAACCAGCCGGCCGTTCCATCCGTCCTCCTCGTGCGGCTCGCAACCTCGGACGGTGAAGAGCATGCGGAAGCGGCGGCCGTCGACCTCGTGGCCTGCCTCCTGCCCGAGTCGGGTCACCGACGCCTCGGAGACCACCGTGAGCGGCTCCACGAGGGCCGCGCCGGGCTGCTCCGATCGGGCGACGCGAACCGACTTCCCCGCGATCCGCGAGAGTGGCTCGCTCCATGGACCCTCCAAGACGCGCGAGGGGACCGGTTCGCCGGCGACGACCGGGAGGACGTGCTCTCCGAGCTCGACCGCGCTTCCCGCCGCCAGGGTTCCGTCGGGGAACCGGATCGAGAGAAGCTCTCGCTCCTTGTCGTAGCTCGCGACGAGCGGGATCGGCCAGTAGGTGACGGAGCTCCGCAGGCGCTCGCCCTGTTCGTCAACGAGCAGGAAGCGGCGATTCTCGAGGACGCCGGACTCCGTTACCTCGACCTCGTCCGGGAATGACAGGCCGAGACAGCGGATGGGCGTAATCGCGATCTGCGAGACGACGCGCCCGGCCGTGCTCAAGGGCTAGACCAGGTCGACTTCGAGGAGCGCCTCGACCGCCTCGCCCTCCTCGTGGTAGTCCGCCTCGGTATTGACCGACCACACGTCGTAGCTGGCGTCGGCGACGAGATTCAGTGTCGCCAGGATCGCCGTCCACATCGAGTGGTCCTGGTTGTTGTAGCGGTGCAGCCCATTTCGCCCGCACGGCTCCAGGTTCTCGAACGCGGCGAGGTAGCCGCGGAGAGTCGCAACGGCCTCGCGGTAGGCGGCGTCGTACATCGGGTACGCCTTCGGCACGCGCACCTTGACGCCGTCGAGCACGCGGCCGCGGTCGATGAGCCCGATGTGTGCCAACTCGTCCGCCGCCAGGGCCACCGCGTCCTCGGGCGGCATCTCCCAGATCTCGTCGCCCTCGAAGCAGAAGTACTCGACCCCCAGGCAGCTCGTCCCGGGCACGACCAGGTCCGGGCTCCAGGCGCCGAAGTTCTGGACGCGCGCGGCCCTCGTGCCGGGATCGTGGATGTAGATCCAGTTGTCCGGGAACAGATCTTCGTCCTCCATGATGAGCGCCACGAGGCAAAGGTCGCGGTAGCGGAGCCGCCGGGCTGCCTCGGCGACCTCGACGGGGCAGGCCGGCTCAAGCGAGAGCACGAGCTCGGCGAGCGGGATGCTCGAGACGACACCGTCGACCGGGAACTCGAGCTCGTCGCCGTCCTCGGTCCGGACGACCACCGACTCGACCCGGGCGCCGTCGTGAGTTACCGCGACCACGCGCCGGTTCAATTGCACCGGGACGTCGCGCGCCTCGACGCGCTCCTTGAAGGCCTCCCACATCTGGCCGGGTCCGAGCCGCGGATAGCGAAACTCCTCGATCAGCGTCGTCACGTTTCCGCGCTGCAGTCCGAGCACCGACAGCAGCGCGTGCATGAACGAGAAGTTCTTGATCCGCTGCGCGGCCCACTCGGAGCGGATCTCGGATCCAGGTATCCCCCAGACCTTCTCCGTATAGGAACGGAAGAACGTCTTGTAGAGCCGCTTGCCGAAGCGCGCCGTCACCCACTCCTCGAAGGTCTCCGGGTTCGGGTTGGCACGTGTGCGGGCGGCGGCGTAGGAGGCAGCGCAGAGGAGAGACTCGGAGAAGCCCAGCCGTCCGACGACGTTCCGCGCCTCGAGCGGATAAGAGAAGTAGTTGCCTCCGTAGTAGATCCGCGAGAGGCGGCTCCTGGTGAGGAACTCGTCCCCGAGCACTTCCTCCCAAAGGCGCTGCACGGGCCGGAGCTTTGTGAAGAAGCGATGGCCGCCGAGATCGAACCGGTACCCGCCGAACTGGATGGTCTTCGCGATCCCGCCCACGACGTCGTCGGCCTCGAAGACCACGCCTCGCTCTCCGGCGAGCCCGAGGACGTAGCCGGCCGTCAGCCCGGCGGGACCGCCGCCGAGCACGGCCGTACCGACGGAGGCTTGCGGGCCGCGCGAGGTTCTCTGGTCTGGGGGTGACGACACGGACGTCGATTCAAACCGATAGGGGAGGTGATCTCAAGTGAGACGGGCTCGTATCATCGCAACGTGGCCGCTTCCATCCGAGCCGAGGGCGTCACCGTCCGCTTCAGCTTCGACCGGCTGAGCCGCGTGATGACCCCGGCGGTCGCCCGGGTGCGCCGCCGCGGGCTCGAAACGTACGGCCTGCGCGACGTCTCGTTTCGGATCGGCCCCGGCGAGTCTGTTGCCCTCCTCGGGCCGAGCGGCTCCGGGAAGACAACGCTCCTGCGGGTGCTCGCGGGTGTCCTCGAGCCCGACGAGGGCCGGCTGGAGGTTCAGGGGCGCCTTGCCACCCTCCTCGCTACGGGCGCCGGGCTCACGTCCGCTCTGACGGGGCGGGAGAACTCGCTCCTGCTCGGCGTGTTGGGCGGGCTCTCCCGCGCCGGGGCGGCCGCGGCTCTCGAGGGGACGAAGGCTCGGAGCCGCCTCGCTCAAGCATTCGAGCTGCCCGTGTCGAGCTACTCGCAGGGCATGCGGGCGCGGCTCGCGTTCGCGGTCGCGGACGAGACCGACCCCGAGATTCTCGTCCTCGACGAAGTGCACCAGGCGCTCGACCACGAGTTTCGCCTCGAGCTAGAGCGGCGGGCCGACGAGCTCGTCTCCCGCGGCGGCATCGTGGTCGCGGCGGGTCACGATCACGCGATGCTGGAGCGTCTCTGCACGCGGGCGCTTCTCCTCCGCGACGGCCGGATCGTCGCCGACGGCGCTCTGGCCGATCTCGTCGAACGCGAGTGAAGCGTGCTGCGAGCGGGTACAGACCTCACCATGACCGACGAACCGACCAAGGAAGGCCGCCCACCCGAGCTCGCCGAGGGAACCGACCCGGACACTCCTCAGGATCCCGGCATCCCCGGCCGGAAGGCCGAGGAGGAGCAGGGATCCGAGTGGGAGCCCTCGAGCCCCGCGCGCGGCTTCCCCGAGGACGCCGAGGACGAGCGACAGGCCGCGGAGGCGGACGACACGCTGCCGCCGGGCTCGATGCCACCCGACGACGAGTCAGACGGCGAGTCTCTAGGCGGACCGGCCCTCGACGAGCCGCGCCAGGCGCCGGCCCTCGTCCCGGAGGTACCAGCGCATGAGCGCGTGGAAGCCCGGAACCGGGCAGGCCGAGCGGTCGCGGGCTCTCGAGGTCGAGCACGAACCGGAGCCCGGTCGCCGAGTCGCCGTCGCGGCGAGCTCGCAGCGGAGCACGGTCGCGAGCGGCCCGTCGATGCTCCGGAGCGCGAACGTCCGGGGCGGGTTGAGCTCGGTCACCTCGAAGATCGGTCGTGTAGCGCCGGCCGAGGAAGCGCACTGTCTCGGTGATGCGGGTTCCGACGGCGACGGGTTCCGAGTGAGCGCGGAACTCGACGACCGATGGGCGCCAGGCGGGATGGGTCTTCGGATCGGCGAGCACCGCGAAGACGGCCTCCGGCCGGCGCCGCGATCCAGACCGTCTCCTCGCTTCGGGTCACCGGCGCGCGAAGAGGTAGTGGGAGACGAGCCACTCGGAGCCGTCCCGATAGCCCCAGAGCTCGGCGCACGCGAGGAAGAAGACGCGCCAGGCGTTGTAGTGCGCGGCGCCGAAGCGCTCGACGATCTCGGCCCGGTTCTCGGCCATGCGCTCGAGCCAGGCCTCGGCCGTCCGCGCGTAGTGCATGCCGGAGACGGGCCACTGCTCGACGAGCTCGAGGTCGCGCTGGAACTCGGCCAGGAGGTCGGCCGACGGCATCGTCCCGGCTGTGAAGAACCGCCGCGCCATCCAGCCGTCCTCGTAGGGGTACGCGAGCTCGCGGTGGCAGAAGAGGTGGACGAAGAGGAGGCCGTCGTCGCTCCAGGTGCCGCGCGAGTCGCGCGAGGAGCGCCTCGTAGTTCCGCATGTGCTCGAACATCTCGATCGAGACGATGCGGTCGAAGCGGCGGCCGAGGTCGAGCTCGTTGACGTCGGTCGTCACGACCTCGACGGAGTCCGGCGCCCGGGCCTCGATCCACTCCCGTTGCAGCCGTGAGTTCGACACGGCGGTGATCCGCGCAGCTCGGGAAGCGCTCGGCGAGCCAGAGCGTCAGCGAGCCCCAGCCGCACCCGAGGTCGAGGATCTCCATGCCGTCCTCGATCCGCGCGCGCTCGGCGGTGAGGGCGAGCATCGCCTCCTCGGCTTCGGCGAGCGTCTCGCGTCCCGTTCGTCCCAGAGGCAGGAGCTGTACTTCAGCCGCGGCCCGAGGACGAGCTCGAAGAACTCGGGCGGCACCTCGTAGTGCTGCTCGTTGGGCTTCGCGGGCTCGAGCGCGACCGGCGCGCGCCGGAGCTCGTCCACGAAGGCGGCCTTCGCGCCGGGCCCCTTGCGCCGCTCACGCCGGAGCCGCGTCGCGAGGTTCGCCCGGATCGCGAGCCGGACGAGCGGGTCGGGCACGCCGGCCTCGACGATCCGCTCGGCGATCACGTCGCGCTCCGCGGGAACCAGGGAACGAACGGGCTCGTCTCGCGCTGGTAGCGGCGGTAGTCGTCGCCGCGGCTCTGGAGCGACTGCTCCTCGGCGGGCGGGATGCCGGTCACGAAGAGGATCAGGTAGAGCATGAGCGCCGGCGCGAGGAAGCCGATCCAGCCGTAGGGCGCGGCGAGCGCGACGAGCGCGTAGGCGACCCACGTCAGCCACTGGAAGAAGTAGTTCGGGTGGCGCGAGAAGCGCCAGAGGCCCTACGCGCATCGTCTTTCCCTTGTTGGCGGGGTCGGCCTTGAAGCGCGTGAGCTGGGCGTCCGCGACCGACTCGAGGCCGCGCTGCCAGGACCCAGAGCGCGGCGCCGGCCCACTCGATCGCCTCGATGCCGTCCGTCCGGTTGAAGACCGCGAGGAGAATCGGCACCGAGAGGACGAGGGCCACGAAGGCCTGTGCCTGGTAGAAGATCGCGAAGGTCAGCTGCTCGCGGCCCTTGCGCGCGCCAGCGTCGGCGGAGCTCCTGATAGCGAGGAGTCCTCGCCACGGTCCGCGTTCGCCCGGCCGAGGACGAGGTAGGCGATCCGGAGGTTCTCGAGGCCGGCCATGGCGGCGATCAGGATCCGGTGCTCGACCTCGCCCGGGCCGAGCGCTGCGTAGACGGCGGCGAGCGCGACGAGGCTCAGACGCCCAGCCCGCGTCGACGAGCGTTGCGTTCCCGGTTCGGCGCTGGTGCAGGTAGAGCGCGAAGAGGATCGCCGCGGCGGCGCCCCAGCCGATCAGGATGAGCGCCGCGTAGCCGTGGAGGCTCATGCCGTCGTCCAGGCGTGCTCGCGGCTCGCCGTAGGAGCTACCGAGCTCGGAGATGATGCGCTCGAGCGTGCCGGTGAGCGCGCGCGCTTTCGTCACCGTGGGGCGTTCGGGCGTCGACCTCGATCGGCTCCCCGACGAGGAGCCTGATCTTCGGCAGGCCGACCCGGAAGCGGCCGGGCCGAAGTGCGCGCTCTGTGCCGACCATGCGGATCGGGACGAGCGGCACGCCTGTCGCGAGCGCGAGCCGAGCGGCCCCGCGCATGTACGGCCGACGCCGGTAGGGAAGGCAGGTGCCCTGCGGAAAGATGCCGAGCACCTCGCCCTCGGCGAGCAGCCGTGCCGGCGCGGCCGAGCGCAGCGGAATCGCCCGATGCCGCGCTCGACCGGAAACGTGCCGAACGCGTCCATGACGCGGGCGAGCAGCGGGTTCTGCCAGAGCTCGGACTTCGCCATGTAGCGGATGTTCCGCGTCGTGACCGCGCCGAGGACGAACGGGTCGATGAGCGACTCGTGGTTCGCGACGAGGATGCATGGGCCCGTGCTCCGGGATTCGCTCGGCGCCCGTGAGCTCGATGCGGTAGAGCGCCTTGACGAACGGCCGAAAGCCGATCGCGTTCAGGATCCGGTAGAGCGTCATGACGGCAGCGCGGCGTTCGAAGGGCCGCGTCAGCACGAGCTGGGCGTCGCGAAGCGCCCGCGTCCGGAAGGCGGCCTCGCAGAACGCCAGGTAGAAGTCCCAGGTGCGCTCGAAGCGCTCGTCGTAGCCGAGCGCGCGCACCTCGTCGAGCCGGGCGAGGAACGCGCTCGCGCCAGCGCCGCAGTGTCTCCGCGTAGCTCGGACCGATCTCCTCGAGCCCGTGGACCGTCAGGCCCGACGCCTTCGTCATCGCGCTCGTCGAGCGCCGAGAGCGACGGGATCAGGCAGCCTGGGAAGACGTAGCGCTCGATCCAGTCGGGCGAGCTTCGGTAGCGCTCGTAGCGGTCGTCGGGCACGAGGATCGTCTGGATGCAGGCGACGCCCCCCGGCGCGAGCAGCCGGTCGATCGTCGCGAAGTACGTCGGGAACTGGCGCTCGCCGATCGCCTCGATCATCTCGATCGACGCGATCTTCGTGTACGAGCCTCGTGCGTCGCGGTAGTCCTCCTCCAGGATCTGAATGCGGTCGGAGAGCCCGGCCGCCGCCGCCCGTTCGCGCGCCAGCTCCGGCCTGGGCCGGGCGAGAGGGTGAGGCCCGTGACGCTGCGCGCCGTACTCGCCGGCCGCGACGAGCGCGAGGCTGCCCCAGCCGCAGCCGATCTCGAGGACGCGGTCGTCGGGCCCGAGGCTGAGCTTCTCGCAGACGCAGCCGGAGCTTCCGGAGCTGGGCGTCGTCGAGCGCCTCGTCCGAGTCGCTCGAAGACGGCGCAGGAGTAGGTCATCGTCTCGTCCAGGAAGAGCCTGAAGAGGTCGTTGCCGAGGTCGTAGTGGTAGCTGGATGTTCCTTCGTGCGCCGAGGCGCGAGTTCCGGCGCGCGAGCCGGGGGCGCGCGGTCGAGAAGCGGCAGCCAGCCGGGGTGGCGCGCAGCCGCAGGCCTCCGCGTTCCGGAGCAGGAGCTCGAGGAGCGCGACGAGGTCGTCCGACTCCCACTCGCCGGCCTGGTAGCTCTCGCCGAGACCGAGCTTCGGGCGCGTCGCGAGCCGCCGGAAGAGGCGCGCCGAGCGGATGCGCATCGTCACCTCCGGGCCCCGAGCCGAAGCGACGCTTCGAGCCGTCCGGGAGCTCGACGACGAGCGTGCCGCCTTCGAGCTCGACAAGGAGCCGCTCGAGCACTGAGATCGCCGCGCGGCCGAGGATCGAGCCGCGCGCGCCGGGGTAGGCGCCGGAGTGTGCGCCTCGGCGACGCTCACGCGCGCACCGAGCCCTTGCCCGGCTCGAAGGGCGGCTTGTGGTGGAACGGCACGCGCTTCAGCCAGAGCCGAAGCGCCTGCCAGTGGATGAGGGCCGTGATCCGCGCCGGCATGAGCGGATAGCGGACGAGCGCCCGCGCCAGGCTCGCGTTCGTGAGCTCTCGCCGCCGGCCCGTCAGGACGGCCTGGAGCGGCCATGCGTCCCTCGGCTGCCGTGCAGCTCGACGCGGGCCGTGACCGTGTCGCCCGGCTCCGAGAACACGTAGCGGTAACGGCCTTCGACGCCGAAGAACGGCGAGACGTGGAGACGCTTGTCGTGCTCGTACGTGAGCGAGTCGCCGGCGAGGACCTCCGGCAGGCGCTCGCCGAACGTGTTGTTCAGCTCGGCGATCATGCAGGCGAGCTCCCCGTCCGGGCCGGTAGCACCAGTAGAAGCTGACCGGGTTGAAGCACGTAGCCGAGGACGCGGAGCTGGGTCAGCACCTCGATCCGGGCAGTCGCTCGGGAGCTCGACCCCGCGCTCGCGAACGAAGCGGAGCACCTTCGCCTTGATCGGCAGCCCGTCGTCCTCGAAATGGTCGGCGTCGCGGAAGGTGACGACGTTCGGGCGCGTTCCAGGAGACGAGCCGGAGGCGACGCTCGAGCTCGGGCAGCTCGTCGAGGTCGACGAGCCAGTAGCGCACCGGGTACTTGAAGACGTTCCGGGCCGGCTCGCGCCGCGCGTGCATGAGCGTGCCGACGTAGAGCGCCGACCTCACCACGCCACCCCGAGCGCCGCCGCAGCCCGGACGCCCGACGCGAGACCGTCCTCGTGAAAGCCGTTGCCGTGGTGGGCGCCCGCGTAGTACGTGTGGCGCTGCACCGGAGAGCCCGCGCAGAGCCGGTTGCGCGCGGATGCTCTCGAGCGTGTAGAGCGGATGGTCGTACGTCATCCGCGCGATCACGCGCTCCGGGTCGATCTCGTCCGGCCGGTTCAGCGTGACGCAGTACTCCTCGTCGGCTCGAGCCGCTGGAGCCGGTTCAGCGAGTACGTGATCGTCGGCTTGCCGTCGGGCGCGTCGCAGTCGGCGGAGTGGAAGTTCCAGGCGGATCGCGCGCGGCGCGAGCGCGGCAGGAGCGAGTCGTCGGTGTGGAGCACCGTCTCGTTCTCGCGTGTACCCGAAGGCGCCGAGCACGCGTCGCTCGGTCGTCGCTCGGGTCGGCCAGGAGGCGCGAGCGCCTGGTCGGCGTGGGTGGCGACGACGACCTTGTCGTAGCGGCGTCTCTCGCCGTCGTCGGTGACGAGCGTGGATCGCCGTCCGGCTGCCTCGAGAGCGAGCGCGCGCCGAGCTCCGACGTGGAGCCGCGGACCGAGCCGCTCGGCGATGCGGTCGACGTAGCTGCGGCTCCCGCCGACGACTGTGCGCCAGCGTGAAGCGGCCGAAGCCGAGCATGCCGTGGTTGTCGAAGAACCGGATGGCGTAGGCGGCCGGAAACTCAAGGGCGCGGCCGGGGGCCGTCGACCAGAGCGCCGACGTGAGCGGGACGATGAAGTGGTCGCGAAACCGCCGGGAGTAGCGCGCGTTCCGTCAGGTAGCGCTCGAGCGTGTGCGACTCGTAGTCGGCCTCGTCCAGCGAGCGCCGAGCCGTCCGGAGCCAGCGTCCGATCTCCGCGACGAGCGCGTGGAAGCGCGGCCGCACGAGGTTCCGCCGCTGCGCGTACGGCCGTCGGCCCGAGTACTCGAGCCCGCAGGCGCGACAGTCGACCGAGAAGGACATGTCCGAGTCCTGGGTCGCGACGCCCAGCTCGGCGAAGAGCCGCCGCAGGAGCGGGTAGTTCGGCTCGTTGTGGACGAGGAAGCCCGTGTCGAGACGCGAGCCCGCGGTGCGAGACGGTGTGGGTGTGGCCGCCCGCGTAGTCGGCGCGCTCGAAGACGTCCACGTCGTGGGCGCGCGAGAGCAGGTAGGCGGCTCCCAGGCCGGAGATTCCGGCACCGATGACGGCGATACGCATCAACCGTTGTTCGCCCGCTGCCGAATATCGGTTGACGGGTAGCTTCTCTCAGCCGCCATGAGTGGACAAACCCTAGACAACAGACGTCGGAGTCGCGACTGTCAGGGAGCGGACGAGCTCCCTGAGCCAGGTCGTGACGCTGATCGCCGTCGTCGTGCCGCCCTTCGGCGTCCTCTCGGCGATGGGCCTCCTCTGGGGCGTAGCCTTCAATTGGCTCGACCTCGTTCTTCTCGTCGGGCTCTACGTCGTCTGCGCCTTCGGGACGACGATCGGGTTCCATCGCTACTTCACGCACAAGGGCTTCGAAACCGGACCGGTCGCTGAAGGCAGTCCTTCGCGATCCTCGGCTGCATGACGATGCAGGGCCCGCTCACCCAGTGGGTGACCGACCATCGTAAGCACCACGCCCTCTCGGATCAGGAGGGCGACCCGCACTCGCCGCACGTCGGGCACGGCGAGGGCGTCGTGGGAGCGCGTGAAGGGCTTCGTCCACGCGCATGTCGGCTGGCTCTTCACGCTGAAGGGTCTCGAGCGAGGGACGTCTACGGCAAGGATCTCTACGAGGACCGGCTCGTTCGGACGATCGACCGCCTCTACATCCTCTGGGTCGTCCTGACGCTCGGGATCCCGTTCCTGATCGGCTATCTCGCCTTCGGCGGCAGCGTCGCGAAGGGGCGTCGAGGCGATGGTGTGGGGCGGCCTCCTCCGGATCTTCCTCTACCAGCACGCGACGTTCTCGGTGAACTCGATCTGCCACATGTTCGGGCGCAAGGACTACCGCTCGCGCGACGAGGCCCGGAACAATTGGCTGGTCGCTCTCCTCGTCTTCGGCGAGGGCTGGCACAACAACCATCACGCCTTTCCGAGCTCGGCGCGCCACGGCCTCCACCGCTGGCAGGTGGACGTGTCCTGGTGGGTGATCCGCGGGCTCGAGCGCCTCGGGCTCGTCTGGAACGTCACGTCGCCCGACGGGTGATCAGCTCGAGCGGCGGCGCGTCGCCTCGCCCGAGTCGGGCGAGCCTGCGACCGCCGAGGCCTAGGCCTAGGCCGCGAGCGAGGCCTAGGCCGCAGCCGCGTGCGTCTCTGCCCGGGCTCGCTCGAGCTCGCCCGCGACGAGGTCGGCCCAGCGGCCGGCTCGAGGCAGCGGGATCGGCATGCCCCAGTGCGCGCGCAGCGCGATCCCGTGGAGCGCGCCCGGGATCAGCGTGTAGCTCGCCGGCAACCCCCAGCGCCTGGGCGCGCTCGAACCCGCGCCGTGAGTTCACCGGCGAGACACCCGGGATCCCGGGCAGGTAGCGGTCGAGCGCGCCGTGGAAGACGGTGAAGCGCTTGCCCTTGAGGCCGGCGAGGTCGAGCCGGTCGGGCATCCAGGGCGCGAGCCCGATCACTTCGGAGACCGAGGCGTGGCGCGACGCCCCGATCGCGACGGCTCCGCCCATCGAGAACCCGAGGAGGATGCAGCGCTCCGAGCCGGCGCGCGTGACGGCCTCGACGGCGGCCAGCGTGTCCTCGACGCACATCTCCATGCGATTCCAGGACTTCACGCGGTAGCGAACCTCGGCGAACGCGACGTCGGGAAGCCGCGGCGCGAGCTTCGCCACGAGCCATTCGAGCGACGCGCTCCACGTGCCCTCGACCGCCCTGGCCTGGCCGCCGTTCACGCAGATGACCGCCAGTCCTGCGATCGGGTTCGTGATGCGAATCTCCGCGCCGGTCGCAAGCCGCTCGGGGTCGGGCCGGCTCAGGTCAGTCCGTGCCGAAGAGGCCGTAGAGGCCGAGTGCGGCGAAGCCCAGCGCGCCGACGGCGACTCCGGGCTTCCGCGGCCCGAACATGACCGCGTCGGCCACGTCGAAGAAGGCGCGCTGGGCGATCGCAGGGCGCGGATCAGGACTTGCCAGGAGGAGAAGTCCGTTGCCGACGTCGCGGAAGCCGACCTCGCGCGCAGTCTCTTCGTCGGAGGCCATGAGCTCGGCTAGCTTGGCCGGGCGGACGAGGCCGAGAACGCCGAAGGCGAGTGCGCCGGCACCGAGGATCTTGACGACTGTGTCTCGACTCATCTTGGACAGCACCGTACCGACCTCATGTTCGTCCGAAACCGGCGAGCGGTTCAGGTCACCTCGTGCTCGCCCTCGCCTGGCGTTCCTCGGCTCGGCGAGGAGCTCGCGATCGATTCCGGCTCCGTTCCATCGGCTAGAATCCGAAGCGGCATGCGGAGAACCCTTCGCACCGTCAGGAGGAGCTAGCGAGCGGCGCGACGCCGGTTGTCTGACTCTTCCGCGGCCTCTCGAAAGAGAGGTTTTTTCGTGGAGCGATACGAGCCCGAGCACATCGAGCGCAAGTGGCAGGACGTGTGGGAACGCGAGCGCGCGTTCGTCGTCCCGAATCCGGCGCTGCCCGACGAGGGAGCAACCAAGGCCTACGTCCTCGAGATGCTCCCGTACCCCTCGGGCGAGCTCCACATGGGCCATGTCCTGAACTACACGCTCGGGGACGTCGTCACGCACGTTCGCCGACGGCGCGGCTTCCGGATGCTGCGGCCGATGGGCTACGACGCCTTCGGCCTGCCCGCCGAGAACGCGGCGATCCGGGAGGGCGGCCATCCGCGCGAGATCACGGAGCGAAACATCGCGGCCATCCGCCGGCAGATGCGGCGCATGGGCTGGGCGGTCGACTGGAGCCGGGAGGTCTCGACCGCCGATCCGCGCTATTACCGCTGGACGCAGTGGCTCTTCCTCCGGTTTTTGGAGCGCGACCTCGCCTACCGGAAGGAAGCGCCGGTCAAGTGGTGCCCGAACGACCAGACCGTGCTCGCCAACGAACAGGTGATCGACGGGCGTTGCGAGCGGTGCGGAGCGGAGGTGGAGGCGAGGAACCTGGAGCAATGGTTCTTCCGGATCACTGACTACGCGGACGCGCTCCTCGACGAGATGGCGACGCTCGAGTCGTGGCCCGAGCGCGTTCTGACCATGCAGCGAAACTGGATCGGCCGGTCCGAGGGCGCGGAGATCGTCTTTCGCGTGGAGGGCGAGGAGGTCGACCTGCCGGTCTTCACCACGCGGCCCGACACGCTCTTCGGCGCGACCTTCTTCGTACTGGCGCCGGAGCACCCGCTCGCGGCTCGACTCATCGAGGGAACCGAGCACGAGGCGCAGGCGCGCGAGTACATCCGCCGAGCGGCGTCGAGGAGCGCGGTCGAGCGCGCGGAGAAGGAGAAGGACGGCGTCCCCACGGGCCGCCACGTCGTCAACCCTGCGACAGACGAGCCAATCCCGATCTGGATCGCCGACTACGTCCTGATGGAGTACGGCACCGGAGCAGTCATGGGCGTTCCAGCCCACGACGAGCGGGACTACGAGTTCGCGAAGCGGTTCGGCATCGAGATCCGGCAGGTCGTCGCGCCGGCCGGAGACGAGCCTCCAGAGGAAGGCGCCTACGTCGCTCACACGGACAACGAGGTGCTCGTCAACTCCGGAGAGTTCAGCGGCCTGTCCGCTCCGGAGGGCAAGCGGCGGATCGTCGAGTGGCTCGAATCCAGGCAGCGGGCGCGTTTCGCCGTGGGCTACCGCTTGCGCGACTGGCTGCTCTCCCGCCAGCGCTACTGGGGCTGCCCGATCCCGGTCGTCCACTGTCCGGACTGCGGCCTCGTGCCCGTCCCCGACGAGGCGCTCCCCGTGCTCCTCCCCGAGGTCGAGGAGTATCTGCCGAAAGGCCGCTCGCCCCTGGCCGCGGCCGAGGACTGGGTTCAGACGACGTGCCCCGCGTGCGGCGGGCCTGCGAGGCGCGAGACGGACACGATGGACACGTTCGTCGACTCGTCCTGGTACTACCTGCGCTACACGGATCCCGAAAACGACCAGGCTCCGTTCGACACGGAGCTCGTGAACCACTGGCTGCCCGTCAACCAGTACATCGGCGGGATCGAGCACGCGATCTTGCACCTGCTCTACTCCCGCTTCTTCACGAAGGTGCTGAACGAGCTCGGCTACGTGGGCTTCCGCGAGCCGTTTGCCCGGCTTTTCAATCAGGGGATGATCGGCTACCTGGGAGCCAAGATGTCCAAGTCTCGGGGGAATGTCATCACCCCCGACGACTACGTCAGCCGCTACGGCGCCGACGCGGTTCGCCTCTACATCCTCTTCATGGGCCCGGCCGATGAGGACATGGACTGGAAAGACGAGGGGATCGAGGGCACGTCGCGATTTCTCGGCCGTCTCTGGCGCCTCGGCCTCGAGGTGGCCGAAACCGGTGCCGACGGAGCGGCGCCGGACGAGCCGGGCAACGGGCCGCTCGTCAGAAAGGCGCACGCCACGATCGCGAAAGTCACCGACGACGTCGAACGCCGCTTCCACTTCAACACGCCGATCGCAGCCGTCATGGAGCTCGTCAACGAGATCTACGCTGTCAAGGACGATCCCGAAGAAGCCGCGGCGGTGCGCTTTGCCACCGAGACGGCGGTCTCGCTCGTGCAGCCGTACGCGCCCCACGTCACGGAGGAGCTCTGGGAGCGTCTGGGCCGGAGCCGCCTCTGGGAGGAGCCGTGGCCCGAGCCGAACCCCGCCCTCCTGGAACGGGAGACCTTCGAGCTGGTCGTCCAGGTGAACGGCAGGGTGCGGGACAAGCTCGAGGTCGCCGTCGGCCTAGGTGACGACGAGCTGGTCGCGGCCGCGAAGGAGCTCACTCGGGTGCGGCAGCACCTTGACGGCAGGGAGATCCGCCGGGCGATCGTGGTGCCGGGGAAGCTCGTCAACTTCGTGGTCTAGAGCTCGCGAGGCTCCGGCGCTCGCGTTCGCAGCTCTGCGCGGAACTAGGCGCTTAGTCGGCACGACGCGCGACACACTCGCGTGTTCTTCTGGCTTAGGATCGACGCGGGGAGGAGGCTGGGTGCGCCTTCGCGTGCGCAGGCGCGCGGAACGCCGACCGGCGTCCCCCTGCCTCGGGACGGGCCGGTCGAGTTGGAACCGCCGCGCGTGCGTTACAGGGTCGGCACGGGTCGGCACACACACGCGCGCTTCTGGTCTCGACCATCGAAGGCATGCGGATGCCGCAGATGTCGCGGGCGCGTGCCCTGGCGTATTCGATCACGATTCTGGTCGTACTCGTCCTCGGCGGCCGCTTTGCTCTGGGCGACGCCGACGATGGCCGGTCGGACGCTCCGCTGCAAACGGGCACGTCCGCCGGTTCGCCCGGACTCCAGGCGGCGACGACGCCGGTCGCCAGCGTCCTGCTTGTCCATGTCGTAGGGGCCGTACGCCGCCCGGGCCTCTACCGGCTGCGCGAGGGGAGCCGCGTCGCGGACGCGCTGCGGCGAGCCGGCGGCGCTAAGCCCAGGGCGGCCCTGGAGCTCGTGAACCTAGCCGCGCCGGTCGCGGACGGGCAGCAGGTGCTCGTTCCGAAGCAGGGAGACCCGCTTCCTGCGGCCGGCGCTTCGCCCGGGTCGGGTGGCTCGCCGGGAGCTCCAGCCCAGAAGGTTCACCTGAACTCCGCATCGCTCGACGAGCTCGACACCCTGCCGGGCGTCGGCCCGGTCACCGCGCAGGAGATCCTCGACTATCGAACCGAGCACGGCGCGTTCCAGTCCGTCGACGAGCTCGACGCCGTCCCGGGAATCGGCCCGACTCGCCTTGCCGAGCTGACGCCGCTGGTCGACCTGTGACGCCGCCCGGTCAGGTTCCCGCGCCACACCTGGTCGTCGGAGCTCTCTGCGCCGGCCTTGCCGGATCTCTCGTCCTGCGCTCCGGATCGGCATTTCTCGCCGCCGCAGCATTGCTGCTCGCCGTGACTTGGAGCCTCCTCGCGGCGCCACCGCACGGCGTGGCTCGCAGGCGCCTTCTTGTTCACGGGTCTCTGGTGGGGCGGAGTGCGCCTCGCTGATCTCGACCGAAGCGAGCTCGCGGGCGAGATCGGCTCCTCGGCGCTGGCGCGGGTCGAGGTGACGGGCCCCGCGCGCCTGAGCACTTTCGCGCTGCGGGTACCCGTCCTCGTCCGCCGTTGGGACGGTCGTTCCGTCGACGAGGCTGCCCGCCTGCAGCTTCCGCTGGGGCGCGCGCCCCCGCAGGGCGCTGTGCTCGAGCTCGTCGCTTCGGCGGAGGAGCCTCGGCCGGCGGAGGAGGGAGAGGATTTCGACGAGCGTGCGTATCTCGGCCGACAGGGTGTCCACGTCGTCCTTCGCGCGGATGCCTTTCGGATCGTCGGCGAACGCGGAGGCCTGGGAGGGCTTGCGGACCGGGTGCGCCGGGAGATCGCGAGCACGATGGCGCCCGGCCTTCAGGGGGAACGGCGCGCGGTTGTCGCGGGCATCGTGCTCGGAGAAGACGAGGGTCTCGACGCCGACCTGCGGGACAGCTTCCGCGCGTCGGGCCTGTACCACCTCCTAGCGGTTTCCGGGCAGAACGTCGCGTACGTCGTTGCCGGAGCGTTGCTTCTAGCCTGGCTGGCCGGCCTGCCGCGCTGGGCGGGGCACGTGGCCGCGCTGATCTTCGTTGCGGGCTACGTGTTGGCGGTGGGCTGGCAGCCCTCCGTGGTCCGAGCGGGGGTGGCTGGCGTGCTTGCCTCGCTGGCGTGGCTCGCTGCGCGTCCCGCCGACCGCTGGTACTTCCTCCTCGTCGGCGCTGCGCTTCTCCTCGCCGTGAATCCGTACGGACTGCTGGAGCCGGGCTTCCAACTTTCGTTCGTCGCCGTCTCTGCGATCTTCGTGGCGGTTCCTCGTCTCGAGCGGCGCCTCGAGGGCTACCCAGTGCCTCGTCGCCTGGCTGCGGTCCTGGCGGTTTCGAGCGGATGCGGCCTCGCCACGGCGCCTCTTCTCTGGCTTCATTTCGGGACGATTCCCGTCTACTCGGTGCTCGCGAACGCGTTGGCCGAGCCGGTCGTCGCGCCGCTGCTGGGCTTCGCCCTCATCTGTTCGGCACTTGCGCCGATCGTTCCCGCCGCGGCGGTCGCGTTGGCGTGGGTGAACGGTTGGCTCGCGACCTATCTCGCCTGGTGTGCTCGCTTGGTCGGCGGCCTTCCGGGCGCCGAGGTGGGATCAGACCTTGCGGTCGCAGGGCTCGCGATCGCATGCCTCTCCATAGTCGCGGTGGTCCGGCTGCCTCGTCGCATCCGACCGCGTGTGCTCGCAGTGTCCTTGGTCGTCCTCACCCTTGTGGCCGGCGGCTGGTCGGCCTGGCCGCGCGAGCGACCGGCTCCTCCGGCGGGTCTCCGGGTCACCGTCCTCGACGTCGGTCAAGGCGACGCGATCCTCCTCCAGGTCAGAGCTGGAGCGATGCTCGTCGACCAGGGGCCGCCGGAAGCCGAGATTTCGGAACGGCTCGACGAGCTCGGCGTCAGAAGCCTGGCAGCACTCGTTCTGACGCACCCACACCGTGATCACGTTGGAGGTGCTGCGGACATCCTCGACGAGGTGGAGGTGGGCGCGGTGCTGACCCCGCTTCAGCCAACGGATAGCTCGGACGAAGGCGCGGCACTCGCGGAGGCCCGGGCTGAGGGTGTGCCGGTGGTTCCCGCGCGGGCGGGGGCCGTCTTCCGGCTCGGCCGTCTCCGCGTCCGCATCCTCTGGCCGGACTCCGCAGGTCAGCCGAACCAAGACCCGCACGCCCACGGAGCGGTGCTCGTGGCGTCGTACGGCGAGTTCGACGCGCTCCTGACCGGCGACTCGGAGTCGGACGTCACCTCGCCTCTCCGACCCGCTCCGGTCGAGCTCCTCAAGGTTGCCCACCACGGATCGGCCGACCCGGGACTCGCCTCGCTTCTGGCTCTCGTCCGGCCGCGGCTGGCGGTCATCTCGGTCGGCGCCGCGAACGATTACGGCCATCCGAACCCCGAGACGTTGGCTGTCCTCGAAAGCGAGCCCGACCTCGATATCTGGCGCACTGACGAGCAGGGCGACGTGGTCGTCGAGACTGACGGTTCGACGTACACGGTCCGGGGAGAGGGCTGAGTATGCTCGACCCCTGATGGCAGCGGAGCCTCTCGAGCCGCTCTACCTGCTGACCGGCAGCGACCGGCCGAAGATCCGGCGTGCGCTCGTGCGCCTTCGAACCCGGCTCGGCGACGAAGCCTTGGAGCTTTTGAGCGCCGGCGAGACAAGCGGCAGCGACGCGGTGGCGGCCTGCAACGCGATGGGGCTCTTCGGGGTCGAGGGCGGCCGCCTCGTAGTCGTGGAGGAAGTCGAGCGATGGAAGGCCGACGACATCGCCGCCGTAGCGGACTATGCGCGCGAGCCCACTCCGGGTTCGGTTCTCGCTCTCGTCGCCCTCGAGCCTCTGAAGTCGAAGGCCCTCGCGGACGCTTGCGCGAAGGCTGGCCGCGTGCTCTCGTTCGACCTACCGAAGCCACGCGACCTCCCGGGCTGGGTGCGACAGCAGTTCGAGCGGCTCGGAACAAAGGTGGACTCGGACGCGGCGCGCGCGCTGGTCGAGATCGCCGGCGAGGAGGCTGCTTCCCTGAGCTGCTGAGATCGACAAGCTGGCAGCCTGGGCTTCCGGCGAGACCGTCATGCGTGTCGATGTCGAACGCCTAGCTGTACCGTCGCACGAGGGACCCGGCTGGGCTCTGACCGATGCGTGGGGCGCTCGGAACGCTGCGGCTCTCCTTGCGTCGTGTGAGCAGGAACTCGAGCGCGGCACGCAGCCGTTCCTCGTGGCAACGCGGCTCGCCTCGCAGGTGGCGCTCGTGCGTGCCGCGAGGGCTTTGGCCGACGAGGGGCTCTCGACGAAGGAGATCTCGAAGCGAGTCCGCCGCCACGAGTTTCGAGTCCGGAAGGCACTTGGGCATGCCGAGAACTACTCGGCAGAGGAGCTCGACACAGCTACGGTCCGCCTCGCGGAGCTCGACGCCGCTCTCAAGGGCGCGAGCCGAACACCGGGTGAGCTCGAGCTCACCCGTGCTCTGGTCGACCTGACCTTAGCCCGCGAGCCGGTCTCGCGGCAGCGCCCTAGCCCAGCGCGCGGGGAACGTCAGCCGCGAGAGTCGGAGACCAGGCGAGCCGCCTGAGCCTTCTTCCGAGCCGCACGATTCGGGTGGATCGCACCACGCGCCGCCGCCTTGTCGAGCCACCGGGCGAGTGCAGCGCTGCTCCTCGGCCGCGCGGGCCGAGTCGCCGTCGGCGACCGCGGCCGCGAGCCGGCGCTCGAGCGTCTTCGCGGTCGAGCGCCAGCGGAGGTTCTCGAGCCGCTCACGGGCGGCTCGCTTCACGCGGCGCTCCTGTTGCTTGATGTTCGGCATGGCAGAAAAAGAGCCCGTCTGCGGGCGCGGAGGATGGTACCAAAGGCGAGCCGTCGTTCGCAGCGCGAGCAGCGCACGCGAGCGGGCCACGTCAGACATTCTACACGCGCCCTAAGGCGCTCCCAGCCTCCTCCCCAAGGCGATCGTACTCCGCAAATCGCGCGTATGGCGCGCGGATCGTGCCGGGTTTGTCACGGGACTGTGCCACAAGCCTGCGGAGGCCAGCGTCGCTCCAGGGGACGCCTTCCCTACGATCCGGCGGGTGGCCGACCGCCCCGAGCACCCCGAGCAGGAGCACGCGGGCGCCGCCGACCTCGCCGGCCGTCCCGCGGACGCGCCGCCGGCACGCACGCGAGGCGCCCGAGCGAGACTGCACCCGGCTCCCGCTCGGCCGTTCCGGCTCGCCCGCTCGACCGCGATCTTCTCTCTCGCGACCGCGCTCTCGCGTGTCATCGGGCTCTTCCGCGAGATCGTCGTTCGCCGCTACTTCGGCGTCGAGGGCCCGATCAACGCGTTCACGGTCGCCTTCCAGGTGCCGAACCTGATCCGCGCGCTGGCGGCGGACACCGCGCTCTCCTCCGCCTTCGTTCCCGTCTTCAGCGAGCTCCTGGAGCGCGGCGAGCGCGCGCGGGCCTGGCGCGTCGCCTCGACGATCTTCTGGCTCATGCTCCTCGGGCTGACCGGGGTGACGGCGCTCTTCATCCTGCTCGCGCCCTGGGTCATGCGGCCCTTCGGGTTACGAGGGCGAGGACGCCGACCTCGTCGTCGGGCTCTCGCGGGTGCTCTTCCCGATTGTCGTCCTGCTCGGTCTCTCCGGCGTGATCGTCGGGATCCTGAACAGCTACGAGCACTTCACGGTTCCCGCTCTGACGCCGGTCTTCTGGAACGTCGCGATCATCGTCGCGCTCGTCGTCGGCGTGCCGCTCACTGACGACGTCTCGACCGAGCTCTACATCTACGCGGGCGGAATCCTCGCCGGAACCGTGATCCAGTTCCTGCTGCCGATTCCCTGGCTCCGCGGGCGGGACGGCAGGCTTCGACTCGCGATCGATCTCCGCGACCCGGCCGTCAAGCAGGTGTTCGTCCTCATGCTCCCGGTCGCGCTCGGCATCGGGCTCATCAACTTCAACCTCCTGATCGGGACGTTCTTCGCGGCCCGGCTCATCGACCCAGCAGCTCGCGCCCGCTTCGATCGACGCCGCCTTCCGGATCTACATGCTTCCGCAGGGAATCTTCTCGGTCGCGGTCGCCACGGTTCTCTTCCCGCGGCTCTCGCGCCTCGCCGCACGCGCCGACAGCGAAGGCTTTCGCGAGACCGTCTCGCTCGGCATTCGGCAGATCGGGTTCATGCTGATTCCGGCCAGCGCTCGTCCTCGCCGTGCTGGCCGAGCCGATTGTCCGCCTGCTCTACGAGCGCGGCGAGTTCGAGCCCGACCGAGACCGCCGGTCGTCGCCGAGGCCCTCGCTGCGTTCACGATCGGGCTCACCTTCAACGGGATGATGCTGATGCTGAACCGCGCGTTCTTCAGCCTCCAGTCGCCCTGGATCCCGACCTGGATCGCGCTCGGAAACCTGGCCCTGAACGCCGGCCTCGCGGCCGCGCTTCTCGCCGCTCGGCGTCTGGGGGATCCCGCTCGCGACCTCGATCGTGAACGTGGCCGGCACCGTGGCGCTCGTCTGGGTCTTCCGCCGGCGGGAAGGACGGCTCGGCGGCCGGCGCATCGCCGACGCCTACGCCCGCACGCTCGCGGCCTCGGCGCTCGCCGCGGGCACCGCGCTACGGGGTGTGGTTCGGTCTCGACGAGGCGCTCGGACGGGAGCTCGGCTTCCAGCTCGTCAGCGTCACGCTGGCGCTCGCGGCCGCGACCGCGGTGTTCCTCGGAGCCGCGCGTATCCTGAGAATTCGGGAGCTCGATGCGCTCACGTCGCTCGTGCGCCGGCCCCGCCCCGCGCAGTGAACTGACCTATGAGCCTCGACCGCATCCGCAACTTCTCCATCGTCGCGCACATCGACCACGGCAAGTCGACGCTGGCCGACCGGATCCTCGAGCTCACGAACACCGTCTCGGAGCGCGAGATGCGCGAGCAGGTCCTCGACACGATGGAGCTCGAGCGGGAGCGCGGCATCACGATCAAGGCCCAGGCGGTCCGCGTCGAATGGAAGGGCCACACGCTCAACCTGATCGACACGCCGGGCCACGTCGACTTCACCTACGAGGTCTCGCGCGCGCTCCAGGCCTGCGAGGGCGCGCTCCTCGTCGTCGACGCCGCGCAGGGGATCGAGGCGCAGACGCTCGCGAACGCCTACCTCGCGATCGAGAACGACCTCGAGATCGTCCCGGTCGTCAACAAGATCGACCTACCGCAGGCCGACCCGGACGGAGCGGCCGCCGAGGTGGCCGAGCTCGTCGGCGAGGAAGCCCGAGCCGCGTGCTGCGGATCTCGGCCAAGACCGGGGAGGGGGTGGAGGCCGTACTCGACGCGATCGTCGAGCGGATTCCGCCCCCGCAGGGCGATCCCGAGGCTGCCGCCACGGGCGCTCGTCTTCGACTCCTCGTACGACCAGTACCGCGGTGTCGTCGCCTTCGTGCGCGTCGTCGACGGCGTCTTCCACCCGGGCGAGCGCATCCGCGCGATGGCCGCCGGCACCCGCTTCGAGGCCGAGGAGCTTGGCTTCTTCTCCCCGACCCGCGTCCCGACCGAGACCGCTCGACGCCGGCCAGGTCGGCTACGTCGTCACCGGCCTCAAGGACGTCAGCCGGCTCCGCGTCGGGCGACACGCTGACGAGTGAGAGCACGGCCCGGCCGCCGAGCCGCTGCCCGGCTACAAGGACGTGAAGCCGACCGTCTTCTCGGGCCTCTTCCCGACCGACTCGGACGAGTATCCAGACCTTCGGGACGCGCTCGAGAAGCTGCGGTTGAACGACGCTTCGCTCGTCTACGAGCCGGAGACGTCGCAGGCGCTCGGCTTCGGCTTCCGCTGCGGGTTCCTCGGGCTTCTGCACATGGAGATCGTGCGCGAGCGGCTCGAGCGCGAGTTCGACCTCGATCTCCTCGTGACCGCGCCGAACGTCGCCTACCGCGTCGCGACGAAGGCGGGCGAGGAGCTCGAGGTTCACAACCCGGCGGACATGCCCGCGGAGGTCGAGCTGGTCGAGGAGCCCTACATCCGCGCCACGCACCATCGTCCCGAAGGAGCACGTCGGGCACGGTGATGGAGCTGAACACGGAGCGGCGCGGGCGCTTTCACCACATGGAGTACCTGAGCGAGGAGCGGGTCATGCTCGCCTACGACCTGCCGCTCGCCGAGGTCGTCTACGACTACTACGACCAGCTGAAGAGCCGAACGCGCGGCTACGCGAGCTTCGACTACGACATCGTCGGGTTCGAGCCGGGCGACCTCGTCCGGGTGGATGTGCTCCTCGCCGGGCGAGCCGGTCGACGCGCTCAGCCTGATCGTTCATCGCGCGTCGGCGTACGGGCGAGGCCGAGCGCTCGTCGACCGCCTCCGTGAGGAGATCCCTCGCCAGCTCTTCGACGTACCCGTGCAGGCCGCGATCGGCTCGCGGATCATCGCGCGCGAGACAGTCAAGGCGAAGCGGAAGGACGTGCTCGCGAAGTGCTACGGCGGTGACATCACGCGAAAGCGAAAGCTGCTCGAGCGCCAGAAGAAAGGGCAAGAAGCGCATGAAGCAGGTCGGGACGGTCGAGGTGCCGCAGGAGGCGTTCCTCGCAGTCTTGAATCTCGACGGGGAGCGGAAGTGAGCGGCGTCAGGCACCTGTACGTGCACCTCCCGTTCTGTGCGCATCGGTGCGGCTACTGCGACTTCGTGACCGTCGTCGGCCGCCACGGTCAGCACGAGGCCTACGTGGACGCGCTACTCGCCGAGCTCGGTCGGGAGGAAGACGCGCTCGCCCGGCCGCTCGACACGATCTTCCTGGGCGGCGGCACGCCTACCTTCACGGAGCCGGCGGCGCTCGAGCGGCTCCTGCGCGCGCTGCCCGACGCGGCCGAGGTCACGGTCGAGGCGAATCCCGAGACGGTCACGTCCGAGGTTGGCCGAGCTTCTGTCACGGAACCGTGTCAACCGCGTGTCGCTCGGCGCACAATCGTTCAACACCGCCCTTTTGGACGTGCTGGATCGGCGTTCCGGGCCTGAGGACGTCCGTCGCGCGGTTCACCGTCTGAGAGGTGCAGGATTCGAGAACATCTCGCTCGATCTCATCTACGGGATCCCGGGCCAGAGCCCTCCGACCTCGACCGGGACATCGACGGAGGCGCTGGCGCTCAGCCCGGAGCACGTGTCGTACTACGAGCTCGAGGCGAAGCCGGGAACGCGCTTCACGCACGCGCACGGAGGCGAGCTCGAGCGGCAGGCGGAGGCCCTCGAGGGCTACTTCGAGCGTGTCGTCGAGACGCTGACCGGCGCGGGGTACCGCTGGTACGAGACGGCGAACTTCTGCCGGCCCGGCCGCGAGGCTCGTCACAACCTCGGCTACTGGCTCGGTCACGACTACCTCGGGATCGGCATCGGCGCGGTGTCGACGCTCGGCTGCGGAGCGGCGGCGGAACCGGCCGAAGCTCGCGGCGTACCTTCGGCGCGGGTGCGTCCGGCGGCGACGCCGCCGCGTGAGATCGAGCCGCTCGACGACGCGACGAGGCTGCGCGAGCGGCGTGCATGCTCGGGCTCCGGCTCGACGCGCCCCTTCCGACTGGCCGACGTCGAGGCGGCTCTCGACCCGGCAGGCGCTCGGGCGGCATGGTGCAACTCGGCCTGGTCGAACGGTCGGGAGGCGCGCATGCGCCTGACGCGCCGAGGGCGCTTCCTCGGTGGCGGCGGTCACCGCCGAGCTCCTCGAGAGAGTCCCTGCAAACGACTACAATCTAGGCTGATGGCCGAGCGGCTCGTACCGATCCTCACGGCCCGCCAGGAAGCGATCCTCGCACGGGTGGTCGAGGCCTACGTCGCCACCGGGGCACCCGTCGGGTCGAAGACCCTGGTCGAGCAGGGCGCAGATCGACGTGTCGTCGTCGACGGTCCGAAACGAGCTGGCCGTGCTCGAGGAGCTCGGGCTGCTCATGCACCCGCACACGTCGGCGGGGCGCGTCCCGACCGAGCAGGGCTATCGGTTCTACGCCGACCGGCTGCTCGAGCGTCTCGAGCCGCAAGCCCGGCCGAGCTGCCGCTCGACCTCTCGGACGCGCGGAGCCAGGTCGAGGCGGCGCTCCGGACGACGACCGAGGCACTCTCGGAGGTCACGCACCTGCTCGCCCTCGTGTCGGCACCGGCGCTCGAGACGACGACCGTCCGCCACGTGGAGGTGCTGCTCCTCCAGCCGGAGCTCGTGATGGTCGTCGTGATCACGTCGACCGGCGGCGTCACGAAGCAGCTCGTCGCGTTCACCGACCCGGTCGACCCGGGACTCGCCGAATGGGCCGGGGAGTACCTGAACGAGTGCGTCGCGGGCCACCAGCTCGGCGCGCGGCTCGATCAGAGCCCGTTTCGAAGACGCCGGAGCTCGGACCGCGCGAGCGAGCGTTCCTCGCCGCGATCCGGCCGGCGTTCGTGAACTTCGTCGAGTCCGACGAGCAGGCGCTCTTCGTCGGTGGGGCGGCGGGCCTTCTCGACGAGTTCCGCGCCGACGACCTGCCGCGCCTACCGGCGGCTGCTCGAGGTGCTCGAGCAGCGCGCGGCCCTCCTCGGGCTCATGCGTGCGAACCTGCTCTCGAAGCAGACCGTTCGTTCGAGTCGGCGCCGAGCTCGAGGACCCGAGCTCGAGACCGTCGTCGCTGGTCGGGGCGCCGTACGGCCTCCAGCACCGGAACCTCGGCACCGTCAGCCTGCTCGGCCCGACCCGCATGGACTACGTGAAGGCGATCGACGCGGTGCGCTCGCCGCCCACGAGCTTTCTCGCTTCGTCGAGGAGATGTACGAGGAGTAGACGCCGAGGCGGGCCGGGCCCGCGAGTACTCTGAGACCGTGGCTGCTCGTCAAGCGCGACTACTACGAGATCCTCGGCCTCGAGCGAGGCGCGGACGAGAAGGAGATCAAGAAGTCCTTCCGGCGCTCGCCCGCGAGCTCCACCCGGACGTCTCCGATGCGCCCGACGCCGAGGAACGCTTCCGCGAGGCCGCCGAGGCCTACGAGGTTCTCTCCAAGCACGAGACGCGGGAGCTCTACGACCGCTACGGCCACGAGGGCCTCCGCACGGGCGGCTACGTCCCGACCGACTTCGGCGGGCTTTCCGATCTCTTCGCGGCGTTCTTCGGAGACGACCTCTTCGGCCGCGTCGGGGCGCGGGCAGCGAGGGCGGCGCGCGGCGCCGACGTTCTCGCCGAGGTCGAGATCGAGCTCGCGGATGCCGCGCGCGGGGTCACGAAGCACGATTCCGTTCCCGGTCGCGGTGTCGTGCGCGACCTGCTCGGGCTCCGGCGCGGAGCCGGGAACCCATCCGGAGACCTGTGAGCGGTGCGGGGGCGCGGGCCGGCTCCAGTCGGTCTCGAGCTCCGTCTTCGGCCAGTTCGTCCGCACCTCGACCTGTCCCGAGTGCGGCGGCGCCGGGCGCGTCGTCGCGGACGCCCTGCCGGGAGTGCGCCGGGGCCGGCCGGGTGACCGAGGAGCGAACCCTCGACGTGCGAGATCCCGCCGGGAATCCACGACGGCCAGCGCATCCGCCTCTCGGGCGAGGGCCACGCCGGGACGCTCGGCGGCCGCGCCGGCGACGTCTACGTCCTCGTCCGGATCGCCCCAGACGAGCGCTTCGTCCGCGACGGCAACGACATCGTGTCGACCGTCGACCTGACCATCAGCCAGGCGGCGCTCGGGGCGACGCTCGCCGTCCCGACGCTCGACGGCGACGTCGACGTCGGCTTCGACCCGGGCACGCAGCCCGGCGAGATCGGACGCTCCGCGGCAAGGGGATGCCGGTTCTCCAGGGCTTCGGCCGCGGCGACCACCGGATCCTCGTGAACGTGCTCGTCCCGCGCCATCTCTCCGACGAGCAGCGCCGGCTCCTCGCAGGAGTTCTCGCGCTCGGAGCACGAGCGGAACTACGGCGACGACGAGGGGTTCCTCGACAAGATCCGGGCCGCGTTCCGCTGAGCCGCGCACGACGTCCTCCGCCGGGTCTCGGTTCGCGTCGGCGCCGACCGAGCCGAGGAGGCCCGGGCCGTCATGCTCGAGCTCTTCCCGGAGGGCTTCGAGGAGGTTGAGGCGGACGGTGGGCTCGAGCTGGCGGCCTATACCGGGCCGGGCGGGGAGGAGCGCGTCTGGCAGGTGTTCGGCCCAGGCCGCGTCGACGACGTCGAACCCGACTGGGGTGAGCGCTGGCGAGCGTTCCACCGGCCGGTGCGGGTCGGCCCGCTCTGGATCGGGCCCCCCTGGGAGGAGCCGGAGCAGGACGCACTTCAGCGGTCATCGTCGACCCGGGTCGGGCCTTCGGCACCGGGTCTCACCCGACGACGCGGCTCTGCGCTCGAGCACCTATGCGCGCTCGAGCCGGGAAGCCTCGTCGATCTCGGTTGCGGCTCGGGGGTGCTCGCCATCGCTGCAGTCGAAGCTCGGCTTCGCACCGGTCACGGCCTACGATGTCGATCCGGTCGCGGTCGGAGTAGCCCGGGAGAACGCTCTCGCGAACGACGTCGAGATCGCGGTCGCCCAGGCAGACGTGCTCGATCGAGCCCCTGCCGATCGCCGATGTGACACGTCGCCAATATCGAGCTCTCCCTGTCCGAGCAGGCTGCTGCGAGCGGTCGTCGGCCGGAGTCGTCATCACCTCCGGCTACCTCGCCGCCGACTGCCCCCGACCCGCGGGGCTGACGCACCTGACGCGGCTCGAGGCGGACGGGTGGGCCTCAGACCTCTTCGAGCGGACGGCCTGAGCTCCCAGCGGGCCTTGGCGGTCGTCTAGCATCGCGCCGTGGCGACCTTCCGCGTCGACTTCCTCGGCTGCAAGGTCTCGCACACCGACGCGCAGGAGCTGCGGGAGCGACTGGTTGCGAACGGCCACGTCGAGGCTGACGGCGAAACCGACGTCGCCGTCCTGAACACGTGCTGCGTGACCCACGAGGCGGTGCGGAAGTCGCGTCAGGCCGCGCGGCGAGCTGCGCGTCGCGCCGGGCGCGTGTACGTGACCGGCTGCGCCGCGCACCTGCCCGGCGCTGCCTTCGACGACTTGCCGCCCAACGTCCAGGTCGTTCGACTCCCGAGCGAGCGCATTCGGCGGCGTTCGTCGCCGGCGACGTCGGCCGGATCGGCTGCGTCAAGGCCGACGTCGGACTCGACCGCGTGCGCGCCTTCGTGAAGGTTCAGGACGGCTGCAGCTTCACGTGCTCCTACTGCGTCATCCCGCAGGTGCGCGGTGCCTCACGGAGTCGCGCCGCGTCTGCCGTCCTCGCGGAGATCCGCCGCCGCGTCGCGCAGGGCCACAAGGAGGTCGTCCTGACCGGCGTGAACATCGGCTGCTATCGCGACCGAGCTGCGGGATACGACCTGCCGCGGCTCCTACGCGAGTCGGCGGAGACTCCAGGCCTGGCGCGGCTTCGGCTCTCGTCGATCGAGGTCAACCACCTCAGCGAGCACTTGGTCGCTGCCATGCGCGGCAGCCCCGCGATCGCGAAGCACCTGCACGTGCCGCTTCAGTCCGGCGACGACCGGGTGCTGAAAGCGATGCGCCGTCGTTACGACGTCGCCACATACCTGCGGCGCGTCTCGCGCGCCGCCGGCTTCAACCTGACGACGGACGTGATCGTCGGCTTCCCCGCCGAGGACGACGCCGCCTTCGAGCGCACGCTTGCGACGGTGGGGGCTGCCGGCGTCACAGCCGTGCATGTGTTTCCGTATTCGCCGCGGCCGGGGACGCGCACGGCGGCTGCGGATCCGATCCCGCCGGCCGTCAAGAAGGAGCGGAGCGCTCGTCTGCGTGCTGCCTCGGTCGAGGCCTGCCGGAGGCGCTGGCAGGCCCGGCTCGGCGAGCAGGACAGCGTGCTTATCGACCGGCCGGGCCGCGGCTACGGCGACGACTACACGCCTTGGCTCGTAGAAGGAACGGTCGGCGAGCTCGTACGAGCTCGGGCCGTTGCGGTTGCCGAGGAGGGGATCGTCGGTGCAGTCTGATTGCCTCTTCTGCCGGCTCGTACACGAGGGTGACCATCTGCGGAAGGCGGACGGCTTTGTCGCGATCCGCGACATCGCGCCGAAGGCGCCGACCCACCTCCTCGTCATTCCGGAGCGCCACCTCGAAAGTTTTCGGGAGGTGGGCGAGCTCGGCCCGGAAGAATCGGGAGCGCTCCTTCGCTTCGTCGCCGACACAGCGCGCGAGGCGGGGCTCGAGGACTACCGCGTGGTCGTCAACGTGGGGGAGGACGCCGGCCAGACGGTCTTCCACCTCCACTGGCATATTCTCGGTGGCGCTGCGCTCGGAGGAATGGCGTGAGTCTGATCGCGACGATCGAGAGCGACGTGAAGGAGGCGATGCGAGCTCGCGACCAAGAGCGTGTGGACACGCTGCGCCTGGTGCTGGCGGCGCTCCGATCGGCCGAGAAGGAGCTGCAGCGGCCCCTATCCGACCAGGAGGAGCTGCAGGTGCTTCAGCGTGAGCGCAAACGCCGATCCGAGGCGGCGGAGGCCTTCCGGACCGGCGGACGGGCGGAGCGGGCCGAGCAGGAAGAGCGGGAACTCGCGGTCATCGAGGCCTTCATGCCCGAGCCCGTCTCCGAGGACGAGCTCGAGCAGATCGTCGACGATGCGATCGCGGAGACCGGCGCAACCTCGATCCGCGACCTAGGACGCGTGATGGCCGATGTGATGCCACAGGTGTCCGGACGTGCTGACGGCTCGGAGGTAAGCCGGCTGGTGCGCGAGAAGCTCGCGTAGTCGCAGCTACTCCGGGGTGCGCCGACCGTCACGCCGGGTCACTTGACTAGCTGACTAGTAGTCGTCTACTGTATAGTCATTAGCTAGTAATACTCAGCTGCCCAGTCAGGAGGATCGCAATGTCGAGCTACAGCCGATCGAGAACGAGGCGCACACCAAGGATCAAGCTCGGACTGCTGGGACTTGCAGCAGCCTGCATCTTCCTGACCGTCCCCAGCCTGGCGGTGGCCCACACGAAGCAGGTCACCCTCGCCGCTGACCAGCCCTTCCGCGGCTACCAGGTCCGGATCATCGCGACCAAGCAAGATCCGAGCCCGCCGAACCCGAGCCCGGTTGGCATAACGATCGTGCTTCGAAACGACGTCCAGGTGCACCGCTACAGCTTCCAGGCACCGCGGAGATCGCTCGTGTTCGGGCAGAGCCTGAGCTCCGGCGAGCTCAAGCTGGGTGCCCTCTCGACGGAGCCTCTCCGCGCCTCGCGTGTGCTTGCGAGCTACGGGGGCGGAACCATCAGGTTTGCGGCCACGGGGCCCATGCAGGTCGAGAGCTGCTCGGGCGGCCGCGCGACCCAGTCGCGCAATCAGGCCCGGACGAGCGGACATCTTCGCTTCAGGCCGGCCGGGGAAGCCGCGAACGAGTTCGTCCGCGAGGATTGGATCGGAGCGGCTCGAAAATTCATTGCCGGCGGCTGCGCGGAACTTCCGCCCTGCAGGCGGTACACACGCCTCCTCGCGAACGGGCCCGGTACGCAGAACAGCACGTTCTCGATCCTTGCGTGGCGCTACGACTCCGCCGAGCGCGTGCAGGTGCAGGCCGGGCTCATGCAGATCGACCCCGAGGGCCCTCCGACGTTCGTCACGCACGACCGCACCGCCTATGTCGCGCGTTCGCGGTTCACGGCCACCGGTCTCGCGGCCGGATCCCTCGACCTCGAAGGTGTCCCAGGGCTCGGGGGCTCGCTGGAGATCGCCACCTCCGGTGATGCAAACGAGCTCTACTCGCCGTGTCCGGCGCGGTGGAGGGGCGGGACGGCGACCGGGTCTGTCCAGGCCGCTTTCGCGTTCGCACCGGATCAGGACGTCTCCACCTGGGACGAGGGGACGGTCTACAGAACGCAGCCGTGAGAGTGACGGTCGCGCGAGCGCCGTTCGGCGCGAGCGAGCCTGGCGAGTGGGACCGGAGCGTGCCTCTGCTGGCGCCCGGTCCCACGCGAGGCCCCGGCCCGAGCTCCGCCTACACTGAGACCGTGCAGGAAGTGCTCGACGTCTCGAACGAGGTCGCCGCCGAGCTCGCGACCATCGACGACGAGATCCTCCGCGCCCTCCGCGAACGGCTCGGGTGCGCTGTACGGCTGCGTGGAAACCGCCTGACGCTCGAAGGCGACGACACCAGGGTCGGCGAGGCGCGTGCCGTCATCGACGAGCTCGTCGAGCTCGTCGAGGGGGGTCACGCGATCGGAGCGGGAACCGTCGACGCCGTCCTCGCGGCGATCGACGAGTCTCGCGACCTTCGGAACGTCTTCGAGGATGTCGTCTGGCGCCACCGAGGCAAGAAGATCACGCCGAAGACGGTCAACCAGAAGCGCTACGTCGACGCGATCCGAAGCCACACGGTGACGTTCGGAATCGGCCCGGCCGGCACCGGCAAGACGTACCTCGCCATCGCGCTCGCCGTCGCGGCGATGGCAGAACGCCAGGTCAACCGCCTCATCCTGACCCGCCCGGCAGTCGAGGCGGGCGAGCGGCTCGGTTTCCTGCCGGGCGACCTGATGGCGAAGGTCGATCCGTATCTGCGTCCGCTTTTCGATGCCCTCTACGACATGCTCGACGCCGACCGCGTCACGTCCTACATGGAGAAGGGTCAGATCGAGGTCGCGCCGCTCGCCTTCATGCGCGGCCGGACGCTCAACGACTCGTTCATCATCCTCGACGAGGCCCAGAACACGACGCCCGAGCAGATGCAGATGTTTCTGACCCGGCTCGGCTTCGGTTCGAAGGTCGTCGTCACAGGTGACGTGACGCAGATCGACCTGCCGCGAGAGCAGGCCTCGGGGCTTGTCCGCGTGCGGGAGATCCTCCGGCACGTCGATGGCATCGAGTTCGTCGAGCTCGGGAACCAGGACGTCGTCCGTCACGTCCTCGTGCAGCGAATCGTCGAGGCCTACAAGAGCCACGCCGAGGGGCAGGCCGACGGTACGCGGCGCTGATCCGTGGTCGCCGTCGAGGTCGAGAACCGCAGTGGGCTCGAAGTCGACAGCGAGGCGGCCGTCGCGCTGTGCCGCGCTGCGCTCGCGGCCGAGGGCGTGGGAGACGGAGATCTCGGGCTCGCCTTCGTCGGCCCGGATGAGATGCGCGGCCTGAAGCGCGAGCATCTCGGGATCGACGAGCCGACCGACGTCCTCTCGTTTCCGATCGACGGCCGCGAGCCGCTGCCGGACGGTGTGCCCAGGCAGCTCGGCGACGTGATCCTCTGCCCGCAGGTGGTCGGCGACGACTGGCGCCGGCCGCTCGTCCACGGGCTCCTGCACCTCCTCGGCTACGAACACGGCGATGCGATGGCCGGCCGTGAGCGCGCTCGAACTAGGCGACCGTTGGCAAAGCCGCGTCACTCGATCATCCAGAGCTTCAACTACGCCTTCGAGGGCGTCATCCACGCCCTCCGGAGCGAGCGCAACATGCGGATCCATTTCGCCCTCGCGACCGTCGTCCTCGTCCTCGCGTTCGTCTACGGCGTCACGAAGGTGGAGCTGATCGCACTCCTGATCGCGATCGCGCTCGTCCTCATCACGGAGCTGATCAACACGGCGATCGAGGCCACGATCGACCTCTCGACTCCTTCGTTCGACCCGCTCGCCAAGATCGCGAAAGACATGGCCGCTGGGGCCGTGCTGGTGTCCGCGGTGACGGCGCTCGTCGTCGGCTACCTCGTGTTCGAGGACAAGCTCGGCGGCCCGTCTTACCGCCTCCTGACGACGCTCCGGGAGACACCTCTCCGCGTGACCGTCATCGCGCTCGTCCTGACGATCTTGATCGTGATCGCCGTGAAGGCGCTCACCGGCCGCGGGACTCCGCTCCGGGGTGGGCTGCCCTCCGGCCACGCCGCGCTCGCCTTCGGCACGTGGATGGCGATCACGTTCATCACCCAGGACTTCGAGTACCGCGTGCTCGTCTCGTCGCTCACGTTCGCGCTCGCCCTGCTCGTCGCGCAGACCCGGGTCGAGTCCGGAATCCACTCCTCGGTCGAGGTGCTGACAGGCGCGGTGCTCGGTACGCTCGTGTCGATGATGCTCTTCCAGGTCCTCGGCATGACGGATCGCGAGCTCTTCGAGGCCGCCAGGCAGACCGCGGTCGCTGCGTATGCGCCGTATTCGGACTTCAACGTCGGCGCCGCGGTGCTCTCCCGCGACGGGCGCGTCATCACCGGTGTCAACGTCGAGAACGCGTCGTATCCGCTCGGCGTCTGCGCCGAGCGGGCGGCTCTCTCCCGCGCGGTCGTCGAGGGCATCCGGCCGGGCGACGTCGAGGCGATCGCGATCACGGCCTCGCCGTGCGGCGGCTGCCGCCAGTGGCTCTTGGAGTTCGGGGCGGATCGCGTGATCTTCGAGAACGCAGGCGAGATCCGGACGTTGACGCCGGCCGAGCTTCTGCCCGAGTCGTTCTCCTTGTGAGATCCGGCTTCGTCGCTGTCGCGGGCCGGCCCAACGTCGGCAAGTCGACGCTCGTGAACGCGCTCTGCGGCGACGAAGGTCGCGATCGCCTCGGACAAGCCGCAGACGACGCGGCGGCGCATCACCGGCGTCGCCAACGGGCCGGACTGGCAGCTCGCACTCGTCGATCTGCCAGGCTTCCAGCGACCGCGCGACCCGCTGACGGAGCGAATGCAAAGAACCGTCGACGAGTCGTTCGAGGACGTGGACGGTGTGCTCTTCGTGCTCGCCGCGGACGAAGAGATCGGTGGCGGCGACCGCTTCATCGCCTCGCGCATCTACGGGCGAGGTGTGCCGGTCGTCGTGGCCCTGAACAAGGTCGACCGCATCGCGACGACCGTGTGCTCGCGCAGATCGCGACCGCCGCCTCCCTCGGCGACTTCCGCGAGCTGCACCCGGTCAGCGCTCGGACGGGTGCAGGCGTGTCTGCGCTTCACGAAACGCTCGTGGGACTCCTGCCGGAAGGCCCGGCGTACTTCCCCGAGGGTGAAATCACCGACCTGCCGCTCGAGACGCGTGCTCGCCGAGCTTGTTCGGGAGCAAGCGCTCGACCTGACCCGCGAGGAGGTGCCTCACGCGATCACGTCCGAGGTGGACGAGATCGAGGAGGCTCGGGTGCGCGTCCTCGTCTACGTCGAGACCGAGTCCCAGAAGGGGATCGTGGTCGGGAAGGGCGGCTCTATGATCAGGGAGATCGGCTCACGGGCACGTCCCGAGATCGAGCGGCTGCTCGGTCGTAGGGTCTTCCTCGAGCTGGCCGTGAAGGTGAAGCCGCGTTGGCGGCGCGATGAGTCGCTCCTGGAGCGCCTCGGGATCTGAGGCGAACGAGGGGAAGGGACGCTGATGGAAACCGTGACCCCGGACGGGTTCGAGGAACGCCTCGCGCGCTACCTCTTCGAGCGCTCAGAGGAGGCCCGCGCCGTGCGGGTCGGTGAGAAGGAGACGAGCGAGCAGGCTGCGATCGTCGCTCGCTACGAGGGACTCTTCACGCGCGAGCAGTACGCCTCGCTCCGCGAGGCGGAGCAAGGCGCCGAGAACGACCAACGCGAGCGGCTCTTTCGTCTCCGTGAGGCGTGCGGGGGCGGTGTGGTCGTCCGCGAGCTGGCCGAGGAAGCAGACCGCCTCGAGAACGACATCCTGGCCTGTCGCATCTCCTTCGCCGGCGAGGAGCTGCCTCTCCGAACGGCACAGGCGAAGCTCGCCGTGCTCGATGGCTACGAGGAACGCGACGAGCTCGGCGCCCTCGCTGGAGACGCGTCGGCAACCTTCAACGATCGCCGGCTCGACTTCGCTCGGCGAGCCGAGGATCTCGAAGCCGATCTGACGGACGAGCCGGATCCCGTGCGGCGGAGCGAGGAGACGAAGGGCATCGACCTGCGGGAGCTCTCTGGCGCACTCGCAAGACGCCTCCCGGCACCAGGACGAGTCGTTCTCGGCCCTCCGGGAACGCTGGACCGACCGGTTGCTCGGCCCCGAGCGTGACGACGAGCCCGGCTCGCACCACATCGCTTACATCCGGCGGATGTCGCCTATTGCCGACCTCTACACGAAGGAGCGCGCCGTCCCCGTCTGCCTCGAGACGCTCGGCCGCCTTGGCTTCGACCTCGCGTCGGACTCCCGAATCAGGCTCGACCTCGACGACCGGCCGCAGAAGAACCCGCGCGCCTGCGTGATCGCCTCGGATCCGCCGAGGGTCGTCCACCTGATCACGCGCGCACAGGGCGGCCTGCACGACTACCAGGCACTGCTCCACGAAGCTGGACACGCGCTCCACTACGCGGGCTGCGACCCCGAGCTCCCGTACACGTTTCGCCGACTCGCCCGGGATCACGCGCTGACCGAGATCTACTCGTTTCTCGTCGAGTCGATCACCCGCGAGCCGGCCTGGCATGCGGCGTACTTCGACCTGTCGGAGGAAGACGCGGCCGAGCGCGCCGAAGGAGCGCGTTTCCTCGAGGTGCTTCTCTTCCGCCGCTACGCCGCGAAGCTGGATTACGAGCTCGCGTTCTGGTCCGACTTCGAGAACGCGCCCGAGTACGCGACGCGCTACGCCGAGAATCTTCGCGCCGCGATCCAGTTCCGCTACCGCCCCGACGGCTACCTGGCCGACATGGACGACGGCTTCTACTCCGCCGACTACCTGCGCGCCTGGATCCGCGCGGCTCAGCTGCGCGCCCACCTGCGGGCCGAGATCGGCGAGGACTGGTGGGAGCGGGCCGAGACCGGCGAGCTGCTCCGCGATCTCTTTCGCGAGGGCACACGTCCGTCGAGCGAGGAGATGGCGCAGCGAATCGGCTTTGACCCGCTCGACACGGCACCGCTCCTCGACGAGCTCGTCGTCGCGGGCTAGGAGGGATTGGTGGCGAATCGAGCGGAGCTAGACTGAGGCCATGGCTCAGGCACCGGCTCTGCCGCATGGATTCGAGCTTCCTCTCGAGCCTCGGCTGCCTCGGATCGGCTCGGTCGACCAGGTCGGCGCGGAGGAGCGCGCCGCGACGCTCGCCAAGCGCTCGATCAAGCGCGAGTCGAAGCTCTTCGCGCTCGAGCTCGCAGTCCGGATGTGCGACCTGACCACGCTCGAGGGCGCCGACACGCCGGGCAAGGTCAAGGCGCTCTGCTCGAAGGCGCTCCGGCCGGACCCTGTCGATCACGACGATCCCGCCGGTCGCCGCCGTGTGCGTCTATCCGAACCTCGTCGCGCACGCTCGCGAGAAGCTCGAGGGCTCTCCCGTCAAGGTCGCCTCCGTCGCTACCGCCTTCCCGTCGGGCCAGTCTCCGACCGACATCAAGGTCGAGGACGCGCGCCGTGCGGTCGAGTTCGGCGCGGACGAGATCGACATGGTGATCGACCGTGGCGCCTTCCTCTCCGGCAACTACGCGAAGGTCTACGACGAGGTGCGCCGCGTCAAGGAAGCGATCGGCGAGACGCACCTGAAGGTCATCCTCGAGACGGGCGAGCTCGGCACCTACGACAACGTGCGGCGCGCGAGCCTGCTCGCGATCGCAGGAGGCGCCGACTTCGTGAAGACGTCGACCGGGAAGATCCAGCCGGCCGCGACGCTGCCCGTGACACTCGTGATGCTCGAGGCCGTCCGCGACGTTTTCGAGGAGACGGGCCGGCGTGTCGGCGTGAAACCGGCGGGCGGCATACGCCACGCGAAGCAGGCCGTTCAGCATCTCGTGGTCGTGAACGAGACGCTCGGGCCCGAGTGGCTCACGCCCGACCTCTTCCGTTTCGGAGCCTCCTCGCTCCTCAACGACCTCCTGCTTCAGATCCGCAAGGAGCGCACGGGCCGCTACCAGAGCCCGGACTACTTCACGATCGACTGACCGGCTATGAGCCGTCGACCGAGTAGATCCCGGACTTGTAGCTCTCGCATTTCGTGCGGTCGAAAAACACACGCGGCACGCCCTGATCCAGCGCCGCGTGGGAGGTGAAGAAGTCGACGCCGCTCGCGAGTGACGCGATCACGCGGCCCGTGGAGGGATCGCCGCTGCCATAGCGCACGATCTTCACGTTGGCACCGCAGTCGTGTCCGCTCCTGGCGACGAAGGCGGTCCCGTCGGCGAGCACCGACGGTGCGTACTGATGGTGAACGGAAGGGCTGTCGGGTCGGGGCAGCAACCTGGTGTCGGCGAGCGCGATGTCGTGGAGGAAGACGTTGCACTGGGGAGTGCACCGCGCGTAGACGGCGTAGTTCCCGTTCACTTGCCCGGCCACGAGGTAGTGCGGCGCCGACACGGCCTTCGCAAGCAGGCGCTCCGCCCCTGTGAGGAGGTTGTGGAGGACGACGCGCTTCGTCCGGAGGTCATTGTCGTCCCGGGCAAAGAGGAGCCACGGGTGGGAGTAGGTCGGGTGCCATTCCCACTTTGGCGTGTTGACACCGGTGGGTGGGAGCGTCCGAGTACCGGAGGAGAGGTCGTAGAAGCGAAGGTCGGAGCGAGCGCCCTCGACCTGCTGGTAGACGAGACTGTCGAGGGCCACGTCGATGCCCCCAGTCCAGGCGTTCGTGCCTGGGGGATTGACGCGGACAACGCTGCCGCTCGGCTTCCGGACGAAGGCATGGAACCGGCCCGGGTGGGCCCTGCTGTTTCGAGACCACGCGAGCCAGCGCTCGCCGGTCACCTGGTTGAAGGCCGCAGCCGGGTTGTACTCGTTGGCACGTGAGTTCTCGACCGGGGAGGGTGCGGCGGCGAGGGCGGACGCGACAGCGACGAGCGCAGCAGCGCCGGCGGACAGTGCGAGCATCCGATGCGGCATCGGTCCTCCCTCGGTGTGTGGTCGTAGTCACGCTACACCTTGGCCACGCCCGACAGGCTCGGGCAGGAGGTCTCGGCAGGCGGGCAGGCTACGATGGACGGCGAGCTCGACGTGACCGACCTCGACAAACGCCAGGACCGCACGCCGGTCCCCTCCGCCTTCGAGTACGCCGCCGCGCCCGAGTCGCGCGACATCGTGCAGCTCGAGGAGCGCTACGGCCTCTTCATCGGCGGTGAGCTCGTCGACCCGAGGTCGGACGAGTTCCATCCCTCAGTGAGCCCCGCCTCCGAGGAGGAGCTGGCCTCAGTGGCGTACGCCGACACGGAGGACGTCGACCTCGCTGTGCAAGCCGCACGCGGAGCCTTCGAGGACGGCTGGTCATCTCTGGAGCCCGCCGAGCGCGCCAAGTACCTCTACCGGATCGCCCGCATCCTGCAGGAGCGCTCGCGCGAGTTTGCCGTCCTCGAGTCGCTGGACGGCGGCAAGCCGATCAGGGAGTCGCGCGACGTCGACGTTCCGCTCGCCGCCGCGCACTTCTTCTACTACGCGGGTTGGGCCGACAAGCTCGAATACGCCTTTCCGAACAGGCGGCCTAGGCCGCTTGGAGTCGCGGCGCAGGTGATCCCCTGGAACTTCCCGCTCCTCATGCTGGCGTGGAAGATCGCGCCGGCGCTCGCGGCGGGAAACACCGTCGTCCTGAAACCGGCGGAGACGACGCCGCTCACTGCGCTCCTCTTCACGGACGTCCTGCGGCAGGCCGGTCTCCCACCCGGAGTCGTGAACGTGATCACGGGCGACGGGCGTGCCGGCGCCGAGCTCGTCAAGCACCCGGACGTCGACAAGGTCGCGTTCACGGGCTCGACCGAGGTCGGCAAGGAAATCGCAGAAGGCCGTCGCGGGCACGGGCAAGCGGCTGACACTCGAGCTCGGCGGGAAGGCGGCGAACATCGTCTTCGACGACGCACCGCTCGACCAGGCGGTCGAGGGAATCGTGAACGGCATCTACTTCAACCAGGGCCACGTGTGCTGCGCCGGCTCGCGCCTCTTCGTGCAGGAGTCGATCTACGAGGAGACGATCGCGAAGCTGAAGCGCCGCATGTCGACCCTTCGCGTCGGCGAGCCTCTCGACAAGAACACAGACGTCGGGGCCATCAACTCGAAGCAGCAGCTCGACCGGATCACGGAGCTCGTCGAAGTCCGGGGAGGAGGAGGGCGCGGAGATCTACCAGCCCCCGTGCCGCCTGCCCGGAGAAGGGCTGGTGGTTCGCGCCGACGGTCTTTACGAACGTCGCGCAGAGCTACCGGATCGCACAGGAGGAGATCTTCGGCCCGGTGCTCTCGGTGCTCACGTTCCGGACGCCGGACGAGGCGGTCGAGAAGGCGAACAACACGCCCGTACGGGTTGTCGGCCGGCGTCTGGACCGAGAAGGGCTCCCGGATCCTTTCCATGGCGCAGCGCCTGCGAGCCGGCGTGGTCTGGGCCAATACGTACAACCGCTTCGATCCGTCATCGCCGTTCGGCGGCTACAAGGAATCCGGCTTCGGCCGCGAGGGCGGCCTCCACGGGCTCGAGCCGTATGTCAGGTTCGACGAATGACGGCTTCCGTCGTACTTCCGCTCGGTCGGCCCCGCTCGCATAGCCCCACCCAGGGTGGGGAGCGGGCCACCCGCCACCCGGCTCCCAGCCTACGGCCGGATGTGTGACCTGCGGCGCGCAAGGTGTGTCGATCCGGAGTCGGAGGTAGGCCGATTCGGCACGCGCGCCGGCCGCGACCCGAGGACGTCGTCATGAGTCGTCTGGGCGTCTCGAAGACCTACAAGCTCTACATTGGCGGCGCGTTCCCGCGCTCGGAGTCGGGGCGCACGTACGAGGCCGAGGGTGCCAACGTCGCTCGCGGCTCGCGGAAGGACGTACGCGACGCCGTCCGCGCGGCGCGTGCCGGGTTTCCCGCGTGGGCCGGGCTCACCGCCTACAACCGCGGCCAGGTCCTGTACCGCGTCGCCGAGATGATGGAGGGCCGCCGGGCCCAGTTCGTCGAGCTCGCAGACGGCGCGGCCGAGGTCGACGAGGCGATCGACACCTGGGTCTGGTACGCCGGCTGGGCCGACAAGCTCGCCCAGGTGATCGGTTCCTCGAACCCCGTCGCCGGGCCGTACTTCAACTTCACGATCCCAGAGCCGACGGGGGTCGTCGGGATCGTCGCTCCGGAAGACCCGCCGCTCGCCGGGCTCGTGCGCCGCGTCGCGCCCGCCTTGGTCGGCGGCAACGCGACGGTCGTCGTCGCCTCCGAGCGGCGACCGCTCGCCGCGATCACTCTCGCCGAGGTGCTCGCCACCTCCGACCTTCCGAGCGGCACCGTCAACCTCCTCACGGGCTCCAAGGAGGAGCTCGCGCCCGTGCTCGCCGCCCATATGGACGTGAACGCACTCGACCTGGCAGGTGTGAGCGGCGATGCGAGCGAGCTCGAGCGGCTCGCCGCGGACAACGTGAAGCGAGTCGTGCGAAACGGCGACGGCCAGTCGCCCTGGCATGCTGCTGCCTACCTCGAGCTGAAGACCGTCTGGCATCCGATCGGGGTCTGAAGCTCCGCAATGGCTCGCTTCGCGCAGGCGATATCCGAGGGCGACGGCATCTCGCTCGTCCCTTTCCTAGCGGGCGACGTCGAGTCGCTCGCGCGCGCCGCCGACGAGAGCGGGGCAGAGGCGATCGCGGTTGCGTCGGTCGCCGACGTGGAGCGTGTCCGCTCCGTCTCGGGGCTGCCCGTGCTACTCCGTCGCCGTATCCGGAGCCTTCACGAATTGACGGAGGCTGAGCGCGTGGGCGCCGACGCGGTCATCATCGCCCTCGCCGACTTCGACGAGGATGGGGAAGACCTCGTTCGGCTCCATGCCGAGGCGTCTCTCAGCGACCTCGACTGCGCGATCGAGGTCGACGACGAGGATGAGCCTCGAGGTCGCGCTAGAGCGGCTCGAGCCGGACATCTTTGCGATCGCCAACGCGCGAGACGACGACGGCGAGGCCTTCGAGCGGACGCTCGACGTCCTGCCGGACGTTCCGGCCGGCAAGCTCGTTGTCTCCGAGAGCCGCCGGATCGTCCGCGAACAGCTCTTCGCGCTCGAGCGCGCCGGGGTCGATGCCGTCCTCGTTGCCGAGCTCGCAGGGGACGGCGACCTTCGCGCCGCGCTCGCCGAGCTCGTCGGCAACGACTGAGCCGCTGCCTCCTAGCCGAAGAAGGCCTTCGCGACCTCGTACCAGTCGGGCGGAACCGTCTTCAGCTCCGCGACGGCGTCCGCGAGCGGGACGGCGACGATCGAGTCGCCCGTGAAGCGCCGCCATCTGTCCGAAGTCGCCTGCTTCGACGAGATCGGCAGCCTTGAGCCCGTAGCGCGTCGCGAGGACGCGGTCACGCGGCGTCGGCGTCCCGCCGCGCTGGACGTGACCGAGCACCGTGACGCGCGTCTCGTAGCCCGTCCGCTCCTCGATCTCCCGGCCGAGCGCCTCGCCGACGCCACCGAGCCGAACGTGTCCGAACTGGTCGGCCGGAGACGGTTCCTGGGCGACCGACTGTCGCTCGCCCGAGGCGTAGGTCAGCTCGTAGCCTTCGCTGACGACGACGATCGAGAAGTCCTTGCCCCGGTCGTGGCGCTTGCGCAAGGTCTTCGCACGCAGCCTCGACCGTGACCGGCTGCTCGGGGATGAGGATGACGTCCGCGCCGCCTGCGATGCCGCTCATGACCGCGATCCAGCCCGTGTGGCGGCCCATCACCTCGACGACCATGACCCGGTTGTGCGACTCGGCGGTCGTGTGCAGCCGGTCGATCGCCTCGGTGGCGATCGAAGACGGCGGTGTCGAACCCGAAGGTGTAGTCGGTGGCGGCGAGGTCGTTGTCGATCGTCTTCGGGACGCCGACGACGGGAAAGTCGCGCTCCGCGTAGAGCCGGGCTGCGACGCCGAGCGTGTCCTCGCCTCCGATCGCGACGAGCGCGTCGATGCCCTCACTCTCGAAGTTCGCGAGCAGTCGGTCGAGATCGCCCTCGCTTCCTTGAAGGGGTTCGTCCGCGACGTGCCGATGATCGTTCCCGCCGCGCGGCAGGATCCCGGAGATCTCGCGCGGGCCGAGCGGCTCGAACTTACCCTCGACGAGCCCGCGCCAGCCTGCGCGGATCGCCGACGACATCCCAGCCGCGGGTCGAGCGAGCGCCTCGTCGACCGCCCGGATGACGGCGTTCAGGCCCGGGCAGTCGCCACCGCCCGTCAGGATGCCGACGCGGCTGCGCCACGCTCCTAACTTCGCGCTCTCGGTGTCGTCTGCGTGCTCAGGGGTGGTTGTCTGCGGACGTGTGGAGAACGACGTGATGCCGAAGGCGGGAATCGAACCCGCACGGGGCGCGAGCCCCACTGGATTTTGAGTCCAGCGCGTCTGCCAGTTCCGCCACTTCGGCGTCCTCGAGGCCATCGTAACCGCACCGCTTGAACGGAGGTGATCCCGACGGCCATAATCCCCGGACTCGAAATGAGGGGCCCGAACCTGCGGACACCACGGGAGATGACGGACGCGGGCTCACCGCATAGGGCGGCGCTTGCAGGCGAGCGTCCGCACGTAGGCTGAATGAGGAGGATCAGTTGAGGAGAGAACTCGATTTTGGCGCTGCTGGTGATGCTGATCGCCGCGCTCGCGCTCGTTGCCGCCGGTTGCGGCGGCGACGACGAGGGTACGGGCGGCGGCGACACCGGCGCCGCGACCGACGGAGGCTCGGACGGCGGCGACGTGAAGGCCCTGCCCGCGTCCTCGTGCGGTCCGCTCGAGTACGAGGGCGAGGGGACGCCGGACGCGCTGCATCGTGTCCGACTTGCCGCGCCAGGGCGGCTCACGGCTGCAGACCGACCAGATGACCGAAGCGATCCGGTTCATCCTGGAGCGAGGGCAACTGGAAGGCCGGAGACGTGAAGCTCGCCTACCAGGACTGCGACGACGCCACGGCTCAGGCGGCCAAGTGGGATCCGGGCAAGTGCAGCCAGAACGGCAACGCGTACGCCGAGAACGAGAAGCTCCTCGGCGTCATCGGGACGTTCAACTCCGGTTGCGCCCAGGTCATCATTCCGATCCTGAACCAGGCGCCCGGCGGCGCGATCGCGATGATCTCGCCGGCGAACACGCTCGTGAACCTGACCGCGAGCGGTCCGGGAATCCCCGAGGACGAGCCGGACAAGTACTACCCGACCGGCGAGCGCAACTACGCGCGCGTCGCCCCGCCCGACAAGTTCCAGGGCGCCGCAGTGGCGGAGTTCGCCGTCGACCAGGGCATCAAGAGCGTCTACGTCCTGAACGACCGCGAGTCCTACGGGCTCGGCGTCGCGACCAACTTCCGAAACGCGGCCGAGCACCTCGGCATCGAGATCACGGGCTTCGAGGCCTATGACTCCGACGGCGTCGAGCTACGAGGCGCTGTTCCGCGGCGTCGGACAGACGGATCCCGACGCGGTCTTCGTCGGCGGTCTGATCGACGAGAACGCCGGTCAGCTGATCGAGGACAAGGTCAAGGTCCTCGGTCCGAATAACGGTGACGTGAAGCTGCTCCTGCCGGACGGTTTCACGACGGACGCGATCTTCGACCCGGCCGAGGGCGGTACGCCCGACGCCAAGGACGCGTTCTTCAGCGTCGCCGGTGTCCCGATCGACGAGTTCACGGGAGCCGGTGCGGAGTTCGGAGAGGCGTTCAAGGAGGCGAAGCTCGGCGGCGACCCGGTCGATCCGTACGCCATCTACGCCGCGCAGGCGGCCCAGATCATCATCGACGCGATCGCCGAGGCCGGCGCCGACCGCGCCGCGGTCATCGACGCGATCTTCGCGACGGAGGTCACGGACGGTCTCATCGGGTCGTTCGAGATCGACGAGAACGGCGATCCGACCGGCGCCGAAGGCGCAGTCGTCGGGTTCACGATCTACACGGGCACGGACAGCCTGGAGACCGTGACGACGATCGCGCCGAAGACTGAGAACGTCGAGGCGGCGGCGGGCGGCTAGTCAGCCACGCGAACAGGAGGAGGGCTTCGGCCCTCCTCCTGTTCTTCTTTCCACCGACAGGGAGCTTCAGATCGCAGTCCAGGCCCGCAGAGAGCCGCCCTCGCCCGATCGCGGCGATTCTGAACAGACCGCGCCCCAGCATCCTGTCGATCCTGGGCCTGGGGTTCGTCGTCCTGCTCGCAGTCCTGGCTCCTGGTCAATCTCGTGACGCGATCCGACCGAGTTCTTCAGCGTCTTCCTGATCGGCCTGACGAACGGCGCGGTCTACGCGCTTGTCGCGCTCGGCTACACGCTGGTCTACGGGATCCTCCAGCTCATCAACTTCGCGCACGGCGACGTGTTCGCGCTCTCCGGCACTCTTCGGCGGCACGATGATCATCTCGGTCTTCGACCTGACGACCGAGTCGGCGGCGCTCGCGATCGTCGGAGGCCTCGCTGGTCGCGATCATCGCCTGCATGGTTCTCGCGGCCTTCGCCAATACCGCTATCGAGTTCATCGCGTACCGCCGGCTTCGAAACGCCCCGCGGCTCTCCGTGCTCATCACCGCCGTCGGCATGTCGTTCATCGTCCAGAACATCGCGCTTGCGGTCTATGGCGTCAACTTCCGAAGCGTGCCCGACCTCATCCCGCAGCACGGCTGCCTTCACGATCGGCGGAGTCGAGCTACGCCTGGAACAAGCTCGCCGTCGTCCTGATCACGGTGCCGGTGCTGATTCTCCTGACCTTGCTGGTGAACCGGACGCGCCAGGGGAAGGCGATGCGGGCGACCTCGCAGGATCCAGAGGCCGCGGCGATGATGGGAATCAACGTCAACCGGACGATCTCCTTTACCTTCGCCCTCGCCGGCGCTCTTGCCGGCGCAGCCGGGCTCCTCTACATCTCCCAGTTCACGACGCGCTACGACACGGGCTTCACGCTCGGGCTGATCGCGTTCACGGCTGCGGTGCTCGGAGGCATCGGCAACCTGAGCGGCGCCGTGCTCGGCGCCGTCATCATCGGCCTCATCCAGGCCTTCAACGAAGGACTCGAGTTCGGGACGCTCGGCGGCGACTGGACGCGCTCGATCGTCTTCGGGATCCTGATCGCGATCCTCGTCTTCCGTCCCGAGGGCCTCCTCGGCGAACGGACCCCTGAGGGCGGCTGATGGCAAAGACCCGTCGTGAGCGGACCGACGCGATGCGCACCCGCGTCTCGGGGGCGCGCACATCCGCGCGCGAGAGCGGTATCGGTGCCGCCTGGGGCAGATTGCCGCCCCGAGTCCGCCGCTGGGTCCCGGCGCTCGTCGCGCTGGCGATACCTGCCGCCTATCCGCTCTACTCGGACAGCCTGCCGACCAACGTGCCGGTCATCTTGAACTTCCCGAGCGTACGAACGGCTGTCGTCATGTTCGTCTTCATGATCATGGCGCTCGGCCTGAACGTCGTCGTCGGCTACGCCGGGCTCCTCGACCTCGGCTACGTCGCGTTCTACGCCGTCGGCGCGTACACGGCCGGCTGGCTCGCATCGGGCCACTTCAACCAGGTGCAGCTTCCACCTCGGCTCGGTCGGGATCACGCGGACGCCCGCGGCATCCACGTTTCGATCTGGTTCGCGCTCATCGCCGCCGGCCTGGTCACGGCCCTCGCCGGAATCCTGATCGGCCTGCCGACCCTGCGCCTGCGGGGCGACTACCTCGCGATCGTGACGCTCGGCTTCGGAGAGATCATTCCGCAGTTCGTGCGAAACGCCGACAGCCTGGGCGGCTTCAACCTCACGAACGGCTCGTTCGGCATCAACCCGATCGACTCGCCCGGGTTCGGTGCAGACCCTCAACGACTCGCTCGGGCTCCCGATCACGTTTCAGCAGTCTTTCGAGCGCGACAACCTCTACTACTGGTCGATCTTCGCCATCTTCCTGATCACGGTCTTCTGCTGCGTCCGCCTGCGCGACTCGCGACTCGGCCGAGCCTGGATCGCGATCCGGGAAGACGAGTCCGCCGCCGCCGCGATGGGCGTTCCGCTCATGCGGACGAAGACGTGGGCCTACGCGCTCGGCGCGTTCTTCGGCGGGATCGCGGGCGCGTTCTTCGCGAGCTTCAAGGGCGGACGCGTTCCCGAGCGAGTTCTTCTTCAACATCTCGGTCTTCCTGCTCTGCATGGTCGTGCTCGGCGGCATGGGCTCGATCTGGGGCGTCGGCCTGGCCGGCGCGGTGCTCGCATGGCTGAACGTGGAGGGTCTCGCGAACATCGGAACCTGGCTGAACCGCGAGACCCCGGTCGACTTCGAGGTGGCGAAGTACCAGTTCGGGATCTACGGCGTGCTCATCGTGGCGATCATGCTCTTCCGTCCCGAGGGTCTGATCCCGGAGCGTCGACGCAAGCGCGAGCTCGCCGAGACGAGCGGCGACGAGACCGGCGCGTACGGAGCGGCGAGCGTAGCCGTGGCCGGTCGAGATCTCCTCGTGGCGAGCGACGTGCGGAAGGAGTTCGGCGGGCTCGTCGCCGTGAACGACGTCACCATGTCGGTGCCCGAAGGAAGCGATCGTCAGCCTGATCGGGCCGAACGGCGCCGGCAAGACGACGTTCTTCAACATGCTCACCGGCGTCTACAAGCCGACGGCCGGGTCGATCGTCTTCGACGGGCACGACGTGACCGGGAAGCCGCCGCACCGGATCACCGAGCTCGGGGTCGGCCGCACCTTCCAGAACATCAGGCTCTTCGAGCAAATGACGTCGCTCGAGAACGTCCTCGTCGGGATGCACTCGCGGCTCTCCTCGCGACTCGTGATCCTCCGGTCGATCCTCCGCACGCCGGGTCTGCGAAGGGAAGAGCGCGAAGCGCGCGAGCGCGGCGCGGGAGCTGCTTCGGTTCTCGCGGGCTTCGCGGCCGCGACGACGAGCTCGCGCGCAACCTGCCGTACGGCGACCAGCGGCGCCTCGAGGTGGCTCGCGCGCTCGCCACCGACCCGAAGCTCCTGCTCCTCGACGAGCCCACGGCCGGCATGAACCCGCAGGAGACCGTCGACTTCAATCGCGTTCGTCGAGAAGCTGCGTGAGCAGCACGAGCCTGACCGTGCTCCTGATCGAGCACGACATGAAGGTCGTTATGGGCATCTCCGACCGTGTGACCGTGCTCGACTACGGCGAGAAGATCGCCGAGGGGACTCCGCAAGGAGATCCAGAAGGACGATCGCGTGATCGAGGCGTACCTCGGAAAGGCGGCGACCACCGGCATGAGCACCACCGAGCACGTCGACGCGAGAGCGCAGCGCCGCGAGCAGCGAGCGCACCGACGGGCGCGAGGTGATCCTCTCGGTCGAGGACATCCACACCTACTACGGGTCGATCCACGCGCTCAAGGGCATCAGCGCTCGAGGTTCGCGACGGCGAGGTCGTGACCCTGATCGGCGCGAACGGCGCCGGCAAGTCGACGACGCTTCGCTCGATCAACGGGCTCAACCATCCGCGCAAGGGCACGGATCCGCTTTCAGGGCAAGGACATCACCTACGGCGCCCGGCCACGAGATCGTGAAGATGGGCATCTCGCAGTCTCCGGAAGGGCGACGGCTCTTTCCGCACATGACCGTGCTCGAGAACCTCGAGATGGGCGCGTTCCAGCGGAACGACCGCGCCGAGATCCGCGAGGATCTCGACCGGGTCTACTCGCTCTTTCCGCGGCTCTCCGAGCGCAAGAGCCAGAAGGCCGGCACGCTCTCCGGCGGCGAGCAGCAGATGGTCGCGATGGGCCGGGCGCTCATGGCCCGGCCGAAGCTCCTCATGCTGGACGAGCCGTCGATGGGCCTCGCGCCGATCTTCGTCGAGAAGATCTTCGAGATCGTGCAGTGAGATCAACACGCAGGGCACGCCGATCCTGCTCGTCGAGCAGAACGCGCTCATGGCTCTCGACGCAGCCGATCGCGGCTACGTGATGGAGACGGGCACGATCGCGCTGACGGACGACGCAAAGACGCTTCGGTCGAACGAGCAGGTTCGCAAGACGTACCTCGGCGAGACGCTAGCCCCCGGCTCTACTGAAAGAGGAGCAGGAGCGCGTCGGTCGGCGCGTAGTCGTCCGTGAGCGTCGGCACGTCGCCGGTCGGGATCTCCGCGTCGTGGCGGTCGAGGATCGGCTTCGCGAGATCGGGCGCGCCGGGAGCGCGACGTCGGATCTCGTCCCAACGCGACGGCGAGGAACTGACGCTGGGGCGCCGCAGCCTCGGTCGCGACCAGGATGAGGTTCCGGAAGGTCTCGTCGCCCCTGGTCGCCCGGGAGGATCGCCGGGTGGACGAGCACGGTCGGGAAGGCCGACCGGTACGTCCGGTAGATCGAGCGGAAGAGCCGCGAGCCGGGGCCCTCGATCGCGCCGATCGCGTTCGTGACGATCACGCCACCTGGGTTCGAGCCGGCTGCGGGCGAGGTCGAGGAACTCGCGGGTCACGAGGTGGAACGGAATGGCGTCGGCGAAGAACGCGTCGATCACGATCGCGTCCCAGCGCTTCGGTTCTGAGGCGAGGAACTGGCGGCCGTCGCCGACGCTCACGCGTAGGCGCGGGTCGCGCGGCAGCTCGAAGTACCGATACGCGACGTCGACGACCACCGGGTCGATCTCGACCACGTGATGTGGACGTCTGGGAAGTCGCGCCACATCCGCTTCTCGGCCGAGCCGGCGCCGAGCCCGATGAAGAGGACGTTGCGCGCGCCCGGGTTGTAGGCAAGCGCGAGGTCGAAGAAGTCCGTGTAGCGGTAGCGCGTCCGGTAGGGCTCCTCGACGTTCATCGCGCTCTGGAACGAGTTGTCGAAGCGCAGGTAGCGGGTGTCCGAGTCCTCGACGACGGCAAGCCGGTGGTACTGCGTCTCCTTTGCGTAGACAACCCTGAGGCTGCCGTTGGGGACGAGGGCGCGCGCGTGCGCGCGGATGCCCTTCGATTCGGGTCCCGTACAGCCGGTAGAGCGGCGACCAGTTCCGGGCGGCCGTCGGCGAGAGCTCGCCGCCGGTCTCGGGCGCGAGCATGAGCGTCGCCACGCACGCGAGGGCGATGCCGGCCACGGCGCCGGCTCCCCAGGACGCCGCCCAAGTCGTTCCGAGACGCGACCGCCGCGCCGGCGGCGAAGAGCAGGGCGGCACCGAGTCCGAAGAGCTGATTCGTACCGAGCTCGGGGACGAGGAAGAACGCCGTGCCGAGCGTGCCGGCGATCGAGCCCGCGGTCGAAAGGGCGAAGAGCCGCCCTGCCGTCCGCCCCAGCGTTCCGAGCGAGCGCGCGCGGATTCGGATCGCGATGGGACTGACAGCGGCGAGGATGACGCTCGGGACGCCGAAGAGCGCGACCGACGCGACGAGCGGGTTGAGGCGCGGGCCCGGGTCCCAGGCGACCACGGCTTCGAGCAGCGGCTCGTCGAGGAGCGGGATCGCGAGCACAGCGAGCCCGCCGAGCTCCGAGCACGCCGACGAGGCGGCGCGGCGCCGGGGCCCGGTCGGCCAGAGCTCCTCCCGCCCAGTAGCCGACGGAGAGCCCGGCGAGCACGACGCCGATCAGCGAGCCCCAGACAAACAGCGAGTTGCCGAAGAACGGCGCCACCACGCGGCTCGCCGAGATCTCGACGCCGAGGAGCACCGCGCCCGACACGAACACGGCCACGCCGACGATCCAGCCGCCGGCCGGGCGGCGAGGCGCAGACGCGGCGCCGAGGCCGCTCTCGGTCGGGGCCGCGCGGCCGTTGCCGCCGGTGCTGATCGACGAGGCGCGAGCGCCTGCTTTCGTCTGCGGGAACGGTCATCGGAGGGGCGCGGCTTCGCAGAGTATGAACGGACCGGTGACGGCCGGAAGCGTGTGCTCGGGGGCCGCGTAGACTCGTGCCGATGCCGAAGACGCTGACCGGCGCAGAGCTGCAGGTCGACGACGCGCCGGCCCGCGAGGCCGAGCTCTTCCTCGTCGACGGCAACAACCTGGCGTACCGCGCCTACTTCGCGCTTCCCGAGGAGCTCGCGACCTCGGAGGGCTTCCCGACGAACGCGCTCCTCGGCTTCACGAACATGCTCTTCAAGCTCCTCTCCGACTACCGGCCGAAGGGCGTGGCGGTCGCCTGGGACACCCGCCCCGTTCACCGCCACGAGCTCGCTCCCGACTACAAGGTCGACCGCAAGCCGATGCCGGATCTCCTGCAGGGAGCAGTTTCCGCACTTTCGGCCGATCGTCGAGGCCTTCGGCTACCGGAATCTCGAGTTCGAGGGCTGGGAGGCCGACGACGTCATCGCCACGCTCGCGACGCCGCGCCGACGAGGCCGGGCGTGAAGACCTGCGTCGTCTCGACGGACCGCGACGCCTTCCAGCTCGTCTCCGACAACGTGACCCTGATGATGACGCCCCGCGGAGTGGCGGACGTCCACGTCTACACACCCGAGCGCGTCGAGGCCCGCTACGGGATCCCGCCCGAGAAAGTGCCCGACTTCATCGGCCTGAAGGGCGATACGAGCGACAACATCCCGGGTGTCCCTGGGATCGGCGACAAGACCGCCGGCCAGCTCATCGCGCAGTACGGCTCGCTCGAGGAGGTGCTCGAGCACGTCGACGAGCTCTCGCCGGCGCGGGCCAAGAATCTCCGGGAGCACGCCGAGCAGGCGCGGGCCTCGAAGGAACTTGCCACGATGCGTCGCGACCTCGAGCTCGGCTGCGACCCGAGTCAGCTCGTCCTGGCACCGCCGGATCGCTCGAAGCTGAAGGAGATGTTCCGGCGATACGAGTTCCGGAACCTGCTCCAGCGGGTGGACGTCATCGACGAGGCGCTTCCCGCGCAGCCGCTCGAGCTCGAGGGCGTCGAGGTGCCGTGGCGCGAGTCGGAGCTGCCGCGGGTCGAGGGCGAGGCCGGGATCGCAGCCGAGGACGGCCGGGTCGCGGTAGCTCGCGACGACGTGGTCGTTGCACCCTGGAGCCGGGAGGCGACAGGCCGTCCTCCGGGACGCGACGCCTCGTCGCGCACGACGCAAAGCGACTCGGCGTCGAGGTCGTCGACGACACGCTGCTCATGGCCTACCTGATCGAACCGGGCCGCTCGACCTACCTGCTCGACGACCTGTCGGCCGAGTACGGCATCGAGCTCGTGCCCGAGCCTGCGACCGACGAGGAGACAGCCGCGCTCGTTCGCCACGCGGCGGCTGCGCTTCGCCTCGGCGGGCCGCTCCGCGAGCGCATTGCCGAGCGCGGCCTCGACCCGCTCTACCGAACGGTCGAGCTTCCGCTCACGGCCGTGCTTCGCTCGATGGAGGACGCGGGCGTCAAGGTCGACACGTACCGCATGGGGGAGATCACGGCGCGGCTCGCGGACCGAGTCGAGGAGCTCGAGGCGCGCGCGCACGAGCTTGCGGGGGAGGAGTTCCTGCTCGGCTCGACCCAGCAGGTGGCGCGCATCCTCTTCGAGAAGCTCGGGCTCACGGCGGGCCGGAAGGGGAAGACCGGCTACTCGACGGACGCGAAGGTGCTACGCGCGATCCGCGGCGACCACGAGATCGTCGCCGTGATCGAGGAGTGGCGCGAGTACTCGAAGCTCCTGAACACGTACCTCGAGCCGCTGCCGACGCTGATCGGCGAGGACGGGCGGCTCCATACGACGATCAACCAGGCGGTCGCGTCGACCGGCAGGCTCTCGACGACGAACCCGAATCTCCAGGCGATTCCGATCCGGACCGAGCCTCGGCCGCGAGATCCGGAGCGCCTTCGTCGCCGAGCCCGGTTGCCGGCTCGTGTCGGCCGACTACTCGCAGGTCGAGCTTCGGATTCTCGCGCACGTCTCGGGCGAGCCGAAGCTCCGCGACGCGTTTGCGCGCGGGGAGGACATCCATGCGGCCACCGCCGCCGAGGTGCTCGGCAAGGACGCCGGCCGAGCTCACGAAGGACGAGCGCTCGATCGCGAAGATGGTGAACTTCGGGATCATCTACGGCATCTCGGCGTTCGGGCTCTCGGAGAACCTCGAGATCCCGCGCGACGACGCGCAGCGGTACATCGACACGTACCTCGCCCGCTTCCCGCTCGTCCAGGACTTCATCCAGCGCACGATCGAGCAGGCCGAGCGGGACGGCTACTCGCAGTCGCTCCTGGGTCGGCGGCGGCCGGCGCCGGAGCTGAAGGCGCGGAACCGCCAGACGCGTGGCTTCGGCGAGCGGCTCGCGGTGAACTTCGTCATGCAGGGCACGGCTGCGGACATCATCAAGCAGGCCATGGTCGCGATCCACGCGCGGCTCCGGGACGAGGGCCGCTCGGCACGGCTCGTCCTCCAGGTGCACGACGAGCTGCTCGTGGAGGCGCCGGACGCCGAGGTCTCGGCCGTCAAGACCATCCTGCGCGAGGAGATGTGCGGCGCCTACCCGCTCGACCCGCCGCTCGCCGTCGACGTCGGCGTCGGCGAGGACTGGAACGAAGCCAAGTCCTAGACTCGCGCGGGTCGGCGCGCGGCTGCCCGTTACAGCAGTCGACACACTCTCGGCACACTCGCGTGTACCCACGCGTGCGCGATTTCGCGTTACGCTCGCGCGTGAGCAGGGGGAGGGTCGGGACCCGTAGTCACTCAGACGCGCGAGAATAAGAGTGCGAGCGGGGCGCCTGCTACCCGTTCCGGTTCGCCGAGCGCGCAGGTGCGTAGCGTTCCCCGCCCGGGCGGACGATCGGCCCTCGGCCACCGCCTCCGCGAGCGCGCCGTGGAAGCGGCCCGGGCCCCAGCGTCGTGCGCCGACGAGCCGCGCGAGCTGTCGCCGGTCCGTCGGCCCGTTCGACTCGACCGCGCTCGCGATCACGTCGACCTCGCGGTCGAGCGTCGTCTCCGAGCTCTCGCGAGTTCGTAGCGACGTGCCGAGCATGCCGGGCGAATAGAAGCTGCCGCCGCCGCCCGGTCCGAGCCGGTACCGCTGCCGACCGCCGCAAGCGGCTGACTGCGCCGAGCCGCCCGCTCGCGATGCCGGCGCTCCCAGTCGGTCTCCTGGCCTGCAGCGCCTGCGTGCGCGTCGCTCGACTCGCCTCTGGACGCTCCTCGGCCCCTTCGCCGGTCGCTTCGAGGTCGCCTTCCTCGGCCTCGGCCGCCGTCAGCGGCTGGGCGATCTCCTCCAGCGGCTTCTGCTCGGCCCGAACGGCCAGGAACGCGGCCACGATTCCGCCGAGCGCCATGACGGCCGAGCCGATCAGGAACGCGATCGTCACCAGGCCGCGGTCGCCCGACTCGATCATCTGCCCGAAGAGGAGCGGCCCGGTGATGCCGCCGACCGCGGTCCCGATCGCGAAGAAGAATGCAATCGCGAGCGCCCGCGTCTCCATCGGGAAGATCTCGCTCGCGGTCAGGTACGCAGAGCTCGCGCCGGCGGAGGCGAGGAAGAACGTCGCGCACACGAGGGCCATGAAGGTCCACTCGGTGAGGCTGTCCTGGTTGAAGAGAATGGCCATGACCACGCCGATCGCAGCCGACCCGATGTACGTGCCGGAGATCATGATCCGGCGGCCCACCGTGTCGAAGAGCCGGCCAAGGAGGAGCGGTCCGAGGAAGTTTCCTGCCGCGAAGAGGATGAAGAAGACCGGGATGGAGCCTGCGGCGACGTCGAAGAAGTCTCCGAGGATCCCGCCGAGGTTGAACGTGAACGCGTTGTAGATGAACGCCTGCCCGATGAAGAGCGACAGCGCGAGGATCGTCCGCCGCGGGTAGAGCTTCCAGGCGGTGGCGCCGATCGTGCGGAACGGGAATGCGCTCACGTTGGCGGACGGTGATCGAAGTCTCGGGCTCCTCGAGCTCGTGGCCGGACTGCTCCGTCACGCTCTGCTCGATGCGGCGGACGATCGCCTCCGCCTCCTCCTCGCGGCCGTGGATGAAGAGCCAGCGGGGGCTCTCGGGGACAGTTCGCCGCACGATGAGGATCGCGAGGCCGAGCACTGCGCCGAGCCCGAAGGCGACGCGCCAGCCGACGTCGATGGCGAAGTAGTTCTCGTTCAGGAGGATGATCGCGGCCCCGGCTCCCGCTACAGCGCCGAGCCAGTACGAGCCGTTGATGATCAGGTCGACGCGCCCGCGGACACGCGCCGGGATCAGCTCGTCGATGGCGGAGTTGATCGCGGCGTACTCGCCTCCGATGCCCGCTCCGGTGAAAAATCGCGCGAGATAGAAGTACCAAGGTGCGAAGGCGAACGCGGTCGCCACGGTGGCCGCGATGTAGACGGCAAGCGTGATCAGGAAGAGCTTCTTCCGCCCGAAGCGATCCGTGAGCTGCCCGAAGAAGAGCGCGCCCACGCAGGCGCCGGCGACGTAGATGGCCGCCGCAATGCCGATCTGCCCCGTCGTCAGCTCGAGACCGCTTCCCTTCTCGGTGAGCCGCTCGGCGAGTGCGCCGACGATGGTCACCTCGAGCCCGTCGAGGACCCACACCGTCCCGAGGCCGATGACGACGAGCCAGTGGAAGCGCGACCAAGGTAGACGGTCGAGCCGTGCGGGGATCTGAGTCTCGATCGTGCCGGTTGCCGCGCTCACCGACGCGGAATTACCCGGACCGTGAACAATCCGAAACCAGGCCGTTCCAATACCGGGCCTTGGTACCGTCGGCGAAGTGCTGGGCTGCAAGGTGTTCGGACACCGCTACCGGTTCACGGCGCACGAGGCGCTCATGGTCTGGGAGTGCGCGCGCGGCTGCGGGGCCGGCGGGTCGAAGGAGTACGCGACCGCCGCCGAGGCGTCGCGCTACGCGGTTGCCTTCGACCGGGAGGACTCGAGCGACCTCGGCAAGCGGGCGCCGTTCCTCGGAATGTTCCCGCTCCGGATCTGGCGCGCCCTGAGGCGGCGCGGCGCCTAGCTCGGACCTCCAGGCAACGTCCATCCCGCTGATTCCGGGCCTGACGGCAGGAGTCCCTCGGAGGGTTTCGACGTCCCTAGGACGCATGATTCCACGGCTATACTGACGCCCTCTAAATGGCGGAGCAGACGACGGAAGCAGATCCGAAGATTCGAAGACGACGTCTGGACGATGGGTCCGGACGGCGAGCTGATCCCCGATTACGACTCGACCTTTCCCACGATCGAAGAGGGCAAGGTCGTGCGCGGCACCGTCGTCCGGGTGGACAAGGACGAGGTTCTTGTCGACATCGGCTACAAGTCGGAGGGCGTCATCCCCGTCTCCGAGCTCTCGATCCGCCGCTCGGTCGACCCCTCGTCCGAGGTCTCGCTCGGCGACGAGATCGACGCGCTCGTCCTCACGAAGGAGGACACCGAGGGCCGGCTGATCCTCTCCAAGAAGCGCGCCCGCTTCGAGATGGCGTGGAAGCGCATCGAAGAGGCTGCGGAGAGCGGCGAGCCCGTCGAAGGCACCGTCATCGAGGTCGTGAAGGGCGGTCTGATCCTCGATCTCGGCGTGCGAGGGTTCTTGCCCGCCTCGCTCGTCGACATCCGACGAGTCCAGGATCTTGACGAGTACCTCGGCAAGCAGCTTCGCAGCAAGGTCATCGAGCTCAACCGGAGCCGGAACAACGTCGTCCTCTCGCGTCGCGCCGTCCTCGAGGAGGAGCGCAAGGAGATGCGCCAGGCGATCCTCGACCGGCTCTCGCCCGGCGACGTCGTCGAGGGCACGATCTCGAACATCGTCGACTTCGGGGCCTTCGTCGACCTGGACGGGATCGACGGGTTGATCCACATCTCTGAGCTCTCCTGGAGCCACGTCAACCACCCGTCCGAGCTGCTCGACATCGGGCAGGAGGTGAGCGTCAAGGTTCTCGACATCGACCGCGAGCGCCAGCGAATCTCGCTCGGGCTGAAGCAGACTCAGAGCGATCCGTGGCAGCAGGTCGTCGACACCTACGGCGAGGGCGACGTCATCGAGGGCCGCGTCACGAAGGTCGTCACGTTCGGCGCCTTCGTCGAGATTCTCCCGGGCGTCGAGGGCCTGGTTCACATCTCGGAGCTTGCGCAGCACCACGTCGAGAGCCCGCGCGAGGTCGTCGCGCAGGGCGACCCGGTCCGCGCCAAGATCATCGAGATGGACGCAGAGCGCCGTCGCCTCTCGCTCTCGTTGAAGCGCGTCGAGGAGGGCGAGGACGCACGCGCCGGGTTGTCGGCAACGGCCCTCGGTCTCTCCGAGGAGGTCTTCAGGGGCGAGGAGAGCACCCTGGACGACGCCGACGCCGCCGAGGAATCCGAGGCCTTGGCATCAGGGGAGGAAGAGCTCGAGCCCGCGACCGCCGCTGAATCGGAAGAGGCGGCGCCGACGACCGAGTTCGAGCCCGCGGCCGACCCCGAGGAGGACGCTGAGCCCGAGCCGGAGGCCGCCGCTGAGCCTGAGCCGGAGGTGACCGCTGAGCCCGAGCCGGAGGCGACCGCTGAGCCCGAACCGGAAGCCGCCGCAGAGTCCCAGCCGGAGCCAGACGCCGAGCCCGAGCCGGAGGCAGCCGCTGAGCCCGAGGCCGAGGACGAACCCCGGACGTAACGCCGTGCGGCGGCCGGTCGCCGTCGCGATCACCGGAGGAATCGGCGCCGGGAAGAGCGAGCTCCTGCACGCGTTCGAGCGCCCGGGTGCAGCCGTGATCTCGAGCGACGAGATCGTCCACACCCTGCTTCGGGAGGATGCCGACGTCAAACGGGCGGTCGTCGAGCGTCTGGGCAGCGAGGTTCTCGGATCGGATGGCGAGATCGACCGGGAGGCGGTCGGCCGCACCGTCTTCGCCGACCCGTCCGCCCTCCGCTGGCTCGAGGAGCTCCTGCACCCGCTGGTCGTCGCGACCTACCTCCGTTGGCGCGAGCGCTCGACCGAATTCGCCGATCCCGCCCGCCGTCTGCGCGACCGAGGTGCCGCTCCTCTACGAAGTCGGCGGCGAGATTCGCTTCGACAAGGTCGTCGCGGTGACGGCCGCGCCGGAGGTGCGCATCGCGACGCAGCATGCACGTCACGCCTGGACGCGAAGGACGCCTCCTCCCGGACGAAGAGAAGCTCCGCCGCGCCGACTTCGCATTCGTGAACGACGGCTCCGCTCGAGGAGCTCGACGCCTTCGTGTCCGACGTGATGGAGAAGCTCTCGACATGACGCGCTTCCTGGCCGTGCTCGTCCTCGTCGGTCGCGCTCGCGGCGTCGATCCTGTACGTCGAGAGCTCGAAGCCCGGCTGGTACGCGCGCGTCCGCTATCCGCTGGCCTACGAGGAGATCATCCGCGGCCATGCGCGGAACTACGAGCTCGACCCCGCGCTCATCGCGGCGGTCATCTACCGCGAGTCGAAGTTCGACCCGGACGCGCGCTCGTCGTCCGGCGCCGTGGGCCTCATGCAGCTCCTCCCGACCACGGCGCGCGGCATCGCTACCTACACGGGCGGCTCGAAGTTCGTCGTCTCGGATCTCGAGGATCCCGGAGCTCAACGTGCGCTACGGCTCGTTCTACCTCCGTCGGCTGATCCGCAAGTACGAGGACGTCCCGCTCGCACTCGCCGCCTACAACGCAGGGCAGACGAACGTCGACGAGTGGCGCGCGGAGGGCCGCGGCATCGTCTTTCCCGGAGACGCGGGAGTACGTCGACGAGGTGCTCGAGCTGCAGGACGTCTACGCGCGCGCGTACGCGGACGAGCTCGATCTCGGCTGAGACGCGCGGAGTTACCATGAGTCGGTGCCTGACCTTCGCGTCTCGGGTGCCTACCGGCCGACCGGCGACCAGCCGACGGCGATCGCGTCGATCGCGGAAGGGCTGGCCGCAGGCGAGCGTTTCAACACGCTGCTCGGGGCGACCGGCACCGGCAAGACGGCCACGATGGCCTGGACGATGGAGGCGCTCCAGCGGCCGGCGCTCGTGATCGCGCACAACAAGACGCTCGCCGCGCAGCTCTGCAACGAGTTCCGGGAGTTCTTCCCGGACAACGCGGTCGAGTACTTCGTCTCCTACTACGACTACTACCAGCCCGAGGCGTACGTCCCTCAGGCCGATCTCTACATCGAGAAGGACGCGTCGATCAACGACGACATCGACCGGCTGCGGCACGCTGCGACCTCGGCGCTGCTCGTACGGCGAGGACGTCGTGATCGTCGCCTCGGTCTCGTGTATCTACGGCCTCGGCTCTCCGAAGGAGTACGAGGACAAGACCGTGCTGCTCGGGGTCGGGCTCGAGATCGACCGCGACGTGATGCTCCGCAAGCTCGTCGACATCCAGTACGCGCGGAACGACGCATTCCTCGGCCGCGGCCGCTTCCGCGTGCGCGGCGACGTCGTCGAGGTGCAGCCGGCGCACATGGAGTCCGCCTACCGCATCTCGTTCTTCGGCGACGAGGTCGAGTCGATCACGCACTTCGACCCGCTCTCCGGCGAGGTCCACTCGCGCCTCGAGCACCTCGCGATCTTCCCGGCCACGCAGTACGTGACCTCGCGGGACACCATCGAGCGCTCCGTCGGCGAGATCCGGCACGAGCTCGAGGAGCAGGTCAAGCTCTTCGAGTCCCAGGGAAAGCTGCTCGAGGCCCACCGGATCAGGCAGCGCACCGAGTACGACCTCGAGATGCTCCAGGAGATGGGCTACTGCAACGGGATCGAGAACTACTCGCGGATCCTGGACGGGAGACCCGCCGGCTCGGCGCCTCATACGCTCCTCGACTACTTCCCGAAGGACTTCGTCGTCTTCCTCGACGAGTCGCACCAGACCGTGCCGCAGATCGGCGGCATGTACGAGGGCGACCGCTCTCGAAAGGAGACGCTCGTCGAGCACGGCTTCCGGCTTCCGTCGGCGCTCGACAACCGGCCGCTTCGGTTCGACGAGTTCCTCGATACGACCGGTCAGCTGGTCTTCGTCTCGGCGACGCCTGGTCCGTTCGAGCTTCGCCACTCGACGCGGATCGCCGAGCAGATCATCCGCCCGACGGGCGTGGTCGACCCAGAGGTCGAGCTGCGACCGACGCACCACCAGATCGACGATCTCCTGAACGAGATCCGCCGGCGCGAAGAAGTCGGCGAGCGAGTTCTCGTCACCACGCTGACGAAGAAGATGGCCGAGGACCTGACGGACTACCTGCTCGAGTCCGGCGTCAAGACGCGGTACCTCCATTCGGAGATCGACACGCTCGAGCGGATCCAGATCATCCGCGAGCTGCGGCTCGGCGAGTACGACGTGCTCGTCGGAGTGAACCTCCTCCGCGAGGGCCTCGACCTTCCGGAGGTGTCGCTCGTCGCGATTCTCGACGCCGACAAGGAAGGATTTCTCCGCGGTCAGACGGCGCTCGTCCAGACGATCGGTCGGGCCGCCCGCAACGTGAACGGCAAGGTGATCATGTACGCCGACAAGCTCACGGAGGCGATCAAGGGGGCGATCGAGGAGACGCAGCGCCGCCGGGAGATCCAGCTCGCGTACAACGAGGAGCACGGGATCACGCCCGAGTCGATCGTGAAGGGCGTCTCCGACATCGCCGAGTTCCTCTCGCTCGAGTCGCCGACGGTTCCGGGCCGGCGGCGGCGGCAGGGCCGTAAGGTCGAGGGCATGTCGCAGGACGAGCTCGAGAAGCTCGTCGTGACGCTCGAGGAGGAGATGTTCGCGGCCGCCGAGGAGCTTCGTTTCGAGTACGCGGCGAAGCTCCGCGACGAGATCAAGGACTTACGGCGGGAGCTTCAGGCGGCCGAGACGCCGGCCTGAGCCGCCCGCGCGAACTCACCCGAGTCGTTCGAGCGGCTCCGAGCCGCGCGGGAAGCGGCGGTCGGCGATCTGTTCCCAGCGCTTCGCCGGCCCAGGCAATACGTGAGGACGCGGAGGCGTGGCTCCGTCGGCCTCGTAGAGGTGGAGGCCGCGCGCCTCGCCGCGTCGCTTCGGGTCGCGGCTGACCCAGGCCCGGCGCGGTGACGACGACGGCTGCCCGCGTCCCGCCGGTCGGCGACCTCGAACTCTCGCCGCTCGGCGACGGCCGACTGGTGGACGTGGCCCGAGACGATCAGCTCTGCGCCGGCGTCGACGAGTCCGCCGAGCACGGTCGACGCGGTTCGCGATCGTCCGCTTCACCGTGCGCCAGGGTGCGCCGAGCAGGTGGTGGTGGAGGACGGCGATCACGGAGCGCTGCGCTCGGAGCCTCTGCAAAGCAACGCCGCGCGCGGTCGACCTGGTCGCTTCGGAGCGCGCCGCCCTGCTGCTTCCAGGGCCGAACCGAGTTCAGCCCGCACACCACGAGCTCGTCGGAGCGGTAGGTCGGCTCGGTCTCCTCCCAGACGCGCTCGAACTCGTCGAAGGTGCGCGTGAACCGCCAGCGGCGGGAACTTCGGGATGTCGTGGTTGCCCGGGGACGACGAGAAGCGGGGCGCGCGAGGGAGCGGAGGAGGCTCGCGGCGCGATCGTGCTCGGACGGGCGGTTCCGGTGCGTGAGGTCGCCGCTGACGACGACGAGCTCCGGCGAAAGAGACTCGACCAGGACCCGCAGAGCACGCCTCGACCTCGGGCTCCTCCTGCGTTCCTGCGTGCAGATCCGACAGCTGCAGGACGCGTACAGGCGCCATCGGACGGGCAGACTATAGTGAGATCATGGTCGACGAACCTGCCGAGATCTTCGACGACATCTACGTCGGTCTGCGCGCCGGCGCGGCCGGACGCAAGAAGCGTCGTGGCGAGCCGCTGTCGCCCGAGGATCACGAGGCGCTCGGTCGCTGGCAGCGCATGTCCGGCGTCCGGAAGGCCGTCGCCGTCGGCGGCTTCGCGCTCGGCACGTTCGGGCTCGGCTTCACGGTCGGCGGCCTCGTCTTCGGCCGCTGGCGCAAGGCCTGAGCTAGCCCGGGCCGTTTGGCGCGCGCGAGCGACCGCGTGCATCGCGCGCTTCGCCCGTCCGAGCGCCTCTCGACCCAGCTGCGAAGCGCACTCTCTTGTTGCAGTCCCGTGTGCCACGCGTGCGGTTTTCAGCGGTAGGCTCGACGCGGGGGAACCGGTAATCCGGGGGTCCCCCGGGGGGACTTCAGCGAGCCGGCGCGGCCACGTCCGTTCAGGCCCGGTCCTGTCGGCCGCTGGAACGACCACGCAGGAGCCGGGCTCGCGGGAGCCGAATCCGCAGCCGTGCGACGCGTGCTCTCGCCCGGCGAGGAGGTGCAGCTGGAAACCCGGCCGCACGGAATCGCGCTGGCGGTTCCGCTCTCGCGCGCCGGCGTGACTGCCGTCGCCGGAGCGGCCCTCGTTGTCTTCGGCCCGCGAGTCTCTTGGCTGCTCGCGCCCGGCCGGCGCGGGTCTGCTCGGGGCAGCCGCCGTCCTCGCTCTCGCCGCCGTGCTGCGCTGGGACCGGACGACGCTCGTCCTGACGAGCGAGAAGCTCTTCGTGGTACACGGTGTCCTCCGCCGCCGGGCCGCCGCTGTGCGGCTCTCTCGGGTCGGCGCGGTCGAGGTCGAGCAGAGCCTTCTCGGCCGCATTCTCGGCTACGGGACGCTCGTCGCCGGCAACCTCGAGATTCCGTACGTCGCGCGTCCCGGCGACTTCTGCCGGCTCGTCCGCTGAGCGTGCCGACCACAGCCCGAAGTCGACCGCAACTACATCTTGTATAGTTACGTGCGCATAACTCCACTAGAGAGGATTTCTGAAGCGCACATGACCAGCTTCTTGCTGATCCCGCTCGACGACACCGTCGTCTTCCCGAACATGAGCGTCACGCTGACCGTCGACACAGGCGGCGAGGAGCGCGTGCTCCTCGTTCCGCGACACGAGAACGAGTACGCCTCGGTCGGCACCGTCGCCGAGGTGCTCGAGGAGGTGCGGCTGCCCGGCGGCGTCCGCGCCGTCGCGCTGAACGGACTCCACCGTGCCGTGATCGGAGCCGCCTCGAGCGACGCGTCGGGCCAGCTGCGCGCGGAGGTCGAGGAGTGTCCGGACGAGAACCCTGCACCCACCGCTGACGCGCGAGCTCGAGACGCGGTACCGCGCCGTCGTCGAGGAGATTCTCGAGCTGCGCGGTGCCGACGAGCGGATCTCCGCCTTCATTCGCTCGATCTCGGAGCCGGGCGCACTCGCGCGACACCGCCGGCTACTCGCCCGAGCTGACCTTCGAGCAGAAGGTACGCTGCTCGAGACCGTCGACATCGTCGAGCGCCTACGCTCGCCGTGCGAGCTTCAGACGCGAGCGTCTCACTGAGCTCCAGGTGCGCCGGCGGATCCGCGAGGACGTCGAGTCGGGCGCTCAGCAGCAGCAGCGCGAGTACTTCCTCCGCAAGCAGATGGACTCGATCCGCAAGGAGCTCGGCGAGGACGAGGCTTCGATCGTCGACGAGTACCGCCGGAAGATCACCGAGGCGGGCATGCCCGACGCGGTCCGCGAGCAGGCCGAGAAGGAGCTGGCCCGGCTCGAGCGGATGGGCGATTCGACGGGCGAGTCGTCGATGATCCGCACGTACCTCGACTGGCTGATCGCCGTGCCCTGGTCGAAGCGCTCCGACGAGCGCCTCGACCCCGTGCACGCGCGCGAGATCCTCGACGCCGACCACGCCGGGCTCGAGGACGTCGAAGGATCGGATCGTCGAGTACCTCGCCGTCCGCAAGCTCCGTCAGGAGCGCGGGATCGCCGAGGACAAGCGCTCGGGCGCGATCCTGACCCTGATCGGGCCGCCCGGAACCGGCAAGACGTCGATCGGCGAGTCGATCGCGCGCGCGCTCAATCGGGAGTTCGTCCGGATGTCGCTCGGCGGCATCCGCGACGAGGCCGAGATCCGCGGGCACCGCCGCACCTACATCGGCGCGCTCCCCGGCCGACTGGTCCGCGCGCTTCGCGACGCGGGGACGATGAACCCGGTGATCATGCTCGACGAGGTCGACAAGGTCGGCGCCGACTGGCGCGGCGATCCGTCGGCGGCGCTGCTCGAGGTGCTCGACCCGGCGCAGAACCACTCGTTCCGCGATCACTACCTCGACGTCGAGCTCGACCTCTCGCAGGTCGTCTTCATCGCGACGGCGAACCTCGCCGAGACGATCCCGGGGCCGCTGCTCGACCGCATGGAGGTCATTCGCTTCGACGGCTACACGGTCGACGAGAAGGTCGCGATCGCGCGCGGCTACCTCTGGCCGCGGCAGGTGGAGCGAAACGGGCTTCTGCGACGACGAGGTCGAGGTCTCGGACGACGTCCTGCGAAGCCGTGGTCGCCGAGTACACGCGCGAGGCGGGCGTTCGCCAGCTCGAGCGGGAGCTCGGGACGATCCTCCGGAAGACCGCGACGCGGATCGCGTCTCGAGGGAGACGGCGGTACCCGGTGGTCGTCGATCTCGAGATCGTGCGCGATGCACTCGGCCGGCAGAAGTTCTTCCAGGAGGCTGCAGAGCGGACGGCCGTGCCGGGGGTCGCGACGGGCCTGGCCGTCACCGGCACGGGCGGCGACGTGCTCTTCGTCGAGGCGACCTCCATGGAGGGAGGCAACGAAGGCCTCATCCTCACCGGCCAGCTCGGCGACGTCATGAAGGAGTCGGCTCGGATCGCGCTCTCGTACGCGCGGGCGCACCGCGGCGAGCTCGGCATTCCCGAGGACGCGTTCGACGAGCGCTCGTTCCACGTCCACGTGCCGGCCGGAGCGATCCCGAAGGACGGGCCGAGCGCCGGGATCACGATGGCGACTGCGCTTGCGTCGCTCCTGTCGCGGCCGGCCGGTGAAGCACACCGTCGGGATGACCGGCGAGATCACGCTCCAGGGTCGCGTGCTTCCGATCGGCGGCCTGAAGCAGAAGGTGCTCGCCGCGCACGCGGCCGGGCTCACCGACGTGATCCTGCCGGAGCGGAACCGCGCCCGATCTCGAGGACGTGCCCGGAGAGGTCCGCGAGGAGATGCGGTTCCATCCGGTGATGACGCTCGGCGAGGTGCTCGAGCTCGCGCTCGAGCCGAGCCCGCTCCAGCGTTCGCTGGCGGCCTAGGGCTCGATGCCTCCGCTGTCGAAAATGTGCGCCGGTGCCCGAGGAGATTCGCCGGGCGGCGAATCTCCTCGAGCGGCGCTGGCTCCTGTCGATCCTCTGGGCGGCCCACGACGGGGCGGTGCGGTACAACGAGTTTCTGCAGGCGCTCGGGCGGATCCCGCCGCGGACGCTCGCTGCGCGGCTGGTCGAGCTCGAGGAGGCCGGGTCTTCGAGCGGCGCGTGATCGCCTCGCGGCCACCGACTGTCGAGTACCGGCTGACACCCGCGGGCGAGCGGCTGAGCGTGTCGTCGAGGCCCTGCGCCGCGTCGCTATGACTGCGGGCCCGGCGGGCCTCGAGCGCCTGGAAGCGAACACGCGTTCGTCCGACCCCGAAGCTACACTGACCTCCTATGGCCGCCGAAGAGCTGGTCGTCCACGGCGCCCGCGAGCACAACCTGAAGGACATCACCGTCCGGCTGCCGCGGAACGCGCTCATCTGCGTGACCGGACTCTCCGGGTCCGGCAAGTCCTCCCTTGCCTTCGACACGATCTACGCCGAGGGCCAGCGCCGCTACGTCGAGTCGCTCTCCGCGTACGCACGCCAGTTCCTCCAGATGATGGAGAAGCCCGACGTCGACTCGATCGACGGCCTCTCGCCGGCGATCTCGATCGACCAGAAGACCACGAGCCGAAACCCGCGCTCGACCGTCGGCACGGTGACGGAGATCTACGACTACCTGCGGCTTCTCTACGCGCGCGTCGGGCGGCCGCACTGCCCGATCTGCGGTCGCCCGATCGCGGGCCAGTCCGTGCGAGGCGATCGTCGACCAGGTTCTCCGCCTCCCGGAGGGCACGCGCTTCACCGTGAACGCCCCGGTCGTCCGCGACCGCAAGGGCGAGTACGAGGACCTGCTCGAGCACCTGCGGAACGAGGGCTTCACGCGCGTGAAGGTGGACGGCGAGCAGCGCCTGCTCGACGAGGAGATCGAGCTCGACAAGAAGTTCAAGCACACGATCGAGGTCGTGGTCGACCGGCTGGTCATGAAGCCGGACCTCCGCCACCGGCTCGCGGACTCGGTCGAGACCGCTCTCGCGCTCGCGGAGCGGCTCGTCACGATCGACGTCGTCGACGGCGAGACGATGACCTTCTCGGAGCAGTTCGCCTGCCCGGAGCACGGCGTCGGGCTCCCGGAGCTCCAGCCGCGCATCTTCAGCTTCAACTCACCGCACGGCGCCTGCCCGCGCTGCACCGGCCTTGGCTCGCAGCAGCGCATCGACCCGGACCTGCTCGTCCCCGACCCGACCATCTCGATCGGCGAGGGCGCGCTCGTCCCGTGGTCGATCGGCGCCTCGAACTACTACGAGGCCGTGATCCAGGCGATCGCCGACCGCTACGAGATCGACCTCGACACGCCCGTGGGCCGAGCTGTCCGAGGACGAGCCGAACCGCTTCCTCTACGGCACGGACGGCGACCGGATCTACGTCCAGTACCGGAACCGGATGGGCCGTCGGCGCCAGTACACGATGAGCTTCGAGGGCATCGTCTCGAGCCTCGAGCGCCGCTACCGCGAGACCGACTCGCCACAGCAGCGCGAGCGGATCGAGGAGTACATGACCTTCCGCGCCCTGTCCCGGAGTGCAAGGGCGCGCGCCTCAAGCCCGAGGTGCTCGCGGTGACGGTCGGCGAGCAAGTCGATCCACGAGTTCACGCGGATGTCCGTGAGCCGCGTCGCTCGCCTTCCTCGACGAGCTCGACTCTCACGGAGACCGAGCAGCTGATCGGCGCGCGGATCGTCAAGGAGATCCGCGAGCGGCTCACGTTCCTCGACAACGTCGGAGTCGGCTACCTCGCGCTCGACCGCGCGTCTGCGACGCTTTCGGGCGGCGAGGCGCAGCGGCTCCGGCTGGCGACGCAGATCGGCTCGCAGCTCGTCGGCGTCCTCTACATCCTCGACGAGCCGTCGATCGGCCTCCACCAGCGCGACAACGACAAGCTGATCACGACGCTCGAGCGGCTCCGCGACCTCGGGAACACCGTGCTCGTCGTCGAGCACGACGAGCAGATGATGCGCTCGGCCGACTGGCTGGTCGACATGGGCCCGGGCGCGGGCGAGCACGGTGGGCACGTGGTCGCCGAGGGCCCGGCCGAGGAGGTGGAGCGAGAACCCGAAGTCGATCACGGGCCGGTTCCTGTCGCGCGAGCGGACAGATCGCGGTGCCGGAGCGCCGCACCGAGGACTTCGGCCGCTTCTGGGTGCGCGGCGCGTCGATGCACAACCTGAAGGGGATCGACGTCTCCTTCCCGGTCGGGAAGTTCATCACCGTCACGGGCGTCTCGGGGTCGGGCAAGTCGACGCTCGTGAACGAGATCGTCTACAAGGCGCTCGCCAACCGGCTCCACCGCCTGCGCGTCAAGCCCGGCGACCACATCGCCTGCGAGGGCATCGAGTGCTTCGACAAGGTGATCGACATCGACCAGTCGCCGATCGGCCGCACGCCGCGCTCGAACCCCGCGACCTACACGAAGGTCTTCGACCACATCCGCGAGCTCTACTCGCAGACGCCGGACGCGAAGGTGCGCGGCTACAAGCCGGGCCGCTTCAGCTTCAACGTCCGCGGCGGCCGCTGCGAGACCTGCAAGGGCGACGGGACGATCAAGATCGAGATGCACTTCCTGCCCGACGTCTACGTCCCGTGCGAGACGTGCAAGGGCAAGCGCTACAACCGCGAGACGCTCGAGGTGCGCTTCAAGGGGAAGTCGATCGCGGACGTGCTCGAGATGTCGATCGAGGAGGCGCTGACGTTCTTCGCCAAGATCCCGAAGATCCGTCGCCGTCTCCAGACGCTCCACGACGTCGGCCTCGACTACGTGAAGCTCGGCCAGCCGGCCACCACGCTCTCGGGCGGCGAGGCCCAGCGGGTCAAGCTCGCGTCCGAGCTCGCCAAGGTCGCGACCGGCAGGACGCTCTACATCCTCGACGAGCCGACCACCGGCCTCCACTTCGCCGACATCGAGAAGCTGCTCGAGGTGCTCCAGCGGCTCGTCGACGGCGGCAACACCGTGCTCGTGATCGAGCACAACCTCGACGTGATCAAGCAGGCGGACTGGATCGTCGACCTCGGGCCGGAGGGCGGCGAGGCCGGAGGAGAGGTGATCGCCGAGGGAACGCCGGAGCAGGTCGCCGCGGTCGAGGAGAGCTACACCGGCCGGTTCCTGCGCGAGGCGCTGCCCGCCCGCCGCGGCCGCGGCCGCCTAGCCAGGGCTAGAAGTTGGGGTCGGCGGCGCCGGTCTCGTTGCGCGCCGTCGTCGACATCGCGTTACCGGCGCGGTCAGTGGCGGTGTTCGACTGGCGTCCACTGGAGCGTCACGTTGGCGGCCACAGTGTTGACGGATCCGCTTGCGATCGTGCCGAGGGTCATCGTCAGCGTCGAGCCGCTCATGACCATCGTCGCGTTGAAGCTCGCGTTTGCAGTGACACCCAGCCGTCGTTGCCGAGATCGATCGTGCCGAGGTTGACGTTCGTGGTAAGGCGGTCTCGAGGGTTGTTCTGATTGAAGTTGACCGTGACCGCGGTCGAGGTGCCGTCCCAGTTCGCTTTGATGGTCGTCGGATCCATCGGCTCGCTGAAGGTGTAGATGACGGTGTCGCCCGTCTCCGGCCTGCCGCTCGTTCCGCCGCCCACGTTCGTGGTCTGAATGTCGGTGGCGCTCGGCGCCGTGTTGTCGACCACGACGGAGAGGCCCGTCTGCGTCCGTCGAGTTCGCGTCGTTGTCCGCCAGGGCGAGGCTGAAGGCATATGTGTTGGGCGCCAGCGTCCCGTTGGCGGTCAGCAGGCCCGAGCGCCAGTTGTACGGTCTGGCCACCGACGTCCACGAACCGTTGGAGAGCGGCGTCGCGGTCACGCCCGTGTCGAAGGAGCTCGTGTTGCCGGTGACGGTTGCCGTTCCGCTCGCGGGGTTGCCGGAGTCTGTGACGTTTCCGTAGACGTGGTAGCTCGCGCCTTGACGGATGTAGCCCGCGACACCACCGCCGTTCCGGATGACGACACCGGGGCTGGCGCTCGGCGCCGTCCAGTCGGGGTCCGACGCGAAGCTCGAGTTCGGATTCGACGTCGTCGACGAGAATGCGGCGAAGGACACGCCGCCTACCGTCGCGAGGACCAGTGCCAGGACGCAGGACGAGGGCGCAATGCGACGGACGGTCATTGTCTGACCAGCCTGAGTCGAAAGGCGTCACTGGTTCCTCGCCTCCCACGTGAAGCTGGCCGTGCCGTTCAGGCCCTGTGCCGCTTCGACGTCCTGGAGCGTGACCGCGAAGCGGTACGAATGAGTTTCGGGATTCGTCCACGACTCCGGCGAGCCCGGCGTGGGGTCGACGACACCGCTCGCCCAGTTGGCCGGGAAGGCGGACAGCGCTCCGGAGTAGATGACGCCGTTGCCCTGGCCGATGTAGTTCGTCCCGTCGGCCGTGAAGTTCGTGCAGGAGTCGAAGCTCGGGTTCGAGTCCGTTCCGCGCGTCACGTGACGTTCAGGTACTGCGCGAGCGAGCCCGAAACCGTGCCGTACAGCCGCACGTTCGCCGGCAAGCGAACCGTCGTACGAGCACGCGAATGCAGCCCGTGTCGGTTTCGCTCGGACTCGCATTCGAGAGGGAGAGCAGGCTCGTGCTGCCGCCGTCGTTGTCGCTCAGGCTGACGGAGCCGGAGCTGAAGACGTTGCTGGTGCTTCTCGGTCGTGCTCGTGAAGGCCGAGTACGACGCAGATCCGGCCACGCTGCCGACCAGGGCCACGAGCAAGAACGTGAAGAGGAGTTTCCGACGCCGGCTCATGGACTTCAAGATCGACCCCCTCCGCATCGGCCTTGAGCGCGCGCGCGGCCGAAGCGCTCCGGATGCCCCGTGGCAAGGCGTAGCCGGCCCGGCAGGGACTGGTCGACCGCAGGTGTCTGTGATCTCGCGCACGCCGCAACACAGTTCGCTGTACGTGGGTTCGTTATCGGCAAGAAGCCTTGTGACGCTTCTCCCCCCAACGGGGATCCGGGCGCCGGCACCGGTCATGTTCGCGCTTCCCAGGCGAAGTCAAATCCGGCCGAGAGTCCCTGGGCGGCGTTCGAGGATGCGAGCCGCACGCGGAAGCGGTACGTGTGGGACTCGTTGCTCCTCCACGCGGGCAGCCGGCGTCGCGCCGTCGCCTCCTCGTACGTCGTCGGGAAGTCGTCGAGCCGACCCTGGAAGAGGCGCGCGTCACGCTTGAAGCCCAGACAGCGCCCCCGCTCCGTTGACCGCGCCGTGCCGCGTGCGACCTCCACCTTGAGGAAGTGGGCGAGCTCACCCTCCACGCGCGGCGCGAAGAGCCGGACGGGACTCGGCGCAGGGCCGCGATAGGTCACGGTGATGCAGCGTGTGACGGATCTGCCCGCGCCCAGCTGCGGGAACGTGAAGAGCGCCTGGCCGCGGTCGCTGTCGACGAGGATGGGCCGCGCCGGGTGGGGAGGCGGAGGCGGCCCGGGGTCGTCGGGCGGCGGAGGCGGGGGCTCGGCGCGGGAGGCGGGGGCGGAGGTGGGGGTGGAGGCGGCGGCGGCGGGGGAGGCGGCGGTGGATTCGGGTTGTCGTCGTCGTCCTCCGGCTCGGGATTCGGATCGGGTGTCGTGCCCGGCCCAGTTGTAGGGGTTGGACGGGCCGGGACCCGGGGCAGGCTCCGGATCCGTCTCGGTGCCACCGTCTCGACCCTGCTCTCCGGGCCCCGTGTCCGTGGCGGGCAACATGCTGGACTGGCCACCTGGATCGAGGAAGGCACGAACGCGTCCCCGGCTCCGAGCGCCTCGCTGACACCGAACGCGACGATCACGTCGCGACCGAGGTGTAGAGGCCCCAGCGTCGGCGCGGACGCCCGGCCGGGGCCTGGTCGTCCGAGGCCTTTTCGGGCGGTCTAGCTCGAATCAGCACGCTTGACGCCTTCATCGCCCGCGCGCCAGAACCTGTCCAGCTCGAGCACGACGAGAACGAGGGCGGGCAACACGAGGAAGACGAGCTTCCCGAAGCGGCTGCCGACTCGGTTCGTGACGTAGCCGAGCTTCGGCACGTGGAGGGAGACCTTGCCGATCTCCCCGGTGCTCGGGCACCTGCCAGCGCTCGCACCCCGGTGTTCGCGTCCCCGCGCGTCACGAAGCGAACGACGCCGTCGGCGACCTCGAGCGAGCGGACTCGGTGCGAGATGATCTTCTCGGCTCGTCAGGGCTTCGAAACGTCACGACGTCGCCGATCCGGGCCTCGAGCGGGGTGATCTTCTTCGACCAGGATCACGTCCCCGGTCGCGATGACCGGCTCCATGCTCCCGGAGAGCATCGTGAAGCTCTGATAGCCGACGAGCCCGCGAGCGACGACGACGGCGGCGATCGCGAGTCGCGACGCCGAACGCGGCGTATCCGCGGCAACGAGAAGGACACGGCGGCGGAACGGCAGCTTACTGCGTCGGAGCGGCGCGCAGCCACGTAGGCACGTGCGTACGCGTCGGCGAGCGGGTGGTCGGGGACGGCTCACGCGCTGTTGCGCGCTCCTCGGTAACGAGCTCGAGCGCTCAGGGTGACGCTTCGTCCCGCCCAGCCGTCGGGCCTCGGCTCCCTCCGGGATCCAGGCGACCACGTCGAGAGTCAGCGACTGGGCCAGCGTCGAGCGAGAATGCCTCGGATCCGTTCGCGAGTCCCCTCAGCGGCCCGCCGTAGACCAGCCGCGGTGCCGGCACGGACGTCGACCTCGGACGAGTCGCCGTAGGCTCGGGCCTGTCAGCGCCCCTTGCACGCGAACGTCCTGCGGCTGCGCGGATGCGTTACGGAGCGTCGAGCTGATCGGCCGGAGCCCGTCCTCGGGGAGGGATGGAACGAGGTTCTGCGCCTCGGTGGTGACGCCGTCCGGAGTGATCGAGATGAGCTCCGAAGGCGAGGTCATGATCTCGACCTTGGCCGGGGCGGAGGAGCCGCCGCCGTCGATGCGCCAGCTGGAGACGAGGGCGGCTGCGATCGCAATGCCGGCGAGCAGCGCGACCCAGTCGGTTCGGATGTGGATGGCAGTCTGACATGAAGGGGTTTGGCCTCGGATGAGGCGAGAGCGGAGACTGGCTCCGCTCTCGCTGGTTCCGGATGGGCAGTCTCGTTAGTTGTTGCGGGCCTCCCAGGTGAAGGTGTGCGCGCCGGACGAAAGGGCCGAAGTGTGTGCGTTCGGCGTGGAGTCGTCGTTGACGGTGATCGTGAAGCGGTAGTCGACGCTGTCGTTCTGGTTCCAGGCCGCGCCGCCGGCCTTGCCTTCGACACCGCCGGCGTAGTTCGTCGCGAAGCCTCCAAGATTCCCGTCGTACGGAGTCGACGAGGACGAGAAGCCGGTGCAGTTCATCGTTGCGTCCGGCGACGAGAGGCCCGAGCCACGCTCGACCTTCAGGTTGAACGCCGAGCCGTTCGTGATGCCGCTCGAGACGTAGAGCCGCACGCGAGGACGCGAGCGAGCCCGTGTAGGTGACCCGGACACACTTGACGATCGAGCTGCCGGGGCCCTGATCCGAGCCGCTGTAGAGCGTGGTCGCGCCGGCGTGCTGGCCGATCGCGACCGTGCCGGCCGTGATCGTGTTCCCCGAATTGGCCGTGGTGGCGGTGAAGGCCGAGTAGGCGCCCCAGCCGGCGATCGTCCCGACGACTCCAATGGTGAGGAGGAGTGTGAGGATCCTCCGGTGTCGTGCGCGCATGTCGTCTCTCCTGTTTGACCGCATGACGTGATTCGGACTTCTGTGACCCAGTCTCGGTGCAAATCGGGGAACTGCCGATGCCCCGTCCGGGGTATACGGCACCCTCCGCCCAGGGGGATTACCGGAGGCAACGGTTCGGTCAGCGCGTCCCGATCCTGGCCCGGAGGGCCGTCGCTACGCTGATTCGCGTGTCCGCCGAAGCCAGAGCGGGTGAGGAGAAAGCCCTCGATCGCGAGTGGTGGCTCCGCATCCCGGCCGTGCTCGCGAAGCCCGAAGGCCGTCTTCGCCTGGCTTCGAAGCGAGAGCGAGGTGCACACGGCCGCGCAGGCAGGAGCCCGTGCTCGCGCTCGTACTGCTCGCGGGCGTCGCGGGGATCCTCTCCCTACGGCGCCACCGGGACGCTGCTCGACTACCCGACCGACGGCTCTCTCCCGCTGGACACGGCGTACTTCCGGTCGTCATCTTCATTCAGGGGGCGCTCTACGGCACGGCCGTCTACTGGCTCGGAGGGCTTGTCTTCTACCTCGGGCTGCGCGCGGCCGGCGGCACGGGCACCTACAGGAGAGCGCGGCACCTGCTCGCGTATGCCGCGACGCCTCTCCTTCTTTCGCTCGTCCTCGTCTGGCCACTCAAGCTCGCCGTGTTCGGCGGGGACGCGTTCCGGACGGGGGGCGCGGACGAGGGAGCAGCAGGCTGGGTCTTTCGCGCGCTCGAGCTCGCGTTCGTGGGGTGGGCCGCCGTCTGGGTGGTGCTCGGCGATTCGGACGGTCGAGCGCTGGAGCCTTCCCCGGGCGCTCGGCTCGCTCGTTCTCGCGGCGTTCGCGCTGGTCGGGATCTCGTTGGTCGCCCTGATCCTCACGGCGGGCTGAGCTTCTACGAAGCGCGCAGGGCCTCCCGAAAACGCTCGAGCTCGTCCTCTGAGATCGCGTACGTGTGCCGGTCGTCCGGGAACGCGCCCGATCGGACATCGGCGACGAAGTGCTCGAGCGCTTCCCGGATCTGCGGCGCGAGGTCGGCGTAGCGCTTCACGAAGCGCGGCGAGCGGCCCTCGTAGAGGCCGAGCAGGTCGTGCCAGACGAGGACCTGCCCATCGGTCGCGTTGCCCGCGCCGATCCCGATCGTCGGCACGGCGAGCGCTCGCGTGACCTCCGCGGCCACCTCGGCCGGCACGGCTTCGAGGACGAGCGCCGAGACGCCGGCATCCTGGAGCGCGAGCGCATCCTCGTAAGAGTTGCCGCGCCTTGTCCGCGCTTCGACCCTGTGCCTTGAAGCCGCCGAGCTTCGTCGCGGACTGGGGGGTCAGGCCGATGTGGCCCATCACGGGGATGCCCGCGTCGAGATCGCGCGGACGCGGGAGAGGCTCGGCCCGGCGCCTTCGAGCTTGACGAGGTCGGCGCCGCCCTCCTTCGACCATCCGGACGGCGTTCTCGACGGCGAGCTCGTCCGAGACCTGGTAGGAGCCGAAGGGCATGTCGCCCGACGACGAGCGGGCGCTCGGCGCCGCGCGAGACCCAGCGGGTCAGGAGCACCATCTCGTCCATCGTCGCCGGGCACGGTCGCCTCGTAGCCCATGACGACCATCGCGGCGGTGTCGCCGACGAGGACGAGGTCGACGCCGGCCGCGTCGGCGAGCCTGCCGCTCGGGAAGTCGTACGCCGTGACCATCACGATCCGGTCGCCGCGCCGTTTCAGCTCGGCGAGCTCGGTCAGCGGTGAGCTTCCCGGCGGTGGGGGGTCGGCTACTCATTCTGGACTCCTTCCAGCGGGACGTTGTCGATCAGCCGCGTCTCGCCCGGCACGGACTGCCGCCGCGAGGATCGGCGCGCTCCCGTCGAACCTGGCCACCTCGACGTACTCGGGCTCGAGGAGCGGCTCCTCGTCGAGGATCGGTCGTGCGCTGCCTCGATCGGATCCTCGCCGCGCCGGTAGGCGAGCTTGCCGGCCGAGAGGGCGCGCGGAAGCGCCGCTGCGGCCTGGCGCTCCTCCTGCGGAGAGGCGTGCGTTCCGCGAGCTGACGGCCAGCCCGTCGCGGTCGCGAACCGTCGGCACGACCCGAATCTCGAGGCCGAGGGCGAGGTCGCGGACGAGCCGGTCGACGACGGCCGCCTGCTGCGCGTCCTTCTCGCCGAAGTAGGCGCGGTCGGGGCGGACGATCGCGAAGAGCTTGGTGCAGACGGTGGCGACGCCGCGGAAGTGGCCCGGCCGGTGCTCGCCCTCGAACCGGCGTGAGAGCTCCTCGACCTCGACCCAGGTCTGAAAACCCTCGGGGTACATCTCGTCGGCGGTCGGGACGAAGAGGAGATCGACACCCGCGTCCTCTGCGACGCCGTTCGTCCTCCGCGACGTCGATGCGTGTACGCCTCGAGGTCGGCCGCGTCGTCGAACTGGGCCGGGTTCACGAAGATGCTCGCGACGACGGTGTCGCATTCGCGTCGTGCGGCAGCGAAGAGCGCAGTCGTGGCCCTTGTGGAGCGCGCCCATCGTCGGGACGAGCCCGATCGCTTCCGCGGCGAAGCGGCTCGAGCGCGGCGCGGACGCCGGCGATCGTTCGCGCGCGCCTCATCGGGAGACCGCCTCGCTCGTCGCCTCGGACAGAGCGCGGTAGACGCGGCTCGTAGCTCGGGCCTGGCACTCGCGGATCGCGTCCAGGTGCCGCTCGACGGTCTCCCAGTCCCCCCGGACGTGCGGGCCCGGTCGGCGGCGAACCCGTTCTCCATCGTCCGGCGCATGAGCGGCTCGAGCGCCTCCGGCGGCGCGCCCGCCAGGCGCATGAGATCCGACGGCGACCTCGTGCAGCGTCGCGAGGAAGCCGGCGGCGACCGTGGCGCCGGCGTGGTAGAGCGGCCGGGCGGCGTCGTCGAGCGGGAAGGGCTCGAGCCCGAGGAGGCTCGCCAGCTCGAACCCGGCCTCTCGCGCCTCGGCTGTCTCGGCCGTCACGCGCGGCCCACGCTCCGTCGAGCTGCTCCGGGCCGCGGTCGAGCGTGAAGGTCTGGAGCGGATGGAGGCTGAACCGGCGCGCGTGGGGCGCGAGGGCGTCGAGCGTGCACGCGCCGCTCGTGTGCGCGATCCACGGGCCGGGCCGGAATGGCGGCGGCGACCTCGGCGATCGGCTCGGTCGGGCACGCAGAGCAGGACGAGGTCGGCGTCGCCCGCGGTTCGAGATCGCGCCCGGTCGAGCGCGGGTCGGGAGGCTCTCGCCGAGCCGGGCCGCGATCGCCGTGCCGACGCGTCCTGCGCCGACGACGCATGCAGATCGGATGTCCATTCGGGCTCCAGTTCCCGTGGGATACCGGGCGAGGCCGAGTCTACCCGAGGCCTGCCGGCCTGAAACCGTCGGCCGCGCTCAGGAGCCGGGCTGCTCGGGCTCGAAGTCGAGCGCCAGCGAGTTGATGCAGTAGCGCAGCCCGGTCGGGATGCGGCCCGTCGGGAAAGACGTGGCCGAGGTGAGAGCCGCAGGAGCTGCACACGACTTCGGTGCGGCGCATGAGCCAGGAGTCGTCCTCCTCGGTCGTCGACCGCGTCGTCGCTGGCCGGCTTCGTAGAAGCTCGGCCAGCCGGAGCCCGACTCGAACTTCGCGTCCGAGCGGAAGAGCTCGGCGCCGCAGGCACCGCACCGGAAGCGTCCCTGCTCCTTGACGACGTTCAGCTCTCCCGACCAGGGTCGCTCGGTGCCCTTCTCGCGCAGGACGTGGTACCGCTCCGGGCTGAGCTCCCGCCGCCACTCCTCGTCGCTCTTCGTGCACCTTTCGTCCGGCATGCCAGCGAAGGCTAGCCGTCGGGTTAGGTCCCGGCGCAACCGGGCATCGTCGCGACATGCCGAGCAAGCGAGCGAACGTCAAGAACGAGAAGCAGTACGAGGCTCTGAAGGACAAAGGCATGTCGAAGGAGCGGGCGGCGAAGATCGCCAACTCCCCGGCGCGTTCGAGCCGCGGCGGCAAGAAGTCCGGCTCCGGAGGCAACCCGAAGCAGGGCGGAACGACTGCCCAGAAGAAGGCCGCCGGCCGCAAGGGCGGCAAGGCCGCCGCGCGGAAGAGCTAAAGCGCTCGCCGGATCACGAGCTCCGCGGGCCGCAAGGCTGTCGTTTGCGGCACGTCCGAGTGCGTGCCTACACTGCCTCGGCGATGCCGATCTACGAGTTCGTGTGCATGACGTGCGAGAGCCACTTCGAGGAGCTCTTGCGCGTCGACGCCGACGATCCGGGCTGCCCGGATTGCGGCTCCGAGAAGGTGGCTCGCCAGTTCTCGGTCTTCGCGGCTCACGGCACCGCCGAACAGCCCAGCTTCGGCGGCGGTGGAGGCTGTTGCGGCGGTTCGTGTGGCTGCGGTCACTGAGAGCGAGGGCGGACGGCGCGCCGCGCTCGCGGCCTATGCGGCCCAGATAGCCGACTGCACACGCTGCCGGCTCGCGCAAGGGCGGACGCAGGTCGTCTTCGGCGTCGGGAATCCCGGACGCGGAGCTGATGTTCGTCGGCGAGGCGCCGGGATTCCACGAGGACAAGCAGGGATTCCCCTTCGTGGGGCAGGCCGGAAAGCTCCTCGATCGCCTGCTCGGCGGCATCGGTCTGAGTCGTGACGACGTGTACATCGCGAACGTCATCAAGTGCCGTCCGCCGGGTAACCGAGATCCGCAGCCCGACGAGATCGAGGCGTGCGAGGGACATCTCTTCCGCCAGCTCGAGATCGTCGAGCCAAAGCTCGTCGCCACGCTCGGGAACTTCGCGACGAAGCTCCTCTCCGGAAAGCCGCACGGAATCACGCGTGTCCATGGGCGGCCGCAGAAGGCGTCGGTCGGCGGGCGCCGCGTGACGCTCTACCCGATCTACCACCCCGCGGCGGCTCTCTACACGCCGGCGATGCTCCGGACGCTCGAGGAGGACTTCGCCCGGATCCCGGAGCTCCTGGCGGGAGCGGCCCGGCCGCCCGCGCCGGTCATCCAGTTCCCGCCACGGCCTGCGCCGCCGGCCGTGGCGACCGCCCTGTCGGCCGCGGCCGCGCAGGAGCAGCTCGGGCTCTTCTAGGAAGTGCTGGCGACCAGCCGCGGCCGCCTGGCCGCGCGGGGGCGTCGCCAGGCTCTCTGCGCCCCAGAGCGGCACTAAGCTCACGCCATGGTCGCGGTCGAGTCCTCCTCGCCCGAGGAAACCGAGCGCCTCGCCGCCCGGCTCGCCGCGCAGCTGCGGGAAGGGGATCTCGTCACGGTCGCCGGCGACCTCGGAACGGGCAAGACGACCTTCGTCCGCGGTGCCGCTAGAGCGCTCGGAGTCCAGACGAGCGTCACCAGTCCGACGTACGCGATCGGGCACCGCTATCCGGCCGATCCCGACGTGTCCCATCTCGATCTCTATCGCCTCGAGAAGCTCGGGGAGGCCGATTGGGGAGACCTCGAGGAGTACTTCCGCGGCGCAATCGTCTTTGTCGAGTGGCCTGAGCGCGGCGCCTCGTTCCTCTCCGGAGCAAGAGCCGCCGTACGTTTGCGGCTCCTGGGAGCCGAGCATAGACTGATCGAGGTCGAGAGTTCAGAAAAATCCCTGGAAATAGCCATTTCTGCACGATGCTGACGCTCGCCTTCGATACGGCCACCGACGTGGCGACGGTTGCCGTCGTGCGCGGCGACTGAGGTGCTCGGCGAGCGTGTCACGAAGCCGAGCCGCCTCCTGGCCGACCTGGATGAGCTCCTTCACGAAGCCGGAGCCACCCAGGCCGATCTCGACCGCATCGCCGTCGGAACCGGCCCGGGGAGCTACACGGGGCTTCGCATGGGTCTCGTAACCGCGCGCGTCCTCTCCCTGACGCTCGAGCTCCCCGTCGCCGGGGTCTCCACGCTCGAGGCGCTCGCGCACGGCTGTCCCGGTGCAGTTCCGGTTCTGGATGCCCGCCGGAGCGAAATCTTCGCTCGAACCGACGGCCTCCCCGTCGTGGCTGCTCCGGCAGAGCTCGAGCTTCCGGATGCCGTCACCCTCGTCGGCGACGGAGCGGTTCGCTATCGCGAGGTCTTCGAGAGCCGCGGCGCAACGGTTCCCCCGGACGACGATCCTCGCCACGTGCCCTGGGCCCGCCACCACGCGGCTCTGGCGGAGGACTTCGGCCCGCCCGAGCTCGCGGAGCCGATCTACCTTCGCGTGCCCGACGCCGAGCGCGCCCTCCAGGCATGACCGTCGACATCCGCCGGCTCACTCTCTCCGATCTCGACTCGATCGAGAACATCGAGCGCGAGGCGTACCCGACGCCGTGGTCGCGCTCGATGTTCGCGGGCGAGCTCGCCAAGCCGTCGTCCGCGTCGCTCGGCGCGTACGACGAGGATGAGCCCGGTGGCCCCCTCGTCGGCTACCTGATCATCTCGCGCTACGTGGATGCCTGGCACGTGATGAACATCGCCGTCACGCGCTCGTACCGCCGGCACGGCGTCGCCAAGCAGCTCCTCGAGGAGCTCTTCGTCCGCACGGAGAGCGACCCTCGCCGCGGCTACACCCTCGAGGTCCGCGTGTCGAACGACGCCGCGATCAAGCTCTACGAGACGCTCGGCTTCTATGCGACCGGGGTCAGGCGCGGGTACTACACCGACAACCGCGAGGACGCGCTCATCATGTGGAAGGACCCGGTGCGCGCAGTCGCCCGCGGCCGATGATCCTCGGCCTCGAGACCTCGTGCGACGAGACGGCCGCGGGGCTCGTGGGCAAAGACGGCAAGGTGCTCGCGAACGTCGTCGCCTCTCAGGCCGAGCTCCACGCGCGCTACGGCGGTGTCGTCCCCGAGGTCGCGTCTCGCCGGCACCTCGAGCTTGTGACCCCGGTCGTCGCGGAGGCGCTCGACGAGGCCGGCGCGAGCTGGAGGACGTCGAGGCGGTCGCCGTCACCCGCGGCCCGGGCCTGATCGGGGCGCTCCTCGTCGGACTCTCGGCGGCCAAGGCGGTCGCGTGGTCGCGAAAGCTGCCGCTCGTCCCGGTCGACCATCTTCACGGTCACGTCGCCTCGCTCTACCTCAAGCCGGAGCCGGTCGAGCCTCCCTTCCTCTGCCTGCTGGCGAGCGGCGGCCACACGCTCCTCCTGGACGTCCAGGCGCGCCGAGACCTATCGCGTCCTCGGGACGACGCTCGACGACGCGGCCGGTGAGGCTTTCGACAAGGGGGCCCGACTCCTCGGTCTCGGCTATCCGGGCGGCCCTGCGCTCGACCGCCTCGCGCGCGCGGGAAACTCAGCGGCCTATCGATTCCCCGTTGCGCGCGTTCCCGGCCGCGACTTCAGCTTCTCGGGGCTCAAGACCGCGCTCCTCTACGAGGTTCGGGACCTCGAGCCCCCGGAGCTCGAGCGCCGCCGCGCTGATCTCGCGGCGAGCTACCAGCGTGCGATCGTGCGCGCGCTCGTCGAGAAGGCCCGAGCAGCGGCCCAGGAGCTCGGGTTCGAGCGGATCGCGGTCGTCGGCGGAGTCGCCGCCAATTCTGAGCTTCGGGCCGCCCTTCCCGACGCGGCACTCGCGCCGCTCGCGCTCTGTACCGATAACGGGGCCATGATCGCGTCTGCGGCGAGGTATGCACCGCTTGTCCCGTACCCTGAGTATCTTGCTCTCGATGCCTACGCGTCCGCGGCCTGATTTCCGGCGCCGGCGGGCGACCGCACTCGGGGTCTTGGCCCTCGTGGCCACGACCCTCTTCGTCGTGTCGCCGGTCAGCGGCGCTCCCGGCTCCGCTCGTCAGGGGCGCCGTCTCCGCGTGGAAGAGCGCCTTCGGCGAGCGTCCCCAGGCGCCCATCGGCCAGCGCATGATCGTCGTCCTCGAGGCGCCCTCGCTCGCAGACCGACTGGCGGACGCGCGGGGGGCTCCCGACCGCGCGCGAGCTCCGCCGCTGGCTGGCCGAGGCACAGGCTTCACAGCGCCTGCTCGTCGCGCGCCTCGAGCGCCGCGGCGTCAGGGTGAAGCCGGTTCGGAGCTTCACGCGCACGCTGAACGGCTTCTCGGCCGTCGTCGACGCGCGGGCACTCGCCGAGCTCGAGCGGACAGACGGCGTCGCGGGGGTCTACCCGGTCGCGAACGGTTCAGCCCGCGTCCGTCGCGTCCCAGACGCTGAGCCGCGCCGACTTCCAGGCGCCGGCGAACACGATCCGGGAGTCGCCCTGCCCGGCTTCGACGGGAGCGGCATCACGATCGCGCTCCTCGACACGGGCGTCCAGGCCGGCCACCCGGCTCTCGGCGGCCGCGTCGAGCGCGGCATCGACGTGCTCGGGAAGGGAAAGGCCGCGAGGCCACGCGTCAAGCCCGACGAGCCCGGCGCGCATCGAGACGCACGGCACGCGGATGGCCGGCCTCGTCGTCGGCGGGGGTGAGACGGTTCAGGGCGTCGCGCCCGGAGCGAGGTTGCTGCCGATCCGCGTGCTCGGCTGGCAGCGCGCAGCCGGCGGCGAGTACGCGGTCTTCGGCACGACGGACGTCCTGCTCGCGGGCCTCGAACGCGCGGTCGACCCGAACCGCGACGGCGATCCGGCCGACGCCGCGGACATCGCGCTCGCCCCAGTGGTGGCACCCTTCGCGGCCTTTGCCGACGGCCCCGAAGCCCGCGCAGTCGCCGGAGCAACCAAGCTCGGAACGCTCGTGGTCGCCGCTGCCGGGAACGACGGTCCGTCGGGCGGGACGGGCTTCGGGAGCGTCGGCGCACCCGGTGGCTCGCCGGAGGCGCTCACGGTCGGAGCCGTCGATGCGCGGCGCGAGATCGCAAGCGCCCGCGTCGTGATCCGCTCCGGCACAGAAACCCTGCTCGACTCGGCGCTCGACCTGGCCGGCGCGGTCGGCCCCGACGGCACAGCGGCCCTCCCGGCCGGAGATCTCTTTGGACCATCGCTGGCTGCGCCGGATCGCGCCGCCGGAGCAACTGCAGGCGGAACGGAGCTAGGAGATTTCTTCGACGGGGACGGCCTCAGCACCGTGGCCGGCCGCGCCGTCTTCCTGCCGGCCCGTGGCAACGTCGCCGCCCAGGCAAGAAACGCCGCGGCGGCGGGAGCGGCCGCGCTCCTCGTCTCGGGGGGACGAGTGCCCGCGGGCGGGCTCGATCTCGACGTAGCGACCGCGATTCCGGTGGTCGCACTCCCCGCGGGGGCGGGTCGCGCCGCCCTGGAGGCGCTGGCCGCAGGCGAAACGCTGTCGGTCGAGCTCGGCCCGGTCCGGGCTCTGGCGAACCCCGGGGCGGGAGGGGTTGCTCCCTTCTCCTCCGGCGGCCTCGTCTTCGATGGGCGAGTGAAGCCCGACCTCGTCGCCCCCGGCGTCGGCCTGGTGACCGCAGACGCAGGCCCCGGCGAGAGCGATCGCCACGGCGAGCGGCTCGAGCGCGGCAGCAGCGGTCGTCGCGGGAACCGCCGCCCTCGTGGCACAGGCTCGACCCGGCCTGACTCCCGGCCAGCTCCGGAGCCTCCTCGTCGGCGGCGCCCAGCCGCTCGAAGGTGTGCCGGTCACCGCCGCGGGCTCCGGCCTCGTCGATCCCGCCGCCGCCGCTGCCACCGAGGTCGCCGTCGAGCCGACGACGATCGCGCTCGGCCGCGTCTCGGGCGACTCGTGGCGCGTCCTCCGAGGCGTCGTCGTGACCAACCTCTCGAACCGGCGCGTCGATGTTTCCTTCGGGCTCGTCCGCGACTCGGCTACGCCCGACGTAGCGTTCGCCGCCAACCCGGGCGTGCTGTCGCTCGAGCCGGGGGCACGCGAGCTCGTCACGCTTCAGGCCTCGGCGGAGGGAGCAGCCGCGGGTTCCACGGGAGGCGCCTTCGTCGTCCAGCCGGCGGGATCGCAGGCGGTGCGTGTCCCCTGGGCCGTTTCCTTCCGGCCCCGGCAAGATGGAGCCGCTGCTCGCCGACGTCCGGCTCTCCAACGACGCGTTCGAGCCCTCGGGCGCAGCGCCGGCGGTCGTCGCCTTCCAGGCCGGCCGCGCCGAGTCGAGCGCCGACGGCGAATCGGTGGCGCCCGTTTCGCTGCTGACCGCAGAGCTCCGCCGCGCCGACGGAAAGGCGCTCGGCACGCTCGTCCAGATGAGGAACCTCCTGCCCGGGCGTTACGCCTTCGGCCTGACCGGCCGTGCCGAGAACGGCAAGCGGCTCACGCCGGGCAGCTACGTCCTGCGGCTCCGCGCCAAGCCTGTGGCCGGCGACGTGGAGGCCCCCGACACGGTCGTTGATGTGCCCTTCCGGATCACCGGCGGAAGGGCGGGCTAGCCATGGCGACGCTCGAAGCGACGCCTTTCCACCTGAAGCACGACCCCTGGGCGATGGCGCGCGAGCAGACGCGTCGCGCGTGCCGGCTCCTCGAAGACGTGAACGAGAACATGCTGAACGTCCTCCTCGACTGCAAGCGGTCGGTCGAGGTCGCGGTGCCGGTGCGAATGGATGACGGCTCCGTGAACGTCTACACGGGCTACCGCGTCGTCCACAACATCGCCCGTGGCCCGTCTAAGGGTGGCATTCGCTTCCACCCAGGCGTGACGCTCGACGAGACGAAGGCGCTGGCGATGTGGATGACGTGGAAGTGCGCGCTCATGGGCCTGCCCTTCGGCGGCGCCAAGGGAGCCGTCGTCGTCGACCCGAAGGGCCTGACGCTCGCCGAGCTCGAGCGCCTGACGCGCCGCTACACGACGGAGATCATCAACCTGATCGGTCCAGAGTCCGACATCCCCGCGCCGGACGTGGGCACGAGCCCGCGCGAGATGGCGTGGCTCTTCGACACCTACTCGATGAACAAGGGCTATTCGGTGCTCGGAGTCGTGACCGGAAAGCCGCTCGAGCTCGGCGGCTCGCTCGGCAGACGGGAGGCGACCGCCCGCGGGGCCGCCTACTGCGTGCGCGAGGGGCTCCGGAAACGCGGCGAGTCGATCGAAGGCTCCCGCGTCGTCGTTCAGGGACTCGGGAACGTCGGACGAAACCTCGCGCTTTTCCTCGCCGAGGAGGGCGCCGAGATCGTCGCGGTCTCGGACACGCAGGGGGCAATTGTGAACGCGGACGGGCTCGACGTCGCCTCGGTCATCGCCCACAAGCTCGAGGCGGGAACCGTCGTCGGCTTCCCGGGGGCCGAAGCGATCTCGCACGACGAGCTGCTCCTCTTAGACTGCGACGTCCTCGCGCCCTGCGCGCTCGAGCAGGTGATCACGGAGGACAACGCCGACCGCATTCGAGCCTCAGTCGTCTGCGAGGGTGCGAACGGGCCGACGACGCTCGAGGCCGACAAGATCCTCGAGGAGCGCGGGATCCTCGTGCTTCCCGACGTGCTCGCGAACGCGGGCGGCGTGGTCGTCTCGTACTTCGAGTGGGTGCAGGGCCTCCAGGAGTACTTCTGGAAGGAATCCGAGGTGAACGCGAAGCTGAACGACATCGTCACGCGCGCCTTCTCCGAGACGTGGCGCGTTCACGAGGAGAAGAGCGTCCCGATGCGCGAGGCCGCCTACGCGCTCGCGGTCGGTCGGGTCGCCGAGGCGACGATCATCCGTGGCCTCTACCCGTAGCACGGTCGAGCTCGTCCACGCGCCGGAGCTGCCATCTCTGTGAGAGCGCCCGGCGCGTCCTCGAGGAGGTTCGCGCCGAGCTCCCGTTCGAGCTCGTCGAGACCGATATCTCGGGCAACGACGAGCTCGAGGCACGCTTTCGCGAGCGGATCCCGGTCGTCATCGTCGACGGCGAGGAGGCCTTCACGTACTTCGTCCACCCAGACGGCCTGCGCCGCAGGCTGGAGAAGGCGGAGCCGGGAGTCTCGCACCGAAGCCGGGGCGATCTGTAGCGGAGAGCGCGCGGATGCCGGCCCGTTCGGCCGTGCTACAAGCTCGCTGATTTTGGCAGCCCCTGGAAGCCGTTTCCTCTTTCCCGAGCGGGTTCTCGCTCAGGCTATGCTGTGTTACAAGCATGGCGACCGGGACCCATACGGAGGAAACGTCTGAACGCAACGGCGATCGGCTCACGGTCGGAGTCGCCGCCCGGCTGAGCCAGTACCTGCGCGTCCTGACCCAGGCGCGGAAGATGGGCAAGGAGCGCATCTCCTCCCAGGAGATCTCGGAGTACACGAACATCAACGCGACGCAGATCCGCCGCGATCTCTCCGGCTTCGGCAAGTTCGGCAAGCGCGGGGTCGGCTACAACATCGACGCGCTCGCGGGCGAGGTCCGGAAGATCCTCCGGACGCAGGGCCAGCACAACATCGCGCTACTCGGCGCCGGCCGCCTCGGCCAGGCGATCGCGAGCTCGCCGATCTTCGCCGATCACGGCTTCAACATCGCGGCCGCCTTCGACGTCGACCAGGAGAAGGTCGGCAAGCCGATCGGGAAAGGTCGAGGTCCTCGACTACGCGAGTCTCGGCGAGGTCATCCGCGAGAAGCAGATCATCGTCGCCGTCCTCGCAGTCCCGGGTGGGGAGGCGCAGCGGGTCGCCGACGACGTGGTCGCGGCCGGCGTGAAGATCATCTTCAACTACACGGAGGCGCTCCTGAACGTCCCGTCCGACGTCACGGTGCACACGACGTCGCCGGCGGTCGAGCTCCTCTACGCGCTCTACTTCTACCTGACGTAGCGCTCGGGTCTACTCGACGCGAACCTCGACGCTGCCGCGCGGATAGCCGGCGAGCGCGCTCCGCAGGTCTGCGATTCGATCGGTGTCGACGACGACCGACGACTTCTCGACCCGGGCCATGAAGCCGGCCTTCCGGAGCCTTCGCGCCAGTCTCTCCGGGTCGGCGGCGACGCTGTAGAGCGCGGAGGAATCCTTGTTGGCGCCGCCCTCCGGCGCGGACTCGCCGCCGGACGCGTCGCCTCCGCCGGTGGCGGCCTCTCCCTGGTACCCGGCCGCTGCGTCCAGACCGGCACTTTCGTCGTCTCCGCCGCCGCCGCCGGGGTTCGATCACGGCCACCGTCGCGATCCCGCCCGCGACCGCGAGCGCAGCCGCGACCGGAGCCACGAGCCGAAGCCAGCGACCGCCGGTCGCCAACCGGGGATGGCGGCCGCGGCGCGATTTCCTCCTCGACGCGTCGCCTCAGCCGTCCGGTCGGCTCGAGCAGCGGAGCGCCTCGGAGCGCCTCGCGTCCGGCGCGCGAGAGCGCGACGGCCGCTGCGCAGGCCTCGCACCCGGCGAGGTGGCGCCTCGACCGTCTCGCGCGCACCGCGTCGAGCTCGTCCTCGACGTAGGCGAGCAGCGACGCCTCGCTGGGATGCTCCCCTGCCATCACTCGTTCGACCTCGTTTCGCCTCCGATGTTCCCAGCTGCCGTCCGAGGTCACGCCGGCCGCGGAAGATCCGTGACTTGACGGTGCCCTCGGGCACACCGGTGATCTCCGCGATCTCGGCGTACGAGCAGCCGAGGACGTCGTAGAGGACCACAGCGACTCGGTAAGGCTCCTCGACCGCGGCGAGCGCCCGCTGGAGGCCGCCCGAGAGCTCGCTCGCCGCGAAGGCGTCGCGCGGGTCGGGTCGTTCTGCGACGAGGTCGGACGGATCGGCGCGTCGCCCGGCCCTCAGGTCGAGCGCGCAGTTCACCGTGATCCGGTAGAGCCACGTCGAGAAGCGCGAGCCCTCGCGGAAGCGGGGGAGAGAGCGCCAGGCGCGGATGAGCGCCTCCTGAACCGCGTCCTCGGCGTCGGTCTGCGAGCCGAGCACGCGCGCGGCGAGGGTGAAGAGGCGCCGCTCGTGCCGCTCGACGAGGCGCGCGAACGCATCCGTGTCTCCTCGGCGGGCGCGTCGTACGAGCAGTCCGTCAGGATCGTCCACGCATGAAGATTCTCCTCTGGCACGGCTACCTCCTTGGCGGGACGGGCTCGAACGTCTACACGCGGATGCTCGCGCGGCAGTGGTCGGGGGCCGGCCACGAGGTCGTCGTCTTCTCCCAGGAGCCGCATCCCGAGCGATTCGACCTGGAGGGCGCCACGGTCGTCCGGCCGCAGCTCCCGGGGCCGCTGCCCGTTTTCGTCCTCGACCGCTACGAGGATCTCGAGGCCCGCTTCCTCCAGGACTTCTCCCGCGAGGAGCGCGACGCGTACGTCGAGGCGAACGCCGCGGCGGTTCGCGAACACCTCCCGGCCGACCTCCTCCTCGTGAACCACGTGCTCCCGGGCGGGCCTGTCGGCGTCGCGGCCGGATCGCCGTTCTCCGTCAAGGCGCACGGCTCCGAGCTCGAGTTCTCGATCCGAGGGAACTGCCGAGCTCGCCGCGTGGGCCCGCGAGAGCCTCGACCAGGCCGAGGCGGTCTACGCGGGCTCGGAGCACATCCGCCGGTGCTCGGCGAGGTCGTCGGGGCCGGGTGGACCTACACGGACGCGCGTGCGAGGTCGTCCCGCCCGGCGTCGACGTGGACGAGCTCCGGCCCGAGCCGCGCGAGGAGGCGCTCGCCGGGCTCGTCGCGGAGGCGCGGCCGCGACCCGCCGAACCCGGGCCGCGCCCACGAGCGGCTTCCCGATCCCGGAAACGCCGAGCGCCTCGCCGAGTTCCTCGCAGGAGACAGGCCCGACGGTCGTCTACGTCGGAAAGCTGAGCTCCGAGAAGGGCGCCGACCTTCTCCTGGATGCGCTTCGCGACGTCGACGCCCGGGCGGTCTTGGTCGGGCTTCGGGCCGCTCCGGGACGAGCTGGAAGACGCGGACGGCAGGTCGGCGCGTGCTCTTCACCGGCCCGCTCGAGCACCGCCACCTGCGGCACCTCTGGGCGCTCGCAGACGTCTCGGTCACGCCGTCGGTCTTCCCCGAGGCCTTCGGGATGGTCGCCGCCGAGGCCGCCGCGTGCGGCTCGCCGCCGCTGGTCGCCCGCCACTCCGGGCCTCGCCGAGATCGCAGCCGGGATCGAGGCGGAGTACCCGCCCGAGCGTCGCGACCTCGTCGAGCTTCGCAGCCGGACGACGCCGCCGACCTCGCCGCGAAGCTGCAACGCCCTCCTCGCGCTCCCGCCCGGCGAGCGCCGTGCGCTCGGCGCCGCGGCCCGTCGTGCCGTCGTCCGAGCGCTGGAGCTGGGAGCGCGTGGCGGCTCTGCTACTTTCGCGCGATGGGTGAGGCCCAGCGGCTGTCGCCGGACGAGCAGATCCGAGCGGCCCGCGAGGCGTTCGAGGACGGCAAGGACTTCACCGTCGCGGTCGAGGAGGAGTTCGCCGTCCTCGACCCGGACGACGCACGGGCTCGTCAACCGCTTCGAGGAGCTCCAGGCCGCTGCGCCGCGGAACCGAGCTCGAAGAGCACCTCGTCGGCGAGCTGATCGCCTCCGAGGTCGAGGTCAGGACCGGGCGCTGCGAGAGCTTCACCGAGGCGGCTGCGGCGATGGCGCGAGCGGCGCCGCGCGCTCCTCGAGCTCGCCGGCGGCCTCGGGATCGCGCTCTGCGCGGTCGGCACGCATCCGTGGAGCCCGTGGCAGGAGCAGCGGATCATCGACACGCCGCACTACCGCCGAAACGACGAGGTGCTCGCGCTACGTCGTCTGGCGGAACAACACCTTCGGCCTCCACGTCCACGTCGGGATCCGCGGCGCCGACCGGGCGATCCGGGTCACGGACGCGCTGCGCGGCTTTCTGCCCGACCTGCTCGCGCTCTCGGCGAGCTCGCCGTTCGTCGAGGGCGTCTACACCGGCCTCGCGTCGGCCCGCACCGAGGTCTTCACGCGCATGTTTCCGCGCTGCGGCGTGCCCGACGTCTTCGGGAGCTGGGCTGCGTACGAGGAGTACGTCGCGCTTCCTCTACCGCACGGGCTCGATCACCGAGCACACGCAGCTCTGGTGGAGCGTTCGCCCGCACCTCGCCTTTCCGACCGTCGAGATCCGGATCTGCGACGGCCAGCCGGAGCTCGGCGAGTCGCAGGCGCTCGCGGCGCTCATGTACGCGCTGACGGCGCGGATCGCACGCGCGCTCGACGAGGGCGAGCCGCTGCCGGACCACCCGCACCGGCTGATCGAGGAGAACTTCTGGCGCGCCACCCGCTACGGGCTCTCCGGCGAGCTGATCCGGCTCGGGACCGACGAGGTGCGGCCCGGCCCGCGAGGCGCTTGGCGAGCTCGTCGAGTGGGTCCGGCCGGTCGCCGAGGAGCTCGGCTGCGCGCAGCTTCTCCGGGTCCCGGACGAGAACCCGGCCGAGCGGCAGACCGCGCGTCACGAGGCGGGGGAGACGATGGAGGCGATCTACGCCCAGGAGGTGCTGGAGGCCGTGCGTGTCTGAGCAGCCGCCCGAGGAGCAGGAAGCGCTCGCAGAGGAGCTCGTCGAGGCGCTCCGGAACCTGAAGGTCGAGGACGTCCTGATCCAGACCCTGGTCACGATCTCGTCGATCGGCTACCGCCGGCTCGGCCTCGACGGAGGACACGAAGGACGACCGCGACCTCGAGCAGGCGCGGCTCGCGATCGAGACGATGAACGCGATCACGCCCGTGCTCGAGCGGTTCGTCCCCGAGGAGCTCGTCCGCGACTTCCGTCAGTCGGTCGCGAATCTCCAGCTCGCGTACGCGAAGGCCGCAGGCGGCACGGTCTAGGTTGGATCATTGCGCGTTTGAACAGGTACGCGCGTGGATTGAAGCTGTAGAGAGCCTTTGATAGAACAAGGCCATCCGGGGCGGCTCCGGATGCCTTCGTTCGGGGTCTCGAACGGCTAACTCAGGGGGAAGATCTTGCTACCGCGCTTTTCGCTTGGCCCAGTCCGGACTGGTGTCGCTCTCTCGGTCCTCGCGCTTGGGGCGCTCGCCTTTCCGCTCCTCGCGTCCGCGGCGTACCAGAGCGTCTCGCTTTACAACAAGCAGGAGTTCAAGGGCTACAGGACGGAGATCCACGCCTCGAAGCCGGCCAGGGGCAACGCCGACCTGACCATCAATCTCCAAAAGGGGGGCCAGGCCCACTCCTATAGCTTCGAGATCGCTCGGTCATCCTTCTCGCTGAACAAGTCGTTGACCGCCGGATCGATCAAGTTCAACGCCGTTAGCCCCAAGCATGCATCCGGCGCTCTCGCGGCAGCTCTGGGAGGCTGGGGAGGGGGGACGATCTCCTTCGTCTCCGCTGGCCGACTCAAGAGCCAGAGCTGCAAGAACGGCGGCAAGCTGAAGATGCGGCCTGTCAGTCGGAATAGCGGGAGCCTGACCTTCAGCCCGTCGAAGACGAACAAGGACATGTACTCGCGCAGCGCGTGGAGCGGTAGCGCACTCGCGGTCGGAAACGCAGACGGCTGGTGTCAGACCGGTCCCACGACGCCTCCGAAGTGCCCGAAGTACGTGAGCCTCACGTCCTCATCCGGCTTCAGCGCCAGCGGCCTCTTCACATACCTCTCGGTCCAGCGGAACAACGGCGCGACGAAGACGGACGTCTTCTTCTCGTACCAGCCGACCCAAGCGTCGATCGCTCCTGCCACCGGCGTGACGCACGGCCGGTCGGCGAGGGTCGCCAACAGCAGGTTCACCGTCTCCGGGTGGGATTCGGCGTCAGCCGATCTCAACGGCGTCGCCGGATTCAGCGGCACGTTTGCCTTCACGCGGGATACCTTCTTCCCGATCACCACCAGCCCAGGCAGCTGCCCGTCTCAGAGCGCGACGGGAACGCCATCCGGGGCCGTGGCCGTGACATTCGACTTCGCAGAGGCACCCAGTCACACCGGTCACGACTACGCGAGCCTGAGGAGAGCCAGCTAACCGACCGGCTTGGTTCGGCGGCCGGGGACCCCGGCCGCCGAACCGTCCTCCGACGGTGTGACCGTCAAGTGTGTGCTGGAGCCCGTAAGGGCGCGGGGATCAGGCCGCCTGGTTGGAAACCGCGGGTCCGCGCGATAGGGTCTGGCTGGGCCTGTGTAAGAGAGGCGGGCTCGCCTGGGGGTCTCCTGGGCGGCGAGCTAGCGAAGGGGAAGGTCGATGTCACATCCGGGCGTTCGGCTTCGGTCGCGTCGAGTGTCTACAGCATTGTCCGTCGTCGCACTGGGAGCCGTTGCGTGCCCAAGTCTGGCCTCGGCGGCGTCCGAGCACCTCACTCTTCAAAACAGGGAGAAGTTCCGCGGCTACACGACGACGGTCGTCGCACAGAAGCTCTCCAGCGGCCCCGTGGGTCTCTGGGTATTCCTGCACAAGACCGGGCAGAACCACACATTCACATTCGACGCCCCGCGGTCGGCGCTGACGCTGAATTCGAGCCTCACGGCGGGCAAGATCGAGGTCAAGTCGGTAGCAGCCCGCGCTCCGAGAGGCCTCGCAGCCGCCGCGCTCGGCGCCTATGGAGGGGGAACGATCGCGTTTGGCTCGGCGGGTTCCCTCCGGAGCAGGACATGCTCGAACGGAGGCTCCGAGAAGAGTCGAGACGTGGAGCGTACGAGCGGCAAGCTGACCTTCAGCCCCACGAAGAAGGCGGCCGCCAGATACTCGCGCTCCGCCTGGAAGGGATACGCGCGAGAAGTTACGAACGCCGCCGGTTACTGCGACTCCGGGGGGATCCCGACCCAGCGTGCCGGCATTCGGTCAATCTCAGCTCGGGTGCGCCGTTCTCGGACGCGACATCCGTCCAGGCTTGGCGCGTGCCAGGCGCCTCGAAAGCAGATGTCTCCTTCCTCTTCGCTCGCAGAGGCCCGGCGATCGCTCCGGCAGAACTCACCTATCACTCGCGGAGCGCGAGAATCCCAGCGAGCAGGTTCAGCGTTCCGAATCAAACGACGCTCGCCTCGGCGACGCTGAACCTGAACGGGGTTGAGGGCTTCTCCGGCACGCTCCAGTTCGCGAAGACGGACGGACCGAATTCAGGTCCGCCCCCGTGCCCGTTTACATCGGCGGGCGGCACGACAACCGGTTCCGTCGATGCGACCTACGACTTCGTGAACGCGCCGGCCCACAAGGGCGGCAACGCGCGTCTCAGTAAGCAATAGAGCGACGGGGCAGGCTCGGCATACGGCATTGACGCCGACAGCGAACGCCTGGCCGGCGTGGTCGGCGGGTTCGGCCTCTGGGCTCGAGCCGGAGCTCGGTTAGACGCTCGTAATCGCTGCCAGGCGGTGATACAACCCGTGCTTGCGGCACGTCACACTTATCGGCGTCTTCGTAGCGTTTTTGGCTATGCCCGGCGTTTCGCTCGGCTCGACCCTGACCAAGAGCGGCACCACGATCAACTACGTCGCGCAGCTGAACGAGGTGAACAACCTCACGATCACGCAGTCAGGAGGGACGTTCTTCTTCGTCGAGACGACGCCGACGACGATCCAGGACGGCATCGGCTGCGACTCCGACGGCGCCCAGCACGCGCAGTGCACCGGGACGGTCACGACGATCTTCGTGACCCTGAGCGACGAGGACGACAGGGTCACAGTCAGCACTGCGATCACGGCGGCGGCCACGCTCCTCGGCGGGGCGGGCAACGACACGCTGCACGCGGGCGGGGGGAACGACACCCTGAACGGCGACGCCGGCATCGACACGCTCAACGGGAACGGCGGCAACGACACGTTCAACTCGAGTACCGAAGCCGACACGTCGACGGGCGGCCAGGGTGACGACACGTTCAACATGGGATCGAGCGCCGACGGGGCAGACACGTTCACCGGAGACCAGGGGACTGACACCGCGAACTACTCGCTGCGCTCCGCGAACCTTTCGATCACCACCGAAGACTCCGCGAACGACGGCGCGGCCGGCGAGGGCGACAATCTTCGGCATTTCCTGAGTGGGTCAGGCTTCTTCAGCACCGTCAACGCGATCGAGATCCTCAGGGGAGGCTCGGCAAACGACACGATCTCGGGCAGAGGCTGTCCCAACACGCTCACCGGCGGGAACGGCAACGACACGCTGACCGGATCCACCGGCGGTGGCTGCGGCAGCGTCGCCGTCACCAGTGACCCGGACGTCCTCGAGGGCGGTGCGGGTAACGACGTGATGGACGGCGGCAGCGGCGACGACACTATGCGCGGTGGCACCGGCGCAGACACGTTCACCGGCGGTACTCACGGCGGCATCTGCGTCGCATGCACCTCCGGAGACACGGTCGACTACTCGCTCGACGGATCCGGCAACCGCTCGATATCCCTGAACGACGCGGCCGACGACGGCCTCGAGGGAGAGGGTGACAACGTCAAGAGCGACGTCGAGATCGTGATCGGCGGGCCGTCAGGCGACACCATCGTCGGAGACACGGTGGGAGGCACCGACAACAGGATCGAGGAAACGCTCAACGGCGGTCCCGGCAACGACACCCTGGACGGCGGCACCGGTGACGACATCCTGAACGGCGACGGGGACAACGACAGGTTCATGGGTCGTGGGAGCGACGGCGCGGACGTGATGAACGGCGGCGACGGCTCGGATACCGCTGACTACGTCTTCAGAGACGCCGAGCTCACGGTGACGCTCGACGGCGTCGCCAACGACGGCTCCTCTGGAGAGAACGACAACGCGCTCGTCGAGAACGTGACCGGCGGGAGCGACGACGACAGCCTGACGGGCAACGCCTCCGACAACACGCTCTATGGCTACAAGGGCGACGACACGATCACGGGGCTCGCTGGCAACGATTCAATTTCCGCGGTGGGCGGATTTCGCCCCGGTGACAGCTTTATCGACGACAACAACAACCACACGCTGACCGGAGGGCCGGGCAACGACTCGATCTCCGGCGACGACGGCAACGACACGCTGCGCGGGGACGAGGGAGACGATCAGCTCTCGGGCGGCACTTTCGGCAATGACACCCTCTACGGCGGAGACGGAAACGACCGCCTGAACGGGGCCTTCGAAGGCGACGATTTCTTCGGCGAGGCCGGCAACGACACGATCTCAGGCTTCACCGGAAGCGACCACATAGACGGCGGCAGCGGCGATGACGTCATGAACGGCCACACCGACAACGACATGATCATCGGCGGGACCGGCAACGACACGGCGACGTACAGCGAACACAGCGGGTGCGAGAACGGTTCCGACCAGCCCATCCAGTGCGACGGCGTCCGGATCTCGTTCGACAACGTGGCCAACGACGGCGAGTCGGGAGAGGGCGACAACGTCAGGAGCGACGTCGAAAACGCCTCCGGCGGTACCGGCAACGACACGTTCGTCGGAACTAACGGCCCCAACGTCTTCCAGACCGTCGACGGCAACGACTCGCTGACGGGGAACGGCGGCAACGACACGCTCGCCGCGGGCGGGCCGGGCACGTTCACCGACAACGACACCGTCACAGGCGACCTCGGGGGAGACGGGATCACGGGCGGCGCCGGCGCCGACAACCTGAACGGCGGCGATGGAAACGACACGATCGACCCCGGGATCGGCGCAGACACGGTCGTCGGCGGCGCCGGCTCGGACCTCGTCGACTTCTCCGCGCGCACGGCTCCGGTCACCGTCCTCTTCAACGCCACTGCCGACGACGGCGAGCTCGGCGAGGGCGACAACGTCAGTGGGTCGGTCGAAGAGGTGAACGGCGGCAGCGCCGGGGACACGATCGTCGGCGGAACGGGGTTCATCGCTCTGAGCCCCTCGGCCGACAACGTCTTCCGCGGGAACGGCGGCGACGACACGCTGAACGGAGGGGGCGAGAACGACCAGCTCATCGGCGGCCCCGGCAACGACACGCTGCTCGGAGGCGCCGACGGCGACGTCCTGAGCGGCGACGCTTCCAACGACATCCTCGACGGCGGCTTCGGCCAGGACGTCATGGACGGAGGCGCGCAGATCGACACCGCGAGCTACTCCACCCGGAGCGCCGCGGTGACCGTTGACCTCACGGTCGTGGGAGGCGACGGCCAGGCCGGCGAGGGAGACAGCGTCGATTCGACAATCGAGAACCTGAAGGGCGGCTCGGGCAACGACACGCTGACCGGGAACGCGTCGAACAACGTCTTCGACGGCGGGGCGGGCGGCGACAGGGTGAACGGCGGGGGCGGCATCGACACGATGGATTACTCGGCGCGGTCGGTCGGTGTGACCACCGATATCGACGGAGCCGCCGACGACGGCGCCGCCGGCGAGGGCGACAACGTCGGCACCGACGTCGAGAACGTGAAGGGCAGCTCGGGTAACGACACCCTGGGTGGAGGCGCGGGTGCGAACCTGCTCGAGGGGATGGACGGCGACGACACCTTCCCGACGGGGACCGGCCCCGACGGCGGCGACAGGATGAACGGCGGCAACGGCGTCGACACGATCGACTACTCGACGCGTTCCGCCGCGGTCAAGGTGCACAAGGGCTTCAACCTCGACGGCGAGGCCGGCGAGGGCGACACGGTCGACCAGGCCGTCGAGAACATCAAGGGCGGCGCCGGGAACGACGAGCTGATCGGGACGTTCGCGGCGAACGTCATCCTCGGCGGCCCGGGCGACGACACGATGAGCGGTGAGAGCGGCAACGACCGGCTCGACGGAGGCGCGGGCGGCGACACGATGACGGGCGGCGGCGACAGCGACATCGCCGATTACACGACGCGCACCGCTCCGCTCACCATCACGCTCGCCAACGGCACGGCCGACGACGGCGAGGCTGGCGAGGGCGACAACCTCGCAGCCGATTTCGACGTCGTCCAGGGCGGCTCCGGGAACGACACGATGACCGGGAGCTCGATCCAGAACCTGCTCTTCGGGAACGGCGGCGAAGACGTCCTCGACGGCGCCGGCGGAAACGACCAGGTCACAGGCGGCCCGGGCGACGACCGCCTCCTCGGCGGCCCGGGCGGCGTAGGCGTCGACAACGACGACCTCAGCGGCGGCGCGGGCATCGATCTCGCGGACTACTCCGCTCGGACGCTCGGCCTCACCATCGACCTCGACGACCTCGACGACGACGGCCAGACCGGCGAGGGCGACAACGTGGCTGCTTCCGTCGAGAACATCGTCGGCGGCAGCGGCGCAGACTCCCTGACCGGCGATGCGGATGCGAACTTCCTGCGCGGCGGTGCCGGCCTCGACACCCTGTTTGGCCTCGGCGGCGACGACACACTCTTCTCGCGCGACGGCGACGCGGTGGCAGAGTCGCCGGACTGCGGTGACGGGGCGGCCGACACGGCGGTGATCGGTTCTGCCACGCCGGCTGACACACCCGTGAACTGCGAGACGGTGACCGCGCCCACGCCGCCCGAGATCCAGATAGCGGACGCGTCCGTGAACGAAGCCGCCGGGACGGCTCAGATCGACGTGACGCTGTCCGCCCCGACCGACATCCCTGTGACCGTCGCCTACGCGACCGCGGCCGGATCAGCCGCGACACCGGAGGATTACGAGGACGCGTCGGGCACGCTCACGTTCCCGGCCGACGACGTGGTCGAGACGATCCTCGTCCCGATCGCGGAGGACGCGCTCGACGAGCCGAGCGAGACGCTCACTGTGACGCTCTCCGATCCGTCCTCCGGCGGGACGATTCCCGCCGGCGAGGAGAGCGCGACGCTGACGATCCTCGACAACGATCCGGCTCCCTCGGCCGCCGTTTCCGACGTCTCGCTCGCGGAGGCGCCGGGCTCGCTGGCGTTCGTCGTCAGCCTCTCGGCGCCGAGCGGTAGGACGATCACGATCGGCTACGCGACCGCGAACGGGACGGCCACCACGGGCCAGGACTACACGGGCAAGAGCGGGACGCTGACCTTTACGCCGGGGGATACCGAGGAAACGGTGTCCGTCCCGGTGCTCGGCGACACGAAGGACGAGGCCGACGAGACGCTCTTCCTCCAACTCTCCTCGCCCGTCGCCGTGACGCTCCCGGATCCGCAGGCGAAGGGCACGATCCTCGACGACGACCCGCCGCCATCGGCACGGGTGGGCGACAAGCAGCGGGCCGAGGTGGCGGGCTCGATCGCGTTCGCCGTTCGGCTCAACCAGGCGAGCGGAAAGACGATCCGGATCGCCTTCGCGACGGAGAACGGCACAGCCAAGGCGGGGCAGGACTATCAGGCCCGGTCAGGCACGCTCGTCTTCGCCCCCGGCCAGACGGAGAAGACCGTCCTCGTCGACTTGATCCCGGATACGTTGAACGAGCCGAACGAACGCTTCTTCCTTCAGCTCGGGACCCCGGTCAACGTCATCTTCTCGGACGGGCGGGCGGTGGGCCTGATCCTCGACAACGACTGACGCGCGGCGATGCCACTACGCGGCGAGGGCCATGTCGAGCTCGAAAATACTCTTGAAAGCGTCTCTTGAGAGGAGTAGCTTCGTGGCCGTGAAGCGGCTCACAGTCTTTGCGGCCATCCTCGCGGCGCTCGCTATCGCGTCACCGGCCCTTGCGGCCAAGCAGATGATCGCCGTCCAGAACACGCAGGCGTTCAAGGGCTACACGACGTTCCTTACGGCCGACAAGGACTCGGCAAGGCCGGCGAATCGCCGCGTGAACATCAACGTGGCGATGTTCAAGGGTGACGAGAGCCACATCTACTCGTTCCGGGCTGCGGCGAACGCGCTCGTCGTCGCCACCAACCTGTCGTCGGCGACGCTACGGCTGAATGCCGTCACCCCGAAGGGTCAAAGCGGCGCCGCCCTCGCCGCTCTCGGGTCATACGGCCACGGGACCCTCCACTTCGTCCAGAACGCGCCCCTCAACACGCCGAGCTGCACGGGAGGAACGAAGAAGACGCGCCGCGTGACCCGGGACAGTGGCTCGATGACGTTCTCGCCGACCCGCAACGCCACCAATCGGTACACGCGCCAAACGTTCAACGGCACGATCCAGGAGACGACGGGCACTCCGGTGTGCGGTCCTCCGCCACCCGCCGAGTGCGACCACTACACGCAGCTCAGCTCGTCGAGCGGGTTCGCGGCGAACGGCCAGTACAAGAGCGTCACGGCCAGTAAGCCTGAGTCCCCCGCGGTCGGCAAGGCCAACGTCAGCTTCCTGTTCATCCCGCCCACGGCCCCGCTCGCGCCGGCCTACGGCGCCGCCCACATCAAGACGGCCAAGGTGGATCGAAGCAGATTCACCAACGCAACGAACCTCTCCACGGCGACGCTCAACCTGGCCGGGGTTCCGGAGTGGGGCGGTGTCCTCGAATTCGACGCCACGAGCGCGATGCAGTCATTCCCAGACTGTGACCGGGAGAAGCGCTCCGGGGGAACGACGGGAGCCACGAGGGCCAAGTTCGACTTCCTCGGCTGGGTCGCCCACAACGGGCATCCCACGTTCGCGTCGCTCGAGCGCCAGTAGTCTCCGCGCCGAGAGGTCGAGTTTCGCTCGCCGGAGCCTCCCGGCCGGGTTTGTGATAGAACTGCCCGCCGTCGTTTCCCGCATGATGTGAGGGATTGAGCCCCTCCCGGGCGCCGGAGACGCGGACTTTGTGAAACCGAGCGAAGGCGGGGCACGTGAACGAGTTTTTCCAGGACCACAGCGTTCTCTTCGCGCTCATCTGCGCTGGTATCGGGATCGCCTGGGGCGTCTGGCTGACGATCTGGCTCCTCCGGTTGCCCGCCGGCAGCGAGCGCATGCAGGAGATCGCGCGCGCCGTTCAGCAGGGCGCCGCGGCGTATCTGCGCCGCCAGTACCTGACCATCTCGGTGGTCGCCTTCGTCCTCTTCATCGGCATCGGGCTTTGGAACGACCTCGGCTGGTGGATGGCGATCGGCTTCCTGATCGGCGCCGTGTTTTCCTCGGCGGCCGGCTTCACGGGGATGAACGTCGCAGTCCGCGCCAACGTGCGCACCGCCGAGGCGGCGAAAGGCGGCGTCCGGCCCGCGCTCAAGGTCGCGTTCGGCTCCGGGTCGGTCACCGGGCTCCTCGTAGTCGGACTCGGGCTCCTGGGGGTTGCCGGCTACTACGGGATCCTGACGAGCTGGGTCGACCAGACGCCTGACGAGGCGACGAAGAACCTGCTCGGGCTGGCGTTCGGCGGCTCGCTCATCTCCGTCTTCGCGCGACTCGGCGGCGGGATCTTCACCAAGGCCGCCGATGTGGGTGCCGACCTCGTTGGGAAGATCGAGGTCGGGATCCCGGAGGACGACCCGCGGAACCCGGCGGTGATCGCGGACAACGTCGGCGACAACGTCGGCGACTGCGCGGGGATGGCGGCGGATCTCTTCGAGACCTACGCCGTGACGGCGGTGGCGGTCATGTTCCTCGGAGCGGTGAACTTCCCCTCGACCGGCGTCGTCGTGTACCCGCTCGCGATCGGCGGCGTGGCGATCATCGCCTCGGTCATCGGGACGTTCTTCGCGCGCGTCGGCCGGACGGGGTCGATCATCAACGCGCTCTACAAGGCCGTGCTGGCCGCGACCGTCCTCTCGGCGCTCGGATTCATCCCCGTCACAATGGCCTTCGAGACCGACCGCTTCTCCTTCGGAGACCTTTATGGATGCGCGCTGATCGGGCTTGCGGTGACCTTCCTCCTCGTCGCGATCACGGAGTACTACACGGGCACGCGCTGGGGGCCGGTGAAGGCAATCTCCCGCTCGTCGACGACCGGGCACGCGACGAACATCATCGAGGGGCTCGCCGTCGGCATGCAATCCACGGCGCTGCCGGTGCTCGTGATCGCCGCCGGGATCTGCGGCGCGGCCGGTCTTGCCGGCCTGTACGGGATCGGAGTGGCGGTGATGGCGCAGCTCTCGATGACCGGTCTCATCGTGGCGCTCGACGCGTACGGGCCCGTGACGGACAACGCGGGGGGCATCGCCGAGATGGCCGATCTGGACGACTCCGTTCGCGGCGTCACCGACCCGCTCGACGCGGTCGGCAATACGACCAAGGCGGTCACCAAGGGCTATGCGATCGGCTCGGCCGGTCTCGCGGCGCTCGTACTCTTCGACGGCTTCACGTCGGAGCTCGCACGCCAGGATCTGCCGACGGTCTTCGATCTCTCCGACTTCTGGGTGATCGCAGGGCTCTTCGTCGGAGGCCTGATGCCGTTCCTCTTCTCGTCGCTCGCGATGCAGGCTGTCGGCCGGGTCGGCGGGCAGGTCGTCCAGGAGGTGCGGCGCCAGTTCCGCGAGATCCCGGGGATCATGGAAGGCACCGCCACGCCCGAGTACGGGCGCGCCGTCGACATCGTCACGGGCTCGGCGATCCGGAGCATGATGCTTCCGGCCGCGATTCCGGTCGTCTTCCCGGTCGTCGTCGGAATCATCAACGAGAAGATGCTCGGCGGGCTCCTGATCGGGACGATCGTGACAGGGATCTTCCTTGCGATCGCCATGACCTCGGGCGGCGGCGCCTGGGACAACGCGAAGAAGCTCATCGAGGACGGTGAGTACGGAGGAAAGGGCTCAGAGGCGCACGCAGCCGCCGTCACCGGCGACACGGTCGGCGATCCCTACAAGGACACCGCGGGCCCGGCGATCAACCCGATGATCAAGATCACGAACATCGTCGCGATCCTGATCATCCCGCTCGTCACGTACATCCACTGATCGCGGCCGCGCTGGGGCGGCCGGTCAGCGCAACTCCTCCGCCTCGAGGAGGCCGAGCCTCCGTGCGAGCCAGCCTTTCGTGGTGGCCTGAAGCACCAGCGTGACGATGACCGCGAGCGCGACCACGGTGACCAGCTCGTCCTCGGCGGGCACGCCCTCCGCGATCAGGAGCCCGGCAATTGCGGCGGGAACGACGCCGGTCTCTCGCGTCCAGAAGAGAAACGTGAGCTCCTCGCGCGTCCAGGCAGCCCGCCGGTCCGGGAGCGCACAGGCGAGCACGGTCAGGGGCCGGGCCACGAAGAGCAGGACGGCGATGACGGCGAGCGCCGGCAGCGCTTCGTCTGCGATGGTGCCCAGCGGCAGGCTCGCGCCGAGAATGAGGAAGACGAGGAGCACGACGACGTGGGTCGAGAACGCCGCGAAGTCCTCGATCTCCCGTCGCACAGACTCACGGGCCGGGATGTTGAACCACTCGCTGTTCCCGGCAATGAGGCCGGCGACGAAGGCGCCCAGGTAGCCGCTGCCGCCCGCGTAGTCGATGGACACGTAGCCGGCCGCGACGGCGAGCCCGACGACGAGCGCCGGCGACTCGCGCCAGATTCCGAATCGGCGCTCCGAGACGACGGAGCGAGCAGGAGTCCGAGCGCGATCCCGAGGACGACCGAGAGTCCGAGATCGGCGAGGAAACCGCCGCAGCGCCGGCGACCGAGCCCTCGCCGCCCAGGATGAAGGCGGCGATCGTGATCGCGAGGACAGCGCCGGTCGGGTCATTCAGCGCCGACTCGGCCACAACTGTCTGCACGACCTTGGGCCGGACGCGCAGTCGCTCGAAGAGCGGGATCAGGATGGCCGGGTCGGTGGGCGCGACCACGGCTCCGATCAGGAAGCCCTGCTCGAACGGCAGATCAAACGCGAGCGCAGCTGCGGCGCCGACGACGAGTGCCGTGATCACCACGCCCGGCACCGCCAGGAGGACGAGCCCGATCCCGACGCGCGAGAGCACGCGAAGCGACAACTCGAGCCCTCCGTAGAACAGGATCAGCGAGACGCCGAGCGAGAAGAGAAGTTGCGGGCCGAGCCCGTCGAGCGGCACGTCGATCCATTCGAGCACCTCGGGCCCGACGAGGACGCCGGCCGCGAGCAGGAAGACCATCCGCGGGAGCCGGACGACGTCAGCGAGCACCTCGGCGGCGAGCCCCACGATGAGGAGGATCGCGAGGACCTCGATGACGTCCTTCACGTCCACGGCGCGGCATTCTCCCCGAGCCGGGGGACGCCGGACTAGGAGGGTTTGGCGGAAAGGTCTTCGTTGTCGGGTTGCGCCGCTCGTTTCGAGGCAAGGACGCAGGGAGTGCTCGTACCGTGAGGTGCGGGCGCGACTGAGGACGCGGCCTGGGGGCGAGCGGCGCGGCCCGGCGGCTCAAGGCTTTTCCGTGGAGCCCTCCTACTAGACAGCGACGGCCTGGCCGGAGCTCTCGAGCCCGGAGCAGACGAGCTGCGCGGTCTCGACGAAGGCAGCGGCGGCCGGCGACCGGTAGCGGTCGCGGTGCCAGGCGATGCCGATCTCCCGGGGCGGGGCGCTCGGCACCAGCTCGAGCACGGCCACGCGATCGTCGTTCGGCTCGACCGTGAGGAGCGGCACGAACGCGACGCCCATGCCGGCAGCCACGAGCCCCTGCACCGTGCCGTTGTCGTCCGAGCGGAAGACGACCTTGGGATCCGCACCGGCCACCCGCAGGTGCGCCTCGACCTCTGCGACGCTCCGGCACGATCGGAATCCGATCAGGCTCAAGCCGACGAGATCGCGGCGCGTGGCCGGCTTTCCGCGTCGCGCCAGCGGCGAGTCGGCCGGGACTAGCGAGGACGTACGGATCCCGCATCAGCTCCTGCGCACTCGAACGGCCCGTCGTCGACAGGCAGCATCACGAACGCGAGGTCGAGCTCGCCGCGCTCGACCTGCCGCAATCAGCGTGTAGTCGTTCGCGGATTCCGTCAGCGACACCTCGACCTGCGGCCACGAGGCGGTGAAACGGCGCAGGAGCTCCGGCAGGATTCGCGCGCCGACGCTCTGGTAGGCGCCGACGCGGAGCTTCCCGGCCGAGCCGTCGGAGAGTGCCGCCAGGTCGGCCTGGGCCGCGTGGAGCCGCGCGAGGACCCCGTCTGCGTGGCGGAGGAGGAGCTCGCCGGCTTCCGTGAGCGACACAGGCCGTGGCCCGCCGGGGCGCTCCAGCAGCCGGGCACCCACGAGCCGCTCGAGCGTGGCGATCTGCTGCGAGATCGCCGACTGGGTGTAGCCCAGCGTCTCGGCCGCGCGGCCGAACGTCCCCTCGCGCGCGACAGCCTGGAGGGCTGCGAGGTGCCTGAGCTCGACTCCGAGCCATTGATCGTGACGGCTAATAGAACTCACCGGGAATCCGACTTGAGCTTATCGAACGCGGAGACGAAACTCTCAGCCATGGGCTACGTGATCCTCCTCTTCATCCTCACGGTAGGCGTGCTTTCGATCCAGTACGGAGCAGACTCCCGGCTGGACGAGGTCGCGCGCCGAAAGTACTTCGGCCGCTCGTACCGCTAGGTCACGCCCGGTGCGGCCGGCCGCCGAATCTCCCCGGCGGCGGCCGCGCCGGCCCACCCTAGGAGGGAGAAAGGTCGCGGGCGAAGCGCGTGACCCAGAGGCCGGGCACGACCTCGACGTCCTCGACCTCTTCGAAGCCCTCGCGGAGATAGAGCCGCTTCGCGGGATCGTTGGCGGCGCCGGTCTGGACGACGGCGCGCCGCGCCCCCCGCTCTGCCTGGAGGGCTGCGCGGACGAGCGCCGTGCCGATGCCGCTCCGAAAGCGTTCCGGATCCACGACGAGCCGATGCAGGTCGAGCGTGCCGGCCTCGACGCGCCATGAGACGGCGCCGGCCAGCACGCCGTCAACGAATGCGCCGAAGAACGTTTCGCCGGATGCCCCGAGCTCGTCCAGGGTCTCCGTGAGCGGCGGGATGCCGTCCGAGCCGATGAGCTCGGCCTCCACCCGGTAGGCGCGGCGCTGGAGCTCGAGGAGGTCCGTGGCAACGGCCCGGTCGCCGATGTCGAGGCGCCTGACCTCCACGCGGAGCTAGGCGGAGCGCCGGCGGCGGACCTGCGGGCCCTGCTGGCCGAGCGCGGCGTACGCGAGCGCCTGGAGCGACTCGTTCAGGTTGCCGAGCTCGTGCGAGATCCGGGCCAGGGATTCGGCCGAGTCGAGCCGCCTGTTCAGCGCGTGTACCTCGTCGCAGAGCCGATCGAGACGCTCGAGGATCGCGTCGAGCTGGCGGTCGTCGAGGTGCTTCCGGTCCTCAGGCATGCGCCGATCTTAGCCCTGCGCGCGGGCGAGCCGAAGCGCGATCGCCACTCCCGCGACGACGCCGGCGACGTCGATCAGCCAGTCGAGCGGGGAGCCCTGACGGCCGCTGACGAAGATCTGGTGCACCTCGTCCGTGACCGCGTAGGCGGCACCGGCGAGGACAGCCGCGGGAACGCTCGGCGAGCGCGCGCAGAAGCAGCGCAGCCGAGGATCGCGAACTCGACGAAGTGGCCGAGCTTCCGGAGCACGAGATCCCACGTCTCCGAGCCCGGTCCCGAGGGCGGGCATGGACGAGAGTGCGAAGATGAGCCCCGCCCAGGCGAGGAGGGGCCCCCAACGCGTGAGCGTCCTCGTGGCCATCTGGACGGCCAGCGTAGCCAGTGGTACGGTGCCGCATTCCAGACAAGGCGAGCGGTGAGGGAAGCCGGTTCGAAGCCGGCACGGTCCCGCCGCTGTAAGAGGAGATGCTCGCCCGCCGAAGTGCCACTGGCCTGAGGGCCGGGAAGGCGGCGGGGGAGGGAGCCTCGAGTCAGAAGACCTGCCGCCCGCCGCGAACCCGTTCCCCTCGAGAGAAGGAGGAAACGTGTTGCGACGACTTTTCGTCGTCTCGGGCGGCGCCCTCGCCGCAGTCATCCGGCTTCGCCGGCGTCGGCCGTCGACGTGAAGATCCGTGTCGAGGGCGCGAAAGTGACCCTCTTCGGCAAGGCCGAGGCACGCCTCGCACCCGTGACCGGAGCGTTCAGCCCGCCGGACGGACCCGTCGTCACGACGTCCGGCCCGACCCCGCTCGGCGCGCTCGAGCGGGCCAGCAGGCGGGCCGAGCTTCTACTACCGGGTAGCAGGGCACGTCCTTCGGCCCCTACGTCGACCGGATCGGACGCAGCGCGTCGTCGGGATCGAGCGGCTGGGTCTACAAGGTCAACCACGCCTCTCCGCCCGTCGGCGCCGATGTGTACGAGCTCGAGGAAGGCGACAAGGTGCTCTGGTACTGGGCGACCTTCGGCCCGACGGGCGGCCCCGAGACGCTCGGCCTGGCCCGCGTCGGTGGCGGCTGCTTCCGCGCGTTCGCTTACGACGACGCCGGGGATCGATCCCGGCCGGAGAACGTGGTCTTCGTCCGAGACGGCCGCCGCGAGGTCAGGTCTCAGTCCGGGCGGTACTGCCCGCCCTCCGGCTGGGACACCTTGCGGGCGAGGAAGCAGGGCCACGTGCGCTCCGAGCTCGTCAGGAGCTAGGCGTTGCCCGGCAGAGCATCTCTGCGGGCGCTCGCCGCGCTCCTCTTTCTTGTCGTCCTCGCCGCCTGCGGCGGGGGCGGCGGGCGGAGCCGCCTCTGCGGAATCTCGAGAAGACGGCGGCGCGACGCTCTGGGTGACACGCGATGCCGGGTCCGAGGTCGTCCTGACCGCGGCGGTGCCCGTGGGCGACTCCGTGCTCCAGGCACTGGATCGCCACGCGGACGTCGAGACTCGCTACGGCGGACGGTTCGTCCAGGCGGTGAACGGGGTCGAGGGCAGCCTCGAGGATCAGCGCGACTGGTTCTACTTCGTGAACGGCATCGAGCCTGGGATCGGCTCGGCAGAGGTCGAGCTCCACAGAGGTGACGTCGCCTGGTGGGACTTCCGCGACTGGTCGCAGCGGATGGCTGCGCCGATCGTCGTCGGCGCCTTCCCAGAGCCGTTTCTGCACGGGTGGGACGGCGAGCGGCGGCCTGCTGCCGTCGAGGCGCCGCCGGGCTTCGCCGACGAGTCGGAGGCGCTGCTGCCGCGTGCTCGGCGGCGCGGCGGGCGAGGGCCGGCCGAACGTCTTTCGCCTGGCGCTGACACCGAGCCGATCGGGGGCCACGCTCACCGCCCGTCGCGGGCCCGGCGACGACTCGCCGGTGACCTTCACGCTCGCGGGCTCCGAGCGGCGGTGCGCGCCGCGGCGGCGCTCGTCGACGATCCCTCCGTCGTCCGGTACCGGTACACGGCCCGGCTTCGACGAGGAGCGGGCGGGTGGTCGAGTGAGGCTCTCGCCCGTTCCGGCGACGCTCCTCTTCGCCGCTGCCGGCGGAGCAGCGCTCCTGACCGACCGGCTCGTAGCGCTTGGCGTTCTCGCGGCTGCGCTCCTCGTCGTCGTGATCCGCGCCCCGGCCCAGCGCCGCCTCCCGTACCTCTTCGGTGCGGTCACCACCGGACTCGGCGTCTTCGTCGTCTCGCCGCTGGTCGCCGCCGTGGGATACGACGTGCTCTGGGAGGGCGGGCCGACGATTCCCGTGCTCGGGCAGCTCGACGTCACGACGGAGGAGCTTCGGGCCGGCGCGCTCAACGGCCTACGGCTCGCGACGCTCGGCCTCGCGTTCTCGGCGTACGCACTCGTCGTCGACCACGACAGGCTCGTCGCCACGGTCAGCATCGCGCCCCGCTCGGCGCTCGCCGTCGCGCTCGCCACGCGGCTTGTGCCCTCGCTCGAGCGCGACGCGGCGGGGCTGGTCGAGGCGGTCCGGGGGAGAGGGGTGCGGGTGCACGGGGCTCGGGGCTACGCCCGGCTCCTCTCGCCGCTCGTCGCGGGGTCGCTCGAGCGCGCCACGAATCTGGCCGAGGCGATGGAGGCGCGCGGCTTCGGTCACGGGCGCCGCTCGCGGGCTCCAGAGCGGCCGTGGTCGGGTCTCGACCGGGCCGCGGTCGCGGGTGGGCTCGCGCTACTCGCACTGGGGGCGCTGTGGCTCTAGTCCGCGTCGAGCAGCTGACGTTCACGTATCCGGACGCCGAAGCACCCGCCCTCGCGGAGATGTCCCTGGAGCTCGAGCCCGGCGAGGTCGTGGCTCTTCTGGGCCCGTCCGGCTCGGGCAAGTCCACGCTCCTCCGCGCCCTGGCGGGCTCGTACCGCACTTCCACGGCGGCCGGTTCGCAGGCCGGGTCGAGGTCTGCGGGCGCGACACGCGCCACGCCCGGCCCGCCGAGCTCGCGGGATCGGTGGCGACGCGTCTTCCAGGATCCCGAGGACCAGGTCGTCATGGCCTTTGCGGCCAACGAGGTCGCGTTCGGGCTCGAGAACCTCGGGGTCGCACCCGGCCGACGATCTGGCCTCGGGTCGACCGGGCGCTCGACGCGGTGGACGCCACGCACCTGCGCGACCGGCGCACGACCGAGCTCTCCGGCGGCGAGCTCCAGCGCGTCTGCCTCGCCTCGGCTCTCGCGCTCGAGCCGGAGCTCCTGCTTCTCGACGAGCCCACGTCGCAGCTCGACCCGGCCGCTGCCGAGCACTTCCTTGCCTCCGTCGGAGCGGACTGGCGCCGCGGTCGTACTCTCGGAACAGCGGATCGAGCGCGCGCTCTCCCTGGCGACGCGCGTCCTCTACGTCGAGGCGGGCCGGCTCCTTCTGGACGCTCCTCGTCGGCGAAGCCGAGACCTGGCTTCGAGCCCACCGGTGGCGGTACGCACGCCATGCCCCGCGAGGCCCGACCAGCGAGCCGGCTGGTGACGTGCCAAGGCCAGACCCCGAAGGCCGTTGAGCTTCGCGGGGTGTCGTACGCCCACCGACCGGGCGTGCCTGTGCTCGACGGCGCCGACCTGACCGTGGCCCGCGGGGAGATCGTCTCCCTCGAGGGCCCGAACGGCTCCGGGAAGACGACGCTTGCGAAGCTCGCTGCGGGGCTCCTCGAGCCCCAGGCCGGGACGGTGACGCGCGCCGGCCGCGCCGGCTACCTCCTCCAGGATCCGGGCCGCTACCTCGTGTGCGAGACAGTGCTCGACGAGGTCGCGCTCGCCGTGGCCGGCGATACCGAGCGGGCCGCCGTCGAGCTCGCACGCGTCGGCCTCGACCGCCTGGCCCGGCGCCATCCGCGTGACCTCTCGAGTGGAGAGCGCGAGCGGCTCGGGGTCGCCGCGGTGGCCGTGGCCGAGCCCGACCTGCTCGTCCTCGACGAACCGACCCGCGGCCTCGATCCCGAACGCAAGGCGATCCTTTCCGACTGGCTCGTGGAGTACGCCGCGTCGGGTCGCGGCGTCCTCGTCGCCACGCACGATCGCGGCCTGCCGGCCGATCGGCGCGTGTCGCTCGCGCGAGGAGGCGCTCGTCGTTGCGTAGCGCTCGCACCGTCACGTTCGTCGCCGCGGGAGGAGCGCTCGCGGCCGCGCTCTGGGCCGCTCTCGACCCGGCGCGGGGCAGCTTCTCCGTCCTCCTCGCCGGAATCGCGGTCCTCGATCGCCGGCGCCGCCTGGCTCGGAGGGCGGCCCGAGCTCGGTCAAGGACCTGACGCTCGTGGCGACGCTCGGCGGGCTTGCCGCGGCAGGCCGTGTGCTCTTCGCCCCGATTCCCGGAGTGCAGCCGGTCACCGTGATCGTGGCCGCGGCGGGAGTCGCCCTCGGCCCGCGCCGCGGCTTCGCGGTGGGCGCGCTCGCCGCGCTCGCCTCGAACTTCTTCCTCGGCCAGGGCCCGCACACGCCGTGGCAGATGCTGGCCTGGGGAGGCTGCGGCCTCGTCGCAGGACTCGGCGCGGAACGCCCTTCGCGGCCGCGTCGCCTTCACCGCTTTCTGCGTCGTGCTCGGCTTCGCCTACGGAACTCTCATGGATCTCTGGCACTGGTACGGCTTCCTGCCGCACACTGGTGCGGCGCTGGCGGTGGTGCTCGGTGCCGGCTTCGCCTTCAACGCCGCGCACGCGATCGGGAACCTCGTCATCGCGCTCGCCGCCGGCCCGGAGCTTCGCCGCGCGCTCGAGCGCTACCGCCGGCGGCTCAGATCGGAGATCCTGTGGGCGTGAAGCTCGCGGCGGCCACGCTCGGCGCGCTCCTCCTGGCCGGAACGGCGGCGGCCGATCGCGCCACCGACGCGTCGCGGTACCTGATCCAGCACCGCACCCACCGGGCGGGTTCCACGAACCCGGGCGCGACGCCGACGCCCGGCCTGACCGCCTGGGCGATCCTCGGGCTCCGCGCGGCCGGCCACTGCCCGACCAAGTCCGGCGACTACCTGCGCGGCAAGCCGTACCCGAAGGCCACCGACCTCGAGCTCCGGATCCTCGCCCTCGACGCGCTCCGGTCGGGCTGTGCCTACGACGTGAACCTGTCGGGTCAGGTCCGCCAGCTTCGAGGGCCTGCGCCGCGCGAGCGGGAAGATCGGCCCGACCGTCAACTCGACGATCTGGGGCGTCCTGGCCCTGCGCGCCACCGGCCGCCCCGCCGGCCGGAAGACCAAGCGCTTCCTGCTGGCGCGCCAGCGCCCCAGCGGCGGCTGGCCGTGGTTCGCCGGCGGGCAGGCCGACTCGAACGACACCGCGGCCGCGATCCAGGCGCTGGTGGCGACGGGGATCGGCGAGCGCTCGCGACGGATCGACCGCGGCGTCCGTTTCCTCCGCCGACTGCAGAACGGGGACGGTGGCTTCGAGCTGACCCCCGGCCGCGGCTCGGACACGCAGTCGACCGCGTGGTCGATCCAGGCGCTCAAGGCCGCCGACCGCAAGCCCGGCCGCGCGGCGTTCCGCTACCTGCGCCGCATGCAGCGGCCCGAACGGCAGCTTCCGCTACAACCGCCAGTACGTGACGACGCCGGTCTGGGTGACGTCGCAGGCACTCGCCGCGCTCGCGCGAGAGCCGTTTCCGCTGAAGTAACCTCGCGCCGTGGCCGAGACCGCGGTCATCCTCACCGTCGGGAACGAGATCGTCTCCGGCGACGTCGAGAACACGAACGCGTCCTGGCTCGCCCGGCGGCTGGCCGAGCTCGGCGTCGAGGTGCGGCTCCTCGCGGCCGTGCGCGACGACATCGACGGCGATCGCGGCCTTCCTCCGCGCCGAGCGCGAGCTCGCATCCCACGTCTTCGTCACCGGCGGTCTCGGCGGTACGCCCGACGACATCACGCGCGAGGCGGTCGCCGCCGCGTTCGAGGTGCCGTGCCGAGGAGATCGACTGGCTTTCCGAGGAGCTCCGCGGCCGCTTCTCGCGCCGCGGGCTCGGCGACTACGCCGCGCGCTGGGCCTGCCTGCCCGCGGGCGCCGAGCCGCTCGCGAACCCGCTCGGCGGCGCGCCCGGGTTCGTGCTCGGGAACGTCTTCGTGCTGCCGGGCCTCCCGAGCGAGATGGAGGCGATGTTCGAGGCGATCGCCGCCCGATTCGCGGGCGCGCCGATCGCGAGCTGGCGCCGCCGCTACCGGACGGGCGAGGGGCAGATCGTCGCGATCCTCGAGGAGGCGACCGCCCGCCACCCCGCGGTGACCGTCGGAAGCTATCCGCGCTTCCTCGAGACCGGGCCCGAGGTCGAGGTCGTCCTGAAGTCGACGCGATCGAGGGCTCCTCACGGCGGCGGTCGAGTTCGTCGAGACGCGCGCTCGAGCGGCGTGACGCCGAGCCTTACTAGAGCGCGAGCGCGAGCACGACGCCCGCGACGACGAGCAGCGCGCCGGCGAGATGGTTCCACGCGAGCGGCTCGCCGAGGAACGGGCCGGAGAGCAGGACGATGACCGCGGGATAGGACGCCGAGATCGCAATCACGACCGAGGTCGGGATCGATCCCGATCCGGCCTGCTGGACGCTCGTGACGAAGAGGACGTAGCCGGCGATCTGGAAGAGGACGAGGACGAGGATCGTCCGCCAGCGGCGTTCGACCGCGTCCATCGTCGGCGCCGATCTCCCCGGTGACTGCGAGCCAGCCGAGCACGAGCGCGAAGCCGATCGCGTACTGGAAGACGAGGATCGTCGTGGGCGTGACGACGTCGGTGCCGCGCTTCAGAAGGATGCCGCCGATGCCCCACGATCCCGCGGCAGAGATCGCCAGAAGGAGGGCGGTGAGGCGCACGCGGCGGAGTCTAGGAGGGTCTAGCGAAACGGTCTTCGTTGGCTGGTCGCGCTGCTCGTTCTGAGGCAAGGACGCAGGGAGCGTGCGTACCGGTCAGGTACGTGCGCGACCGAGGACGCCGCCTCGGGGCGAGCAGCGCGACCCAGACGGCACAACGGCTGTTTCGCTAGACCCTCCTAGAAGGGGCCGCAGGGGCCGCTCGGTACCATCGTCGGGTGGCCGTCGCGTCGCCCGAGCAGTACCTCGCCGAGCTGAATCCCGCCCAGCGGGAGGCCGTGCTTGCACACCGAGGGCCCGGTGCTCGTGGTCGCCGGAGCCGGCTCCGGCAAGACGCGCGTCCTGACCTACCGCATCGTCCATCTGCTCCGTACCGCGGGGGCGAAGCCGAGCGAGATCCTTGCGATCACGTTCACGAACAAGGCCGCCGGCGAGATGAAGCGCCGGCTCGAAGGGCTGGTCGGCGGGGTCGCTCGGACGATGTGGGTGATGACCTTCCACGCGGCCTGCGGCCGGATTCTCCGCCGCGAGATCCCGCGGCTCGGCTACCGCTCGAACTTCACGATCTACGACCAGGCCGACCAGGTGCGCGTCGTGAAGCAGTGCCTCGAGGAGCTCGAGCGCGACCCGAAGCGGTTCGTGCCGCGCGGGATTCACGCGCAGATCTCGAACGCGAAGAACCGGCTCGTCGGCCCCGAGGAGTACCGCGCCCGCGTCTCCTCCTTCTACGACCAGACCGTGGCGGACGTGTACGAGCTCTACCAGCAGCGGCTCTTCGCCTCGAACGCGCTCGACTTCGACGACCTGCTCCTCCTGACGGTCGAGGTGCTGCGGCGCTTCCCCGAGGCGCGCCGAGCGCTGGCAGAAGGCCTTCCGCTACGTGCTCGTCGACGAGTACCAGGACACGAACCACGCCCAGTACGTCCTCCTGAAGCTCCTGGCGGCGAAGCATCGGAACGTGTGCGCGGTCGGTGATCCAGACCAGTCGATCTACGCCTTCCGTGGCGCAGACATCCGGAACATCCTCGAGTTCGAGCGCGACTTCGGCGAGGTGACGACGATCCCGCTCGAGCAGAACTACCGCTCGACGAACGCGATCCTCGAGGCGGCGAACGCGGTCATCTCCAACAACCGCGAGCGGAAGCCCAAGAACCTCTGGTCCGAGCTCGGCGAGGGCGAGCCCGTCCGCGTGGTCGAGGTCGAGGACGAGCACGCGGAGGCGCGCTACGTCGCGTCCGAGATCGCGCGGCTCGTGGAGGAGGGCCTCGCCGCCTCGGAGGTCGCGGTCTTCTACCGGACGAACGCGCAGAGCCGCGTGCTCGAGGACGTGCTCGTACGCCAGGAGGTGCCCTACCAGGTGATCGGCGGGCCGCGCTTCTACGAGCGCGCGGAGGTGAAGGACGCGATCGCCTACCTCCAGGTGATCGACAATCCCGCCGACGCGGTTTCGCTCGGGCGGATCGCGAACCGGCCGCGGCGCGGGATCGGCGACACGACGATCGCCCGGCTCCAGACCTTCGCCGACGCGCAGAACCTCACCCTCTGGGAGGCGCTCGGCCGGGCGGAGGAGGCGGGCTGCGGAGCCGCGCCGCTCAGAGCCGTGACGAAGCTCCGGACGCTCATGGAGTCGCTGATGGCGCAGTCCCAGGAGCTCTCGGTGCCGGAGCTCGTCGAGCGCGTGCTCGACGCAGTCGGGCTACGTCGAGGCGCTCGAGGCCGAGCGCACCGTCGAGGCGCAGGGCCGGCTCGAGAACCTCCAGGAGCTCGTCGGCGTCGCGCGCGAGTACCAGGAGACCGCCGACGACCCGACCCTCTCGGAGTTCCTCCAGCAGATCTCGCTCTTCTCCGACCAGGACGAGCTCGTCGAGGAGGGCGGGCGGGTGACGCTCATGACGCTCCACAACGCGAAGGGCCTCGAGTTCCGCGCCGTGTTCCTGATCGGCATGGAGGAGGGAGTCTTCCCGCACGCGCGCTCGATCGAGGAGCAGGGGCTCGAGGAGGAGCGGCGCCTCTGCCTACGTCGGGCTGACCCGGGCCCAGGAGCACCTGACGCTCACGCACGCCTCGTCGCGCTCGCTCTGGGGCTCGAAGAGCTACAACCTGCCGTCACGGTTCCTCGACGAGCTCCCGGAGGAGCGAATCGAGCGCGACCGCCTCCGGCCGACCTCGTGGTATTCGTACGGCGCGCCTGCGCGCTCGCAGCCGCCCGAGCGTGACGTCCCGTCCCTTTCGACCGGCGACTCGGTGCGCCACTCGACGCTCGGCGAGGGCGTCGTCACGAGGATCGAGCGCGACGGCACGGTGACGATCCGCTTCGCCGAGGACGGCGCCGAGCGGCGCCTGATGCTGGAGTACGCCCCGCTCGAGCGGATCGCGTAGCCGCCGGGTTCGTTAGTCTCCGCCGCCGTGGTGCGTTCGCTCGCCGCGGTGCTGGTCATCGTGGCCTCCCTCTCTGCTTCCGCCTCTGCGCAGGTCGCCGACTCCGACGGCGCGGGCCTTCGGCTCGCCGCCGAGGTGCGCTCCGCGCAGGCGCGTGCGTTCGCGACGCCGCTGCATGGCCTCCTCGAGTCCCGATTCGGCTATCGGTGGGGACGGCTCCACTCGGGCCTCGACATCGCCGTGCTCGGGACCTACCGCGTACGGGCTGCGGAAGCCGGCGTCGTCAGGAAGGTCGGCTACCAGGCGCATTACGCGGGCTACGGCAACGTCGTGGTGATCAGGCACGGCAACGGCATCACGACGCTCTACGCGCACCTGGCCGGTCACAGCGTCCGCGTCGGCCAGGAGGTCGAGCGCGGGGAGCCGATCGGGCGCGCGGGATGCACCGGCTCGTGCACGGGTGAGCATCTGCACTTCGAGGTGAGGGTGAGTGGCAGGCCCGTGAACCCCCTTCGCTACCTCGATCTCGCGATCCGCAACTAAGGGGGTTTGACGAAACAGTCGTTGTGCCGCCCGGCGAAGACCGTTTCGCCAAACCCCCTAGGCCAAGTTCTCGCGGACGCCGTACCACGGCGCGTGGCCGTTGAAGTCGAGGTAACGCGTCCGGGCGATGCGCAGCTCGCCGTCACCGAGGAACGGCCCGTCGAGCAGCCCCTGGTGCAGGCGGATCTCGTGGTAGCTCGCCGGCGTGATGTCGACCGCGCGACGGTGCACGGAGATCTCGCGCCACTTGCGCGGGCCCTCGGGCGACGCGAACAGGATCAGGTTGCCGTAGGCGCCCTTCACGAGCTCGACGTCGTAGTAGCTAAGAAGCTCCTCGGCGTCTCGCATTCCGGCGATGAGCTCCTCCTCGAGCTCGAAGAGCATGGGCATGTCGGCGTCGACCCGCGGCCGGCCGAAGAACCCGACGACGGTCGGGCTCTCGGCGCCGAGGAGTGCTGTCGGGTCGGGGACGACGAGCAGATGGCGAAGCCCGCTCCTGTCCTCGTCTCGAATGACCTGGTTCGGTGGTGCCCCGTCCGCCCAGAGCTTCGCGCGCTCGCGTTGGAGAACGAGGAGGCTCTGCAGCTTCCTTTCGTCCTCCCCCGTGTGAGCCGGATCCGCGAACGGCCGACCCGGCACCGTCTCGTCTCGGTCGAGGACGATCTCCGTCCGCATGCGGAGAACCTAACTTCCGCGCCGGAAGAGGGCGAGAGGACGGTGCTAGACTCGGCGCCGCAGGGGCGGTTAGCTCAGTTGGGAGAGCACCAGCTCGACAAGCTGGGGGTCACTGGTTCGAGCCCAGTACCGCCCACCTCTTGCAAGCCCCGACCCGCTCGAGCGGACTTTCCGCCTAGCGCAGGTTGATGTCGACGCCGAAGAGCACGAGCGGCCAGATCAGGATGGCGATGAGCGCCTCGCCGACGGCTCGCAGCGTGTTGAAGTTGTCGAAGTAGTCGTTCACGGCCGCGACGATGACGCCGACGATCAGGTACACGGCCCCGAGGGAGATGCCTCGCACGGCGCGAGTGTATCTCGTCCGAAGCGAAGACAAACGCGTCGCGCGCCTTGCCAGGGCTCCGCTCGGCCGTGAAAATCGCGGCCAACCGCACGAGGGAGGCAGAACCGTGATCCGGACGGAGCAGGAGCTACACATCGCCGCGAGCCCGGAGGTCGTCTTCGACAAGCTCGTCGACATGCGGAACGAGTTGCACTGGAACCCTGTCACCGTGGAGATGACGAAGACGACCGAGGGCGAGGTCGAGTCGGGCACGCGGTTCGACGGGAAGATGAAGCGCGTCGGGCCGATGCACATGGTGATCGCCGACTTCGATCGCCCGCGGCGTTTTTCGTCGAAGGGTGGCGGCCAGAGCGCCGACGTCGACTATTCGGCGACCTTCGAGCCGGCAGATGGTGGGACGCGCGTGCGGACGTCGATGTCGCTCGAGCCGAAGGGCCTCGCGAAGCTCCTCACACCGCTCGTTGCACGTCAGGTTCCGAAGCAGGAGGAGGAATCGATGCAGGCCTTCAAGCGCTGGGTCGAGAGCTAGGGAACCTTTCAGGGCTCTTCCGGTGTAGGGGAGGAAAAGGAGGAGCCACATGCGCGTTGCTCTACTCGGAGGACTCGTCCTCGCGGTGCTCGCAGTCGCCGCGCCGGCGAGCGCAGGTTGCTGGGCCACGGTCGGCGTTGCGCCTCCGCCCGCAGGCCTGGGCGCCGGCGAGGTCTGGAAGGCCGACATCACCGTCCTGCAGCACGGCCAGACGCCGTTGCCGGCGGAGGTGGACGCCAAGCCGACGCTCACGATCGTGAACGCCGAGAGCGGCCAGGCGAAGACCTTCCCCGCCAAGGCCACGAACCGCAAGGCCGGCGTCTTCACCGCGGCAGTCGTCTTCCCGTCGAACGGCCGCTGGTCGTACGAGGTCTACGACGGCTTCGACAACTGGGCCGGCAACCCCGAGCCGTGCGCGAAGACGCACACCTTCGGGACGATCGACGTCGGCGGCGGCGGCTCGACCGCATCGTCCTCGGGGCAGCCCCCGTCCGGTCCGGCCGCCGAGCCGGCCTCGAGCTCGGGGTTCCCGGCCTGGCCGGTCGGCGGAGGCATCGCAGGCGCACTCGCAGCTGCGCTCGCGGTCGCACTCCTCGTCCAGCGGCGCGGCCAGCGCGAGCCCGCCTCGGCCTAGCCGCGCTCCACCAGGGGGCCGGCTCGGCGCCGGCCCCCTCCCGCCCACGCACTCGTCTGCACCACCACCGCCGCCACGACCACGGCCCCGCCGATGAGCGTCGCCGTGCCCGGCTCCTCCGAGATTGCCAGCCAGACCCAGAGCGGCCCCAGAACGACCTCGAGGAGCGTGATGAGCGCCACCTCGGCTGCCGGGATCAGGCGGGCGCCGAGGGTCAGGAAGGTGAGACCGAGCCCCATCTGGCCCGCACCGAGGAGGACGAGGAGCCCGAGGTCGCCGCCGCCGATCTGGCTCGGGTGGGCGAACGGGGCGGCGACCACGAGAACCATGAGCTGCGAGAGGCATGTCGCGGGCGCCATCGAGATATCCCTGTGGCGGCGGGTGATTACGACCACGACCGCAAATGCGAGCGTCATGAGGAGGGCGATCGCCTGGCCTCGGAGCCCCTGACTCGAGGGCCCGCCGATCATCACCGCGACCCCGCCGAGCGCGAGGATCATCGCCGCCCAGGTTCGCCGGCTCACACGCTCACCGAGCGCAACACCTGCGAGGATCGCCGCAGCCACTGGCGCCAGGGCCTGGAGGAAGAGGACGTTCGCGACCGTCGTCTCGTTCAGGGCGACGATGAAGGAGCCTGACGCGACGGCCATGCAGACCGCGAACACGAGTCCCGCGCGCCCGATCGAGCGGAACGCGCCGACGACGTCGCCGCGGCTCGCGACGGCCACGAAGGCGAAGAGCGCCAGCAGGGCGAACACCGCCCGGCCGGCGACCTGCGTGGTCGTATCGAGCGAGAGCTCGCGCTGGAGGAGCCCGGCCGTCGACCAGGCGAGCGCAGCGAGGACGATGTAGACCTGCCCCCGTCGGCGCTCTCTGCCGAGCGCCTGTCGCTCCGCCACCGTGACCGCCACCGCGGCAGTGAATCACGCAGGCGCGTCCCTGCCGCTTCGGAACTCGCGTCGTAGTAGATTGAGACACGTGTTACCATCCTGGGCGGAGGCGCTTACGCGATCACGTCACCTACGACCTGCGGCCCCGAGCGCTGCGGCGATTCTCTTCACGGCTCTCCTGTTTCTCGCTGCCGCGCCGGCGGCCCTCGCAGACGCGCCGTTCGGGAACGCGCTCCGCCTGGACGGCACGAACGACTACGCCTCGGCCGTCGACAGCTCCTCGCTCGACCTCGGGGATTCGTCCGGCGAGGACTTCACGCTCGAGGCCTTCGTCTACGTCCCTGACGAGACGAGCGAAGCAGTCCAGCTCATCTTCTACAAGCAGAACGCGTACCGCCTCTCGGTGAACTTCAACACCGCGACGCCGGACGTCCTCATCTTCGGCGTCTGGGGCGCCCCGACGGGCTCGGGCGACCAACTCCTGAACTCGGCAACGGTGACGGCCGGCTGGCATCACGTCGCGGCCGTCTACGACAACGGTGACGGTTCCGACCGGCTGGCCATCTACCTCGACGGGACGGAGATCGCAAGCACGACTGCCGCGGACTACGACCCTGGCATCAGCAACTCGACCAATCTCCTGTCCGTGGGCGCGAACTCTGGCGCCGCCCCGTGGAAGGGGTTCATCGACGAGGCCCGGTTGTCCAGCACGGCTCGCTACTCCGGTGACTTCGAGGTACCGTCGGCGGCGTTCACGGCCGACTCGAGCACGCGAGCTCTCTGGCACTTCAACGAGTCAGCCTGCTTCGCCAACTTCGCCGACCCGGCCAACTCGAACACGCTCACCGCCCAGAACGGGGCCAGCGCGGGGCTCCCGGGCGCCGAGACCGTCGTGCTCTTCAATACCTCGACCGTGTTCACCGGCGAGGCCGTCGGCACGGCCACCGTGGACGTCGCACGCTGCGGCGCTCCCGGCCCCGTTCAGGTCGACTTCGCGACCTCGGGCGGATTCGCGACCGCGGGTTTCGACTACAACGCCACGAGCGGCACGCTCCAGTTCGCAGCGGGTGACAACCTCGAGTCGTTCAACGTCTCGATCCTCCAGAACGACGCGTACGAGGTGCCGGAGTCGGTGACGCTCCTCCTCGAGGATCCCGTCGGCGCCATGATCCTCGGGCCGGCCCTGGCGAGTCTCACGATCAACGACGACGATCCGCTCCCCACGATCACGGTGGGTGATGCGTCCCTCACGGAGAGCGACTCCGGCCAGACGAACGCGACCTTTACGGTCACTCGTACAGGCGCCACCGAGGCCGAGACGGTGATCGACTGGAGCGCCGCCAACGGAACTGCGACGGCCCCAGGTGACTTCACCCTCGCGAGCGCCACAGATCTCACTCTTGCTCCTACCGAGACGACGACGACGTTCGACGTGCCGGTTCAGGGCGACGTGCTCGACGAGCCCGACGAGACGTTCGCGGTCGACCTGAACAGCGCCACGAACGCCGGCATCACGGACGCTCAGGGCGTGGGCACGATCACCGACGACGACGACCCGCCGACCATCTCGGTGCAGGACCCGGCGGCGATCGTGGAGGGGAACGCAGGGACGAAGATGCTCTCGTTCACCGTTCAGCTCGCCGCGCAGAGCGGCAAGACCGTGACCGTCAACTGGGCAACGGCGAACGGGTCGGCGACCTCGCCGGGCGACTTCACGGCCACCGGCGGCGCGCTCACCTTCAACCCCGGCCAGACGCAGAAGACGGTCCAGATCCCGATCCAGGGCGATACCGTCGACGAGCCGAGCCAGACGTTGGGCGTGGCGCTCTCGTCGCTCGTGAATGCGGCCGAAGGAGACGTCAGCGCCCAGGGGACAATCGTCGACGACGATCCCGCCCCGACCCTTGCCATCCGAGATAGGCAGGCCAAGGAGGGCAACAGCGGCCTGCGGAGCTTCGCCTTCACGGTCCACCTCACCGGGCTGACGGAGAAGGCCGTCACGGTCAAGTGGGCCACTAAGGCGCGAAGCGCAGTCTCGCCGAGCGACTTCGTAAAGGGGAACGGCGCGCTGACCTTCACGCCTGGGCAGACGACGAAGACCATCGTCGTCAAGGTGAAGGGCGACCGGCGGCGCGAGGGGAACGAGACCTTCACGGTGCGGCTCTCGGCGCCGGTCAGCGCGGTTCTCGCGCGCGCCGTCGGCATCGGCCGGATTACGAACGACGACTAGGACGGTCTAGACCCTCCTAGCTGCTAGCCGCCGTAGGCGTGGTTCCAGCGGACGATCTCCCAGCCGGAGCCGAGGTCGGCGCGAGCCGACGCGAGGGCCTCGGAGATCGTCTCGCCGCCGCCGAGGTTCGACCACTGCCGCCCGTCCGTCTGCTCGAAGTCGGCGGTGACGAGGAAGCGGTTGAAGCGGCGCTCGGTCTCTCGGAGGGGAGCCCGGAGGGACGTGCGAGCCGTATGCGTGGTGGCGATGTTCATGGCGGAATCCTGGCCCGCCGGCGCCCCGCTCGCAAGGGAGCCACCCGGCATCTCGGAGTGCGGGTTCCCGCACCCCTGCGGTAGCGTCGGCCGCCCGTGCAACGCATCGCCGACGCGCACAACGACCTCCTGATCGAGCTCGCCTTCCGAAAGGACGAGCCGGCGCCGTTCGTCGAGCACTGGCTCCCGAAGCTGAGAGCGGGCGGGGTGGGGCTCCAGGTCTGCGCGCTCTACCCGACCTTCGACCTGACGCCCGAAGCGGCGCTCAGGACGACGCTCGAGCAGGTCGCAGCCTGGCACCGCGCCGGCCGCGAGAACCCGGACGACACCGTTCTCGTCCGAACGCGGGCCGATCTGGACGAGGTGGAGGCCAGCGACCGCGTCGGACTCGTCCTCTCGGTCGAGGGTGCGGAGCCGTTTGGGCTCGATCCCGGCATGGCGGAGGTCTACTGGGAGCTCGGCGTCAGGCTCGTCGGCCTGACCTGGAACCGTCGCAACGCGTTCGCGGACGGCGCGGCCGAGGCGCCGACGGGCGGGCTGAGCGCGCTCGGCCGGGAGCTTGTCGACCGGCTCGCCGCGCGCGGGTTCGCCATCGACCTCGCCCACGCTTCCGAGCGGACGTTCGACGAAGTGCTGGAGCGTGCGGGCGATGCACCCGTGCTCGTCAGCCACGCCGGCTGCAGGGCGCTCCTCGAGACGCCTCGGAATGTCTCCGACGACCAGCTGCGCGCGATCGCGGAGCGCGGCGGCGTCCTCGGGCTGATGGCGCTGCCGCTCGTGGTCGATCCCGACGAACCAACGATCGACCGGTTCGTCGACCACCTCGACCATGCAGTCTCCGTCGCCGGGATCGACGCCGTGGCCCTTGGCGGCGACTTCATCCGCCAGCTCCAGGGCTCGGGCGCGCTCTACGGCGAGGTGATGCATGGGCTCGTGCCACCCGGCCACTCGCTGGACGAGGGGATCGAGGGACTGGAAGGTCCCGAGGACTATCCGACTCTGGTCGCCGCGCTCGAGCGGCGAGGCTACGCAGGCGACGACCTCGAGCGAATTCTCTGGCGGAACCTCGTTCGCGTCGTCCGCCGCGCCTTGCCTCCCGGGGCCTGAGCGGGGTAGCCACTTCGAGGGAGCGGGCTTGAGCGCTTGGCCCCGCTCCTCCGATAGACGGGTCGGCCCTGCGGGTTCGGGCTTCTGTGGATCTGTCTAAAGGAGAATGAATGAGACGCGGTCTGGTTCTCGGACTCACCCTGCTGGTCGGCGCTGTCCTCCCGACCGCGGCTTCTGCCGCAGACTGGCGCGGCGTCGTCGTCGCCAAGGATTCCGCTCGCGACGCGCTCGTCACGAGCTCGGGCGGCACACTTCGGACGCTGCGTGCGCCCGGACGCTTCAGCTCCGTCCGGGTAGGCAGCCGCATCGCCGCGCGCGGCGCGAGACTCGCCGACGGCACTTTCCGCTCCCGTGGCCTGCAGCGCATCGGCCGGAGGGAGACGGCGGTCGTGCACGTGACCGTGGTGCGGCAGCAGGGAAACCGAGGCCGGACGATCGTCTCCGGCGGCGGCACTGTCTTCGCCCTCCGCGGCGGGGACGAGCACGAGGTCGGCGACGAGCTCGACTGCATCGTCGAGATCAAGCCGAGCGGCCGTCTGAAGGCGCTCGACTGCGAAGAGACGGGCCAGGCCGACGTGCTCGAGCTCGAAGGGATCTTCCTCGACGCGGGTGAAGGCATCCTGCGTCTCGCGGTCGTGAAGCGCGGCCTCGTCGTCGTCACTGTGCCCGACGGAATGGAGCTGCCCGAGTACGAGGCCGGCGACCTGATCGAGATCGTGGTCTCCGTGGATGCCGAAGGCTCCTTCGTCCTCGTCGCTGCGCAGTACGACGAGGGCAAGGACGACGATGGCGACGGAGTCGAGCACGATGACGACGGGCTCGTGGTCGAGGGTGTGCTCGTCGGCATCGTCGACGGCGTCGTCGAGGTGAGCCCAGGCGAGGGCACGACCGCCGTCTCCTGTGTCGCGCCCCTCGAAGCCGATCTCTCGGCCTTCGAGGCCGGCGACGAGGTGCGAATGCTCTGCGCGTATGCGGACGACGACACGCTCGTCCTCGTCAAGCTCAAGTCCGAGTCCGCCCGCTGGCCGGCCGAGGACGAGCACGAGTGCCTCGCCGAGGGCTGCGAGCCCGGCGAGGAGGAGCCCGATTGCGAGGTGTCCTTCGCCTCGACCGACGAGCCTTGCGAGCCCGGCGAGGAGGAGCCCGATTGCGAGGTGTCCTTCGCCTCGACCGACGAGCCCTGTGAGCCCGGCGAGGAGGAGCCCGGCGACTGCGTGCCGACCTTCGCGTCGACCGGGGAGTCCTGCGAGGGCGAGGGCGAGCCAGGCGAAGAGGTTCCCGGTGAAGAGGAACCCGGCGGCGGCGAGAGCCAGCCTGAACCGGAGCCGACGCCCTAGCTCTCAGACGGATTCACGTCCTGCCGCACCACACCGGCCGTCCTCAGGGGCGGCCGGCCTCATTTCGGAGCCGCGCCTCGTCGGGATGGTGGCGACCGTGGTAGCTGATCAGCGTGCAGAGGAGGCCCACGAGCGCGACGCCCGGGCCGACCTCGTAGGCGAGACGTGCCTCGGCTGTCCGGTCGACGCCCGTGACGAGCCCGCCGACCGCGATCCAGACCGAGGCGAGGATCGCCGGTAGGAGCAGCAGGATCACGGTCCAGTCGTGCCAGGGGCGGTTCCGCCGCTCCCAGAGGAGGTAGTCAGCGGCCGCGAGAGCGAGGACGACCACGGCGGGCAGGATTCCGGTCACGAGCCGGCCCGAGAGGCCCGCGACACAGAGTGCGCCGACGATTGCCGCGAGCGTCAGGTAGCGGGGCACGGGCACGTGAGCGTACTCGTCGGATGTTCACCAGTCCGCCACTTTTGCCGCCTGCCCCGTTAGAGTCCCGCGGCCGTGAAGCTGAACCTGGTTCCCCGTACGGGCGCGTTCTACGACCTCTTCGCCGAAGCCGGCGAGAACGCGCTCGAGGCAGCACGGAAAGCGGAGACCCGCTTTCGGGAGTATCCGAACTCATCCGTGACTCAGGAGGACGTGAAGCGGGTGGAATCGGAGGGCGACCGGATCACGCGTGAGCTCATCCAACTTTTGAACACGCAGTACGTGACGCCGTTCGACCGCGAGGACATCTTCGCGCTTGCGACTGCGCTCGACGACGTCGTCGACCACATCGACGAAGCCAGCGATCTGCTGGAGCTCTACGACGTCGAGTCGACGGCGAAGCTGGCGCTCGACCAGTGCCGCATCCTCGTCGGAGCAGTGGAGGAGCTCGCAGCCGCGTTGGCTGGGCTCAAGGGTCGAGGCGGCGTGCCGGAGCGGCTCGTGCGACTGAAGGAGCTCGAAGACGAGGGCGACCGGGTGGTGCGCGACGCCATCGGCTCGCTCTTCCAGGACTCACGGATCGACCCGCTCGTGGTCATCCGCTGGAAGGACATCTTCGAGGCGCTCGAGGACGCGATCGACGCCGCGGAGACGGCTGCGAACGTGGTCGGGAACATCCTCGTCAAGAACGCCTAGGCGCAAGGCGTGGAGATCGACTTCCTCCTGATCGCCGTCGTCATGATGGCGCTCTTCTTCGACTTCACGAACGGCTTCCACGACACGGCCAACGCGATCGCGACGGCGGTGTCGACGCGCGCGCTCTCGCCACGGGTGGCCGTGCTCATGTCGGCGGCGCTGAACTTTGCAGGTGCGTTCGTCTCGCTCGAGGTCGCGGCGACGGTTGCCAAGGACGTCGTCGTCCCGGAGGCGATCAGCCTCGACGTCGTGCTGGCTGGGCTCGTCGGCGCGATCACCTGGAACCTGTTCACCTGGTACCTCGGCCTGCCGTCGAGCTCGAGCCACGCGCTGATCGGCGGCGTCGCCGGGTCGGCGGTCGCGGCGAACGGGTTCGACGTCGTGCAGTGGAGCGGTTTACGGGAGAAAGTGCTGATTCCGTCGCTCGTGGCCCCGTTCCTCGGCGTCGTGACCGCTGCGGTGCTCATGCTCGTCATCCTCTGGATCATCCGGCGCCGCTCACCCGGGCTCGTGAATCGGATCTTCCGACGGCTCCAGGTCGTTTCGGCCGGCTTCGTCTCCTTCACGCACGGGACGAATGACGCGCAGAAGACGATGGGGATCATCGCGCTCGCCCTGATCGCCTCCGGAAACCTCTCGGCGGAAGGCTTCGACCTGCCGCTCTGGGTGATCGTGAGCGCGGCGGCCGCGATGGCGGCCGGTACCTACGCGGGTGGCTGGCGGATCATCCGCACGCTCGGCCAGCGCGTCGCGAAGCTCGAGCCGCCCCAGGGCTTCGCGGCGGAGACTGCGACCGCTGCGATCCTCTTCGCCACTGCCCATTACGGGTTTCCGGTCTCGACGACGCACACGATCTCCGGCTCGGTGCTCGGTGCGGGTGCAGTTCCGCGACCCTCAGCCGTTCGCTGGAGTGTCGCCGGGAGCATCGTCGTCGCCTGGATCTTCACCGTGCCGTGCGCCGGCTCTCGTGGGTGCCGGCCTGGAGACGCTTACCCGTTTGCCGGGCGGCACGGTGCTCGTCTTCGTTCTCGCGGCCGGGATTGCGGCGACCGCCTTCCTGGCGCGCTCCGTCCAGACCCGGCGGCTCGAACCGCAGGCAGGCCGAGCCGCCTAGCCCTCGCTCGGCCTGCCGTTCGGCGAGCCGTCCGGGTGCGACGCGTCCGTGAACTCCCGGAACTCGCCGGTGACGAGGTAGGCAGTCTGTTCGCCGATGTCGACTGCGTGGTCGCCGATCCGCTCGAGACAGCGCGAGACGAGGATCATCCGGAGACCCCATTCACGGCGCTCCTCGTCGGTTCCGAGCGCGAGGACGTCGTGAACGAGCCGCCGGTTCGCGGTGTCGATCTCCTCGTCCAGGATGACGAGCTGCTCGGCGCGCTCGAGGTCGCGGTCGCGGAAGGAGGCGACCGATGATCTTCAGCATCTCCTCCGCGCGGAGCGCCCATCGCCTCGAGCCCCTCGATCGAGGCTCTGCGTCGCCCTCGAGGGCCCGCGCGAGCTTGACGAGCTTCGCGATCGTGACGCAGTAGTCGGCCGCACGCTCGAGGTGCAGGTTGACGTGGAGCATCCCGAGCACGAGGCGGAGGTCCGCAGCGACCGGCGTCTGGCGGGCGAGGAGCCGCTCGATGCCTTCCTGGATCCAGATGTAGCGCCGGTCGATCGTGTCGTCGAAGGCGATGACCTCCTCGGCGAGCTCCGCGTCACCGGCCCGCAGAGCGCCGAGCGCGCCGCGCAGCGCGCGGACGACGAGCTCGCACTCGTCGGTGAGGCTCTCCTCGAGCTCCTCGAGCTCCTGATGGAAGGTGGCTCTTGCTCTCATCCGAATCGCCCCGTCACGTAGTCCTCGGTTCGTTTGTCGGACGGATTCGTGAAGATCTTCGTCGTCGCGTCGTACTCGACGAGGATGCCCGTCCGCTGTCCTTCTTCCCCGACGCTCGACGCTGAAGAACGCGGTCATGTCGGCGACCCGCGCAGCCTGCTGCATGTTGTGGGTGACGACGACGATCGTGAACTCCTTCTTGAGCTCGTCCATCAGGTCTTCGATCCGCGTCGTCGCGATCGGGTCGAGGGCCGACGCCGGCTCGTCCATCAGAATCACGTCAGGCTCGACCGCGATGCAGCGCGCGATGCAGAGTCGCTGCTGCTGGCCGCCGGACAGGCTGAGCGCGCTCTCCTTGAGGCGGTCGCCGACCTCGTCCCAGAGCGCAGCCCGGCGGAGCGACGTCCTCGACGCGGTCGTCGAGGTCGTCCGTCATGCCCGAGGACACGCGGGCCGAAGGCGACGTTGTCGTAGATCGACTTCGGGAACGGGTTCGGCTTCTGGAAGACCATGCCGATCCGCTTGCGCACCTCGACCGCGTCGACCTCGCGGCCGTAGAGGTCGACCCCGTGGTAGTCGATCGTCCCTTCGACGACCGCGCCCGGAATGAGGTCGTTCATGCGGTTGAAGCAGCGGATGAACGTGCTCTTGCCGCAGCCCGACGGGCCGATGAAGGCGGTCACGTAGTTCCGGTAGACGTCGATGCGTCACGTCCTTGATGGCGCGCTTGCCGTTGTAGGCGACGGCGAGGTCGTCGACGTGGAAGACGACGTCGCTTCGACCCGCGGCTCTCGGACGCAGGACGGCTCTTGGCGAGATCGCTCGGGTTCAGGATCGGCACTGGCGGGAGTCTGAGTCTCTGTCATTGTCACCATTTCTTCTGGTAGCGGTTGCGGAGCCAGATCGCGAAGGCGTTCATGGTGAGCAGGATGGCGAGGAGGACGATGATGCCCAGCCGCCGCCAGCAGACGAAAGTCGTCCTGCGGTCTCGCGATCCACTGGAAGATCTGGATCGGCAGGGCCGTGAAGTCCCCGAGCAGGGTCGGGTTGAAGGCGACGTACTGGAGCGCGCCGACGAGGAGGAGGGGGGCGGTCTCGCCGATCGCCCGCGAGAGAGCGAGAGGATCGACCCCGTCGCGATGCCGGGGATCGCGGCAGGGAGGACCTGACGCGAGACGACCTGCCACTGCGTCGCGCCGAGCGCGTAGCCGCCCTGGCGGATCGTGTCCGGCACGGCGCGGATCGCCTCGCGGCTCGCGACGATCAGGATCGGGAGGACGAGGAGCGTCAGGATCATCGCGCCCGCGAGCAGCACGCGTCCGAGGCCGAGCCCGCGGACGAGGAAGGCGAGCCCGAGGATTCCGTAGACGATCGACGGAACCGCGGCGAGATTCTGGATGTTGATCTCGAGCAGGCGGTTGTACCAGCGCTCCCGATCGGCGTACTCCTCGAGGTAGATGGCCGTGCCGACGCCCAGCGGGACTGCCATGACGAGCAGGAGCCCCATCAGGTAGATCGTCCCGAGGATCGCCGGCCGTGGCGCCGGCGCGATCCGGCGACGACGATGGCGCGTCGAAGAGCAGGACGCCATCGAGGTAAGGCACGCCCTTTCTGGAAGACGTCGATCAGGAGGGTCACGAGGAGGACGAACCCGATCGTGATCGAGACGAGGAGGAGCCCATGGAAGAGCCCGCCGCGGACTCGGTCGCCGGGTCGCCACCGCGTAGGTCTGGGGCCGCGGCGCTCATACTCGTAGACCTCCCGCCACTTCCGGACGAGCCGGATCGCGATCATGTTCATGACGAGTGTGAAGGCGAAGAGCGTCAGGCCGACGGCGAAGATCGTCTTGTACTCGATCGATCCAGTCGGCACGTCGCCGATCCCGGTCGCGCCGATGAACGCGGTCATCGTCTCGGCCGCTCTCGCGCGGATCGAAGGTGAGTTCGGGAGATCGTGCCCGCGGCGATCAGGACGATCATCGTCTCGCCGATCGCGCGGCTGATGGCGAGCACGTAGCTCGCGATGATCCCGGAGAAGGCCGCGGGAACGACGATCCGAGTGGCGACATGGAGTCGCGTCGAGCCGAGCGCGTACGCGCCGGCGCGCAGGTCGCCCGGGAACGGCTGACATCGCGTCCTCGGAGATCGAGGCGACCGTCGGGATGAGCATGACGCCCATGACGAGGCCGGCCGAGAGGACGTTGAAGATGCTGACGCCCGTTCCGATGTCCTGAAGGAGCGGCGTGAAGAAGGTGAGAGCGAAGAAGCCGTAGACGACCGTCGGGATGCCGGCGAGGACCTCGAGCGCCGGCTTCAGCCACTTGCGTGACGCGGCTCGCTCGCGTACTCGCTCAGGTAGATCGCGGCACCGAGGCCGAAGGGCATGCAGACGACGCAGGCCCAGAACGTGACAGAGAGCGTGCCGACGACGAGCGGCAGGACGCCGAAGCGCTGCCGGCTCGAAGAGCGGCGCCCAGTCGGTGCCCGTGATGTAGTCGATGAAGTTGACCTCGCGGAAGAAGTCGATCGCCGGCTGGAGCAGCGCCGCGATGATGCCGATCGTCGTCGCGACGCGAGACGAGCAGCGCAGAGGCCGAGGAGGATCTTGATCAGATCCTCCCCGTACCTCCGGCGCTCCGCGCGCAGCCGGATCGCCGGCTGCGCGCGGACTGCTGCGTCGCGCGTCGCCACGATGGATCTAGGCGCCCGCCGCCTCGATCGCCGTCTCGAGCGTGTCCGCTCTGCTCCTGCGCCGTCGTCTCGTCCATCGAGATGAACTGCGCCTGCTCGGCGATCGACGCCAGGTTCTCGAAGTAGAAGCGGAGGAACGCAGCCACCTCGGGCTTCGCCAGCGACTCGTTCTTCACGTAGACGAAGAGCGGCCGGGAGAGCGGGGCGTAGGAGCCGTCCTGGGCCGTCTCGGCGCTCGGCGCCACGCAGCCCTCGCCGCCGTCGACCTCGAGGGCCTTCAGCGTGTCCTGGTTCTCCTCGTAGTAGGTGTAGCCGAAGTAGCCGAGCGCACCCGCGTCGCCCGCGACGGCCTGGACGATGCACGTTGTCGTCCTCGGAGGCCTCGTAGTCGGAGCGGCTGGCGCCCTCTTCGCCGTTGATCTCGTCGGTGAAGTAGTCGAACGTGCCGGAGTCGGTGCCGGGCCCGGCCAGCGACATCTCCTGGTCCGGGATAGTCGCCGTCCGGGACGTCCTGCCAGTTCGAGATCTTCGAGTCGGGCGCCCAGATCGCGTTGAGCTGCTCGACGGTCAGGCAGTCGACCCAGTCGTTCTCTGCGTTCACGACGACGGTGAGCGCGTCGACTGCGACCTGGAGCTCGGTGTACTCGATCCCGTTCTTCTCGCAGGCGGCACCTCGTGGACTCGTCGTCCTTGATCGGGCGCGAGGCGTTCGAGATGTCGGTCTCGCCGACGCAGAAGCGCTCGAAGCCACCGCCGGTGCCGGCCGTGCCCGACCGTGATGTTCACGTTCGGCTGCTCCTCGCGGAAGAGCTCTGCGGCGGCTGTCGTCAGCGGCCCCACCGTGCTCGAGCCGTCGGCCTGGATCTTGCCCGAGAGCTCCTCAGACGCGCTCGTCTCGGCCGTCGTGTCCTCACCGCCCGCTGCCGGTGCCGTTCGCTTCGTCGCGGCCGCAGCCCGCGGCCACACCGGCCAAGAAGCAGCACGGCGAGCACGGGCAGGAGTAGCCGCAGGTATCGGCGAAAGCTCACGTTATCTCTCCCTTTGTCTGGAGTCATTGAGCCGAGTGTTCCGGCCGCCCGGCGGCGTGGGCAGAAACTCCGTGAACGGACTGGAGAAGGGGTGGTGAACGGCCGCCGCGCGGTTACGACGTGACGCGAAACGCGCGAGGGGAAGCGGCAGCGGACGTGAGCCCGCGCCCCGCGCGCTCCGGACGCCTCGATCGTCCCGCCCGCCGACGTGACGATGTGCTTCACGATTGCGAGCCCGAGCCCGGTGCCCCGAGTCGAGCGCGCCCGGTCGGCTCGGTAGAAGCGCTCGAAGAGCCGCGGCAGGTGTCCTCGGCGACCCCGGCGCCGTCGTCGGAGGCCGTGAGCATTACCGCAGTCGTCCTCCTGGAGCACCGAGAGCGTCAGCGTGGCGCCGGGGCCTGCGTAGCGGATCGCGTTCCCGGCCAGGTTCGGAGGCGATCACGCGGATCATCCGCGGCCGGAGCGGGCAGCTCGGCGTCGTCGTCGCCCTCGATCTCGAGATCGATCCCGGCCCGAGCGGCCCGCTCCTCGAGCCCTCGGCGACGTCGGCGAGGATCGGGAGGGCTGAGCGTCGAGCCGAGGCCGACGACCTGCCGTCCGGTCTCGAGCTCGGAGAGGAAGAGGACGTCGTCGATCAGCTCGCCGATCTGGCCGACCTCGACGCGGGCCTGCTCGATGAGCTCCGCGGGTCGACGTCCGGCAGCTCGGCGCTCTCGAGCAGGGCACGAGGACGTCGCGCGAGCGGCGTCCGGAGCTCGTGCGAGACCGCAGGCGGTGAAGCCGGCGCGAAGCTCTTCGTACGCGGCGAGGTCGCCCGTCGAGCGGAGGTAGAGGAGGCGCTCGCGCCGCCCGGCGGCGTCGTACTCGATCGAGAACGCCTGCCCACCGTCGGCCTCGAGCACCTCGTGCGGGACGGGCTCTCCCTCGACGAGCTGGTCGAAGACCTCCCGCGCGCGGCGACTTGCCGCGATCAGCCGATCGTCTTCGTCGAGGACGAGCACGAGCTCGCGGCTCTCCTCGACGACGCGGCGGCCACGCTCGACCTCGCGGCGTTGATCGGCGCGGGCGGCATCCCACGTCTCGTCGGGCGCGGGCGGCGGAGAGGCCGGTGGTACCTGCGCTCGGCGGCGGAAAAATCGCATGCGCCCACTGTGTACACGCTCCGACTCCGCTCCGCCGCCCACTTCCGCGCGACAGAAGCGGGGGAGTGCGGCTCTCACGTTCTCCGACATCGTGGGCCCCGAGGACGTTCACCACCCGTTCACAGGAAGTTCACCGTGACGGCACCCTCGGAGGCTCCGGCCCGAGTCATGATCCCGGTACGTGCCGAAGGTTCTCATCATCGAGGACGACGACGTGATCGCCGAGGGCATGTCCCGGCATCTGGCGTCGGCGGGCTTCGATCCGCTCTGGGTCGCCAAGGGCGAGTCCGGCCTCGCGCGGCTTCGGTACGAGCGACCCGACGTCGTCGTCCTCGACCTGATGCTGCCCGGCCTCGACGGCTGGCGCCTGATCGAGACCGCGCGGACCGAGGGCATCGGCACGCCGATCGTCGTCGTGAGTGCGCGCGGCACGGAGCACGACCGGGTGCACGCTCTCGAGATCGGAGCCGACGACTACCTCGTGAAGCCGTTCTCCATGAAGGAGCTCGTGGCGCGAGTCCGCGCTGCAGCCAGGCGCGGGGTGCGCGCCGAGGAGGAACGTCGCGGCGAGCCGATCGAGGCCGAGGAGCTCCTCGTCGATCCGCTGAACGTCCAGGCCTACGTCGACGGGCAGGAGCGCCGAGCTGACGCCGACCGAGTTCCGGCTTCTCTACGCGCTCGACGCTCGAGCACGGCCGGGTCGTGAGCCGAGACGAGATCCTCCAGCGGGTGTGGGGGAGACGCCAGACGCATCGCGACCGGACGGTGGACGTCTTCGTCCGCAAGGTGCGCGACAAGCTCCAGGCCGCCGGCGCCGACGCACACGTTCATCCAGACGCGCTACGGCGTCGGCTACAAGTTCGAGCCGCGTAGCGAGGCTGTAGTCGAATTGCGCCGCCTTTCGCGCAATTCGACGTCTAGGAGCATCGCGGAGCGCTGCGTTCACGGCGAGGCCCGGCTTCGACCGAAGCCCTAGGAGCATCGCGGAGCGATCCGTTCACAGTGCGGCTCGAACGCCGCGGCACATTCGGCCGTAGGATCTACCGGCGATGCCCACCGTCGATCGCCACATGTCCAAGAACCTCCTCACCGTCGGGCCGGACGAGCGGCTCGCAGACGCGGCGCGCAAGATGGCCGACCGCGGCGTCGGCGCGGTCGTCGTCCTCCAGGACGGCCGCCTCGCCGGGATCCTCACCGAGCGCGACGTCCTGAAGGCGGTCGCAGCCGGCGTGACGCAGGACGCGACCGTCGGCGAGCGGATGACGCGTCACCCCGAGACCGTTGAGAGCGACGAGACGACCGACCAGGCCGCCGCGCTCATGATCCACGGCGGCTTCCGCCACCTTCCGGTCGTGGACGGCGGCGAGCTGAAGGGCATCCTCTCGATCCGCGACCTCATGAAGGTCGCGCTCGAGGACCGCGCGCCGCGCGGCGTCTGACGTTCTGTGAAACGCCGAGGGGCCGGTCGCCCGGCCCCTCGTGAGCTCAACCTGAGACGAACTTAGTCGTCGTCGCCGCGATCGTCGTCGTCGTCGTGGCCGTCGTCGTCCTCGTCGTCGTCATCGTCGTCGTCACCGTCGTCGTCGTCACCGTCGTCGTCGTCGTCGTTCTCGCAGAGAGCGCCGCCGCGATTGTCGGTGAGGCCGTCGTTGTCGATCCACCAGTTGGCTGTGCCACCGGTGCCCGGTCCGACGGAGTCGTCGTGACAGTCGTGCTCGTTGTTTCGCCGGAGGAAGTTGCCGACGATCCGGTTGTTCGTCGAGTCCTCCGCCATGTAGATGCCGTCGTAGACCGCCGCGTCCAGGACGACGTTGTCCCTGATCCGGGCGAGCTCAGTCCCGTAAGCGGGGATGTTGTCGTCGTTTCGGAAGACGCGATTGTCCTCGACGGTCGTTCCTGGAGCCGGTGACGGCGCCGGGAGCGGTAGCTCCTCTTCGTTCCCATAGAGCAGGATTCCCGAGGACGAGGCGAAGGCGGGACCGGTGTAGAGGTTGTCCGAGACCACGTTGCCGCGGACGTAGCCGAACGCGCCGCGGCTGATCTGGATCCCGTTCTGCGCGATGACCGGCGTCGGGCCGGCGCCGCGCACGCGGTTCCCCATGATCAGCGCCCGGGAGCCGACCTCGTCGACCGTGATCCCGTTCTTCTGGTAGCGGTCGATGAGGTTGTCCGTGATCGTCGCGCGCCCCGTGGTCGGGCCGTCGACGTACCGGCGGCCTACCTGCACAGCCGTGCCGTTCTGGCAGCCGCTGAGCGGCGGGTCGAGCGACGTGGGATCGGTGTCCCGGATCTCCGTGATGTGGTTCTCGTCGATGGTCGCCGAGCCGTTGTTCTCGACCCAGACGCCGTACCGGATGCTGTCGCAGATGGAGGGTCCTGGCCCCGTGATCGTGAACCTGAGGATCCTGACGTCGGTCGCTCCGTTGACGTGGACGACGGCCTTGTCGTCGAACGGGTTCGCCGGACCGGTCGGCGGATACTTGATCACCGCGGCCCAGCGGACGAGCGAGCGGATCGTCGTGGTGTTGTCGTCCGGGTTTTCGAACGACACCTGCTCCGTGTAGACGCCCGGGCAGACGTTGACCGTCGAGCCGGGCGGCGCCGCTTCGACGGCAGCTTCGATCGAGTTTGGCGCAGGTGTGTTCGCGCCGCAGTTCGCGGGTGGTGCTGCGCGGCCGTCCTTATCGACGATAAGCGTCGCCGCGCCGGCCTGGCCGGCGCCTGCCGCTCCCACGGCCACAAGGCTGCAGAGCAGCAGAGCAAAGCGTTTCTTCATACGTCCCCCCTTGAAGTGACGAGCGACACCCATTGGGTGCCCGTCCGATCCATAACCGGGAGGAAGGAATTGGAAACGTGGTGCCGCGGCCGTTCACAGACCGTCACTCCCACGCGCTTGAGCTCAGTCGGCGTTCGGAATGTCCTCCGCGTCGCCGCCGTCGTCGCGCTCGGGGTCCGGGATCGGCGACCCCGCCGCGGTTTCCTCGGGGTTCTGCTCGGAGGGGGCCTGAGTATTCTCTTCGCTCATGAAGGTCATCCTTCCAGATCGCTCCGAGCTCGAGCTTCCGGACGGATCGACCGGCCTCGACGCTGCCCGCGCCATCGGCCCCAAGCTCGCCGAGCAGGCCGTCCTCGTACGCTCGAACGGCGCCGTGCGCGACCTGCGCCTGCCGCTCGGGGACGGCGAGGAGATTCAGATCCTGACCACGCGTGACAAGTCCGATCCGGACGCGCTCTGGGTGCTCCGCCACTCGGCTGCGCATCTCCTCGCCGAGGCGGCGCGGCGCCTCTACCCGGGCACGAAGGTCGCCATCGGCCCGCCGATCGAGAACGGGTTCTACTACGACTTCGAGTTCCCCGAGCCGGTGGGGGAGGAGGCGCTCGAGCGGCTGGAGGCGGAGATCCGGCGCGAGATCTCCGAGGGCCGGACCTGGGAGCGCGAGGAGATCGCCCGCGACGAGGCCCGGCGCCGCTTCGAGGCGGAGCAGGAGCCCTACAAGATCGAGCTCGTCGACACCGCCGAGGGCGACATCAGCCTCTACACCCAGGGCGATTTCACCGATCTCTGCCGGGGGCCGCACCTCCAGGACGCGAAGCCGCTCAGGGCCGTGAAGCTCCTGTCGCTGGCCGGCGCCTACTGGCGCGGCGATTCCACGAAGCCGCAGCTGACGCGCGTCTACGGAACGGCCTTCTTCGACCAGAAGGATCTCGACGCGTACCTCGAGCGGCTGGAGCAGGCGAAGGCGCGCGACCATCGGCGGCTCGGCCGGGAGCTCGACCTCGTCCACTTCGACGAGCATTCGCCCGGCTCGCCGATCTGGCACCCGCGTGGGATGGCGATCTGGAATGCGCTCGAGTCGCTCCGCCAGAGGGAGAACGCGCGTCGCGGCTACCAGGAGGTGAAGACCCCGCTCCTCTACGACACCGAGCTCTGGGAGACGTCGGGCCACTGGGAGAAGTACCGCGAGAACATGTTCCTGATCGAGCAACCCGAGAAGACGTACGGGCTGAAGCCCATGAACTGCCCAGGGCACATGCTGCTCTTCGGCAGCGCAGTCCGGAGCCACCGCGAGCTCCCGGTTCGGTACGCAGAGGCCTCGACATTGCACCGCGACGAGCCGGGCGGAACGCTGCACGGGCTGCTCCGCGTCCGCCATGTCACGCAGGACGACGCGCACATCTTCTGCACGGCCGAGCAGATCGAAGACGAGATCTTCGCCTGCCTGGACTACGCGGCCTTCCTCTACGACCTCTTCGGGATGGAGGCGCGGTTCGAGCTCTCGACCCGTCCCGACGGCAAGCTCGGGAGCGACGAGGAATGGGACTTCACCGAGTCCGCGCTCTCCAAAGCGCTCGAGCGGCAGGGCATCGAGTTCCAGCTCAACGAGGGCGACGGTGCCTTCTACGGCCCCAAGATTGACCTGCACATGACGGATGTCCTCGGCCGCTCCTGGCAGATGGGGACAATCCAGCTCGACTCGCAGATGCCGCAACGCTTCGGCCTCGCCTACGCGGGCGAGGACAATCGCGAGCACACGCCCTACGTCATCCACCGGGCGCTCCTGGGCTCACTCGAGCGCTTCATCGGGATCCTGATCGAGCACTTCGGCGGCGACTTCCCGGTCTGGCTGGCGCCGGAGCAGGTGCGGATCCTGCCGGTCGCGGAGGCCCACGCGGCGGAGGCGGAGTCGCTGGCTGACGAGCTCCGTGCGGCGGGCTGGCGCATCGAGGTCGCCGAGTCGGACGAGACCCTCGGCAAGCGGATCCGGGCGGCCGAGGTGGAGAAGATTCCGTACGTCGTCGTGTGGGGCGACAAGGAATCCCGCGACGCGCTGGCCGTCCGTCGCCGGCACGGCGAGCAGGCAACTCTGAGTCTCGAGGCGCTCCTGGCGGAGCTCGGAGCCTGACCGTGGGGCTTGAGCCCTGAGGCGGCCCGGTCGCTGCGTGCGCCCGAGCGGGGCAGGGGCCTAGGCGTTCACCCTCATCGCGACCTCGTACCGCGCAACCGACGTCCGCCGTCCGGGTGTCTCGTCGGCCGGCATCGCGCTCAGCGTCTCGTCGCCCTGGCGGTAGTCGTCCTCGGTCTCGAAGAAGAGAATCACGAGCGCCTGCTCGGCCTCCGGATCGTGAAGCACCACGATCTCGGTCGCCGGGAGCCCTTCCGGCCTCTCGCCGTCGCGCAGCTCGCGCTCCATCTCCTGCATTCGATCCTTGCCAACACCATCGAACGAGACGACGCGTGCGAGCGCCATAGGGAGCCTCCTTATCGGTTTGCGCTCAACCCTATGCGCCAGAGGCGCCGAGGCGACAGGCGGGCGAGGCCTGCCTCGCGCCTAGGGGTGGAGCGGCGATCGTTACTCGTAAGGGCCGGGCATTGCCCGGCCGCTGGTGCGGCCTCCCAGGGTTGCTACAGTGGCCGCCTGCAAGCAGGAGCTTCCGTTCCTCACCTCCGGGGCCACAGGCCCGCCGAGGTTCAACCGAGTCGATCGGGTTGACGGAGCTGCTGCGTGCAGCTCTTGTCGTTTTGAAGAAGGGAGATTGAGGCGAGCTTGGTGACGAACCTTTGAGGCCCCGGCGCAGGCCCGACACGCGCCCGCCCGTTCAGGATCTGACGCGGATCAACGACGCGATCCGCGTCCCGAAAGTCCGGCTGATCGACGAGAAGGGAGAGCAGCTCGGGATCAAGACGCGGGACGAGGCGCTCGACTACGCGTACTCGAAGAACCTCGACCTGGTCGAGGTGGCGAAGGAGGCCGATCCGCCCGTCTGCCGGGTCATGGACTACGGGAAGTACAAGTACGAGCAGGAGCAGAAGGCCAAGACCGCCCGCAGGCACCAGGTCTCGGTCAACGTCAAGGAGATCAAGCTCAGGCCCAAGATCGGGATCCACGACTACGAGACCAAGAAGGGCCATGTCGTCCGGTTCCTGAACCAGCGGGCCAAGGTGAAGGTGACGATCATGTTCCGCGGCCGGGAGCAGAGCCATCCGGAGCGGGGTCGCGACCTGCTCATGCGGCTCGCGGAGGACGTGAAGGAGCTCGGCCAGATCGAGTCGCCGCCGCTCCAGGACGGCAGGAACATGGTCATGGTGCTCGCCCCGGTGAAGACCCAGCAACAGGTAGGAGCAGCGCAAAGTGCCTAAGCAGAAGACGAACAGCTCGGCGAAGAAGCGCTTCAAGGTGACCGGCTCGGGCAAGATCCTGCGCCGCCACGCGATGAAGAGCCACAACCTCGAGAAGAAGAGCGCCAAGCGCAAGCGCGACTTCGGGAACGACGCGGCCGTGTCACCGGCGGACGAGCGCGAGGCCCGGCGCCTGCTCGGCCGCTAGGAGGAGAGGCATGCCCCGCGTCAAGCGATCAGTCGCCGCGCGCAAGAAGCGCCGCAAGGTTCTCGACGAGGCCAAGGGCTTCGTCGGCCAGCCGCACGTCTCGTACCGCAAGGCCAAGGAGCAGCTCCTCCACGCGGACAACCACGCCTACCGTGATCGCCGGAACAAGAAGCGCGACGTTCCGCCGGCTCTGGATCCTGCGTATCAACGCGGCCGCACGGAAGGAAGGGCTCTCGTACAACCAGTTCATCTCCGGCCTGCGGAAGGCCGAGATCGAGCTCGATCGCAAGGTGCTCGCCGACCTCGCGGTGAACGACCCGGCCGCCTTCACGAAGGTCGCGGCGCGGGCCAAGGCCGCGCTCGAGGCCTGAGCACGGCCGAGCCCGAGTCCCTCCCGGACGTCTTTCGGCGCCTCGCCGCCGACTTCGAGCGCGGCGGCTCGCCGCTCTACGCCAGGCTGGCGCGCGAGCACGCGGAGGATCCCGTCCTGGTAGAGATATGTGCCGACCGGCAACCACGCTGGGAAGCTCCGCTCCGTGTCCTTGCCGCGATCCATTACCTCGTGCTCTCGGGCCGCGCGCCGGATGCATGGAATTCGTTCGCGGAGACGCTTCGCACGCACCGCGAGTGGGTCAGTCGGTTCGTGGCCGAGCAGCCGATCCAGACGAACGAGGTGCAGCGGTGCTGGGCGCTCCTGCCGGCATTTCTTACGGTCGTCGACGATCGACCGGCCGACCTGGTGGAGCTCGGCCCGAGCGCCGGCCTGAATCTCCTTTGGGATCGCTACGCCTACCGCTACGGCACGGCGCGCTGGGGCCCAGAGGACGCGCCCCTCGCGCTGGCCGGGGAAGCGGGAGGTGGGCTTCCTGCGGAGCTTTTCGAGTCGAACGTGACGGTGCGGACGCGGCTCGGCATCGACAGGCATCCGGTTGACGCGACGAGCGAGGAAGGCGCGCTTCTCCTGCAAGCCTTCGTCTGGGCAGACCAACGGGACCGGCTCGAGCGCCTTCGCCGCGCGATCGACATCGTCCGTCGAGACCCACCGCGACTGATCCGGGGCGACTATGCGGACGAGCTGCCGGCCGTGCTCGCCGATCGCGACCTCGACGTTCTCACGGTGGTGTTCCACTCGGTGTCTCTCGGCTACCTGGCTCGCGAGGCACGCGACCGGGTGCGCGCCGCAATCGACGCCGAGGGTGAGCGGGGCGCCCTCGCTCACGTCTCCTACGAGTTCGTCGAGGACGAGCCCGAGGGCTTCGAGAGCTTCGCGCTCGACGTGACCACCTACCCGGGAGGGGAGGCGAAGCGTCTCGCCCGCCTCGACGGTCACGCAAACCGCCTCAGCTGGGTCGCATGATCACGTCGGCTTCGAACCCGCGGCTGAAGCTCGTCCGCAAGCTCGCCTCGCGGCGGCAGCGCGCCAAGCTCGGTCTCTTCGCCTGCGAAGGGGAGGATCTCGTCGCCGCCGGCCTCGACGCAGGCCTCGAGCCGGTCGAGGCGCTCGTCGACACGGAGCGACCGGCCCTGACGGAACGCCTCGGAAACGCCGAGCTCGTCGCCTCCGAGCTCATGGCGGAGGTATCGGCCCTCGGCCATCCGCCCAGGGTCATCGCGGTCTTCCGGAGCGCCGACCTACCACGCGGTGCCGAAGGGGCGGGCCTGGCGCTCTGGCGGGTCGCAGACCCCGGGAACGTCGGCACGCTCCTCAGGAGCGCCGACGCGCTCGGCCCCGCGTTCCTCGCGCTCTCGGCGGGGTGCGCCGACCCGACCTCGCCGAAGGCCTTGCGCGCCTCCGCCGGCGCGGTCTTCCGAGTTCCGACCGCGTCCTTCGAGGAGGCGCCCCGGCCGTGGCTCGCGCTCGCCGTCTCCGGCGAGACCCCCCTCTGGGAGGCCGAGCTGCGCAGGAGCACGCTCGTCCTCGGCGCCGAGCGCGAGGGGCTTCCGGACGAGCTCCTGGCCCGGTGCGACGGGACGCTTTCGATCCCGCAAGAGCCCGGAGCCGAGTCCCTGAACGTCGCCGTTGCGGGCGCGCTCGCGCTCTACGAGCGACGGCGTCGCACGGCCTGAGCTACGGCCAGCGCTCCTTCCCCGGGTTCAGGTCGTAGGGGCCGCCGTCCCGGCACTTCGGTGTCCGGTAGCCCGGTAGGGCCTTCGGGTAGACCACGGCCGCGTAGAACTCGGCCAGCCTGCGGGCGTAGCGGGCCGGGGCGCCAAGGCCCATCGCAGTCTCCTCGGTGAGCTGAACGGCGTAGCACTCGGTCTGCGCCTCGACCGTGACGCCGGTCGCATGCACGCTCTCGTGGGCAAGCGTCGACACCGAGACCGAGATCTGGATCAGGGCCCGCCGCCCCTCCAGCCACTTGTCCTGGTATGCGACGGCCGTGAGGATCGCGCACGGCCCCGGCGCGATATTCACCGTCCGGCCGAAGGCCGCGAAGCCGAGCACGTTCGGTGTCAGCTCGCGCGTGAAGACCACGTTGGCCTCGTCGACCAGCCGGTTCCAGTCCGGCTCGGACCAGCAGCGCACGTTGACGGGCCCGCCTGCGACCTCCGCGCCGACCTTGCTGAAGAGAGGCTCGACCCGGCTCGTCTGGAGCACGCCACCCTCCCTCGGGAGCTGTCTGCCCTGGATGAAGGCCTGCGAGACCGCTGTCTCGATCTTGGCCAGGCGATCGGGCAACTCGTCCCAGATCAGCTCCGCCTCCTGGAACGAGACGCCGCTCGACTCCTCGACCGCGCGCGTGTCGAGCTCGATCGCCTCGTCGATGTCCTCGCAGAGAGCAGTGGTCAGGTCGGCCGCCTCCGCGAGGGGATCACTCGGCGGATCGCCGACCCGCTCCGCGAAGAGCGCCGCGCACTCGGAGATGCCCCGGAGCGCCACCGCGTAGCTGTTCTGCACGACCTCGTCTCCGTTCGAGGCGACGAGGTCGAGGTCGAGCCGGTCCCGCTCGGCGAGCGCGGTGCCGAGGCCACGCAGGAGGTAATCGCGCTCCCAGCGAGTCCACTCTCTGACCCACGCTGCCTCGACCTCTGTGGGAGCAGCGGCGGGCTCGTCCTGCGGCGGTGCCTTCGCCACCTCTTCGTCCGAGCTGCTGCAGCCGGCAGGTGTCATGCAGGCGGCGAGGAGAACTGTCACCGCCAGCCAACGTCCAGCCGCACCCGCCACTGCGTCCCCCCTCGAGTTGCTCGCGATGTTCCCGGCGGCTCGGCCGGGAAAACTACCGAGGCCGCTTCGCGATCCAGACGGTGTCCTCGCCGCCGCGGTACGGCCGGCGATCGAACCACCCGTACTCGGCGACCACTTCGAGGGCCGCTTCGGCGAGGAGCTCGCGCCACCGGTCGGGCTCGATCCACGCGAGAGCGAGCGTGGTCTCGGCCCCCGGCCCGCGCACCTCGAGCGTCAGGAGCCGGCGCTCGCGGTCCCACTCGGCCCGCTCCCAGATCCCGGGCTCGCGCTCGAGCCAGCGGCCGTGGGTCTCCTCGATGTCCTCCTCCCCGGGCGCGAAGACGTCGAAGATGAAGCGCCCGCCTGGGAGGAGGATCTCCCGCACGGCGCGAAGCGCCCGGAGCCGCTCCTCGTCGGTGGCCAGATGGAGGAAAGCGCGGAACGGCGACGTGACCAGACGCACACGCTCCTCCACGGGCGGCGCGGCGAGGTCTCCGACGCGCAGGTCGAGGCGCTCGGAAACCGCGGCGGCCTCGGCCCGGCGGCTGCACACTCCGAGCATCCCCGGCGAGGAGTCGACGCCGATCACCTCGATGCCGGCCTGCGCCACCGGCACGGCCACGCGCCCGGTCCCGACGCCGAGCTCGACCACCGGGCCGCCTGCCTTGCGCGCCTCCTCGACGTAGAAGCCGACGTCCTCGACGACCGTGCGGCTCCACTCGTCGTAGAGCTCGGCGATCGCGTCGTACTCGCTCAGGCCGGCTTTCGCGCGATCCATACGAACTCGTTGGCGTCGTCGTCGAAAGGCAAGCGGTCGAAGGAGCGATAGAGCGCCTCGGTCTCGAGACCCGAGACGTCGAGCAGGCCTTCCCATTCGGACTTGGTGACCCACCAGAGCGAGAGCGAGCGCGGCTCTTTGCCCGGCCGGCTCCGCGAACGCCGTGACGTCGATCCGGTTGTCGCCGGGCGCGTGCTCCGTGTACTCCCAGATCGTCGAGGAGCCTGGGTGTGGCTGCGCCATGCCGTCGTTCCTCGCGGCGACGTGTGGGTTGAAGACGAAGGCGTTCCAGGCGAAACGCCCGCCCGGACGGAGTGCAGCGGCCACGCGCTCGAAGAGCCGGCGGCGGTCGTGCCAGGTGGGGAGGTGGAGCAGCGCGCGGTAGGGGCAGATGACGAGCGCTGCCGGCTCGTCGACCTCGAGCTCGCGCATGTCGCCCTCGACGGAGCTCGACGTCGACACCCGCCTCGGCCGACCCGGGCGCGGCCGAGCTCTAGCATCGCAGGCGACGAGTCGATTCCGAGCACGCGCTTGCCGGTCTCGCGTGCGATCGGGATCGCAACCCTTCCGTTTCCGACGCCGAGCTCGACGATCGGCCCCTCTGCCTCGCGTGCGAGCTCGACGTAGAAGGCGATGTCCTCGGTCATCGGTGCCGACCACTCGTCGTAGATCGCCGCGAAGGGGTCGTAGTCGGAGGCCACGGGAACCCGATGATACGCTCGCTCGATGGACGCGGCCGGGCTCGAAACCGAGGCAGAGAGCGCGATCGCGGGCGCCGTCGACGCTCGCGGAGCTCGACGACGCACGCGTCCGCTACCTGGGCCGAAAGAGCGCGCTCAAGCTCGCGCTCAGGGAGGTTCGCGACCGCGAGACCGGCATGACGCTGAACGCCGTGCGGGAGCGGCTCGAAGGCTGCCGTCGCCGAGCGGCAGGCCGCGCTCGAGCGGGCCGAGCTCGACCGCGCGATCGCCGAGGAGCGGATCGACGTCACGCTCCCCGGCACGTCGCGCCCGCGTGGCCACTTCCACCTCGTGACTCAGGTCCGGCGGGAGGTCGAGGACATCTTCCTCGGGATGGGCTACGAGGTCGTGGACGGCCGCGAGGTCGAGACGACCAGGTACCTCTTCGACGCGCTCAACATGGGGCAGGCCCACCCGACCCGCTCGCCGCTCCACACCTTCTACCTGAACGACGAGCACGTCCTGCGCAGCGAGACGTCCCCCTCGCAGATCCACGCGATGGAGGCCCGCGAGCCTCCCGTCTACATGGTCACGCTCGGCCGCTGCTACCGGCGCGACACCGCGGACGCCACGCACTATCCGATCTTCCACCAGGTCGAGGGGCTCGCCGTCGACCGCGGCATCACGCTTGCCGACCTGAAGGGAACGCTGCAGGCGCTCCTCCGCGCGCTCTTCGGGGCCGACCGAGAGGCGAAGTTCGTCACGCACTTCTTCCCGTTCACCGAGCCGTCGGTGGAGGTGCTCGTCTCGTGCTTCCAGTGCGACGGGGCGGGGTGCCCGATGTGCCGGCACTCGGGCTGGATCGAGATCGGGGGCTCCGGGATGGTCGACCCGAATGTCCTCAGGTTCGTCGGCTACGACCCCGAGGAAGTGTCCGGCTTCGCGTTCGGCTGGGGGCTCGAACGTATGGCGATCCTCCGGCACGGGCTGCCGGACATCCGCGATCTCTGGGCGAACGACCTCCGGTTCGCGCGGCAGTTCTGATGAAGGTCCCCGTCTCCTGGCTGCGCGAGTACGTGCAGGTCGACGCGTCGGTGGAGGAGATCGCCGCGCGGCTCACGGTCTCGACGTGCGAGGTGGAGCGCATCGTGCGGCGTGGCGTGCCGGACGGCGACGGCAACCTCGGGCTCTTCCGGGTTGGCCGTGTGCTCGAGGCCGAGAAGCACCCAAACGCCGACCGGCTGCAGCTCTGCCGCGTGGACGTGGGGGAGAGCGAGGCGTACCAGATCGTCTGCGGCGCCTGGAACTTCGGTGCGGGCGCCAAGGTCGCGGTGGCGCTCCCCGGCGCGACGATCGCGGGCGGTTTGCAGCTGGAGCGGCGCGAGCTTCGCGGCCAGATGTCCGAGGGGATGATCCTGGCCGAGGACGAGGTCGACCTGGGCGAGGATCACAGCGGGATCATGGTTCTCGATCCGGGGCTCGAGCCGGGTACGCCGCTCGTCGACGTGCTCCCGATTCTCGAGGACGTGCTCGAGGTCGAGACGACGCCCAACCGCCCCGACCTCCTCTCCGTGTACGGGCTGGCGCGCGAGGTGGCGGCGCTCTTCGACGGCGAGCTCGCGGACTGGCCCGGCACCGAGCCCGAGCGCGCCGGCGACGAGGAGATCGACATCCGGCTGGACGACCTCGAAGGGCTGCCCGCGCTACATCGGGCGGCTCTTCCGCGACGTCGAGATCGGGCCGTCGCCGCCGTGGCTTCGGGCGCGCCTCCACCTGAGCGGGATGCGCCCGATCTCGAACGTCGTCGACGTGACGAACTACGTCATGCAGGCGCTCGGGAGCCCGCTGCACGCCTTCGACTGGGACACGATCCGCGGCGGAATCGTCGTCCGGCGCGCGGGCGACGGCGAGCGCGTGACGACCCTCGACGGCGTCGAACGGCGGCTCGAGGCGAGCGCGACCTCGTGATCGCCGACCACGAGCGGGCCGTCGCGCTCGCGGCGATCATGGGCGGGGAGGAGACGGAGATCTCGGAGGGCACGACGAACGTCCTCCTCGAGGCGGCGAACTTCGAGCCGTTCGGCGTCTACCGGACCTCCGAGCGGCTCGTTCTCCGCACCGAGGGCTCGAACCGCTGGGAGAAGGGCGTCGACCCGCACATCGCTCCGCATGCGGCCCGGCTGGCGACGCAGCTCCTCGTGGAGCTGTCCGGTGCGCGCTGGGTGGCGGATCGCGACGAGCACGGCGAGCTCCCAGAGCGGCCGGTCGTCGAGCTCCGGCCGGAGCGCGTGAGCGAGCTGATCGGGCTCGATGTCCCAGCCAAGGAGCAGGCCGGGATCCTGGGTCGGCTGGGCTTCGAGGAGCACGCCGGCTCGGTCGTCGTGCCGACCTGGCGGGCCCGCGACGTGACGCGGCAGGTCGACCTTGTCGAGGAGGTGGCGCGCTTCCGGCTCGACGACGTGCCCTTCACGCTGCCGGAGCGACGCGAGCTCTTCGCGCGGCTCGAGACGCGCTCCAGCAGCTACGCCGCACGGTCGAGGACGTCCTCGTCGGATGCGGGCTCGTCGAGGCGTACACGCCGAGCCTCGTCGCGGACGATCCGGATCCGGCCGCGCTCCGGCTCAGCCTGCCGATGACGAGCGAGCAGTCGGTGCTGCGGACGACGCTCCTCCCGAGCCTCCTCGAGGCGGCGGAGCGAAACCGCGAGGTCGGGAACGAGGACGTGGCGCTCTTCGAGATCGCGCGGGTGTACCTGCCTGCGGGCGAAGGCGAGCTGCCGGACGAGCGCTGGCGCGTCGGCGGCGGTCGTCGAGGGTGGCTATCTCGGACGCGAAGGGAGTCGTGGACACGCTCCTCGCGCGCTCGGGATCCGGGGCAGGTTCAGCCGCGGGTCGCACGAGCGGCTCCATCCGGGCAAGACGGCAGAGATCGGAGCCGTGACGAGCGCCGCCGGTGAGGCGCGCCCGTCGGACCGGGTGGGCGGCCTGGCTTGGGTGTCGTCGGCGAGGTTCACCCGGCGGTCGGGGCGGGATGGTCCGCTTTCGAGCTCGACCTCGGCGGCCTGCTCGAGGCGATGCCCGAGCGCGTGCTCTACGAGGACGTCCTCACCTACCCCGCGGTGCGACAGGATCTCGCGTTCGTCGTCGACGAGGACGTGTCGGCCGCCGAGCTCGCCGCGGCGATGCGCGAGGCCGCCGGCGAGGAGCTCCGCGAGGTCGAGCGTCTTCGACGAGTACCGAAGCGCCGAGCTCGGCGAGGGCAAGCGCTCGCTCGCCTTCCGGGTCGCCTTCCAGTCGGCCGAGCGGACGCTCTCCGACGAGGACGCGCAGGCTCTGCGCTCAAGGATCGTGGACGCGCTCACCGCCCGCTTCGGCGCCGTCCTCAGGGCCTAGATGCGTCAGCGGCCGAAGAGGCGGCGGAAGAGAGCCGCCGGGCTCGCCCGGGTTCACGACGGATCACCGGCGGCGCCTCGTGCTCCGGCAGGTTCTCGATCTCGGCTTGCGTCAGGTCGAGCTCGACGCGGTCTGGCCAGATCCCACGTACTCGCTCGGCCTCGACGAACCGAGCTTCGGTCCGAGCGCGCGCGTCGAGATCGCCAGGCCTGTGAAGACGTCGGCGTCGGGTCGCCGACCACTTCGGCGATCTTGCCGACTGCCTGGCCCTCCGTGGAGAACACCTGCGCGTCCTCCTCGATCGCCTTCCAGGCGACCTGAGGCTCGCCGCCGCCGCCGCCGTCCGGAAGCGCTCACAGCGCCCGGCCGCCGATCCGCCAGACCGGCCCCTGCGTGCCGACCGGCCGGTCTTCGGAAACGACGCGCAGCACGCTGACTCGTCCGGTGATCCGCTCCGCGTCGAGCCGCTCGAGGCAGCGGTGTGCCATTCCGGCCGAGATCCCGTAGCCGAGCGATCGCGCGCCGCCCGAAACCGGAGCACGGTCGCCCGGGCGTCGGGGCGCAGGGGGTTCGCCGGCGCCAGGAGGAGCGCAGCCCGTTCCAGGTAGTCCGACGAGTCGAGCACGACCTCCACGTAGCAGTGCGACCAGTCCGATGGGAAGGAGTCCGACGAGTGCCTGCCCAGCCTGCGGCGAGCGCCTGCGGGTCGGAATCCGTTGCCCGGCCGCCGACCGCCGGCGCATCTTCGTCCGGCGTCTCCTCTGCGGGCTCGTCGCCGTCCAGGCCACGACGCGCAGCCGCCCGCGGATCCCTTCCGGATCGAGCCGGAGCAGCACGCGGCGCGCCATCTCGGGCGAGGTCCCGAGCCGCTCGCGGCCCGTCGTAGAGGTTCAGGACGAACCGGTTCCCGGTCCGTCCCGGGGCCGCCGGCCCGAGGATCAAAGCCGCGCGGTCCGCCTCCTCCGGCTCGTCGACCGTGAGCTCGAGCCGAGCACGCCGCCAGCCGCGCGGGAGGCCGTGCGAGAAGCTCCTCGGATCGCTCTGCGAGAGCCACGAGCCGAATCCTAGAGGTAGCTTGGTAGCGTGTTCCGCCGAGGTGGCAACGGTCGAGCAGAAGGGGCAGACCCTCTCGCCGGAGCGGCTCAGGGACTTCCTTCGGGAGATGCTCCTGATCCGCCGCTTCGAGGAGAAGGTCGAGGAGCGTTTCCGGGCGGGCGAGCTGCCGGGCTTCCTGCACGTCGCGATTGGCCAGGAGGCGGTCGCCGTCGGCGTCTGCCGCGCGCTCGAGGAGGGCGACGTCATCGCCTCGACCCACCGCGCGCATGGCCACACGCTCGCCAAGGGCACGCATCCGAACGAGCTCATGGCCGAGCTCTACGGCAAGGTCGAGGGCTGCTCGCACGGCTACGGCGGCTCCATGCACCTCTACGACGTCGAGCGCGGCAACCTCGGCGCGAACGCCGTCGTCGGCGGCGGCCTGCCCGCGATCACCGGTGCCGGCCTCGCCTTCAAGATGCGCGGCGAGCCTCGGGTCGCGGTCGCCTTCTTCGGCGACGGCGCGACGAACATCGGCACCTTCCACGAGGCGCTCGGTCTCGCGCAGCTCTGGCGCACCCAGTCGGTCTTCGTCTGCGAGAACAACCACTACGCGGAGTCGACGCCGGCCGTGCAGCAGATCCCGATCACGGATCTCACCGATCGCGCCAAGGCCTTCGGGATGACGTCCGATGACGGTCGACGGCCAGGACGTCGAGGCCGTGTACGCGACCGCGCGCAAGGCGCTCGAGCACGCGCGCGAGGGCAAGGGCCCCGTCTTCGTCCTCGCCGAGACCTACCGCCTCACCGGCCACTACGTGGGCGATCCACAGGTCTACCGACCCAAGGAAGAGGTGCGTGAGCTACGCCAGAACCAGGATCCGGTCGAGAAGCTCCGCGCCAAGGTCGATATCTCCGACGAGGACTGGGAGGAGCTCGACCGCGAGGTCACGGAGCTCGTCGAGGGCTCGGTCGAGTTCGCCAAGAACGGCACCGATCCCAAGCCGGAAGACGCGCTCAAGAACGTCTATGCCTGAAACGACCTACCGCGAGGCGCTCCGCCACGCCATGTCCGAGGCGATGCGCCGGGACGAGGACGTCTTCATCATGGGCGAGGACATCGCCGAGATGGGCGGCTCGATGGGCGTGACGCAGGGGATGCTCGCCGAGTTCGGCCCCGACCGCGTCCGGAACACCCCGATCGCCGAGATGGCGATCGTCGGCGCGGGGATCGGCGCGGCCATGCAGGGCATGCGGCCGATCGTCGAGATCATGTACCAGGACTTCACGACCCTCGCGATGGAGCAGATCGTGAACCAGGCCGCGAAGCACCGCTACATGTCGGGCGGCCAGGTCTCCGTCCCGCTCACGATTCGAACGCAGGGCGGCGCCGGGCTGGTCGCCGGGCGCGCAGCACGCGCAGCAGCTCGAAGGCTGGTTCGTCCACGTTCCCGGCCTCAAGGTCGTCTTCCCCTCGACGCCGAACGACGCGCAGGGCCTTCTGTGGAGCTCCATCTACGACGACAACCCGGTCCTCTTCTTCGAGCACCGGCTCCTCTACCCGATCAAGGGCGCTGCGCCCGAGGAGATCGAGCCCGGTCGAGATCGGCAAGGCCGTCGTCCACCGCGAGGGCACGGACGTCACCGTCGTCGCCACCGGGCGGCTCGTCCACGAGTCGCTCGCCGCCGCCGACGCCGCCGAGGAGCAGGGCATCTCCGTGGAGGTGCTCGACCCGCGCACGCTCCTGCCGCTCGACGAGGACGCGATCGTCGAGTCGGTGACGAAGACGAACCGCTGCGTCGTCGCGCACGAGGCCGTCGTCCGCATGGGCTTCGGCGCCGAGATCGCCGCGATCGTCCAGGAGCGCTGCTTCGACTACCTCGACGCGCCGGTCGAGCGCGTCGGCTCGAAGTTCACGCCGCTCCCGTTCGCGCCCGTGATGGAGGAGTTCGTCGTCCCCCACAAGGCCGACGTCCTCGCCGCGATCAAGCGAACCGTGGAGCGCTCCGCCTGATGGCCGAGCAGGTCACGCTCCCGCGCCTCGGCCAGGGCATGGAGTCCGGCACGATCGTGCGCTGGCTCAAGTCCGAGGGTGACCAGGTCGAGAAGGGCGAGCCGCTCTACGAGCTCGACACCGAGAAGGTCACCCAGGAGGTCGAGGCCGACGCCTCGGGCGTCCTCCTGAAGATCCTCGTCCAGGAGGGCGAGGTCGAGGTCGGGAAGGCCGTGGCCGTGATCGGCGCCGAGGGCGAAGAGGCTCCGCTGAATCGGACGACCGAGGAGGAGGCGGGAGACGAACAAGGCGGTCGAGGGCGGCGAGGGCGCGGACGAGAGCGCCGAGAAGCCGGCGATGGCACCGAAGCGCGAGGACGAGCGCGAGCGCGGCCGCGAGGCGGGTACCGGACAGCTCGGAACAGCCGACCGAAGTCGAAGGAGCCCGGCCGCGGCGCGACCAACGGCCGGCGCGACGGCGACGGCGGCCGCATCAAGGCCTCGCCGCTCGCACGCCGGCTCGCCAAGGAGCGCGGGCATCGAGCTCGCCTCACTCCAGGGCACGGGCCCCGAGGGCCGCATCGTCGCCGAGGACGTCGAGCGCGCCGCTGCGGCGCCCGAAGAGCTGGGCAGCGCAGGCGCCGTCCTCCGCCGAGATCGAGGTCGTGCCGCTGAACTCGATGCGCAAGCACGATCGCGCGCCGCATGACCGAAGCCTGGGAGACGCCGCACTTCCAGATCGCGATGACGGCCGACATGCGCGCGTCGATCGCGCCTTCGCACCAAGCTCGTCGAGCGGACGCCCGAGGGCGAGCCGCGCCCGACCTACTCCGACATCCTCACGAAGGTCGCCGCGCTGGCCCTCATGCGCCACCGCGACATGAACGCGCACTTCGCCGGCGAGGAGGTGCACCTCTTCCCGACCGCGAACGTCGGGATCGCCGTCGCCGTCCCGCACGGCCTGGTCGTCCCGGTGATCACGAACTGCGAGCGAAAGACGATCCCGGAGATCGCCGCCGCCCGCGCCGACCTCGTCTCGCGCACGCGCGACGGCAAGCTGAAGCAGGCCGATCTCGAGGACGGCACGTTCACGATCTCGAACCTCGGCATGTACGGCGTCGACCGCTTCGTCGCCGTCCTGAACCCGCCGCAGGCCGGGATCCTGGCCGTCGGCGCGATCCAGGAGCGCGCGGTCGTCGAGGACGGCGAGCGTCGTCGCGCGTCCGGTCATGGAGCTGACGCTCTCCTGCGACCACCGATCGGTCGACGGCGCCACCGCGTCCGAGTTCCTCGCGGACGTGAAAGCGTTCCTGGAAGAACCCGGCCTGGCTCTCTAGCCGGAACCCGCTGCCCTTGAACTAACGCGGCCTCCGTCGTACCGTCCATATGGATCGTGCGACGGATCTACCGGGGCGCAGGGGAATGGGGCCGCTTTGTGGTGGCATGTGCCGCGGCGTTCGTAGCTCTCGCCGTCGCGGGGCCGGCCTCCGCGTCCACCCTGATGAGCACGGACCTCCCCAAGGCGATCCCCGATTGCGAGGGCCCTAATCCCTGCGACCCGGGCGTCGCGACCTCGACCCTCACCGTGCCGAGCGGCGTCGGTGCGATCGTCGACCTCGATGTTGTCGGCCTCCAGCTGAACCACGAGGATATGGGCGACCTCGAGATCACGCTCACGAGTCCGAGCGCGACGACGCTCACCCTCATGAGCGGCGTGTGCGACGGCACCGCGCTGACCGACGCGGACGTCTTTGCTCTCGACGCGTCGGCAAGCGAGGAGATCGGAAGCACGTGTCCACCTGGTACCGGAACCTACGTCCCGGCTCCCGGTGACCTATCGACGCTCGTCGGCGAGCCCTCGGCTGGTACCTGGACGCTCACCGTCACGGACTCGATCGGGGGAGGCGTACGCAATCCTCCGCCCGGGATGCTCAAGTCGTGGGGGATCAGGCTCGTCAACGCGGCACAGACGTTCACGGTCACGAACACGAACAACTCGGGCGCCGGCTCGCTCCGCCAGGCGATCACCGACGCGAACGCGAACGGCGCGCGGGATCGGATCCATTTCAACATTCCAGGCCCAGGACCGCACACGATCGCAGCGCCGACCGATCTGCCCTGGGTAACCGACTCCGCCGTCGTGGACGGCAGGACGCAGCCTGGGTACGCGGGCGCGCCTCGGGTCGCCATCGACGGAGAGACCTCCACCGGTTCCCACCGCATGTTCAAGGCGACGGCGCCTAACACAGTCGTCAGGGGCCTGGCGTTCGTCGGCGCCCTCGGGCCGCCTGTCGAGATCAGCGGCAACGGGAGTGTGTTCGCGGGGAATTACGTCGGCGTCCTGCCCGACGGCGTGACGGCCAAGGAGAACGGTGCGGGAATCGTCGTGGGAGGCGCCGACGTGACGATTGGCGGAACGTCCCCGAGCGACCGGAACGTCATCTCGGGCGGCTTCTACGCAAGCGTGCATCTCGGAGGGGTTCGGACGAAGCTCTTGGGCAACCGCATTGGCACGAACGCGGCCGGGACGGCCGCCGCGCCGGCCGCCGTCGCGGGCGTGCTCGTGGACGACGGCGAGGATCTGACCATCGGCGCACCGGGCGCGGGGAACCTCATCTCCGGCCACGGCATCGGCGTCTTCGTTCAGACAGGCGGCACGAATCCCGACGTTCGAATCCGAGGGAATCGCATCGGGACCAACGCGGCCGGGACAGCCGGGATTCCGAACGGCACCGGCGTGCTATTCGACGCGGGCCTGTTCGGCGGCGACCCCGGACCCGTCGCCCCCGGGACGGTCGTCGGCGGGCTCACCCCGGGCGCAGGCAACCTGATCGCATTCAACAGCGTCGGCGTCAGCGTCGTGGGAGAGCCTACGGACGTGCCGATCCGCGGCAACTCGATCTTTTCGAACGCCGGTCTCGGCATCGACCTCGAGCAGGGCGGCGTCACGCTGAACGACGCGCTCGACGCCGACGACGGCGGCAACGGGCTCCAGAATTTCCCGCGCATCAGGTCGGTCAAGAAAGGGACAGGCGGGACGACGATCCGCGGCTCTCTCGCGAGCAAGCCCGCTACGGCGTATCGCATCGACTTCTACGGGAGCCCGAGGTGCAACCCCAGCGGTTTCGGCGAGGGGAAGACGTATCTCGGCACGAAGACGGTCACGACGAACTCGCAGGGGACGGCCGCGTTCACGAAGACGGTCGCCTCTCGCCGGCCGGGCTTCGTCACCGCGACCGCGACGGGCCCGAACGGCGCCACGTCCGAATTCTCGTTCTGCTCGCCGATCTACGTCGTGAACTCCGCCGCCGACGACGCCGACGCCGACACGAACGACTACGCCTGCCGGACGGCCGGCGGGAAGTGCACGCTGCGCGCCGCGATCGCACAGGCCAACGTGCGGCCCGGGCGCGATTGCATCCGCGTCGCGATCCCGGGCGGCGGCGTCAAGACGCTCGAACCGCAGAGCGCGCTCCCCGACGTGACCGATGCCCTCGTCCTGGAAGGGACGAGCCGCGGGACGCCTCGCGTCGTCCTCGACGGTCGGGACGCCGGCGACGACGTGGATGGGCTCCGAGCCGTCGGAGGGCCGCTCGTCGTGAGGGGCCTCGGGGTGACAAGGTTCGACGGCGCGGGGGTAGCCGTCGTCTCCGGCCGCGGGAGCGCCATCCAGGGCAACGCGATCCGCTCCAACGGAGGGCTCGGCATCGATCACGGCGACGACGGGGTGACGCTCAACGACCCACGCGACCGCGACGGCGGACCGAACGGACGCCAGAACTACCCGGTTCTGTCAGGCGCGACGCGGAACGGAAGCGGTTTGACGGTCTCCGGCACGCTCGGCAGCAGACCGAACCGCAGCTATCGACTCGAGTTCTTCTCGAGTCCCTCTTGCGATCCCGCACAGGTCGGCGAGGGCGCAAAGTACCTCGGCGCGACGACGGTGAGGACGAACGGAGCTGGGGCGGCCGGCTTTTCGAAGACGCTCGCGAAGATCGTCCCGGTCGGCCACGTCGTAACCGCCACCGCCACCGGTGGTCGCGACGGGACATCGGAGTTCTCCGTCTGCCGGGCCGTGCGCCGCGCAGGCGGCTGAACCCGGGCCGCGACAGCCGAAACCCGACCCCGGATAGGGTGCCGCCACGGTGCAGATCTGGTACCGGGTCTCCGATCTCGACCGCGCGCGGGACTTCTACGTCGGCCTCCTCGGCTTCGAGGAGCTCTACCGCGACGACGACGGACCGCTGGCTCCGGCTCGGCCGTGGGAGCGTCGAGCTCCATCTGGCCGAGGGCGAGGGCATCGGCGACCCTGAGGGTGAGGCGATCGTCACGCTCGACGTCGAGGACGTGAAGGCCGAGGCGGAGCGTCTCCGCGAGGCCGGCGTCGAGGTCGGCACAGTCCTCGAGATCCCGAGCACGATCCGCCTCCTCGACGTCTACGACCCGGACGGAAACCGGCTCCAGCTCTCCCAGGATCTGTAGGGGCCGAGGCATGCCTCGCCCGCGGGGCTAGGATCGCCTGAGAACCAACCTGAAAGGACGCTAGACGCAATGGACGTAGACGTCGCCGTCCTCGGCGGTGGGCCGGGCGGGTACTCGGCGGCGATCCGGGCCGCGCAGCTCGGGGCCAAGGTCGCCTGCATCGAGAAGGAGGACGAGCTCGGCGGCACCTGCCTGCGCGTCGGGTGCATCCCGACGAAGGCCTGGGTGCAGACCGCCTTCGCGCTCAAGGAGGCCGAGGAGAGCTTCGCCAAGTTCGGCGTCTCCGTCGGCGAGGCGAGCCTCGACTTCGGCAAGGCGAACGAGTGGAAGGACGCGGTCGTCAAGCAGATGACCGGCGGCGTCGCGAGCCTCTTCAAGGCGAACGGCGTCGAGTGGGTCAAGGGCACCGGTCGCTTCAAGGACGCGAACACGATCGCCGTCGACGGCGGGGAGGACGTGAGCTTCAAGAGCGCGATCGTCGCGACGGGCTCGTATCCGCTGCGGCCGCCGATCGAGGGGATCGACTCCGGGCGCTGCGTCGACTCGACCGGGCTGCTCGCCCAGACCGAGGTGCCGAAGCGGCTCGTCGTCCTCGGCGGCGGCATCATCGGCTGCGAGTTCGCGTCGATCTTCGCGGCGCTTCGGCTCCGAGGTGACGATCGTCGAGATGCTTCCGAGCCTGATCCCGGTCGAGGACGCCGACGCGCAGAAGGAGCTCGCGAAGCAGTTCAAGAAGCGCGGCATCGCCGTCCACCTCGAGAGCCAGTGCTCGAAGGTCGAGGAGACCGGCGACGCGCTCACCGTCCACTTCGGCGACGGCCAGACGGTCGAGTGCGACCTGATGCTCGTCGCGACCGGCCGCGGGCCGACTGTCGAGAACCTCGGGCTCGAGGAGCTCGGGGTCGAGCTCGACAAGAAGAAGGGCATCGCGTCCGACGAGCACCGCCGCACGACCGTCGACCACATCTACGCGGTCGGCGACTGCGCCGGCTACTGGCAGCTCGCGCACACCGCGTTCCGCGAGGGCGAGGTCGCGGCCGAGAACGCGCTCGGCCACGACGCGGTCGTCGACAACCGCGCCGTGCCGCGCCCGATCTACACCGATCCGGAGATCGCCGGCGTCGGTCTGACCGAGGCCGAGGCTCGCGAGCAGTACGGCGACGACGTCGCGGTCGGCCAGTTCCCGTGGGTCGCGAACGCGCGCGCCGTCATGCAGAACGAGACCGTCGGCTGGGTGAAGTCGATCCACGAGACGCGCTACGGCGAGCTGCTCGGCCTCGTCATGGTCGGGCCCGCACGTGACCGACCTCGTCGAGGCGGGCGTGGTCGCGATCGACGCGGAGGCGACGGTGGAGACGATCGCCGACGGCATGGCGCCGCATCCGACGCTCTCGGAGGCGATCAAGGAGGCGGGTCTCGTCGCGCTCGGCCGCGCCATCCACATCCCGAACCGGAAGCCGCGCGCGAAAGCCGCGGCCGGCTAGGACACTGCGGACAGAGGGAGGCGGAGGATGAACAAGCGGAAGGCACTGATCGGCTGGCTCGTGTACAGCGCTGCGAAGCCGATTGCGAAGCGGAGCGGTGAAGCAGAAGGCGAAGGCGGCCGTTCCGGCGACGCAAGTCGGGCTCGCGCTCGGCCGCAACGACGGCCGCGATCGTCGGCCGCGCTGGCCGCAGTCGGCGGCGCGCTCTTCTTCTGGCGCAAGAAGTCGGACGACGACGGGCCGTCCGCGACCGGCAGCTGAGCGCCACAGTCGTCGTCATGGCGGAGGGATCGCCGGCCTCTCGGCCGCGCGGTTCCTCGCCGAGCGCGGCGATCGCGTCGTCCTCGTCGAGCGTGGCGGGATCGGCGCCGGAGCGTCCGGCCGGAACGGGGGCTTCCTCTTCCGCCAGCCGGCCGGCTGGATCAACGATCATCTCGAGGAGTCCGTCTCGCTCTACGCGGAGCTCGAGGAGGAGGGCCCGGTGCCGTTCGACCTCGAGGAGCGCCCGCAGCTCGTCCTCGCGGTCGAGCCCGAGGAGCTCGAGCATGCGCGCGCGTACGCCGAGGCCGTCGGCGGGGAGGAGGTCGACCTCCGCGAGGACGACTGGTTCGCGGACGACCTCGCGGGCGGCTACGTGGTCGAGGGCGGCTACACGCTCGACGCCATGGCGCGACGACGGCGATGGCCGAGGCCGCGCGGCGCGCCGGCGCCGAGCTCCGGCTCGCGGTGCGAGGCCAAGCGGATCGTCGTCCGCGGCGGCCGGGTCGAGGCGTCGCGACCGACGACGGCGTCGTGCCGTGCGACCGCGTCGTCGTCGCCTGCGGGCCGCGCACGCGGTTCCTCCTCCGCACGGCCGGCGTCGACCTCCCGATCTCGTCCTCGCGCGGCTGGCTCCTCGAGACGGCGCCCGTCGAGCGACCGCCTCCGTACTCGATCGAGCAGGCGGTCTGGCCGCTCCAGGAGGAGATGGGCCCGTTCGTCGCCGACCCCTCGCTCGAGCGAGGTGGCGGGCGGACGAGACCGAGGCCGAGCCTCGTCTCGCTCCTCATGGGCGCGGCGCCGGCCGGGCACTGCCTCATCGGGACCTCGCTCTCGCGCTCGCTCCTCGAGGAGTCGGAGAGCCGCGGAGACCGTGGCCGCGTCTCGCCGAGCGCGCCGCGCGAGTCTCGCCGCATCTCCGGGACGTGGCCGTCGTGGCCGCTTGGTCGGGGCGGCGCGCGATGACTCCGGACGGCCTCCCGGTGGTCGGGCCCGGTGCCCGGCGTCGAAGGGCTCGAGGTCGCGTCCGGCTTCTCGTCGATCGGGATGATGATCGCGCCCGCCGCGTGCCGGCGGCCTGGCAGACGGCGAGCCCGAGCCCGAGCACGCACCCGGGCGGTTCGCGTGATCCGCGACGTACGCGACGCGGACCTGGCGGCGGTGAGAAGTCTGCACTACGAGCTGTTCCCCCGCCTGTGGGTGTTCACCGAGAACGGGATCCGCCACTGGTTGTCGAGCCAGCCCGAGCGCGCCCGGTTCCGCGCGCTCGTGGCGGAGGAGGAGGGCGAGATCGTGGGCTGGGCCGAGGTGGGCCTTGACTGGCAGACGAGCGTCGCAGGCGCCGCGCAGGTCTGGGTCGCCGTTCGCCGGCGCACCGTCGGCGGGGGGTCGGGCGCGAGCTCGGGGCCGTGGTCGACGAGCATCTCGCCGCGATCGGCGCCCAGCATGCCGAGACCTTCGCGCGTCGAAGGCTCGGACGGCCAGGCGTGGGCCGAGCGGCGCGGATTCGTCAAGGCCCGCACGGAGATCGGCTCGATCGTCGACCCGCGGCGGATCGATCTCGCCGAGCTCCACGCGCTCGAGGCCGAGAAGGCGCTACGAGGGCTTCCGCGTCGGAGCGCTGGCCGAGCTCCGCGACGGCATCCGCGAGGCGCTGCACGCGCTCGACGCGGCGTCACGGCCGACGTGCCCGGCCGAGTTTCCCGAGGACGACCTGCGCTACGACGAGTGGCTCGCCGGAACTTTCGCCCAGCCCGATCTCGACTGGGAGGCGAAGCCGCGTCGTCTTCGCCGGCGACCGGCCGGTCGCCTTCACGCTGCTGAACGTCGATCCCGAGGTGAGCCGGGCCGAGAACGACATGACGGGCACGTTGGCCGAGTTCCGGGGACGCGGCCTGGCCCGGCTCGCGAAGCTCTCGGCGCTGGTGGCGCGGCCGAGCAGGGGATCGAGGACGTCTCGACCGGCAACGACGCGAGAACGCCGGCGATGCTCGCAGTGAACCGCCGGCTCGGCTACCGCCGGCACGTCGACCTGGCCTGGCTCACGAAGCGGTTAGGCTGAGCGCCCGTGGATCCGCTGATCGCTCCGATCGAGGGAGCTCGAGCACCAGTCTCGCGCCGGCGTCGAGATCGACATCGCGCGGGCGGGCGCGGCGCGCGTGAAGCGCGTCGTCTACCCGGCCGGGTTCCGCTGGTCGGAGCACATGAAGCCCGAGGTCGGCGGCGAGGTGTGCCGCCACGCCCACGTCGGTTTTCTCGCACGCGGCGCGATCGCCGGTGAGTACGCGGACGGAGGCCGGTTCTCGCATCGAGCACCGGCGTTCGTCGCCGTCGAGCCGGGCCACGACGCGTGGGTCGAAGGCGACGAACCGGCCGTGCTGGTCGAGTTCGACTTCGAGGGAGAGACGGCCGAGCGGCTCGGGCTCCCTGAGCACCGCCGCTAGCGGGCCACCCGGATCCGCAGCCGCCGCACCACCGGCACACCGCTGGCGGTCCGCCAGACCCGCAGCCGGGCGCACCGCTAGCGGGCCGTCCCGAACCGCAACGAACCGCAAGCGGGCTCGCCCGCACTCTCCGGCCGCCGCGGTCCCGGCTCTAGCGAGCCGCCGGGCGAAATCGGCACAAAGCCGACACCGACGTGCGCGCTTTCGGGCGATAGGCTCGCCTCGGGAGGAGGGTGGCCCGATCCCCACCCAGGGTGGGGCCGTGGCCGAGAGCAGCCCCTAGGCGCGCCCCAGCTCGGCGAGCACCGCAGCGCGCACCTCGTCCGGGTCGCCGAGAATCTCGCCGCCGAACCCGCGGCTGCCAAGGAGGCCGAGGAGAACGTGCTCGCTCCCGATGTGCCTGTCGCCAAGGGCCTTCGCCTCGCGCAGAGCGTGCTCGAGCGTCCGCTTGGCCGCCGGCGTGAACCGGAAGCGGCCCTTGCGGGCCCCCTTCCCCTCGCCGATCTCTCCGACGATCCGCTCGCGCGCCGAGTCATACGTCGTCCCGGCCGCGGTGATTGCGGCCGTCCCCGGACCGCCGCCGCGGAGGAGTGCGAGCAGCAGGTGCTCGGTCCCGACGAAGCCATGACCGAGCGCGGTCGCTTCCTCCTGCGCGTGGACGACGACCTCCCGCGCCTCGGCGGAGAAGCGCGCGAACGCGTCCCGCACACCGCGCCGCGCGCGATGGACAGCCGTCCAGCGGCCCTCAGGACGTCCTCCCGGAGCAACCGTGTCGACGATCTGGTGCACGCGCTGGTGAGAGAGCCCGAGCCCGTCGCCGATCTCGCGCATCGAGCCGCCACCGGCATGCAGCCGGCGCACGGCGTCCCGGAAGTCCGCCTGGGCGCGCTCGGACTCGTGCTGGAGCTCGAGCAGCCGGTCGCGTGCGGTTCGTGCCTGACTGAGGATTTGCTCATCGAGTGTCATCATGGTGTCTACCGTACTAGACACGTTGCTGATTGTCTAGGCGGCTAGACAGACTACGCTGCGTCTATGGCGCCGCGGGCCCGGTTCTTCGCCACCCTCACGCTCTTCGCCGGGCTCGGCGTCGCGCTCGTCGTCACGGCGCTTATCGCCAGCGGCGACGAGGAGAACGGGAACGCGGCCGCCGAGAACACGGTCACCGGGAATGCGCCTCCGCCCGTCTGGGTCGGCGACTTCGAGTCCGGCACGCTCGAGGGCTGGGAGCTAGAGGAGCCCGCGCCCGGCCGCATCCGCGTCGTCGACGATCCCGTCCGCGAGGGAAATCACGCCGTCCGCTTCGAGCTCCAGCCGGGCGACCGCGTCTACGACAGCCTCGAGCTGAGTCAGCTCCTCTACCGCGGCGACGAGGGCGCCGGCCAGGAGTGGTGGTGGGCCTGGTCGACCCTCATCCCGGACGACATGGCGCCGCAGTCGGGCTGGTGCGTCTTCGCCGAGTGGCACCAGACCGGCCTCCCCGACGTCGAGCAGGGCCCTGCGCCCATCAACTTCGACTGCACGGACGGCAATTTCACGCTGATCGTCCGCGGCGGCGACGAGCCGAACTGGGAGGAGCGCCGTTTCGAGCTCTCCGACCTCGCGGACGGCGAGTGGCACGACTTCCTCTTCCACGTCCGCTGGTCGCCGGATCCCGACGGATCCGTCGCGCTCTGGATCGACGGCGAGGAGGTCGTGCCCGAGACGCGACTCCGCACGAGCTACCGCGACCAGCAGCTCTACCTGAAGATCGGCCCGTACCGGCCCGACGACGAGAACCAGAACACGATCGTCATGTACCACGACGAGTGGCGCCAGGGCGCCGAGCGCGCAAGCGTCGACTAGGCTGACCCCGTGCGCGTCGAGGGCGTCGACTTCGTCCACATCCCGGTGAAGGATTTCGAGGCCGCGGCGGAGTTCTACGGCTCGGTGCTCGGCCTCCCGCAGACGGCGCGGTACGGGAAGCACCCCGGCTGCGAGTTCGAGACGGGCAACCTGACGCTCCAGGTCATGCAGTCGGAGGCGTTCGGACTCGGCTTCGAGCGGAGCCCGAACCCGATCGCGCTCCGCGTCGACGACGTCGAGGCCGCCCGAGCCGAGCTAGAGGCGCAGGGCGTCTCCTTCAGCGGCGAGACGATCGACTCCGGCGTCTGCCACATGGCGATCTTCCACGACCCGGACGGGAACGCCCTCATGCTCCACCACCGCTACGCGCCGCGGAGCTGAATCCACGTAGAGCGCGCGAGCGCGAGCAGCTCGCCGCCCGCCGTGAAGAGCGCCGAGCCGGCGTGACGCTTCCGCCCGTCGATCCCGCGACCCCAGCCGACGACAACGTGCGGTTCTCCGGGTGTGGGGAGGGCGTCGATCCGAGCCGCGAGCCGCCCGAGCAGGATCCCCTCGCGCTGGAAGTCGTCCACCGCCCAGCCGGAGGGACAGTCGAGCGCCGCCCAGACGAGGAGCTCGTCGACGTCGGCCGGCGGCGTCCAGGGTGCGGCCACGAGTCCTTCACGCCCCGCGACCGGTCCAGGGTGGATCCCGAGCCCGTCGGCCCGGTCGGGCCCGCAGACGAAGCAGGTCGAGTACGCGTGGTGCTCGAACCCGGCGAACCGCGTAGCGGCGTCGGTGGCCTCGCCGACCGACACGGCCGCAGGCACATCGAGCTCGAGCCGGCCCTCGATCGGCACCGCCTCCGCGACGACCTCCTCGCCGTCGCGAAGCTCGACCCGCCCGTCCAGCCGGATGACCTCGAGCTCGCGGTCGAGCGGCGGCGGCGCCCGAAGCGTCACCTCCGCGAGCCCCTCCACGTGAGCCGCGAGGAGCCCGCACGCATACCCGCCGTTCGCCGACCCGGGCGGTCCGTTGAACCGCCCGGGGATTGTCATCATGGTGCCCACGGGCCGAGACCCTAGCCCGCCGAATTGACATTAGGACTCGCGACAGGTCCTAATGGGACCTGCGGCCCATTGTCGGCCGAGCGAGAAGGTGCCACCCTTGAGCCGGCGAGGGGGATGCGGCAACTGGCAGGACCGATCCGAGATCGAGGGCAGGAGAGCTTCTGGAGCGCTACCGAGCGACGTTCGGCGGCGACGAGCTGCCCGTCCCGGTGGAGTCGATCGCCGAGGATCTCCTCGGCCTGGCCGTCGAGGAGCGAGAGTTCGACGGCGTCTCGGGCATCCTCAATCCCGTGGAGCGGCATGTGTACCTGAACGCTGCCGACTTGCCAGCTTCGGCCTTCGTAAAGAGCGGCCTCGCTGAGCGCCTCGTTTAGACGCGATCTAGTGGGGCAATCGACATTCACCTGGCTCGCATACTCAGAGCGCGAGCACCAACAGGCGCAAAATCTTGCCGGGACGCTTTCCGACCGCGAGACGCGAGACGAACTCGGAGTCGGGTCGATCCGGGATGCGATCGCAGATCGGCTCTTCCCAGGAACGAGCACGATCCAATCCCGAGCACGGTATTTCCTTTTCATTCCCTGGATATTCCAGGAGCTAGAGCGTAACCCGAAGGGCAAAGCGAGCGAGCGGAGCGAGCGCGCGGAGCGCGCGCTCATCGCCGCTCTACGTGACTCTGACGACACGAGAGGTCTAGTCGGCGGTCGAACCGTGCACGTCGAGAGACTTCCGAGTTCGGTCTACTGGGGCGGTCTCGGGGCTTTGGGTATCCGTAGGGTTCGGCGCGCGCTCCCGGCCTACTTCCGCTGGCTGGATGATCCACGACGGCAATCGACGGTTGCCCGCGATGACGACGGAGTTGCTCTCGCGGGTGTGGTGCGGACGTGGTGGGATCGTCTGCCTCCAGCGCCTTCTGCATTTCCCGAAGGTGCGAGCTTCGCACTGACCACCGAGGACTCCACCTACCTCAAGGGCAAGGCGGCTGAGGCCACGCCCTACCCGACCATGTTGGCCTTCCTATTCGATGTCGGCCGCCCAGATGCAACGGCGGCGTTTCCGTGGGAGCATCCCCAGCGCGCCGCAATGCCAGACGTCGTGCGCGACGACCTTGACGTCGCCGAGCGCTTCTCTCTTCTTCATTATGGAGCAGCGCTTCTCTACAACCAACTTATCGCCGTAGCACGAGGCGATGAGGTGCGCACAGACCGCTACCGCGCGGACGTGACGGCTTGGCAAACGGCTAGCAGTGCGGCGATCGAGGAGATCGACCTCGAGCGGGTGTGGCAACTTGCTCCCAAAGCGTCACACGGTGCTATGCGGTTCGCCCGAGATTGGCAGCGTGTGGTCAACGCGGCCGAAGGACGACTACTAACCGACGACCGTCGCGCACGCGAGCTCGTCACAGCAAGAGAGATTCGGGTAAAGGGGCGGCCACGCTCTCGTATCGCGGCGCCGTTTCGCGTCGAATGGGCAGGAGCCTCGGGCTCTGCTCGGCTCGACTACAGGTGGGGATCGTCAGTTCAGCGGATCGCGCTGGACGTAGCGGAAGGCCGTAACGGTGCTTGAGCCACGTTCGATGCGAGTTCTCCACGATGCGCTCCGACCGCCCGAGGGACATGACCTGGAACATCTCCTTGTCACGACGTTCACCTTGGATCTTGTCTCGCTTCTCTCGATCCCGCTCGCCTTCACATGGTTCGGCGGGCACGGGGATACCGACGCGATCGAACGTGATCCGCTCGAGCTCCTTGCCGCCGTCGAGCGACAGTCGGGGCGAATCACGGTCTTCAACCAGGCCGACGCAATCGGTGTCCCGGGCCGACACAAGCGCTTGTTTCCACTCATCGAAGAAACGCTCGTGCCTGTGCCGGCGCCTCGCAACGGAGGTGTGTTCCACCCCAAGGTCTGGATCGCTACCTATGTCGATGAGGCCGGCAAGCCTCGCTACCGGCTTCTGTGTCTAACACGCAACCTGACTCCAGACCGTTGCTGGGACACGATGCTGGCGCTTGATGGCGTTCCTGGACGTACCGCGCGCGCCGAGACCAAGTCTCTTGCGGACTTTGTGAGCTGGCTAGCGCGCGCGCGGAGGCTAGGAACAGACCGTGCCGCCCGAATCAAGCGTCTCGCACGTGACCTTGCGTCGGTGCGCTTCGATCCGCCAGAGCCGTTCGAGCGCGTCGCCTTCCGGCCGCTTGGGCTTCGCGGATACCGAAGCGATCCGATCGCAGGAGCGCGCCGAGATCGGATTCTCGTTGTGTCACCTTTCATCGGTGCGAGCCAGCTCGGGAAGCTGTGTGCGGGAACCTCCGAGGCGCTACTAGTCACCCGCCCGGAGGAGTTGGCGCGCGTACGCGAATCTCTACCGCCAACCGTCTCCAGCGTTCTTCGTCTTGACGACGGGCTCGAAGCTGAACCTGAGGAAGAGGTCGAAACGGCGCCGTGGCTTGCTGGTCTTCACGCCAAGACATACGTCGCAGATCAGGGCTGGAATGCCACCCTCTGGACGGGCTCCGCGAACGCGACGGCCGCTGCCTTTGCCAACAACGTCGAGTTCTTAGTCGAGCTGAGCGGCAAAAAGAGCATGTGCGGCATCGACAAGATCCTTGGAAGCGGCTTACCTCGGACGTTCTCGTCGATGCTCGTTCCTTGTGAAGACGCCGAGATATCGGCTGAGGACAAGGATGTCGAACGGGCGCTCGAGGCGGCGGCTAGGGCCGTCGCCGAACTGCACATCGAGGTGGAAGCGGCAGGTGACGAGTCTGGCTGGCGGATCCAACTCGAGCTCACTCAGGAGAGCGCGCATGTAAAGGGTGTGCGCATCAACCTGCAACCTCTCTCAGCCGAACGCGGCCTGGTTCGCATTGACCTGTCTGCCTCGCCGCTCGCCATCTTCGCCGACCTTAAGGAGCACGAAGTCTCAGGGCTCTTCGTCGTCGAGCTTGAACTCGATGCACACCCAGGCGTGTTCCGGAGCTTTGTAGCCTCATGGCCGGTTGTTGGGGTCGTCCCAGACCGTGTGAAGGGTCTCCTGGCCGAGCTGGCGAGCGAGCCCGACCGCCTCCTTGCCTTCGTTCGACTCTTCTTGTCCGGCGGAGAGAGCGTCGCATCCACCGTGGACGTCCGCATCGGAGAGTCGGGCGGGAGCGAATGGGGTCTGCAGGCATCCCAGGAGCCTCTGCTCGAGCTCATGGTTCGCGCGCTAGCCAGGGAACCGCGCCGCTTGGATGAGCTTGCCCGCTGGCTTCCAGACATCGCTGCAGCTGCCGGAGATGCAGGAGCCGAGCTCTTGAGAATCTGGGAACCCATCTGGGAGGCTCGTGAAAAGGTTGAGCTGTGAGGCCGACTGGCGACGCCTTCGCCGGGCTAAAGGGCTTTCAGCGTGCCACTGCGGCTCATGTCGACCGGATGTTCTACGAGGAAGGGCGATCGCGATTCCTTGTCGCCGACGAGGTTGGTCTTGGTAAGACCATGGTCGCTCGCGGCGTAGTCGCTCGCACGCTTGAGCGACTGATCGCCAAAGGGATCAAGCGCATCGATGTCGTATACATCAGCTCCAACGCGGAGATCGGGAGACAGAACGTTCGTCGTCTCGTGCCGCCTGGTTATGACGTCTTCGATCGACTCGACCGGCTGACGCTCCTTCCTCTACACGTGAAGGATCTCGCCGGGCGAGACCGGCCGAACTTCATCGCGTTCACTCCGGGGACGATGCCCGACTCTGGGTTCCGCACGGGGTGGTCTCGAGAGAGGGCATTGATTTATGTCTTGCTCGCGCGAGCGTGGAACCTGCGTTTGGGGAGAGGAGCGATTCGTCTTCTGATGCAGCCGGTCCGGGACGAAGGGCGGTTTCGGGCTGAGGTCGCGGATGTGAAGGCGAGGAAGCCAGACGACGACATCGGTAAGACGTTCGCCAAGTTGGTAGAGGAAGATCCGGGCAACCTTCGTGTAGCGTTCGATGAGCTGTCGCGCGTCCTCGGCCGGGGACAACAGCTTTCTGAGACTGACCGAGAGCGTCGCCTAAGGCTCGTTGCACGCCTACGACTCCTACTGGCACGCGCCTGCGTGGAAGCCCTCGAGCCGGATCTCGTCGTCCTGGACGAGTTCCAACGCTTCCGACACCTCCTCGATGAGGACACCGACGTGGCACTCCTATTCCGGGCGATCTGCGAGTACGCAGATACGGACACCGGCCACCACGCGAAAGTGCTCCTCCTATCCGCGACTCCCTATCGCATGTACACGACGCGGGAAGAGGACGACGACCACTACGGCGATTTCGTCCGAACGCTCCGCTTCCTGATGGACGGCAGCGAGGGCCGAGCATCGAAGGCCGCCGCGCTGTTAGAGCGGTTCCGAACTGAGATCCTCCGCGGCGACGATTCGGGAGCGCTCCTGCGAGCGCGTGACGACCTCGCGAAGACACTGCGCGGCGTGATGGTCCGCACCGAGCGGCTGGCGGTCGAGTCGGACCGAAGCGGCATGCTCGATCCCAGTCCACGAAGGGGCGCGTCGCTTGAGGCCGAGGACGTACAGGCCTACCTCGACCTCGACGGGGCCCTAAGTGACGCCGGCGAGCGAGCCGGTGCCGCTGGGATCGAGTACTGGAAGTCCGCGCCGTATCTCCCGAATCTCATGGACGCCTATCAGCTCAAGAAGCGTCTGCACGCTGCGGCGAAAACTCGCCCGACCTCGCGCGCACTTGCGCGACGGTGGCGGTCTAACTCAGGACTGCTTCCGTTCGAGGCCGTTCGGGCCTACCAACCCATCCCAGCGACGAACCCTCGCATCCGAACGCTGGAGCGCGACCTGCTCGACACGGAGCTCTGGCGAGTCCTGTGGATAGCACCCACACTCCCGTATTACCTGCCCCCGGAGCCCTTCGCACGGATTCACCCGCTCACAAAGCGGCTCGTCTTCTCATCCTGGCGCGTTGCTCCGCGAGCCATCGCAGTCCTCACGAGCTACGAAGCAGAGCGGCGCATGATCACCGCCAGCGAAAGCAAACCCTCGAACACCCCCGAGGGTCGTGTAAAGCTGGACCGCCGGCTGCTCGACTTCAAGGTCGCGGTCGGCAAGAGCGGACGACGGACAGGAATGCCTGCGCTTGCACTCATGTATCCATCGGTCACGCTCGCAGAAATTGATCCACTTGCGCACCGGCGCGAGCGAGCACGCACCGGGGAACCCATTCCGACGCTCGCCGAAACGCGCGCATGGGCAAGGGCTCGAATCGCTCCACTCGTGGATGGACTGGCCGACTCAGCAGACGGGCCCGTAGACGAGCGCTGGTACTGGGCGGCGCCTCTAGTTGTCGATGGTGCACTTGGGACGGAATGGCTTGGCCGACGGTTCTTGCCAACCCGCTGGTCGGACAGCGGTGGCGCCCGGTGGCCCGAGCACGTTGCCCTGGCGGCCGAAGCCGCCGCAGGTCGACTCGATCCCCCGCTCGGCCGTCAGCCTGACAATCTCGCGGATGTCGTCGCGGATCTCGCGCTTGCCGGCCCGGGCGTGGCGTGCTTGCGCGCATTGGGCCGTGTGCTCGGGCGCGCATGGCAAACCGAGGATCACGTTCGTGATGCGGCCGCCCGAGCGGCGTGGGGTATCAGAGTACTCCTCAACCATCCGGAATCAATTACCCTCATCCGGGCGCGCCGACAGGGTCCTTATTGGCGTCGAGCGCTCACGTATTGCGTCGAGGGCGGACTCCAAGCGGTTCTCGACGAGTTCGTCCACCTTGCGTTCGATCTTCACGCTGTCGGCCGTCTGGCTCCTGAGAAGCGTGCGGACGTGGTCGCCGAGCTAATCCGCAATGTCACCTCGGCACGGAGCTCCCGCATTGTGCCCGAGGAGATCACAGTAAACGGTCAGAAAGCGACGTTCGAGCCGCATTCGATGCGAGCGCGCTTCGCCCGCGCCTACGGCGAAGCAACCGACGACGAAACTGGTGAGCAGACGCCCGCCGAAGCGGTTCGAGATGCGTTTAACTCACCGTTCGCGCCCTTCGTCCTTGCAAGCACCTCGGTCGGTCAGGAGGGCCTCGATTTTCACCCGTACTGTCATGCGGTCGTCCACTGGAACCTCCCGTCGAACCCGGTCGACCTGGAACAGCGCGAAGGGCGGGTTCATCGCTACAAAGGCCACGCGCTTCGGAAGAACGTGGTCGCCGCCGTCGGGGAGCAGTCGCTGCTCCGGGACGACGACGACCCGTGGAGGTCAGTATTCATCGAGGCCGAGGCGAGTGAACCGGCACTGACGGACTCGGACATCGTCCCATACTGGGTGTTTCCCGGAGAGAGCAAGATCGAGCGCCACGTTCCGGCTCTGCCCTTGAGTAGGGATGAGGAGCGTCTGCGGCGGCTTCTCCGATCGCTCGCGCTCTACCGTTCTGTTCTAGGCCAGCCGCGCCAGGAGGAACTGGTCGAGCTTCTCTCTGAGCGAGGGCTGCCCGCCGATTTGACCGTCGAAGACCTTCGCATCGACCTACGCCCTACGCGGCGCGGGGCCACGCGGAGGCGCCGCCCACTACCTTTCCCGGCCGATGCCAGCCGTTAGCCAGATGAACCTTCGTCCGGTGCGCTCGATCGAGCGCGCGGTCGAGCTCGCGCGGCTGCTCGGGTACGAGGCGAATCCGCTTCCTTACGATGGCTCGAGCATCGGTCTGGCCGGTGAGACCGTTCGGCTGAACAGCGACCGATCGCCGGCGAAGGGGTACGGACTTCTCATCAGCGAGATCGAAGCCGTCCCACGATCGCTTCGCACGCTGGGACGGAAACTCGTGGAGCAATTCCATGACCGGCCGCTCGCGCTCCTCGGAGTGCCCAACGGCTCGGGAGAGTGGAACGAGCTTGTCGTTGTCCGGCCGCGGCTGATCGAAGGAGGGGGCGGCTCGGTGTCCGTGGCGAAGCTGACGATCGACGTCGAGCGGCCGACAGCTCACGACGCCGAGGTCGTTTCTGGTCTCGGATGGGACGCTTCGGACCCGGACGGAGCTCACGCGCGGATCGACAGGGCCCTCGACGCCGAGCGCGTCACCCGCAAGTTCTTCGAAGGTCTCAACCAGCACTACCAGCGGCTGCTCGCAGCCGTAACCAAGGCTGGGGAGACCGACGCAGCAGTGCTTGGGGGTCTACAGCAGGCCGGGGGCGCCGACCGAGTTGCCCTGCGCGTAGTAACGCAGGTCTTGTTCTGTTACTTCCTTCAGCGGAAGGGGTTGCTCGAGGGTGATCGCGCCTGGCTCACGAAACGCTTCCAGGCCAGTCTTACCCGCGGCGGTGCGTACTACCAGCGTGTGCTCGAGCCGCTGTTCTACGAGGCCCTCGCGAAGCCGGGGGATCTGCGCCCGGCGGAGTGGCGGCGCGAATCGCTGCCGTTCCTGAACGGCGGTCTCTTCGAGCGCCACTACGGCGACGTGTCGCTTCCGATTCCCGATGGAGTCCTCTCGGCAGATGAGGGGCTGCTCGGATTCCTCGATCAGTGGACGTTCACCGTGTCCGAGGAAGCTGCCGACGAGAGCGAGGTGGCAGTCGATCCGGAGATGCTTGGGAAGATCTTCGAGAGCCTCATCCCCGAGAACGTGCTCCGCAAGGAGGGGACGGTCTACACGCCCCGGCCCGTCGTGCAGTTCATGTGCCGCGAGGCGCTAGTGCCGTACCTGGAACGCGAGGCCGGCCTCGACGAGAACGGCGCGCGGCGACTTCTCTTGGATGACGAGGCGTTCGAAAGGACGACTGAGGAGCACGGCAGCGACGCGTCGCTTGCCCTCGCGCGGCGGGTCGACGCGGCGCTCGACCGCGTCCGAGTGATCGACCCCGCCGTAGGCTCGGGCGCGTTCCTGCTCGGGATGATGAGCGAGATCGTTCGGATGCGGCGGCTGTGTAACGAGATCGTCAACGGCCGCGAGGTCGTCGCACGCGACCTGTGGCTTTGGAAGCTGAACGCAATCGAGCGCTCGTTGTTCGGCGTGGACGTCAATGCGACCGCTATCGAGCTCTGCCGGCTTCGCCTCTGGCTGTCCCTCCTCGTCGAAGAGGAGACGGGCCATGTTCACCCGCTGCCGAACCTCGAATATCGGACCGTCTGCGCTGACTCTCTGCGTGACTTCGTCGCGGGTGTCGAAGTTCAACAGACGCGCTCCGGCGCGCTGACGCTCGGGTTCGATATCGAGGATCCCGACCGTCTCGTCGCACTGCGGGAGTCGTACTTCGAGGCGTGGCAGCCGGCGGAGAAGACGCGGCTTCGACGTGAACTGGAAGAGGCGGAGGACGCGCTCATTGAGACGATCTTTGCTCGAGCTGTCGAGAACGCACAGGCTGCAGAGCAGGCGCAGGCGAAGGCGGCGCGCGACCTCGCGGCGGCTGCGCTGGGACAGCAGCTTCCCGACCTCCAACGCGAGTATCGGTCGCGAGACCGAGTGTTCCCAGCTTTCCTACCGGCCTTCCACGCCCCCGATGTTGCCCGCCAGGGTGGATGGGACATTGTTATCGCGAATCCTCCCTATGTTGGGCGTAAGGATGTCGCCCGGCGTTTTGACGCGAGTTACTGCGCAGACCTTGAGAGACATTACGGTCGCACGTTCGATCTCATGATCCACTTCGGTCTGCGCGCATTCGAGCTATCACGGTCAGGCGGCAGCGTTTCGATGATTTTCAATGACTCGCTTTTTAACAGCTCGGATGCAACTGACTTTCGCCGCTTCCTGCTTCCCGATGGGAATGCGAAAGTACACCTCGCGGTGGTTGCACGCACGCGCTGCTTCGAGGGCAAAGCGGTCACAGGGGGTGTCATCACCGCAATCGAGTCTGATAGCAGTGGCGGCCACATTCGTTATGTGGAGAATCACGGCCGCCCGGCCGATGAGCTGGCGGCCGCGTCCATCGCGAAGGATGTGGCAGACGCCCCCTACGCAGTTGGGCATTCAGAGTTGTGGGTGCACAGCCGCAAGAATTACCTGCGTCTGCCGCACCGACCACTCTTCAGACCGAGCCCAGAAGCAATTCTTATGCTTCGTCACTTCGAAGAAACAGCTGCGTGGGACGAGTTCGGACGAATCGCCGACAGTGCGACTAACTGGGACACGCTGTCTGAGACGAGAGCACTCGAGCGATGGAAGGCTGACCAGCGTCCAAACGAATTCTTTGATCGCGTGCGGAGGAAACGCTTTGTCCTCCTCGGGCTCGTCGTCGAGGGCGGCCAAGGCCTGGCGACCGCGGACGACCGCCGCTTTCTCGCCGCAATTGAAGGCACTACGGAAGCGGAACGTGCTCTCCTGAATCGTGAGCGCCTGCAGACACTGGTACTCGACCGTCCGGAGCCCGCGGAGCTGTTTCGGGAGAGACGCCGAGCTGGGCGCGCCATTGACGAAGCGCTCCTCGATGTGTCTGAGCGGTTCACCAACACCGAGCTGGGATGGCCGAAGTCCGGATTGATACGAGTTGTGTCGAGGAGGGATTTGGTAAGCCGCCTGCCTACCCGCGAGGAGATCAGTGTCGGGATCAGCGCCGGCCCACAGTTCGTTCCCTTCGAGAAGGGCGACGACTCCGACCAGTTTGGAGCAGCTGCTTGGCGGCGCGACAATCCGATCGTCATTGACTGGTCCGTGGATTCTGTGGCTCTGCTTCGCCAACGCGCACGGCAGCGAGCGAGCTATCGAAAGCCACGCCTTCAGAGTGAACATCTGTGGGGAAAGGGCGGCGTCACTTGGAACGCGATCTCCAGCTACTTTCGAATGCGTTTGGTGCCGGAAGGGTCGATCTTTGGACACGGCGCTCCGGTTATCACTCCGACCGAGTCGTGGCTCACGGCAGAGGCGCTGCTCGCGTTGGCAAACGCTTCGCCGTTGGACTTTTGTATCCGAACGTTCTTGGCGTCGAGAATGAACACGCATGTCGGCGACCTGCGTCGTCTGCCGATCCCAGTTCTTAGCGACGACCAAGGCGAGCGGCTGACCCGACTTGGACGCGCGGCGATTGAGGCGAAGGCCGCGTTTGATTCTGGCCGCAGTCGAGATCCGCTCATCGAAGTTGAGGCGGAAATCGACGGTGTCGTCCGGGACCTGTACGGCATCCGCCGCGACGCAGCACTCTGGGTCGTCCGCTGATGGCCCACGCTCGTCCGCTCACACTGTCGTACACCGACAACGAGCGGATCTCCGTTGCCGAACGACTGGCGGCTGAGATCGTTGAGGATGCCACTCGTCTCTGGGTCGCCTCTGGCTACTTCGCGCCCTCTGTCTGGGGAGTTCTTGGGGAGGCGCTCGATCAGCTCAGAGCATTTCGTCTCCTACTCGGAAAGGACTTGGCACTCGCGAACCTCGAGCAGCAGCATGAGGAGGCGCGTATCGCGGACCTCGTTCGGCAGGCGATTCGCAACGAAACCGAGCCGCCGCGACTTGCCTCGCGCGCCGAGGCGGAGAACGTCGCAGAGCTGATCGGCTTCCTCGAGAAGCACGGAGCTAATGGAGACTCGGTCGTGAGGTTGTGGGAAGGCGACGACTTTCTGCACGCGAAGGCATATCTCCTCAAGCAGTCGGTCGGGATCGGCAGCGCGAACTTCACTGCGAACGGGCTGACGCGCAACCGCGAGCTCGTCGGCTGGCGTCAGGACAGAGGCGTCGTCGCAGAGGTCGAGGGCTGGTTCAACGGCTACTGGGACGACCCGCGCGCCAGGGACTACACGCGCGAGCTGATCGAGATCCTGCGGGCTACTCCTCTCGTCTCGGAGTCGTACACGCCGTACGAGCTGCTGATCCGCGCGCTCGCCTCACGCTATGGGATCGATCGTCCTCCGTCCCTCGAGCGGGCGAGCTTCTCTCTCCAATGGTTCCAGGAGGACGCCGCTTTCCGCCTGATCCGCCTGCTCAACAGCCGCTCGAGGGGCGCGCTACTCGCTGATGCAGTCGGCCTCGGAAAGACATTCATGGCGATGGCCGTCATCCATCACTTCCTCTACACGCGCGAGGGGCCGCGACGCGGCCGGGGCAAGCCGATCCTGCTTGTCGTGCCGAAGTCGCTTGTCCCGATGTGGGAGCGAGAGCTGAAGGACAAAGGCTTTGACTGGGCATGCGAGATCCTGACCGTTCAGATGCTTCGGGCCGACTTCGACGTCCGTCCCTTCCAAGAAGCAGACCTCGTCGTCATCGACGAGGCGCACCGTTTGCGCGGCGGCGGTACCTGGTTCCGCAAGATCACCGACCTGATCACCGGCGGCGAAGCAGCCGAGGATCGGCGAGTGCTGCTTCTGACGGCTACGCCGGTGAACACTGGCATGGGGGATCTCGTCAACCTGTTGCGCGTCCTGACGAAGAACAACCGGCGCGTCTGGGTTCCTGAGATTGCGGACTTCGAGCGCTATCTCAAACGCGTCGAGCGCGGCGAGGCCGATCCGTTTCCGATCCTCGACCGTTCGATCGTCCGCCGCAGCCGCAGCGACATTCTCCGACAGCAAGAGGAGGCGATCCTGGCCGGTCTCAACGTGGAAAGGGTCAAGCTGCCACAGCGGAGGCCGGTACACGTCAACCACGAATACGGCGGCACTGCCGATCTCTTCGATGAGTTCGCACACGCGCTGCGCGAACTCGTACTTGCGCCGTACGACTTGGAGCGGTTCCGGCGGGACGACCCGGAGCACACAGACCCGCTCCCGCTTCTCGACCTCGAAGGGCACGACCTCGACCTCGGAGAGGAAGAGGTCAACTTCCGGCCGGGCACACTTGCCGCACTCGTGGCGACGGGCCTGCTGGTCCGCTTCCAGTCCTCGGCCGAGGCGATCAAGCGGAGCCTTCGGCGTGTCGATGCGGTGATGCGCCGGTCAGCTGAAGCGCTGACGCTCGACCCGCCGCGCCTGCTCAATCTTCGCGACGACCCGCGCGTGAAACGCCTTCTGGCCGACGAGTCGCAGGATGATCGGGACGAGGCCGAGGAGCCCGACGAGGAGGCGTCGATCGACGCGCTCTGGGAAGACGTGCTCGCGGAGGCCCCGGAGCTTCCGGATGCAGAGAAGTACGACCTCGTCTCGATCCGGGCTGCGATTGAGCAGGACCGCCACGTTGTCGCTCGACTCCTTGAGCGCCTGCCCGTCCCTGCTGACGACCTGAAGGTAGCGGCCCTCGTGGAAAGCCTTCGTCGCCCCCTCGCGCAGAGCGCGAAGGGCTCACCCGGACTAGCAAAGCGTCGCATTCTCATCTTCTCGCAGTTTCGCGACACCGCGCGTTACGTGCACGGCCGGCTCGTGGCCGAAGGGTTCAAGGTCGCCCTCGTCGAGGGGACAGTGTCGGCTGAGAAGCGGGGAGAGATCACTGCGTGGTTCGATCCAGCCAGGCGCGACGCCCATGAGGTTCACGCTCGCGTCGAGGGCGACGAAGCGCCGGACATCCTCGTCTCCACCGATGTCCTTGCAGAGGGCCACAACCTCCAACTCGCGGACACGGTCATTAACTACGACCTCCATTTCAACCCCCAGGTCGCAGTCCAGCGCGCAGGCCGTGTCGACAGGCTCGGTTCGCCCCACGAGACCGTCTATCTGGTCAGCTTTCTTCCGCCCGAAGGCCTCGAGCGTCACATCGGTCTTCTTGCCCGTCTGGACGAGCGCTTTCGCCGGATCCACGGCCTCGGCCTTGGTGACGAGCAGGTAATGCCGCTCGCGGCCGACCGGCAGGCGCAGACGCTAGAACAGATCCGTCGCCTCTATGCCGACGACGTGTCGGTGCTCGATGAGGTCGAGCGCACGTGGACGCTTGGCTCGACCGACTACATGCGCCAACCGCTTGAGGCGTTCCTTGCGCAGGCGGGCGTGGATCGAGTCAGAGACATCCCGGTCGGCGTCTCGTCCGTCAAGAGCTTGCCGGTCGATTCGCCGCTCGGCCAGGGAGTGTTTATCGCGCTTGCGGGTCCGGAGACTCGAAACGAGGACAGGGAGACGTACTGGCGGTTCTATCCGCGGCTTCCGGATGGAACGTGGGGCGATGCCGTGTACGAAGAGGTTGCGATCTTTCGAACGATCGCCTGCAGGCCCCAAGAGCGGCGCGCGGCGTCGCCCTGGCCGTCCGATGGCCCGACGGTGATCGACTGGGATCTGCTCCGACGTGCAGCGGACGACCTTGCCCGACAGCTCACCCTGGAGCGATCAACTGCCGAAGTGGCCGCCGGCGCCTCCGAGCGTTCTAGACAGCTTCGGCAGGAGCTTCGTGGCAATCTCACCGGGCTTGAAGTGGAGGGGGCGGATCGTCTGCTTGACCGACTGCTCCAGGTGAGGATCGAAGACTTCGACGGACGCACTGGCTGGAAAAGGTTCTCAGCCGAGCGTCGGCGGCTCAGTAAGGCTGAAACGCTCGGGGAGCGACGTGAAGGAGCTGAAGGAGTAGTCCGGCTCGGGCTTGATCTCTTCGGCGAGCCGATTGACGACGCCGATGAGGCGATCGCACCGATCGAAGTGAGTCCTGGGGAGCTTCAGCTGATCGCATATGAAGTGCTTGTACCGCCGGAATCCTCGCCGGCCCCCGTTGAGCCGCAGCCGTCGACCCCTGACCGGTTGTTTGGGATGGACGGCGATCAACTTCCGATTGAGCCGCCGGACGAATCGTGACGCATTCGGCACGCGGCCGTTTCCCATGCGTGCACTCAGCACCGACAGGCTGGCCGAGTGCAGTCAATTTCGGCCCGGAACTTCACATGCGCGATCTGCAGGCTGCTGCCTTTCGAAGCCTGCGACTGGCACCACGACGAGCACGAGCGAACATTGAGTGGGGTTGACCAGGATCGGAACGGCCTCGCAACCGGTAACGGCTCCCCGGCCGCGCCCATTGAGGTGAACGCGACCCACGGCTCTCTTGGGTTTTCACCCACCCAGCTCAACGCCTTCCTTGCCTGCCCGCACCTGACGGCGCTCGAGGTCGCGGTTGCGCTCGGGGAGATTCCGAAGCCCCACCGGGTCAACCGGCACGCCGATCTCATCGCTCGCAAGGGGGACGAGCACGAAGCCGCCTACCTCGCCCCGCTCGGGCCCGGAGTCGCCGCGATCGCGGAGCCCTGGGAAATCGGCTGGGACGAAGCCGCCGCGCTCACCGCCCAGGCCATCCGCGACGGAGCGCCCCACATCTACCAGGCAGCCTTCCTCGACGGGTCCTGGCGCGGCCTAGCCGACTTCCTCGAGCGCACGCCCGACGGCTCCTACGAGGTTGTGGACACGAAGCTCGCACGCCACGCTCGGCCGAGCCACGTCCTCCAGCTCTGCTTCTACACCGAGCAGCTCTCGCGGATTCAGGGGCGGCTCCCCGAGCGGATGCACGTCGTCACCGGGCTCTCCGAGCGCGAGTCCTTCCGCCCCGCGGACTACCTCGCCTACTACCACCGCCTCAAGGAGCGCTTCCTCGACGCGGTTGCGAACCGCCACGACGTCTACCCGTACCCGGTCGAGCACTGCTCGCTCTGCGACTTCCGGGCTCGCTGCGACGAGCAGTGGGAGGCCGACGACCACCTGACGCTCGTCGCCGGCGTCTCGCGGCTTCAGCACGACCGGCTGACCGCGGCCGACATCACGACGCTCACCGCGCTCGCGCGCACGCCGCCTGAGACCAGGGTGAAGAGCATGCGCCCGGCGACGCTCGACGGGCTTCGGCTCCAGGCCTCGCTCCAGCTCCACCGGCGCGAGACCGGCGAGCACCGGATCCAGCTCCTCGAGCCGGTCGAGCCCGACCGCGGCTTCTGCCTCCTCCCGGAGCCGTCCCCGGGCGACATCTGGCTCGACTTCGAGGGCCACCCGTGGTTCACGGCCCGGTACGGGCTCGAGTTTCTGACCGGCTGGATCGAGCTCGACGAGGACGGCGAGCCGCGCTACCGGGAGCTCTGGGCCGAGGACCGCGTCTCCGAGCGCGAGGCCTTCGAGCGCTTCGTCGACCACGTCGTGGAGCGCCGCCGCCGCTTCCCCGGGATGCACGTGTACCACTACGCGGGCTACGAGCGCACCGCGCTCACGCGCCTCATGGGCGAGCACGCGACGCGCGAGGACGAGATCGACGACTTCCTGCGCGGCCAGGTCCTCGTGGACCTCCTCCGCGTCACGCGGCAGGCGCTCCGCGCGTCCGTCCACTCGTACTCGCTCAAGGAGGTCGAGAAGCTCTTCGAGTTCGAGCGGACGGCCGACGTGCGGGGCGGCACCGAGGCGGTCGAGGACTTCGAGCTCTGGCTCGAGTCAGGCGAGGAGTCGCTCCGCGACGGGATCCGACTCTACAACCGGGAGGACTGCGAGTCGCTCCGGCAGCTTCACGAGTGGCTCGTCGGACTCCGGCCGGACGGCCTGGCGTGGCGCGCGCCGCCGGACGAGCGTGAGGTCAAGGAGGAAACCCAGGAGGCGCTGCGCGAGCGAGACCGCATCCGCCTGGAGCTCCTCGAGGGTGCCGAGGAGGGCGAGCCGCGCTGGCTCCTCGCGCACCTCCTCGACTACCACTGGCGCGAGCTCCGGCCCCAGTACTGGGAGTACTTCCACCACCACGAGCTGGACGACGAGGAGCTCCTCGAGGATTCGGACACGATCGGCTCACTCGAGCTCGTCGGCGAGCCGGTGCGCCTGCCGCCTCCTGCGCGGTCGTACGAGTACACGCTCCGCTTCCCGCCACAGGAGCACAAGATCGGCGGAGAGGTCGAGGATCCCGCGACGGGCAAGTCCTACAACGTCACCGTGGACGACGAACGGGGCATCCTCACGTTTCGGCGCGCAGTCAACCGGGCCGAGGAGCCGCTCCCGCGCGCGCTCATTCCTCCGAGCCCGCTCCATACGCCGGAGCAGCAGGCGGCGATACTCCGATTCGCGAAAGCGCAGGAGGGCTACCCGGCGCTCGTCGAGATCCTGGAGCGGCGCCCGCCGCGCGCCAGGCTCGACGGGACGCTCGCCGAGGCGGCCCCCTCGCTCGGCGGGAGCTACCTCTTCGTCCAGGGGCCGCCCGGCTCGGGGAAGACGTGGAACGGGGCGCGGATGGCGATCGCGCTCATGCGGGCCGGGCGGCGGGTCGGGATCACGGCGCTCTCGCACAAGGCGATCGGGAAGTTCCTGGAGGACGTCGAGGCGGCCGCCCTCGAGCAGGGGTTCGAGTTCCGCGGGCGGAAGAAGGGCGGCGGGGAGGACGCGTTCGAGGGCCGCTTCGTCGAGAGCTGCGACAAGAACGAGCCGATGCTCGACCCCGAGCTCGATCTCGTCGCCGGCACGTCGTTCCTCTTCTCCCGCGAGGAGCTCTGCGGGCACGTGGACACGCTCTTCGTCGACGAGGGCGGGCAGTTCGCGCTCGCGGATGCGCTCGCGGTCGGGACTGCGGCGCGGAACCTAGTCCTCCTCGGCGACCCGAACCAGCTCGCGCAGGTCTCACAGGGTTCGCATCCCACGGGTGCGGACGCGTCCGTGCTCGGGCACCTGCTCGCCGAGGACGAGACCGTGCGGCCCGGGATGGGGATCTTCCTCGAGCAGACGTGGCGGATGCGGCCCGAGGTGAACGCGTTCGTCTCGGAGGCCTTCTACGAGGGGCGGCTCGAGCCGGCGGCCGTGACGTCGGAGCGGTCGTTGCGCGACGGAGCCGGGGTCCGCTTCCTGGCGGTGCGACACGAGGGCCATCGGACGGCGTCGCCCGAGGAGGCGGACGCGGTCGCGGCCGAGATCTCGCGGCTCGTCGGCACGCCGTACCTGGACGAGCACGGAGAGCGGGCGCTCGAGCCGGGGGACTTCATCGTCGTCGCGCCCTACAACGCGCAGGTGCGGTGCCTGCGGGCGGCGATCCCGGACCGTGCGATCGCGATCGGCACCGTGGACAAGTTCCAGGGCCAGCAGGCGCCGGTCGTCGTTCTTCTCGATGGCGAGCTCGAGCGGCGAGGACGTCACGCGCGGCCTCGAGTTCCTGTTCTCGCGAAACCGGCTGAACGTCGGCGTGTCGCGCGCGAAGTGCCTGGCCTACGTGGTCGCGAGCCCGCGGTTGCTGGAGGCGAGCTGCCGCACCGTGGAGCAGATGCGGCTCGTGAACGCGCTGTGCCGCTTCGTTGAGGTCGCGGAGGCGCGCTAACTCGAGAAGAGCCGGCGTAGGCCGCGGGGCTTCTCAGCCTGGGCGCGGCGCTCGGCTTCGAGTTTGGCGCGGTGGTATTCGATGCGCTCGAGCAGCTGCGCCTGGCCCGCCTCGAACCGAGCCTGCTCCTCCGCCCACTCCTCAGGTGTTCTCTTCTTCTTCATCGTCTCCCAGGAGGTACGCGCGAATCTCGTGTGTCGACGTCCTGATATCGAAGAGCACTTCCATGATAGCCACGACGTCGTCGCGGGAAATCGCCGGCTCGGGCGGCTCGGTTCGGCGCCACACGGAGGGATCGTTGCGCGCGGAATCAGCGACCGGGTCACCCGTGCGCGAGTCGGCACGAAGTCGTCGCGCCGAGCGCGAAGAGGCCCGGCTGGTCGAGCTGGCCGCTCTCGTAGGCGCGCGGGCCACTCTGTAGCGGGTCACGCGCGGAAGCGCAACAGGTGTGTCGCGGCGGCCCAAATCGGCTTCGGCCGGCGCTATTACCGAGTGCATGTCCCTCTACGGAAGGAGAAGCATGCGCTTGAAAGCACCGAGGGCCCACATCCTCGGCGCGGTGCTCGCGCTGGCGCTCGTGCTCGCGGTCGGCGTGTCCGCGGGTGCCCGCGGGCCGGTCAACGACAACGCGATCCACGCGTGCAAGTCCAAGCACACCGGCAAGCTCCGAGTGGTCTCGAAACCCGGCGATTGCCGGTCGTGGGAGCAGTACCTGGTGTGGAACATCCGCGGGCCGCAGGGGCCTGCGGGAGCGGCGGGGGCGCAGGGGCCCCAGGGCGAGCAGGGTGAGGCTGGGCCCGCGGGCCCCGCTGGTCCTCAGGGACCTGCCGGCGTAGACGGAGCCGACGGCGCCGACGGCGCGGCCGGGCCCGCAGGGCCCGCAGGCCCTCAGGGGCCGCAGGGCGAGAAGGGCGAGAAGGGCGAGCCAGGCCCGGGTCTCGCGTCCTTCGACGCGCTCGAGGGCCTCGGCTGCACACTCGGCTCAGAGGCCGGCTCGATCCAGATCGACTACGACGCGCTCACGGGCGTCGCGACCATCAAGTGCCACGTCGACGCGGGGCCGCCCGTGGATCCAGCGATCGTCCGGATCAACGAGTTCTCGGTCGGCGTCGAGGGCGCACTCGGAGACGAGTTCGTCGAGATCGTCAACGTCGGCGACTCGACGGCGGACCTGAGTGGCTGGAAGCTCGTCTACCGCTCCGGCGCGGGCACGACCGACAACTCGCTCGGCACTTTGTCGGACGGCACGACGCTCGCGCCCGGCGAGTTCCTCCTCTTCGGAGGCTCCGCGTATGCAGGCTCGCAGCCGGCGGACCGGACGTTCTCGACCGGGCTCGCCTCCGCGGCTGGAGGAGTAGCGCTCCGCGACGCGAGCGGAGGCGTGATCGACTCCCTCGGCTGGGGCACGGCGACGAACGCATTCGTCGAGACGGCCGCAGCGTCCGCGCCACCGATCGCGGCGGCACCCGGCACGAGCGGTGCCCGGAGCCCGGACGGGCACGACACGAACGACAACTCGGCCGACTTCGCGGTCGACGACACGCCATCCCCGGGAGCGGCGAACTAGACAAGCCACGCAAAAGGGAACGTGGGGGGTCGGGCCGTCAGCACGAGGCCCGGCCCTCCGCAGGGGATGAACCTGCCGGACGGATGCAGTCCACCCCCCGACCTAGAATGGACTGCCCGTGCCCGAGGCGCCGTTCGTCCACCTTCACGTCCACTCCGAGTACTCGATCCTCGACGGGGCGTGCCGGATCCCCGACCTCGCGGCCCGCGCGGCCGAGCTCGAGATGCCGGCCGTCACGCTCACCGACCACGGGTCGCTGGCCGGCGCGGTCGAGCTCTACCGGGAGGCCGGAAAGCACGGCGTCAAGCCGATCGTCGGCTGCGAGGTCTACGTCGCCGACGACCGGCGGGCGCAGCGCAAGGGCTACGCGCACCTGACGCTCCTGGCCGAGTCGAACGAGGGCTACGCGAACCTGATCAAGCTCTCGTCGCTCGGCTACCTCGAGGGCTACTACTACAAGCCGCGTGTCGACTGGGAGCTCCTGAGCGCGCACTCGGCCGGCCTGATCGCGCTCTCCGGCTGTCTCTCCGGCCGGGTCTGCAAGGCGCTCGAGAACGGCAACGAGGACGAGGCCGAGATGGAGCTCGGGCGGCTCGGCCGACATCTTCGGGCCGCGACTCGACGTATCGTCGAGATCCAGGACGCCGGGCTCGAGATCCAGCCGAAGATCAACGCGCAGCTCGCCGAGATCTCGAAGCGCACCGGCCTGCCGCTCGTCGCGACCGGCGACGTCCACTACCTGAGCCACGAGGACGCGCGGGCCCACGAGGCGCTTCTCTGCATCCAGTCGGGCGACTCGCTCGCGAACCCGAACCACTGGCGCTTCGACACCGACCAGTTCTTCTTCAAGACGCCCGGCCGAGATGGCGCAGGACTTCGCCGACTACCCGGAGGCGGTCGCGCGCACGCTCGAGATCGCCGAGCGCTGCACCGTCACGATGGAGCTCGGCCGGATCCTGCTCCCGCACTTCCCGACCCCGGACGGCCGCGACGCCTTCGACTACCTCGTCGAGCTCTGCGAGAAGGGGCTCTGCGAAGCGCTACGAGCACGTCACGCCCGAGCTCCAGGAGCGGCTCAAGTTCGAGCTGAAGACGATCCGCGAGATGGGCTTCGCGGACTACTTCCTGATCGTCTGGGACTTCATCGCGTTCGCGAAGCGAAACGGCATCGGCGTCGGGCCCGGCCGCGGCTCGGCGGCCGGCTCGCTCGTCGCCTACAGCCTCGAGATCACCGACATCGACCCGATCAAGTACGACCTTCTCTTCGAGCGCTTCCTGAACCCGGGCCGCAAGTCGATGCCGGACATCGACATCGACTTCTCGGTCCACGGCCGCGACCAGGTCATCAACTACGTCTCCGAGAAGTACGGGCGCGACCGCGTCGCGCAGATCATCACCTTCGGGACGATGATGGCGCGCGCCGCGATCCGCGACGCCGGCCGCGTGCTCGACGTCCCGTACGGCTCGGTCGACCGGATCGCGAAGCTCGTCCCCGAGGGGCCGAAGGTCTACCTCGCCGACTGCATGAAGAAGGGCGCCGAGCTCAGGCAGGCCTACGACGGGGACGAGCTGGTCCGCCAGATCGTCGACCTCGCGACGCCGCTCGAAGGTCTCGTCCGGCAGGACTCGATCCACGCCGCCGGCGTCGTGATCGGCGACCGGCCGCTCACCGACGTACGTGCCGCTCCAGCAGAAGGGCGCCGACCAGGAGGTCGTGACGCAGTTCCCGATGGGCGACGTCGAGGCGCTCGGGCTCCTGAAGATGGACTTCCTCGGCCTCCGGAACCTCGACGTGATCGACACCGCCGTCGAGCTCGCGGGCGGGCTCGACATCACGCGGATCCCGCTCGACGACGCGAAGACGTACGCGATGCTCGCGCCGCGGCGAGTCGAGCGGGCGTCTTCCAGTTCGAGTCCTCGGGGATGCGCGAGGCGCTCCGGCAGGTGAAGCCGACCGAGTTCGAGGACCTGATCGCGCTCGTCGCGCTCTACCGGCCCGGGCCGATGGGCTACATCCCCGTGTACGCGAAGCGGAAGGCGGGCACCGAGCAGGCGTCGTTCCTCGACGACCGGCTCCGGCCGATCACCGAGCCGACGTACGGCGATCTGCATCTACCAGGAGCAGTACATGGAGATCGCCAAGCAGCTCGCCGGCTTCAGCCCGGCCGAGGCGGACGATCTCCGGAAGGCGATCGGCAAGAAGATCCACTCGCTGATGGCGTCCCTGAAGGACAAGTTCCTCGAGGGGTGCGCGGCGAACGGCGTCACGCCGGCGGTCGCGAACCAGCTCTGGAAGGACATGGAGCAGGCGCAGGACTACTCCTTCAACAAGTCGCACGCCGCCTGCTACGCGCTGATCGCCTACCGGACCGCCTACCTGAAGGCGCACCACCCGGCCGAGTACATGGCGGCGCTCATCTCGTCCGTCATGAACACGAAGGACCGAGTGCCGTTCTACGTCGCCGCCTGCGACGAGATGGGGATCGAGGTGCTGCCGCCCGACGTGAACGTGTCGATGTCGGACTTCGCGGTCGTCGAAGGCAAGATCCGGTTCGGGCTGAACGCGGTCAAGAACGTGGGGGAGTCGGCGGCGCGCGCAATCGTGCGAGCGCGCGAGGAGGGCGGCGCGTTCGAGTCGGTCTGGGACTTCGTCGAGCGAGTCGACGCGCAGCTCGTCAACAAGCGCGCGCTCGAGGCGCTCGTCAAGTGCGGGGCGCTCTGCGTCGACCGGCGTCTCGCGGAAGGGGCTGCTCGACAACGAGTGCGAGCTGCTCGACCGGCTCGTCGGGTGGGGGGTGAAGGCGCAGGCCGACCGGCTGTCCGGCCAGGGCTCGATCTTCGACCTGGGCGGCGGCGACGGAGATGCGCTCCCTGGGCCGCGGCACCATCCGACGATGCCGGCCGACGAGTACGACAAGAAGATTCTGCTCCAGCTCGAGAAGGAGTCGCTCGGGCTCTACGTGTCGGAGCATCCGCTTCAGGGCGTTCGCGAGTCGCTGCGGCGCAAGATCGACTGCGCGATCGCCGACGTCGAGCGGCGCCGCGACGGCGAGGTCGTGACTGTCGGCGGAATCGTCGGCGCGCTCAAGCCGCTGACGACGAAGCGCGGTGAGCCGATGGTGTTCATGCGCCTCGACGACCTGACGGGGTCGGTCGAGACGGTCGTGTTCAACTCCGTCTACGCGTCGGCGCGGGAGCTCCTCGCCGCCGATCGGATCCTCGTCGTGAAGGGTCGCGTCGACCACAAGGAGGGGGAGACGAAGCTGATCGCCATGGAGGTCGTCCCGTTCGAGGCGACGCCGGAGCGGAGCGAGGTGCGGCTCAAGGTCGACGCGCGGAAAGCGCCGGCCGGCCTGATCCGGGAGCTCGCCGAGCTCGTGCAGGAGTATCCGGGCGAGGCGCCGGTTGTCGTCGCCCTCGAGACCTCGATGGGTGCGAGGCAGCTCGCGCTCGGCCCGGAGTACCGCGTGCGGCCCGAGCCGGACTTCTTCGCCGAGGCGAAGTCGCTCCTCGGCGAAGCCGCGGCCAACTGAGCCGCGCCTCGAAGCGGCGCCGCGCTAGACGCGGGCCTTGAGCGCCAGGATGTCCTCGACGTAGAGCTCGCTCTCCGGCAGGACGCCGATCGTCCGGACGGAGCGTTCGCCCTGGTAGTACGCCGCGAGAGCGCGGCGCTCGTCGCCGCCGAAGGCTCGAAGCAGGTGCGCCAGGTACGCGACGCCGACCCGCACGTTGCCGTCGGCGGTGTGTGGCACCGACGTGCCGAGGAGCACCGTCTCGACGTAGCTCCACGTCGACGGGATCACCTGCATCACGCCCTCGGCACCCGCGGAGGAGACGACTCCCGGCTGGTAGCCCGACTCCATCCAGGCGAGCGCGCGGACGAGGCGCGCGTCGACCCCGTAGTGGCTCGACCAGGAGTCGATCGCAGCCTGGGCCGACCACGCCGCGGCCACGGCTCCCGGTGAGGAGACGGTGGCTGCGACGGCGGCCGGGACCGAGAGAGTCGAGCCGGCGAGGATGAAGTTCGCGCGCGCGATCCCGTTTGCCTGCACGAGCGCGGAGACCGACGTCCCGGATCGTGCTGCGATGCCGGTCAGCGTGTCGCCCGGCTGCACCACGTAGGACGAGCCGCCCGACGAGGCTCCCGACCCGCCGGCCGGCAGGCTCAGCACCGTTCCCTCCACGAGGATTCCGGCGGGATCGAGGCCGTTGGCGCCGGCGAGCGCGGACACGGTCGTGCCGTGAGCCGCTGCGATTCCCGTCAGGGTGTCGCCCCAGCGAACCTCGTACGACGCGAGCGCGGACGACGGAGCGCCCAGCGTGAGCAGGCCGGCGGCGACGGTGGCGAGACGGACCCCTACGTGCGAAATCAAACGAACCTCCCGGTCGGGACCGGGACCGTTCGTGCCTTGCGCGGCCTCTCCTCCCGAGGGAGCGGCGCCTTTACCGCTTCGTGACGACGCGAATGTCGGGCAGCCCGCGGTAGCGGCCGTCGAGGTCGAATCCGTAGCCGACGTAGAACTCGTCGGGCACGGTGAAGCCGACGTAGTTGATCGGAAGTTTCTCGACGAGCCGCCGGTAGGGCCGGTCGAGGAGCGCGCAGACGGAGACGCTTGCCGGATTCCGCAACTGGAGCGATTCGATCAGGTAGTTCAGCGTCAGGCCCGTGTCGACGACGAGGTCGCAGACGAGCACGTCGCGGTCCGCGATCGGCGCCTCCAGATCCTTCATGACCCGCACGCGTGAGTGCCCGCCGAGGGCTCCGTCGTAGCCGGCGAGAGCGACGAAATCGAGCGCGTGTGGGATCGGCAACGGCGCGCGAGAGATCCGCCATGAAGATGAACGAGGCCCGCAGCACCCCGACCAGCAGCGGCTCGCGGCCCGCGTAGTCGTCCGCGATCTTGGCGCCGAGCTCGGACACTCGCCCTCCGATCTCATCCGCAGACAGGTAGACGTCTCCGACGCGCGGGTCAGGCCCGACGAGCCGGAGGCGAGGAGCGCTACGAGGCGAGGTCGAGACCGTACTTCCCTACGAGCCGCTCGATGTCGCGCTTGTAGAAGAGCTTCACATTGAGCTCGGGATACCGCTCGCGGAGCTTGCGGATCTTGCGGTTCTTCCGGGTCACGAGCGACTGCTTCATCGTCGTGACCTCGAGGTAGAGATCCTGGTCCGGCAGGTAGAAGTCGGGCGTTGCCGCCTCGATGACCCGCCCCTCCTCGTCGGTCTCGAGGACGAACGAGCGCGGCTCGTACTCCCAGCGGATTCCGTAGAAGTCGAGGAGCTTCGCGACCTCGATCTCTGCCTGGTTGACGAAGCGCGGGGGCTCGACCCCGCAATATGCCTGGAAAACAGGCGTTTCGCTCGTCACTGCGTCCACGGTAGCAGCGGCCACGGACGGCGCGGCGTCCCGCCACTAGACTCCGGCTGTCGACGGGGAGGCACGTGTTCCGGATCGCGCACATCTCTGATCTGCACTGCGGATCGCCGCATTTCGTCCCGAACCTGATGGAGCGCGCGATCAACGAGGTGAACGAGCTCGAGGCCGACATGGTCATCTGCACCGGCGACCTGACGAACTTCGGTTTCCGCCAGGAGTACGCCGAGGCCAGGGCATACCTCGACCGGATCAACTGCGAGACGCTCGTCGTCATCCCGGGCAACCACGACTCGCGAAACGTCGGCTACGTCCACTTCGAGGAGCTCTTCGGCGACCGGAGCTCGGTCGTTCACAAGGGCGGCGTATCCGTCGTCGCGGTCGACTCGAGCGAGCCCGACCTCGACCACGGCCAGATCGGCCGGGGCCGCTATCCGTGGATCCTCGGAGCAGTTCTCCGAGCCCGCGGACTTCCGGATCTTCGTCCTCCACCACCACCTGCTGCCCGTCCCCGGCACCGGCCGGGAGCGCAACATCGTCTACGACGCCGGCGATGCGCTCGAGGCGCTCCAGGAGGCTCACGTCAACCTCGTACTCTCCGGGCCACAAGCACGTGCCCGTACGCCTGGCGGCTCGAGAACCTCTTCATCGTCAACACCGGCACCGTCTCGACGCTACGTCTCAGAGGCAAGACGAGGCCCTGCTACAACGTGATCGAGATCGAGGGCCGCCATGTCGACGTCTGGCGCCGCTACCCCTTCCACGGCCAGGAGCGGATCATCCAGTTCTCGGCCGACACGCTCGAGTTCGAGAAGTACACGGCTCGCATCGAGTCCGAGGTCACGGCTCGGCGATGAGCGCCGACCGGCCGCGGGCGCTCGCGCTCGTCGACGGCGAGCACTATCCGGACGTCGTCCGCGCCGCGTTCTCCGAGCTTCCCTACGAGGTCGTCGCCGCCGTCATGCTCGGCGGCACCGAGAAGATCAAGGGCGGCGAGGACTACGGAGTGCCGCTCCACGACGACTTCGACTCCGGGCTCGAGGCAGCGACTCCTGAGGTCGTGGTCGACCTGTCCGACGAGCCGGTGCTCGACGCTCCGAAGCGCTTCCGGCTTGCGAGCCGGGCCCTCGCGGCTGGAGCACCGTACGTCGGTGCGGACTTCCGCCTCGAGCCGGTGCCCTTCGAGCCCTTCGAGCGGCCGTCGCTCGCGGTGATCGGAACCGGCAAGCGGGTCGGCAAGACGGCGGTCGCCGGTCACGTCGCACGGCTGCTCGCGCAGGACCGGGACGTCGTCGTCGTGGCCATGGGCCGCGGCGGGCCGCCAGAGCCGGTCGTCGTGGACGTGCCGCCGACGGTCGAGAGCCTTCTCGAGCTGGCGCGAAGCGGTAGCCATGCCGCCTCCGACTACCTCGAGGACGCCGCGCTCGCGCAGGTCGTGACCATCGGCTGCCGACGCTGCGGCGGCGGGCTCGCCGGCGAGCCGTTCATCTCGAACGTCAGCGCCGGAGCGCGGCTCGCGGCCGAGCGCGAGCCCGATCTCGTCATCTTCGAAGGGAGCGGCGCGGCGCTTCCGCCCGTCGCAGCCGACGCGCGGATCGTCGTCGCGGGTGCCGCGCAGCAGCTCGACTCGGTCGCGGGCTATCTGGGCCCGTACCGGCTCCTGGTCTCCGACCTCGTGGTCGTCACCGGCGTGCGAGGAGCCGCTCGCCGACGCCCGAGCGCCGGCGCGAGCTCTGCGCGAGGCGATCGAGGAGATCGATCCGGAGCTCGAGGTCGTCGAGACCGTGCTTCGGCCGCGGCCGGTCGAGCCGGTCGAGGGCAGGCGTGTCGCCTTCTTCTCAACGGCGCCCGAGGCGATCCACGACCGGCTGCGCGAGCATCTCGAGGACGAGCACGGCGCGGAGGTCGTGCTCGTCTCCGGCAACCTGAGCAGCCGGGACGAGCTCCGCGCCGATCTCGAGCGCGCCGGAGACGCCGATGTGTTCCTCGTCGAGATCAAGGCGGCGGCGATCGAGGTCGTGGCGGAGGCCGCCGCTGAGCAAGGCGTCGACGTGGTTTTCGCCGACAACGCTGTCATCGCGACCGACGATGACTTCGACGCGCGCCTCCGGGCGCTCGTCGACGCGAAGGTTCCCGCATGAGCGACCGGCGGCCGCCTGAGGCGCTCAGCCAGGACGAGGAGCCGCGGCTTCCCTACTCGAAGGGGCTGATGGCGAAGACACTCTGCCGGGCACTGGCAGTCCGGCCGGAGCGGGCTTACGAGCTGGCCCGGCTCATCGAGCAGGAGCTCGTCCGCGAGCATCAGGAGGACTCGTACACGGAGGCTCATCTCTACGAGGTGGCCGAGCAGATCGTGGGCGAGAACGAAGGGGAGGAGGCCGTGCGCGGGCTGCGCCGTTACCGCGCGCTCCAGGAGCTCGAGGTGCCGCTGATCCTGCTCGTCGGCGGCGCGACCGGGACGGGCAAGTCGACGGTCACGACCGAGGTCGCTCACCGGCTCGGGATCACTCGGGTCGCGTCGACGGATTTCGTCCGCCAGACGATGCGCGCCTTCTTCTCGGAGGGCTTCATGCCCTCGATCCACTACTCGAGCTTCGAGGCGGCGGCGGCGGTCGCGGCGCCGGAGGAGGCGCGTGACCCGACGATCGTCGGCTTCAACGACCAGACGCGGAACGTCCTCGTCGGTGTACGCGCCGTCATCGACCGGGCGCTCACCGAGGGGTACTCGGTGGCGCTCGAGGGCGTGCACATCGTCCCCGGGCCTCGTACCCCGTCCAGAAGGAGGGGGCGATCGTCGTCCAGGTGCTCCTGACGATCGACGACGAGGAGGAGCACGCGCGCCACTTCTGGGTTCGCGACGCGATCTCCGAGGGCGTGCGACCCGTCGAGAAGTACCTCGATGCGCTCGGCGACATCCGCCGGATCCAGGCCTACCTCGTCGAGCGGGCCGAGCGCGCAGGCGTGCCGGTCTTCGAGAACTCGCGCATCGACCGGACGGTCGAGGCCGTCATCCGGCTCGTGCTCGAGGAGGTGGAGCGGGCGGTCGGCGCGCCCGCGCCGGCGTGAGCCAGATCGAGGACGAGGACGTCTTCTGCCCGTGCGAGCTCTTCGCGGCCACGACGGAGCGGGCGGCGCTCGCCGGCGGGCGCTGGCTGGGGCGGGGCGACGTCCGAGCCGCCGAGGAGGCTGCCGTCACGGGGATGGCGAACGCGCTCGACGGCGCTCGATATCGAGGGCCACATCGTCGTCGGCGCGGACGACGACGGCGGCGTGCTCGAGATCGGCACGACGATCGGTCAGGGTGGCCGCGCCTACGACCTCGCCGTCGATCCGCTCGAAGGCCGGAGCGTCGTGGCGCGCGGCGACTACGGCGCGATGGCGATGATCGCAGTCGGAGACAAGGGCGCGTTCCCGCAGCTTCCGAACACGTACATGCGGAAGATGGCGGTGGGGCCGGTCGCGCGCGGGCGCATCGACCTGAAGGCCCGGTCGGGGACAACGTGCGGGCGATCGCCGAGCGCGTTCGGGCGGAACACGAACGACATCACCGCGATCGTGCTCGACCGGCCGCGCCATCACGACCTCGTCGAGGAGATCCGGACGGCCGGGGCGCGGATCAAGCTCATCCAGGACGGCGACGTGACCGCGTCGATCACGGCGGCGATCCGTGGAACGAACGACCATCTCTGCGATCGGGATCGGCGGCGCCCGGCAGGCGCTCATGTCCGCGGCGGCACTTCGGTGCCTCGGGCGGTGAGCTCCAGGCGCAGCTCTGGCCGACGACGCGTTCGGAGATCGACGAGGCGCGCGAGCACGGGATCGACGACGTCGAGCGTGTGTTCACGACAGAGGATCTGGCACCGGGCCACGTGATCGTCGCGGCGACCGGCGTCTCGAACTCGGATCTCCTGCGCGGGGTTCGGTACCTGGCCGACAGCGCCCGGACGCACTCCGTCGTCATGTGCACGCGGCACAACTGGGTGCGGTTCGTCGACGGGATCCACTTCTTCGCGCGCGAGCGGCGCGAGGAAGTGCGTCTTCTCGGATAGGCGGTTCGCGCGCCGGAAGGTCGTTTTCTTGACGGCTCCGTGTGCCACGCGTGCGCTTTCTCGCGTTAGGCTCGTAGCCGGGTAAGGCGGGAGGGGTCGGGTCCCGGATTACTCGGGCGCGCGGGAAAAAGTGCGCGGCGTCGGCTGGCCTCGCGCACGCCGCTAGACTCGCTGTGTGCCAAGTCGCGAAGAGGTAATCGACGCGCTCCGGGTCGTCGAAGACCCGGAGCTCGGCATGGACATCGTCGAGCTCGGGCTCCTGTATGACGTGGCGGTGGACGGAACAAACGTCCACGTCTCCTACACCCTCACGTCGATGGGCTGTCCTGTCGGGCCGCTCATCGAGCAGCAGATCGCCGAGGCGGCTCAGGACGTCGAGGGCGTGGACCACGTCGAGACCGAGCTCACCTGGGATCCACCGTGGAGCCCCGAGAAGATGTCCGAGGACGCCAAGTTCATCCTCGGGTTCGGCTAGACCCCGGGAAAGCCCGCAGCGGCTAGGGAATGGTGAGGATCACCTTGCCGAACTGCTGCCCGCTCTCCAGGTACTCGTGCGCTGCGGCCGCCTCCTCTAGCGGGAAGGCCCGATCGACAACCGGTCGGACTCGACCTGAGGCGACGAGCTCGTAGACCGCTGCGAAGTCCTCGCGTGTCCCCATCGTCGAGCCGAGGATCGAGAGCTGCTTCCAGAAGATCCGGTGCAGGCTCGCGGGTGGGTTTGGTCCGGACGTCGCTCCGCAGACGGCGATCCTCCCGCCTGCCCTCGCTGCCTGGAGCGAGCGTCGTCCAGGTTGCCTCGCCCACGTGCTCGACGACCACGTCGACTCCGCCCGCGGCCTCCTTGACCGCCGCGACGACATCGCCCGACTCGTGGTTCACGACCACGTCGGCGCCCAGGTCTCGCGCGCGGTCGAGCTTCGCGTCGTCTGACGAGGTCGCGACGACCTTCGCTCCGAGGGCCTTCGCGATCACGAGCGCGGCGCTCCCGACCCCGCTCCCGACGCCCCAGACGAGGACCCACTCGTCCTCGCGGAGCCCGGCGCGCGTGACGAGCATCCGGTAGGCCGTCTCGTAGACGAGCGGGAACGCCGCCGCCTCCTCGAATTCGAGGCCCTCCGGCAGCAGATGGACGTACTCCTGCGGCACCGCGATCAACTCCGCGTGCGTTCCGTCCATGTGCTCGCCGATGATCTTGGCTCCGTCGTCGAGTCCGGGATTCAGAACGACTGCCTGGCCCTGCTCGAGCCCCTCTACCGCCGCGCCGAGCTCTTCGACCACGCCGGCCCCGTCGGCTCCGAGGATGCGCGGCTTCGGCACGGATGGAAGGCCCTGACGGATCCAGCAGTCGAGCCGATTCAAGGACGCGGCCCGAAGGCGCACGAGCACCTCGCCCGGGCCGGCGACCGGGTCCTCGACTTCGTCGAGCCTGAGTACCTCGGGGCCGCCGTCCTCATGTATCCGGATCGCTCGCACGGCGCGGGATCCTAACCGCGACCCGGTGGTACCTTGGGCGCGTGCTGCAAGCGGAGCTCCAGCTCCTCGGCGAGGACGTCGGCCTCGACGTGGTCGGAGCGGCGCCGGCCGAGCCCTACGAGGACACCGAGCGTCACATCAGGGAGCGGCGCGAGCGCGGGCTCTTCGCCGGCATGCGCTTCACGATGGCGCAGCCGGAGATCTCGTGCCACCCCGAGTCCCTGCTCGACGGTGCGCGCTCCGTGATCTCGGCTGCGCTCTGCTACTACGCGCCCGAGCCCGAGCAGCCGGCGGGCCACGGCAGGCTGCCGCGGTACACCTGGAGCGACCGCTACGCCGAGCTCCGGGAGAAGCTCGACCTGCTCGGCCGGCGGATCGGCGGACGCTACCGCGTGCTCGTGGACGCGAACCAGCACGTCGACCGGGAGGGCGCCTCCCGCTCCGGCGTCGGGTTCTACGGCAAGAACACGCTCCTCATCACGCGGCGTCACGGCTCGTGGGTCGTGCTCGGGACGGTCGTCACCGACGTCGAGATCGAGCCGAGCCCGCCGCTCTCGCTCGACTGCGGCTCCTGCAGGCTCTGCGTCGACGCGTGCCCGACCGGCGCCCTCGACGACCCCGGCGTGCTCGACTCGACTCGGTGTCTCTCCTACTGGAGCCAGGCGCCGGCGCCGATCCCCGAGGAGTACCGGGAGCCGCTTGGCGCTCAGGTCTACGGCTGTGACATCTGCCAGGACGTGTGCCCCTGGAACCGTGGCGTCGAGAAGCGCCGGGCCGGAGAGCTGCTTCCCGCAGGCGCCGAGCCGCACGTCTCGCTTGTCGACTGGCTGGAGGCGACCGACGAGGACCTCACAGAGCGCTACGACCGCCTCTACGTCCCGCGCAACGACGGCCGCTACCTCCGCCGGAACGCACTCGTCGCGGCGGGAAACTCCGGCGACGCATCGCTTGTGTCCTCCGTGGCGCCGTGGGCGGAGCAAGACGATCCGCTGCTCCGCGACCACGCACTGTGGGCGCTCGACCGCCTCGCCTGACAGCGGGGACGAGTCGAAGCGCGGATCGCAGCGGCGGCGCTTGCCGCCGGCCTTCGCGCTTTCGACTTCGAGCCGATCCGCCGAGATAATCACCGCATGACCCCGGCGCAGCTGGCCGACGAGGGCCGGCAGTACGCACAGTACGTCCGCGGACTCTGGCGTTTCCTCTCCGAGCCGTCCGACGACGAGGAGAACCGGCGGCGCGTCGCTCGCGACCTAGCCGGGCGCGGCCCGGCCTTTCTCGCGCACCTGCGCCGCGCCGTGTACGAGTGCCCCACGAGCCCGTATGCCTCGCTCTTCGAGCACGCCGGACTCGAGCCGGGCGACGTCGAGGCCCTCGTCGAGGAGCACGATGTCGAAGGGGCTCTCGACCGGCTGCACGACGCCGGCGTCTACGTAACGATCGAGGAGTTCAAGGGCCGCCGACCGATCCGGCGCGGCTCACTCGAGCTCCACGTGACGGCTGAGGACTTCGACGTCCCCACCGCCCGGCTCCTGACCGCGACGAGCGGCGGCTCCGGGGGGAAGGCGCGGCCCGTGGCTGTCACGGCCGCCGCGCTCGCGGATACGAATACGTACGGGATCGTCTTCCTCGACGCTTTCGGCGTCCGGGGTCGACCGGCGGCGATCGTGGCGCCGCTGCCACCGGCGCTGAGCGGCCTCATGAGCTGCGTGATCCTGGCCCGCATGGGCGTCTCGGTGGAGCGCTGGTTCTCCCTCACCGCCTACCGGACGGACGAGCGGTCGCTCCGTGCCGTGTCTCTGCTCGCTGCGGCCTGGGGCGTTGCGAGGGCCAAGGGATCAGGCTTCGGCTGGCCGAGGTACACGCCCGCCGAGAACTCGGACCGGATCGCGCGCTGGCTCGCCGAGAAGGTTGCCACGGGTTCCGCCGCCTTCGTCGCCACCACGCCGAGCGCGGCCGTTCGCATCTGCACCGCCGCCCGCGAGCACGGGCTTGACGTCTCAGGCACGCTCTTCTCGCTCGGCGGCGAGGCGTACACAGAGGCGAAGGCGGACGTGCTCGCGTCCGTCGGCGCGGAAGGCGTCAGCTCCTACGGGATGAGCGAGATCGGTTGGGTCGGGATGCCGTGCTCCGCCCCGGCGACGCCCGGTGAGTGCCACGTGATTACCCCGCGGGTAGCCGTCCGCCAACGGGCGCGCGGGCTGCCCGGCGGGCTGTCCGTCGGCGCGCTCTACCTGACCGGCCTGGCGTCGAGCTCGGGGAAGGTCATGATCAACGTCGAGAGCGGCGACACGGCCGTCGTCGGCGAGCGCGACTGCGGCTGCGGCGTGCAGAAGGCCGGCCTGACGACGCACCTCGAGACGATTCGCAGCTACGAGAAGCTGACGAGCGAGGGCATGACGATGTTCGTGCCCCAGCTCCTCGAGCTGACGGAAAGCGTGCTGCCGGGCCGGTTCGGCGGCGGGCCGGTCGACTACCAGTTCGCCGAGCAGGAGGACGCGGACGGGACGACGCGTATACGGCTACTGGTCAGTCCGGCGGTCGGGGACATCGACGAGCCGGCACTCGTCCAGAGCGTCTTGACGCACCTCCGGAGCGAGGGTCGTCCCGAGACGATGATGGCCGAGGTGTGGCAGGGCGCGGGAACTCTCGAAGTCGTACGCAGGGCGCCCGAGGTCACTTGGGGAGGGAAGGTCTTGCCGCTTCACTTCAGCGGCCGGGCGCAGGCCTAGCCGGCGCGCCCGCACTCACCGCCGCTTGCCGGCGGGAGCGGCGGTCAGCTCGGCCGCGATCTCACGGAACCGCTCCGTGAGCTCCGAGCGGACCTCCGGCGGCTCGACGACGACCGCCTCTCCCCGCTGCTCCAGGATCTCGCTGGCCAGCCAGTCGAGGCTCCCGAAGACGCGGTCCTCGACCGCCGCGCCGCCGCTGAGCGGCTGCGCCGAGCCGCGCTCGAGGCGGCGGCGGGCCGCTCCCTTGGAGTAGAGCACCCTGGCCGTCCGTGCGTTCTCGAAGGAGTTCGGCACGATTCCGGGCCGAGGCTCGAATGTCTCGTCGAGCTTGCGCGCCTCTCGCATCCGGTCGACCCGGAAGGTCTTCACGCCGCCGCGGTCGCGGTCCCAGACATCTACGTACCAGTACGGCAGCTCTCGGCGGAACGCAGTAGGGCTCGACCGTACGCGTCGAGGCCGCGGTCTCGCCGGGCTTCAGGTACTCGAACGCGACGAGGCGGTGCTCGTGCATCGCCTCGGAGAGCGTGCGGACGAGGCGCTCCTCTTCCGTCTCGGCCAACGGCTCGGCGTCCGCGTCGTCGTCGCGCTCGAACTGGCCGAACGTCTCCTCGAGCTTTCTGCCGCACCCGGTCGAGCGGCGTGTGAGCGTCTGCCGCGATCATCGGGCCCACGAACTCGAGCGCGAGCCTGATCGCACGGGCCTCGAGCGGTGTGAGGCGCGGGGGACGCCGGAAGGTGTCTCCCCAGAGCTCCTTCTCGACGTGGACGACGCCTCCATCGAGCGAGGCGTAGAGCGCGTAGCAGCCGCCGCCGAAGTTGACGAGATTCAGGAGCTGGAGATGCTCGTCGAGGTGCTCGACCGGAATGTGGAACCGCTCCGAGAGCTCCTCGGCCGGAATGTCCGCGGACGGCTCGTCGCCGCAGCGCATGAGCAGATAGGCGAGGAGCGCCTGGAGGAGCCCGAACCGCTCGGGCGCCACCGGGCCGGCGCTTCGCTCCGCTGGAGCGGGCCCCGCGGCCCTGCGGCGCAGCGCGCGGCGGCTTCGGGGGCTCGCCCTCGTGGCGCCTCGAGCACGCGCCCGACGGAGCTCTCGACGAGCTCGACGAGATCCGGCGGGCTCGATCGGACGTGCACGGCCCGCCTGGCTCAGGATCCAGGAGGCGAGCGGTCCCGAGGTCGGCATAGCTGCGTAACGAGCGTCGATCCTTCGACCGAGCTCCGGTCGGAGAAGGCCCGCTCGACGCTGCCAGACGAGATCGTCGGCGAGCTCGACCCGGGCCTCGCCGACGAGCTCGCCGCGCTGCCAGGCCGCGAGCCCACGATGCTCGGCCGCGTCGAAGTCCTCCGGGATGCGGAAGTCCCGCTCGCGCCGGGTCGCGAAGCGGATGTCGCCCTGGATCCGTGAGGCGCGGAAGGTCCGGATCTCGCTTGCGGTCGTGATCCCAGCCGACGACGTACCACGAGCCGTTCTCCGAGAAGAGGGCGTACGGGATTGACGGTCCGCTCACCCTTCCTGCCGTCGGCCCGCTCATAGGCGAACTTCACGGTCCGGCCCTTCGAGATCGCGCCCTCGAGCTTGGTGAGCCGCCCCGACATCTCCTCCGAGTACTCCGGGTCGAGCACCTGGACAGCGGCCTCGCGGGTCGACTCGAGCGGGCCGCCGCGGCCGAGCGCGAGGTTCTGGAGGGCGAGACGAAGCGGCTCCGCGTAGGCGAAGCGGCCGTCGAGGACGTGGAACGCTGTCTGGAGAGCCGCGAGCTCGTCGTCGTCGAGCTGGAGGGCGGGGAGGAAGTACTGCTCCGAGCGGAGCGTGTAGAGCTCCTCGCCGGTGAACTCGTCGCGCTGCGAGTGGAGCGGCACGCCGAGCTGGATCAGCTCCGCGCGGTCGGAGTAGAAGCGGCGGGCGAAGGCTTCGTCGGACATCTCCGAGTAGCCCTCGACGTTCGTCTTGACGTCGCGGGCCGTGATCGGCCGCCGCTCCGCCATGAGGAACGCGACGAGCGAGAGTTGCCGGATCAGCTTGTCGGTGTCGTGCGACACAGGTCCTATTCTTCCCGAGGTGGAGCCCGCCCCGTCAGCGATCCTTGCGCATCTCGATCTCGACGCCTTCTTCGCGGCGGTCGAGGAGCTCGAACGGCCGGAGCTTCGAGGCAAGCCGCTGGTGGTCGGCGGCGACCCGCACGGGCGCGGTGTCGTCGCGACGGCGAACTACGAGGCGCGTCGCTACGGCATCCACTCGGCGATGGCGAGCGCGGAGGCACTCCGCCGCTGCCCGCACGCCGTTTTCGTCCGGCCGAGCGCGAACCTCTACCGTCGCTACTCGCGCCTCGTCTGGGCTGCGGTCCGCGAGGTCGTGCCGAGCTGTCGAGCGGACCGGGCTCGACGAGGGCTACCTCGACGTCGGTGAGGTCGCGCGTGGTTTCTCCGAGGCGCGTGCGATCGCCGAGGCCGTGCAGGCCTCGGTACGAGCGGCGACCAGCCTCACGTGCTCGCTCGGCGTTGCGACCTGCAAGGTGGTGGCGAAGGTCGCGTCCGATCGCCGGAAGCCCGGCGGGATCACCGTCGTGCGGCCGGGGGGTGAAGCAGCGTTCCTCGCGCCGTTGCCGCTCCGGCGGCTGCCCGGAGTCGGCCCGCGTGCCGACGAGCGAATGCACCGGGCTGGGCTCACGACCGTCGGCGACCTCGCCGCCCTCGACGACGGCCTGCTCGAGGCGCTCCTGCCCGGGAAGGTGGGGCGGATGCTTCGCGACCGGGCGCGCGGCATCGACCCTCGCCGCCTCGAGTTCGCACCGAGAGCGTGTCGATCGGACAGGAAGAGACCTTTCCCCGCGACGTGACCGACCGCGAGCGCCTGCACGACGAGCTGCGGCGGATGGCTCTTCGCGTCGCGGATCGGCTCGTCGAGGGAGGTCAGGCAGCACGCACGGTCACGACGAAGGTGCGCTATCCGGACTTCTCGATCCGGAGCCGCTCGACGACGCTCGAGGTCGGAATCGACGACGGCGAGCGGATCGGCGAGCTCGCCTGCGTCCTCGTCGACCGGGCCTTAGGCGACCGGCCAGGCGCGCTTCGACTCGTCGGAGTCAGCGTCTCGAACCTCGAGGCGCATCGCCAGCTCGTGCTCGAGGAGCCTCCGGCAGCACCGAGCGCCGTACCCTCAGCCAGCCTGGGCTGAGCCGCTCACAGCGAGGGGAGCCAGCCCTCGCGATAGTGCGAGGGCTCCGAGCTCGCGACGGGCGCGTAGGCGACGTCGGCATCGTGGTGTCCTTGTCGACGCTTGCGCCGTGGCGGCGCGCGAGCGTCGTCCGCGACGTAGCCGCCCCAGCGCTCGGTCGCCTGAAACTCCCGCGAGCTCACGGCCAGGATCCCGCAGGCACCGTCGCCGGCTCCGACGAAGACGTGTCTCGTCTCGGGTGGGCAGTGGACGAAATCCCACTGCCGCAGCCGGCCGCTCCTCGCCCTCCACGATCAGAACCGGCTCGCCGAAGAGGATGAAGAAACCCTTCCTGGTCGGCTTCCCAGTGGTACATCGCGTTCGGCTCGCCCGGCTCGAGCACGATCAGGTTGACGCCGAGCTGCGGGAAGTACGTCTCGGCCTCGAACTCGCTCTTGCCGGTGAAGCTCACGCTCGCCTTCCCAGGACGCCGGTGCCACTGCGCGTCGCGGGCGTTCAGGACGAACCAGCCCCGCCCGGCGGGCACGAGACCGCCTCGGTCCGCTCGAGCGGAGCTTCGGGGATCACAGAGGCACCATGGAGACTGGGGCTCGCACGCGAGCCGGAGAACCGCCGTTCTAGGCGGCCTTGCGCGTCTCGAGGTGCTGGTGCGACGGGCAGTACTCGCGCTCGGGAAGCGGCGCGCGCTGGCAGGGCTTCCCCTTGCGCGTCGTCGCCCGACAGCGGGAGACGCCGCCGTCGAACGCGCCGGACTCGATCTGCTCCTCGATGAAGTCGACCGCGGCGCCGATGCCCTGGCTCACCGCCCAGGCGACCTGGGCCTGATGCGTGATCGGGAAGTAGCGCCGGATGTCCTGGAAGAGCGTCCGCTCGGGACGAGCGAAGTAGCGCGGATCCTTGGCGAGCCGCGCCGACCGTCTCCTCGCAGGCTTCGAGCACCGCCCGTCGGTACTCGACCTGCTCTCGGACGGGCACGTAGGGGTCGATCAGGTCCTTGATCGAGCGGTAGATGGCTCGCGAGTACTGATACATGCGGAAGAGCATCCTCTTCTCGGCGGGTTCCATCGGCAATTATCCAGCCCTCCGGTTAAATCCCTGCAAAAGAACGTTAACGCGGCGTTAAGAAGCCCTTGAATCCCGGCCCCGCGGCGAGTCTACCTGCCGCCGACCGTGTTACAAAGTCCCCGGCAGCCGACTTCTGAAACGCGCAGGTAGGGCTACGGCGTGATCTCGCGGACGTAGGCGAGCGGCTGGAAGGAGCGCGCGGTCGGGAGCGCGGTCGCGCGCGTCGGAGAGCGTGTCGTAGATGCCGGTGAAGACGACGTAGTAGCCGGGGTTCAGCGTCAGGTAGTCGCTCGAGTTCAGGATTCCCACGTCGGGGAGGCCCTCGTCGATCGCGTCGTTCGCCTTCCGCTCGGCCGGGTGCGCGGCCGCGGGAGGTCTCGGTCGACGAGAGGACGATCGTGTAGCCGTCCTTGCCGGCCGGCCAGGACCGGATCGAGCCCGAGGGGGTCGTCGTCGTGGTCGGGACGGTGGTCGTCGTGGCGGTTGTGATCGTCGGAACGCGTCAGCGTCGTGCCGGTCGGCAGGATCGTCTCGGTCGTCCCGGTCGGCTCTGTCGTCGGAATCGTGATCGGGGCCGTGTCGGTGAATCGTGCCGATCGTCTCGGTGGTTCCGCGGCTCGGTCGTGACGACCGGCCGGCCCGCCTGGCTTCGTCGTCGTCCCGGGTGGCCGCCACCGCTGCGATCGCGCCCGGCGACGAGGGCGACGAGCAGGAGCGCAAGCGAGAGTCGCCCAGAGCCAGGCCGGCGAGTCGCGAGACCAGAGCTCCCGCCGGACGACGGTCTGGCGCCGGGCGCGCCGAGCGGTTGAAGGCGCAAGCCGCACTCGAGGCAGTACTCCTGGTCGAGCTCGTGCTCGGCCCCGCACCGGGGACAGCGCGGCGGGCCGGAGGGTGGAAGCGGCGTCCCCGTCCGGTTCGGCGGAGGCGGGGGCGGGCCGGAGGCTTCCATCAGGCTCCACCGCTCGGGCGCGGAGCGACGAGCGTGTCTTCGATCGGCGCTCGTGGCCCACGAGGTCGTCGGTCCCGACCGAGTTCCCGCAGTACGGAGCAGAAGTTCGCGTCCGCCGGCAGCGGATTCCCGCAGTGGCTGCAGGCGACGACGGGGGGCGTCTCGGCCGCGGGCGGCCGCAGTGGGAGCAGAAGTGCGCTCCGCGGATGAGCGGCGCGCCGCAGCGACAGAGGGTCGCCTGCGCGAAGCGCCGGCGGAGCTGCCTCGGCCGTCGCCAGGTAGGAGTCCAGATCCCAGATCCGCTGCTCGAGCGCCAGCACGTCGTTGCAGCGCGCCACGAGGAGGTCAGGCTTGAAGCGGTCACGGCGGACCATCTCGACGGCCAGGCCGCCGACGTCGCGGAGCTCGACCTCGCGCCGGCGCACGAGCGACCGTCGCTCGCGCCGTGCGGACACCGGCGTGAGGGGTGGCGGAGGCGGCGGAGCAGCGGGTGGTTCGAGCGTCCTCTGGCGGCGGGGCGCTCGTCGACCGGCTCGCCGGGCGGCGGAGCGGGCCTGGCGCCCGCGAAGAACGGCAGGCGGTGAAGTCTCATCCCGCCCGCGAGTTTAGACCGCTCCAGGCGTTCTCCTCTTAGCGCTGGATGACGACGAGGCGTTCATCGGTCATCTCGCGCACGGTGTAGTGGGGGCCTTCCTTCGTGTTACCCGAGGCCTTGACGCCGCCGTACGGCATCTGGTCGGCGCGGAAGGTCGGGTGCCTCGTTGACCGTGACGCCCCCGAACTCGAGCCTCGTGCCGCGCCTCGAGCGCAGCGTCGAGACTCGCCGTGAAGATCCCCGCCTGGAGCCCGTACTCGGTGCCGTTCGCGAGGTCGATCGCCTCGGCGAGCGAGTCGTACGGCGCGACGCTCACCACCGGCCCGAAGACCTCCTGGCACGAGACCTTCATGTCGGGCTGCGACGTCCGCGATGACCGTCGGGACGGATCACCCCGTCTTCGGGCTCACCGCCGGTCAAGAATTCGGGCGCCGCCCTGCCGCGCCTCGTCGATCCACGCGAGGATCCGCTCGCGCGCGTCCTCGTCGATGACCGGGCCGACGTCGGTCTCCTCGTCGAGCGGATCGCCGATCGTGAGCGCATCGACCTTCGGTACGAGCCGGTCGAGGAAGTCGTCGTAGACGTCCCGGTGCACGTAGACGCGCTGAACGGAGATACAGCTCTGGCCGGCGAACGAGAAGCGCGTGCATGGCGACCTTCGACGCGGCGTCCTCGACGTCGGCGTCAGCCTCGACGATCACCGGGGTCGAGTTCCCGAGCTCGAGCGTGACCTTCTTTCGGGCGGCGCGCTCGCGGAGCTTCCAGCCGACCTCCGAAGAGCCCGTGAACGTGATGAGCTTCACGCGCTCGTCCTCGACGAGCACGTCTCCGATCTCGGACGAGGGCCCGACGACGACGTTCAGCCAACCGGGTGGGAGCCCGGCCTCGGTCTCGAGCTCGGCGAGCGAGGAGCGCGAGACAGAGGTGTCTGTCCGGCCGGCTTGAGGACGACCGCGCAGCCTGCGGCGAGCGCGGGCGCGATCTTGTGCGCGACGAGGTTCAGCGGAAAGTTGAAGGGCGAGATCGCACCGACGACGCCGATCGGGACGCGCAGCGTGAACGCGATCTTGCCGGCGCCGGCCGAGCGAAGCGTCCATCGGGACCATGTCTCCGGCCAGACGACGCGCTTCGACCGCGGCCATCGTGAAGGTCGACACGGCCCGCTCTGCTTCGACCCGTCGCTGCCTTCAGCGGCTTGCCGGCCTCGGAGGCGATCGTCCGCGCCAGGTCGTCCCGCCGCTCCGCGACGAGCTCGGCCGTTCGGTCGAGGATCTCGGCTCGGCGGTGGGCCGGGAGCGGCTCGGCCATTGCGTTCGCCGCGGCGTCGACGGCACGGCGGGCGAGCGCGGCGTCGGCTCTGGCCACGCGGGCTACCACGTCGCCGGAGTAGGGCGAGCGCACCTCCTGCCACTCGCCCGTCTCGAGCCAGGCGCCGTCCACGAGGAGCTTCTTCTCGGTCAGGGTCGCCGCCACGACCCTAGGATACGCCGCCGTGGAGGGCGGACGGACTGTCGGCGTCGTGGGTCTCGGGACGATGGGCGCCGGGATCGCGCAGGTGTGCGTCCAGGCCGGCTTCCGGACGATCGGGGTCGAGGTGGACGAGGCGCTCTGCGAGCGGGCGCGCGCCCGGATCGATCACTATCTCTCGCGCGGGGTCGAGAAGGGACGGCTCTCGGCCGAGGACAAGAGTGCCGCGCTCGAGCGCCTCGCGGTCACAACCGACCGAGCCGCAGGCTCGGGTCGTGCGAGATCGTGCTCGAGGCGATCGTCGAAGAGCTCGAGGCGAAGCGCTAGCTCTTCCGGGAGCTCGACGGGATCGTCGCAACCGACGCTGTTCTCGCCACGAACACGTCCGCTCTCTCCGTGACAGAGATCGCGCCGTCGACACGCAGCGGCCCGAGCGCGTGGTCGGGCTCCATTTCTTCAACCCGGCGCCCGTTCTGCCGCTCGTCGAGGTGGTGCGGACGGCGCTCGTCTCGGAAGAGAGCTACGAGCGTGCTTACGCCTTTGCGAGCGAGCTCGGGAAGGAGCCGATTCGCTGCAACGACACGCCGGGCTTCGTCGTGAACCGGATCCTGATCCCGCTCCTGAACGACTGCGTGCGGCTGATCGACGAGGCGGGCGTCGAGCCCGGAGGATCTCGATCGCGCCATGCGGTTCGGGCTCAACTGGCCCATCGGGCCGTGCGCGCTCGTCGACCTGATCGGGGTCGACATCCACGTGCACGCGAGCGAAGCCCTGTGGGAGGCGCTGCGTGAGCCGCGGCTGGCCCCGCCCGCTCGGCTCGTCCGGATGGCGCAGGCCGGTCACCTGGGGCGCAAGGCGGGCCGGGGCTTCTTCGTCTACGAGGAGTAGTACGGCTCGAGGGCCTGGCCGAGGCGGGCGGCCTCGGACTCGACGGTGCGAACGTCCTCGTCCGAGAAATCCCGCTCGGCGGTCTCGACGTTCATGACCGCGACGACGGAGCCGGCGGCTCGAACCGGCGCGGCGATCTCGGAGCGGACGCTCGTATCGACCGCGATGTAGTCCGGGTCGCTCGTCACGTCCTCGACCACCTGCGTGTCATCCTGCTCGGCGGCGCGCCAGATGACGCCACCCAGGTGGCGCGGGAACTCGTAGATCTGGCGGAGGTTGCCGCGGTGCGCGACCATCCGGAGGACGTTCGGGCCCGCACGAAGGACGCACGTGACGTCAGCGCCGGGGACGGCAGCCCGTATTCGCCCGACGGACTCGTCGCAACACGCTTCGATCGCCTTTTCGCGTTCGTCCAACTGGCTGGGCTCCCGTCGGACGGCCACGACCCCCCTGGCCTGTTTCGTGGTTCGGCAGATTATCAGTACGACTCTGGACGGGTATTCGCGCCGCTGCTGTCCGGCAGCGCTCCTACAGTCCCGAGGCGTGACCATGTGCACGCTCTGCCGGCGGAACCTGATTGCCGGCGAGGCCTTCCGGCTCTGGAACGGAGGCAGGCCGCTTCGGTCCGGTCGACCGGTCTGCGGCCTGTGCGAGCCGGCCGCGAGGCGCGAGGGCTGGGTTCGGGAAGTCGCGGTGCCGCACGAACGAGAGAACGCGAACGGCCTCAGCGGCTCGGTCCGGCTCGTCGCCTAGCGGCCGGGGCCGCCCCTAACCGGCCCCGAACGGATGCTCCTCGATGAAGTTGGCCCACCGGGGCAGCCTCGCGGCCAGCTCACGGATGGCGGTGAGCGACGACGGGGCGGTCAGCACGTCGGTGAGCGTCGTCCCGGCGTCCGGGGCGGTCACCGCCAGGTGCATCGGGGCGGAAGCGACGAGATCGGCGGGAACGTTGAGCCGTCGCAGCTCGGCTCGGAGCGCAGGAGGGAGGCCGTCGAAGAGCAAGCTCGTTCTTGTCGTCGACCACTCATCGAGCGTGAACGTCTCGGTGGCGGCGGCGACTCCGGCGTCCTCGAGGGCTGTTGCGGCCGCGACGATCCGCGTGCGGAAGAGGTCGAGGGCCGAGGCGTGCAGGCGGGCGAAGCGGGCCGCGTCGAGCATCTGGCGGCGCTCCCAGTGCTTACGATCCGCCGCCGTCGACCTGAAGGCGCCGTCGGCCTTGTCAACTGCCTTCGCGGTCGCGATGCCGGCGTCGGAAGCCTTGGTGCCCGCGGCCAGCATGGCGTTCACCGCGGGCGTAGCCGACCCGCCGTCGGCTACGGCGAACTTGGCGGGGTCGGTGTGGCCTAGGCGAACGCGCTTCCTGAAGCGCGGATCGGGTGGATCCTGGGCGATCCGCTCGGCGACCGTGCTGACGGCCTTCATGAGTGCCGCGAACGGGTACATGCTTCCGCTCCCGTTCTTCGCGAGGGCAAGTGCAGTCGCTGACCAGTCGCGCGAGACCTCGCGATGCGCCTTGGCCTTCTGCTTGGTCTTCTCGTTGAAGTGCGGACGTGTCCGCTCTTTCGTCGTGTCGACGAGCTTGACGGGTGAGGTGCCTGTCTCGCCGGCCGAGCCGCCTCCGCCGATGAGCCAGTCGATCTGGATCCGGCAATAACGGTTGTAGGGGAGGATGAACACCGCTGTCGGCGTCGTGAAGTGGGTACGCGGCGACCCGTCAGCAACGAAGCGTGTCCCGGACCAGGAGCCGCCGCCGCACCTGTACCGGATGCTTCCCTCGCTGCGAGGTCTCGGGGTCGTGGTCGTCGCCGTGCCGATGACGTGGTAGACGATGGCGTACGAGTACGTTCCTTCGATGGAGACGGAGGGGGTCTGCGCCTGGAGCGCGGCGGCGCCGGGCGCCAGGGCCAGACAGCCTAGGAGGGCGGCTGCTGAGATCCAGGCACGAGCCTTCCGAGTCGGGCGGGTCTGGCGAACCTCCATGCTGACGCTCCTTCCGACCAAGGCGGAGCTGCCAGAGACGAAGCACACGCCGCCGACAAGGCCGCTAGGGCCTGTCGTAACCGATGCCACGAAGGTAACAGAGCGGAGCCCGCATTACGAGCGTGGAGCCTTTTTAGGCAGCGAGCGGGCCGGAGCGGCACCACTCGGCGCTCGGGTGCCGAACGGCGACGGCGGCCCAGACGGCCGTTGCCTCGTCGGCGCTGAGTAGGTCGAGCTCGACGGCGCGGCGAGTCGCGGCAGCGACGGCCGTCACCTGAACCTCGAGGTAGCGCGGCGCGCTGGGTGAGCGCTCGCAGACGCAGGCCAGACCCTCGAGCCGGGCCTCGAGCATCTGCAGCGTCCGCTCGTGCCCGTCCGTCATGGTGATGTCGCTTCGACCCTCGCCACCTCGTCTCCTTCCGCAGGTAACAGCACCCGTCGGATGGCACCGGGCTCACGGGGCGAGTCGCGTGATGCGCCAGTCGTCCCCGTCGCGCTCGTAGAGAAACCGGTCGTGGAGCCGGTCGTCGCGGTGCTGCCAGAACTCGACTCGTGCCGGGAGGGGTCGGAAGCCGCCCCAGACGGGCGGTCGGGGTACCGGGCCCGCTCCGTGGTCTGCGGCGATCTTCCCGAGCCGCTTCTCTAGCTCGGCGCGATTGCGGATCGCCTGGCTCTGCGGCGATGCCCAGGCACCGAGTTGAGCTCCGCGCGGCCTGGTTTCGAAGTACGCCTCCGACTCCGCCTGGGAGATCCGCTCGACGGAGCCCTCGACTCGCACTTGCCGGCCGAGCGGCTGCCAGTGGAACACGAGCGCCGCCTGAGGGTTCGCGGCGAGGTCGCGCCCCTTGTGGCTCCCGTAGTTCGTGAAGAAGACGAACCCATGGTCGACGACCTTGAGCAGCACGATCCGCGCCGAGGGCGCACCTTCGTCCGATGCCGTCGCGAGTGCCATCGCCTCCGGGAGCGGCAGGCTTTCATTCTGGGCGACGTCGAACCAGACCCGGAACTGCTCGAGCGGATCCGACCCAAGGTCGGTTCGACTTAGGGGGAAGTCGGCCACACCACCGAGCTTAGGCGGCGAGCAAGGGTAGTGGGTCAGTTTGGTTGACACCACTGGAGGGTGTCGCTACTCTGCGTGGCAGATAACCCCTGCACAGCAGGGACGGAGGCCGCCCCTTGAGGCGGTCTCTGTGTTTCCGGGCACGTACTAAAGTGGCTGACGTATGGCGACGGCACGCGTCCGAATCGATGGTCTGAGCCTCTACTACGGCGCTGTGAAGGGGACGCCGTACCGCTGGCTTGACCTTTGCCAGCTCGCCGACTTCATCCTTCCCAACGACGTAGTCGAGGAAGTTAACTACTACGTCTCTCTTGACCCGGTTCCGGAGCGCCGCGAGCGTCAAGAAACTCTCTTGAGAGCTCTTAGGACCCTTGACCGCCTCCGGATTCATGAAGTTGACCCGCACGACCCAGTTCGCCAGCTCGGCGAGGATCTGTTGGCCTACGCGGCCGAAGTCGGACGGGATGGCGTGTCTCTTGTCGTGTCCGACGATGGCCGACTCGCCCCTCCGATAGCGGCTTGCTGGCCCGACCATGAGCACCCGTGCGGCGTCGCGACCCCGTCGGGCAGCTTTCATCCGGTCCTGTTCGAGCGAGCGAACTTCAAGAAGCGGGTTGGCCGAGCCAGCCTCGGCGGAAGCGTGTTTCCCGACGTCCTCACGGATGCTCTCGGCGAGATCCGAAGGCCGGACGGTTGGTGACGAGGAACCGTCAGCGGGGACGGGAGGATAGGCGTTCCCCGCGGTCGACCGGCGAATCCGGTACGCGCTATTTTCCGTCCTTCGAGGCGACGAACTTTGGCCGTTATCGAAACGGCCTAACTGCGGTGCTGTAGGCTCGTCTACTCGTATAGGGGAGACGAGCGCTTCCCAGCGGCGATTTAACGCGACTGTGAAGGACTTCTGGATTCGATTAGGAACCTTGCGGCCGGGGAACGCTTCTGAGAGGCTACTGCGCGGCCGGCGAGAGGGGAGTCCGTCATGGCAGTAAGGGTGAGGCTCAGTGACGGAATCACCCTGCGCGTGAACGCCGGCTTGGACGACTTCACTCGGGCCTACAAGGAAGCCCTCCAGAAGCGGGAATTCTTCGAGGTCGAGAACGGCAGCGGCAAGCCCCGCGTCATCAACCCTGTCCAGATCCTCTACTTCGAGGAGGACGCCGGCGAACCCGGAGAAGCCTCTGACCGAGCCGACGAACCGGGGGCAGCCGACGAACCGGGGGCGGCCCTTCGCCGGGAGGCTGAGACCCGCTCGTAGCGAGCTCTTCGACTCCACCCTTGGGGTCTGACATGTCCGCACGAAGGCGGGTCGGCGTGACCTCCACCTTTCGGGAGTACGGAAAGACGAGCCACCCGAAACAGACGATCGCCCCGAGAAACAGCACTGGCACGCCTGCCCGCCAGTCGACGACGAAGAAGGTGACAGCTCCGAAGACAAGGAGGAAGACGCCCACGGCGAGTACCACTCGTGAGCGTTCGATCCGTGATCGGCGTTCCTCAGGCTCGATGTCCGGATGGTACTGTGCCCTTGGTTATGCCTGACCGCTCCCGCAAACGCCCGCGTGACGTGAACGAGCTGGCCCGCGAGTTGGTGGACGAAGCAACCGGCGAGGTCCCGCCGTTCGATCCGAACGAGGGCAAGGATCCCGCCGCTGTCGAGCTGGGCAGGCGTGGGGGGCTCAAGGGCGGTCGCGCTCGCGCGGACAAAATGACGCCCGAAGAACGGCGCGACAGCGCCCGCAAGGCCGCGCTGGCTCGCTGGAAGCGCTCCTAGCTGTCTAGGTCGTGTAGCGCGGCCCAAGCCTCTAGCTCCTCTCTAAAGGCGTCACGGGCGTCTGCCTCGGTCTCGCCAAAAACCGCGATCCGATAGACGCTGCCCGGCTCGCTTACGGCGAGCCACCCGCGCTCGGTTGCGCGCACTTCGGGGTTCGTCCGCCTGATCTCCTCAGCGCTGATCGACATGCCGACACACTCCTATGGTATCTTCGTCTGATACGCGGAATCGAACAACGTTCGCTTCCGGTTCACTCCGGTACTGAAGGCGAGGCGTTCCATGACAATCCAGAGCGACGGGCCAGCTCCCTACACCGCGCCAAAGGCGATCATCAGTCTCGTCGAGGCCTATCGCACGCGCGGGTTGACCACTCCGTTCACGGTTGATGTGCTCATCAAGGCTGGTGTGAGTGAAACGCTGGCGCCACGGACGCTCAACTCGCTGAAGCTGCTCGGACTGATCGACGAAGCAGGCGAGCCGACGCCGCAGTTCGTCGACCTTCGGAAGGCCGGCCAGGACGACTTCCAGCCTCGGCTTCAAGCGCTCCTTCGCGAGGCGTACGCAGAGGTTTTTTCCTATGTCGATCCAGCGACGGATGCACACCAGCGCATCCGAGACGCTTTCCGCTCGTATACGCCGTTCGGTCAGCAAGGCCGCATGGTCACTCTGTTTCTCGGTCTGTGTGAGTACGCTGGTTTGATCGAGGCTTCGGCGGAACCGCAGGGGTCTCGGGGTCGGACGCCAGCAACAGCACCGCGCGAGCGCACAACAGCTGCCCGCGAGCTGACTACGCGAATCATCCAGCCGAACCCGCGCCGCATACGCGAAGCGCGGGCGTACGGTGGAGGTTACGAGGCTCCGAGCCCGGGCGGGCACCAGCTCATTCAGGGATTGCTTCGTGAGCTGCCACCGGTTGGCGGGACTTGGCAAGCCTCCAAACGCGACGCCTGGCTCGAGCTCCAGCGTGCCGTCTTCAATGTGCTCTACACGATCGAAGACGGCGATCCGGTTTCTGCTCCCGGCCAGGGAGGCGAGTCCGGTTAGGAGGGACTGAGAACCCCGGCTGCTAACCCGCAAGGAGCCTGGCCGGGGGAAAGGGTAGGGGGGCCGAGGGTTCCCGGCCCCGCCTGTGTCGGACGGCGCTCCCGGTGTGGTGTACCGGGCTCGGCTCAAAACCGATGGACCGTGCCTGCGGTAGGGGTTCGATTCCCCAGCCGTCCGTTCCTTCACGATAGCACTTGCAATGCCCGACCGCTCACGTATAATGGTCAGTATGAATCGCCTCTCGACAGAGCAACGCGCACGGATCGTGGCCTGCCTCGTCGAGGGCAGCTCTATCCGCTCATCCTGCCGAATGACGGGAGCCTCAAAGAACACGGTCACTAAGCTCCTGGTTGACCTCGGGACGGTCTGCTCCGTCTTTCAGGATCGCGTCATGCGCGACCTGCCATGCGAGCGGCTTCAGGTGGACGAGCTTTGGGCGTTCGTCTATGCAAAGGAAAAGAACGTCCCCCAGCACAAGCGCGGCGAGGCCGGCGACGTCTGGACATGGGTAGCGCTCGACCCCGATACCAAGCTCGTCCCGAGCTACCTCATCGGTGGGCGAGGAATGGCTGAGGCGTGTGACTTCATGGACGACCTCGTGACCCGGCTCCGCAACCGCGTCCAGCTCACCACGGACGGCTACAGCCGGTACCTGACCGCCGTGACTGGCGCATTCGGAAACCGCGTCGACTATGCCCAGCTGATCAAGATCTACGGCCGCGACCAAAGCGGCCGACCGGAGCGGCGCTACTCGCCGGCCGTTTGCTTGGGCGCCGACGCGCACACCGTCAGCGGCGACCCAGACCCCGCGCATATCTCCACCAGCCACGTCGAGCGGCTGAACCTGACGATGCGAATGTCGATGCGCCGCTACACCCGCTTGACCAACGGCTTCTCGAAAAAGGTCGAGAACCTCGCGGCAGCGGTCAGCGTCCACTTCGCCTTCTACAACTTCTGCCGGCCCCACAAGAGCCTCGGCGGAAAGACGCCGGCTATGGCGGCGGGACTCAGCGACCACGTCTGGACGCTTCACGAGCTCATCGGCCTCCTCGAACAAGCCGAAGCCACCCCGACGAAGCGCGGGCGATACGCCAAGACGCGGGCGCGGTCAGATTCAAAGTGACCCACGACCCGAGCAAGTTGTTACAGATTCCTTACAGGTGGTTCATGCGCGGCAGACCGATGCCGATGAGACTCCGACGTGAACGTGCGGCGCCTTCTCCCTGCAGCCTTCGGCCTGGTTCTGGTTGTCTGCCTGGCGACGGTCGCCACCGCGGCCGGGGCGCCGCTCGCGCGCTACCTCGACGCGGACACGGACCGCGTCGAGCTAAGAGACGGACGCGGAGTCGCGGTCCTGGTGGCGCGAGGGGCAATCTTCGGCTCTCTCGGCCGGGGGCGCCTCCGAATTGTCGACCTGAGGCGCGGTGAGCAGACCGAGATCAGCGTCTACGGGGCCGAGTCCGTCCGTGTCGTCAACGACCGAGTCACGATCTACCGCGGCCGCCGGATCAGCTTCTACGTGGAAGAGGGCTGGTGGAAGGTGCACGTCAAGGGCAACAACATCGACGCCGGAGCCGCCGTTCACGGCCGCCTCGCGCTCGAGGGCCGGGCAGGCGTCTACTCCCTCCGGGACGGAGCGCCGCAGGACTGGCCACGGCACCGGCGGGTCTTCAAGCTCGGCTAGCCTGGCCCAGGTGCTTCGGGCGGTGGGGATGCAGTCCGGCCGCGGCCTCTGTCAAAGTGATCCAAGCGACGTGGTCAAGACGTCACAGGCACCCCCTCTGATCCTGATCGTCGAAGACGAGCCGAGTATCGCCTCGTTCGTCGCGATGTACCTGAAGAAGGCTGGTTTCGGCGTGACGGTGGCGGCGTCGGGCTCCGACGCCCTCTCCCAGGCCCTCGCCGGCAGTCCGCCGCCCGCCCTGATCATCCTCGACCTGATGCTCCCCGACCTCGACGGAATCGAGGTGTGCCGGAGAGTCAGGCAGCGGTCCGACATACCGATCCTGATGTTGAGCGCCCGCGACGACGACGTCGACAAGATCATCGGCCTCGAGGTCGGCGCCGACGACTACCTCACGAAGCCCTTCAACCCGCGTGAGCTCGTCGCTCGCGTGAAGTCGGTGCTTCGCCGGACGACGTCCGAAGCACAGAGAGCTGGAGAACGTGACACTCGAGCACGGCTCACTCGTCGTCGACGCCGGGCAGCCGGGAGGTCCGGGTCGAGGACACCGAGGTGCAGCTCGCGCCGAAGGAGTTCGACCTCCTGTGGGAGCTCCTCGACCACCGCGGTCTCGTCCTGACGCGCGATCAGCTTCTCGAGCGCGTCTGGGGCTACACCTTCGCGGGCGACACGCGCACGGTCGACGTCCACGTCGGCCAGCTACGCCGAAAGCTCGGCGAGGCCTGCCCGATCGTCACTGTTTGGGGCGTCGGCTACAAGGTCGCGGCGGAGCCGAAGGCCGCACGCGCCTCGTGAGGGTCGGGGCGGCACGATGTCGTCGCTCCGTTTCCGCCTCCCGCTCATCTTCCTCGCCGGCGTGCTGCTTGCATCCGCCGTGGCGGGCCTCCTCGCGGTCCGGCTCCTCCAGGACTACGCGCGACGACCGGATCGAGGCCGACCTGCGTCGCCAGGCTGCCGGGCTCGCGAGCCTCTACAGCGACCAGGCCCGGCAGGGTGTCGACGAAGGCCGCCGGGCCCCGCGATTCGCGCGACCTCGTCTCGAGAGCGTCACCGACACTCGGCTCTACTACGCGGGCGTTCCGATCTTCCCCGGACAGGACTCGGGACTCCGTCCGCTGCCGCTCGAGCTTCCTCGACCGCGCGGCCCTCGACGCGGGCGAGGTGCAGACGCTCGAGTTCACGGCGCCGGGGACGGACCGACCGTTATCTCGCCGTCGCGCAGCCGATCGAGTTCGGAGGGAGCACCTTCGGCGCCCTCGTCGTCGCGAAGCCGACCGCCGACCTCCGCGAACGGTGGGGGGTGCTGCTCGGCAGGCTCGGGCTTGCCCTCCTCGCCGGGCTCGGCATCGCCGCGCTCCTCTTCCTCTACCTCTCCCGCCGGATCACGAAGCCCGTGCTCGCGCTCTCGGCCGCGACCGATCGTGTCGCCGAGGGGCGCTACGACGTGAAGCTGCCGCGCTCCAGACGCGGGCGACGAGATCGCGCACCTCACCGACCGCTTCCAGGAGATGGCCGTGCGCCTGGCCGAGGCCGAGGCGCTCGAGCGCCAGTTCCTGATGACGGTCTCGCATGAGCTCAGGACACCCCTGACGGCGATCCGCGGTCACGTCGAGGCGCTCCGGGAGGGTCTTGCCGAGGATCCAGAGGCGCGCGAAGCCTCGCTCGAGGTCGTGACGTCGGAAGCGGATCGTCTCGAGCGGCTGGTCGGCGACCTCCTCGACCTCGCGAAGCTCGATGCGCACCGCTTCACGCTCACCGAGGACGAGGTCGACCTCGGGCGGCTCGTGGAGACCGCGTACCTGGCGCGAGCCGAGGAGGCGAAGCAGCGGAGCATCGACTACGACCGCGTCGGGGAGGAGGCGCCCGTCATCCACACCGACGGCGACCGGGTGCTGCAGATCGTCTCGAACCTCCTCGACAACGCTTTCGCCTGGACACCTGACGGCGGCCGGATCAGCGTCGAGTCTCGGCGCAGGCCAACGGCACGGTGTCGGTGACGGTGGAGGACAACGGACCCGGAGTCGCGGCCTCCGAGCAGGAGCGGATCTTCCGGCCCTTCTACTCCGGTGACGAGTCGAGCGGAACGGGGCTCGGCCTCGCTATCGCCCGCGAGCTCGCGAACGCACTCGGGGGCGGCTCGAGCTCGAATCGCGCGTGGGACGAGGCTCGCGGTTCGAGCTCGTCTTGCCCGCGCGCTGATCCGAGCTAGCCGGACTGACGCTCGTCAAGCCGGTAGACCTGCGCTCCCGGCCGGTCTTCGAGCGCCCGCTCGAGCCGATCGAAGGAGCGCTCCAGCCGGTCGAGCCGGCGCTCGACGGCGCGCCATCCCGACGAGATCAGCTCGACGAGGAGCGCCGAGATCCTCGACGCGCGCACGCCGCTCGGCGTCGAGGTCGCCTTGCAGTCGCTCCAGCCGCCGGATCGTCTGGCCGGAGAGGCCGCGCACCTCGGCGAGGTTACGAGCGACGGGCACGACCTGGGCGCGCATTCCATCCTCGATCGCGTCCCCGAGCGCGGTCGGGCACGTTCGTCTCGAGCTCGGCGGCTCGCCCGGCAAGCTCGTCGAGTGCGGTTCGCGCGCCTTCGAGCGCGGCGGCGAGCGCGGCGCTCTCGGGCCGCCCCGCGCGCACCTCGGCGATCCTCGCCTGCGCCCGGTCGAGGACTCCCGATCCATGGCGCGCGACTGTAGCCTCGCCGTCGGACGGTCCTTTGCGGACGGACGAGCTCGACTACGACCTGCCGCCGGAGCTGATCGCCCAGCGGCCCCTCGAGCGGCGCGACGAGAGCCGGCTGCTCGTCTACGAGCGCTCGGCGGGGCGGTCCGGCACCGGGGGTTCACCGATCTCCCCGACGGAGCTCGGCGGGCGCTACCTCGTCGTCGTGAACGACACCCGAGTGGTGCCGGCGCGGCTCCGTGTGACGCGGCCGGGCGGGGGAGCGGCGGAGGTGCTTCTGCTCGAGCCGCTCGAGCGAGGGCAGCTGGGAGGCGCTGGCGCGGCCGAGCCGCAAGCTCCGTCCCGGGATGCGGCTCGGCCCGGTCGAGCTCGAGGAGAGCCTCGGCGAGGGGCGCTGGGTCGTGCGGCTCGAAGGTGAACCGGCGGGCGAGGCGCCGCTCCCGCCGTACATCGTCGAGCGCGGCTCGACGATGCGGAGCGCTACCAGACGGTCTACGCCGACGAGGCCGGCTCGGCGGCCGCCCCCACGGCCGGGCTCCACTTCACGCCGCGAGCTCCTGGGCCGGCTCGATCTCGAGCGAGTCACCCTCCACGTCGGCCTCGACACGTTCCGGCCGGTCACGGCCGACGACGCTCGAGGAGCACCGCGATCCACAGCGAGCGCTACGCGGTCGAGCCCGGTGCGTGGGAGCGGATCCAGGCGGCAGAGCGCGTCTGCGCGGTCGGGACGACGACCGTGCGAGTCCTCGAGTCGCTCGCGCGCGGCGCGCCGCTCGAGGGCCGCACGAAGCCTCTTCGTCACGCCGGGGTTCGAGTTCCGCCGCGTCGACGCGCTCGTGACGAACTTCCATCTGCCGCGCTCGACGCTGCTCGCGCTCGTGATGGCGTTCGCCGGCAGTCGAGGAAACGCGGCGTCTGTACGCGACGGCGATCGAGGAGCGCTACCGCTTCTACTCGTTCGGCGACGCGATGCTGCTTCTCTGAGCGAAGGTTCCGGCGTGAGCACCTTCACGGTCACCGCGATCGACGGCGAAGCCCGCGCGGGCGTCCTGGCCACCGCCCACGGCGACGTGCCCACGCCCGCGTTCATGCCGGTCGGGACGAAGGCGACGGTCAAGGGCCTCCACCCGGATCGAGTCCGGGAGCTCGGCGCGTCGATCGTCCTCGCCAACACGTACCACCTGCGCTTCCGGCCGGGCGACGAGCTCGTCGAGGAGCTCGGCGGCCTGCACCGGTTCATGGGCTGGGACGGCCCGATCCTCACCGACTCGGGCGGCTTCCAGGTCTTCTCGCTCCGCGACACGATCGTCGCGGCCGACGACGACGGCGTCACGTTCCGCTCGGTCTACGACGGGGACGCTCGAGCGCTTCACGCCCGAGCTCGTGGCGGCCGTCCAGCGGCGACTCGGCTCGGACATCGCGATGTGCCTCGACGTCTGCCCGCCGGCGGACATCGCCCCGCGAGGAGCTCGAGGCGGCGGTCGCCCGGACGACCGCCTGGGCCGCGCCGCCAGCTCGACGTGCCACGCGCGCGCCGGGCAGCTGCTCTTCGGGATCACGCAGGGCGCGCACGGACCCCGAGCTCCGGCGCCGCTCGACCGAGGAGATCGCCTCACTCGGCTTCGACGGCCACGCGATCGGGCGGCCTGAGCGTGGGGGAGGACCGCGCGCCGATGCTCGACACCGTGGCGTGGTGCGCGCCGGCTCCTGCCCGCCGACCGGCCGCGGTACTTCATGGGCATCGGCGATCCAGCGGCGATTCTCGAGGTGATCGAGCGCGGCGTCGACATGTTCGACTGCGTGCTGCCGACGCGGCTCGGCCGGACCGGCTCGGCGCTCACCTGGGAGGGCCGCCTGAACCTGAAGAACGCGCGCTTCGCGCGCGACCCGCGCCCTCTCGACGAAGGCTGTCCCTGCGCGGCCTGCGTGCGCTTCTCGCGCGCCTATCTCCGCCATCTCGTGACCCAGCACGAGCTGCTCGGCCTGCTACTTTTGTCCGAGCACAACGTCAGATTTCTGCTCGATTTGGTCGCCGGAGCGCAGAGCAGCGATCGAGGCGGGAGAGTTCGGTGCCTACACGGCCGCCGCGCTCGACCGGCTCGGAGCGCTGCGGCGCCAGCGGGCGAGGAGGTAGTTCCTTGAGCGGCGGGTTCCTGATCATTCTCATCCTGATCTTCGGGCTCATGTACTTCCTGATGATCCGCCCGCAGCGCCAGCAGCAGCGCCGGCACCAGGAGATGCTCGCAAACCTCAAGGTCGGGGACGAGGTCATCACGGCCGGCGGCATCTACGGCGACGTGGTCGACGTCGAGCCCGACCGCGTCAGCGCTCGAGATCGCCGAGGACGTGCGAGATCGAGGTCGCGCGCCGCGCGATCGCGACGATCGTCGTGCCCGAGCCGACGAGACGACGAGATCGCTCGAGGACGAGCGCGGAGGAGACGAGCCGCCGCCGAGCCCGAGCAGGCCGGGGCCGAGGAGGAGCGAGCGCGCGGAGCCAGAGGAGGCTCGCCGCTAGCGCCGTAGCCGCCGGCGCGCGCACCGCCCTTGCGTCGCTACCTCTGGATCCTCCTCGGGCTCGTCGCAGCGCTCGTCGGCGTCGTCGTCCTCGCGTTCTTCCGCTCGCCGACGCTCGGCCTCGACCTCCAGGGAGGCCTCGAGCTCGTCCTCCAGGCCCAGGCGCCGCAGGGGCGCGAGATCACCGACGAGGACCTCGACCGCTCGGTCGAGATCATCCGGAGCCGCGTCGACAAGCTCGGCGTCTCCGAGCCCGAGATCCGCCGGCAGGGCGACGACCAGATCTCCGTCGCCCTCGCGGGCGTCTTCAACCCGGCGCGGGCCGCGGAGATCGTCGGCAAGACGGCCCAGCTCCAGTTCTACGACCTCGAGGCGGACCTCGTCCCGAGCACGTCGATCGACGCGAACGGCTTCCCGATCCCGAGCCCCCGGCTCCGGCCGCTCCTGACGCGCGAGGACAAGCTCGAGGAGGGCGAGACGCCGACGCAGTGGTACCTCTTCTCCGAGGACAACGAGCTCCTTGCGGGCCCGGCCGACCGGAAGGAAGATCTCGTCAACACGCTCGCGACCGGCGAGGTTCCCGGAGGGCGCGCGGTACTTCGCGACCCCGAAGGGCCAGATCGTGCTCTCGTGCGGCCCGCCGACGCGTCGTCTGCCCCGGCGGCCAGGACGGCATCCCGGAGCCGCAGCAGAACTTCTACTACCTCTTCAAGTACCAGCCGACCGATCCGAGACGACCCGGTCCCGGAGATGACGGGCGAGGACCTGCAGCTCACCGGCACGCGGCAGGACTTCCAGGACGGGCCAGCCGATCGTGACGCTCCAGTTCACCGACGCGGGGTGGCGACAGCTTTCACGACATCACGCGGGGCGCTCGCACAGCGCGGCCAGCTCCGCGGCACGGCCGCAGCACTTCGCGATCGTGCTCGACAACGAGATCCGCTCCTGGCCGCAGATCGACTACCAGCGAGCTCCCGGACGGGATCTCCGGGAACAGCGCGCAGATCGAGGGCCTCGGCTCGGTCGACGAGGCGAAGGATCTCGCGCTCGTCCTCCAGACCGGCGCGCTGCCGGTCAAGTTCGTCCAGGTCGAGCGCTCGGACATCTCGGCCACGCTCGGCGCCGAGTCGCTGCGACAGGCGCTCATCGCCGGGCATCGGCGGTCTGATCGCGGTCGCGATCTTCCTGCTCGTCTTCTACCGCTTCCTCGGCCTCATCGCCGTGATCGGGCTCGGCGATCTACGGCGCCTTCCTCTACGGAGGGATCCTGCTCTTCAACGTGACCCTGACGCTGGCCGGCTTCGCGGGCCTGATCCTCACGATCGGGGTCGCGGCCGACGCGAACATCGTCATCTTCGAGCGCATCAAGGAGGAGGTGCAGGCCGGCAAATCGGTGCGGGCCGCCATCGGCGGCGGCTACACGAAGGGCTTCCACACGATCATCGACGCGAACGTCGTCACGATGATCACGGCGCTCATCCTCTTCCTCGCCGCGACGGGCGGCGTCAAGGGCTTCGCGCTCATGCTCCTGATCGGAACGCTCGTCTCGATGGTGACCGCCGTCGCCGCGACGCGCGCGCTGCTCGGCCTCCTCGCCGGCTTCAAGTGGTTCGACAACCCGGCCTTCATGGGCGCGAGCGGCCAGAGGATCCCGCGCTGGCAGCGCATCGACTTCGTCGGTCGCCGGAACTTCTGGTTCGCGTTCTCGGCCGTCGTGCTCGCTGATCGGCTTCGTGTCGCTCGGCATCCGCGGCCTGAACCTCGGGATCGACTTCGAGGGCGGCACGCAGGTCTCGTTCAAGACGCCGGAGGCGACGAGCGTCGAGGACGTGCGCCGCGAGGCGCGAGGCGCTCGGCGGGGAGCAACGCGGTCGTTCAGGGCACCGGCAACGAATCGAACGCCGGCTACTCGGCCTTCCGGATCCAGACCGAGTCGCTCGCCTCGCGCCGAGCAGACCGCGTTCCAGCGCGGGCTCCAGAGCGAGCTCGATGCGACCGTCGGTCGGCGTCAAGAACGTCTCGGCGAGCTTCTCGAACGAGATCCTGCGCCGAGCGCTCCTCGCGATCGTCGTCTCGCTCGGCCTGATCGTCGCCTACATCGCGATCCGGTTCCAGTGGCTGGCGCTTCGCCGTGCCCGTCCTCATCGCGCTCGTCCACGACATCTTCATCACGCTCGGCGTCTACTCGCTGACGGGCCGGGAGGTGACGACGGCGACCGTGGCCGCCGTCCTGACCATCCTCGGGTACTCGATCTACGACACGATCATCATCTTCGACCGCGTGCGCGAGAACATCCCGCTGATGCGGCGCTCGAGCTTCGCGGCGATCGCGAACCAGTCGCTCTGGGAGACGATCCGCCGTTCGCTGGCGACGACCTTCATCACGCTCCTGCCCGTCTCGGCCCTCTTCGTCTTCGGCGGAGACACGCTCAAGGACTTCGCGTTCGCGCTGCTCGTCGGCATCGGCTCCGGTGCGTACTCGACGATCTTCATCGCCACGCCGGTGCTCGCGATGCTGAAGGAGCGGGAGCCCGAGTACGCCAAGCGGCAGGCGGCCGGGCCTCCAGGAGAAGCTCGGCGCGTTTCCAGGAGCGCGAAGCCCGAACCGGCGGCCCAGCCGCGAGCCCGCCGCGGCCCCGGTAGCCGCCGGCGTCGGGGACGGCGCACGGGGACGGCCGAGCTCGCGGCGCCCGTCGGGGAGACGCCGCCGCGGCGCGCCGCGAGACGCGCCGAGCGACGACGGAGCCGACGGACGAGGCCTCATGGCCGAGCCCGCTGATCCCGAACGGGCGGCTCCGTCCGCGAAGCCGCTCGAGCGCCTGCTCCTCGCCGGAGTCGGCGCCGCGGCGCTCACGAAGGAGCGGGTCGAGGAGCTCGCCGACGACCTCTCGCGCCGCGGGCAGCTGACGCGCGAGGAGGCCAAGGATGCGATCGACGATGCGCTGCACCGCTGGCGTGGCGACACGCTCCGGGTCAGCGAGCGGGCCGGGTCGTCGGCCGACGTCCGCTGATCCGGGAGCTCGGGCTCGTGACCCGCCGCGAGTGGGAGGAGCTCGAGCTCCGGCTCGCGCAGGTCGAGCATCGTCTGCGGCTCGTCGAGGGTCCGGCCCGGCCCGCGGCCCGCGGCCCGTGCGGAGTCGCCGCCGTCCGGCGCCCCGCCCGAGTCCGGTGCGTAGCGCTCCAGACCCAGGCCGTAGACTCCTAGCCATGAGCGCCCGGCCGGCCGTCCGCCAGCTCGGCCGCCTCTCCGAGATCGCGCAGGTCGCGGCGAGGCACGGCTTTGGCTATTTCTTCGAGACGCACCGGCTCTCGGACGTCATCACGCGCCGCCAGCGCGAGGTGCCGCCGAGTCGGGGAGGGGTCTCCACGCGGGCAGCGGCTCCGCGAGATGCTCGACGAGCTCGGCCCGACGTTCGTCAAGTTCGGCCAGCTCCTCTCGACGCGGCCCGACGTCGTTCCCCCGGACATCGTCTTCGAGCTGAAGGCGCTCCAGGACGACGTCCATCCTTTTCCCTTCGCTCAGGTCCGCTCGGTGATCGAGGAGGACTTCGGCCTGACGCATCGAGCAGCTCTTCCTCGATTTCGAGGAGACGCCAATCGCAGCTGCCTCGATCGGCCAGGTCCACCGGCGCCACGCTGCCCAACGGCAGACGAGGTCGTCGTCAAGGTGCAGCGGCCGACCGCGCCACGACAGATCGAGGCCGACCTCGAGCTCCTCTACCAGGTCGCGCGACTGGTGCGGGAGCGCGTCCGGGCGCTCGAGTTCATCGACACCGGTCGCGCTCGTCGACGAGTTCGCCCGTTCGATCCGCCAGGAGCTCGACTACCGAAACGAGGCGCGAAACGCCGAGCAGTTCCACCGGAACTTCGTCGGCCATCCGCACGTTCGCGTTCCCCGGCCCTACTGGAGCTACTCGAGCAGCCGCGTGCTGACCCTCGACCGGCTCGAGGGCATCCAGCTCGCCGACCTCGACCACGAGCGCTGGACGCCCGAGGAGCGGCGCCGGCTCGCCTACGTCATGGCCGAGGCCTGGATGACGATGATCTTCCGGCACGGGTTCTTCCACGCCGACCCGCACCCGGCGAACATCCTCGTCCTCGAGCGGTCAGGCCAGATCGGCCTCGTCGACTTCGGCGTCGCCGGCAAGCTCAGCGACGAGCGACAACTCGAAGCTGACGCGGCTCTTCATCGACGCCGTCCAGGAGAACATCGAGGCGCTGCCGCGCCGTCTCGCCGACCTCGGCGTCCGGTACCCGAAGGAGCGCGAGGAGGAGTTCGCGGCCGAGCTCCGCGAGGTCTACTACCGCTACTACGGGGCCAGCCTCCAGGAGATCGACCCGCTCCAGCTCATCCGGGAGGCCTTCGCGCTCATCTACCGGATGCACCTCCAGCTTCCGACTCGCTTCGTGCTCCTCGACCGGGCGATCGCGACGCTCGGCTCGGTCGGCATGGAGCTCTACCCGGACTTCAACGTCTTCGAGGTCGCGAAGCCGTACGCGCGCGAGCTCGTGCTCGAGCGCTTCACGCCGCGGCGGATCGCGTTGCGGACGCAGCGCGAGGCCCGGAACTACGCGCGGATGCTCGGCGCGCTCCCGTACCAGCTCCACGACACGCTCGAGCAGGTTCGCGACGGCCAGGTCGAGGTCGGCTTCCGCCACGAGGGCCTCGACGGGCTCTTCCACCGGCTCGACCTCATCTTCAACCGGCTGGTGGTCGCGATCGTCGCGGTCGGCGGGATCACCGGCTCGGCGATCCTCGGCGTGTTCGCCGAAGACGGGCCGACGATCCTGGGGCTCCATGTTGTCTCGGTGATCGGCTTCAGCCTCTCGACGCTCCTCGGCATGTGGCTGGTCTGGGGCGTCATCCGCTCAGGACGAATCTGAATCCGGCCCCGCTCCGCGGAGCCATGACGATTTAGATTCGGACAAGCTCCCCAGCGACCCCGGGGGAGCGGCGACGGGCGGAGCCCGCCGCCGCGGCGCGAGTACTCTCGCCCTCGTGCAGATCTGCCGCATCGGCCTAGCGAGCACCGACCTTGGTGCTCAGGCGCGGTTTTGGGGCGAGCACGCTCGGGCTGCCGGTCGAGGAAAGTGCAGACAGCGTGCTGGTGCGGCTTCGGCGGTCGACGATCGTGTTCACCGCCGGCCGAGGCAGGGGCGGAGCCGCGCTACCACTTCGCGATCAACGTCCCGGGAGGGGGCACCGAGGAGGCGCTTGCTTGGCTTCAAGGAGCGCGTGGACGTGCTGCCCTTCGAGGACGGGGAGGTCGTGCTGCGGTTCGAGTGGATCGGCGCCGACGCGCTCTACTTCCACGATCCCGGTGGAAACGTCGTCGAGCTCATGGCCGCGTGACGAGATCCAGCGGATCCCGGGCGTCCGTTCGGGGCAGAGCACCTGCTCGAGGTGACGGAGATCGGAATCGCGGCCGACGAGGTCGAGGCGACCTCGAAGGCCGTTCGCGCGGCGCTCGGCGCGCCGGTCTACTGGGGCGGCGGCGACGGGTTGACGGCGATCGGCGACGCCACCGGGGCCGTGCTGGTCTCGCCGCTAGGTCGCGGCTGGATCCCGACGGGCCTACCGGCCGAGCCGGCGCCGACGAGATCGCGGCCGAAGGATCGCCTGCAGGCCGCACCGAGATTCCCGGCGGGCCTGTACAGCGTCGAGGCTCTCGGTGCTAGGTCCGGGTCGGCCGCGGGCTGGGGATCGGAGTCAGGGCCGGCTCGATCTGCTCGCGCAGATGCTCGAACTTCGGCGGCAGCGAGAGCCGCTCGCCGAGGTGCTCGGGATCCTCGTCCGCGGCGAACCCCGGCCCGAGCGTCGCGATCTCGAAGAGGACGCCGCTCGGCTCACGGAAGTAGATCGACCGGAAGTAGAAGCGGTCGATGACCGGCGTGGGGTGGAGCCCACCGGCGGCCGCGCGCTCCCGCCAGGCCTCGTGCTCGTCCAGCGGCGAAGCCCAGGCGACGTGGTGCACGGTGCCCGCGCCCTGGAGCCCGCGCTCCGCCGGAGCGCGTCGTCGTAGACGTAGAGGCCGCCGCGCTCGTCGCCGCGCGCCTCCCAGGTCGTTGTCGTCGAGCCGGCGGAAGGCGAGAACGTCCTCGAGCGCCGGCCTGCTCCGCTCGGGATCGGCCGCGTAGGCGCGAACGGCGTGGAAGCCCTGGAGCGCGTGCTCGGCACGGCACCTCGGGGTGGTCGGCGATCAGCGGCGCGTCGGGCACGTCTGCGACGACGAGCTCGTGCCGGAGCCCCTCCGGATCGGCGAATGCGACGCCGTCGGCGGTGCGCTCGACCTCGACGCCCTCAGCGCCGAGCCGATCGGCCCAGAAGTCGAACGCCTCCGGCGAGCCGACGCGCCAGACGATGGTGTGCACCATCCCGGCGCCGGCCTGACCGCGCGCCGCGCCCGGATACTCGAAGAACGTGAGGTCGCTGCCGGCGCTCCCCTTCTCGTCCGCGTAGAAGAGGTGGTAGACGCGTCGGGTCGTCCTGGTTCACGGTCTTCTTCACGAGCCGGAGGCCGAGGACGCGCGTGTAGAAGTCGACGTTCGCGGGCGCGTCGCCGGTGATGCACGTGACGTGGTGGATGCCGTTCGAGGTTCATGTCTCTCCCAACGTGGCTCGCAGGGTTCCATTCCCGCGGCGGCGTATCCGATCAGCATGGTCACCTTCATTCTGCGCCGCTGGCGCTTTCGCCGCATCCGCCGCTCCTGGGCCCGCGGCCGGATCGACTACTCCGAGGCCCGCCACCGCCTCGACCGGCTCGCGCGCGGCTACTAGCTCAGCAGCGCGCAACGCGCGCCGCAGCTCCCTGACTCGCTCTTCGGGCTCGATGACGGCGTTCACCACCATGTTGACGGCCCAGACGATGAAGGCGCCGCCGAGCGGCGTCCAGAAGCCATCGACCTCGAACGGCGGCACGATCTTGTCGGTGAGGAAGAGCATGAGCGCGTTCACCAAGAGGAGCGCGATCCCGAGCGTCAGAATCACGGCCGGGAGTGCGAGCAGGATCACGAGCGGCCTGACGACGAGGTTCACGAGTCCGAAGACGAGGCCCGCGAGGACGAGGATCCAGAACCGGTCGTCGTAGGTGATCCCGTCGAAGACGAGCGACGCGACCCAGAGTGCGAGGACGTTCGACGCCAAGGCTGAAGAGAAAGCGCACGGCGCCAGGATAGGTGTACAGAGAGTCGCGGCCTGGCCGGACGTGTGTCGAGAACGCTCGGGACGAGCTGTGACGCTCCCGGCGCAATGGACGTCTGTTCGCGCGTCCGATGCCGTTGTAGCGTCGCTCGGCATGGCAGGCGAGGCGGTTCTGGTCGTCGAGAGGGAGCAGCCGGTGCGGAGCTTCCTCGAGCAGCAGCTCACGGACGACGGATTCGACGTCCTCTCCACCGAGCGTGGCGGCCAGGCACTCGACCTCCTCGAATCCGCCCGGCCGGACGTCGTCCTCCTCGATGCGGTGCTGCCCGACGGCTCGGGCTTCGAAGTCGTGAGCCGGCTCCGCGAGGGCGCGCCCGGCCGGGCGTGGAATCGGGACGTGCCGGTGATCATGGTCGCCGAGCGAAGCGACCCGGTCGACCGCCTCCGCGGCTTCGCCCGCGGCTGCGACGACTACGTACCGGTGCCGTTCGTCTACGAAGAGCTCCTGGCGCGCATCCGGGCGGTGCTCCGCCGCTCCTCGCGGCCCGCGCACCGGCTGCTCTCCGTCGAGGGTCTCACGCATCGACACGGCGACGCGGACGGTGCGCGTCGACGGTGAGCGCGTGTGCCTCTCCGCCAAGGAGTACGACCTCCTGGTCGCGCTGGCCGAGGAGCCCGAGCGGGTTTTCTCCAAGGAGGACCTGCTCCGCGACGTCTGGGGCTTTCGGTCGATGGGCCGGACGCGCACGCTCGACTCCCACGCAAGCCGTCTGCGCCGCAAGCTGAACCCGACCGGCGACCCCGCACGTACGTCCTGAACGTCTGGGGCGTGGGCTACCGGCTCGTGGCGCCGACCGCATAAGCGGCCTCGCCGCGCCGACCGGCGCCGGTTCGTCTGCCGACGTTTCGAGCCACGGGAGCCCGGAAACGTCCTGCCCCAAACCGAACGGAGGAGGGGTAGACGATGGCGGAACTGACGACGCTGGACGAGAAGATCGGCGAGGTGATCGGCCTCGCGATGGCGGCTCAGGGCGCGACCGACAAGGTCAAGAAGCTCGTGGACGACGACGAGCATCGCCGAGGTCGCTCGACCGCACGCACGAGGACGCGGTGCAGATCGAGGAGCGCTGCACGAGCCTCATCGAGGGCTTCGACGGCAAGAAGACCGCGATCCTCGAGAAGGCTCGCGAGACGAAGCAGGAAGCGACCGAGATGATGTCGACCTACCTCGGTGAGGATGCCGACGGGCTCGACGGCTTCGAGTTCCTGACGATGGCGGAGGCCGGCGAGGTCGGCCACTGGTCGGTGGTCGCGAAGATGAACGAGAAGGCCCGGAACTCCGAGCTCCAGGAGGTCGTCGACTGGGCGCTGCCGCTCCAGCAGGAGCACTTCCAGCGTGCACTTGACGGCTCTCTGAAGCTCGCGGCCGAAGAGGATCCGAGACGAGTCGCCTAGAGCTACTCGGGGGCCGTCCAAGCGCGACGCTCGTAGGCTGACCGGGTGACCGACTGAGCGTTGCCTGCGCTGCTCCAGCGCCAATGGAGTGGCGTCATCAGACGTGGCAGTGCCCACGCGTGCCGGTTCAAGCTCGGCTGCTGTGAGGGCGAGGACGGCGAGTGCGAGCCCGGCTACGCGAGCGCGGGCGGAGCGGCCTCCTCGTCCTCGACCCAGTCACGCGTCAGGACGAGCCAGAACGCGAGCCCCGCGTAGGGGCCGTAGCGGCGGAAGCGCCGCTCGATCGTCGAGTCCTTCGCTCGTCGCGCGCCGGTGACGCTCGGCGTACTTCGGCCGCGTCCAGGAGTCGAGGATCAGCCGCGAGTAGCGGCCGAGCATCATCATGATGTGGGCGGCCGCGTACGGGCCCGACGCCGGGGAGCGCGAGGAGCTGCGCCTCGACCTCCTCGTCGGAGAGCTCATCGGCGGAGCGCGCCTCCGAGCTCCTCGAGGTCGAGCTCGACCGGCGGCGACCGACTCGGCGAGCGACCGAAGATAGGCGCCGCGGTAGCCGGCGCGGACGGTGTCGGTGTAGAAGTCGAGACGTGCGCCTCGCCATCGCTGCCGGGGTCGGAAAGGCGCGACCGAGTGGCGAGTCGGGCGGCGCGCCGGGCGCCTGCCTCGCCAAGGTGCTCGACGAGCGCGCCGACCATCCGAACCGTCGCCGACCAGGCGCAGTTCGTCGTGCAGATCGTCTTCACGACGTCCTCGAACACGGTCTGGCTCCGAACGATGCGGCCGGCCCCGCGCGTCACCCAGGCCAGATCGGGATCGCCTGCGGCCTGCACGTAGAACGGGGAGAGATCCTGCGTCGAGCCGAAGGATGTGGGCGACGGCCGCGAGCGCGGCATCGTGGCTCGCCTCACCTTCGACCTCGACACAGTGCGTGACCCCTTCGCCCGCGCGACGATTCGGAGCGTCCGCGGCCCGGAGTCCCTCGAGTCGAAGCGTGACCTCGAGAGCGAGGCCGCCTTCGTCTCGGCCGAAACGGCGGCAGGTCGACGAGGCCGTGCGATTGGATCGTGCGCCGCAGGTCGACGGGCTCGCCGCCGGCACCGACGAGCGCGAAGCTCGCCGACCTCCCTCACTCGGGCTTGCGTCTCCCAGCTCGAAGGTGTGAACGCTTCGCCGGGCGTGCCGCCGACGATGAAGACGTGCGTTCCCGCCTCCAGCCGCCGTCGCCTCCCGGACGGAGCCAGGATCTGGAACGTAGACGAGGGTTCCCTGCCGGCGCGTCGATCGTCGTCGCCGTCGACCGTGAACGTCGCGTGGCCGCGGGCGACGAAGTAGAGCTCCTCGTGGCGTGTGTCGCTGTCCTCCGTCTCGGTGTGACGCTCGATCACGAGCTCGCCGGCCTCGCGCGCCTGCCACACGTTGACGCCGAAGCCCGTGATTCCGAAGTGGAGCCGGATCGGCTTCCACTCGTCCGGCGTCCGAGGCACGGCTGGGAATGTCGTCGAGGTTGATGCTCTGGGCGGGCTCGGGCATGGCGATCCTCCTGCTCGTGGGCGGTGGGAGCCTAGCCCTCCGGCGGTCTGGACGAGTAGCCGGTCGCCGACGGCGATTCCCCAGTCTGCGAAGGCTCCTTGGTTCACCTCGAGCGCCACGGCGATCGGCCGATCCGGCCCGTAGGTCGGGCAGGAGTCGGCCCGGCAAGGCTCCATGTCCTCGATCGGAGACGATGTGGCCGGCGTGATCGGCGAAGGCAATGGAGAGCGGAATCAGCGTGTCCTCCATGACGAACTGCACCGGTGCCGGCTCCTCGAAGAGGAACACCATGCCGGAGTCTGCATCGAGAGTCCTCACGCCCTTTGAGTCCCTGCCGCCGTTCCTCGGGCGAGTCGGCGACCTCGACCGTGATGGTCGTCGTAGACCTGTCACCCTCGAGCGCCACGCGGACAGTGTCGCGATCGTTTCCGCCTCCGCAGCCGGCGAGGCCGAGAGTCAGGGCGAGTGCTGCGAGGCGCATCCACCCATGGTTGCAGGCTCACCTGAATCGGCACGATCTCGGCAATCGCGTCTCACACCGTGACGAAGCGATCTGTAGGCTCGACGCGGGGAGGAGGCTGGGAGCGCCTTGAGCCGCGCGCGCTAGGAAAGAAGCGCGCCCTCGAGCTTCGAGGAGGGCCGCTTTCCGCTCCAGGCCGCCCGCGTAGCCGACCAGGCTTGCCGGTCGCGCCGACGATGCGATGGCACGGGACGCACGATCGGCACCGGGTTTCGGTTCAGCGCGCCGCCGACGGCTCGCGCGGCCCGCGGCCGGCCGACCGTTGCCGCGAGTGCCCCGTACGTGGACGTCTGCCGCGTACGGCACGCGTACGAGCTCGTGCAGAACTTCCTGCTGGAACGCCGGCAGACCCGTGAGGTCGTAGTCGAGCTCGAAGCGTCTGCCGGTGGCCCTCGAAGTACTCGTCGAGCTGGCGCCGAGCCGGCTCGACGCTGCCGTGCGGCCCGGAGGACCCGCGGCCCGACGCGGACCGCGAGCAGCTCGAGCTCCGCCTCGGGGTCGGGCTCGAACGCGATCCGGCAGACTCCACGCTCGCTGACGCCGACAAGCAGCGGGCCGATCGGCGAGTCGACGACGTCGTAGGCCACGTCGAGGAGGCCCTCGGCTCGCGGCCGCCTCGCGGAAACGCGCGTCGAGCTCGGCAGGGACTGTCATGAGATCTCCTTTCTTCGCAGGCGCCGGACGCCGGACGATGCGGCCTGGCGCGCCGCTTCCTCGCTCGATCCAAGTGCCTCGCCGATGTCGGCGTAGGACAGGTCGTAGCCGTACCGAAGCACGACGGCGGCACGCTCTTTCGGCGGCAGCCCGTCGGCGAGGCTCGGCCAGCTCGGCGTAGGCGGCGGGCGTCGTCGCCGGTCGGGGCTCGAGCTCCGGCGCTCGGGACGTGGCCGCGTCCGCCGCCGCTCGTCGATCGCGATTCGCGTTGCGATCGTGAAGACCCACGCCCGCAGGTGCCGGGCGTGGCGGAGCGCCGGATAGCCGCGGAGCGCCCGCAGGAACGTCTCCTGAAAGGCGTCCTCGGCGTCGTTTCGGCCCAGAAGCCGAATCAGGTAGCCGAAGACCTCGTCTCGGTGCTCGCTCGTAGAAGCGCTCGAAGGGCGGTAGCGCCACGGCGTCCATCATGCGGTGAAACGCACCGGCCGCCGAGGTGTGAGACTGCGCGCGGTGCGGGTCGGAGTCGTCGGACACGTCGAGTGGGTCGAGTTCCTGCGCGTCCCGCAGGTGCCGAACGCCGGTGACATCGTCCAGGCGATCGAGCGCTGGGAGGAGCCTGCAGGCGGCGGCGGGTGTGGCCGTCGGCGTCCTCGCAAGCCTGGCCGGGAGCGCGACGCTCTTCACCGCGCTCGGGGACGACGAGCTCGGCCACCGGGCCAAGGACGAGCTCGAGCGGCTCGGGATCACGGTCGAGGCCGTGTTCCGGAACGAGCCGCAACGCCGGGCGGATCGTCTTCGTCGACGAGGAGGACGAGCGCACGATCACTCTCATCGGCGACAAGCTCCGGCCGCGGATCGACGAGGCTCTGCCGTGGGACGAGCTCGCCGACTTCGACGCGCCTCTACTTCACGGCCGGCGCACCCGGACGTCGTCGAGGCAGCGCGGCGAGGCGAAGGTGCTCGTCGCTACCGCACGCGAGCTCGAGACCTTGAAGACCGCTCGGACGTCCGGCTGGACGCGCTGGTCTCGAGCGCGAGCGACCCTTCGGAGCAGTACGCGGGCGAGCTCGATCCCGAGCCTGATCTCGTCGTCCGAACGCGACGGCTCGGAAGGGAGGCAGCTACGAGCCCGGCGGCGGCAGCTGGAAGTCGGCCGAGCTCTGCCCGCGCCCGCTGTCGACTCCTACGGTGCCGGCGACAGCTTCGCTGCCGGACTCACCGTACGGGCTGGCCGAAGGGCTGAGCCGTTCCGACGACGCGCTCGCAGTCGCCGCGCGCTGCGGCGCCGAGCGCTGACGCGACGCGGCGCGCACGGGCGCCGCGAGCCGGCGGCCGAGCTCTAGCTGCGCAGGCTGCGCGACCAAGCGGAGACGCTGGGGGCCACCGGGGTTGCGAAGTGGGAGATCGTGGTTTAGAGTGGTGCAAAGTGGTGGAAGAAGCGGAGACGCCCCCATGCTCCTCGGCGAATACGACCACTCTCTCGACGACAAGAACCGTCTCACTCTTCCGGCCAGGTTCCGGCAGTCCTTCTGCGGCCGGGGTCGTCCTGGCACGGGGCATGGACGGCTGTCTCGTCGTCTACACGCGCGACGGGTGGGAGCGTTTCGTCGAGCAGCGACTGGCGGGACTCGACCAGCTCAGCCGGGAGTCGCGCCAGATGAGCCGCTTCGTCTTCGCCGGGCGCATCGGAGGCCGAGCTCGACAAGCAGGGCCGGGTGATGGTGCCGGCAGCCGCTCGTCGAGCACGCGGGCTCGACCGGGAGGTCGTGGTCGCCGGGGTGTCGCGATCACCTCGAGATCTGGGATCGCGCCGCCTGGCGCGACACAACTCGAGGAGGTCGAAGGGAGTGCTGAGCTTGTTGCCGAACGCCTCGCAGCAAAGCAAGACTGAGCACGTCCCCGTCCTCGCAGACGAGGTGCGCGAGCTCCTCGACGTGAGCCCGGGGAGACGGTCGTCGACGCGACGTTCGGCGCGGGTGGGCATGCGGCGCGCGCTCGCCGCCGACCTCGAGGGGAAGGGTCGTTTCATCGCGATCGACCGCGACCCCGACGGTCCGACCGTTCTTCGAGCGCTTCCAGCGACGGTGCCACGGCGTCCAGACACGCTTTCTGCGCGGCGACTTCGATGTCGTGCTGGCGCAGCTCGCGCAGAACGACGTCCAGGGCCGATGCGGTGCTCCTCGACCTCGGAGTGTCGAGCATGCAGATCGACCGGCCGGAGCGCGGCTTCTCGTACGCCGTCGACGCGCCGCTCGACATGCGCATGGATCCTTCGGGCCGAGCGCTCCGCGCGAGAGGTCGTGAACGAGGCCGCGCGAGCGCGAGCTCACAGACGTCTTCCGGCGCTACGGCGAGGAACGGTTCGCCCGCCAGATCGCCGCTGCGATCGTCAACGGCGCCGCGTGAGCAGCCCTACGAGCGCACGGCGGAGTTGGTCGAGACGATCCGCTGACGCGATCCCCGCCCCGCGACGCTTCGGCGACGGGCATCCGGCCAAGCGCGTCTTCCAGGCGCTTCGGATCGCGGTCAACGACGAGCTCGGCTCGCTCGAGCGAGCCCTGCCGTCCGTCGTCACCATGCTCCGGCCAGGCGGGCGGGTCGCAGTCATCAGCTTCCACTCGCTCGAGGATCGGATCGTAAAGCGGTTCTTCGCCGCCGAGGCCAACGCGGCTGCACGTGTCCGCCCGATTTCCCCGTTTGCGCGTGCGGCAAGGAGCCGCGCGTCCGTCTCGTGACGCAGAAGGCCGTCCGCCCGACGCCCCTCTGAGGTGGCAGCGAACGTTCGCTCTGCGTCGGCCCGGCTTCGCGTCGCCGCGAGAACGGAGGCCTAAGCATGTCCTCGGCAGCCGCACGAGCCGAACCGCGGATCAAGCGAGCGCCCCGACGGGCGGCGCCGGGGCCGCCGCGGCCACGATCTCGTCCGCGTCCGGCCGCGCGGCCGCGAGTTGCGGGAGGCGTCCTCTGGATCGTGCTCGTGGCGGCGCTTCTCGCCGGCATCGTCGCGCTGAACGTCGCGGTGCTCGGCCTCAACATGGAGATCGAGCGTCTCGAACACCCAGAAAGAGCGGGTCCAGTCGCAGACGCGAGAATCGCGATGGAGCTTCGAGGTCGCCGCAGCCTCGGGACGGGTTGAGGCCGCTGCTCGAGGCCGGCTCGGGCTCGTCGACGCGGGTCGCAGACCACGTACGTCAAGGCTGAGCCGCTCGCCGGCCGGTGACCGCGCGGCTCGTCAATCGGAGGATCCGCCTACGTCGTCGGGGTGTTCGCCTGCGTCTTCGCCGCCACCTTCGCGCGGGCAGCCTGGCTTGCAGGCCGTCGAGGCCAACGGTCTCGAATGCGCTGGCGACCAGCCAGCACCGCGAGACGCCGACGATCGCCGGCGCGACGCGGGACGATCTACGACCGCACGGGACGCGCGCTCGCAATCGGAGCGAGGGCGATCACCGTCTATGCGAATCCGAAGCAGATCCGTGACCCGCGCGGGCTGGCTGAGCGGTGGCGCCGCCCTCGACATTGATCGCTGAGAACGGTCATCCACTCCTCTCGGACCGGAGCCGAGGGCTTCGTCTACCTGGCACGGAAGGCAGACCCGAGCGCAGGCGGAAGCCCTCGAGGCCAGAGCATCTGGTCGGCCTCGGTTTCCTTCGCGAGGAGCGACGCACGTATCCCCAGAAGGCTGTCGGCTCGGAGGTCGATCGGCTTCGCCGGCACGACAACAAGGGTCTTGCCGGGGTCGAGTTCGAGCTGGACCGCGTCCTCGCGGGGGCTCGGGGAGCGAGAGCGTCGTGCGCGATCCCTTCGGGCGAGTGCTCAAGGTGCTCGAGACGAAGCCGGTCAAAGCACGGGTCGCGACGTCTACCTGACGCTCGACGACACGCTGCAGGGCCAGGTCGAGCGCATCCTCGCGGAGACGCGCGAACGCAGTGGGCAGCCAAAGGCTGCAACGGCGATCGTGCTGGATCCCCGAACGGGGGCGATGTCTCGCGATGGCCGTCGAGCCCGGGTTCGACGCGAACACGCTTCGGGGAGGTGACGCGCGAGCCGGGAGCGGAACCGTGCCGTCACGGACACCTACGAGCCGGGATCGACGTTCAAGGTCGTGACCCTGGCCGAGGCGTCCTCGAGAGCGGCATGGTCACGCCGGGGACCAAGTACACCCTTCGGCCTTCGATCCAGGTCGCCGACCGTGTCATCCACGACGCGGAGCCCCGGCGAACCGAGACGATGACCGTCGTCCCAGATCCTCTTCAAGTCCTCGAACGTCGGGATGATCACGCTCGCGCTCGGCCTGGGCAAGGACCGACTCAGCCAGCTGGATCGACCGCTTCGGCTTCGGTCATCGACACGGGCATCGACTTCCCGGGTGAGAGCGAGGGCATCGTCCTTCCGCCCGGAGTGGTCCGGCTCGACGATCGGCAACGTCCCGATCGGCCAGGGCATCGCGGTGACGCCGATGCAGATGGCGTCCGTCTACGCGGCGATCGCGAACGGCGGCGTCGAGGTGCGAGCCGCATCTCGTCGATCGCGTCGAAGGACGAGGAGCGCAGGAAGCCAAGCGCACGCCGCGTCCTGTCCGCGGAGACAGCGAACGAGCTGACGGCGATGCTGCGCAGGTGGTCGGCAACGACCAGGGCACCGGCCAGGACGCGCAGGTCCCGGGCTACTCGGTCGCGGGCAAGACCGGCACCGCGGCCAAGCCCGACCCCGTGCTGGGCGGCTACTCGACCTCGAAGTACGTGGCTTCGTTCGTCGGGTTCGTGCCGGCTTCGACACGCCGCGGCTCGTGCGTCCTCGTCACGGTCGACGAGCCGAGGGGCGCGATCTGGGGCGGCGCGGTGGCCGCGCCGGCCTTCTCCAAGATCGCCCGCGTTCGCGCTCCAGTACCTCGAGGTACCCGCCGGGACGCGTCGGCGATCCGGCGGAGCTGGCCTCGCCCCCGCGCCTGCGCGCCTCTCGGACACCGGCGGCCTCCTCCCCGCGTCGCATCGTAGGCGCGATGGAGCGCGCGTGTGTGTCACGAAGTGTGCAAAAGCACGAGCAAAAGAGCGGCTTTTCGTGTCACAAGGTGCGCGGGAGAGGGCGGGTCACGTTGGTAGAATCCGGCGCCATCGAGCTTGAGGCCTCAGCCAGGCCGTGAGGCCCGAGCGCACGGTCAACCCCGCCTCCGTCAGACGTCACCGACCTCGCCTACGACGCGCGGCGCGTGACGGACTGGGACGCTCTTCTTCTGCGTCCCGGGCTTCACGTGCGGACGGCCACGACTTCGCCGCCGACGCGGTGGACCGCGGGGCCGCGGCGCTCGTCGTCGAGCGCGAGCTCGACGTGCCGGTGCCGCAGCTCGTCGTCGCCGACGCCCGCGAGGCGATGGCGCTCGCGGCCGACGCGTTCTTCGGAACGCCGACGCGCGAGCTCGCGGTCGTCGGCGTGACCGGGACGAACGGCAAGACGACGACCGCGTTCCTGCTCTACTCCATCCTGGCCGCCGCCGGCCGCCGGCCAGGGCTCCTCGGCACGGTCGAGAGCCGGATCGGCGGCGAGCGCCGCGCGGTCGACGCGGACGACGCCGGAGGCGATCGACCTCCAGCGCACCTTCCGCGAGATGCTCGACGCCGGTGATCGGAGCTGCGCGATGGAGGCTTCATCGCACGCCTCCGTCCTGCAAGCGTCTCGTCGGAGTTCGCTTCGCCGCGCTGGTCTTCACGAACCTCTCGCAGGATCATCTCGACTTCCACGGGACGATGGAGGACTACTTCGAGGCCAAGCGGCGGCTCTTCGTAGAGCCCGATCCGGACGGCTACGCTGCCGCCCGCAGTCGTGAACGTCGGCGACGACCACGGGGACGTCGGCTGGCGGACTGAGCTCCGTGAGCTCGGCGGCACACTTCTCACGTTCGGCGTCGCGGCCGACGCGGACGTCGGGACGCATGCGGCTCGAGGTAACGGCGCGGCGGCTCGGAGTTGGAGACAACGACCGGCCTGCAATCTCGCACAGCCGCTTGCGCGGTCGCTTCAACGTCGAGAACGTCCTCGGCGCGGTCGCGGCGGCGCCGGCTCCTCGGGATCGACGGCGTGGCCGATCCGGCGCGGGATCGAGCATCTCCAGGGAGTGCCCGGCCGGTTCGAGGCGGTCGACGAAGGGCAGTCCTTCACCGTGCTCGTCGACTACGCGCACACGCCGGAGGCGCTCGAGAACGTCCTTGCCGAGGCGCGGTCGCTCGCGGCGAATCGCGTCATCTGCGTGTTCGGATGCGGTGGAGACCGGGATCGCGAGAAGCGCCCGCTCATGGGTGCGGTCGCGACGCGCCTCGCCGACGTCGTCCTCGTCACCTCGGACAATCCTCGGAGCGAGGATCCGCTCGCGATCATCGAGCAGATCCTCGCAGGCGCCGGGGAGGGCACGCTGGTCGAGCCGGATCGGGCGGTTGCGATCGCGAGCGCTCTCGGGAGCGCCGGCGAAGGCGACGTCGTCGTCGATCGCCGGCAAGGGCCACGAGCCGGGGCAGGAGCTGGCCGGGCGAACGATCCCGTTCGACGACCGAGAGGTCGCGCGAGACGAGCTTCGCCGGCTCGTCGCGCCGGTGTCCGCATGATCCCGCTCGGCGCTCGACGAGGATCGCCGGCGCTCGCGCCGGGGTGTCTCGAGGCGCGACCAGGCGTGCACGCAGGTGACCGGCGTCCAGATCGATTCGAGACGCGTCGACGCCAGGCGACCTCTTCGTCGCGGTTGGCCGCGGCAGTGAGTACGTGGAGGAGGCCCGCTCGCGCGGCGCGGCAGCGACCCTCGTCCCGGAGGACGCCTTCGCGGCGCTCGCGGCGCTCGGCCGCGCGGTTCGCGGCCTGAGCCGGGCCCGGGTCGTCGCCGTGACCGGCTCGGTCGGGAAGACGACGACGAAGGACATCCTCGGAGCGCTCGTCCGCCCCGCACGCAGCGACGGTGGTCGCCGAGGGAAGCCACAACAACGAGATCGGCCTGCCGCTGACGCTCTGCCGGATCGAGCCGGAGACCGAGGTCGTCGTCGTCGAGATGGGCATGCGCGGGCTTGGGCAGATCGCCGAGCTCGCCTGCGGTCGCGCGCCCGGACGTCGGGAGTCGTGACGAGCGTCGCGCCCGTGCACCTCGAGCTGCTCGGAACGGTCGAGCGGGTCGCGGAGGCGAAGGCCGAGGTGATCGGCGCGCTTCCGGCGGGCGGTACGGCGGTCGTGCCGGCGGGCGAGCCCCTCCTCGAGCCGTACCTTCGCGACGACGTCGAGACGATTCGCTTCGGGCCCGGCGGAGACGTGCGGCTGCTCTCAATGCGGCCGGCTCGAGACGGGGCTCGGTGCTCGAGATCGAGGTCTTCGGCGAGCGGATCGAGCTCGAGCTGCCGTTCCGCGCGCGCCACAACGCCGTCAACACCCTCGCCGCGGTCGCTGCGCTACGCGCGCTCGGGCTACCGCTCGCCGAGGCGGGCCGCGGCGCGCTCGACGGTCACGCTCTCGCGCTGGCGCGGGCGAGGAGTGCCCGCTGCCCGGGCGGCGGGCTCCTCGTGAACGACGCGTACAACGCGAACCCGGTGGCGATGGCGGCCGCGCTCGACTACCTGGCCGATCGCGCAGAGCGGGCGCCGGAAGGTTGCGGTCCTCGGCGACATGGCGGAGCTTGGCCCACGGAGGCCCGCGCTACCACCGGGAGGTCGGAGCCGCCGCCGGTCGCGCGGGCGTCGGGGCGCTCGTCGCGGTCGGCCCGCTCGCCCGCGGTACCTGCGACGGGGCGCCCGGCGATACCGCTCGTCCGCTGGGTGCCCGACGCGAGGTGCGGCGCTGAGCCACGCTGCAGGAGCTCCTCGAGCCGGGCGACTGCGTGCTCGTCGAAAGGCTCCCGCGCCGATGGGGCTCGAAGCGCGTCGCCGAGGCACTCGTCGGCAGTGCCCGGCCTAGGCCCGACCGTGGTTCCCGTCCTCCTCGCCGGCATCCTCGCAATGGCGATCTCCATCGTCGCGGGCCCGAAGTTCATCGACTTCCTCCGCCGGAACGAGCTCGGCCAGCACATCCGTGAGGAGGGACCCGAGGGACACGTCACCAAGCAGGGCACGCCGACGATGGGCGGGCTCCTGATCATGCTCTCGATGACGATCCCGTTCCTCATCTTCTCGAAGCACACGCTGCCCGCACTGACGGCTTTCTTCGTGACCCTCGGCTGCGCCGCGGTCGGGTTCGTCGACGACTGGACGAAGCTCACGCATCGCCGCTCGCTCGGCCTCTCGGGCCGCTGGAAGCTACTTCTGCTCGGCGGGATCACGGTCGTCGTCGCGCTCGTCGTCCACTCGCGCGACTTCAAGACGACGGTCTACCTGCCGCTCATCGACCTCGATCTGCCGCTGTCCTGGGCCTGGTACGGGCTCCTGTTCCTCATCATCGCCGGGGCGGCCAACGGCGTGAACCTGACGGACGGGCTCGACGGTCTCGCGGCGGGAACTGCGACGATTGCCCTGCTCACCTACACGGCGATGACGATCGTCGCGTACTTCGTCAGCCTCCGTCAGGGCCCGGCCGACAAGGACGATCTCGACCTCGCGATCCTCGGCGCCAGCCTGATCGGGGCTTCGATCGGCTTCCTCTGGTACAACGCTTTTCCCGCCCAGGTCTTCATGGGCGACACCGGCTCCATGGGTCTCGGAGGAGCGCTCGCGGCGTTCGCGATCATGACGAAGACCGAGGTTCTGCTGACGCTGATCGGCGGGATCTTCCTGATCGAGGCGCTCTCGGTGATGCTCCAGGTATTCACTTTCAAGTTCCTGGGCCGACGCGTCCTCCTGATGGCGCCGCTCCACCATCACTTCGAGATGAAGGCCTGGTCGGAGACGCGGATCATGGTGCGATTCTGGATCGCGGCCGCGATCTTCTGCGCGTGCGCTTTCGTCCTCTACTACCAGTCGTTCTCGAAGTTCGCCTCCTGAGCGGCGCAGCGTCGTGACGGCCGGGCTCGGGAAGGTGGTCGTCGTGGGGCTCGCGCGATCCGGCGAAGCCGCCTCCCTCGCGCTCGCCCGTCGCGGGGTCGAGGTGATCGGGGTCGATACGCGCGAGCCCAGGGGGGCCGGGAGGCTTCGAGACAGCAGGTGTCGAAGTCGTCGTCGGCGCGGGTGACTCCGCGCTCCTCACGACGTGACCACCATCGTCAAGAGCCCCGGCGTTCCTCGTGAAGCGCCTCTGATCGAGGCGGCGCGTGAGCGTGGGCTGACGATCTGGAGCGAGGTCGAGCTCGGGTCGCGGCTGCATCGCCAACCCCGTTCTGGGTGTCACGGGAACGAACGGCAAGACGACCACGAGCGAGCTCCTGGGCGCGATGTTCCGGGCCTCGGGCCGACCTGTGTCGGTGGCGGGAAATGTGGGGCGACCGCTGACCGCGCTCGACGGCGTCGTCGCACCCGGACGCATGGGTCGTGTGCGAGCTCTCGAGCTTTCAGCTCGAGGACATCGAGGCATTCCGCCCGAGAGTCGCCGTGCTCCTCAACCTGACGCCTGATCACCTGGATCGCCACGACACGTTCGATGCGTACCGCGCCGCGAAGCTTCGCCTCTTCGAGAACCAGACGGAGGAAGATGTTGCCGTCATCCCCCGGAACTTCGGGCCGGTGCCCGGGACCGGACGCAGGGTGGAGTTCTCAGGCCAGGACGCACTGCCCGCCGAGCCTTTGCTTCCGGGTGAGCACAACCGCGAGAACGCCGCGGCCGCCACGGCGGCCGCCCGGGCGGCCGGAGTTGGCGAGGAAGCGATTGCAGAGGGCTTGCGGAGCTTCGCGGGGGTGCCGCATCGCCTTGAACTCGTCCGGGAAGTAGCCGGCGTTCGGTTCGTCAACGATTCCAAGGCAACGAATCCGGAAGCCGCTGCAAGCGCGCTCACGGCGTATCCGCCCGGCTTACGTGTCATCCTGGGGGGCAGCCTCAAGGGAGCCTCGTTCCGCGGGCTGGCGCAGGCTCTGGCCGATCGACGCGTGGCGCGTGCCTACCTCATCGGCGAGGCCGCGGATCAGCTTGCGGAAGCGCTCGTGTCGGCCGGAGTGAGGTTCACGCACTCGGGCGACCTGGCGAGCGCGGTCGGGGATGCTTTCAGCGACTCCGAGCCCGGCGAGGTCGTGCTTCTGTCGCCTGCGTGCGCGAGCTTCGACCAGTTCGAGGACTTCGAGGAACGTGGCTTACGGTTCCGTGCGCTCGTGGAGGCGCTATGAGGGCGCTTAAGTTTCGCGCGCGAGTAACTCGGGTCCCGACCCTCCCCCCTGCTCACGCCCGAGCGTACCGCCAAAAAATGGACGCGTGGCGCACAGAAGGCGCCGAGATCGTCACGGGGGCGTGACGGAAGCCATGAAGGCGTCCCAGCGAGGTCAGATCGAGTTTCATCTGCTCGTTCTCGTCACGCTCGGGCTCGTCGCTTTCGGGCTCGTCATGGTCTACAGCGCGAGCTCGGCGCGAGGCCTTCTCGCCGCCGACGATCCGGCCTACTACTTGAAGCGCCAGGCGATCTACGCCGTGGCAGGGGTCATCCTCCTCGCGCTCCTCGCCCGAGTGGACTTCAGGTTGCTCCGTAAGCTCGGTGGCCCACTCTTACTCGCGAGCGTCGTCCTTCTCGTCGCAGTCCTTGTAGTCGGTACGACGGTGAACGGTGCACGCCGCTGGTTGCCGGTGGGCAGCTTCGGGTTCCAGCCGTCCGAGCTCGCCAAGCTCGCGCTCGCGATCTGGCTCGCAGCCTTCCTTGTCCGCCGAGCGGCGCCGAGCACCCTCGGCGAGCTCGTCCGGCCAATCGGTCTCCTGGTTACGCTCCTTGCCGCCCTGCTCCTCGCCGAGCCCGATCTTGGCACGGCGATCGCCCTCGTGGTGATGGTCGCCGCGATGCTGGTCGTTGCGGGAACGCCGCTCCCGGTGCTTGCCGGCGCCGGCTCGATCGGGCTCGCAGCGCTTGCGCTGGTCATCTGGCTCGAGCCGTACCGCCGCGCCCGCCTGCTCACGTTTCTCGATCCATGGAGCGATCCCCAGGGCGCCGGGTTCCAGACCGTCCAGGCGATGATCGCGCTGGGCTCGGGTGGGATCTTCGGTGTCGGTCTCGGGGAGAGCGTGCAGAAGGTTCACTACCTTCCGGAGGCTTCGACCGACATGATCTTCGCGATCGTCGGCGAGGAACTCGGCTTCGTCGGAGCCGCGGCGCTGATCGCCGCCTTCGTGGCTTTCGGCTACGCGGGCTTCAACGTCGCGCTCAAGTGCAAGGACCCGTTCGGAAAACGGCTCGCAGCAGGCCTGACCGCCATGATCTGCGGCCAGGCCGCCGTCAACCTCTGCGCCGTGATGGGCATCGCGCCACTCACGGGCATCCCGCTTCCATTCGTCTCCTACGGCGGGTCGAGCCTCATCGTTGCGCTCGCGTCCGTCGGCATCCTCCTTAACATCGCGCAGAACCATGGAGCCCAAGCGACAGCTGCAGGTGCCTGATCGCAGCAGGAGGGACGGCCGGCCACGTGCTTCCGTCGATCGCGGTGGCCGAAGCACTGACCGCTCGCGGCGTCGCCGTCAGCTTCGCCGGGTCTCCTGACCGGATCGAGGCTCGGCTGGTGCCGGAGGCCGGCTACGAGTTCGACGCCTTCAGGGTGAAGGGCCTACCGCGTCGGCCCGGGTGGGCGTTTTTCGAAGCCGCCGCCCTGGCGGGTCGCGCACCGCTCTCCTGCGCCCGGATCCTCAGGCGCCGCCGACCCGATGTCGTGCTTGGGGGCGGAGGCTACGTCGCTGGACCGATGGTTCTCGCCGCCGCGGCCAGTCGGATTCCCGCCGCACTCACCGAAGCGGATGCTCACCTTGGGCTGGCGAACCGGCTCGCCGCGCCCTTCGCTCGCCGCGTCTTTCTTTCCTTTCCGATCGAGGGTCGCGATGACGGCAAGTACCGGGTCGTCGGGCGCCCGATTCCAGCGAGGTCGCGTCCGGTCGACCCGGCGGAGGCACGCAAGCGGTTTGGCCTGTCCGAGAGCGACGTCGTGGTTCTCGTCTTCGGTGGGAGCCAAGGGGCGCGCGCCCTGAACGAGGCGGCGGTCACGACGTGGGGGGAGGAGGGTCCTGCCGTCCTCCACCTGGCCGGAGAGCGCGATTACCCCCACCTTCGAGAGCGAATCGATCGCCCCGGCTACGTGCTGCTGCCATTCACGGACGAGTTCGGGGGCGCCCTCTCGTCGGCCGATCTGGTCGTAGCCCGGGCCGGCGGCTCGGTCTGGGAGGTGGCTGCGGCGGGGAAGCCGGCACTGCTCGTCCCGTATCCGCACGCGACGGCTGACCATCAGGACGCGAACGCCCGCTACTTCGAGCGGGGGGGTGGCGCGCTTGTCGTGCGAGAGGACGAGCTCGATCTTCGGCTCCAGGCAGGCGCGCTCCTCGGGGACTCAGACAGGCTGGCTGCAATGGGAGCCGCCATGCGCCGGCTCGCCCGGCCGAATGCGGCAGAGGACATAGCCGAGGAGCTGATCGTGCTTGCCGGCTGAGAATCTCGCGCCGTTCCAGGGTCGGAGGTTCTGGCTCGCTGGGATCGGCGGAGCCGGCCTCTCCGCCTACGCGGTGCTTGCGCATGCCTGGGGCGCGGAGGTCTCTGGCTGGGATCGCGTTGAGACTCCCTACCTCAGATACGTCCGCGCTGCCGGCATCCCCGTCACCGTCTCCGCGGAGCCCGACAGGCCCGAGGGCGCGGAGAGCTTCGTCTCGACGGCGTATTCGGAGCTCGTCGTCGGCAGGCCCCGCGCGGAGCTCCTTGCGGAGCTCGTCTCGCAAAGACAGGCGATCGTAGTGACCGGCGCGCATGGCAAGACCACCACCGCCGCAATGACAGCCTTCTGTCTTGATCGGCTAGGGCTCGACCCAGCGTTTCTGATCGGCGGCGAAGTCCCGCAACTAGGGGGCAATGCGGGTACCGGCCGCGGTTGGCTCGTCGTCGAAGGCGACGAATCGGACCGAAGCGTGTTCGCGCTCCGGCCCGACGTCGCGATCCTCACGAACGTCGAGCTCGATCATCACACCACCTACGCGTCTGCCGCCGAGCTCGTGGACGAGATCGAAACGTGGCTGGTTGGTGTTCCCGCGGTGGTTCGCGGAGACGACCTAGCGCCGGTGGAGTTCGACCTGACGCTCCCTGGAGACCACAACCGGCGGAATGCAGCGATGGCGATTGCCGCAGTCGAGCTTGCGGTCGGCCGCGGGAACGAGGCGGCCGAGCTCATACGTAACTTCGCGGGTGTAGCCCGCCGCTTCGAATTGCGTGGGGAGGCTGGCGGCGTCCGGGTCTACGACGACTACGCGCATCACCCCACCGAGATCGAGGCGACGCTCGCTGCCGCTCGCACGCTCGTAGACGAAGGACGTGTGGTGGTGCTCTTCCAGCCTCACCTTTACTCGCGCACCCTGAATCTGGCATCCGAGTTCGCCCGCGCCCTCGCCGCCGCTGACGTTGCCGTCGTGACGCAGATCTACGCCGCGCGCGAAGCCCCCTGGCCAGGCGTCAGCGGCAAGTTGATCGTCGACCGACTCTCCGAGCTACGACCCGGCATGCCGATCGGCTGGGCTCCGCAGCTCGAGGAGGCGGGACTCCTCGCCGCATCGCGCGCTCGGGCCGGTGACGTCCTTCTGACGATCGGGGCCGGCGACGTCGACGCCGCAGCTGGGCGCATTCTCGAGCTGGTCGATCGTGACTGAAAACGTCGCGCTCTCGCGCTTCACGACGCTCGGAACAGGCGGACCCGCGCGCTGGTTTTCCCAGCCGGAGACCGTCGAGGAGCTCGCGGACGCGCTGGCGTGGGCGGAGGCGCGCGACTTACCAGTCGCCGCGGTGGGGCTCGGGTCGAACTTGCTCGTAGCCGACGACGGCTTCCTGGGGCTGGTGGTCAAATTGGGTGGCGGTCTCGCGATGGTGAAAGCCGAGGGCGACACGCTCGTGGCAGGCGGGGGGGCACCGAACGCGGTTTGCCTGCACCGCGCCCGTGCCGCGGGACTCGGCGGGCTCGAGTTCATGTGCGCCATCCCCGGCACTGTCGGCGGCGGGGTCTGGATGAATGCAGGGGCCTACGGCAGCGATGTTTCGAGCATCCTGTCGCGAGCGCTCGTCGCGGATGCCTCCGGGACGACCTGGCGTTCGCCGGACGAGCTTTCACTCACGTACCGCCGGTCGGGCCTGCGTCCCGGGGAGGTCGTCGCGGTCGCCGAGTTTCGACTGCAACCGCGCCCGGAGCTGGAAATCAAGGCAGCCGTAAAGGAGATGCAGGCGCAGCGAAAAGCTGCCCAGCCGACCAACAAGCGCACCTTCGGAAGCGTCTTCAAGAACCCGGACCACGAGTTGACCGCAGGCCGGATGCTCGAAGCGTGCGGCCTCCGGGGGTTCGAGATCGGAGGAGCGCAGATCTCGCCGAAGCACGCGAACTTCATCGAGAACGCCGGTGGGGCCCGGTCGGCCGACGCCGTAGCACTCATCGGCGAAGCGCGCCGCCGGGCAGTCGAGAGCTTCGGGGTCAGGCTAGAACCAGAGGTCCAGCTTCTGGGTGCGATCGAGGTCCCGACGCTCGATTCGCCGCGGTAGGAGCGCCTAGACGCGCGGCGAAGTGGGGTCTATGCCACGGCTGGCCGCTCTTGCCGCCGCGCGAGCGCAGCCGCTTGGGCTTGCGTTCCGTCGTCCACTGGGCCGAAAAGCCATTCGCAGGGCCGCGCTTCTGACACTCGGAGGAGCAGCCGCTCTCATCCTTACGTATGCCATTGCGCGGGCGACGCCGCTCTTCGCGCTTGGGGAGATTCACGTCGTCGGGGCGCCGCCGGAGGTTAGGCGGGAAGTGCGAGCGGCTCTGGACGACCTGGACGGAATCAGCCTCGTTGCACTCGACGGGTCGGCGGTCGAAAGCGAGCTTCGCAACCTACCTTCCGTCTTTTCCGCCCAGGTCGACCGGAGCTTTCCCCACACGCTGCGCGTCTCAGTCGTCCCTGAGGAGCCGCTTGCAATCGTTCGTGACGAGCAGGCCGCCTGGGTGATCTCGAAGCGGGGCAGGGTCATTCGTCCATTCGAGCAGGCCGCCGCCGGTCATGTCCGTCTGCCCCGCATCTGGAGCTCGGCTGCCCCGGAGCTGGCTCCGGGCCGGCAGGTTTCCGATCCAGAGGCGGCTGCCAATCTCGCGGTGCTCGCAACTGTGCCCCACGATTTCCCGGTGCAGATCAGAACAGTGCGACGCGCCGCGACGGGTCCTACTCTCGTCTTCGGCACCCGCGCGGAGCTCCGGTGGGCACGGCCGAGGATCTCGAGCTCAAGTTCGCGGCGGCCGCGGCCGTGCTGGCCGAGCTGACGAGGCTGGAACGCCGGGCGCTTGCCTACCTCGACGTGAGCTTGCCGCAGCGGCCGGTGACGCTCGATAAGGCTCAAGTCTGACTTGAGAGTTGAGATATGACGTATGAAGTCCCTGGAAAACGGCCGTTTGACACGGTCTCTGACCCGGGCGTACCCTCCTCGCACGCTCTAGTCGAGCTTCAGGTACCTTCAACTTGCGATGAGAGACACCTCAGGCAGTTATCTGGCGGTCCTCAAGGTCGTCGGCGTCGGCGGCGGCGGCTCGAATGCCGTCAACCGAATGGTCGACGCAGGGCTCAAGGGCGTCGAGTTCATCGCGGTCAACACCGACGCGCAGGCGCTCCTCATGTGCGACGCGGACGTCAAGCTTCACATCGGCGCGCAGGCGACGCGAGGCCTGGGAGCGGGCGCGAATCCGGAGGTCGGCCACGCGGCGGCGATGGAGAGCCGCGACGAGCTCAAAGAGGCGCTCAAGGGCGCCGACATGGTGTTCGTCACCGCGGGCGAGGGCGGCGGCACCGGGACCGGCGGCGCGCCGGTCATCGCCGACATCGCTCGCGAGCTCGGCGCGCTGACGGTCGGCGTCGTGACGCGACCGTTCAACTTCGAAGGCCGGAAGCGGGCGGAGCAGGCGCAGAAGGGCATCACCGAGCTCCGCGACAAGGTCGACACGCTGATCATCATCCCGAACGATCGGTCTGCTCCAGGTCGTCGGGCAAGCAGACGTCCGGTGATGGAGGCGTTCCGGATGGCCGACGACGTGCTCCGCCAGGGCGTTCAGGGCATCACGGACCTGATCACGATCCCGGGTCTCGTGAACCTCGACTTCGCCGACGTGCGAACGGTGATGCGGGACGCGGGCTCGGCGCTCATGGGGATCGGCGAGGCGGAGGGTGAGAACCGCGCCGCCGAGGCTGCGCGGGCCGCGGTGTCGTCGCCGCTCCTCGAGGCGTCGGTCGAGGGCGCGACCGGGATCTTGCTCAACATCACGGGCGGCTCCGACATCGGGCTCTTCGAGGTCAACGAGGCCGCCGAGGTCGTGACGGGCGCGGCCGATCAGAACGCGAACGTGATCTTCGGCGCCGTGATCGACGACAACCTGGCCGGCAAGGTGCGAGTGACCGTCATCGCGACGGGCTTCGATGCGAAGCTCCGGCGCGATCGGCGGCGACCGCGATCGCGACCGAGCGGAGCCGGCCGCCGAGCGGCGAAGCGCCCGACCGAGTCCGAGCGACGGATTCGACGTGCCTCGCGACGTTCTCGAGGTGCCGTCCTTCCTTCGCGAACCGTAGGACCGTTCGCCGGCGGCTCGAGTCGCGCCCGCGGTCGGGCGATCGGGTCTCGCGCGCGTCTAACTACGGGTCCCGACCCTCCCCCTGCTCACGCGCGAGCGTAACCCGGAAAAGCGCGCGGTGGGTGACGGAGTCGTGCCGAAAGTGAACCAACGGTTCCAGGTGCTCGGCCGTCTCACGGGGCACGAGCGGCACGCTTCGCTGTAGAACCCCGCCGTGCGGCCACCGCGGGAGCCGTTCCGGATCAAGATGGTCGAGCCGATTCGGGCGACGACCCGAGGCGAGCGCGAGCATGCACTCGACCTAGCGGGTTGGAATCCGTTTCAGCTGGCGGCTGCCGACGTCGAGCTCGACCTCCTGACCGACAGCGGCACCGGCGCGATGAGCCAGGATCAGTGGGCCGCGCTCATGCGCGGCGACGAGTCCTACGCGGGCTCTCGCAGCTTCGAGCGCTTCCGTGAGACCGTTCAGGACGTCCTCGGCTTCCCGTACGTCGTGCCGACGCATCAGGGCCGCGGGGCGGAGAGCATCTTCTTCGGCGCGGTCATCGATCCCGGCGAGATCGTGCCGTCGAACGCGCACTTCGACACGACGCGGGCCCACATCGAGGTTCGCCGTGGCGTCGCCCTCGACCTGCCGATTCCCGAGGCGCTCGACCCGCGCGCCGAGGTGCCGTTCAAGGGAGACATCGACCTCGAGGCGACTCGAGCGCCTCCTCGACGGGCGAAGACGGCGTCGAAGCGTCTCGATCGTCATGCTGACGCTCACGAACAACGCGGGCGGCGGCCAGCCCGTCTCGCTCGCCAACATCCGGGCCACGGCCGAGCTCGCGCGCCGCTACCGGAAGAAGCTCGTGCTCGACATCGCGCGCTTCGCCGAGAACGCGTGGTTCATCAAGCAGCGCGAGGCCGGACTCGCGGACGTGCCGCTGCCGGACATCGTCCGGCGCACGATGGCCGACGCGGACGCGGTGCTGATGAGCGCGAAGAAGGACGCGATCGCGAACATCGGCGGCTTCGTCGCCGTCCGCGACGATGAGGAGTTCTTCCGCCGGCTCCAGGCCCGCGGGATCGTGTTCGAAGGCTTCCCGACCTACGGCGGTCTCGCCGGCCGCGATCTCGAGGCGATCGCAGTCGGCCTCCGCGAGGTGCTCGACGAGGACGTACCTGCGCTTCCGGATCGAGCAGGTCGCCTATCTCGGACACGTCCTCGAGGAGCGCCGGGGCCTCGCTCCTTCGGCCCTTCGGCGGCCACGCGGTCTACCTCGACGCGGGCGCGATGCTGCCCGCACATCCCGCCGCCGCAGTTCCCGGCCCAGGCGCTCACCTGCGCGCTCTACCTCGCCGCCGGCGTTCGCGCGGTCGAGATCGGCTCCGTCATGGCCGGCCGCGACCCCGAGACGGGCGAGAACCGCCATCCGCCGCTCGAGCTCGTGCGCCTCGCAGTTCCACGCCGCGTCTACACGAGCCGCCAGCTCGAGCTTGCGGCGGAGGCGGCTGCCGAGGTGGTCGACCGCTCCGGACGACGTCCGCGGGCTCGAGATCGTGTCCGAGGCGCCGGTGCTTCGCCACTTCACGGCGCGGTTTCGCCCTGCACCCGCGCTCGGGCGGCCGACGACTAGGATCTTGGCCCGGTGCAGACGCTTCGGCGCACGCCTCTCTACGAGCGCCACGCCGCTCTCGGCGCGCGCCTCGTCCCCTTCGCGGGCTGGGAGATGCCGGTGCAGTACACGTCCATCACGGACGAGCACCGTGCCGTCCGCGAGTCCGCCGGAGTCTTCGACGTCTCCCACATGGGCCAGCTCGAGGCACGCGGGCTCGGCGTGCACGACTACCTCCAGGCGCGGCTCTCGAACGACCTCGACCGGATCGAAGCCGGCCAGGCCCAGTACACGCTGCTCACGAACGACGCCGGCGGGATCGTCGACGACCTGATCGCCTATCGCCGCGGAGACGACGACTACCTGCTCGTCGTCAACGCCTCGAATGTCGAGCTCGACCATCGGCGCTCTCGACGAGACCGAGGACGTCTCGGAGCCGCTACGCCCTTCTGGCCGTCCAGGGCCCGCAGGCGCTCGAGCGCTCGGGATCGACGCTCGAGCCGTTCACCTTCCGGGAGGACGACGTGCTCGGCGTCCGCTGCCTCGTCGCCGGGACGGGCTACACCGGTGAGCGTGGCTGCGAGCTCGGCTGCGATCCCGACGACGCCGTGCGTCTCTGGGATGCGATCGTCGAGCGCGGCGTCACCCCGTGCGGACTCGGCGCGCGCGACACGCTGCGGCTCGAGGTCTGCTACCCGCTCCACGGCAACGACATCACGCCCGAGCGGACCCCGATCGAGGCCGGGCTCGGCTGGGCCTGCGCTCTCGACAAGGAGTTCACGGGCGTCGACGTGCTACGCCGGCAGAAGGAAGACGGGCCGGCCGAGCGGCTGGTCGCCTTCGTCATGGACGATAAGGGCATCCCGCGTCAGGGGATGGCGATCGCCGAAGGCGGTGAGGTCACGTCGGGCTCGCTCTCGCCGATGCTCGGCGTCGGCATCGGGCTCGCCTACGTGGCGGCGGACCGCGCTCGCAGCCCGGGACCGAGATCACCGTCGACCTGCGCGGGAGGCCGCGGAAGGGGCATATCGTGAAGAAGCCGATCTACAAACGAGAAGGGGGCTAGATGGCGGCGGAGGAGAGCTACCCGGACGACCTCCGGTACCACAAGGAGCACGACTGGGTGCGCGTCGACGGCGACACCGCGACGCTCGGAGTCACGTGGTACGCGCAGGACGCGCTCGGCGAGATCGTCCACTACGAGGCTCCCGAGCACGGCAGCTCGGTTGCGCGCGACGAGAGCTACGGCGAGGTCGAGTCCGTGAAGGCCGTTTCCGACCTCATCTCCCCGGTGTCGGGCGAGGTCGTCGAGGTGAATCAGGCGTGGTCGACGAGCCGGAGAAGATCAACGAGGATCCCTACGGCGACGGCTGGCTCGTCAAGGTGACGCTCTCCGACTCCTCCGAGCTCGACGAGCTGATGGACGCCGCGGCCTACCGTCAGCTCCTGGAGAACGCGTAGGCGGGCTCGACCGCCGGCGCCGTCGCCCGTGACCCATCCGTTCCTCTCCCTGACCGACGACGATCGCGAGGCGATGCTCGCCGCCATCGGCGTCTCGTCGGTCGACGAGCTCTTCCGGGACATCCCGGCCGGCCTGCGGCTCCGGCGCGAGCTCGATCTCGAGCCGGCGCTCTCCGAGCCCGAGCTCGTCGAGCACCTGAGCGAGCTCGCTGCCAGAAACGTGGCCGTGCGGGGACGAGCTCTCGTTCCTCGGCGCGGGCATGTACGACCACTACGTGCCCGCAGTCGTCGACGCGAGTCCTCTCGCGCGGCGAGTTCCTGACCGCCTACACGCCCTACCAGCCGGAGATGAGCCAGGGAGTCCTCCAGGCGATCTTCGAGTACCAGACCGTGATCTGCGAGCTGACCGGGCATGGACGTTTCGAACGCCTCCGGCTACGACGGTCCGTCTGTCGCCGCCGACGCCTGCTACATGGCGAAGCACGTCACGGGCCGCTCGAAGGTCGTGCTCGCCGAGGCGCTGAACCCGCAGGTGCGACAGGTCGTGAAGACCTACGCGCCGGGCTTCGGCCTCGACGTGGTCGAGGTGCCGCATTCGGACGGCGTCACCGACCCCGACGACGTCCGGGACGGCCGCCGAGGACGCGGCGTGCGTCATCTTCGGCCAGCCGAACTTCTTCGGCTGCCTCGAGCCGGCGCCGGAGCTCGCGGCGGCCGCGAACGAGGTCGGCGCGCTGCCGGTCGCGTCACGTCGACCCGCTCTCGCTCGGCGTCCTCGAGGCGCCGGGCAACTACGGATGCGCGATCGCGATCGGCGAGGGCCAGGGCGCCGGCAACTACCTCTCCTTCGGCGGGCCGCACTACGGGTTCCTGGCTGCGAAGCAGGACTTCATCCGACGGATGCCCGGCCGGATCATCGGCGAGACGACCGACCTCGACGGCGAGCGCGGCTTCGTTCTGACGCTCCAGACCCGCGAGCAGCACATCCGGCGCGAGAAGGCGACACACAACATCACGACGAACCAGACGCTCCTCGCAATCGCCGGCCTCGTGTACCTGTCCTGGCTCGGCCCGCAGGGCCTCCGAGAGCTCGGCGAGACGTGTATGGGGCTCGCTGCGTACGCGCGCGAGCGGCTCGAGCTACCGCTCGCGTTTCCAGACCGGGCGAGCTTCAAGGAGCTCGTCGTCCGAGTCGGCGGCAACGCCGAGCGAGGTCGTCCGCGCCGCGCGGGAGCACGGCGTGCACCCGGGCTACGCGCTCGGGCGCGACTACGCCGGCATGGACGACGCGCTGCTCGTCTGCGTGACCGAGAAGCGGAGCCCGGAGGACATCGACCGCCTCGCCGACGGTGCTTGCCGAGGTGGCCGCGTGAAGCTGATCTTCGAGAAGTCGCGGCCCGGCCGACGAGCCTCGACGCTCCCGACCTACGACGTGCCGCAGGTCGAGGTTCCCGACGGGCTGGCCCGCGCGCGGACGCCCCGCGCCTTCCCGAGCTCGCCGAGCCTGAGGTGGTGCGGCACTTCTCGGCGCTCGCCGCGCGCACCTTCGGCGTCGACACGGGCTTCTATCCGCTCGGCTCCTGCACGATGAAGCACAACCCGCGGGTGAACGAGCGCGTCGTGATGCTGCCCGGCTTCCGCGACCTGCATCCGCTTCAGGAGGAGGAGGCGGCCCAGGGCGCGCTCGAGCTCATGTGGCGACTCCAGGAGATCCTGGCCGAGGTGGCGGGTCTCGACGCGGTCTCGCTCCAGCCGGCGGCCGGGTCGCAGGGTGAGGTGACCGGGCTCATGCTCATGCGCGCGTACTTCGCCGACCGCGGCGAGGCCGAGCAGCGGAAGAACGTCTTCGTCGCCGACACCGCCCACGGCACGAACCCGGCCAGCGTGACGATGGCCGGCTACACGCTCAAGAAGGTCGGGACGGACGAGCGCGGGAACCTCGACCTCGACCTCCTCCGGGAGAACGTCGACGAGGAGACGGCGGGGCTCATGCTCACGAACCCGTCGACGCTCGGCCTCTTCGACGAGCACATCGAGGAGGTCGCGCAGATCTTCCACGACGCCGGCGCGCTCCTCTACTACGACGGCGCGAACCTGAACGCGGTCTGCGGCATCTCGCGGCCCGGCGACATGGGCTTCGACATCGTCCACTACAACCTCCACAAGACGTTCTCGCAGCCTCACGGCGGCGGCGGGCCGGGCGGCGGACCCGTGGCCGTCCGCGACGTGCTCGAGCCCTTCCTGCCGGTGCCGGCGGTCGTGCGCGACGGCGACGAGTTCCGCCTCGACTACGACCGGCCGAAGACGATCGGCAAGGTGCGCGGGCTCTTCGGGCCGTTCGGCGTCTTCGTGCGCTCGTACGCGTTCATCCGGATGTACGGGCCGCGGCTCCGCGAGATGTCCGAGGCCGCCGTCCTGAACGCGAACTACGTGCTGGCGCGCCTGAGGGACGACTACGACCTTCCGTTCGACCGGCTCTGCATGCACGAGTTCGTGCTCTCGGCGCGCAACCTGAAGCGGGAGCACGGCGTGAGCGCGCTCGACGTCGCGAAGCGGCTCATGGACTACGACTTCCATCCGCCGACGATCTATTTCCCGCTCATCGTCCCGGAGGCGCTCATGATCGAGCCGACCGAGACGGAGGCGAAGGAGACGCTCGACGCGTTCGTCGACGCGATGCGGGCAGATCGCGCGCGAGGCCGCCGAGGACGCCGGACATCGTCAAGGAGCGCGCCGCACGGCCGGCCGGTGAAGCGGCTCGACGAGGTCAAGGCCGCCAAGCGGGCGATCGTGAAGTTCGGATTCGAGGAGCATCCCGACCTGTCCGGCACGCCGTCTGAGGGCGAGGCGGTCGAGGCCCAGAAGGGCGCCTAGGTGGCTGCGGCGCCTGGCGATCGTCCATCGCTGGAGCGGCTCGCCGGAGGCCGACTGGTACCCGTGGCTTCGCGACGGAGCTTCGGGCGCTCGACCCGCCGCCGTTCGACGAGGTGGCGGTGCCGGCGATGCCCGAGCCCGACCGGCCCGATCCGGCAGACGTGGGTGCCCGCGGTCGCGGACTGGCTCGGAGCGCGATCGGCCGAGCCTGGCGGAGACCGTGCTCGTCGGCCACAGCGTCGGTTGCCAGGCGGTCGTCCGCGCGCTCGCGACGCTTCCGGCCGACGCGCCGGTCGGCGGAGTGCTGCTCGTCGCGCCCTGGTTCTGGCTCGACGAGGACGAGCGGGACGAGACGAGCGCGCTCTGGGAGGAGTCGGCGTTCGACGAGCGCGGAGCCGGGACGCGCGGCCGGGCGCGTCGTTGCCCTCGTCTCCGACAACGATCCCTTCACACGCGACTGGGAGGCGAACGCGGACGCGTGGGAGAAGCGGCTCGGGGCCGAGGTCGTCGTCGAGCCCGGGGCAGGGCATTTCGAGCGCGCCGAGGAGCCGCGGGTGCTCGAGCTCGTCGCGGTCCGGTGCGTGGCGCCCGGTGGAGCGCGGCTCGGCGTCGACCGGCGCGGAGCCGTCCGCCGTGCGGCCCGGAGGTTGTTGCACCTTCGGCACACTCTCCGTGTCCCACACGCGCGCTATTTCGGCGGTACGCTCGGGCGTGAGCAGGGGGGAGGGTCGGGACCCGTAGTCAGACGCGCGCGCGCGAACTAAGTCCTCCGCGGGCCGCTGAGAACCGGCGGCCGGAGCTCGCGCGCCAGGCTTCGGTAGCCTCGCGCGCGTGCGGCTCTACCGGATCCCGTTCTCGACGAACGTCGAGCGCGTCGCGCTCGCGCTCGCCTACAAGGGGCTCGACGCGGAGCCTGTCGAGGTCGATCCCGGCGACCGGAGCGCCGGTCGTCGCCGCGAGCGGCCAGGAGCTCGTGCCGGTGCTCGAGGACGACGGACGCATCGTCTCCGACTCCACGCACATCCTCGAGTACCTCGAGGAGCGCTACCCCGACCCGCCGCTCTACCCGCGAGAGCCGGCGCGGCGCGCCGAGTGCGTCGTCTTCGTCGATTGGTTCAACCGCGTCTGGAAGCTGGCGCCGAATGCGATCGAGGCCGAGCTCCGGCAGGTGAACCCGGACGCGGCGCGGATCGCCACGCTCGGCGCCGAGATGGCGCGGTCGCTCGACCTCTTCGAGGCACTGCTCTCGCCGAACGCGAGTACCTCCTCGGCGAGTTCTCGGCGGCCGATGTCGCCGCCTTCCCGTTCCTGAAGTACGCGCTCCTCCACGACCCCGAGGACGACGAGCTCTTCCACCGGATCCTGGTCGAGCAACCTGCCCGCTCGGCGTCGGGCACCCGCGCGTGGCCGCCTGGATCCGGCGAATGGACGCGCGGCCGCGCGTGCCTGCCTGACCTAGGCGACGCTGCGACCTAGGCGTCGACGACGTAGACGGGCGTGCCGACGTCGACCATGGTGAAGAGCGCTCTCGGCGTCGGGGATCCGCATGCGGATGCAACCGTGGGAGGCCGAGTAGCCGATCGACGCTGCGTCCGGCGTCCCGTGGATCCCGACGGCGGTCGCGTTCAGGCCCATCCAGCGCGTGCCGAGCGGGTTCCCAGGTCCCGGCGGAATCGGCTCCGCGTCCTCTGCCCAGTCGCTGTCGGGCGGGATCCACCACGGGTCGCGCTGCATCGTCACGATCTCCCACTCGCCGAGGGGCGTCGGGTACTTCGCTCGAGCCGGTCGCGACGCCGAAGGTGCGGCGAGCGCAGCGCCCCTGGTAGAGGTAGAGCTGGTTGGACGCGCGGCGGATGACGACGATCGGGCCGTAGTCGGCGCTCGTCAGCTCGGGCTCGACCGGCTCGAACGGGATCGGCAGCTTCACGCCGCGGAAGGTCGTCTCGAGCGCCCGGGCGATCTGGTCGACGAGGCGGTGGCGGTCGACCCGACGGCCGTCCTGCGCCTCCGTGAACGCGGGTGCGAGGTCTCGTGAGCCCGATCAGCTCGGAGTTGACCGGCGCCACGCTGGTACTTGCGGTCGAGCCGTGCGACGTAGCGGCGGATCGCCTCGCGGTCGACGCCGACCGGGAGCGGCAGGCTCTGCGTTCGTGCCTGCGCGGCGAGAGCAGCGACGACGGCGTCCTGCACGGCGGCGTCCGCACCCAGCTCCGCCGGGCTTACCTTCCAGCTTCGGTCCTCGTGCTGAGAAGCTGATCGGCGTGCCGAAGCGCTCCGAGATCTTTGCGCGGGCGCCTCCGATCGTCAGGCCGCCGACGTCGATGCCGCCGACGGTCACGCCCGCAGCGATCGGCGGCAGCGGGATGCCGGCGGCCGGAACGGCAGCGCCGAAGGCGCTCAACGCGAGCACGGTGACGAAGCAGTCCTCGAAGCACGGCCTCTCAATGGTAGGCGCTCGAGTCCGGCCTGGAACGCGATGAGAGCGGCTAGCGCGTGGCGGCGAGCTGGCCGCAGGCCGCCTCGATGTCCCGGCCCCTGCGTCAGCCGGACCGTCGCGACCAGCCCGCTCGCGTGCCAGCATCGACACGAAACGCCTCGATCGCCTTCGGGTCGAGCCCTCGTAGAGACCGGTCGGGTTGTACGGGATGAGGTTGACCTTGAAGGCCTTGCGGTCGAGGAGCGCTGCGAGCTCGCGGGCCTGCTCGACGCGGTCGTTGACCCCGGCGAGCATGACGTACTCGACGAAGACCTTGCGGGCCGTGCGCGCGGTGGTGCTCACGGCAGAGCGCGAGCACGTCGGCGAGCGGATAGCGGTCGTTGACGGGCATGAGCTCGCTCCGGAGCGTGTCTTCGGGAGCGTGCAGCGAGAGCGCGAGGCGGATCGGCTCGTCGACCTCGTCGACGAAGCGCCGCAGGCCCGGCAGCCACCCGACGGTCGAGATCGTCGTCCGACGGTGCGTGATGCCGAGGTCCGGAAGCCGCCGCGCCGCCTCGAGGACGTTCGTCGAAGTTCAGAAACGGCTCTCCCATCCCCATGAAGACTGCGTGATCGACGTCGCTCGAGGCGCCTGAAGTGGAGCGCCTGGTCGAGGATCTCCCAGGCCGTGAGGTTGCGACCGAAACGCATGCGACCGGTGGCGCAGAAGGTGCAGGTGAGCGGGCAGCCCGACTGGCTCGAGAGGCAGAGCGAGCGGCGTCCGTCCCGGTAGCGCATCAGCACCGCCTCGACCGGGTGACCGTCGACGGTTCGGAACAGCGCCTTTACCGTCCCGTCCTTGCTCCGCGCCTCTTCGGCGAGCTCGAGCGTGGAGTAAGGGACGGACGCCGACGAGCTCGGCCGCGGAGCTCGGCTGAAACGTTCGTCATCGCGTCGTAGCCCGGGGCGCCGCGCGCCGCCCAGTCCCAGACCTGGCCGGCGCGATACGCCGGCTCGCCGCGCTTGGCGAGTACTTCTTCGACGAGCGTGACGTCCATGGCCGGAACACGGTAGAGACTCGGCGGGCCCGTGGGGTTAACCGAACCCCGAGACACGGGCTGGCTCCGCCGCGCGCGGCCCTCTACCTCCGCAGGATGCCGGCAACACATAGCGGGGCCTCCGCCTCGCATCCCCCTCTCGACTCGTGCGGGCGGGCCCGCCCCCGCCCGCACGTCTCGGTTCCGGGCGCCGGCCCACGCGGGTTACGCTGGCCCGTGATCGACCTTCGCTCCGACACGCTCACGAAGCCGACGGCGGGGATGCGCCGGGCCATGGCGGAAGCCGACGTCGGCGACGAGCAGAAGCGCGAAGACCCGACGGTGATCGCTCTCGAGGAGGCGCGCCGCGGCGCTCCTCGGTCACGAGGCCGCCGTCTACGTCCCGACGGCGACGATGGCGAACCAGATCGCACTCAGGCTCCACTCGCGAGCCCGGCGACGAGGTGATCGCTGAGGCCAATGCGCATGTCTTCCGCTACGAGCTCGGTGGCCCGGCCGTCCACTCGGGGCTCTCGATGCGCCCGATTCAGACGGCCGACGGGACGTTCGGGCCCGAGGAGGTGGCAGAGCGGATCAGCCCGCCGGGCGACCTCCACGCGGCGCCGAGCCGGATCGTCTGCGTCGAGAACACGCACAACGGCGGCGGCGGCCGGGTCTGGCCGCTCGGGCAGCTCCGGGCGGTCGTGAGCCGAGGCGCGGCGCACGGGCTAGCCGTGCACCTCGACGGCGCCCGGCTCATGAACGCGTCGGTCGCGAGCGGCGTGCCTGCGGCCGAGACCTCGGGCGCGAGTTCGACACGGTGACGCTCTGCCTCTCGAAGGGCCTCGGCTGCCCCCTCGGCGCCGTTCTCGCAACCTCGGCCGAGCGCGAGCCGAAGGCCCGGCGCCTCAAGCACATGTTCGGAGGCGCGATGCGCCAGGCCGGCGTCGTCGCCGCCGCCGGGCTCTACGCGCTCGAGCACCACGTCGAGCGCCTCGCGGACGACCACGCAAACGCGCGTCGGCTCGCCGAGGGGCTGGTCGCTGCCGGACTGCCGGTCGACGTCGAGGCGGTCGAGACGAACTTCGTCCTCCTCGACGCGCGCCGACTCGGTCTGACGGGCGACGAGGCCCTCGCGCGCCTCCGGGCCGACGGCGTTCTCCTCTCGTTCTCGGTCGCGAAGGACGTTCTCCGGGCCGTGACCCATCTCGACGTGGACGCTCGGCGACGTCGAGACGGCCATCGAGGGCGCGGTGCGAGCCCTGACCGGCGCGCGGCGCCCGGTCGAGCTCGCCGCCGACGGCCCGACGCCGTACTGATGGCCGAGTCCCCGAGGCGCTCGGCGCGCGATCTCTCGGCACGCGGATCCGGCGCTTCCAGCGCGAGCGAGCGCGTCCCCGGGGTCAGCGCGGCGGTCGCGCGGCGGGGCGAGATCCTCTGGGAGGAAGCGGTCGGCCTCGCCGACGTCGCAGCCGGAACGGCGGTCACCCCGACACGCAGTACCGCGTCGGGTCGATCACGAAGACGTTCACGGCGGCGGCGATCATGCAGCTCCGAGACGCCGGCGCCTCGGCGCTCGACGACCGCCTCGGCGACCACGTCGAGGAGGCAGCGCACCCGGGCCCGACGATCAGGCGGCTCCTCTCCCACAGCTCCGGTCTCCAGCGGGAGGTCGTCGGGGACGTCTGGGAGACGCTCGAGTCGCCGACGATCGAGGAGCTGCTCGCGCGGCTCGGCGAGGCCGAGCAGGTGCTCGAGCCGGGCCGCTGGTGGCACTACTCGAACCTCGCGTTCGCGCTGCTCGGCGAGGTCGTGGCGCGAAAGGCGGGCAGGCCGTACCGCGAGGTCGTCCAGGAGCGGATCCTCGACCCGCTCGGGCCTCGCCCGCACGACGTGGGATCCGGTCGAGCCGCGCGCCCGCGGCTATCTCGTCGAGCCCTACACGGACGGCGTGCGGCGCGAGCTCGACGACATGGACCTGCGCGGCGAGGACGCGGCCGGTCAGCTCTGGTCGACGACGGGCGACCTCTGCCGCTGGGCCGCTTTCCTCGTCCGATCCGGATCCGGCGGTGCTCGCCGCCGAGACCGTCGAGGAGATGCACTCGGTTCAGATCATGACGGACGACGGCTGGAAGTAGGCCTGGGGACTCGGGCTCGAGCTGATTCGCGTCGGCGAGCGGGTCCTGCGCCGGCCACGGCGGCGGCATGCCGGGCCACATCACGGGCTTCGTCTACTCCCGGCGGGAGGGAATCGCGGCCGCCGTTCTCGCCAACGCATACGCGCCGTCCGACGAGGAGGCTGTCCGGCTCACGGACGCCGCGCTCGACGCGCTGCCCTCCGAGCCCGAGCCGCCCTGGCGCGCCCGACACGCGAGCCGGTGCCCGAGCACGTCGCCGGCCGTCCTCGGCCGCTGGTGGTCGGAGGGCGAGGAGACGATCTTCTCGTGGCGAGCGAGGCCGGCTCGAGGCGCGACGCGCGTCCGACCCGTCCGACGAGGAGCCGTCCGTGTTCGCCGAGGAGGCACCCGACCGCTTCCGGGTCGAGTCGGGGCGCGAGCGTGGAGAGGTGCTGCGCGTCGTTCGCGACGACGCGGGCGCGGTCGTCAAGCTCTACTGGGCCACGTATCCGTTCAAGCGCGAGCCGTTCACCTTCGGCGAGCCCTGATGCCGCGCTGGATCTGCCGAGCCTGTGCCATGCAGTACCCGGAGAGCCCGGCACCGCCGCCGGCCTGCCCCGTCTGCGAGGACGAGCGGCAGTACGTTCCGGACGAGGGCCAGCGCTGGACGACCCTCGACGAGCTGCGAGAGGCACACCGCGCAGACATCCGTGAGGTCGAGCCGGGTCTCGCCGGAATCGGGATGGAGCCCTCGTTCGCCATCGGTCAACGTGCGCTCCACGTCAGCGGTGACGGGTTGCGCATCCTCTGGGACTGCGTGGCGCTCCTCGACGAGGAGATCCAGAACAGGGTCGATGGACTCGGCGGTGTCGATCTGATCGCGATCTCGCACGCCGCACTACTACTCGACGATGGTTGAGTGGGCAGACGCGTTCGACGCGCGGATCCTCGTGCACGGCGACGATCGCGAGTGGGTGCTACGGCCGAGCCGGCGGGTCGAGTTCTGGGACGGCGACGAGCGCGCGCTGGGCCCCGGCCTGACGCTGGTTCGCTGCGGCGGGCACTTCGAAGGGGGCCAGGTGCTTCACTGGGCCGCAGGAGCGGAGGGCCGTGGCGCTCTGCTCTCCGGCGACATCGTCCAGGTGATCCCGGACCGGCGCTTCGTGAGCTTCATGCGGAGCTATCCGAACCTGATCCCACTCCCGGCGCCGGAGATCCGGAGGATCGAAAGCGCCCTCGCGCCATTCACGTACGACCGGATCTACGGCGCGTGGTGGGCCAGCGTGGTGCCGCACGACGCAGAGGCGGCCGTCGCGCGCTCGGTGGTGCGGTACATCCGCGCCATCGGAGCAGCCTAGAGGGCGTCGCGGTCCGACGCTCGCCGGTCTGACCCGGGCGGAAAGCGGGGCGCCGGGTCGATAGCCTCGGACCGTGGCGGAGCGGGCAGGTATCCGGGAGATCCTCGGCGACCGCGGCGTCCGCATCGTCATCGCGCTCGCGTTCCTCGTCATGGCGGGCTTCGGCCTCGTCCTGCCCGTGCTGCCGCTCTTCGCGCGCTCGTTCGGCGTCGATTACGGCTCCGCGAGCCTGCTCGTCTCGGCCTTCGCCTTCACGCGCCTCGGCGCCGACCTGGTCGCCGGTCCGCTCGTCGACCGCTACGGCGAGCGCCTCACCGGTGGCCTCGGAATCGCCCTCACCGCGGTGAGCTCTCTCGCCGCGGCGCTGGCGCCCGACCTTTCCGGTGGCCGTCGCCTTCTGGGCCGTGGGCGGCGCCGGCTCAGCCGTCATGTTCGCCGCCTTCTACAGCTATCTCCTGAAGGCCGTCCCCAAGGAGCGCATGGCCCGCGCCCTCGGCCTCTTCTACGGCGCCTTCAACGGCGGCATGATCGCCGGCGGAGCCGTCGGAGGCTTCGTGGCCCACGTCGCGGGACTCGCGGCGCCGCTGATCGCGTACGCCGGCGTCCTGGCCCTCGCGGCGGTGCTCTTCCTCCGCTTCGTCCCCGAGCTCCCGGGCCGCCGGTTCGAGCCGCCGCTCTCGACCGAGGAGGCCGAGCGCGAGCGCGACCTGCCCGTGGCCCGTCGCGGCCGAACCACGGTCGGCCGTCTCTTCCGGACGCCGGGCTTCGCCGTCGTCATGGTCGTGAACCTCGCCTACCTCTGGATGGTCGCCGCGGTCTTCAACACGCTCGTCCCCTTCTTCGCCAAGGACGAGCTCGGCATGTCGACCGTCGGGATCGGCGTCGTGTTCGCCGTCATGCTCGCCGCCGAGTTCGCCGTTCTCTACCCGGCTGGGAGCGCGGCCGACCGCCACGGCCGAAAGACGGTGATGGTGCCGGCGCTCGCGGGCCTCGCCGTCATGACCGTGCTCGTCGGGCTTCGCGGGAACGCCGCTCTCTTCGGCCTGGCACTCGCGTCTCCTCGGGATCGCCTCGGGCTACGCAGGCGTCCCGCCCGCGGCGATGCTCGCCGACGTGACGCCCCGACGAAGGGGTCGGGCACGGCCGTCGGCACGTTCCGCTTCTTCGGCGATCTCGGACTCGCGCTCGGCCCGATCGTCGCCGGCTACTCGGCCTCCGGGCTCGGCTTCGAGGCGGCGTTCGCGCTCGCCGCCGCTCCCGACCGTGGTCGCGCTCGTGCTCGTCTTCAGGATGCGCGAGACGCTTCGGCCCGCCGTCGCGCCGTCGGCGTAGTCCCGCGCACGTAGCCACGCAGGATGGACGTCGATCTGGACGCCGACGAGAAACGTCAGGGTCGAGACGTAGAGGTAGGTCATGAGGACGATCACGATCGAGAGGTTCCCGAAGAGCGACTGATAGGTCGCGATCCGTCGTCGCGTACCAGTCGAAGACGAGCGAGGCGATGATCCACGCCGCGGTCACGAACGACGGCGGAGACGCTGACGAGCGAGCGACGCTGGGCGTGCCGGCGCGAAGCGGATCAGCATCGACGACGACGCCGGTCATGAGGACGGCCGCGCCGATCCAGCGCGCGAAGAAGAGCGGCTATGCCGCTTCGTCGAGGCCGACCCGGTCGGCGATCTGCGGGGACGAGCTGGAGCGCGACGATGGCGAGGCCGAGCGCGACCGTCGTGACGAGCGCGAGCACGATGGAGACGCCAAGCCGTCTCAGCGGTCGAACGCCGTCTCCGCGGTGCCGTAGATCAGGTTCAGGCTGCCCATGACCGCCCGCATCGCGCCCGAGACCTCCCAGACGGCGAGCGCCGATGCCGAGCGTGAGCCAGAACCCGCTCCCGCCCGCAGAGCACCTCCTGCACGGTTGCGTCGATCACCGCGTAGGCCCCGGTCGAGACCCGGCTCTGGATCTCCGGCGCGACCTGGTCCCGGTAGATCTCCTCGAGGTCGAAGAAGCCGAGGACCGCGACTCCGGCGAGGAGGAGCGGTACGAGTGCGAAGAGGATGCGGAACGAGATGGCGCTTGCGTACGTCAGCACGTCGTTGGCCGCGAACGCCTGGTAGATGTCGACCCCGAGGCGCCTGAAGCCCCGCCTGCTCACGAGCGCGCGGAGTCGCCGCCACTCGTCGGTGAACCCGGACGCGTCGGGTACCGGGGTTCGCCGTACCGTCTCAGCCATGCTTACCGGGTCCCCCGGGGGCACGGCGAAGAAACGCCGCCCCGGGTCTGTTCGAAGCCGGGCCGACGGTTCTCATAGAGCTATTCGTACTGGAGCGCCCGGAGGACGTTCAACCTCGCGGCCCGTCGCGCCGGCATGATCGCCGCCACGATCCCGACGACCACTGCCACGACCGCGAAGAACACGAGCTGGCCCCACGGGCACCGAGAAGCGGACGTCGAACTGGCGGAGCGCCTGCGTGACGAGCGCCGCGAGGAAGATCCCGAGCGGGAGCCCGAGCGCAGCGCCGATCAGCGCCGTGATGACGCTTTCGTGCCGCACCATCCGCCGCGCCTGGCGTCTCGTCATGCCGACCGCGCGGAGCATCCCGAGCTCGCGCGTCCGCTCGAACACCGAGAGGACGAGCGTGTTGACCATCCCGAAGACGCTCACGATCACCGAGAGTGCGAGGAGAACGTAGAGCATGATGAGGAACTGATTGAAGTCCTCGTCCTGCGAGATGATCCAGTCCTCGCGCGTCCGGACGTTCGCGTCCGGGAAGTCGGCGACCGCTTCCTCGAGCGAGCTGGTCGTCCCGGGCGTCGGGCCGCCCGGGACGTTCACGAAGGTGAACTGGTTCCTGGGCCGCTCGTACGCCTCGTCGTAGGTCTCCGTCGTGACCGAGACCGCGCCGAGCAGCGGGTAGAAAGGCGGCGGCTCGTAGAGCCCGGCCACCTCGCAGCTCGAGTGTCTCGCTGCCCGGCGTCAGAAGCGAGATCGAGTCGCCGACCTCGATCGCGTTGTCCTCGGCGAAGGTCGCGTCCACGATCGTCTCGTTCGGCCCGAGGTTCCGGACGACGTCGTCGTCGCCCTCCTTCCAGTCGAAGTTGTAGGTCTCGAGGATGCGATCGGGCTCGATGCCGGTGACGTAGATCGACTTGCCCTTTACCTTCCCGAGGTCGGAGCGGACGTTCGCGACGAGCTCGGCGTCCGGCGAGCCGGCGATCGAGTCGCCCGCCGCTGCGACGAACGGCGTGAAGCCGTCCTGCGACGTGACGACGTAGTCGGCCACGACCTGATCCTCGATCGCTTCTCGGTTCGACGCCTTCATGCCGTTCGCGAGCGTCGCGACGAAGGTGACGAGGGCGATCGCCGATCATGAGCGCCGCCGCGGTCGATGCGGTGCGGCTCGGGTTTGCGAACCGAGTTCCCGCGTGCGAGGCGTCCGGCGGCGCCGCCGATCAGCCCTGGCCGGGAGCCCGACGACCGCCGCGAGCGGCGTGACGAGCCGCGACGAGATCATCGCGACGCCGACGAAGAGCAGAAGGACGCCGGCGGCGATCGAGAGGAGCCGCGAGGCCGTGTCCATCTCGTCCCGGAACATCGCAGTAGCCGAGCAGCGACGAGCGCAAGCGCGATCACGACGAGCGCGATCACGGGAGACGAGCCGCGCGAAGCGGCCCTTCGGGAGCACGAAGCCCTCGCGGACCGCGGCGATCGGCGGCACGCGCGTCGCCCTGATCGCGGGGAGGAGGCCCGGCGACGAGCGTGATGAGCGTGCCGACGAGGAGCGAGACGACGATCGTCCGCGTCGCGAACACCGTGTTCGCCGTCGGGCAGCTCGAGCTCGAGCGCCTTGAAGAGCTCGTTCAGCCCGACTGCCAGCCCGAGCCCGGCGAAGAGCCCGATGACCGACGCGATGATCCCGATCGACGAGCGCCTCGACGATCACCGACCAGAGGATCTGGCGGCGCGAGGCGCCGACGGTTCGCATCGTCGCGAACTCGCGCGTGCGCTGCGCGACCGTGATCGAGAGCGTGTTGAAGATGACGAACGCGCCGACGAAGAGCGCGATGCCGGCGAAGGCGAGCAGGAAGTACTCGATGAAGTTCGTGAACTCGCTGATCTCGTCCTTGTCCTCGGATGCCTCGGCGGTCGCCGAGCGCACCTGTGCGTCGTCCGGCAGGACCGGCTGGATGTCCGCTGATGAGCTGCTCGGCGTGGCGCCCTCGACGCCCGCGACCGAGATCTCGTCGACCTGACCTTCGCGGTCGCAGGAGCTCCTGCGCCGTCTGGAGGTCGAAGACGGCGAACGTGGCGGTGCCGAGCGAGTTGACTTCGCCGAACCTGGCGATACCGACGAGCTCGAAGTCCTGCGCGGGCTCGAGCGTCGAGATCCGCACGGTGTCGCCGACCTGCGAAGCTCTCTCGTCGGCGGTGCCGGCGTCGATTACGACCTCGCCGTCGGCGTCCGCCCACGTGCCCTCGACGATGTTCAGCGGGTTGAAGCGCTCTGTCTCCGGCGTGACGTCGATGCCGAAGCCGAAGCTCGGCGCGCCCTCGCGTGTTGATGGCCTTGCCGTCCGAGTCGATGATCTTCGTGTTGATCTCGTCGGCGACGACCGCCCGCCGCGGCCTCGACGTCCGTCGACGCGCGCGGACCTCCTCGACGAGCGCCTCGTCGATCGGCGGCGCGGCCGCCGACGTCCCGTCGAGGCTGATGTCGGCGCCCTTCGCCGGAGACGACGACGTCGGTGCCGGCGTAGGACTCGTCGAAGATCTGCGAGAACGCCTTGTCGATCGTGTCCGTCAGGACGTAGGTGCCGCTCATCATCGCGACGCCGAGGATGATCGCGAAGGCGGTGAGGGCGGCTCTGAGCTTCCGGCCTGCGAGGCCCCTGAGCGCGACGCGAATCACAGAGCGGACACCTCTTCCATCACCTGCAGGATGTCGTGCTGGTCGCAGCGGCCGAGCTCGCGGACGATGACTGCCGTCGGCGAGGAAGAGGACGCGGTCGGCGATGGCGGCCGCCCGCGGGTCGTGCGTGACCATGACGGTCGTCTGACCGTAGATTCTGAACCGAGTCGGAGAGCAGCTCGAGAATCTCGCCGCTCGTCTGCGAGTCGAGGTTGCCCGTCGGCTCGTCGGCGAACATCACGGTCGGCTGCGAGACGAGCGCCCGCGCGATCGCGACGCGCTGCTGCTGGCCGCCGGAGAGCTCGGCGGGCCGATGCTTCAGCCGGTCGTCGAGGCCGATCTTGTCGATCAGGTCGTCGCACGAACTCCTTCTCGGGCGTTCTTGCCCCGAGAGCTCGGTCGGCAGCAGGATGTTCTCCTCGGCCGTGAGCATCGGCAGCAGGTTGAAGAACTGGAAGATGAAACCGATGTGCTGCGGCGGAGCTTCGTCAGCTCGTTGTCGTCGAGGTTCGTGATCTCGGTGCCGTCGATCGAGACGGAGCCCGAGGTCGGCCGGTCGAGACCGGCAAGGATGTGCATGAGCGTCGACTTGCCCGAGCCGGACGGGCCCATGACGGCGGTGAGCTTGCGCGGGCGCGACGTCGAGCGTGATGCCGCGCAGCGCGTCGACCGCGGTGTCTCCGCAGCCGTAGCGGCGGGTGACGTCGTGCGCGGAGACGACGGCGTCTGCGGACGTCTCAGCGCGCTTGCGATGCGAGAGTGCCTGCTTCCATGCGGAACTACCTCCAGGGGAGCCGGGGGACTGCCCCAGGGTTGCAGGTCACGCTCGCGAGCTACAAGGAGGGGAGCCCGAGTCTTCACCTACGGTTAACCGAACCGATCACATCGCTATCGTCATGCCCGTGCGAAACCCGCTCGACCGGCTTACGAGCCGCCTGCCGCCGCCGGTCGCGACCGCGGTCGATTGGCTGGCAACGATCGCGATCGCCGTCCTCGCCGTCCTCTTCGTGAAGGTCGAGGTCGCGAACCCGTACCGGATTCCGTCGCCGTCGATGGAGCCGACACTCCACTGCGCGAAGCCGGTACCGAGGGGTGCCTCGGCCGCTTCTCCGACCGCGTCGTCGCGAACCGGTTCATCTACCGCTTCCGGGATCCGCGCCGCGGCGAGATCGTCGTCTTCGACACGCCCGCCACGGCGCGCCTGCGGGCAGGACCGGAACTTTCGTGAAGCGGATCGTCGGCCTGCCCGGAGAGGTCATCTCGTTCGCGACGGCGTACGTCTACGTCGACGGGGGCGGCTCCCGAGCCCTACGTCGAGCCCGCGTTCCGCGACGACCAGACGAAGTCGTGGAGACCGATCCCGGAGGATCGCTACTTCGTCATGGGCGACAACCGGGCGTCCTCGTGCGACTCGCGCGTGTGGGGCACCGTGCCGCGCGACGACCTGATCGGCCCGGTCTTCCTCACCTACTGGCCGCCCAACCGGCTCGGCACGTGATAGGGCTCTCGCCCTAGCGTTCGCCCGCGAGGAAGAACGCGATCGCGACTCCGACGTAGGCGGCGATCGAGCACGATCCCGCGCCAGCGGGTCGACTGCCCGCCGAAGAGGAGGAAGCGAGGCGAAAACGACCGAGCCGCCGACGGCGATCAGCTCGACTCGGCCGGAAGGCGAGCGACGAGCGGCTCGATCGCCCACGAGATGATCGCGACCGCCGGGATCAGGAACACCGCGACCTGCGCGCTCGAGGCGAGGGCGATCTCGGCGGCCAGCTTGATGTTGCCACGGGCCGCGACAACGACGGCGCCTCCGTGCTCGGCCGCGTTCCCGACGATCGCGACGATCACCGCGGCCACGAAGAACTCGGTGAGCCCGAGGTTCTCGGCGAACGGTTTCGAGCGTGTGCACGAGCGTCTCGGCGACAAACGCGGTGACGACCGTGGCGATCCCGAGGACGCCGAGCGAGAGCTTGAGCGACCACGCGTCTTCCGGAGCTTCCTCGGACGTGGCAGCTCGCGGTGGCGGCGGAGCGAGATCCAGGTCACGACGAGGTAGACCACGAGCAGCCCGATCGAGACCCAGAGCGAGACCTCGGCGAGCGAGCGACGGTCGGGGTCGCCGTCGAAGCCCGGGATGGACGGGACGAGGAAGAGAACGGCGGCGACGGCGACGAGCGCCAGCGATGTCAGGCTCGACTCCACGGTCGAGCTCGCCCCGCGGCCGCCGAAGACGAGCGAGAAGCCGAGGACGAGCAGGAGGTTGCCGATCACGCTGCCGGTCAGCGAGCCGCGCACGACTTCCGTGAGCCCTTCGTTCACCGCGAGCAGGGCGATGATGAGCTCGGGCGCGTTCCCGAAGGTCGCGTTCAGGAAGCCACCGACACCGGGGCCCGTGTGGTGGGCGGCCTGCTCGGTCGCCTCGCCGATCAGCCAGGCGAGCGGGATGAGCGCCGTCGCGGCGAGCACGAAGAGGAGGTTGTCGCTGAGCCCGACGTAGTTCAGGACGACCGTGAGGGGACCGAGGGCGAGGAGCGCGTAGAGGATCCGCCTGATCACGGGCCGGGAACCCTACCCTTGGCTCTGTGCTCGACGCCGTCCTCTTCGACTGGGGTCACACGCTGTACGACTTCGTGTTCGAGGACGAGCTGCTCGAAGCCGGCTGGGAGGCCGGCCTGTCGGCGCTCGAACTGGAATCGCCGCCGGACCACGTGCGACCGTTGCGGGCCGCTTCCGCGAGGCGTACCTGCCCGCGGATCTTCGCGCCCGGCACGATCGAGGAGGTCGAGTATCCGGCGCTGATCCACGAGATCCTCGGGGAGTTCGGCGTCGAGGCCACGGACGATGAACTCGACCACTTCCTTGAGGCCGAGCACGAGGCCTGGGCGCCCGCGCGGCGGATGGGTGACTCGACGCACGCGCTCCTCGACTCGCTGCGCGACCGAGGTCTCAAGCTCGGGCTCGTCTCGAACGCCTTCGACCCGCCCTGGCTTCTGCACCGCGACCTCGAAGCGGATGGGGCTCGCCGAGCGGCTCGACGTGGTCGTCTTCTCCTCGGAGGTCGGCCGCCGAAAGCCCGATCCGCTGATCTTCGAGACCGCGCTCGAACGGCTCGGCGTCGAGCGCGGAGCGGACGCTCTTCGTCGGCGACCGCCGCTACGAGGACGTGCGGGGCGCCTCCGAACTCGGCATGCGGACGGTGCTCGCGCTCTGGTTTCGGGCCGACGAGGACGACCGAGGCGCGGAGCCGGACTACGAGGCCTTCACGCCGATGGACGTCCTGAACGTCGTGCGACGGCTGCTCGGGGAGGTGTGAGGGCCGTTTTTGAACGGCCGGGCTGCGCCCGGCCTCCATACGAGTTGCGCAAAGAGCGGCGCAACTCGCCCGGCCGCTGCCGCGGCCTCCAACACCCTGTTTGGTCGCCGGGCCGCCACTAACTCCGAGACCGTGTGCGGTCGCGGCCGCTACACCTCTAACTCGCTCTGTCAAGACTTGCGGGGTGTTCACCGGTTCCTCAACAATCCAGGTGTGCAGCAACGCGCCGAGGTCGCCAGCGAGCTTCCGCTCCGTCCCCAGGAGGAGACGGAGTGCCGGCGGTGCGACGTGCACTGCGACAAGGTCGTCTATCCGGCCGGCATGCCTCTCGGCGGCCTGCCCGTTCCTCTACGCCTACGAGGAGTGGGGGCACACGTACGTCGGCTGCATGCAGAAGGTCTACGAGGTCGAGATCGACCTCGACGTGCTGCGTTCGGCGGAGCGGACGAAGGGCCGGCTTCGGTGCCGTCCGCGCAGCCCGGCAGCCGCTGCCGATGTGCCGGGCCGAGGTCTCGAGCTGCTACGCGAACCGGGCCGAACGGGCTCGGCTGCGTGAACCCGGAGTTCTCCGAGCTGCCGCACGTCTCGCCGTCCTTCCGCGTCATCGCCGGCGGCACCCTCAAGACCTGACGGCCTGCGCGTGGAGGCGGCGCGAGCTTGCGCATGTCGTCCGCGTTCGGCCCGTGCCCGTCGCTACCCGGCGTCTCGAGGACGGCCGGCAGCCCCTGAAGCCGGTGGTTCCCGAGGAAGACCGCGAGCTTCTCGCCGAGCACGCCGTCGCGGCACGTTCGCGTGGCGGTCTCGGTTCGAGCCGAGCCCGTCGCGGGCGTCGTTGACGTGGAGGGCGCGCAGGCGGTCGAGCCCGATTCGCTCGTCGAGCTCGTCGAGCGGCGCGTCGAGGACGTCCGGGTCGGTCACGTCGACTCCCGGACACCCAGAGGTGGCAGGAGTCGAGGCAGACGCCGACCCGCGGATGTGCGTCGAGCGCGGTCGACGAGGACGCAGAGCTCCTCGATCGAGCGCCCGATCGTGCCGCCCGCGCCGGCCGAGTTCTCGAGCAGGAGCCAGGTCGTCTCCGAGCAGCGCTCGAGCGCGCGACGGAGCGCCGGGACGGCCCGTTCGAGGCCGGCCTCGAACCCGGCGCCGAGGTGCGAGCCGACGTGGAAGACGACGCCGTCGGCGTCGATCGCGCACGCGACGTCGATCGTCGCGCTCGAGCGTCGCGACTGACTTCTCGTAGAGGTCGTCCTTCGGGCTCGCGAGGTTGACGAGGTAGAGCGCGTGGCAGAGGACCGCGCCGATGCCGGCCTCGGCGCGCCGCTCCTTGAAGCGCTCGAGGTTGGCCGGGTCGTGGTTCGTCTGGCGCCAGGTGCGCGGGCTCTGCGTGAAGATCTGGACCGCGTCGCCGCCGTAGCTCTCGATCCGGTCGATGGCGGTGTGGATCCCGCCGGACGTCGGAGACGTGGGCTCCCGAGGAGCACGGCGCTACGCTAGCTCCCCATGTCCGTCGTCGTTCGCTTCGCGCCGAGCCCGACCGGGTTCCTCCACATCGGCGGCGTCCGGACGGCGCTCTTCAACTGGCTCTTCGCCCGCCACGAGGGCGGCGAGTTCCGCCTGCGGATCGAGAACACGGACACGAGCCGCGAGGTCGCGGAGGCGACCGAGCAGATCATGGAGTCGCTCCGCTGGCTCGGGCTCGACTGGGACGGGGAGCCGACCTTCCAGCTCGACCGGATGGATGCAGGCACGCGAGGCCGCCGAGCGGCTCGCTCGCCGAGGGAAAGGCCTACGAGGACGAGGGTGCGATCCGGATCCGGATGCCCGACGAGGGCACGACCGGCTGGGACGACCTGATCCGCGGCCGCATCGACTTCCCGAACGAGAAGCTCGAGGACCTCGTGCTCGTCCGCGCCGACGGGCGGCCGACGTACAACTTCGCGTCGCCGCTCGAGGACTCGCTCGACGGGATCACGCACGTGATCCGCGGGCGACGACCACATCTCGAACACGCCGAAGCAGCTCCGCGTTCTCGAGGCGCTCGGGGCTCGCGCCGCCCGTCTACGGCCACGTCGCGAGCGTCTTCGGCGAGGACGGGCGCAAGCTCTCGAAGCGCCACGGCGCCGTGTCGGTGGCCGAGTTCCGGCAGGCGGGCTACCTGCCGGAGGCGCTCGTCAACTACCTCGCGCTGCTCGGCTGGAGCTACGACGACCGGACGACGATCATGTCGCGCGAGGAGCTCGTCGAGCGCTTCACGCTCGACCGCGTCTCGACGAGCCCGGCGGTCTTCGACTACGGCAAGCTCGAGTGGATGAACGGCGTCTACCTGCGCGAGCTGCCCGCCGGAGGAGTACGCCGACCGGCTCGTCGCGTACCTGCGGGAGATCGGCTTCGAGGGAGACGAGGCGACGATCCGAGCCGCGGCGCCGCTCGTCCAGGAGAAGATCGCGACGCTCGGCGAGTTCCCGTGCGTTCGCCGGCTTCCTCTTCCGCCGCGTCGAGCCCGACCGCCGAGCTCCTCGACGGCACGGCGCCGGTCGCTCGCCGCCGCGCGCGAGGCTCTGCCGCAGGTCGAGCCCTTCGAGCGCGAGGCGATCGAGCCGGCACTTCGCGGACTCGCCGAGCGGGAGGGGCTGAAGCCGCGCGAGGCGTTCGGCCCGATCCGCGTCGCCGTGACGGGCTCGAAGGTGTCGCCCGGGCCTCTTCGAGTCGATCGAGCTCCTCGGCCGCGAAGAGACCCTGGCCCGGCTCGCGCCAGGCCCGCCTAGGGCCGAAGAGGACGAAGCCGCCGGCGAAGAGCGCCAGGCCGGCGGCCCACACGGGCCACGCCGCGAGCACGGCGCCAGCCGTGAAGAGCATCGCGCCGGTGATGGCGAGGCAGGTGGCGGCGATCGCCGCGGCCGGGGAGCTCATCGTCTCCGCACCGAGACCGGCGGCCTCGGGGGCCGGCCCCTTCTCCAGGCGGATCGGCACCGAGAGCCGCTCGAGCGCACGCAGGCGCGCGAGGCGGACCCGGAAGAGAGCGCCGCGCCACTCCGGCAGCGAGTGCTCCACGAGCTCGTCGTCGTAGGCCTCTGCGGCGAGGAGCACCTGCGCCGTCGCGTCCCGCGCCTGGCCGAGCGCGTCCGACGAGCTCCTCGTGCACCGACCTGCGCGCCCGGGCGGCGGCTGGAAGCCGAGCGCGAGCTCGGCGCCGGTGTGGAGGTGGTACTGGAGCGTCGGGCAGCTCGTCCCACGCTTCGTCGAGCACGGCGCTCCGGCGGCGCCTCCGCGATTCGCTCGAGGCGCGTGAGCGCCGTCCCGAGCCCCTCCCAGAGATCGGCCACCGCGGCTGCGTAGTCCCGCCGCTCGCCGCGCCCGAACGGTGCGTTCCATGGAGCGCCGATCATACCGTCGCTAGACTCGCCGGGATGGGGGGGCCAGAAGCCGATCGTGCTGGTCGCAGACGACGATCGGGCCCTGCGGATGCTCTGCCGCGTCAATCTCGAGCTCGAGGGCTACGAAGTCGTCGAGGCGGCGAGCGCCCAGGAGGTCGAGGACGTCGTCGCCGGTGCGCGACGTGGCCCTCGTCCTCCTCGACGTCCACCTCGGCCGGGACGACGGCACTCGCAATCGCGGCAAGCCTTCGTGAGCGCTACCCCGAGCTTCCGATCGCGTTCTTGACCGGGAGTGCCAGCGGGCCGATCGGCGAGGGGATCGTCGACGGCCGGATCTCGAAGCCGTTCACCCTGGAGCAGCTGGCGGACGTGGCGCGGACCCTTGGTGCCGGGCCGCCCGGCTCCTCGGGCGTAGCCAGCCCGCGCTCGGCCTCGACGTGACGGCGCCAGCTGAGCGTCCGGAGCATCACGGCGATCGCGCCGAAGCCGAGCACGACGTTGGCGACGACGGTCGCGACCTGCATGCCGACGCTGAACGACAGGATGGCGCTCGGCGACGCGGCTCCGCCGAGCGCGAAGACGAGGACGGCCTGCTGGGTGCCGGCTCCGCCGGGCGTGAACGGAAGGAGCGTCGAGAGGCTCTGGACGGCCAGAACGGCGACGACGGTCTCGGCCGTCGCCTCGATGTGGAACGCCTCGAGGAAGAACCAGACGGACGCGATCCGGGCCACCCAGCTCGCCGCCTGCCACGAGACCACGCCGCGTAGGAACGCGCGCCGGTCCTGCGAGCGCGACGAACCCCTGCGCGAGCTTGGCTCCGCAGGGCGTGGACGTGGCGCGAGGCCCAGCCGGCGAGGAGGAACGCGCCGAAGAGGAGCACGCCGCCGAGGAAGGCCGCGGCCGTCGGATGCTCGATCGACGAACGTCCAGTCGAAGGCCGGGAAGCCGCGGCAGGTCGGGCACGCCGGGGAGCACGCCGAGCTGGATCGCCCAGACGAGGATCACGGTCGCGACGACGAAGTCGAAGAGCGTCTCGACGATCAGGGACGACCCGAGCGTCGGATAGGTCGAGCCCGGCGACCCGGCGCTTCGCGAGGTAGAGCTTCACGAGGTCGCCGCCGCGAGCCGGCGCGATCGAGTTGACGCCGACGCCGGCGACGTAGGCGCCGAAGATCCCCGCGTAGGGCACGCGCGTCCCGGGATACGACGCGCGGAGGATGTTCTGCCAGGCGCGCACCGCGCAGGGCGAGCTTCAGGAGGTGCAGCGCGACGGCGAGCGCCAGCGCGCCCCAGGAGACCGCTGCGATGTGCGAGGCGAACGCCTGGATCGCGTCGATGAACGCGTGGACGTCGTCCACGACCTGACGATAGCTCTAGGAGGGGCCTAGGAGGGTTTGGAGTCCGCGGTTTCCCGGGCGGCGCCCGCGAGGTCGTCGAACGTCCGGCCCTCGAGGATCGAGATCGTGGCGTCGCGGACCTCCTCCCACACGGGACGGAGCGAAGCGTCGACGAGCGGCGGGCAAGCGTCGGGGCTCCGCCGCGTCGCGTAGCCGATCGGCGCGAGCTGGCCCTGGAACAGCCGGACGACGCGCTCGAGCGTGATCTCGGCGGCGGGCCGGTTCAGGCTGTAGCCACCGCCCGGCCCGCGCACCGACCGGACGATGCCGGCCGTCCGGAGCGCGGGCATGACCTGCTCGAGAACGGAGCGCGGCGCGTCGGTCGCGGCCGCGATCTCGTCGAGCTTCAGGGGCCCGCCGTCCTCGACCGCGAGGGCGAGAACGGCTCGTGTGGCGTAGTCGGTACGGCGTGAGATCCACATCGGCGGTTCCTGCTTGACATGCCTGCGCGGCCGCAGATAGCGTGCCGGGCCGTTGTTACATGATAATCCTGACTAGATATACCAACAATATCGGTGGAGGTGCGTCTTGCCCGCGCTGATCGTCCTCGGGCTCGCGGGCTTCGCCGCCCAGCTCGTAGACGGAGCGCTCGGGATGGCCTACGGCGCGACCTCGTCGACGCTCGTCCTGGCCACGGGGCTGACGCCCGCCGTTGCCTCTGCGTCGGTGCACTTCGCCGAGCTTGGCACGACGCTCGCGTCCGGCACGTCGCACTGGCGCTTCGGAAACATCGACTGGCGAACGGTGCGGAGAATCGGGATTCCGGGCGCGCTCGGCGCCTTCGTCGGCGCGGTCATCCTGAGCAACGTCTCGGCCGATCTTGCCAAGCCGTGGATGGCCGGGATCCTGCTCGGCCTCGGCGTCTACATCCTCCTGCGCTTCGCGCTCGGCCGCGCACAGCTCAAGCCAGGCAGGCGCTACGTGCGCGGCCGCTTTCTCGCGCCGCTGGGTCTCGTGGCCGGGTTCGTCGATGCGACCGGGGGCGGCGGCTGGGGGCCCGTCGCGACGCCGACCCTGCTCACGAGCGGGCGCATGGAGCCGCGCAAGGTCGTCGGCTCGGTCGACACGAGCGAGTTCCTCGTCGCGCTGGCCGCGAGCCTCGGTTTCCTAGCGGCGCTCGGGAGCCAGGGCATCGACTGGGGTGTCGTCGTCGCGCTTCTCGCCGGCGGTGTCGTCGCGGCGCCGCTCGCCGCGTGGCTCGTCCAGAAGGTGACCGCCCGGCTGCTCGGCACTTCGGTCGGCGGGCTGATCATCATCACGAACGTGCGGACGCTCTTCGACCACGTCGGCACAAGCGGCGACGTGCGCTGGCCCGTCTACGCGGCGCTCGTCGCGGTCTGGGTGGCCGCAGTGGTTCGGGTCGTGCGCGCCCACCGCCGTGAAGGGCTCCCGCTCCTGAACGGCAAGAGCGCGAAGTCCGAGCTCGCCGCCGAGCCCGCCCGCTAGGCCTCGCGGAGGGGCCGTCAGAGACCGCGCGGCCCAGGAGCTCGCGTCCCGGATGCCGACCCGCTCCGTTCCCGACGTGACGGAGCCAGGAGACGCGGGGGCGAGGCCGAGCGAACCGCAGGCGTTCCGCTTCTGGCTGAAGCTCGGCATGATCAGCTTCGGCGGGCCCGCCGGGCAGATCGCGATCATGCACGACGAGCTGGTCGAGCGTAGGCGCTGGATCTCGGAGCGGCGCTTCCTGCACGCGCTCAACTTCTGTATGGCGCTTCCCGGGCCCGAGGCGCAGCAGCTCGCCTCCTACGTCGGCTATTCGATGCACGGCGTCCGGGGAGCGATCGCGGCGGGCGGGCTGTTCGTCCTTCCATCATTCGTCCTGCTTTGCGCCATGAGCGCGGTCTATGTGGAGTTCGGTGAGGTCGCCGCCGTCGCCGGCGTCGTGCGCGGACTCGGGGCCGCCGTCATAGCGCTCGTCGCCGCCGCAGTGCTCAGAGTGGGCAGTCGCGTCATCCGCACACCGGCGGCGTTCGCCCTGGCCGCGCTGGCGTTCGGCCTGATCGTGGTAGGCGTTCCGTTCCCCGCGATCATCGCGCTCACGGCCCTCGCCGGTTACCTGGCGGGCACGCGCCGGCCGGATCTCCTCGGCCGGCCCGCTGCTCACGATGTCGAGACCGAGCCGGGCTCGCCGCCTGAGACCGGCCTACGCCGCCGGCTCGTGAAGACGCTCCTCATCTGGCTCGTCCCTCTCGACCGTCCTCCTCCTTCTCGGCGGCCTCATCGCGGAGCTCGCCGGCTTCTTCACCCTGGCGGCGCTCGTCACGTTCGGGGGCGCCTATGCCGTGCTCCCGTTCGTCGCCGATGCCGCCGTGAACCGCTTCGGCTGGCTCAGCGCCGAGGACATGGTCGCCGGGCTGGCCCTCGGCGAGTCGACGCCGGGGCCGCTCATCATGGTCAACACCTTCGTCGGCTTTCTCGCCGGCTACAACGTCGAGGGAGGACTGGCCTGGGGCTTGCTCGGAGCGACGATCGCGACCCTATGCACGTTCGTGCCCTCCTTCGTCTTCATCGTGAGCGGCGCGCCGCTCGTCGACCGCATCCGCACCACCGGGGTGTTCTCCGCCGCACTGAACGGGATCACGATCGGCGTCGTCGGCGTGATCGGCGGCCTGGCGGTGTTCGTCGCCCGCTACGCGGCCTTCCCCGACGGGGACCCGGACTGGCTGGTGATCGTGCTCGCGATCCTCGCCTTCGTCGCCGCGTGGCGCGTCCGAGTCGGTGTCGTCACCGTCGTCGCCGTCTGTGCGGCCGTCGGCCTGCTCGCCACACTCGTCCCGTAGGCGGCTCTTCAGAGAGTCGGGCCGACCTGCGACGCGCCGAGTGCCGCGTCGATCCCCTCGGCGAAGGAGAGCCCTCGGCCGAGCTCGCGGCCGCGCTCGAACTCAGGGCCCTCGTGAGGCCGGATCGGCTCCCAGAAGCGCTCCCGCTCCTTCGCCCATGCGCCCATCGTCGAGCGCGCCTCCTCGGCCTCGATCGCGCCCCAGATCAGCCCTGATTCCTCGGGCCGGCCGGTCTCGGCCGCGATCCTCGCGAGCCGGGCGAGTGCGAAGACCATCATCTGCCGGTCACCGATCGGGCGCATGAGCCGCAGCGACTCGCGGCAGTACGCCTCGGCGTCCGCGGACACGCCCGAGGTCGAGCATGCAGTCCGCGAGCTTCCGGAGCGTCCGCGACCTCCACCAGGGGAAGTCGATCTCGCCCGCGAGGTCGGCGCCCTGCTCGAGGAGCTCGAGGCCCAGCTCGTGCTCGCCCTGGCCGAAGCGGATCTCGCCGATGGTCGCGAGCGCCTGCGCCTCGACGACGCGGTAGCCGATCTCGCCGGCCCAGCTCGAGGGCCTGCTCGGCCAGTTCCAGGGCGCGGTCGGCATCTCCGCGGTAGAGCGCGCTGATTCCGAGCCGCAGGAGCTGCGACCGATACGCCGCAGCCGGTCGCCGAGCTCGGTGAACGCGTCCGAGACTCCGCGCGTACATCTCCTCGGCGAGCGCATCGTCGCCGGCCGGGTTCGCCGCGCTGCCGTAGGCCATGTACGTCCGGGCGCGAAGCTCGAGCGGCGCATCGGCGACGCGCTCCAGCAGCAGCTCGTACCAGCGCATGCCCTCCGCCGGGTTCGTGACGACCCAGTAGGCGTCGAGCGCCGCAGCGAGCCGAAGGCAGAGCTCGGGCTCGCTCTCGAGCCACCAGGCGAGCGCAGCGCGCAGGTTGTCGGACTCGGGTCGTGACGAGCTTCGTACCGCTGCACGCCCTGCGGTTCGAGCGTGAGCCCGGCCGCCTCGGCCACGTCGAGGTAGTGGCGGGCATGGCGCTCTCGAAGCTCGGCGGCCTCGCCGGAGTCGTCGAGGCGGTCTTCCGCGTACTCGCGGATCGACTCGAGCATCCAGTAGCGCTCGTCGGAGTAGCGCAGGAGGCTCTTGTCGACGAGCGACTGGAGCGTGTCGAGGTCCGGCCTCGGCGACGCGCTCCGCGGCGTCGAGCGTCGAGCCGCCGACGAAGACCGAGAGCCGCTGGAAGAGCCGCTGCTCGTCGGGATCCAGAAGCTCGTAGCTCCACGCGATCGTCGCCTCGAGCGTCCGCTGACGCTCGGGAACGTTCCGCACGCCGCCGGTGAGCAGCGGCAGGCGGTGCTCGAGGCGTTCGAGGATCTGCCTGGCGGAAAGCGCCTTGACCCGGGCGGCGGCAAGCTCGAGCGCCAGCGGCAGGCTCTCCAGCCTCCGACAGATCAGCGGCACCTCGCCGTTCGCCTCGAAGTCCTGCCGGGTGGCACGCGCCCGAGCGATGAAGAAGTCGACGGCGTCGGCTTCGCGGAAGGGCGGCACGGCGTACTGGTGCTCCGCAGCGAGGTGGAGCGGCTCCCTGCTCGTCACGAGGACGTCGAGGCGCGGACAGGCCGCAAGCACCTCGCCGAGCGAGGCGCCCGCTGCCGACGACCTGCTCGAAGTTGTCGAAGACGAGGAGCATGCGCTGCGTCGCGGATGTGCTCTGCGACAGCGCTCCCTCGGCGCCGAGCACCTGGGCCGCGGTCGCGAGCACGAGCTCGGGATCCCGAAGCGGCGCCAGCTCCACCCACCAGACGCCGTCGGGGTAGGCCGAGGACGCCTCGCCCGCAGCCTGCGCGGCCAGGCGCGTCTTGCCGCTGCCGCCGGCGCCCGTGAGCGTCAGGAGCCGAACGTCGTCGCGGCCGAGGAGGCCGACGACGTCGGCCAGCTCCGCCGCACGGCCGATGAACGGGGTCGCGGGAACAGGGAGGTTCGTCTGGTAGAGCGTCTTGAGCGGCGGGAACTCGGTCTGGCCGAGCTGGTAGATCCGTTCCGGCGCCGAGAGATCCTTGAGCCGGTGGTCACCGAGGTCGGCGAGCTCGGCCGGCGCGGCGAAAGCCGCCGTCGTCGCCGAGACGAGCACCTGGCCGCCGTGCCCGGCCGCTGCGATCCGTGCCGCGCGGTGGACGTCCTCACCCACGTAGCCCTCCTCCGTCACGACCGGGGTCCCTGTGTGCACGCCCATGCGGACTGAGACCGGGGTGGCGGCCAAGGCCTCCTGCGCCTGCCGCGCCGCGTCGAGCGCTCCCGGAGCGGTCGCGAACGCGTAGAAGAACGCGTCGCCCTGGGTGTCGACCTCGACGCCCCCGAAGCGCCCGAAGATCTCCCGCAGGATGCGCCGCTGCTCGCCCAGGACATTTGCGTAGCGCTCGTCGCCGATCTCGTGGAGGAGGCGCGTCGAGCCCTCGATGTCCGTGAAGAGGAACGTCACTGTGCCACGCGGAAGCTCTGTCATGGCTCCACGAGCGTACGACGGCTCGCGTGCGGCGTCTACGGGATAACGGCCTTGACTTGGCAGGGGAGAGGGATAACGTCGCGCTCGCTGATGGCCGGGACCGAGCCGCACTCCGATCTCCCCGCCTGGAGCATGACGACGGCCGAGGTCGCACGGCTCTCGGCCGGCGTCGACTGGCCGAGCCCGGTGACGAGAGAGTGGGCTCTCGGCGGCTGCGACGGGCTCAGGCGTCCGGGTCTGCATTCTCGACAGCGGGATCGAGCGCGACCACCCTCTCGTCGGACACGTCGAGCGCTCGGTCTACGTGCGGGCCGAAGGAGAAGACGTGATCGTCGAGGAGGACGAGGAGGGCGACGTCTCGGGCCACGGGACAGCGTGCGCGAGCATCGTCCGCTCGCTGGCCCCGGAGTGCTCGCTCGTCAGTGCCCGCGTCCTCGGTGCGGGCCTCACCGGGAGCGGGCCGGCGCTCCTCGGCGGGCTCCGCTGGGCGGTCGAAGAGGGCTTCGAGGTCGTGAACATGAGCCTCTCGACGACGAAGAAGGCGTTCGCCGCCACGCTCCACGAGCTCGCCGACCGGGCGTACTTTCGGCGCACGTTCCTCGTCGCCTCGGCGCACAACATGCCCGTCGAGAGCTACCCGTGGAGATTCGCGGCCGTCGTCTCGGTCGGCAGCCACGACGCGGAGGATCCATTCGACTACTTCTACAATCCCGCCCCGCCCGTCGAGTTCTTCGCGCGCGGCGTGGACGTCGAGGGCGCGTGGCTGGGTGGAGGGAGGATGCGCTACAGCGGCAACAGCTTCGCGACGCCGCACATCTCGGGGATCGTCGCGCTCATGCTGAGCAAGCACCCGGAGCTGACGCCGTTCCAGCTCAAGAGCCTCCTCTACCTGACGGCGCGGAACGTGGAGCGCGCGTGAGCGAGGGCGACTTCAGGGCCGCGGTCGCGCCGGGGCTGGCCGGCGCGGAGGAGTCCTACGCCGATCCCTCCTCCGCTCGATCGTCGAGACGGCGCGGGCCATCTTCCAGGCGCGAGCCTCCTCGATCTTCCTCCTCGACGAGGAGGCCGACGAGCTCGTGTTCGAGGCGATCGCCGGCGAGGGCGAGGAGGCGCTCTCGGCCGCCGCTTCCCGTCGAGCACAGGAATCGCGGGCTGGGTGCTCGTGACGCGCCAGCCGCTCGTTCTCGAGGACGTCGCGTCGGATCCGAGGTTCGCGCGCGAGCTTGCGGAGGGGACTGGGTACGTGCCGCGCGGGCTCATGGCGGTTCCGCTCCTGCACGAGGAGCGCGCGCTCGGCGTCCTCGAGGTGCTCGACCGCCAGGCCTCCTTCACGCTCGCAGACATGGACCTGCTGTCGCTCTTCGCGGGCCAGGCCGGCATTGCGCTCGACCTGCTCCAGAAGGGCCGCCGGGCCCGGGCGCTCCTCGACGGCGGCCCGGACGAGCTGGCGGCGGTCGCGCGGCTCGCGGCCGCGCTCGAGGACACCGAGGACGAGGCGCGCGAGTCGCGGCGAACGCGCTGCTCGCCGCGCTCGCGGAGGTGCTGGAGAGGAAGTGAGCGGAGGGCGGATGCGCCGCCCTCCGCTCAGGCACCGCTAGCGCTTCTGAGCTTGTGCCCTTCCACGTCGGGGTCGTCGTCTTCGCGCCGCGAGGCCCGCGTCTTCTTCGTCCGGGCCTTCGTCCTGAGCCTTCTGGAGCTTGTGGCCCTCGACGTCGGGCTCGCGCCGCAGCTCTCGCCGCTCCTGCTCCGACATAGACCCTCCTTCTGTCGGCGCGCCGGTTGGCGCGCTTTCCCACCAGACGGGCGGGAACGCCTGCATCTTCCCACAGCGTCGGCGTGAGGACGGAGCCGCGCGTCGGGCCTCGGTGCCATCCTCCCGCCCGTGAGTCGGATTCGCCGTCGAGCTGGCCGAGAGCGGCCGTGCCTTTCGCGGCGTCTTCGCCAATCCTGACCTGCGTCGTCTCCAGCTCGCCTTGCGCGGGCTCGGAGCTCGGCGACTGGGCGACCGTCATCGCCCTCGCCGTCTTCGCGTACGACGCCGGCGGGACGGCCGCAGTCGGTCTCGTCGGGCTCGTCCGCATGCTTCCGGCCGCGGTCGGCGCGCCCTTCACGGCGATGCTCGCCGACCGCTTCGCCCGGCAGCGAGTCATGCTCGGCGCCGATCTGCTTCGCGCGGGCGCTCTGGTGGGAGCAGCCGTCGCGGCCTTCTCGGACGCGCCCGCCTTCGTCGTCTACGTGCTGGTCGCGTTCGTCTCGCTCGTCGCCACTGCGTTCCGTCCCGCGCAGGCCGCCCTGCTTCCCTCGCTCGCACGGACGCCGGACGAGCTCACGGCAGCCAACGTCACGTCGAGCACGGTCGAGAGCGTCGCGGCGTTCGCAGGGCCTGCAGTCGGCGGCGCGCTGGTCGCCGCGACGAGCGTCGGAGTCGCGTTCGCCGTCACCGGCGGCACCGTTCCTGTGGTCGGCGCTGCTCGTGAGCGGGATCCGCGGCGAGCCCGACGCCGAGCGGGACGCCGATCGCGAGCCGATTCCAGCGGCGATCCTCGGCGGCTTCCGCGTGATCGCCCGCGAAGGCGGCCTGCGCCTGCTTATCGGCCTCTTCGCCGCGCAGACGCTCGTCTACGGGGCGCTCAGCGTCCTCCTCGTCGTGAGCGCGCTCGAGCTCCTCGACCTCGGCGAGTCCGGGCTCGGCTACCTCTACTCGGCGCTGGGGATCGGCGGGCTCGTCGGCGCGCTTCTGAGCGCGGCGCTCGTCGGCCGGCAACGGCTTGCGACCGCCTTCGGGATCGGCGTCGTCGCCTGGGGAGTCCCGATCGCGCTTATCGGCGTCTGGCCCTCGGCGGCGGCTGCGATCGTCTTCCTCGCGCTCGTCGGCGCCGCGAACACGGTCGTCGACGTCTCGGGCCTGACGCTTCTCCAGCGAGCCGTGCCGGACGAGGTGCTGGCGCGCGTGTTCGGTGTCCTCGAGACGCTCGTACTCGTCGCGGTCGCAATCGGGTCGGCGGTCGCTCCGCTCCTCGTCTCGGCGCTCGGGACTCGGGGAGCGCTCATCGCCACGGGCGCTGTCCTGCCTCTCGCGACCGCGGTCGCGTGGCCGGGCCTCCGCGCCCTCGACGCCGCCGCCGGGGCGCCGACCGCCGAGCTCGAGCTCCTCGAGTCCCAGCCGCTCTTCGCGCCACTGGCCGGACCTGTGCTGGAGAACCTCGCCGGGGACCTCGACCCGGTCGCGGTCGCCGCGGGGGAGGTGGTCGTTCGAGGAGGGCGAGCCGGGCGACCGGTTCTACCTCGTCGCCGAGGGCGAGCTCGAGGTGACGGTCGCCGGCCGGCGCACGGGCACGCTCGGGCCCAGGCGACCACTTCGGCGAGATCGCGCTTCTCCGAGACGTGCCGCGCACCGCGACCGTGCAGGCGACGACCGACGCGCGACTCTACGCCCTGGCGCGCGATAGTTTCGTGACCGCAGTGACGGGTCATCCGGCGAGCGCCGAGGCCGCCGACGCAGTGGTGACCGCCCGCCTGGCCCGCGTCCGCCCGGGCGTCGCGTCAGCCTGAATCCGGGAGGACGAACCCTTTATTCGAGTCGCGTGGCTGCCGATGACCGTTCTTGCTTACGCATGCTCGAGCACATGAGCCCCAATGACGATCACGATCACCAGCCGCTCGCTGAGGCGCTGGCGACCACGGACGTGCTCCGCCGCGTCGCGGGGACGGTCGCCATCCACCTCTACGAGATGGAGTATCTCGCAGATGGCTCGTATGTCTGCAACACATTCATCGGCGAGGGGCTGGAGAGCCTGGTCGGGCCCCTGCCCTCCGATCGCACTCCCGAAGAGGCGTGGGAAGACGCCGTTCATCCCGACGACCGCGCAGCCGTCGGCGCGGCGGTGGAGCTGCTCGAGCGAGACGAGCCGACGGAGGTCGAGTACCGGCTCGTCGGGTACGACGGGCGCACGCGCTGGGTCTGGGATCGGATGCGTCCCCGGTGGACACCGGACGGACGGCTGCTCGTCGACGGCATCGTCGCCGACATCACCGAACGGAAGAAAGAGGCAGACGCGCTCGAGGAAGCACGGCGTCAGCTTCAGCACATCGCGTTTCACGACTCTCTCACGGGCCTGCCGAACCGCGCTGCGTTCCAGGAGAAGCTCGAAGCGGCTATCTCCAGGTGTCCCGACGGCGCGTGCTCGATCGCGGTCCTCTTCGTCGACGTAGACAACTTCAAGCTGATCAACGACAGCTTCGGCCATTCGGCCGGCGACGAGCTCCTGAGCGCGATCGCGGGTCGCCTCACACGCGCCACGCGAGCGGCGGACGTTGTCGCCCGCCAGGGAGGGGACGAGTTCCTCGTCCTCCTCGCCGACATGGAGTCTCACGCCGTCGCCGACGATCCCGGGCAAGCGCGCAGGTCGTCTGAGGTGGTCGCGACGAAGATCCGAAGGATGCTCCGCGCGCCCTTCGTGGTCTCCGGCGTCGAGATCTTCGTCAGCGCCTCGATTGGCGTCAGCCTCTATCCCGACGACGCCCTGGACAGCGAGACGCTCTTCAAGCACGCCGACGCTGCCATGTACCGCGCCAAGGACGCGGGCCGAGACTGCCACGCTCTCTACGCCGTCGACAAGGAAGACGCGCTCACGCAGCTCTCGATGGCGGGCAGGCTGCGGACGGCGGTCGAGCGCGGCGAGGGCCTCATCCTTCATTACCAGCCGCTCGTCGAGCTACGCGGCGGGAAGATCGTCGGAGCCGAGGCGCTCATCCGGTGGCAGGACGGCGACCGGCTGGTTGCGCCGGCAGACTTTCTCCCGCTCGCGGAGCGCACCGGCCTCATGGGCCCGCTCTCGGACTGGGTCATCGGCGAGGCGTGCCGGCAGGCGAAGATCTGGCGGGACCGCGACCTCGACCTCTACGTCTCGATCAACCTGCCGCCGACGTTCTGGCAGCCCACGGCGATGCGGCACGTCCTTGCGACCATCGAGTCCTTCGGATTGAACCCGAGCCGGCTCATGATCGAGATCACGGAGTCCGCAATGATGATCGAGTCGCGCTCGAGCATGGAGTCGGTTGTCGCCGAGCTCCACGAGCGCGGCCTTCGGCTCGCGATCGACGACTTCGGGAGCGGCCACTCGTCTCTGAGCCGCCTGAACCAGATGCGGGTCAGCACCTTGAAGATCGACCGGTCGTTCGTCCAAGGACTGCCCGAGGATCGAAACTCGGCGGTGCTCGTCTCGTCGATCATCCAGCTCGCGCGAAACCTCGGCCTCGACCCGCTTGCCGAGGGGATCGAGACCGAAGCACAGCGGGATTTCTTCCTCGAGCACGGCTGCGAGCTCGGCCAGGGCTTCCATTTCAGCCGCCCGGTCAAACCGAACGAGTTCGAGACGTTCTACCGGGCTAGCCGCCCGGCCAAGTCGGCCGCCTAGGCACGCCAGGCCTCCTGAAGCGGCGCGTATTCCGGGAGACAGCGCCCGAGCCGCTAGTAGGGATTGGCGAGACGGCCGTTGTGCCGCCGTGGCCGCGCTGCTGGCGCCGAGCCGGCGTCCTCAGTCGCGCCCGTACCTCTTGGTAACGCGCACTCCCTGCGTCCTTGGATCGGCCCCAGCAGCGCGCCCAGTCAGCGAAGACCGTTTCGCCAATCCCTCCTAGGAGGCGCATACGGGATTCGAACCCGTGTTACCGCCGTGAGAGGGCGGCGTCCTAGGCCCCTAGACGAATGCGCCTTGCGGCGCAGCATGCTACCAACCGCACTGCCGCGCCTCGCGGCCTCCGGATCGACACCGGACGGTCACCGCCTGGAGATCTGCTCTGCTAGCCTCGGCGGCCTGATGGGCAGCGTCTTCGGTTACCTCGATCCCGGCTCCGGGAGCATGATCCTCCAGGTCTGGCCGGCGGCGCTCGCTGCCGCGGCGGTGGCCGGACGGCTCTTCTGGCGCCGGATCGCCGTCATGCTGCGCCTGAAGAAGAAGGACGACGCGCGCGACGCCTGATTCGGCCGAGGCGGGCTTCGAGCCCGGCTCGTTTCGCGATCCGCTGAGCCGCGTCGTCGTCTGCGGACGGCGAGGTCTTCCGGACGCTCTCGCGCGAGGGACTCGAGGACTGGCAAGCGCTCGCCGCGAGCACGCTCTTCGCCGAGGCCACCTCCGAGGGAAGCCTCGTCGCCACGGAGGCGCTGCACGACGGACGCGTTCCGGCCGGGCTCCCCGACGCCGCCGGGAGTCCTCCGTCACGAGACCGATCCCGTTCGTCTCGTACCCGTACGAATGGCCGTTCTCGATGCTTCGGGACGCCGCGCTCCTCCAGCTCGACCTCCTGCGCCGCGCGCTCGACGAGGGTCTGACCCTGAAGGACGCCTCGCCCTACAACGTCCAGTGGCGCGGCACGCGGCCGGTCTTCGTCGACGTGGGCTCGTTCGAGCGTCTTCGCGAAGGTGAGCCGTGGGCCGGCTACCGGCAGTTCTGCACGCTCTTCCTCTATCCGCTGCTCCTGCAGGCGCTTCGCGGCGTCGACTTCCGGCCGCTGCTCCGCGGCTCGGTCGACGGGATCGAGCCGGGCCAGATGCGCCGGCTTCTCCCGCGCCGCGACCTCATGCGCCGCGGCGTGCTCACGCACGTCGCTCTCCACGCCCGGCTCGAGGCCAAGCACGCCGGACGACACGGACGTGAAGCGCGACCTCAAGTCGGCGGGCTTCAGGACGGAGCTCGTCAAGGCGAACGTCCGCGGGCTCGAGAAGCTCGTCCGGCGGCTGTCGCTGGGAGCCCGGGGAGACGGCGTGGACCGAGTACGGAGCCGACGACGACCTACACGGAGGCCGACGCGGAGCGCAAGGCAGCGTTCGTCCGCGAGGCAGCGGCGGCCCGCCGCCGCCGGCTCGTCTGGGATCTCGGGCGCGAACGACGGTCGCTTCACGCGGATCGCCGCCGAGCACGCGGACTACGCGGTCGCGCTCGACGCGGACGGCGCCGTGATCGAGCGGCTCTACCGCGCGCTCCGCGACGAGGGCTCGACCTCGATCCTGCCGCTCGTCGCGAACATCGCCGATCCGCCGCCGGGGCTCGGGTGGCGCGGCCGCGAGCGCCGCCCGCTGCCAGACCGTGGCCGGCCCGACCTGACGCTCGCGCTGGCGGTCGTCCACCACCTCGCGATCGGCGCCAACGTCCCGCTGGCCGAGCTCGTCGACTGGCTGGCCGAGCTCGAGACGGAGCTCGTGATCGAGTTCCCGACGGCCGCCGACCCGATGGTCGACCGGATGCTCGCCGTAAGCGCGAGGGCACGCACGCCGACTACACGCGCGAGACCTTCGAGCGCGTGCTCGGCGAGGCGTTCGCGGTCGTGAACGTGGAGGAGCTCGCGGGCGGTTCCCGCGTCCTCTACCACGCAGTCCCCCGCCGAGCCTAGGCGTGCTGCGCGCCTAACCGCTCCGCCCGAGAACACCGTCGAGCTACGTGCGTTGTCATACTCGCCGGGTGTCTGCGACCGAGGAGCGCATCGGGCGGAACGAGGCGCTGTTCCGCGAGGTCAACGAGCGGATTCGGGAGGTGAGCGGCACGCTCGAGTCGGTGAGCGGGTCGAGCGCCGTCGAGTTCGTCTGCGAGTGCAGCCGAACCGAATGCCACGCGTCGGTCGAGCTCGAGCTGGCCGACTACGAGCGGATCAGATCGCACCCGGCGCGCTTCCTGATCGCGGTCGGCCATCTCTGGTCGCCTGAGGCGGAGCGCCTGGTGGAAGAGCACCCAGGCTTCAGCGTGGTCGAGAAGTTCGGCGACGCCGCAGCGGCTGCCGCGGAAGCAGACCCGCGCTCCTAGTAAAAAGCCCCGCGATCGCAGGGCTCTTTCGTGGCTGCGGGGCAAGGATTCGAACCTTGACTACCTGATCCAGAGTCAGGCGTCCTACCATTAGACGACCCCGCAAGGGCGCGGCTATTGTAGCGCTCGCCGGAACCGAACAGGCTGGCCGAGTTCCAGCTTAGGAGATCGTCGGCGGAGTGGGAGAAGTGGTGCCGGCTTGACCTAATGCTCCCGGCTGGCCGGGCGCCAGGCCGGCTCGAATCTCGCGCAACACGTCGTGGATTCGGAAGAGGATGATGATGATCTCGCAGTAGACGCGTGCGAGGATTGGGCCGATGATTAGGTAGATCAAGCCGAAGACCCGCTGCCCCCCGGTGTCGCCGCCGATCAACAGCGCCAGACCGCCGAACACCGCAACTGCGACGAAGAGCCAGAACAAGATCTGGATCACTGCCGGTGTGATCATTCTGCGAAAGCTGAGCAACTCACCCATAATTCCTCCTGGCCGAGTACTGGAATTCGCTAAGCGTACGTTCCGGACGACACTAACGCTTCAGGCGGCCGATGCCCAGTCGCCGTAGAGCGCGAGATACCGGCCCTCGCGGGCGAGGAGCTCCTCGTGCGTGCCCCGCTCCACGATCTGGCCGTTCTCGAGGACGACGATGACGTCGGCGTTCCGGATCGTCGACAGCCGATGGGCAATGATGAACGCCGTTCGGCCGGCGAGGAGGGTCGCGAGCGCGCGCTCGATCCTCCGCTCGGTCGAGATGTCGACGCTCGACGTCGCTTCGTCGAGGATCAGGATCCGAGGATCGGCGAGCAGCGCTCGCGCGAACGCGACCAGCTGGCGCTGGCCGAGCGAGAGGCGGCTGCCGCGCTCGGCGACCTCGGTGTCGTAGCCGTCTTCGAGCTCGAGGATGAACTCGTGGGCGCCGACGGCGCGCGCAGCCGCGGCGACCTCCTCGGCACTTGCCTCGGGGCGCCCGAAGAGGATGTTCTCGCGCACCGTTCCCGCGAAGAGGAAGCCCTCCTGCGGCACGACGCCGAGCTGCCGGCGGAGGCTCGCCTGCGTGACCTCGCGCAGGTCGTGGCCGTCGATCGTGATCGCTCCCTCGCTCGGGTCGTAGAAGCGGGCGAGCAGCTTCGCGATCGTGGACTTGCCCGCACCGGTGTGCCCCACGAGCGCGACGGTGGTTCCGGCCGGCACGTCCAGGTCGATCCCGTGCAAGACCTCGGCCCCGCGGGCGTAGGCGAACCGCACGTCGTCGAAGCCGACACGGCCCTCGATGCGCGGCAGCTCCACTGCGTCCGGGCGGTCGAGGATCTCGGGCTCCTCGTCCATGACGTCGATGATCTTGTCGAGTGCCGCAACCGCAGCGAGAAACGTGTTGTAGAGCTGCGAGAGCTGCTGCACCGGGTCGAAGAAGTTCGCGAGGTAGCCGATGAACGCGAAGAGCGCTCCGACGGTCAGCGAGCCGTCGAAGACGAGCCAGCCGCCGAAGCCGAGCACGACCGCCGTCGCCGACGATGAGAGGAAGTCGACGAACGGGAAGTAGAGGCCGTTCAGGACGACGGTCTCGCGATTCGCCTCCCGGTAGCGCTCGTTGACGTCGCGGAACCGCTGCGCGTCGTGGCCCTCACGCGTGAAAGCCTGGAGGACGCGCATGCCCGCGATTCCCTCCGCCAGGTGCGCCGTCACCGAGCCGAGCCGCTCGCGCACGCGGGCGTACGCGCGCGAGGAGCGCCTCCGGAAGATCGCCGTTGCGACACTCATGATCGGAAAGACCGCGAGGGTCGCGAGCGCGAGACGCCAGTCGAGGAAGAAGAGGATGATCGCCGAGCCGAAGAGCATGAGCGTGTTCTGGAAGAGGCTCGTGACGCCGTCCGTGACCAGCTGGTCGAGCGCCTCGACGTCGTTCGTAAGTCGTGAGATCACGGCGCCGGCCCGGTTTCGCTCGTAGAAGCCGAGCGAGAGCCGCTGGAGGTGGCCGAAGAGTCGCTGGCGGAGGTCGGCGAGGATCCGCTCGCCAACCCAGCCGGTCAGGTAGGTCTGCACCGAGCTCGCGATCCAGTAGAGGATCGCCCGCGGCGAGGAATGCGGCGGTCATCCAGCCGAGGAAGGTCGAGGTCTTCGCCGATGATCCCCTCGTCGATCGCGAGCTTCGCCAGGTACGGCGGCGCGAGCGAGGTGGCCGTCGCGGCGAGGAGCGCGACCAGCGACAGGATCGTCCGGCCCCGGTACGGCTTCGTGAGCGCCGACGAGCACGCCGACTCGCCGCGCGGTTCGCGCCCAGCTCCAGTCGTCGACCGTGACGCCGCGCTGCTGGGTCAGGTGGCTGCCGGGCTGGTGCACCTTCACGAGGCCGTCGCCTCCTCGGCCTCGCGGGCCACCTCGAGCTCAACGAGGCCGTGCTCGTAGATCTCGGCGTAGACGGTGCTCTCCTCGATCAGGTCGGCATGGGTGCCACGGGCGACGACCCGGCCGCGCTCGAGGACGACGATCTCGTCGGCGAGCGAGATGGTGGAGAGGCGGTGCGCGACGATGAGCGTCGTCCGGCCCTGCATCGCCTCGCGGAGGCCTAGTCGGATCTGCGCCTCGGTCGTGGCGTCCACGGACGCAGTGGCGTCGTCGAGGATGAGGACGCGCGGGTCGACGAGGATGGCGCGGGCGATCGCGATCCGCTGGCGCTGACCGCCCGAGAGCGTGATGCCGCGCTCGCCGATCACTGTGCTCGTAGCCCTCCGGGAGTCTCGAGACGAACTCGTGTGCCTGCGCCATCCGCGCCGCGCGCTCGACCTCGTCGTCGGTGGCGGACGTGGCTCCGAAGGCGATGTTCTCCCTCACCGTCGTCGAGAAGAGGAAGGGATCCTGGGAGACGATCCCGATCGCGCGGCGAAGGTCGGCGAGCCGCAGGTCGCGCACGTCGGCGCCGTCGAGGAGAACGGCTGCCCGCCTGGACGTCGTAGAACCGCGGCACGAGCGACGTCAGCGTCGTCTTGCCGGAGCCGGTGTGGCCGATCAGCGCCACCGTTCGCCCGGCCGCGATCTCGAGGTCGACGTCGTGGAGCACTGGGCGGCCGGGGTCGTAGCCGAAGGTGACGTGATCGAAGCGGAGGTGCCCGCGGCCGGCGGGCAGCGGCGCGCGCGTCCGGCTTGTCGACGATCTCCTCGGGCTCGTCGAGCACCTCGAAGATCCGCTCGCCCGACGCGACGGCGCGCTGGCTCGTCCCGATCCACATCCCGAGCATCCGGAGCGGCATGACGAGCAGGAGCACGTAGACGTTGAAGGCCACGAACTCGCCGATTCGGAGCTGGCCGTTCACGACGCGGTGGCCGCCGGCCAGGAGCACGGCCGCCTGCGCGAGGAGCGGCAGGAACGAGAGAAACGGCACGTAGAAGGCACGCTGGCGTGTCGCCTCGAGCGACTTTCCGAAGACCCGCTCGGTCTGGTGGGCGAACTTCGCGTTCTCGCGCGGCTCCTGCGCGAACGCCTTGACGACGTTGACGCCGACGATGCTCTCCTCAGCGACGGTCGTCATGTCCGCCGTCCGCTGCTGCACATCTCTGAGGATCGGGATGCGAGGCGCGTGAGTACTGGTAGGCGATCGCGATGAGAACCGGCGTGATCGCGAGCGCGATCAGTGCGAGCTGCCAGTCGAGCGCGAACAGAATCGCCGTCGTCGCGACGATCGTGATCACGTGCTGACCGAAGAAGATGAGCCCGTAGCCGAGGAAGAAACGCACCTGCTGGAGATCGACCGTCGCGCGCGACATGAGCTGCCCGGTCTGGTGACGGTCGTAGTAGCCCCACGACAGGCGAAGGAGGTGCGAGTAGAGCGCGTCCCGGATGTCGAACTCGACGCCGAGCGCTTGACGCCCGCTGATGAAGCGGCGTCCGAGCAGCATCAGCGCCTTGGCGAGCCCCGCGATGACGACGGCGATCACGAGGAGCCTCAGGAGCGCCTCGTCGTTCTTCGCGATCGCCTCGTCGATTACCTCGCCGGTCAACCAGGGGAGCGTCGAGCCCGGCTACCTGGGCTCCGATCGCGAGCGCTGAGGAGGCGATCAGGGAGATCTTGTAGGGGCGGAGGAAGCCGAGCAGGCGCGCGAAGGTCTGGCGGAATGGGGGAGATTCGAGCGCTGCATCGGGTTCTGCGATCGAGTCTAGCCGGGCGATTTCTGGCCGCTTCCCGGCCGCCGGAGCGGTTCGCCAGGGCCGCGCGTCTGGCGCGGTCGGCAGACTGTCGGACGCGATGGCCAGGGCGAAGGTTCCGCAGACGAAGAAGCGCCTGCAGCGTGGGCAGGCGCCGCCTGCCGGTCGGGCCGAAGCGGGGCTCGATCGGCGCTGGTGGATCGCGATCGCGGGGATCGGCCTCGCTGATCGTCGCCGCCCTGATCACGATCAGCATCCTCTCGGTCGGCGACGACGACTCGGCTCGGGCTCGGAAGGCGGCGTCGCCGAACCGACTCCGGACGCTTCGCTGCCCGGAGCTGCGGAAGTGCGGACGCTCCTCGGCGGGATCCCGCAGGACGGTGAGGCGCTCGGCGAGCCCGACGCGCCGGTGACGCTCGTCGATCTACGCCGACCCGCAGTGCCCGGCCTGCGCGGCCTTCGCCGATCGAGACGCTCCCCGAGCTGATCGAGCGCTACGTGCGGACCGGGCGACCTCCTGCTCGAGTACCGCGGCGTGCCCATCCTCGGGCCCGACTCGGCCGCCGGTCTCGAGGCTGCGTACGCAGCGGGACTCCAGGATCGGCTCTGGGAGTTCAGCGAGCTCACGTACCTGAACCAGGGCGAGGAGAACTCGGGCTGGCTCGACGAAGAGCTTCATCCGCGCCGCGGCGGCGTCCATACCCGGACTCGACGTAGAGCGGCTCCTTGCGGATCGTGACTCTGCGGAGGTCGAGGAGTCGCTGACCGCGGCGAGATCCGACGCCGAGGAAGTCGGGCTCGAGGGCACGCCCACGTTCCAGGTGGGCAAGACCGGGGAGGCGCTCGGAGAGCCCCGTGCTCGGCGGCAACTTCGAGTCTCTCTCCGAGCTGATCGACCCGCTGCTTCGGTGAGCGATCAGGCGGCGCGGGCGGCCGTCGCCATCCTCGCTCTCGCAGGTGCCGGGATCGCCGCGTACCTGACGTACGCGCACTACCGAGGGATAGCGCCCGTGTGCACGACAGGCGGCTGCGAGGTCGTGCAGAGCTCGGAGTACGCGAAGGTGGCCGGCGTACCGGTCGCCCTGGTCGGGCTGGTGGGCTACCTCGCGCTCCTCGCGACTGCGCTCTCGCGGGCTCCCGAGGCCGCGGCGGTCGCAGTGGCGCTGGCGCTCGGCGGACTCGGGTTCGCGGCCTACCTTCTGTACGTCCAGCTGGCCGTCCTCGACGCGGTCTGCATCTGGTGCGTGGCGAGCGACGTCGTGATGGCGCTCCTGGCGACCGCGGCCGGATGGCGCTTGTGGCTGCTGGCCCGCGCTGGGGCGCCTACCGCCGGCTAGCCGCGCCGTGCTCGTGGGTCGATCTCCTGGCGCCGTGGGTCTGCTCGCTCCGGCTCTTTCCCCCGGGGCCACCCCGCGTCTCCACCCGCGATCGATCCTAGTTCGGAATGTCGCGCGCGTGGTGCGCGGGATGTGCCGAGGGTCCGGCGGAATCGTGCAGATCTGCGCACCAGGGCCCGTCGTATGCTCTCCCGGTGCCGCTTCCGCTCGAGTCCGTGCCGAACTTCTCGGAGGGGCGGAACAACGCGGCGCTCGAGCGGCTTGCGCGCGGCGATGTCGGGCCCGGCCACGCTCCTCGACGTCCACGTCGACGCCGATCACCATCGCTCTGTCTACACCCTGGTCGGCGACGACGACGCGCTCGTCGAGACGCTCGTCCGCGGCATCGAGGCGGCGATCGAGGTCATCGATCTGCGCCGCCACGAAGGTGCGCACCCGCGGATCGGCGCCGCCGACGTCGTGCCGCTCGTCCCGATTCGACCCGAGGACGAGCCGCGCGCGCGAGGCGCGGCGCTCGCGCTCGCCGACCGCGTCGGCGACCTCGGCCTTCCGGTCTTCTTCTACGGGCGCCTGACGGAGGACGGCCGCGAGCCGGCCTTCTTCCGTCGAGGCGGCCTGGACGCGCTCCAACAACGGCATCGACGCGGGAGAGCTGCAGCCGGATCGCGGCCCTGCGCGTCTCCATCCGACCGCCGGCGGCGTCGTCCTCGGCGTCCGCCGTCCGCTGATCGCGTTCAACGTCAACCTGCGCACGCAGCGACGTCGAAGTGGCGCGCGAGATCGCGAAGCTCGTCCGCGAGCGCGACGGCGGCTTCCCGGGCGTCCGCGCGCTCGGTCTCGATCTGCCCGACGGCCGGGTCTCGTCCAGGTCAGCATGAACGTGACGGACTGGGAGGCGGCCGCACTCCACGAGATCGTCGAGCGGATCGCGGCCGAGGCGACGGCCAGCGGCGTCGAGGTCGCCGGGAGCGAGCTCGTCGGGCTCATGCCGGCCGGCGCCGCGGTCGCCGCCGCAGGCCCGGTGCTCCGCATCGAAGGGTTCGACGCGAGCCACGTCCTCGAGCTCCGGCTGTTGGACGTCGACCCCTGAGAAGTAGAACTGCCGCCAGGCGGACCACCAGTCGTCGGCCCGCGACACGATCGTCCGCCCGTCCACCACCTCGACGCCGAGGCGGTGCTGATAGCGCTCCACCTCGTCGGTCTTCGTGTACTCGACCTTGATCTCGCACGGTCGGCCCGGGTCGTACGGCTCGAATCTCGTCGAGGTCACCGAGCGCCCGGCGTGCCCCTTCCTCGATGAGCTCGCGCGCCCGGACAGGCGGGAGGTTGCGCGCGCTGAAGCGGCCCAGCCCCTGCTTGACCGCGACCGTGGTCAGACCGGCGCCGAGCAGCTCGGTCGCCTCTGCGCAGACGACGTCGTCACCGGTCACGAGGACGCACGGGACAGCCCCAGTGACCGCAGAGCGCCGCGTTGATCCCCGTCTCGCCGACCGAGCGTGTCGTTGAACCAGAGGTTCTGCCACTGGGTGCCCGAGACGGTGTGGCTCAGAACGCCCGTCGGCGTGCCCGCCCGCGCATGCATCCCGACGAAGAGCGCCGCGTCGCAGCCCTGCTCCAGGAATCTCCGTGTATTCGGTCCACTCGTTCTGGACGACCCACTCGCAGCCGGGGTCGAGCTCCTCCGGGAGGAGCGAGTTGAAGGTCCAGCCCTTCCCGGCGCCGTGGCAGTCCATGACGACGATCTCGGTCGCGCCCGCTCGCGCGCGCGCCCCGGACGGCCGCGTTGATCTCCTGCGTGTAGAGCTTGCGCCCCTCCTCGTAGAGCGCCTGGCCGCCGTCGACCTGCTCCCACTTGACGATGCCGGCGACGCCCTCCATGTCGCTGACGACGAAGACGCGCATCGCGGCTCGACGATATCGCCGGCGACTACACTCAGCCGCGATGGCGCTCACGACGGCCGTCTCGCTGAACGGCGAGGATCTGACGCTCGCCGACGTCTGGGGCGTGGCGGTCGAGCGCGAGTCAGGCTGAGCTCGGACGACGGCGCGCGGCAGAGAATGGTCGCCGCGCGCGCGTTCGTCGACGAGGCCGCCGGGCCGCGTGGGAGAGCACACCTACGGCATCAACACCGGCTTCGGCCGCTTCGTCGAGCGCACGATCCCGCCCGAGCTCTCCGAGGAGCTCCAGCTTCGGCTGCTCCGAAGCCATGCGTGCGGGGTGGGGGAGCCCTACCCCGACGAGGTCGTCCGCGCCGCGATGCTCCTCCGCGCCAACACGCTGGCGAAGGGCTACTCGGGCGCGCGCGTCGAGACCGTCGAGCTCCTCCTCGAGTGCCTGAACCGTGGCGTGCTCCCGTCGTCCCGAGCCGCGGCTCCGTCGGAGCCTCGGGAGACCTCGCGCCGCTCGCGCACCTCGCGCTGCCGCTCGTCGGTGAGGGCTGGGCCGTTGTCGACGGCGAGCCGCTTGACCGGGGCGGAGGCGCTCGCGCGCGTCGGACTCGAGCCGGTCCGCCTCGGCGGCCAAGGAGGGGCTGTCGCTCATCAACGGCACGCAGTTCATGAGCGCGATTGGCTCGCTCGCCCTCGTGCGCGCCCGACGGCTCGCGAAGGCCGCCGACATCGCCTGCGCGCTCTCGGTCGAGGCGCTCCAGGGCTCGCGCGTCAGCTTCCGGCCGGAGATCCAGGCTCTGCGCCCGCTCCCGGGCCAGGCGGCGAGCGCGGCGAACCTCCTTCGGCTCGTCGACGGCTCCGCGATCATCGAGTCGCATCGCTGGTGCGACAAGGTGCAGGACGCGTACTCGCTGCGGTGCGCGCCGCAGGTGCACGGTGCCTGCCGCGATCTCCTCGACTACGCGGAGCGGACGATCGCGGTCGAGCTGAACGCGGCGACCGACAACCCGCTCGTCTTCGTCGAGACACGGCGAGCTCGTCTCGAACGGGAACTTCCACGGTCAGCCGCTCGCCTTCGCGCTCGACGCGGCGGCGATGGCGCTCGCCGAGTTCGCGAGCATCTCCGAGCGGCGCGTCGAGCGGCTCACGAACCCGTCGCTTTCGGACGGGCTGCCGGCGTTCCTGACGCACGACGGCGGCCTGAACTCGGGCTTCATGATCCCGCAGTACGTCGCGGCGGCGCTCGTCAGCGAGAACAAGGTGCTCTGCCATCCGGCGAGCGTCGACTCGATCCCGACGAGCGCAGGCCAGGAGGATCACGTCTCGATGGGAAACGCGTCCGCTCTCGACGTGCTGGCAGGTGCTGGCGAACAGCGAGCGGGCGCTCGCGATCGAGCTCCTCGCCGCGACGCAGGGGGTCGAGTTCCTCGCGCCGCTCGAGCCCGGTGCCGGGACGCGGGCCGCGCACGACTTCGTCCGCTCGCTCTCGCCGACCGTGTTGGAAGACCGGCCGCTCGCGCCCGACATCGAGCTGCGTGGCGGAGGCGATCAGGACCGGGAGCTCGTCGAGCGCGGTCGAGGACGAGATCGGACCGCTCGCATGAGCACGCTTCGAGCACCCGAGCCGCTCGTCGAGGAGCTCTGCGGCGACCTCTCCCGGATCCGCGCGCCGCGTGGAACCGAGCTGAATGCCCGCTCCTGGCTGACCGAGGCGCCGCTTCGGATGCTCCTCAACAACCTCGATGCCGAGGTGGCGGAGAAGCCCGAGGAGCTCATCGTCTACGGCGGCTCGGGCCGCGCAGCGCGGAGTCATGAGGCGCTGCGAGCCATCGTCCGCGTCGCTTCTCGAGCTGGGCGCGGACGAGACGTTGCTCGTCCAGAGCGGCAAGCCGGTCGGGGTCTTCCGGACGCATGCGGGCGCGCCACGCGTGCTGATCGCGAACTCACTCCTCGTCCCGAAGTGGGCGACGTGGGACGAGTTTCGGCGGCTCGAGGCCGAGGGACTGACGATGTTCGGCCAGATGACGGCCGGAAGCTGGATCTACATCGGCACGCAGGGGATCCTCCAGGGCACGTACCAGACGTTCGCGGCGGCCGGGGAGAAGCACTTCGGCTCGTCCGACCTGGCCGGGAGGACGATCCTGACCGCGGGTCTCGGCGGTATGGGCGGGGCGCAGCCACTGGCCGCGACGATGGCCGGCGCGGCGATCCTCTGCGTCGAGGTCGACGCCGCCCGGATCGAACGGCGGCTCGAGACGCGCTACCTCGACGAGGCGTGCGACAGCCTCGACGAGGCGCTGACACGCGTGCGGGAGGCTGCCGCCGAGCGCAGGCCGCTGTCGGTGGGGGTTGTCGGGAACGCCGCGGAGGCGATCCCGGAGCTCGCCCGCCGCGGCGAGAGCTTCGATTTCGTCACAGATCAGACGGCCGCCCACGATCCGCTGAACGGCTACGTCCCCGCCGGGCTCTCGCGTCGAGGAGGCCGCAGAGCTCCGCGGGCGAGATCCTGTCGCGTATCTGCAACAAGCTCGTGCCTCGATTGCAAAACACGTCGAGGGGCTCTTGGAATTCGCGCGTGCCGGGAGCAATGTCTTCGACTACGGGAACAACCTGCGAGGGGAGGCACTCGAGGCAGGGGTCGAGGACGCCTTCACATACCCGGGCTTCGTCCCGGCCTATATCCGGCCACTCTTCTGCCGGGGCGTGGGGCCGTTTCGCTGGGCAGTGCTCTCGGGCGAGGCGAGCGATATCTCCGTCATCGATCGCCGGCTCCGTGAGCTCTTTCCGGAGGACGAGCTCTTCCAGCGCTGGCTCGAGCTCGCGCCCGAGCGCGTGGCCTTCCAGGGCCTGCCGGCGCGGATCTGCTGGCTCGGTCTCGGCGCGCGCGCGGAGGCGGGCCTCGCCATCAACGAGCTCGTGCGCTCCGGCGACGTGCAAGCTCCGGTCGTGATCGGGCGAGATCACCTCGACTCCGGCTCGGTCGCTTCGCCTTACCGGGAGACCGAGGCTATGCGGGACGGTTCGGACGCGATCGCGGACTGGCCGATCCTGAATGCGCTCGTGAACACCTGTGCGGGAGCGACGTGGGTGAGCGTTCACCACGGTGGCGGAGTGGGGATCGGCAACGCGATCCACGCCGGCATGGTCGTCGTCGCCGACGGAACGGACGACGCTGCCGAACGGCTCGAGCGAGTCCTGACAACGGATCCCGGCACCGGCGTGCTACGCCACGCGGATGCGGGCTACGAGGACGCGCTCGAAGCGGCTCGCGAGCACGGGCTCGACATACCCATGCAGCCGTAGAGCGCGACGACCGGTCCGGCGCTCGTGCGGGCGCGGAGCCGAGCGCTTGCAACGGTAGGCCCGACCCCGGGCGCCCGTCGCGCCGCTTAGGCTCCCGCCGTGGCCGGCGACCTCCTCGTTCGCGACCTCGCTCAGGTCGTCACACCCGCGGCGAGCGGTGATCCCGGCCCGCTCCGCGGAAGGGCGATGCGGGAGCTCACCGCGATCGACGACGCGTACGTCCTCTGTCGAGACGGGCGGGTGGCTGCGCTCGGTCGGATGCGGGACCTGCCGGGTGAGCACCGCGACGTGGAGGAGCTTGACGGCCGGGGTCTTTCCGCGGTGCCCGGACTCGTCGACTGCCACACGCATCTGTGCTTCGCCGGCGATCGGGTCGGGGAGTTCGACCTGCGCTCGGGAGGTGCCGGCTACGAGGAGCTCCACGCCGCGGGCGGTGGAATCCTCTCGACCGTCGCGGCGACGCGCGCAGCCGGCCCCGACGAGCTTCGGGCTGCAGTCGAGCTCCACCGGGGTTGGATGCTCCGCAACGGGACGACGACGTTCGAAGGGAAGTCCGGCTACGGCCTCGACCGGGACACCGAGCTCGCCATGCTCCGTGCGGTGCGGGACGCCGGGGGAGTTCCGACCTGGCTTGGTGCGCACGCAGTCCCGCCTGAGTTCGGCGACGCCGACGAGTATCTCGACTTCGCGCTCGCCGAGGTGCTTCCCGCCGCATCCGACGTTGCCGAGGCGGCCGACGTCTTCCTCGAACGCGGCGCCTTCGATGCGACACAGGCGCGCCGGTACCTCGAGGCATGCCGCGCCGAGGGGCTCGAGCTCCGGCTCCATGCCGACCAGTTCACCGAGGCGGGCGGGATCGAGCTGGCGGCAGAGCTCGGAGCCCGAAGCGTCGACCACCTGGAGGCAACCGGCACCACCGGCGTCGCCGTCCTCGCGGCGAGCGACGTCACGGCCGTGGTGCTTCCGGTCGCCGCGCTCTACCTCAACCGGCCTATGCCGCCGGGTCGTGCGCTCGTCGACTCGGGCGCCGCAGTCGCTCTCGCGACCGACTTCAATCCAGGCAGCGCGTACTGCGAGAGCCTCCCCGTGGCGATGAGCCTGGCCTGCACGCAGATCGGACTCAGCCCGGCGGAGGCGCTGACGGCCTGCACCGTGAACGCCGCGCACGTCCTCGGACGGGCCGACCGGGTGGGGCGGATCGCCCCCGGCTCTCGCGGCCGACCTCGTGCTGGTCGACGCGCCGGACTGGCGACACCTCGCGTACCACCTCGGCGGCGACCTCGTCCGAGTCGTGATCAAAGACGGCGCCAGAGTGGCCGGGTGACGACGCGCTCGTCTCCGGGGAGCGCTCCTGGTGTTCGCCGGGGCGGGCGTGCTGCGGCCCGACGCCCGGCTCCGCGGCGGCATAATCGACCCATGCCCACCCGAAAGCAACGGCGGCGTCGCGAGAAGCTCCAGCGCCACGAGTACGAGTACGTCGTCGAGACCGAGGAGGGCGAAGAGGTCGTCGAGAGCATCCGCGAGCTCGAGCCCGAGGAGAGGCCCGCCCGGCGTGCCGAGCGGAACGGCAAGCAGGCCGGCTCCCGGCACAAGGCCGCCGTGAAGGGGCCGGTCGACCGCCGCGGGCGGCCGATCCCGAAGCCGTCGTCGAGCGCGTGCTGAAGCGAGCCGCGATCTTCATGCCGCTCTTCGTCGCGTTCTTCTTCATCGCCGCGCCTGACCTGACGCTCAGCCAGAAGATCTTCCAAGCAGTGCTCTTGGCGGCGCTCTTCATCCCGGCGAGCTACCTCGCCGACCGCCTCATCTACCGAATGGCCGAGCGGCGCCAGCAGACCTCCGCCGGCCGCGCACGACGCTAGCTAGTACTAGCCGGCCGCCCCTGCGTCTGCCTGCTGGTTGCCGCGGAAATGGCCCCGGCCGGGCCAGGGCGCGAGCAGGAGGAGGAACCGAGCGCCCGCCTCTGTCGACACCGCGTGCCGCTCGTCAGGCTCGAAGTGGACGAGCGTCCCGACTTCCGCGGTCGATCGCCTCACCGCCCGCCTCGAACCTCCGCCGTGCCTTCGACGATCACGATCCAGGCGTGCTCCTTGACCTGGTGGTCGCCGAGCTCCTGGCCCGGGTCGAGCGCGATCAAAACAGCGCGGGCCTCGTCCTCGGAGAGGAGGACGGAGGGGGAGCGGCTGCCGCCCGGGGCCTCGATGGCCCGTAGGTCCCAGTGCTGCATCGCGGCAGGAGTCTAACGAGGGCCGCGGATACACTCACCGGCCGGTGGAACTCGACGTCCGGCAGCTCCCGCTCGGCCCGTTTCCGACCAACTGCTACCTCGTACGGCTGCCCGGTGCGGCCGAGGCGGCGGTCGTCGATCCGGGCTGGCCGGGAACCGCGGCGGACGTCCGGCTCGAGCTCGCCGGGCTCGGTGCGCGGTGCGCCGCGATCCTCGTCACGCACGGTGATCTGGATCACATCGGAGGCGTCGCCGAGCTCGCGGACGGCACGGGTGCGGAGGTCTGGATCGCTGCTGCGGAGCGCGACCGGCTCGAGCGCCCGAACGACTACAAGCCGGCCGGCTTCGAGACCGTGACGCTTCGGTCCTGGCCGCCGGAGCACCCGTTGGCCGGCGACGAGACCTTCGAGGCCGCCGCGATCGAATGGGAGACGGTGCTCGTCCCGGGTCACACCCCGGCACACCTGGCCTTCCATGCCGAGGGCCATCTGTTCTCGGGCGACGTCCTCTTCGCCTCGTCCGTCGGGCGCACCGACCGCGAAGGTGGGAGCCACGAGACGCTCATCGAGTCCATCCGGACACTCGTCGAGCGGTTCCCGGCCGAGACGGTCGTCTACCCCGGCCACGGCCCGGTCACGACACTCGGCCGCGAGCTCGACACGAACCCGTTCCTCGCCGACCTTCGAGCCGCGCGCTCGTGAGGATCGAGGCCCCGCCCGGCACCCACGACATCCTCCCGAGCGAGCAGCCGAGGTGGAAGCGCGTCGTCTCGACGGCGGAGGAGCTGTTCCGACTCTATGGCTACCGGCCGATCCAGACGCCCGGCTTCGAGGACACGAGCCTCTTCGCGCGCACGTCGGGCCAGGGCTCGGATGTCGTGGAGAAGGAGATGTACACGTTCGAAGACCGTGGCGGCCGCTCGCTGACCCTCCGGCCGGAGGCGACGGCGCCGATCTGCCGGGCCTACCTCGAGCACGGTCTCCACCGGGAGCCGCAACCCGTCAAGGCCTACACACTCGGCGCCGATGTACCGCTACTCGCGCCCCCAGCGGGGCCGCTACCGGGAGCACTGGCAGTTCTCCGTCGAGGCGATCGGCTCGGCTGACCCCGCCGTCGACGCCGAGCTGATCCAGCTCTACGACGAGCTCCTGCGGCGGCTCGGCGTCACCGGCTACCGGCTCGAGCTGAACTCGATCGGCGATCGCGAGTGTCGGCCCGCCTACCTCGAGCGCCTCTCAGCGTGGCTCGACGAACACGACGCCGAGCTCGACGACGACGCGCGGGCCAAGCGCGCCACGAGCCCGCTCCGCGTCTTCGACGTGAAGAACGAGACCGTGCGGGCGGCTCTTGCGGACGCGCCAAAGATCGGCGAGTCGCTCTGCGACGCCTGCCGGGATCACTTCGAGGCCGTGCGCGGCTACCTCGACGCCTTCGGGGTCTCGTACGAGGTCGTCCCGACGCTCGTGCGCGGCCTCGACTACTACACGCGGACAGCCTTCGAGTTCATGGACGAGGCGATCGGGGCTCAGAGCTCGATCTGCGGCGGCGGGCGCTACGACTACCTCATCGAGGAGATCGGCGGCTCGCCGACACCGGGGATCGGGTTCGGCGCCGGGGTCGAGCGCCTCCTCCTCTCGCTAGGCGACTTCGAGGGCGAGTCGGCCGAGATCGACGTCTTCTTCGCTGTCGAGCCCGAAACTGCCCGGGCGCGACGTCCTCGCGCTCATGGCCGAGCTCCGCCGGCGCGGTCGTGCCTGCGACGCGGACTACGCCGGCCGCTCGGCAAAGGGCCAGCTCACGCAGGCGCAGCGCCTCGGAGCGAAGCTCCTCGTCCTGGCCGGATCGGATGGGCTGACCGTCCGGCGTCGCGGCCAGGAGGACGTCGCCGTCGCGAGCGCCGACGAGCTCGAGGCGCTCCTATGAGCGAGTGGCGAGACCTCGGCGCGGGGGAGGTCCGAGCCGGAGCACGTCGGGCAGCGGCTCACAGGTCGCCGGCTGGGCGAACACGCGGCGCGATCACGGCGGCCTCGTCTTCGTCGACCTCCGCGACGCGAGCGGGATCTGCCAGCTCGTCGTCAACCCCGAGCGCGCCTCCGACGCGGCGGCTGCGGCGCACGCCGTTCGGAACGAGTTCGTGCTCCGCGCCGAGGGAGAGGTCGTCGCGCGGGCCCCCGAGGCCGTCAACCCGAACCTCCCGACCGGAGAGGTCGAGCTCCAGGTCGACCGGCTCGAGATCCTCTCGCGCTCCGCCGCCGCTTCCCTTCCAGCTCGACGAGGAGGGTGTCGACGAGTCACTCCGCTTCCGCTACCGCTGGCTCGACCTGCGCCGGCCGCGGCTCCAGCGCAACATCCGGATGCGCGCGCAGGCGGTCGGGATCATCCGCCGCCACATGGAGGCCGCGGGCTTCGTCGACATCGAGACACCGATCATGGGCAAGCCGACTCCCGAGGGCGCGCGCGACTTCCTCCTGCCGAGCCGTCTCCAGCCGGCCGCTTCTTCGCGCTGCCCGCAGTCGCCGCAGATCTACAAGCAGCTGCTCGTGATCTCGGGCTTCGAGCGCTACTACCAGATCGCCCGCTGCTTTCGGGACGAGGATCTGCGCGCCGACCGGCTGCAGGAGCTGACCCAGCTCGACGTCGAGATGGCGTTCCCGGATCGCGAAGTTCCTCTTCGGTCTGATCGAGGAGACGTACGGCGCGGTCTGGCGAGAGTGCCTCGGAGTCGATCTCGCCCCGCCCTGGCCGCGGATGACCTGGGCCGAGGCAGACCTTCGGTACGGCTCGGACAAGCCCGACCTGCGCTTCGAGCTCGAGATCCAGGACGCGACCGAGGTGACACGCGGCGTCGCAGTTCGGCGTCTTCGCAGAACGCGCCGGCCGTCAGGTTCCTCGTCGCTCCGCAGGCCTTCTCGCGCGGCGAGCTCACCAAGCTCGAGGAGCTCGCGAAGGAGTGGGGCGCAAAGGGCCTCGCGTATCTCGTCGTCGACGAGGCCGGCGAGGTCCGCTCGCCGATCGCCAAGTTCCTCTCCGAGCCCGAGCTCGAGGCCTTTCGGGCCGAGCCCGGCTCGACGGTTCTCTTCGGCGCCGGGGAGCCGGCCCTGGTCTCGCGTGTTCTCGGTGCGCTCCGGCTCCACCTCGGACGCGAGCTCGGCCTCGTGGACGAGACCTCCTGGAAGTTCCTCTGGGTCACGGACTTCCCGCTCCTCGAATGGTCGGAGGAGGAGAGTCGCTGGACAGCGGTGCACCATCCGTTCACGCGGCCGACCCCTGAAGGAGAGGCGCTCCTCGACTCAGATCCCGGCGCTGCGACCGCCTAGGCCTACGACCTCGTCGGAAACGGCGTCGAGCTTGCTGGCGGCTCGTTCCGGATCCACGAGCCGGAGCTCCAGGCCAAGATCTTCGACCTCCTCGCGATCACGAAGGAGGAGCAACGCTTCCGCTTCGGCTTCCTCCTCGACGCGCTCGCGATGGGCGCGCCGCCGCACGGAGGGATCGCTTCCGGGTATCGACCGGCTCATGATGGTGCTGGCCGACGAGCCGGCCATCCGCGACACGGTCGCGTTTCCGAAGAACCAGGCTGGGATCGACGTCATGAGCGGCGCGCCGTCGCCGGTCGGGGAGGAACAGCTCCGCGAGCTCGGAATTCAGCTCCGAGGCGAGTCCAGCCGATAGGAGAGGGCATACTGCAAGCGGCCGCCGAACGGGAGAGTTGAGATGTCGACGCAAGAACCAGGACGTGCGCCGGGCCCCGGCCTGACGCCGCTCCCGCAGGATCGAAGACCTGCCCACGAGCGCGCAGGGTTACGAGCGCGCGCGCGTCGAGGAGGCGTTCGACGCCTTCCGCCGCCATGTCACGTCGCTCCAGGCGAACCTGCGGGTGCTCCAGGCCGCGCCGCGCCGGGGGGTAACGGAGCCGAGCGGGCACGCGGTGCGGATGGACGCGCTCCACCTGATCCGCTCCGCCGCCGAGTTCGCCGACACGATCGAGCGAGACGCGCAGGAGGCCGCGACGAAGCAGGTCGCGAAGGCCGAGCAGGAGATCCGCGAGTCGCAGATGGACCTCCAGCAGCAGGAGGCCGAGATCGCGCGAATCCGTCAGGAGACCGAGCGGCAGCGCTCGGAGATCCTGAACCAGGCTCGGAACGAGGCGCGCGAGATTCTCTCGAACGCGAATCGGGATTCGTCCGCCGAGTTGCGCCAGGCGGAGACGAGCGGCGCGCGCCTCCTCGAGCAGGCACGTCACCAGGCCACCGAGCTCACGAACTCCGCCCGTGCCGAAGTCGAGCAGACGCTCGAGTGGGCCCGCGCCCAGGCGGACGTCATCGTCCAGCGGGCGCGCGGCGGTGCCGAGCAGCTTCTCTCGGCCGCCGGTCATGGAGAGCCGGCGGTCCAGGCAGCCATCGAGGCGATCGTCGAGGCAGCTCAGGCAGCAACCGAAGCGACCCGGCGGCCGCCCGAGCGACCCGCGGGCGTTGCGCCGGCTGCGGTCGAGCCAGAGCCGCAGGCCACTCACGCCGAGCCTGCCGGCGCCGAGGAACCGCCTGCGGCTGAGCCGGAGGCCGCGGGCGACGAGCCCGAGGCGCAGGACGGCCGTGTGGGCGGGGACGAGGAACGCGGGCCTCAGTCCGCTCCGTAGTTCCGGCTCGGAGCGTCTAGCCTGCCGAGCACGCTGTCGCTCCTCCGGATCCTCACGCTCGCCGGCTTTATCGTTCTCGCCGCCCTTCTCTCGGCGCTGGCCGACCTCGAATGGCCGGCGGTCGTCGGTGTCACGGCGCTCGCCTGGCTGATCGCTGCGACGGTCGAATGGCTCGCCTGGCAGCAGGGCGCAACCGCGTGGACGGGGCCGCGGAGGTATGACGTGCGTGCGGCCCCACCGCCACAGATCGCGTATGCCGAGCCCCCGCACCACCCCGAAGCGCCCGCGACGGCTCCACCGCTCGCGGCGGAGCGGCCCGCGCCTGAGCGGGAGCCGGAGCCGGAGCCGGAGCCGGAACTGGGGCCCGCGGCGTCGCAGGACCGCGAGGAGTCGCAGGAGCCCGAGCCCACCGCTGAACCGGAAGCAGAACCAGTGTCGGAGCCGGAGCCCGAGTCGTCCCAGGAGCCCGGAGTCGAGCCGGAGCCCGGCGTCGAACCCGAGCCAGAGCCAGTACCGGAGCCGGAGCCCGAACCGGAGCCCGAACCGGGGTCGGAGCCGGAGTCGGAGTCGGTTGAGGCCCCGCCCAGCCCAGCCGCAGCTGACCCGGGGCCGGAGCCCTCGTCAGAGGCGCCGGTCGCGCCACCCGGACTAGACCCTCCTTCGACCGCCGACAACCAGGAGCGCCGCTCCTGGCTGCCAGGATTCCGCCGCCGCCCTGCCGCTGCGCCGTCGCCGCCGGTTACTCAGGAGCCTCAGCCCGAGCTGGAACCGGCACCTGCTCGCGCGGCCCTTCGTGCGGTCGAGCGCCCGCCGGAGGTGTTGTCGCCGCCACCGCCACCGTCCCAGCCGGCCGCCGACCCGTCGGTCGTCCGCCTTTCCTCACGCCGGCCGATCGAGCCTCGCGAATGGAACCTCTGGGAGCTCGAGTCGGCTGCGCGCGAGGAGTCCAGAATCGATCCGGCCCGGCGTGACGAGTGGTCGTACCTCTTCCTCCATCTGCGTCAATTCGCCGACGCAAAGGGAACGCTCCCGGCTGAGTTCGACTCGCTCGTCCGCGAGTCGTTCGGCGACATCCTGGAGATCCACGAGTTGACGTGAGCCCGTCGCTCCTGCAGCGGCAGGCCGCGCTCGCCGGTGTGGCCCTGCTCGCCGCGCTTGGAGCTGTCGCGGTCGGCCGTGATGACGTCGGGGGGCGGGCGGAGCCCAAGGCAGTCGTCGCATCGGCAGAGTGGCGTCTGGCCGTCGTCGGTGTCTCGCGCGGTCGTCGTGCGGACTGCGGTGCTCAGGCTGAGGAGTCAACGGTCGGCGTCGTTCACCCGGTGCTCCCGTGTGGAGCGAGGCTCGAGGTTCAGGGCGGCGGCGAGACGATCAAGACGGAGGTCGTCGGCCGCGGGCCGGTCGGGCTCGAGCACGAGTTCGACCTCACTCCGGCGCTCGCCGCCCAACTCGGCGTCGAGCGCGACGGTCAGATCCGCTGGCGCTTCGCGTCCTAGGAGGTTCTGGCGCGCTAGAGTGCGATGGCGTGCTCGACTGCGTGCGTGGCCTCGCGCGCAATGTAGAACCAACAGCTACAACGAGGGAGCCCGCGTCCGGTCGATGTCGTTGACGGAGATCGGCAGGGCACCCACCTGGTTCGCCAGGTTCCTCACGCGCGGGGCCATCGGCGTGGTGGGGCACGTATCTCTCTCTCCGATCGCGATGGAGCGCGAGCCGGAGCTACCGTGACGGCGTGACTTTTTCCGGGAGCGCATCCGACTGCGGCGACCTCGCCTGGGTCGAGCTGGAAGTGGATGGCGGTCGGTTCACGAAGCCCGCGGCGATGGCGCCGGCGTCGCCGCGCTGACGCAGGCCGTCCGCGGCCTCCCGGTGCTCGAGGCTGCGGCTGTACCAGGCGCTCGGCTCGCCGGGGACGCGCTCCACGAGGCGCTCGCCCAGGCCGCAAGCGCCGATGGGCAGGACTCGAGGGTCGCAGTCGCCATGAGCGGGGGCGTCGACAGCGCGGTCGCTCTCCTGCGCGTCCGCGAGAGCTGGTCACGAGCCCGTCGGCGTCACGCTCCGGCTCTGGGTCGACCCGCGGGGCCCGGACACCGAGCGAGCCTGCTGCTCTCCAGCCTCGGTGGTCGCGGCGCGTGAGACCTGCCACGAGCTCGGAATCCCACATTTCACGCTCGATCTGCGCGAGGGCTTCAGGCGCGCGGTCGTGGGGCCGTTCGTTCGCGGCTACGCACGGGGTGAGACGCCGAATCCGTGCAGCCGATGCAACGGCAGCTTCAGGTTCGCGGAGCTGCTCTGCCTTCGCTCGCCGGATCGGCGCGGCCCGCCTCGCCACCGGCCATTACGCGCAGGTCGTCGAGCGCGAGGGCCGGCTCCTGCTCGCGCGCGGCGTCGATCCGGCGAAGGATCAGTCCTACATGCTTGCAGGCCTCGATCCCCGCACTCCTCGCCGGAGTCTGGTTCCCGCTCGGAGGGCAGTCCAAGACGCAAACGCGGCGTGACGCTCTCGAGGCGGGCCTCGCGGCAGCGGGACGGGCCGAGAGCCAGGAGGCGTGCTTCCTGGCCGGGTCGGACTACCGTGAGTTCCTTGGCCGCCACGGAGTCGTAGCCGGCGAGGGCCCGATCGTCGACGAAGCGGGCGTGGAGCTCGGCCGCCATGCGGGCTTCTGGCGCTACACGCCGGGCCAGCGACGCGGGCTGGGCGTCTCCGGGGAAACGCCTGTCTACGCCCTCCGCACGAACGCACGCACGAATACCGTCGTCGTGGGACCGCGTGACTCGCTCGCTCGCACCCGGGTGACCGCCCGGGCGGGTCGGCTCTACCTTCCGGTCGAGCGCGCGGACGCAAAGCTCCGGTACCGGTCGCCGGCCACGCCGGCGCGAGTGGAGACGCGGGCGCGCGGGTTCACACTCGAGCTCCAGCAGCCTGCATTCGGCGTTGCGCCGGGCCAGACGGCCGTCCTGTACGACGAGGACGTGGTCGTCGGCGCCGGGCTGATCTCGTCGGCCGCCTAGCTAGGATCTCTCGGTGCTGCTCGCAGACTTCACCGCGATCGACGGTCTCTGGGTCGCGCTCAGCGTCCTGTGTGTCGTCGTCGCGCTGACACTCGGATACCTACTCCTCAGGCTCGCCGGCACCGTCGGGCGCCTGGCCGGATTGATCAAGGGACTCGAGCAGGAGCTCTTGCCGGTGATCAAGAAAGTGGGCGGCACGATCGACCGCGCCAACGTCCAGCTCGACAAGATGGATCAGGTCACGGACAGCGCCGTCGATGCGGCTGACGCCGTCGACACCGCAGTCCGCGCCGTCACGATGGCCGTCACGAGACCCGTGCAGCGGATCTCGGGCCTCGCCGCCGGGATCGCGCAGGGCTTCGCGTCGTTCAGAGTTCGGCGCGATCGTCGCGAGGCCTGGGACGCGGGGCGAGAAGCTGCGGCCCGTCGTGAGCAGGAGATCGCCGCTGAGCTCGACGCGCGACGAGGACAGAGGGTGACGGACACCGTTCGGCTCACGATCCCGCGCGACGAGCGATACCACGGCGTCGCCAGGCTGGTCGTCGGAGGACTCGCAGCTCGGCTCGCGTTCTCGTACGAGCATCTCGAGGACATCAATGTCGCGCTCGACAGCCTCCTGGCCAACGAGGCGTACGCGGCGGGCGCGCAACTTACGATCGAGCTCCGAGTGCGCGACGAGGGTGTCGAGCTTCGCGTGCGGCCCGGTCGCCGAGGCTTTCCGCCTCGACTTCGAGCGCGACGTCCCTGAGTCGGAGGGAGTGGGGCTTGCGCGGTTGCTGTCGACCGTCGCGGACGGCGTGGCGATCGAGCACGACGACGGCGCCGAGCTGGCTTCGGCTCGAGAAGCGCCTGCCGGGCGTGACGGTGACCCGGGCATGAGCGCAGTTCCCGAGCGGAGCGGATCGGGAGCTCCTCCGGCGTTACCACAAGCAGGGGGACGTCGAGGCCCGCGAACGCCTCATCGAGCAGTACCTGCCTCTCGTCCGCTCGCTGGCACGGCGGTACTCCTACCGCGGCGAGCAGCTCGAGGATCTGGTTCAGGTCGGTTGCATCGGGCTCATCAAGGCGATCGATCGGTTCGACGTCGACCGCGGCGTCGAGCTGACGACGTACGCGACGCCGAACATCATCGGCGAGATCAAGCGGCACTTCCGGGACAAGGGCTGGGCCGTGCGCGTGCCGCGTGGGCTCCAGGAGCTGAACGTGAAGCTCTCGCGACTGATCGAGGAGCTGACCGTGCAGCTCGAGCGCTCGCCGACGATTCCCGAGCTGGCGAAGGCGGCGAGCGTCGAGGAGGAAGAGGTGCTCGAGGCGCTGGAGACCGGGCACGCGTACGCGACGTTGTCGCTGTCGGCGCCGGCACCGGGCGGGGACGACTCGGATCTCGATCCGCTCGAGTCGCTCGGCGATATCGAGCCTGAGTACGAGGTCAGCGAGAATCGCGCCGTCCTGGCGCCGGGGCTCCGCGTGCTCGACGAACGGGAGCGGATGATCCTCCACCTGCGGTTTTTCGAGGGTCTGACGCAGTCGCAGATCGCCCAGCAGGTGGGGATCTCGCAGATGCACGTCTCGCGGCTCATCCGTCGTTCGCTCGACAAGGTGCGCGACGAGATCACGGTCGCGGACGACAACGGCGCGTAGGCCGCTCCGGCTCAACCGCCGACACACTCTCGGCTCAGAATCCCGCACCACCGGCGCGCCTTTTCGCAGTAGGCTCGGGGGCGGTAGGCGGGAGGGTCGGGACCCGCCTTACCCGCGCGCGCGAGAATGAGTAGCGCCTCGCAGGACTCACTGACCTCCTCTGTCCTCCGGACGGGGGATGCGCGCCCCCGGGCCGGCCGCGCTTAATGAGACCTCTCGGACCGCGGCACCGACGTCTACGTACGGAGAGAGGCCGCGATGAGCTACTACGAATGGAAAGGGACGTTCGCGACTCGCGTCGGCGCGGTGGGCGGAGCGTTCGTCGCCGGCATGGTGCTCGAAGCCCTGTTCAGTTACAGCGCCTGGGGAATCATGCTCGTCGTGTTCTTCGTCGGGCTCGCCTGCGTCGGCCTGGTCGTCGCGTGCGACCCGCTTCTCGAGCGACTGTACGAGCGAAGCCGCCGTCACCAGACCGGCGAGTGGGCGGACTTCTAGCCTAGACCGCGCGCACGCCGTTCCAGCCCGGCCGGAGGGCTACGATCGGATCGTGCGCACCACGGCGGAGCTCCGTGAAGGCTTCCTCGCGTTCTTCGAGGAGAAGGGTCATGAACGTCTGCCGTCGTGGCCGCTCGTTCCGCGCGCCGACGACCACTCGACACTCCTGACGACTGCGGGCATGCAGCCGCAGATGCCGTACTTCCTCGGTCGTGAGCAGCCGCCCGCGCCGCTCACGACGACGGCGCAGAAATGCTTTCGGACGCCTGACATCGACGAGGTCGGACTCGACGGCCACCACCTGACCTTCTTCGAGATGCTCGGCAACTTCTCGTTCGGCCAGTACTTCAAGCAGGGCGCGATCGAGTACGCGACCGAGTTCGTCCGCGAGCGGCTCGGTCTGCCCTGGGAGAGGATCTGGGTGACCGTTCACGCGGGTGATCCCGGGCTCGGTCTCGGTGAAGACGAGGTTGCGGTCGACCTCTGGCAGGCGGTCGGCATGCCGCGGGAACGGATCGTCGGCCTGCCGAGCTCGGAGAACTTCTGGTCGGTGGGAGGGCCCGGGCCGTGCGGCCCGGACTCCGAGATCTACTGGGACTGGGGTCCCGAGCGCGGCTGCGGCGATCCGTCGTGCGCACCGGCGTGCCCGCGCTGCGACAGGTTCCTCGAGTTCTGGAACCTCGTCTTCATGGAGTACGAGCTCCACACCGACGGGACGCTGGCGCCGCTCCCCGAACAGAACGTGGACACCGGCCTCGGCCTGGAGCGTACGGCCGCCATCCTCCAGGACGTGCACTCGGTCTACGAGACCGACGGCTACCAGGCGATCATGAGCTGGATCGAGGCCGAGAGCGGCGTCTCGTGGCAGAGTGACGAGCGCGCAACGAAGGCTCATCGCATCCTCGCCGACCACGGCCGCGGCATGACCGCGCTCGTCGGCGACGGCGTCACCCCGTCGAACGAGGGCCGCGGCTACGTGCTGCGGCGGATCATCCGGCGGGCGGTGCAGCAGGCGCGGACGATCGGGCTCGATGACTTCTGGCGCCTGACCGACGTCGTCGTGGAACAGCTCGGAGCCTGGTATCCGGAGCTCGCGGAGAACCGAGAGCGGATCCAGGGGGTCGTGCGAGCGGAGGAAGACCGCTTCTCGGAGACGCTGTCACGAGGCTTACGACTCTTCGAGGACGATCGCAGCGAAGGGAGCGGTGTCGAGCCGCGAAGCGTTCGATCTCACAGCCACCTACGGATTCCCATTCGAGCTGACGCGCGAGCTGGCGCGCGAGCGAGGAATTCCGATCGACGACGACGAGTACGGGCGGCTCATGGACGAGCATCGCGAGATCTCCCGGTCCCGAGGAAGCGGCGAGGCTCAGCGTGCTGCGGAGTTCGCCCGGGGCGCCGGCTTCCAGACCGAGTTCGTGGGCTACGAGAAGACCGACGTCCTGACGCAGATCGGCGCGCTCGACGACCTGGGAGACGGCCGGTTTCTGGTCAAGCTCCGGGAGTCTCCGTTCTACGCAGAGGGTGGGGGCCAGGTCACCGATTCAGGCTGGATCGAGAAGGACGGTCTGCGCGCCGAGCTCGAGGCCGGCGTTCCGCTTCGGCGACGACCAAGCCCTGCTCTTTCGCGGCGGGAACTTCGAGTCGGGCGATCGTGTCCGTGCGGTCGTTCCTTGGCGGGTGCGTTTCCCGACAATGGCGAACCACACGGCGACGCATGTGCTCCACAAGGCCCTCCGCGAGGTGCTCGGGGAGCACGTGGGACAGGCGGGCTCGGCAGTCCGGCCGGAGAAGCTTCGGTTCGACTTCACGCACGAGGGCCCGCTCGCGACCGAAGAGCGCGAGCGAGTCGAGGAGATCGTCAACCAGACGGTTTTCGAGAACCTGCCGGTGCACGCCTTCGAGACGCCCATCGCCGAGGCCGAGCGGCTCGGCGCGACCATGCTCTTCGGCGAGAAGTACGGCGAGATCGTTCGCGTGATCGAGATCGGTTCGGGCGAGAAAGCGTTCTCGCGAGAGCTCTGCGGCGGTACGCACGTGCGGACGACGGCCGAGATCGGGCCGTTCGCGATCGTCTCGGAGAGCTCGGTCGGCTCAGGAGTCCGCCGGATCGAGGCCCTCACGTCGGGCGAGGCCTACGCGCTTCTCCGTGCCCGGGCAGGGGAGGCTGACGAGTTGCGCGCTGAGCTCGCCGGCGCGCGGAAGGAGGCGAAGCGACGGCCCGAGGCCCCTGCGCGGGAGACCGACGGAGTTCTCGACGACCTGCTCGCCGGTGCGACGGAGGCCGGCGGCGTTCGGGTGATCACCGGCGAAGCGGGGGATCTGGACGCGGATGCGCTCCTGGAGCTCTCCGATCGCGTCAGGCAGAAGGCCGCTCCCGCCGCTGTCGTGCTCGGGGCGAGGGAGGACGGCCGAGTCCATCTCGTCGCAAACTTCGACGCGTCTCTCCCCGAGCGAGGCCTGAACGCCTCGGATGTCGTGAAAGAGGCAGCCGGCCTCGTCGGAGGCGGCGGCGGCGGCCGCCCGACGATGGCCAGAGCCGGGGGTCGCAACCCGGAAAAGCTGTCCGAGGCGCTCGCAACCGCCGAGCGCACGATCCTGGCCGCCCTGTCCTGACCCGAGTGCCGAGGTCAGGGGCGCCGGTACAATCCCGCCCCGCGTGAAGGTTCTCGCCCTCGACTACGGCGCGGCGCGGACCGGCCTCGCCGTCTCGGACCCAACAGGAACGATCGCCCGGCCGCTCGGGGTCGTTCAGCGGGCGGCAACCGAGTCGGGGCTCGCCGAGCTCGTCTCGATCGCAGACCGTGAGGCGGTGGAGCAGATCGTCGTCGGCCTGCCCCTGACTCTCAGAGGCGAGCACGGGAGCCAGGCGACTGAGACTGAACGGTTCGTAGAGGCTCTACGCGAGGCAACGGAACTTCCCGTCGACACCTTCGACGAGCGCTTCACGACGCGACTCGCGCAAGCCAACGGAGGCGGGAGAGCCCCGGAGGACGCTGCGGCTGCCGCACACCTCCTGACGAGCTATCTGACATGGCTGAGCGGACTCGAGATCTGAGCACCGAGCGGCGAACGCACCGTTCGAGCTCCGTCCGCGCCCGGCGGGTCGGCGCACTCGTCGGGCTCCTTGCAGGGATCGGAGTCCTCGGCGGGATTGCCTGGGCGGTCGGATCGGTGACGGGCTCCGGCGAGGACGCTGCGCCGACGACAACAGCCACGGAAAGCGCCCCGGCCGCCGGGCCCACACTTCGGATCGTCTTTCCGGAGGGGTTCACGCGCGACGAGATGGCCGAGCGCATCGCCGCCGTGAACGAGATCGCGGCGGATAAGCGCGACGTCGACACGAAGCTCACTCCCAAGGCCTATCTCCGGCTCACGGTGGAAGGCGTGCTCCCGGGCGACTTCCGCGGCACCGAGTTTCCGCACCTTGAGGGCTTCCTCTTTCCGGCCACCTACGACTTCACGCCGAAGACGACGACGCGGGAGCTCGTCGGGATGCAGCTCGACGCGTTCCACGGCGCGTGGGAGAAGGTCGACCTCGGCTACGCGGAGAGCAAGAACCTGACCGCCTACGACGTCCTCACCATCGCGTCCATGGTCGAGAAGGAGGTACAGGTGCCACGCGAGCGCCCGCTCGTGGCCGCGGTCATCTACAACCGGCTGAAGCTGGGAATGCCGCTCGGCATCGACGCCACAGTCCGATACGGATTCGACATCCCCGCGACCGAGCCGATCCTCGAGAGCCAGCTCGAGTCCGACAATCCATACAACAGCCGCAAGATCCCCGGCTTGCCGCCGACGCCGATCGCCAACCCAGGCCTGGCGTCGATCCAGGCGGCGGCGCATCCCGCCGACGTGGACTTCGTCTACTTCGTCAGGAAAGCCGACTGCCGGAGCCACTTCTTCACGGCGAGCGCGAGCGAGTTCGAGAACTACCCGCGCGACGGGCTCCAGTGCGGGGGCTAGGCGGGGAGACTCAGCTCGTCGGGCTGCTCGGCCACCCCGTTTCGCACTCGCTCTCTCCGCGGATGCAAAACGCCGCGTTCGCGGCCCGAGCGCTCGACTGGGCCTACGTCGCGCTCGCCGTCGAGCCACCGCGCCTCGAGGCTGCCGTCGCCGGTCTCGTCGCGCTCGGCTTCAGGGGCGCAAACGTCACGATTCCGCACAAGACGGCTGTCGTCGCCTCTTGCGACGAGCTTGACGAGGTCGCCGAGCGAGCGGGCTCGGTGAACACCCTTGTCGATTCGGAACGGGCGCGTGCTCGGCTCCTCGACGGACGGCCTCGCGGTAACCGGCGCTCTCGACGTGACCAGCGCCCGCGTGCTCGTCCTCGGTGCGGGGGGCGCCGCCCAGGCCGTCGCGAGCGCGCTTCTGAATGCCGGAGTCGAGTCGCTCGCCGTCGCAGCACGTGACGCCGAGCGCGCGGGTGGACTGGTCTCTCGTCTGCGGTCGCTCCACCCGGAAACGCGCGTCGAGAGCGCCGAAGCCTGGCCGCCCGGTCGCGGCGACGAAACGGTTCTCGTGAGCGCCGTGCCCGTCCGGGACGAGGTCCTCGTCGAACCCGAGGGCCTGACCGGCCTCGTCGACCTCGCGTATCGGCCCGACGGAACGCCAACTGCCCTCGTCGAGCGGGCCCGAGCCGTCGGCTGCGACACCGTGGACGGGCTTGAGATCCTGGTTCGCCAGGGAGCGGCCTCGTTCGAGCTCTGGACAGGCGTTTCAGCCCCCCTCGACGTCATGCGCTCTGCCGTTCGCACGTCTGGCTAGGCCAGGCGGTCACGGTCTTCGGCGCAGATCTCCGCGGCATCGCCGCCTGCCTCGCCCTTCGGGGCTGCTCGACCTGCCCGCGGCCGTTCCGGCCGTGTCGGGGGTCAGACCCCTGACATGGCCGAGCGGGCCACGGTGGATGTGGCTCACGGGTCTCTCCAGGTCGTGGCCTAGGATCGCAGGGTGGCGTTGGAGCTTACGACCGCGGGCGAGTCGCACGGGCCGGCACTCGTGGCCATCGTGACGGGGCTCCCGGCAGGACTCGAGCTCGACCGGGACGCGGTGCAGAGCGATCTCGCCCGCCGCCAGCAGGGGTACGGCCGCAGTCCGCGTCAGCAGATCGAGACCGACGAGGTCGAGGTGCTCGCGGGCCTTCGTCACGGGAAGACCCTCGGTACGCCGCTCGCACTCCTCGTCCCGAACCGCGACCACAAGAACTGGACGTGGGGCATGAGCCCCTGGCCTCCGGCCGGCGAGCCGTCGGGGAAGGGCAAGGAGCCGGTGACGCTCCCGCGGCCGGGGCACGCCGATCTCGCCGGCGTCATGAAGTACGGCCACGACGACGTCCGGAACGCACTCGAACGAGCCTCGGCGCGCCACACCGCGGTGATCGTGGCGGCCGGGGCGGTGGCCAAGGCTCTCCTCGAGACCGTCGGGATCTCGGTCGAGGGCTCGGTGCTCGAGATCGCTGGCGCGCGGGGCGAAGAGCGAGCGCGGGAGGCGATTGACGCGGCCCGCGCCGATCGGAACACGCTTGGCGGCGTCGTCGAGGTGCGGGCGCGTGGGGTTCCGCCCGGACTCGGCTCGTACGCAACCAAGGAGGAGCGGCTCGACGCTCGGCTTGCCTGGACGCTCATGGGCACCCAGGCCGTGAAAGGGGTCGAGGTCGGCGACGGGTTCGCACTTGCGACTTCGCGCGGCTCCGACGCACACGACGAGCTCGCTCGCGACGAGTCCGGGCTACCGGCGCGAGACGAACCGCGCCGGGGGCATCGAGGCGGGGATCTCGAACGGCGAGGAGATCGTCGTCCGCGCGGCCATGAAGCCGCTCCCGACGCTCATGCGTCCGCTCGCGTCCGCCGACCTCGTGACCGGCGAGCCGGCCCAGGCGCTCGTCGAGCGCTCGGACGTCGCCGCCGTAGAGGCGCTCGCCGTCGTCGGCCGAGGCGTGCGTCGCCTTCGAGCTCGCGCGAGCTGCACGCGACAAGTTCGGCGGCGATGCCCTCGAGGACTTCGTCGCCGCGCACCGCGCCTACGTGGAGCGGATCCCGTGGTCGGCCGCGACGTAGGCGCGCTCGGCAAGCACCTCGCTCTCATCGGCTTCATGGGCGCGGGGAAGACGACGGTCGGTCGCGACGTCGCCGCGCGCATCGGCCGCCCGTTCGTCGACACGGACGAGGAGATCGAGCGCCGTCACGGGTCGATCTCGAAGCTCTTCGACGAGCGCGGAGAGGCTGAGTTCCGCGCGCTCGAGGAGGTCGTGGTCACCGAGGCGCTGAATGCGCCGGATCCGGCCGTGATCGCGCTCGGCGGCGGCGCGGTGCTCTCGGAGGCGACCCAGGAGCGGCTCGCGCGCACCGCGTGGGCCGTGCACCTGCTCGTCGACCCTGCAGAGGCCTGGGAGCGAGCCCGGGGAGCCGACCGCCCGCTCGCGCGGGACGAGGGGGACTTCCACCGGCTCTTCGACGAGCGGATGCCCCTCTACGCCCGGGTCGGCGACGCGCTTGCACGCGGTCTCGACGAGGTACTCCTGAGCGGTCTCAGGGTGAACGTCGTGGGTCGCTCGACCGGAGCCAGCGTGTCGGCTGACGCGCTGCGTCGCCGACGAGCAGGTCCTACGGCTTCATCCCTTCGCGACTGCCTGGCCGACTCTGACGGTGCCCTCGGGCGAGGCAGCGAAGCGACTCGACGTCGTCGAGCGGCTCTGGCGCGAGCTCGAGGTCGATCGAGGCGGCAGCCTCCTCGCCTACGGCGGCGGGACGACCACCGACGTGGCCGGCTTCGTCGCGGCGACGTACAAGCGCGGGATCGAGCTGGATGGCGTGGCCGACGACGCTGGTCGGTCAGGTCGACGCCGCGATCGGCGGCAAGACAGGTATCGACCTCGAGACCGGCAAGAACTTCGCCGGCGCGTTTCACTACCCGAGCGGCGTCGTCATCGACCCGAGGCTGCTCGAGACCCTGCCACCGGAGGAGCGCAGGGCCGGAATGGCCGAGGTCGTCAAGACCGGACTCCTTGCCGGCGAGCCCGTTCTGGGAGCTCGACGACGAGGCGATGGTGCGGGGCTGCGCCTCGTACAAGGCGTCCGTCTGCCTCGCCGACCCCTTCGAGGAGACCGGCCGCCGCGCCGTCCTCAACCTCGGCCACACGTTCGCGCATGCGCTCGAGGCGGCCTCGGGCTTCGAACTGCGCCACGGCGACGCGGTCGCGCTCGGGCTCCTTGCCGCGCTTCGGCTGTCCGGTCAGCCCACCGACGTGGTCGAGGACGTCCTCGCTCCCGAGCCTGTCGACGTCGACCTCGACGTCGCCTGGGAAGCGATGCGCCGCGACAAGAAGAACCGCGACGGCAAGCTCCGGCTCGTACTCCTCGAAGCGCCGGGCCGCCCTGTCTTCCCGGCGGAGCTTCCCGAGGCCGACGTTCGCGCGGCTCTGGCCGAGCTCGTCCGGAAGTAGACTCGGCGGGTGCAGGTGGCGGTCCTGAACGGGGTCAACCTCGATGCGCTCGGCGATCGTGACCCCGAGCTCTACGGCGGGCTCTCGATCGGCGAGCTCGAGACGCAGATCTACTCCTGGGCGAAGGAACTCGGCCTCACCGCACGCTGCCTGCAGACCAACCACGAGGGCCAGTTCATCGACTGGTGCCACCAGCTCAGGAGCTGGGCTGCGGGAGTGATAGTCAATCCGGGCGCCTGGTCGCACTACAGCTACGCGATCCGAGACGCGCTCGAGCTGATCGACGTTCCGGTGGTTGAAGTGCACCTCTCGGACATCACGAACCGCGAGGAGTGGCGGCAGCGCTCTGTGATCGAGGACATGGTCAACTTTCGCGTGATCGGCAAGGGGCCCGAGGGCTACCGGGAAGCGCTCGAGTTCCTCGCCAAGAGCGCACGTGACTGAGTCGCGGCTCGAGCGCGTGCGCGCGGCGGTCGAGGACGCCGGCGCCCAAAGCCTGCTCGTCACGAACCCCGTCAACGTCCGCTACCTGACGGGTTTCGTGAGCTCGAACGCCGTGTGCGTGGTTCGCCCCGACGGCATGGTCGTCGCGACGGACGGGCGCTACATCGAATCGGCCCGGTCGCTCGACGGCGCCGACGTCGTCCAGGGCGAGCGTGACCTGCCCGGGTGGCTCGGCTCGAGACTCGGTGATCTCTCGCAGGGACCGGTCGCGTTCGAGGCGGACCACGTCACGGTCGCGCAGCACGAGCCGCTCGGGGCGAGCGGTGTCGAGCTCGTGCCCACTTCAGCGCTCATGCGGCGGATCCGCGCGGTCAAGGAACCGGAGGAGCTCGACCGGATCAGGGCTGCGGCCGCCGTGAACACAGCGATGATCCGCCGGCTCGCCGAGGAGCGGCTTATCGGCCGGACCGAGATCGAGGTGGCCTGGTGGATCGTCCGAACGCTCGGGGAAGAAGGCGCGGACAAGCTCGCGTTCGAGCCCATCGTCGGCGCGGGGCCGAATGCGGCGCGGCCGCACCACAATCCCTCCGAGCGCCCGATCGGCCCGAACGAGACCGTGATCGTCGACTCCGGCGCCGTTCTGGACGGGTACTACTCGGACTCCACCCGCACCTTCGCGACGGGTTCGCTGCCGGAGAACCTCACGGAGGCCTACGAGCTCTGCAAGCGCGCCCAGGCCAAGGCCCTGGAGCGCGTTCGGGCGGGCGCGCCCACGACGCAGGTCGACGGCATCGCCCGCTCGGAGATCGAGTCTTCGGGAGTCGCGCCTGTCCTCCACGGCCTCGGCCACGGGCTCGGGCTCGAGCTCCAGGAGCTTCCGTTCCTGAACGACGCCTACGACGCGGAGCTCGAGCCCGGAAACGTCGTCACGGTCGAGCCGGGCGTCTACCTCGCGGGCGAGGGCGGAGTGCGAATCGAGGATCTCGTCATCGTCACGGACGACGGCCCCGAGGTGCTCACCGAGTTCACGAAAGAGCTGGTAACCCTGAGCTAGACTCGGGCGCCGTGGCCGAGGTCGTCTCCACCAACCAGTTTCGAAACGGCATGCACGTCGAGCTCGACGGGCAGGTCTGGCGCATCGTCGAGTTCCAGCACGTGAAGCCGGGCAAGGGCGGTGCGTTCGTTCGCACCCGAGTGAAGAATCTCGAGTCGGGCGCCGTCGTCGACCGGACGTTCCGGGCGGGGGAGAAGATGCCGCGCGTCCACACCGAGACGAAGAGCGTCCAGTATCTCTATGACGCGGGCGACGACGTGGTCTTCATGGACGAGGAGAACTACGAGCAGATCCAACTCCCGCGCCGCGAAGTGGAGGAGGAGCTCGCGTTCCTCCAGCCGTCAAGCAGCGTCCAGCTCCTGACGGTCGATGGGCGCCCGGCCGGCATCCAGCTCCCGGCCTCGGTCGAGCTCGCCGTCGTCGACACGGAGCCGGGGGTCAAAGGTGACACGGTCTCCAACGTGACCAAGCCTGCGACGCTCGAGACGGGCGCCGTTGTCCAGGTGCCGCTCTTCGTGAGCACGGGCGATCGCGTGAAGGTCGACACCCGAGAACGCCGCTACATGTCCCGGGCTTAGGACGGTTCGGTCCTGCCCGCGCTTGTCGACACATCCATCCGGCTTCTCTCTCAGGAGCCGCTTGCCGGGCGAATCGAGACGTCGCGGCTCCTCCAGCTGGCGGAGATCCTCGACGAGGCCGGGTTTGCGTATCTCGAGATCTCGGGCGGAGGCTGCTTCGACGCGATGGTGCGGCGAGCGGTCGAGAGTCCCTGGGAGAGGATCCGAGCTCTGCGCGGACGTTGCGAGACGCCGCTCGGAATGGCGCTACGCGGCCGCTTCCTCGTCGGTGGGCGTCCGCTCTCGCGCGATCTCGTCCGGCGGTTCGTGCAGAGCGCCGCTGACAGCGGCATCGACGTCTTCCGGATCCACGACCCCTTGAACGACCTCGACAACCTCCAGGAGGCCGCCGAGGCCGTTCTGGCGGCTGAGAAGGAGCTCGCGATCGGCCTCGTCCACAGCCCTGGGACGCGACGGCGAGACCGACCTCCTCGTGGAGCGGGCGGGGCGCCTTCAGGCCCTCGGCGCCACGAGGGTGCTCGATCCACGATCCCTCCGGCTCGCTCGATCCTGCGAGCGCCCGTGACCTCGTCGTGGCTGTGCGCGAGGGAAGCGGGCTTCCTGTCGGCTTGCACTGCCAGGGTGCTGCGGGCGTGGCACTCGCCTCGTCCATGGAGGCCGCCCGGGGCGGAGCCGAGTTCGTCGCGTGTGCCATCTACCCGGTCGCGCTCTCTATTCACCGCGTGTCAGCGGAAGCTGCGACGAGATCGCTCGCGGCGATCGGGCTCGAGACGGGAGTGGACGTCGAGCAAGCTCTGGCAGGCGTGCGAACTCGTCGACAGCGCTCTCGGCGAGGAGCCTGTCGCGCCGCTGTCGCCACGGGTAGCCGTTCGGGCCGCGGAGCATGCGCCTCCCGGCCGGCCTCGTGGCGGAGCTCGACCAGAACCTGCGAGCCCAGGGCTTCGCCGACCGGCTCGACGAGGTTCTCGGCGAGATGCAGAGGGTCCGCGGGCGAGGTCGGCTGCCCTCCGCTGGCCTCGCCGATCGGCCAGATCCTCGGCCAGCAGGCATTACTCCACGTCCTCTCGGCCCAACGCTGGGCCCTCGTCGTCGACGAGATCCGCGACCTCGTGACGGGGCGTTACGGTTCGCCGCCCGGCGAGATCGACGCCCAGGTGCTGCGGGCGATCGAGCTCCAGGGGGATGGCAAGGCGCCCGACGCTCCGGTGGAGCTCGACGCGATCCGGGCGGCCGCCGAGGGGCTCGCCTCGAGCGAGGAAGACCTGCTCCTCCTGGCACTCTTCGGCGCTGAGGCCGAGCCGCTCTTGGCCGCCCTCAGAAGCCGCGGGCGGCGGGACGCCCCCGAAGGCGCAGGCCTCGACCGCCGGGAAACGGAGCGACTGCGCGAGCTGATCCGGGTCGTGCAGGAGTCCGGGATCGCCGAGGTCACAATCGAGGAGGGCGAGACCCGGATCACAGTGCGTCGGACGGACGAGTCGGAGCGGCCCGAACCGACGCCGGCCGAGCCCTTCGCGGCTGCACCCGCGCCGGGGCGCGAAGAGGTGGCGCCGGCGGCAGACGAGGTCTTCCGCGTCGAGTCGCCGATGGTCGGGACCTTCTACCGCGCGCCGGCGCCCGACGAAGCGCCGTTCGTCGAAGAGGGCGACGTCGTTCTCGTCGGGCAGACGCTTTGCATCCTCGAGGCGATGAAGCTCATGAACGAGGTGAAGGCGGATCGCGACGGCCGAGTGCGGCGGATCCTGGTCGAGAACGAGGAGCCGGTGCAGTACGGCGACGTGCTCTTCGAGCTCGAACCCCTGAACGGCCGACCACTGGACGCGCTCTAATGGCGTGCGCGCATGGGTTCCCCCGGGGGACCCCCCTGTGGTTTCCCCCTGAGCATGAGCGTACCGCCGAAAAGCGCACGTGTCTCGCGCGGAATGTGCCGGGATTCGCGCATCCTCGTCTCGACCTGAGCGTCCGTGTTCGAGCGCGTTCTGATCGCCAACCGCGGCGAGGTCGCTGTTCGGGTCATCCGGGCCTGTCGGGAGCTCGGCGTGGAGAGCGTCGCCGTCTACTCGACTGCCGACCGCGAGTCGCTGCACGTCCGGCTCGCCGATCATGCCGTCCACATCGGGCCGCCACCCGCGGCACAGAGCTACCTCAGCATCTCCTCCCTCGTGGCGGCGGCGACGACGACCCGCTGCGAGGCCGTCCACCCCGGCTGGGGCTTCCTCGCCGAGAACGCGGATTTCGCGCGAACCGTGGAGGACAACGACCTCGTGTTCGTCGGCCCCACCGCCGAGTCCATCGAGGTCATGGGCGACAAGGTGAGCGCGAAGCAGACGATGCGCGACGCCGGCGTGCCGGTCGTCCCGGGCTCGGACGGCGAGGCAACCCTCGCCGAAGCGAGCGAGCTCGCGGCAGGCATCGGCTTTCCTCTCCTGCTCAAGGCCTCCGCGGGCGGAGGCGGAAAGGGCATGCGCCTCGTGGACGACCCGCGCGACCTCGAGCCGGCGTTTCGCATGGCCGCCGCCGAGGCCGAGGCCTCCTTCGGGAACGGCGGCCTCTACGTCGAGAAGGCGCTCGTCGACGCGCGCCACGTGGAGATCCAGGTGCTCGGCGACGGCGACGGAGGAGTCCTCACGCTCGGCGAGCGGGATTGCTCTGTCCAGCGCCGCCACCAGAAGCTCGTCGAAGAAGGTCCGTCGCCTGCCGTCACGCCCGAGCTTCGGGCCGAGATGGAAGCGGCGGCCTCACGGGCCTGCGAGACCCTTCGCTACCGCGGCGCAGGCACGCTCGAGTTCCTCCTGAACGCGGACGGATTCCACTTCATCGAGATGAACACGCGCCTTCAGGTCGAGCACCCCGTGACGGAGCTCCTCACCGGAGTCGATCTCGCACGCGGTCAACTCGCCGTCGCGGCCGGTGAAGGCCTGCCGGCCACCGGGCGGGCCGAGCTTCGCGGGCACGCAATCGAGGTCCGCGTGAACGCCGAGGATCCTGCGCGCGAGTTCCTGCCCGCGCCCGGCACGCTGACGCGATTCGTCGCCGCCGCTCGGGCCCGGGGTTCGAGTCGACACGCACGCGTACGAGGGCTACGCCATCCCGCCCTTCTACGACTCTCTGATCGGCAAGCTGATCGTCTGGGCCGAAGATCGTCCGGCCGCGCTCGGCCGCGCTCTCCGCGCGCTGCAAGAATTCGAGCTCGAAGGAGTGCCGACGACACGCGAGCTGGCCATGGACATCCTCCGGAACCCCGAGTTCGCGAGCGGCGAGTACACGACCCGTTTCCTCGAGGAGTCCGAGGACGACCTGCCAGCCCTCGCCCCCGCCGCGGCATGAGCGGGTCTCGCCGCGAGGCGCGCCGGACGGCGCTCTTCGTCCTCTATCAGTGGGATCTGACCGGGCAGCCGCTCGCCTCGCTCTGGGAGGGCGAGATCGACGCCTTCGGCCGGGCGCTCGCGGTCGACGTCTCGGATCGCGCGCCAGAGCTCGACGCACGGATCTCGGAGCTCTCGCGCGGCTGGCCCGCCGACCGGCTCGGCGCGCTCGAGCGGAACATTCTGCGGATCGGCATCGTCGAGCTCGACCGCGGCGAGGTTCCGGCCGAGGTCGCCGTCGACGAGGCGGTTCACCTGGCGAAGCGGTTCGCCTCGCCGGACGCCGCGAAGCTCGTGAACGGCATCCTCGGAACGATCCTCCGGGAGCGGGCAGCGTGAGCGAGCCGGAGTCGGTCGCACGGCTCCAGGAGCTCCTGCAGCGCCTGGAGGCGACGCTCGCCGAGCTCGAGTCGACGGAGGACTCGGAACGCGCTGTCGAGCGGCTCGGCGACATGGCCGAGCTGGCGCGGGAGGTCCAGGCCGAGATCGACCGAGCCCGGCGGGAGGGTCCGGATGCGGACGCCTGACGAGCTCCGCGCGCTCGTCGAGCAAGAGCTCAGCGAGCTTGCCGCTCGCCGCCGAGCTCGGACGGCTCGAGGAGGCGCTTCGCTACTCGCTGCTCGGCGGCGGCAAGCGGATCCGTCCCGTGCTCTGCCTCGCGACCGGCGAGGCGCTCGGCTGCGAGCCAGGCCGTTGCCTGCCGGCCGCGTGCGCGCTCGAGCTCGTCCATACCTTCAGCCTCGTCCACGACGACCTGCCGGCGCTCGACGACGACGACCTGCGTCGCGGCCAGCCGAGCGCCCACGTCCGCTTCGGCGAGGACGTGGCCATCCTGGCCGGCGACGCGCTTCTGGCCGAGGCGTTCCGGCTCGCTCTCGGGTATCCGACGCCAGCGGTGGCCCGCGATCTCGCGGCGGCCACGCTCGGGATGATCGGCGGTCAGTACATGGACGTGACGACGAACGGCCGACTGGACGCGGGAGCGCTTCGAGAGCTCCACGAGCTGAAGACCGGCCGGCTCCTCGAAGCCTCCGTCATGTGCGCGACGGCCGTGACGGGGCTCGACGACTCCGAACGCGCCCCGTGGAGCTTCTTCGGGAAGGAGCTCGGCGTCCTCTTCCAGATCGTCGACGACATCCTCGACGCGACCGGCACCGCCGAGGAGCTCGGCAAGACCCCGGGCAAGGACGAGGCGGCGGGCAAGGTCACCTATGTCTCCCTGCACGGCCTCGAGCGCGCGCGGGAGCTCGCAGACGAGGCGCGGGCGCAGGTTCTCGCGCGGCTGGACGAGCTCCCGGGCGACACGGTCGTTCTGGCCCAGCTGGTTTCGGCCATCAGGGAACGCCGGGCCTGACGAGCTACGCTCACTCCATGAAGAAGCGCCTCGACGTCCTGCTCGTCGAGCGTGGGCTGGCGGAGAGCCGCGCGCAGGCTCAGGCACTCGTGCTCGCGGGGCTGGTGCCCGGGTTCGCCAAGGCGGGCACGGCCGTCGACGCGGACGCCGAGCTCGAGGTCTCGGCGCCCCCGCGCTTCGTCTCCCGGGGCGGGGAGAAGCTTGCGAACGCGATCGAGGCCTTCGATCTCGAGCTGACGGGCGAGGACTGCCTCGACGTCGGAGCATCGACCGGCGGCTTCACCGACGCGCTCCTCCAGGCCGGGGCTGCCCGCGTGATCGCGCTCGACGTCGGGTACGGCCAGCTGCACCCGAGGCTCCGGAACGACCCGCGCGTCACCGTCCTCGAGCGCACGAACGTGCGAAACCTCGAGTGTGGCGCGCTCCCGTACGCGCCGCGCTTCGTGACCTGCGACGTGTCCTTCATCGGCCTCGACAAGGCCCTGCCGCCCGCGCTCCGCTGCGCCGCGCCCGGCTGGCGCGCACTCGTACTCGTCAAGCCCCAGTTCGAGGCGGGCCCCAAGCTTGCGAAGGGCGGAGTCGTCCGCGATCCCGAAGTCCGGAGGCGGATCGTCGACGAGGTGGCCGCCCGGGTGCCCGACTGGGGCGCGCGCGTCCTCGGGGTGGCAGACTCAGGGCTGCCGGGACCGAAAGGAAACCGGGAGGTCTTCCTGCATGTCGTCGACGACCGCTGAGACGGTCGAGGCGCGCCGCGGCGCCGTGACGCGCGCGGCGGTCGTCGTGAACCACCGCTTCGACGTGCGGGACGCGATGGCCGTGCTCGACCGCTCGGCCGCCGCGGCCGGCGTCGAGCTCGTCGACGCCGACGCCGACGCCGATCTCGTCCTGGCGCTCGGGGGCGACGGGACGATGCTCGGGGCGCTCCGGGCGAGGCTCGGCACCGAGACGCCCGTCTTCGGCTTCAACTTCGGGCATATGGGATTCCTGACGAGCGCCCCGGGCTCCGAGCTCGAGAGCGTCCTCCCGCGTGTCTTTGCCGGCGAGTTCACGTTCGTCGAGCTCGCGACGCTCGAGGCGCGGCTGGACGACGGACGAGGTCGAAAAGGGCGTCAACGACGTCGTCGTCACGAGCGCGCGCGTCGGCCGCATGGCGGAGCTCCGCTGGAGATCGAGGGCGAGCACCTCGGCGATCAGCAGTGCGACGGGATGATCTGCGCGACGCCGGCCGGCTCGACTGCGTACAACCTCTCGAACGGCGGGCCCGTGATGATGTGGGGGATCGACGCGATGGCGATCACGTTTGTCGCGCCGCACTCGCTCGAGGCCCGCCCGGTCGTCGTGCCGCGCGGCTACGAGCTCCGGGTCGAAAACCTGACCCGGGACGGCGACGTGTCCGTCATCGTCGACGGCCGCGGGCTGCTCCCGTCTCGAACCCGGGGGACTCGATCGCGGTCGGGCTCGGCGAGGAGCGAAGCCGCCTCGCGCACCTCCCCGAGGTCAGCTTCTTCACGCGCTACCACGACGTCTTCGGGTAGCCGCCAAGGTGCTGCGTTCGCTCCGCATCGAGAACTTCGTCCTGATCCGCGAGGCAGAGCTCGAGCTCGCGCCGGGGCTGAACGCCGTCACGGGGGAGACGGGCGCGGGAAAGACGATCCTGGCGCAGGCGCTCGGGCTCCTCCTCGGTGCCAAGGGAGACGTCGGCTACGTCGGGTCCCGGCGCGTCGGAGGCATACGTCGAGGCCGAGCTCGACCTGCCCGGAGGGCGTGCTCGAGGAGGAGGAGCTCGCGACGCTCAGGGAGCTTCGGCCAGAGGACGAGGAGAGCCTCGTCGCCGCCCGGCGTGTCTTCGCCGACGGGCGTACGCGGGCATACGCCTGGGGCCGAAGCGTCGCGCGCGAGGATCTCGCGCACCTCGATCGACCGGCTGCTTGCCATGTCCGGCCAGTTCGAGCAGCGCCGCCTCGCACGCTCCTCGTTCCAGCTCGACCTCCTCGACTCCTATGCGGGCGACGACCAGCTCCGCCGCCGGACCGAGCACGCGCGCGCCTGGCGCGAGCTCGGAACGGCCCGGCGGCAACGGGACGAGCTCGCCGCAGCCGCCGCCGACCGCGAGCAGCAGGATCGCCGAGCTCCGAGAGCTCGTGGCGCGCACCGAGGGGCTCGACCCCGAAACAGAGGAACGGCTCCTCGCCGAGCGCCTCCGGGTCCGCCACGCGTCCGACCTCGCGACCGCGGCAGCAGACGCGGCGGAGGCGCTCGCGCCGGAGAGCGGGGACGGCGCCGCGGAACTCTGCCGCGCGGGCCGGCCGCGAGCTTCAGGGCGTCAGCGCCCTCGCGCCGGAGCTCGCCGCTGTGGCCGACGAGCTCGCCGACGCCGAGGTTCGCCTCCGCGAGGCGGCCTCGACGCTCCGGGGCTTTCTGGACGCCCTCGACGCCGACCCGGGCCGGGTCGACGTCCTCGAGGCGGACCTCGAGCGGATCTCCGACGCCAAGCGCCGCTTTCGCGTCGGCGACTTCGCGGAGCTCCTCGCCGCCGCCGCAGCCGCGCGCAACGAGCTCGAGGGTGTGGACGCCGGCGATCGACCCCCTCGCAGAAGCGGATCGACGCCTGGCCGAAGCGGAGGAGCGGGAGCGCGACCTCGCGGGGGAGCTCTCGCTGGCTCGGGGCGAAGCGGCGCCGCGGTTCGCCGAGGAGGTCGCCGCTGCCCTCGCCGGGCTCGCGATGGGGGAAGGGCGACTTCCGGGTGGACGTCGCTCCGCGGGAGCCCGGCGCCTCAGGCGCCGACGACGTCTCTTTCCTCATCCGTCCGAACGCCGGGACTGCCGTTCGCGCCCGTGGCCGAGACCGCCTCGGGAGGCGAGCTCTCCCGGATCGCCCTGGCGCTTCGCACCGTGTCGCACGCCGGCGCCGGAGAGCCGACGATCGTCTTCGACGAGATCGACGCAGGGATCGGCGGCCGGACGGCACACGCGGTCGCCGACGCGCTCCGCGACCTGGCCGGCCGTGCCCAGGTCGTGACGATCACGCACCTCCCGCAGATCGCGAGCGCCGCCGACGCGCACTTCCGGGTCGAAAAGGTGCCGGGCGACCCGACGCACACTCGGATCGAGCGCCTGGGGGACGCCGAGCGGAAAGACGAGCTGGAGCGCATGCTCGGAGGCGCCGAGTTCCTCTCGGGCCTGAGATGAGCTTCGTCGAGTTCAGAGGCACCGCCAAGCTCGACCGGCGGACCAAGCGGCTGGTGAAGCGTCTCGGCCCGGACGACATCGCGATCGTCGACCACACCGACCTCGACCGGATCTCCGCGGAGGAGCTCCTCGAGAGCGGGGTTCGCGTCGTCTTCAACGTGTCCGACTCTGTCACCGGCCGCTTTCCGAATCCGGGCCCGCTGACGCTCGTCCGCGGAGGCGTGCGGCTGATCGACGTGCCCGGCGCGGAGCTGTTCGACAAGGTGAAGGAGGGCGAGCCGCTCGTCGTCCGCGGGGGCGACCTCTTTCGGAACGGCACTCGCATCGCTTCCGGGCGGAGCCTGTCGCCGGGCGACCTCGAGGACGCGCTCATCGTTCAACGAGGTCGCGTCGCCGAGGCGCTCGAGGACTTCGCCGACAACACGATGCGGTTCCTGCGAGAGGAGGGGAAGCTCCTCACCGAGGGCGTCGAGCTGCCGCAGCTCCGGACGCGCTTCCGAGACCGGCACGCGGTCGTCGCCGCGCGCGGCACCCGAGGCGGTCGACGACCTCCGGATCGTCCACACGTACATCCGCGACTTCAAGCCGGTGCTCGTGGGCGTCGACGGCGGCGCCGACCGGCTCATCGAAGCCGGGTACAAGCCGGACGTCGTCGTGGGTGACATGGACTCGGTTTCCGACGGCGCGCTTCGCTCCGGCGCCGAGCTGGTCGTGCACGCCTACCCGAGCGGTCATGCCCCGGGCCGGGAGCGGCTCGACCGGATGGAGCTCGACTACTCGGTTCTGGCGGCGCCGGGTCTGAGCGAGGACGTGGCGATGCTGCTCGCGTTCGAGAAGGGCGCGGCTCTCATCGTCGCGGTCGGGACCCACTTCAACCTGCTCGAGTTTCTCGAGCGCAACCGTCCCGGCATGTCGTCGACCTTCGTGACCAGGCTCAAGGTGGGCGACATCCTGGTCGACGCGCGCGGCGTCTCCCGCCTGTTCCGCTCGCGCGTCGGAATGGGCCCCTTCGTGGCGCTCGCGTTCGCGGGTCTCGCCGCGTTGACGACGGCAATCGTGGCCTCGCCCGAGCTTCGACACTTCTTCTCGCTCCTGGCGCAGCGGCTCCAGTCCCTGCTCGGCCTCGACTAGCGATGGCCGTCGTCCGCGCCGCGGGAGAGCTCCTCGCGCCGCGTCCGGACGTGTGGGCGCTCGTCTCCGAGCCGTACCACCTGCCGGACTGGTGGCCGGGATACACGGGCGTCGAGCCTGACCGCCGCGGTCTGGCCGAAGGGGCGCGCTGGACGGTGATGCGCGGACGGACACCCGGCTTACTGCGCCGTCCGGGCGGTCAGGGCCTGATCGTGCTCCGCCGCGTCGACCCGACCCTCGAGCTTCGCTGGCTCGACGTAGCCCAGCGGCTCGAGGCTGGCGATCGAGCTTGCGAACGCCGGTCCCGGGCATACGCGCGCCGTGGTCTCGGTCGAAGGTGCCTGGTGGCGTGTCAACGTCGAGGGTGCCCGCCGGCTGCCGCAGCAAGCGCTGTCCCGGCTGTACGACCTCTGCCAGACTGCAGCGCAGCTCTAGAAAAGCCCCGTGACCACAGGTGTTCGACCTCCGCTACCACGTCGCGTCCCTCGCGGCCGTCTTTCTCGCGCTCGCCGTGGGGATCATCCTCGGCGTCGCGATCTCGGGAAAGGTCCGCGGCGCTGAGGACACGCTGAACGCACAGCGGGTCGCCGAGCTCGAAAGCCAGCTCGAGCGCGAGCAGGAGGGGCGAGGCCGAGGACGCCGGTCGCCTCGAGGCGACTCGAGACCTACGTCGAGCGCACGTACACGCCGCTCATGGCCGACCGCCTGGCCGGCGAGTCGACTGCGGTCGTGTTCATCGGGCCGGTCTCGGAGGAGATCCGATCTGCGATCGAGGCGACTCTCCGCGACGCGGGCGGCGTCTCGGCCCGCGAGTCGTCGCCCTCGACGTCCCACTCGACCCGGAACGGCTCGCAGGACTTGCTGACGAGCCAGGAGGACCTCGCCGACGCTCGCGGACGACGACTTCGGGTCGCTCGGCGAGGCGATCGGCGAGGAGCTCGTCGAGGGAGTCGGGGAGGAGCCTCTCCTGCCGCGCGTCGCCGCCGAGCTCGTCGCCGAGCTCGAGGGGAGCACGACCGCCGAGGTCACCGGAGTGGTCGTGGCGCGAAGCTGGGAGTCCCCGAGCGGCGTCGAGCCGGCCGACGCGCGAGGCGACCGAGACCTACCTCGACGGCCTCCTGCGCGGCCTCCGTGCGGCCGGTCAGCCCGTCGTGGGGGTGACGGCGACCGAGACGCCAGAGCCGTGAGACGCTGCTCGACTGGTATCAGGCCTCCGGCGCGTCGAGCGTCGATCACGTCGACTTCGCAGTCGGGCCGCCTCGCCCTCGCGCTCCTCCTCGACGGGAGCGCCGCCCGGGAACTACGGCTTCTTGCCGGACGCGTCGGAGGACGGCCCGATCCCGCCGGTGCCGACGGAGCCGAGTGGCGAGTAGCGCCGCGCTGACGGGTCTCACGATCCTCGTCGCCGCGCGGAACGAGGCCGAGCGGATCGCGGATACGGTCGCCGCGCTCCACCGGGATTTTCCCGGGGCCGAGATCCTCGTCGTGGACGGCGCCTCGAAAGACGGAACGGCGGAGCGCGCCGAGGAGGCCGGTGCGGTCGTCATCCGGCTCGGCAGGCGCGGCAAGGGCGAAGCGCTCTCGGCCGGGGAGCGAGCGGCACCGCCCGGGCCGCTGCTGCTCGTCGACGCCGACCTTCGCGGCGACCTCCGGCGCGCTCGCGGATGGCGACGCAGACCTCGCGGTGGCCGCGTTCTCGCGCCGGGTCGGAGGCGGGTTCGGGCTCGCGAAGGCCGTCGGCCGGGCGCTGATCTAGGCTCCGAACCGGCCGCAAGCTCGCCGGAGCCCCTCTCGGGGCAGCGCTACGTCTCGCGAGCGCGCGCGCGCCGCCGTGCTTTCCGCTCGCGCCCGGCTTCGGCTGCGAGGTACGGATGACGATCGACGCGCTTCGCGCCGGGCTCGAGCTCGAGGAGGTCGAGCTCGACCTCGACCACCGCGCGACCGGTCGCGACGCGGCGGGCTTCCTCCATCGCGGCCGCCAGCTCGTCGACGCCGTCCTCGCGACCGGCCCGCTCGGCCGTGAACCACCGCGGCCTTCGGCTTCCGCTCGTCGGCTGGGCCGTCGCGCTCGGCGGGATCGGCGCGCCGAGGCGGACCGCGCTCGCCGTGGCCGGGATCACGGCGATCGGCGCTCGCCGACGACCTCTGGAGCGGCCCCGAGCGCGGCTGGCGGGCGCACCTCCGCGCGGGCCGGACGACGGGCGTCCTGAAGCTGGTCGGGATCCCGGCGCTCGGGCGCCGTTGCGACGCGCTCGCTTGCGAGGTGGGCTGACTGTCGGCCTCGCCGCGAACGCCCTGAACCAGCTCGACACCGGCGCCGGGGCGAGCGCTCAAGGCCTTCCTCGGCTGCGACGCTCTGGTTCCCGGGAGCCGCCGGCGGCCGCTACGCAGGCCGTGGCCGTCCTGCTCCTTCCCTACGATCTTCGCGAGAAGGTCGATGCTCGGCGACGGAGGAGCGAATGCGCTCGGTGCGGTGCTAGGCTTGGGGCTCGTGAGGATGCTCCGAGGACGGGCGCTCTTGCCGGCGATCGGCGTGCTCGGGGCCCTCAACTACCTCGGAGAGACACGTTCGATCGGCCGGCTGATCGACGAGACGCCGTGGCTCCGTCGCCTCGACCGGCTCGGAAGGGCCAGGTAGTGGCGCAGCGGCCCGACGAAGTACGTCTTCGTGACCGGAGGCGTCGTCTCGTCGCTCGGCAAGGGGATCACCGCTGCGTCGCTCGGACGGCTCCTGAAGGCGCGCGGCCTTCGCGTCCAGGTGCAGAAGTTCGACCCGTACCTGAACGTCGACCCGGGCACGATGAGCCCCTTCCAGCACGGCGAGGTCTTCGTCACCGAGGACGGCGCCGAGACCGATCTCGACATCGGCCACTACGAGCGCTTCGTCGACGAGAACCTCTCGCGGAACGCGAACCACACGTCGGGCTCGATCTGGTACGCGGTCATCCGCAAGGAGCGCAAGGGCGAGTACCTCGGCTCGACGGTGCAGGTGATCCCGCACGTCACGAACGAGATCAAGGACCGCATCCGGCGCGTCGGCGGCCTCGAGCGACGCGGACGTCGTCATCTCGGAGATCGGCGGCACGGTCGGCGACATCGAGTCGCTGCCGTTCCTCGAGGCGATCCGCCAGTTCCGCCGCGAGGCGGGCCCCGAGAACGTCATGTACGTCCACGTCACGTTCGTGCCCGTTCATCGAGACGGCCGGCGAGCTGAAGACGAAGCCGACGCAGCACTCGGTCAACGAGCTGCGACGCATCGGTATCCACCCGGACATCGTCGTCTGCCGCACCGACGAGGAGCTCTCGCACGACATCCGCGAGAAGATCGCGCTCTTCGCCGACGTCGAGTCGCGGGCCGTGATCGTGAACGAGAACGTGAGCGACGTGTACCTCGTGCCGAATCGGCTCCGCGACCAGGGGCTCGACGCGCTCGTGTGCGAGCGGCTCGGGCTGGGCGGCGGCGAGGCCGACCTCGGCGAGTGGGACGAGCTCGTCGCAGCGGATCGGCGAGCGCGACGGCGAGATCGAGATCGCGCTCGTCGGCAAGTACGTGAAGCTCCAGGACGCGTACCTCTCCGTCCACGAGGCGCTCAAGCACTCCGGGATCCACCACGGCACGAACGTGCGCGTCCGCTGGGTCGACGCCGAGGGCATGAGCCCGGAGGAGGCCGCGGCCGAGCTCGAGCGCTCGCACGGCGTCCTCGTCCCGGGCGGGTTCGGGTCGCGCGGGTGGGAGGGCAAGATCACGGCCTGCCGCGTGGCCCGCGAGCGCGGGATCCCGTACCTCGGCATCTGCCTCGGGATGCACGTCGCGATCTCGGAGTTCGCCCGGCACGTCGTCGGGCTGGACGGCGCCAACTCGACGGAGATGGATCCCGGAGACGCCGTACCCGGTCATCGACCTGCTTCCGGAGCAGAAGGAGATCGAGGATCTCGGGGGCACGATGCGACTCGGCGCGCAGCCGGTCGATCTCGCCGAGGGCACGCAGGCGCGAGGCCGCCTACGGCGAGACGGTCGTCTACGAGCGACACCGCCATCGGTACGAGGTCAACAACCACTATCGCCAGGCGCTGGTCGACGCCGGCCTGGTCGTGTCGGGCACGTACCAGGAGGGCCGGCTCGTGGAGGTCGTCGAGCTGCCCGATCACCCGTGGTTCGTCGCGAGCCAGTTCCACCCGGAGTTCAAGTCGCGGCCGACGAGGCCGGCGCCGCTCTTCCGCGACTTCGTCGGCGCCGCGCTCGAGCGGCGCGCCGGCCGGCCGGTCGCGTCGCGACGGCCGACTAGCGGTCGACCGCCCGTCGCGTGACCGGCGCGCGGCACTCCGCGCGCAGCGCCTCGAGCCGCCGCGCTACTGGGTCCCCGGGGACCCCCCTGGTTTCCCCTACGGTCAGGTACGGCGGAAAAGCGCGCGTCGTGTCACGGTGCGCCGAGATCGCACGTCCTGACGAAGTGCGCGGGCACGGCGGTCGTCCTAGAATCGGCGCCGTGGCCCTTCCTGACGTCGTGTACGCTCTTCTGCGAGCTCGCCGCGATCTCCGAGCCCGCCCGGAGAGGAGCGCGCCGGTCGCCGACCGCGTCGCCGCTTACCTCCGCGAGCTCGGGCTCGACGTCGACGAGGACGACGCCGGCGCGCGGATCGGCTCGACCGCCGGCAACCTGTACGCGCGGGCCGCGCCGACCGACGGCGGCACGCCGATCTTCCTCTGCGCGCACCTCGACACCGTGCCGCCGACCGAGTCGATCGAGCCCGTCGTCGAGGACGGCGTCGTGCGAAACGCCCGGCCGACGATCCTCGGCGCCGACAACAAGGCCGCCGTCGCGGTCATGCTGGAAGCCGTCCGCCGCGTCGTCGAGGAGCGGCGGCCCCACGGCGGCATCGAGCTCGTTTTCACGCCGAAGGAAGAGGTCGGGCTCGACGGCGCCAAGGCCTTCGACGCCGAGCGGCTCGAGGCGCGGCTGGGCTACGTCTTCGACCACGAGGGCCCGATCGGCGAGATCGTCCGAGCGGCGCCGTCCTCGACCGCCGATCGACGTCGTCTTCACGGGACGTGCGGCTCACGCGGGCATGGCGCCGGAGGACGGCCGCTCGGCGATCTTCGCCGCCGCGCGCGCGATCGCCGACCTGAGGCTCGGTCGAATCGACGACGAGACGACCGCGAACGTGGGCGAGATCCACGGCGGCACCGCCCGGAACATCGTTCCCGACCGCTGCGCCGTCGTCGCCGAGGCCCGCTCCCATGACGATCGGAAGCTCGCCGAGCTCGTCCAGGAGATGGTCGACTCGTTCGCGTTCGCCGCCTCTGTCGCGGAGTGCGAGGTGGAGACGGCGCTCGAGGAGAAGTACCGCGGCTACCGGTTCGCCGCCCGACGAGCCCGGCGATCCGTCTCGCGCGAGGACGCCCTGCGCCGGTGCTGGCTTCGAGCCGCAGCTGGTCGTCGGCGGAGGCGGGGCGGACGCGAACGTCTTCAACCTCCGCGGTCGGCCGCTGCGTCAACCTCGCGAACGGCATGGCGCGGATCCACAGCTCTGACGAGCACATCGCCGTCGCGGACCTGGAGCGGATGGTCGACGTGACGCTGGCGCTCGTCGACGCGGCCCGTGCCGCTTGAGCTCCGGCGCGGCCGCGTGACCGCGATCGCCGAGCGGGTCGAAGGCCTCGTTCGGCTCGAGGTCGAAGGCCGGCCCTGCGTGGCCTACCCGCGCCTGACGGGTCCAGTGGCGCTCGGCGACGATGTCGTCGTCAACGTCCAGGCCGTCGAGCTCGGGCTCGGCTCCGGCGGGTTCGACGTGCTGCACGTCAACCTGACCCGCGGTCTGGGGCTCGCCGCCGAGCCCGGCGCGCACGTCATGAAGCTCCCCTACACGTCGCTCCAGCACGCGGTCGTGCACGCAGAGGAGTCGGGGAGAACGGCCACCTCGTTGGACGGCCTGCCCGTCGTCTGCTGCACGCTCCACTCGCAGCTCGCGCCGGTCTGCGCCGGCATCGGCCGGCGAGCTCCGCGTCGCCTACGTTCAGACTCCCGGGCGGGGCGCTTCCCGTCTCGCTCTCCGACACGGTCCGGGCTCTCAAGTCGCGAGCGCTGCTCGAACGTGGCAGTGGCCGTCGGGAGCCTGCGTCGACGGGGACGTCGCCTGCGTGAGCGTCGCCTCGGCGCTCTCTGGTGCGCAGGGGCCGGGTACGAGGTTGTCGTCTGCGCCCTCGGGCCCGGCATCGTCGGAACCGGAACGCCGTTCGGGCACGGCGCCGTGGCGGCAGCGGAAGCCATCGCCGCGGCCCGAGCGCTGAGCGGCAGGCCGATCCTCGCCGTGCGCGCCTCCGAGGCCGATGCGAGGCCGCGTCACGCGGGCGTCTCCCACCACACGATTGCGGTGCTGAACCTCGCAGGAGACGTCGAGTCGGCTCGGCTCAGCGACGGGCCGGAGGCAGACGGGCTCGAGTCGGGCCGGCTCGTCGAAACGACCGGTTGGCGCGAGGCGTGCGAGGGGCTTCCCCTCTCGCACATGGGCCGGGGACCGGACGAGGATGCGCTCTTTTTCGAGACCGCTTTCGCTGCGGGGCGCTTGGTCCACGAACCCGCTCGCTGAGCGCAGCCAGCGCGGTATCGTTCGCGCGCCATGCGGGTCGGCGTCGCGAAGGAGATCAAGCCCGACGAGTACCGTGTCGCGCTGACCCCGGCCGGGGCGCGCGAGCTCGTGCAGCGCGGTCACGAGGTGCTGGTCGAGACGAGGCGCGGGGCCGGGAGCGCGTTCCCGGACCGAGCCTACGAAGCAGTCGGCGCGCAGGATCGCCTCCGTCGACGAGGTCTGGGGCACGGCCGATCTCGTGCTCAAGGTCAAGGAGCCGATCGAGGAGGAGTACGGGCGGCTGCGCGACGGCCTCGTCCTCTTCACCTACCTCCATCTCGCCGCAGACCGGCCGCTCACCGAGGCGCTGCTCGAGAGCGGCGCGACGTGCATCGCCTACGAGACGGTCGAGACCGACGACCGCCAGCTTCCGCTGCTCGCGCCGATGAGCGAGGTCGCGGGTCGGCTCGCGGCCCAGGCGGGCGCCTACTTCCTCGAGAAGCCCCTCGGCGGCCGCGGTCTCCTGCTCGGCGGCGTCGCCGGCGTGGCGCCCGCATCCGTGGTCGTGATCGGCGGGCGGCATGGTCGGCTACAACGCGGCCGTCATCGCGCTCGGGCTCGGTGCGCACGTGCGCGTGCTCGACAAGTCGATCCCGCGGCTCCGACAGCTCGAGCAGGTGCTCGACGGGCCGGGTCGAGCTCGTGTTTTCGTCAGGACTCCTGGTCGAGGAGTCAGTCCTCCAGGCGGACGTCGTGATCGGCGCCGTCCTCATTCCCGGCGCGCTCGCGCCGAAGCTCGTCTCCGCGGGAGCTCGTCGCGGCGATGAAGGACGGCGCGGTCGTCTGCGACGTGGCGATCGACCAGGGTGGCTGCTTCGAGACGTCGAAGCCGACGACTCACTCGGATCCTGTCTACAAGGTCGACGGCGTCACGCACTACTGCGTCGCGAACATGCCCGGCGCAGTCCCCGTGACCTCGACCTACGCGCTCACGAACGTGACGCTTCCGTACGTCGAGGCGATCGCCGACCTCGGTGTCCGAGAGGCCATCGCGCAGTGACCCGGCGCTCGCGCGCGGCGTGAACGTGGTGGAAGGAAAGGTGACCTACGAGGCGGTCGCCGAGGCGCACGACCTCGACTTCGCTCCGCTCGCGGACGTCGTGCCGCTCGAGCCGGTCTAGCTCTCCGCAGCGCGGTCGCCCTTCGGCCGCTTCGCATCGCCGCTCGGCGAGATCTTGACGACGAGCCAGGTCACCGCCATGGCGAGCGCGATCACGGCGGCGATCCAGACCACGATGCCGAGCAGGCCGAGGACGGTGTCCATGCCGGAAGTAGGATAGCCGGGTGCCCCGCGCATGTGTGATCGTGCTGGATGCGGTCGGCGCGGGGGAGCTTCCCGACGCGGCCGACTACGGAGACGAGGGTTCCGACACCCTCGGAAACGTCGCGCGCGCCGTCGGTGGGCTCGACCTGCCGAACCTCGAGGCGCTCGGTCTCGGCAACGTGGAGGAGCTCGAGGGCTGCCCGCCCCAGCCCGGGGCCCCGGCACGTCGCGGGCCGGCTCGTGGAGCGCTCGAAGGGCAAGGACACGACGACGGGGCACTGGGAGCTCATGGGCATCGTCACCCCGGTTGCCATGCCGACGTATCCGCACGGCTTCCCCGGTGCGATCCTCGAGGAGTTCGCGCACCGGACCGGCCGCGGCGTCCTCGGCAACAAGCCCGCGTCCGGCACGGAGATCATCCAGGAGCTCGGCGAGGAGCAGCAGCAGACCGGCAAGTGGATCGTCTACACGTCGGCCGACTCCGTCTTCCAGATCGCGGCGCACGAGGAGGTGATCACGCTCGACGAGCTGTACGAGGCCTCGGCCATCGCCCGCGAGATCCTGAAGCCGCCGCATGCGGTCGGACGCGTGATCGCCCGGCCGTTCGTCGGAGAACCGGGCAACTACACGCGCACCGCGAATCGCCACGACTGGTCGCTGAAGCCCAGGCAGCCGAACTATCTCTCTCTCGCCCGCGAGGCGGGCGCGGAGGTGCACGGCGTCGGGAAGATCCACGACATCTTCGCCGGCGTGGACGTCGATCATTCGCATCCGACGAAGTCGAACGCGGAGGGCATCAAGACGACGGAAGAGCTCTTGCGCTCGGTCGACGACGGGAGCCTCATCTTCACCAACCTCGTCGAGACCGACATGCTCTGGGGTCACAGGAACGACCCCGAGAACTTCCACCGCTGCCTCCAGGACTTCGACCGGCGCCTGCCCGACCTCCTCGACGCTCTCCGGGCCGGCGATCTGCTGGTTCTCACCTCGGATCACGGCTGCGACCCGACCACGCCCTCCACCGACCACTCGCGGGAGCACGCACTTCTCCTCGCCTACGTCGAGGGGCGCAATGCGAACGGTCAGATCCACCAGGGTGAGTTCGCAGACGTGGGGGCGACGGTCGGCGCCTGGCTCGGCGCGAAGTCCTCGCCGCGGGGCGTGCCCGGCGCGCCCTTCGTCTCTCCGTGAAGGCGCGTCGAGCGTGATTCGCGCAGTCGAGCTGATCGAGCAAAAGCGTGACGGAGGCGAACTCGACCCGGACGCGCTTCGCGAGCTTGTGCTGGCCTACGTCGGCGACGAGGTGCCCGACTACCAGATGGCGGCGTTCTGCATGGCGGTCTTCTTCCGCGGCATGTCGAGCGCGGAGACGCACGCCCTGACGGATGCGATGGTCGCAAGCGGTGAGACGATCGACCTCTCGCCGCTCGGCCGGCGCGTCGTGGACAAGCATTCCACCGGAGGCGTGGGCGACAAGGTCTCGATCGCACTCGGCCCCATCGTCGCCGCCTGCGGAGTGCCCTTCGCAAAGATGAGCGGCCGCGGACTCGGACATACGGGGGGCACGCTCGACAAGCTCGAATCGATCCCCGGCTTCGACATCGAGCTTTCCCAGGATGAGTTCCTCGCGCAGGTCTCGGAGATCGGACTCGCGATCATCGGCCAGACAGCCGACCTCGTCCCCGCCGACAAGCGGCTCTACGGGCTGCGCGACGTGACAGGAACGGTCGACTCGATCCCCCTGATCGCGAGCTCGATCATGTCGAAGAAGATCGCGGCTGGGGCCGACGCCATCGTGCTCGACGTCAAGGTGGGCGACGGCGCCTTCATGAAGAACCTCGAGCGGGCGCGCGAGCTCGCCCAGACCATGGTCGAGCTGGGTCGCCGGGCGAATCGCGAGGTCGTCTGCGAGCTCACCGACATGGATCAGCCGCTCGGGCACGCAATCGGGAACGCGCTCGAGATCCACGAAGCCGTCGCCACTGTTCGCGGGGAAGGGCCGTCGGATGTCACCGAGCTCGTCCTGAGCGCCGCCTCGCACCTGCTTGCACTCTCCGACCTCGAAGTTGACGTTGCCGAGGGCCGGAGGCTCGCCGAGCAGGCCGTTGCGTCGGGTCGGGCCCTCGAGACGTACGAGCGCTGGGTCGAGGCTCAGGGAGGCGATCCCGACCCCGAGGCCCTGGCGCGGACGTCGGTCGTCCTCCCGGTCGAGGCACCCGGTTCAGGCCACGTCGAGGCGATCGCAGCGACCCGGGTTGGGCTTGCGGCGCTTCGTCTGGGCGCGGGACGAACGCGGAAGGACGATCCGATCGACCACGCAGTCGGAATCGTCTGCCACGCCAAGCGGGGCGACGCTGTCACGGGCGGCCAGGTCATCGCCGAGGTACATGCAGCCGATCCCGTTTCGGGCGGGGCCGCCGTTTCGGAGGTCGCCGGTGCCTACCGGATCACCGATTCGGGCGTGCCCGAGGCCGTCCCGGTCGTGCTCGACGTCTTGCGCTGAGTCGTTCAAGAGCCGTGCGGCCCATGGCTAACCTGCCCGCGTGCCGGAGCTCCCGGAGGTCGAGACGATTCGCTCCCGGCTGGCTCCCGCGGTCGCAGGACGTCGCCTTGCCCGCGTGACCATCGCCGACGCGCGCCTGACCCGGCCCGAACCGCCGGAAGCGATCGCGGCCGCCTTGCAGAGACGAGCGCATCGCCGACCTCCGCCGCCGCGGCAAGTACCTGATCTTCGCGTTCGAGAGCGGCCGCCACCTCCTCGTTCATCTCCGCATGACTGGAGGCTTCCAGCATCGGAGCGCCGCCTTCAGCTGAAGCCGATCAGCACCGGCGGGCACTCATCACGTTGGACGACGGGTCGGAGCTCGCCTATCGCGACGTGCGGCGTTTCGGCACGTGGCTCCTCCTCGAGCCCGGTGAGCTTGATGAATACCTCGCGGCGCGGATCGGGGGCGAGCCGCTCGAGCGAGCATTCACGGCGGCCGCATTCGGCCGGGCGCTCGAGGGTCGGCGGGCGCCGATCAAGTCTGCGCTTCTCGACCAGCGGGCGGTCGCGGGCGTCGGGAATATCTACGCCGACGAGGCGCTGTGGTTCGCCGAGCTTCATCCGCAGCGCCTAGCAGGCGAGCTCGGGCCCGGCGAGGTCGCCGAGCTCCGCCGGGCCGTTCGGAGGGCGCTCCGCCGAGGCCTCGAGCGGCAGGGCGCAACGCTTCGCGACTACCGGGACCCGGCCGGCAACGCGGGACGGATGCAGCACGAGTTCCACGTCTACGGCCGGACCGGCGAGTCGTGCGACCGGTGCGGAACGCCGATCGAGAAGATCCGGGTAGGCGGGCGGGGGACCTGGTTCTGCCCTCGCTGCCAGCGCTAGGCACGAGGTCACCCGCGTCGACACCGGGTAGGCGACGTCCGCGCGACAACGACCGCGCTGACGACGATAACGACGACGGTCGGAACGACGAGGACGACTGGGGCGACGACGATTAGTCTCGTCCGTCGCTAGGGGTACTCGAAGCGAGGGCCGGTTTCCGGCCCCGCTTGCGTAGTCGACCGGCTCCCGCGTCTACGCTGCGAGCGCTTCGAGAGCGCCGCGGCGGTCGAGCTGCCAGAGCTCCGTGTAGCCGCCGATCGGCCGGCCGTCGATAACGATCTGAGGCACGGTCCAGCCGCCGGTCTGCTCTTGGAGACGGGCTCGGAAGTCGGCCTGGCCGTCGAGGCGGATCTCCTGCGTACTCGAGGCCGCGCGCCTCGAGCAGCGTTTTCGCACGCACGCAGTATCCGCACCAGCCGGTGGTGTACATCTGGATCCTGGGCACGTTTTCAAGGTACCCCGTTGTAAACCTGAGGCCGGCTGGGGCGCGCTCTAGACTGGCCGGATGCCGCGTTCCTGGAAGACGGAGGCCGTCGTCTTGCGCTCGATTCGCTACGGCGAGGCGGACCGCGTCCTCCATCTTTTTACGCTCGAGCAGAGGCCGAATCGGCGCGATCGCCAAAGGAGCGAGGAAGACGAAGTCGCGGTTCGGAGGCCGTCTCGAGCCGCTCTCGCACGTCGAGCTGGTGCTCCACGAAGGGCGCGGGGAGCTGCACACGGTCACGGGAGTCGACCTCCTGCGTCCGCACGACGTGAGCCGCGCCGACGGATTCCGGCTCGCCGTCGGCCACATCGGGCTCGAGGCCGTGCTGAGACTCTTTCTCGAGCAGGACGCGAACCCGAGGGCATTTCACGCCCTGACCCGGTTCCTCGATGTTCTCGACGACGCCGAGCCGACCGACCTGCCGGCGACGCCCGGGCTCGACCCGCTCGTCCTCTCGTTCCAGCTCAAGCTCCTCTGGCTTGCCGGGTACCTGCCGCACCTGGCAGGCTGCGCGGCCTGCGGTGAAGAGGGGCCGTTGGTCGGCTTCTCGGCGCAGGCCGGCGGCGCCGTGTGCGCTACCTGCGAGGCCGGAGCCATCTCGCTTTCGGCCCAGGGGTTCGAGGGCATCCGGGGGCTGCTCGAGCGGCCGCTGGCCGACGCCCCCGCTGCCGGGCTGACGGCGCGCGGCCGGCGCGAGACGCTGAAGGTGATCGAGTCCTCATACGAGTTCCACGGCGGCTTTCGCCTCCGGACGCTCGCGCGCGGGGCCTAGGGTCGCGCATGGCCGCTCCGACCTACCAGGCGACGATCATGGCCCTCGAGCGGTACTGGGCCGACCAGGGCTGCGTGCTCGGCCAGCCGTACCACACGGAGGTCGGGGCGGGCACGTTCAATCCGGCCACGTTCCTGCGCTGCCTCGGGCCAGGCCCGTGGCGAACTGCCTACGTCGAGCCGGTCATCCGGCCGACGGACGGCCGCTACGGCGAGAACCCGTACCGGTTCCAGCACTACTTCCAGTACCAGGTGATCCTGAAGCCGGCGCCCGAGGACGTGCTCGATCTCTACTTCGGGTCGCTCGACGCGCTCGGGATCGACACGGAGGCGCACGACGTCCGGCTCGTCGAGGACGACTGGGAGGGGCCGACCCTCGGCGCGTGGGGCCTCGGGCTGGGAGGTCTGGATCGACGGCATGGAGGTGACCCAGTTCACGTACTTCCAGCAGCTCGGCGGGCTCGAGCTCGACGTCGTGCCGGCGGAGATCACCTACGGGCTCGAGCGCCTGGCGATGTTCCTGCAGGGCAAGCGCTCCGCCTTCGAGCTCGAGTGGGCACCGGGTGTCACCTGGGGCGACGTGTACCGCGAGGCCGAGCGCCAGTGGTCGATCTACAACTTCGAGGCGGCGCCCGTCGACGTGCTCACGCGGCGGTTCGACGAGCACGAGGCGGAGTGCCGGGCGCTCCTGGAGCGCGGGCTCGTCCTGCCCGCGTACGACCAGGTGCTCAAGTGCTCGCACGCGTTCAACCTGCTCGACGCGCGCGGGGCGATCTCGGTGACGGAGCGGGCTGCGTACATCGGCCGCGTGAGAGCCCTCGCCCGCCGCGTCGCCCAAGCGCATCTCGAGAACGGGACGCCGGCCGAAGAGCCCGTGCCGGCGTGATGCGGCGCATTCAGTTTCGCGCGCGGGTAGTTCGGGTCCCGACCCGCCCCCCTGCTCACGCGCGAGCGTACCGCGGGAAAACGCGCGTGTGGCGCACCGTTTGCGACGAGTCCGTGCCGGTTTCTCCACAGGGGTTTCGGTGAGCCGGCTCGTCTTCGAGATCGGGTGCGAGGAGCTTCCGGCCGCTTTCTGCCGCTGGGCGGAGCACGAGCTCCGGATCCGCTGGGGGCCTGCTCTCGCCGGCGACGGCGCCACGGCGGTCGCCCTCGTCGGCCCGCGTCGGATCGCGCTCGCGGTCGAGGACTTCGCGCCGGCCGAGCGAGGCGACGAGCGCCGCGGCCCGGCCGAGTCCGTCGCATACGACGACGCCGGGAAACCGACGAAGGCCGCCGAGGGGTTCGCCCGAGGGCTCGGCCTCGCCGTCGACGAGCTCGAACGGCGGGACGGCTACGTCTGGGGCCGCGGCCCCGCCACGCCGCTCGAGGAGCGGCTCTGGCAGCTCGTCGCCGGGCTGGGCGCAGGCAAGACCATGACCTGGTTGCCCGGCCTCGAGAGGTCCGAGCAGGTTCGCTTCCCGCGGCCGATCCGGTGGCTGCTCGCCAAGCACGGCAGCGACACGATCGAGGTCGGCCCCGGCGCGATCCCCTCGGGCGGCCACTCGTACGGGCACCGCTTCACCGCCGGGCCGGTCGAGGTCGACCACGCGGCGCACTACGAGGAGCGCCTGCACGCCGCCGGGGTCGTCGCGGACTCGCAGAGGAGGCGCGAGCTGATCGTCGAGGGCCTGGACGCGCTCGGCGACTGGAGTGATCCGGCGGGGGTCCTGGACGAGGTCGTCTACCTCGTCGAGAGCCCCGTGGTGCTCGAGGGCAGCTTTGCCGAGCGGTTCCTCGACCTGCCGGAGCGCGTGATCCAGACCGCGATGCAGGCGCACCAGCGCTACTTCCCGCTCGGCGGCGCGCGCTTCGCCTTCGTGGCGAACGGCGGCGACCCGGACACGGTTCGCGCCGGGAACGAGCGCGTGCTCGAGGGACGGCTCGACGACGCGACATTCTCGTGGGCGCGCGACGTCGAGCGGGGGATCGAGGCGCTGGCCGCCCAGCTCGACCGAATCACCTTCCACGCCAGGGCCGGGACCTTCGCCGACAAGACACGCCGGCTCGAGGAGCTCTGCGACGCGCTCGGCGGGGGAGACGCCTCGCGGGCCGCGGCCCGGCTCGCCAAGGCGGACCAGGCTGCGACGCTCGTGCACGAGTTCCCCGAGCTCCAGGGCTTCGTGGGCGGCGAGTACGCGCGGCTCGCGGGTCGGCCGGGGGCCGTCGCGTCCGCAATCGGCGAGCACTACCTCCCGGAGCAGGCCGGCGGGCCGCTCCCCGAGACTGCGGCCGGGCGCGTGCTCTCTGCGGCCGACAAGCTCGACAACCTCGCCGTGGCCTTCGCCGTCGGCGAGCGGCCGAGCGGCTCCCGCGATCCCTACGGCCTCCGCAGGGCCGCGATCGGGCTCTGCCGGCTCGCCACGGAGGGAGAGCTCGAGATCCGCGTGCCCGCGCTCGTGACCAGGGATCTGGAGCTCCTCACGGTGCAGGGAGCGGAGGTGACCGACGACCCCGCTGACGTGAACGACTTCGTGCTCGAGCGCCTCGAGGGCCTGCTCGACGTCCCGGTCGAGTTCGTCCGCGCCGCCCGCCGAGCCCCTCTCGGCGAGCTCGGAGCGGTGGCCCGCCTCGCGACGGCGCTCGCGGCCGCCTCGAGCTCCGCTGCGTTCGAGCGCGCGTACGTCGCCTACGACCGCGCATCGAGCCTCGCGGCCCGGGCCGAAGGCGCGGCACCCGCGCTTGACCCGGAGCTGGCCGTCGAGCCGGCGGAACGGGAGCTCGTCCAGGTGCTCGCGGCCGCCGCCCCGCGGATCGAGGCCGGCGTGCGGGAAGGGGACTTCGAGGGCGCGGTCGAGGCGGCCTCCGAGCTCGGCCCACCGGTCGACCGGTTCTTCGACGAGGTGCTCGTGATGGCCGAGGACGAGAGCGTCCGGGCGAACCGGCTGCGCCTCCTGCTCGACGTGCGCGACGCGGTCGGCCTCCTGGGCGATCTCGCGCAGATCCCGCGCTAGCGTCCGGGCCCGCTCCCGCCTTGATTCCCGGCGCTCTCTTGCCGATAGAGACAAGTCGTGAGGGAACGAGCGGTCACCGTCTCCGCGCTCGCGGCGCTCTTCGCGGCGACACCGCCTGCGCTCCTCCACTTCGTCGGCCGCGACGAGGTGCAGTTCGGCGGAGGAGCACACTTCGTCGGCGTCGCGCTGACAGCAGCCCTCGCCACCGGGTCGGCCCTCGCCCTGACGATCGTCGGGGCCCGGCGCTCCGACGCGAGGGCCGTGCTGGTCGGCGTCGCCTTCTCCGTCATGGCGGCGCTCCTCTGCCTGCACGGCATCACGACCCCCGGCGTCCTCGTGGGCGACAACGGCGTCGTCGCGCTGACGGGCGGCGGCACGCTTCCGGCCGGCGGCGCGATCCTCGCGCTTGCCGCGCTGCCCGCGCTCAGGAGCCCGGCGGCCGTCAGGCCGCTCCTCTGGCTCCTCGCCGTGAGCCTCGTGGCGATCGCCGCTCTCGGCGCGCTGGGGATGCTCCTGCCCGAGCTCGTCCCGGGCGTGCCCGAGCCCGCGAGCCCGCTTGCGTATGCGCTCCTCGCCGCCGGTCTCGTGTTCTACGTGCCGCTCGCGCTCCGCGCGCTTCGAACCTTCCTGCTCACCCGCCGGCTCGGCGACGTCTCGGTCGTCCTCGGGATCGTCTGGCTCGCGGCCGCGCTCGTCGCCGCGCTCACGCTCGGCTGGTGGCAGCTCGGCTGGTGGCTCGGCCACGGGTTCGAGATCGTCGGAGTCTTGCTGGTCGGCGTCCCGGTCGCCGCCGACCTCCACCGGAGCGCCCAGTCGCGCCCGCTCGTCGGCGACCTCTGCGCCGCAGAGCTCGTCGCGGCCGAGGAGGAGTTCCTCGGCTCTCACGTCCGCGCGCTGACCGCTGCGCTCGCCGAGAAGGACGCGTACACGGAAGGACACACGCGCCGCGTCGCTCTCCGCGCCGTCCAGGTCGGCGAGCGGCTCGGGCTGAGCCCGCAGCGGCTTCGTTCGCTCGCGATCGGAGGCCTGCTGCACGACATCGGCAAGCTCCAGGTCCCCGACGACATCCTGAAGAAGCCGGGGCCGCTGACCGACGCCGAGTACGACGTCGTGAAGAAGCACCCGGAGTGGGGCGCACGTCTCCTGCGCGAGCTCGGCGGCTTCTCCGAGGACGCGAAGGCCGTCGTGCTGCGCCACCACGAGCGTCTGGACGGAAGCGGCTATCCCGACGGGGTGCCCGCACGGGAGCTCGATCTCGATACTCGGATCCTCGCCGTTTGCGACGTGTACGACGCGCTGGTCTCCGAGCGCGCCTACCGCGACGCATGGACGCATGAGCGTGCGCTCGAGATCCTCGCGGAGGGAGCGGGCACGCTCTTCGACGAGCGCTGCATCGAGGCCCTCACCCGCGTGCTCGAGCCCGACCGCGTGCTCGCGGCCGTCTGAGACCCGGGGCCTAGCCGCCGGCCTCGCGGAGCGCGGCCACGGCGGCCTCGACTCGCTCGAGCGTCCGCGCGTCGCCGCCGCCGTAGTGCACGACGACGTTTCCGACCCGCTCCTCGTAGGCGTCGGACTCCACCTGTCCGATCCCCACGGTCCCCGTGGTCGGCAGCACGTTCACGTAGAGCGAGCGCTCGTCGTGGGGAGGAGGCGCCGGCGCGAGCCAGGCGACCTCGGTGTCCGTGTTCGCGTGGCGCAGGTCGATGCCGGAAGCGGCGAACGCGTCCCGGACCGCGGAGACGCTCAGATGCTCCTCCGCGGCGAGGTTCACGGTCTCGACGGGGATGTCGTCTCGGTATTCGGGGCGCGCGAACGTGAAGACGGCGACGGTCGCGGCGAGAGCCGAGAGGACGAGCGCCGTCGAGAGTGGATGCCGCGCGACGAGCATCACCGGAGCATCGGCGTTCTCCGTACCCGGCTTGCCACTCGATCGGGGAGAGCGCGAGCACCCCGCGTTACCCTGAGGCTGCCATGCCCGACCCCGTCGAGCTCCACGTCGTCTCCGACGCCACCGGCGAGACCGCCACTCGCGTCGTCCAGGCGGTCGAGCGCCAGTTTCCGGATCTCGAGGTCGAGGTGATCCGGCATCCGCGGATCACGAGCGCAGACGACCTCCATCTGGCAGCCACGCGGATGCGCGGCCGGCGCGCCGTGGTCGTCTACACGCTGGTGGAGCCGGACTACCGCGAGCTCATGCGGACGCTCTGCCGCCGCTACCGGCTCCACTACTGCGACCTCCTCGGCCACCCGATCGACGCCGTCGCACGCGTGTCCGGCCTGCCCGCACGGATGGAGCCCGGCGCGCCTCCGCGGCTCGACGCGAGCTACTTCAAGCGCATGGCGGCGATCGAGTTCGCCGTGCGCTACGACGACGGGCTCGCCTCGCACGGGCTGAAGGACGCCGACATCGTGCTCGTCGGCGTCTCGCGGAGCTCGAAGACGCCGCTCTCGATCTACCTCGGGTACCTCGGCTACAAGGCCGCCAACGTTCCGGTCGTCCGCGGAATCGAGCCGCCGAAGGAGCTCTGGGAGATCGATCCGGCGCGCGTCGTCGGGCTCACGATCGACGCCGAGACGCTCTCCGAGATCCGCACGGAGCGCGTCCGGAACATGCGCGGCCGGCGCGCCAACTACTCCGCGCTCGTTGAGGTCTACGAAGAGCTCGACTATGCCGAGCAGATCCACCGCCGGCTCGGATGTCCGGTCATCGAGGTGTCGAACCTCGCGATCGAGGAGACGGCGCATCGCATCATCCGGCTCGTCCAGCAGCGAACCGTCGGCGAGAAGCAGGAGCCCGCGCCGGCATGAGTGCTGCCGTGAAGCCGGGGGCGAAGGAACCCGTTCCCTGGTTCTGGTGGCCGTACTGGATGACTCTGCTCGCCGCGGGGCTTTTCGTCTTCTACGTCGTCCTCACGCCGATCTGGATGGGAATCAGGTTCGTCGCGTGGCTCTCGGAGCGGGAGCGGTCGTGAGCCTGGATTCGCTCGTCGCCGCTCTAGCCGCCGGGTTTCTGGCGCTCGGAGGATTCGGCTCCGATCTTTCTGCGTCCGAGGCCCCGGCACCCCAGCGCTTTGTGCCGTCGGTCGGCGCGGACGCGGCAACGCTCTGGGCCGTGGGGGACGGGGCAGACGGCACTCCGGCTTCGATCGCTTTCGGCAACTTCATCGCCGACCAGGCACCGGATCGCTTCCTGTACCTCGGAGACGTCTACGACCAGGGCACGCGCCTCGAGTTCGACACCAGGTACCACCCCGCGTACGGACGCATGACCTCGATCACCGCGCCGACTCCGGGGAACCACGAATGGGGCCGAGAAGCGAGGGCTACCGGCCGTACTGGCGCGAGCAGAAGGGCGTCGCCGGGGTGCCCAACTACTACGCCTTCTCCGCTTCAGGCTGGCGGATCCTGAGCCTCAACTCAGAGGCCCCGCACGGCACCGGCTCGACGCAGCTTCGGTGGCTCCGACGAGAGCTCGGCCCCGGTAACTGCCGGATCGCCTTCGTGCACAAGCCGCGCTGGAGCGCGGGGCCGCGTGGCAACGAGCCGCAGATGGCGCCCATCTGGAACGCGCTGCGGGGCAAGGCGCGACTCTTTCTGTCCGGCCACGACCACAACTCGCAGCGCTTCCGAAGGCAGGGCGGCCTGATCCAGCTCATCGCCGGCGGCGGGGGCACCGCGAGGCGCTACCCGGTGGACGAAACCCGAGCGGGGCTCATCTGGTCGAACGAGAACGATCTCGCGGCCCTGCGCGTGCGCCTGCGGCCGGGGCTGGCCCGCTTCGCGTTCGTCGGGGCCGAGGGCGACGTCCTGAGCCGTGGTCGCGTGGGATGCTCTCGCCCGTGAGAGGCTCGGCGTGACACCCGACCGGCTCGTCCTCTGGAACGCCCGCATCCTCGACGGCCGCGGTGCGCGTGACCGCGCTGCCGTCGCCGTCGAGGCAGGACGGATCACAGGAGTCGACGAGGCGCGCGGGGAGCCACCCCCGGAGGCGCTCGATCTCGCAGGGCTCACGCTCCTCCCAGGCCTCGTCGACGCGCACACCCACGCATCGAGCAACGTCTCACGGAGTCCGGGCTTCGGCCCTCGGCCGGCGCTCGGCGGAGAGCTTCCCCGGCCCCCCGAGCTCGGGTGGTTCGTGCTCGCGAAGTCGGCGCGTGCGTTCCTCGACTGTGGGATCACGACCGTGCGAGACGTCGGGAGCAACGACGACGAGGGCATCGTCCTCCGCGAGGCGATCCAGCTCGGGATCGTGCCCGGACCGCGCATCCTCGCGTGCGGCCGGATCATCTCGGCGACCTCCCCCGGCGGCCGCATCTTCGGGACGATGTACCGCGAGGCGGACGGGCCGTGGGAAGCGCGCCGGGCTGTGCGCGAACAGGTGCGCAGGGGAGCCGACTTCGTCAAGCTCATGGCGACCGGCGCCCGGTCGGTCCTCGCCGAGGATCCTGAGCCTGCGCAGCTGACGCAAGAGGAGATTGCGGCGATCGTCGACGAGGCGCACAGGCTGGGCCTGCGTGTGGCCGCGCACGGGGAAGGGCTCGAGGCACACGAATCGCGGTCGAGGAGGGCGTCGACACCGTGGAGCACGGGCTCTCGCTCCACCGTGCGCCGGAGCTCCTCGAGCGAATGGCCGAGCGCGGCATCGTGCTCGTGCCGACGCTCTCGACGTTCCACGACCTCGCAGAGCGCTTCGCAGAGGAGTACGCGCCCGCGCTCGTCGAGCAGGCCAAGCGCCAGCTCGAGGAGGCGTACACGACGCTCACGCCGCCCGGGACGCCGGCGTGACGCTCGCGATGGGCTACGACAGCGGGCCCCCCGGTGCCAACGCGACGGAGCTGGTCCGTATGGTCGACGGCGGGCTCTCGGCGCAGGAAGGGATCACGGCGGCCACGCAGGGCAGCGCGGCGGCTCTGGGGCTCGACGACGTGGGCCTCGTCGAGGCGGGTCACGTCGCCGACCTGATCGCGGTCGACGGAGACCCGCTCGCAGACGTCCGGGTGCTCGCACGCCCCGAAGCGATCCGACTCGTTCTTCGGGACGGCGAGGTCGTCGCCCGACGGTAGGAACCGCCTGCATGTGGGAAGATCTGCCGCCGTGAGCCGCTACGTCTACAGCTTCGACGAGGGCGCCGAGCTCGGGCGCGAGCTCCTGGGCGGCAAGGGCGCGGGCCTCGCGGAGATGACGGCGCTCGGGATTCCCGTGCCTGCCGGCTTCACGGTCACCACGGAAGCGTGCGTCGAGTACAGGCGCGCCGGGCAGTGAGCTCCCAGAGGGGCTCGCAGGCCGAGGTCGGCGAGCACGTCGCGAAGCTCGAGGAGACGACCGGCAAACGCTTCGGCGATCGCGAGGATCCGCTCCTCGTCTCGGTGCGCTCGGGAGCCGCGGTCTCGATGCCCGGCATGATGGACACGATCCTGAACCTCGGCCTGAACGACGAGGCCGTGGAGGGACTCCTCCGTACGACCGGGAACCCGCGCTTCGCCTGGGATTCCTACCGCCGGCTGATCCAGATGTACGGCGACGTCGTCGAGGGCGTCGACGCACACCGCTTCGAGGAGGAGCTGTCGGCTCTCAAGGAGAGGCGAGGAGTGAGCCAGGACGTGGAGCTCTCCGCCGACGACCTCCGTGAGCTCGTCGACCGCTTCAGGGCGATCTACCGCGAGGGCACGGGACGCGACTTCCCGCAGGATGCGCGAGAGCAGCTCGAGCGCGCGATCCGCGCCGTCTTCGACTCCTGGGACACGCCGCGCGCCCAGGTCTACCGGCGGGCGAACGACATCCCGGACGATCTCGGAACAGCCGTCAACGTCGTCCAGATGGTCTTCGGCAACAAGGGCGACACGTCAGGAACGGGCGTCTCCTTCACCCGCGACCCCTCGACGGGAGAGCCGGGCCTCTGGGGCGAGTTCCTGACGAACGCCCAGGGCGAGGACGTCGTCGCGGGAATCCGAACCCCCGAGCCGCTCGCCGGTATGCGGGAGGCGCTGCCCGAGGCGTTCGGCGAGCTCGAGGAGACCATCCGCCGGCTCGAGGAGCACTACCGCGAGATGCAGGACATCGAGTTCACCGTCGAGGAGGGCGCGCTCTACATCCTCCAGACGAGGAGCGGCAAGAGGACGGCGCCGGCCGCGCTTCGCATCGCCGTCGACCTCGTGGACGACGGGCTGATCTCACGCGACGAGGCCGTGGCGCGGATCGAAGCCGCCCAGCTCGATCAGCTCCTCCATCCGATGATCGACCCGAACGCTGACTACGAGATCGCAGCGAAGGGCCTGAACGCCTCGCCCGGCGCAGCCACCGGGCGGATCGCATTCGACGCCGACTCGGCCGAGGAGCGGGCGAAGGCGGGCGAGGACGTGATCCTCGTCCGCTGGGAGACGACGCCCGACGACATCCACGGACTCATGGAGGCGAAGGGCATCCTGACCGCGCAGGGCGGGATGACGTCCCACGCGGCGGTCGTCGCGCGCGGCATGGGGAAGCCGTGCGTGGCGGGCTGCGACGCGCTCACGATCGACGTCGAGGCGCGAAGGGCCCGGCTCGGCGAGCACGAGCTCGGCGAGGACGATGTCCTCACGATCAACGGCGGCACCGGCGAGGTGATCGTCGGCGCGGTCTCCCTCGTGCCGCCTCGGATCGACGAGAACTTCGAGACGATCCTTGGCTGGGCCGACGAGCTGCGCCGCCTCAAGGTGCGGGCGAACGCCGACACCCCCGACGACGCGGTGAAGGCGCGGGAGTTCGGCGCAGAGGGCATCGGGCTCTGCCGCACCGAGCACATGTTCATGGCCGAGGAGCGGCTGCCGATCGTCAGGCAGATGATCATGGCCTCGCGGGAGGAGGAGCGCCGCGCCGCACTCGAGCAGCTCCTGCCGTTCCAGCAGTCCGACTTCGAGGGGATCTTCGAGGCGATGGCCGGGCTCCCGGTCACGATCCGGCTCCTCGACCCGCCGCTCCACGAGTTCCTGCCGCCGCTCGAGGAAGCGGAGTCCGACGAGATGCGCCGCCGGATCAGGGCCCTCCACGAGGAGAACCCGATGCTCGGCACACGCGGCTGCCGCCTGGGGCTCCTCTATCCGGAGATCTACGCCATGCAGGTGCAGGCGATCATCCGGGCGGCGCTCGCGGTCGAAGAGCGGACGGGCGACGCGCCGCTCGTCGAGATCATGCATCCGCTCGTGGGTTTCGCCGAGGAGCTCCGGCGGCTCCGCGAGTTGACGCTCGACACGGCGTCGGCCGAGCTCGAGCAGGCCGGGCAGGAGGTCGACTACCTCGTCGGGACGATGATCGAGCTCCCGCGAGCCTGTGTGCGAGCCGACGAGATCGCAGCCGAGGCCGAGTTCCTGAGCTTCGGCACGAACGATCTCACGCAGACGACGCTCGGTTTCTCGCGCGACGACGCCGAGGGCAAGTTCCTGACGCACTACCTCGACGACGGGGTCCTCGACCGCAATCCGTTCGAGACGCTCGACATCGGCGGAGTAGGGGATCTCATGCGGCTCGGCATCGAGCGTGCACGCAGCGTGAAGCCGGACATCAAGCTCGGCATCTGCGGCGAGCACGGCGGCGATCCGAGGTCGGTCGCGTTCTGCCACGAGCTCGGCCTCGACTACGTGTCGTGCTCGCCGTATCGCGTGCCGCTCGCGCGGTTGGCGGCTGCGCAGGCGGCGCTCTCGGAGCGCGGCGTCGAAGCGGCTGCCGTCGGCGGGTAGCTAGGCGTAGCCGCGGACGCGGGCGTACGCGATCCCGATCGAGACGAGGGCGATGCCCACGAGGCCGGCGACCGTCGTCAGGTCGGTGCGGCCGTAGAGCGCGTGACGCCTGCCGAACTGCGTCAGGACGAGGATGGCCGCGGCGCCGCCCGCGAGTCCTCCCAGGTGGCCGCCGAGCGAGACGTAGGAGAGGACGAAGCTCAGCACGAGGTTGAAGCCGACGACGAGGAGCGCGCTCCCGCCGAAGACCTGAATGCGGTTCCGCTCGAGGATCGAGTCCGGCGCCGAGGATCCCGAAGACGGCTCCGGACGCTCCGACGACCGCCTTGTCTGGCGCCAGGAGGAGCGCGCCGGCCGACCCGGCCAGGATCGATACGAAGTAGATCCCGAGGAAGCGGGCCCGGCCGAGGAGCGTCTCGAGCGGTGCGCCGAACCACCAGAGCATGAGCATGTTGAAGAGAAGGTGGATCGGGCTCGCGTGCAGGAACCCGGAGGTGACGAGCCGCCACCACTCGCCGTCGGCGACCAGCGGCCCGAAGAGAACCCCGTTGTCGAAGAGGGGGCCTCCGATGCCGCGGGCGTCGTTGGCCTGGGCGATCTGGACGAGGTAGATCGCCACGTTGAGACCGATCAAGGCCTTCGTGATGATCGCGCCGGTGCCCTGGCCGGCGGCGCTGCCGATCCGCTGAGCCGTCTTCTTCGCGCCGGTCGCGCGGCCCGCGCATTCCGGACACTTGATCCCGACCGCCGCGAAGACCATGCAGTCCGGGCAGATCGGCCGGCCGCACGTGGAGCAGGTGACCGCCGTTTCCTGGTTCGGATGGCGGTAGCACGTCATCGTCCCGGTCTCGGTGGCCATCCGGGCCATCGTATCCACGCGCATCGCAGCGACTGCCCGGCGCCGGGGTACGCTGCCGCGCCGTGCGAGTTCACGTCGCCTTCACCCCTGCCGAGGCTGCGGAAGCGCCGACCGGGATCGTGGTCGACGTCCTCCGGGCCACCTCGACGATCGCCCAGGCGCTCGCGTCGGGCTACCAGCGGGTGCTCTGCTGCTCGGAGGTCGAGGAGGCGGAGGCCCTGCGGGCGGAGGTCGATGCCGCGGTGCTCGCCGGCGAGCGGAAGTGCCTCCGGATTCCGGGGTTCGACCTGGGGAACTCCCCACGCGAGTTCCTCGAGCCGGCCGGCGACACCGTCGTCCTGACCACGACGAACGGCACGCGGGCGCTCGTCACGGCGAACGAGCGCTGCGAGAGCGTCTTCGCCGCGAGCCTCCTGAACCTCGAGGCTGTGGTCGACTGCGCTCGCACGCGCGGGGAGGACGTCGCGGTCTTCTGCGCCGGCGTGCAGGGCCACTTCACGCTCGACGACGCGTACTGCGCGGGGCGGATCGCCGAGCGACTCGGCGGCGAGCTCTCGGATGCGGCAGTTGCAGCCGTGCGCATCGCCGGGTCGTTCGCCTCCTCCGAGGAGGGGCTTCGGGCCTCGCGGAGCGCCCGTAACCTCATCGAGGCGGGCCTCGACGAGGACATCGCCTTTTGCGCCCGCGAGAGCGTGCTCGAGGTCGTGCCGCGCGTGTCGGGCGCCTCCGGTGCTGCGGTCGAGCTCCTCGCCTGAGTACGAAGCGGGCGAAGCCCGTGCTGGCACACTGTCGTGACCTTGGACAGAACCTCGACGGAAGTTGTTCTCTTCACGCGTGACCTGCGGGTGAGGGATCAGCCGGCGCTCGCAGCCGCGGCCGAGCTCGCAGACCGCGTGGTGCCGCTCTTCGTCTTCGACGACACGATCCTCGGGAGCGACTTCGCCGCCCCGAACCGTGTCGCGTTCCTACTGGATTCGCTCGCAGACCTCGACGGCTCGCTCCGGGGGCTCGGGGCCGGGCTCGTCGTCCGCCGCGGCGATGTCGTCAGGGAGGCGGTTCGTCTCGCACTCGACGTCGACGCTACGGCGATCCACGTCTCCGAGGACGTCAGCCGCTACGCGCAGGCGCGCGAACGGCGTCTCGCCGTCGCCTGCAGGGAAGCCCGCCTCGAGCTGCGGGTCAGCCCGGGTGTGACCGCGATTCCCCCCGGCGAGCTCACGCCGTCGGGAAGCGACCACTTTCAGGTCTTCACGCCCTACTGGCGGCGCTGGCGCGCAGCCGGGCTCCGGAGGCCGGTGTCGGTACCGCGTCGGATCGTCCTGCCGCCGGAGCTCGAGCGCGGCTCCATCCCGTCGCTCGGGAGCCTCGTGCGCGGACGCGTCTCGCCCCACCTCCCACGAGGCGGCGAGGCCGAAGCGCGGCGGCGGCTCGCCAAGTGGAGCCGGCTCGGTCTGGGGCGCTACGGCGAGCAGAACGACGACCTCTCGGCTGACGGCACCTCGCGGCTCAGCCCGTTCCTCCACTTCGGGTGCCTCTCGCCGCTCGAGCTGGTGGAGCAGCTTGGAGGTCGCGAGGGCGCGGAGCCTTTCATCCGGCAGCTCTGCTGGCGGGACTTCTACCACCAGCTCCTGGCCGCGAATCCCGAGACACCGGACGAGGATCTCCGCCACCGGGGCGACCGCTGGCGCGACGACGAGGAGGGCCTCGCCGCCTGGAAAGAGGGGCAGACCGGCTACCCGCTCGTGGATGCGGGGATGCGCCAGCTCGCCCGCGAAGGCTGGATGCACAACCGTGCGCGGCTCGTCACCGCCTCGTTTCTCGTCAAGGATCTCTACGTCGACTGGCGGCTGGGAGCCCAGCATTTCTTCGAGCTTCTGGTCGACGGAGACATGGCCAACAACGTCGGCAACTGGCAGTGGGTCGCCGGCGTGGGGGTCGACACGCGGCCGAACCGGATCTTCAACCCGACTGCGCAGGGGAAGCGGCTCGACCCGAACGGTGCCTACGTCCGTCGCTACGTGCCAGAGCTCGTCGAGCTCGAGGGATCCGGGATCCACGAGCCCTGGAAACTGAACGGGGGGCTCGTTCCGATCGACTATCCGGAGCCGATCGTCGACCACGCGGATGCGGTGCGCCGCTTCCGCGAAGCCCGCGCCTGAGCCAGGCTACGATGACCTGCGATGGAATGGTGGTACTTCATCCCGTTCTTCATCCTGGGCGCGCTCCTCGTGCTCATGGGGATCTTTTTCGTGCTCTCGCGGATTCAGGGCGGGCGCTTTCTCCGGCCGGTGATCACGCTCCTCGCCAAGGTGCCGTTCTTCCGGCGGATGATGGAGAAGGCGACGAAGGCCGCCATCGAGCGGCAAAACCCTGACCTCGCGAGCGCGATCAGGAAGCTCGAGCGTTCCGGCGCCCACAAGGATCCGCGCCGCGCCCAGAAGGCGATGAGCCAGCTCACGGCGGCGGAGCGGCGTGCGTGGCTCCAGGCCGCGGCGTCGGAAGGCCCGCAGGCGTCGAACCGCGCCGAGCGGCGCAAGCGCAAGCAGCTCGGCGGCCGCTAGCCGGGTCAGCGCCCAAGCGCGTATTCACGGCTGACGAGGCTGGCGAAGTTCCTTAGCGAGCTTGCAGGGGAACGTCTGTTCGTGTAGAACATACGTTCCCATGATCGCCTGTCTCTCTATTTCAGCGTTTGCGCTTCGCGTTTCGCTCCTCGACCGCCAGGAGCTGCGGGGGCGGCCGGTCGCCTTCGGCCCGGAGCCGGGTGGACTTCCGCTCGTGGGCTCGTGCACGGCCACTGCGGCGCAGGCCGGAGTCGTCCCCGGGATGCGCCTTTCGGAAGCACTCGCCACGTGCCCGGGTCTCGTGCTTCTCGAACATGATCCAGCCGGGGCAGAGGAGGAGTGGGAGCGCGTGCTGCGCCGGCTCGAGGACGCCGGCTTTGCAGTCGAATCCGATGAGCCGGGGTGCGCGTACTTCCGCACGGACGGGGTCGAGCGGCTCTCCGGCGGTCTCCAGGAGTCGCTCCGGCGCGCGCTCGCTGCGGTCGGTCCCCGGTGGCAGCCGAGAATCGGGGCGGCGCCGCGGCGTTTCACAGCCCTGGCAGCAGCGAGCGTGGCACCGCCGGGTCAGGTCGTCGTCGTCGACGACGGCGAGAGCGCGCTCTTCCTCGAGCCACTGCCGCTCGATCTCCTGCCGCTCTCGCCGGAACGGCGACAGGAGCTCTCGGAGCTCGGCGTCCGGCGGCTCGGCGAGCTCGCGCGGCTGCCGGGTGCCTCGGTGGCCGACCGGCTCGGCGCCGACGGGAGGGGAGGCATGGAAGCTCGCGCGCGGGGAGGATGAGGCGGGCGTCGTGGCTGCGGAAGCCACCTTCCGAGCTCGCCGAGGAGCTCGAGTTCCCGGAGCCGGTGGCAAACGAGGTAACGCTCGAGCCGGGCGCTCGCCGCGCTCGTCGACCGGCTGCTGGCGCGCCCGGAGCGGGCGGGAAGGGCACCGCGGCGGGTCGCGCTCTCGGCGCGGCTGGTCGGCGGCGGGTCCTGGCGGCGAGCGCTGACGCTCCGCGAGGCGACGGCGGAGCCCGATCGCCTGCGGCTCGCGCTCGCGCCGAAGCTCGACGGACGTGCCGGCGCCGGCACTGGCGCTCCGGCTCGAGCTCGGGGAGCTCGCGGACTCGGTCGGTACGCAGGCCGAGCTCGTCCGGCCACGCGGCAGCCGGTTGCGCGAGCGGCTCCGCGACGGTCTGCGCCAGGTGCGAGCCGCTGCAGGGATGGACGCCGTCTGCACCGTCGTGGAGGTCGCTCCGTGGTCGCGAATTCCCGAGAGCCGCGCGATTCTCGTTCCGCGCGACGACTGAACGAGCCGCGGGCGGTGCTCGTCGTGGCCGAGCGGGACGTGCCGGTCGAGGTGGAGCACGTGCCGGTCGCGGTCGTCCGGGAGGAGTGGCGGGTCGTCGACCGCTGGTGGACAGAGCGCCCGCTCAGGCGGCGCTACTTCGACGTCGTGCTCGAGTCGGGCCGAAACGTCGTCGTCTTCAGGGACGACGAGGCGGGCGCGTGGTTCGGACAGCGCGCGTAGAGCTACTCCACATCGAGGATGTCGTACTCGGTCGAGTCGACGTCCTCGCCCCGGTCTCTCGCGCGGAGGTACTCGATGAACCTGGACTCCGGCGTGTGGATGTTGAGGAACCGGGCCGGGCCGAGGCCGGGATTCGTGAACGCGTGAACGACGCCGGGCGGGACGACGACGGACGTGCCCGCGGGAGCGCGGACAGTTTCGCCGCCGACCTGGAACTCGAGCTCGCCCTCGAGGACGTAGAACGAGTCGGCGTGCCGCTCGTGGTAGTGCGGTCCGGCGCCCGCGTACTCGGGGCCGACGTCGTACTCGAGCAGGTTGAGCTCGGGGATGAGCGCCTTGACCCGAAGATCGCGGTGCGCCTTCGCAAGCAACTCGCCCTCACCCGGGCGGGAGACAGGATCCATAGCGAGGGAGTCTGGCAGAGCCGCGCAGCGGCTTCGCGGCTCCCCGCCATGTGGTTCCCCCGGGGGACCCCCCGTGGTCTCCCCCCTGCGTCGAGCGTATCGCGGAAAAGCGCGCGCGTGGCGCACGGAATGTGCCGAGAGGCGCACGAAAGCGTGACGGAGTACGTCGAGCTCCACTGCCACTCGGCCTACTCGTTTCTCGACGGCGCCTCGCTGCCCGAGGAGCTTGCCGTCCAGGCGGCCGAGCTCGGCTACGACGGCGCTCGCGCTCACCGACCACGACGGCGTCTACGGCTCGCTCGAGTTCGCGCACGCGGCCAAGGCCTTCGGCGTCCGGCCGCTCACCGGCGCCGAGGCCACGCTCGCGGACGGCTCCCACGTCACGCTCCTCGTCGAGAGCCAGCGCGGCTACGCGAACCTCTGCCGGCTCCTCACCACCGCGCACGCGCACGAGCGACTGAACCCGCGCCTCCCGCTCGACGAGCTCGAGCGCCTGAACGAGGGGCTCGTCTGCCTCTCCGGCTGCGCCCGCGACGGGCTCGCCACACGCGACCCGAACGCCGCCGCCCGCCTCGCGCGCGCCTTCGGCCCCGAGCGCTTCTACGTCGAGCTCCAGCGGCCGTACCTGCGCGGAGACGCCCGCCGGAACGCCGCGCTCCGCGACCTCGCCGCGACGCTCGGCGTCCGCACGGTCGCCACCGGCAACGTCCACGCTCACGACCGCCGTCGCGCCTACCTCCAGGACGTCCTCGTCGCCGTCCGCGAGCGCACCTCCCTCGAGGCCTGCGAGCCCGCGCGACGCGGAAACGACGAGTGCCGTCCTCCGCGCGCCGCGAGGACGTGGCCGCGCTCTGGCCCGACGATCCCGACGCCGTCCGCGCCACCCGCGAGATCGCGGAGCGGCTCGAGTTCGACCTGACCGAGGAGCTCGGCTACCGCTACCCGGACTTCTCGGACGGGGCCGACCCGGCCCACGTCCAGCTCGCGCAGGTCACGCGCCGCGCCTTCGACGAGCGCTACCGCCACGCGCCCGACCAGCTTCGCTCGCGCGCCGACGCGCGGCTCACCGAGGAGCTGAACCTGATCGCCGAGATCGGGCTTTCGGGGTTCTTCCTCCTCCACTGGGAGGTGCTCGAGCTCGCGCGCGAGGTCGCTGCCGAGGTGCGCGGGCCGGGCTCGCCGCGCCACCTGCTCCCGCCCGGACGCGGCCGCGGCAGCTCCGTCGGGTCGATCGTCTGCTACCTGACCGGGCTCTCGCACGTCGATCCGGTCGCCTCGGAGCTCTCCCTCGGCCGCTTCCTGAACCGGGAGCTTCGGTCCGTGCCGGACATCGATCTCGACTTTCCGCGCGACATCCGCGAGCGCCTGATCGTCGAGGTGACCGAGCGCTACGGCCGCGAGCGGGCCGCGCTCGTCGCGAGCTTCTCCACCTACCGCTCGCGCGGCGCGATCCGAGACGTCGGCAAGGCGCTCGGGCTCCCCGCGGCCGAGCTGGAGCGGCTCGCCCGGCTCTCCGAGGGTTGGAACGCCCGCCGGGTCGGCGAGGAGATGGCCGGCTCGCGCCGGGGGCCGAGGAGCGGCTCCGCTCACCGCGCTGGCGGGCCTTTCGGGCGCTTTGCTCCGAGATCGCCGGGCTGCCACGCCACCTCTCGCAGCACCCGGGCGGCATGGTGATCTCCTCGCGGCCGCTCGTCGAGCTCGTCCCGGTCGAGCCGGCCGCGATGGAGGGACGGCAGCTCTGCCAGTGGGACAAGGACTCCTGCGCCGACGCAGGCTTTCTGAAGATCGACCTGCTCGGGCTCGGGATGCTCTCGGCGGTCGAGGAGTGCGTCGACCAGATCGTGCGCCTGCGCGGCGAGCGCATCGACCTCTCGCGGATCCCGCTCGACGACGCCGCGGTCTACCAGGAGATCCAGGCAGCCGACACGGTCGGGCTCTTCCAGATCGAGAGCCGGGCGCAGATGCAGAGCCTCCTCCGCACGCGGCCGGAGAACCTCGACGACCTCACGGTCCAGGTCGCGCTCGTCCGGCCGGGGCCGATCCAGGGAAAGGCCGTCCATCCGTACATCGAGCGGCGCCAGCGCCTGCGCGAGGATCCCGAGTACGAGCCGCCCTACGACCACCCGCTCCTGGCCGAGTGCCTGCGGGACACGCTCGGCGTCGTCGTCTTCCAGGACCAGGTGCTCGAGGTCGCGATGGCGCTCGCCGGCTTCACCGTGGGCGAAGCGGAGGGCCTCCGGCGCGCGATGAGCCGGAAGCGGAGCGAGGCGGCGCTCCTCGCGCACCGCGACCGGTTCCTGGAAGGCGCCGCGCGAAACGGCGTCGACACCGAGACCGCCGAGCTCGTCTGGTCGAAGCTGATCGGCTTCGCGGCCTTCGGCTTCCCGAAGTCCCACGCGGCCGCGTTCGGGCTCCTGGCCTACCAGTCGGCATGGCTTCGGCACCACTATCCGGCCGAGTTCCTGTGCGCGCTCCTGAATGCGCAGCCGATGGGCTTCTATCCGCCGGCGAGCCTCGTGCGGGATGCCCAGCGACACGGGGTGGAGGTGCGCCCGCCGGACGTGAACGCGAGCGCGGCGAAGTGCCGGATCGAGGGCGACGCAGTCCGGGTCGGGCTCGGCTACATCAGGTCGATCGGCGAGGCGCCGGCCGAGGCGCTGGTCGATGAGCGGGAGCGAGGAGGGTCCGTTCACGGGCGTGCGAGATCTCGCCCAGCGTGCGCCGGTCGAGCGGCCGGTGCTCGAGGCGCTCGTCGCGTCGGGAGCCTGCGACGGCTTCGGCTGGCCGCGCCGGCAGCTCCTCTGGCGGCTCGGGCTCGCACCGCGCTCGATCTCGGCCGGCGCTCGGCGGAGACGAGCGACAGCTCGCGCTGCCACTCGAGCCCGCGAGCGAGATCCCCGACCTCCCGGAGCAGACCGACTGGGAGCGGATGCTCGCGGACTACCGCCTGACGAGCATCTCGGTCGGCGTGCACCCGCTCGAGCTTCTGCGCCCCCACCTGCCCGGAGAGGTGCTCTCGAGCGTCGAGCTCCAGGAGCAGACGCACGGCACGCCGGTCGCGGTCGCGGGCCTCGTCGTCGCTCGCCAGCGCCCGGCCACGGCCAAGGGAGTCGTCTTCATGCTCGTCGAGGACGAGCACGGACAGACGAACCTGATCGTCCCGCCGCCCGTCTACGAGCGCTACCGGGCCGTCGTGCGCGGCGAGCCGCTCATCCTGGCGCGCGGCCGCTACGAGCGCTACGAGCGGAACCGGAACGTCGTCGTGGAGGAGATCGTCACCCTGGCGCCGCTCGCCCGTCGCGTCGCTCACGACCGGGAGGTCTGCGTCTGCTCTCCCGGGAGCCCACCACTTCGGCGCAGGACGCGGCGGCCGCCGCTAGTTCCTAGGGTCTGACGTGCGGCTCGTCGCCGCGCAGGAGGCGCGTCTCGCCGGAGCCGTCGAGGGCGATCCGGTAGAGCTGCGAAGCCGCGTCGAATCCTTGGCGGGCGAAGATGAGATGCCCGCCGTCGGCCGTCCAGGTGGGCGGCCCTTCGTCGAACGTCGGCGTGGTCGTGAGCCGGCGCTGTCCCGTCCCGTCCGCGCGCATGACGAAGACCTCGGGGCTTCCCGCTCTCCGGTTGCTGATGAAGGCGATGCGCGTACCATCCGGCGACCAGCTCGCGCCGCCGTCGTCGCCGTTCCGGCCGACTCCGCCTCTCGTCCGGGTCAACCGCGTCAGGCCGGTGCCGTCGGGCCTGACGAGCCAGAGGTTCGAGTTGTAGAACCGCGCGCGATCGCTCCCGAAGACAATCCACTTCCCGTTCGGAGACCAGCGCGCACCGAGATCGAACCTCTGTGGCTGCGCACGGGTGATGCGTTCGAGGCCGGTTCCGTCGGCACGGACGACGTAGAGCTGGTGCCGGCCGCCCTCCCCGCGCGAAAAGACGATCCGCTTTCCGTCGGGCGACCAGTCGGGCAGTGCGTCGTAGACGGGGGTTCCGTCCGGCCGGCGCGCCGCCCGCGTGACCCGCTCGACGCCTGTTCCGTCGGCCCGCATCGTGAAGATCGAGCTGCCGTACCGGCGTGTGCGCTCGAACACGATGCGCGTCCCGTCCGGCGACCAGCGCGGCCCGTACTCCCCGACTCCGTTGCGCGTCAGGCGCTGGAGGCCGGCGCCGCTCGAGCTCGCCGTGTAGATCTCCGCCGAGTCGCCGCTTCCCCGAGTGAGGACGAGCATGTCCTCCGGCGCGGCCTGGGCGGCCGGGACGCCGGCGAGGAAGGCGATGAGCGAGAGGAGGACGCGCGTCATGGCTCAAGTGTGCTCGCGCAACCGCCGCTCGGGAATGGAGCCACCCCGTGTTCGCTGGTGAGGCTGACCGAACCTGCGATCGACGCTAGGAGCGCAGGTACGCGAGCACCGCGAGCACCCGGCGGTGGTCGGCCGGCGCGGCCGGGAGCCGAAGCTTCCCGAAGATGCTCGTCACGTGCTTCTCGACGGCGCGCTCGGTGACGACGAGACGAGCGGCGATGCCGGAGTTCGACCGGCCTTCCGCCATCAGCTCGAGCACCTCGCGCTCCCGCGGCGTGAGCGAGTCGATCGGATCCGTGCCGCGCCGGCGTCCGACGAGCTGCGAGACGATCGCCGGATCGAGCGCCGAGCCGCCCTCGGCGACACGGCGGACGGCCGACGCGAACTCGTCGACGTCCGAGACCCGGTCCTTCAGGAGATAGCCGACGCCCTCGGCGCTCTCGGCCAGGAGGTCCATGGCGTAGCCCGCCTCGACGTACTGCGAGAGCACGAGCACGCCCGACGCCCGGATGCTTCTCGCGGATCTCCCGCGCTGCATGCAGGCCCTCGTCGGTGTGGGTCGGAGGCATGCGGATGTCGACGACCGCGACGTCCGGGCTGTAGCTCCGCACCTTGAGGAGGAGCTCGTCGGCCGTTCCCGCCTGGCCGACGACCTCGAAGCCTGCGTCCTCGAGGATGCGAGCGATTCCCTCCCGGAGCAGGATCGAGTCGTCTGCGAGGACTACGCGCATGGGATCTCGGCTCGGATTCTCGTTCCTCGACCCGGCTCGCTGTCAACCGCGAGCCGTCCGGCGAGCGCCTCGACGCGGTCGGCCAGGCCGCGCAGGCCCGAGCCGCGGCTCGGATCAGCACCGCCGACGCCGTCGTCCTCGACCTCGACGACCGCGAGCCCGTTCGCGCGGCTGACACGCACCGCGGCCTGGGAGGCGTTGGCGTACTTCGCGACGTTCGCGAGGGCCTCCGAGACGACGTAGTAGGCGGCCGCCTCGACCGGCGCCGGGAGGCGCTCCTCGAGCGGCGCGTCGACCTCGACCGGCACCGGCGTCCGCGTCACGAGCGACTCGAGCGCGGGGCCGAGGCCGCGATCCGTGAGCACGGCCGGGTGGATGCCGCGCGCGAGCTCCCGAAGCTCCTCGAGCGCCGTCGTGAGCTCCTCGCTCGCCGCCTGGAGGAGCTCGCCGGCGCCGCTCGGGGTCACTCTCGAGCTCGGGCCTGGGCCAGCCGCACGGTCAGCGAGACCGAGACGAGCCGCTGCTGCGCGCCGTCGTGGAGGTTCCGCTCCAGCCGCCGCCGCTCCTGGTCGGCGACCGCGACGATGCGCGCGCGGGAGGCCTGGAGCTCCTCGAGGCGCTCCTCGAGCTCGGCGCCGAAGCCGCTCGAGCTCCTCCTGCGCCCGACGCCGCTCGGTGAAGTCGCGGACGATCATCACGACCTCGTCGGCTTCCGCCGGGCACGATGCGCGCCTCGAAGAAGCGCTGCGACGCCGTCCAGCTCGAGCTCGTGCTCGAACTCGATCGTGCGTGGCGCGCCCGGCTCGAGCGCCTCTTCGATGCAGTGCATCATCGGCCCGGCGATCTCGCGCGGCAGGACATCTCTGCACGTTCTTGCCGATCAGCTCGTCCGGCGTCGGTGAAGAGATCGGCGTCCTCCTCCGCCTTGTAGGCGAGGTAGGTGCCGTCCCGGGCGATTCGGAACATGACGTCCGGCATGGCGTCGAGGAGCGCTCGGTTTCGCGCCTCCGAGCGGGCGAGGGCCGCGAGGCGCCGCTCGTTCTCGAGCGCGAGGCCTGCAGCGGCGACGACGGCGTCGATGAGCTGCGGGTCCTCGAGGAGGGACTCGTCGTGGACGAGCGCCGCGATCCGCTCGCCGTTTCGCTCGACCCAGGTCGCGTGCCTGCGAGCCCGTCAGGGTCCGGAGGCGGAAGGGGGCGACCCTCGTGGTCGACGAAGATCTCCGCCTCGGGCAGCCAGTAGCCGACCGTCAGGGACGGATCGCCGAGCGCGCGAGCGAGCGCGTCGCGAAGCTCGCCGGGCGGCAGGCTCTGGCCCAGCTCGACGAGCAGGTTCCCGACCGCTGACCGCGCCAACCGGCTCTGGAGGAGCCCGGCGAGCGACGCGAGCGGCACCGTCGGCGAGCGACGACCGGCCGCCAGGACGATAGAGCGCCGCTCCTCGACGAGGTCGGAAACGACGAAGCCGAGCGAGCAGCGAGAGTCCGAGCAGCACGACCGCGAGAGCGCCGGTGACGAGGACCGGCCCGAGCATCCGCCGCGCCGGCGGCGTCGCCGCCCGCCAGCGCTGCGCGTAGATCAGGCCGACGGCGAGCGTGCAGGAGCACGCCGCGAGCTGCGCCGGTCGCCGGCGAGCGCGTCCGCGACGTCGTCGTTCTCGCGTCACGAGGATCGCGTTCGGCGGACAGCCGGGGCAGTCGCCGACACTCGGCCGGTAGAAGAGGAGCGCGAGGAGCTGGAGCCCGACCGTCGTCGACGTAGGCCGTCGATCACGATCGCCCTCGTCACCCACCACTCGAGCCGGCCGCGCGGATACGCGAGGAGCAGGTGGATGATGATCGCGAAGGGCAGGTTCTCGACGATCGGTCCCGAGCGTGAAGAGGATCGAGTCGTTGGCCGCCGTCAGCGAGGTCGAGAAACCAGGCGAAGCCTGCCGCCACCATGAGCGGCCCGAAGCGGTTCCCGGGCCGCCGGCTCCACGCGACGAGCCCGGCGAGCGAGAACGACCAGCCGAGGAGCAGGGTGAGGACGGCCGAGATCGCCGCCTCGTCGTCGTGGTTCGACGTGATGAACACGCCGAGCGCGCCGAACCCGCGAGCAGGGCGACCGGCCAGAGAGCAACGCGGAGCCGCGCCATGGCGGCTCTAGCCTAGTGAAGCAGGCCCCGGAGGACGTCTCCCGAGAGCTCGCCCTTGGGGATGAAGCCCAGCGCGCCGCTCTGCGCCACGAGGGAGCCGAACTCCGACCCGTCTCTACTCGACGTGAGGATGACCGCCGGCGACTCGCCGCTCGGGGGCCTCGCGCAGGCGTGCGGTCACCTCGAAGCCGTCGTAGTCGGGAAGCTGCACGTCGAGCAGGATGAAGTCAGGCTGTAGCTCGACTGCAAGTCGCAGGGCCTGTGCACCGTTCTCCGCCTCGCCGACGACCTCGAAGCCCTCCGACTCGAGAAGCACGCGGGCGGTTCGCCGAAAGCTCGGATGATCGTCCACGATCAGCGCCCTCATGCGCATCCCCGCTCCTCATCGTGCCGGAAGCAGCGTGGATCTCACATACGGCTACCCACACCATTGGCCACTGCCGCGGTGCCGACTACGCGGCATTCGTGCGCGAAGCGGGCGCCTCGAGCCCGAGCAGCTTCCGGAGGAGGACGCCGTTGCGAACGGCGTAGCCCTCCCAGTCGTTGTTGAAGTACGCGTAGACCTCGACCCTGCGCCGCCAGCTCTCGCAGCCGCTGTGCCCAGCTCCTCGAGCTCGCGATCCGAGTAGTTGCCGTTTCGGCCGCGGCTGGCCGTAGTGGAAGCGGACGAACGTCCAGTCCGGCCGTGAGCTCGTGCGTCTGGAAGGGCCGCTCGGGATGGTCGCCGATGACGAGCGCGACTCCGTGCGTGCGCAGGAGCTCGTAGACGTCGGGCGCAAACCAGCTCTCGTGGCGGAACTCGAAGCAGTGCCGTCCGGACGGCAGCGGCGTCGAGCGCGGCCGCCAGGCGCTCGTCGTCGCGCTGGAAGTTGCCGGGCAGCTGCCAGAGCACAGGGCCGAGCTTCGGGGACTCGACGAGGGGCTCGAGGCGCTCGTAGAAGCGCTCGACCCCCGACCCGAGGTCGGTCAGGCGCTTGACGTGGGTGAGGTAGCGGCTCGCCTTGACCGCGAACAGGAACCGAGGTGGGCTCTCGTCGGCCCAGGCCGAACCGCCGAGCGGTTCGGAAGGCGGTAGAAGGTGTGTTGATCTCGACCGTGTCGAAGAGGGTCGCGTAGTGGTCGAGCCAGCGACGCGGTGGCAGCCCCTTCGGGTAGATCCGCTCGCGCCAGTGCACGTAGTTCCAGCCGGAGCAGCCGATGCGAACGTCGCGCATGCTGCACTTGTACCGTCGGAGGGCGCGGTCTAGTCCAGCTCGAGGCCGAAGCGGGGGAGGCGTTTTCGTGCGCGCCGGTCGAAGGCCTCTCGGTACTCATCCGCCGTTTCTCCGTCGAGCGTCTCGGCGTAGGCGTCCCGGAGCTCGACCAGGAGCAGAGCGCCCGTGTCGGCGAGGTCGACGAAGTCTCCGTAGCGCTCCTCGGCGTCCTCCCGGGGCGCACGGTCGTAGGCGTGGAGCGCGGCCTCGGTGTCGGCCAGGAGCTCTGCGTTGTCGGCCGCGAAAAGGTCGAGCTGGCGCTCCACGAGGTCGGCGAACCTCCCGCTCACGGGCCTACAGTATTCCCGGCCGTGGCTCTCCTCGTGCGCACGTGGAACCTCTTTCACGGCCGGACGGTTCCGGAGGGAAGCCGGCTCGAGCTCGAGCGGATGGTACGGCTCGTCACCGAAGACCGCCCGGCGCTCGTCGGGCTTCAGGAAGTCCCGGTCTGGGCGCTCGGTCAGATTGCGGAGTGGAGCGGGATGCGCGCCGCCTCCGCTGTCGCCATGCCGGCGCTCGCCGGGCCGCTCGCCCGCCGCCTCACCGAGCTCGACCCGCGCCGCTTTCGCTCTGCCCTCGTCGGCCAGGCGAACGTGCTCCTCCTCGGAGCGGATCTCGCCCCGGCGGGACCGCACCGAGTGGTTCGGCTGAACCCGGCCGAGCTGCGGCGCTCCCAGACCCTCGGGTGGCGAGTGCGCGTCGATTGGGCTCAAAATCGGCGCGTGGCACAGGTGGTGCCGGTGCGGGCGGGCGGCGGTGGCTTCGTCGCGGCGAACCTCCATGCCTCGAAGCATGCGAGCCTGGCGCGCCTCGAGGAGGAGAGACTTGCAGGGCTCTTGCCGCCCGGGCCGGCCCTCGTGCTCGGGGATCTCAACGTCAGGAAGACGGGTTTGCCCGGGTTCTCGGCGCCGATCCCGGGTATCGACCAGATCCTCGTGCGTGATCTCGAGCTCCGAGCCGGTCCCGCGGCTTGGCCTGAGGAGCGGCGACGACACGGAGGCGCGCTCCTGTCCGACCACGCGCCGGTCGAGGCTCTCGTCTCCCTCTGAGGGGAAGACGCGAGCCCGGCTTGCGTGTTGGGCGGCCCGCGGCGGCGTGTACTCTCGGCCGCCCATGGATCTCGCCGCCATCCGGGCCGAGCTCCCCGTCCTCGAGCACAAGGCCTACCTGAACACCGGGACGTTCGGCCCGCTGCCTCGGCGAGCCGCCGAAGCAGCCTCTGAGTGGCAATCGCGGGCTCTCGTGGAGGGAAGGGCCGGCGCGGCGTTCTTCGAGGACGCGGGCGAGCTTCGGAGCGAGCTTCGTCGCCGGCTCGGGGAGCTGATCGGCGCTCCGGCCGAGACTCTCGCGCTCACCTCGTCGACGACGGAGGGATGCGATCTCGTCCTCGCCGGCCTCGGGCTGAGCCCGGAAGACGAAGTCGTCACTACGGACGTCGAGCATCCGGGGCTCCTCGGCGCCCTTCGGTGCTCGGCGGCGGGCGTGCGGGTCGCGGCGCTGCGGGATCGCGCCGCGGGCGAGATGCTCGGGGCGATCGAGGCCGAGCTGACCCCGCGGACGCGCCTCGTTGCGCTCTCCCACGTTGCCTGGACGACCGGTGCAGTACTCCCGCTCGAGGAGATCGCCGGCCTCGGGGTGCCCTTGCTCGTGGACGGGGCTCAGGCCGCCGGGGCGATCCCGGTCGACGTCGGTCGGCTCGGTTGCGACTTCTACACGGTCTCGGGACAGAAGTGGCTGCTCGGGCCCGACGCGACAGGTGCTCTCTTCGTTCGCGGCGACTGGATCGAGCGCCTGCGACTGGTTGCCCCCTCGTACCTCTCCTGGGAGGACACGACCGAGCTGGTTCCCTGGCCGGACGCCCGGCGCTTCGAGTCGAGCTGGGCTCCGCCGGGCTCGGTGGCCGGGCTCATCACCTCGCTCCAGCTAGCGGGCGAGGCGGGGGAGGAGCGATTCGCCCGGGCACGAGAGCTGGCGGCTCGCTGCATGGATCTCCTGGCGAAGAGGGCCGAGGTCGTGACCGAGCCCGATCAGGCCACGTTGGTGTCGTTCCGGCCGAGCCGCGACGCCGAGGAGCTCGTCGAGGAGCTCGCGGCGGCCGGCGTCGTCGTCCGGGCCATGCCCGGTCTCGGGTGGGTGCGTGCCTCGTGCGGCTTCTGGACGAGCGAGGAGGAGCTCGAGCGCCTCGTCGCAGGCGTGTAGCCCTTGTGAACGCATCGGCACCAAATTGGCCCGAAACCGTGGGGCATCCGGCACAGATTCCGCGCTAGGCTCGAGCCGGGAGGCGGGTGGCCCTCTCCCCACCCTAGGGTGGGGCTCTGAGCTCGCCCCCTGCCGGAGGGTCTCTAGCCGGGCTGCGTGCGCAGGCCCAGGTCACCTGCGATCGGGCGCATGGACTCGACGACATTCTGGATGTGCTCGTCGAGGTCGAGGCCGAGGAGCTCGGCGCCCGCGTACACCTCGTCCCGGTGAACCCCGGCTGCGAAGGACGGCTGCTTCAGCTTCTTCCTGACCGACTTCGGCTCGAGCGTGTCGATGCCATCGGGCCGGACGAGGCCGCAGGCGTGCACGAAGCCCGCGAGTTCGTCACATGCGAAGAGAGTCTTTTTGAGAGGTGTGTCGCGAGCGATGCTCAGATGCTCGGCGTGCGAGAGCACGGCCTCGATCACTTCCTCCGGCCAGCCTTCTCCGCGCAGGATCGGAGCACCGTCCTGCGGATGCTTGTCGAGCGTGGGGTGCATCTCGTAGTCGAAATCGTGGAGGAGAGCCGTCGCCCGCCAGAGCTCCTCGTCCTCGCCGCTCCGTTGCGCGTAGCCGCCGACCGCAGCCTCGACGGCGAGCGCGTGACGCCGTAGCGCCTCGCTCTCCGTGTACCTGGTGAGTGTCTCCCAGGCCCGTTCGCGGGTGACCTCCATCGGAGGCGGCTAGCATAGTTCGCCGCTCGCTTGGCACCGGCGAGGGATACGAGTAGCGTGGGAAGCATGGCGGTCACGAGCACCCTCAGCGAGTCGTTCGTCATCGAAGGGAGGCGGCCGCTCAACGGCACCGTCCGAGTGGCCGGCAACAAGAACGCTGCGCTCCCGATCGTGGCCGCCTGCGTCCTGACCGATGAGCCGGTCACGCTCTCGAATGTCCCGGCGATCACCGACGTCGAGACCATGCTGGAGCTCGCGGCGGACATCGGTGTCGACGTCGAGCACCTCGGCGAGGGGCGCGTGCGGATACACGCGCAGCGGATCTCCAAGCACGAGCTCGACGAGGAGCTCTGCAGCCGGATCCGAGCCTCGATCCTGCTGGCCGGACCGCTCCTGGCGCGAGAGCGCGAGGCCGTCGTTCCGCCTCCCGGCGGAGACGTCATCGGCCGGCGACGGATCGACACGCACGTCGACGCCTTCGAACGCCTCGGAGCCTCGGTGATCGCCAACCGACGCCTCAAGCTCAGCACCACAGGTCTCGTTGGCGCACATCTCTTTCTGGACGAGGCGTCCGTGACGGGGACGGAGAACGCCGTCATGGCCGCGGTCCTCGCCCGGGGTGAGACCGTGATCGGAAACGCGGCCTGCGAGCCCCACGTGCAAGATCTCTGCCGGTTTCTGAACGCTCTCGGGGCCTCGATCGAAGGGATCGGCTCGAACGTCCTCAGGATCCAGGGCGTCGACCGCCTGCACGGCGGCGAGTGGCGCATCTGCCCGGATCACATCGAGGTGGCGAGCTTCGTCGGCCTCGGTGCCGTGACCGAGGGTGAGCTCGTGATCGAGAACGTCGAGCCCGAGCACATGATCGCCATCTGGCCCGGCTTCGAGCGGCTCGGGGTCAGCTGGGAGACAGACGGTTTCCAGATTCGCGTGCCATCGGCACAGCAGCTCGCGGTTCGAGACGACGTCGGTTCGCAGATCCCGAAGATCGAGGACGGGCCCTGGCCGTCGTTCCCCGCCGATCTGACGTCGATCATGCTTGCCGTAGCGACGCAGGCCGAGGGCACCGTTCTGATCTTCGAGAAGATGTTCGAGAACCGGCTCTTCTTCGTCGACAAGCTGATCAACCTCGGCGCCCGGATCATCCTCTGCGACCCGCACCGGGCGATCGTCAACGGTCCCTCGAGGCTCTACGGGGAGCGCATGGTGAGCCCGGATATCCGCGCCGGCATGGCAATGCTGATCGCAGCCCTCTGCGCGGAGGGCACCTCCACGATCGGGAACATCAGGGAGATAGACCGTGGCTACGAGCGCATCGACGAGCGCCTCCGCGCGCTCGGCGCCTCGATCGAGCGCGTCGAGGGCTAGGCGAGAGCCAGCCCGGCGGCGATTCCGGCGCCGATCAGGGCCCACGGTGCGCCGACGAGCGCTGCGAGAGTTGCCGCACGCAAGAACGGGCTCGGCCGGTCTCGCCCGGGTCTGACGGCAGGCTCGTAGGCAGATCCCTCGTGCTCGATCCACGTGAGGAGGTCGCGCACCCACGAGCGGGCCAGCGCCAGATCGGCGCGCAGCGCGCGACGCTCCGCCTCGAGCCCGCGCACCTTCTGCTCCAGTCGCGCCAACCGGCGCCGGTCGAGCTCAAGGACCACGGGACCTTCTGGCGCCAGCGGCGGCAGCAGGCTTCGTGCTTCCACGACGTGGAAGCCTAATCGCCTTTGCGGACAGCTGGCGACAGATCCGCTCAGTTTTCGGCGGAAAATGCGGCCGATCTGTAGGGTCGGAGCCTGATGGGTGGCAAGGAGGTCATTCGCACCGACCGGGCTCCGGCCCCCTTCCAGGGCGCCCCGTATTCGCAGGGTCTTCGCTTCGGCGAGCTCGTCTTTGTCTCCGGGCAGCTCGGCATCGACCCGGCCACGGGCGATCTCGTAGAAGGCGGTATCTCCGGGCAGACCGCGCAGGTGATGCGGAACCTCGAGGCGATACTCGAGGAGGCGGGCTCGAGCCTGAAGCAGCTTCTGAAGACCACGATCTACCTGGTCGACCTCGGCGACTTCGCGGCCGTGAACGAGACCTACGGGGAGCGAGTCGGGCCCCAACCGCCCGCGCGGGCGACCATCCAGGTCGCAGCGCTCCCCTCGGGCGCGCTCGTCGAGATCGAAGCGATCGCACACCTGTAGCGCCCCGGAGCAGGAGCCGGGCAGAGCCGCGACTAACCTCTGTTCGATGGACGTGATCGTCACGCACGTGAACACGGACTTCGACGCCTTTGCGTCGATGCTGGCCGTCCGGAGGCTCTATCCAGGGGCGACGGTGGCGCTCTCCGGCTCGTTGAACACGAACGTGCGCGAGTTCTACCGGTTGCACGCAGACGAGCTCGAGATCGTCGAGACCGGGCGCGTCGAGCCGGCCGAGGTCACCCGGCTGATCATCGTCGAGACGGTCGACCCGGGCCGCCTCGGCGAGTTCGAAGAGGTCGCAAGCCGATCCGACGTGGACGTCATCGCCTTCGACCATCACCAGAGCGAGCCGCCGGACTGGCTGCCACCGGAGAACGTCGTCCTCTCGGACGACGGCGCCCTGACCACGACGCTCGTCGGGATCCTCGCCGAGCGCGAGGTCGAGCCCACGGCGCTCGAAGCGACGGCATTCGCGCTCGGGATCCACGAGGACACGGGCTCGCTCACCTACCCGGAGGTGACCCAGCGCGACGCGGACGCGCTCGCCTGGTGTCTCCGGCACGGGGCGCACCAGGAGATCGTGGCCCGGTATCTGCACACCCCGCTCGGGGAACAGGAGCGGGCGCTCTTCGATGCCCTCCTCGCCGCGCTCGAAGCGCACGACGTCGAAGGCCTCGAGGTCATGCTCGCCGCGGTGTCCTGGCCCGAGTACGTCGACGGCGTCTCGAACCTGGCTCGCAAGGTCCTCGATGTCACCGACGCTCGCGGACTCGTGTGCCTGGTGGAGATGGACAGGCGGGTCGTCTGCGTGGTTCGGTCGCGCATTCCGGAGCTCGACGCGGCCGCGATCGCGCGAGCCCTGGGTGGGGGAGGCCACGCGCAGGCCGCCTCGGCGCTCTCTCACGAAGCGTTGGCGGAGGTGCGTGAGGCCGCTCTTGCCGCCCTTCCGGCCGCGGTGCGACAGCCTCTCGCTGCCGCCGAGATCATGTCGCGCCCTCCCAGGTTCGTCGCGGCCGCCGACTCGGTCGCGCACGCCATGGTGCTGTGCCAGCAGCACCGTCAGAGCGGAATGCTCGTCGGAGACCGAACGAACCTCGCGGGTGTCGTCACGCGCGAGGATCTCGACAAGGCGATCGGCCACGGCCTCTCGCATGCACCGGTCAAGTCGGTCATGACCTCGAGCGTCGTCACCTGCGACGAGCGCACGCCGCTCGCAGAGCTCCAGCGGTTGATCGCCTCCACCGATGCGGGCCGCGTGCCGGTCGTCCGCGAGGGCCGGGTCACGGGCGTCGTGACCCGAAGCGATCTCCTGAGCGCGTACGGCGAGGCCGGGGAGGAAACCGTGCCCGAAGCACCGAGCGTCGGTGACGGCCTGCTCACCCTCACGAGCCGCGGACCGATCTTCGAGGCGATCCAGGCCGTAGGCGGCGGCTACGACGGCGTCTACCTCGTCGGCGGCGCCGTCCGCGACGTCCTGATGGACGAGCCTGCCTTCGACCTCGACGTGGCCGTAGAGGGAGACGGCATCGCCTTCGGCCGCGCGCTCGCCGACGCTCTCGGTGGCCGGGCGGTGCCACACGAGAAGTTCGGGACGGCCGTTGTCCTCCTCCCGGGCGGCGAGCGCGTCGACGTCGCCACGACCCGCACCGAGTTCTATGACTACCCGGCCGCGCTGCCTCGGGTGGAGCAGGCCTCGATCCGCCAAGACCTCTTCAGGCGCGACTTCACGGTGAACGCCATGGCCGCGAGCCTGAAGGGCGAGGACTTCGGCCGGCTCGTCGACCCGTTCGGCGGCTTCGCAGACCTCGAGCGCCGACGCATCCGCGTGCTCCACAACCTCTCATTCATCGACGACCCGACCCGGATCTTTCGGGCCATCCGGTACGAGAACCGCTACGGGTTCGAGATGGACGCGCACACGCTCTCGCTCGCCCGCGCCTGCGTCGAGATGCACCTCGTGGGCGAGCTCTCGTCTGCGCGCCTTCGGGACGAGCTCCAGGCGCTGCTCTCCGAGGAGGAGATCGCCGCCTCGATCCGGCGCCTCCACGAGCTCGGAATCGACCGGTCGATCCACCCGCACCTGGCCGCAGACGACGAGGCCGTGCGGCTGATCGGGGAGGTCGACGCCGTCCGCGCCGCCTACGCGCCCGAGACGCCGCTCTGGCGCCTTCGCCTCGGGGTTCTCGCGCGCCGGCTGCCGTCCGGCGAGCTCTTCGACTGGTTCGAGCGCTTGAGGCTCCGGCGCAGGGACGCGGAGCGAATCGCCGACGCCGTCACGATCGCGCCCCGGCTTCGCTCTCTCGTCGCGGAGGCCGAGAACCCGGCGACGATCAGGGCACTCGTCGCCCCCCATGATCCCGACGGCGCCCTGCTCGCGCTCGCGGGCGTGGGAGCCAGGCCCTCGTGTGGCGGCCGCTCGGAGCTCGTTCGCTACTTCGAGGAGCTCCGAGGCGTCCGCCTCGAGGTCTCCGGGCAAGACCTGGCCGTGCTCGGGGTCACCGAATCGCCTCGGGTGGGCGAGATCCTCGACGAGCTCCTGCGCCGGAAGCTGAACGGAGAGCTCGAGGGCCGCGACCAGGAGCTGGCCGCCGCCGAGGAGCTCGTCGGAGCTGCTCGTTGAGCGACCTCGAGACCTTCCTCTGGCTGATCCCCTTTCTCCTCGTGAGCCTCGTGCTCCACGAGCTCGCGCACGCAGTCACGGCGACGAAGCTCGGAGATCCGACCTCGCGACAGGAAGGGCGGTTGACGCTGAACCCGATCGTCCATCTCGATCCAATCGGGACGCTCATGTTCGCCGTCACCTACTTCACGACCGGGCTCATGTTCGGCTGGGCCCGGCCCGTGATGGTGCAACCCGGCTACTTCCGTCGCCCGAAGGAGGGGATGGCCCTTGTGGCCGCGGCCGGCCCGGCCATGAACTTCGTCCTTGCCCTGCTTGCGATCGCGTACATCGTCCACGGGAACCCTGAGGGCCTGAGATTCGACGTGGCGGTTCAGGCCTTCACGGTCAACATCGTGCTCGGGATCTTCAACCTGATCCCGATCCCGCCGCTCGACGGCTCGCGGATCGTGGGGGCGCTCCTGCCCGATCGCGCCTACGCCAGCTGGAGCGCGCTCGACCAGTACGGCATGTTCGCGCTCTTCGGTGTGATCATCCTCTTTCAGAGCGAGTTCTTCACACTCATGGAGGACGCGTATTCGCAGGCGGCCGACTTCATGATCGCTGTCGTGGGCGGATGACGCTCTTCGAATGGGACGCGCCCGGCCCGTACCGCGTCGCGTTCTCGACCCGGCTCGGCGGAGTCAGCGACGGGCCGTACGACTCGTTGAACCTCGGCCTTCTGACCGCGGACGAACCCGAGCGGGTGCGGGAGAACCGCCGGCTCCTCTGCGAGCGCGTCGGGGCCGACCCGGACACGGCCACGATGGCGATGCAGAAGCACGGTGCCCTGGTGACACGGGCCAACCGGCGCGGCGTGACGCGGCCGGGCGCCGTCTTCGAGCCCTGCGACGGGCTCTGGACGGACGAGCCCGGGGAGGCGCTGATGCTGATCTCCTCCGACTGCCTCCCGGTCGCGCTCTGCCGGGCTGATGGGCCGCCCGTCCTCGCCATACTCCACGTCGGCTGGAAAGGGCTCCTCGAGGGCATCGCCGAGGCAGGCGTCTCCACAGTCGCGAACGGAAGCGGTTCCCTCGCCGCTGCCGTCGGTCCGGGGATCGGCCCATGCTGCTACGAGGTGGGGGAGGAGGTCGCGGGGCCCTATCGCGAGCGTTTCGGCGCTGACGTCCTCCGGGGCAGGAACCTCGACCTGCCCGAGGCGACCGAGCGCGCGCTCCGCGACGCAGGGGTCGCGGCTGTCGAGCGTACGGATCTCTGCACGGCATGCCACCCGGAGCTCTTCTTCTCGCACCGCCGCGACGGCGGCCTGACCGGTCGCCAGGGAGTGATCGCCTACGTCACCTGACGATGTGCGTCGGCGCTATGACGCGCTCCGCGAGGAGGTGGGGCCTGGAGTCACTGTCGTCGTGGCGACCAAGTACGTGTCCGTCGAAGAGCTGTCTGTGCTGGCCGAGGCTGGAGTCGAGACCGTGGGCGAGAATCGCGCTCAGGATCTGGCCGCCAAGCACGATCGCTACGGGAACGCTTTCCGCTGGCACTTCATCGGCCACCTTCAGTCTCGAAAGGCGAAGGACGTCTCGGCCCGTTGCGAGCTCGTCCACTCGCTCGCGTCCGAATCGGCGGCCCGGCGCCTCGACGTGCCCGCCCTGATCGAGGTCAACGTCGCCGGCGAGGAGACCAAGAGCGGCATCCCCGCGGACGAGCTCTCGGCCTTCCTGACGACGGTGACCGAGCTCGGGGTGGAGGTGCGCGGCCTCATGACCATGCCCCCCTTCACGGACGACCCCGAACGCTCGCGGCCGCACTTCAGACGGCTCCGCGAGCTCGCCTCCGAGCACGGCCTCAGCCAGCTCTCCATGGGGACTTCTCAGGACTACCGCGTCGCTGCAGAGGAGGGTGCGACGCTCGTGCGGGTGGGATCGAGCCTCTTCGGACGGTAGAATCCCCGCCCGACATGGGAGTGGGAGACGTGTGGAACCGCGCGCTCGTCTATTTCGGCATCGTCGAGGAGGACGAGGTCTGGGAGGACGAGCTCTACGATCCTGAGGAGGAACTGGAGCGCTCGTACGGCGAGCGACCCAACGTCCGTCGCCTGCACGACCGGCGCGGCAGCCGGCGCGGCTCCGAGTTCGAGGATTGGTCCGAGCCCGAAGGCTCCCCGGATCGAGCTCGCACCGCCGTCCTCCGGCCGCCCCGAACCGCCAGGCCCCAGCTCGAGGCCGTCGCCTCGGCCAACGTCAAGGTTCATCTCGTGGTGCCGCGGAGCTTCAACGACGCGCAGTCGATCGCCGACCGGTTCAAGGACGCGACGCCCGTGATCCTGAACCTTCAGGGCGCCGACACCGAGCTTTCGAAGCGCCTCATCGACTTCTCGAGCGGCCTCACGTACGCTCTGAACGGCGGCATGCAGCGGATCGCCGACAAGGTCTTCCTCCTGACGCCTCAGAACGTCGAGGTGTCCGCCGAGGAACGAGCCCGGCTCATCGAGCGCGGGTTCTACAACCAGTCCTAGACGCCGGAGGCCGCGGAGCGGCCGGGCGAGTTGCGTCGCTCTGCGGCGCCTGAGCCATCCCCGGCGCGAGGTAGATTCTCCGGGTGCTCATCGCGGACGCCGTCACGACCGCCCAGCAGTTCGTGCGCGTCCTCTTCACCGTCTACCTGATTTGCATCATCGCGTACATCATCGCGAGCTGGTTCCCGCTGCCCTACAACGTGTGGCTGAACCGGGTGCAGCGGTTCCTGTATGACGTCGTCGACCCGTACCTGCGGGTCTTCAGGCGCTTCGTTCCGTTCGCCAGGGTCGGGGGGCTCGGGATCGACCTCTCGCCGATCCTCGCGATCGTCGTCTTGCTCGTGCTCCAGCGGGTCGCCGACCAGGCGATCGGCTCGCTCCGCTGAGGCAGGGAACCCGGTCCGAACACAGAAGGGTCAGGTCCAATGACCCTCACTCCTGTCGAGATCCGGCACGTCAGCCTGGGCCGGCGGCCGTTCGGCTACGACCGCGGCTCCACGGAGGATCTCCTCGACCAGATCGTCGAGAGCTACGAAGACGTCTGGCGCGAGCGGGCCGACCTCCGCGAGGAGATCGAGCGGATGGAAGGCGAGATCGCCCGCTTCAAGGAGCTCGAGGTGCTGCTCCGAAACACGCTCGTCTCGGCGGAGCGCTCCGCCGACGACATCCGGAGTCAGGCACGCCGGGAGGCCGATCTCATCCTGGAGGAGGCCCGCGCCAAGGCGCGGGAGACGACGGTGTCGGCCGAGACCGAGCGCGAGCGGGTCAAGGCCGAGATTCGGCGCCTGAAGTCGCTCGAGAGCGACATGCGAGCCGAGTACAAGGCCTTTCTCCTGCGCTCGCTCGATCGCGTCGAGTCCGACACCGAGGCGCGCGAAGCGCCTGAACGCGCCGCCTAGGCACGCCTATACTGAGCCGGTGACGGCCGGTGGGCAGGTGAAGGTCGAGCGCTTTCGAGAGTTGCTCCTCGCTCACCGTGCGAGCGCCGAGCATGCGTACCACCTCGTCCACGACGGCAACCCGGTATCGCTCGAGGACGAAGCGGGGGAAGAGAGTCACGACAATCACCTCGCGGACGTCGCGACCGCGACCTACATGCGGGAGCTCGACTACACCCTCGAGGACAACACCGAGCACGTGATCGCCGAGATCGACGCGGCGCTCGCGCGGATCGACGAAGGGACTTACGGGACATGCGTGCGCTGCGGGAGCACGATCGCGGAGGAACGCCTGGAGGCGATGCCTTACGCGACGATGTGCATCGAGTGCAAGCGGCTCGACGAGAGGGGCTGACCAACCCGGCTCCGCGGCTGATCGACGTGCGCGTCGGTTCCGCCACGGACGGCCGGGTGCCCATCTCGTCGGCGACGCGCTCGCTCGCTGCTCGTCCGTTTCACTGGGTTACGCTCGGCGCGATCGCGCTCGCAGCCCTCGTGGCCGATCAGGTCACAAAGCAAATCGTCGTTTCGACGCTCGAGCGGGGGGAGGCGTTCGAGGTGGTCGGGCCGCTTTCGATCCACCACGTCCACAACTCGGGGATCGCGTTCGGAATCTTCTCGACCTGGGCCGGGCCGGTCACGCTCCTGACCGGGCTCGCGATCCTCTGGATGGTCGGATACTTCGCCCGCTCTGGTGCGCGCCACCCGGTGCTCCCGATCGCACTCGGCTTCCTGATCGGCGGGAGCCTCGGCAATCTCGTCGACCGGATCCGGCTCGGGCACGTGACCGATTTCCTCGACCTCACCTACTGGCCGGCCTTCAACCTCGCGGACACGTTCATCGTCTCCGGCGTGGCGATTCTGCTGGCTGCGCTCTTGCTCGCCGAGCGGGCGCCGCGCGCGCCGCAGCGGCTTCCGACGACGCTCAGCGGCTGACGCGCGGGTGATTGAGGCGGGCCGCGTCCCTGCCGATGACGCGGGGGGATGCCCGTCCGTCCGGCACTCACGGGCGCGGTCCTCGCCGCCCTTCTCTTCTTCCCCGCCGCTCCGGCGTGGGCGGCCGACCCGACCGCCGTGGACGACGCCGCGGTTGCGCTCGCAGGGGCAACGGTCATCGACGTACTCGCGAACGACTCGGACGCTGATGCAGATCCCCTCCAGATCACGGCGGTCTCCGTCCCGGCCCATGGAACGGCGACTGCCGTCGCGACCGTCGACGGGCCACGCGTCACGTACGAGCTCGACCCGGCCTATGCCGGGACGAGCGACTCGTTCACTTACACGATCGACGACGGCCAGGGCGGCACGGATACGGCCACGGTCTCCCTCACGATCCAGCACTGCCCGGCTCTCGGCGCGGCCGTAGACGACGGCGGGCTCCTGACGGGAGAGCGGTGGCTTGCCTGCAGCGCCGTCGACGCGCATGCCATCGGGGCGACCACGACCACGCTGCTTCCGGTCACCGACGGCTCGCAGGCGCTCCTGACGACCGGCGACGTGAACCTGGCTGCGCCGCCCAACGACAGCGCGGCAGCCGGAAGGGCGAACGGAACTGCGCTCCGCGGCGCCTACGACGTCTCGGTTCTTCGGCTCGACCTCGCGGTGCCGCCGGCCGCCGACTGCCTCGGCTTCGACCTCGTCTTCGCGAGCGAGGAGTACCCCTTCTTCGTGGCCGAGATCAACGACGGCTTCGTGGCCGAGCTCGACACGTCTGACTGGAGCGTGGCCGGCGACGCGATCACGGCGCCCCACAACTTCGCCTTCGACACCGCGGGCAAGATCGTGAGCGTGAAGAGCGCCTTCTTCGACCCGGGACGGGTCGTCGAAACGAACGGCACCGAGTACAACGGGAGCACCCCTCGGCTCGAGGTCCGGACACCCGTGACGTCCGGCGCGCACACGCTCTTCCTCTCCATCTTCGACGCGAGCGACGACATCCTGGACTCGGCGGCGTTCATCGACAACCTGCGGTCGTTCGACGCGCCTGAAGGTACCTGCCAGGCGGGCGCCAACCAGGCGCCCATCGCCCCCGACGCGGCGACGACCACGGACGAGGACACCGCCGTGCCCGTGACGCTCGACGGCGCAGACGCGGACGGCGACGTGCTCACGTACTCCGTCTCGGCCGCCCCGAGCCACGGGACGCTGACCGGGACGGGGACGGCAAGGACCTACACGCCCGATCCGAACTTTCACGGCACCGACCAGCTCACGTATGTGGTGAATGACGGCCGGGGCGGGACGGACACCGGAACCGTGACCATCACGGTCGACCCCGTGAACGATGCACCCGTGGCGCAGGTGGGCAGCGCCACGACGGACGTAGGCGCTCCCAAGAGCATTTCGCTCGTGGCGGCCGATCCGGACGGCGACGCGCTGACCTACGCCGTCCTCTCCGGGCCGACCCACGGCACGCTCTCGGGAAGCGGCGCCTCGCTGACCTACACGCCCGACGCCGGGTACGAGGGGCCGGACTCCTTCACCTTCAAGGCGAACGACGGCCTCCTGGACTCGAACACGGCAACCGTCTCCATCACGGTCGAGGATGTGAACTATGCGCCCGTCGCATCCAACGGATCTGTCCTGACCGACGAGGACACGGGGAAGGACCTGACGCTCGAGGCGGCCGATGCGGACGGCGATCCACTCACCTACACCATCGTGTCCGGGCCGGAGCACGGCGTTCTCACCGGCTCTGGGGCCAGCCTCACGTACACCCCGATCCCGCACTACCACGGGCCCGACTCGTTTACGTGCGAGGTCGACGACGGCGCGTGACCTCGAACATCGCCACCGTCTCGCTCACGGTCAACTCCGTGGACGACGCGCCTGCCGCCGCGGACGGCTCTGCCACGACCGCAGAGGACACGCCCAGGGCACTCACGCTCGGCGGCTCGGACGCCGACGGCGACGCGCTCGCCTACACGGTCGTGAGCGGGCCGTCGCACGGCTCTCTGAGCGGGGCGGGCGCCACACGCACGTACACCCCTGTCGCGAACTGGAGCGGCTCGGACTCGTTCACCTTCAAGGTGAACGACGGCCTGGCCGACTCGAACGTCGCGACCGTGACCCTGACCGTCACCGCCGTGGACGACCCACCCGTGGCGGCCGACGCCACCACCTCGACGCCGGAGGACACGGGGAAGGGCCTGACGCTCCTCGCGACCGACGCCGAGGGCGCGATCCCCTCAGCTACACGATCGTGTCCGGCCCGACCCACGGCAGCCTTTCCGGGAGCAGGTGCCTCACAGACGTACGTGCCGGATCCGGGCTACCACGGGGCCGACTCGTTCACTTTCCGTGCCAACGACGGCGTGTACGACTCGAACACCGCCACGGTCTCGATCTCCGTCAGCTCGGTGAACGACGTTCCGACCGCAAGCGACGGCTCGGTCGACGACCGCGGAGGACACGGGTGTGCCGGTGAGCGCTTCAGGCGGCCGACGCCGACGGAGATCCACTCACCTACACCATCGTGTCGGCCCCGGCGCACGGCTGCTCACAGGCTCCGGTGCGACCCGCAGCTACACGCCGGGCGCGAACTACCACGGAGCGGACTCGTTCACCTTCCGGGTCAACGACGGGCAGGTCGACTCGAATGTCGCGACGGTTCCGATCACGGTCACGCCGGTCAACGACGTGCCGACTGCGACCAACGCCGCGGTCTCGACCGACGTGGACACCGCGGTCGGATTCATGCTCGCGGCCGCGGACGCGGACGGCGACACGCTCTCGCTACACGATCGTGAGCTGCTGCCGCACACGGCGCCCTCACGGGCTCCGGCCGCGAGCCGTACCTACACGCCGGACGCGAACTTCGACGGGCACGGATTCGTTGACCTTCCGCGTGAACGACGGCAGGCCGACTCGGCTGTCGCGACGGTGACGATTCGACGTGAACACGGTGCCCCTGCTCACGGTCAACGATCCTGGAGTCGCCGAGGGCGACACCGGCCGACGCCGCTCGACGTTCACGGTGAACGCTCTCCGAGCCGAGCGGTCGCGGACGGTTGAGCGTCGCGTACTCGACGCAGGACGCCGGCAGCGCTCGCGCTCGCGGACTACCTGGCGGCCTCCGGAACGCTCACCTTCGCCGCAGGCGACACGAGCGAGCCGGTGGCGTGAGCGGTCGTGGGCGATCTCCTCGCGGGAGCCGAACGAGCTCCTGACGCTCGCGCTCTCGGCGCCGTCAACGCAGACTCTGGCGCCGGGTGCCGCGGGCGTCGGCACCGGCACGATCCGAAACGATGACGAGTGCACCGTCCTCGGCAGCCCGGCGCGGACACGCTGACTGGGAGGCGGCGGCCCCGACGTCCTCTGCGGGCTCGGTGGAGATGACACGCTGCGCGGAGGCGGAGGCAACGACCGGCTCCTCGGCGGGCCCGGCCAGGACGTCCTCGAGCCGGGGGCGGCGACGGACGTGGTAGATGGCGGCGTCGGGCATCGACCTCGTGTCGTACGCGGTCTCGACGAGGGCGGCCGTCGTCGACCTCGAGAGCCGGCGTCGCTCGAGGCCGAGGGAACGGACTCGATGGCTGAGCGTGGAGGACGTGACCGGATCGTCGAAGGCGGACCGGCTGCAGCGGCTCCGCGACGGCGAACGAGCTCTTCGGCAGGCGGCGGCAGTCGACGACCTCTTCGGGCGAGCGGCAACGACACGGCTGGTCGGCGGCACCGGGCGGAACGACCTGGACGGCGGCCCCGGCCGCGACCGTGCGTCGGCTCGAACGGCGGCCTCCGCCGGAGCTGCGAGTCTTCCTGCGGAGCGCGCGACAATGGGCGCGTGCCCGGTGCGCCACCACTCGTCCTAACCGTTCCCGCCGAGGCGGCCGGTGCACGGCTCGACCGGTTCCTCGCCTCCGTGGCAGAGGTGGGCTCGCGGGCCGCGGCGGAGCGCTTGCTGGCGGGCGGCAAGGTTCGCGTCGACGGCGAGCTGCGGCCGAAGAGCCATCGTCTCGCCGGCGGGGAGATCGCTCGAGCTCGAGCCGGAGGCGCGCGACCTCCGAGCTCGTGCCCGAGGATCTCTCCCTCCGCGTTACCTGGGAGGACGAGCACCTGCTCGTGGTCGACAAGCCTGCCGGGCTGGTCGTCCATCCGTCCGCGGGGCACGGCTCGGGAACGCTCGTGCACGGTCTGCTCGGTCACGCGGTCGCGGGCGGGGAGGAGCCCGAGCGGCCGGGCATCGTCCACCGGCTCGATCGCGACACCTCCGGGCTCCTGGTGGTGGCGAAGTCGGACGAGGCGCATCGGAAGCTGCAGGCTCTGCTGCGCACCCGCAAGCTCGTCCGCGAGTACCTGGCGCTCGTACGCGGCCGACCGCGCTCGCAGCGCGGCCGTATCGAGGCCCCGATCGGCCGCGACCGCCACGATCCGACCCGCCACTCGCTCGACACGGCCAAGCCGCGCGACGCGGTCACGCACTTCGAGGTACGCGAGCTCCTGCGCGCTCACGCGCTCCTCGAGGTGCGGCTCGAGACCGGCCGCACGCACCAGATCAGAGTTCACCTCGCTGCAATCGACCTGCCCGTCTCCGGTGATCCCGGTCTACGGCATCCCGGACGACCTTGGGCTCGAGCGCCAGTTCCTCCACGCGGCGCGTCTCTCGTTCCCGCATCCGTTCACGGAGCAGCCGGTGGAAGCGCACTCGCCGCTGCCGGACGACCTGACCGCTGCCCTCGAGGAGGCTCGCAGCGGAGCGAAAACGTGACTCCTTCCAGGAGCCGCTGCCTCGGATTCCCGGACCCTAGACGCGAATGAGCGGCGCCCCTGCGGGGTAGAACCGGCCCCGTGAGGCAGCTGCTCGTCGTCCTCTCGATCCTCGCGCTCGCCGTGGCGGGCTGCGGCGGCGGGAACGACGACGCTTCCGGAAGCGAGACGGGCGGGCAGACAGGAGCGACCGGGCAGTCCGGGAACACGAAGGTCGTCGAGAAACAGGGCTACTCCTTCGAGCATCCGGCCTCCGTCGAGCCCGGTCCGGGCGAGTTCCTCGAGGAGACCGAGGGCGAGCTCGACCGCACGTTGCTCTTCGCCGGCGACTACGACGTGGTTGCGGTCATCGTGTACTCGCTGCCAGTCGAGATCACCGAGGCGAACTTCGAGGAGTACAAGGACGCCTACGACGCCGAGTACGACAAGCTCGTGAAGAGCGCCGACGGGACGACAGAGACCGGCCCGGAGGACGTCGAGATCGACGGCTTGCCGGGCATCCAGTACACGGGCACCACAGCGACGCCGGATGGACCGAGGGCGCAAACGCGGACGACGATCTTCTTCGACGGAGATCGTCAGTACTACGTCGAGTGCCAGTGGACGCAGGGCGGGGAGCAGAAGATCGGCTCCGCCTGCGACGCGGTCCTCGAGTCGTTCGACGTCGAGGGCTAGGCCACCGCGGCGCGCGCCGTCTTCGCCTCGTAGAGCCGGCGGTCGGCGAGCCCGAAGAGCGCCTCCGAGTCCGCGAGGCCGTCCGAGACGTACGCGGCGCCGGCGCTGAACGTCCAGGCCGGGCGGAGACTCGCTCGCGCAGGCGAGCGAGGAAGGCCTCGACCGCCATCTCGTCCGCCTGGAGCAGCAGCGCCGCGAACTCGTCGCCACCGAGACGGCCCGACGCTGTCGGACTCGCGCACCGTCCTGCGCGAGCGCGCGGGCGAACGCACGCAGGAGCCGGTCGCCCTCGGCGTGGCCGCTCGTGTCGTTGACCGCCTTGAAGTCGTCCAGATCGAGCAGAACGAGCGACAGGCCGCCCCGGTAGCGCTGCGCGCGCACCGTCTCGACGCGGACGAGCTCGTGAAAGGCGCGATGGTGCAGGAGGCCCGTCAGCGGATCCTGCGAGGCGCGCTCTGCGAGCTCGTCCGTGACCGCTCCGAAGTACGCGAGGAGGCACGGTCGAGCGCGGCCCGCGCCTCGTGCTCGCCGTGCCGCTCGAGGACGCGGCCGACGACCAGGAGCTCCGCGACGACCTCCCGCGGCGAGAGCCCGAGCGAGTGCCGCTCGCGCGCGAAGTCGGCGGCGAGCGGCTCCGGATCCTCGCCCGACTCGAGCGCGGCGATCAGCGACGGCAGGCTCCCGAGCTGCCCGAGCCGCCCGAGGCGGGCGAGGGACGGCGACTCGCCTCCGGCGAGCGCCTCCTCGACCCCCTCGACCGCGAGATCCCACGCGGACGCTCTCAACACCCCCATCCGCCGCTCAGCCTAGGGGAAGCCATCGGCTACCATTGCAGGGCTTTCGTCCCCGACCCGGCGGCATCCGGGCGGGTGGCGGTGCCGGGCGCTCTGCCCGGTTCCACCCGCAGCCGCCGGCAGTAACCAAGTCAAACCGAAAGGAACCTCGATGCCCGTCGCGAGCATGCGCGAGCTCCTGGAGGCCGGCGTCCACTTCGGCCACCAGACCCGCCGCTGGAACCCCAAGATGCGCCGCTTCCTGTTCACGGAGCGGGGCGGCATCTACATCATCGACCTGCAGCAGACGCAGGAGCTCCTCGACGAGGCCTACGCGTTCGTCCGCAACGTGGCCGAGCGGAACGGCTCCGTCCTCTTCGTCGGCACGAAGAAGCAGAGCCAGGACGCCGTCGCCGAGCAGGCGAAGCGGGTCGGCATGCCGTACGTGAACCATCGCTGGCTCGGCGGTCTCCTCACGAACTGGCGCACGATCTCGGAGCGGCTCGAGCGCCTCCACGAGCTGCGCCGGCGCAAGGAGGAGGGTCAGCTCGACCTGCTCCCGCCGAAGGAGCGGATCGCGAACGAGGGCGAGCTCGAGAAGCTCGAGGCGAACCTCGGCGGCGTCGCCGACATGAAGCGGCTGCCGGACGCGGTCTTCGTGGTCGACCTGAAGAAGGAGCAGCTCGCGATCCGCGAGGCACGACGGCTCGACCTGCCCGTGGTTGCGCTCGTCGACACGAACTGCGACCCCGACGACGCCGACTACATCATCCCCGGGAACGACGACGCGATCCGCTCGTGCAGCCTGATCGTGCGCGTGATGGCGGACGCGATCGAGGCCGGCCGCGGGAAGGTCACCGTCGAGGAGATGGCAGCCGCGAGCGGGAACGGCCGCGTCGAGGACGAGGCGGCAGCCGCAGTCGGCAGCCGAGCCCCCCGGCCGAGGAGCCCGAACCCGCCACGGAGGAGCCGGCGCGCCCGAGCCGGAGGCGGCGACCCAGGCCGACGACGCCCTCGGGGAGCAGCCCGGCGCCGACGCCGTCGGTGCCGAGCGGGCCGCCGAGAACGGCGAGGAGCCTGCCGGTGGCTGAGATCCCGGCCAGCCTCGTCAAGGAGCTCCGCGACAAGACCGGCGCCGGGATGATGGAGTGCAAGCGCGCGCTCGTCGAGACGGACGGCGACGTCGAGGCGGCGCAGCAGCTCCTCCGCGAGCGCGGGATGGCCTCGGCGGCCAAGCGCGCCGGACGCGACGTCACCGAGGGCAAGGTGCTCGCCGAGGTCGACGGACCGCACGGGCACGATGGTCGCGGTCGGCTGCGAGACCGAGCCGGTCTCCAAGAACGAGGACTTCCTCGCCTTCGCCGGGAGGGTTTTCGAGCGTGTCGAGGCAGGAGGGCCCGATGCCGCGCAGGAGCTCGAGGACGAGCGGGTCGAGCTCGTGGCCAAGATCGGCGAGAACGTCGTCGTCGCCGGTGCGGCCCAGCTCGCGGCCGAGAACGGCGAGATCGTCGAGGCCTACGTCCACCGGCCCGCCGAGAAGATCGGCGTCCTCGTGCGCGCTCGCCGACGCGAGACCCGAGCTCGCGCGCATGCTCGCGCAGCACATCTCGTTCGCGAATCCCGGAGTTCCATGACGCGTGACGAGGTGCCCGAGGAGAAGGTCGCCGAGGAGCGCGCCGTCTACGAGAAGCTTCCCGACGTGACCTCGAAGCCCGAGGACGTGCGGCCGAAGATCGTCGAGGGCATGCTCGCCAAGCGGTTCTTCGCCGAGAGCGTCCTCCTCGACCAGCCGTGGATCCACGACACGTCGCTGACCGTCGGAAAGGCCCTCGGCGAGCACGGCGCCGAGATACGGGAGTTCGCGCGCTTCGCCCTGCACGAAGTGAGCGCCGAGGCCGAGACCGGCATCGAGCGCCGAACCCCGCCCGGGCGAGGCCGCCTTCGGGCGCGTCGTCCTGAAGCTCTCCGGCGAGGCGCTCCTCGGCGAGCAGCCGTACGGGATGGACCCGGAGCGGATCGCAGGCGATCGCGAAGGAGGTCAAGGCGATCCACGAGCTCGGCGTCGAGACCGCGCTCGTCATCGGCGCCGGCAACATCTACCGCGGCATGGACGCGGCCGCGAACGGCATGGACCGCGCCACGGGCGACTACGCGGGGATGCTCGCGACGCTCCTGAACTGCCTCGCGGTGCAGGACGCGCTCGAGCACCATCGGCGTCCACACGCGCATCCTCTCGGCGATCAACGTCAGCGAGGTGGCCGAGCCCTACATCCGCCGCCGCGCGATGCGACACCTCGAGAAGCGGCGGGTCGTCATCTTCGCGGCCGGAACCGGCAACCCGTTCTTCACGACCGACACCGCGGCCGCGCTCCGGGCGCTCGAGATCGGCGCGGACGCGCTCCTCATGGGCAAGAACGGCGTCGACGGCGTCTACGCCGGCGACCCTCGCCAGGATCCCGACGCGGAGTTCCTGCCCGCGCTCACCCACCGCGAGGCGCTCGAGCGCGGTCTCCAAGGTCATGGACACGACGGCGCTCTCGCTCTGCATGGACAACGGGCTGCCGATCCACGTGTTCGGCCTCGACGACGCCACGAACATCGAGCGGGTGGCGCGAGGCGAGAGAATCGGCACCATCATCACGAGCGACGGAAAGGAGGCCTGACGTGGCCATCATGGACGACCTGCTGACAGGACGCCGAGCGGCGGATGGACAAGTCCGTGGAGGCGGCCGCCCACGAGTTCAACACCGTCCGGACCGGACGCGCCTCGACGGCGCTCCTCGACCGCGTCGAGATCGACTACTACGGCCAGAAGACGCCGCTCAAGCAGCTCGCGACGATCAACGTCCCCGAGCCGCGCCTCCTGACCGTCCAGCCGTACGACCCGGGCTCGGTCAAGCCGATCGAGCGGGCGATCCAGGAGTCCGACCTCGGCCTGACGCCCTCGAACGACGGCAAGCTGATCCGCTTGCCGATCCCGCAGCTCACCGAGGAGCGGCGCAAGGAGCTCGTCAAGATCGTCCGGCACCTCGCCGAGGAGGGTCGCGTCGCCGTCCGGAACATCCGCCGGGACGTCATGCACGACCTGAAGGAGCTCGTCAGGGACGGCGAGGTCGGCGACGACGAGGAGCGGCGGGCCGAGGACCGCGCCCAGAAGCTGACGGACGAGCCACGTGAAGCGGATCGACGAGCTCCTGAAGCGCAAGGAAGAGGAGATCATGGAGGTCTAGGGCCTCCGTCTGCTGCTCGAGCGATGAGCCTCATCACCAAGCTGCGCACGCTCCGGGGGCTGAAGCCCGCTCCGCGAGCACGAGCTTCCCGAGGTCGCACGGGCGATCGCGATCATCATGGACGGGAACGGCCGCTGGGCCCGAAGGCGGGCTCTGCCCGTCGCGGCCGGCCATCGCGCCGGCGCACGGGCGCTCCACAGGACGGTCGAGGCGGCGCTCGACCTCGGGGTCGAGTCGATCTGCGTCTACGCGTTCTCGACGGAGAACTGGTCGCGGCCGCCGGCCGAGGTCGAGGCGCTGATGGAGATCTTCGTCGAGACGATCGAGCGCGAGCTCCCCGACCTCGTGCGCAAGGGCGTCCGCGTCCGCTTCATCGGCCGGCGCGACCGGGCGAGCGACGCGATGCGGGCGAAGATGGCCGAGCTCGAGGAGGAGACGCTCGCGAACGAGCGGCTCCAGCTCTGGATCGCTTTCGACTACGGCGGGCGCGACGAGATCGTCGAGGCGACGCGGCGGATCGTCGAGGACGGCGTCGACCCGCGCGACGTCGACGAGAACGCGATCGCGTCGCGGCTCTATGCGCCCGAGATGCCCGAGCCGGATCTCCTGATCCGCACGTCGAACGAGCTGCGGGTCTCGAACTTCCTCCTGTGGCAGCTCGCCTACACGGAGCTCGTCTTCGTCGACACGCTCTGGCCCGACTTCGACGAGCGCCACCTGCGCCAGGCGCTGAGCGAGTACGCGGGCCGCCGCCGTCGGTTCGGCGGTAGCAGACTGACGCCCTCTCGCTGTCGCGGGTGGCCGTCCTGCGGCTCGCCGGCCTCCCGCTCGTGCTCGGCTTCGCGTATCTCGGCGGCTGGTTCCTCTTCGCGCTCGTCGCGGGCGCGAGGCCTCGTCGGCGCTCCACGAGCTCTACGGGCTCGCGCGGCCGCTCCGCCCGCTCGTCCTCGCCGGCTACGCGGGCGCGGTCTCGGCGCGCTCGTCGGGGCCCAGGTCGGCGGGCGCCGAGTGGCTCCTCGGCGGCTTTCTCGTCGTCTTTCCGCTCACGTTCCTCTTCGCGGCGGTCGCGGCGACACGCCAGTCGACGACGGTGGCGATGGCCTCGACGATCTTCGGCGCCGCCTGGATCGGCTTCGGGCTCGGCCATCTCATCCTGATCCGCGAGCTGCCGGAGATCGGGCAGGAGGCGCGTGATCGCCGTCCTCGTGACCGTCTTCGCGATCGACACGGCGCGTTCGTCGGCGGCCGGCTGGCCGGCCGTCACAGGATGACGCCGGTGATGTCGCCCGGGAAGACGTGGGAGGGCTTCGTCTTCGGAGCGCTCGCAGGGATCGCTGACGAGCTTCTTCGCCCTCTACTCGAGCGAGTTCGCGGCCGACTGGCGCTCGGTCGTGGTCGGCGCGGTCGTCGTGGCCGCCGCGACGGTCGGCGATCTCTTCGAGTCGCTCGTCAAGCGCGACCTCGGCGCCAAGGACACCGGCCGAGTCCTCCTCGGGCCACGGCGGCGTCCTCGACCGGATCGACAGCCTCCTCTTCGCCGGCCCGGCCGCGTACTACGTGCTCGTGCGCTCTGACCGTGAGCGACCTCCGTGCCTATGCGGCGTCTGGCGGCCGGCGCCTAGCCGCGGCGACGGCCCGACCCAGCGGAACCCGGTCGCCTCGATGGCGCCCGCGTCGATCAGGGTTTGCTCGAGCGCCTCGCTCGCGACACCGCCCAGCTCGCAGTGGAGGTACGGCATCCACTCGAAGCGCTGCTCGTCGAAGCCGCTCCCGCAGGGCCTGCGAGCATCGCCTCGCTCGTGTGGAGCCCGTCGTACTCCGCTCTGAGGTCCTCGACGCTCCGGCGCCGGAGCCCTCGACGCGCCGCCGGCGGCGTGAAGCGCGCGCGAGCTGGCCGAGGTACCAGTCGGCGGTGTCACCGTCGAGTCGCTCGTGGGCGAACTCGACCAGGACGAACGGCGCCCGCTTCCGGGAGGAGCGAGGCGATCCGCGTCGACGGCCGCGTCGAGGTCGTGGATGTGGTGGAGCGAGCGCTGCGCGACGACGGCGTCGAACGGCCCCGGCTCGTCGAGGTCCTCCAGCCTCACCCGCCGGAAGATCGGCCCGTCCGGCGCCTCGGGGTCGATGGCGAGGACGTCCCAGCCTCGCCTCGGCGAGCTCGAGCGCGAGCTCACCGCCCCCGCACCCGATCTCGAGGACGCGGGCTGGCGGCGGGGGCAGGTTCTCGAGCGACGAAGCGCGGCGTCGTCCACGGGGGCGGAGCCTAGACTGCGCGCGATGAAGCGGATCGCACTCCTCGGCGCCACGGGCTCGATCGGCCGGCAGGCGCTCGAGGTCGTCGAGGCCCATCCCGAGCTCGAGCTCTGCGCAGTGGCAGTCGGCTCGCAGAGCGCACGAGGCGCGCAGGATCGCCGCCGCTCATGACGTCGAGCACGTCTCGGTCGGTGGCGATCCGCCGCTCGACGAGCTCGTGCGCGCCTCGACGCCGGACGTCGTCCTGAACGCCGTCGTCGGCTTCGCCGGGCTCCCGGCGACGCTCGCGGCGCTCGAGGAGGGCATCGACCTCGCGCTCGCCAACAAGGAGAGCCTCGTCGCAGCCGGCGAGCTCGCGCTCGCGGCGCAGGAGCGGGGAGGAGGGCGAGATCCTCCCGGTCGACAGCGAGCACTCGGCAGCGTTCCAGTGCCTCGAGGGCCGCGAGCCTGAGACGGTGCACTCGCTCGTTCTGACGGCCTCAGGTGGCCCGTTCCGCGGCCGCACGCGCGCCGAGCTCGGCTCCGTGACCCCGGCCGAGGCGCTCGCTCATCCGACCTGGAACATGGGCCCGAAGATCACCGTCGACTCGGCGACGCTCATGAACAAGGGGCTCGAGCTGATCGAGGCGCACTTTCTCTTCGGCCTTCCGTACGAGCGGATCGAGGTCGTCGTCCATCCGACCTCGGTCGTCCACGCACTCGTGCGCTTTCGCGACGGCGCGTCGCTCGCGCACCTCGGCTACCCGGACATGCGTGTCCCGATCTCCTTCGCGCTGACCTATCCGGAGCGAGCGGCGACGCCGATCGAGCCGCTCGACTTCACATCCGGGCTCATCCTCGAGTTCGCGCCGCCGGACGAGGACGCATTCCCCTGCCTGGCGCTCGCGCGGGCGGCCGGAGAGGCGGGCGGACGGCCCCTGCGTCCTGAACGCGGCGAACGAGGTCGCGGTCGCGTCGTTCCTCGACGGCCTGCTGCCGTTCCTCGGGATCCCGGACGTCGTCGAGCGAACGCTTTCGGCCGTCTCGACCGCTCCCGCGCGAGACGCTCGAGGAGCTCGTGGCGGTCGACGCCGAGGCCCGCCGCGTCGCAACTGCGCTGACACGCGAGCTGGTGCACTAACCGGCGACGGCTGCTCGCCCTGCTGGCACCCTAAGCTCGTGGGAATCGCCGTCGCGATCGCCGGGCTCGCCTTCCTGATCCTCATCCACGAGGCCGGGCACTTCTTCGTTGCCCTCGCGGTCGGGATGCGGCCGCGGCGGTTCTACGTCTTCTTCCCGCCCGCGCTCGTGAAGCGCGTCCGGAACGGAATCGAGTACGGGATCGGCTCGATCCCGCTTGGCGGGTACGTGAAGATCCCCGGGATGCACCGCCCGGCCGAGCGCGACCTCGAGGCGCATCTCGACCGGGCGTTCGAGGAGGCACCGTGGCTCGAGCGCGACGCGGCGCCCGTGAAGGAGCGCACTCGCGGCACGGGCGGCTGAACGAAGCCCGGGCGGCGCTGCCGGCACTCCGGGCAACGGTCGCTCGTGCGCGCCTCTCCGAGCCGGCGGCACGAGCGGCAGAGCGCGGACTGACTGACGTGGACGACGCGCTCTCGCCCGACGCCTACTGGCGCGCGCCCGCCTGGAAGCGGATCGCGGTCATCGCTGCGGGCCCGGTCACGAACCTCGTGTTCGCCGTGCTGCTCCTCGCGGTCGTCTTCATGATCGGCGTCGCCGGCGATGCCAACCGAACAGTCGACACGATCATCGCCGGGACGCCCGGCGGCTGCGGCCGGGCTCCTGCCGGGCGACGAGATCCTGGCCGTCGACGGTCAGCCGACGACAAACGTTCGAGGCGGTCTCGGAGTCGCATCCAGGCGAGTGAGGGCGAGCCGATCACGCTGACCGTCCTCCGCGACGGGTCGCAGGGTCGACGATCGGCCCGATCCGGCCGAGCCGGAGCGAGGAGGACGACCGCTGGATCGTCGGGTTCCGGCCCGGGCTTCGACGAGGTCGAGTACAGCCCGCTCGCGGCCGTGGGCGAGGCGATCGTCCGCACCGGGGAGGTGACGAAGCTGATCGGCGAGTCGCTGGCGGCGGATCGTGACCGGGGAGGGGCGGGACGAGGTCTCGAGCCCCGTCGGGATCGTCCAGGGCTCGAGCGAGGCGCTCGACGTCGGCTTCCGCTACTACCTCGGCGTCCTCGCGCTCATCAGCCTCTCGCTGGCACTCCTGAACCTGCTGCCGCTCCTGCCGCTCGATGGCGGCCACATCGCCTTCTCGCTGATCGAGGCGATCCGGCGCCGTGCGATCCCACGTGAGGCCTACGAGCGCGTCTCGGTCGTCGGGATCGCGATCGTCCTCATGCTCTTCGTCCTCGGCGTGACGAACGACATCAACCGGCTGAACGGCGGCTAGGGACAGTCCGGGTAGCCCAGGGGCTGGTCCCAGTCGGCCCCCGAGTCGAATCGCGTCGCCCTTCGCCCGATTCGACGTTGGGGAGCTGCGGCGGAGCCGCCGCGTTTACAGCGGGGCAGACGTCGTCCGCGAGACCGTGCATGTGCGGGGATACACTGGCTTCGATGGCCAGCGAGCGGCAGATTCGCGTCGGAAACGTGCCGATCGGCGGCGGTGCACCCGTCGCCGTCCAGTCGATGACGCTCACGAAGACGCACGACGTCGACGCGACGATGGCGCAGATCGGCGAGCTCGCCTCGGCCGGCTGCGAGATCGTCCGGGTCGCCGTCCCGAAGGACGAGGACGCGCAGGCGCTCAAGAAGCTCGTCTACCTGAGCCCGCTCCCGGTCATCGCCGACATTCACTTCAACGCCTCGCTCGCGCTGAAGGCGATCGAGGCCGGCGTCGCCGCCGTTCGCATCAACCCCGGCAACATCGGCGGGCCCGACAAGACCGAGCTCGTCGTCGCGTGCCGCCAAAGAAGGCGGGCATCCCGATGCGGATCGGCGCGAACTCGGGCTCGCTCCCGAAGCACCTCCTCGAGCTGGCGCGGAGGACACGGCCGAGGCTCTCGTCGAGGAGGCGCTCGAGCAGGTTCGGATCCTCGAGCGGATGGAGTACTACGACTTCAAGATCTCCGTCAAGTCGAGCTCGGTGCCGACGATGATCCGCGCCTACCGGATGCTCTCCGAGCGCGTCCCGTACCCGCTCCACCTCGGCGTCACCGAGGCCGGCACGCCGTTCACGGGCTCGATCAAGAGCGCCGTCGGGATGGGCGCGCTCCTCATGGACGGGATCGGCGACACGATGCGCGTCTCGCTGACGGCCGACCCCGTGGAGGAGGTCAAGGTCGCCTGGGAGATCCTGAAGGCGCTCGGCCTGCGCGAGCGCGGGCCGGTGATGATCGCCTGCCCCTCGTGCGGGCGCGACAACGTCGGCGTCTGGAACCTGGCCGAGAAGGTCGAGACGCGCCTCACCGAGTACCCGCAGGCCTTCGAGGTCGCGGTCATGGGCTGCGCGGTCAACGGACCGGGGGAGGCCGGCGACGCCGACTTCGGGATCGCCGGCGGCCGGGAGACGGGCTTCATCTACGCGCACGGCCGCGTGCTCAAGAAGGTGTCGTCCGACATCCTCGTCGACGAGCTCTTCCACGAGATCGACGAGTGGATCGAGGGCGGCATGGTTCGCCCGAAGCGGCTCAAGCTCGCGAAGCCGGCCGCGCTCATGATGGCCGAAGCCGCGCAGCGTCCCTAGCCGTGAAGGCCAGCCAGCTCCACATCCCGACCCTTCGGGAGGATCCCGCCGATGCCGAGGCCGCGAGCCACCGGCTGCTCGTCCGCGGCGGCTTCATCCGCCAGCTCTCCGCCGGGCTCTGGACGTTCCTGCCGCTCGGCTGGCGCGTGCACCAGCAGGCCGTGCAGATCGTCCGCGAGGAGATGGACGCGATCGGCGTGCCAGGAGATGCTCTGCCCCGTCCTCACGCCGGCCGAGCTCTGGAAGGCGAGCGGCCGCTATCCGATCCCGGAGCTCTTCCAGTCTCCAGGACCGGACCGGGCGCGACGTTCGTCCTCCCGCTGACGCACGAGGAGACGATGACCCACCACGCGCGCGAGATCCGCTCGTACAGGGAGCTGCCCGCAGATCTGGTACCACTTCGCAGACGAAGGACCGGGACGAGCCGCGGCCGCGCGGGCGGGCTCCTCCGCGTGCGCGAGTTCATCATGAAGGACGCGTACTCGTTCGACCGCGACGAGGAGGGGCTCGACCGGAGCTTCCGGCTCCAGCGTCAGGCCTACGAGCGCATCTTCGAGCGCTGCGGGCTCGAGTTCTACGGCGTGCGAGGCGGAGTCGGGGATGATGGGCGGGAGCGAGTCGCTCGACTTCCTCGCGCCGGCCGGGCTCGGGCGAGAACACGCTCGTCACCTGCGAGAACGGGGACTACGCGGCGGACCTCGAGGTCGCCGCGCGGCATCCCGCGCCCGCCCGAGTTCCCCGAACGCCTCGACGCCCCGGAGGAGGTCGAGACGCCCGGCGCGACGACGATCGAAGCGCTCGCCGACGCTCCTCGGGATCGACCCGGCCGCGACGTCGAAGGCGATGCCGGTCGTCGTCGGACGGCACGCGTCGTTCTCGGCCTCGTCCGCGGCGACGACCGGCTCGAGGAGGCGAAGCTGGCGGCGGCGGTCGGCGAGCGGTGCGGCCTGCGACGGAGGACGAGATCCGCGAGGCCTTCGGCGCCGACCCCGGCTCGATCGGCCCGATCGGGTTCGACGGCGAGATCGTGGCGGACGAGGCGCTGCGCGAGGGCCAGTTCGTCGCCGGCGCGAACCGCACCGGCTAGCACCTCCGCGGCGTCGAGCACGGGCGCGACTTCGAGGCGCGCTTCGCCGACATCCGGCAGCCGCAGGAAGGCGACAGCCTGCCCGAACTGCGGCGGCCGGCTCCGCTTTCAGACCGCGATCGAGGTCGGGCACATCTTCAAGCTCGGCACCCACTACTCCGAGCCGCTCGGCGCCACCTTCCTCGACGAGATCGGGGAGGAGCGACCGATCGTCATGGGCTCCTACGGGATCGGCCCGGCGCCGGATCATGGCCGCGGCAGTCGAGCAGCACCACGACGAGCACGGGATCGCCTGGCCGCGCTCGCTTGCGCCCTACGACGTCCACCTCGTCCCGATCCAGGCGGCCGGGGAGGAGGCACTCGCGACAGCGAGACCGGCTCGCGGAGAGCCTCGAGGACAGCGGCCTTCGGGTGCTCCTCGACGACCGCGACCGGCGCCCGGGCGAGAAGTTCGCCGACGCCGACCTCCTCGGCTGCCCGGTGCGCGTGACCGTCGGGCAAGAAGACGCTCGAGGACGGCAAGGTCGACGTTCTCGTCCGGGCAGGCCGCGCCGAGGAGCGGGTCGACGTCGAGGAGGCGCCCGCCGGATCGCGGGCGCTCGTCTAGTGGCCAGGCGCCCGCAGTTCAGCCGGGAGCCCGTTCGGCGAGACGGTGCAGTCCCTCATGGCCGAGACGGGAACGACGTACCGGGGGCTCGCCGAGCGCACAGGTCTGTCCGCGGGCTACCTGAACCACATCGTCCACGGCAACCGGCCGGTGCCGTCCGACGACGTCATCGGCGCGGTCGCCAAGGCGCTCGGCGTCGAGCCCGATCACTTCCGCGAGTACCGGGTCCGGGTCGTCACGGAGCGGCTGGAGGCGAGCCCGCAGCTCGCCGACCGTCTCTACCGGCGGCTGACGGCGTAGCCGCGGTTACGGCTTCCTCGCTCTTTGCGGGAACCTCCGTCTCGGCCGTCACCCGATCGGGTGACTTCCGCCAGGGGCGTGCGCGCTAGAGTCGCGCCCGGCGCGACGGTGAACGCGGGCTCGGGGGAAGCCGCAAGAGGCCGCGCGCGTGGAGATATCCACATTATCCACAGGAGTGGTGGACAGTTTGTGCCTGGACTTGAGCGAGGAGCGAGACGGCATGTCGACGACCGAGAAGCCGCCCGGAGCGCCGCCCGGCGAGTTCGTGAGCGAGGACGCTCGAGCGGGATTGCGCGCGCTTCCTGGAGGAGCTCAGCGAGCGTGCGGCGGGCGCGGAGGGATTCCGGCCCGCCGAGCGAGAAGTAGAGGCACGTCCCGAACGCGTCCACCCCGAGGACTACGATGGACAGAGCCCGATCTCGTCACCGAGAGAGCCCTGATGGAACCGACCGACGAGCCCCGCACCGAGGCCCGAGCCGAACGAGCCGGAGCGCCTGACGACGCCGCCCGAGCCGGTCGTGAGCAGACGGACGTCGAGCTCGACATCGGCCCGCGGGTCACGGCGGTCTTCACGGCAGCCGAGAAGGCAGCCCAGCACATCGTCGACATGGCCCGCGAGGAGGCCGACGACGTTCGCCGCCGCGCCGAGGCCGAAGCGGAGACTCTCCTTACCCAGCGCCGCTACCAGGCCGAGGAGGATGCCGCCCGGCTCGTGGCCGAGGCGCGAGCGCCAGGCCGAGCAGATCCGGTCCAGCGCCGAGGAGGAGGCCCGCCAGAGCCGAGGAATCCGCGCGCCGCCGCGAGGTCCGGATCCGCGAGGAGACGAGGCTCCTGGAGGAGCGGGTCGAGTGGGCGCGCGAGGGCCTTCGCGAGGTCGCCGACCGGCTGCGGGAGGCCGAGGCGCTCGTCACGTCTCCGGTCGCAGGAGTCGCGCGCCCGACCCCGACCTCCCCGGCGCCACCTCGTGAGGTTGCACCGGCCGCCGCGATGAGCGGCTACGTCGGAGCCGCCGGCGTCGAGCCCGGCGACGAGCTCGTCGAGCCGTCGACGACGCGGCCGAAGAACGGAAGCCCGCTCAGCCCTGGTAGACCCGGCGGCCGAGGCGCTACCATCGGCAAGACGGGGCGTGGCGCAGCCTGGTTAGCGCGCCAGTCTGGGGGACTGGAGGTCCCGAGTTCAAATCTCGGCGCCCCGACCATCGGAAAGCCCCGCTCAGGCGGGGCTTTCTTCTCGCCGGTCTCAACGGCCGACGGACCTGTCGATGCGGTGTTCCCGGTAAGCAGCCCGGCAGAGGCGCCTACGACACCGGGCGCGATCGCGAACATCGCGAACGCTTGAGATGACGTACCGGGTGCTCAGTCAGACTGGCTCAGCCCCGGGGTCAGCGCCTCTAGTACCGTCCGCGCATGAGCGCTATCGCCATCCTCGGCGCCGGGAAGATCGGCGAGGCCCTCGTGGCCGGGCTCGTTTCCTCGAAGTGGGCGAAGCCCGGCGAGATCGTCGCGACGAGGCGAACTGAAGCTGCTCTCGCTGCGCTCACGGAGCGCTACGGCATCAGGACGACGAGCTCGAACCGTGAGGCCGTCGACGGCGCGCCGATCGTCGTCATCGCGGTGAAGCCGCAGGACATCGAGGTGCTCCTCGGGGAGATCCGCGATGCAATCGCGCCCTCGCAGACCGTGCTGTCGGTGGCGGCCGCGATCCCGACGACGCTCATCGAGGCGAGTCTCGCGGCTGGCGTTCCGGTCGTCAGGGCGATGCCGAACACGCCGGCCGCAGTCCACGAGGGCATGGCCGGGATCTCGGCGGGCGCGCACGCGTCCGAGGAGCACCTGGCGCAGGCTGAGGAGGTGCTCGCGGCCCTCGGGCGCACGGTGCGCGTCTCCGAGGACTACATGGACGCCGTCACAGCGGTCTCCGGCTCCGGACCGGCGTACTTCGCGCTCCTCGCCGAGTCGATGATCGAGGCCGGGATCCTGCTCGGGCTCGGACGTGAGATCGCTACCGATCTCGTCGTCCAGACGATGCTCGGCACCGCGAAGCTCCTACGGGACGAGAAGATGCACCCGGTCGAGCTCCGGGAGATGGTCACCTCGCCCGGGGGGACGACGATCGCGGCGATCCGAGAGCTCGAGCAGGCCGGCGTGAGAGCGGCGTTCCTCAATGCGATTCAGGCGGCGATGGAGCGCTCGAAGGAGCTAGCGCAAGGCTGAGAGCGGGTTGACCGCCGCTCTGCGGACGAGCACTTCGAAATGAAGGTGCGGGCCGGTGGAGGCGCCCGTCGACCCGACACGACCGATGAGCGACCCCGTCGCGACGCGCTGACCGCGGCGGACGGCGAGCGTGGAGAGATGGGCGTACCGCGTTCGGACGCGGTTTCCGTGCCCCACGGTGACGAGGTACCCGTAGCCGCCGCTGTCCCAGCCGGCGAAGAGCACGCGGCCGGAGCGCGCGGCCCGGACCGGAGCGCCGTGGCTCGCCGGGAAGTCGAGGCCGGTGTGGAAACGGTTTCCGCGCGGCCCGAAGCCGTCTCCGACACCGGCGCGCACCGGCCAGGCCAGGCTGAGCGGCGCGCGCGGAATCGGACGCCCGAGCGCGGCGAACGTGGCAGGGCCCGCAACGCCGTCGACGCCGATCCGAGCCCAGCGCTGGAAGCGCCAGAGGGCGGCTTCGGTCCGGGGCCCGAAGCCGCCGTCGATCGTTCCCGAGGGGAATCCGTGCCAGGCGAGCAGGAACTGGAGCTGCGAGACGTCGAAGCCGACCCGGCCGCTCCGGAGCACGCGACGACCGAGGGGCGGGCGGCCGAGCCTTCCGAGCGCACGCTTGGTTTGCGGCCCTGCGATCCCGTCCACGATCAGGCCGCGGCTTCGCTGGAAACGACGCACGCCGCGCTCGGTCAGGCGCCCGTGGATGCCGTCGATCGTGCCGGCGTAGAAGCCCCGAGCGCCGAGCGCGACCTGGAGGGCGGCGACCGAGGATCGGCCCATCGCGCCGGCAGCACCGGCGAGACCGGCACAGAGGGCGAGGACGAGCACGAGAGTGGCTGCGAGGCGTGCCACGCAAGGCGGATTCGGCCTCTCCGCTGGGCCTCCTGCGCGTCTTTACGCCGTGATGACGTCAGCTCCGCAGCCGAACAGGAGCGCCGCCGGTACCTCCTCCGGCGCCACGCCGCGGAGCGACGGGTGACCGAGTTCCACTTCGATCTCGTCCCAGCGGTCGACCCCGAGCGCCGCAGCGCCCGCTTCCGACCCGATCCGCAGAAGCTCGGCGGGCGGGACGACGTTGCGTCGAAGCGCCTGGCGACGGGCGATGCCCTCGATCTCGCGGAGCTCCTCGAGCGGGTCGATCCGGACGTTCGAGTCCGAGCCGATGCAGATCGCGATTCCTCGTTCCTGCAGCCGCTCGACCGGCAGAAATCCGTCGCCGAGGTTCGCCTCGGTCGTCGGGCAGGCGCAGACGCGGGCCCCCGCGTCACCGAGCAGGTCGAGCTCTGCGTCGGAGGCGTGCGTGGCGTGGACGACCGTCGTCTTCGGGCCGAGGCAGCCCGTCTCTGCCAGGAGCTCGATCGGCCTGCGGCCGTGCTCGGCGAGACACTCCTCGATCTCGCGTGGCTGCTCGTCGGCATGGACGTGGAGGACGAGATCCTCGCGCGCGGCGTACGCGCCGATCTCCCTGAGCCAGCCAGCCGGGCAGGCGCGAACGGAGTGGGGGGCGAGCCCGACGCGCGCACCGAATTCGACGAGCCGCTCGACCTGGCCGAGGTATTCCGCCACGGAGTCCTGCCGGAAGCGATCCAGCCCGCCGCGGCCGTACGCGGAGAGGAGGAGCACGAGCTCGATCCCGGCTGCGCGGGCCGCCTCGACAGCGGCCCCGGCCTCCGCGAAGCCGACGTAGTGAAACTCGCCAACCACCGTGTAGCCGGCCGCGCGCATCTCGCGGTACGCCGCCTCGTACTCGGATCGGACGCCGTCCGGTGTCAGACCGCGGGCCACGTCGAGCATGGAATCCCGCCAGGCCCAGAAGTCGTTGCCCTCCGCCCGCCCCCGGAGCGCACGCTGGAACGCGTGGCTGTGGGCGTTCACGAACCCCGGCAGGGCCAGGCGAGGCACCGCGCGAGGCTAGCATTCGAGGGGATGGAGGCCCGCGCCGTCCACCATCCCCTCGCCCAGCTGCCGAACGCCCTCACCGTCGTACGGCTTGCACTCATCCCGATCTTCGTCGTGGTCGTGCTCGGAACCGACGGGGAAGGAAGCATTGCTGCGGCAAGCTTGTTCGCCGCCGCGGGCGCGACCGATCAGGTCGACGGCTGGCTGGCCCGCCGCTGGCAGGTCGAGTCCGAGTTCGGAAAGCTCGTCGACCCGCTCGCAGACCGGCTCATGATCGCCGCCGCCGTCGTCCTCCTCTGGCTCGACGGCAGACTCCCCTGGCCGGCTCTCGCGGTCATCCTCCTACGTGACGCGGCGCTCATCGGCGGGTACGGGCTCGTCATGAACCGGGGTTACGAGTTCTCCGTCTCCATGCTCGGCAAGGTGGCCACCTGGATCCTCTACGCGGCCCTCACGGCTCTCCTCGCCTCTGGCGAAGGGACGACCTGGGCGCTCCTCGCCTTCTGGGCCGGGGCCGGCGTGGGTCTCGCCGCAGCTGTGCTCTACATCACGGGCGGCTTCAGGAGCCTGGCGCGGTGAAGGCCGTCGTCATGGCGGGCGGGGAGGGGACGCGCCTCAGGCCGCTCACGTCGAACCAGCCCAAACCTATGGTTCCGATCGTCGGCAAGCCCTGCATGGAGCACATCGTCGAGTTGCTCCGCCGGCACGGGTTCGAGGACATCGTGGTCACCCTGGCCTTCATGCCGCAGGCGATTCGCGGCTACTTCGGCGACGGCGCCTCGCACGGAGTGCAGATCCGCTACTCGACCGAGGAGACACCTGCGGGCACGGCCGGCTCCGTGAAGCTCGCCCAGGAGGCGCTCGACGAGACCTTCCTCGTCATCTCGGGAGATGCCCTCTGCGACATCGACCTCCAGAAGGTCGTCGAGTTCCACCGCGAGAAGGGCGCCGCCGTCACGATCGGCCTGAAGAGCGTGGACAACCCGCTCGAGTTCGGGATCGTCGTCACGGACGAGGATGGCCGGATCGAGCGCTTTCTGGAAAAACCTTCCTGGTCGCAGGTCTTCACGGACACGATCAACACGGGCATCTACGTCGTCGAGCCCGAGGTTCTCCGCCACATCCCGGACGACCGGCCGTACGACTGGTCGAAGGAGCTCTTCCCGCTCCTCCTCGACATGGGCAGGCCGCTCTACGGTCACGTCTGCGACGGCTACTGGCAGGACATCGGGAACCTGGATCAGTACCGCCAGGCAAACTTCGACCTTCTCGACGGCAAGGCAGACCTCGCGGTCGAAGGCATCCGGGTCCGCGGGAACGTCTTCGTGGGCGAGGGAATCGAGCTCGACGACCTCGAGTCGGTCGAGGGCCCGTCCTTCATCGGCAACTACTGTCGGATCTCCCCGGGCGCGACCGTCGGCCCGTACAGCGTCCTCTCCTCGAGCACGGTCGTCCGCGAGTACGCGCACGTGTCGCGGAGCGTCGTCGACTCCTCGACGTACATCGGCCGCCGTGCCCGGATCGAAGGGGCAGTCCTCGGCCGCATGTGCGACATCCGCTCCCACGTTCGAATTCACGAGGGCGTCGCGATCGGCGACCAGTCGACGATCGGCGACGAGAGCGAAGTGCTACCCGGCATCCGCATCTACCCGTACAAGGAGGTCGAGTCGGGCACCCAGGTCGACCGGAACCTGATCTGGGAGTCGAGGGCGGGCGGCTCGATCTTCGGACGCGACGGCGTCGCGGGGCTCATCAACGTCGACCTGACCCCCGAGACGGCGCTCCGGGTCGGCCTCGCGCTCGGGACGGCGCTGAACCGCGGTGCCCGGGTCGTGACGAGCCGAGAGGCGCCTCCGGCCTGCCAGCTCATCCGTCGAGCCGTGATCACGGGGGTGAGCGCAACCGGCGTCCATGTTGCCGACCTGCGCGTCATGCCGAGCGCCGTCACGCGTCACCTTCTGAAGACAGAGGGCTTCGACGCGGGCTTTCACGCTCGGCAGAGCCCCACGGACCCCGAGGCGGTGCAGATCCAGATCTTCGAGCCGCCCGGAGTCGAAGCCTCAGATGCCTTTCTGAAGGAGCTCGAGAAGCACATGAACCGCCAGGAGCTCCGCCGCGCGGCCTGGGACGGGGTGGGGGAGATCCGCTACCCCGCGCGCGCCTCGGAGAGCTATGCCCAGGATCTCCTCGAGTCTCTGGACGTCGATGCGATCCGGGAACGCGGATTCAGGATCGTGATCGGCTACTCGTTCTCGCCGGCCTCGCTCGTCATGCCACTCGTCCTCGGCCAGCTCGGGGTGGAGGCGGTCGAGACGCAGGGCCACGTCCGGGAACGCGCGACGGTGACCGGCATCGCGACCGTCGGCGAGTCGGTCGGGCACGTGAAACGGCTCGTCTCGGCCGTGGGGGCCGACCTGGGTGTGGCCCTCGACTCGTCCGGAGAACGGCTCTATCTCGTCGACGAGCGGGCGCGTGAGGTTCCTGTGGAGCAGGAGCTCCTGCTCTTCCTGCGGCTGCTCGCCTCCGACGGGAAGCGCGGCCGCCTGGCGCTGCCGATCACCGCCACGAGCCTTGTGGAGGAGATCGTCGCCGGCTCCGACCTCGTGGTCGAGCGGACACCTGCCTCCCTGCCGGCACTCACCGCGGCGGCCGCACAGGAGGGCGTCCTCTTCGCAGGCTCCGCCGCCGGTGGATTCGTCTTCCCTGACTTCGTGCCGGCCTATGACGGCGTCGCAAGCCTCTGCAAGCTCCTCGAGCTCCTGGCCCCGATCCGGCGACCTCTCTCCGAGCTCGTGGACGAGCTCCCGCAGTCGACGGTCGTCCACCGGCAGGTTCGCTGCCCCTTCTCGCGAAAGGGAACGGTGATGCGGGTGCTCACGGAGCGGCTGCGCGACCACGAGGTCGATCTTCTCGACGGCATCAAGGTCTTCGAGGACGGCGGCTGGGCACAGGTTCTCCCCGATCCTGCAGAGCCGCTCGTTCACGTCTATGCAGAGGGGCCGACTGAGGAGGAGGCGCAGGCACTCGAGCAGCGCTACACCGGGATCGTCCAGGGCATCATCGCGAGCGACGGCGACGCCGGGTCTTAACCCTCAACCCAAGGTTGATACATTGGGGTTCCGCTGCTTTACTACGTGGAGCCGCATTTCGAACCGGGAGGCACCGTGGAAGCACTTCCAGATCTGGGCTCGCTCTCCGACGAGGAGCTCCGTGACCTGATCCGCCAGCTCGTCGAGGAGGAGCGCGAGGTCTCGTACCGCCGCCGGCTCCTGCACGGGAAGATCGACATCCTGCGCGCCGAGCTCGTAGCCCGGCTTCAGAAGCATGTTGGGGCGGGGGAGAGCCCGCTTGGCGAGATCGACGTCGAGCGGCTCGACCGAGATCCTCACCACGAAAGCCGCGCCCCCCGTCGAGTAGATGACGCACGTCCACTGCCCCGAATGCGGCTTCCAGAACCTGGAGGCCGCCAACTACTGCACCAAGTGCGGCGCACTCCTCCTGAAGGACGAATCCGGTGGGTCGACCACGGTCTCGTACATGCCGGAGGAGCTGGTCGACGAGGAGGGAGGGGCACTCGACGACGTCCGGATCGAAGGTACGGCGCTCGTCGTTCGCTCAGGAGGAGGTCGGAGCGGCGAGACGTTTCCACTCGACGCAGAGCGGGTCGAAATCGGGCGCTCGCCGGAATCGGATGTGTTCCTCGACGACGTGACGGTCTCGCGCTCGCACGCGATGCTCGTCAAGGACGATTCCGGCTACACGATCGAGGACGGCGGGAGCCTGAACGGCACCTATGTGAACCGTCGACGCGTCGAGCGCGCCCGGCTGGAGGACGGGGACGAGGTTCAGATCGGCAAGTACCGGCTGACCTTCCTGGCGAGTTGAGCGTCCCGGTGACATCCGCGTACGCAGCCGGCCCTGGGGGGAGGCCGCTCACCATCGGTGCGGTCCGGCGCGCGCTGCGTGACGAGTTCCCAGACATCTCGATCTCGAAGATCCGCTACCTCGAGGACCAGGGCCTTCTCACCCCGCGGCGCACGCAGGGTGGCTACCGGCTCTACTCGGAGGAAGACGTCGAGCGCCTCCAGACGATCCTGCGCCTACAACGGGACGAGTTCCTGCCTCTTCGCGTCATCCGCCAGGAGCTTGCCGCGCCCGGCACCGTGAGGCGCGAGCGGCGGCGTACCGGCAAGAGCGCGCTCCAGACGGCCGAGGCCGAGGTCGACATCCGCACGCTTTGCGACCGGGCCGGGATCGACCCCGCGTTCGTGCACGAGCTCGAGGAATACGGGCTCCTGGAGCCGCATGCCGACGAGAACGGAGACAGCCGCTACCTCGAGCGGGACATCGAGGTCGCCATGGCCTGCCGCGAGCTGAACCGCCACGGGCTTGCGCCCCGGAACCTCCGAAAGTTCCGCACGAATGCCGACGGCGCGGTCGATCTCCTGCGCCAGCTCGTAGCGCCGACGCTGGCCTCCGCCAACCCCGATCGCCGGCTTGCGGGCCTCGAGGAGCTCGAAGAGCTCGGCGCCGTCGCGGGGGAGCTCTCCCAGTCCCTCTTCTGGCGCGCGCTCCGCTCGCTGGTCGCATAACCTCCGGCCCCGTGGCCGTCGACCTCGAGTCCAAGATCCGCGACGTCCCGGACTTCCCGAAGCCGGGGATCGTCTTCAAGGACATCATGCCGCTCCTCGCGGACCCGGACTCGCTCCGGGACACGGTCGATCGCCTCGCGGCCTATGCCGAGCCACTTCGGCCCGAGGTCATACTGGGCGCCGAGGCGCGCGGGTTCATCCTCGGCGGCGCCCTGTCATACCGCCTCGGCTGCGGGTTCGTGACGGCCCGAAAGCCCGGCAAGCTTCCCTCGGAGACGATCAGCGCCGAGTACGACCTCGAGTACGGCGTCGATTCGCTCGAGCTCCACGCAGATGCCCTGAAGCACGGTGCTCGCGTCCTCGTCCACGACGACCTCCTGGCGACGGGCGGAACCGCGAAGGCCAAGATCGATCTCGTCGAGCAGCTGGGTGGGGAGGTGGTGGGACTCGCGTTCGTCATCGAGCTCGAGTTCCTGAACGGCAGGCAGCGGCTCGAGGGCTACGACGTCTTTTCGCTGATCAAGTACTGACACGGCCGACCGGACGGGTCTCCGGCTCGTGCTCTCCGACCGAGGTGCCGATACATAATCGGGTTCCCCATGTATGACGGGCTCACCGGGCGCTACACCTTCTCCTGCCCGGCCGCGGGCGAGGTCTCCGTTCGCCTGTCCCGGTTTCGCGTCGTCGAGCGCCTCGCGGGCCCGGCTCACCCGGCCGTGTACCGCATCCTCTTCGCCTGCCTCTGCGGGGAGGAGCACGAGGGCCTCGTGACGCACGAGGAGCTCGACTGGGCGCCTCTCGGAGCCTCGGACGCCACCTTCTTCAACCTGATGACAGCGCGGCTCGAGCGAGCCGCTGACGAGCTGCTCGACCGAGCGGCGAGCCTGATCCGCTCGGGCGAGTGGCCGTGGAGCTTCTACTGCTACCCCGAGGATCGGCCACAACCCGCCTACCCCTCCGCATTCCGAGTCCTCGCGCCTGGGGACGACACGGTCGGGTTGGCGGTCAGCTGCCCGAACTGCGGCCAGACCTCGGTGAACCTCGTCACGCACCGGCACCTCGACGAGCCCTTCTTCAACGACTCCACCGTCGGGGTCGTCGAGCACATCTTTCCGCGCGACCGCGAGCGGGCTCTCTCCGCATTCCGCGAGGAGCTGGTTTCTGGCTCGTTCGACGCTCGTCGCCGCGAGCTCGCCGCGTAGCTCGGGTTAGAAGCGCCCCGCTCGCGGGAAAACTGAGGAAAACCTACCCAAGCGGGGTGAAGACGAATGGCGTTGTTCAATCGTGAGAAGCGTGTCGACGAGCGGCCGCTGGAGCGCGAAGAGAAGTACGAGGGAACCGACGAGCGGCCGGCCGACCGTCACCGCTACGCGCGCGGCGTCACGCGTGGCTTGTTCACGCTCCTCGGTGTGGCGGCGGCGATCTTCCTGACCTGGCTTGCGGCCGAGATCTTCTCGCCCGGTGAGGGCACCAATGACTTCTGGATCGCCATGGGCCTGATCGCAGGAGCCGGTCTCGCTCTGGGGCTCTCGCAGCTCTTCGGCGGCTGGACGAAGTGGGGCGTTCCCCGAATCTCCTCGGGCGTGTTTCTCTTCGGCTGGATCCCGACCGCGCTCGTCGTTGGCTGGATCCTCCTGACCATGCAGCCCGAGGGGGGCTGGCAACAGTCCCGCTTCGAGGGCTGGAGCGACGACATCGGGATCCTCGGCTTCGTGAACAACTTCGACGACTGGCTCTTGGCGGTGCCCGCGCTCATTCTGGGCCTCGTGACGGCCTTCGTGCTCGACACGACGGGACCGCGGACGAAGGTCGAGCGGCAGACCCACGAGCGACGCGTTCCGGACGAGGACGTGCACGACTACAGACGCGAGGACAACGAGACGACCGTCATGCGCCGGGACGAGCCGGTCGCGACGGGTTCGACCGCGTCGTCGTCGTCCACCGACCACACGGTCGATACGCAGCCGACTCGGCGCGACACACCCTAAAGAGTCGAGCCGCACAGACCCGACGGGGCGTCCTCAGGGGCGCCCCGTCGTCGTTCCCTCTCGCCAGGGATCGAGGTCGACGCGCGCTCGATCCGATAGCTCGGGCATGGACACCGCAGCCCCGCCACCCGGCTTCGCGCCGGGGCTCGTGCGTCTCCTCGAGGACTGCGAAGCGCTCGCACGCCTCACCCGGGGCGACCGCGAGCGAGCCCGCGGACGGCTAGACGCGGCCCTCGGCCATGAGCTCGCAGGCCGTCTCGTCGGAGCCCTGACGCGCCGCGTCGGCCGCGCGCCGCTCCCGGTCTAACGCCGGTCCGGAAACTCGTCGCCGCCGTGCAAGCGGATGTAGAAGAAGATGATCGTGCCGAGCGTCAACCCGAGCACGACGGCGGTTCCGAACGAGACGTCGACCGCGATCAAACCGATCCAGATGATCACCGCGAAGAGGGCGGCCCAGAGGAACGAGGCGAACCCCTGGCTCACGGACGGGGGGCGGAGGTGCATCGGCGCGGATCGTAGCGGGAGAAGCGGCCCGCGTCGGACCATAAAAATTCGCCGAGCCGGTTGCGCTTTCGTCGGGGACTCCGGCCGGCTTTCCGCTTCCGCGTACAACCGCCCGGTGTCCTTTCGACCTACTCGCGCTCCGTGCTCGGCGCAAGAGGCAACCTACGAGAGGTCGAGGGGGTCGTCAAGGGACCCGTCCAACGTAAATCGTGCAATTTGCGGAGAGTCCAGTTTTCCACATTTTCCCCAGGCTCATCGAGTTCCTGGGGACAACGCTGTGGAGAGCGCATCCTAACCGGCAGGACGCCTCACGGGAGGCTCGTACGAACGCGAACGACTGGCCGCCGCGTGGGGTGCTCGCCCACGCGGCGTCTGCTTCGCCGAGCTCGAACTTGACATAACGCCGGTTATCGTGCGTGCGGCCCGGAGCGTCGGAGCGGGCCCCTTGCGGTAGCCGACGAGAGCGTTATGGTCCGCGGCAACGCGTTTCAAGGATTGCCGGCCCCGGGTACTCCTGGGCCGGTTGCTAGGTTAGGCCCCCGCTGCATGGCTAACGAGTCGGCGAGTCTTCAGGTACACGAGGTTCAGCTGCTCCTCGAGCGGGCCGAGGCCGCAGGCACGCTCGATTCCGTCGAGCTGGCCGAGACGATCGACACGCTCGAGCTCGAGCCGCCCGAGGTGGAGAATCTCCATCGCGAGCTCGAAGAGCGAAATGTCGAGATCGTCGAGCCGGTGAAGGAGCCTCCCAAGGAGCCAACGGCGCCGCCACGGAAGATCGACGACTCGATCGAGACCACGACCGACGCGCTGCAGCTCTTCCTGCGCGAGATCGGCCGGCATCCGCTCCTCACCGCGGCCGACGAAGTGGAGCTATCGAAGCGGATCGAGCGCGGCGACATGGAAGCGAAGCGCCGCATGATCGAGTGCAACCTCCGCTTGGTCGTCTCGATCGCGAAGAACTACAGAAACCAGGGCCTGCCCTTCCTCGACCTCATCCAGGAGGGCATGTTCGGACTCATCCGCGCCGTCGAGAAGTTCGAATGGCAGCGGGGCCTCAAGTTCTCCACGTACGCCACCTGGTGGATTCGCCAAGCAGTCGCACGCGCGATCGCGGACAAGGCGCGGACGATCAGGGTGCCCGTGCACGTCGTCGAGCGGATGCAGAAGATGCAACGCGCCGAGCGTTACCTCTGGACGCAACTCGCTCGCGAGCCCTCCCTCGCCGAGATCGCCGAGGAGGCCGGGCTGCCGCTCCAGCAGGCGCTGGAGGTGCGGGCCGCGGCGCGAGCCTCCACGAGCCTCGACCAGCCGATCGGCGAGCAGGAGGACGCGGTCTTCGGAGACCTCGTGGCCGGTGAGGAGCCGCTTCCAGACGAGCAGACCGAGCGGCACATGCAGAAGGAGGCACTCGACCGGGCCCTCGAGGCGCTGCCGGAGCGAGACCGCAAGGTGCTCGAGCTTCGCTACGGGCTCGGCGGTGAGGAACCCCACACGTTGGAGCACATCGGCAAACGCCTGGGCCTGACGCGCGAGCGTGTCCGCCAGATCGAAGTCGAGTCGCTCTCCCGGCTCGCGTCGCTTCGCGAGATCGACGCCGTCGCTTCCCGCTAGCGCACCCGGATCAGGGAGCGAGAGCCGGCGCCGACGCGAGCCCGCTGCCGTCGAAGAGCCTCGTGGCCGTGTCGCCCAGCCTGGCCGTGACGAGCTCGTAGGCCGCATCGAGGAACGGTGGCCGCGCGAGGCGGTGTCCGTCTGAGGCGACGACGCTCGCCAGCCCCCGCTCCACCAGGAGCCAACCGGTCTCCTCCCGCTCCGGGCCGTGGCGTCCGAGCAGGCTCGACGCGTTGATCTGGAGGAGCCAGCCCCGGGCTCGGTAGTCCCGCGTCAGAAAGGGGTCGGAGAGCACGGAGTCCGCGCGCTCGGGATGCGCGAGCAGCGGGATGACTCCGCAGTCGTCCGCATGCTCGGCGATCCGCTCCACGAGCTCGAGCGGCCCGGAGAAGGGCAGCTCGATGAGCACGACACCCGTGCCCTCGAGGGTGTACCGCGTCAGGTCGGCTTCCAGGAGCTCGACGGCCGGCGTCAGCTCGTAGCCGAGGCGCAGCTCGAGCCCCCACTCCGCCGCCTGCGGCACCAGCTCGGCGTGTGCGGCCTTGATCTCCTGCTCCCGCTCTGCCGTGAGCACGAGATGCGGCCAGACGTGCGGTGTTCCGTAGAGGATGCTCGTCCCGTGCCGCGCCGCCTCCCGGCAGAGCTCGAGCCCGGCGGCCAGGTTAGGGGCGCCGTCGTCGCCCGACGGGATCACGTGCGAGTGGACGTCGACGAACACCTCCCCCACCCTAGCCCGCCCTCGTAAGCTGCCCCGCGTGGTTCCGGAAGCGAAGCTCGTCGAGACCGGGCACGGTCTAGCGCCCGAGGGTGAGGGCTGGTTCGTGGTGAATGCGCGTGACGTCCCCTGGTCGCAAAGAGGCGACGTTTTCGGACGAGCGGCTGTTTTCGAAGCCGAGCAGGGGTTCCCCGAGATCGGGATCAACCTGCGAGTTCTCGAGCCGGGAAAGGCAAACTGCTACTACCACGGCGAGAACCACCAGGAGGGCATCCTCGTCCTCGCCGGCGAATGCCTGCTGCTGATCGAGGAGGAGGAGCATCCGCTGCGCGCCTGGGACTACGTTCATCTGCCAGCCTGGACGGAGCACGTCCTGGTCGGCGCCGGAAGCGGGCCGTGTCTGGCAGTCATGATCGGAGCGCGCTTCGACCCCGACGAAGTCGTCTACCCGGTCTCGGAGCTCGCCCTGCGCCTCGGGGCCGGCGTCGCGCACGAGGCTCGCGATCCGGCGGACGCCTACGCCGGCCTCCCCACCCGGTCGGCTACCGGCTACCACGAGGGCGACCTCCCGTGAGCGACGTCCCGGAGGCGAGACTCAACCCGAGCGACCACGGCCTCGTGCCTGAGGGCGAGGGGTGGTTCGTCCTGAACGCACGCGAGGCCGTCTGGGAGGAGAACGACGTGGAGGGCTCCGGTGTCGGATTCGAGAGCCCGGAGCGCCGCTTCCCCGACATCGGCGTCAACATCATCGTCCTCGCGCCGGGACAACCGAACTGTCTCTACCACGGCGAGGACGAGCAGGAGGACTTTCTCGTCCTCGACGGCGAGTGCCTCCTCCTCATCGAGGGCGAGGAGCGCCGGCTCGGTCGCTGGGACTTCGTGCACTGTCCGCGCTGGACGGAGCACGTGCTCATCGGCGCCGGCGCTCGGCCGTGCGTCGTCCTCTGCGTGGGCGGGCGGCGTGGGAAGGGCGTCGTCTACCCGGTTGCAGACGTCGCGCTTCGCCACGAGGCCGGAGTCACCCGGGAGTCACGTGATGCAAAGGAGGCGTACGCCCACATTCCGGCCTGGCGGACCCGCGCGTACCGCGAGGGCGATCTGCCGGACTACTCGGCGCGGAGGTAGAGCTTCAGGCCCGGTGCGGCCGTCTGAATCTCGCGGAGCGCTCTCGATTCGAGCTGGCGCACGCGCTCGCGGGTGACGCCGAGCTCGGCGCCGACCTCCTCGAGCGTCTTTGGCTTCGCGCCCGAGAGCCCGAAGCGAAGCTCGATGACGTTCCGCATGCGGCCGTTCAGCTGGTCGAGCGCAGCCATCAACTCGGTACCGCGGAGGAGCTCGGCGAGCTCTTCGTGCGGCTGCGGGGCGTTCGGATCCTCGAGCATGTCGGCGTACATCGAGTCGCCCTCGCCGACAGGAGTCTCGAGGCTGACAGGATCCTCGACGAGGTCGAGGAGCTCGCGAACGCGTTTCAGCTCGAAGCCGCTCTCGGCCGCGATCTCCTCTGGGAGGGGCTCCCGATTCAGCTTCTGCGTGAGGACGCGGCGGGCCCGGGTTACCCGGCGCACCTGCTCGACCACGTGTACGGGCAGGCGGATCGTCCGGCCCTGGTCGGCGATCGCGCGGGTGACGGCCTGGCGGATCCACCACGTCGCGTAGGTAGAGAGCTTGAAGCCCATGGTGTAGTCGAACTTCTCCACCGCCCGGATGAGGCCGAGGTTCCCTTCCTGGATCAGGTCGAGAAGCGGTACACCCGAGTTCACGTAGTTCCGGGTGATCGACATGACGAGGCGTAGGTTGCACTCGATGAGCCGGCGCTTGGCCTCCTCGTCCCCTTCGTCCTTCCGGCGGGCCAGCTCGCGCTCCTCGCCGGGAGTGAGGAGCCGGCCGTCGCCGATCGCGCGTACGTAAAGCTTGAGCGGATCCTGGGTCTGGACTTGCTCCCGGGCCGCCGCGGGCAGCTCCTCCTCGTCCTCTTCCTCCTCGACGTCGACCTCGTCGAGGGCGACGGGATCTGATTCAGGATCGGGAACGAGGCCGAGGATCGGCTCGTCGACCGCAGGGATGGGTAGCTCGTGAGCGGGCTGCTCCACGGGTGACGTATCGGCCGACACGAGAGGTTCCTGAATGCTCAACCGGGGCTAAAGGCACCGGAGGGGACGGCCGAAAGGCGCGGTATAGTGGTTCGCGAGGCGCCGGGACCTCTGCCGGCGTCCGAGTCCTACGTCCAGGAGTGTGGTACCGAGCCCGGTGTGCGGGATCGCCGGATACAGCCTTAGCGCGTCGAGCAGCGTCAACAGGACGCTCGTCGCTCAGACGCTCCTCGCCGCCATTGCAGAGCGCGGCGCGGACGCCGTTGGCTACGGGTACCGGGGTCCCCAGGTGCCGCTCGAAGTCCGGAAGCAGCGAACCGGTGCCAGCGAGCTTCTCGACTCGGTGCACGTCCCGGAGGCGGCGACTGAGGTTCTCGTCCACGTCCGGGACTACACGAAGGGACATCCTTCCTTGAGCGCGAACAACCACCCCGTCTCCCATGGCGCCGTGGTCGGGATCCACAACGGGATCATCGTCAACGACGAGGAGCTCTTCGCCGGGCACGGGTGGCGGCGCGACCAGCCCGAAATGACCGTGGACTCGGAGGCGATCTTCGCGCTCGCCGAGGAGCTTCCTCGCGACGCACGCGCGCTCGAGGAGCTGTACGGGGCCATGGCGACGGCCTGGCTCGACCGCCGGGCGCCGGGCGAGCTCTTCCTCGCCCGCGGGGTCGGCCGACCTCTCTGGGTCGGTGAGAGCCGCGAGGGCGTCCTTTTCGCCTCGACGCGGGAGGCGCTCGAACTCGCAGAGCGCTACGCCGGCCTGGGCCTCACCAAGCGCGAGGTTCCCGAGGGCACGTTCCTCACGGTCGCGGGCGGCCGTGTGGTGAGTGCGGAGAGCTTCGAGCCCGATTGGGACTTCCGTGAGGAGATCGACCTGCCGGCTGTACGCGCTCCCGAGGAGCGCATCTCCTGCCTGCGCCGCCTGGCCGTCCTCGCCGCGGCTCCGAGCTAGCCTCCTCCCCGCCGTCTGTTTCGGCCGACGGCGCCGTTATCCCCCACCGGGTGGCCAGCCGCCTCGAGGCGCTCCCTGATCCGGTACTGAAACGCCGCCCAGGCTCCCGGCCCGGTTGCAAAGAGCCGGTACACCTGCCACTCGGTCAGGAGCGTCTCGTCGGCGGCCGCGGCCTGGCTCCAGTCCGTAAAGCGCGGCAATCGACGGATCCGTTTCGCGAGCGCCACGCCCTGCTCGAGCGCCTGGGCCGCTCGCTCTTCCCGTGTCGGCACCTCGAAGCCAGCCTCCCGCAAGGCTGCTGAGAGAGAGCCAAAGGTGTGCCAGACGAGCGACTTCGAAGGAGCGCTGCCCCGCCGCGCTGCGAGATCACGGCCCGTCGGGCGCCTCCCCAGCTCGTCGCCGAGCGCACGGAGCTGTCCGAGGAGCTCGTCGCGTGTCGCGAAGCGCCGGGCAGGGAGACCGGCCAGGCGCTTGGCCGCGTTCCAGGATCCGAACCGCTCCACGGCGGTCTGCGGATGGATGCGAGCCCGCTCGTCAGCGGCAAGGTCTCGCATCGTCGGCGAGCGACGGAGCCTTCCGGCGCAGGCGCGAAGCTCGTCCAGGATCTCGTTGTCCGAATAGCGCCGGCGCAGGCCCGTCTTGAACTCCGCGAGGGCCGCGGGGTCGATTTCGCCTGCGTGCGTGACGCGCTGCGGCACCATGACGGTGGCCCTTAGAGGATAGAGCAAGCTGAGCTGCTTGCAAGCCGCTGCGGCGTGCGTGCGACCCGCTACGAAGCGTTGGCCAGAATGGGCGGCCGGAGGGCCGCTTCGACGAGCGTACCGCCGTCGACGAGGCGCTCGAGCGCGCCCACGCACTTGGGGCAAAACTGCGTACCGGCACCGAGCCGAAGCTCGTCGAGCGCCGACTGAGCGGGCCGCGCAGCGCGGTAGATCCGCGTCGTCAGCATCGAGTCGAGCGCGTCCGCGACGTGGATGATCCGGGCACCGAGCGGGATGTCCTCGCCTGCCAGACCGTCTGGATAGCCGGCGCCGTCAAAGCGCTCGTGATGGTGGCGGATCGCCGGCACCGCGTCGTTCAGGAAGCCAAGGCGGTCGATGATACGCGCGCCCTCGTCGGAGTGGCGCTGCATGAGCTCCCATTCCTCCCCGGTCAGGGTTGCGGGTTTCAGGAGCACCGCGTCCGGGACTGCCAGCTTGCCGATGTCGTGGAACAGCGCCGCGTGACCCAGCAGGTCGAGCTCCGCCTGCGAAAGGCCGAGCTCGCGGCCGACCGCGAGCGCGAGATGCTGGACGCGCCGCGAGTGGCCGGCTGTGTAGGCGTCACGGGCGTCGACCGTGGCCGAGAGGCTCTCCATCGCCGCCGTCGAGCGTTCCCGTAGGAGCCGGTTGGCCTGCTCCAGGCTCGCGTTCTGGCTCCGGATCGTGGCGGCGGCCTCGCGCAGCTTGGACGCGCTTCGTTGCGTGTGCTGGAGGTAGGCCGCCATGGTCTTCCGCATGAGGAGGAGCGGGAGCACGAAAACGGCGAGGCTGTAGAGCCCGATCGCCTCATAGGCGAGCGCGATCGCACCTCCGACCGCGCCAAAGGCGACGTAGTGCGGCAGGAGCCAGGCGAAGCGCTCGTTCCAGACACTTCGCCAGCCGTGCTGGCCCTCGATCGCCATGGCGCCGGAGATAAGGCCTGTGTTGACGACAAAGTAGGCGCCGCCCGCAACCAGACCAGCGACTGCCGTCACGACCGCTCTCAGACGCGGCTCGCTGAGGCTCTCACCGATGGAGAATGCCGTCGCTGCCGTCAGGGACGCGAGCGAGAGAGCGCCGACGTTGAAGCAGACGTAGTAGAGCGCGTGGCGGCTCGCGCTCCAGGCGACCACGGCCATGGTCACGGCGAGGGGCAAGGCCGCCCGGGGGCCGAAGAGCGCGACTCCGGCCAGCGCTCCCACGGCGCTCACCGAGATCGACCCTCCTTCGAGCTCGAGGGCGAGTGCCTGCCCGATGCCGACGGCCACGACGACCGCCATGAGCCCTACGAGGTCGTGATAGCCGCCTGCCAGGAGGGCCGCCACGCCGAGCCCGATGCCTGTGGCTGACACCAGGGCGACGACGGCCGCGAGGCTAGGCGAGAGCGCCAGAAAGCGGGGTCCGGCCGTCATGTGGCGTCGGCGTTCGGTTTCACGCCGCTCTGTCTCGGGCGGCACCTGGGCCGCACGCGGAGCGGGCGCCGTGAACTCGTCTGCTTCCGGTACCGAGGCGAGCCGCGCGCTTCGCTCCGCCGGAATCAGGAGCGGCTCCGAGCTTGCACCAAGTGCGCGGTTTCGGCCCTGGAGCTTGGCCCTGTACACGGCGAGGTCGGCTTGGTGAATGAGCTCGTTCACGCTCGTCCCATCCTTCGGGAACCCCGCCACGCCGAGGGAGATGGATGCCTTGATCGGCTCGCTCGAAGTCTCGATCTCGAACCTCGCAGCGGAGACTGCGCGCCGGATTCGCTCGGCGGTCTCGAGCGCCACCTCAGGAGAGGTCTCGGGCAGGAGAATCGCGAACTCCTCACCGCCGAAACGCGCCGGGACGTCGTACTCACGAAGCTGTGTCCGGAAGATGTCGGCCACACCCTTGAGGACTGCGTCTCCGGCCAGGTGGCCGTAGGTGTTGTTGATCTCCCGGAGGAGGTCGAGGTCGGCCATGATCATCGACATCGGGCGCTCGAAGCGCTCCGCCCGAATGATTTCCTCGCGGAGAACGGCAGCGAAGTGCCGCGCGTTGAAGAGCCCGGTCTTCGGGTCGACTCGGGCCTCCTCCTGGAGTGCCGGGACGCTCAGCGAGCGGTGGATCAGGAAGAGCGGCGCGACCGCGAACGGGATCAGCCACGGGTTGAGCCACCAGAACTCCGCCACTGCGACGCCGAGGCACGCGAGGACGACGTCGGTGGTCAGCGACTCGACGGTGATGATCGAGAGCGGGCTGTGCCCCCGGGCGAGCGGGATCATGATCGCGAACCCGATCTGGTTCACCACGACGAACGTGATCGCCGCTACCGCGCCGGTGAGGGCTGCTGCGACCGCTGCATTCCCGACGGGCGGATGCGTGGCGACGAGGTGCGCCGCCCCCCACGTCGCCATGAGCGCGAGCGTGAAGTTCAGGATGTTGAAGGTCTGGATGTACCACGGGTACCGCGTTCTCAGCCAGTCGGGAACATGCGAGACGAGGGCGAGGAGCGCTACGAACTCGGGCGGCAGGAGAAGCGCGCCGGCGACGAAGAAGATCGCCGTCGTGTGGTAGACCTGGTTTCGGGTCGTCGTGACCACGAAGAGCTGCGCGAGGCTCGCGCCGGCGGCCAGGAGAACGAAGAGCCCCCAGTCGGGCGAGTCGGCTCGCAGCTCCACGATCTGTGGGACGGCGACGATGGCGGTGACGAGCGCGATCGCAGCCATGAAGGCCCGGGCGCGCACGGGAAAGTCTGGCGAGGCATGGTCGACAGACGGGGCGTGTCCATGGAGGGGAAAGGCGCCGTCCATCAGCAAGCAGCCTCACCGGCAGAAACGAAACGGATGCCGCAGAAACTCGCCACAGTCCTCCTCGAGGAGCTCACGCCAGGACGCACCAACCGCATCCAGGTGGAAGTTAAGGCTCGGCTTGAGCCGAAACGTCCCCCGTTCGAGGTACCTCGTTCCAGATCCCCCATCTGGGGGAGCGGCCTACGGGACGGTTGGCTGGATCGGATCCGGCGGCACATCGACGGGCACCTGCTCCGCGAGGTCGGGCTCGGGCTCCACGCTCCCGGCCTGGTCGCCGGAATCGCCAGAACTCGAAGTCTGGTCGGCTGCAGGTGCAGCGTCCGCCGGCGCTCCGCAGACCGTCTCGTACTCGGCCTGCCGATCGGCCCGGGCGGGGTCGTCCGCAGCCAGCGCCGCCAGCTCGCCCTCGAATGCCGCACAGACCGCGTCCTCGTCGACCGTCTCGTCGCCGTTCCCGGACACCGAGGCGCTCCAGGAGGTGCCCCAAGCCGAGCCCCACGCGGAACCCCAAGCCGAGCCCCAGGCGGTGCCCCAAGTCGAGCCCCACGCGGAACCCCAAGCCGAGCCCCAGGCAGAGCCCCAGGCGGTGCCGGTCAGGCTTGCGAGCGCGGGATCCGCGGCCCAGGCGAGGGAACCCCACGCCGAGCCCCAGGCGGCCGAGCCCCAGGCGGAGCCCCACGCGGAACCCCAGGCTTGTGAGAGCGTGATCGAGCCCCAAGCAGTCGGGTTCGCGATCACGTTCTTGACCCACGCCTCGGCGTCGAAGCTCTTCTTGCCCTGCGCGTCTGCGCGGACGAACTGGTTGAGCGCCGCATTCGGGTTGATCGGGTTCGTGACGGCCATCGCGCGCTGCGCGTTCACAGAACCGGCGCCAGCGGCGAGAGGAGCAACGTCCCCGTCGACCGGGCTGGTCGTCTGCATCAGCGCGCCCTTGACCTGATCCGGCGTCCACTCAGGATGCTTCGCGAGGAGCAGGGCCGCGATGCCGGCTACTGCAGGCGCCGCGAACGAGGTGCCAGAGAGCCGCATGTAGCCGCCCGAGACCACATTCTCCGGGTAGAGACCCTTGAGTGAAGCATTGGCCGGCACAGGCGCCACCATGTAGCGACCCGGGGCGACGATGTCAGGCCGCGCGAAGCCGTCGTGCGAGCGCCCGTAGGACGAGAACGGTGCAACCTCGTCGTTCCCGGTCTGGGCGTCGTTGCCAGTGTCGGTCGCGCCCACGACGATGATGAAGGGGTCGTTTGCCGGCGCGTAATCCATCGGGACCGGGCCGAGGTTGCCGGAGGCAGCGACGACGACGACGCCAGAGAACCAGAGCTGCTCGAGGGCCTGGTCGAGCGGATCCCACACGAAGCTCGAAGGCGCTGCGGCGAGGAGCGAGAAGTTGGCGACGCGAATTCCGTACGCGTCCTTGTTCGCCTTGATCCACTGCGCGGCCGCGATGACGTCCGAGACGAGCGACTCATTGTTCTTGTTCGAGGTTCGAAGCGAGACGATCCTTGCCTTCGGGGCGGCGCCGGGCAGCGTCATCGCCGCGCCGGCCGCGACGCCCGCAACCATCGTGCCGTGTCCGAAGTCGTCCCCCGATTCGCCTTCGTTCCGGGAGTCGAGGTTGACCTGGTGGACGACTCGCCCGCCGAAGTCAGCGATGCTCTGGTCGACGCCGGAGTCGACGACCGCGATCGTCGGTGCCTTGGCGCCGATCGGGTCGGGATAGAGCTTGTCGACCTTGACCGAGGCCTGCCAGCGGTTCTGGTTCAGCGGGAAGAAAAAGTCCTGGCGGCGGAGAATGCTGCCGCCCATCGGGAGGTCTGGCGTGATCGCCGAGACCTCCTTGCGCCTGGCGAGCTTGAGAATGTCCTCACCACGCAGGGTCGCGGCCACGGCATCGACAAGCTTGAGTGTCTGACGAAGCTTGCCGTGCTCGCTGGCGACGCGGTCCTTGACCTGCTCCGTTGTCCGGCCCTGCACGATGACGCGAAAGACCTTGCCCGAGTTGTTACGAGCGTCCGCGAGGAGGGCTGGGTCGACGTAGGCGGACCGCGAGGAATTCTTCGCGGCGGGTCCGGGGGCCGGAATCGCGGGAGCGAAGGCAGGGGCCGAAAGGCCGGAGCTCGAGCCGCTGTCGGCGGTCGCAGCGATGGGCGCCGTCAATGCGGTGACGAGGACGACGAGAACCGTGGTGAAGCCGCGTCCACCCTTGCCCCAGAGCGCGCTCGAGCGCGAGTCGCCCGAGCCCTTGCCCCAGAGCGCGCTCGAGCGCACGCGCCTCGTGCTACCTCCGTCGTGCCGCAGATCCGACAACTCTTCTCTCCTGTCCCGTTGACCGCAATGGCGTTTCCGCCTTGCGAAACCTACGAGCCTGCGGTGACCCCTACGTCCCCCTTTCGCGTGAGTCGCGCAAACATCCCTCGAACGAGGGGTGTGGGCGGCTAGACGGGCCGCTCCCCCGCCCATCTAGACTGGCCCACGTGCGCCTCACGCTCGAGATCGCGCTCGCCCGAGCGGCGGGCCGGCTCTCGCGACTGGCGGCTCGGGGTGGCGGCACCACCCTGCCCGGCAAGATCCTCGCGACACTCGATCCGGACGCTCTGGGCATTCTTGCGGCGCGACTCCCTCGGGGAACGGCCCTCGTCTCCGCCACGAACGGAAAGACGACGACCTGCGCGATGGTCGCGGAGATCCTGGCGCCCCGGGTCAGGCTCGCCCACAATCGCGCCGGCGCCAACCTGGTCTCGGGTGTGGCCTCGACGCTGCTCGAGGCACGCGACGCGGAACTCGGTCTCTTCGAAGTCGACGAGGGCGCCTTTCCGGAGCTTGCCCGCCAGCTTCGCCCCCGCGTTGTCTGCCTGGGGAACCTCTTTCGCGACCAGCTGGACCGCTACGGCGAGCTCGAGCTGATCGCCGAGCGTTGGCGGGCCACCGTCGCGGATCTCGACCGCTCTGCGAAGGTTGTCGTCAACGCGGACGATCCCCTTCTGGCCGGGCTCGTTCGCGATCGCGAGGACGTCCTGACGTTCGGCCTCGATGATCCTCGCGTGGCGCGGGAGCGACTCCCCCACGCCGCGGACTCCAAGTACTGCGCCACCTGCGGAACGCCCTACACGTACGAGGCGGCGTACGTGGGCCACCTCGGCGACTTCCGCTGCCCTGGCTGCGACGCGCGACGGCCAGATCTCCACGTTGCGGCCCGCGAGATCACGCTTCGCGGGCTCGAGCGCTCCTCGTTCGAGCTCGTGACCCCTGAGGGAACCACACGGGTGGAGATCGGGCTGCCGGGCCTCTACAACGTCTACAACGCGCTCGCCGCAGGATCGCTCGCCCTGGTGCTCGGCGCTTCCCTCGCCGAGGTCGGTGAGGGTCTCGGACGGTTCCGGGCGGCGTTCGGCCGGTTCGAGCGAATCGCCGTTGGCGACAAGGGTGCGCTGCTCCTTCTGGTCAAGAACCCGGCCGGCGCGAACGAGGCGATCCGCACGCTCCTCGCCGAGAAGCCGCCGCGCCTGGCGGTCATCGCGCTGAACGACGAGATCGCCGACGGTCGCGACGTTTCGTGGATCTGGGACGTCGACTTCGAGCCCCTCCTCGAGGGATTGGAGCGGCTCGTGGTTACGGGCTCCCGCGCCGAAGAGCTGGCGCTTCGAGCCAAGTACGGCGGATTGGCCCCCGACCGGATCGAAGTCGTCCGTGAGCTCGGCACGGCCCTCGACCGCGGCCTCGCGCTGACTCCCTCCGGCGGCGAGCTCGTCGTCCTCCCCACCTACACGGCCATGCTGGCGCTGCGGCGCATCGCCGGCGAGCGGGGGCTCGTGCGGCCCTACTGGGAGGAGACCGCAGCGTGAAGGTGGTCGTCGGGCACCTCTATCCGGATCACTTGAACATCTATGCCGATCGCGGGAACATGGCCGTGCTCTCTCAGCGGGCCGCCTGGCGCGGAATCGAGTTCGAATGGCACGGGATCGGGCCCGGCGACCCGCTCGACCCCGGCGCGCACGACCTGCTCTACGTCGGCGGCGGGCAGGATCGCGAGCAAGCCCTCATCGCGCCGGATCTCGCAGCTCGTGCCGGATCGCTCGAAGCGGCGCTCGACGGCGGGGCCGCAATCCTCGCGGTGTGCGGCGGCTATCAGCTCCTGGGGCGTTTCTATCGCGATCGATCCGGGGTGGAGCTCCCGGGAGCCGGCATCTTCGACCACCACACGATCGCCGGTGAGCGGCGCATGATCGGCGACGTCCTCCTCGACTGTGAGCTTGCGCCGGGCGTCAGGCGCTCGCTCGCGGGATTCGAGAACCACGCCGGCCGAACGATCCTCGGGCCGGAGGCCGAGCCGCTCGGCCGTGTGGTTGCGGGGTTCGGAAACGACGGCGAAAGCGGCTATGAGGGCTGCCGCCGCGGCCGCGCACTCGGGACGTACCTCCACGGGCCGCTGCTCCCCCGGAATCCCTGGCTCGCCGACTGGCTCCTGGGACAGGCCCTCGCACGACGGCAGGGCGAACCGCCCGTGCTCGAGCAGCTCCCGGACGCTCTCGAGTCGGCGGCGCAGAGCGTCGCCGCGGAGCGGGCGCACACCCGCGGGGGCCGCTACTGAAAGCTCACGGCGCCCAGAGCGGTCCGAGGTAGACGACCGGATCGCCCGGCTCCCAGCGGGCCAGGAAGCGTTGGATCGGCGGGTGGAGCCGAAGCCCGGCTAGCTCTTCGACGCCGAACATCCGGTGTCCGCGAACCGCGGCGTCGGCCGAGGTGACCGCCTCGAGTGAACGTCCGCCCAGGTGCCCCGCGAAGATGACGTGGACGACGTGCTTCCGGACGAGGGAGCCGGGTGGCGGGATCGACTCGACGAGGGCGATCGGCCCTTCGAGCGGCAGATCCTCTTCGATCCCGCATTCCTCTGTCAGCTCGCGCTGCAGGGCGTCGGCGATGCTCTCCCCCACCTTGACCCCGCCGCCCGGCAGCAGCCACTTCTCGCCCCTTCCGTCCTGCTCGTGCCGGCACAGGAGCAGTCGGCCTTCCCGCTGGAGGAGCGCCGAGACGCGGATCCGCGGCTCCATCACCCGACTCGCGACGAACCGAATCCGCGCGCGCCACGCTCGCTGCCGGGCAGCTCGTCCACGATCTCGAGCGTGACCTCCGGCACAGGCAGGACGACGAGCTGCGCGATCCGCTCGCCCGGTTCGGCGACGAATTGCCGCTCGCGGTCGGTGTTCAGGACAACGACCTTGATCTCCCCGCGATACCCCGAGTCGATGAGTCCAGGAGAGTTCACGAGGGCGATCCCGTGCCGGGCCGCGAGCCCCGAGCGGGGCTGGACGAAGCCTGCGTAGCCCTCAGGGATCGCGACGGCGAGGCCGGTGGGCGCCACGGCGCGCTCCCCCGGATCGAGCACGAGGCGCTCACAGGTGGCCAGGTCGAGGCCCGCATCTCCCGCATATGCACGCTCGGGCAGGCGCGCATCCGGGCGTACGCGCCGGATCGGCAGCTCGATCACACGCGCTCGGCCTGTGTGGCGGGCTCGGAGACAAGGTACGGGGCGAGGCGCGTGAGCTCGGATCGCGGGAGCTTCGCCACCAGGTACACGCCGTCGGGCCGGTCGACCCGTTCCTCGATCGGAGCCCCGAGCTCGTACAGCTGAGCCAGGACGCGGCCCTCGTCGTGCGGGACGACGAGCCGCACCGGCACAAACCGCTCGGCGAAGCGCTCAGCGATCCGAGCGCGCAACTCGTCGAGCCCCTCCCCGGTCTGGGCGGAGATCTGGATCGCGCCCGGGAAGCGGTTCGCGAGCCGACGCCGGCGCAGGACGTCGACGCCGTCGATCTTGTTCAGGACGAGCTCGACGGGTAGCTCGGAAGCCCCGATCTCCCGGAGCACAGCTTCAACGGCAGCGATCGTCTCGTCGAGCCGCTCGTCCGCCTCCGACGCGTCCGCGACGTGCAGCACGAGGTCGGAGAGGAGCGTCTCTTCGAGCGTCGCGGCGAAGCCTTCGACGAGCTGATGCGGCAGGCGGCGGATGAAACCGACGGTGTCCGTTACGAGATAGCGCCGGCCGTCGTGCTCGAAGCCGCGCGTGGTCGGGTCGAGTGTCTCGAAGAGCCTGTCGTTGACGGAGACGGCGGCGTCCGTGAGCGCATTCAAGAGCGTCGACTTTCCCGCGTTGGTGTAGCCGGCCAGGGCGACGACCGGGGTCTCACTACGCCGCCGGTTCTTCCGCTGGGTCTCGCGGCCACGCTCCAGCCGGCGTAGGCGATCCTTCAGGATGCTGATGCGCCGCCTGGCCAGCCGCCGGTCTGTCTCGAGCTGCGACTCGCCGGGGCCGCGCGTACCGATGCCGCCACCGAGGCGCTCGAGGTGCTGCCACAGGCCGCGCATCCGAGGCAGGTTGTATTCGAGCTGGGCGAGCTCGACCTGGAGCTTCCCTTCGGCCGTGACCGCGTGCTGGGCGAAGATGTCAAGGATGAGCTGCGTGCGATCGACGACGCGGAGCTTGAGCTCGTCCTCCAGCCGCCGCTGCTGGCTCGGATCGAGGTCGTCGTCGACGACGAGCGACTCCGCGCCCGCCTCCGATACGGCTTGCTTGAGCTCGACGAGCTTTCCCTTGCCGACGTAGGTGCGGGGATCGGGCGCCGGCCGGCGCTGCACGATCTCCCCGACCGGCTTCACGCCGGCGGTTCGCAGGAGCTCACGGAGCTCGGCGAGCTCATCCTCGACGTCCATACCCTGGGGAACGACCGCTGCAAGGAAGCCGCGCTCTGGCTCCGCCCCGGGCGCGGGATCCGGCTGTCGCTGGCTCACGGCCTGATTATGCCCGCCTTGCGGGGGGATAGGGTCTCGGCGTGGCCGGCGACAACCCATACGCCGAGCGTCTGGCAGCGACCACGCTCGCGCTCGTCGACATACCATCCGAGAGCCGCCAGGAGGCGGCGGCCGCGGAGTACGTGCGAGCCGAGGTGCCGACCGGTTCGCTCGAGCTGGCCTTTCGGGACGGGGAGACGCTCCTTTACGAGCCGCCGCGGACCGGGAAGCCGCTCGTCGTCCTCGCCGGACACCTCGACACCGTTCCCCCGCAGGACAACATCCCGGGCCGAATCGATGCCGGCGCCGTTCACGGTCTCGGCGCCAGCGACATGAAGGGCGGCGTCGCGGTGCTGGTCGAGCTCGCCCGCTGGCTCGCCGCGGAGAAGCCGTCGCTTGCCCTGGAACCGGCGCTCCTGTTCTTCCCGCGGGAGGAGCTGCCACCCGAAGAGAGCGCGCTCCCCGGGCTGTTCGCCGCCCATCCGCCGCTCCGGGAGGCGAGCCTGGCGGTCATGCTCGAGCCGACTGACAACACGATCCAGGCAGGGTGTCTCGGCAACCTGAACGCCGAGCTCGTCTTTCGCGGGGAGAGTGCCCATTCGGCCCGGCCCTGGCTCGGCCGAAATGCCGTTGATGCGGCAGTCGAGGAGCTCGGGAGGCTCCTGCCGCTCCCCACCCGTGAAGCAGTGGTAGGAGGCCTGAGGTTCGTCGAGGTGGCGACCGTGACCGAGATCGCGGGCGGCATCGCCTCAAATGTCGTCCCGGATCGCGTGCGTTGTGTCGTCAACTTCCGCTATGCCCCCGACCGCTCTCCCACCGAGGCGGACGAGCGGATCCGCGAGCTCCTGTCCGGCTCGGGTGAGGTGACCATTGCCTCGAACGCACCTCCGGCTCGGGTCGCGACCGACCTTCCGCTCGTCGAAGCTCTTCGGGCGGCCGGCGATCTCCCGGTCGAGCCGAAGCAGGCCTGGACGCCCGTCGCCGAGTTCGACGCCGCCGGGATTCCGGCCGTGAACTTCGGGCCCGGCGCCACGCGGTACGCGCACCGGGCCGACGAGCAGGTTGAGATCGGTGCGCTCCACCGGTGCTTCGAGATCCTCCAGCGCTTCCTCAGGGGTAGCGTCTAGGCATGCGCGTTTCCTCAGTCCTCCGCGCGCAGAGCACGTACCCCTTCGTCCGCCTGGACGAAGCCCGCAAGCGCGTCGAGGCGCGAGGAGTCGACGTAATCGACCTCGGAATGGGCGACCCGCGCGAGCCGACGGACGAGCTGATCCAGAAGGCCCTCGTCGACGCGCTCCCCCTGACCGGCGGCTACCCGCGTGCGACCGGGATTCCGGAGCTTCGCGAGTCGATCGCCGCCTGGGTCGAGCGGCGTTTCGGAGCTTCGCTCGACCCCGAGCGGCAGATCGTGCCGACCCTTGGTGCCAAGGAGGCGATCTTCTCGTTCGCCCAGGTCGTGGTCGACGACTCGGCCGGCAAGGACACCGTCGTCGTCACCGAGCCCGGCTACCCGGTGCCGGAGCGCGGCGCGCAGTTCGCACGGGCCCGCGTGCTGGCTCTGCCCCTCCGTGAGGAGGCCGGGTTCCTTCCCGATCTGGACGCTCTCGACGCGGACACGTGGCGAAAAGTCGCCGTGCTCTGGGTGAACTACCCGAACAACCCGACCTGTGCGAATGCACCTCGTTCCTTCTTCGAGCGGCTCTCGGAGCTCGCGTCGGAGTACGAGATCGTCGTCGCGTCCGACGAGGCGTACACGGAGCTCTGGTTCGGCGAGCCGCCTCCCTCTGCCCTCGAGCTGCCCGACCTGACGGGCGTGGTGGCCTTTCACTCACTCTCGAAGCGCTCCTCGATGACCGGTTACCGCTCGGGTTTCGTCGCCGGCGACCCCGAGATCTGCGACGCGTTGCGCGCCTTCCGGCCGAGCGTCGGAACGGCGCCGCAGGAGTTCGTCCAGCGCGCCTCGATCGCCGCCTGGTCGGACGAGGAGCACGTCGAGCGCAACCGAGCCCTGTACGGGCGGAAGCGAGCGCTGCTCCTCGGCGCGCTCGCTCGGGCGGGACTGAGGGTCGCCGGAAGCGCAGCGACGATGTACCTCTGGGCGGCAGTACCGACCGGGGAGAGCTCGGAAGGCTTTGCCGAGCGGCTCCTGGAGCACGGGATTCTGGTGACGCCCGGCTCGTTTCTCGGCCCGTCGGGCGAGGGCTACTTCCGCCTCGCCCTCGTGCCGACCGAGGAGCGCTGCGCAGAGGCTGCCGAGCGCCTGGAGCGCGGCGTTTGAGCCTCGCGACCGAGATCGAGGCGCTCTGGGCAGCCGGCGACGCGACCGACGGGCTCGCAACGGTCGAAGAGGCAATCCGGCTTCTCGACGAGGGTCGGCTGCGCGTCGCGGAGCCAGACGGAGACGGCTGGCGCGTCAACGAGTGGGCGAAAAAGGCGATCCTCCTCTACTTCCGCCTCCGCGGAATGGAGACTCTCGAGGCGGAGCCGTTCGAATATCGCGACAAGGTGCCGCTGAAGCGTGGCTATGAAATGCGGGGCGTGCGCGTGGTACCGCCCGCCGTGGCGCGCTACGGCTCGTTCCTCTCGGACGGCGTTGTCCTGATGCCGAGCTACGTGAACATCGGCGCCTGGGTCGGGCCGCGGACGATGGTCGACACCTGGGCAACCGTCGGCTCATGTGCGCAGATCGGCGCCGACGTCCACCTCTCCGGGGGCGTCGGGATCGGCGGCGTGCTCGAGCCGCTCCAGGCTTCGCCGGTGATCGTCGAGGACGGCGCATTCGTCGGTTCGCGTTCGGTCGTGGTCGAAGGGGTCGTCGTCGGCGCCGGGGCGGTGCTCGGCGCGAATACGGTCATCACAGGCTCCACCGCGATCATCGACGTCACCGGCGCCGAGCCGGTCGAGTACCGCGGCCACGTACCGCCCCGCTCGGTCGTGATCCCGGGCACGCGGCCGAAGGACTTCGCGGCAGGCACGTACGGCGTCCCGGCGGCACTCATCATCGGCGAGCGAAGTGCTTCGACCGACCTGAAGACGAGCCTGAACGAAGCTCTCCGAACGCACGGCGTCACCGTGTGAGCCGAGGCGCAAATCAGCACGCTCGCGTGACAGACACGCGCGTATTTCGCTTGTAGGCTCGGCACAGGGGAGGAGGCTGGGAGCGCCTTAGGGCGCGTGTAAGAGTTCAGGCGCCAGCTCGCCGGTGCAGATTTCCTCAGCGGGCCCGGTCAGGCGGGCCTCCATGTCGGACGTGAGCGCAACCAGAAGCTCGCCGCCGGGCATGCGAACCGTGACCGGGCTTCGAACGGCGCCCCGCGCGAGGGCGACGGCGGCGACCGCGACGGCGCTTGTCCCGGACGACGGAGTCTCGCCCGCGCCTCGCTCCCAGACCAGCGCGGTCACGGCGTCTGGCGCATCCACACGCATGAGCTGCACATTCGTCCTCTCGGGAAACCGGGGATGACGCTCGACAAGCGGCCCTAAGCGCAGGAGCTCCTCGCGGCTGAGTTCTCGCTCGAGCACTGCGTGCGGGTTGCCGACCGAGACAGCGGTCAGAGCGACAAGCTCGCCCGCGATCTCGATCGTCTCGGAAGCGTCCACCTCGACCCGACCGATCACGGTCTCGACCTGGCCGCCACCTTTCAGCGCAGCCCTTATCTCACGCGATCCGACCCGAACCGAAACCTCGCGGGCGCTCTCTCTTCGCGCCAGCCAGCTTGCTGCGATTCGCGTGCCGTTGCCGGAGAGCTCTGCTGTCGAGCCGTCCGGATTCCAGATCAGCACCTCGGCGGCGTCCGATCCCTCCACGGCGACGATCTCGAGCACGCCGTCGGCGCCCACCCCGGTGTGCGGGTCGCAGAGCCGACGCGCTGCGGCCGGCTCGAGCGGCGCGCCGAGCTCAGCCCGCTCGAGGAGCAGGTAGGAGTTCCCGAGCGCGTGCCACTTCGAGAATCTCATCCGCGATCTCGCCCGACGGGCGATCCGCCCGGAGGCTAACGAGCCTCGGAGTGCGGCGCATCCACTTGCGCTGGTAGGCCGCGTATCGGCGCGTACGCCGCTCGATTGCCGCTTCGGCGTCGGACGCTGGGAGCTCGGTCAGCTCGCGAAGCCCGATCACGTGGCGCGCGGTCGACGAGAGGGACCCGCCGCGGCTTGCCTCGCCTCTTCGGCGGCGCCGCGCGCGAGCATCGAGCGCGTGCGCTCGGCGATTCGCCGGGCCAGCTCGTCGCGTGGCAAGTCAAGGCCGATGATCAGGGTCGGGTGTCGGACCTCATCGCTCCAGAGCCGGCTCTCTACCGGGCGCAAGGAGCCTCCCGCCTCTGTCAGCTCCAAGGCGCGGACGACGCGCCGCCGGTCATTGGGATGAACGACCTCCGCCGCCGCAGCATCCCGTTGGGCGAGTAATGCATGAGCACGCTCGGGTCCGACACGCTCGTAGAGCGAGTCGAGGCGCGCTCTCAGGCCGGGCGCTGGAGCCGAAGGGACACCGAGGTCGACGAGCGCCGCCCGCAGGTAGAGACCGGTGCCGCCGACGACGACTGGCGTTCGGCCACCGGCGAGGATCTCGTCGATCGCCGCATGTGCGAGCTCGGCGTATTCCGCCACCGAGGCCTCGTGCTCCAGGGGCCAGACTCCCACGAGGCGCGTCGGCCGCTCGGGCTGGTTCGTCAAGATCGGCAAGCCGCGATACGCCTGCATCGAGTCGGCCGAGACGAGCTCCGCCGGAAGGCGCTCGGCCAGCGCCTCCGCGACTGCGCTCTTGCCGCTCGCAGTCGGCCCGAAGACTGCGATGACGCTCACGTAGGGCTAGGCTCCGGCGGCGTGGCGTCGTGCTTGCGCGCGTCGTAGGCGCGGAGCCCCGGCAGCGCCAGGGCAGTGACGGCTACTCCCACGATACAGAGGACGCCACCCGAGACGATCGACGCACGTACCCCCGCGAACGCCGCGACGACGCCGGACTCGACGTTGCCGAGCAGCGGGCCGGCCGAGTAGGAAAGCTGCTCGATCCCCGCGAGGCGCCCGCGGAGGTGATCGGGGATCGTCTGGTTCCAGATCGTCGAACGGAAGATGCCCGAGATCATGTCCGCTGCCCCGGCGAAGACGAGGGCTGCCAGCGCCAGCGGCAGGCTCGAGGAGAGGCCGAGCACGGTGATCCCGATCCCCCAACCCGCCGCCGCGACGATGACTGCGAGCCCGTGACGGTGGACGCGCGAGACCCACCCGCTGGTCAGCGTTGCGAGAAGCGAGCCGATTGACGGAGCCGCGTAGAGGAGACCGAGCGCGCTCGCGCCCCCGAACTTCTCCGCAAACGCCGGAAAGAGCGCGAGCGGCATACCGAAGAACATGGCCACGAGGTCGACGGCGTAGGTTCCGACAAGCTCGTCCTTGCTCGCGGCGTAGCGGATGCCCTCGACGATCCGCCGGAGGCTCGGAGGCTCGGCCTCGGGCGGGGGCGGCACGGCCCGCATCAAAGTCAGCATCGCCAGCGAGAAGAGGAAGGTGCCGACGTCGATCGCGTACGTGACCTCCAGGCCCCCGGTTGCGATCACGACGCCGGCTACAGCCGGCCCGGCGATCATCCCGATGTTGCCGCGGAAGGAGTCGAGCGCGCTCGCGGCAGGCAGCTCGTGCCGCTCCACGAGCCGCGGGGTGAGCGCGTCCAGGGACGGACGCTGGATGCCGTCGAGCCCGGCCATGATCGCCGCGACGACGAACAGCACCCAGACCCGCGGCTCCGGCAGGAGTGCGTTCAGGAGCAGAACACCGGCCGCGAGCGAGAGCCCGAGCTCCGCGAAGCGCACCATCCGGCGCCGGTCGACTGCGTCCGCGAGCGCGCCGCCGACGAGCGCAGTGACGAGTAGCGGCGCGAGCTCCGCCAGTCCGAGCAAACCGACGAGGAGCGACGAGCCGGTGAGCTGGTAGACCTGGTACGGGATCGCGACGTACGTGACCATCGACCCGAAGAACGAGACGGCCTGGCCGGCGAAGAGGAGTCGAAAATCCCGGTGGCGGCGGAGCGGCCCGGTATCGATCGCCGCGAGGCGGACGAGGCCGCGCACACCGCCGCGCGGCTCCGGGACGGGCGGAACCGGGGCGAGCCGCTCGCCCTCACGGAGGTTCGGGTCGTGCACGGCGCCGGCTAGGCGGCCACGAGGCTTGCCGCGACGCCGCGAAGGGTCGTCGACGTGGCGTCCTCGATCCAGACGTGCGCGAGCTCGCCGGGCCGAGCCTCGCCGCGGAAGTTCACGGTCGTATTGCGGCGGGTGCGGCCGCGCAGGAACGCCGGATCTGTTCGGCTCGGCCCCTCGACGAGCACCTCCTCGACGCCGCCGATCCGCGTGCGGTTTCGCTCGGCAGCAACCCGCTGGACGACGTCGACGAGTCGCTCGATTCGGTCTTGCTTCACTTCGTCAGGCACCTGGTCGGCGAGCGTCGCCGCCTCTGTCCCTCCTCGCGGGCTGAAGACGAACGTGAAGGCGCCGTCGAACCCGACCTCCTCGACTGCCTCGAGGGTCTGGCGGAAGTCGTCCTCGGTCTCGCCCGGGAAACCGACGATCAGGTCGGTGGAGAGCGCGAGGTCGGGGATCGTGGCCCGCATCCGCTCGGCTAGCGCCACGAACTTCTCCCGCGAGTACGTGCGCCGCATCGCCTTCAGGATCCGCGTTGAGCCGGATTGGAGCGGCAGGTGCGCGTGCTCGCACACCGCCCCGCACTCGGCCATCGCGGCGATGACCGGCTCGCGGAAGTCTTTCGGATGCGGGCTCGTGAACCGGATCCGCTCGATTCCGTCCACGGCGTCGACGGCGCGGAGGAGCTCGCCGAACTCGGTCCGGATCTGAGGCAGGAGGTCGCGGCCCCATGAGTTGACGTTCTGGCCGAGCAGCGTCACCTCGCGGACGCCTTCGGCGGCGAGGCGGTTCACCTCGGCCACGATCTCGCCGGGCCGGCGGCTGACCTCGCGCCCGCGCACAGACGGGACGATGCAGTACGCGCACCTCGAGTTGCAGCCCATGGAGATCTGCACCCAGGCCTGGAAGGAGCGCTCGCGGTGCCCGGGCAACCCGGCGGCGAACTCTCGCTCGTCCGCGATCCCGAACCGGCCTCGATCGACACCTGCCCCGCCGGCGCCGAGCCACTCGCCGAGGTGTGAGATCGAGCCCGGCCCAAAGGCGACGTCGACGAACGGGTAGAGATCGAAGAGCCGGCCGCGCTGCGCCTCGGCGTAGCAGCCGCCGACGGCGATCACGCGCTCCGGGTCACGCGCCTTGACCGCGCGCGCCTGGGCGAGGTGCGCCGCGAGTCGCTGGTCGGGCTTCTCCCGGATCGTGCAGGTGTTGAAGACGAGCACGTCGGCATCGTCCGGTGAGACCGCCTCCCCCAGGCCGAGCTCCTCGAGCATGCCCTTGATGCGCTCGGAGTCGTGAGCGTTCATCTGGCAGCCGAACGTCGTGACGTGGTAGCGCTTCATCGCTAGGTCATCGTAACGTGGGTCTCAGTGGGCCTTGGACTACGATCGGCCGATGGTCGGGGAGGTCGCCTTAGTCGGCAGGATGGCCAGGAGAATTTGGCGGAAGCCTGTGAGCCTGAGCCGCGGCTCACCGGTTACGCTCTGCTGAGCAGTCGCTCCTCTCGGCGCATGGAAATCTTCGTCGCACTTCTCTTCCTCGGGATCTTCGTCGTCCTCTCCGGCGTCGTCCTCCGGGCAGTGGTGCGAGCCTTCCGCAGGCGTGAGCGCGGCCCCGATCGCCCCTCAGTCCGACGCGTTCGGAGAAGCGACGGAGGAGACGGCGGCGGCGGTTGACCTCGAAAGGCGCGGTCGGCTCCCCGTAGGCCAGGGCTCCTAGCGGTCGTCACTTCGCGTACTCCGTCGCTCGGCTCTCTCTGATCACTGTGACCTTGATCTGGCCCGGGTACTCGAGGGCTCCTTCGATCTCCCGGGCGATCTCATGGGAGAGGAGCGCGGCCTCGTCATCTGAGATGTCCTCGGGCTTCACCATGACCCGTACCTCTCGGCCGGCCTGGAGGGCATAGACGCGCTCCACGCCTTTCTTCGACGAGGCAAGCTCCTCGAGCGTCTCGAGGCGCTTGATGTAGTTCTCGAGGCTCTCGCCGCGGGCGCCGGGCCGCGACGCGGAAATTGCGTCGGCAGTGATGACGAGAACCGCTTCGACGGTCTGCGGCTGCACTTCGTAGTGGTGCGCCTCGATCGCGTGGACGACGTGCTGCGATTCGCCGAACTTCTTCGCGTGCTGGGCAGAGATCGCCGCGTGGGTCCCCTCGACCTCATGTGTGAGCGCCTTACCGAGGTCGTGAAGGAGAGCAGCCCGCTTCGCGGTCTTGACGCTGGCGCCCAGCTCCGAGGCCATGATCCCGGCCAGATGGGCGCACTCGAGTGAGTGCTTGAGGATGTTCTGCCCGTAGCTCGTCCGGAAGCGAAGCCGGCCCAGGAGCTTGACGAGCTCCTCGTGCATCGTCCCGACGTTCGCCTCGAAGACCGCCTGTTCGCCGGCGCGCTGGATGTGCTCCTCGATCTCGGCCTTCGACTGGTAGTACATCTCCTCGATCCGCGCCGGGTGGATGCGTCCATCCTCGACGAGCTTGGTGAGCGTCAGCTTCGCGACCTCGCGACGGACGCCGTCGAACGACGAGAGCGCGACAGCCTGTGGGGTGTCGTCGATGATGAAATCAACCCCGGTCAGGTTCTCGAGCGCGCGGATGTTCCTGCCTTCGCGGCCGATGATCCGGCCCTTCATGTCGTCCGAAGGAAGCTCGACCAAGGCGACCGTCGTCTCGGCCGCGTGGCTCGCGGCAACTCGCTGAAGGGCGTCGGAAACGAGGTTACGAGCCCGGCGGCGAGCCTCGAGGGTGGCCTCCTCCTCGACTTGGCGGACCATCCGTGCCATCTCGTGGCGGACTTGCTCTTCCGTCTGTTCGAGGAGCTGACGCTTCGCATCCGATGCGGTCAGCCCGGAGATTCGCTCGAGCGACCTCAGCTGGTCGTCCTTCGCCGCTTTCAGCTCCTCCTGGAGCTGCTTGACGTGCGTTTCACGGTCGAGAAACGATTGCTCCCGACGCTCGAGCTCGATCGTCTTCTGGTCGAGAGCCTGCTCTTTGCCGGCGGTACGCTCTTGGATCTTCGCGATCTCAGCGCGCTGTCCGGTGAGGTCCTGCTCCACCTGGGATCGGATCCTGAGGGCTTCCTCCCTCGATTCGACCTGTGCCTCCCGCCGGATGGCGTCCGCGGCTCGGCGGGCTTCCTCGGTCAGCCGCTCGGTCTCCTCGCGTGCCGCCAGCACGCGGCGGCCCATGAGGACACGGCTCCCGATGGTCGCGCCGACCGCGAGGCCGACGGCGACCCCGATCAGGATGCCGATCACGATCAGCATTGCTCGTTCCCACCTTTCGGGCCGGCAGGAACGACGTTCCGGGAATCGGGGCGGGCAGGCTGGTGCGCTGGCGCCGGCCTAGGGGCCGGCTACGGGCGGCCTCCAGATCCGCGCGCTTCGTGCTTCGTTGCCCATGTCGATGTGTTGTCGTGTATGGAGTTCAAGGAATCCGATTCGGCGAAAGCCGTTCCTGAGCAGGCACTTCATATCGAGCTGAATGAGCCCCTATCGTAGCTTCGTCTCGGGCTCCACGTCCAGCATGGGGACCGCCGCCTCAACCGTATCCTGGGCGAAGCCCCGCCGCGCCAGCAGGCCCGCTGCCTTTCGCGGAGCGAGCCCGGAGGCGATTCGAACGGCGCGCTGGTGCTCAGGCGGTAGGGCTCCCACCGCCTCACGCGCCGCGCCGGTGGGCGCTCCTTCCGCGTCGAGCTTGGCCAGGATCGCCTCGTCCCCCCACCCGCGCTCGCACAGGCTGAGGGCCCGGTTCTGCGCAAAGCGCCTGTCGTCGAGGGCGCCGATGCGCCGGAGTGAGTCGGCCGTCTCGCCGGCGACCGGAGCGGGGATGCCGCTTTGCTCGAGTTTCGCCCGTAACGCCGCCTCGGAGACGTCTCTGCGAGCAAGCGTCCGGCCGGCCTTCACCCGCGCGTCGGCGCGCCGGAGCTCGCGACGGATCTCCCGGAGCGCCGGCCGATCGAGCCGCTGACCGAGGGCGAGCCTGGCACGGACGACCACTTCATCCGGAACGGTCCTCCACGGCGAGCCGTCGACTTCGAGCGCGACGCGCCCCGGTGCAACCCGCCGGAGCGCCGTCAGGCGCGCCGGGCCGCGCTGCGACGGATCAGGCAGACGAGGCGACCTTCTTCGCGTCCTGCTCCACCTCGACCCGCTCAGCGCTCTCAGGCTTGGCCGCGCTGGCGGCCTTCTCCGCCTTCTCCGCCTTTTCATCGCCTGCCGCCCCGGCCGGGCCGGCACCATTGCCCGAGACCGGCAGGAGCCGGGAGGAGGCGATCGCATCCTCCCCGAGCGCAGCTTGGATAGCGCGCACGATTCCTTCAGTGAGATCAGGATGCTCTCGGAGGAAGGCCGTCGCGTTCTGGCGACCCTGGCCGAGACGCTCCTCGCCGTAGCTGAAGTACGAACCGGACTTCTGGACGATCTTCTTCTCGAGGCCGACTTCGAGGACAGTGCCCTCCCAGGAGATTCCGTCGCCGTAGATGATGTCGAACTCGGCTTGCTTGAAGGGCGGCGCGACCTTGTTCTTCACGACCTTCACGCGCACGCGGTTGCCGATCGCCTCAACACCCTCCTTGAGGGTCTCGATGCGGCGGATGTCGAGCCGTACCGACGAGTAGAACTTCAATGCCCGCCCGCCGGGAGTGGTCTCCGGGTTACCGAACATGACGCCGATCTTCTCGCGGAGCTGGTTCGTGAAGAGCGCCACGGTTCCGGTGCGGTTCAGGGTGCCGGCGAGCTTCCGTAGGGCCTGGCTCATGAGGCGTGCCTGGAGGCCGACGTGACTGTCGCCCATCTCGCCCTCGATCTCCGCGCGCGGCGTCAGCGCAGCGACCGAGTCGATCGCGACGACGTCGAGCGCGCCCGAGCGGATCAGGAGCTCGGCGATCTCGAGCGCCTGCTCGCCGTGATCCGGCTGCGAGACGAGGAGGTCGTCGATGTTGACGCCGATCCGCTTGGCGTACGCGGGGTCCATTGCGTGCTCCGCGTCGATGAACGCGCAGATCCCGCCACGCCTCTGGGCCTCCGCGATGACGTGATAGACGAGCGTCGTCTTTCCAGAAGACTCGGGGCCGAAGACCTCGATGATGCGGCCGCGCGGCAGGCCACCGACGCCGAGTGCGACGTCGAGTGACAGCGACCCCGTCGAGACGGACGGGATGGCGATCTGCGCCTGGTCGTTCATCTTCATGACCGAGCCCTTGCCGAACTGGCGGTCGATCTGGCTCAGAGCGGCGTCGAGTGCTTGCTCGCGATCCAATGTGCTCAACCTCCTAGTGCAACCGATTCGATGTCCGCATACTGCGCCCCCGTCGGTCGCAGAACCGACATGGTGACCGTTGCCCCGGACGGCGCGAACCGCCCCAGATCCGGAACCGGAGGCTCGAGGCGCGGCCGCTCCCGAAAGCGCCCCACGGTGACGTGCGGGAGCCACGGACGCGGCTCCGCGCGGTACAGACCGAGGGACTCCAGCCGGGCCTGGAGGTGCGCTGCCAGAGAGCCCGCGCGGTCACCTTCGTCGTCGAGAACGACCATGCCGACGCTCTTCGTTTCGCGGTAGTGGGCGGCCGCGAGCCGGGGTGGCTCGACTCCGCTCGCAGCGGAGCGAAGTGCTTCTGCGACCTCGCCGACCCGCTCTGCCGGGGTCGCCCCGAGAAAGGCGAGGGTGACGTGGAGATTCTCGCGCACCACAACGCGTACGCCCTGCGCGAGGGCGAGCTCGGCCTGCCAGGCAGTGAGCCGATCAAGAGTCTCCGGCGTGAGCCGAAGCGCGCAGAAGAGGCGCAGTCGCTCATGTGCGGCCACGCTACCGCGCGGATGCGCGCGTGAGTGTCACCGACTGTGTCAAGAGACGCCGCAGGAGGTGAAGTGAGCTCGCAGCAGCCCGCGAGCGGACTGCGTCCCGATCGCCGGGAATGTGCAGCTCGACACCCTCCCCGGCATCCGGAGTCAGGGCATGGAGGAAGACGAGGCCGACCGGCTTCTCCGCCGTCCCACCCCCTGGACCCGCGACGCCTGTCACGGCGACGGCGACGTCGGCGTCAAGGGCGTCACGGACCCCCGCCGCCATCGCCTCCGCTGTCTCCGCGGACACAGCGCCGTGTGTCGCGAGGAGGTCTTCAGGCACGCCGAGCAGCCCCGTCTTCGCGACGTCGGCGTACGACACCACTCCGCCCAGGTAGACGTCGGAGAAACCCGGGACGGACGTCAGCCTGAACCCGACGAGTCCGCCCGTGCAGGACTCCGCCGTTGCCAGCCTGAGTCCCGCTTCCCGGCAAGCGGCCAGTACGAGGTCATGCACGGGCCGCTCGTCGTCGGCGAAGAGCGCCGTCCCGAATCGCTCCCGAAGCGTGCGCTCGAGCTCGCCCGCCCGCCGCTCTGTACCATCCGCCCCGAGGAGATCGACCTGGATCTCCAGATCGCGGGCGCAGATGGTGATCTCGAGGCCCGCTCCCTCTCCCCCGCCCTCGGCGACGGCCCGCGCCACGGCGGATTCGCTTGGCCCGAAGAAGCGAAGCACGCGATGCTCGACCTTCGGCGCGCGCGCGAGCAGCCGTCCCACCGCCTCGTGGCCCAACGCGGCGGGCCAAAGACGGCGGAGCTCGCCCGGCGGCCCTGGCAGGGCGACCACGACTCGCTCCGAGTGCTCCAGGAGAACGGCGGGCGCCGTCCCAGCGAGGCCGAGCGAGACGGCTCCCGCCGGCAGCGTGGCCTGCTTGACGATCCCCTCCATGAAGTCGGCGAACGGCCTGCCGAGGCGCTCGGCAATGCTCTTCGAGACGCGCTCTATTTCCGAGCGGAGCGTCTCATCGACGACGAGCGCACGGCCGGTCGCGGCGGCCAGGAGCTCGATCGTCCGGTCATCGTGCGTCGGGCCGAGTCCTCCCGATACGACACAGAGTTCGGCGGCCGTGCCCTCGGCGAGCGCGCGCGTGAGCTCGTCCGGCTGGTCGCCGACCGTCAGGATGCGTGCCGGCTCGAGGCCGCGCGCGGTGAGCTCGGCCGCCAGAAACCGGCTGTTCTCGTCCTGGATCCCGCCGCGGACGATCTCGCTGCCCGTGACGACGACGACGGCGCGCGGTCGGCTCAAAGTCTCTCGACCGAGCTAGGTGACCGCGAGTTGACGGATTCCGTTGGCCGTGACGACGACCACCGCGCCCGACTCGCCCGGGAAGTCGGAGATGCGGAACCCGTTCAGCGTGACCTTGAGAGCGGCAGGCTGACCTACCTGGAGCCAGAGGCGCTTTCGAGTGAACGTCTGCTTCTGACCCTGTTCCAGCGTCCCGGTGTAAAGCTGCTCCCCGCGGGCGTTGCCTGCCCGGACCGACAGCCAGGAATCGCCCGCGACCGCCGTGAGCACGAGCTTGGCGAGCTCAGGCTCTGCACCTTCCTCGTCGCCCCCCGACGTAGTGGGCGGAGCCTCGCCCGTCTCGCCCGGGGAGCTCGAGGTCTGCGGCGGCACCGAGGGATCGGCGTTCGGCTCACCGTCTCCGAACCCGAAGGCGACGACCACCAGGATCGTGACAGCGACGATCGCCGCGAGGGCCACCACGACGAGGTTCGAGTCGCCGGCACGGTGGCGCTCGCGCCGGCCTCGCACAGGCGTCGAGGGCGCCACGGGCTCCTCGGCGCTCGTGAAGCGCGAGTTGAACTCGTCGACGTAGAGCTGGCCGTCGAGTCCCAGAAACTCCGCGTACGTGCGGAGGAACCCTTTGACATACGTCTCGCCGGGGAGGACTTCGAACCGCTCGGCCTCGAGGGCCTGGACGTACTTGCTACGGATCTTGGTCCCAGCCTCGACCGAGCCGAAGTCCAGGTTCTGCCGCAGCCGCGCTTCGCGCAAGCTGTTGCCGATCTCGAACACGAGCCTTTGATTGTAGCGAGCAGCGCTATCCGAAGACGACGAGCAGCCCGTAGACGCCGACGGCGAGCGCCGCCGTCAGGTCGAGGACGAGCGCGAGGCCGCCCAGGAAGCGGCCGAAGGTCGCGATCGCCGCGCCGCCGATCCGCCCGAGCGAGCGTTGGTGCGCCGTCCGCGCCTGGCCGCCCAGTCCCAGGGCGACGACGGCGAGTAGCGCGCAGACCGGGAGCGCCGGAGCCGCCTCGAGCAGCTCGATCCGATCGAGCACAACCGTGGCCGCAACACCGAGCGCCAGCACCGCCAGGGCGAGCAGCCCCAGAAGAACCGCTGCGAACGCCTTCCCGTTCCTCACTGCTTGACGTACGGGCGCCCGACGGCCGCGGGCGGGATCGAGCGGCCCACGAGGCCGACGAGCGCGAGGAGCGTCAAGACGTAAGGCACAGTGGAGATGAGGTTCTCGGAGATACCCGCTTCACGCTGGAGCGGTATGGCGAGCGCGAACCCGAAGCCGAAGAGGAGGCACGCAGCGAACGCCCAGCCAGGCCGCCACTTCCCGAAGATCACCGCGGCAAGAGCGATGAAGCCGCGGCCGCTCGTCATGTTCTCGGCGAAGCTCCCGACAAAGCCGATGGACAGGAATGCGCCGCCCATCGCGGCCAGGATCCCGGACGTGATGACCGCGGCGTAGCGGACGCCGTAGACCGAGATCCCAACGGTGTCGGCTGCCTTCGGATGCTCGCCGACCGAGCGGATCCGCAGGCCGATCGGAGTCTTGAAGAGGACGACGTACCCGAGGATCACCGTGGCGAACATGAGCCACACGAGCAGGTTCAGGTGGCCGAACACACCCTCCACGAAGTCTCCGATCGCCGGTATCGAGCCGAGGAACTCGAGGTTCACGTTCGGGACTCTCGACACGTTCTCGTGGATGCCGCCGGGATAGATCGAGCTGAAGAGGTAGCCGGTGACTCCGAGCGCCAGAAAGTTGACGGCGAAGCCGCTCACGATCTGGTCGGCGCGCAGGTGGATCGAGAAGAACGCGTGGATGAGCGCGAGCAGGCCTCCGAAGATCATCGCCATGAGGAGGCCGACGACCCAGCTCCCGCTCCAGACCGAGCCCCAGATCCCGAAGAAGGCTCCGGTCAGCATCATCCCCTCGAGGCCGATGTTCACGACGCCGGCGCGCTCGGAGAAGATTCCGCCGATCGCCGCGAAGGCAAGCGGCGTCGCGAAGCGGAGCGTCGAGGCGAGCACCCCTGCGGTGAGAATGCTGTTCAGCGTTTCGGCATCGCGGCCCTGGAGCCAGATCGCGCCGACGGTGCCCACGACGCCGAGGCCGATCGCCCACCAGCCGAGCTTCCGCTCGCCGCGCGGCACGGCTGCGATCCCACACGCGATCGCGACGATGCCGGCCGCGATCGGCCAGCCGATCTCCTGGGTCGTGAACGGGGGGAGCGCGAGCCAGAAGGCCAGGACGCCGAACGCGATGCCGGTGATCGCGACCGTACGCGTCTCCCGGAGCCGCCGCACGCCGTCGCCCCAGACCGTGGCCGCCTGCGACGTCATCGCTTGAGCTCCGGCTGCAGGCGAGGGCGCCGAAAGTGTGGTCGGACGCGCCAGATGTAGACGATGAGGAGCTCGGCTCCCACGAAGAAGATGACGAGCGCCTGGATCATGGTCGCGAGGTCTGTGGCGAGCGCGGGCTCAAACACTTCGGGATCGAGTTGCCGCGTCGAGGTGCCGACCTCCAGCGCGGCGAAGAGGAGCGCTGCGAAGAGGATCCCGACCGCCTTATTGCGGCCGAGCAGCGCGACCGCAATCCCGGTGAAGGCGATCAGGTTGGTTGCGAAGTCGCCGGTGGAGACCGCAGACTTGAAGCCGAGGAGATCGACCGAGCCGGCCAGGCCCGCGAACGCTCCCGAGATGGCGAGCGCGAGAAAGTAGTTCTTGGCCACGGAGATGCCCCCGTAGCGCGCCGCCTCGGGGTTGAATCCGACGGCACGCACCTCGTAGCCGAGCGTCGTCCGGTTCAGGATCACGTGGTAGACGACAAGCGCGAAGAGCGCGATGAAGATCCCCGCGTGGAGGGAAGGCAGGCTGCCCCAGATCGGCCAGAGCTCCGCGGACTCGAGCACGTTGGCGGAGCGTGGGATCGAAGGCTCCGGACCCTGGAGCAGCCCGCCGATCTCGACGAGGTAGGAGCCGCCGAAGATCGCGATCCAGTTGAGCATGATCGTCGTGATCACCTCATGGGCGCCGACGGTCGCCTTCAGGATCCCGGCGATCCCGCCCCAGATCCCGCCGGCGACGATGGCCGCGCCAAGCGCGAGCAGGATGTGAAGGGGCCGCGGTGTCCCCTCGAGGTTCGTCCCGATGTACAGCGCGGCGAAGAAGCCCACCCAGTACTGGCCCTGGCCGCCGATGTTGAAGAGCCCGCAGCGGAAGGCGAAGGCGACGGCGAGCCCGGTCAGGATCAGCGGCGTCATGAGAATGAGCGTCTGCTGGAGGTCGTTGGCAGCGTCCTCGCGGGTCTCTCCGCCCACCCAGGGGAAGAACCAGTTGAGCCCGGTGCCCTCGAAGATCGCCTTGTAGGCGGTGATCGGATTCGAGCCTGTGATGAGGACGACGAGGCCGCCGATCAGAAAGGCCAGGAGCGTCGCGGCGATCGGAACGGCGACACCACCGATCCGGGTGGCGAACCACTCGCGTCACCGGTGAGGTCCGGGCCGGCTCGACCTCTGGGGCTGCGCGGCCGTCACGCCGCCTCCTTTCGGCCGCCCGTCATGGCGATGCCGAGCTCCTCCTCCGAGACGCCCGGCTGGTACTCACCGACGATCCGGCCCTCGTAGATGACGAGGATCCGGTCGGAGAGAGACAGGATCTCCTCCAGCTCGAACGAGACGAGGAGGATGCCTCTGCCCTCGTCGCGCTCCGTCACCAGGCGCCGGTGGACGAACTCGATCGCGCCGACGTCGAGGCCGCGCGTCGGCTGCGCCGCGACGAGCACGCGCGGGTCGCGCGAGACCTCACGCGCGATGACGACCTTCTGCTGGTTTCCGCCCGAGAGCGAAGCCGCGGCCGTCTGCGGCGTGCCGCCTCGCACGTCGAACTCCTTCAGGAGGGTCGCGGCGCGCTGGATCAGCCGGCGTGGATAGAGCCAGCCCCACTTCGAGTCCGGCTCCTTTCGGAAGTCGTGCAGCGCCAGGTTCTCGGCCAGGCTGAAGTCGAGCACGAGTCCGCGCACCTGGCGGTCCTCGGGGATGTGGCCGATACCCGTGTCGAGGCAATCGCGGGCGCTTGCCGTCGTCATGTCCTTGCCCACCAGGGAGATCCGGCCGGAGGCCGGCTTCCGGAGGCCCGTCAGCGCGTCGATCAACTCGGTCTGGCCGTTGCCGTCTACTCCGGCAAGACCGACGATCTCGCCTGCTTTCACCTCGAACGAGGCGCCACGGACTGCCTCGAGGTCGCGCTCGTCGAGAACGGTCAGGTCTTCGACCACGAGGAGCGGCTCGCCCGGCGTCGCGGCGGCCTTGTCGACCCGGAGCACGACCTCGCGGCCGACCATGAGCTTTGCCAGCCCTTCCTGCGTGGCCCCCTCCCGCGGAACGGTGTCGACCTCCTTCCCCTGTCGGAGCACCGTGATCCGGTCGGCGATCTCAAGCACCTCGTTCAGCTTGTGGGTGATGAAGATGATCGACTTCCCGTCCGCCTGGAGCGAGCGCAGGATCGTGAAGAGCTCGCTCGCCTCCTGCGGGGTCAGGACGGCGGTCGGCTCGTCGAGGATGAGGATCTCGGCGCCGCGGTAGAGCGCCTTCAGGATCTCCGCCCGCTGCTGCATGCCGACGCTGATCGAGGCAGACCGCGCCTCCGGGCGGACCGTGAGCCCGAACTGCGTCGGAGAGCTCGCGGACGCGCTTCTCGGCGCTCGCCAGGTCGAGGAACGGCCCCTTCGTCGGCTCCGTGGCGAGGACGATGTTCTCGGCCACGGTCATGCACCGGGATCAGCATGAAGTGCTGGTGCACCATCCCGATCCCGCGGTCGATCGCGTCGCGCGGCGAGTCGATCAGGGTCGTGCTTGCCGTTCAGCCGGATCTCGCCCTCGTCCGGGTGGTAGAGCCCGTAGAGGATGTTCATGAGCGTCGACTTGCCGGCGCCGTTCTCGCCGAGGAGCGCATGCACCTCGCCCTTGGCGAGCTCGAAGTCGATCTGGTCGTTCGCGAGCGATCCCCGGGAATCGCTTCGTGATTCCCTTGAGCTCGAGGAGCGGGGCGTCTGCCATGGCCGGGAAGCGTAGAGGGGGCGGGCGTCTTGCCCGCCCCCTCTACGTAACTCGCTGCTTATTCGCGAAGCGTCGCCGGCGGGTCGATCTCGCCGCAGATCAGCTTCTCCTTCGCCGCGTCGACCGCATCCTGCACGTCCTGCGGTACGGCGTCGGTGAAGGGCGCGAGCAGCTCGGCGTCCGGGAACTCCTCGACGCCGAAGAAGCGGTTCGTCCCGCCCTCGAAGGTGCCGTCCTGCGCGGCCTTGATCGTCTCGAAGACGGCCAGCTCGAGCGGCTTCAGCGCGCTCGTGAGCACGCAGTCACCGGCAAAGGACTGGTCGGCGTCGACGCCGATCGCCATCGCTCCTTCCTGACAGGCGGCGTCCAGTGCGCCGAGACCGCACTGCCCCGCGACCTGGAAGACCACGTCCGAACCCTGTGCGATCTGGTCGAGCGCGATCTCCTTGCATTTCGCCTGGTCGACGAAGTCCTGTGAGTAGGCGTTCAGGAGCTTGACGTCCGGGTTCGTGTCCTTGACGGCCTGGCGGAAGCCTGCGATCCAGTTGTTCACCGGCGGAATGCTGATGCCACCCACGGTCGACACGGTGTTGGTCTTCGTCATCATCGCGGCCACCACGCCCGCGAGGTAGCCAGCCTCTTCGGACGGGAAACTGGAGCCCGAGGACGTTCGGCAGCGGCGCACGGCGACTGATTCTCGCCGCCGCAATCCGGCTCTTCGCCGTAGAACTGGTCGACGCCGGCGAAGTTCACGTCGGTCGCCTCAGCGCGACCTCGACGACGGACGGCTGGATCAGGAAGCCGATCGCGATCACGAGATCGTGACCGTCGTCGACCGCAGCCGTCAGGTTCGGCAGGTAGTCGTCGGCCGACTCGGAGGTGTAGACGCGCCCGTCGACACCGAGCTCCGTCTGCGCCCGCTCGAAGCCGTTGATCGAGAACTCGTTGAAGCCCCGGTCGTCGAGACCGCCGGTGTCGGACACCATCCCGACCGAGATCGTCTCGGCCGCAGCCCGTCCCCGCGTCGGTGCCGCTCTCGACGGCGGCGGCTTGTCGGTGCTCGTCGTCGTCGCCGCCGCAGCCGGCAGCGGCCAGCGCCAGGACGCAGCGCGACGAGTAAGCAGCACCACCCACGGCACCTTCGCATGACGTTGCACGGAACCTCCTTGTCGCCCTATCTCTAGTCGAGTCGCCGGATGCTATCTCCCCCGGCGACCCAATGGCTAGGACGGGCGGGCCCGCGCTGGTTAGCCGGCGAACGCGCTCGGCGCCGCCGAGACCACTCGCTCGAGCTCGGCCTCGCCGAAACAGGACGCGCCGAGGCTTCGAGCCCTCGTAGCCGGAGATGATCCCCCGCCGCTCGAGCATGTCGATGAGGCGGCCCGCGCGCGTGTAGCCGACGCGCAAGCCGACGCTGAATCAGCGAGACCGACGCGGTCTGCGTCTGGACGACGATCTCGATCGCCTTGTCGAGGAGCGGGTCCTCGTCGGGATCGAACTCGCCGTCAGGACGTCGCTCGTCCGCGTCGATCTTGCCGGGCGCCTCGAGGAGCGACTCGTCGAGCTCCTGCTCGCGCTGGCCGCGACACTGCTCCACGATCAGCGCGATCTCCTCCTCGGTCACGAAGGCGCCCTGAACGCGCTGCAGTCGCGAGGTGCCGAGCGGCTTGAAGAGCATGTCGCCCTGACCGAGCAGGCTCTCGGCGCCGGAGGTGTCCAGGATGACGCGGCTGTCGGTCTGGCTCGAGACGGCGAATGCGATCCGGGAGGGCACGTTCGCTTTGATCATCCCGGTGATGACGTCGACCGACGGGCGCTGCGTGGCGAGGACGAGATGGATGCCGACGGCGCGCGACTTCTGCGCCAGCCGGATGACGGCGTCCTCGACCTCTTGCGGCGAGATCATCATGAGATCGGCGAGCTCGTCGATGACGACGAGGAGGTAGGGCAGCGGCTCGTCTCCGCGCCGGTCAGCGCCTTGTTCAGCTCCGGCAGGTTCCGGGCCCGGGCGAGCGACATGCGCTCGTACCGGCGCTCCATCTCCGCCAGGACGTTGGCGAGGACGGCAGCAGCGGCCTTCGGGCTCGAGACGACCGGGGTCAGGAGATGCGGGATCGACTCGTACAGACCGAGCTCGACGCGCTTCGGATCGACGAGGATCATGCGCACCTGGTCGGGCGTGGAGCGGAGGAGCACGGAGCAGAGCATCGTGTTGATGCAGCCCGACTTGCCCGAGCCGGTCGTGCCGGCGATCAGGATGTGCGGCATGCGCGCGAGGTCAGCCCACACCGAGGCGCCGGAGATGTCCTTGCCGAGCCAGACCGAGAGCGGGCTGGCGCTGGACGGCACGTCGTCGAAGATGTCGCCGAGCGTGACGATGTTCGGGGCGAGGTTCGGCACCTCGACTCCCACGGCCTGTTTGCCGGGAATCGGGGCCAGGATGCGGATCTCGGTGGTTGCGAGCGCGTAGGCGAGGTCGTCCTTCAGGGCGGCCACCTTGCCGACCTTCGTCCCGGGCGCGAGCTGAAGCTCGTAGCGCGTCACCCGCGGCCCGGAGACCTGGCCGGAGAGTGTCGCCTCGACCCCGAAGTTCGCAAGCGCCTGCAGGAGCGCTTCGGCGGTGCGTGCCGAGGCCTTGGCCGGCTGGCTGTTCGTCGGGCGTGAGCGCTTGAGGACACCGGGGTCGGGGAGGCGGTAGTCCTGGTGGGCGGAAGGCTGCTCCGGGAAGGCGGAGAGGGCGGCCGGCTCGAGCGTCGGCGGTTCGGGCTCCTCGACGGGTGAGGTGGGTTCGTCGAGCTGGGCAAGGAGGAGCGGCTGCGTGCCGTTCGACTCGGACGAGCCGACGACGTCCGGGTAGGCGGCTTCACCGTCGACCGGCGGGCCTCCGTCGCCCCTCGGTTCCGCGAGAGGCGGCTGCTGCGGGACGAGGCGCGGCACCGTCCTTCGTGCCACGGCAGCGGTCTCGCGAGCGGCGTGCGCGGAACCGCGGATGACGGCACCGACCGACGCGCCGGTCACGAGGATGATCCCTGCGGAGAGGAGAAAGGCGCCGAGGAGAAACGTGCCGGTCTCGCCGACAGCGCGTCCGAGCACCGATTCGAGCCCGTCTCCGACCGCGCCGCCCCGCTCGGTACCGAGCATTGCGAGAAGGCCGAGTGTGAGCAGAACCAGCCCGGTGCGGAAGGGCTTAACCTCGATGAGGCTCGAGCGGGCCACCATGAGGCCGCCGACGGCGACGAGCGCGAACGGAAGCAGATGGCGCGCAGCGCCGACCACCGCGTCGAGCCCCTCGTCCACCTCGCGGCCGACGACGCCGCCGTCCCACCCGAAGGTGAGGACGGCCGCGAGGAAGAGCCCCACGCAGAGGAGCCCGAGCCCGATGAGCTCAGGGTGGGCGTCGCTCTTGGCGCCGCGTCGCTGTCGCTTCTTCGTCCGGACGCGCGACGGGCTCCTCGGTCGCACCTTTGTGGCGCGCTTACGCTTGGCAGCCATGCGCGCCACCTTCGCGGCGAGCCGGTCCGCTCCTGCTTGCGGCAGTTGGACACGCTTCCGCGCGCCACCTGGCACGTCCGGTGCGCCATCCGGCGAATCTCCGCCGTAGCATCGACCTCGGGTGGAGGCGCGGGGTGGCCCCGGGGAGTCTCCGGAAAAGGCGCAGTTCAGGCGTACCGGGCGAGCCGCTCGAGGAGGAGCTCGACAAAGCCCTCCGCGTCGATGCCCACCGCGACGTGCGCGTTCTCGGGACGGCCCGTGCGCCGCCAGAGGTCGACGACCGTGCGGCCGCGGCAGAGATCGGACTCGACCTCGATCTCGACGTTCCTCTGAACCGTCTCGACGAGCCCCGGCCGGATGACGTGGGCGACCGCGACCGCATCGTGGATGGGCGAGCCCGGGAAGCCATAGATCTCCTTGTGGAACCGGCCGTAGAACTCGAGCAGCTCGGCCACGACCGCACCAACCCGGCCCGCCGAGCGGAGCCGGTCCGCGTGCTCCGGGAGGACGAGGGCCTGGTGGGTCACGTCCAGCCCGACCATGGTCACGTCCAGGCCGCTCGCGAACACCTGCGCCGCCGCCTCCGGATCGGCCCAGATGTTGAACTCGGCTGCGGGTGTGACGTTTCCCTCGGCGACCGCCCCTCCCATGAGCACGATTCGGTCGACGCGCGCCGCCGCCTCCGGCTGATCGTCTAGCAGGAGCGCAATGTTCGTGAGCGGCCCGACCGGCACGAGCGTCACGGGATCGGGAGCCGCGAGCAGCACGCGGGCCAGGAAGTCGACAGCGCCCTCCCGGACAGGCTCGACATCCGGGGCGGGCAGCGTCGGCCCGTCGAGTCCGCTGTCCCCGTGAACCTCGGACGCGACGCGGACTTCCCGTACCAGGGGCTGAGCGGCTCCAGCAGCGACCGGGACCTCCGGACGGCTCGCGAGCTCGAGGACCCTGAGCGCGTTCGTGGTCGTCTTCTCGAGCGTCTGGTTTCCCGCCACGGTCGTCACGCCGATGACCTCGACCTCCGGGCTCGCCAGTGCGAGGAGCAGTGCGATCGCGTCGTCGTGACCCGGGTCGCAGTCGATCACGATCGGGATCGGACTCATGCGGCGAGGGCGGCGTCGACCTCTGCCGCTGTCGGGAGCGAGGGCTGGGCCCCGGCCCGCGACGCCGCGACCGCCCCGGCGGCGCAGGCGCGGCCAAGCGCCTCTTCCCTCGGCCTGCCCTCGAGGAGGGAAACGACGAGGCACGCGCAGAAGGCGTCGCCTGCGGCAGTCCCGTCCACGGCCTTCACGCGGGGCGGTACCGCGCGCGCCACCTCCTCCCCGTCGTCGACCAGGAGCGCGCCTTCAGCCCCGAGCGTGAGCGCAAAGAGGGAGCCGAGCGGGCTCGAGCCGAGGGTCTCGACCTCGAGCGAGTTCGCAACGATCAGGTCGGCGCGGGCGAGGACTGCCTCCGGGACCGTTCGAGCCGGTGCCGCGTTCAGGCAGAACAGCCCCCGCGCCTGCTCGGCAGCGGCGGCCACCGCGTCGAGCGGCACCTCGAGCTGGCAGAGCACCGCGTCGGCTCCGGAAACCTCGTAGTCGCCGGGAACAAGCTCGCGGTTCGCGCCGGGAACCACCACGATCTGGTTCTCGCCGTCCCGGGCTACCAGGATGAGCGCGATCCCCGTCTGCCCGCCCTGGACGACACGCAGGCCGCTCAGGTCGACACCGGCGTCTTCGAGTCCTCGCCGGGCAAGCCTGCCGAAGTCATCGTCCCCGACACAACCCACGAACCGGACGTCGGCGCCGAGCCGAGCCGCGGCAACGGCCTGATTCGCACCCTTGCCTCCCGGAACCCGTGCGAGGCCGGCGTCGGTGAGAGTCTCCCCCGGCCGCGGCAGCCGCTCGACGGTGGCCACGAGGTCGAGGTTGATCGAGCCGACGACGGCTATGCTCGGCCGGGACGCCACCTACGCCGCGAGCGCGCGGAGATCGTCCACCGCGCCGCCGAACAGGTTCTCGCGCAGGTCGAAGAGCCCGGCCCAGAGAGAGCACCGGTCGGGGACGGTCTGGAGGCGCGCAGCCGTTCCGAGCCCCTCGAGCGCACGCACGAGCACGGCGAGCTCGAGGTAAGCCTGCGTCACGCGCTCGGGCGACGCGGAGACGCCGGCACGCCGGAGCGTGTCACGCCAGTCGATGACCTCCCCGACACCCGGCTCCCCGTACCACGATCGCCCTTCGGCTCCGTCAGGCTCGAGCTCGAGGAGGAAGCGGCCCAGGGGCCGTTCGAGGCCGGCCAGCGCCGTCTCGGCCCGCTCCGCCGCGCGGCGCAGAGCGGCCTCACGGCGCGGTACGGTCGAAGGCTCCGGTTCGCCGCGTGCCCAGCGGTCGAGCAGCCGGCAGAACGCGAGCGCAGCCACCTCACTGGCAATGAGGGAGCGCACAAGTCGCGTCGTGGTCGCCTCAGAGACGCCGTAGAGGCCGACCAGATCAGTCCAGTTTGTCCCGCTGCCGTTGGCGCGCGCGCTCATCGGTCTAACTAGTACAGGAGAATCCGCGGCGTGGCGTCACAAGTCTCCGCAACTGCCGCTTCGAGTCCGATCGGTCCTAAGCGGCCACGAAGTCCCCGGCCGACTAGACCTCGACGACCACCGGCAGGATCATCGGCCGGCGCCGCGTTCGCTCGTACACGAGCTGGCCGACCGCGTCGTGCACGTGCTCCTGCAGGAGCTTGAGCTCCGACACGTTCTCCTCCAGGCAGGCTGCGAGCGTGCGCTCGGCCTCGACCCGCGCCTCCTCGAGGAGCTCGCCGTCCGTCTCGCCGAAACCGCGCGCGATCACCTCGGGCCGGGCAACGCGGCGCCCGTTCTCCGAGCCGACCGTGGCGACGACGATCACGATGCCGCCCTCCGAGAGATGCCTCCGGTCCCGAAGCGCCACGTCGCGAACGTCACCGACCCCCAGACCGTCGACGAAGGTCGATCCGACGTCGAGGTGGTCGACCAGCCGCGCGCGGCCGTCTGCAAGCTCCACCACCGAGCCGTTCTCGGCGAGGACGATGCCTTCCTCGGGCACGCCGGTGTCGCGGGCCAGCCGCGCCTGGGCGGCAAGCATCCGGAACTCCCCATGGACCGGCATGACGTTCTTCGGGCGGAGGAGCGCCAGGACGGTTCGGATCTCGTCGGCGTTGCCGTGGCCGGACGTGTGCACCGCCGCGACCTCCTGGTGCAGCACCTCGGCTCCAGCGTATGTGAGCCGGTTGATCGTGTCGTGGACGCGAAGCTCGTTCCCCGGCACCGGCTTCGCCGAGATGATCACGGTGTCGCCCGCCTCGACGGTTACGTTCGCGTGGTCGCCGTAAGCGATCCGGGTGAGCGCCGAGAGTGGCTCCCCCTGGCTGCCGGTGCAGAGAATCATCGTCTCCTCGGGGCGGAGGTCCCCGAGGTCGACGGGCTTTACGAGCTGATCCTCGGGAACCTCGACGTAGCCGAGGTTCCGTGCGATGTTCACGTTCTTGCGGAGCGAGCGCCCGACGAGGCAGATCTTCCGGCCGGTCTCGAGCGCGACGTCGATCGCCTGCTGAACCCGGTGAACGTTCGACGCGAAGGAGGCAATCACGACCCGTCCTTCGCGCGCCGGAATGATCGTTCGAAACGCTTCGCCCACGGTTCGCTCCGACGGCGTCACCCCGGGTCGCTCGGCGTTCGTCGAGTCGCCGAGGACGAGGTCGACGCCGCGGTTCCCGAGCTCGGCGAGCTTGCCGACATCGGTTCGGAAGCCGTCGACCGGCGTGTGGTCGATCTTGTAGTCGCCCGTGTGGACGATCCGCCCACCGGGGGTCTCGAGGCAGACGGCGACAGAGTCCGGGATGGAATGCGCCATCCGCACGAACTCGGCGCGGTAGGGGCCGATGTCCACCGGCCCGCGCTCCGGCTCGATCTCATGCAGGTCGGCGGCTCGCAGGAGCCCGTGCTCGTCGAGCTTCGACTTGACGAGGCCTAGCGTCAGGCGGGTTCCCCAGAGCTCCGGTACATCGATCTCGCGCATGAGGTACGGGAGCGCGCCGACGTGGTCCTCGTGCGCATGTGTCAGGACGACGGCCCGCACCGCCTCTCTGCGCTCCGCCAGCGGCCCGAAGTCCGGGAGGATCAGGTCGACGCCGAGGTGCTCGTCGCGCGGAAAAGCAAGCCCGGCGTCGATGATGACGACGCCCCGATCGGACTCGATCATCGTCAGGTTCTTGCCGACCTCACCCAGGCCGCCGAGCGGGATGATGCGCGTGGATGCGTCCGGCACCGCGCCAGTCTACTTCGTGGTGTTGGAGCCCCTGCCGTGATCGGATAGCGTCGCCCTGATGGCCTTGGAAACGGTGAACGCAGTTCGGCTCGAGGTCTACCGGCGCTTTCTGGAGGACGGCGAGGCGCCGAGCGTCGAAACCGTGTCCGAGGCACTCGGACTCGGCCATGACGAGGCGGAGACCGCGTTCCGGGAGCTCGAAGCGCGGCGCGTGCTCGTCTTCGAGCCGGGAACGCTCCGGATCTGGATGGCCAACCCGTTCTGCGCGCGGCCCACCGGCTTTCGGGTCACGACGGAGAGCGGCTCGTGGTGGGGCACCTGCGTCTGGGACGCGTTCGGGATTCCGGCCATGCTCGACGAGGACGCCGAGATCGCCACGGCAGACCCGGCAACGGGGGAGCCCCTCGAGCTACGCATCGCCGACAGGGAGCTCGTTCCCGCCGAGGCGATCGCGCACTTCTCCGTTCCGGCGCGGCAGTGGTGGGACGACATCGGCTACTCCTGAGCGACCATGCTCGCCTTCCGGTCGGAGGCAACGCTGGCTCGATGGTGTGAGAAGACCGGCAACCCGCGCGGGGCAGTCCTCACGCTCGAGCAGATTCACGGGCTCGGTCGAACGTGGTACCGGGACAAGCTCTCGCCCGACTGGGTGCGTTCGACTCCTGCCGAGGCCGAGGCATTGTTCGCCAGGCTCGGCCTGACCGGAGACTTCTGGCGCCTGACCTAGAGGCGAGCGCCGGCGAGGACGCCCACCCGCTCGAGCGCCTCGCGGACGACCTCACGCTCCTCGTCCGTCGCCTCGACGAGCGGGAGCCGGAGCCCGCCCACGTCGTGGCCGGCCAGGGCGAGCCCAGCCTTGACCGGAATCGGGTTGGTCGTCACGGAAAGCGCGTCGACGAGCGGGCGCAGCTCTGTCTCGATCTCGAGGGCTCCGTCGGGGTCGCCGTCCTTGAAGCGGCGGACGAGCTCCTTGACGCGCGGACCGACGAGGTGCGTGAAGACCTGGATCCCCCCTCGCCGCCCAGCTCGAGGAAGGGCAGGAGCAGGTCGTCGTTGCCGGCGTAGAGCGTCAGGTCCGTCTCGGCCAGAATCCGGCGCGCCTGGTCGAGGTCGGTCGTCGCCTGCTTGACGGCGCGCACCGTCGGGATCTCCGCGAGCCGCGCGATCGTCTCGGGCTCGAGATTCACGACGACGCGCTGCGGGATGTTGTAGACGACGATCGGACGGTCGGATACCTCCGCGATCGCCCGGAAGTGCTCCACGATCCCCGCGACGGGCGGCTTCGAGTAGTAGGGCGTGACTACGAGGAAGCCGTCGACGCCGAGCTCGTGCGCCTTCCGCGTCAGGTGCACTGAGTGCTCGGTCGAGTAGGTGCCGGTGCCCGCGACAACGGTCGCGTGCCCGCCCACCGCGTCGAGCGCGGCGGCGAAGAGCTCGATCCGCTCGGAGTCCGACAGAGTCGGGGCCTCACCCGTGGTACCCGCCACCACGACGCCGTCCGAACCGTTCTCGACGAGGTGCGAGCAGAGCCGGCGGAAGGCATCGAAGTCGACGCTGAGATCCGGCTTGAACGGCGTGACGACGGCGGTCAGGACTTCGCCGAGCACGCAGGGATCTTAGCCGGACAGCTCGGCCGGACCCGTCCGCGCCTCGGACGCAACCCGCCGGCCGCGTCCGAGGCTCGTGCTCAGGCGCCTAGAACCGGGCGCACTGATCCTCCTTGTTGCCGCCGACGACGTTGCCGTCGCCTGTCGGCCTGGGCTGATTCTGCTTGCATAAGACGCCGGTGAGACATCTCTCACCTCCCGCGCCGCCTGTCGCGGACGTCAGGCCAGGAGGAGGCCGTCGAGCCCGCGCGTCAAGCCGGGCTCGAGGGTGGCGAGGCGCTCGAGTGCGAGCAGGACTCCGGGCACGAACGCCTCGCGAGAGAACGCGTCGTGGCGGATCGTGAGGAGCTGGCCGAGCCCGCCCAGCAGGACTTCCTGGTAGGCGACGACCCCCGGGAGGCGAACCGAATGGATCGCCGGGTCTCCGGGGAGGCGCGCCGCGGTTGCCTTTGCGGTGCCGCTCGGAGCGTCCCGCTTCTCCTCGCCGTGCACCTCGACGATCTCGGCGCGCGGGAGAAACCGGGCAGCCTCTTCGGCGAAGCGCATCATGAGCACGGCGCCGACCGCGAAGTTCGGCGCCACGAGACACGGAACGCCCGCGGCCCGCGCGCGCTCGTCGAAAGCGCGCAGGTCGTCCTCGCCGAACCCTGTGGTGCCGACGACGCACGGAACGCCCGCTTCGAGGCAGAGCTCGACGTTGGCGCGCACCGCGGCGGGCTCCGTGAAGTCCACGGCCGCGCCGGCCCCGGCCGGCTCGACGTGATCCCCCCTCCCCACGCCGACCACCTCGTGGCCGGCCTCAACGAGCGCCGGCCCGAGCACCTGGCCCACCCTGCCGCGGTGACCGAAGAGAAGGACGCGCACGCTAGGCGGCCGCTGCCGAGCCGGCAAGCTCGGGCGAGATCCGCTCGGCTGCGGCGAGGAAGCGCTCCTCGTTCGTCCCGATCGCCGCCACCGAGAGCTTGTCGGGAGCGAGGAGCACCGCCGCCAGGCCGGCGACGGCCTCCGCGTCGACCGCGTCGATCTCGGCGATGACCCGGTCGAGGTCGAGGAGCTCGCTGTCGGTGACGAGCGACTTCCCGAGCCTGCTCATCCGGTTCGAGGTCAGCTCCATCGAGAGCATCACGCGGCCCTTCAGGTTCTCCTTCGCACGCTCGAGCTCCACATCGCGCAGCCGCCCCTCGGCGACCTCGGAGATCTGCGCCGCGACGATCGTGAGGCACTCCTCGAGATTCTCCTCCCGGGTGCCCACGTAGACGCCGATCTGCCCGGTGTCGGCGTACTGGGAGGCGAAGGTGTAGACGGAGTACGCGAGGCCGCGCTTCTCGCGGATCTCCTGGAAGAGACGGGACGAGGCCGATCCGCCGAGCACAGAGTCGAGGATGGATGCCGTGAAGCGGCGCCGGTCGGAGCGCGCGATTCCTGGCGCCGCGAGGCAGACGTGGTACTGCTCCGTCTCCTTGCGCTGAAAACGGAGGCTGGGCCGGGGAGCGGCGACGAAGGGCGGCCTGGCGGCGGGGCGGCGGGACGGAGTTCCAGGGGCCTTGGCGGCGCTCCGCTCGACGATCTCGACGACGTGGTCGTGGTCGAGGCTCCCGGCCGCGGCGACCACGACGTTGTCCGGTCGGTAGCGGTTGCGGTGATACGCGGCCGCGGTTCGCCGGGTGACGTTCCCGATCACCTCCGCGGATCCGAGGACGGGGCGGCCGAGGGGATGGTCGCCGAAGACGGTCTCGGTCACGAGGTCGTGGACGAGCTCCTGCGGCGTGTCCTCGACCATGGCGATCTCCTCGAGGACGACCTCGCGCTCGGTTTCGAGGTCGGAGAGCGTCGGGGCGAAGACCATGTCGGTCATCACGTCCATCGCCTCGCCGAGATGGTCGTCGAGGACGCGGCCGTAGACGACCGTGTAGTCCCGGCCCGTGGAAGCGTTGAGCTCGCCTCCGAAGCCGTCGAAGATCTCGGCGATCTGGAGGGCCGAATAGGTCTTCGTTCCTTTGAAGAGGAGGTGCTCGAGGAAGTGGCTCAAACCCGCGTGCGCATCGTCCTCGTCCCGCGAGCCCGCGTTGATCCAGATCCCGATCGCGACCGAGCGGACACTCGGGAGCCGCTCGGTGATGACGCGGCCGCCGCCGTCGAGGGTGGTCAGCGTGTAGCGCTGCACCGGCTCATCGTAGAACGCGAGCTATGCGACCCGGTAGGCGCGCCCAGGGTCGCCGGCCCGCCGGCCGAGGAGCGCGAGTGCCTTCAGCCCCGGCTTGGCGAGCTTCCGCGCGCCGTGCACGTCGCGGATCTCCCCGCGGATGATCCCCTCGACGACGTTCCAGACGAGCCCCGTCTGGGCGATCGCGAACGACAGGCGCGGATAGCGGTCGAGTGCCGCCTTGACGCTCCAGGAGGCGTAGTAGTGCGTGGCCAGCTCCCTCGTGAGCTTCGGCCCGTAGGGCTCCAGCGTCTCCTCGCTGCCGGCCAGGACTTCCAGGACGGCCTCGGTCACCCGCCGGCCGGAGTGGAAGCCTTCGAACATCCCGTCGCCGGAGACCGGGTCGATGAGCCCCGCTGCGTCGCCGATGACTGCGGTTCGGCCACGCGCGATCGTCGCGCCGGGCTGTCGGAGGGGGAGACGGAAGCCGCGTAGCTCGGTGAGGTCGCCGATTCGGATGCCGTGCGCCTCGCAGAGGCGCGCCAGGTGCCCGCGCACCTCCGGGCCCGCCTTCCCCCAGCCTCCGGCGCCGAAGTTCGCGTGGTCGCCCTTGGGAAAGACCCACGTGTACCCGCCCGGCACGGTGTCGAACTCGAGGATGAGGCGGCCTCGATACCGCTCGGGATCGACGACGTCGTAGCTCGCGTTCCCCTCGAGGGCGACGCCGACGTCACGATTCCCGCCGAGCCCGAGCGCCTTGGCCGTGATGCCGTTCACTCCGTCGGCGCCGATCAGCGTCCGGGCGTGGATCCGCTCGCCGCCTGCGATGACCGTCGGCCCGGCACCGTTCGCCTCGACCGCGGTGACCCGGACGCCGTCGCGTACCTCGGCACCGGCCTCGGCCGCCTGCTCCAGGAGGTACGCGTCCAAGAGCTTTCGCTGCGTCATGTAGACGAGCGGCGCCCCGCTCCCGCGCTCCACGCGCTTGCCGTAGCCGAGTCCTAGCTCTGCGAGCGTAACCACGTGCTCGACCACGGGCTCGACGGAGAACGGGAGCGCCCGCACCGCCCGGCCTGTCAGCCCGCCGCCGCACGGCTTGTCGCGCGGAAACGTGGCGCGGTCGAGGACGAGCACGGACGCACCTTCCCTCGCCAAACGGTAAGCCGTGGTGGACCCGGCGGGGCCGGCGCCTACCACGATCGCGTCGTAGCGCTTCATCCGGCCCCGATTATGCCCGCGCGCGGAGGGCGCCACTCCGGCGCCCTCCGCGCGCTTCGATTCCTACCGGCGGTCCCGGTCCCGACCGCGATCCCGGCCGCGACCGCGTCCGTCGCGCGGCGGGCGCTCCTCGCGCTCCCGCGGCGGTGCGCTCTTGGCCCGCTCGATCAGCTCCTCCGGCTGGACGAGGGCACCGTTCTCGTGCTTCGCGACGAGCTTCAGGCCGATCCGGCCGCGCTGCTTGTCGACCTCCTGAACGATGACGTCGAGGACGTCGCCTCGGCTGATCACGTCCTCGATGTGGGCGACCCGGCCCGGGCCGACGTTCGAGACGTGGAGCAGCCCGTCCGTCCCCTTCTTCAGCTCGACGAAGGCGCCGAAATCGGTCGTCTTCACTACCTTGCCGGTGTACTCGTCGCCGACCTCGGGCTCCTTCGTCAGCCCTTCGATCGCGGCAATCGCCTCCCTGGCCATCGTGCCCTCCGTGGCGTAGATGAGGATCGTGCCGTCCTCCTCGATGTCGATCTGCACGTCGTAGTCGGCCTCGAGGGAGCGAATCGTCTCGCCGCCCTTGCCGATCACCATGCCGATCTTCTCGGGGTCGATCTGGATCGTCGAGATCCGCGGCGCGTTCTCCGACAGCTCGGTGCGAGGCTCCGGGATCGCCTCGGCCATCCGGTCGAGGATGAAGTCACGCGCCCGCTTCGCCTGTTCGAGCGCCGAGCTCATGATCTCGTGCGTGACGCCGGTGATCTTGATGTCCATCTGAAGCGCGGTCACGCCCTCGCGCGTTCCGGCGACCTTGAAGTCCATGTCGCCGAGGTGATCCTCCGCGCCCTGGATGTCCGTGAGGATGACGTAGTCGTCGCCCTCCTTCACGAGGCCCATGGCGATGCCGGAGACCGGCCGGCGGATCGGCACGCCCGCGTCCATCAGCGAGAGCGTCGAGCCGCAGACCGAGCCCATCGACGACGAGCCGTTCGACTCAAGGGTCTCCGAGACGATCCGGATCGTGTACGGGAAATCCTCGGCGGGCGGGATGACCGCCTCGAGAGCCCGCTGGGCGAGAGCCCCGTGGCCGATGTCGCGGCGCTTCGGGCCACGCATGAACCCGGTCTCCCCCACTGAGTAGGGCGGGAAGTTGTAGTGGTGCATGTACCGCCGGTCGGTCTCGAGGGAGAGGTCGTCGATCCGCTGGCCCTCCTTCGCAGTTCCGAGCGTGAGGAGGGACATGATCTGCGTCTGGCCACGTGTGAAGAGCGCCGATCCATGTGTGCGGGACGACACGCCGACCTCGCACTCGATCGCGCGGATCTCCTCCAGGCCGCGCCCGTCCGGGCGGCGCTTGTCGACCGCGATCTTGTGCCGGACGAGCTCCTTGTAGACGGACTCCGCGGCCTTCTTCACGAACTGCTTGGTCATGCCGTCCTTGACGAGCGGGCCGTCGCCGTCGACCGTGGCCGGACCGGCGGGGAACGGAAGCTCGACGCTCTCGATGATGCGCTCGAAGAGGAGCTGCCGCTTCGCGGACTTGAGCTCCTTCGAGTCCTGCTCGGCCTCCGTCAGCTCGCGCAGGTCGTCCTCGAACTGCTCGCGCACAGGCCCGACGACGGCGTTCAGGCGTTCACGCTCGAGCAGCAGCGCCAGGCTCGAGCGAACCTGCATGTGGCGCACGATGTCCTCTTCTCCCGAGCTCATGCTGAGCTCCGGAGCGAGCGACGTATGCACCTCGTCGGCGGCGGCCGCGGCCTCGCGAAGGCCTTCGGACTGGATGCGCTCGCGGACGGCGTCTGCCCGCTCCTCGACCTCGGCGTTCACGTCGGGGTCGAGCCACTTGGCCTTCCCCGCCTGACGCCGCAGGTCCTCCTGCGCCTCGCAGAGCTTCTGAATCTCCTGCTGTGCGATGTCGAGGGCCTCGAGGAGCACGTCCTCGGGGACCTCGTCCGCCCCCGCCTCGACCATCGTGATCCCGTCCTTCGTGCCGACGACGATCAGGTCGAGCGCCGAGTCCTCCTCGGTCTGAGGGAGAGTCGGATTGATGACGAGCTCGCCTTCGATTCGGCCGATCCGCACTGCCCCGATCGGGCCCGAGAAGGGCAGCGGCGAGAGCATGAGGGCCGCCGACGCGCCGTTGATGGAGAGGATGTCGTGCGCCGTGATGAGGTCGGCCGAGAGGATCGTGCAGATGACCTGGACCTCGTTTCGGAATCCCTTGGGCCAGAGCGGCCGAATGGGCCGGTCGATCATCCGCGCGGTCAGGATCGCCTTCTCAGTCGGGCGCCCCTCGCGCTTGAAGAAGCCGCCCGGGATCTTTCCGGCTGCGTACATCCGCTCCTCGACGTCCACCGTCAGGGGGAAGAAGTCCGCGCCCTCGCGCGGCTCCGGCCGGCCCTGCGCCGTCGCGAGGACCATCGTGTCCCCGCTCCTGACGACGACCGCGCCGTCCGCCTGCTTGGCCAGCTTGCCCGTCTCGAACGTGATCTCCTCACGGCCGATCGAAGCCGTGACCGCGGCTTGCGACGAAACCATGGTGCTCATATGTGCCTCCTGTCTACGTATGCGGCGGACGGAGGCGGAGGTTTGAGGCAGATCCTCGTGGGAGCTCCCTCAAACTTCCACCGGCGCCCACCGCCGGCCTCGTCCGGCTAGCGGCGCAGGCCCAATTCCCCGATTAGCTTCCGATAACCCTCGACGTCCCTCTTCTGAAGGTAGTTCAGAAGGCGCCGACGCCGGCCGACGAGCTTCAGGAGCCCGCGGCGGGAGTGGTGATCCTTCTTGTGCGCGCGAAGGTGCTCGGTGAGCTCGGTGATCCGCTTCGTGAGAAGCGCGACCTGGACTTCCGCTGAGCCCGTGTCGGCATCGGTCTTGCCGTAGGTGCCGACGACCTCCAGCTTCGCTTCCTTCGTGAGAGTCATCGGCGGCTTAGGCTAGCAGAGGTGCTGCTGCGTTCCGGTATTGCCGCGGGCCATCCCGCGACGGCGGCAGCCGGGGCGGAGATCCTGGCCGCAGGCGGCACGGCAGCCGACGCGGCGGTCGGTGCCTGCCTCGCTTCGTGCGTCGCCGAGACCGTCATGACGGGCCTCCTCGGCGGGGGCCACGCCCTTTGGTTCGGCGCGGGCGAAGGGCGCGCGCGGCTTCTGGATTTCTTCGTCGCCGTGCCCGGGCTCGGAGCCGAGCGGCGCCATGTGGAGCTCCAGGAGCTCCGGGTGCCCTTCGGAGCCGAGCTCGTCCACTACGCGGTCGGGATCGCGTCCTGCGCCGTCCCCGGTGTGCCGGCCGGCCTCGGCGAGCTGCACGGACGCCACGGCCGTCTTCCCTGGCCCTCGGTCGTGGAGCCCGCCCTTCGGCTGGCACGAGCAGGCGTCGAGATGCCGCCCGCGCATGCGTCCTGCCTCGCGATGCTCGCCCCGGTCTTGACCATGCGGGAAGGAGCCCGAATGTACTCGCCGGGTGGGCGGCTGCTCGAGCCCGGCGAGCGGCTCGAGCAACCCGGCCTCGTCCGGGCGTTCGAGCTCCTGGCGGAGGAAGGCCCCGCTTCGGCCTACCGCGGCACGCTCGCTCGGTCGCTCCTCGAGCTCGTCGAGGAGCGTGGCGGGCTCGTCACGAAGGACGACCTCGGGACGTACCGCCCGCGCTGGCAGGAGCCGGTCGAGGCGAGCCACGCGGGCGCGCGGGTCGAGACTCGCGGCGGCCTCGCACGGGTCGCCGCCACGCTCGGCCGGCTTCGGCGCCTCCGGAACCTCGGCGCTCCGGAGCGGGCCCGGGCGCTCGTCGAGGCGCTCGGCGCACCGCTCGGCGGTGGGCACACGACGAACGTGACGGTCGTCGATCCAGAGGGCAACGCGTGCGTCATGACGACGAGCCTGGGCCTGGGGTCCGGTGACTGGCTACCCGGCCTCGACCTGCATCTGAACAGCATGCTCGGAGAGACAGAGCTCCTCGTCGGTGAGCTCGAGCCGGGCACCCGGATGGAGAGCATGATGGCGCCGACCCTGGTGAGCGACGAACGCGGCCCGCTCCTTGCCGCGGGTGCGGCGGGAGGAAGCCGCCTCCGCTCGGCGCTCGTCCAGGTGCTGGCCGGCGTGATCGACGAAGGCATATCCCCGCAGGAGGCGATCGACCGGCCGAGGCTTCATCCTGCCGGGAGCGTCGTCCAGGCGGAGCCCGGGCTCGACGAAAACGCGCTCTTCGCGCTCGAGGCGGACGGGCTCGAGGTCCGGCGCTGGCCGGCGCTCCATCACTATTTCGGTGGAGTCAGCGCGATCGGCCGAGACGGCCTTGGAGCAGACCCGCGCCGAAGTGGGGCTGTTCGGGCTCACCGGTGACCCCGCCCTCGCGCGACCAGCCGAGGTAACCGCATCTGGGGCACCCGGGGTTGGTTTTCACCGTCCCACCCGCTTCGGGCTTCGAGTACGTCGAGCCGCACGCGAGACACTGGACGGTGACGACGAGGGAGAGCACCTCCACGCGTCCTATTCTCGTCGTCGGAAAGGGAAAAGGCGTCCAGCTTGCAGGATCTTTACAACGGCGGTTCGGCGTTTCGAGCGGCTTCGGTGTCGCGGGCGATCTGCGCGACCAGCTCCTCCTCGCTCTGGAAGGCCCGCTCGGCGCGCAGGCGCTGCCAGAGCGAGAGCCTGAGTGTGCTTCCGTACAGGTTGCCCTCGTAATCGAGGAGAAAGGCCTCGATCCGGCGCTCGTCGCCTCCGTAGTGCGGGTTGACACCGATCGAGACGGCGGCGCGGTGGCCGAGTGCCTCGCCGACGTAGATGCCGTAGGCGGGCACCATCAGGTTGGACGGCACCGCGAGGTTCGCGGTCGGAAAGCCGAGCGTCCCGCCGCGCTGGTCGCCGTAGACGACAGGCCCCTCGAGCTCCGGCAGCCGGCCCAGGACGTGCGCCGCGGCCCGTATGTCCCCGAGCCGAAGCGCTTCCCGGATCGCCGTGGACGAGACTCCCTCCACGAACGGGACCGGTCGCGTCTCGATTCCGAGCCGCTGCAAGAGCGCGAGATCGCCGGCACGGCCCCGGCCGAACCGAAAGTCGGCTCCCGCCACGACCACCTGCGTCCCGATCGGACGAAGGACGCGGTCGACGAACTGCTCGGGCGTCCACTGGGAGAGCTCCTGCGTGAACTCGACGACGACCACGTCATCCACCCCGAGCGCTTCGAGGAGCTCGATGCGCCGCTCGATGGTCGCCAGGAGGTGAACCTCGTACCCGAAGACCGCGCGCGGGTGTGGGTCGAACGTGATGACCGCCGAGCGGAGGCCGGTCCTGCGGGCCTCCTCGATCACTGCCTCGTGGCCGCGGTGAACGCCGTCGAACGTCCCGACCGCGACGGCACGATCGGCAGGCTCGAGCGCACGGGGTTCGCGGACGACCATCACGCGAGCACGGTCTCCGGCCGAATGCGCTCGCCGTCCCCCACTCCGACCGCGACGAGTTCCCGGTCGTGGAGGAGCGCCACGGGCCCGACGTGTTCTGCCGCGACCGGCCGGCCGCTCACCACGAGCGCTCGCTCCGACTCGTCGAGCTCACGCGCAGCGAGGTGCGCAACGGCCTCGGCCGGCGGGTGAACGCGCTCCGGGTCGGCGTCCTCGACCCGGAAGCGCCCGACCTCGGTTCTCCGCAGGCTCGTGCAATGCCCGCCGAGCACGTCGGCGATCGCGCGCACGTAGGTGCCGCTCGACACCCGCAGGTCGAGTGTGAGTTCAGGCGGCTCGAACCGCAGGATCTCGAGTTCGTGGACGGTGCTCCGGCGCACCGGCATCTCAACCGTGACTCCGCGTCGGTGGAGGCGGTACGCCCGCTCTCCTCCGATCTTCACAGCCGAGGCCTGCGGGATCGGGAGCTCGACTTCTCCGCGGAGTGCCTCGACGTCCGCACGATCCGGGGTCGGCGTCTCGTCGAGTGGCTCCCCCTCAGGATCGGCAGTCGTCGTCCGAAGGCCGAGCCGGATCTCGGTCGTATAGCGCTTGTCGAGCCCCACGAGGTAGCGCGCGAGCCGGGTGGCGCGGCCGAGGAGGACGAGCAGGAGACCGCTCGCGAACGGGTCGAGGGTTCCGGCGTGACCCGCCTTGGCCCCGAACCGCCCCCGGGCCTCCCGGACGAGCGCAAACGACGAAGGCCCAGGCGGCTTGTCGAGCAGGAGCAGCCCGCCGGCTGTGCGGCTTCCGTCACCCATGGACGCAACTCTCGGCGCGAACGGGACCCACACGTGCGATCTTCGCGGATAGGCTCGGCGCAGGGGAGGAGGCTGGGAACCCCTCAAGCGACGCGGCGTCCTTCGCGGCGACGAACGCCGGCCGTTGGCGTCCCGGCCTACGGCGACTGGGCCAGAAACTCGCGACGGATGAAGTCGGTGATCTGCTCGACCGAATCCTCGGACGGGAAGCCGGCCGCCTGCTTGTGGCCGCCGCCGCCGCTCTTCCTCGCGATCGCCGAGACGTCGAGACCCTCCTCCGTCGTCCGAAGGCTGATCCGGCGGAGCGGTCCGTTCGCAGTCGGCGGCTCGCGGATCAGCGCTGCCATCTCGGCGCCCTCGACGGCCCGTAGGTGGTCGATGATCCCCTCTGAAAAAGGCTCCTCGGCTCCTACCTCGGCAAAATCGGCCTTGTCCAGGTGCGCGACGACGAGGCGCCCGCCCTCGAGCATCTTCGCGTGCTCGAGCGCGCGCGCGACGAGCTTCAGTTTCGCGAAGGCGACGCTTTCGTAGACGCCCTGGAACACCCGGTGCACGTCCGCCCCGGCCTCGACGAGCTCGGCGGCGAGTCGGAGCGCCCGCGCCGTGGTGTTCGCGTACTGGAAGCGGCCCGTGTCGGTGACGATCGCGATGTAGAGAGCCTCGGCGATCTCGGGTGTCAGCTCAGCTTCGAGCGCGGAGAGCACGTCCCGGAGAATCTCGCCGGTCGACGAGGCGTCCGGGATGATCAGGTTCAGGTCACCGAAGCGGGAGTTGTCGTGGTGGTGGTCGATGTCGATCGTGAGCGGCACTGCCTCGAGAAGCGCCTGATGCTCTGGCCCGAGCCGGCTCTCGTTCGCAGCGTCGACCGCCACGAGCACACGCTCGCCGACGTCCTCGGGCAGCCGCCGCTGCAGGTCGTTTAGCGGCATGAACCGGTACTCGTTTGGCAGCGGAACCTCACCGAAGAGGTACATCACGGCGTCTTTCCCCAGACCCCGCAGGGCGAGCGTCATCGCCACGAGCGAGCCGAGGGCGTCCCCATCGGGATTCTCATGGGTCGTGACGAGGAAGCGCTCGTTGGCTCGGAGCGCATCAACGATCACGCGCAGGTCAGTCTGCGTCTCGTGCGTCTGGAGAGAGCTCATCGATGAGCTTGGAGAGGCGAACGCCTTCCTCGGGTATCTGATCGTACTCAAAGGTCAGCTGTGGGGTTCGCTTCAGATGGAGCTCCCGGTTCACTCGACTCTGCAGTACCGCCCGGGAAGACGTGAGGCCGGCAAGCGTCTTGGCACGCTTCCGCTCGGATCCGAGCACACTCACGTAGACGGTTGCCTGCCGGAGATCCGTCGACGTGCGGACTCCGGTCACCGTGACGAAGCCGATCCGCGGATCCTTGAGGTCGCCGACCGCCTCCGAGAGCACCTCGCGAAGCGCCTCGTTCACACGCCTCATGCGTTCGCTCACTCCACGTCCACCACCTCGCGGTCGGCGCGGAGAAGCTCATACTCCTGAGCGCCGAGGTAGCGCACGGCGTCGTCGAGCAGCCGGTCGAGCTCGCGGAGCTCGCGCGCGACGCAGGCAACGGTGAGCCCGGCCCGCTGCCAGAGCTCGTGGTGATCGACCTCCGCGACGGCCGCGCCAAAACGGTTTTGGAGCTGGGCCTTGGCTGAGCGAACGAACTTCCGCTTGCCTTTCAGCGAGCCCGCCTCGGGGAAGTGGAGCTCGACCGCGAGGATGCCGACATAGCCGGCCACGGCGGGACTACTCGGAGTCTTCGGGTTCGTCGGCGGCGGGCGGGCCGCCGTTGCCACTCACGTCGAGGTCGGTGCGGACGATCTCGCGGGTCTCGTAGGCCTCGATGACGTCGCCTTCCTTCACGTCGTTGAAGCCGTCGAGGAGGATCCCACACTCGAAGCCCGACTGCACCTCGCGAACGTCGTCCTTGAAGCGCTTGAGGCTCGCGATCGTCGTGTCGTAGACGACCGCCCCGTCGCGGACGACGCGGGCACTCGCCCCGCGCCGGATGACGCCGTCTGTGACGTAGCAGCCCGCGATGACGCCGATCCGGGAAGCGCGGAAGAGCGCGCGCACCTCGACTTCGCCGAGCGTCTCCTCCACCTGCTCGGGGGCGAGCATGCCGACGAGCGCCTGGTCGATCTCCTCGGTGAGCTGGTAGATGACCCGATAGGTGCGCAGATCGACGCCCTCGCGCTCGGCCAGCGCGCGTGCCTCCGCATTCGGCCTCACGTTGAAGCCGAGAACGATCGCGCTCGAGGCAGAGGCGAGCATGACGTCGCTCTCGGTGATCCCGCCGACGCTCTGGTGAATCACGTTGACGCCCACCTCCGGGTGGTGGATCTTCGCGAGCTCGCCGACGACTGCCTCGAGCGAGCCCTGCACGTCGGCTTTGACGACGAGGTTGAGCTCGCGGACGGCCCCGGCCTCCATCTGCGTGAAGAGATCCTCGAGGGACACGCCCTTTTTCGCCGTTCGCGCCAGCTGCTCGGCCCGGACGCGCTGGCCGCGCAGCCCGGCGAGGTGACGGGCCTGACGGTCGTTCTCGACGACCCTGGCCTGCTCACCGGCGGTCGGCGGCCTGTCGAAGCCGAGGATCTCGACGGGCGTCCCCGGCCCTGCCTCCTTGATGCGCTCGCCGCGATAGTCGTGGAGAGCGCGGACCTTCCCCCAGGCGTCTCCGGCCACGATGGCGTCACCGACGCGGATCGTCCCGCGCTGGACGAGCATCGTCGCGACCGGGCCTCGTCCCACATCCAGGCGGCTCTCGATCATCGGCCCCGAAGCATCGGCCTTCGAGTTGGCTGTCAGCTCGAGCTCGGCGTCGGCGACCAGAAGGATTTGCTCGAGGAGATCCTGGAGGCCCTGGCCCGTCTTGGCCGAGACGTCAGCGAACTGCGTCGTCCCACCCCAGTCCTCCGACTGGAGCTCGTACTGGACGAGCTCCTGGCGGACTCGCGTCGGGTTCGCGTCCTCCCGGTCGACCTTGTTGACCGCAACGACGATCGGCACCGCGGCGGCGCGGGCGTGGTTGATCGACTCGACGGTCTGCGGCATGACGCCGTCGTCCGCCGCGACCACGAGCACTGCGATGTCCGTCACCTTCGCACCGCGGGCGCGAAGGGCCGTGAAGGCCTCATGGCCGGGCGTGTCGAGGAACGTGATGCGCCGCCCGTTGTGGTCGACCTGGTAGGCGCCGATGTGCTGCGTGATGCCGCCGGCCTCCGTCTCGACGACCGCGGACTCGCGGATCGCGTCAAGGAGCGTCGTCTTTCCGTGGTCGACATGGCCCATGATCGTGACGACCGGCGGGCGCGCCGTCAGGTCCTCCGGCGCGTCCTCGTAGACCTCGGGCTCGAGCTCTTCCTCGTCGGCATGCTTGATCTCGACCTCTCGCTCGAGCTCGCTTGCGATCAGGCCGATGGCCTCGTCGGAGAGCGTCTGCGTGATCGTGACCATCTCACCGAGGCCCATCATCATCTTGATGATCTGCGGGACCGTGACGCCGAAGGCCGCCGAGATGTCCTTGACGGTCGCGCCCGAGTTGATCTTGACCGGCCCGGTCGGCGGCGGCGGCGCTTCGGTGCGCGGTTCTCGCTGGCGCGGAGCCTCGCGCTGACCGCGGGGATCGAGACGCGGCCGGTTCGCCTGCGAGTCGATGACGACACGGCGCTTGCGACGCCCGGCGCCGCCACCCTGGCGGGGGCGCATGGGCCTGTTGGGACGATTTCTGCCGTCGGCCATCTCTAGGAGCCTAGCCCGCCGGGGAAAAGGGGTTCAAGCCCGCCGGGATTCGCACGTTCGCTCGCAGCGTGCGGGCGAACGCTCTCCGCGAGACCGCGCGTTCGAAGCAGGCGGCCCTGCGACAGGTGTACGCGCCCCGTCCGGGCTCCCGGCCGGACGGATCGAAGGCGAGCGTCCCTTCGAGCGAGACGAAGCGGGCCAGCTCGCCCTTCGATGCCTTGCGGCCGCACCCCGTGCACGATCTCGTGGGAATGCTCACGACGAAGCAGCGCGGTCCTCCTCCTTGACGGGCTCGGACTCTTCCTCGGCCGCCAAGCCGCCCGTGCTCGCCTCCTCCGGTTCCGGCTCGGCGATCGCAGCGGCAGGTTGCGCGTCGACCGCGGTCTCCGTCGCGGCGGCGGCGGGCTCCTCGACCGCGTCGAGCTGGGCCTGATCGTCCATTGTCTCTTCGGCCGCGGTGTTGGCCTCGAGCGACTCGGGCCCCGGCTCAGCGCCGGCCGGCAGCACGGCTTCCTCGGCCGTCAGCGTCTCCCCGGCCTGCTCGCGCTCGGCGAGGGCGCGGTGCGCCGGGATGCCGCAGTAGCGCGAGCCCGGGAGGGTCGTGTTCGGGCAGCGCTTGCCGGTCGAGAGGAGCGCGGCGCAGCGGCCCGAGAACTCCTCGTCGGCCTCACCGCCGAAGGCGGCTTCGGCCTCGGCCTGCGCAAACTCGGTCTCCGACTGGATGTCGACCTTCCACCCCGTGAGACGAGCGGCGAGCCGGGCGTTCAGGCCCTCCTTGCCGATCGCGAGCGAGAGCTGGTCGTCCGGCACGACGACGGTCGCCTCGCGAGAATCGTCATCGACGAGCACCTCGCGGACCCGCGCAGGCGAGAGCGCCTTCGCGAGGAACCGCGCCGGCTCGTTGTTCCACGGGATGATGTCGATCTTCTCGCCGCGAAGCTCGGACACGACCATGCGGACGCGCGAGCCGCGCGGCCCGACGCAGGCGCCGACCGGATCGACGCCCTGGGCGTGCGATTCCACAGCGATCTTCGACCGGTAGCCCGGCTCGCGGGCGACGCCGCGAATCTCGACCAGGCCGTCCGCGATCTCGGGCACCTCGAGCTCGAACAGCGTCTTGATGAGCTCCGGATCTCGACGGGAGAGGATCACCTGCGGGCCCTTCGTGCCCGAGCGCACCTCCGTGATCACAGCCTTGATCCGGGAGCCCTGCTCGTAACGCTCGCCGTCAACCTGTTCCGAGCGCGGGAGGAGCGCCTCGACCTTGCCGAGGTCGACGAGCACGTTGTTCCGGTCGCCGGCCTGCTGGACGATGCCGGTCACGACCTCGCTGACCCGGTCGACGTACTCGTCGTACATCATGGCGCGCTCGGCCTCGCGGATCCGCTGCTGGATGACCTGTTTGGCAGTCTGCGCGGCGATCCGCCCGAAGTTCTCAGGCGTCACGTCCTCGCGCTTCATCTGCCCGTCCGGCACCTGCGTCCAGTCGAGGTCGAGGTCCTCGTCCTGGATGAGCGTGTGCGAGCGCTCGCCGTTCTCCACCTCGAGCCGCTCGAGCTCCTCGATCGCGTGCTCGCGGGCCTCCTCGAGCAGCCGTTCCTCGAGGTCGGCCGGCAGCTCGATCGAGAAGACGCGGAAGTCGCCCGCGTCGTCGATCTCGACCGCGGCGTGGCGTGCGGCCCCCGGGGTCTTCTTGTAGGCGGCGAGCAGGCCGTCTTCGAGGGCGCTCACGAGCGTGCCCGTCTCGATGCCCTTCTCCCGCTCGATCTCTCTGACTGCTTCCAGGATCTCTCGGCTCATCTCTGTCCCTCGTCGACCAGGTTTCCCCGCACGATCTCGCCGTACGGGACTTCGAACTCCTCCGCCTCGGTCGCGAGGACGACCGCGGCGTCTCCTGCCGCAACGACCTCGCCTTTGAAGCGCTTGCGTCCTTGGACTCCGTGGGCTGTGCGCAGGCTGACGCGCCGGCCTACGACCCCGGCAAAGTGGCGCGGCGTGCGAAGCGGCCGCTCGAAACCCGGTGAGGACACGTCGAGCGCGTACCGCTCGGTATAGCCTCGCAGGACCCCTCGAGACCTCCTCGCAGAGCGCGAGGTCGACGCCGCCCGGACGGTCGATGTAGACCGACATGCGCTCGGGCCCGCCGAGCTCGACCGCCAGCACCTCGACGCCGGGCAGGCGGCTCTCGACTGTCTCCGCGACCTCTTGGTGTAGCTCTCGTTCTCGCTCGTGGACCTGCATAGCCGCCCTCTCGCAAAAAATGGGCGCTGCGCGCCCATTTCTCCAACCGGGGAAATGTGGTGTGGCCTTCAGGATAGCAACCTGCAGGCGGCGAGAGCCGCCGGGAAAATCGCGCCGCTCTCAGTGCGATCTGCAGGCCGGAGCCGGCGGAGCCGGCGCCGTTCACGGGGTCGTCGGCGGCTCAGACGTCGAGCACGACGGTGACGGGCCCGTCGTTCGCGAGCTCGACGACCATGTGGGCTCCGAAGCTTCCCGTCGCGACCTCGACGCCCTCGGCCCGGAGGTCCGCGCAGAAGGCGTCGTAAAGAGCCTCCGCCAGGGCCGGCGGCGCGGCGTCGGAGAAGCTCGGCCGGTTCCCCTTCTCCAGGTCGGCGACGAGGGTGAACTGACTGACGACGAGGACAGCCCCGGCTGTGTCGACCACGCTCCTGCCGAAGCGCCCTTCGTCATTCTCGAGGATGCGCAGGCGAGCGACCTTTGCTGCGAGCCGCGCGGCGTCTTGCTCCGCGTCCCTTCGGGCCACGCCCAGCAGGACGCAGAGGCCCGGGCCGATCTCGCTCACTGTCGAGCCGTGGACGCGCACGCGGGCCTCGCTGACCCGCTGGACGACGGCGCGCACCTACCCGTTCAGGTGGTCGAGCGCGGCCTTGTACTCCTGGCTCTGCGGGCGGAAGAAGCTCGCAAGGCGGTAGTGGCCGGCGGCCTCGCCCGAGCGGCCCTGCTTCTCGAGGCAGCGCCCGAGGGCGAAGTGGGCGTAGTGATCCACGGCCTGCAGCTCGAGGATCTCGCGAAACTCGGCCTCCGCCTCGGCGAACCGCCGGATCCGGAAGTAGGCGATCCCGAGCGCCTCCCGGATGGACGCCTTGCCCGGCTCGCGCCGCTTCGCCTTCTCGAGCGAGACAGTCGCCTGCGCGTTCAGTCCCGCAGCCAGGTGGTCGCGGCCCTTGCGGTAGAGGTCGTACGTGGTCTCGGCCATCGCTCCTCTACTCAAGATACGGGAAGTTGCGCGTCACGAGGTCGGCCGGCCTGGTCAGGTCCCGAGTGGGCCCGACCGGAAGCGCGACGACGGGTTCGCCCGCCTCGAGCGCCGCGCGAAGCGCTTCCGCCAGCTCGTAGGGCGGGCCTGAGAGCGCCTTGAGCCGCGCGCCGATCGGCTCGGCGAGAAACCAGAGTGGAGCGGCTGCCAGGCAGCCTTCGCCGGGCTCGCCGCCGAGCTCGAGGACGCGACCGCGAGCGACCCGAACCGGGGAACGTTCCCCGAGCTCCTCCCGCGGCACTTCCCGGACTGCGATGCCGGCCACGGCTCCCGACTCGAGCCAGCGCCGTGCCGCTTCGCCCAGGTCGCCCGGTCGGAAGACGGTGTCCGCGGCAACGACGAGCGCCGGCAGCTGCGAGCCGGCCGCGAGGGCACACCGGAGTGCGTCGGCCGAGCCGTCCGGCGACGCCTGAACCGCGTAGCGGACCGACACCCCGAAGGCGGATCCGTCGCCGAGGAGATCGCGCACACGGTCGCCGAGGTAGCCCACGACTACGGTGACCGCCTCGAAGCCCGAAGCGGCGAGCTCCCTGACCAGGGTGCCGATGACCGGACGGCCGTCGATCGGCAGGACGGGCTTCGGCCAGCTCTCGGTGAGCGGCCGCAGGCGGGTTCCGCCGCCCGCGGCCATGACGACCGCGTCGAGACGCACCTCTATCCGGCGAGCGAGCGAAGGCTGAGCGCAGTCCTGATCCGGCGGCCCCACGAGAGTTGCCGCCACATCTCGCGACGGAGGCGCCCGAGCTCCCGGCGGGCGCTCCTCGCCGCACCGGGCGCCTCACCGAGTGGCCCGAACCGCGCGACTGACACGCTCCTGACATACGGATCGGCATCGACGGCGAACTCGGTCTCCACGAGCTCGCCGAGCTCGCTCACCGTGGCGCTCGGCGGCGGGTCCGTGCCCTGATCGCGGAGAAACGCGACGAGATCGATCCGGCAAGCTGACGCGGTGCGGCGCGGATCGTGCGTCGCGAACCGAAGACGCCGGACGACGAGCTTCAGGAGGACGATCGCGCCCGCTGCGCCCGCCGCAAGGAGCGCGAGCAGGGCGACCAGGCTCGTGTCGACGGAGCTCCCGCCTCCCTCACCGGAGCCCTCCGGGAGGGGCGTGCCCGCCCGCGATCCACGAGCGGCCTGGTTCTCCCGCCCCGTGCGGGGGTCGGTCGGTGAGAGCCCGTTGGGCGTCAGGTTGAGCGCTCCGATCCGGCCGAGGATCTGTTGGAGGTCGCGCGTCTTTTCGCTCGGCGAGGTGGTCGGAGTAAACGCGAAGGAGTACGGCGCATCGAGTGTGCCCCGGCCGGGCGTCGGATCGAACGGGAGCCAGCCGTAGCCCGGGAAGTACACCTCGACCCACGTGTGCGCGTTTCGGTCGATGACCGTCCACGTGTCCTCGTCCGAGTCGTAGCTCCCGCTCGCGAAGCCGGCCGCGATCCGCGCGGGAACCCCGAGCAGGCGGAGCATGAGGGTCATCGCACCGGCGAAGTGCTGGCAATAGCCGCGACGCGCGTCGGCGTTCTCGCCGCCCGGATCGACGAACGCGACCAGCGGTGTCGTCCCCGGCGGCGGCTGAGGCGGGGTCTGGTCGTAGATGAACCCGCCCGCGGCCGGGTTCCGAAACCACGTCTCGAGGACGAGCGCGGCGGCGTACGGCGAGTCGGCGCGCTCGGTGAGGCGCGTCGCGAGCCGGTAGACCTCGAGGTGGTCGGCGAGGAAGCTGTCGCGCGTGCTCCCGAACACCGCCTCCATGTACGCGTCTCGACTGGACGCGTCGAAGCCGGGTACCTCGACACCCTGGAGCGGCTCGAGGTAGCGGCCCTCGAGCTCCCCGGGGTAGTCCGTCCCGGTCTCCGCGAGCTCGGCCGGCGTCGGGCGCGGCACGTAGCTCCAGACCGAGTACGTCTGGCCCTGGCGCAGGTTGCCGTTCAGGACGATGCTGCCGCCCGGGCCGCGCTGATACGTGAGCGACGTGCCCGGCTCCCAGCTGGCGGGCTGGGACGCGCCGATCAGGTGGTTGTCCCGAAGCGCCTCGACCGTCACGTCCTGCCTGACCCAGTTTTCCGAGTCTGCAGCCTCGGGCGGCAGGAGTGGATCGCCGGCCGCCACGTCGATCGTCTCGCCGGCGGACTGGGGTTCGGCGAGCGCCCGCGTCTCGAGCCAGTTCGAGCCGTTGTACTCGTCGAGCGTGGTCGCGCGCCAGTAGAGCGAGCGGCGCGGTCCCTCCGTGTGGACCCTGAGGACGGTCGTTCGCTTTTCGGGCCACTGGATTCCGCGGTAATCGGAGTTCCAGACGTAGCTCACGCTGACGGGGTCGTCCGGCGGGTCGTAGAGGTCCCAGGTCTCCCAGCTCAGGAACGCGCCCTTCGCCACGGCCTGAGACGTAGATGCGCCGACGGCCGCGAGGACGAGCAGCACCCCGGCGACCACGGCGGGCACCAGCGTGCGCCAGCTCCTCACCTCCAGCCGTGCAAGGACGAGGTAGAGGAGCATGCCGCCGAGGGCCAGCGCGCCGGTAATGAGCGGCCGCTCGCCCGGAACGAGCGTCGCCGCCCAGCCGAGGCCGACGAGGAGGACGAGCGCGGCGGTCAGGTTGCGACGCAGCACGGTGAATACGCCTACTGCCGCGGAGAACCCGAAGACGGCAAGCAACACCAGCCCCTCCATTGCCGGGTAGTCCACGGAGTTGAACGGGAGCGTGGCTTCGTAGAAATCCTGGAGGCCGCTCCTGGTCGCGCTCAGCACGGGTCCGAAGAAGTCGTGATCGGAGCCGGGCCGAGCGTCGAGCGGCGAGACGCCGAAGGCGACGCCGGCGGCCAGGGTGGCGGCGAGGACGGAGGCCGCGACGACGACCAGCCGCCGCCTCGCAAAGGCCAGGGCCAGCATGGGCACCAGTCCGGCGGCGAGCACCGCCGCGACGTCACGGACCGAGGCGCCGCCCAGCTGGAGCCGCGACCATGCGATCGACGTCAGCGCCCCGGCCACCGCGTAGGCCAGGAGCGCGCGGAACGGGATGCGGGCGGTCCTCCTAGACAACGGCCGCCGCCGGCCCCCGGCCCGCCAGCTTCTCGGTGAGGTCGTCTCCGCGCCGGAGAATCGCAACCGCGATTCCGGCCCTGTCGAGTCTGAGGAGCTGCGCCGTGACGTCGTGGTCAGGAGCGGTCGGCCCGTCCGAGAAGCTACGCGGATCCACGTAGACGACGGTCGCGGGATGGTGCGCGAAGGCTCGTTGCACGAGCCGCTCGACGAGCTTCCCGGAGACGATCGAGGTCACGACGGTCACCTCCATCGCTCGGGACGCCGGACCGGACTCGTCCGTCAGGAGGTGAGCCGCGGGAATGTGGCCGTCCGGCTCCACGGACGCGAGAAGCTCGAGCGCGAGATGCCAGTCGCCCTCGTACGAGTGGATGCGCCGGTAGACGGGAACGCGCGCGTTCACGACCAGCGAGGCCCGCCTCCCCCGCTTCGCGTGCGTGCGGAGGATCGAGCCGGCCGCGCGCACCGCGAGCTCGAAGGTCGAGTCGGGCGGGTTTCCGATCACCACGCTTGCGTCGGCGTCGAGGAGCACGGCCGTCTCGTCCCGCGGCGCGTCCTCGAGCTCCTTGACCATCAGGTGCCCGCGTCTGGCCGTCTGCGGCCAGTGAACGCGTCGCAGGGACTCGCCCTCGTGGTGCTCCCGAACGGAGTGAAGCTCGAATCCGGTCGGGCGGCGAAGAAGCAGTCGGCGCCCGCCGGGGCTTCGGTTGCCGACGTCGGAGAAGAGCTCGCCCACGTCGACCAGTCGCGGGTAAACGAGGAGAGATTCGCGACGCGGGAGGTCGACGTCGATGCGCTCGAGCCCGAACGGGTCCTCGATGACGACGCTGGCCGCCTCGATCGGATAGCGGCCGCGCGGCACTTGCTGGAGCGTGTAGCGCCCAGCGAGCCGGCCCCGACGGCGCTCGAGCACGGTGGCGCGCTCGCCGAGGCGGGCGATCCGTTCGTGCAGGAGGAGCGAGGTCGCCGGGAGCCGGCCGTCGACCTCGAGCTCGACCGAGACCGGCACGTCGTCGCCGTCCACGTGCTCGCCTCTGCCCATGGAACGCCGAAGTCTCATCGGCCGGCGGACGAGCCGAACCCAGACCGCCGCCGCCCCGACGGCAAGCACGAGGCCGACGGCCACGGGATAGAGAGGCTCGGACCCGAAGGCCCAGGCCGCGAGGTAGGTAAGCCCCCCGACGGCGAGCACCCAGCGGCCGCGGTCGGTCAGCACGAACGGCTCCGCACGGTCAGACCGGAACCGGAGTTCGCTCGACCAGGTCGCGGACGAGCTCGGGATTGTCGAGCCCGGCCGACCTCGCCTCCGGGGCCGCGATCAGACGGTGGGAGAGAACCGCGGGCGCAACTTCCTTCACGTCCTCGGGCACGACGTAGTCGCGGCCGGCGACGAGCGCCCGCGCCTTCGCAACCCGGAGCAGGTTGATCCCGGCCCGCGGGCTGGCGCCGAGGTGGAGCCTCGTGTCGCCCCGGGTCTGGCGGAGGAGCGTGACGACGTAGCGCGCGATGCTCTCCTCGACGTAGACGCGTCGCGCGTCCTCGATCGCCGCGATGACCTCCTCGGCGCTCGCCACCGGGCGCAGCGACTCGAGCGGCTCTCGCGTCGTCTGCTCGTCGAGCATCCGCGCCTCCGCCGCGAGCGGCGGGTAGCCGATCGCGATCCGCATCGTGAAGCGGTCGAGCTGGGCTTCCGGAAGCGGATAGGTGCCCTCGTACTCGATCGGGTTCTGGGTCGCCATGACCAGGAACGGCGGCGCGAGCTCGTACGTGACGCCGTCGACGGTGACCTGGTTCTCCTGCATGCACTCGAGGAGCGCGGCTTGCGTTTCGGGGAGGTGCGGTTGATCTCGTCGACGAGGAGGACGTTGGTGAAGACCGGGCCCGGCCGGAACTCGAACTCGTTGGAGCGCTGGTCGAAGACGTTCACGCCCGTCACGTCCGACGGCAGAAGGTCCGGGGTGAACTGCGATCCGGGAGAAGGACAGGTCGACCGAGCGCGCGAGTGCCTTGGCGAGCGTGGTCTTTCCGACGCCCGGGAGGTCCTCGATGATGAGGTGGCCTTCGCTGAAGAGGCAGAGCACGGCGAGATCGAGCGTCTCGTCAGGCGCGTGCATGACGCGGCGGAGGTTGTCCGTCACGCGTCGATGGAGCTCGGCGGAACGCGTCGCCTCGACACGCTCGCCGACGCCGACCAGCTGCTCGTCCATCAATCTCCCTTCAGGAGGAGCGAAACTTCGTCGAGCACGGCCGCCGCCACCTCCGTTTTCGATCGTTTGCCCACGGTTCGCTCGCCCCGCTCCGTGACGAGGACGACCTCGTTGTCCTCGGCGTCGAAGCCGATGTCCGAGCGGGATACGTCGTTAAAGACGAAAAAGTTCCCCCCTTTGCTTGCGAGCTTCTCGCGTGCCCGTTCGAGCCCACGCTCGCCCTCGTCGGCGGCGAAGCCGACGAGCACCTGGCCGTTCCGACGCCCAGAGGCGAGCTCCGCGAGCACGTCCTCGGTGGGTTCGAGCTCGAGCGTCCACGACTCCTTGGTCTTCGCACGCTTACCCTGCATCGGTTCTCCCGGCCGGTAATCGGCGACCGCCGCGGCCATGATGACCGCGTCGGCGCCCTCCGCATGCGCGAGAGTCTCACGCCGAAGGTCGGCCGCCGTGGGCGCCTTCACCACCTCGACGCCGGGCGGTGGCGGGACAGCGGCATTGGCAAGAACGAGCGTGACGTCGGCGCCGCGGCGCCTCGCCTCGGCCGCGAGAGCGATTCCCATCCGGCCGGAGCTGCGGTTCCCCAGGAAGCGCACCGAGTCGATCGGCTCGCGCGTCCCGCCGGCGGTGACGACGATCCTCCGTCCCGTCAGATCCGCGTCTGCGAGACCCCTCGAGCCGACAAGCGCGAGGAGCCGTTCTACGATCGCCTCGGGCTCGCTCATCCGACCCGGGCCCTCCTCGCCCTCGGCAAGCTCGCCGGACACCGGCTCGACGAACTCAACGCCGCGCTCGCGGAGGAGCGTCACGTTCGACTGCGTCGCCGAGTGCTCCCACATCCGCACGTTCATCGCCGGCGCGACGAGAAACGGCCCCCGGTAGGCGAGGGCCGTCTGCGTGAGGACATTGTCGGCGAGCCCGTGCGCGAGCTTCGCGAGCGTGTTCGCCGAGAGCGGTGCGATCGCGAGCGCGTCGGCGGCCACCAGGTGAGGGTAGAGCTCGCGCGGCGCCTTGCGGCGGGCGAGGGCCTCCAGCGTCTGGAGGCCGATGAAGCGCTCGGTTTCGGGGGTCGGGACCGGTACGACCTCGTGCCCCTCCCTGACGAGCAGCCGAATCGCCTCGCACGCCTTGTAGGCGGCGATGCTCCCGGTGACTCCGAAGAGGATTCTGCTCACTCGATCCCTTCCAGAGCGCCGCCTCGACGCGGGCCTACCGGCCCCTGCCGGCTACTTGGCGTAGTCGTACGTGATCTTGCCCTCGGAGATTTCCTCAAGGGCCATCGTGAGGTAGTTCTTCGACCGCGACTCGACGAGCGGCGGCGGAAAGTCGTCGAACGTCCCCTCGCCGAGCTGGTGGTGGTAGTTGTTGATCTGCCGGGCGCGCTTGGCCGCGACGATGACGAGCGCGTAGCGGGAGTCGACCTCGACAAGCAAATCGTCAATGCGTGGATAGATCATGTGCGGCTCAGTCTACCGACGCGCTCGAGCTCACCGCGCACGACGCCCTCGAGCTCCTCGACAGCACGCTCGAGGTCGTCGTTCAGGACCACCCGGTCGAACGCGTCGGCCTCTTCCTTCTGCTCCCGCGCCATCGCGAGCCGCTCGTCGATCTCTCCCATGCTCTCGGTTGCGCGCGCGTGGAGCCGCCGCTCGAGAGCCGGCAGCGGAGCATCCACGAAGACCGTGTAGCTGCCGTCCACCTCGTCCCGGACGCTCCTCGCGCCTTCCAGCTCGAGCTCGAGAACGGGCACGCGCCCGCTCTCGGCAATGCGGAGGATCTCGGAACGGAGCGTCCCTGAGCGCTGCCCCCAGGGAAAGCGAACATGCTCGAGGAACTCTCCCTCGGCGAGGCGGCGGTCAAACTCGGCGTCTGAGAGGAACCAGTAGTCGCGACCGTCGACCTCGATCGGCCGGCGCTCGCGCGTCGTCGCCGAGATCGCGAGCTCGAGCTCGGGCACTCGCCTGAGTATGCGCGCGATCAACGTCCCCTTCCCGGCCCCGGACGGACCAGTGACGACGAAGACCTTCGGTGCGCCGGTCAGCGGTGCAGGAGCCCGACCAGCTCCGTCCGCTGGCGATCGGAGAGACCGCCGACGGTCTTCGACTGGCTGATCCGGCACTGGTTGAGGAACCGGGCAGCCTTGACCCGGCCGAACTTGGGCACCGCCATCAGGATGTCGATCACCTTCGCGGTCTCGACATACTCCGGTGGGTCGCGAAGGACGGACTCGATGCCTACCGTTCCCGCCTTGAGGTCTTTCTTCAGCTGTGCACGCCGGACGCGGATCTCGTTGGCCCGCCGCAGGGCCTCCATCCGTTGATCCAGTGAACGGAGAGGCGCTTGCACCTGCGTCCTCGAAGCCTGCATGGCGCGGCATTCTAGCAGCGCCCCAGCCGGGTTCAAGTTTCAGGAATCAGGGCTATTTGCAGGCGATTTTGCCTTATCAGACAACAGCCCCTCGCCGTCCACGTGCGCTAGACCGCGTACCTGGGCCGGGTCGGAGAGGCCCAGGAGCTCGAGCTCGCGCACGAGTTCGACCCTGATCCGGGCGGGCGCAGAGGGATCCGCGAAGAGCGCCGTCCCGACCGCGACAGCCGAGGCTCCGGCAGCGAAGAGGTCGAGGGCATGCCTGCCCGTGGAGACTCCGCCCAGCCCGACGATGGGAAGCGCGGTGGCGCGATAGCAGGCGTGAACGGCTGCCAGTGCGACAGGTCGAAGCACGGGCCCCGAGAAGCCTCCTGTGGCGGTCGAGAGCACCGGACGGAGGTCTCGGTCGAGCACGAGACCGCGCAGCGTGTTGACGAGCGTGAGCCCCGCCGCACCCGCCTCGGCCGCCGCGACCGCTGCCCACGCGACGTCGGGAAGAGCCGGCGAAAGCTTCGCGTAGAGCGGCTTCCGGGTCGAAGCCCGCGCGGCAGAGACGATCTTCGCGGTCGCGGAATCCGGCGCCTTGACATTCGGGCAGGAGACGTTCAACTCGATGACGTCCACGGGTGCCGGGTCAAGCCGGTCGCACACCTCCGCGTAGTCGTCAGCGGTGAAGCCTCCGACCGAGACCCAGATCGGGACGTCGAGCTTCCGAAGCGCCGGCAGAGTCTCGGCGAGGAAAGCATCGATCCCGGGGTTGGCGAGCCCGATCGAGTTCAGCATCCCGGCTTCCACCTCCGCGATCCGAACTGGTTCGTTTCCCTCCCGTGGGAGCGGGGTCACCGTCTTCGTCACGAAGGCGTCGAGTTGCCGCGCGACGTCGGGAGCAACGAGCGCGTCGAGACAGCCCGAACCGTTCAGGATCAAGCTGCCACGTCCCTTGGAGCCAGGTCGAGGGTCTGACCCCTGACCTGGCCGCTGAGGACGGGGCCTTCCACGCAGAGGCGCTTCAGGCTCCCCTGGATCTCCACGACGCAGCCGTAGCAGGCGCCGAAGCCGCATGCCATCGGCGCCTCCCAGGCGAGTTGGGCGCTCGGGGCAAGCCGGGCGACGGCGTCGAGCATCGGCTCGGGTCCGCACGCGAGAACATCGTGGCCGGGTGGAATCGCCTCCGTGACGAAGCGCGGCGCAAGAACTACCTCCTCGGCGCCGGGGAGGAGCGACGCCGCCTCGGCATGCGCCGGGCTTCGAAAGCCGACGAGCACCGGAGCACCGGGCAGGTGCTCGGCCAGATACGGGAGGGGCGCGATCCCGACCCCGCCGCCGACCAGGAGGGGGCGCTCGACGTCGAGCCGGAAGCCGCGGCCGAGAGGGCCGAGCACGTCGAGGCGCTCGCCCGGGGCGAGGCCGGCCAGCGCCGCGGTCCCCGGGCCGACGACGTCGACGAGGAACGCGAGCTCCCCGCGGGGCGCCAGGCAGAGGCTCATCGGTCGCGGCAGGACGTGACCCGGCGGGCGGAGCATGAAAAACTGCCCCGGCGCGCCCGGATCGAGCCCGCCGCGCGCGATGCGGAGGAGCCAGTACTGGCCAATCGCCTCGACCGCGACGACGCTACGCGCTTCGAGCCGCAACTCGCTCCTGCAAGGTCAGCGCGCTCTCCCGACCCGCCCCAGCGAGCGCCTCGACAGCCGCAAAGGCACCGGCAAGGGTCGTGACGCACGGGATGCGGGCGACGAGAGCCGCCTCGCGGATCCGGTAGCCGTCCGAGCGCGCACCGCGCCCGGCCGGCGTGTTCAGGACGAAGTCGCAGCGCTCGCGGCGGATGAGATCGACGACCGTGGGAGCGTCCCCTTCCTCCCCCACTTTGCGGACCGCGGTGACCGCGAGCCCCGCACCCGCAAGCGCGCGCGCCGTACCGGCCGTGGCGCAGAGATCGAACCCGAGGGCGGCGAGCCGGTGCCCCAGCTCGCACGCGGCGTCCTTGTCCGCGTCCCGAACGGAGACGAACACGGTGCCGGAGTCCGGCAGCGGCCGGCCGGCGGCCCGCTCCGCCTTGGCGAACGCCGTCGGGAAGTCGGCCGCCGTGGCCATGACCTCACCAGTCGAGCGCATCTCCGGGCCGAGCACCGGGTCTGCCCCGGGAAACCGCGCGAACGGGAAGACCGACGCCTTGACGCTGACGTGCGAGATCGTTCCCTCTGGCGGAAGGCCAAGCGCCACGAGCCGCTCGCCGGCCGCCAGCCGACAGGCCGCGTCCACGAGATTGAGGCCGAGCGCCTTCGACGCGAAGGGAACCGTGCGTGACGCGCGCGGGTTCGCCTCGAGGACGAGGAGCCTGTCGCCCGCGAGAGCGAGCTGTACGTTCACGAGCCCGACCACGCCGAGTGCCTGCGCGAGGCGGCGCACAACCTCTCGAACCTCGGCGAGCGCGACGTCCCCGAGCGAGGTCGGCGGCAGCACGCACGACGAGTCGCCCGAGTGGACGCCTGCCTCCTCCACGTGCTGCATGACGGCGGCGACGTAGGTCTCCTCGCCGTCACAGAGCGCATCGACGTCGATCTCCACCGCGCCCTCGAGGAACCTGTCGACGAGGAGCCGCCCGGCCGAATTGCCCACGGCCTCCAGGAGACCATCCGGCCCGTAGCAGACCCGCATCCGCGCCCCTCCGAGGACGTACGACGGGCGAACGAGCACGGGGTACCCGATTCGCTCGGCGATCGCGAGCGCCTCCTCCTCGCCGTCGGCCATTCCCCACTCGGGCACGGCGATCCCGAGCCCGTCGCAGAGCGCTGCGAAACGTTCGCGATCCTCGGCGAGGTCGACGGCGTCGTGCGGCGTCCCGAGGATCGGAAAGCCGGCCGCCTCGACAGCCCGCGCCAGCTTGAGCGGGGTCTGTCCGCCGAACTGGACGACGACTCCTGCCGGCCGCTCGCGTCGGCACACCTCGAGCACCTCCTCGACGCCGAGCGGCTCGAAGTAGAGACGATCCGACGTCTCGTAGTCGGTCGAGACCGTCTCCGGGTTGCAGTTCACCATCACCGTGTCGAAGCCGAGCGTCCGGAAGGCCTTCGACGCGTGGACGCAGCAGTAGTCGAACTCGATTCCCTGGCCGATCCTGTTCGGGCCGGCGCCGAGGATCACGACAGCCGGCCGGCTTCGGTCCGGCAGCGGGTCGTCGGCCTCGCCCCAGGTGGAGTAGAGGTAGTTCGAGCTCGCCTCGACCTCGGCCGCGCAGGAGTCGACGCGGCGGTATGCGGGCCGGACTCCCGCGCTCCAGCGGGCGGAACGCGCTTCCTCCTCATCCGCCCCGCAGGCGTCGGCGACGTCCGCGTCACTCCAGCCCAGGCGCTTCAGGCGCGTCCAGTCCTCGGCGACGAGGTCGGCAAGCGACCCGACCCGGCCGAGCTCCTCCCGCGCCTCTGCGAGCTCCCGCAGGAACCAGGGGTGCACGCCGTCCGGGAGCTCCTCGAGAGAGGCCCACGGGGCTGCGGCTGCAGGCTCGAGCTCCCGGGAGCGCATCGACTTCAGGAACGCCTCGGTGAACGTGCGTCCGATGCCCATCGCCTCGCCCACCGACTTCATCTGCGTCCCGAGGGTCGGGTCGGCCCCAGGGAACTTCTCGAACGCGAAGCGCGGAAACTTGACGACCACGTAGTCGAGCGTCGGCTCGAAGCTCGCCGGCGTCGTGCCTGTGAGGTCGTTCGGGATCTCGTCGAGCGTGTAGCCCACCGCGAGCTTGGCGGCCACTTTGGCGATCGGATAGCCGGTCGCCTTCGAGGCGAGGGCCGAGCTACGGGAGACGCGCGGGTTCATCTCGATGACGCGCAGGTCGCCCGTGTCTCGGTGCCGGGCGAACTGGATGTTCGAACCGCCGGTCTCCACGCCGACGGCGCGAATAATCGCCTGCGCGGCATCGCGGAGCTCCTGGAGGGCTTCGTCCGGGAGCGTCATCTGCGGCGCAACCGTGACGGAGTCGCCGGTGTGGACTCCCATCGGGTCGAGGTTCTCGATCGAGCACACGACGACGACGTTGTCCTTCGCGTCGCGCATGACCTCGAGCTCGAACTCGTCCCATCCGACGAGGGACTCCTCGACCAGCACCTGGCCGATCGGGCTCGCGGAGAGGGCGAGCGCGGCTTTGCTCGCGAGGTCCTCGGCGTCGACGGCGATCCCGCCACCCTGGCCGCCGAGTGTGAAGGCCGGTCGCAGGATGACGGGAAAACTGAAGTCCTCGGGCAGGTCGTCGAGGCTCGTCACGATCCGGGACTCCGGCACTCGGAGGCCGACCGACTCGACGGTCTCGCGAAAGGCGAGCCGGTCCTCGGCGCGGAAGATCGCCTCCCGGCCCGCACCGATGAGCTCGACGCCGAGCTCGGCGAGGATTCCCTCGTCGGCGAGCGCCACGGCGAGGTTCAGCGCCGTCTGGCCGCCGAGCGTCGGAAGGAGTGCATGCGGACGCTCGCGGGCGAGCACACCGGCGACGGACTCGAGGTCGAGCGGCTCGACGTACGTGCGGTCAGCGAACCCGGGGTCGGTCATGATCGTCGCCGGGTTCGAGTTGACGACAATCGTGCGGAAGCCCTCTTCCCGGAGGACCTTGAGGGCCTGGGAGCCCGAGTAGTCGAACTCGCAGGCCTGACCGATCACGATCGGGCCGGCACCGAGGACGCAGACGGACTCGAGGTCAGGCCGCCTCGGCAAGGCTCACCTCCCTCACCCAGCCCGCGAGGATCGACCGCGCGTCGTGCGGGCCGGGACTCGCCTCGGGATGGAACTGAACGCTTCGCGCGCGCTCGCCGGGGAGGTCGATCCCTTCCACGGTGCCGTCGTAGAGCGAGACGTGGGAGACCGCGTCTCCGCTGCCCCGGACGCCGAACCCGTGGTTCTGCGAGGTGACGAGCACACGGCCGGTCGCGAGCTCGAGCACGGGATGGTTGGCGCCGCGGTGTCCGAAGGGAAGCTTGAACGTCTCGAGCTCAGCGGCGCGCGCAAGCAGCTGATGGCCGAGGCAGATTCCGAGCACCGGCACCAGGCCGAGCAGCCCACGCACGGTCTCGACCTCTGCGTCGAGAGCAGCCGGATCTCCGGGGCCGTTCGAGAGGAGGACGCCGTCGGGTCGCTCGGCGAGCACGTCTGCGGCACTCGTCGAGTGCGGCAGCACACGAACCGAGGCGCCTGCTGCGACGAGCCGTCTCACGATCGACCGCTTGCAGCCGTAATCGAGCAGCGCAACTCGGGTCAGCCCGTTCCCGATCGTGTAGGGCTCGGCCGTCGAGACCTCGGCGGCGAGGGCGCGGCCCGCCATCGGAGGCTCCGCGGCAAGCTGGGCCTCGACCGCTTCGACCGAAGCCTCGCCCGCCACCAGCGCGGCCCGCATCGCGCCGTGCTCCCGGAGGCGGAGCACCAGGGTGCGGGTGTCGACCCCGTCGAGTGCGACGATGCCGTGGGCGGCGAGCCACGCCGGCCATTCGCGCCCGCCCGCGCGGCGCATGACGACGCCGCGGGCGTGCGGCCTCTCGGACTCGAGCCTGCTGTCGTCGACGCCGTAGTTGCCGACCATCGCAGCGGTGAACGTGACGATCTGGCGCGCGTAGCTCGGGTCGGTGACAACCTCCTGGTAGCCGGCCATCGAGGTCGTGAAGACGGCTTCGCCGAGCGCGATCCCGTCGGCGCCGGCCGAGCGGCCGGGGAAGACCGACCCGTCCTCGAGGAGCAGGAAGTCCCTCATGCCTCGAAGGCCGTCCGCCCGGCCGCGATTGTCAGCGCCACCTTGCCGGTCAGGGTGTGGCCGAGGAGCCAGGAGTTCGTGGACTTCGAACGGAAGCTCCGCTCCTCGGGCCGCCAGGCGGCGTCGAGATCGAGGAGGACGAGGTTGGCCGGCGCGCCGACGGCAACCCTCGGCCGCTCGAGGCCGTAGATCCGCGCCGGGCCGGCGCTCATCCGCTCCAGCAGGGTCGAGAGGCCGACCAGGCCGGGTTTGACGAGTCGCGTGTGGAGCGCCGCGAAGGCGGTCTCGAGGCCCGTGACGCCGAAGGGCGCCGCCTCGAACGGAACCTCCTTCTCGTGCCGGGCGTGCGGCGCATGATCGGTCGCGACGGCGGCGATCGTCCCGTCGCGCAGACCGGCTACGAGCGCCTTGCGGTCCTCGTCCGCCCGAAGCGGCGGATTCATCTTCAGGTTCGGGTCGAGGCTCCGAAGTGCCTCGTCCGTCAGACACAGGTGATGCGGGGTCACCTCGCCGGTCGCCGCGACGCGAGCCGCCTGAGCGCGGGAGAGCGCCTCCACGGATTCGCGCGAGGAGAGGTGCAGGAGGTGGAGCGGACGGCTCTCGTAGCCCGCCAGCGCCAGGTCGCGTTCGACCATGACGCTCTCGGCGACCGACGGGTAGCCCCCGAGGCCGAGCTCGGCCGAGACCTCGCCCTCGTGCATGTGCCCGCCGCGCGACAGCGTCGGCTCCTCGCAGTGGAGCGCGAGCGGCCGCCCGGCGGCGAGCGTGTACTGGAGCGCCCGCCGGAGGAGCGACGCGGATCGCACCGGCTGTCCGTCGTCTGAGAAGGCAGTAGCCCCCGCCTCGGCGAGCTCGACCATCTCCGTCAGCTCCTCCCCCGCCTGCTCCTTGGTGATGGCCGCGACGAAGCCGACAGGAACCTCGGCCTCGGCGCGGGCGCGCTCGACCAGCGAGCGGAGGACGGCGGCGGAGTCCACGACCGGCTCCGTGTTCGGCATGGCGAGGATGGCGCAGTACCCGCCGGCTGCGGCCGCCGAGGTGCCCGACCGGAGATCCTCCTCATCCTCGCGTCCGGGCGTCCGAAGGTGGACGTGGGGGTCGACGAACGCGGGCGCCAGCACGAGGCCTTCCGCGTCGACGACGTGATGCTCGTTCGTGTCGAGCCCCGTGCCGAGCGCGGCGACGACCCCACCGTCGATTCTGACGTCGAGGATCGCGTCGACTTCCTCTGTCGGGTCGATGACGCGCGCGCCCCGGATCACGATGTCGTCGTGTCCCTGCTTGCCTGCGAGCATCACGCCACCTCCTCGATCTCGGCGACCTTTACCTCGACCGGCCCGTGCGTGAGGAGGTCGTAGAGAACGGCCATGCGGATGACGAGCCCGCTTCGCACCTGCTTCTCGATCAGCGCGTCGGCCATGTCCGCGACAGCCCCGTCGATCTCGACGCCCCGGTTCATCGGCCCCGGGTGCATGACTTTCTGACCGGGCCGGATCCGCTCGGCGGTCACGCCCCAGCGCTCGGTGTACTCGCGGAGGCTCGGCACGTAGTTGGCGCCGGCCAGCATGCGCTCCTTCTGCATCCGGAGGACGTACACGACGTCGGCCGTGCGAATCGCGTCGATGTCGTAGGAGACCTCACAGCCCATCGTCTCGATCCCTCGAGGGATGAGCGGAGGTGGCCCCACGAGGGTCACTCTGGCGCCCATGAGCAGCAGCGCCTGGACGTTCGAACGCGCCACCCGGGAGTGGAGGACGTCTCCGACGATCGCCACGTGCAGGCCTGCGATCCCGCCGAGCTCCTCCTGGATCGTGTAGAGGTCGAGCAGCGCCTGGGTCGGATGCTGCCGCTTCCCGTCGCCCGCGTTCACGACGTGCGCGCGCGTCAGGCGGGCCACGAGGTCGGGGGCGCCGATCTCCGGGTGACGGATGACGATGACGTCCGGGTCGTAGCACCCGATGGTGAGAGCCGTGTCCTTCAGCGACTCGCCCTTGTCGACCGCGGAGCCGGTCGCCTTGATCGACATGACGTCCGCAGAGAGGCGCTTCGCCGCGAGCTCGAAGCTCGACGAGGTACGAGTCGAGCTCTCGTAGAAGAGGTTCACGACGGTTCGTCCGCGCAGGGCGGGGAGCTTCTTGACCTCCCGCTCGAGTGAGCGCGAGAGCGTGCGGGCGAGCGCGAGCAGCCGCTCCACGTCGTCGCTCGTCAGGTCGGCGATCGAGATCAGATGACGCCGCGGGGGCGGGTCGGGCGGCAGGAGCTCGTCGCGGATCAGGGATCGGACTTCGGCCATGGTCACCTCTCGGAGGACGGGGTCTGCAGGAGCACGGCGTCGACCTCGTCGACCTCGAGAAGCTGCACGGTGACGCGCTCGTCCTTCGAGGTCGGGAGGTTCTTGCCGACGTAATCGGGGCGGATCGGGAGCTCGCGGTGGCCGCGGTCGGCGAAGACGGCGAGCTGGATGCGGGCCGGGCGGCCGTACTCGAAGAGCGCGTCGATCGCGGCGCGGATCGTGCGGCCCGTGTAGAGGACGTCGTCGACGAGCACGATCGTCTTTCCTTCGAGCGGGAAGTCGAGCCTGGTCGCCTTGACGACGGGCTGCGGGCTTCGCGGGGCCTCGCCGCCTCGAACGACAACGTCGTCTCTGTGGAAGGTGATGTCGAGCGTGCCGAGGTCGACCGAGCGGCCGGTGAACTCCTCGATCAGCCGCCGAAGCCGCTGGGCAAGCGGGACGCCGCGGGTGTGGATCCCGACAAGCGCGACCGCGTCGAGCTCGGGGTTCCCCTCGACGATCTCGTGGGCGATCCGCCTCAGCGTCCGATTGAGGGCTTCCGCGTCGAGCAGAAGCCGAGCCGCCTGCGCGGGCGCAGCCACGATCCACTCCTTTCCGGTCTCACAGGACCGAGTTAAAGGGTCGGCGCGAGTCTAGGCGATGTGGTCGGACGGAGCCCGCTTAGCCCGCGCAGGGGCCGGCCGCGACCGGGCGGAGACGACCCTCGGCTGCGTCGCGCACGATCTCGACCGGGATCCCGAAGCCGCCCCGCTCGTCACGCGTGGCGGCGAACATCATCCCGACGACCCGGCCGCGGGCATCGACCGCGGGCCCGCCGCTGTCGCCGCGGCGGACCGCGCCTCGGAGCGGGACGACCTCCCGGAGGACTGGCCCTTCTCCGTACGCGTTCCGGCCGAGGATCCGCCGCGTCGGGCCCGCCGTGCCCGGTGCCGACACGAGCGGGCCGTCGCCCGGGTAGCCGAGGAGCGCGACGGTGCGTGGCTCGTCGCTCTCAGGGGCTCGGACGAGCGGGGCCGTCGCCAGTCCCGGGACGCGGAGGAGCGCGACGTCGTTCTGCGAGTCGGCGTGAACGACCGACGCGTCGAGGTCTCCTCCGCTCGGCGTGAGCACGCGAGTGTCTTCCTGGCCCGTCACGACGTGGACGTTGGTGGCCACGAGCTCCGGGGCGACCACCCAGCCCGATCCCGAGACACTGAGGCCACACGACGTGCCGATGACCTTGACCACGGCGGACTGCGCGGCGCGGGCACCCGCGGCTTGCCGAACGCTCGGATCCGGGGCCGGCAGCCGCGATCCCGGCAGGTCGCCGAGGAGCGGCAGCGGATCGAATCGCCCCAGGGCGTTCAAGACCTCGTCGGGAGGGACTGCGCCGATGAGCCGCGGGAGGATCTCGGAGCGCTGAACGTCGCTTCGTAGGCCCAGGCTCGGCTGCTGGAGGGCGACTACCGCGAAGAGCCAGGCAAGGGCCAGCCCCACCGCGGCGCCGAAGAGCGCTCCTCCCACGGCGTCGACGATCCGTGCCGGCCCGATCGCCACCATTCGGAAGAGGGGCCGCCCGAGCGCCACGGACGCGGTCTGGAGAAGGATCGCCCCGACCACCGCCCCGATCAGCCCGGCGACCGGGACCCACGCGGACGTCGCACCGCCGCCGACGAGATGCGGCGCGATCCTCGAGCCTGCCAGAGCTCCGAGCGCGAGCCCGACGAACGAAAGAAGCTGGACGGCGAGGCCGCGGGCGGCGCCGAAGGCCGCAGCGGCTGCGACGAGGAGGGCGACCAGGAGATCCGGAACGCTCACGGGCGTTCGGCCACGAGGACGACCCAGCGGAGCTCGTTCGCCACGAGCTCGGGAAGCTCCGCCTCGGCCCGCTCGGTGCCGCTCGCCAGCTCGTCGGGGGGCACGAGTTGGAGCGTGGAGATGTACCGCCCGTGGATCCGCGCGAGGGCGTCCGCGCGGAGGAGCGTCTCCGACTGGGTGAGGCGCTCGACGCGCGGCGGCCGAAAGCCGGCGACCTCGAGCTCGTCTGCGAGCGCCTCGGGCGAAGGGAACCTCGCGGCGTCGATCGTCTCGACTGAGGGGAAGAACCGATTGAGCCAGAAGCGCCGGAAGTGGGATGGATCGAACGTCCCGATGACGACGCGGCCTCCCGGGGCGAGGACACGCGCCAGTTCCGGCAGCGCTCGACGCCGGTCGACGAGGTGGACGACGAGGCGGAGCACTGCCCGCTCGAACCAGGCGTCCTTGAACGGAAGACATTCGGCGCGGCCGATCTTGAGGCCGACTGTCCGCCTGCCATGGCGGCGGGCGACCGCGAGCATCTCCTCGGACGCGTCGACTCCCCAGACCCGAGCTCCGCGTTCGGCGAGGGCCCGCGCGACCGCGCCGGTACCGCACCCGACATCGAGGACTCGCCTACCCGCCAGGTCGCCGGCCTCGACCATGAGGTCGAGGATCTCCGACCAGCTTTCGTCGGGAGGGCGGAGTTGGTCGTACGTCTCGGCGAGCAGACCGAAGTCGGGCGCTCTACGCGCCTTACGGGCCTCCAAGGAGCTCATTCGGATCTGTCATCGCCTCGACGGCATTCTGCGCCGCCTCAAGCGAATCCTCCGGCACGAGCACCTTGGTCGGAACGTCGTCGAGCGAGTCCGGCGGGTCATCACCCGCGCTCTCGAGCTGCGACGCGATCCCGGCCGACGTCAGGATCGCCTGGATCTCCTCGGCCTCGGCCAGATCCTGCGTCAATGCCAGCTGGACCATCGTCGCCAACCGCCTCGGCCTCCTCGTAGCGCCCGAGCGCCCCGCCCTTTACGAGCCGGGGTGCTCCCCTCTCCGGAAACGGGATGTCGATGATATCGAAGTCCCTGGGAACGATCGTTTCCGGAAAGACGACACGCGCCTCCCGGGCGATCTCCGGCCCGAAGTAGCGATTCGAGAGATGCGTCAGGACGAGCATCTGCACGCCGGCGTCCCGCGCGAGCTCGGCGGCCTGAACTGCCGTCGCGTGCCCGGTTTCCTCCGCCCGCTCACGCTCCTCGTCGCCGAACGTCCCATCGTGGACGAGCACGCTCGCTGCTCGAGCAACGTCCTCGACGAATGCAGCGGCGCGCGTGTCCCCGGTGAGCACGATCTTCCTGCCGGCCCGCGGAGCCCCGAGCACCTGCTGGGACGTCACCCTGGATCCGTCGGGCGTCGTGACGGGCTCACCACGCTGGAGAGCCCCGAAGAGCGGTCCGCGCGGCACACCCAGCCTGAGCGCCTCGTCTTCGTCGAAGCGACCTGGCCGTGGACTCTCGACGAGGGCGTAGCCGTTCGAGGCCATGCCGTGCTGCACTCGGAAGACGACGATCTGGTACTCGCCTCGCTCGAGGACGTCGCCGGGCCTGAGCTCCTCGAGCTGGAGCCGGTACGTGAGCTTCCCGAAGATCCGCGCGAGCGACCCGAAGAGGTCGACGAGGCCCGGGGGCCCGTACACCGTGAGCGGGAGCTCGCGACCTCGGAGGGAGAACGTCTTCAGCATCCCTGGCAGCCCGAGGTAGTGATCGGCGTGGTAGTGGGTCACATAGACCTCGGGCAGCTCCGGCAGCCCGACGCTGGAGCGCAGGAGCTGTCGCTGCGTACCCTCGCCGCAGTCGACGAGAATCCGCTCGCCGCCGCGGCGAATGAGCGTTGCGGCAGGCCCTCGCCGCGCCGTCGGAACCGAGCCGGACGTGCCGAGAAAGACGAGATCGAGATCCACGGAGCCAGTCTACGGCGCTCCTCGAGCGCCCCACTCCTCGCCGCGCCGCCCTATAGGCGAGCCGGGATCTCGACGCCGAGCTAGCGGGGTACGAGGATCACGTCCCCCGGGCGCAGCTTCGAGCCCTCGAGTTTGTTTGCCTCTTGAAGCTTCCAGACGCCCTCGCGCGGGTCCCCCCCGTAGCGTGCCTCGGCGATCGCCCAAAGCGTGTCTCCGGGTTGCACCACGTATCGCGCCTCTGGAGTCGCCCCGACCGACGGCCGCGCCGCCCCCAGCGCGAAAGCCGCGAAAAGCGCCAGGACGACTCCGAGAGATGTGAGACGCGAAACGAACATGCGTTCGCAACGGTAACGAACAGACGTTCGCGTGTCAAGGGTTCGACGTCACGAAACGGTGACGAGCCGCGCCCGGGCTCCGTCCCACGCGGCCATCGTCCTCGCGGGCGAGCGGCGGCGCTCCGTCGGGCTCCCGGGATTGACGATCCAGGTGTCCTCGACGCGGGCGACTTCGGGCGTATGCGTGTGGCCGTACGCGATCACATGGCAGTCCGGGAACCAGCCGAGGAGGCGCTCATGCCGGCCCGCGCCGGGTCCCGCGTCATGGACGAGACCGAATCGAGTCCCCTCCCACTCGACGACGAGCCGCTCGGCCAGCTCGGATTGCAGCGCCGGTTCGTCCATGTTCCCGGCGACCGCCCGCACCGGCGGGCCGAGAGCCCGAAGCCCCACCAGCACCTCCCGGGTCGTCACGTCGCCGGTATGGAGCACGAGCTCCGCTCTCCGCAGGAGCTCCACACACACGTCCGGAAGCCGCCGCGAGCCTCGCGGCAGGTGGGTGTCGCCGAGGATGGCGATCAGACCAGGCCGGGCAAGAAGCGCCCGTCCCGGTAGACGAGTTCCCCGTCGGCATAGACCTCGCTGCCCGAGCGCAGGTCGCAGACGAGATCCCAGTGGAGCGCCGACAGGTTCTGTCCCCCGCTTTCCGGATACGCCTTGCCGAGCGCGAGATGCACCGTGCCACCGATCTTCTCGTCGAAGAGCGTGTTCTTCGTGAACTGTGTGATCGCGTCGTTCATCCCGAAGGCGAACTCACCGGCGCGCCGGGCGCCGTCATCCATCTGGAGCATGCCGTCGAGGAAGTCCTGGCCGCGGGCGGCCGACGCTTCGACGACTTCCCCGCCGGAGAAGACGAGCCTGACGTCCTCCACGAGCCGACCCTGAAAGCTCGCCGGGTACGTGAAGTGGATCTCGCCTTCGAGGCTCGTCTCCACCGGGCCGGTGAACACCTCGCCGTCGGGAAAGTTCTCCTCGCCCCCGCAGGGGATCCAGGAGCGGCCTTCCACGCCGAGGGTCAGATCGGTCCCGTCGGCCACTACCCGGAGCTCGCGCTTCCCGCCGAGCCAGGATGCAAGGCTCCGAAGGTCGTCGCCGAAGCTCCTCCACTCCGCGACGGGATCCTCAGCGTCCAGGCGGCCCGCGCTATAGACGAAGTCCTCGTACTCGGCGAGCGACATCTCGGCGTCCTGAGCCGCTGCGTTCGTCGGATAGACGGTGATCGTCCACCGGAGCTCGCCGGCGGCGGCCCGCTCGAGGTAGCGGTCTCTGAGCGGCTGCCGAGCCTTGCCCGCGCGGGCGAGCCGAGCCGGGTCGACGTTCGTGAGCGCGCGCGTGTTCGTCTCCGCCTCGAGCACGATCCGGACGTCCGTGCGTTCGTAGTCCTCCACCCTCGCCGGGTTGACCCAGTCGAGCTGCGAGTCTGAGCCGAGCGTCAGAAGCGTCTCGGCTGTTCCTTCGAGCGCGATGCGGGCCTGCGGGAACGCGCCCACCTCGAGGATGCGGCGATGGACGGCTCGAACGAGAGGCGCTGCGGCTACCGGGCTCTCGACGAGGACGTGCTGGCCGGGCTGCACTGCCGTCGAGTAGTCGACGAGCACGCGCGCGAGGCGCTCGACTCGTGCGTCCACTAGACGGCCTGCACCTCCGCAGGCTCCTCGAGAAACGAGCCGGCCCGCCAGACGAGCTCGCCGTCCGCGAAGACCTCGCCTTCCTCACGGAGGTCGCAGATCAGATCCCAGTGGAGCCCTGACGTGTTCTGCCCGCCGGCCTGCGGAAACCCTGCGCCGAGCGCGAGGTGCATCGTGCCGCCGATCTTCTCGTCGAAGAGGATGTTCCGCGTGAAGCGGTCGATCTCGTAGTTGAGCCCGAACGCGATCTCGCCCGCGATCCGCGCCCCGTCGTCCATGTCGAGCAGCGATTCCAGGTAGTCGCCGCCACGCGCAGCCGCCGCCGACACGACACGTCCGCCCTCGAACCGGAGCCGCACGTCCTCGACCTCGCGCCCCTGGAAGATCGCCGGAAACGTGAAGCGGATCTCGCCCTCGGTCTCCGTCTCGACCGGGCTCGTGAAGACCTCCCCGTCGGGCATGTTGTATCGCCCTTCCGCCGCGAGCCAGGTGCGGCCCCCGACTCCGACTTTGAGATCAGTGTCCGGCCCGACCACGCGGAGCTCCCGCACCGACGCGAGCGACGCCGCGCGCGCGCCGAGCTCCATCGCGACCTTGCGCCAGTGCTCGGCGGGGTTCTCCGTGTCCACGTGGCAGGCGCCGAAGACGAACGCCTCGTAGTCAGCGAGCGACATGTCCGCGTCCTGCGCGTGCGCGGCCGTCGGTTGCAACGTGCCGCACCAGGCCATCGCGCCCGCGGCAATGCGCTCCCAGCGCCGGTTCGAGAGCTGCCGGTGCGCCGCGATGTGGCGGCTGTGCCGCGCCGGGTCGACCCGCGACAGCGACCGCGTGTTCGCCTCGGACCAGACGGTCGCGAGCGCGTCGATCGTCTCGATCTCCTTCCACTGCGTCGGCGAGATATAGGCGAGCTGCTCGTCCGAGCCCGAGTCGAGCAGCTGCTCCAGCAGGCCGTCGAGGCCGACACTCGTATACGGGAGGGCGCCGACCGAGAGGGCGGAGCGGTAGATGGCGAGCATGAGCGGCGCCCCGGCGTCGAGGCCGTCGATCCGAACGACGTCGCCCTCCCCGAGATCGAGGGAGTAGCCGACGATGAGTTCTGCGAGCCTCTCCACGCGCGGGTCTGTCATGCCGCCTTCGTTCCCGCCGGGGCCGGACCTATCCCCGCGGGGAGTCCGGCGAGAACGGCGTCGAGGAGCCGCTCGGCGCCGAAGCGCACCGGATCGTCGGTGGGAAGGCCTGTCTCGGACTCGATCTCGGCAATGGCGGCGCGGGCGTCGTCGTCTCCGAGCCGATGCGTGTTCACCGCGACGGCAAGCACCTCCGCCGGCCGCGCCGGGAGCGAAATCCGCTCGTGGAGCGCGATGAGCTCGCTGAGCCGAGGGATCGGGTGTCCTGGACAGCCTTCGAGCTCGGTCGCTCCCGCGAGGTGGCAGAGGACATAGGCGTGCGGGGCGCTTCCGTGCATGAGCCCGAGGGTGACCCCGGAGTACTGGGGGTGGATGATCGCCCCCTGGCCCTCGACCCAGAGGAGCTCGCCGCGGGAGGCGCCTTCGACCACGAGCCGCTCGCTGGCGCCCGCGATGAAGTCAGCGACCACGGCGTCGACCGAGATCCCCCAGCCTGCGATCGCGATCCCGGTCTGGCCCGTGGGGACGAAGACCGACCGAAGACCGCGCGCGCGGGCAGCGCGGTCGAGCTCCAGGGAGACGGTCATCTTCCCGATCGCGCAATCCGAGCCGACCGTGAGGACGGTGGCCGCCTCGTGGTCGAGATTCACCCCGGTCGGAACCGAGAGGTCCTCTGGCGGCCGGCGCAGGTCGCGGAGGGCGACGCCCTTCCGACGGGCGAGCTCGGAGAGCTCCGGATCGTCGGTGAGGAAGATGTGCATCCCCGACTCGACGTCGAGCCCGGCTTCGATGACAGCTCGGAGCAAGCCCTGCCAGGCTGCCGGCAGCCGCCCGCCTGCAGTCGCCACGCCGACGAGCGCCGTGTCGGGCTCGTGGCGAAGTGCTTCGGCCACGGTGGCGACGATGGGAAGGCCGTCGAGCTCCTCACCCGCGTGTTCCGAGTCGAGAAGCGCCACGACCTCGTCACGCCGGTAGCGGAGGACGCCGCGCATTGTCTTCCCGTAGTGCGGGTCGAACACGTGGCCTTCAGCGAGGATCAGGTACTGCTTCATGGACTCCCAGGCCCGGGCCGTCGGACGGCAGCTGGACTCCCTCCTCGAATGCCACTCCAGGCCACGGATCCTCTGCGAGGAGGAGGTTGCCGTCCAGGTCGACGTGGTCGCAAAGGCTCGCGACCTGCGCACCGGCCGAGATGCCGAGGCCCGACTCCACCATGCAGCCGAGCATGACGCCGAGCCCGAGGGCGCGGGCGGTCACGGCCATCCGGACGGCTTCACGGATCCCACCCGACTTGGCGAGCTTGATGTTGATTCCATGAGCCCGCTCGGAACACGGGAGGACGTCGGCGAGCGTGTGGCAGTCCTCGTCGACGTAGACGGGAAGCGCGGAGCGGCGCTTCAACTCGGCGCCGTCGGGGTCACCTGCCGGTAGCGGCTGCTCCACGTACTCGACGCCGAGCCGCTCGAGCTCCGCGATTGCCTCGATCGCCTCTTCGAGCGCCCAGTACTCGTTCACGTCGACCATGAGCGGTAGCTCGGTCACGGACCGAACGGCCCGAACGCGCTCGACGTCCAGCCCGTCGCGCCCTCCGAGCTTGAGCTTGAGGCGCCGGAAGTTCGAATCAGCGGCCTCGGCGCGGCGGGCCATGTCGTCGGGATCGCCGAGCCACACCGTCCACGAGGTCGGCGGGCCGACGGCTTCCAGACCGAGCAGCCGGTAGACCGGCAGGTCTGCGAGCTTGCCGCAGAGGTCGTGAAGCGCCGCATCGAGGGCAGCCTTGGCGGCGAGCTCGCCCTCGTGCTCGGCCAACCTCCGGCCGATCGCCTCGAGCGCGAACGGGTCGTCTCCCAGCAGGCTCTCCGCTTCGGCCAGGAAGTTCCGCGCCGACTGAATCGACTCGCCGTAGTGCGCCAGCGGCGTCGCCTCGCCGAACCCGGAGCGGCCGCGGTGGCTGATCTCCACCCAGAGCACTTCCTCCTCGGTGCTGGTCTCGCGCGAGATCCGAAAGGGCGCCGCAAGACGCAGGGTGGCGGCGCGATAGGTGAGCTCCATGGGCCGGGTAGAGTATGGCTCCCGAGGAAACCTGCGCGATGAGGTTTCCTGCGGCGAAGCGCCTGTAGCTCAGGGGATAGAGCGCGCGCCTCCGGAGCGCGAGGTCGCAGGTTCGATTCCTGCCAGGCGCATTCTCCGACGCGAATCCGGCCGCCCGGCTGGGAACGTCGTTGGTGCCGAGGGTCTAGACCCGCGAGCCGTTGCGTCGCAGGACAACCTCGGCCCGGCCGTCGGCCGCGAGTCCAAAGCCGAGGGTGGCCGCGAAGACGAGCGCCGCAACCGAAGCTCCGGCGCCTGCCACGAGCGCAGACAGCGCCAGAGCCGTCGCCGAGCCCGCGGCGGCGAAGAGGAGGAGTGCGAGGGAGGCCTCTCGGTGCGGCGGCTGACGATGCATGATCGGGTTATGTGCCCCGGGGGACGCCCGTGCGTCCCCCGGCGGAGGGAGGAACCTGGCGCGCGCGGGTAGAATCCAGCGCGAAATGCGACTCGACGACCCGCTAAGTACCGATGGCAAGGCCCACGCTTCCGAGACCGAGACTGCGGCGCGGCCGCACGCGCGGGGCTTCCGGCGAGGTCAGCGAGCTCGCAGAGCCGCGCATCGCTGAACAGAGCGCGAACGGCCTCACCTGGGTGCACGTCGACGAGCCGACCTCGCTCGAGGCGGTGGAGCTCGCCGAGCGGTTCGGCTTCCACGAGCTCGACATCGAGGACGTCCTCTCTAAGCGGCAGCGGCCGAAGATCGACGAGTACCCCGAGTACCTCTTCGTCGTCCTCCATTTTCCTTTCTACGACAAGACCGTTCAGCGTCTGAACGCCGCCGAGCTCGATCTCTTCATCGGTCCCGGCTTCCTGATCACGCTTCCGAACGTCGAGCTGCTTCCGGTCACGTACCTCTTCAACCGGGTCGGCGAGGACGAGCGGCTCCGAGACGACCTCTTCTCCAAGGGCTCGGGCTACCTGCTCTATCACGTCCTCGACGACCTCTTCGACTACTGCTTCCCGATCCTCGACAAGATCGGCCACAAGCTCGACCGGCTCGAGGACGAGATGTTCGAGGAGCGAGCCGAGGAGATCGTCCGCGATATCTCCAACGTGAAGCAGGAGATCATCGCCTACCGCAAGATCATCAAGCCGGAGCGTTCTACCCTGCGCGTGCTCGAGCGCTACATGGAGAGGTTCCTGCCGGAGGAGCTCGATATCTACTTCGACGACATCGTCGACGCCGCGGAGCGGATCTGGGATCTCCTCGACAACTACAAGGAGGTCATCGAGGGGCTCGAGTCGACCAACGAGTCGGTGATCTCCCACCGGCAGAACGACGTGCTGCGCGTCCTCACGATCTTCAGCGCCACGATGCTGCCGCTGTCCGTCGTGGCAGGGATCTTCGGGATGAACCTCGCGTTCCCGGGTGAGGGAGGCGAGACGGCCTTCTGGGTCATCGTCGGATCGATGATCGGCATCGTGGTCGGAATGGTCAGCTTCTTCCGCTGGCGCCACTGGCTCTAAGGATCTAGACGATGGCGCTTGAGCCCGAGGTTTTCAAGGCGTATGACGTCCGCGGCATTCATCCGGACGAGCTCGACGAGAACGGCGCCAGCCGGATCGCGCAGGCCTACGTCGAGGTGTTCGAGATCGACGCCATGGCGGTAGGACGGGACACGCGTCTTTCATCCCCCGCAATGGCCGAAGCGGTGATCGACGGGGCGCGAGAGGGCGGTGCCGACATCGTCGACATCGGTTTGGTCGGCACCGAGATGCTCTACTTCGCGGTCGACGAGCTCGAGCTTGACGGCGGGATCATGGTCACCGCCTCGCACAATCCGAAGGAATACACAGGGCTCAAGATCGTCCGCGAGGGCGCGCTGCCGATCGGGGGTGATTCGGGGCTTCTCGACATCCGCGACCTCGCGCTCGCCCACCCGCCCACCGACGGCGCCCGTGGAGATCTCCGTACGGAGGACGTCTATCCGGCCTTCACCGAGCGGGTTCTCTCGTTCGTCGACGTGGACGCGATCCGCGCTCTCCGAGTCGTCTTCGACGCGGCCAACGGCATGGCCGGATTGATGCTGCCGCCCGTCCTCGACCGACTGCCGATCGACGCCGTGCGGTGCTTTTTCGAGCCGGACGGCAATTTCCCGAATCACGAGCCGAATCCGCTTCTGCCCGAGAACCGCGGGTTCATCGAGCGCAAGGTCAGGGAGGCGAAGGCAGACCTCGGGATCGCGTTCGACGGCGACGCCGACCGCTGCTTTTTCGTCGACGACACCGGCGAGTTCGTGCCGGGCGACTTCGTGACGGCGCTCCTGGCCGAGGCGATGCTGGAGAAGCAACCAGGCGCGACGGTGCTCTACGACGTACGCGCCAGCTGGGCGGTTCCGGAGGTGGTCGAACGGGAGGGCGGAACGGCGCTCGTGAACCGCGTCGGACACGCGTACATCAAGCACAGGATGCGCGAGACGGGTGCGGCTTTCGCTGGCGAGGTGTCCGGGCACTACTACTTCCGGGACTTCAGCCAGGCCGACTCGGGAATCATCCCGGCGCTCCTCATGCTCGAACTCGTTTCGAAGAGCGAGGCGCCGCTTTCGGAGATCCTCCGGCCCTACCGGGAGCGTTACTTCCTGACGGGCGAGCTCAACACGCCCGTACGCGACGTGGGCGCGAAGCTCGAGGAGCTCGAGCGCCGCTTCGGGCCCGAGGGGCAGATCTCCCAACTCGACGGCATCTCCGTGGTAGCCGAGGACTGGCACATGAACGTCCGGCCCTCGAACACCGAGCCGCTCCTCCGACTGAACCTCGAGGCTCGGAGCCAGGAGCTGATGGAGCGGAAGCGCGACGAGGTGCTGGGCGTCATCCGCGACGCGGCCTCGTAGGATCGGGGCATGACGGTCACGCTCGGCCATCCCACCGACCGGCGGCCTCCGTTCAAGTTCTCGGCCCACACGAGGGTCGGATTCTCGGACACGGACGCCCAGGGCATCGTCTACTACGGCCGCTACCTCCCCTACTTCGACCTCGCCCGGACCGAGTATCTACGGCACCTCGGTCTCCTCGCGAGCAGCGCCGCCGGGCATGAGTTCGTGATGCGGGCGCTCGCCGTCGTCTACGAGGCGCCGGCGCGCTTCGACGATTTGCTCGAGGTGTTCATCAGAACGAGTCGAATCGGCCGCTCCAGCGTGACAAACGCGTTTTGTGCGATTCACGAGGACGAAACCGTTATGTGCACGGCCGAGCAGACACTCGTTCTGGTCGACCTCGCGGAACGACGACCCGTGGTCGTACCGGACTCGTTTCGGACTGCAGTCGAAGCCTTCGAAGGCGCCGACCTCGAAGTCGCGGCCACCCGGTGAGCCCACTCTCTGCCGACGCCGGCCACAGCGTGCTCGAGGTGGTCGAACGCCTCGCCGCGAGCGGTTCCGACCCGGCCGCGATACTCGACGAGGCCGTGCGATTGCTCGCAGACCGCTTGCCGCACTACTCCTGGGTCGGCATCTATCTCGTGGTGGGGGAAGAGCTCGTCCTGGGCCCGTGGCAGGGGCCGCACGAGACAGAGCACACGCGCATCCCGATCGGCCGGGGGATCTGCGGCGCAGCCGCCGCAACGGGGCGCACCGAGATCGTGGACGACGTCCATGCCGACGAGCGATACCTCGCGTGCTTTCCGTCAACGAGGAGCGAGATCGTCGTGCCGATCGCACACGAGGGCCGAGTCGTCGGCGAGATCGACATCGATTCGGACCTGCCAGCCGCGTTCGACGAGAACGACCGAACGTTCCTCGAGCAGGTCGCCGCGCTCGTATCGAGTCACGCGGCCGAGGCCGGAGCGTCTGCTGCCGCCGCCGCGGACTGCGGCCCCGCCAGCCCTGGCCCTTCCGGACGAGCCTGAGGTGCTCCCGGCCTCCTCCCCGCGTCGAGCCTACCGAGGCGCGACGCGCAAGTGTGTGCCGTTCGTGGCGGCATGCGCGCCGACCCGTGTCGAGAGACGCACGGCCCTGAGCTAGCCCGATCGACGCACGCGCCGAGCGATCTGCGCGGCGCTCGCAGCAAAGACCGGCTCGCCGAGAACGAGGGTGCCGAGTTCGCTGGCCTGCCTGAGAAACGCGTCTCGCTCGGCCGCGAGCGACCCTCTCGCCACAAAGAGCGCGGCCCGGGAAGCGCCGGCCCAGCTCGCCACGGCGGCAAGGTCACCACCCGACAGAGCGTCGGCCGTCTCGGCGAGCCTTGGCCGATCACGCATGTCCTCGGCGATGCGACCGGCTCGCGCGAGGAGGCGCACGGTCTCCTCATCTCTGGCGACGGCCCTCGCCAGGAGGCTCGTCCGGTGCTGGGGTGCCGCCCCGCCTCTCTGCCCCGCTCGGTCGCCGGCCGGGGAGTCCTTCTCGACCTCGACAGACTCGGCTCGGACAGCCTCAGCGCGAGCCGCTTCGTCACGCTTGACCTCGAGCGGGGTGCGTTCTACCGGGGGGCGCACGAGAGATGCCACGAGCTCCACCGCGCGAATCCGGATCTCATCGACCTCCGCAGCGAGCTCGTCCAGCTCGGCCAGCGTTGCGGCGGCGGCGGAATCGGCACGCTCGAGCTCGTCGAGGAAGGCGAGCGCCCGCGCGTCCGCCACTCAGGACGGCGTGAGGCGATAGGCGTCGAAGACGGACTCGATGTTCCGAAGCGCGGACAGAAGCGCTCGAAGATCCTTCACGTCCCCGACCTCGGCCACGTACCAGTTCTTCGCCATCTGATCCTCGACGTGCCCGCCGTACTCGACGATGTTCGCACCGTGCTCGGCAAACGTCCGGGCGACGTCCTCGAGCAGACGCGGACGATCCCAGGAGGACACCGAGATCTGCACCCGGAAGCTCTGGGAGGCACCGCCGTCCCACTCGACGGGTGTGAACCGCTCCGGGTTCCGCCGAAGAGCCCGCACGTTGGGGCAGTCGTCTCGGTGGATCGTGATGCCCTTTCCGAGCGAGATGTAGCCGACGATGTCGTCGCCGGGAACAGGAGTGCAGCAACGCGCCAGCCTGACGAGCACGCCCTCGACGCCCGGCACGTGAATTCCGTAGTTGTCCGACGCGACCGCATGGCGAGCCTTGGGCCGGGTGGGAACCTTTTCCTCTTCCGCGACCTCGGCCGTCTTTAGCCGGTGCAGAACCTTGTTGGCGACCTGCGAGACGTGAAGCTTGCCCGAGCCCAGCGCAAGGTAGAAGTCCTCCGCCTTCTTGAAGCCCATCTCCCGGATGATCTGGGCCAAGAGCGGAGAGCTCGAGAGCTTCCGATAGGGAAGCTTGTGCTGCTTGAGGGCGTTCTCGAGCGTCTCGCGACCTCGCTGCTCCGCGTCCTCCTTCGTCTCGCGGCTGAACCACTGGCGAATCTTGTTTCTCGCCCTCGAGGAGGCAGCGAGCGAGAGCCAATCTCGAGACGGCCCGCGCCCGGCCTGCTTCGACGTGAGGATCTCGACGAAGTCTCCGCTCCGCAACGCGTAGTGGAGGGGGACGATCCGCCCGTTCACCTTGGCACCGACCGTCCGGTGGCCGACATCGGTGTGGACGGCATAGGCAAAGTCGATCGGGGTGGAGCTCGCCGGCAGGTTCTTCACCTCGCCCTTCGGCGTGAAGACGTAGACCTCGTCGGAGGCGAGCTCCGGGAACGCGCTCTTCAGCTCGCCGGGGTCGGTCTCCTCGGCCTGCCAGTCTGCGAGCTGACGCATCCAGGCCAGCCGCTCCGATTCGGTGGCCTTCGGACTGCCCTTGTAGACCCAGTGTGCGGCAATGCCGTACTCGGCCGTCGCGTGCATGTCGTTCGTCCGCACCTGGATCTCGAGCGGCTTTCCCTCCGGCCCGATGACGGTCGTGTGCAGTGACCGGTAGAGGTTGAACTTGGGCATCGCGACGTAGTCCTTGAACCGCCCGGGCATTGGTTTCCAGAGCGAGTGGATCGCGCCGAGCGCCCCGTAACAGTCGCGCTCGCCCTCCTTGCCCTCGTGCAGGACGATCACGCGGAGGGCGGTCAGGTCGTAGATCTCGTTGAACTCCTTGCCGCGTTTCGCCATTTTCTCGTAGATGGAGTAGAAGTGTTTGGCGCGACTCGAGATCTCCGCGGGGATCGAGAGCTTCTTCAGCTCCTTTCCGAGCAGGGCGCCTGCTTCGCTTACGAATTTCTCCCGGTCGGCCCGCCGCTCGTTCACCATCGCCTGGATCTCGGCGTAACGCCGTGGGTGCAGGGTCTGGAATGCGAGGTCTTCAAGCTGCCACTTGATCGTGTGGATACCGAGCCGGTGCGCGAGCGGTGCGTAGACCTCGAGTGTCTCGCGCGCCTTCTGGTTTTGCTTCTGCCGCCCCAGGTATTCGATCGTCCGCATGTTGTGCAGGCGGTCGGCCAGCTTGATGAGGATGACCCGCGGGTCATCCGCCATCGCGATGATCATCTTGCGGTAGTTCTCCGCCTGGGCCTGCTCACGGCTCTGAAAGTGGATCCTCGTCAGCTTCGTGACGCCCTCGACGAGCCGCGCCACCTCCTCGCCGAACTCGGTGCGCACTTCCTCGATCGACGTGCCCGTGTCCTCGACGACGTCATGGAGGAGCGCCGCGGCCAGAGTCGCATCGTCGCGGCGGAGGTCGGCGAGGATCTGCGCGACGCCGAGCGGGTGGGCGACGAAGTCTTCCCCGCTTCGGCGAAGCTGCCCCTCGTGCGCGCGACAGGCGAACGCGTACGCACGCTCGACGAGATCACGGTCGACATCCGAGTTGTACGAGGCGACGTCGTCCAGCAGAGCCTCGAGCGCCTCCTGGTGACGTCCCCGCGGAGTCTCGCGGATCGCCTGGGCCACCCCCGGAGTGTAGCTCCGGGTGTCTCGGCCGCCCGCCGCCGGTGAGGCCGTTCCGTTCGTCTTCGGTGACCGATTCGGATCCGGGGTCGTCGTGTTTTCGCTCCCTCCTCCCCTCTCTTTCGGCTGTGAGGCCGGATTCGTTCAGCCCCTAGGCGGCGGCGGCGAGCGGGGCCTCGGTGAGGAGCGCCGCGAACGTCTCCGACTCCACGAGTGGGCGCCAGCGCGGCGGTTCGCTGTCGCCGTCGAGCCCAAGCTCCGCGAATACGGCCGCGGCGGTCTCGTCGCGCTCGCCGGGATCCTTTCGCCATTCTGCAGCGAGCCAGCCCCGTAGCTCCGCGTAGCGCTCGGGTGTCTCGACGAGCCTCCGGACGACAAGCTGCGGAGCAACGGTGCCGTTCCAACGGTTTGCACCGAGCCGAAAGGCGACGTCCCACGCAACCGGTCGCCGGTACGAGTCCAGCCGGCCGCCCTGGCCGAAGGCGATTGCGCCCGAGCGGACGCCGTTCGCCGTAACCGCAAGCCTCAAATGCTTGCCCTCGCCCACGGCGCCGAGCTCCGACAGCTCACACCCGACGGCGAGCAGCGTCACGGCCGGGTTTCCGAGGCCGAACGGGGCCAGACGCTCGAGCTCCTCGCAGAGGTCGAGAGTCAGCTCCCGACCGTCCGCGACGGCATCGACCCTGAGGCGCGGGACGAGGTCACCGTCCGAAAGCACCTCGTCGGTATGGGAGGCGAAGGCCTCGCTGAACGCCGCCAGGTTCTCCGGCATGATCGAGAGCCCCGCCGCGGCCCGGTGCCCGCCGAAGCGCTCGAGGTGGTCTGCGCAGACGCCGAGGCCGCTATGGAGGTCGAAGGCCGAGATCGAGCGGCCGGACCCCACCCACGCTCCCTCCTCAGTGCCTGCGATCAGAACGACCGGGCGGTTGAACCGCTCGACGAGCCGCGAGGCGACGATGCCGATCACCCCCCGGTGCCACTCCTCACCGGCGACGACGTATCCCCGCCGTCGCCGCTCAGGCTCTGGCCAAGACTCGATCTGGTGAACCGCGTCGCGGAGAATCCGGTCCTCGACCGCCTGGCGGTCTCTGTTCAGGACCTCGAGCTCGCCGGCGAGTCGCTCGGCCTCTCGCTCGTCGTCCGTCAGGAGTAGCTCGAGTGCCACGCCCGGATGGCAGAGGCGCCCGGCCGCGTTCAGCCGCGGGGCGAGCCGGAACCCCACCGAGCCCGAGTCGAGCGCCCCCGGGTCGACGCGGGCCGCCCGCATGAGCGCCCTGAGGCCGGGCTTCGTCGTCCGCGCCAGGCGCCTCAGACCCACCGCGGCAAGCGCCCGGTTCTCGTCCACGAGCGGCACGACGTCGGCGATCGTGGCGAGCGCGACGAGATCCAGGTGCTCCGCGAGCGCCTCTGCCCCGAGCAGCGCCTCCCCGAGCCGGAGCACCACCCCGGTCCCGCAGAGCTCGGGGAACGGGTAGTCGGACGGCCGCGTCACCACGAGGGGACAATCCGGCAGCTCTTCGGCCGGCCGGTGATGGTCAGTGACGACCACCTCGAGGCCAAGCGCCTTCGCCTCGGCGACCTCTTCGACGGCCGTGATACCGCAGTCGACGGTCAGGACGAGGCCGCATTCCTCCCGCGCGAGCCGCGCCAGCGTCTCCATCGAGACGCCGTAGCCCTCTTCGAACCGGCTCGGTAGGTGCCAGTCGACGTCGGCCCCGAGCTTGCGGAGCATGAGGACGGCGAGCGCGGTGGCGCAGATCCCGTCGGCGTCGTAGTCACCGTGGACGCAGATCCGCTTTCCGGCCGCGATCGTCCGCCTGATCGCCTCGCACGCCGCTGCCATGTCTCCAAGGAGGAAGGGGTCGTGCGCGGGCCGCTCTGCCGCGAGGTGCACCCTCGCGGCGTCGGGGTCGCCGTAGCCCCGCCGGACGAGCACGCTGGCCGTCGTCTCCGAGACGCCGAGCTCCCTGGCGAGCGCGACAGCCTCGGGGCGGGGGCACGGACTGAGCGTCCAGGTGCCCTCCTGCATGGAAATCCACCGTAGGGGGCGCACCGGACGGAGCCTGGCCGCGCCCCGGTGCGGCGCAAGTTTCGACGCCCTTTCGACAGAGAGTCGTGACTATCCTCAGGCTCATGGCCGAGGCGAACTACGTGTCCGGGCACGACTACGTCGTGGAGTTCCTCGGGTACCGATTCGCCTTCAGCTCCGTTGATTTCGAGGAACGGGTCGGCGCTGCGGCGATCAAGCTCGGCCTAGTCGAGCCCGGCGACCTCGACGAGGAGGAGACCGCCGATCTCGTGGAGCTCGTCTGGCAACAGCGGATCGCGGAACCCCGAAGCGCGCTCGGCGACTACCTCGTCCGCCAGTGGCAGCGTCTGGCGCTGGTCAACGAGGAGTCGCTCGTCTACTGGCTCCGGAAGCTCGTGTTCCGAAGCGCCTGGCTCGACCACCGGGTCAAGGAGAACCTCCTCGAAGTCGCCTGGGACGACGACTCGGCCGAGTTCACGTACCGGGATCCGGATGGACATCGGGCTCTCCTCGAGGTCGCCCCCGTGCCGTCCTGGCACGAGCTGCAATACCGGCGCGCGTGACCCGCAGGCAACTCCTCCTCGCCGCGGGTGGCTCGATCCTCGCGGCAGGCGGGCCTCCTCGGCGACGTGCACGCGGTTGCTCCTCGAGCTGCCGTCAGGTTGGCTCTCCGGCTCGCGAGACCACGGAGACGTTCCCGACTGCCCTCTAGAGTCGGCGCATGCTCATCCTGAGCCGAGCCGAGGTGGAGGCTGCGCTCGACGTCGACACACTCATCGACGCGCTCGAGCGTGCATTCGTCGAGGTCAGCGCCGGGCGCGCCTCGGTGCCGCCGCGGATCGCCGCTCTGACGCCGCACGGCTTCCTCGGCGCGATGGCAGCGCACGTGGAAGGGACGCTCGCCTCCAAGCTCGTCTCGGTCTTCTCGGGGAACCACGAGCGCGGCCTGCCGTCGCACCAGGCGATCGTCACGCTCTTCGACCCGGAAGACGGCCTGCCACTTGCCGTCATGGACGGGACGTACATCACGGCGGTTCGCACGGCTGCCGCATCGGCGGTCGCGACACGGGCGCTCGCGCGGGACGACGCGCGCGTCCTCGCCGTCGTGGGGGCGGGCGTGCAAGGCCGGGCCCACCTCGACGTGGTCGGGCGCGTGCGGGCATTTGAGGAGATCCGCCTCGCCAGCCGGACTCGCGCGCACGCGGAAGACGCCGCAGCGCCGGCCGGCGCGGCCGTAGCCGAGACCTTCGAGGACGCCGTACGCGGAGCCGACGTCGTCTGCCTCTGCACGGACTCACCGGAGTCCGTGATCGCCCGCGAGTGGCTCACACCAGGCGTGCACGTCACATCCGTGGGTTACGCCGGGCAGGGCGGGGAACTCGGCCAGGACGTCGTCCGGGCGGGCCTCCTCGTCGTCGAGTCGCGCGTGGCGCTCGAGCCGCCGCCCGCGGGCGCGGACGAGCTCCAGGGGCTCGAGCCGGAGGACGTTGTCGAGCTCGGCGAGATCCTCTCCGGCGCGCATCCCGGACGGACGAGCGAGGACGAGATCACCGTCTACAAGTCGATGGGCCATGCTTCGGAGGACGCGGTCGCGGCGCGGCTCGTCTACGAGCACGCGCGGGCCAAGGGCCTCGGCACCGAGGTAGAGATCTAGAAGAGTGAGTCGGCCGGCTCGATCGCGCCCGCGCGCTCTCGGCCCTGGCTCGTCAAGATCCGCCCGCGCGGCGTCCGCTGGATCAGTCCGAGCTGCAGGAGGTAGGGCTCGTAGACGTCCTCGATCGTGTCCGGCTCCTCGCCGAGCGCGACGGCGAGCGTCGAGAGCCCGACCGGCCCGCCGTCGAACTTCCGCGCGATCGCCGCGAGGAGGGCGCGGTCAGCGCGCTCGAGTCCGCCCTCGTCCACCTCGAGGAGCTCGAGCGCCTCTCGCGCCACCGCGAGCGTGACCGCGCCGTCGTGGCGCACCTCGGCGACGTCGCGAACCCGCCTCAGGATGCGGTTCGCCACGCGTGGTGTCCCGCGGGCTCGTCGCGCAATCTCCTCGGCGGCCTCGTCGTCGACCCGGACGCCGAGAATGCGGGCGGAGCGCCGGACGATCCGCGCGAGCTCTTCCGCCGTGTAGAGCTCGAGGCGGTAGGTGATCCCGAAACGGTCTCGGAGCGGCGTCGTCAGGAGCCCGGTGCGCGTCGTCGCGCCGACGAGCGTGAAGGGTGGCAGATCGAGGGTAAGCGTTCGGGCGGCGGGGCCCTGCCCGACGATGATGTCGAGCCGGAAGTCCTCGAGAGCCGGGTAGAGGATCTCCTCCACGGCTCGGTTCAGGCGGTGGATCTCGTCCACGAACAGGACGTCCCGCTCCTCGAGGGAAGTCAGGATCGCCGCCATGTCGCCCTTTCGCTCAAGCGCGGGGCCTGCCACGGTGCGGATTCCGACGCCGAGCTCCTCGCGCACGATGAAGGCGAGGCTTGTCTTCCCGAGGCCCGGTGGGCCCGCGAGGAGGACGTGGTCGAGTGCCTCTCCGCGAGCCTTCGCCGCTTCGAGTGAGATCGCGAGCTGCTCCTTGACGCGCTCCTGGCCGACGAACTCGTCGAGGCTCCGTGGGCGCAGCGACCCGTCGAGCTCGTCCTCCTCGGGCGCGACCACCGCGGCGGCCGTCACACGCTCTGCGCTCACGCCGCGCGGAGCGCCTGCCGGACGCGCTCGGCCGGCGGCAGTTCGGGGTCGGTCTCGGCGAGGCGCTGCTCGGCTTCGGCCGCGGTATAGCCGAGCTCGACGAGCGCGTCGCGGGCGACGACGTGGCCGTCCCCGCGGCCGAGGTGCGGCGATTCCTCCACCGCCGCGAGCGGTGTGATCTTCTCCTTCAGCTCGAGCACCACGCGCTGTGCCGTCTTGCGGCCGATGCCGGGGATCGTCTCGAAGAGGGCTGCGTCCTCGCGGACGATCGCCCGCTGGAGCTCACCCGTGGTGTAACCGGACACGATGGCGAGCGCGACCTTCGGCCCGACGCCGTTCACCGCGAGCAGCTGCTCGAAGAGCCGGCGCTCGTCGGGGTCGGCGAATCCGTAGAGCTGCAGCGCGTCCTCGCGCACGTGGAGATGCGTCTCGAGCACCACCTCGTCGGCGCCCTCGGCCTTCCGGGCCGCGCTCGGCGTCGCGGCGAGCCGGTAGCCGACTCCCCCGACGTCGAGTACGAGTCCCTCCGCATCCCACGTGACGGGCTTCCCGCGCAGCCGGGCGATCACCGGGCCGCTCCCGCGAGCCGGGCGAGCGGCGGGGCGAGGGCATGGCAGATCGCGACCGCGAGGGCATCGGAGGCGTGGTGCGGCGTCGGTGCCTCGCTGAGGGCGAGCACTGTCCGCACCATCCGCTGCACCTGTTCCTTGTCAGCGCGGCCGTAGCCGCACACGGCTTGCTTCACCGTGGCAGGGGGGTATTCACGACACGGAACCTCGGCGGCCGCGCACGCGACGAGCACGGCGCCTCGCGCCTGCCCGACGGAGAGCGCGATGCGGGCGTCGGCGCCGACGTAGGACTCCTCGATTGCGACCGCCTCCGGCTCGTGCTCGGCGATCAGGGCCGCCACCTCGTCGTGGATCCGCTTCACACGGAGGGCGATGTCCTGCCCGGCGGGCGTCTTCCACCAGCCGTGCACCACCGCTCGGAGGTTGTTTCCGCTTGAGTGGACGATCCCGTACCCGCACGCCGCCGTCCCCGGATCGATGCCCAGAACCTTCACGCATCGAGGTTAGGCATCGAGGCGGACGTTCCTTTCGCCGGCGTCTGCTCCTACGATCGGATCCGTGAACTCGCTGGTCGTCCTGACTCCCATCCTGTTCCTCGTTTCGGTCTGGGTCGTCGCTGAGTCCTGGGACACTGCTGCAACCAGGCGACAGGCGGCGACCATCATCCAAGCGGTGCTGGCCGCGGCTACAAGCGCAGCGCTGATCCTGTACACGGCGAGCGAGGACGACTACCGCGACACCGGGGTGTCTCGCTGGGAGGCATACGACGCAAGAGCGATGACCGTCGCAGCTGCTCTCGCCGGAGCCGTCGCGTCCGCGGGCGCCCTGATCGAGGCAAGAAGGCGAGGCCGCCGCGCCCTCGTTCTCGTCGGGGCGGCGGGAATCGTCGCCGCCGTCCTGCTCTTCCTAGCGTTCGCCGCAAACTCCCTGAACTAGCTAATTCGTCCGGGCTACGGCACGTAGCTCCGCACCTGCGAGCGGTCGGAGCGGTAGTCGATCGGGAGGAGGTAGGGCCCCGGCTCCGAGCCGTGGCTGACGACCTTGCCGTTCCCGACGTAGACGGCGACGTGCGACGGCACCGACCCGCCGCCGTAGAAGACGAGGTCCCCCGGCCGCGGGCTGTTCGTCGTCTTCCCGTGCTGCACCTGGGTGCCCGTGTAGCCGAAGCCGTTGAAGCCGAGGCCGTTCGGGTCGGTGGCCCCGGCTGCCCAGTAGCACCACGTGGCGAAGGACGAACAGTCCTCCCAGGCCGGATGCTTGGGCGGGCGGATGCCTTCGCGGACGCCTTCCATGCGGCGCGCGTCCTGCGTGTAGTGAAGCGCCTCCTTGTGCTTGTAGCCCACGAACGCCGAGGCGACGATCTTGTGCCGGCACCCGCGGATCTTCGTCGTGTCCACCTGTGAGACGAGCCAGCGCTCGTAGCGCGAGTAGCTCGGGAGGAGCGAGCGGAACGTGATCGGCCCGACCTGGCCGTCGACCTCCAGTCCCTTGTCCCGCTGGTAGGCGCGGACGGCCGCGTCGGTCGCGGCGTCGAAGACCGGCCCGACCTCCCCGGCCGGCAGATCGAGGTACCCCAGCCGCCGCAGCGCGCGCTTCAGGGCCCGAACGTCGCGCCCCCGGGACTCGAGCTCGATCTGGCGGGGGAGCTTGAGCTCAGCCATCGCTCCGCTCCTCGTGCACGCGATCGTCGCCCTCGTCCGCGGGCGGCGAGTCTGTCGACTCGCCCGCGAACGGGTCGAACTCGTCTTCGTCAGCGGTCAGCGGAAGGTCGCGGAGCGCTGTCCGGATGGAGTCTGTGACCCCCACGGCTCACCTCCAAGGTTGCGGCGAGACGAAGGTACTCCTTCCACCCGCTCGGGACAAGCCGCTGCAGACCTAGGTGGCCGCGGCCTCGAGCACCCGCTCCGGCATGTCGAAGTTCGCATAGACGTCCTGGACGTCGTCGTTGTCTTCGAGGGCATCCATGAGCCGCAGGAGCTTGCGCGCAGACGCCTCGTCCTCGATCTCGACGGTCGTCTTCGGAAGCATCGTCAGGTCGGCAGACTCGACCGGGATTCCGGCCGCCTCGAGTGCCTTGCGAACGGTCGGTAAGGCCTCGGGCGGCGAGGTCACCTGAAAGCTCGAGCCTTCCCTGCCGACATCGTCGGCACCGCCTTCTGCCGCGGCGAGCATCACGTCGTCCTCGTCGGCTCGGTCGGCGTCGACCAGTACGAGCCCTCGCCGCTCGAAGAGCCAGGCCACCGAGCCGCTGGTTCCGAGGTTGCCGTCATGCTTGGCGAAGATGTGGCGCACCTCGGCGCTCGTGCGGTTCCGGTTGTCGGTGAGCGCTTCCACGAGGACGGCGACGCCGTTCGGCCCGTAACCCTCGTAGGCGATCTGCTCGTACGTCTGGCCGTCTGCTCCGGCGCCCGAGCCGCGGGCGACCGCGCGCTCGATGTTGTCCTTCGGCATCGAGTTGTCGCGCGCCTTCTGGATCGCCGTCGCGAGGGCGCTGTTCCCCTCCGGGTCGGGGCCCCCTTCCCTGGCCGCGACGATGATCGCACGCGAGAGCTTTGAGAAGAGCTGGCCACGCTTGGCGTCCGCTGCGCCCTTCTTGTGCTTGATGGAGGACCACTTGCTATGCCCGGACAACGCTCTCCTCCCGGACGAGCTCGAGGAACCGCTCGTGGACGCGGGTGTCGTCCGTGAGCTCGGGATGGAAGGCCGCGACGAGGATTCTGCCGTCGCGGAGGAGCACGGGGTCGCCACCGTGCTCGGCGAGCACCTCGACGCCCGGCCCGATCCTCCGGACTCGCGGCGCGCGGATAAAGATGCCCCGAAGCGGCTCCGTCTCGTCGGCGAGCTCGAGGTCTGCCTCGAAGCTCGCGACCTGACGGCCGTATGCGTTTCGCTCCACGCTCAGGTCGGTCAGGCCGAGATGCTCACGGTCGAGGAGAATCATGCCGGCGCAGGTCCCGAAGACGGGCCGGGCGAAGCGCCTGATCGCCTCCTCGAGCCCGTAGAGCCGCGCGAGCCGCGCGATGGCCGTCGATTCCCCGCCGGGAATGACGAGGCCGTCGAGCTCGTCGAGCTCTTCGGGCTTGCGAACCTCGACCACGCGTGCCCCGAGCCGCCGCAGCATCGCTGCGTGCTCGCGGAAGTTTCCCTGCAATGCCAGAACACCGATCCGGGGTGTCATCGCGCGTGAAACTGTACCCCCGGGGGTCTCCGGCCCCTCGCCCCCGCCTCTGAGCCTACGACGGAAATTCTCGCGTGTGGGCGCCGGAGCGTGCCGACTCTCGCGCTACCAGCCGCGGGTTTCGAGGAGCTCTTCGGGCGCGAGCGCAGCGGCGTCGAGGCCGCGCATCGGCTCGCCCAGATCGGTCGAGACGCGAGCCAGGATCTCGGGATCCTCGAAGTGCGTCGTCGCCTCGACGATCGCCTTCGCGCGGGCCGCCGGATCCGTGCTCTTGAAGATGCCCGAGCCCACGAACACGCCGTCGGCACCGAGCTGCATGCAGAGCGCGGCGTCCGCCGGCGTCGCGATCCCACCGGCCGTGAAGGTGACGACCGGAAGACGACCATGCTCAGCCACCCAGCGGACGAGCTCGAGGGGCGCCTGGAGATTCTTGGCCTCCGTGTAGAGCTCCTCCGGAGGGAGGGCGCCCAGGCGCTTGATGCCGCCGAAAACAGCCCGCATGTGGCGCACAGCGTTCACGATGTCGCCCGTGCCGGCCTCGCCTTTCGTCCGGATCATCGCCGCGCCCTCCGAGAGTCGGCGCAACGCCTCACCGAGGTTCCTGCAACCACAGACGAACGGGACGTCGAAGCCCCACTTGTCGATGTGATTCTCCTCGTCGGCCGGCGTCAAGACCTCGCTCTCGTCGATGTAGTCGACCTCGAGTGCCTGGAGCACCTGCGCCTCGACGAAGTGCCCGATCCGGGCCTTCGCCATCACCGGGATGGTCACGGTCTCCTGGATCTCCTGGATCTTGGTCGGGTCGGCCATGCGCGCGACGCCGCCCTCCTTACGGATGTCGGCCGGGACGCGTTCGAGCGCCATCACCGCGACCGCGCCCGCGTCCTCGGCGATCCGTGCCTGGTCGGCGTCGGTCACGTCCATGATCACCCCGCCCTTCAGCATCTCGGCGAGGCCGCTTTTGACCCGCATGGTTCCTAGCTCGGCCACGACGCCATTCTAGCTCGGCACAGGCGAGCGCCGAGGCCGCCCACCACGATGGCGGGAGCCCCCTAGGGGGTGCGGGCGCCCCAGAGAGAACGCTAGCCCCAAGGGTGTGCCTGGTGTCGCGCAGTTTGCACCGGTTGTGGGACGGAAGAGGGCCGCTTCACGCCGCGTTCAACTCCTTGCGTGCGCGGACTTGCTCCCGCTCGACCTCCGCACGGACCGGACAGCTCACGACGTGGTCGTTCACGAGCCCACAGGCCTGCATGAGCGCATACGCCGTCGTCGGCCCGACGAACCGAAAACCGCGACCCTTCAGCTCCTTCGCGAGCGCCGCCGATTCCGGTGTCACCGCCGGTAGATCCTCGAGCGAACGCGGCGCGGCTCTCTCCGGCCCGGGCGCGAACGACCAGACCCGCAGCGAGAGCCCGCCCCCGGCGCGCAGTTCGACCACGGCTCGCGCATTTGCCACGGTTGCCTGAATCTTTGCCCGGTTCCGAACGATGTCCGCGTCCCCGAGCAAGCGCTCCACCTCACGGGCTCCGAACCCCGCCACGGCCTCGGGATCGAAGCCGGCGAACGCCCGCCGAAAGCCCTCGCGCTTCCGCAGGATCGTCGCCCACGAAAGCCCGGACTGGAACGCTTCCAGACTCAGCCGCTCGAAGAGCCCAACCTCTTCGGTGACCGGTCGACCCCATTCCTCGTCGTGGTAGGCGGCGAGCTCGTCGCCGACAGCCCAGGCGCAACGCAAGCCGCTCATCCGAGGAGCTCGAGCGCCGCCTCCGGCTCCTTGAAGGGCGGAATGACGTAGATGCCGGCAGCCCGCTCCCGTGCGGCCTCGATCAGCTCTCGCGCGACCTCGAGACCCACCGCGGCCGCGTCCGGACCCGCGTCGGACAGCCGCTGTTGAACATTCTCGGGAATCACGATTCCCGGCACCTCGTTGTGGAGCCGGAACGCGAGCTCGTAGCTGCGCACGGGCCAGATCCCGACGAGGAGCGGGATCGGCGACTCGCCGCCGAGCGCATCAAGAAAGCGGTCGAGATAGGAGGCGTCGAAGAGCGCCTGGGTCATCGCAAACCGCGCGCCGTTCTCGACCTTACGGCGAAACCGTTCGAGCTCGTGGTCGAGTCCCTCCGAGGATGGGTTGACCGCGACGCCGACGTAGAAAGAGGTGGGCGCGTCGATCGCCTTCCCCACATAGTCCTCCCCCTCGTTCAGGCGCGCGAGGATCGCCGTCAGGCCGATCGCGTCGACGTCATAGACCCCGCGTGAGCCCGGGTAGTCGCCCACGTGCGGGGGGTCGCCGGTGACGACGAGGACATTTCGGATCCCGTCCGCATGGGCGCCGAGGAGCTGCGACTGCAAGCCCATGATGGACGAGTCGCGCGGAGTCACATGCGGGATCGTCTCGAGACCGACCAGCCGCTCGATCGACGCTGCCGCCATCAAGGCCGAGAGCCGCGCCCGCGCCATCGGGTTGTCGTTGATGTCGACTGCGTCCACGCGGCCCGAGTCCTTCAGGAGTTGCGAGACGCGCAGCATGTTCTCCGTATTGGTTCCCTTCGGTGGATCCAGCTCGACGGATACCACCCACTCTTTCGCCTCGAGCTTCTGCTGGAGCCGGGTCTTCGCGACCGAGCGGACGATGGGCACGACGATGTCGCGCTCGAGGACGGAGAGCGTGAGGCGCGGCTCCCGGCCCTCCTCGACAGCCTGGCGGATGGCGGCGATCTGCGACGGCGTCGTGCCGCAGCAGCCGCCGATCACGCGCGCGCCGAGCCGTCGCGCCTGAGCCGCGAACTCAGCGAAGTAGTCGGGCGTCGCATTCGGGTACACGAGCCGCCCGCCCGTTCTGCTCGGCATGCCGACATTCGGCTGGGCGGTCAGCATCAAGCCGTTCTCGCCGACGAGCTCCGACATCTCGGCGAGGGCGGCAAGGGCGGCCTGGGGACCAAGCCCGCAGTTCGCGCCGAGCGCAGTCAGCCCCGCACCCCGAAGCCGCTCGGCCGCGTCCCGGGCGGAAACGCCGGCCAGAGTTTGCGCATCCTCGTCGAAGGTGAGCTGAGCGATGATCGGGAGGCTCGAGACGCTCTTCACGGCCGCGATCGCGGTCTCGAGCTCGTGGAGCTCGAAGAACGTCTCGACGAGAAAGAGGTCGACGCCCCGTCCTTCGAGGAACGCGGCCTGCTCGCGGAAGACCTCGTACGCATCCTCCGCCCCGCTCGTGCCCTCGAGGTCTCCGAGCGGCCCGATCGAGCCGCCGATGAGAACCGGCGAGCCCGCCACGTCCCGCGCCTCGCGCGCGAGCTTCACGCCGGTTTCGACGATCTCCTTCAGCCTGTCGTCGAGGAGCTGCGCCGAGAGCTTGCGCCGGTTCGCGCCGAAGGTATTTGTCTCGATGAGCTCGGCGCCGGCCTTGATGAACGCCAGGTGGACGCCCACGACGGCCTCGGGCGCCTTCAGGTTCGCTTCCTCGGGACAGCGGAGGCGGGGCACGCGCGTCGTCAGAAGCGCGCCGGTGCCGCCGTCGCCCACGACGACAGGACCGTTTCGCAGGCGTTCGAGCACGTCCACGGGGCCAGTCTAGGCCGGAGTCAGAGGCCGGCCGCGCCCGCGGGTGGCTCTATGGCACGAGGTCGGTGTGGTCGGCCCTCGCGCTCTCGTGATCTCGCTCTCGCGGCCGTACCAGAACGTCCTCGAGCTGAGCGGCGACGTCGCGCAGGCTCTCGAAGGCGCGCTGCCGCCGGTCGTCGAGGAGCCGGATCTCTTGACGGAGATCGTCGGCTCGCCGACGCGCCTCGGCCTCGATGTCACGGGCCATGGCCTCGGCCGCCTCGCGCATCGCCCGCGCCTCCTCCTGCGCTTCCGCCCGGGCGCGCTCGGCCTCCTCGGCAGCCTCACGCCGCTCCTGCGCCGCATAGGCGTCGACGGCGAGGCGGATGTCCGAGGCGTAATCGTCGGCCTCGCGCCGAGCGCGGTCAGCCTCGTTGGTCAGCTCCGAGATTCGCTCCTGCGCGACCTGCTCGGAACGGGAGCGAATGGACGCCGCCTCGTCGCGCGCTTCGGCGCGCACCGCGTCGGCCGCCTCCTCTGCCGCTCGCAGGATGGCATCCACCTTGTTGCCGACGTCACCGAGACGGCGCGATGGCGCCTGGTTCTCTTCACGCCTTGTGTCTGGCTCCAGCACAGGAATGCTCCCCCTCGTCGCTTGCCGCGGGCGCGAACCTACCCGATTGGACATCGATAGGCAACGCAGACGCCCTGTACCCGGGCGGGTTTACACGGCGTCGCACACCCCGAGCCGGGCCGCGCGACGCTGCACGTCTGCGGCGTACTGGAGGACAGCGCCGGTCGGGGCGCCGCCGGATTTCTCCACGGCTCCGGGACCCGCGTTGTACGCCGCGAGCGCGAGCGCCAGGTCGCTGCCGTAGCGCTCGAGGAGACGCTCGAGGTACGTGGCCCCCGCGAGCACGTTCGAGGCCGGCCGCCGCGCGCCGTACCCGACCTCACGCGCAGTCGCAGGCATGACCTGCATGAGCCCGAGCGCCCCTGCCGAGGAACGCGCGCCTGCATCCATTGCGGACTCCTCCCATGCGACCGCGGCGAGCAGGGACAGGGGCACGCCCGTCTTGAGACTCGCCTCTGCGAAGGCGCTTCGAAAGCGCGACGGGATGGGGCAGCCGGCGGGAACGACCGCTGCTCCCGACCCCAGATTTACCCGAACAGACCTTGCGCCCGACTGGGAGGGATCCGAGTCCGCAGCCGCGAGCGAGAAGCCCGCCCCGGTGACTGCTGCTGCAAGCAAAGCGCCGAGCGCGGCGATCCGGAGGCGGCTCGGGCGGCCGAGCCTCGACGGGCGACGACGACGAGCGTCGGCCAGCTCCCGCGAGCGCTCGAAGGCAGCGTCCATCTCGGCGAGGGTGTCTGGGGCGTCGGCCACGGGGAGCCGGTCCCGTACCCGCCTCCTGCGCGGCAAAACGGGCAGTGGCGCGAAAGGTTGGGCCTAGAGCCGTCGGCGGACGATGCGGGAGACCTCGGCTGAGACGTTCCAGCGTGTCACGTAGGCCTTCCCGTCGAAAAGCTCAGTCGTCCAGAACCAGTAGTCGGTCTCGGGGCGCGCGACGGTGACGAGCTCGCGAACGGGTCCGCCCGCGAGCTCGCGGACAAAGAGCGTCGAGCCGCTCGGCAGGTCGCGCACCCAGGCCACCCGAGTCCTTGAGAGGGCCGGGTTGGCGAGGCGAGCGATCTCCGTCTTGAACGGAGCGGATCGAGCCTCCGTGGAGATCCGGTAGACGACGATCCGCGACCCCCTCGGCCCTGCGACGTGCCAGGCGATTCGATCGCCCGCGATCGTGGGCCGCCCGATCTCGACACCGTCGGGCTTCGAGGCGAGGAGGCGCTCGGTGTTGTCCTCCAGGTTGTAGAGGTGGAGCGTGTAGCGCTCGTGGCCGCCGTGATCTGGCCTGTTCAGGAAGGTGCGTTCGTGGCCGTAGAATTTCCTGTAGACGAGCCAGGGCCACTGCAACGCAGGCTCCTCGGCCGGGCCCGAGAGGCGCAAGACCTCCTCGGCGGTCCGCCAGCGGACGACTCGGACTCCGGCTGCGTCTTCGTAGGCGAGCACGCCGCGGTGGACGGCGGGTGACTCGGCGTCGGGGAAGACGACGTTTGGGCTGCCGTCTGCGGGCCGGACAACGACGCTCGGCGTCCCCGCGAAGCGCTGCGTGTAGGCAAAGGCCGGCGCATGCGCCGACGGGTCCATCTGGTCTCCGGGCCCGAGCGGCATCACGCCCGCACCGGCGACCGGGGACGCCGCGAGCAGGCACGCACAGGCGCCGAGCGCGACGGCGTTGACCCGCAAGACCGTGCTGCGCTGCGCAGACAGCCCTTCGGCGATCGCAGCCGGATCCGCACCGCGACGCGCCGGCAGCAAGAGCACGACCGCCCGTCCGACGCCGTAAAGCGCGAACGCGACGGCGCCTGCGACCGGTCTTCCCAGAGCGAGAGCGGCGGCGCAGGCGACCCAGAAGGTCGCCACCGGCTGATACGTGAAGACGCCCAGGCCGAGTCCGGCTCCGTAGCCGACCGACCAGACGGGAAGAGGCAGCTCGGCCCGCCAGCGCTCGGGCACCTGGCGGCGCGACTGCGGGAGCGGCACCCGGAGGACCCCGGCCTCCCGAAGCGTCCCGAGGACGGCGAGAACGAGCGCCAGAACGAGAGCCGGCCCCGTGCCAACAGCGGCTCCGGCGAGGCCGAGCACGGCTCCGAGCGCGGCCGACGCGGCCACGGCGCCGAGCGCGAAGAGCGCGAGTGCGACGAGCTGGCGTTTGCGAGTCCCGCACCCGGCGGGCGTGATGGTCTCCACCATCGAGAGCCCTCAGGGGCTCCAGGCGCCCGAGATGCCCGCGACGAGTGCGGCGGTGCAGACCGCGGCCTCGATCAGCACGGGAGCCCGGTGTCGTAGTACATGACGCAAAACACGTTTCGGGGCGCGTAGCAGTAGCCGCGGAGCGACGCGTCACCGTTGATCCGGATCCTGCTCTTGGAGCAGCAGTCGACGAGCTTGCGGATCTGGTCGTCGCAGCAGCGGTACCAGGCGCCCTGGATGATCGCGTCCTTGTGGCCGTAGCGCTCCTCGACCCACTCGTTGCAGATACGGGTTCGGGGCCCCTTCGGGAGCCGGCGGCCGTCAGGTCCGCGCAGACGCCGGCCTTCAGCGTCGATCGGGTAGCCGTTGGCGTTCACGAGCCGGCCGAGGTTGTCGATCGGCCTGCCGTCTCGCGGGCGGAGCGGGTAGCCGGCGGTGTCGATCCGGGGGAGGCGGTACGGGCTCGGGCACGAGCCGGTCGTGTAGATGTGGCCGCAGAAGTGGTAGGCGGACGCGTCCTCGGGCTTGACGGCGGCCGCGACGGCGCCTCCGCCGACGATGCCGAGCGCCGCGGCCCCGAGCCGCCCCAGGAACGAGCGTCGCGTCATCCCGGCGGCGAGGCCCGTGGCGAGAGCCTCACCCGCCTCCGCGAGGAGCTCGTCAGGCCGCCGCACGCACGCTCCTCGCTGTTCCGACGCTGATCAGGCCCTCGAGCTGCTCGAGGGTGTTGACGAGCCCCTTCGCGGCGACGACCCCGTCGACGACGTGGACGACGAACGGGCTCCCCGGTACGTTCCAGATGCGGAACGCATCGGGCTCCCGAGCCTCGTCCACAACGTGGACCGAGACGCCGTCCCGCCCGAGCGCCAGGACGCCCGGCAAGAGCTCGTGGCAGAGCCGGCACGTCGGCGAGACAAAGGCGATGAGCTCGGAGCCACGGCTCCCGAGCGCAGCGAGCCCGGGAGCCCGGGAGCCGAGCTCGGGGCCCTCTCCCTCCAGCTCGAGCGCCCCCTGGGCGGGCCCGATCCGGAGGTGCAGAAGCCCGACCTGGCGGTAGAGCGCGAGGACGAGCACGGCGAGGGCGAGCACGGCGAGGGCGAGCACAGCGACAGCGGCCAAAAGCCCGGCCTCACGGGAGATCGGCGGGGATCCGTAGGCGGTCGCCGCGGCGGCGAGGCCGGCGAGGCCGGTAAAGGCGAGCGCGCGGGCGAGGAGGAAGCCCGTCGAGCGTTCCGCGCCACCGAAACAGCCACAGCGAAGCCGTTGCACCCCCGAGGCGCGTACGCGTACGACTGCAGCCACGAAGACGAAGCCGAGCCCGGTCGCGGCGAGCGAGGCCGCGAGAGGCGCGACACCGGCAAGGAGCAGACCCCCCAGGACTGCTTCGGCCCCGACCAGCGTGGCGGCGGCGGGCCCGGCGAGCTCTGCTCGGAGCCCGTAGCCGCGCATGACCTCCGGCAGGTCCGCGCGGGAGCGCGCCTTGGCCGCGGCCGCGGCAAGCAAGACGAGTCCGACCCCGAGGCGGAGGGCGACGTCCACCACGTTCAGGTTAACGCTCGTTCCGGCGGGTTTGGCAGGACTCTCAGAATCCTTACGGGTCGACGGAGGGGCGGATCTGGGACGTCTCGAAGAGGTGCAGGAACGCCTCGACTACGCGAGGGTCGAACTGCGTGCCCGAGTGCTCCCGGAGCCGCCGGAGCGCTTCCTCGACCGGAAGCCGGCCGCGGTAGGGCCGGTCGGTCGTCATCGCGTGGAAGGCGTCGCAGACGAGGATGATCCGAGACTCGATGGGAATGCCCTCGGCCTTCCGCCCGTCCGGATAGCCGCCGCCGTCGAAGCGCTCGTGGCAATGGCGGACGATCGGCCTGACGTCGGCGAGACGGACGATCGGTGCCAGGATCCGCTCGCCGAGCTCCGGGTGGAGCTGCATGGTCTGCCGCTCCTCCTCGGTCAGCGGACCCGGCTTCAGGAGGATCTCCGACGGAATGCCGATCTTCCCGATGTCGTGAAAGTGGGCGCCGAGCTCGAGCCGCTTCAGGCCTGCCGGGTCGAGGCCGAGCTCCGAGCCCACGCGGAGGGCCATGTCGGTGATCGCCCGCGTATGGGAGGAGGTGTCCTCGTCCCGTGCCTCGAGCGCGTTGGCGAGCGCCTCGACCGTTGAGAGGAAGGTCTGCTCGAGGCTCTCGTAGTTCGTCGCATTCGCGATCGCGAGCTTGGCCTGGTGCGCGATCCCGTCGAGGAGCCGCATCGTGCGGTCCGAGAGGCGCGGCTTCCGTGCATCCTTCATGACCGCGACGATGAAGCCCTTCCGCCCGCCGTCGAGAGGGATCGGCGCAACGGCGAACCGTCGTCCGTCGTCGGCCGAGTCGATATCCGGGAGGCCCTCGAGCTCCTCGGGCGTCAGCGTGAAGGGCCGCTCGCGCCTGACGAGCCGCTCCACCGCCGAGGAAGGGATCCGGAGCTGCTCGATCCGCGACCGCTCCTCCCCGTCGTAGCCCCAGAAGGCTCGCACCGAAATGTCGCCGCCGGTTGTCTCTTGCATCCAGAACGAAGTGCGGGACGAGCCGAGAATCTTGGTCGTCTGCCCGACGAGCCGCTCGAGGACCAGGTCGAGATCCTCGGCCTGAGCGAGCTGACGCGAGAGCTGGAGGAGCGCGTTCGCGATCTCGGCGCTCTCCTTCGCGCCCTCGGCCTCCCGCCGCTGCGCTTCGTAGAGCCGCGCGTTCTCGATCGCGACCGAGGCGTGGCCGGCGAGTACCTCGAGGAGACGCACGTCGTCGTCGTCGAACTGGCCCACGCCGAGCTTCGAGATCACGACTACGCCGATGATGCGGGCGCCGTAGCGCAGGGGCACGGCGACCATCGACTCCTCGATGTCGTCGGTGCCCGGAATCGTGACGGCGAACGCGCACTCGAGCGCGTTCTCGACGAGGAGGGACTCGCCGGTCACGCCGACCCGTCCGGTGATCCCCTCGCCGAGCTTGCAACGGAGCGCCTCGGCGGTCTCCTCTCCGTACACGTCGGCGTCGTCGCGGAACGCGACCGGAATGAGATCGTCGTGACCCTCGCGCACGTAGACACGGCACGCGTGGTAGTCCAGGAGGCCGCGAAGCTCGTTCACGATCACCTCGCCGATCCTGGTGACGTCGTTCAGCCGGTTGAGCTTGCCGGCGAGGCTCTGGAGCATCTTGAGGTGGGCGATGGAGCGCACGTCGCGTGGGCGCGGCGACTGGATCTCCGGCCGGCCCTCGGTCAGGTCGGCGAAGACGACGGCCTGGTCCTTGCCCTGGGACTTGGCGGTCATCATCGCCGTCTCCGCGTAGGCGACGAGCTCGCGCGGATTCGTGGCGTCCCCTGGCCCCTCGGCGATCCCGGCCGAGACGGTGATCCTGCCTACGCCCTCTAGCTCTGCGCGGGCGAGCCGCGCTGCGATTCGCTCGGCGAGCCCCAGCGCAGAGGCCGAATCCGAGGAGGGCAGGACGACTGCAAACTCCTCGCCACCGATCCGGCAGACGATGTCGGAGCCCCGGACCACGGAGCGCAGAATGTCCCCGAGCGCGACGAGGACGTGGTCTCCCGTCCCGTGGCCGTGGACGTCGTTCACCTTCTTGAAGTCGTCGATGTCGAGCATGAGGATGCTGACCAGGTCCTGGGCCCGGCTGGCCCGTGTCAGCTCGGCGCGGATCCGGTCGTGGAAGAAGCGGTGGTTCCAGAGCCCGGTCAGGGAGTCGGTCTGAGCCTGCTGCTCGAGCTGGGCACGGATCTCTGCGTTGTCGAGCGCGAGCGCGACGGCGTCACCGCAACGCTTCACGAGCTCGAACTCCTCCTCGGTGAAGCGAGCGCCCTCGCCGAGGCGGTGGACGTTCAGGGAGCCCTTGACGGTGCCGCGCGCGACGAGGGGGACGACGATCATCGACTCGGGCTCGTCGTCGGGCGTGCCGGGTACGACGGTGAGGCGCGGGTCGAGGTGCGCGTCGTTCACGAGGACGGCCTCGCGTCGCTCGACCGCCCAGCCCGTGATCCCTTCGCCGAACGCGAGCGGCGACTCCATGATCTCGGCGGCCCAGCTGTCGCGGGCCATCTCGGGGACGAGCAGGCGGCGCGCCTCGTCGGTCCGGTAGACCGTCAGCGTGTCGCAGGGCACGAGGTCGGACACCGCGTCGAAGATGAGGTCGAGCAGGTCGTCGAGGCCCTGCTCGGAAAGGAGGTCGTGGAAGACGTCCGCCAGACGGAGGTACGGCGCGAGGGTGCCCTCGTGGTGCTCGCGCCCCTCTTCGAAACGCCGCGGCACGCGGCGGCCCCCGGCGCCTGGGAACCGGAGCAGGCGGGCCGTGCGGCCCGACGACGTCATGGCAGGATCCTCCATCGAACGCGCGCGCGCGCCGGAATCGGCACTCGAGGGAGCATCGTGAGGTTCACCTCCTGCCTGAATAGCTCCGCCGGGGGAACCAGAGGCTACGACGCGGCGTGAGCGACTCCTCCCCCGAGCCTGCCGAAACACTCACCAACGCAGCCGTTGCGGAACGGCTCGAGGCCTTCGCCGGGCTCCTCGAGCTGGCCGGTGCGAGCCCGTACTCGACGCGCGCGTACCGTCGGGCGGCGGAGCTCGCCCGCGCGGCTCGACGCACCGCTCGCCGAGCTCGTCCGGTCCGGCCGCGTGCGCGAGCTCCGCGGCATCGGCCCGGGAATCGAGGCGAGGCTCCGCGAGCTCGTCGAGACCGGACGGATCGCCGAGCTCGAAGAGCTCGAGCGCGAGGTCTCCCCCGCCCTGGTCGGCGTCGGCCGCTTGATCGGCATCGGACCGCAGCGCATGGTGGAGATCGGCCGGACGCTCGGGATCCGGACCGCAGCGGAGCTTCGGGAGGCCGCGCGGGCAGGCCGGCTCGCGGCCGTTCCCGGGATCGGCCCGAAGACGGAGGCCCGTATTCACGAGGCGCTCGAGCGGCCGACGGAACCGCGCCCGCCTCGCGCCCTCCTCCTGAACCGGAGCCGGCCGCTCGTCGAGGAGATCGCCGCGGCTCTCGGCGGAGAACCGGCCGGCGAGCCACGCCGCTGGCGCGACGCATCGGAGCGACTCGCCGTGGTCGTATCGCCGAGGACCCGGCGCCCGCCTTCGCGGCCTTCGGCGCACTTCCGCAGATCGTCGCCGTCGTGGCGCGACGGAGGAGCGGCGCGCGACAGGCGTCACCGTCGAAGGCGTCCCGGTCGAGCTCGTCGTCGCGGAACCCGGACGGTTCGGCACCGAGCTCGTGCGCGCGACGGGCTCCCCCGCGTACGTGGCCGAGCTCGGGCCGCTGCCGGATGCACCAGACGAGGAGGGCGTCTACCGCCGGCTCGGCATCCCGTGGTGCCCGCCCGAGCTCCGGGAGTCGCCCTTCAGGGGCGAGCCACCGCGTCTCCTCGAGCTCTCCGACCTCCGCGGCGACCTCCACTGCCACACGACGTGGTCGGACGGCACGCGCCAGCGTCCTCGAGATGGCTGCGGCCGCACGCGAGCGCGGCTACGAGTACCTCGCGATCTGCGACCACACGCCCAACGTTCGCGTCGTGCCCGGGCCTGGACGCAGATGCGATCCGCCGCCAGGGAGAGGAGATCGCGGCCGCGAACGAGGAGCTCGCCCCCTTTCGGCGTTCTGCGCGGCGACCGAGTGCGACATCCTGCCCGACGGGTCGCTCGACCTCCCGACGACGTCCTCGCCGAGCTCGACTGGGTGCAGGCCAGCCTGCACGCGGGCCAGCGGCGGCCGCGGCGGCGAGCTGACGAAGCAGGTCGTCGAGGCCGTGCGACACCCGTTCATCTCGTGCGCTCAGCCACCCCACCGGCCGGTCTGATCAACCACCGGCCTCCGAACGCGCTCGATCTCGACGAGGTGTTCGAGGTCGCCGTCGAGACCGGAGATCGCGCTCGAGGTGAACGGCCTCCCAGACCGGCTCGACCTGATCGGGGAGAACGTGAGGCGACTCGATCGCGGACGCAGGCGTTGGGATCGTGGTCTCGACCGACGCACATTCGTTCGCGGGCTCGGGAACATGCAGCTCGCAGTGGCGACGGCACGCCGGGGGTGCGACTCGCGGCTGCCGACGTCCTCAACACGCAACCGCTCCCGGAGGTTCTCCCGCCCGCGGCTGACCGCGGGCGCCTCGACCAGGTGGTGACGTTGCGACTCGACGCCGAGGAGCGTGCGCGCGCCGCCCGCCGACTTGGCACGGTACGCCGCGATGTCAGCGGAGCGATAGAGGTCGTACGCGCCCGAGTGGGCTCTCGACGACCGCGCGATGCCGCCCGAGAAGCTGTACTGGCCCCGACCGAGCTCGGCGAGCCGATCCTGGGCGCGGTCGGCGATGAGGTCGTGCGTCCTCGGAGGCGCGGACGCCGGGCAGGATGACGGCGAACTCGTCGCCGCCCAAGACGGCAGGAGACGTCGGTCGCGCGCGTCGTCGTACGTGAGCGCCTCCGCAAGGGCCTAGAGCGCGTCGTCACCGGCGGGTGCCCACCCAGGTCGTTGATTCGCTTGAGCCCGTCGACGTCGATGACGAGCAGGCTGAGCTCCTCGCCGCTCCGGCGCGCTGCGGGCCACGGCCACGTCGAGGTGCTCCTCGAACAGCCGGCGGTTGTAGAGGCCGGTGAGACGGTCACGCGCTGCCAGCTCCTCGACCTCCGAGTAGAGCTGCGCGTTTCGAACGCGCGGTCGCGACGACGTCGCAGAGGGCACGGCAGAAGTCGATGTCGGAAGGGTCGAACTCGCGGTCGACGATGTCGATGATCTCCATGAGCCCGATCGTCTCGCCGCGCGCCACGAGCGGCAGCATGAGAAGCGTCCGCTGGCCGCGCCGCGTCAGGAGCTCTCGCTCGGCTGGGTCGGCGACCGGTCGGAGACACGCATCTGCGCCGGCTCCTGGGTCTCGAGGACTCGGCTTCGTCGCCGGGTACTGGCCGAGCGGATAGACGGCGCGCCCGCCGACGGTGATCTCGTCGCGGCCGTGCGATGTACTCGACCAGCATCACGATCGCGTCGTCGTCTCGCTTCCAGGACGAGATCTCGGCCGCGGTCGCGCCGGTCAGCTCGGCAGCCCGCTCGGAGAACTCACGCAGGATCTCGTCGAGGTCGAGCGTGGACGAGAGGCGATGCGAGAGGTCGAGGAGTGCCTGGAGACGGTTCGCGGGGGCCACGTGCCTCTACATCGGCGTCCGGCGGCCGCGTCTTGACAGGGGAGAGGGGTGAACCGGCCGCCGACCGGGTATGGGGGATCAGGGCTGCCGGGTGCTCAAGGGGTCGAGTGCCCGGCCCCTCAACTCGCCCTCACGCCGAAAGGGCTTCGACCACGTGCTCCTGGAGCCAGCTCAGGTAGGCGTAGAGCGCCCGCTCCTCGGCCTGCGGGTGGCGCGGATCGAACGGCTGGGCCAGGTCGGCTTCGGTCACGTCGAGTCTCGTGCCCAGGAAGAGACGCAGGTCGTTCAGGGCCCGAAGCCACGCGTCGAGGTCGTCCTCCGTCAGGATCTCTCGCTCGAGCGACTCCTCGAACTTCCGGAGCCTGGCCTGCCGGCCGTCGAGAAGCTCCCCGGCCATGAGCCGTCGGTACTCGGCCTCGGCCCGCTCGTCCTCGGCGTAGGCGGGCGGGAAGAGCCGCCTCAGATCGGGATCGTCGGGCTGCTCGTCGAGCAGGCGCCCGAGCGCAGCCGGGAGGGTACGGAGCAGAGCCCGCTCCCGGCGACCGATTGCCAGCCGGAAGTCGCCGGCGGGCGTTCGCGCGAACGGAGGTCGGAACACGCGTTCAGTCCTGCCGCATCGTCGCCCAGAGCCCGTGCGCATGCAGCCGGGCGACGTCGTGCTCCGCTCTCTCGCGCGGGCCCGACGAGACGACGGCCCTGCCGTCGTTGTGCACCTGGAGCATCAGCTCCGTTGCCTTGTTGCGGCTGTAGCCGAAGAGCTTCTGAAAGACCAGCGTGACGTAGGACATGAGGTTGATCGGGTCGTTCCAGACGATCACGATCCACGGCCGTTCCTCGATTCGGTCCTCGTCGTCGACGGGCTCCTCGAGCCTCACCTCGGCGGGTGCAATCGTGGACACCCTCCTAGGGTATGACCAGGGCGTGCCACGCGCGCGCGTCGAGCCGGGCCCCCCACCGGGCCTTGCCTACCGGCCGGACTTCCTCGCCGAGCGCGAGGAGCTCGAGCTCCTGAGGCGGCTGGCGCGCCTGCGCTTCGATCCGATCGTCATCCGAGGGCAGGAGGCCCGGCGCACCGCGCGGCACTTCGGGCTCGACTACGACTACGAGGCGCGCGGACGCCTGACGCCGGGCGAGCCGCTGCCGGCCTGGCTTCAACCGCTCCGGGCGCGGGTCGCCGAGCTCGCGTGCGTCGAGGCCGCTGCGCTCGTCGAGGCGCTCGTCCAGCGCTATCCGCCCGGCGCAGCGATCGGCTGGCATCGCGACGCACCGGCCTTCGGGCTCGTCGCGAGGGTGTCCCTGGGTGGAAGCTCTCGCCTTCGCTTTCGGACCGGCCCCGGCGAGCCGACGGTCCGGGAGGTCGAGCTCGAGCCGCGCTCGGCCTACGTCCTCTCCGGCGCTTCCCGCTGGGTGTGGCAGCACAGCATTCCGGCAGCGAAGGAGCTCCGGTACTCGATGACCTTCCGGACGCTCAGCCAGCCGGTGACGCCCTGAGCGCTCGCGGCTGAGCTGAGGTGGGCCCGCCAGGATTCGAACCTGGGACCAACGGATTATGAGTCCGCTGCTCTAACCGCTGAGCTACGGGCCCGCGGTTCGTTGAGCGTAACCGACCCGTCTGCGTGTCTCCGCGACGCCACTGCCTGAGCCGCGACTCGGTCGCGCTACATTTCCCAGAGCCGGAGAGAGGGGGCAGAATAGGCCTCCATGCGAGGACGGGCTCGACGACCTGGAGGTAAGCGGACGTGAAGGTGTTTCATCTTGAGCGCAGACTGAGGACCCGCGGCGGCCTCGAGATCAGAGACATCACCGACGACGTCCGCGAGTGCGTCGCCGAGAGCGGGGTCGAGAACGGGATCGCGTGCGTGTACTCCCCCCATACAACCTGCTGCGTTCGGGTGAATGAGTTCGAGACAGGCTTCCTCGAGGACTTCGCGCGCATGCTGCGCCGTCTCGTCCCGAGCGAGAAGTACTACGCGCACGACGACTGGGATCGTCGTACCGAGAATGTCTGCCCTGAGGACATGGAGTTCGGCAACGGCCATTCCCACTGCATGGCAATGCTCCTCGGAACCGCCGGCGAGTCCATCCCCGTTCGGGATGGAGAGCTCGCACTCGGCCAGTGGCAACGCGTCCTCTTTCTGGAGCTCGACCGCTCCCGCGATCGCCGCTGGGTCGTCCAGGTCGTCGGCGACTGACGTAACCCGGGCGCTGGGCCGCTACGACAAGACGGGGCCCGTAGGCCCCGTCCGATCGAGTCGGGTGCTCCCGCCGCATCGGGGCCCCCTCCTCTGACGAGCGAGCCCCCGCCGCATCGGGGCGCGCTCGCTGGTGACTCAAGTCTGCCGTGAGGGGAGACCCGTGTCCCCCCTCCGAGGGAGTTGACCGCGTCACCCTTCCGCGGTTGACCGCTTCACTTCACCCGGTTCACGGGCGACTCCGCCCAGCGGTTGGGATGTTTAGGCGCGGTTGGGCCAGGAACAAGGGCACGGGGGGAGGTTTTGGCGTTGGCTCAGCGACAGAAGCACGCAGGGGGCGCGGATGGGGCCCACGCGTTCAGGCTTCTGGCCGCCCGGTGCGCCGGCCGGCTCGATGACTCGGCCGGTGTTTTGGTGGCGATCCGGGAGACGGCTGAGGAGCTCCTCGGGGGTCCGGCCCTCTGCCTGCGTCTACTTCCCCAGACCCGCGAACTCGTCCCGGTCGGCGTGGAAGGCGGCGGCGGCGTCCTCGCGGACTCGAATCCACTTCCGATCGACGCCTGGCCAGCACTGGCCGTTGCGCTGGAAGAGCGCCACCCGGTGGCAGCTCCGAATCCTCCGGAGCCGGTTCGCCTGAGCGCCCCTGTCGCTGTCCCCTTGCTCGCGGGTGAGTGCTGCATCGGCGTTCTTCTGGCCGAGACGGCCGAGGGACGGGCGCCGAACGACGCGGAGAGCGAGCTTCTCGGTGCGCTCGGCGCAATCGGAGGCACTCTCCTTGCGAGCGCGCTCGAGCAGGAGCGAAAGAACCGGCTCTCTGACTTGAAGGGCCAGTTCATCGCCCTTGCCGCCCACGAGCTTCGCGCCCCGTTCGCCGTCATGCACGGGATCATCAAGACGCTCAACGCGCGCCAGGACCTCCCGGCTGACCAGACCGCATCGCTCCGGACTGCGCTCGACGAGCAGAGCGACCGAACCGCCCGCCTCATCGACCAGCTCCTCGACCTCAGCCGTCTGGACGCAAGCTCGATCCGAATCGAGCGCGCACGGTTCCCGATCCGCGAGCGAATCGACGATCTGGTTCGCATGGTGGCCGGGGATCGCGCGCGCGACGTCTCGGTGCAGGTCCCGGACGAGCTCGAGGTCGTCGCCGACCCGGGCGCCTTCGACCGGATCGTCTCAAACCTCGTCGTCAATGCCCTCCGGCACGGCCGCGCTCCCGTGACCGTCACAGCCCGCCAGCGCGACACCCATTTTCGCCTCACGGTTGAGGATCGCGGCCGCGGAGTTGAGAGTTCATTCGTTCCCAGGCTCTTCGACCGCTTCGCACGCAGCGGCAGGGCCGACGACGTGAAGGGCTCGGGCCTCGGCCTCTCGATCGCCCAGTCCTACGCACAGGCTCACGGCGGTGAGCTCGTGTACTCCCATGCCGACCCGCACGGCGCCAGATTCGAGCTCGTCCTGCCGCGGGCGGCTCAGGACGCCGCCGTGCGGAGCGTCTCCAGCACCTCGCCGGCGTAGCGCTCGAGCTTGGCCGGCCCGACTCCCGGGACGCCGGCGAGCTCCTCTGCCGATCCCGGCGCCCGTCGTACGATCTCCGCGAGCGTCGCGTCGTGGAAGACGACGTACGCGGGGACGCCGTCCTCCTTGGCGCGCTGCAGCCGCCAGCTCCGGAGCGCGCGAAACGCGGGCTCTTCGAGCTCCCCGGGCTCGGGCCGGCGCGAGGCCGCCCCGGCGTTCCGCTCCCGAACGACTCCGAGCTCGCCGAGGAACCGGCTCGCCTTCCCCCCGCTTCTCCAGGTCAGGCAGAGGTGCCGCCGGGCTCGTGTGATCCCGACGTAGAGAAGCCGTCGCTCCTCATCAACCGCCGCAGGCGTCCGTGCCTGCTTGCTGGGCAGCTGGCCCTCCTCCACGCGCGGCAAGAAGACAGCGTCGAACTCGAGACCCTTTGCCGCGTGGTACGTGAGCAGGTTCACGCCCCGAGTCTCCGCCTCGCGGCCGAAGCGCCGGGCCAGCTCCTCCGCGAAGCCGGCGAGCGTCAGGACGCCGTCGTCGAGCTCACGCGCCAGGTCGACCAGGCGCCGCAGGTCGGCCTGGCGTACGGCCTCCTGCTCACCCAGCCGTTCGGGTGGGCGGGCCAAGAGCCCGTCCCGCTCACCGAGCTCGCGCACCGTCGCGGCGACGCGCGTCGAGTCGGAGCCCCGGACGGCTCCGAGCAGGCGGCGGGCAGCCTGCCGCTCGAGGAAGGCACCCGCCCTCACGACGAAAGGAATGCCCGCAGCCGAGAGGGCTTCCTCCCACTCGGCGGAGCGCGCGTTCGTGCGGTAGAGAATCGCCATCTCGCGGGGCTCGAGGCCGGCCCCCTGCAGAGCCCGGATCCGGTCGACGACGAAGCCTGCCTCGGCGCCCGCCTCGACGGAGCTGAGCTCGGGCTCGGGACCGGCCGGCCGTGTGGGACGGAGCGTCTTCGGCGCCCCGCCGAGCTGCGGCACGAGGCGGTTCGCAAGATCGAGGATCTCCGGACTGGAGCGGTAGTTGGCCTCGAGCCGGATCACGGCTGCGTCCCGAAAGCGATCGGGCGCCGAGAGCAGGTGGTCGGGTGTGGCGCCGATGAAGGAGTAGATCGACTGGTAGTCGTCGCCGACCACGCAGACGTCGTTCCGGCCGCCGAGCCAACGCTCGAGGAGGGTCTGCTGGAGCAGGTTGACGTCCTGGTACTCGTCCACCGTGAAGGCGAGGTAGCGCTCGTGCAGGGCCGCGCGCGCATGCGAGTCGTCCAGGAGCCGCACGGCGTGCTCGAGCAGATCCTCGAAATCGACCTTCCCGAGTGCGGTCTTACGCCGTTCGTACTCGGCGAACACGCGCTCCATGAGGTCGACCGGAATGGGCGGCTCGTGCCCGTCCAGACCCCGGCGGTACGTCGCCGGTGTGAGCCGCCGGTTCTTCGCCCACTCGATCTCGGTCGCGAGATCGCCCGCGGGCCGGAACCGGAACGGCTTCGGCAGCCTGTTCCCGATGTGCCTGAGCATCATCGCCTTCGAAGGGAGCACCGAGCCCGGCGGCTCCGAGGCGAATGTCCGGAGCTGCGCGTATGCGGCGGAGTGGAACGTCCGCGCATCCACGCCCGTGACTTCGAGCGCCTTGAGGCGGCCCCGCATCTCGCCCGCCGCCTTGTCCGTGAACGTGACCGCAAGGATCTCGCGGGCCGCAAAGGCACCCGAGGCAACCTGGTTGGCAATCCGCCGGGTGATGGTGGTCGTCTTGCCGGAACCCGCGCCCGCGAGGATGCAGACCGGCCCGCGAACCGTCTCGACGGCGCGTCGCTGCTCCGGGTTCAGGTCTCCCAGAATGTGCTCACGACCCATGCTTCGAGCCTAGAGCGGCGGTCGGCCGTCCCGGCGCCGATTTGCCGGGGCGTTACCTATTTGGCGCAGATCCGCGGCACATCTGGCCGCAGCTACCATCGAATCGTGACCGGGCAACCATCCGAAAATGGTTCTGCGACGCTCGACGCGATCTTCGGCGCGGTTTGCCGCAGGACGCACTGCACGCCGGAGCGGACGCAGGCGCTCGAGCACGTCATCCTCCTCGCCGCCGAGATCGCGCGCGAGGGCCGTGAGGGTCGAAAGATCGGAACCCTCTTCATCGTCGGCGACACCGAGACAGTCCTCGGTCACTCCCGCCCGCTCCTCCTTGACCCGCTCTTCGGGCACCCGCCTGAGCTCCTCCACGTCGAGCGCCCGGACTTCCGGGAGACGGTGAAGGAGCTCGCCCAGCTCGACGGCGCGTTCGTGGTCGCCGACGACGGCACCTTCATCGCCGCCGGCCGCTACATCGACGTCGACCTGTCCCCGGAGAACTTCCTGCCCGGCCTCGGGACTCGCCACGCGGCCGGCGCCTCCATCACGGGCGAGTCGAGCGCCGTCGCCGTGGTCGTCTCGTCGAGCTCCGTCGTCCGTGTCTTCGCGCGCGGCGAGCTCCGGGCCGAGATCGTGCCGGAGCTCTTCCTCATGTCCCGCGCGCAGCTCCTGACGCCGCTCGCCGACGTCCGCCAGCTGCCCGAAGCCGGTCTGACGGTCGCGGTCGCCGGCGAAGACTAGGTGCTACGCACTCGCCGTCAGCGCCGCGGAGTCCGAGCGAAGGCGGGTTAGCGCCTCCTCGAAGTCTTCGTGCGAGACGGCCGGCGTGGAGCCCGCGCCGTCACGTGCCATCGCTGCCAGCGCGGCCTCCTGCGCCAGCGACCGTAGGTCAGCGGGCGAGAAGCCCTCGGTCTCGCGCGCGATCTCCTCGAGACGAACTCCGACGGTCGGCATCCGCGCGGTATGGAGCTCCAGGATCGCGAGCCGCCCGGCCTCGTCTGGGAGCCCGAGGACGATCGTCCTCGAGAGCCGCCCGCCACGGAGGAGTGCCGGGTCGATCTGATCCGGGCGGTTGGTGGCCCCGACGACAAAGACCCCGCGCTGGCCGCTGACGCCGTCGATCTCGGCCAGGAGCTGGTTCACGTGGCTGTCGTGGGTGCCGAGGGACTCGCCGCGCCGGCCGGCGACCGCATCGATCTCGTCGATGAAGACGATCGAGGGCCTGTTCTCGCGGGCGCGCTCGAAGAGCTGCCGGATGTTCCGCTCGCTCTCGCCGACCCACTTCGAGATCACGTCGGCTCCTGAGATCGGGTAGAAGCTCGCGCGCGCCTGCGCGGCGAGAACCTTCGCGACGGAGGTTTTTCCCGTGCCCGGGGGGCCGGCGAGCAGAAGGCCCGTCGGCGGCTCGACGCCGAAGCGCCGGGCCGACTCCGGATCCTCGACGACAGCCTGGAGCTGCTGGAGCTGGCCCTTGATCGCCTCGGGTAGGACGAGCGAGTCCCAGGTCCAGCGCTCCACGGTCGGCCGGTCCTGACCGCCGTAGCGCTCGAGGGCAGAAAGCAGATGCTCCGTGTCGAGCTCGAGGCTCTGGCCGGATTCGGTCGCCTCACGGAAGACCTCGAGCGCAGCGCTGTTCACGATCTTCGAGATGGCGGCAGGAGTCATGCCCTCGGTGCGCTGCACGAGCTCGTCGAGGTCGATTCCCGCCGCGGCCGGACGGTCGTCGAGCTCGGTCTCGAAGATCTCCCGTCGCGCCTCCGCATCGGGGAGGTCGATCCTGATGTGGCGGTCGAACCGGCCTGCGCGGATCACCGCCGGATCGAGATGCTCGAGCGAGTTCGTCGCCGCCATGACCAGAAGCTCGCGCTCGTCGCGGTTGGCCTCGAGCGCCGTCAGGAGCTGGTTCACGGTGCGCCTCGACTCCTGGTCGGGAGTGTTGTCGCGCCGCTGCGCGACCGAGTCGAACTCGTCGAAGAAGAGAAGGCACGGCAGGTTCTGGAGGGCGGTCTCGAAGGCCTTGTCGATGTTCTGGGCGGACTGGCCGACCAGGGAGCCGACTAGGTCTCCCGTGGAGACGTGCATCAGGTTGAGGCCGTACTCGCCCGCGATCGCGCGCGCGAAGAACGTCTTGCCCACGCCGGGCGGCCCGAAGAGCAGGATTCCATTCCAGTCGATCCCGTAACGCTCGGCGTCGTCCGGATGCTCGAGCACGAGGCCGACCGTCTTGCGGACCTCTTCCTTCAGGCCTTCCATCCCGCCGACATCCTCGAACGTCGTGAGCTCCTCGGGCGGAATCACGTCGAAGTTGCCGCTGCCGCCGCCGGCTCCACCCATCATCCCTCCTCCGAGCAGCTGCCCGAGCGGATTCGCGGGCTGAGCCTGCTTGCGGCGCGCCGCCGGCCTGCGCTTCTGCCGCCGGCGGCCCTCCTCCCCGTCGGCCGCCGCAGGTTCCGACTCGGGCTCGGGCTCGGGGACATGGCCGCTGATGTCGACCCACTCCCCGGTCTCCGGGTCGTACTCGTAGGAGCGCGCACCTCCGAGCATCGCCTCGAAGATCCCTCCGAACGGCAGCATCGCGAACGGCGCCATGTCGGCGTCAGGATCTCCGCCCGCGCGCCGGAGCTCTTCCTCGCGGATCTCCTCTGCTTCGATCGCCCGGCGTCGCGCCGACCGCGCGGTCATCGAGACGATCACGACCATCACGAGAAGCATCAGGAGCGGAAAGAGCAAGAGGCTCACCCGCCCCTCCTACCCGCCCGGCGCAGGACTAACGCGCGGCGTGTTTCAGCGCGAGAAGGACCGGCTAGACCCAGCTTCACAACCAATAGCCGCGAGGAGGGGTTCATGAGTCAGACACAGAGCCAGCAGACGTCCGCGCTGGACCAGGTGCAGGACAAGGCCCAGGAGGCCAAGAGCCAGGTGGGCGGACAGATCCGCGAGCAGGTCGACAGTCGCTCGACGCAGGCCGGCGAGCAGGTGAGCTCGATCGCAGACGCGTTCAAGCGGACGGCGAGCCAGCTCCGCGAGGACGGCAAGGAGCAGCCGGCCGGCCTGCTCGAGCAGGGCGCCGAGCGCGCCGAGCAGCTCGGCGGGTATCTCCAGAGGATCGACGCGGACACGCTTGTTCACGACGTGGAGGGCTTCGGACGCCGTCGCCCGTGGGCTATGGCCGCCGGCGCGGCTGTCATCGGTTTCGCCGCGTCCAGGTTCCTGCGTGCCTCGAGCGAGCGTCGCTATCAGGCGTCGAATGGCCAGGGTGCGTACGGCGGCGAGAGCTTCGGCGACGCCACCTACCGCCGCGTCCCGTCGCCGAGCGTCTCGGCGCACTCGGACACAGGCTCCGACAAGCCCTGGCGCGGTCCGGACGCCGACCTCGGCGAGCAGGTCCGACGGTCGACCACCGGCCAGCCGTCCTAGGAGGTCGAAGATGACGCAGACTCAAGAAGAGCTCCGCGATCGGCCCGTCGGAGAGCTGCTCCGTCAGCTCGCTGACGAGACGACGACGCTCGTGCGACAGGAGCTCGAGCTCGCAAAGGCGGAGATGACCGAGAAGGGCAAGAAGGCGGGCCTCGGCGTCGGCATGTGGGGAGCCGCCGGGGTCGTCGGCCTCCTGGCTCTCGGCGCCCTGACCGCGGGACTCATCCTCGCGCTCGACGGGGCGATGCCGAACTGGGCGGCTGCGCTCCTCGTGGCCGCCGTCTACGGCGCGATCGCCGCGTTCCTCTACTTCAGAGGGAAGGAGCGCGTCGAAGCCGCCGGCACACCCGTACCCGAACAAGCCATCGAGAACGTGAAGGAGGACGTGGAATGGGCCAAGACCCGAGCCAGATCAGGTCGGACATAGAGGAAACGCGCGGACGCCTCGGCGAGACCGCAGAGGCGATCGGCTACAAGAGCGACGTGAAGGGCCGTGCGAGCGGCTGGGTGTCCGACAAGAAGGACGCAGTCACGTCGCGCGTGAGCGGCGCCGTCGACACCGTCACAGGCGCGGTGCCGGACGCCGAGCAGGCCAAGGGCCAGGCCCGGCGCGGCGCCAGGGTCGCCCGCGAGAACCCGATGGGGCTCGCTGTCGCGGGTGCTGCCGTGGGGTTCCTCGCGGGTCTGGCCGTTCCGTCGACGCGGATGGAGAACCAGCGCTTCGGCGAGGCGGCCGACCAGGTCAAGGACGCCGCGAAGGAAGCTGGCCAGGAGGCCTTCGAGCGCGGCAAGACGGTCGCGCAGGAGGCAGGTCAGGCCGCGGTGGAGACCGCCAAGGAGCGCGGCAGCGAAGAGAGCGAGGAGCTCAAGTCGAGCGTGAAGGAGTCGGCCCAGGAGGTCGCTCCCACCTCGTCGGCGTCGAAGTAGAGAGACGTGAGGCTGCGGCGGGCCGCCCACAGGGCGCCCGCCGCAGGACTACCTCGCTGCCCCAGAAAGAGGAGCGTCCATACTGGGCAACGCCCCGGCTCCGCGTCGTCTGCTGACCGGCCGCCCGGCCGGGCCGCCCGACGAAAGGAGCAGCGATGCAGATCGTCCTCAGTGACTTCATGAGCCTCGACGGTGTCGTCCAGGCGCCCGGCGGTCCCGAGGAGGACACGGACAACGGCTTCGCCCACGGCGGGTGGTCGATGCCGTACTTCGACCCCAAGGCGATGGGGCCCGCATTCGACGAGGCCTTGCAGTCGACCGACGCTCTCCTCTTCGGCCGCCGCACGTGGAAGGTGATGGCCGACGCCTGGCCCGGCCGCGCCGGCGACCCGTTCGCCGACCGGATGAACGAGCTTCCGAAGTACGTCGCCTCGCGAACGCTCTCCGAGGCCGACATGACGTGGAACTCGCAGCTCCTCCCCGGCGACGACGCGATCGGCGCGATCCGTGACCTGCGGGCTCAGGAGGGCGGCGCGGTACAGGTCATGGGCAGCTCCTCGCTCGCCCGCCAGCTCGTCGAGCACGACCTCGTCGACGAGTACAGGCTGATGCTCGAGCCGATCCTCCTTGGCGGCGGCAAGCGTCTGTTCCCGGACGACGGTCGTGGCCGCCCGCTCGAGCTGGTCTCGACGACGACAGCCGCGACGGGCGTCCTGATCTGCACGTACCGGCCGGCCGGCGCGCCCTCGGATCCTTGTCGTCCGGCGAGCGCCGAGCGGATGCGTTCGAGCGCTTCCCCCTCCGCCTGCTCGCCGCCTCCGGCCGCGTCCGCGATGGATTGCGTGACCTCGAGGACGGAGCTGCGATACGCCTCCACCTCGTCCGCAGCCTTTGTCTCGAGGATCGACACGGCCTCTCGAAGCGCGGCGAGCGTTTCACGCTCCAGCTCCTCGGGCTGGGTTGTCAGCGAAAAGCCCGTCCCGCGCTCCTGCGCCAGCTCGCGAACGAGCTCGCTCGAGCCCTCGCGCCGCGCCTCGGCGAGATGGCGGCCGAGCGCACCCGCCTCCTTGATCGAGTCGAAGAGGCTTCGGTCGCTCAGAGAGACGAGCAACGCCGAGCCGGTCACCCCCTTGTGAAGCGTCTCCCACTCCTGCTCGCTGAACTCCGATTTCCCGGCCATCCCGCCTCCTCAGTCGCAGTTATCGGGGCGTCACCCTTCCCGAATCGGCCGCGCGGCGAACCCGCATGCCCGGAGGCTCAGGGCCGGCAACCCGCCGTCCCGTGGGGTCCTCTAGATCCAGTGTCGGCGCTTGAAGATGACGTACAGGGTCAAGGAGACGAGCAGCATCAGTCCGAGCGCGAAGGGGTATCCGAACCGCCACTCGAGCTCGGGCATGTGGTCGAAGTTCATCCCGTAGATCGTCCCGACGAGCGTCGGAGCGAAGAGGATCGCGCCCCAGGCCGAGATTCTCTTCACTTGCTCGTTCTGCTGATTCGAGATCTCGCTCAAGGCCTTCGTCTCGAGCGTCAGGTTCACGCTCAGGATGTTCTGAAGGAGCGCCCGGAACCTCCGCACCTGCTCCTCGGTTCGCAGCGCGTGATCCTGGACGTCGCTTAGATAGCGACGCTCCTCGTCCCCTTGCTCGTCGCGAAGCTCGTCCATCAGGCGCGCGAGCATCGGGGGCAGCGGCTCGATCGCGCGTTCGAACTCGATGACCTCCCGCGTGAGCTCGTAAATCCGGCGCGAGACGGTGGGGCTGCCGCGGAAGACCTCGTCCTCGATCTCGTCGATGTCGTTCTCGAGGCCCTCGACCACAGGTACGTACCCGTCGACCACGTAGTCGAGAATCGCGTGGACGATGGCCGAAGCCCCGCGTAGAAGCAAGTCCGGACGAGCCTCGAGATCACGCCGAACGTGCGTCAGCGCCGGACTCTCACCATGACGGACCGTCACCACGAACGACGGCCCTGCGAACACCTCCAGCTCGGCAAAGAGGACTGTCTCCGTCGCGTCGAGGTAGCGCGCCGTACGGAGGACGAGGAAGATGCTGTCTCCGTAGCGTTCGAGCTTGGCGCGCTGGTGCGTCTTGACGGCAGCCTCGACTGCGAGCTCGTGTAGACCGAACGTGGCCGCTACGTCGGCGAACTCCTCGCTGGTCGGCTCGAACAGCCCGAGCCAGACCACTGCTCGACCGTCTCGGACGAGCTCCGGGAGGAGCGCCAGGTCACACTCCGCAGAGTCGCGGCGACTACCACGGTAGACGGAGCAGTCCTCGATCACGAGCTCGCACCGTAATGCCTATCCAACTAGGCAAGCCTGCCGCGCGTCACGAACAACCGGCGCGAAAGTTCCCGAGACCGCTAACCAAATCGATGCCGCACGGCCACTCGGACTCCCTCGATCCCCAGGGCGGCTCCGATCACAAGGGCGGCGGCAGGGTCAGCCCACCACCAGCCCAGCGCCGAGTTCACTAGCAGAGCTGCGAGGGTCACACCCGCGAGCGCAGCAGCCGCGAGGGTCAGAATGCCATCGCCCCGAAGCGCCCCACTCGAAAGCCCCGACGCCACCCGCAACTTGCGCACTCCAAGCCAGGGCAAGACCGCGAGGGAGATTGCGGCCAAGACGACTCCGAACGCCGAGTCGCCCGCGTGTGAGCCGCCAATGAGAGCGCGAACAGCTTCGACCATTACGTACACGCCGATGACAACCATCGCTACCGCAATCCACACGTGCGCACGACGTTCGAGCCTTTCCGCAGCCGACGAGTCGCGCTGCTCGGTTCTGAAGCGCCAGACAAGGACGATCGAGGCCGACGAATCGAGCAGAGCGTTGAGAGCGAAGGCAGCGAGCGCCGGGCTGCCTGCGATGACCGCGGCGACCAGAGCCGCCGCCCCAGTCGAGCCATTCCAGACAACCGTGAAGTACGAGAGGCGGAGAGCGGACTTGAGCAGCGGGAATCGGTCGCCCCCCATGGAAGCCGAGTCTAAGGCTGCTACGCCACGGGGGCGGTTAGCCCTAGCGGAAGCACTCTCGAAGAAGGGCGTCGATCCGTAGCCATTCGGACGCGTCCCTGCGGGCATGCGAGACGTGGGGCGACAGGCTCCCGTGCGCTAAGCGCTGCGTTGCCAGTACGCAATCGAGCGGTCGACCCAGACGGGCTCCTCGGTGATCCCTTGCTCCGCCCGGTAGTCCTCGACCGCGGCGCGGCAGTTCGGAAGCCAGTAGTCGTCGACGATCACATAGCCGCCGGGCGACAGCTTGGGATAGAGGAAGCGAAGCGCCTCCATGGTCGAGCCGTACATATCGCCGTCGAGGCGGATCAGGGAGAGCCGCTCGATCGGCGCTTCGGGAAGCGTCTCGTGGAACCACCCGACCAGGAATCGCACTCGCTCGTCGAGGAGGCCGTAGCGCTCGAAGTTCCGCTTCACGGTCTCGAGCGGAATCTCGAACCACGACTCTTCGACCCAGGAGTCGTCACCCTCGTCTTGTGGGTACAGCGTCGCGGCCGGATGCGGGAGACCCGCGAAGGAGTCGGCCGCCCACACGACCCGCTCCTCGTCGCCGTAGGCGGCGAGTGCGCCGCGCATGAAGATTGCTGCCCCGCCGCGCCAGACGCCGGTCTCGATGAAGTCGCCTTCGACGCCGGCGTCCAGAACGTCCTCGATACACGACCGCAGGTGTGCGAGGCCTACCGGGCCGATGAGCGTCTCCGCCGTTCGGATCTGCTGTATCGGCGGGCTATCGAGAAAAGCCTCGCGCGAGTCGATCCGGCGCGCGAGCACGAGCCCGCGAGGCTCGAGCGCGCGGCGCATCGCGGCCGCGACCCGAGCCTTCAGGGATGTACCGCCCGGATCCACCGGAACGAGGTTCTCGTCAAAGAGGCTGCGCGTCAGGGCGCCCTGGAGCAGATCAAGGTAGAGCGTTGCAGCAGCCCTATCCGCGCGTGCACCCACGAGGGCCAACCTAACGAGAAGGGAAAGACGCCGTACCACCTGTGGTCACCTGACGCCACCGCTCCCCGCGCGCGGCAATCGCCGCCGCTCGCCCCGTCGTGGCGCTTTGCCGTCGAGCGTCGCGCCCGCAAGCGCCACCTTCGCTCTAGGGCATCGCAGAGAGCGAGAAGGGGCCGCTCAACGAAGAGGGGCGGCCCTCAAGAAAGAGAGCCGCCCCTCGTGGTGCTGGTGATGGGTCGAGGCTGCGGCCCCCGCGACCCAACGATTCAGGTATCGCCCGCGCCGCCCGTGGGCTCGTCCCTCGTTCGAGGGCCATTCGGGCTCAAACCGCGCCGGGTTTTGACCCTCGGTGCGGCCGGTCGCCGCCGCCTGTCGTGCGAGCCTACCGTAGTTCCGGGGCTGGGCTGAACCAGCGGTTCTTCGGTCAGCCGTTCTGGAGTCGCTCGCCGAGCAAGCGAGCTCTGACCCGCTCGACGTCAGCTGGAGACGCGCCTGCGTGGAGAAGGTAATGCTCGGCCGAACCATGCTCCTTCTCCACTGCCGCGACTACCTGATCGATGACGTTTCGGGGCGCAGCGTCTACGAGCCCCAACCGAGCGGCGCTACGCACGTAGTCAGCGTCAACCACCTCGGTCGCAACGCCGACGAGCCGAAGCAGCAGCGCCGCAAGGAGTCCCATTCGATCCTTACCCTGCGCGCAGTGCAGGAGCACACCCCCGCATTGGCGCTCGCCAGCAAGCTCAGCGCCTCGGCGAAGCGAGGCGCGTCAAGCTCGAGCGCCTCGAGGTACAGGGTCCGGTACTGCTCGGCAACGTCACGATCAGAGACGCGGGCAGTGAGATCGATCCGATATGCCGGGTCGCCGTCGAAGTGGTCAAACAGTGAGACCCTCGCCTGCTTGACGTCGGGATGCAGAGGAGGGTCGGCGACGCTTTCAGCGGCCGCACGCAGATCGAGGATGGTGCGGATCCCGTACTCCCAGGCGCTCCGCCAGCCGGCGTCGGTCAGATTGCGGGCGTTATCAGCGCGTATGACAGCGCCCAGTGCGGTCGTTCGCCCGTCGCCCGCAGCAAAGCCGCCGAGGTCGCGAACGTTCGCACACCCTTCCCAGTCGAGGTCCCTGCTCAGTCTCGCCCCCTCTACCAGCCGTCCGATGGGCAAAGGCTCAGCCAGAATCTACGGCTGCGCCGACCACGACGGCTCTTCGACTCAAGCGTGAAGCGCAGCCCGCCTAGGTTCAGCAGGGAGGCCGCATCCCCCAGGGGCTTCGAAAACTATCGACCTGACCTACCCACGGATGCACTCCTTTTATGGGCAGGGCTCGGCGCGTACAGCCATGCGCGGGCGGCGTCTCACCGGAGGAAAGCGATGAGGGGCGGCTGCTTGGGCCGCCCCTCATGGAGGGAGATCCAGGAGCCTTACCGCTTGGCGTGATGCCCCTTGAACTGCATGGCTGACTTGGCGTCGTTGTTCGCCTGGTCGGTGCCGTTCACGGACGATGAGGTCATAGCGAACGTCAGCGTCGCGTGGGCGGCGGCGTCAGACATCTGACTGAGTGCGGTGGAGCTCAGGTTGGTGATGGTGTCGCAGGCCTGGTGGTAGCAGGGGTCGTAGGCGGCCCCGGCAGTCCCTCCGTAGACGGCAGCCTGAGCGGCGGTCTTGATCCCTTCGGCTCCGGTGAAGATCCCGCCGGCAGGGATGCCTGCGTTGATGAACGCCTCGTAGTCGGAGCGTCCGTCGAACTCGGTCGGCTCGGTCGCGAGGCCTTGGGAGGCGAAGTACTCCTTGAAGACCTGTTCGATCCTGCCCGAGCCGCTTGGGCCATCCGTCCCGAACGCCGAGCCATCGCCGTCATAGACGAAGCGGACGAAGTTGGGTGACCCGACCATGTCGAAGTTGAGGTTCAGCGAGATGCGCTTCCGTGCCTGGTGGGTGAGGCTGTCCACGTATCGCTGCGAGCCCCAGAGGCCCGATTCTTCGGCGCCCCAGAACGCGAACCGCACCTGATTCGTCGGCTTGATCCCAAGCTTCGACATCTGAATGGCGATCTCGAGGATCGCGGCGGTGCCAGACCCGTTGTCGTTGATGCCAGGCCCTTCCGCGACCGAGTCGAGGTGCGCTCCGACGAGGACGACGCGGTCGGTGCCCCCCGTCGGCGTGTCGGCGATCACGTTCGTGGTCGTGCGCGTTTCGGACACCGTGTGAGTCACGATCCGCACTGATACGGGGCCTGCCTTTGCGAGGTTGTAGAGCTCCTCACCGACAGCAAAGGTCGCATCGAGGACAGGGATCGTGACGTCGGGCGAGCCGAGTGTGCCGGCGATCAGATCGGTGCGGCCTTCCTGACCCTCGTTGAAGATGATCACCGCAGTCGCGCCCGCGGCCTCGGCGTTTTGCGCCTTTACGACGAAGTCGCAGGTGCCGCGCTGGACAAGCGCAACAGCCCCGCTCGTCGACGCGGGGAAGTCAGACGCCTCGCAGCCGCTGTTGGACGTGCCGGCCGCTGCTCCCGGAGGGATAACGATGTCATTCGTCGGGACGATCTGGCCGGTGACGTCGCCCGAGCCCGAGTACTCCATCACGTCGAAGTTCGTACCGAGCACATATGTCCGGGGGTTCGGCGACAACCGTGCGAACTGATGCGTTCCCGTCTCTTGGAAGTAGGGGAACTCGAACGTCTGGCTGCGGACGGAGTATCCGGCCTTGGTCAGCTTTCGGCTGACGTAGGCAGCTGACTCGTCATAGCCAGGGGAGCTCGCAACCCGAGTGCCGCCGTTTCGGTTGGCGATCTGCTGGAACGCGTTTTCGTGGGCCATGATCCCACTGACGGTGACCGCGCTCCGAAGCGCCGAGGTATCGGTCCCACCCGCCGGCGTCGCAGCCGGCACTGCAACAAGCAGCGCCGCCAGTACGAGCACGACAGGGAAGAGAAAACGTCGATGCATAAAGGAAACTCCCCTCAGCGTTTGCCCAGCACATTCCGGGTTAGCTAGGCGGCAGTGTAGCCCCATTGCCCTCACGTGAGAAGATTCCGGCGGATCCCGACACGGTTGAGACGAGTGCGCTAGGCAGGCCAGCGCGGCCAAGGTCATCACGCTCGCCACCCCCACGCGCTGCCCGCCCCGCGTAGCGGCTGGCCAAGGTATTGCGCTCGGGAGCGAGGCCGGCGCGGGACGGCACGCCGCGGGGGATCCCCTCTCCGGGGGACGGCTGTCTCCCTCCGCTCTGCCACCTTGCAAAAGGACTGGAATGAAGTTGCGGCTCCTCACGCTCGTGCTCCTCTTCGCGCTCGTTTTTGCGGCCGATGCCGCCGCGCTTCGGCTGGAGACGGTCTCGCGCACCGGCGTGCAAACCTCGTCGCGCTTGGCGAAGTTCGACTGTGGCTTCCGCAACGACTACTTCGGCAACAACGACCTCCTGCTCACCTGCGACGGGTCGCGCGGGTTCGCGAAGGCGCGTTACGACTTTCGCCTGCCGGAGAACCTCTACGGGAGCCCGACGATGCACGTGTACGGGGACAAGCTCTGTTGCTCTTCGTCGAGTGTGAAGAAGACACTCGTCCACGTAAGCGGAAGGCACTACCGCATCGTGGTCAAGGCCACGGGGCGCGGGAGCTACGACGTGCGCTCGGTCAGCCTCTCCTACTACGTAAAGACGTAGCGCAGGTGAGTAGGTCGAGCCTACGCAGTGTCGTCTACGCAGCGGCGCTCCTGGTTGGGGCCCTCTCGCTCGTAGGCGTGACCGCCTTTGCGACCCTTGCCGTTCGCGACGCGCGCGGAGCCTCCCATGAGGTACGCGTCTCGACTGACCTCTGGAACGCGTACCAGGAAGCCCGTTACTCGGTGGTTCAGGAAGTGCTCTTAACCCAAGACTTCCGCCTCGCCGCATCACCCGAATTCGAGGAGCGATTCGCCGAACAAGCAGCAAAGCTAGAAACGGCCCTGGGCGTCGTCGAGAGCGCGTTCCCGGCAGACAAGGCGTTGGCAGAGGAGATCCGCCGAACGAATGCCGAGCTCGCTCGCGGCGTCGGCAAACTGGTGGGCGCCGTCACGGCCGGTAACGCGGGCCGCGCCGAGAGAGTCGCCACGAAGCAGCTCGATCCGCGGTTCCGCCACGCGATCGAAACCGTCGACAGCGGCGCCGACGCGCACCGAGCCGAATCGCGCGTCGGTCTCAAGGCCGCGGAAGCCGCCGAAGCGAGCCTACGCCGCAGCGCCATCGCGGTCGTTCTGCTCGCATTGCTTGCATTGGCGACCGCTGCGGTAGCTCTCCGCTTCCGCCGCCGCCTCGATCACACGCGACGTCTTGAGCTTCACCGGCTCCGGAACGCAGCGTTCACCGACAGTCTGACTGGCGTATACAACCACCGCGCTTTCCATGAGCACCTCGAAGCGCTCATCGAAGCTTCAGATGAGCAGATCACGCTTCTCATGCTCGACCTCGACGGCCTCAAGGAGGTGAACGACCGCTACGGGCACGACGCCGGCGACAACCGAATCAGACTCCTCAGCTCGGCTGCCGATTCGGCCATTCGCGAGCCCGACCGACTGTATCGGCTAGGAGGCGACGAGTTTGCGCTCGTGCTCCGACCCGGTGGGAGCGCGGCGGCTCTCGCGCTCGCTGACCGGATCGACGAGGTTTTCCGGCGCGACGCCCCTGACGCCGATGTCAGTTTCTCTGGCGGTGTCGCCATCTCGGAGCCTGGGATCACGAAGGATGAACTTGTTCGTCGCTCCGACCTGGCGCTCATCGAAGCGAAGCGCCTTAATCAGCGAGCACTCGTCTATTCACCAGCCTTCGAGGTTGCCGTCATCGACGAGCCCGCCGACCAGCGACACTCGCAAACCCTCGCCCGAGCGCTTGCGCGCGCCGTCGACACAAAGGACGCTTACACACACAGCCACTGCGAAACCGTCGCCGAGCTCTGCGCGCTGATAGCAATCGAGGTGGGGCTCGACACGGAACAGGTCTTCAAGATCCGACTGGCAGGGCTTCTCCATGACGTGGGCAAGATCGGCGTCCCCGACTCGATCCTTCAGAAACGCGGCCGCCTCACGGACGAAGAATTCGACCTCATGAAATCCCATCCGGCGCTCGGCGCCCACATCCTCGCGGCCGCCGAACTCCACGACGAAGCCGCCTGGGTGCTTGCCCATCACGAACGCCCCGACGGGAGGGGATACCCGTACGGTGGCACCACGACCCCACTCGAAGCGCGAATCATCTCCGTCGCGGACGCGTTCGAAGCAATGATCTCCGACCGCCCCTACAGGAAAGCAAGATCAGCCTCCGACGCTCTTGCCGAACTAAGGCGCTGCGCCGGCACGCAATTCGACCGTCGTTGCGTCCAGGCGCTGAGCGCCGTCCTGCGAACGACAACGGACGACCAGAACGAGACGGAAGCCTCTCCGCGCCCAAGCCCCGTTCCTGTTGGCGCGGCCGCCTAGCTCGAGCGTCGCTCACACCCCCTTCCCAATCAAGGTCTCTGCTCAGGCTCGCCCGCTGGAGTAGTCGGCTTGCGGTGCCAAAGCGGTCAAGGCGATTCGGTGTTGCCGGAGAAGGCGCCGTCGACCTCTGAATCGGCCGGGTTTCTCAACGCCTCGCCGCCCGGGTTCTGTGAGGTCAGCCGTGGGACACGCCGACGGAGTGTCTCATGGGCGCACTAGCTGTGCCGGTGTCGCCTCAAAACCGAGCCCGAATGACAAGGCGTCCGTCCGGTCGCCGTCTCCCTTCACCAAGTTGAGGTCGGGCGCGAGGAATCGCCCGACCGACGAGTTCTCTTGCAGCTCCTCCTCGGTGATCTCCAAGTCGTCGTCTTCGTCGAACAAAGTGAAGATGGTCTTGCCCGTCGAATCGGCCATACAGCCCCCATCCGGGTTCCCGGGCATGGTGCAGTCCCGCTGCACGAGGGCGGTGAAGTGCTCGGCGAGCTCAATCAGGTACCAGTGGAGCCGATGGTCGGCGATTGCACCGTTGATTCGGCCATTGGAGCACCCCGCCCTGGAGCACGTAGCGACGACCTTCCCCTTCTTCAGGGTGAGATGGAAGATGCGGTTCAGAACGTCGAGGCGCAACGGGATGACCCCGGGGCCAGCATTCACGCGGCGGTTGGCGATCCTCGCCGGCAGCCGGAGTGAGCGCGGAGCCAGGGTGTCAATGGTGAATGAACCACGAGAGAAGTCGGGATCCGCGGTCGGCACCGCAAAAAGAACCTGCCAACTTGCTCTCTTGGTGTTCGCGAGGGAAGGCGTTCGCAGCGACTGGAGCATCAATAGATCCCCGCGCTTGATCGACGCGTCCATATCGGTGTGGAAATCCAGACCTAGGTTCGCGAGCGTCGCGAAGAATTGACCGAGTCTGTTGTCGCGGTCGCCGTCGCCGTCGATGTCCCTGGCGTATGTCCTTACCTCGGTGCTATTCGCCGGCAGGGCCAGCTCCGTCGTGACGTAACCGTACTCCTTGGTCTCCGCGGACAGCGTGGTCGCCGGCGTCGCAGTCGCGGCGAATACCACCAGAGCAAGTGCGATCCCCATCATCCGCCTGGGCATAGGCATGCGACCCCTCCCCCTTATGCTGACGTCGCCGTATGGCGCGCTAGGCCAACGTAACATCCGGGCTGAAAGTTGCAATAGGTCCAACGGCCTACGCTGCTGGTGAATGGACCTAGGGCGGCGTCGAGCTCTGCGACCCCACGTTCACCAGCGCCAGCCCGCCCTCTTCGATGCACATCGGGCGTTTTTCTCTACTCCCCGGGCTGGACTCGAACCAGCAACCCTCCGGTTAACAGACGTCCGTTGCCAAGTCATGCAACGTCACCATGCGGATCTCCACTCCTGTCAAACGCGCTCAGGTCAGGGTGGATCCGCTCAGGCGGGCAAAAGTTAAGCCAAAGGTTCGGGGGGACCTGGGCTTGCGGTGCGGTCGTTGGAGAATTGGACATATTCGTCGTACGCTTGAGCCTGGCGATCGACTGGAGGAGCGATGTTGAAGCTTAGGCGGCCGTCCCCCGCGCTGGTAGTTGCGTCGCTGGCGCTCCTCGTCGCACTGAGCGGGGTCGGCTACGCGGCAACCACGCTGGCGGACAACAGCGTCGGCAGCAGACACGTGAAGCCAGACTCGTTGAGAGGAGTCGACGTCCTCGAGACGAGTCTCGAAGCGGTCGTTCAGGGCAAGGGCCTAACGAAGGCGCGATCGAAGCAACTCGACGGGCCGGCCGGGTACGAGACCGTCCTCGTTGTTCCGGGCGTCGGCCAAATCGAGGGTGACTGCGTTTTCGGAGGCGGCGTCACGATGTTCCACAGGTTCGTGAACACAACGGGCGTCGACGCGGCCGTCTGGTTGAACTCGGACGGCGACGCGACGACCTATCAGGCTCTCGCTGCCGGCGAGGCGAGCGCGGCCGACACCTCCGCGGACTGGGTGCTCGCGACCTGGCTCGTGCGTACCGGGGCGAGCGGACCGCTGACGGTGATCCACGTGGGAGGGACGACGGTCGGGGGCTGCGTCCAGCACGCCGCAGCCCAGCGGTACGGGCGAGGCTAGGGCCGGAGCAAACGAAAGCGGCCCCTTTTCGGAGCCGCTTCGCTGAGGGGGAGCCCTCTGTGGCAACGGCCGACGTGACCCCCGACAGTCGGCTCGCGCAGCGCCGCAGATTCCCCGACTACATGTGTCGAAAACCCCAGGCGGCGCGGTGCGTTTCGTCAAACCCCCCGAGGTCTAGCCGACAGCGAGGGCCGGAGTGTCCCTGGCCCTCAGAGCTTCGAGGCGTGTGGGGCCGTCCAGAGGCGGCGGACGGCGAAGCCCGCCCAGGCGGCGAGTGATGCCGAGCCCATCACGAGCGCCATGGCGACCTGCCAGCCCTCGCCAAAGCCATTACCCCACAAACCCGCACCAACGCCACCGTAGAAATCCCCGAACGCGACAAGCACGACGATGACAGCCCACCAGCGCCCGATCAAGAAGCCAAGCGCTGCCGAAGGAACCAACATTATGAGCAGCGTCACCACGAGCGGAACGACGTCGACCTCGACGACCGCACCGTAAGCACCGGGCGCATCATGATTCCGATTCGAACGGTCTAACGCCGGAGCGCGACTACCAACTCGAACCTAGACTTCCTAAATTCCGACTAGTCGTTATGCCCATAGATCTGCGAAAACATAGAGAAATCATGAGTTGTGCCACTCTGCGTACAGCCATCGTTGCAGAAGTTATCCCCCTCCCTCATGCACCCGCCGCCTCGGTGGCCGATGATTCCGACTGCGTGGCCGACCTCATGGCAGGTGAGCTCGCCCTTCTGAGATGAGTTGTAGCCGGAGCAGTTGACATTGAACTTCACGCGTGAGTCGCTTGTGAGGTGGCCAAAACCCGAGTAATGATCTTTAAATTCACCTCGTACAAAGACAGGCCCGCTGCAAGGGCCAAGATCGTCAACAACTCGAACGTCCACGCAGTGGAAATCACAGCTACCAGGGCTCTGGTAGGTTATGACGTTCTCGCCGTTCGTGTTCCAGTGCACCGCCGCAGCGAATACAGGCCAGCTCGGACCCGTGCGGTCGACGATGTAGACGTAAGCGATCGCGCCATTTCGATCGGACCAGTGGGCCGGATTACCACCTGGCGAGGTGTAGTCGTTGTTGGCTAATGCCGAGACCGGAAGCACCAGCGACGCAGCAAGAGCCGTCACGCAGAGACACAGCTTGAGTGATGGTCTCGCGCTCACTGTCCTTCAGGCTCGACGTGTGTGTGCGACAGATCCGAGTGCTCAGCGCTACTGTCGCTCGCCTCATCACCGCAAAAGACCTGCGTTCTCACGTTGCCGTCCGGATCACCGCGATCGGAGAAGGTGACCTCCATACACGCCTCCCCATCACGAACTAGCGGCTTGCTATCACGCTCCACGGTGCCGCAGGGCAAGCGGACAGCCACCGATCCTGCATTTGTCTCAGTGATGCTTCCACTGCATCGAGAGGCCGGCTCGCCGGTTTCCGCAGCCGGAGGCCCGGCATCCTCGAGCCGCTCGATAAAAGCATCTCGTTCGGACTGCGGCATGTCATCCGGCAGCGGAACGCAAGGGCCAGCCTGCAGGCCGGCTGCCTTGATCTGGTCGATGACTTCACTCGACGGGCAGATCGGAGGCACTTCGCCGGGCACTCCAATCGACGCCTCCGCTGCCGCCCTCACTTCCTCGGGAGAGAGTTGACGCGGCTCTGAGCCAACGGGCCCCGCCGCACTGGGCGAATCGCTTCCGCATCCCGCTGCGACCACCGCGCATCCAATCGCTAGAGCGACGACCCCGCCAAAAACGCTGCGACGAATGTCCAATGCTTGTCCCTTTCGGTTCTGGTAGAAGGTTACCACTGTCAACAGCTACGTCAACTTCGGTCCCGATCAGGAAGCTTCGAGTTTCCGGTCAAGAAAGACCGCGTAAGCACCGTTTTCAGAGAACGATCACGGCCACTGTTAGTCCCATCGCAGCCATTCCTCCGACTTAGACCCCGCCAGCCGCGAATATGTTCCCGAGCCTGGTTCGTATACGGAGTGGAACGCCACGCGTCGCGGCTCCGCTAGGGCGGCCCGCCGGAGGGTAACGCGGAAGATCTCAGCGTCCGCTGCGGCTCTCTTCACGCCGTCCGCGATGCGAGGCCGACATCGCACAAGTCTGGAGCGACATCCCATGTCGCCTCGGCACGCTGCTGTCAAACTGCCACCCCCGCCAAGGCCGGCTTCCGTACCTCGCGATCGGCCGCTACCGCCGCTACAAGCGCCAGGCGATCGAGGAATGGCTCGCCGCCCAACAAGGCGGACCGGCTAGCAGCGGGCGCAGGCGACTGTCGTTGGTACCGACCGCCCGCCAAAGCGACGCCGCTGACTGCTAGCCGTTTCGCGAGCCCTCCTGAGGAGGGGGATCGGTGATATCTCAGCCTAGAGCTCGAGCCGATCCTGTCGGCGGGAACATCTGATTCAGCCAGAAAATGCCTCGCTCGTCGCGGCACAGACCGAACTCAGACTCCAGAGCTTCGCCAGTGAGGGTCCCGCGTATGGAGAGGTACCGAGAGTGGAAGTCTCCCGGGCAGATCAGATCGCCTGCGCGCACGAGCGAGTCGCTCCTACCGAGCCGCTCGCAAAGGCTGCGCGGATCCCGAATCCCCCTGCCCGCCGCGGGATCACACGAAAGCGAATAGGTGTGCCCCTGGACGGAGACGGGATTGAAATAGGTGATCGACAACCGCGTTGGACCCTCGCTGTCCCCACACCCTCCCAGGAGAAGGCACACGAAACCGATACAGCCAAGGCGCGCGATCATAAAACGTTACCGCCGCTTCGCTGACCCACCCATACGAAACCGCTCCAGGCTGTCAAGTCGCAGGAGCTGCCGCACGATCGCAGCGGAACGGGTCTTAGCGACTGGTTCGCAGTTGGTCACGATCTCTGCCACGCACACATCCGTCCCGTCGCCTCCGTCGGCCGTGTCTTCGCCCCGTTGGCCATCGAGGTAGTCGTTGCCACCACGCCCCTCCACTCGATCCTGGCCCCGCCCGGCGAAGAGAATGTTTCGGCGCCCATCGCCCAGCAGCACGTCCGCCCCATCCGAGGAGAACACGTGGCGGACACCAAGCAGCGTGTCTTCACCCTCTGCCCCCGTTGCCGTCCCTGCAGCAAGATCAACCAGCTCAGGTCCATCGAACAGAAGCAGGTAAGCAATCGATCCGTTCGCTTCGACCGAATCGTCTCCGTACGAGGGAATGAAGACCGTCCGCAACACCTGCGGGTCGGCGATCAGGCGATCGTCGAGCTGAGTCGCCCAGACCCCTTCGAACCCCATCACGACGTCCTGACCCCGTCCGCTGGCAACACCCGCTCCGAGATCGACCGTCACCCCCCGCGCCGAGTCCCCGTAATCGGCAAGGTCAAGACCGCCACCACCCCTCGAGACATCGTCGCCACCCCCCGCCTGGACTTGATCCGATCCTCCGCCTGCAAAGACTCTGTCGTCCCCCCGCCCAGAGGCGACGTAGTCGTGGCCGCGCCAGCCTTGGATCAGGTCGCGCCCCGAGCCGCCCCTAATGATGTCCGCCTCCCTGCCGCCGTGGATTCGGTCATCGCCCCGCCCACCGAATGCCAACAGAAAACCGTCGCCGGAGCGAAGGACATCGGATCCCGGCCCCCCGTGGAGGAAGTCCCCTCCCTTGCGGCCGCGGAGACGGTCGCCGCCACGGCCTCCATAAAGCTCATCAAAGTGACCCTGTCCGTAAATGCGATCACGACCTTCCCCGCCTCGGACGGTGTCGCGCCCCGGCCCGCCACAAATGAGATCGCTCCCCGCAAGTCCGACGACGCGGTCGGGGCCGGCACCGGCAGCAATCACGTCTCGGCCAGGGGTTCCGACCAACCTGTCCTGACCACCGGTTCCCACGATCGTCCCCCGCTCCCCCAAACAACCCCGCGCGGGAACCGCATAGGCCGTGCTCGCAAACACCGCCACGGACACAGCCGCCCCGATCACACCAAAATCCCATCGCCGCACACACACAGCGTAGGACTTTCAACGCTCACGCGAACGTCCGCCGATCACCTAGTAGGCTCATTCTCCTCGCGGTGATCGCCGTCCGGCAGGAACGCGCCGGCCGATCGACGCCGAGCCGACCGACTAGCTAGGAGGGATTGGCGATATCGCGCCGCTTATCCCTCTTAGCGAAGCGAGCGCGGTAGCCCACCAGGAACGCGATTCCGTATGCCAGCCCCGCAATCAGCACCCACAGCATCACGGTGTCCAACGGAGTCCTGCGCCCCAATACGGTGAAGCACTCACTTGCGTCGCAATAGCCGGGGTCGCGGTAGTCCAGCAGCACGCCGACCAAGCAGCTCGCTCCGACCAGAACGGTGACGGCAGCTGCCGCGGGAACAAGGCTGGTCCGTGAAGTGCCAATGCCTCGCCCGAGCACCCATGCGACGATGATCCCCGCTCCGAACGCCGCCAGCCACACACCCGGCAGCGTAACTTCGTTCCCGGTGAGCCAAACCGCTCGTGCTCTAACGAGCGCCTGCCCTAGGTGCAGTGCCGAGCGCAGTCGACGTAAAGAGGCCAACGGCCACCAGGGATAAAACCACGGTTAGTACTGCGACTGCCGCGGCGACGACCACGCCTCGCCGTACCACCTGCCCCAAAGCAAGCCCTGCTATTGCGCCGGAGACGAGCGTGACAACCCCCGGCATCTTGAAGTCGAAGAACCACAGGGCGAATCCGCCGGCGAGGATTGCTGGCACCAGCAGCAGGGCGCGCACGGCTGGAAGTATGGCGAGCTAGTGCGAGGCGGTCCGAGGGACAGGACGCTTGCGACCTTCCGGGGATCAGAGCTCGGCACGCTCGATCCGGTAGGTCACTGTCACGGTTCCGGCTGGCGCACGACCTGCAGGTCTACCCTCGATCCAAAAGCGCCTCTCATACCGATACGTGCCAGGAACGAGCTCCAGCATGCCTTTGACGCCTTTCACAAGAACCGTGTCGTACCGTGCCGCCCGACCGGGCGGAACGACGAAGGGCTGGTAATACATGGCGCAGATCGGCTGGAAGCGTTTGCGCCAGCGGTCGATGCCACAACCCGTATCGGCCACGGCCAAAACCGGCTTGGACGAGTCCGGCATAAAGAACGCCGCGCGAGAGTCCCGGTAGGCAACGTGCTTCCGACCGCTGTTCCGAAAGATGAGGATGTGTTCGATCCAGGCCCGGCGCGAGCCAAGGCGAAGCTCTGAGGAAACCACTTGCACAGGTTCCAGGCCGACGGACTCAACCGAAGCGGTAACCACCCACCTGTCCAGCTCCAGGCGCGCCTCGTTGCCCGTGGCGCTATGGGCCTGCCCCGACGGAACCTCGCTCTCACAGGCCGCCGCTGCAAGCAGGCAGCAAGCGAGGCAGCCGGCCACAAAGCCGCCCCTCAGAAGCGAGCCGCCACGCCTCTTTTTGATCACGCACGACAAGGTAGACCGCCGAAAGACGCAGTTAGTTCCCGAGGAACTCGCCACTAGCTGAACGTGTTGGACAATCTTGACCCTCCTCGGCAAATGCGGACGATGTTGCTTCCAACACTGACTACCGTTGTGTCGACAAAGCGGATTTCGTCGGCTCTCCGGCGTCCTGAGAGCCAGCGCAAGCCCGCCGCGCTTGAACCCGGCCGAGTGCCCGAGGTTCGGGCCTACAGCGGCAGCGCCCTACCGGCCGGCCGGCCGTGTCGAGAACTCGACCCAGAGCGGAAAGTGGTCGGAGACGTGCCAGGAGAGCTGCGTCTTCGTCATCGCCTCCTGCAGGAGCGGCACGAAGTCGAAGTAGTTCGCGCCCGTACAGCGAAGCGTCAGCGCCGGCCCCTTGCGCGGGTCGGCGAACCAGGCGATCTGGTCGTAGTAGTGGGCGTCGTCCGGGCTGTCAAAGATCGTGCGCGGAAGCCCGACCAGCCCATCTGCCGGATGCAAGCCGGTCGAGACAAAAATGTTTTCGAGCTCGCTGTGGACGCGGTCGATGTTGAAGTCTCCGAGCGCGAGCAGATTCTGACGCCACTCCTCGTCGCGCTCCCCCCACTTCGCGAGCCAGCGCGCGATCGCCCCCAGCTCCTTCGCTCGCTCCCGCTCCTCCCCGTACAGGACGTGCAAGGTGACGAGAACGAACGGCGTCTCACCGGAGCGAAAACTCGCAGCGTAGGGGGTGCGCGCGAACTGCCTGTCCAGCGCCTCCGCCCCCACCCGAGCCTCCGTCTCGATGTCCACCACCAGTTCACAGGCAAGCCCCGAGGGGCGCACGCGCCGCGTGTCAAAGACGAAGGCCATCCGCTCGTCGTTGCCCGCCGCGCCCTTGGTCACATCGGTAATCAGAAACGCCCACTCGGAACCCAGCAGGCGCAAGACAGCCCGAAGCGCCGCCAGATTCCCGCGCGCCTCCTGAACGGCAACGATGTCAAAGCGATCAATGATCTCCCCGATGCAGCGCAGGTCGAAGAGGTCCCGCCGGGGCGAGTCACCGGCCTCGGAGCGCCACTTCTCCGTGTAGCCACCGAAGGCGCGGATATTCCAGGTCGCAACCAACAGGTTGCGATCGAGCTGCTTCGCAGGAACCGCCGCGTCAAGCGCAGCTGAGAGCTGCGCCAACTTCGGAGCGAGTTCAACAGGAAGTGGGTCGCTCAGATCGGGCGTATCCGGATCCTCCCACAGAGGGCCAGTCAGCGACCCATTGCAGCAAGAACTCGGAGGAAACATGCATGAGCTGCTCCGAGTGGATATGCGGGTCCTGGGCTAGCCGCGTGTAGCCGTGGCGCCTCGCGGACGGTGCTTCGAGGGTTGCTTAGATCCCGGTCTGCTGGAGGGCTCGACACCAGTTGCCGGCGTCGGCCGGACGCCAGAACCCATAGATCTGGGTGGCGAGGCTGTTTACGAGCGGATCAATCAGCCGCGCTCCATAGAAGGCATACATCCCGGAGAGCTCTTGTCGGATGATCTCGCGAAGCGCGAGCTCGTTCGCGTCCGGAGGAGGATTGGCGACGTAGCCGGCGCCGGCGCAGACCGCCTTCTTCATCGCTGATTGAAGAAGATTTGCCCTGAACACCTCGTCGGTCGACAGCGCCGCTTGGCCCGGAAGCCGCGTGGCAATCCCGCCGCTCGGACGTGACCGAGATGTCGTCCGAGACCACCAGTCGGAGACCGCATCCACAACCGCCCTCGGGTTGACCTGCCTCGCAGCGCCGCCGCCACTGCCAGCTTGTCCGCCCCCACAACCCGCCGAGACGAGCAGAGCAAGAACCGCGCCGAGCGCGACCAGCCGCATGCCTACGCGCGCCACCAGCGGCTCCAGAGACTCCAGAAACCAGTCTTGCCAAGAGCCTTCGCCTTCAGGCGCTGCTTCGCATAACGGCCGGGGTTCGAGACAGCTCGCTCGAGCCGGTTCGCCTTCCAGGCCGCCCGCAAGACCTTGCTCGTCAAGCCCACCGGACTAGCAGTACGCGACGGCGTTGGAGCCGCTGTACGAGCAGCTGTCCGCGGTCCGGCCGGACGGCTTTCGAAGCGTCGCCCGGTCGGCGTCGTTGTTCCAGATGTACCAGCCGCTCCCCCAAAACACATGGCGGCGACCGTCCAAGCCCGGTCCCGTGTGCAGCGTCACCGTCCGCCCCGCCCGCAGTCTCAACGACCCGAATTGATACGCATGCCCGGCGCCGTCACGGATCCGCCAGCCGCGAAGCTGCTTCGCACGAGAGCCCGTATTAGCCACCCGGATCCACTCGTTGTTCAGGCTCACGTTGCTGCCGTAATCGGAGCCGGGTGCGTCGTAGTAGATCTTGCTGATCTTGATCGCGCTCGCCGCCGGCCCGGCTAGAGCAAGCAGGAGCACGCCGAGAATGGCTGGGGCCAGGATCCATTTCATAGAGCTCCCCCTGTCAGTTACAGACAGCACCAGGCTCGCACCGAACGACGACAAATGGAATAGGCCACCCGGGCCATCTTGGCGTCACCAAGGACCTACTCCGAACGCGCCCCGACCCGGCCCCACCGGGACAAAGGGCCGCGACTGCATGCATGCAGTACCACAGTCGAGCGCCCGGCTCTCCCCGGCTTTCTCGCATCTGAGGCATGCATGTCTGACGTCTGGCTGAACCCAGAGGGCAGAGCTACTGTCAGCCACATGGCTACCCCGGAACCCAGTACAAGCCCGCACGCCTTTCGCCGCCAGGTGACCTTCCGCCTTGGCGCTGACGACGCCCCGCTGCTCGAGCTTGCCGCCCGGGCGCACGGTGGCATCCAAGCCGGCATCGTTGCCGCCCTGCGCGCCTACGCGTCCCAGCGTCTCCAGCCCGCCGCGGAGAGAGAGCCGGAACCCGCCGTCCTGGCCGCCGAGCCAGCGCCCGCGAGCGAACAGCCCAAGCCGAGGCAACCCCGGTCGGAGCCAGACGAGGGGACGGTTGAGCTCAACCTGTCCGAGGCGTCCGACATTCTCGACCTCACGCCCGCGACCCTGCGCGCGGGAATCAGGGAGGGGCGCCGACCCGGCCGCGTGCGCGACAACGGCTTCTACCTCGCCGAGATTCCAGTCAGCACGCTTCGGGCGGGCGGCACCGAGCTCTCGGCCCGCGGCGCCGCCGAGGTGCTCGGCCTCAAGCCGGGCACGATCAAGAAGCGTTGCAAGGCTGGCCGGTACCCCAACGCCCAGAACGACGGCCTCGGCTGGACAATCCCAGTCGAGGACATTCTCTAGATCAGCGCGCCGTAGGTTCGGCTGCGCCCAACGTTCGGTCGCCGGCTTTCGTAGCTAGCGGCCCTCGGAGGATCCTGTGCCTCCAGCCGGAAATCACGTTCATGGAGCCGCCCAAGCTCCCGACACCTCCCGGCTTCCTGGCCGCCCTAGAAGCGCTAGGGCGGGAAGCCGATCCGCCGCGCCCGCCCGATGAAGCCGAGCTTGCGCAGATGGCGCGTCACCGCCGCCGACATCATGGCGAGCTCAGCTTCGCCCTGGAGCGGAACGTCTACATGGGTGGTCAGAAGATCGGGCCGCAAACCCTCGCCTGGAATCCCGCCAACTCGACGTTTCTCTGTCGTGACTGCCCGGGACTCATTTTCTGGACCGGTACGACGACCCCGGAGATGGTTCGTCGTGCCCAACTCACGGACGACGCTCTGCGTCCCCACCTGACCGGCCTCTACACGCGCGAGGAACGCGACGCGATGACGCGTCTCTACCTGGAAGGCGACCTCAACCGCGAGACGCTCTCCCAAGTGGGCGGAGGAAGAGCGACGAAGCGGCGAAACCAGGCCAATCGCCCCGAGATCGCCGAACGGCGAGAACGCGTCCAGCAGTGGATGCTCGAGCGAGCTCGTGTACGAGGCGTTTTCGAGCGCGTGCTCGACGAGGCCGAAGCGATGCAAGTGAACGACCCACGGGCCTGGATGGCGCTCGCCTTCTGCGATTTCCTTGCCCGCGACACGCTTCGCGGCTACTGGAAGGACATCCCCCGCCCCGAGCGCAAGGCCGCCCGTGAGGCTGGCCGGAAAAGTCGGGGTCGGAAGCTCACCGGGTCAACTACCTAGCGCCCACCACCCCTCGGCCGACACCCTCGGACAGAGATGCCCGAGCGGAGAACAGACCAGCTTCACGAGCACGAGCAAGCTGACCTCGTGCCCGCCATGACAACCGACGAGTACGCCGCCCTCGTCGCCCACATTCGCGAGAACGGCATCCGCGTGCCGCTGGAGCTCACGGCGGCAGGAAAGGTGCTCGACGGGCGCAACCGCCTCCGCGCCGCCCGCGACCTCGGCCTACCGACAGTCCCGGTCGTAATCGCCGACCCGAAGGACGAGCTCGAGCACATGGTTTCGGCCGCGCTGCACCGTCGTAGCCTCAGCCCCTCGCAGCGCGCCGCCCTGATCCTCAGCTATGAAGCGATCGTCGACGCCGAGGCCCAGGCCCGCGAACGGCGCCTCGCCAACCTACGACCCGACACCGATGTGGCAGCGCTGCCACATCGAGGCGAGCGCACCCGCGACCTCGCCGCCCGCCTCGCCGGCGTCTCGCCCCGCACCATCCAAGCCGCCCGCCAGGTCCGCGCCGCAGACCCCGAACTCTTCGAAGACGTGCGAGCCGGCCAGCTCACCGTCAACAAGGCGGCCAAGATCGTCGAACGCCGCCAGCGTTACGCCGCCATCCCGCCCCCCCGCCCCTGCCCGACGGCCCCTTCGAGGTGATCCTCGCCGACCCCGCCTGGCCCTCTACCAACCCCCACTCCTCCTGGTCGCCCGAACAGCACTACCCGACCATTTCGCTCGAAGCAATCAAGGCGCTTCCCATCCCGGCCGCCGACGACTCCGTCCTCTTCCTCTGGGCCGTCTGCCACCAGCTCGAGGACGCATTAGCCGTGATCGAAGCGTGGGGGTTCACCTACAAGGGCTGCTTCGTCTGGGTCAAGCCCTCGATCAAGCTCGGCAACTGGATCCGCTACCGCCACGAGCTTCTCCTCTTCGCCACCCGTGGCAACCCGACCCTCCCCGCGCCAGCCCACCGGCAGGACTCCGTCATCGAGGCCGCCTGCGGACGCCACTCCGAAAAGCCCGTCTCGGCCTACCAGCTGATCGAGTGCATGTACCCGACCGCCAGCCGCGTCGAGCTCTTCGCCCGCACCCGACGGCCTGGCTGGACCTCCTGGGGGAACGAGGTCGTCGCATGACCGACGACCGCCTCCTCACCGCACCCGAAGTCGCAGACCTCCTCGCCGTCCCCGAATCCTGGGTCCGCGAAGCAACGCGGCAAGGCCGCCTCCCCTACCTCGCAATCGGTCGCTACCGCCGCTATCGCCGCCAGGCAATCGAGGATTGGCTCGCCGCCCAACAAGGCGGACCGGCCGCCACCGTGCGCAGGCGACTGGATCTTTCCGGCGATTCGAGCTTGTGAATGCACACAGCAGTGGCGACCAAGACCCGGACCGACCCTAAATGGGGGCGCGTGTGGCGCTACGAAGGCCCACGTGGCGTCGTTTGGCGCATCCGCTACCGAGACGCCACCGGCCGCCGAATCCTCGAAACCCTCGGCAAAGAGCCCGCCTGGAACCGAAAGCTCGCCGAGCGTGAGCTCCGCCGGCGCCTCGTCGACGTCGAACGCGACGGCTTCCGAAAGCCCGAGCGAGTCCGCTTCGACCACTTCGCACGGTCGTGGTTCAACGACTACCTCCCGGCACGCAACCTGAAGGCTACGACCGTCAAGAACTACCGCTCCTCGCTCGAGCGCCACCTGATCCCCTACTTCGGCCACCACCACCTCGACACCCTCGACAACGAACCCGAGCTCATCGACCGATTCATCGCCACCAAGCTCCGCCAAGGCCTCTCCCCCAAGACCGTCACCAACCTCCTTCTCGACCTCCAGGTCGTCCTCAAGACCGCGATCCGCTGGCGCCTCATGCGCACCAACCCCGTCACCGGTGCCAACCGACCCAAAGTCGAACAACCCGAAATGAACGTCCTCACCGAGAACGAAATCGCCGCCCTCGCCGCCGCCTACACCGAACTCGAACGCCGCGCCACTGGCGCCGAACAAGCCTGGTGGCGACTCGCCCACACCCTGACCTTCGTCGCTCTCGGCACCGCCCTCCGCCGCGGCGAACTACTCGCCCTCCGCTGGCGCGACATCCAAATGCTCGAAGGACTGCTGCAGGTCAGAGAAGCGTTCGTCGCCGGCCGCTTCACCACCCCCAAGTCACGCTCCTCCCGACGCACGATCGAACTTGGGCCTCGCACTCTGGCCCTGCTCCAAGAGCATTGGCAGCGAAGCGCCTACCAAGGCGACGACGAACTCGTCTTCGCCCACCCCACCATCGGAACACCCCTCGACCCCTCCAAGCTCGCCCGCGCCTACCTCCGCCCCGCCCTACAACACGCCGGCGTCACCAAGCCATTCCGACCCTTCCACGACCTCCGCCACACCGCACTCACCCACGAAGCAGCCGCCGGCAACCCCCAGGCCTACGTCCAACTCAAGGCCGGCCACTCACAGGGCGCCATCACCGAGCGCTATATCCATGCCGCCCAGGTCCTCTTTCCCGGGGCTTCGGCCCGTGCGGAGGAGAGGATGTTCGCTGGAGTCAGACGCGATGCCTATTGAGCAAGCGAGGCGACCGTAATAGCCTCGGAACGTCGATGAAGATTAGGTGCCCAACCTGCGGCGCGGTCGGGACGGACACGGAGCCAATACCGCCCGACCTCCGGGGACCCTCCTGGAAGCCCCTAAAGGGAGAAGAGGACTATGCGTTCGCCGTCCACGGACGACACGGTGGCCGGGCGGTGCGCAAGTGCCTCAACTGTGGGAGCGGTGTGTACGTGAAGCTCCTACCTCCGCGATACCAGGCAATCCCTCCCGATCTTTGGGAGGAGATGCAAGTCCACTTCGATGCGCGGATGGCGGAACTCGACGGCCGGCTGGACGCCCTCGTGCCTCCCTCTGGCCCCGGAGAGGAGGCGCGAGAGAGTTCGAGCGACCCAGTCTTCGAGGAGCGGCTCGACATTCTTCTTGCGCGCTTAAACGAGGATTGGGCTACCGCGAAAAACCCGCTCACGCGCGGATCTCGCGGGGCCGAGCCGGGTGACCTTGAACGAGCGCTCATCCGACACATCGTGAGACGCACCTCCGCCATCTACGCCATCGACGCGGTGGAGCGTGACGCGGAACCAGATCAGAATCAGGTGAGCCGTGAGACGAACGTCCTGATCAGAATCGCGGCCGGCGGATATTTATGGCGGGACGCCGAGCGCGAGCTTGTCGCGGACGGCAAGCCCCTCGCGGCGACTGAGCTCGCCGCCCAGTGGACAAGGGAACATCCGTCGGCAGAGGAGAACGAACGATTCGAGAAGCTGGCGCGCGCGATCTTCTGGACCCTCGAAGCTCTTGCGCCGTTGCACCTCCCAGCGGACACGTGCGAGGTCGACACAGCTGCACTTTTCGATGCCGGGTTCTACTCCGTCGCGGAGTTCGCCTTGTCGACAGAAGAACTCGCTCCGTCAGACATGCTGATCGCTGAGGACGAGATGCGAGCGGCCTTCGATGCCGGCGTCGCCCTCCGCGAGCTCGAACACTCGTTCTAGCAGGTCGCTCGGCCCGCTAGCCCGGACGGGCCGTGGTACGCATTGGCTTACCAGATCCCGGCGTGTCTCGAGAGGCGCTTGGCCGTCAGGGTCTTGCGCCAAGTCGCTCGCGCGTAGCTGGAGAAAGAAGTCAGCGTCGAGGGGTGGGCGAAGAAAGGCTGCCTCGTCCACGAACGAGGCGCCACGAGTCGCACCCGCGCCAAGAACGATGACCGCGTCGCGCCGCTTCCGTAGTTCGAACGGTTCGAGATCGATGGAGCAATTGTCGCTCCTGGGCGGGCAGAGCAGATCGAACCAGAACCTAACCAAGCGGAGGGCTGCGCGGATTACGGTTCGGTTCATGGGACACGTCGAAACGTTCCTCGAGAGGCGGAGTCCGTGGTACCGAGCCTGGGCTGGCGGGCGCGAGGTGGTTCGACTGTCGCGCGAGCGCGATCCTCAACGAAATGCTGAGACGACTCCTCCGCCCGACGAGGCTCTAGGCCTTCGAGTTGTCTGGATCGGCGAGTGCTTTCCCCTGTCAGGGATTCCACAGGCCGCCAGATCTCTGGAGCGCCTGGATGGGGCTTCACACGGCATGTTCCCCGGAAACATCGCGAACGCTGCCCGGCAACTTCGTGAGCTGCCGGCGTCACCGAGTGGCGGAGGTTGGAGCAACCTGGGCCTTATCGCGAAGCCGGGCCGATACCCGCTTAGTCGGCTAGCCGGCCACACTCCGCCGGATGGCGTCGATCACGTCCGACTCTCGCTCCACATGGTCTTGCCGTCAGCTGCGATCGTCGTGGCGGGATTCGTCCTGGACGAAACCGTCTCCGACGCAATCACCCAGGCGCTCACGAAGGAGTACACCAGCTACGGCACGCGGATCGGAACCGCCACGTCGATTCATGACCCAGAACTCCAGAAGGCACGAGCGATCCGCCAAATTAGGCGCGACGCCAAGCGGCGCTGCAGCGATTGGCTCTCTCGTTACGTCCGCGGCGGCGTCTTTGCGACGGCAGTCCTTGAGGATGGACGATTTCCGAATTGTGAGTTTTGGACTACGACGCGCGAGCGGCCTTTGGATCCGGATCGAACCAACGCCGGACCTTCGTACATGCGGATTGTGAATTTGGACAAATTGTATTACCTCTGGAAGGCCGAGAAACTGGAAGGGCTTAGATTTTCCATGGCGGAGTCCGACGACCCTGAGGACCGGGGCGTCACGACGCCGTCTTACTCTCTCCTTCTGGCGGGTCGTGAAGACGAGATCTTCGCGAACGACGACATGAACGAATACGGCGGCAACAACCTCAACGGCTGGATCAACAAGATCGAGAACGACATGGCGCTGGTCACCGCGTCGTGGACCCTGCTGTGGGCGGTCAGAGCCCACGAGGTTCGCATCGCTGAGGTTCGGGACGAGCTGATGGCTCTCGACGTGAAACGGGTCGTTGCCGCGGTAAGACGCCTGCAGGCAACGGAGGCGAAGCTCGTTCGCGTCAGTGGGGACGCATTGCCTTTGGCAGCCGACGTGGTCCTACATAAGAACATTCTCCTCAGACACTTCCATCTCTACAGCGGCCTCGATTTCGAGGAGGTAGAAACGTTGCAGCGCCCAAGAGGACCGTGGATCGACAACACCGTTGATTGGACGGTCGCTCGAGCGGAGCGCCTGACCTCGCTAACGCGGGATGTCCGTGACTTCGAAGCGGGGATCGGAAACGCCCTGACCGCGAGGGCAAACCTACGGCTCCAGCGTTGGATCGCCGTTCTAACCATTGTCCTACTCATGGTCGGCCTGCTAACGCTGCTGGTGACAGCCATCGCTCTGCGACACGAGCTTCAGCCGTTGTGGGATTGGATCGGCGGGTTAGGACTAACGTAGGCGACACCTAATAGCCGGGCCGCGAGCAACACGGTCCCCTTGTGGAGGCTCAAACGGATAGAGGACGCGGGCGTGGGAGGCCTCCGATCCCCATAGGGCCGGCCAAGGTCGGCCGCTGCGCGACGAAGCCACGAGCCAAGGATTGGGCAAAGGTTGTCTGCGCCTACGCACCGATTAAGCGAAAAACCCCTCGGTGCGGGTCTTCCTAGCTCCCCGGGCTGGACTCGAACCAGCAACCCTCCGGTTAACAGCCGGATGCTCTGCCAATTGAGCTACCGGGGAACGGCGGTCGAAGTGTAGCTACGGCCCGGGGCCGTCTCCTTCCGCTACGAGGCGGCGGAGTTTCGGACGCTGGGCGGACGCGAGAACACCTGGAGCTCGGCCGCGCGCACGGTGCGCGCCACCTCGGGGGCCCCGAGGACGCAGTCGGCCTCGTGGTCGAGATCCTGCTCGAGGCTTCCGCGGTACGCCTCGCCGTCCGTGCATTGGTTCCCGTTGACGACGAGCCGCAGGTGCGTCGCCTTCGTGTTCGGCACGTCGATCGTCCGAAAGGCAAGGTCGCGTGCCGTCGGCCACGGGGCTCCCGCAGTGAAGAGCTCCCGCTCGCCGCCGAGCGCCACGAAGTGAGACGGCGCTGAGCAATTTCTGCCACTCGTGGCCACGCACGCGAGAACCGTGAACGAGCGCAAGGCGGTGAAGCGGTTCTCCGCGCCGCTCAGCGCCGCGCTGATCCCGATTCGGTCGACCGTCACCGCGCGGGAGCCCGCCAGGTTGACGGTGACCGCGAGGGAGTCGCCGTCGACGGGCTCCGAGTCCGTCGCCGTCCAGTTCGTCGCCTCGGTGTCGTCGAGAAGGGCAGAAAGCCCCGCACCCGGCCCCGTCGCCGCGGCGCCCTTGGCCCGAGACGCGCGATTCGTGGGCAGAGACACGGTCACGATCCGGCTTTGCCCCGCGGGGAGCGTCAGCGTCTTTCGGACGAGACCGAAGCCCGCAGCCTGGAACGCGAAGGCATAGCGGCCAGGGACGAAGTGAACGCTCGCGGGTGTGTTCGTCGACCGGACGGTGTCGGCGACCGGCGTCGTACCCGCCTCGTACTGGCCGACGAAGACGCGGCCCCTGACCGCCTTCCCGCCCTCGTCGGCGGCGCGGAGGCGGAACCTGACCGTCGTCTCGTTCGCCTCGCGCGGCGTCTCGAAGCTCGGCCGAGGCTGGGCCGACCCGACGGCGCCGAGGGCACGCTCGCCGAGCCCTCGTCGTGCGAACGCTCGCCAGATCGTCGCGCGCTCGTCGGCACTTGCCTGCCCGAGCAGCTCGTCGCGGGCTTCGATCATGGTCAGGTCCGACGGGAGCCCCGCAAGCGAATCAAAAACCAGCTCGAGGAAGCGAGAAGAGCCGGACGACCCTTGCTGCGCGACGAGCGCGCGGCGTACTTCGTCGAGCGTCGCGGCCCAGACCTCGCCGTCGTCCACCGCACTGCCCGCGCCTGCGCCGTCCCACCCCCGGAGGTTCGAGTAGTTGAGCGGGCTCGCGTCCATGGCATACGTCCTCAGGCCCCGCACGGAGTTCCCACTCACGTACGGGCCGATCGCGAACCCGCCGCCTCCGGCAGTCTCGCGAACGAAGGCCGCGGCGATCAGGTCGGCCCAGCCCTCCAGGAGCGCCGCCGCCTGTCCGTCGACACCGCTCGTCGCCACGACGCCTGCATCGGCCCCGGCGATCATCCGGTCGACAGCCGCCCGCGCGAACCGCTGACCAACCAGCGAGGCGTCGAAGGACCCGTCGACGCAGGGGCCGTAGGAGACGACTCGCGACCGGCTGCCAGAGGTGCGTCACGACCGCGGCCGACTGCCGTCGTCCGGTGTGGGGCCCGGGTTCGTCGAGAAACGCTGCGCCGCCCTGGGGATCGAGCGCAGCTGCCTGCGCGTTTCCGAGCAGAGGATCGCCCTCGTCGCCGCCTTCGCCCGCGTTACTGACCTGGAAGTTGTAGGCGGTCTCGTCAAAGCCGAGCTCGTACGTCCAGTCGTGTAAGCGGTTGAGCGTCCCGAAGACGTTCACGATCGCGGCGTTCACGTCGTTTCGGTCTGTGCCGCCGGCACCGATGGGCGGCCCTGCGAAGACCGCGGGATTGCAGCCCGCGTTTCGCCAGGCATCCGTCCACGGCCAGAAGTACTCCCGGGTGATGCTGGTCGGACGGATTCGTTGTTCCGTGCCGGGCGCCAGCGGGCTCTCGGCCGAAAGCGCTACGTCGGCGTTGTTCCCCGTCGTCGTGAAGCTCGTCGAGCCTGAGACGTGATCCCACGGAGCCGGGTTGGCCTCGGCGGAGCGGCGCGCGTCGATCTCGCACGGGGGCGCGGGGCTCGCACCTGCCGGATGGCAGAAGAAACGCCTCGGGTCGGGATCGGATGGATCCCCGGTGGTATCAGCGCCGTCGAGCGGCGGATGCGCCGGGAAGACGTGCCAGTTCGGCTGATCTAGAGCTGCCCGTGCGTCCGCGGCCGCCGCCGAGCCGGCGCAGGCGAAAAGCGCAGCTAGAGCCACACACCGCAATATCCCGTTCGTCATCGACCCCCGCCCTCGGCTGATTGCCAGCATTGAAGCACCCCCTGGGCCGCGGCGCAACGGCCGCCGGCCGGCCTAGACCGGCTCGCCCGCGGCGGCGCGGACTTTCTGGAGCTGTTCCTGGAGCTCCTCGATGTCGCTCCGGATCGGCGTGCGCGAGATCGCGGCGGAGCTGCCGTTCGCGGAGCCGCAGAAGGAGCTGGCGAGCCGTGTCCTCGTCGATTCCCTCGGCCGCCGCGCGCGCGTCGAGCTCGGCCAGGAGCGCCGTGGTCTCTGGCGTACTCTCCCCGGCCTCGACGAGGTGGGCGCGAAGCGACCGGTGGAGCTCGTCGTCGAAGTGGTCGGGCGAGAGCTCGGCGAGGATGTCGACGCGAGCTCGGGGTAGGCGACGACCCCGGCCAGCGCGTCGCGCTCGAGCCGGTCGCCTGCCTCGAGACGCGGCGCGAGATCTCGGGCCCCCCGCGGCGCGACATCGTCGCGGAAGCAGCTCGCTGGAGCTCCTCCGGCAGATCGAGCCGGTTGGCCGCGTACTCGACGCGCCTCGAGCCACTCGGTGTTCCGGTCGAAGCCCGCGACGATCTCCTGCACGCGCCGGAACGCCTCCTCCTTCGAGCGGACGCCGTCGATCTCGAGCCGCACGCGGTGTCGCGGGTACGGCTCTGCAGACGCCGAGCCTGGCCTCGAAGCCCTCGGCATCCTCGGCCGGATCCGAGCCCGGCGGCAGCGGCCACGACCCGCACCTCGTCGAACTCCCGGTAGGCGAGATCCATGCCCCGCAGGGTCGCCGCCTCGCCCGCGGCGTCGGCGTCGAAGCAGAGGTAGAGCCGCCGGTGAGCCGGCGGAGCTCCTTGAGCTGAGCCGGCGTCAGTGCGGTGCCCATGGACGCGACCGCGGTCTCGAGCCCGGCCTGGCTGCAGGGCCAGGACGTCCGTGTAGCCCTCGACGACGATGGCCCGGTCCTCCTTGGCGATCGCGGCGCGGGCCTGATCGAGCCCGTAGACGAGCGAGGACTTGTGGAAGAGGTCGCCCTCGGGCGAGTTGACGTACTTGGCCGGGATCGGATCGGAGTCGGACATGCGCCGCGCGCCGAAGCCGACCACGCGACCGCGCGGATCGCGAAGCGCGAAAGACGAGCCTGCCCGCGAAGTAGTCGTTGCCGCGGCGGTTCACGAGCCCGGCGGCCACGAGCTCCTCCTGCGTGAACCCGCGTCTCCCGCGCCTTGGCGGGCATCGTGCGGCCGTCGGGCGAGACGCCGAGGCGGAAACGCTTGCAGATCTCCTCGCCCAGGCCGCGCTCGGCGAGATAAGCGCGCGCAGGCTCCGCTCGGGGCGCTTCCCACAGGTACCGGGCGTAGAACGCCGCCGCTGCTTCGAGCACCTCGAAGAGCCGGTCGCGACGACGGCGGTGCGCCTCCGCGCGCGGTGAGCTCTCCTCGTACTCGAGCCGGAACGCCCGTCCGCTCGGCGAGCCACTCGACCGCCTCGGCGAAGTCGAGTCCCTCGGTCTCGCGGACGAAGGCGATCAGGTCTCCGCCGGTGCCGCAGCCGAAGCAATGGAAGAGCTTCCGCTCCGGATTCACCGAGAAGCTCGGTGTTCGCTCCTCGTGGAAGGGGCAGCGCCCCGTCCAGCGCGTGCCGACTCGCCGGAGCGGCGTGCGCGCCGGTCACGATCGCGACCATGTCGGCCGCGTCGACGACTCGCTCGATCGACTCGCGCTTGATCAGCGCCATGCGAGCGCGAAGCGGTCGGTCATGCCCGAGACGTAGTCGGCGATCCGCTCGGACAGATCGCCCGGTCGGTCGTCCGGCAGATCCTCCGGGTGGTCGGCGAGGTGAGCGAAGACGCGGCGGATGGTCGCGGTGGCGGTCTGCGCGCTCCTGCTCGGTGGCGGGGCCGAGGTAGACCCGCTCGAACATGAACGCGCGCAGGTTCAGCATCGCGCGGCTCGACCTCGTCGCTCTGGACGATGTCACCGGCGTCTGCCGAGGACTCGACGATGTCGTGGACGAGCGTGTCGATTCGGCGCGAGCCGCGGTCACCGAGAACCTCGATCTCTTCCTGCGGCAGCTCTTCGAGAGCGACGAGCCCCGCCCGGAGCGCGTCGTCGATGTCGTGGTTGATGTACGCGACCCGGTCGACGAGCCTGACGATCCTCCCCTCGAGGGTGGCCGGCGTCCCGCGGCCGGTGTGGTGGAGGATGCCGTCGCGTACCTCGGCAGTCAGGTTCAGGCCGCGTCCGTCTCGCTCGAGCACCTCGACCACGCGGAGCGATTGCTCGTTGTGGAGGAAATGCCGGCCGAAGCGCTCGGCGAGCGCCTCGTCGAGCGCCTCCTCGCCTGTGTGCCCGAAGGGAGCGTGGCCGAGGTCGTGACCGACTGCGATCGCCTCGGTCAGGTCCTCGTTCAGGCGGAGAGCCCGGGCGACGGCCCGGGAGATCCCGGCCGCCTCTAGGGTGTGGGTGAGGCGCGTCCGGTAGTGATCGCCTTTGGGGTCGATGAAGACCTGCGTCTTGTACTTGAGGCGGCGAAAGCTCTTCGAGTGGACGATCCGGTCGCGGTCACGCTGAAAGGGCGTGCGGAGGCGGCATTCCTCTTCCTCGGCGTGCGCGCGTCCGGCGGTCTCGTAGGAGCGAACCGCGAGCGGCGACAACCACGCGTCTTCCTGCTCGCGTACGCGAGCCGCGAATTCGTCGGCAACCGCTCCCGCGAGCTTCGGCATCTCGTTCCAGGCTAGATGATCACCGGGACGGTGCCTCCGTCCACGCTCCACGCGGCTCCCGTGACGTAGCCGGCACGGTCTGAGCACAGAAAGACGATGACGGCGGCGATCTCTTCAGGCTCGGCGAGGCGGCCCAGCGGGACGCCCGGCGCCGACTCCCTTCAGGATCTCTTCGCGGTCTTTGCCGCTCCGCTCGGCGCCCTGGTCGGCGAGGCCGCCGGGTGCGAGCCAGGCAGGTGACGCGGTCGGGCCGGGCGTGACCGCGTTGCAGAGGATTCCGTCCTTCGCGTAGAGGTCGGCCACGAGGCGGGAGAGCGAGAGGACGGCCGCCTTCGAGACGGAGTAGTCGGGCATCCCGGTCGAGGGGCGCTTGCCGGCGGTCGAGCTGACGTTGACGATGCGGCCGCCGCCGCGCTCGCGCATCCCGGGTACGACGGCGCGGATGCCACGGACGTAGCTCATGACATTGAGCTGCCAGGTCGCCTCCCAGTCGGCGTCGGTGAGCTCCTCGAACCCGACCTGGCGCGCGGTACCTACGTTGTTGACGAGACAGTCGATCCGGCCGAGCTTCCGCTCGGTCTCGGCGACGACGCGGCCGGGCTCCCCTGGGTCAGAGAGGTCGGTGGCGATGCCGAAGGCGGCTCCGACTTGCTCCCTGGCCTCGTTCACGCGCGTCTCGTCCCGCCCTGTGACGACGACCCTGGCGCCCTCGGCCGCGAGAAGGCGAGCAGTCTCGAGCCCGATTCCGGCCGTCGAGCCGGTGACGAGGCAGACGCGGTCGGCGAGCCCGAGCTCCATCGCGGCCACGATAGTGGCTGCCGCGGGGCAGGCGGCTCGTAAGCTGGCCCGCGATGGAGCCGACGCTCGTCATCCTCGCGCGCCACGGCGAGAGCGACTGGAACGCAGCCGGGCGCTGGCAAGGCCATACCGACCGTCCGCTCACCGATCAGGGTCGGCTTCAGGCGGCCGAGCTTGCGCGGCGGCTCGCCGGCGTTCAGGTGGATGCGGTCTATGCGAGCGATCTCGCGCGCGCCCGCGACACCGCCGCCGCGGTGGCCGAGCCGCGCGGGCTCTCCGTGGAGACCCTCCCCGAGCTTCGGGAGGTCGACGTCGGCTCGTGGTCGGGCCTCACACGCGCGGAAGCGGAAGAGCGCTTCCCCGACGGCTTTCGCCGCTGGCGGGACTGGGGCATCGGCTGGGACGACGGTGAGACCTACGAAGCCATGGGCGCTCGCGTCGTGACCGCGATTCGCGCGCTCGCGCGCCGGCATCCGGGTGGCCGGATCCTGGTTGTCTCCCACGGCGGCTCCCTGCGCGCCCTCCACGCAGCTGCCGCCGGAGTCGACATTCCGACCTACCGGCGGCTCCATCCGGTCACCGCGAACGCTGCACTGAGCGCGATCCTCGTCGGCCGGGATGGCCGTCTGTCGGAGGCACCCGACCACGTTCTAGACTGACCGCAGTGGAGGACTACACGAGCAAGTACAAGGGCGAGCAGGTCGAGGTCGCGCTCTTCGGCGGCGAGTACCAGGAAGGGACGCTCACCGCCTACTGCTACATCGAGGACGTGGCGCACATCGAGCTGAACGGGCACATCCTCGTCCCGCTTCAGAACATCGCCTCGCTCCACTGCTCGAGCCGCTGCGACGCCCCGGAAGGCGACTGGCCGCCGCGCGGCTTCACGGACGCGGATCCCGAGGCCGGGGACGAGCCGTGAACACGCGGTGCGCACGCGCCTCGCTCGTAGCCCGGAACGTCGCCAAGGCCGGGCTGCTCCTCGGCGGCTTCGTCGCGCTCTTGACCGCGCTCGGCTGGTGGCTCGGCGGCGTTCGGCTCGCTGGGCTCTTCTTCGTCGACGTCGCTGCTCATGGTCGCGACGCTCTACTGGTACGGACCGCGCGTCGTTCTCGCGTCGCTCGGGGCCCGGGAGCTCCTGATCGCGGAGGCGCCGCTCGTCTACAGCACGCGTCGAGCGCCTCGCCCTCGCGGCGGGCGTGACCGCGACCGCGGCTCTACCTCCTCGAGACGGCCATCCACACGCGTTCTCCGTCGGCCGCGGAGCGAGCTCGGCCGGCATCGCCGTCAGCGCAGGGGCTGCTTCGCCTCTTGCCACCGGCCGAGCTCGAAGGGACTACTCGCGCACGAGCTGGCGCACATCCGGCACCGCGACGTCGTGGTCCAGACGCCCGTCGTCGTGATCGCCGGCTGGGTCCTCGAGGTCGAGCCGGATCGGCGGCTTCCTCGAGCGCGCGCTCCTCTTCGTGCTCGGACCCGTCGCAGCAAGCCTCGTGCAGGTCTTGCTCTCTCCGAAGCGCGAGCTCGCCGCCGACGCCGCGGCTGCACGAATCTGCGGCACGCCGCACGGTCTCGCCGACGCGCTCGTCCGCCTGGAGCAGGCGCAGGAGCTCGTCGCCTACGAGGCGAGCCCGGTCACCGAGCCGCTCTACACGCTCAACCCGTTCGAGCCGGTCGGCGTCGCAGCGCTCTTCACCACGCACCCTCCGGTGGCGGAGCGGGTCGAGACGGCTGCGCGAGCTCGACCCGGACTGGCGCGAGCGGCTCCGGGCTGCCTGACGGAAAACAAAGGGGCCGCTCTCGCGACCCTCTGCGATGAAAAACCGGCGGCGTCCTACTCTCCCGGGAGGTTGCCCTCCGAGTACCATCGGCGCTGGCGGGCTTAACTGCTCTGTTCGGAATGGGAAGAGGTGTTTCCCCGCCGCTATGACCACCGGAAATTGTGAGGTTGCTCGCGCGGCGCGATCTCGGCGCACCCTCAAAACTCCATAGCGACGACACGGTGTTCAAATCAAGACCTCGGGTCATTAGTACGGGTCCGCTGAACGCATTGCTGCGCTTGCACGTCCCGCCTATCAACGTGGTGGTCTCCCACGACCCTTACTCCCTCTAGGGGATGGGAAGCCTCATCTCGAGGTGGGCTTCCCGCTTAGATGCTTTCAGCGGTTATCCCATCCAGACGTGGCTAATCAGCAGCGCCGTTGGCACGACGACTGATACACCAGAGGTCTGTTCGTCCCGGTCCTCTCGTACTAGGGACGACTCCTCTCAAGCCTCCAGCGCCCATGGTGGATAGGGACCGAACTGTCTCACGACGTTCTGAACCCAGCTCGCGTACCGCTTTAATGGGCGAACAGCCCAACCCTTGGGACCTACTCCAGCCCCAGGATGCGACGAGCCGACATCGAGGTGCCAAACCCTCCCGTCGATGTGGACTCTTGGGGAGGATAAGCCTGTTATCCCCGGAGTACCTTTTATCCGTTGAGCGACGGCAATTCCACTCTTCACCGCCGGATCACTAAGGCCTGCTTTCGCACCTGCTCGACTTGTCAGTCTCGCAGTCAAGCTCCCTTCTGCCTTTACACTCTACGCACGATTTCCAACCGTGCTGAGGGAACCTTTGCGCGCCTCCGTTACATTTTAGGAGGCGACCGCCCCAGTCAAACTGCCCACCTGACGCTGTTCCCGACCCGGATCACGGCATCGGGTTAGAAGCCCAGAACACGAAGGGTGGTATCCCAAGGTTGTCTCCACGAGGGCTGGCGCCCCCGCTTCACAGGCTCCCACCTATCCTGGACAACGCGTCCCAGACTCCAACATCAAGCTGCAGTAAAGGTTCACGGGGTCTTTCCGTCCAACCACGGGTACTCGGTATCTTCACCGAGACTACAGTTTCACCGGATCCCTCGTTGAGACAGCGCCCAAGTCGTTACGCCATTCGTGCAGGTCGGAACTTACCCGACAAGGAATTTCGCTACCTTAGGACCGTTATAGTTACGGCCGCCGTTTACCGGGGCTTGGATTCAAGGCTTCGCCCGAAGGCTAACCTCTCCTCGTGACCTTCCGGCACCGGGCAGGCGTCAGCCCCTATACGTCGTCTTTCGACTTCGCAGAGACCTGTGTTTTTGGTAAACAGTCGCTTGGGCCGTTTCACTGCGGCCCCCTCGAGCTCGAGACCGCAAAGGTCTCTCACTCTACCGGGGCGTCCCTTCTCCCGAAGTTACGGGACCATTTTGCCGAGTTCCTTAACGAGGGTTCTTCCGATCGCCTTAGTATTCTCTACTTGCCCACCTGTGTCGGTTTAGGTACGGGCACGCCCAACCTCCCTAGAGGCTTTTCTCGGAGGCATGGCTTCAGGAACTTCGCTCCGTTTGGCGCTCGGCATCCCGTCTCAGGCTTGATGGCCGGCGGATTTACCTACCGGCCGCCCTACGCGGTTACCCCAGGACAACCAGCGCCTGGGTTTCCTTAGCCTACCCCGTCCCCCCTTCGGTGATAACGGTTGGTACGTGGTACCGGAATATCAACCGGTTGTCCATCGCCTACGCCTTTCGGCCTCGGCTTAGGTCCCGACTAACCCTGAGCAGATTAGCTTTACTCAGGAACCCTTGGGCATTCGGCGGAGGAGTTTCTCACTCCTCTTTCGTTACTCGTGCCAGCATTCTCACTTCCCAGCGCTCCACGGCTGGCTTGCCGCCGCCGCTTCACTGCCCTGGGAACGCTCCCCTACCACTCCGAGCAAGCTCGAAGTCCGTGGCTTCGGTTCCTGACTTGAGCCCCGTTACATTATCCGCGCCCGAACACTTGACCAGTGAGCTGTTACGCACTCTTTAAATGGTGGCTGCTTCTAAGCCAACATCCTGGTTGTCTCGGCACTCAGACATCGTTTTCCACTTAGTCAGGAATTAGGGACCTTAGCCGACGGTCTGGGCTGTTTCCCTTTTGAGCACGAAGCTTATCCCCCGCACTCTGACTGCCACGCTCTAGAACGACGGTATTCGGAGTTTGCCTGAGTTCGGTAAGCTGGTAGGCCCCCTAGCCCAAGCAGTGCTCTACAGCCGTCGTTGAACACGTGACGCTATACCTAAATATATTTCGGGGAGAACCAGATATCTCTGAGTTTGATTAGCCTTTCACTCCGACCCACAGGTCATCCGCTCCGTTTTCAACCGAAGTCGGTTCGGTCCTCCACGGGGTCTTACCCCCGCTTCAACCTGCCCATGGGTAGATCACTCAGTTTCGGGTCTGCATCCGACGACTAAATCGCCCTATTCGGACTCGCTTTCGCTACGGCTCCGTTTCCTTAACCTTGCCGTCGAACAGCAACTCGCTGGCTCATTATGCAAAAGGCACGCCGTCACAGAACAAGTCTGCTCCGACCGCTTGTAAGCACACGGTTTCAGGTACTATTTCACTCCCCTTCCGGGGTGCTTTTCACCTTTCCCTCACGGTACTAGTTCACTATCGGTCGCCAGGGAGTACTTAGCCTTACGGGGTGGTCCCCGCAGATTCCGACCGGGTTTCCCGTGCCCGGCCGTACTCAGGAACTCGTCAAGGAGAGTCCAAGTCGCTTTCGCCTACAGGGCTATTACCTTCTGTGGCGTGAGTTTCCACCCACTTCGACTAGCGCTCGATTTTGTAACTCCCCGACCCGCCGGCAGACGGATCAAGACGAGCCCTACAACCCCGCACATGACAACGGCTGCCGCCTATCACGTCACATCGGTTTGGGCTCTTCCCCTTTCGCTCGCCACTACTCAGGGAGTCGAGGTTTCTTTCCTTTCCTCGGGTTACTAAGATGTTTCAGTTCACCCGCTTGCCTCGCGTGCCCTATGTATTCAGGCACGCGCACGCGCGCATTACCACGCGTAGGTTTCCCCATTCGGAGATCCCGGGATCAAAGGATGGTCAGCTCCTCACCCGGGCTTTTCGCAGCCGCCCACGTCCTTCATCGGCTCCTGGCGCCAAGGCATCCACCGTGTGCTCTTTGTCTCTTGATCATGAAGAACACCGTGTTTGCCGCTATGGAGTTTTCAAGGTGCGCGCGGGACGACGCCCGCCACGAGACGCCGGCCTAGGGCCGGTCTCTCAAAACTCAACAGCGTGAGAACGTCGAGGTCGACGTATTTCTAGGCGAGCCCGGATCACCGGACGGTTGGCGACAAGTCGCCGACCATCGACGGGCCGGGCAGCCTCCGGAGTAAGAGCTCCGGTATCCCTAGAAAGGAGGTGATCCAGCCGCAGCTTCCGCTACGGCTACCTTGTTACGACTTCACCCCAATCACCAACCCCACCTTCGACGGCTCCCTCCCTCGCGGGTTAGGACACCGGCTTCGGGTGTTGCCGGCTTTCGTGGTGTGACGGGCGGTGTGTACAAGGCCCGGGAACGTATTCACCGCGGCATTGCTGATCCGCGATTACTAGCAACTCCGCCTTCATCGAGGCGAGTTTCAGCCTCGAATCCGAACCGGGACCGGCTTTTTGGGATTCGCTCCCCCTCACGGGTTTGCAGCCCTCTGTACCGGCCAATGTAGCACGTGTGTAGCCCAGAACATAAGGGGCATGATGACTTGACGTCATCCCCACCTTCCTCCGGTTTGTCACCGGCAGTCTCCTATGAGTCCCCGACATTACTCGCTGGCAACATAGGACAGGGGTTGCGCTCGTTGCGGGACTTAACCCAACATCTCACGACACGAGCTGACGACAGCCATGCACCACCTGTGCACCGGCCCCGAAGGGCTGCCGTATTTCTACGACATTCCAGTGCATGTCAAGCCCTGGTAAGGTTCTTCGCGTTGCGTCGAATTAAACCACATGCTCCGCTGCTTGTGCGGGCCCCCGTCAATTCCTTTGAGTTTTAGCCTTGCGGCCGTACTCCCCAGGCGGGGTGCTTAATGCGTTAGCTTCGGCACGGATGGAGTCGACACCACCCACACCTAGCACCCATCGTTTACGGCGTGGACTACCAGGGTATCTAATCCTGTTCGCTCCCCACGCTTTCGCGTCTCAGCGTCAGTACCGTCCCAGAGAGCTGCCTTCGCCATAGGTGTTCTTCCTGATATCTGCGCATTTCACCGCTACACCAGGAATTCCACTCTCCTCTTCCGGACTCTAGCCAGATGGTTTCCGATGACATCTCGAGGTTGAGCCTCGAGTTTTCACACCAGACCTACCTGGCCGCCTACACGCTCTTTACGCCCAATAAATCCGGACAACGCTTGCCCCCTACGTATTACCGCGGCTGCTGGCACGTAGTTAGCCGGGGCTTCTTCTGGAGGTACCGTCACCCTCTGGGCTATTAACCCGAGTGGCTTCGTCCCTCCTGAAAGCGGTTTACAACCCGAAGGCCTTCTTCCCGCACGCGGCGTCGCTGCGTCAGGCTTTCGCCCATTGCGCAAGATTCCCCACTGCTGCCTCCCGTAGGAGTCTGGGCCGTGTCTCAGTCCCAGTGTGGCTGATCGTCCTCTCAGACCAGCTACCGATCGTCGCCTTGGTGGGCCGTTACCCCACCAACAAGCTAATCGGCCGCGGGCCCATCCTCGGTCGGAGGCCGAAGCTACCTTTTCTCTCACGCCCGAAAGCACGAGAGGCCATCCGGTATTAATCCGGGTTTCCCCGGGTTATCCCGGAACCGAGGGCAGATTACCCACGTGTTACTCACCCGTTCGCCGCTGTCCCCAGGGCCGAAGCCCTGGTTCATCGCTCGACTTGCATGTGTTAAGCGCGCCGCCAGCGTTCGTCCTGAGCCAGGATCAAACTCTCCGTGAATGACCGTTTGCGTTCGGCGCCGAAGCGCCGGTTGCAAGCTGGTTTCTCTTCGAGCTTGAGCTCAAAGTGTCTCCCCGCCGGCCGAAGCCGACTGGGTGACGGGTTTTGACTCGTTAGAGCCTCCCACGCCGAAGCGCGAGAGGTTCTCGACGTTCACGCTGTTGAGTTTTCAAAGACCGCGCCGGTTCACCGGCCAGACACGAGAAAAGCCCCCGACTCGCGCCGGAGGCCCCTCGAAGTCGATACGGAGTGTATCAGGCTTCTGTCGAAGGGCTCTCCAGTTGTCTCGCGGGTTGACCTTTCCACGCCGCCGGTTCCGACGGCCGAGCCATGATAGCAACGCCGACTCGAGCGTGTCAAGCAGGCTCTGCGGGGCGAAAACCCGTGCAAATCGGCGCTTTCCGGCCTGGACGAGAGCGCCGTCCAGGCGCTCCGCGTCCACGTCGACGTCCGCGACCGGCTCGCCGTCGACCTTGACGCCGCCCTGGGCGATCAGCCGGCGGGCCTCGCTCGTCGACGCGACGCCCAGGTGCTCGACGAGGAGCGCCGGCAGATGGACGCTGTCCTCCGTCGGCCCGCACGACGTCACTTCGGGCACCTCCTCCGGCGCCTGGCGCTCGCGGACGACGCGCGTGAAGTGCTCCTCGGCCGCCGCGGCCGCCTCCTCCCCGTGCGAGCGTGCGACGACGAAGCGCGCCAGCGCGAGCTTCGCCTCGAGCGGGTCGCCGGCCGGCGGCTCGTCGGACTCCATCACGAGCCGGTAGTACTCGGGGAGCAGCTCGTCCGAGATCCGCATCGTCTTGCCGAACTGCTCCTCGGGCGAGTCGCGCAGCCCGACGTAGTTGCCGAGCGACGCGCTCATCTTTCGCCCGTCCGAGCCGAGGAGGAGCGGCGTCGTCAGCGCGACCTGCGGCTCCTGGCCGTAGGCCTGCTGCACCTCGCGGCCCGTGAGGAGGTTGTAGAGCTGGTCGGTGCCGCCGAGCTCGACGTCGGCCTCGACGGCGACCGAGTCGTAGGCCTGCATGAGCGGATAGAGGAGCTCGGAGACCGAGATCGGGCTCCGCTCCGCGAAGCGCTTCGCGAAGTCGTCGCGCTCGAGGAGCCGCGCGACCGTGATCGTCCGCGTCAGCCGCACGACGGCGCTGAAGTCGAGCGTCGCGAGCCACTCGCCGTTGAACCGCACCTCGAGCCGCTCCGGGCTCGTGTCGATGATCTGCGACGCCTGCTCGAGGTAGGTCTGCGCGTTCCGGTCGATCTCCTCGTCCGAGAGGATCGGCCGCTCGGTCGAGCGGCCCGACGGGTCGCCGATCCGCGTCGTGTAGTCGCCGACGATGAGGACGCCGACGTGGCCCGCGTCCTGGAAGGCGCGCATGCGCTGGAGCGGAATCGCGTGACCGATGTGGATGTCCGGCGAGGTGACGTCGATGCCGAGCTTCACCCGGAGCGGCCGGCCGAGCGCGAGCTTCCGCTCGAGCTCGCCCTCCGGGAGGACGTGCACGGCGTTTCGGGTGAGCTCGGAGACGAGCGCCGGATCTGGAGCCGCCATGGCCCGCCGATCATAGGAGACGCGATCCGGTGCCCTCCGCCCGGGCCCCGCTGCGCGTCAGAAATTCCGCCAGAGACTCCGGTCGATGCCCCAGCCGGCGGCGAGCCTCTCCACCTCGGGCTCGTACGCACGGTGGAGTGCCTCCTTCGTCCCGGCCGGCCACTCCCACTCGACGAGCCCCTGCGTCCGCGTCCGGCTGGGCGAGTCGTGCCGCTCGAGCTTCACGGACGAGAGGCCCAGCCGCTCCCACACGAGGTCGACCGCGGCCTGTGGATCCCGCTTCAACGCCTCGTACTGGATGACGAGGAATTGCTCGCGGGGGAAGAACGAGGCCCAGCACTCGAGCTGCGTCGCATACATCCCGGCCCATTGCGCATCCGTGGCACGCCAGCGGACGAGCCGGTTCGACGGCCTGCGCCGGCGCCTACCGCCCTTCCGCCCTTGCTTGCGAGGACGCCTGCGAGGCTCGGTCCCGGGGAGAGGCAGTGTCATCCGCATCGCTGATTCGAACCGGTCGATCGGGTCACGGAGAAGGACGATGAGCGGCGTCCCGTCTCCGACAACCTGCCGCACGACCTCGGGCACCCAGAGCGCGCGAAGGTAGAAGGGCGTGAACTCGCCCGGATAGCCGGGGACGTCGAAGAGCTTCAGATACTTGCGGGCGTTGACCGGACGGCTCAGCGTGCGGTACAGGCGGTGTAGCTCCTTCTTGCCCCGCGTCGAGAGCCTGACTTCGGGGTGCTGGATCAGGAGCTCCGTGAACCAGGTCGTACCCGACCTCTGGGCCCCGATGCCGAGCCAGGCGGGGCCGGCCCGCACCGTCTCATTTCCGCTTCGCCCCTCGAGGGTCGCTCGCTCCTCCACGGCGGCGATTCTACGCCGCCGCCTCAGCTCGCTCGCCGCCCGGCGTGACGCGCTGCGGGCGGCGGGCATGCCACGCCCTTCCAGTATCGTTTCCCGGCAGGCCGCAGGGAGCGGCGCCTCCGTCCCACTTCCCGCACACCTCGTCCTGGGCCCTACGTGATCAAAGTCAGCGTGATCGTTCCGGTGTTCGACCCGGGACACGACATCGACGACTGCATCCGCTCGCTCCTCGAGCAGACGCTTCCGCGCGAGGAGTACGAGGTCATCTTCGTCGACGACGGATCAACCGACGACACGCCCGCGCGACTCGACGAGCTGGCCGCCGAGCACCCGCATGTCACGAGCCTCCACATTCTGAACTCGGGATGGCCCGGCCGACCCGCGCAACGTCGGGCTCGACGCGGCGGAGGGCGAGTTCGTGTACTTCGTCGACAACGACGACTGGCTCGGCCGGGAAGCGCTCGAGCGGCTCTACGCCCGCGCAGTCGAGGACGAGGCGGACATCGTGGTCGGAAAGGTCGTCGGGCGCGGGAAGAAGGTGCCGCGCGGCGTCTTCAGACGGAGCCGCAAGAACCTCTCCATGCAGGACGGCACCGCGCCCCTCGGGCTGCTCAGCCCGCACAAGCTCTTTCGGACATCGATGCTGCGTGAGCACGGCATCCGCTTTCCCGAGGGCCGCCGCCGGCTCGAGGATCACGCCTTTGTCGTCCACGCGTACTTCCACGCGCAAGGGCATCTCGATCCTCGCCGACTACCCGTGTTACTACTGGGTGCTCCGAGGAGACCGCTCCAACGCCTCATCGCGGCGCTGGGATCCCGCCGGGTACTACGACAACGTGCGCGAGGTCCTCGACATCGTCGACGAGCACACCGAGCCTGGTGAGCTCCGCGAAGCGCTGAAGACACACTGGTACCGGGGCAAGATCCTCCAGCGCGTGGGTGGTGCGGCGTTCCTCGGCCGGGACGAGGACTGGGCGCGGGAGATCTACGACGAGGTCAGGCGAATCGCGCTCGAGCGCTACGAGCCGGACGCCGACGCCGAGCTCGCATTCAATCTGCGGATCCGCTCGCGGCTCCTCCGGGAGGGAACCTGGGAGTCGATGCGGGCCCTCGCAGCTGCAGAGCGCGCCATGCGGGCGAGCGTCAACGTGACCGTAGTCGAGGAGCGCAACGAGGGTCTCGTCCTCGAGGCGAACGCCTCCCTCTCGGGGGCGGTGGCGGCCGCCCGTAGAGGCGAGCGCTTCTACTGGCAGCCGCCCGTCGGTGTCGATTCGGAGCTCGTCGCCGACCTCGTGGACGTGACCGAGGAGATCGGCACGGGCAGGATCCAGTTCGTCCTCGTCTCCAAGGCCGACGGGAGCGAGTACCTCGTGCGCTCGCGTAGCCATGTGCATCTGGAGGAACCCAAGGCGGGTGAGACGGTGCGGCCGCACGTTACGGCTCGCGCCAAGATCGTGCCCGCGACCGCCGCCGCGGGATCGCCTCTGCCCCCCGGCGAGTGGGGAGTGCGCGCCACCGTCCTCGTGCTCGGCTTCGCCTCCGAGGTGGAGCTCCGGCGTGCGGACGGGAGCGCGCTGGAGCTCGTCAGCACGGAAGACGGCCGGCTGCGAGACCCGCGAGCACCTGCCTCCCCTTCGCCGCGGCGTGGCAAGTCAAGTCGCCGCAGCGCTCTCGTACGCAGGTTCCGCAGGGTCGCTCACCATGTCAGAGAAGAGGGCCATACGATCTTCCGGCGTCGAGCGAGACAGCTCGAGCGTCGTGCGCCGCGGCTCGCATCGGTGGGCCGCCGGGCCGTCTACCGTACGAGCGTGAGCCCCGAACGTTCACGCCGGGGGACGCCGCAGGCCGGCGACCGCCTCGTCGAGTCGCCGGTCTTCGTGATGTGCTCCGTGCGGTCAGGCTCGACGCTTCTTCGCGTCGTCCTCGGCAGCCACTCGGAGATCTGCGCGCCGCCCGAGCTCCACCTGCGCCACGTCGGCGCGACGGTCAAGAAGGGCTACCCGCTGCAGTCGCTCGAGGAGATCGGCCTCGGCCCGAAGCGCCTGACGTACCTGCTCTGGGACCGCATCCTGCACCGGGAGCTCGAGCGCACCGGCAAGTCCGTGCTCGTCAACAAGACGCCGAACGACGCCTTCATCGTCGACAGGATCCTCGAATGCTGGCCTGGCGCGCGGCTGATGTTCCTCCTGCGGCACCCTGCGGCGATCGCGCGCTCCCGCCAGGCCATCCGTAAGCAGGACACAGAGGAGCGAAATATCGAGATGGTGCTGCGCTACTGCGAGGCCGTCGAGCAGGCGCGGCGCAACTACCCTGGCTTCACGGTGCGCTATGAGGACCTGACCGAGCGATCCCGAACGCGAGACACGGCGGATCTGCGAGTGGCTCGGGGTCGACTGGGAGCCGTCGATGCTGAACTACCGGGAACACGACCACGGGCGCTTCAAGCCAGGTCTCGGGGACTGGAGCGGCAACATCAAGTCGGGCGAGATCAAGCCTCCGCCTCCACCGCCGAAGCGGGAGGAGATCCCCGAGGCGCTCGTGCCGATCTGCGAGGCGTGGGGCTACCTGCAGGTCGAGGAGGGGCCGCCCGAAACGCCGGCCGGCGTCCGTGCGAGATCGCCGGTCAGCTGAGCCTCGTGTCATGAACCGAGCCTCGCTCCGTTGCGAATCAGAGCCGTGGAGGAGCGCTCTTGTCCGTTTTAGTCGCGAGCGTCGGGCTCGGCTCCGGCACGGGTCGTATGCTGCGTAAGGAGCATGCGCACCTGTCCGACGAGGCCCTGGTCGCGCTCGTCGCACGCTCCGACGAGGGCGCGCTCGGCGAGCTCTACGATCGTTACGGCCGAGTGGCCTACGGGCTGGCCCGACGAGTCCTGCGGGACGCCGCCCTCGCCGAAGACGCCGTCCAGGACGCTTTTCTCGCGGTCTGGCGAACGGCCGGCCGCTTCGTGCCGGAACGTGCGCAGGCCAGGACCTGGCTCCTGACGATCGTCCATCGCCGGGCGGTCGATCTCGTGCGCCGCGAGGAGCGGCGGCGTACCGAGCCGATCGACGACGCTCCGGAAGAGGTTGGTACCGACACGGCCGAATCGGCCTGGCTCGGATTCGAGCGCGAGCGGGTACGCGGCGCGCTCAGCCTCCTCCCCGATCAGCAGCGCGAGGCCCTAGAGCTTGCCTACTACGGCGGTTTCACCCAGTCGCAGCTCGCGGAGAGGCTCGGCGAGCCGCTCGGTACGATCAAGAGCAGGATGTTCAACGGCCTGGCCCGGTTGCGTGAGCTCCTGGCCGACGGGCACCCAGAGGAGGAACGGTGGAACGAGACGCCCTCCACGCGCTGACAGCCGCCTACGCGCTCGACGCGCTCGACGAGCACGAGGTCGCCGAGTACGAGTCGCACCTGGCCCATTGCGAGGAGTGCCGAACCGAGCTCGGCGCGCTTCAGTTGACTGCGGCGTCGCTGGCGTACGCGCTCGAGGGGCCGGCGCCCGCGCCGGAGCTTCGAGAGCGGATTCTGATTCAGGCCCGCCGGGAGCGCTCCAACGTCGTCCCGCTCGCGCCCCGGCGGTACTTCCGCCTGGCCACGGCCGCGGCGGCCGTTGCCGCCTGCGCTGCGCTCGGCCTCGGGCTCTGGGCAGCCTCGCTGTCTTCGGAGCTCGGACAGGAAAAGGACGCCAGGCTCGCCGCACAGGCTGTTGCAGTCCTCGCCAACCCTGGTGCGAGCCACGTCGCGCTCTCGGGCGTGGACGGCTCGCTCATCGTCGCGCCTTCAGGTGCTGCGGCGCTCGTCTTCAACGAGCTCGAGCCACTACCGGACGGGCAGTACTACACGGCCTGGGTCAGTCGCGACGGCGTCGAGATGACTCACGCGGGCGCGTTCCGCAAGGGGGACACCTCACCCGTCGTGCCGCTGACGGAGCCGGTACCGGACGGTGGCCTCGTCGCCGTGACGGTCGAGAGCCGGCCCGACGCGGCCGAGCCCTCCGCCGAGCCGATCTTCACGTCCAACCGCACCTGAGGCGACCCGGCAGACGGTTCGACTGAACCGGCGCGGCCGCTCCGGCGAATGCCCCCCATCTGCGGAGCGACATGAGGTCGCTCCCACCGAGACACGGGGGGCAGCAAATGAACAGTCCTGTCAGCGACGAGCCGAGAGCCGAGAAGCCTCTCGCCGAGCTCGCACGCGACCCGTCGTCTCGCAAGCGGTTCCTGAAGATGATGGGTGGCGGCGTTGGCGCCGCTAGTGCTCTCAGCATCTTCCTGGCCGCCTGCGGAGGCGACGACAACGGCGGCACGGCCGGAACCGGTGGCGGAACCACTTCGTCCGGCGATACCGGCACGACCACGATGGCGGGGATGAGCGGCGATCTCGAGATCGTCAACTACGCCCTGACGCTCGAGTACCTGGAAGCCGACTTCTACGCGAAGGTGATCGACAGCGGCCTCTTCTCGGGCGCCGAGGCCGATCTCGTCAAGACGTTCGGTGACCACGAGCAGCAGCACGTCGACGCTCTCACCCAGACGGTGGATCAGCTCGGCGGCACGCCGGCCGAGAAGCCGATGACCAACTTCCCGCTCGAGAGCAAGGCCGCGGTGCTCGAACTGGCCGCGACCGTCGAGAACCTGGGGGCCGCCGCGTACTTCGGACAGGCCGGGAACATCGAGAGCCCGGAGATTCTCGCCGCGGCACTCGCGATCCACTCTGTCGAGGCGCGCCACGCCTCAGCCCTGAACGTCCTCCTCGGGAAGAGCGCCACGCCCGATGACGCGTTCGCCAAGCCCGCCTCGATGGACGAAGTCCTCGCGGCCGTCAAGCCCTTCATCGCCAGCTAGCCGCGATAGGAAGAAAGGAAAAGTGATGTCCGAAACCACACTCGCGGCCCCAGAGCTGGCCGCAGTCGAGATCGACGGAATGACCCGAGGGTCGTTCCTCATGAAGAGCACCCTGGCAGTTGGAGCCGTGTACGGCACCGCCGCCGTGGGCCCGTTCGTCTCCCAGGCCTTTGCCCAGGAGTCGATGGGCGATATCGAGATCCTGAACTTCGCCTTGACCCTCGAGTACCTCGAGGCCGACTTCTACGTGCAGGCTCAGAAGCTCGACCTCGACGAGACGGCGATGGCATATGCGCAGGAGTTCGGGGCACATGAGCAAGCGCATGTCGACGCTCTGACCCAGACGATCACGGACCTCGGCGGCACACCGGCCGAGGAGCCGAAGTTCAAGTTCCCGATGACGGATCAGGCGAGCTTCCTGGAACTGGCCCAGACCCTCGAGGACACCGGCGTCAGCGCCTACAACGGCGCCGGCCCGATGCTCGAGTCGAAGGAGATCCTGGCGGCCGCCGGCTCGATCGTGCAGATCGAGGCCCGCCACGCCGCGGCGATCCGCGTCGTCCGGGAAGAGGCACCTGCTCCGAACGCCTTCGACGAGTCGCTCGAAATGCAGGCCGTCCTCGACGCCGTCCAGCCGTTCATCAAGGCCTAACCGGAGAGGAAGCAAAGCATGCCTGGATTCATCGGAGTACCCGAGCTCATCCTGCTCGGACTCGTCCTGCTCCTCGTCTTCGGCCCTAAGCGGCTGCCCGAAATGGGTCGCTCGCTCGGGCGCGGAATGCGGGAGTTCAAGGACTCGGTGACGACCGACTCACGAGACCGCAACGAGACGGAGGAGCCCAAGGCCGTCCGTCCCGCTGAGCCCGTGGCTGCCGTCGCCGTCCCCGAGCCGAAGCAGAAGGCCGCGTAACGTGGGACGCTTCCGCCTCCCACGGCGGCTCGGAGCAGGTGAGACTGCGGAGCTCGTCGAGCATCTCGGCGAGCTCCGCGGCCGCCTCACCGTTTCGCTCCTCGCTCTCACCGGCACGACCGCGCTCGCCTACGCCTTCCACGGGCGACTGATCGAGACGCTGAACTCGACGCTGCCGAACCAGATCTCCCAGCCGATTACGCTCTCGGTTGCGGAGCCGTTCATGACCTCGTTGAAGGTGAGCCTCTACGCCGGCTTCCTGCTTGCGCTGCCGATCTTCCTCTGGCAGTTCTGGGGCTTCATCGCACCGGCGCTCGATCGTGGCGCGCAACGTTCGGTTCGCACCCTCGTGCTGTTCTCGACACTCCTCCTCGCAGCGGGGATCACCTTCGGCTACAAGATCGCGCTGCCGGCCTCCGTCCACTTCCTGACGACCTTCGACGCCGAGCTCTACGACGTCCAGGTCCGCGCGAGCTCCTTCTACACGTTCGCGCTCCTCGTGATCCTCTCCGTCGGAATCGTCTTCCAGTTGCCGATCTTCGTGCTCGGGCTCGTCAGGCTCGGCGTGACCTCCTCCACGCGCCTGCGCCGGAACCGCCGGATCGGGTACGTCATCGTGACCGCCGTGGCCGTCGCCCTTCCCGGCGTCGACCCGATCACGACGCTCCTCACGCTCGTTCCGCTTCTCCTGCTCTTCGAGACGTCGATCTGGCTCTCGGTGCTCATGGAGAGACGCCAGAGGATCGCAGCGGCCGAGCTGGCCTCCTCGGCGGCCCGGTAGCGTCTTCCAAGATCCGGCCACGGGCTAGACTCCTCCCCTTCGTGCTGTTTCGACGAAGATCCGCGCCGAAGCCCAAGCGGAGGATTCGCAAGCTTCGAGCCCTCGTTCTCTTCCTCGTCGTCGGGCTTCTCTCGTTCGTCGCGTTCACGTACGGCTTCGTGACTGCGATCGCGTCGGAGCTCCCGCAGCTGGATCCGGCAAACCAGACTCGCGACCTCGCGCGGAACAGCTACATCTTCGCGGCGGACGGGTCGCTCCTCGCCACGTTGCGGGGTGACGAGAACCGGGTGGTCGTCAAGTCCGACGACATCGCCCCCGTCATGAAGCAGGCGATCGTCGCGGTCGAAGACAGGCGCTTCTGGGAGCACCGCGGCGTCGACATCCGCGGCATCGCCCGCGCGGCCTGGGCCGACGTCCGCCAGCAGGAACTCGCGCAGGGTGGGTCGACGATCACGCAGCAGTTCGTCAAGAACATGCTTCTCCAGGCGAACGACCGAACGATCGCGCGCAAGGTGAAAGAGGCGGCGCTCGCGTGGCAGCTCGAGCGGCGCTGGTCGAAGGACCGGATTCTCACCGCGTACCTGAACACGATCTTCTTCGGGAACCAGGCCTACGGCGTCCACATGGCGTCCCGGATCTACTTCCAGAAGGGACCGTCGGAGCTGAACCTCGCGCAGGCCGCGCTCCTCGCCGGGATCCCGTCGAACCCGGCGCTCTACGACCCGATCCAGAACCCGACGGACGCTCGGAGCCGGCGTTCGACCGTCCTCGAGTTGATGCTCAGTCAGGGGCTCATCACCCCCGCCGACCTCGAGGAAGCCGAGTCCGCGCCTCTGCCCAACGAGCTCCACCTGCCCGGCTCGGGAGGCCCGGAGGGCCATTTCGTCGAGTACGTCAAGCAGCAGCTCATCCCGTTCTATGGCCAGGACGAGGTGTACGGCGGTGGCCTGCGCATCCAGACCTCGCTCGACCTCAGGCTCCAGGAAGCGGCGCGAGAGGCGATCGAGGCGTCGCTGCCGAGCCCTGACGGGCCGCAGGCGGCGCTCGTCGCGGTCGACCCGCGAGACGGCCGTGTCCTCGCCATGGTCAGCGGCCAGAGCTTCCAGCAGAGCCAGTTCAACCTCGCGGTCCAGGGCCAGCGGCAGTCCGGTTCGGCCTTCAAGCCGTTCGTACTTGCCGCGGCGCTCGACGACGGGATCTCACCCGAGACGACGTACACATCGAAACCGACGCTGATCAACCTCGGGGACCGGCTCTGGTCGGTTGCGAACTACGAGAACTCCTACCTCGGGACGATCAACCTGGTGAAGGCGACAACGTTCTCCGACAACGCGGTCTACGCGCAGCTCACCGCGCAGGTGGGGCCGGAGAAGGTCGCCGACATGGCCCACGCGCTCGGGGTCAACAGCCGCCTCCGGGAGTTCTTCGCCATCGGTCTCGGGGTCGAGGCCGTGAACCCGCTCGAGATGGCCCGCGCCTTCTCGACCTTCGCGAACGACGGGGAGCGAATCGACGGTGCCGTGCTCGGAAACACTCCGCGCTCGGTGCTGTGGGTGGCACGCGACTGCGCCGGCGTCACGCGCACCGCCTCCAAGAAGGACTGCGCCGGCGTCGAGGAGAACGCGCCTGTCGCAAAGCGTGCCCTCGACACGAACAAGAACGCGATCCTGACCTCGATCCTCCAGACCGTCGTCTCGGACGGGACCGGAAAGCGCGCCGCTCTGCCCGACCGTCCCGCAGCCGGTAAGACCGGCACGACGGAGAACTATGGCGATGCCTGGTTCGTCGGCTACACGCCGCAGCTCGCCGTCGCGGTCTGGGTCGGCTACCCGACGGAGCTCAGGCCGATGCTGACCGAGTTCGAGGGTGGCCCGGTGGCCGGTGGGACCTTCCCGGCGGAGATCTGGAACACGTTCACGAAGAGCGCACTCGGCATCCTCGAGGAGCCGCCCGAGTACTTCACCGCTCCGGTCGGCGAGGCTTCGGCCGGCTACGAGGTCGTCTTGCGCGACGGAACGTGGCTCCTCGACAACGGCAACTGCCGCGACACGCGCTATGTCGTCTACGAGGTCGGGTCCGAGCCCGACCGGGAGGCGGCGTGCAAGCCCGACGAGGTGGACGTGCCGGAGGTCGTGGGCGCGAGCCTCGACGACGCCGTGACTCGCATCGAGAGCATGCCGCTCGTCCCCGAGATCCTCTACCGGCCGGCCGAGCCGGGCGATCGCCTGGGCGTCGTCGTCAAGCAGATCCCGTCAGTGGGCACGCTCTCGGCCTTCGACACGATTCAGATCGTGCTCGCCAGGTCGGAGGAGGGCTCGCTGCCGCGCGTCGTCGGCATGTCGCTCGGCGATGCTCGCGTGCAATTGGCTGAACGCGGCATCACGACGCAGGTGGTCGATCAGGTGGAGGGCCCGATCGGCGTCGTCATGAGCCAGTCTCCGAAGCCGAAGACGGCTGCGATCCGAGGCATGACCGTCAAGCTGACCGTAGGGAGCGGCTGAGGAACCGCGAGCCGGCCAGGCCGTAGCGCCAGGGGAGCTCGGCGGCGCGGCTGATGCCGATGCGGGGGCCGCGAACGACGTCGACGGCTGCGGGCGCGGCGCGGAGCTCGAAGGGAGATGCGCCGAGCGGCAAGCCGTCGTGGTCACCGGTGACCCCGAGCGCCTGGCAGACGCGCCCCGGTCCGGCGCAGAGGAGCCGTAGGTCGTCGAGCCCGCGTCGCTCCCTCATCCGTTGGAGGCCGTATTCGGGCTCGAGCGCGCGGACGAGCACGGCCGCCGGCGAGCCCTCCTCCTCGCAAACCAGGTTCAGGCACCAGTGGATCCCGTAGGAGCGGTAGACGTAGGCGATGCCGGGCTGGCCGAACATGGAGCGATTGCGCCGTGTTGGGCCGCGGTAGCCGTGGCTGGCCGGATCCTCGCGGTCGTAGGCCTCCGCTTCGACAATGGGCCCGCCGACACCATCAACGAGAAGCGTGGCGCCGATCAGCTCCGGCGCGACCTCGTGGACGGAACGCGCGAAGAACGCCGAGTCGAGCTTCAATCAGTCACTCGGCGTCGAAAAGCTGCTCGCCCTCACCCGGTCCCGCGGTGGCCTCGAGGAGACGGCGCGCGCGTCTGCCGAGATCCGGGAAGTCGACGCCGGCTTCGGCCTTGATGGAACGCGAGAGGAGCGGCCCGACCTTCTCGGCGTCATCCGAGACGCGTCGCGCGAGCTTCACGGCCTCGTCGACGATCGTCGTCGAAAGCGCATCCCGCTGGCCCATGTCGAGCAGGATCGTCCGCTCGGTGCGGGAGGCGATCACGGGCTCGACGACGCCCTCGATCCAGACGCGGGTGCGCTGACCCGCTCCGCGATCCTTGCCCCGAATCGGCTCGAGCGCGTAGATCTTGTCTGCGCGGGCGAACTTCCCGAAGCCGAGGAAGACCATCTTGGGGGCATCCGCCATGAGCGGATTATCTCGAACTCGGCGCTGCCGGACACCCCTCCTCGTGATGACGACCAGCCTTACGGCCGTCAACGGGAACGAGCGGCACTGCGGCGATCCTCGCCGGTCAGCCGAGCGCTCGGCGGAGCGAGTCCACGACCCGTTCCTGATCCTCGGCCGCGAGCGTCGTGTGGAAGGGCAGCGCGAGCGAGCGAGCGCTGGCGGCCTCGGACGCCGGGAGCATTCCCTCCCGGTAGCCGAAGCGCTCCCGGTAGTACGGCTGCAGGTGGATCGAGGGCAGGTACGGCTTCGCCGCGATCCCGTCTTCCGCCAGCCGGGCCATGACGCCGTTCCGGTCGACGGCCGGGTCGAGTAGCACCACGTAGACGAACCACGAGCGCTTGTGGTCGGCGTCGTCCGCCGTGAGCAGCTCGACTCCGTCCACTCCGGCCAGAAGCTCCGCATACCGCGCCGCCACGGCCGCGCGCCGCTCCAGGATCTCCTCGAGCCGCTCCAGCTGCGCGACGCCGAGCGCGGCGGCCACGTCCGAAAGGCGGTAGTTGTAGCCCAGCCGCGAGTGCGTGAGCCACTCGCCGGAGTCGCTCCGGCCCTGGTTCGAGAGGCTCTTCAGGAGCTCCCACTCCTCGTCCGAGGCGACCGCGACCGCTCCCCCCTCCCCCGTCGTCATCTGCTTGTTGGGATAGAAGGCGAAGGCAGCCGGGTGGCCGGACGAGCCGACCGGCCGGCCCCGGTACTCGGCGCCTAGCGCCTCGCAGGCGTCCTCGACGATCGCGAGCCCGTGACGCTCGGCGATCGCCTCGAGCCGCTCGAGCTCCGCCGGCCGGCCGAAGATGTGCACAGGCAGGAGCGCCTTTGTCCGCGGCGTGATCGCAGCCTCGACGGCATCCGGGTCGAGGTTCAGCGTCGCCGGATCAACGTCTGCGAAGACCGGCGTCGCGCCCTCGTAGAGCACGCAGTTTGCCGAGGCCACGAACGAGAACGGCGTCGTGACCACCTCGTCTCCCGGGCCCAGGCCCGCGAGCCGCATGCAGAGATGGAGTCCGGTCGTGCCGCTCGACACCGCGGCGACGCGAGCCGCGCCCACGCGCTCGGCCAGGAGCTCCTCGAACCGGTCGACGACCGGGCCGAGCGAGAGCTGCCCGGACCGGAGCACCTCGAGGACGAGCTCCTCCTCGCGCTCCCCGAGCCACGGCGCCGAGAGCCCGACGGGCTCCACGTTCAGCCTGGGCTCGACGGCCACAGTCCTACGATTCGGCGACCGGCGCCTCGACGTACTCGAGCCAGTGCGACCAGCGCTCGCTCTTGCCCTTGACGGTGTCGAGGTAGGCCGTCTGAATCTCCTTCGTGACCGGCCCGGGAGCGCCGACCTCGCGGTCGTCGACGGAGCTCACCGGCGTCACCTCCGCGGCCGTGCCGCACATGAAGATCTCGTCGGCGAGGTAGAGGTCGGAGCGGATCAGCGTCTTTTCCCGGACGCTGTAGCCGAGGTCCTGCGCGATCTGGATCACCGAGTCGCGCGTGATGCCGGGCAGGATCGAAGCCGAGAGATCCGGGGTGTAGATCTCGCCGTCCTTGACGACGAAGATGTTCTCGCCCGACCCGTCCGCGACGTTCCCCTCGTCCGTCAAGAGGATCGCCTCTTCGTAGCCCGCCTTCTGTGCCTCGAGCACCGCCAGCATCGAGTTCAGATAGATGCCGGTTGCCTTGGAGACGTGCGGGATCGTGTTCGGCCCGACGCGCTTCCACGACGAGACCTTGGCGCGAACGCCCTTCTCGAGTGCGTCCTCGCCCAGATAGGCGCCCCAGGGCCAGCTCATGATCACCACGTCGACCGGGTTCTCGCCCGGGTAGACGCCGAGCTCGCCGTAGCCGTAGAACGCGATCGGGCGTAGATACGCCTCGGGAAGGCCGTTGACTCCGAGCAGCTCCATGGCGCCCGTGCGGAGCTCCTCGACGGAGTACGGAAGCTCCATGTAAAGCAGCTTCGCCGAGTTGTGGAGACGCGCCAGGTGGTCGGTCAGCCGGAAGACGGCCGTGCCCTTGGGAGTGTCATACGCCCGGATGCCCTCGAAGACCCCCGATCCGTAGTGGAGCCCGTGCGTCCCGACGTGAACCTTGGCGTCGCCCCAGTCCACGAGCTCGCCGTTCATCCAGATCTTCGCAGTCTCGCGCATGCGCCTTAGCCTACTCGGCGAGGATGGCGGATCGCTGCGGCGATCAGCAGCCGGGGGCGGGGAACCTCAGCGGCTGCGGAAGGGATCGACGTACACGTCGTCGATCTGCCAGGCGGAGGAGAAGCCGACCGGGCGGAACCGGAACGCGACGTCTGCCGTGCCGTCCCTCAGATCAAGGCCTGCGAGGACGTTCGCAGCGGTCAGGGTGGGCAGCGACGGCTGCCAACCGAGGTCGACCACGGTGACACCGGCGGGCACCGTCACGGTCTCGGCGCCGACCCGCACGATCGCCTCCACCTCGAGCGCGCCGAGCAGGGAGCCGCGGTTCCGCGTCACGAAGCGTGCGACTGGGTCGAGGAGCTCGACGCAGACGAACGGCGTCGTGACCGAGCTGCCGGACGGGAGGTACAGGGACTGGTCGTCGTGATTGGCGCGGAGGAAGTAGGGCTCGTTCCCGTAGACGACCCGCGCTCCACCGGTGAGCGCCCAGCCGCTGAGCCCGCCCTCGAAGTGGCCGCCCGGCACGATCGTGTAGTTGATCGGGTCGAGCCAGCGGGCGAACTCGCGCGCCAGAGGCCGGTCGGGGCAGGCGGCGTTCGCCACGCCCGGGAGGATGAGTGCCGCGAGGGCCGCCACGAAGACGGCAACTCGACGGCGGGGAGCCGCAATCCCACTTGTCATGCTCGCACCCTCCTCGTTTTCGGCGGCGCGCCCATCCCCCCGACGGGTGACGAAAGCCGCCTCGAGCGCAGATTCCCTCGTTCGAGGGATCGGAGCGGGCCTTTCGCGCGCGCGAGGCCGATACCACGTCGATGGAGACTGCGGAGCGCACGCGCCCGGCCTGGATCCCGGGCTTCCGGGCACGGCTCGAGTCCGACCCCGAGAGCGACTCGCTCGTCGAGGCGTCACGCGCCCGGATCGCCCAGCGACTCGAGCGTCGTGACCGCCTGGGATCGCTCGTCATCGGCGGCCTGTTCCTGGCGGCGGCCACGGCGCTGGCCGGTGTGCCGACGGATCGCGGCTTCGATCCGGTGCTGGCCGCCGGCCTGGTCGTCGCCTTCGCGGTTGCCGCCCGCGTCGAGTTCGAAGTCGGCACAGGCACGGCACTCCCGACGCAGCTCGTGCTCGTACCGATGCTGTTCCTCCTGCCCCCGGGCCTCGTCCCGCTCGCAGTGGCGGCCGGCCTCGCCGCAAGCCACCTGGCGCCCGTCCCGCGGCGAGAGGAGATCGCGCGCGTCCCGCTCGACCTCGTGAACTCGTGGTTCGCGGTCGGGCCGGCGGCCGTCCTCGTCCTCGCAGGCGAGCCGGGGCCGGACCTCCGCCACTGGCCGGTGTTCGCCGGCGCGCTCGCCACGCAGTTCGCGCTCGACTTCGGGAGCGCCGCCGCCCGGGAGAAGATCGCGCTCGGCTTCTCGCCTCGCGAGCACCTCCGCTACATGCGCTGGGTCTGGCTCGTGGACGCGTCGCTCGCTCCGGTCGCGCTGCTCCTCGCCGCAGGCGCCGTGGATCACCCGTACACGTTCGTCCTCGGGATGCCGCTCGTGGGTCTCCTGGCGTACTTCGCCCGCGAGCGGAGGGCGCGCATCGACCAGGCGCTCGAGCTCTCGCATGCGTACCGAGGCACTGCGTTTCTCCTGGGGGACGTCGTCGAGGCGGACGACGCCTACACGGGCAGCCACAGCCGCCACGTCGTCGACCTGGTCCTGGACGTCGCCGACAGGCTCGACCTCAGTCTGCACGAGCGTCGCCAGGCTGAGTTCACGGCTCTCCTCCACGACATTGGCAAGATCCGGATCCCGTCCGAGATCATCAACAAGCCCGGCGCGCTCGACGAGGACGAGTGGGCAGTCATGAAAACCCACACGATCGAAGGTCAGGAGATGCTGGAGCGCATCGGCGGGCTCCTCGGCGAGGTCGGGCGGCTCGTCCGCTCGTGCCACGAGCGCTGGGACGGCACGGGCTATCCAGACGGCCTGGCGGGCGAAGCGATCCCCCTGGTGGCTCGGATCGTCTGCTGCTGCGACGCGTACAGCGCCATCACCACCGACCGTCCCTATCGCGAGGCTCGAACGATCGGCGAGGCGCTCGAAGAGCTCGAGCGCTGCGCCGGAACCCATTTCGATCCGGCGGTCGTCTCGGCGCTCAAGGCGAGCGTTCTGGCTCTTCGCTGATCTCCGCTTCGCGGGCGCGTGCGAGGCGGACGAGCTCGGCAGGGGCGAGGGCCGCCATGTGCCTGGGCGACCCGGCGCCGAACCAGACCTCCCGGTGAGCGAGGAGGCGCCGGTCGGCGAGGACGAGCTGCACCTCCGGCAGCGGAAACGGCGCCACGCCTCCCGCCCTGAACCCCGTCGCCCGGAAGACGTCCTCAGGCCCGGCGGTCTTCACGCGCTCGACGCCGGCCTCGCGGGCGATCCTGGCGCGATCCGCGCGGCGGTCGCCCGGGACGAGAGCCACGACGAAACCACGATCCGACGTGAAGACGAGCGACTTGACGATCTGGCCGAGCTCACAGCCGACGGCCTGGGCGGCCGCGTCCGCCGTGGGCGTCCCGTCGGCGAACTCCTCGATCCGGGTCTCGACCTGGGCGTCGCGCAAAACGCGCGCGACGCGCTCCACCTGCTCCGGCCAGACCTTCACGCCTCGGGGAGGACGAGAGAGCGTGCTGCCACGAAGCCGGGCTCGGCCCGCAGGCGCTCGAGGACTTCCGAGGGCGGTTGGGAGTCGAGGGAGAGCGCCATCAGGGCGCGTGCCTCCCGCCGGTCGCGCGAGACCGCCATGTTGGCGATGTTGACGCCGGACTCGCCCAGGATCCGCCCCAGCGCGCCGATCATCCCGGGACGATCGTCGTTCTCGGCGAAGAGCATGAAGCGGTCGAGCTCGACCTCGATCGCATAGCCGAGCGCCTGAACGAGGCGGGCGCGCTGCTCACGGCCGGAGACGGTGCCCGCCACGGTCGCGGGCTCGCCGGCGGCGTGGGCCGTTACCGCGACAACGCTCGTGAAGTCGGGCGAGTGCGCGCTCGACTCCTCCCGCACCTCGAGGCCGCGCTCCGCCGCGACGAGGGGGGCGTTCACGTAGTTGATGTTCTCGATCCGTCCGTGGAAGACGCCGTTCAGCGCCGCGACGGTGAGGAGCCGCGTGTCCTCCTCGGCGAGCGCCCCGAGGTACTGGAGGTCCAGCCGCGTCGGGTTCCCCCCGGCGAGCTCCACGGCGAGCGCGGCCAGCTTGGCGGCGAGCGGCAGGTAGGACCGGAGCCGCTCGAGCGTCTCGGGCGCGACGGCAGGCATGTTCACCGCGTTCGTGACGACCCGGCCCTCGAGGGCCGCGCAGACCTGCTCGGCCACGATGACGCCGGCCCGATCCTGCGCTTCCTCCGTCGAGGCCCCGAGATGCGGCGTCACGATGACGTTCGGAAGCTCGAGGAGCGGGCCCGCGTACGGCTCCACCGAGAAGACGTCGAGGGCGGCGCCGGCGACCTGGCCGCTCTGAAGGGCCTCGGCGAGGGCCTCCTCGTCCACGAGCTCGCCGCGGGCGACGTTGACGATGCGGACTCCCGGCCTGGCTGCGGCCAGCTGCTCCCGGCCCAGGAGGCCGCGCGTCTCCTCGGTGAGCGTCAGATGCAGCGTCACGAAGTCGGACTCGGCGAGGAGGGTGCCGAGCTCGGACGCGTGCTCGGCGCCGAGCGCGCGGAACCGGTCGGGCGCCACGTACGGGTCGTAGGCGACGACGCGCATCTCGAGTGCGCGGGCGCGGCGAGCGACCTGCTGGCCGATCCTCCCGAAGCCGACGACGCCGAGCGTCTTGCCGGCCAGCTCGATACCACCGAAGCGGGAACGCTCCCAACGCCCTTCACGGAGCGCCGCGTGTGCCTGTGGCACGTTGCGGGCGAGGGCGAGCAGGAGCGCGATTGTGTGCTCGGCCGCGGAGATCACCGTGGACTGTGGCGCGTTCGCGACGACGATCCCGCGCCGGGTCGCCGCCGCCACATCGACGTTGTCGATGCCGACGCCGGCACGGCCGATCACCTTGAGCCGCTCCGCGCGGTCGATCACCTCAGCGGTCACCTTGGTGCCGCTCCGGACGATGAGCGCGTCATACTCGGCGATCCGCTCCACGAGGTCGGACTCGGAGTCGAGGTCGACGTCGAACCGCTCCCGGAGGAGCTCCACACCGGCCGCGGCGATCGGCTCGCGGACAAGCACCTTCATCGCCGAGCCCAGAAGGCCCACCGCGCCGGCCTCCGCGCCTGCCTGGCTCACCATCGCGTGGGCGCCAGCCGAGCTTGTGGCTCAGAGCCACGAAGTCGGGGTGCGCGGTCAGAAGGCGCTTGGGAAGCCGGGTTCCATAAGTGGCTCTGAGTCACAAGGCGTGGTTCGCGCGCGTTTCGCCGCATCGTTGTCACACGCGGAGGCCGGCCGGCTCGCCGTACGCCTCGAGCGCGGCGGGGACAGACGTGCCGCGCTCGATCTCCGCGCCCTGCTCGGCAAGGGCCAGCTCGAGCGCGGCGAGCGAGGTGGTGACGTCGAAGACGTCCACGTAGCCGATGTGACCGATCCGCACGATCTTCCCGCGAAGCGCCTTGCGCCCGCCCTCCATCGTGATCCCGAAGCGCTCCGAGAGCACCTGGATGACAGCGCCCGCGTCGATGCCCTCAGGCATGCGGATCGCGGTCACGACCGCAGCACTGTCGTCGTCGGGGGAGAAGAGGTCGAGGCCCATCGCCTTGACGCCTGCGCGGGCCGCCCGGCCCAGCTTCCGGTGGCGCTCGAAGGCGGCCTCGAGGCCCTCGGCCAGGAGGAGCTCCACCGCGACCGCAAGCCCGCGGATGACCGGGATGGCCGGCGTGAAGGGCGTCGCGGCAGGATCGTCCCGGTGCGAGTCCCGCGTCCGCTGCCAGTCCAGAAAAAAGCGTGGCGAGGTTGCGCGCTCGGCCGCCTCGTAGGCCCGCTCGGAAGCCGCGACGAGGCCGAGCCCGGGAGGGCACATGAGAGCCTTCTGCGACCCGGAGACGACGACGTCGATCCCCCAGGCGTCCATCTCGAGCGGCACGGCGCCGAGGCTCGAGATCGCGTCGACGACCACGAGGACGCCTGAGGGCCGGATCCGCGCCGCGAGCTCCTCGAGGTCGCACACCACGCCGGTCGAGGTCTCCGAGTGCGTCAGGAAGACGGCGTGCGCCCCGCCGAGCTCGTCGAGCTTCCGGGCGACGTCGTCCGCGCTCGGCACCTCGCCCCACTCGTACGCGAGCGTCTGCACGTCACAGCCGTAGGCGTTCGAAATCGCCGTCCAGCGCTCGCCGAAGTTGCCGGCGCTCACCACGAGGACGCGGTCGCCCGGCGAGCAGAGGTTCGCGACGGCGCCGTCCATGCAGGCCGTGCCCGAGCCGGCATAGAGAAGCACGTCGTTCTCCGTCCGAAACACCCGCCTGAGCTTCCCGAGGAGATCCGTGAGGAGCTCCCGAAACTCCGGTGCGCGATGGTGCACCATCGGCAGCGAGAGCGCCGCCGCCACCTGCGGCGGGACCGGCGTCGGCCCGGGCGTCATCAGGTACCGCTTCTCGGGCATGAGCCGGGCCAAGGTTACCGGCGCCCCAGGCCGGCCCGGCTCGGCCTACTAGCTAGAAAGGGAAGAACTGGCCGAAGAGCTCGTCGAGCGGAGCGAATGACTCGGGCGGCGTGATTCTGACCGGCTCGCCCCAGCGCGAGAAGGAGCCGCTCAGAGTAAGGCTCACCGACCCTGGATTCGCACCGGCGATGCCGGCCAGGTCGGCCCCCTCCCCGAGCAGGTCGAGCCGAAACGCGCGAGGGAGCAGGTCGGACTTCCCGACGAGGAGGGTGAAGCGCGCGCTCTCGGCCAGTGCTTCGAGCTGCTCCCGATCGCCTTCCTCGAGCGACTCGCCTTCCTGTTCGGCCAGCTCGGCGATCCCGTCGACATCCAGCCGGCCGTTGTACGCCCAGGTCGGAACCCCGTCCGCAACCGGGCCGCTACTGACGCTGCCCTCGAAGATGTCGTCGAACTGAGTCGCGAAGGAGTCCTCCGACCTCAGCCGCGACCGGAGGTCGTCCGCCTGCTCGGTCGGAATCTGCTCGCCGTACCACTTGCCGAGATATCGCACGAAGAACCCGGTGCGGTCGTAGAGGAGCGTCCCGGCGAGCGTCTGGCCGTTGCCGCTGAAGCTCACGTCGGCCTGGGCGCGGCCCCGGCCGATGGCGCCGTCGAACCGGACGGTGGCCGTTCTGCTGCCGTTCGCGGCCATCGTCGCTTCGAAGACGTAGTGCACGCTGCCGGCGCGTTGCGCGGCCCGGAAGGCATCCCAGGCGAGCTCGCGGGGCTCGGGCACTCCCGACGCGCCGGACGTCGCGCCTCCGACACCGCAACCAGTCGCGGCCGCGGCGAGCCCGCAGGCGAGGATGAGGAGGACGGCTCGTCGCATCGCGTCTTCAATCGGCGACACGCCGCGCAACCTCGATCCCCTGCTTCACCTCAGACGGGCCGAGAGCTCGGCCAGCACCTCCCGCCGCTGCCGTCGCGCGACCGACACAGCGACCGCCTCCCAGGCAAGAGCCGTGCCCGAGAAGCCGCACGGAGCCGAGTGGAACCGGCACGCAATCCCATACCGGCCGTAGATCGCTCGGAAGAAGTACGCGACGCGAGCGCGGTGGAGCGGGGTGCAGACGATCGTCGCCTCACCCACGCCGCGCTCGAGGAGCAGCGGCAGCGTCCGCGCTGCGTTCTGCGCCGTCGTCGCGGCGGTCTCCTCGGCGACGAGCTCGACGTCGTCTCGACCCGGCCAGGCGGCCAGCATCTGCGCCGCCTCGGTCTCGCCACCCGACGGCGACCAGCCGGTGAAGACGACGGCGGCAGGGCGCCGGCGGGCGGCGAGCTCGGCGGCGCTCTCGAGGAGTCGCTCACACCGCCCGGTCAGCCGGTAGGCCCCGTCGCCCCGCAAATCGCCCTGGCCGGGGATCACGAGCGCGTAACCGGGGTAGGACACGCCTTCACGCTAGCGCGGGCGCGGGCATAAAGTCTCCCGGGAGTGAACGCCTCCACCGTCCCAGCCAAAGCCGAACGCCGGCGCGATCGTTTTCCGCCCGGCCCGAAGAGGACCCCCCAAACCCTTCTGCGCTTTCGGCGCGATGCCCTCGGCTGGCTTCGCGAGCTGCCCCGCTACGGCGACCTCGTCCACTTTCAGCTGATCGGGAGCAGGCGCCATTACCTGGTCCTCGATCCCGAGGCGATTCACCGTCTTTTGGTCGCCGAGCACCGGCACACCACGAAGGGCCCAACGATGCAACAGGCTCGGCGCCTGATCGGGAACGGGCTCCTGACGAGTGAGGCCGAGCTCCACCACAAGCAGCGCCGGATCCTCCAGCGCGGCTTCACCCACCCGAAGGTCGAGGCCTACGGCGACCGGATGCTCGAGGTGATCACGACGACGACCGGGAGGTGGCGTAACGGCGCCGTGCTCGACGTCCACCCGGAGATGTACAGGCTGACGCTCGAGGTCATCGGCCACGCACTCCTCTCCACCGACCTCGGCGATCGAGCGGAGACGCTCAACCGGTCGCTGCGCGATGTGGTGCAGTGGACGAACCGGCTGACGCTCCCGTACGCGTCGTACTGGGAGCGGCTGCCGCTGCCGCCGCTCAGGCGCCTGCACGAGCACCTGCACACGCTCCACGCGACTATGGGCGATCTCGTCGAGGAGCGCCGGCGGCTCGCTACGGAGCCGGACGATCTCTTCTCGCTCCTGCTCCGGGCCCAGGAGAACGGGGCAGACCACCTCACCGACCAGTTGATCTACGACGAGGTCGCGACGGTCCTCTTTGCCGGCCACGAGACCACGGCGGCGCAGCTCACGTGGGCGTGGTACCTGCTCGCACGGCACCCCGAGGTCGAGGCGCGCCTGCACGCGGAGCTCGACGAGGTCGTCGGCGCCGGACCGCTGACGCCGCAGCACGTGCCGAAGCTCCACCTGCTCGGACGGGTGCTCCGCGAGGCGCTGCGCCTGTATCCGCCGGTCTGGGTGTTCTCCAGGATCGCCCGCGAAGACCTCCATTACGACGGTTATGTCATCCCGCGGGGCGGCGCGATCCTCTTCTCGCCCTGGGTGACCCACCGCGATCCACGCTGGTGGCAGGATCCCGACCGCTTCGACCCCGACCGCTGGGCCGACGAGGCGCAGGCGGAGCGGCCGCGGCTTACGTTCATGCCATTCGGGGCGGGCCCGCGGATCTGCCTCGGCGCTTCCTTCACGATGCTCGAAGCCGCCCTGACCCTGGCGCACGTTTGCCGGCGCTGGCGGCTTCGGCCTGTCGACGACGGGGAAGTACGGCCGAGCGCCTGGCTGACCCTCCGGCCCGCGAGCCCGGTGCGGATGCGTCTGGAGGCTCGGCCGTGACGACGGCGCCGGGCCCGTACCTGTCCGCGGCCGCCCCGCAGCAGGACGGCGTCCCAGACTGGGACGTGGTCGCGGAGCTCTGGAAGGCAGCGCCGAGCCAAGCCCTCTGGCGGCGGTACAGCGACGAGGTGAACTCGGCGCTCGCCCGGCGGTGGCTCCCGCCTCGCAGCGGCACGATGCTGAAGACCGACCTCTGGGACGAGGCGATGGGCGACGGCCTCTATCCGAGCCTGGTCGAGCGAGCGGACCGCGTGGTGGGGGTCGATGTCTCGGCGCAGATCGTCGCGGCCGCACGGTTGCGCTATCCCAAGCTCGAGGCGCTGATCGCGGAGATCCGCCGGCTACCACTCGAGGCAGGCTCGGTCGACGCCGTGGTCTCGAACTCGACCCTCGACCATTTCGAGACGCGCGAGGAGATCGACGCGAGTGTGCGGGAGCTCGCGCGCGTCCTCCGCCCCGGCGGGACGCTCCTCCTGACGCTCGACAACCCACTGAATCCGCTCGTGGCGATCCTCCGCGCGATCCCGTCTCGGCACCTGAACCGTGTCTGGCTTCGGCTCGGGCCGCTCACCGCCCGGGTCGGCCTCGCGCCGTACCACGTCGGAGCCACCTACGCGCGCAGGCCGCTCGTCAGCCTGCTCGCTGCGGCCGGCTTTCGCGTCGAGGAGGAGACCACGCTCGTGCACAGCCCCCGAGTCCTGGCCGTACTGGCCGGACGGGTGCTCGAGCGCCGAGGCGGGCCCGAGGTACAGGAGCGCTTCCTCGGCCTGCTTCGCTCGACCGAGCGACTGGGAGCGCTCCCCACCCGCTACCTCACCGGGTACTTCTTCGGCGTCAGAGCAACGCGCCTGTGAGCCGTGGCTGGACGCCACGCAGCGTCGCGCGCCGCGCGGCCGAGGTTGCACGGGCCGAGGGCCTCGGGAGCCTTGCCTTCCGTGTGATCGGCGAGCTCGGCTTCCGGCGCATGCTCCTCATGGAGCGCCCGTTCGAGCCCCCGCTGGCTGATGTCGACCCGGGGCTGCCCGTCGAGTTCCGCGAGGCGACTCTCGACGACGCCGATGTCCTTGCGGCGCTTTCTCCGGAGGCCGACATGGCCGAGGTCCGCAGACGCTTCGACGCAGGCCATGTGTGCTGGGTCGGCGTCCTCGAGGGGCGAGTCGTCCAGTGCTGCTGGATTGGGATCGGCCGCGCTCGGATCGACTACCTCGACGCGGAGCTCGTGCTACCGCCGCTGGTGGGCTACCTCTACGAGCTCTACACCGAGCCCGGCCTGCGCGGCGGCCGCCTGCACCGGGCCATGTACCCCCACATCTTCCGTGCGTTCGCGCACAGGGACCCGGTCGCGGTCTGCGCCGCCTTTCATCCGGAGAACCGCATCCACCGCATCTTCGAGCGGCTCGGGTTCCGCCCGGTGGCCACGATCGGCTACGTCGGGATCGGCGGCTGGCGGAAGCTCTTCTACCGGCCCCTCAGCGGCGCCGACGCCAGGCCACGAGGGCACCGACCACCGTCACGACGAGCAGGAACGCCTTCTTCCCCTGAAGCTTCGACTGACCGCTCGCGCGTTCGCGCATCGACACCGGCACCTCGCGGATCCTGAGCCCGCCCTTCGAGAGGCGAAGGAGCGCCTCGACCTCGGGAGCTCCGCTCGAGTAGGGCTGCGCGAGGAGCGGCAGCGCCCTCTCGTTCACCGCGTACATCCCGCTCGTCGCATCCGCGAACGGCTCGCCCAGGCGAACGCGCATCGCACGACGGAGGAGCGCAGTCCCGAAGGTGCGCGTCCGGTCGGGCCGGTAGCGATAAGGCTCGTAGCCGTCGCCTGAGGCGAAGCGAGAGCCGACCGCGACATCGCACTCGTCGCCACGGACGAGGTCGAGGAGACGCGCGAGCTCCCCGACTGGATGCTGACCGTCCGCGTCGACCCGGCCGGTGAGCTCATAGCCGTGCTCGAGCGCAAAGGCGTAGCCGGCCGCGACGCCGGCCGGCAGCCCGAGGTTTCTCGGGAAGCTGACAACGTGGGCACCGCCCTCCCGAGCGACGTTGGCCGTGCGGTCGGTCGACCCGTCGTCGACGACGAGCACGTCCGCTTCGGGCAGCCGCTCGTGGAGCTCCTCGAGTACGCCCGGCAGGCTCTCCTCCTCGTTCCAGGCCGGGACGAAGACGAGGAGCCTCGACGTGCCTTCAGCCAAGGTTCGAGCTCGCGACCGTGCCGCCCCACTCCTCCGGCGGGACGTCGCGGACGTGCTGCGAGAGCGACCACCAGAATCCTTCGGGATCGACGAGATCGCCGCGGCGATCGCCTTCGGGCTTGTCCTCCGGCTCGTTGACGGGCTTCGCGCCGGCCTCGACCGCGCGGCGGTAGAGCGTGTCCACGTCATCGACGTACATGTGGACGAGGACGCGCGGCAGCTCCTCGCCGGAGGGGCGCTCGCTTCCGCCGCCGAGCATCACCGACCTGTCGCCGAGCCGGAGCTCCGCATGCCGGAGCTCGCCGTCCGTGCTCGTGGCTCGCAGTACCTCGCGAAAGCCGAAGGCGCGCTCGAGGAACGCGATCTCAGCTTCGGCGTCGGCACAGATGAGATAGGGCGAGATGCCGGCGTACTCCACCTAGGTCTCCTCCCCGATCCGGTAGACGCCGACGAGCCGCTTCTCGGCGTCCGAGTCGACGCGGGCGGTTACCTCGACGTAGGGCTCGAGCCCGGAGCCGCGGAGCTTGGCCGCGAGGAGCTCGTCGACCTGGTAGACGCCGGCCGAGTTGTTCATCGTGATCTCGATCGCGATCGGCCGCTGCTCGCCTTCGCCGAATCGAGACGGCGTCGATCGCGGCCGCCGAGAGCGAGTGGATCGAGACCCGGCCGCGCTCGAACGGGATCCGCGAGCGGCCCTCGGCCATGTCGAGGGCGTCGGCGACCCGGACGATGCCGGCCTCGAGCGTCAGCGGATGGCCGCCGCTCCGATGGCTGGTGATCGCCTGGAGCACTTCCGAGACGACCACCGTGAGCGCCGGCTCCTCGTAGATCCCCTCGAGGAGCTCGCGCGCCTTCGGCTCGGCCAGGAAGAGGCTCCAGTCCTCGTGGCGGTCGCGGTGGATCGACATGCCGACGCAGTGCAGGAGCGCGGCGAGCACGACCACGACCTCGGCGTCCTCCTGCTCCAGCCCGTAGTCCGCTGACGAGGGACGGCTGGACGTCCGCGCTTCGCCAGCTGGCGCAGGAGCTTGAGCGCGATGTTGGCGACGATCTGGATGTGGATCCAGGAGTGATCGTTGATCCCGAGGCGCTTGACGGCGTTGACGTTGGCAACGTGCCACCAGGCCTTCAGGGCCGTATCCCGGTCGCGCGCCCGAGCAGGCGCCGCAGGCGCGCGTTGCCGCGGGCGGGCACGTTCAGACGCATCTGGGCGACCGCGTCCTCCGGGCGAGAGACGGGCCTCCCGTTCCGCCTCGTCGGGTACGGGATCGTCGATCCGCTCGCGGATCTCAGGCTCGAGATCGGCCATGGTCGAAGGTTAGACCCGGTAGGGGGTCGCCTGGCGGCCCGCGGAGGTGGAGAATGCGGCTGCGGGACCTGCACGGGGGCGACGGCGTATAGCTCCTGAGCGGGTCCCGCTTTGCCGCTGGACGTGTCGCGCCCCCGCGGGTACGGTCGCCGCGTGGCCGTCCTGCCCGAGAGCGCCAGCGAGCTCCTCGAGTCGGCTGCGCTCGCGCACATGGTCACCCTGAACAGAGACGGGAGCCCACAGGTGACGATCGTCTGGGTCGGGCTCGACGGCGACGAGATCGTCTCGGCGCACCTGAACCGCCACCAGAAGGTGAAGAACGTCGAGCGTGACCCGCGCGTCTCGATCTCGCTCGAGGGCACGGAGTCGAATGCGATGGGGCTCCACCACTACCTCGTCGTCCACGGCCACGCGCGCGTCACCGAGGGCGGCGCACCCGAGCTCCTCCAGCGGCTCGCCGAGACCTACATCGGCCCCGGCGTGAAGTTCCCGCCGATGCCGGACCCGCCGCCCGGGTTCGTCATTCGCTTGACGCCGGAGCGGATCGTCGGCATCGGCCCCTGGCAGGCCGCGTAAGCGACGAGGCGTTCCGGCTAGCCGGACGCAGGCACGCGTGGGCGGAGCTGCCGGATCGGCCTGCGCTGCCTCGCCGCGCGGCGACGTGCTCCCGCCGCGCGGATCCTGGTCGGTCTGCGGCGAGCCACTAGATCTTGCGGCGAGGCCGCGTCGCGCCCCACTTCGAGCGCCCGCGGCTCCGCGAGGAGTAGACGAGGCGCGCAGGCGCCACCTTCAGGCCGGCGCTCTCGAGCTGATCCATGTGCCCGAGGCGCCGAGCGACGTGGCTCACGTCCGTCTGCTGCTCCGGGAGGACGAGCGTGACGCCGACGCCGCTTCGACCCGCGCGGCCGGTGCGGCCGACGCGGTGGACGTAGGACGTGTGCTCGGCCGGCGGGTCGAAGTTGACGACCTGGCCGATGTTCTCGACGTCGAGCCCTCGTGCGGCGACGTCAGTGGCGACGAGCGTCGTCGCCCTGCCGGTGTCGAACGCCTTGAGCGCCCGCTCGCGCCGGCCCTGCGTCATGTCGCCGTGCATCGCGACGGCCTTGACGCCGTGCCGGTCGAGCTTCTGGACGAGCCGGTCTGCGCCGCGCTTCGTCCGCACGAACACGAGCGCCGGTGCCGGCCTCCTCCGTCAGGAGCCCCGCGAGCGTCTCGACCTTGTTCTCGTGCGTGACCGCCACGAACCGGTGCTCGACGTCGCCCTTCTCCGTGACCGACCGCGAAGCCCGGCCTCGAAGGCGGGCCGGGTCGTTCGTGTAGCGCCGCGCGAGCGCGCCGACGACGCCGTCGAGCGTCGCGGAGAAGAACATCGTCTGGCGCTCTCCGCGGCAGTCGCGCCACGATCCGGTCGACCTGCGGCTGGAAGCCCATGTCGAGCATCCGGTCGGCCTCGTCGAGGACGAGGACGCTGACGCCGTCGAGCGCGACTGCCTTGCGCTCGAGGAGGTCGTTGAGCCGGCCCGGCGTCGCGACGATCACGTGGGCGCGCTTTGCGGCCTTGATCTGGGCCGGGAAGGGCACGCCGCCGTAGACGGACGCGACCTCGATCCCGCGCGGGGCGATCCGCTCGAGCTCCTCGGTGACCTGCGCCGCGAGCTCGCGGGTCGGCACGAGGACGAGCGCGGCCGGCCGCTCGTCCGGTCGGGTCGAGCCCCTCGACGATCGGGATGGCGAACGCGAGCGTCTTGCCGGAGCCCGTCGGGCTCTTGGCCAGGACGTCGCGGCCCCGGAGGGCCTCCGGCAGGACGAGCGCCTGCACGGGGAATGGCTCGATGATGTCTCGCTCGGCGAGCGACTGCGCGATGCGCGCGCTCACGCCAAGCTCATGGAACGACTGCTGCACTCGATTCAACTCCTTTGTCTTGCTCGGGTTGAGATCCGTCTACCCCGAACCGCGAAGGAACCGAGAAGTCAGAGCTCACGGGACGACTACGTCGCCGTCCGTGCTCCCACCGTAGCAGCAGAATCGGAGGATGTCGTCGCTAGGGTGGGTGATCGTGAACGACAGAGCCGAGCCGCTCACCCTGGCCCAGAAGGCTCAGCTCGAGGCCGAGCTGGCCGAGCTCGAGGGCCCGAAGCGCGCAGAGGTCGTCCAGGCGATCAAGACGGCGCGTGGGTTCGGCGACCTCTCGGAGAACTTCGAGTACCACGCCGCCAAGAACGAGCAGGGCCTCCTCGAGCGGCGAATCACGATCCTCCGCGACCGGCTGCACCGGGCGCGAGCTCGTCGACGAGGAGGCCGCCGCGAAGAGCGGCGCGGTCGCAGTCGGCTCCCGGGTCAAGATCGAGCGACTCGACGACGGGGAGCCGATGGAAGTCGAGATCTCGAGCGTCGGCGGTGTCTCGCCGAGCTCACCGCTCGGCCAGGCGCTGCTCGGCTCCAAGGCGGGCGACGAGGTCGACGTCAAGGCCCCGCGGGGTTCCTGGCGCGCGCGCGTCGTCTCCGTCGGCCGCTGAACCGGCGGGCGGGTGCCGCCGAGACCGTGCTGACCTGTCGCCGAGCCGACCGTTGAGCATCGCTTAGCCCCGAGTGCGGAGTAGCTCGAGCAGGACGTCGACGAAAAGGTCGACGTCGCGCTCTTCGGTCCGCCAGTTGACGATCGCCGGGCGGAACGCCACCTTGCCGTCGTAGACGGTCGTGCCGGCGAACACGCGGCCGTCGCGCAGGAGCTCGGCTCCCAGCTCACGGTTCAGGTCGTCGAGGCTTTCCTCGGGAGTGCCTTCGGGGCACGCGCGGAAGCAGACGATGTTGAGCGGCACCTCGGCGAGGCGCTCGAGCTCGGGCTCGGCGTCGACGCGCCGCGCAAGGTGCTGCGCCAGGCCGAGGTGCCGCTCGACCATCTCGCGGTAGCCCGCCCGCCCGTAGGCGTCTAGCGTCGCCCACACCGCGAGCGCTCGCGCGCGCCGGGAGCTCTCCGGCGACAGGAAGCCGAAGTTCGGGTGAGGATCATCCGGCGCCGGCAGGTAGGGCGCGCCCACGTTGAGCGCCCGGGCGAGCCGGCCGGGGTCGCGGACGAATGTAAAGCCGCAGTCGTACGGGACATTCAGCCACTTGTGTCCGTCCGACGCGATCGAATGAGCCCGCTCGATGCCCTCGGTGAGCTGCCGTGTCCCGGGCGCGAGACGCGCGAAGAGCCCGAAGGCGCCGTCCACATGGAGCCACGCGTCGTGCTCCTCCGCGAGGTCGGCCATTTCGGCGATCGGGTCGAAGTCGCCGGCGTTCACCTCGCCTGCATTCGCGATCACGATCGCCGGCGCAGCGAGCGCCCGCAGCCGCGCTCGCAGCGCGTCGAGGTCGAGACGCCCCGCGCCGTCACGTGCGAGCCGCTCGACGTTGCCCCGGCCGAGCCCGAGCATCCCGAGCGCGAGGATTGCCGTCGAGTGCACGTAGCCGCTCGTCAGGACGGCTGGAGCCGGAAGCCCCGTGAGCCCGGCTTCCTCGACGTCGACGCCTTGCCGCTCTGCCCACCAGTTCCGCGCCGCGGCGAGACCGGTGAAGTTCGCCATCGTCGCCCCGCTGACGAGCACGCCGCCGAAGGCGTCCGGCAGCTCGAAGAGCTCCCGCAGCCAGCCCACGGCCACCTGCTCGAGGGCCGATGCGAACGGCGACGAGGCCCACGTGTAGGCGCTCTGGTCGTAGGTCGACGCGAGCCAGTCGGCGGCGAGCGCGGCCGGCGTGCCGCCCCCCATCACGAAGTGGAAGAAGCGCGGCCCGCTGGAACGCGTGGCTGCTTCCTGCCCGCGGCGCGCAAGCTCCTCTACTGCAGCGAGCGTGCCGTTCCCCTCCTCCGGCAGCGGCGCGCGCCAGCTCTCCGCCGCTTGCTCTGCGCCCGGTCGAAGGACGTGGTCGGCACCGATCCCCCGTAGGTACTCGGCCGCGCGCACGGAGGCGGCGTCGAGCGCCGACTGAACCTCCTCCCGCGCGTGCAGCGGGTCGCTCACGGCTCGACCATAGCGCCGTCCGGCCGCGTGTTCAGCGGTTGTGGTTCACGAGCTCGACATTGTTGCCGTCGGGGTCGAGGACGAAGGCGCCGTAGTAGCCCTCGTGGTAGACCGGCCGCTCGCCCGGCTGGCCGTTGTCCCGGTAGCCCGCGCCCACGAGCTCGCGGTGGAACCCTTCGACCGCCTCGTTCGTGGCGGCGAGGAACGCGAGATGGACTTGCTCGGTCGGCTCGTCGCCGGCGACGACAGAGAAGGAACCTGCCTCCCCGACGAACTGGGCGCGGTCGGGGGAGTCATGATCCAGGCGAAACCGGGCGTGCTGCGCAACCGCCTCGTAGAAGCGCTTGGCCCGCGCGACGTCCGCGACGCGGATCCAGACGTGGTCGATCGGCCCCTCGCCGCGGATCCCGCCGTGGTGGACGGCTTCGGCGCTGTTCCCGTCGGGGTCGAGGAGAAACGAGCCGTAGTAGTCGTCGCGAGTACTCCGGCCGAGGCCCGGGCTCGCCGTCGCTCGGGTAGCCGGCCTCGGTTCCGACCCGCCAGAACTCGTCCACGAGCTCCCGCGAGGGCGCCTGGAACCCGAGGTGCAGGCGCCGCGTGACCGGCTTCTCCTCGCTGGCGGGCGCAACCAGCAGCGAGAAGGTGTTCCACTCGGCGAGCGACTCGCCGCTCCAGCCCTTGTCGAAACCAAGGACGCGGAGCAGCGTCTCGTAGAAGCGCTCCGACGCCTCCCTGTTCGAGACCCGGATCGTCACGTGGTCGAACACGGCGTGAAGGATGACGGGTCTGCGGGCGGGGCGCTACGGCTGGAAGAGGCGCACCGTGTAGCTGTGGGAGGTCGGACCGGCGCCGCGGATGCGAGTGACGTTCACCCGGTAGACACCCGCCGAGCCCACGTTCTTGACCTCGAACACGAGCGTGGGCTGACCGTAGCCGTCAAACACGTAGTGCACCTTCACGTCGAGGGCGTTTCCGCCTCGCGTGACCGAGACTCTCGCCCGCGAGAAATCCGTCCCTGATAGGCCCGAGCTGAGCGACCAGCGACCGAGGGGTTCGAGCGGCGACGGGAAGTACCCGGCCGTGGGCCAGGCCACCCAGTTCGGGTTAGGAGCCTGCTGGTTCGTGGGGCCGAAGACGTAGAGCGCGTTCGAGGTGGTGGTCAGCCCGCTGCCCATCCGCCTCTGAAACGGATACATGATCCAGCGCCGATGGCCGACCGCCGTGTTGTAGGTGCCCTGGTCGTCCATGTACTGCACGATCACCCCGCCGCCGGTCAGCGCGGGGTACGCGAGAGCCAGGTTCGACGCACCGGCAGCGTTCTTCCCTTGCCTCGTCCAGCACCTCCAGCTTCGAGGCGGGTAGTGGCTCAGAGCGTCGTTGGCAGCCATGATCAGGGCAGCCTTCTGTGCCCGGGCCGACAGGTCGCTGGAGAACTCCACCGGGTCGAGCCCGCCGAGGGCGCGAACGAAGTTGAGGGCCTTCAGAGTGGCCCGCTGCGCCGCGGCGGACGGACTGCCCGCCCGGCAAGGCCGCTCGCTGCCGCTCCACCGGGGCCGGACATTTAGCGTCGGTGCCATGCGGGTCATCCAGGCCTCTCTGACCTCGGCCTTGTCCCGGGTGTCGATCGGGACGGCTGTACGGCTCGGCGGCGACCACGAGATCGCGCGGGACGGGAGGGCGACGGACGAGGGCGCCGAGAGCGTCGGCGTCCCCGCGAGGCTTGCCCCGCCGACCGGGATGAAGACGAGTGCGACCGAGGCGGCAAGCGCGGCGGTTCCCAGTGCTGGGTGCCTCACGCCCGTGGGCCGGTTCGGGATCTGCGTCGGATCACTGCCCGAGCCTAGCGCGCCGTGCTCTGTGGGCTGTCGCTCGGTGCCGCCGGCGCGATCCACGCGGCGCGAGGAATCCTCCTCACGGCTTGCCCCCCGGCCGGCGCTCGAACGCTCCCACATCGCACTTTCCGGACTGGGGCCGCCGGACACCACGCTGATCCTCGGCCGTGGCGCAGAGAGCGCCTGGAATCCAGTTCAGTGCCGGACTCCCCGCGAGGAGGCGGAGGGTCTGGGTCGGCCCGCCGTTCCAGGCGAGCTGACCGAGCCTCGGATCCGATACGTTTTGCTGGTCCGTCGGCGTCAGAGGGCAGCCCGTGGGATCTCCGAACAGGTTCCACCCGGTGCTCGCGAAGGTTGCGCCATTGCAGTTCTGGCCCGGGTTGGCTGCGACGATGGTGGCCTTGAGCGTGGTCGTTCGATCCTCCGCATGGATCCCGCCGCCGCTCGTCGCCGTGTTGCGCGCGACCGTCGAGTGCGTGATCGCGAGCTCGGCTGCGGTGCTGATGGCGCCACCCTCTGAGATGAGCCCTGCCGCACGATTGCGTACCAGGGTCGAGTTCACGAACCAACTCGGTGTGGTGCCGTCGAGGCGGATGCCGCCTCCTCGGCTCAGGGCTCCCGACGTGGCGACGTTGCGACTCGCCGTCGAGCTCCGGAGGGTCAACCGGCCCGAGACTTCCGCACCGCCGCCCTGAGCTCTGCCGAGCGTGTTGCCACCGCCCCTCGCGCGGTTGGCGTCAAGCGTCGAATTGACGACGGTCAGATCGGACTCGGCTGCCCAGATGCCCCCACCTGCGGCGAATCCGTCCGCGTCGACGTCCAGCGCGCGGACTTGATTTTGATCGATGCGCGTCCGACCGATGATGCCGGTATCGAGAGGAAGACCAAGCCCTCCGCCCTGAGCGGTGGCTTCTCCCCCTCCCTCAGCCAGCACCGTAGACCGCGTCACTCTCGAGCGAAGCAATGTGAAGTCGGCCGAGGTCAGGGCGAGGCCGCCTCCGAACGAGAATGCGTTGCCGCCGGCCGTCTGAACGGAGCGCAGGGAGTTTCCGACGATCCTCGACCCGACGACCTTCGCCTCGGGCGCATCGCCGTGCAGTCCTCCCCCACGAGCATCTGTGAGCCCTCCCGCAGCTGCCGCGACGGCTCGGTTCCAGCCGACGGTCGAGTTGCGCATGACGAACCTCGGCGTGAAATTGAGCTGGACTCCGGCGCCCCATGCCGTGGCAGTGCCCACGCCGCTTCCATTGGCGATCGCACGGTTGCCCGTGATTCGAGCGGAGAGCAGCGTCAGGTTGCCTCCCGTGTAGATGCCACCGCCGACGGCGTTTCCTTGGCTTTGGGACGACTCGTATGCCACGCGATTCTCCGACACCGAGGTCCGAACGAGCTTCGTGACCCCCTGCCGGTAGATGCCGCCCCCGTAGGCGCCCTGCGTTCCCGGGCCGGCGAGGGAAACCGCATTGTCCCGAACGTTCGAGTCGTAGAGCGCCAGTAAGCCTCCGGCCGAGTTGATGCCGCCCCCGGTGCCGGCGGCGTACGCCCCGATCCCGGAGGTTCCGCTCACGGTGTTGCCCACGACGGACACGCGTCGCAGGGTCAGGTCGCCGCTGGCGTGGAGGATCCCGGCCCCGCCGGCGATGGCCGAGTCGACCACGACGTGCCCGCCGGTGATCCTCAGGTCTCGGAGCTTGACGACGGCCGCGGCGTCGACCGCCAGCGTTCGTCCGGCCTCACCGGCGTCCAGCGTGGCGCGCGGATCTCCGTCGAGGATCAGGCGCTTGAGGATGACGAAGTTGCCCCTGCAGACACCCCGGACGAGGAGCCGCGAACCTGCGGGAGCAGCGTCGACCCTGTTCTGCAGATCGGCGGTGTCACAGTTGACGCGGATCGTGGCCGAGCCGACCGGCCCGGCTACAGCGCAGGCGACGGGCAGCGCTGCCGCGAGGACGAGCCCTTGCTTCAGGGCCGGCTGCCGGGTCGCCGCTCGACCGCGCCGATCTCACACTTCGGGCCCTGCGGGCGCCTGACCCCGCGCTGGTCCCTCGGCGGGCACTGCGCGTCTGGGACCCAGTTCAGCGCCGGGCTACCGGCGAGCGGGAGAATCGTCTGCGTCGGCCCGCCGTTCGAGGCGAGCGGGCCGAGCCTGGTCGGAAGGTTCCGCTTCTCGGCGCGGAACTCTACGAAGCTGCACCCGGTCAGGTTCCCGATCAGGTTCCAGCCGGCCGACTCGAGCGGGCCGCCGCAGTCCGGTGCGCCAGGCCCCCTGTTCTGGCCGATCGCAGTCGCCTTGATCGTGGTCGTGCCGCCCTCGACATAGATTCCGCCGCCGAGCTTCGCCTGGTTCCGCGCCACGGTGGAGCTTCTGATCGAGAGATCCGACGACGTATCGATTCCACCGCCGCGGGCTGTCGCCCCGCCGGCCCGGTTCAGCGCGACCGTCGAGCTCGTGATCGTATGGGCGCTCGGGCTCGAAATCCAGATGCCGCCGCCGAGGCTGTTCGACCCCGAGGACGCGATGTTGCGGCTCACCGTGGAAGCGACGAGCGCGATCGACCCGCCGCTCGCGTCAAGGCCTCCACCGGACGCCGTGGTCGTCGATTGACCCGACGCGCGCGCGACATTGGCGTCGAGGGTCGACCGCTCGACACGAAGGCTAGATCCACCCGCCCAAAGGCCGCCGGCGCGTGCTGTCCCGATTTCCGTGCCCGCCGCCGCGATTGCCCGGTTCGAGGTGAGGCGCGACCGGCGCACCAGGAGCTGCCCGCCCGAGTGCGTCGCGGCACCGGCTGCGGCATCTGCGAAACCCCCGCTCTCTGCGTGTGCGAGGGAGTCGGCGATCCGGGATCGCACCAGCTCGAACCTCGTCGACTGAACGAGGAACGCTCCGCCGGTTGCGGCCGTGACCGCAGAAGCGGACGAGGTCGCACGCGCCTCGTTGCCCGTCAGCACGCTCCTTTCGACAACGACGGTGGGGAGGCTGCCGTTGACGGCTCCCCCTCCGGCCGTGACACCGCCTCCCGGCCCGAAGGCGACGGCAAGATTCCGGTCGAATGTCGAGCGGCTGAGCGTGACACTTGACGCCCCGTACACGTACACGCCCCCGCCCCAGGCTGAAGCGTTCGAGACAGAGCCCGCGCCGCGAGCAGCTGCCCGGTTGTCCGCGACCCGAGACGAGATCACACGGAGAGCCGTATCCCAGATATAGAGCCCGCCTCCGAACGCGGCCACCGACTCCTGCGCGGCTGCCGCGCCCGCCCGGTTGCCGATCAGGCTCGAGTGATCCAACCTGAGCCGACCGTGTCGGTAGATGCCTCCGCCGACCGCGCTACCCGAGCCGAGGCTGCTGAGCGTGGCCGTGTTGTTCCGGACACTCGAGTCGTAGAGCGCCAGGTTCGAGCCCAAGGAAAAAATGCCGCCTCCGACGGCCGATCCACCGAGGCCCGCCGGCGCGATCGCCTCGGCACGGTTTCCGGCGACGACCACGCGGCGCAGCACGAGCGACCCCCCGTCGTGCTTGATACCGCCGCCGTCGGCAGCTGTCCCGAGCACGTGACCGCCGGTGATCATGAGGTCGAGCAGCCGGACCGTGGGAGCGGTATCGATTGTCAGCGGCCTGCCGCGCTCGACGCCGTCGAGCGACGCACTCGGCGTCCCGTCGACGGTGAGGCTCTTGTCGATCGTGAACTGACCTCTGCAGATTCCCTTGACGCGGAGCGTCGAGCCGGCCGGGGCCGCGTCGATCTTTCGCTGCAGGTCGTGCTTCGAGCAGTCGACGTTCACGATCGCCGCACCGGCCGAACCGGCGTAGACCGCGGCCAGGACGACGGCCGCCGTAAGTCCCGCCACGCTCTTCACGGCCGCCTCCCGGATCGCCGCTCGGTCGCGCCGATGTCGCACTTGCGGCCCTGAGGCCTCGCGACCCCGCGCTGATCCCTTGCCACCGCGCACTCTGCCGCCGGGATCCAGTTGAGGGCCGGGCTCCCGGCGAGGAGGAGGATCGTCTGCGTAGGCCCGCCGTTAGAGGCGAGCGGGCCGAGCTTCGGAGCGACGCCGGTTCGGTCCGTGGCGTTAGGCGTGACAGTGCAGCCCGCCGGCTTCGCGATCAGGTTGCGCCCGAGCGAGATGACCGAGCCGCTGCAGTCCGGCGACCCGTCCGTGCCGCGGTTCAGGCCGACGAGCGTCGCTTGGAGGCGGGTCGGACCGGACTGCCGGTAGAGCCCTCCGCCCAGCCGTGCGCGGTTTCGGGCCAGCGTTACGTGCGTCGTAGCGAGGTCATCGTCCGCGAGGATCCCGCCTCCGATCGCGGTCGCCCCGCGAGCTCTGTTTCCCGAGAAGGTCGAGTTCAGAATCGTCGTCTCGCCCTCGATCGCGATCCCGCCGCCGCCTGCTGCCGGAGCGCTGGCGAGGTTTCCGCTCACCGTCGAGCTGCGGATCGTGATCGCCTCGGCGACGATGAGGCCGCCGCCGAACGCGGCTCCACCCGGCGCGGCGAGGGCCTGATTGGCGTGAAAGGTCGTCCGCTCCACGAGAGCGGTCGACGACGAGACGGCCAGGCCGCCGCCGCGCGCGCCGCCCGAGGGGCTACTCCCTTCGAAGACGGCTCGGTTCCCGGCGAAACGGGAGGCCCGGAGGTTGAAAGCGGAACCCGCGACATGGCGGACGGCGCCGCCCTCCACCTCCGCATTGCCGCCCGTCTCGGCACGAGCAAGGGAGTTGTTCAGTCGTGAGGCCACGATCGTGAGCGCCCCGTCGAAGGTGTTGATCGAGCCCCCGTACCCGTTGGCCTGAAATGACCCGGTCGAGCGCGAGACGGCCGCGTTCCCCGTGAGCACGCTGCGGCGAATGCTCAGGTCGCCTGTCAGACCGTGGATGCCGCCGCCGCTGGCGGTCACGCTGCCGGACGTGGCGATCGCGGTAGCGCGATTTCCTTCAAGCGTCGTCTCGACGACCTCGAGCCCGGTCACGTCCTCGAATGCGACGCCGCCACCGGCCGCGCGGTCGACGTCCGCTCCGTCGGCGAGGACGCGATTGTTCGCGAAGCGGCTCGACTGGATCAAGCTCGTCCCTTCGGTGATATGGAGGCCCGCGCCGCCAGCGGTCGCCTCACCGTCCGTTGAGCGCGCGGACAGCCGGTTCGACGCGACGACCGTGCGGACGAGCTCGATCGAGCCCCGCCGCCTGATGCCGCCGCCGAAGGCCGACGCGATCCCCGGCGTGACCGCCCGACCTTCGTTCCGCACGACGGCCGAGTCGAAGAGACGGAGCGTGCCGCCTTCCGAGGCGATGCCGGCCCCGACCACGACGCCCAGGAGGCTGGCGGTCGCGACCGCGAGGTTGTCCGACACCTCGACCCGGCGGAGCGTCAGCGTGCCCGGGCCGTGCAGGATGCCGGCACCGACGGCGGAGGTGCCGGAGACGTAGCCGCCGGTCACCTCGAGATCGCGGAGCAGGACGTTGGCACCGTTGACAGCGAGCGTCCGTTCGAGATCGCCCCCGTCGAGCGTCGCGCTCGGGTTTCCCTCCACGGTCAAGGTCTTCGCGATGGTGAAGCTGCCGACGCAGACGCCCTTGACCCGCAGGACGTCTCCAAGGGCGGCTGCATCGATCTTCGCCTGGAGGTCGTGTCTGGCGCAGTCGACGTTGACCACGGCGGCGTCAGCTGGGCCGGCGAAGGCTGCGGCGCAAACGAGAGCTAGGAGGAGGGTGCGCCTCACGGCCGTCTCCCTCGCCGGCGCTCGAAAGCACCGCTGTCGCAACGAGTCCCCTGCGGTCGGGCCACCCCGCGCTGGTCTCGTTCCTCCGGGCACTCGGCCGCCGGGATCGAGTTCCGAGCAGGGCTCCCGCGGCGGATGAGGACGGTCTGCGTCGGTCCCCCGTGGGCGCCCAGCGCTCCGAGCCTGGCCGGCCCGACCTGGTCGAGACCGCCGGCCGGACAGCCGGACGCGGTGCCGAAGACATTCCGGCCGACGCTGACGAGGGTGGGCCCGCCGCAGTCCCCGCCCTGGTTCGAAGCGACGATCACTCCCCGCAGCGTCACCGGCAGGGTGGTGGCCCGGATACCCCCCTCCTGTGCGGCGATGTTCCGCGCAATGGTGGTCAGCACCACCTGGACATCGGAGGTGGACGAGATCCCGCCGCCCTCGGACGAGTCGCCGGACACGCGGTTGCCCGCAATCGTCGAGTTTGTGATCTCGCTGGGAAGATCGCCGCTCGCCAGCACGAGCCCGCCGCCTCGGCCGAGGAAGCCGCCCGCCGCGCGGTTACGGCTGACGGTCGAGCTGACGAGGTTCAGAGCGCCGCTCGGACCGACGCCGTCGTCGGCGTACATGCCTCCTCCCTCGGCGAGCCAGGTCGGGGCGGCCGCCACGTTGGCGCTCACGGTCGAGTCGATCACCGTCAGGAGCTCCGCAGTGGATCCGAGGCCCGCCCCGCGCGCGACTCCGGAGGTACCGCCCTGGGCCGCGACGCGGTTCCGACTCACGTTGGAGAGCACGAGGCGCGACTCGTCCTCGGTGAAACTCAGGCCGCCTGCAATCGCAAAGGCGGAGGCGCCCCCTCGAGCGGACGCCAGGGAGCCGACGACTCGGACGCGCCGGAGCGTGAACGGGCCGCGCAAACTGGCTCCTCCGCCGTCGGCGCTCACGGGCCCGGTCGTGCCGGGCAGAAGGGCCCGGGCTTCGTTCCCCTCGAGCGTCGTCCGTTCGATCCGCCCGCCGTCAGACCCAAGCGACAGACCGCCTCCACGCGCGACAACGGAGCTGTCCCAGCCCGAGGCGACGACGCGGTTTTCGGCCACGGTGCTGCGGGACAAGACGACGCCGGACGGGCCGGCTACATGGATCCCGCCCCCAAAGGCGCTGACCACGCTGCCGGGGTCGACGGTATGCGCACCGGCGCGGTTCCCGGCGATTCGGGAGAACGTCACGTGGAGGTCGCCGGCGACGTACGCTCCGCCCGCAAGAGCGAGCGCTGTGTCTTGCGCGGAGTCGGCAACGGCTCGGTTTCGCTCGATCTGTACGTCGCGCATGGTCAGCGGGCCGTTCCTCAGGATGCCGCCTCCTCGCGCGTCGACCCTCCCCTCGCCCGCCGCGACGGCACGATTGCCAACGACCTCTGACTCGGTGATCGTGAGGGAGCCGGTGAGGGACGCGATGCCGCCGCCGGAGGCAAGCACGATGTCCCCTGCGGCGCTGTACCTCTCCACGACGTTGTCGACCACCGAGACCCGGTGAAGCCGAAGCGTCCCACCGGCTTGCATGAGCCCGCCGCCGGGGCCGTCGGTCACACGACCGCCGGTCAAGGTGAAGTCCCGCAGGACGATGACGGGCGCTCCGATGATGGTGACCGGGCGCCCGAGCTCGGCTGCGTCGATGGTGGCACGGGGGTTACCGTCGAGCGTCAGGTTCTTGGAGATCAGGACCGGCTCGCACGTGCCCTTGACGCGAAGCGTCGTGCCGGGCGGTGCGGCATCGATCTTCGCCTGGAGGTCGTGCCTCGCGCAGTTGACATTGACGACTGCGGCGCTACCCGCCGGCGCGAGGAAGAGGGCGCTCGCGAGCGCGACGCCGAGTCCGAGTCCTTTCCTCACGGCCGCCGACCAGCTCTGCGCTCGACGGCGCCGATGTCGCACTTCGCGCCCTGCGGACGCCTGACGCCACGCTGGTCCTTCGCGACGGCGCACTCGCTCTCCGGGATCGCGTTCAGCGCCGGGCTCCCGGGCCGGGGGAGAATCGTCTGTGTCGGCCCGCCGTGGGAGCCCAGCGAGCCGAGCCGGGGGTTGACGTTCCGCTTGTCCGAGGGCTGGTGCACGAAGGCGCAGCCGATCGTCTTCGCAACCAAGTTTCGGCCCGCGGATGCGACCGGACCGCCGCAGTCGGGCGAGCCCAGCGAGCCCGTGTTCAGCCCGAGGAGCGTCGCCTCGAGCGTCGTCGTCCCGACCTCGACGTAGAGCCCGCCGCCGAGCCTGGCCGCGTTTCGGGCCAGGGTCGAGTTCGTCAGCGTCAGCGTGGAGAAGGTGTCGATCCCGCCGCCACGCGCCGTCGCGCCAGTCAGTCGATTGCCCGCGACCGTCGAGTTCGTGATCACCACATTCGCGGCCGCCGTGAGCCGCAGACCTCCTCCGCTGCTCTGCCCGGGCGCCGTGACGACGTTGCGACTGACAGTGCTTGCCTCCATCACAAGGCCGCCGCCGAGATAGAGCCCGCCTCCGCCGGCGCCCGACCCCCCGGGGCCATCGGCGTCAGCCCGGTTGCGGTCGAACGTCGCCCTCTCGATCTCCATGATCGAGTGGCTGTTCGTGAAGAGGCCGCCGCCGGCCGCGTCGCCCACGCCGGTCCCCCCGATCGCCTCGGAGCGGTTCGAGCTCAGGCGCGACGAGCTCATGTAGAGGTCGTCGCCGGAAAAGCCGATCCCGCCGCCCTCCGACGTCGCGGTGCCATTGCTCTCTGCGCTCGCCACCGAGCCCGTCACCCGGGATCGGACCAAGTAGAAGTTGTCGGAGTCCATCCGAAGGCCGCCGCCGCGAGCGAACACGTTGGCGCCGCTGGGAGACCGCGCCCGGGCCTCGTTGCCGCTGAAGACCGACCGGCGCACCATGGCGGAGCCGGCATGCCCATGGAAGCCACCTCCCTCGGCTCGCACCTCGCCTCCGGGGCCCGTGGCGACGACGCGATTCCCGCTCACGGTCAGGCGATCCGCCAACAGCTCGTCGGCAAAATCGAGCGCGATACCGCCGCCGAGACTCTGGACACTCGTGGAGGGGCCGTTCGTCGCGCGAGCGACCGACAGGTTGTCTACGACCCGCGAGGAGGCAATGGTGAGGTCCCCGGTGGGGATCGAAATGCCGCCGCCGCTCGCGAATACGCCGGCCGTGGAGCTGAGCGCCTCGGCCCGGTTCGAGGCCACGGTCGTCCGGATCAGCTTGAGATCACCGTCGCGATAGATCCCGCCGCCGCTCGTCGCGGCCGGGCCAGGCGAGGAGGCGCTCGCGCGGTTGCCGCTGACCCTCGAGTCGAAGATCCAAAGGGATCCGCCGGAAGACCAGATGCCCGCGCCGGCCACCGAGCTGACCGTCGCATGGGTTCCCTCGACGAGGTTGCCGACCACCGCCACGCGACGAAGAGTGAGCTCGCCACCGCCGTGCCGGATCCCGCCTCCGCCCTCGTGCTGACCGACGACATGTCCGCCGGTGATGGTCAGGTCCAAGAGCCGCACGTTCGGGGAGTCGTTGATGATCAGCGTCCGGCCCAGGTCGACGGCGTCGAGCGTCGCCTTCGGATTCCCGTCGAGAGTCAGGTTTTCGTCGACGAGGAACCGGCCGACGCACAGTCCCTTGATGCGGAGGGTCGAGCCGGGCGGGGCCGCGTTGATCTTGGCCTGGAGGTCGTGCTTGGCGCAGTTCACGTTGATCGTCGCGCCGCTCGCCGGTCCGGCGAGGAGCGCGGCCACGGCGAACGAGCCCGCTCCCAGGAAGGCGCCCCTCATCGCCTCGGCCTCTGCTCGTACGCCCCGATCTCGCATCGCGGCCCCTGTGGGCGTCTGACTCCGCGCTGGTCGGTGGCGACCGCGCACTCGTTCTCCGGGATGGCGTTCAGGGCCGGACTACCCGGCCGAAGCGGGATCGTCTGGGTTGGCCCTCCGTTCGCCCCGAGGGCGCCGAGCCGTGGAGCCACGTTCCGCTTGTCCGACGGCAGGTGCGTGAACATGCAGCCGGCCGTCTTCGCGATTAGGTTCCGGCCCAACGAGGCGACCGGACCGCCGCAATCGGGCGAGCCCGCAGTCCCGACGTTCGACCCGATGATCGCCGCCTGGAGGGTCGTCGGCCCCGTCCCGACGTAGAGGCCGCCGCCGAGCTTGGCCCGGTTCCGCGCCAGCGTCGAGTTCGTGACGGTCAGCGTCGCGTGCGAGTCGACGCCGCCGCCGCGAGCGGTGACGCCGATGGCCCGGTTGCCGGCGATCGTCGAGTTCGTGATCGAGTTGCTCGTCGCCGCGTTGAACTCGATGCCGCCGCCGAGGCTCTGCCCACCGGCCGTTGCGACGTTCCGGCTCACCGTCGACGCCCGCAGGATGATGGCGTCGTTGACGTCGATGCCGCCTCCGTACGCACTGCTGCTGGCGGCGACGGCGTCGATGCGGTTCGAGTCGATCGTCGAGCGCTCGATCGTATGCGTACCGGTTTCGATGAAGATTCCGCCGCCCTGACCAATCGCGTTCGTCCCGCCGGTCACGTCGACGGTGTTTCCTCCGACGCGCGTCGTGAGCACCGTCAGGTCGCCCTCGATCCAGAGGCCGCCGCCTTGCCCAGCGGCCAAGCCGTTCGTCTCGAGGTTCACTACGGATCCGATGACGCGTGAGTCTCGAATGGTCAGATCCGACGACCCGATCGCCAGGCCGCCTCCGCGCGCCGACGTGACTGCGCTTCCCGATGAGCGCGCCCTGAGCTCGTTGCCAGCGAAGACCGTGTTTCGCACAGTCCCCTCCGACGCGAACCCATAGATGCCGCCGCCCCAGCCCTGCACCGCCCCGCCCGGCCCGGCGGCGGTACCGCGGTTGCTGCTGACCGTCGAGCCGCGGAGTGTGAGCTCGGAGACCTGCGAGAGGCTCATTCCTCCTCCACCGGCGAACGCTGACGTCCCGGGGCCGGCCGTCAGGCGACCGGACACGCGGTTCCCGTCGATGCGGGCCGCGACGATCCTCGCCACCGCATTCTCGATGTGGAGCCCGCCGCCGCGCCCGGCCGACTGGCTCTCGGAGGAGAGGGCAGCGGCGCGGTTGTCGGATACACGCGCGTGGTCGAGGGTCAGGTTGCCGAACCGGTAGATCCCGCCGCCGAAAGCCTCCGCTTCGCCGGCGGCGGATGCCGAAGCGACGTTTCCCCTCACCGTCGAGCTGAAGATCTTCAACGACCCTGTATCCGACCAGAGCCCGCCTCCCGATGCGTTCGCGGAGTCTGCCGCACCAGCCGTCGCGGCGACCGTGTTGCCGGCGACCACGACCCGGCGGAGCGTCAGCTCACCGCCTGGATGCCGAATCCCTCCTCCTTCGGCGCTCGGACTGCCAACGGCGCGGCCGCCGGTGACCGTGAGGTCGAGGAGGCGAACGGTCGGCGCGCCCGCAATGGTCAGCGTCCGTCCTAGCTCGGCCGCGTCGAGCGTCGCCTTCGGGCTCCCGTCGAGCGTCAGGTTCTTGTCGACCGTGAACCTCCCGACGCACGTGCCTTTGACTCGGAGCGTCCAGCCGGGTGGCGCCGCGTCGATCTTCGCCTGGAGGTCGTGCTTGGCGCAGTTCACGTTCACGACCGCACCGTGGGCAGGGGCCGCACAGGCCACACCCAGCACAACCGCCACGAGGAAGGTACGCCTCATGGCCGAGATCCGGCCCGGCGCTCCACAGCCCCGATGTCGCACCGACGGCCTTGCGGCCGCGCGACACCGCGCTGATCCCTCGCCACCCCGCACTGCGCCTCCGGGATCCAGTTGAGTGCCGGGCTTCCCGGGCGCGGCAGGATCGTCTGGGTCGGCCCGCCGTTTGCGGCGAGCGGCCCGAGCTTCGCCGCCAGGCCCACGCGGTCGGAGCCCTGCGGCGCGAACGTGCAGCCCGTCATCGAGCCCACGAGGTTGTAGTTCTGCGAAAGGAGTGTCCCGCCCGAGCAATTCGGCCCCAAGGTGGCAGTGTTGCTCGACAGGATGGTCGCTCGAGCCGAGTTGACCGTCCCCGCGATCTGGATGCCACCGCCCTGCTCCGCGCGGTTCCGCGCAACCGATACGGCGAGCAGGGTGACGCTGTAGTTGCTACTCGCCGAAAGTCCCCCGCCGCCCGACCCCGAGCCTGAGGACTGATTCGCCGTCAGGGTCGAGTTCGTCACCATCGCAGTCCCGGATCCGGTGAGTGCCATGCCGCCGCCGGCGATCGTCGTCTCGCCCGACGCCCTGTTTCGACTCACCGTCGAGGCCTCGAGCGTCACGCCGGCGTCCGCCCTGATGCCTCCGCCAACGGCCGACGTGGCTCCGAAACCGCTCGCCTCGGCCACGTTCCCGTCGAGCGTGGAGCTCCGCACGCTCAGCGCGCCGTCCGACCGGATGCCTCCGCCGAGAGCGGCGGCTCCGGTCTCGCCTGTTGCCTCGGCCGTGTTCCCGTTGACCTTCGACGTCCTGACCGTCAGCGAGCCGGTCGTATAGAGACCGCCGCCCGAGGAGCTCGCAGCGTTGTTGCCGCTCGACGAGACGACGCGGTTCGAGACTACGGTCGACCTGTCGACACGCACGGATCCGCCGACGGCGTGCACTGTCCCTTCAGATCGTGCCTCGAAACCCGACGCGCCGCTCGTCAGCGAATCCCTGATGGCCGTCGAGGTGATCCGAACCGCAGCGCCCTGAGCAGCGAGCGCTCCGCCGGTCGCGATCGAACCGAAGGCGAAGGCGGAAATTGCCCGGCTCCCGACGATCCGGCTCCTCCGTATCTTGAGCTCGCTCACCGATCCTTGGATCGCGCCCCCGCTTGCCTGATCCAGGCCGCGAACCAAGTTGTCCTCGAACGTAGAGCGGTCGATCGTGATCTCGGCCTGCGCGCCGGTCGCGTCGATCCCGCCCCCTCGCGCGACGCGAAGGTACTGCCGCACGGTCGCCCTGTTCCGTACAAACGTCGTCGACGTCAGTGTGAGCTTTCCATCCCGGAGCGCCAACCCGCCGCCAAGCGCGCTTCCACCAATCCCTGCGTAGCCGCCGATCGCCCGGTTTCGCTCGAAGCGTGAACGGAGGATCGTGATCGCCCCCGTCGCATAAACGCCGCCGCCCTCTGCCTGGCCGTCCTCGATCGCAAGGGCAACGTTCCGCGCGACCGTCGAGTCGACGATCGTCAGGGACGTGCCGGTCGATCGGATTCCTCCGCCCTGCGCAAGGTCCTCACCCGAATGCGGCGACGCCGCGGCGTGATTGTCGACGACGTGCACGCGCCGAAGCGTCAGCGCGCCGCCCGTGTGCAGGATCCCGCCGCCGATCGTCGGGATCGTGTCGACCCAGCCGCCCGTCAAGACAAGGTCGAGCAGCCTCACCGGGCCGGGCGCGGCGATCGTGAGCGGCCGATTGGCGTCCTCCGCGTCGAGCGTCGCACTCGGGTGCCCGTCGAGCGTCAGCCGCTTGGTGATCGTGAACTGACCCTCGCAGACGCCACGGACTCGGAGGACATCTCCGGGGTCCGCCGCGGCGATTGCCGCCTGCAGGCTCTGCCTCGAGCAGTCGACGTCGACGACTGCCGCGTGGGTCGGCGCCGTAAGCGCGGCTCCGGCTAACGTGGCGAGGATGAGCGCGCGCCTCAGGGCTGCCGCCCGGCCCGAATCTCGACCGCGCCGATCTCGCATTTCTGCCCCTGTGGCCTCTTCACGCCGCGCTGGTCCTTAGCCGTGCACTGCGCCTTCGGGACCCAGTTTCGAGCCGGGCTCCCGGCAAGCGGGAGGATCGTCTGCGTCGGCCCGCTGTTCGAGCGCAGCTGCCCGAGCTTCGGCGCCCGGTTCGTCCGATCCGTCACGGCCGGCGTCACCATGCAGCCGGCCAGCTTTGCGATCAGGTTCCACCCCGCGGAGGTCACGGGCCCACCGCAGTCTGGTGACTCCAACGTTCCCCTGTTGAGCCCGAGGATCGTCGAGTGGAGTGTCGTGGTGCCCTCCTCGACGTAGAGCCCGCCGCCGATCCTCGCCGAGTTGCGGGCGAACGTGGCAGCCCGAAGCGCGAGGTTCGCGTTGGTGTCGATCCCGCCGCCGCGGGCAGTCGTGCCTGCTGCCCGGTTGCTCGCCACCGTCGAGTTCGTGATGGTCGCCGACGCGCCGCCCTCAGGGAGTCGCAGGCCGCCGCCCAGGGCCTGCCCCTGCGGCGCGTCCGCCGCGTTTCGGCTCACGGTCGACCCGAGCAAGAGGAGACTTCCGTCGACGTCGAGCGCTCCGCCCACGGCGGCTGACCCGGAGGGCCCCGACGCTCGAGACCGGTTCCGGTCATAGGTCGACCTGCGAATCTCGAAGATCGAGTGGCCGGTGGTGAGGATCGCCCCGCCGGCGGCGAACGCGAAGCCCGTTCCGCCCTCCGCCTCGACGCTGTTCCCCGTGAACCGGGACGAGTCGACGTAGAGGTCGTCTTCCCAGAAGTCGATTCCTCCGCCCGTGGCCGTCGCACTGCCGCCCGTCGTCGCCGCCGCGACGGAGTCCGAGATCCGCGAGCGTCGTAGGTTGAGCCGATTGGTGCCGATGTAGAGGGCTCCCCCTCGAGCCCTCGTGAGAGCTCCGCCGGCCGAGAACGCCCGCGCCTCGTTGCCGACGAGCCGCGAGCCGGCGATCTCAGCCGAGCCGGCGTACCCGGAGAAGCCGCCTCCTTCAGCGGTGACGGTTCCGCCCGGCCCGACTGCGGAGGCTCGATTCCCGCTCACGACCGATCCCGTGAGCTCGAGGCTGTCGATCTGGGACGTGCCGATGCCGCCGCCGTCGGCTGCCACGTTCGTGGCGGGCCCGTTCGGCGCGTGCACGGCGGCGACGTTCCCTTCGATGCGCGACGACTGAAGCGTCACATCACCGCCGTCGAGCCACAATCCACCGCCCGTGGCGAACGCGCTGGCCTCGGCCGTGAGGGCCTCGGCCCGGTTCGAGAGCACCCTTCCCCGGACGATTCGCAGGCCGCCTTGCCGGTGGATTCCGCCACCGTTCGCGTCGGCCGACCCTTGCGTGGCCGCCCGTGCGACATTGCCGGAGACGAGCGAGTCGAAGATCGAGAGGGAGCCACCCAGGGAGTGGATGCCTCCGCCGCTCGCCACCGCTCCGACACCGTGGGTCGCCTCGGCGACGTTCCCCACGACCGAGACCCGACGCAGAACGAGCGCGCCGCCGCCGTGGTCGATCCCGCCTCCGCCGACGGACTGGCCCGACACGTGGCCGCCGGTAATCGTGAGGTCGAGGAGCGTCACGTTCACGGGCGCGAGGATGGTCAGGGTTCGGCCGAGGCCGGCGGCGTCGAGCGTCGCCCGCGGGTGCCCGTCGAGCGTCAGCCGCTTGTCCACGCCGAAGCTCCCGACGCACCTGCCTTTGATGCGGAGGACGTCGCCGGGGTCCGCCGCGTCGATCTTCGCCTGGAGGTCGTGCCGGTCGCAGTTCACGTTCACGACGGCGCCGTGCGCCGGAGCGGCGAGCACCGCGCCGACCAGCAGGGCGGGAAGGAGTACGCGCCTCACGGGCGCCTCCCGGGCCTGACCTCGACCGAGCCGATCTCACACTTGGGGCCCTGCGGGCGTGCCACGCCGCGCTGATCCTTCGCTGCGCCGCACTGCGCCTGCGGGATCCAGTTGCGGGCCGGGCTGCCCCTGAGCGGCAGGATCGTCTGCGTCGGCCCGCCGTTCGCCGCGAGCGGCCCGAGCTTCGCCGACAAGCCCACGCGGTCGGAGCCCTGCGGCGCGAACGTGCAGCCCGTCATCGAGCCCACGAGGTTGTAGCCCTGCGAGACGAGCGTCCCGCCCGAGCAGTTCGGCGCAGAGGCGGCGTTGTTGCCCGACAGGATGGTCGCCCGCACCGAGTTGATCGTCCCTGCGATCTGGATGCCGCCGCCCTCCTTCGCGCTGTTTCGGGTCACCGTCGCGTTTCGCAGCTCGAGGGCGTAGTTGAGGTTCGACACGAGGCCGCCGCCGCGCGCCAGGTTTCCCTGCACGCGATTTCCTGCGACCGTCGAGTTCGCCAACGTGGACGTCCCCGAGCCGGTCAGGGCGATGCCGCCGCCCGAGCCGTACTCGAACCCCGAGCTCCTATTCCGGCTCACCGTCGAGCGGATCACGATGAGCGCACCGCCGGCGCGCACTCCTCCGCCGTGGGCCTGGGTGCCTGAGGCGATGCTCGCAAGTGCGACGTTTCGGTCGACCGTAGACGTGTTGAGGTTGACGGCGCCGGAGGCAGCCGAGATGCCGCCGCCGAAAGCCATGCCGTCGTCCCCGTCGGCGCGGGTAGCGTTCGCTGCGACCCGAGCTCCGACGAGGGAGAGAGCCGTGTTGTTCGTGTAGATCCCACCACCCTCGGCGACGGCGGGGGAGGCGAGCGCCTCGGCTACCGAGTCGAGAACCGCCGCGCGGCGCAGCTCCAGTGTCCCGGAGTGGCTCGACAGGGATCCGCCGAGCGCCTGTCCGCCGGCGCTCGACGAGTATGCGCGCGACTCGTTCGCAACGAGCCGCGAGCCGACGATCGAGCCATCTCCTGCGACGAGCAGCCCGCCTGCCTGCGCCGTCGCCGAGGACACGCTGATCGCAGTCGCGCGATTACCACTCACCGCCGACCCCCGTATGGAGTAAGGATGCGCACCTGCCAGGCGGAGACCGCCGCCATGAGCTGTCGCCGGCTGGTCGCCCGCGCGCGCCGTCGCGCGGTTTCCGCTGAGTCGCGACGCCGTCATCGTCAGCCGCCCGCCCAGGTCGATGCCGCCGCCCGAAGCAGCGGCGTAGCCGTCATCGCTCTCGGACAGCGATCTATTGTCGGCCACGGTCGAGCCGTCGATGATCAGCGCCCCGACGCGTCCTATCCCGCCCGCGAAGGCGGTCGTGTCGATCGAAGCGGTGGCGCGAACCTCGTTCCCGCGAATCGTCGAGTCGTAGATCGCAAGCGAGCCGGCGTGCGAGGAGATGCCTCCACCGCCCGCCACCGCGCCTAGGGAGCCCGAGGTGGCGACGACGAGATTCCCGACGACCGAGACTCGACGTATGGTCAGCGACCCTGCGGCGTGCCGGATGCCGCCGCCGGACACGTTCGTGCCGTCGACCCGCCCGCCCGTGATCGTCAGGTCGAGGAGCCGCACTGTCGGCGAGCCGTTGATCGTGAGCGTCCGGCCTAGCTCGACGGCGTCGAGCGTCGCGGACGGAGTCCCGTCGAGCGTGAGGTCCTTGTCCACGGTGAACGACCCCTCGCACGTTCCCTTGACCCGCAGCGTGTCGCCCGGGTTCGCCGCGTCGATCTGAGCCTGAAGGTTCTGCGTTGCGCAGTTCACGTTCACCACCGCGGCGCTGGTGGGCCCGGCCAGCACACACGCAGCTGCCGCCAGAGGCCCGACGACCAGCGCACGCTTCATGGCCGCGCCCCCGGTCTGCGCTCGAACGCGCCGATGTCGCAGCGCGATCCCTGCGGGCGCCGGACGCCTCGCTGGTCGCGCTCGAAGGGGCAGCTCGCCGCGGCTATCGCATTCCGGGCACGGCTGTCGGCCCGGATCGGAATCGTCTGCGTCGGGCCGCCGTACGCGCCGAGCTTCCCAAGCTTGGGTGGTGTGTTGACGATGTCGTCCGGCGTGCTCATGAACACGCACCCGCTGAGCTGCGCGATCAGGTTGTTGCCCGCCGAATCGATCGAGCCGCCGCAGTCACTCGACGCCGGCGCCTCGTTCAGCCCGATGATCGTCGCCTCGAGCGTCGTGTCGCCGGTCTCGACGTAGATTCCGCCGCCGAGCTTGGCCGTGTTGCGCGCGACCGTCGCATGCGTGAACGAGAGATCGACGAAGGTGTTGACGGCGCCGCCGCGGGCCGTGGCGCCGGTCGCCCGGTTGCCCGCGAACGTCGAGTTGGTGATCTCGTGCGGGCCGCCCGACTCGACGAGGAGCCCGCCGCCGAGCGCCTGGCCGCCGGCCGCCGCGACGTTGCGGCTGAGTGTCGACGCGCGTACCCGGGAGGGGCCGCGTACTTCCACTCCGCCGCCACTGGCGTTGGACCCGCCCGCCCCGCGCGCGTCCGCCCGGTTGGCGTGGAGGGTGCTCTCTCGAAGCTCCACGGCGGCGCCCGGAAGCGTGAGCAGCCCGCCGCCGTCCGCCGAGCTCGGGAGGTTCAGCCCGGTCGAGGTGATCTCGTTGCCGGCGATCCGCGACCGGCGGATGACGAACTCCCCGGCGCGGAGCATCAGTCCGCCCCCGTTCCCTGCCGCCGCACCGTCAGTCTCGGCGGTCACCGACGAGCCCGCGACCCGAGAGCCGCGGAGGACCAGAGCCCCCATCTCGAGGTCGAGGCCTCCTCCGCTCGCCGTCGCGCCTGCCGCCCCCGAAGACGATGCGCGGGCCCGGTTTCCGTCCACCCGGGTGTTGCGGATCGTTCCCGACTGCGCCATGGCGACGATCCCGCCGCCGTGTGCCTCGACGAGCCCTCCGACCAGCGAGGCGTTCGCGCCGTTGCCCGAAACTGTGGAGCCCAGGATCGTCAACTCCAGGGCCGAGATCACCGCGCCGCCGCCCGATGCGGTCGACTCGACCGAAGCAGCCGTCCCGATCGCGACCGCACGGTTGTCGGCGACGTGGACCTTGTCGAGCCGGACGCTCGGCGCGTTCGCGAACATTCCAGCGCCTGTCGCCTGCGCGTCGTGCGTCGCCGATTCGGCTGTCGCGCGATTTCCGACTATCCGCGTGTCCTCGATGACGACGGGCGCTCCGACCGCGGCGATGCCCGCGCCGCCGGCGTTGGCCTCGTTCGGGCTCGCGGTGTCGAGAGCACGGTTGTTCCGCACGACGGAGTCGAAGATCCGAAGCGCGCCTTCCCCGGCCGAGTAGATGCCACCGCCGATCGCCGGCGGGCCCGGGATGGACGGCGCCGCCGCGACGTTTCCGGCCACCGTGACGTGGCGGAGCGTGAGCACACCGCTTACCTTCATGATCCCGCCGCCGCCGGGAGCTGCGCCGCCCGTGATGCGGAGGTCGATGAGGGTGACGCGGTTCGCGTTGAAGATGTAGACGGCCCGCGTGTCCCCGCCCGCGTCGATGGTCGCACGAGGATCGCCCTTGATCGTCAAGTTCGAGTCGATCTGGATCTCGTCGCACGTCCCCTTGACGAGGATCGTGGCACCGGGCGCAGCGCTGTCGATGGCGTCCTGGAGCGATCGGTTGTCGCAGTTGACCCGAATCGCCGCGCCGGCCGGAGCCGCGAGGCCCGCAGCGAGCGCCAACGCACCCACCACTCCCGACGCGCGCTTCATGGGCGTGACCCGGGACGCCGCTCCACCGCACCGATATCGCAACGGCGACCTTGTGGGCGTTGTACGCCGCGCTGATCTCTCGCGGTCGCGCAGGCTGCACGCGGAGCGGCGTCCACCGCTGGACTCGCTGCCCGCGGCAACACGGTCTCCGTTGGGCCTCCGTGCGGACCGAGTGCTCCCAGTCGGGAGGGCGTATTCGTACGGTCAGTCGGCTGGGGCACGAACGTGCACCCGGCAGTCTTGCCAACCAAGTTGTAGCCGGCCGATGCGACCACACCAAAGCAGTCAGGGCGCGTGCCGGCCGTGTTGGCGGCCACGATCGTTTGGCGTAGCGTCGTGGTGCCGCCCTCGACCAATAGCCCTCCCGCGTGGGCGGCGGAGTTTCGCGCCACCGTGACGGATGTGAGCGTCAGCTGCCCGACGCCGGCGATCAACCCTCCGCCGCCTCCCTCCGTGCCGGTCGAGGCGCCGCGATTCTCAGCGATCGTGGAATTCGAGATGGACGCGGGCCCAGAACCCGTGACAACTAGCCCCGCCCCGTATGCGCTTTCGGACGAAGCCAGATTCCGAGTGACCGCAGATCCGTTCATCTGGAGCTCGCCGCGGGCGAGCAGGCCGCCGGCCTGCGCGACCGTGCCCGCCCCGCCCTCGGCGACCACCGAGTTACGGTCGAAGGTCGATGATCTGATCTCGAGTACGCCCACGTCGAAGTGAAGCCCGCCGCCTGATCCCCATGCAGCCTCAGGAGAGGAGACAGAGGAGATCGACCGCCCGCGATTCCCGGAGACGCGGGACGAGAGAACCCGAAGGTTCACGTTCTGCACTCGGAGGCCGCCGCCTTCGGCTATCGGGTCGTCCGCAGCCTTCGCTTCGAGAAGACTGCCGACCACCCGAGAGCGCTGCAGCGTCAGACGAGAGCCTTCCCAATGAACCCCGGCCCCCAGGCTGGTGGCGTCGCTGTTCACGCTCTCGCTCAGCACTTCGTTGCCGGCGAGTGAGGACCGAATCACGACCGCAGGCTGCTCCGCCACGACCGCGAGCCCGCCACCCCATGCGACCGCGTTTCCCGGCCCGTAGGCCGCGACCCGATTCCCATTTAGAGTCGTCCGTACGATCGAGATCCGGAGGCCGTCCTCGACCGTGATGCCGCCTCCGCGCGCGGAGGCGACCGTAACGGAGCTGACAGCATTTCGCGCGAGCGCACGGTTTCCGTCCACGTGCGACGACTTCAATGTGAGTGCTCCCTCGGCTAGGAAGATCCCCCCTCCTGCCGCCGCGGGTGAACCGTGCGAGTCCGCAACAGCTCGGTTTCCGCCCAGGGTCGTCCTTTCGAGGCGGAGCGCACCAACCCGGTAGATCGCGCCTCCAACCGCACCGCTGCTCGTCGGGCTGGTCGCACGCGCGCTGTTTCCGCGAATCGACGAGCCGAGGATCGTCAGGGAGCCTCCGTTGGAATGGATCGCACCGCCGAACGCATTGACAGGGCTGTCGTCGGGAACGGTGCCGATCGCTTCGTTCCCTGTGACCGAGACTCGCCGGAGCGTCAGCGCGCCGCCCGGATGCAAGATGGCCCCGCCCGTCGAAGGAGCGCCTACAACCCGACCGCCCGTGATCGTGAGGTCGAGGAGCCGGACGGACGGCGCGCCTGTGATCGTGACGGCCCGCCGCGTATCCCTCCCGTCGATCGTGGCCTTCGGGTCGCCGTCGATCGTGACGGACTTCGCGATCGTGATCGCCTCACAAGTTCCCTTGACGAGAATGGTCGAGCCGGGTGCGCTCGCGTTCAAAGCCGGCTGAAGTCTCTGCTTCTCACAGTCGACTCGAACTGTGGCCGCGCCGGCGGGCGAAACCGCGCAGATCGCAGCAAGCAGCACTCCCGCCCTGGTCGCCACCACCCGCATTGCGGCGATCGTTGCACTCTCGCAGCACTTTTTCTAGACCCGGTTTCGGCGCTAGTTGGATGGGAACGCGAGACCCCGGAACACTCTTCGAACGAGAAAAGGGGCCCACATGATTCTTCGACTCGACCGCATGGGCGTCGAGCTGCCGCCGCCGTCCGACCCAGATCCTGCCGGGGCGCAGGCCGTCCAGGAGCTTCTCGGCGGCAAGTTCGGCGAGATGTCCACCTGGCTCAACTACACGTTCCAGTCCTTCAACTTCCGGGCTCGCCAGGGCGCCCGGCCGTTCTATGACCTGCTCTGCTCGATCGCGACCGAGGAGTTCGGACACGTCGAGCTCGTCTCGGCCACGATCAACACGATGCTCACCGGCGCGACCCCGGTCGACAACGGCCGCGCACCCGAAGCCGCGCTGGCCGAGCTGAAGGGCGTCGGCAACCCGCACCACTTCCTGGTCGGCGGACAGGGCGCCCTCCCGCAGAACTCGCAGGGGCGGCCGTGGAACGGCGACTACGTCTTCTCGTCCGGCGACCTCGTCGAGGATCTGACGCACAACTTCTTCCTCGAGACCGGCGCCCGGAACGGGAAGCTCAAGGTCTACGAGATGGTCGAGCACCCGGCGGCACGCGCGCTGACCGGCTACCTGCTCGTCCGCGGCGGCGTCCACCAGGTCGCCTACGCGCGGGCGATCGAGCACCTGACCGGGGCAGACCTTACGAAGATGTTCCCGAGCCCCCGGATCCCGACGGACAAGATCCCCGAGTGTCAGCCGCACATCGAGCGCGGCGAGCACACGAAGCTCTACCGCTTCTCGCAGGAGGACTTCCAGGAGGTCGTCGCGGTCTGGAACGGCGAGCATCCCGAGACAGGCGACGAGCTCGTGGTCGCCGACGTCCCGCATCCCGTGGGCGCGCCGGCACACGACCTGCCTCCGCAGCCGGCCGTCTTCGCGCCGGACTACGCGCCGGAGGAGATCGTCGAGATCGCCCAGAAGCTCCGCAAGCAGGCCGGGCTTCCCGACGAGCCGACCGGGCTCGTTTCGGAGGAGTCCGAGGGGCTCTTCGAGGAGCTCGCGGGCAAAGTCCGCTCCTAGCTACCGATGTCGGGGCGCCCGCCCGCTCAGGCGGGCGCCCCGGCTGTCCTCAGAACGACTTCTCCTTGAAGATGACCTTCCGGTTCACGAAGTGGACGCGGACGTGCGCTCCTCGCGCACTCTCCCACTCGTCACACACGCGGTACTGCCGGATCTCCGGCGGGCCCGCCTGGACTTGACGACCCTTGAAGTCGAAGGTCCGGTGGACGAACCGCTTCGAGTCACCGTTCTGGATCGCCCGGAACTCCTTCTGGGTCACGCAATCGCGGTCGTCGTTGTCGCCGGGCGGGTCGGCTGCGGCCGGTGCCGACACCGCGAGGGCGGCCGTGGCCGCTACCGCCAACACTGCCAGTCGTCGCATCGTTCGCCTCCTCGTTCGCGTGAGGTAGGGCGATCGGCCCCCCGACCGGGCCGCCCGTGGCGCAATCAAAAGCACAAATCGACACAAAGTCAATAGGTGCGAGCGAGACATGCGAGCGACTCGCCGTTCCGTGGCGATCATCCCCTACGCGAACCAGGATTTCTCCTTCTCGTAGACCTCGTTGTTCTTGTAGGTCACGCGGATGACACTGGGCTCTTGCCTCCAGCTCCTGCAGACCCGGTACTGGCGTATCTCGATGACGTCTTCGCCGGCAACAAAGCACACACCGGCGCGGAGCACCACCTTCCGGGGCTCGCCGCCCGCGCTACGCGGAAGCCGCGAGCAGCGCCTCTCCGCGCCGCACGTACGCGGTCGCATCTACCCCACGGAAGAACGCGAGCGCCCGCTGCAGCTCGGCGTCCGCCTCGACCCTCCGCCCTTCAACCAGAAGAGCCTTGGCGGCGAGAAGGCGCGCGTCGGCCGCGAAGGAGGGCACGCCGATCTCGTCGTAGATCCTTGCCGCCCCGCTGAAGTCGCGCACGGCAATCTTCCGGCCCGCCTCGTACCACGGGGTCGAGAGCTTCCGGCCCCGCGCCTCGAGGTACTCCGCCTCCCGGTCAAGCGTCGCGAGAAGGAGTGGGACCTCGGCGAGGAACACACCGCCCTGATCCAACTCGAGGAGCTCGGCGACGAGCTCGCCCACCTCGTCCTCCCGCCCGGCCTCGAAGAGCGCGCGGGCTCGCCAGAGCAGTGCCGGGCCGCGCACCTGCGGATGGCCGGCCTCCCGCGCGACCTCGAGCGCCTGCTCCGTCTCGGCCAGCGCCTCCTCGATCCGGCCGCGCCCGAGGAACACACGGGCCCTGGCCAGGCGAACCGGAGATTCCATGTAGAAGCGGGTCTCGGCGGTCCCCTCGAGCACCTTCTCGGAGGCCGCAAGGGCGTCGTCCCAGCGCCCGCGCAGCTCGTAGACGCCCACCTGCTCTCCGTCGAGCCAGCGAAGCGCCTGCGCGTTCCCGAACCGCTCGGCCTCGGCGCGGGCGCGCGCGTGGTAGCGCTCGGCATCGTCCAGCCGCGCGAAGACCCAGCACATGTTGGCCGCGTTGTTGAGGGCCCGGTGGAGGTGATCCGGCAGCTTCGCTTCCCTGGCCAGCTCCGCCGCTCGTTCGGCATCCTCGATTGCGCCCATGTCGCCCTCGTCCATCCGGATGAGCGCACGCGTGGTCAGGATGTGGCAGGCGAGCTCGGTGCTTCCGAGCTCGTCGGCCAGAGCGAGCGCCCGCGTGACATCTTCCTGCGCGCGCGGCTCGTTGTAGAGCGCCAGCTCGCGCGCGCGAACCGCGAAGACCCGGGCCTTCGAGAGCGAGTTCGGCCGGTCGGCCAGATAGCCGATCGCCCGGTCGAGCCGGAGAAGAGCGTCGCCGCTCGAGCCCCGGAAGAGAAGCGTATTCGCGGCCGCGATCGCGGCCTCGGCGGCGAGCTCAGGCTCCCCGAGCTCGAGGAAGGCTTCCTCTGCCTCGTCCCCGGCGCGCATATCCACGTCCCCGACGAACCACTGGGCCTGCACCAGCCGGAGCTTCAGCTTCGCGTCCTCGAGCGGGTCGCCGCCGAGGTCTAGCGCCGCGAGCGCGAAGCGGACGGTGCTCCGGAACGAGTTGAGCGCGTGCGACCGCTCGACCGCCTCGACGAGAGCGGCGCGCGCGGGCGCCTGGAGCGGCTCGGTGTCGACCCCCGCGGCCTCCGCTAGACCGAGCGCCTCGAGGTAGTGGTGCGCGAGCATCTCGGCGCGGTCCTCGGAGCGGTCGTGCGAAAGGGACTCGATCCACTCGGCCGCGAGCCGGTGCTTCTCCACCCTGGCCGCCCGCGGAATCTGGCCGTACGCGACGTCGCGGACGATCAGGTGGAGGAACGCGTGCTGCGTCTCGCCGCCGATCGCCGAGCGCCGCTCCCGGCGGGTGAACTCCTTGCGTGCGAGCGCGTGCAGGTCGTCCTCGAGCTCCGCCGCAGCCCGTCCGCCGATGGCCGCAAGTGCAGCGGGCCAGAAGACCTTGCCGACCACCGCCGCGTTCAGAATCAGGTCTTTCTGCGAGGGCGTCAGCGCGTCGAGCCGCGCGGCGATCGTTCCCTGCACGGTCTCCGGAAGCGGCAGCTCCTGCCCGGGCTCGAGCTGCCAGCCCGACGGCCCGCGGACGAGGAAGCCGCGGTCCTGGAGCATCCGGACGTACTCCTCGGCATAGAGCGGGTTTCCCTCCGCGCGCGCGAGGAGCGCCGTCTGAACCTCCGCGGGCAGGAGCATCTGGTCGAGCAGGCCCGCGAGGAGCTTCGTCGTCTCTTCCGGCGTCAGCGCCGAGATCGAGACGGTGAAGGAGTTCCGCTTGCCGCCTCCCCAACCCGGGCGGCGGTCGAGGAGCTCGGGCCGCGCCGTGCAGACCATGAGAAGCGGCACCTCGCCGGCCCACTCGGCCAAGTGGTCGACGAAGTCGAGCAGGCCGTCGTCGGCCCAGTGCAGATCCTCGAAGACGAGCACGACCGGGCTACGCTCGGCGAGCTCCTCGAGGAACCGGCGCCAGGCTGGGAAGGCTTCTCCGCGTCGGTCCGAGCCGGCTTCCGCCTGGTCGCTCAGCCCGACGAGCGGCCGCAGGTGGCGCTCGACCCAGGCCCGCTCCGACTCGTCCGCGAGCGTACCCTCGAGCATGAGGCCGAGCTTCTCGGCGGCGGCATCGCTCGAGTCGGACTCCAGGATGCCGGCGTGCGCCTTGGCGATCTCCCCGAGAGCCCAGAAGCTCATCGACTCGCCGTAGGGCAGCGAGCGGCCCTGCCGCCAGGCGATGAGCTCCGGATCGTCGTCGACGACTCGGGCGAGCTCGGCCACGAGCCGGCTCTTGCCGATTCCGGGCACGCCTACGAGGGTGACGAGCTGGCACGAGGCCTCTCGGCGCGCCCGCGTGAGCGCGTCGACGAGCAGAGCGAGCTCGCGCTCGCGACCGACGAGCGGCCCGACCGGGCGGGCGGTGAAATCGAGACCCTGCCGCGAGCGGGCCGCGACGGCCTCCCAGGCGGGCACCGGCTCCGACTTGCCCTTCGCCTCCACCGACGCTGCCTCCCGGTACTCGATCGTGTGCCGTGTGGCCCGGTAGGTCGTCTCGCCCGCAAGGATCCCGTTGACCGGCGCCGCGGCCTGGAGACGGGCCGCGGCGTTGACGACGTCCCCCGAGGCCATGCCCTCCCCGGCCGAGGGCCGCGCGTCGAGGGCGATGAGCGCCTCGCCGGTCGTCACCGCCTGGCGGAGCTGCAGCTCGAGCGCCGGCTCGAGCTCGTTCAGCTGCTGGATCGCGTCGCGGATCGCGAGCGCCGCGCGAACGGCCCGCTCGGGATCGTCCTCGTGCGCGACGGGTGCCCCGAAGAGCGCCATGACTGCGTCGCCGATGAACTTCTCGACGGTGCCGCCGTGGCGCTCGATCTCCTCGCGCACGCGCGCGAAGTAGGGCGAGAGCATTGCCCGAACGTCCTCGGGATCGAGCCGTTCCGAGCGGGACGTGAAGCCGACGAGGTCGGCGAAGAGGACGGAGACGACCTTCCGCTCCTCGTGCGTGGCTTGGGCGGGCCCGGCCAGCGGTGCGCCGCAGCTCCCGCAGAAGCGGTTGCCGTCGGGGTTCTCGTGACCGCAGCGGGCGCATGCGGACATGTCTGAAGGCTACGGGGTAGCCCGCTCGACCGCGAACCGCGCGGTGATGAAGTCACCGTTTCGCGCGGTCTCTTCCAGGCGGAGCTCCTGACGCCGCGGGAAGAGCGGCGCGCCGCCGCCGAGGGTCACCGGCGCCATGTAGACGATCACCTCGTCGAGAAGCCCGGCGTCGGCGAACTGGCCGGCGAGGTCTCCGCCGCCCACGATCCAGACGTTCCTGCCGCCGGCGGCCGCGACCATCCGCGTGTGGACGGCCGCGACGTCGTCGCTCGTGAACTCAACCGCTGCACCAGGGACGACGGGCAGCTCCCGGTGCGTGAAGACCCAGCACGGGATCTCGTAGGGCCACTTCCACTCGGCCTCGGGCTTGCCGGCGAACTCGTGCGCGAACACCCACTCGTAGGTTGACGCGCCCATCGCGAGTGCCCCGACGCCGGCCAGGAAGTCGTCGTAGTTGAGCGGCCCGGCACGATCCTGATCACGCGTGAAGAGCCAGTCGAGCGAGTGATCCGGGTCGGCGATGAAGCCGTCGAGCGACGTCGCGGTGTAGTACTGGGTCATAGGCATGAGCCCATGGTCGCACGCTCCACCGCCCGCGATCGAGCGTCCACGGTGCTACGGTGAGAGAAGTCGAGGCGGTTCTTTCCCGCGCTCTTTCGCTCTCAGCTCCGACCGACTACGGCGGAGCGCCCGAGGGCACTCCCCCGACCATCCCGTCAGATACGCCCGAAAGGGGCTCCGGATGGACATCGAACGGAACGACGAGCGGACCGTGAGGAACCAGTCCATCTTTCGCGAGGTGAACGAGCGGGTCGTGGCGCTCGTGCAAGGAGGATTTCAGGAGCTCGACGAAGGTGCGAACGTCGTTCATGCGATCTGTGAGTGCGCCGAAGTGGCGTGCTGCGAGCCGATCGAGCTGAGCATCGAGGAGTACAGGGCGGTCAGGTCGTCTCCGGTCCGTTTTCTCGTCAGGGCCGGACACCAACGGCCGGACACGGAGCAGGTGACGTTGTCCTACGACGGCTACGTGGTCGTCGAGAAAGTCGGGGAGAGTGCCGAGCTTGCGGCGGAACTGACCCGGCGCGAAGGAGGCGAATCGTGAGCAGCCTGACCACAGTCCCGAATCCTTGGCCGGGCGAGCGAATGCGGACGCTGCGCGCCCTCGAGAGCGCCCTCGCAGCGGGCGTTCGGCGAGGCCATCCCCACATGCGCCAGCCGCTCCAGGTCGTCGTCGCCTTCATCGCGGAGCTCCAAGGCCCCAGCCCCGCCGGGCCGAAGGTCTAGACCGGCGCGGCCTCGCGCTCGCGCTTTCGCCGTGAGGCGAGCGTGGCGCGCTTCGTGGCCGAGAGCTCGACCTTCCGCAGACGGATCGACGCGGGCGTCACCTCGACGCACTCGTCCTCGGCGATGAACTCGAGCGCCTGCTCGAGCGACAGCGGGCGCGGCGGGATCAGGCGCACGAGCTCGTCCGCGGTCGACGAGCGCATGTTCGTGAGCTTCTTCTCCTTTGTGGCGTTTACGTCGAGATCCTCGGCGCGCGCGTTCTCGCCGACGACCATCCCCTCGTAGACCTCCGTCCGCGGCGCGACGAAGAGCGAGCCGCGCTCCTGGAGGCCCTGGATCGCGAATGCGGTCGCCTGGCCGCGACGGTCGGCGACGAGGCTCCCGGTCGGGCGCGTCCGGAGCTCGCCGTGCCATGGCTCCCAGTCCTCGAAAACGTGGTGGAGGATCCCCGTCCCGCGCGTCTCCGTCAGGAACTCGGTGCGAAAGCCGATCAGCCCGCGGGCCGGCACGACGTACTCCATGCGCGCCCAGCCGGTGCCGTGGTTGACCATCTGCGCCAGGCGCGCCTTGCGGAGCGCGAGGAGCTGCGTGACGACTCCGATGTAGTCCTCCGGCACGTCGATCGAGACGCGCTCGACCGGCTCGTGCCGCTTGCCGTCGATCTCCTTCGTCAGCACCTCAGGCTTGCCGACCGTGAGCTCGAAGCCCTCGCGGCGCATGATCTCGACGAGCACAGCGAGCTGGAGCTCGCCGCGGCCCTGCACCTCCCACGCCTCCGCGCGCGAGGTCGGGAGGACGCGGAGCGAGACGTTGCCGACGAGCTCCTGCTCGAGGCGCGCCTGGATCTGGCTCGCGGTCAGCCGGTCGCCCTCGCGGCCGGAGAGCGGCGACGTGTTGATCCCGATCGTCATCGAGAGCGAGGGCTCGTCGACCGCGGTGACCGGCAGCGGGCGCGGGTCGTCCGGGTCGGCGATCGTCTCGCCGATCGTCACGTCCGGGAGGCCCGCGAGCGCGACGATCTCCCCCGGCCCCGCCTCGTCGGCCGGAACGCGGTCGAGCGCCTCGGCGACGTAGAGCTCGGTCACGCGCGCGGACTCGATCGTCCCGTCAGCGCGGCACCAGGCGATCGGCGCGCCCTTGCGGAGCGTGCCGTGGCGGACGCGGAGGAGCGCGAGCCGCCCGACGTACGGCGAGGCGTCGAGGTTCGTCACGAGCGCCTGAAGCGGGTGGTCGGGGTCGTAGGTCGGCGAAGGCACGGTCTCGAGGAGCGCGTCGAAGAGCGGTCCGAGGTCGGGCGAGAGCTCGTCGGGCGCCGGCCCGGCCTGCCCCGCGCGCGCGTTCGCGTAGACGATCGGGAACTCAATCTGCGACTCGTCCGCGTCGAGGTCGAGGAAGAGCTCGTAGACCTCGTTCACGACCTCCTCGGCCCGCGCGTCCGGCCGGTCGACCTTGTTGACGACGAGGACGACGGGCAGCTTGGCCTCCAGCGCCTTGCGGAGCACGAACCGCGTCTGAGGCAGCGGCCCCTCGCTCGCGTCGACGAGGAGGAGCACGCCGTCGACCATCGTCAGCCCGCGCTCGACCTCCCCGCCGAAGTCCGCGTGCCCGGGCGTGTCGACGATGTTGATCTTCGTCGCGCCCATGCGGACGGCCGTGTTCTTGGCGAGGATCGTGATGCCCTTCTCCCGCTCGAGGTCGTGCGAGTCCATGACCCGCTCAGCCACGTCCTGGTTCTCACGAAAGGACCCGGCCTGCCAGAGCATGGCGTCGACGAGGGTGGTCTTCCCGTGGTCGACGTGGGCGACGATGGCGACGTTGCGGAGGTCGTCGCGGCGTGCGAGGGCTGGGCTGGGCATGGAGGCAGGCTAGCCAGGGAGACCTAGCTCCCCCGCGGGGCTGGCGCGAGCCGAGGTCCCTAGCGCCCGCTCGCCGCGGCCATGACCTCGTCGATCGTCCGGAAGGTCAGCCTGGGACGCGTTAGGTCGATGTCATGGCCGCCGCCCTCCACGTACATGAACCGGCCGCCCGAGCCAACGCTCGCCAAGAGCTTCGTCGAGTGCCTGAGTGCCGGAAAAACCCTGTCGCAGAAGTCCGCGTCGCCGCCGCAGTCCTCGTCGAACATGACGACGTAGGGCAGGTCGTCAGGCAGCGGATCGGAGACCATGCGTGCGGTCTCGGCAAAGTCGATGCTCTCGTCGTTGTTGCCCCCGTAGTAGCCGATCTCGTTCCTGTACTCGCTCCTGGTCTGAACCTCTCTCGCCAGGGAGAGGAACGGCTCGGCCGGGGGCACCGGATTGATGGAGACAAGACCGGCCACCTTGTCGGGGTGTGCCTGCGCGTACATGAGGGTGATCGCGCCTCCGGTCGAGAAACCGATGAGGACGTACGGGGGCTCGACTTCCGTGGCCGAGAAGAACGCGTCCGCGTCGGCAATGACCTCCGTCATGGAACGCGGGGTGTCGGGCGGCGGATCGCTCAACGCGACTCCCGCCCGCTCGTAGGCACAGACGACCGTCTCGCCCTCGAGGTGCTCCTCGATGTGCGAGAGCTGATCCTGATTCGCATCGGCGGACATACCGATCTCGAGCATTACCGCCGGCTTGTCGCTCGGCGTGCCGCGGCAGTGGCCGCGAAGCGTGCGCCCATCAACCTTTGCGGCGACCTGTCGAATGGAAGATGCCTGCCCGGTCGACGTCCCATCCATCGTCGACCCGGTGGTAGCCGTTGTGGCACCAGCCGAGGTGTCGTCCCCACCGTCGCCGCCGCATCCCCCGACCAAGAGAGCCAGGGCGCACACGCCGATCACCGTCAGCCGCAAGGCGCGACCCTAGTCCCCGGGGCCCGGTCGTACAAGGTCGAGGTCGGCTCGAGCGCCGTCAGCCTCGCTCGACCGCGCCACGGAAGTCCGCGTGCCCGGGCGTGTCGACGATGTTGATCTTCGTCGCGCCCATACGAACGGCCGTGTTCTTGGCCAGGATCGTGATGCCCTTCTCCCGCTCGAGGTCGTGCGAGTCCATGACCCGCTCAGCCACGTCCTGGTTCTCACGAAAGGAGCCAGCCTGCCAGAGCATGGCGTCGACGAGCGTCGTCTTCCCATGGTCGACGTGGGCGACGATCGCAACGTTGCGAAGGTCGTCGCGGGTGGCGAGGGACGGGCTAGGCACCGGGGCAGGGTAGCCCTCGTGCCAGGCGCGCCCGGCGGCGGAGAGGGCCGCCCGCTGCGGGGCGGCCCTCCGAGCCTAAGGGGCTACATCGCGAGGAAGATGAACGGCGTGTCTTGAGCGTCTCCTGCGGCGTCGAGCAGCTTCGTGTCGAACGAGCCGCCGCCGGAGCTCGAGCAGCTGCGGTTCGTGATGATGGCGTTGCGATCCGTCCCAGCGGTGACTGCGATGACTGCGACGATGGGCGGGCAGTTCGCGCTCGAGAGGGTGCCGTCCGGGAACGTGATCTGGTAGTCGCCCGTGCCGAGCTTGGAGATCGTGAAGCCTGTGCCTTGCACGATCGTCCCGTTGCCGTTGATCACCCCGCCGAGCCGGGCGAAGGCCTTCGAGTCCATGCCGTCGAGCAGGCCGGAGTTGACGGCTGTGTCGCCCGCCCCGAGGAAGTCCGTCGAGTCCTGGCCGTCGAGGTTCTCGGAATCCAGTGCCTTGGAGTTCAGCCAGAGGAAGTCCGTCGCGGTCATCCCGTCGAGCAAGTCGGCGTCGGACGCCTTGGCGCCCGTACCCAGGAACGCAGCCGAGCTCAGGCCGTCGAGCTTGTCGGCGTTCAGGTTCGCGACCTTCGTCCCCGAGTTCGTCGTGAACGGAGGCTTCGTGCCCGCGACGTTCAGGTTGAGCGCACTCGCTCCCGCGCCGGTGCTGGTGTTCTTGAGCGTGAGGGTCTTTCCGGCGACGTTCGCAGTAAGGGAGCTGCCCTTGTTGGCCTTGTTCGAGCCACCGAGGATGAAGCTGCCGCCGGTGGCGGAGTACCCCACGCCGCCGAGCGAGACGAAGAGGGCGATGAGCGAGACGACGAGCGCCGGGGACAAGCGCGTCGAGCGCAGCTTGCGAATCAAGAGAGCCTCCTGAGGTCAGCGTGCCGGATGAACGGCGGCCGATCCTTCGAGAGGATCGCGGAGTCCGGCTACCGAGCCTGAGCCCTGAGGGTACCGCTTCTCTGGGGCCGTTACGAGCCACCGGTCGGCAAGAGTGCGTCTCGAGTGGCCGCGGAGTCAGTGTGGCCGCGGCGTGTCGACGATGTTGATCTTCGTCGCGCCCATGCGAACGGCCGTGTTCTTGGCCAGGATCGTGATGCCCTTCTCCCGCTCGAGATCGTGCGAATCCATGACCCGCTCCGCGACGTCCTGGTTCCAGAGCATGGCGTCGACGAGCGTCGTCTTCCCGCGATCGACGTGGGCGACGATCGCGACGTTGCGCAGGTCTTCGCGGGTGGCTAGCGACGGGCTTGGCACCGCGTCAGGGTAGCCCTCGTGCCAGCCGCATCCGGCGCGGGGAATGAGCTACATCGTGAGGAAGACGAACGGCGTGTCTTGAGCGGCTTCTGCGCCGCCGTCGATGATCTTCGTCATTTCCGGCGAGCTACCAGTCGAGGAGCACCGGCGCGCCGAAGGCGGCAGCGATCGCGATCGCTCCGCCTGCCGTGAGCGCCATCCCGGCCAGCACCCTCCAACCGAAGCACGCCGCGATGCCCAGCCCTGCGCCGACGGGCACCGTCCCGGCGAGGAGGAGAACGCCGAAGATCGCATACCCATGGCACTCGTCGGTGCAGACGGCCGGGCCGCGCTCGACGATCGCGCTGATCTGGATCGCGGCCGTAACCCCGATCACAGAGACGATGATCGCACCTACGACCGCGGCACCCAGGAGCGGCGCTCCACGAACGCTCCGGTGCACAGGCCCGGCGAGCGTGAGCGCACCAGCCGCAAAGGCGAGGCAGCCGAGCACGAGGACACCCAGAGCCCACGCGGTCACAATCTCAGGTTAGTCGGGATCGGCTAGTCGCTCAGCGATTAATCGAGTGCGCTGATGTAGGACCTCACCCGGCTCACGATGCCGCCAGCGGCAGCGGCCCCTCGCTCGCGTCGACGAGGAGGAGCACGCCGTCCACCATCGTCAGCCCGCGCTCGACCTCCCCGCCGAAGTCCGCGTGCCCGGGCGTGTCGACGATGTTGATCTTCGTCGCGCCCATGCGAACGGCCGTGTTCTTGGCGAGGATCGTGATCCCCTTCTCCCGCTCGAGATCGTGCGAGTCCATGACCCGCTCGGCCACGTCCTGGTTCTCGCGGAAGGACCCGGCCTGCCAGAGCATGGCGTCGACGAGGGTCGTCTTCCCGTGGTCGACGTGGGCGACGATGGCGACGTTGCGCAGGTCGTCGCGGGTGGCGAGGGACGGGCTGGGCACGCGGCTGACCACGCAATCAGGGTAGCCCCCGTTTACCCGGAGGTCGGCTGGCTGGGTGGACCGCGAGCCTCGGCTAGCTGCCTCACGAGCCTCGGCGCACCCGGCGGAGGACAGCGCAGGCCTTCGCCAGTTCTCAGGATTGAGGCGTGCTCTCCGGGTTTTGCCTCTAGTCCTTCCCCCGTGCTGCCGACTAGAGTTGGCAAGCTAACGACGTGAGCACGCGACGCAACAGAAGATCACTAGGGCCGGTCAGGCTGTCTCCTATCGATCACGCGATCTGGCAATCCGCAGACCGTGAAGAGGCCCAGGGGCAGCCCATTGACTTTCTCGCAGAACTCACTGCGACGTTCGAGTCATCGATAACTGCCTGGCTCCTCATCGAAGATCAGCCCGCTCGCCACTTGGGTGTTTCGGAGGATCTCACCGCTCTCGGAAGTATCTCAACGGCTCGTTGGCTCGGGGACGCTCGGGTGTTTCGCAACGATGATCCCCTTGGGCCGTTCGTTCACATGGTTCTGACCACTCAGTACGAGGGTGTAATCGTGCTGATGACATCAATCTCAGCCAGCGACGATCGGTGGAAGCGGCTCGCCCGCTGGATCCGACGTAGAACGCCGCACTTTGCTCCAGTTTTTCTCGACGAGCCCGACTTCTTTGCCCTGGGCGACGCTCTCGCCGACTACGGCCCTATCGAAGCAAGCCGGCTTACAGCCCGAGATCTTTCTGACGGATCCTCCTACACGCGTGGCTGGCCTGAGCGAAAAGGTCGCCCTCGCCCGACACACCGCGAAGCGCTAGCCGAAGCTCGACGTTTAGCAGTTCGAAGCCTCACGTTCCACGTGGGTAACCAGCTTCTCCTTCAACTGCGCCGAGAGGCAGGTGCCACGTACTACAGCGGTGATTTCCGTCTCTTCTCGGAAGTCGTCGTTGGTGCTTTATCAACGGCAGCTAGCCACCGACGTAGGCTCCTAGTTGGCAGAGAGCGGCAGCATGATAAGCCCGCACCGCGTCCACTCGCTGTGAGAACACGCGGTGGTACGTTTGCAGAATCTCAAGCATTATTTGAGCTAATCGATGGTCTAGAACGTCAGCGTGACACCGGGGTAGCGGTCTTTCATCGGAATCCTTATCTCCATGTCGCGGTAACTGACTACTCCGATGGTTCCAACTTCGATGTCTTTGTCCACGACACCGATGAAGTTGTCGTTATTCCAGGCTATCGAGCGACTCTACGTGCATTAGCACGCCTAACCGACTACGTTGGTGAGCATTTCGCCGCAATTGAGGTCGCTGAAGTGCACACGCCGACACCTCCAACCCGAGAAGACCTCCTCACGACGGGGTGAGCACTCCAGAAGACTACGCGGACCAGATAGGACGTCTGAACCGCGAGTTCATTCTGTACGACCGCAATGTCGATGTGGTCTCAGCATGGGAGATGATCTTCACCGCGTCGGATACCGCACTACGCGAGCATACACGCCACTTCGAACGCTTCCCGTCGATAGTTGCGATCGATGGTTCCGAAGTTACGCCGGATTTCACGGTTCTCTTGGATAGTGGTATCGGCCTTGTAGCTGAGGTGGCTGAGTTTGCGTTACGGGATGAGAGTGTCGATTCCCTGTGCTCGCAACTTGACCGGTACGATTCTTTGCAACAGCTTCCTGCCGGTGGTGGTGCCTACGCTGCTGCTACTCATATTGATGTGATGCTCTTAGTGCCGGTCGAGCTGGGCACTGCCGCGGTCCAGCGAATATTGAACGATAGAGTGCTAAATCCTCAACACTCATACGCGCCAAGTGTGACGCCGATAATCGTACAATTTGTGCTTGCCGGTGAACGGTACGTCTTTCAAAGACGGCCCGACGTCGAGAATGGGAACTTCGACCACTCACCGCTGCCGGTAGGAAGTCGCCTGTCAGATGATTGGTTCGACCGAGACGACGTAAAGGTCAAGCCGAGCCGCTTCAGGGAGATCAAGGCCACTCGCGCCTTCATGAACGATCCAATCCCGCCGCTCTACCTTGCGACGTTCCTGTGGTCGAAGACCTTCGCAGCTCGTGCGGCTCGGGCCGGAGATGCGCGGCCTGTTCCTATCAGTGTCGTTCCAGCGGAGGTCGCAAATCAACTTCGCTTTGAGCATGGCACCGTCCGCGCCAACGACGTCACACGCGCGATGGAGCTCTTGGAGCGCGCTCGCCTCGCAGAACGAAGCCTGGACGGATGGATTGTGTACTGGCGCGAGCTACACAGCGGTGGGGACGACCGAGGCCTTGCCGATGAGCTAGCCCGACGATCTGTGCGTCCACCCCGTGCATCCGCGCGAGCGGCGGCTCGCCGTAGCGGAACCGCGGCAATCGACAGCTCTCAGGAGACTCTGTTCTGATCGGCAGATGCGTCGGCAAAGGCGTTGAGCAACTCAGGTGGCCGCGGTAGGAGCACGAATCTCGACGGGCGCAGGTTCTGCGGTTCGATTGTTCAAGACCGAGTCAGCCTCTCGCGCAGCCTCTCGTTCACGACCTTCGGGTTCGCCTTCCCGCCGGTCTCGCGCATGACCTGGCCGACGAAGAAGCCGAGCAGGCCCTCCTTGCCTGACCGGTACTGCTCCACCTGGGCCTCGTTGGCGGCCAGGATCTTCTCGATCACCGGGTCGAGCTCGCTCTCGTCGGCGATCACGGCCTCGCTCAGGTAGGCCTCGGCCCGGAAGTCGCGCTTGCCGCTCGCGGCCGACGCTCCCCCGTCTCCTCGCGCCGGCCGAGTAGGACATACGTCGTCATGGGGCTCTTGCCCTTGATCTCTACTCGGTCGCGGCGCTCGAAGCCGTACCGGCTGGCTAGGCGCTCGTACGTCTCCTCGGTCACCTGGATCGCTCCCGGTTCGGCGTGCGACTCCATCCGGCTCGCCGTGTTCACCGTGTCGCCCCAGAGGTCGTAGCCGAACTTGCTGCGGCCGATGACGCCCGCGACGACCGGGCCGGTCGCGATCCCGATGCGAACAGCGAGGCGCTCTTTCCCCTCGCGCGTCCGGATGGCTTCTTGCATGGCGAGGGCGAGGTCGGCAATCGCCTCAGCGTGGTCAGGCCGGAGGTGGGGACGCCGGCGGCGACCATGTAGCCGTCGCCGATCGTCTTGATCTTTTCGAGCCCGCGCTCCTCGACGAGCACGTCGAAGGCCGAGAAGACTTCGTCTAGCAGCCCGACAGCCCGCTCCGGCGGCAGGCGCTCGACCGCGGGCGTGAAGCCCACGAGGTCGGCGAAGAGGACAGACACGTCCGGATACCGCTCGGCGATCGTTCCGCCTCGCTCCTTGAGCCGCTCGGCGATCGGCTCCGGGAGGATGTTCAGCAAGAGGCGCTCGGAACGCTCACGCTCGGCGGCGAGAAGCAGGTGGGCCCGCTCACGCGCGCGCACGAAATACTCGAGGAGGAAGAAGGCGGTCAGCGAGACGCCGCCGACGTTCAGGGCGAAGAATGCGACGACGAGGGCAGAGGGGATGCCGGCGTCCGTCGGCAACACGGGGTCGATCCCAGCGGAGAGCCCGAGCAGCGCCAGAAACCCCCCGAACCACGGGATCGCCTCACGCGGCCCGTGCACAGCCAGCGCGCCGAACGGCGTCACGACTGCCCAGAGCGCCACGGCGCTCGACGCCACGAATCCGCCCAGGCTCCACTGGAGGAGGAACGGAAGCAGCAGCATCAGGCCGAGCTGGACTGCGCGGAAGACCTCGGAGCGGCCCCCGCGGGCGAGATACCAGAGCCCCGAGACCGTCGCTAGCTGGTACGCGAACGGGATCGCGGCCGAGAGCCAGAGGCCGAGCGCCGCGTAGGTGCCGACCCAGACGAGCGCGAGCAGCGAGATCGCGGTCGCAGCGAGAACCAGCGTCTCCTTGCGGACCCGCTCGTCGTCGGTGTCCGCGTCGTTGGTGCCGAGGCGCGCAAGCCGCTCGACTGCCTCTCTCAGGCGCAGTCGCACGTTGCAGACTCTAGGTCAAGGTCAGGCCTCGAGCCTCTCGCGCAGCCGCTCGTTCACGACTTTCGGGTTCGCCTTCCCGCCGGTCTCCTTCATCACCTGGCCGACGAAGAAGCCGAGCAGGCCCTCCTTGCCTGAGCGGTACTGCTCCACCTGGGCCTTGTTGGCGGCCAGGATCTTCTCGATCACCGGGTCGAGCTCGCTCTCGTCGGCGATCACGGCCTCGCTCAGGTAGGTCTCGGCCCGGAAGTCGCCGTTGCCGCTCGCGGCTAGCGCCTTCAGGAACGCCGCGCGCGGGATCGCGTCCCTCGCCTCGATGAGCTTCGCGAGCTCGTCGGCGTTCGCGTCTTCCGGGTCGACGCCGCTCGCGGCGAACTGGTTCATGAGGACGTTCGCGACGGCGCGACGGTCGTCGCCGCCGACGCGCTCGTAGAGGCGGTCGCGGCCGCTCGTCACGAGGCCTTCGGCGAGGTCGAAGCCGACGGCCTCCTCGAGCCGGCGGATCGCGGGCGGCGGGGAGCTCGGGCAGATCGGCGCGCAGGCGCTCGACCCACTCGCGGTCAGGCTCCATCGGCACCATGTCGGGCTCGGGGAAGTAGCGGTAGTCGTCCGCGTACTCCTTCGAGCGGAGCGCGCTCGTCTTGCCACTCGGCACGTCGTAGTGGCGCGTCTCCTGCGTCACCTCCTCCCCGCTCTCGTAGGCGGCGATCTGGCGGTCGACCTCGGCGGCGATCCCGTCGGCGACGAACTTGAACGAGTTCATGTTCTTGAGCTCGGTCTTCGTCCGGTAGTCCTCGCCGGGCTTCCGCACGGAGACGTTGGCGTCGCAGCGGAGCGAGCCCTTCTCCATCTCCGCGTCCGAGATGCCGAGCTCGACGACGGTCTGGCGGAGGAGCTGGAGGAAGCGGCGGGCCTCCTCGGGGTTTCGGATGTCGGGCTCGGCGACGATCTCGACGAGCGGCGTGCCGCCGCGGTTGAAGTCGACGAGCGAGTGCTCGGAGCCCGCGATCCGCCCGCCGGCGCCGCCGACGTGGATCGACTTCGCGGCGTCCTCCTCGAGGTGCGCGCGGACGATGCCGATCTCGCGGTCGCCGTCCGGCCCGGGCACGATGAAGCGCCCGCCCGCGGCGAGCGGGATGTCGTACTGGGAGATCTGGTAGCCCTTCGGCAGGTCGGGATACCAGTAGTGCTTGCGGTGGAAGAGGGCCCGCTCGGCGATCTCGCAGCCGAGCGCGAGGCCGAGCCGCATCGTCCACTCGACCGCCTGGCGGTTCGGGACGGGCAGCACGCCCGGGTGCGCGAGGCAGACCGGGCAGGTGCGCGTGTTCTCGTCCTCGCCCCAGACGTTCTCGCAGCGGCAGAACATCTTCGTCCGCGTCTTCAGCTGGACGTGGATCTCGAGGCCGATGACCGCTTCCCAGCCGTCCCTCATCGCGCGTGCCTCTCGAAGATCTCGTGGTCGCCGCGCAGCACCTCTTCGTTCCGGTGGAGCGCCGAGGCGGTCATGGCGAGCGTGCGGTCGAGCTCGTCGCGGCTGAAGCGGTCGCCCCACATGCGGCGGCGGTAGCGGAGGCCGGGCTCGAGCTCGTCGAGCGGGATCCAGTGCGAGGGCGCGTAGGAGAAGACAGGCGGCATGCGGCCGTTCACGAGGCGGACGAGCCAGACGCAGACCTCGTCGTCGCGCGGGGCGAGCTCGACGCGGACGGCGGTGCGGTCGCCCTCGAACTGGACGGCGGTGCCGTCGACGACGCGGCGGCGGAAGCCGAGCTCGCGCTCGAGGAAGCCGAGCTTCTCCTCGCAGGCGGGGACGAAGTCGGCGCCGGGGTCGTCGATCCGCTTCATCGGAGGCGCTCCGGGACGAAGTCGAAGCCGAGCGCGCGCTCGAGCGCGTGGCCGGCGCGGAAGAGCGTGTTCTCGGAGAACTGCGGGCCGATCAGCTGCAGGCCGACCGGGAGGCCGTCCGAGATGCCGCACGGGATCGAGAGCCCGGGCAGGCCGGCCATGTTCGGCGGGATCGTCAGGACGTCCGAGAGGTACATGGCGAGCGGGTCGGCGGTCTTGGCGCCGAGCTCGAAGGCGACGGTCGGCGAGGTCGGGCTGAGGAGGAGGTCGTAGTCCTCGAAGGCGGCCGCGAACTCCTGCTTGATGACGGTACGCACCTTCTGGGCCTTGCCGTAGTAGGCCTCGTAGTAGCCGGCCGAGAGCGCGTAGGTGCCGAGCAGGATGCGGCGCTTCGGCTCGGCGCCGAAGCCCTCCCAGCGGGTGCGCTCGTAGAGGGCGGTGAGGCCACCGCCGTTCGTCTCGGCGCGGTAGCCGTAGCGGACGCCGTCGTAGCGGGAGAGGTTCGAGCTCGCCTCGGCCGGGGCGATCAGGTAGTAGCAGGCGAGGCCGTAGTCGACCGATCTTGGGCAGGGTCGTCGGGCCGATGTCGGCGCCGAGGGCTTCGGCTAGGCGGATGCGTCCGGTCGACGGCCTCCTTGACGCCGGGCTCGATGCCCTCGACGTCGTTCAGCTCGGGCGCGATGCCGATCCGGAGGCCCTTGAGGTCTTCCGCTTGTGGGAATCTCGACGGGCTCGGGGAGGTCGACGGTCGTGGAGTCGCAGGGGTCGCGGCCGGCGATCGACCTCGTAGAGCCGGGCGCAGTCGCGGACCGTCTTCGTGAGCGGGCCGACCTGGTCGAGGCTCGAGGCGAAGGCGACGATGCCGTAGCGGCTGACGGTGCCGTAGGTCGGGCGGAGGCCGACGATGCCGCAGAGCGCGGCGGGCTGCTTGATGGAGCCGCCGGTGTCGGAGCCGAGCGCCCAGGGGGCGAGCCCGCCGGCGACGGCGGCCGCGGAGCCGCCGGAGGAGCCGCCGGGGACGCGCGTCGGATCCCAGGGGTTCTTGGTCGGGCCGTAGGCCTAGTTCTCGGTGGACGAGCCCATCGCGAACTCGTCCATGTTGGTCTTGCCGAGAGTCGGGAGGCCGGCGGCCTTGACGCGGGCGGCGACGGTCGAGTCGAAGACGGGGACGTAGCCCTCGAGGATCCGCGAGCCGGCGGTGGTCGGGATGCCGTCGGTGGTGATGATGTCCTTGAGGGCGATCGGGGACGCCGTCGGTATCGCCCGCGCTCGTCGGTGACGTGGAGGTAGGCGTTGAGCTCTGGGTCGCGCTCGGCGATCGCGGCGCGGTAGGCGTCGGCGAGCTCGGCGCCGGAGACCTCCTTGCGCTCGAGGAGCCCGGCAGCCTCCTCGGCGGTGAGGCGGAGGGTGTCGATCACCGCGGCGCACTTCTCCTCGCGCGCGGGTAAGTTCGGGTCCCGACCCTCCCCCTGCTCGCGCTTCCAGCGTAGTGCGAAGAAAGCGCGCGTGTGGTGCACGACATGCGCCCGAGTGCGTCGCGGAAACGTTACGAATCTCCGCGCACGCTCATCCGACCGCCGGGACTCGGAAGGCGCCGTCCGCCGGATCCGGCGCGTTCCGAAGCGCCTCCTCCCGCGGGCAGCGACGGCCGCGGCTCGTCCTCGCCGCAGCACGTTCACGACGTCGAGCGGGATGCGAAGTCGGCTCGACGTCGTCGAGGTCGAGCTCGGAGACCTTGCCGACCGCCTCGAGGATCGCGCCGAGCTCCTCTCGGACCCGGTCGATCTCGTCCTCGGGGATCTCGAGCCGCGCGAGGTGCGCGACGTGGATGACGTCTTCGCGGCTGATGCTCATGCGACCGACACCTTAAAGACGACGGGCTCCCGGTCGGGGCCCGTCGAAACCGGTCATCCCGTCCCTAGACGAGCTGGACGTTCGCCGCCTGCAGGCCCTTCTGACCCTGCACGACCTCGAACTCGACCTTCTGGCCCTCCATGAGCGACTTGTAGCCGTCGCCCTGGATCGCCGAGAAGTGCACGAACACGTCCTCCTCGCCCTCGCGGGCAATGAAGCCGTAGCCCTTCTCGTTCGAGAACCATTTCACGGTGCCTTCTGCCAAGACGTTCCTCCTTCAAACACGACGACGGCCCGGCAGCGAGCCGTCGCGCAGGGTGCTGTAGGCCGCTTACCTGGCGGCGAACCGGACTGTACCAAAGGGTTTGCCGGACTCGAACCCCGCAAACGAGCGATAGTCAAACGAACCGGCGACAGAGAGGAGCGACCATGGTCGAGGAGGCACGCCTGACGCGTTCGAAGCGAGGCCTCGAGCCCGCCACGCCCGGCTGGTTCACGGTCAACGTCCGCGACGCCGCCTGGGTGACGAACGACGGCCTGGGCGCGGCCTGCATCTTCGAGGGCGACGAGGCGAGCTTCGAGGACGTCGGCTTCACGCTCGGCGTCCTCCAGCCCGGTCAGCCGAGCGGCATGTACCACCGGGAGGGGAATCAGGAGGACTTCCTCGTCCTCCAGGGCGAGTGCCTGCTCCTGATCGAGGGCGAGGAGCGCCGTCTCAGGGCCTGGGACTTCGTCCACTGCCCGCCGCACACGGAGCACATCTTCGTCGGCGCCGGCGACGGGCCGTGCGTGATCTTCATGACCGGCGGACGGACTCGTCCCAAGGACGTCCTCTACGTCCGCTCCGAGCTCGCGCTCAGTCACGGCGCGGGCGTGGAGACCGAGACGAGCGAGTCCCGCGAGGCCTATGCCCGCTTCCCGAAGTGGCAGGACGGCCCGCCGGCCGGGCTCGCCGAGCTCCTGGCCTAGTCGACGACGACGATGTCGTAGGCGGCTGCGACCTCGGCGATCGCCTCCGCGGGCATGGCGGCACCCGGCGCGAACGAGCGCGCGAGATCCCGCATGTAGTCCTCCCACCCCGCCGGCGTGTTGAAGTTCAGGAACCGCACCGGCTCTTCGCCCGGATTCGAGAACGTGTGGACGACGCCCGGCGGAACGCACACGAACGTGCCGGCCCCCGCCTCCACGGTCTCGCCGCCGAGCCGCACGGTGAGCGTCCCCTCGAGCACGTAGAACATGTCGTGGAGCCGTTCGTGGTAGTGCGGCGGCGGGCCGGGGAAGCCAGGCGCCGTCTCGGTCTCGCCCATGAAAAACGTACCCGCCGTCTCGGCCCCGGTCGCCTTCAGCGTGACCCGATTCGGGCCGATCGCCAGGCTCTCTCCTTCACCCGGAGCGAGGTGGACGGCCTCGCCGGTCATCCGAGCGGATGCGCGAGAGCCCGCGACTGGTAGCGCGCAGCCCTCACCGTGTTCGAGAGCAGCATCGCGATCGTCATCGGGCCGACGCCGCCCGGCACCGGCGTCAGGTAGCCGGCCACCTCGGCCACGCCCTCGTCGACGTCGCCGACCACCTTGCCGTCGACCCGGTTGATGCCCACGTCGATGACCGCCGCGCCCGGCTTGACCATGTCCGCGGTGACCATCCCGGCTCGCCCGACCGCGGCGACCACCACGTCGGCCACGCGCAGGAGCTCGGGCAGGTCGCGCGTCCGGCTATGGGCGATCGTCACCGTCGCGCTCTCCGCGAGGAGCAGGATCGCGGCCGGCTTCCCCACGATGTTGGAGCGCCCGATCACGACAGCGCTCGCGCCGGAGAGCGGCATCTCGTACTCGCGCAGGGTCTCCATGATCCCGGCGGGTGTCGCGGGGAGCAGCGTCGGGCGGCCTTGGAGCAGAAACCCTGCGTTCACCGGGTGGAAACCGTCCACGTCCTTCATCGGGATCGACGGCGCGGATGACCTTGTCCTCGTCGATGTGCTCCGGGAGCGGAAGCTGGACGAGCATTCCGGTGACGCGCTCGTCCGCGTTCAGCTCCTCGACGAGCGCGAGCAGATCGTCCTGCGAGATGTCGCCGGCAGGCGCGTGGTGGATGGACTCGATGCCGGCCTCTTCGCAGGCCTCCCGCTTGCGCCGGACGTAGATCTCCGAGGCTGGATCGTCGCCGACGAGCACCGTGGCGAGCCCGATCGGCCCGTCGTGCGCGGCGACCTCCTCGGCCACGCGCGCACGGATGCGCGCCGCCAACCCCTTTCCGTCCATGAGCGTCGCCGTCACGGGCCGCGGACCGTAACGGAATGCCCTAGCCGGATGCGCGCCGTTCGACGTCCTCGCCGCGCCCGACGAGCACCTCGGACACGAGCTCGGGCGGAAAGAGCCCGTGCTCCACGACCCCCGGCGTCGCTGCGAGTCGCGCGGCCAGCTCGCGCAGGTCTCCGAGCCGGCCCGTGAAGTCAGCGATCACGCCGCCGTCGGGGCTCGGCGGCACATCGCGCAACTCCGCGGACTCGAGCGCGGCCAGCGTGGCGTCCAGCCCGTAGGCAAGGAGCTCGAGTGGGATCGGCGCCGTGATCTCCTCGACGAGCTTGTCCGACGAGGCGATCACGACGAAGCGCTCGGCCGCGGCCGCGACCACCTTCTCCCGCGTGTGAGCGCCTCCCCCGCCCTTGACGAGCCAGAAGTCGGGCGCGATCTGATCTGCGCCGTCGATCGCGATGTCGAGCCGCTCGAGACCCGCGAAGGGCTCAACCGGAAGCCCGAGCGCCACGGCGGCGCTCTCCGTCTGGAGCGACGTCGAGACACAGCGGATCCGGAGGCCCCGTCGCGCCAGGGCCGGGAGCAGGAACCCGACCGTGGAGCCCGTGCCCAGTCCGACGGTCATGCCGTCCTCGACGAGCTCCGCCGCGGCCTCGGCGGCGAGCCGCTTCTCTCGATCGCCGTCCGTCACGGACTCGAATTGTCGTGCCCGCGGCGGTCGGCCTCCGTTTGACTCTCGTCGCCCCGGGTAGCGAACCGAACGTGAACGACACAAGCGAGCGGGAAGCCGCAGCGCCGGACAAGCCGACCGAGCTCGGTCGCGGCGGCTGGGTCGCGGTGCTGAAGCGCACCGGCAAGGAGTTCATGGAGGACGGCCTGACCGACTGGGCCGCGGCGCTCACCTACTACAGCATCCTCTCCCTCTTCCCCGCTCTGATCGCGCTCTTCTCCGTCGTCGGCCTCGTCGGGACGTCCGCGACCGAGCCGCTGGTCGAGAACCTGGCGACGTTTGCGCCCGGCGAGGCGCGCGACATCCTGGTCAACGCAATCGAGGGCCTCGCCGAGAGCCAGGGCGCAGCCGGGCTCCTCTTCGCCGTCGGCCTCGCGGGCGCGCTCTGGTCGGCGTCGGGCTACGTGGGCGGGTTCATGCGCGCCTCGAACGCGATCTACGACATCGAGGAGGGCCGCCCGTTCTGGAAGACGATCCCGCTTCGGATCGGCATCACGATCGTCATGCTCGTCCTCCTCGCCGCGAGCGCAATCATGGTGGTCGTCACCGGCCCACTGGCCGAGGCGGTCGGCGACCTCATCGGCCTCGGCGACCTCGCCGTGACCGTCTGGGACATCGCGAAGTGGCCCGTACTCCTCCTCCTCGTCAGTGTCATGTTCGCGATCCTCTACTGGGCGAGCCCGAACGTCCGCCAGCCCGGGTTTCGCTGGATCACGCCCGGGGGCGTGCTCGCGGTCGTCATCTGGATGATCGCGTCGGGTCTCTTCGCGCTCTACGTCGCAGGCTTCAGCTCGTACAACAAGACCTACGGCTCGCTCGGCGCCGTGATTACATTCCTCGTGTGGCTCTGGATCACGAACCTCGCGATCCTCCTCGGCGCCGAGTTCAACGCGGAGCTCCAGCGCGGACGTGAGATCCAGGCCGGGCACGACCCGGACGAGGAGCCGTTCCTCGAGCCGAAGGACGCCCGCAAGATCGACGACTGAGTGGCCAGGCGCTCCGCGCTCAGAACGCGCGGATGAGGACGTTCAAGAGCACGGTCAGGACGACCGAGACCAGCAACGAGATCAGCAAGCAGCCGGGCGAGCATCCGTAGACACTCACCCGGCTGCCGCCACGACGGCCGCTCAGCATGACGCGGCGCGCCGGATCGAACTAGTCCCGATCCTTACCGCCGGGAAGATCGTCCCGGTCGGCCCAGAACGGCTCGCGGCTTCCGGACTTGGCGAGCCCGCGGCTCACCATGTAGCCGACGGCCACGATGGCGACGTAGAGCCACGCGCGGTTGGCCGAGAAGGCGTCCTGCTGATCGGCGCCCGTGCCCTCGCCCTGCCCGACGATCGCCGAGGCGATCAAAATCCCCGCGATGACAACCACCATCGCGTAGAACTCGGTCGTCTTGAACGCGTGCTTCGTCTCCGTCGAGAGCCGCGCGGCCATACCCCTGCTTCGGGTGCGGTCCAGCATCCCGCTGGCTCGTTCGGTTTGTGCAGACATGTCCTACCCCTTTGTGATCTCGCCCCACCGGGGCGATAGAGACCCTCACCTGTTCCGAGCGCAGCTAAACCTGCGGGGCGAACTCGCACGCGAGCCGGCCTGGCGAGGCAGACTGCCGGGATGGAGATCATCGACGTCAGCGTCCCGATCCGCCCGGAGATGCCCATCTACGACGGGAACCCCGGCGTCCGTTTGAGGAGGGTGCAGGCGATCGCAGAGGGCGCGACGTCGAACGTCAGCGAGCTCGCGCTCGGCGTCCACACCGGCACTCACGTCGACGCGCCGCTCCACTTCATCGAAGACGGCGACGCCACCGAGACCCTACCGCTCGAGCTGCTCCTCGGCCCGGCACACGTTGTCGACGCCACGGTGCTCGACGGGCCGATCGACGCGGAGTCGCTCGGCCGGCTCACGCTGCCGAAGGATGCCGAGCGGCTGCTCCTGAAGACCCGGAACTCGGAGCTTTGGGCCAGGAGCGAGTTCACGCGCGACTTCATCAGGCTGACCGCCGACGGCGCCCGGCTCCTGATCGGCCGTGGCGTCAGGCTCGTGGGCCTCGACTACCTCTCGATCGGGGACGCGGACGCACACCGTGTCCTGCTCGGCTCCGGCGTCGTCGCTCTGGAGGGCATCGATCTCCGCGAGGTCGAGCCCGGCCCGTACCAGCTCATCTGTATGCCGCTTCGGCTCGTTGGGTCTGATGGAGCGCCGGCCCGCGTCCTCCTCATCCGCGAGTAGTCGTGGTCGCCGAGGCGATCGGCTGGGGCCTGGTAGTGGGCGGCAGCCTTGTGCCGCCGGCGGACTCCTGAGTGAGCGGGCGCGAGTTGCGCGAAGAGCGGCGCAGCCGGCCTGGCCGCCTCCGCGGCTTCCGGCGGTGCAACTCGGCCCAGCCGCTCCGCGGCCTCTTCCTGGAAACGGAGCCCGGTCTCTAGCACCATGGCCCGGACGATGACCCCGCCCCAGCCCACCGCCACCCGCTCCGAGACCGGCTACCTGCCGATCGCGGAGCACGGAATCATCGGCGACCTCCACTCGATCGCGCTCGTCGGGACCGACGGGACGATCGACTGGTACTGCCCCGGCCGCTTCGACGCGCCGAGCGTCTTCGCCTCGCTCCTCGACAAGGACAAGGGCGGCTTTTGGCGCATCGCCCCCGCCGTCCCGGCCGGCACCTCGAAGCAGCTCTACTTCCCGGACACGAACGTCCTCATGACGCGCTTCCTCACACCCGAGGGCGTCGTCGAGATGCAGGACTTCATGCCGGTGTCAGAGGCCGGGCGGGTGCACCGCCAGCGCATCATCCGGCGCCTCATCGCGGTTCGCGGTGAGCTTCACCTCCGCCTCGAGCTCGAGCCGCGCTTCGACTACGCCCGGGCAGAGCACGAGACCCACGTCTTCGAGAGCGGCGTCGTCTTCCACGGCCCCGACCTCTCACTGGCGCTCGACTCGGCGGTCGCGCTCGGAAAGACCGAGCAGGGCGTCGAGGCGACGTTCGCCCTCCGCGAGGGCGAAACCGCGACCTTCACGCTCGAGTCCGTCGACGAGGCCTACGAGACGCACAAGCATTCGGAGGAGGAGACGCGCGAGCTCTTCGACCGCACGGTGGACTACTGGCGGAAGTGGCTCCGCCCTTGCCGGTACGAGGGCCGCTGGCGGGAGATGGTGCACCGCTCGGGCCTGACGCTCAAGCTCCTCACCTACGAGCCCACGGGCGCCATCCTTGCCGCGGCCACGACCAGCCTCCCCGAGCAGATCGGCGGAGAGCGAAACTGGGACTACCGCTTCACCTGGATCCGAGACGCGGCCTTCTCCGTCTACGCGCTCCTCCGGCTCGGGTTCAAGGAGGAGGCCGAGGCGTTCATGGGGTGGCTTCAGAATCGACTCAACGAGACCGCCGAAGGCGCTTCGGGGCCGCTCCAGATCATGTACGGGATCGACGGTCGGTCTGATCTCGAGGAGACCATCCTCGACCACCTCGAGGGCTACGAGGGCTCGGGGCCCGTGCGGATCGGGAACGGCGCCGCGACCCAGCGGCAGCTCGACATCTACGGCGAGATGATCGATTCGATCTACCTCTACAACAAGTACGGCCGTTCGCTCTATCACGCCGGCTGGCTCGCGCTTCGGCGACGTCGTCGACTGGCTCTGCGAGAACTGGGATCAACCTGACGAGGGCATCTGGGAGACACGCGGCGGCCAGCAGAACTTCACGTACTCGCGGCTCATGTGCTGGGTCGCGGTCGAGCGGGCGATCCGGATCGCGAGGCAGCGTGGGCTGCCTGCCGACCTCGTGCGCTGGATGGGGGTCCGCGACGACATCTACGAGCAGATCATGGAGCGGGGCTGGAACGAGGAGCGCGGGGCGTTCGTCCAGCACTACGACACCGACGTGCTCGACGCCTCGATCCTCCTCATGCCCCTGGTGAAGTTCATCTCGCCGACCGACCCGCGCTGGCTGTCGACCCTCGATGCGATCGGCCGGGAGCTCGTCTCCGACAGCCTCGTCTACCGCTACAACACGAAGGCCTCGCCGGACGGGCTCGAGGGCGACGAAGGCACGTTCTCGATCTGCTCCTTCTGGTACGTCGAGGCGCTGACTCGGGCGGGCAAGGTCGACGAGGCGCGGCTCGCGTTCGAGAAGATGCTGACCTACGGGAACCACCTAGGGCTCTTCGCGGAGGAGATCGGCCCGTCGGGCGAGCTGCTCGGCAACTTCCCGCAGGCCTTCACCCACCTCTCTCTGATCAGCGCCGCAGTCAACCTCGATCGCCAGCTCGGCTAGTGCAGCTGCGGCTCTTCACGACGACACCTGGGGCGCGACGCCCGTAGTCTCGGTGGCGCCTTGGGCTTCCTACGGCAGCTGAGTGTCGGAGGCCGCCGCGACATGGCGGTCGATCTCGGCACAGCGAACACGGTCGTGTTCGTCCGCGACGAGGGCATCGTCCTCTTCGAGCCGTCCGTGGTCGCAATCGACGACTCGACCGGCGACGTGTACGCGGTCGGAGCCGACGCCCGGCAGATGATCGGCCGGACGCCTGCTTCGATCCGCGCGATCCGGCCCCTTCGCGACGGCGTCATCGCCGACTTCGAGGTGACCGAGGCGATGCTCCGCGACTTCATCAAGAAGGCGCTCGGGCGGCGGATGGCCGCGCCACGGGTCGTCCTCTGCGTCCCGAGCGGCATCACAGAGGTCGAGGAGCGCGCCGTGACGGAGGCTGCCGAGTCGGCGGGCGCCGGACGCGCCGTGCTGATCGACGAGCCGATGGCGGCGGCGATCGGGGCCAACCTCCCGGTCGAGGAGGCAGCCGGCAACATGGTCGTCGACATCGGCGGCGGGACGACCGAGGTGGCCGTGATCTCGCTCGGCGGCATCGTGGTCTCGACGTCGATCCGCGTGGGCGGCTACCAGATGGACGACGCGGTCGCGGCGCACGTCAAGAACCGCCATGGCCTCCTGATCGGCGGCGACAACGCGGAGCAGCTCAAGATCGACTACGGGTCTGCGTGGGATGTTCCGATCGAGGGTCACGGCGAGGCCCGCGGGCGCGACCAGCTTTCCGGCTTGGTGCGCCGAATCGATCTCACGCCGGAGGAGCTGAGGGTGGCACTCGAGCGGCCGGTCGGCCAGATCGTCGACGCCGTTCGCGACACGCTGGAGCGCACCCCGCCCGAGCTCGCCGCCGACATCACGAGCCGCGGCATCGTTCTCGTCGGGGGCGGCACGCTCCTCCGTGGCCTCGACGAGCGAATGCGTCACGAGACCGGACTGCCGATCCACCACGTGGACTCGCCGCTGACGACGGTCGCGCTCGGCGCCGGCCGGAGCCTCGACGAGTTCGAGACCATGGAGAAGATGGCCTCCTCACGGCGCCGGACGGCTCAGCCGAGCCGTTTCTTCCGCTCGTGACCCGAGGCGTCGCGGCGCTCGCCCTCACGCTCCTGATCGGCGACGCAGGCTGCGGCGGCGAGACACGTACGGTCACGGTCACCGGGCCGACGGTCACCGAGACGAGCACCATGACCGAGACCGTCCTCGGCGACGAGGGGATCGAGGCGATGGCCGAGACGCTCTGCCGGGAATACGGCCCACTCGCCCGCACCTTCGGCGGCCTGTCGAGCGACGCGGAGATCGCCGACGAGCTCGCCGAAGATGTCCCGCCCGATCTCCGTGCCGCCGCGCGCCGCGGCTGTCTCGCCGGGCTGAAGTCCTAGGCGCGGATCTCCTCAGCCCCGAGGAAGGCGCCGAGCTCGGTTAACGCCTCCGTGAGCCGCGAGGTGTCTCCCCACGAACCGAGCACGGAGAGCACGCGCGTCTTGCGGTCGAACCTCGGCTCGGCCCGGCCGACGAGCCGGTCGCCGACGAGGATCGGCAGGACGTAGTAGCCGTACTCCCGCTTGGCCGGCGGGACGTACATCTCGAGCCGGTAATGGAAGTCGAAGAGCGCCTCGGTGCGATCGCGGTCGTGAATGAGCTGGTCGAACGGCGAGAGGAGCGTGACGCGGTCCGGGATCGGGCCGTCGGGCGCCTCCGGGTGAGCTTCCCAGCCGTTGAGCGTCCGGCGCACGCCGCGTGCTCGGAAGCGCCGCTCGGCGAGAGCGCGCTCTGCGTCCCGAAGTGGCACGGTCTCGCTCTCCGGCCACCAGCGCTCAGCCAGATCCCACAGCCGCTGGCCGCCGCGGCGGCCCACCACGGCAACCTCACCGCGCAGGTGGAGAAGCTCCAGCATGCGGCCCACCCGCCGGCGCCCGTACCAGCGGTGATCTTCAGCCTCGCTCGCGCCGCCGCGGTCCTCGAGCTCCCGGCCGAGCAGCGGCCCGCGCCGCCCGAGCTCGCGCAAGACGTAGCGCCGAAAGGCCGCGTTCTCTTCAAGGAATGCCTGCCAGTAAGGATGGAGCCCGCGTCGGCGTTTGCGCATCAGCGCTCTGAGAAGCGGCAGCGTCTCCACGGGCCAGAGGTGGGCGTCCCACTCGACGAGCTCCCGCTCCTCCCAGAGGAGCCAGTCCAGCTCAGCGACGTCGAATGGCCCGAGCCGGCTCCAGAGGACGAGGTGCTGAGGCCGTGCAACCACTGCGATCGGGTCGAGCTGCAGGAACCCGAGCCGGCGCACGGTCTCCAGCACGCCGTAGGCCGAGCCGTCGAGGAGCTGCGCCCGAACGGCGATGCGGCGCGCTTCCTGCTGGCTGACGAGCCTGCTCACGGAAAGCGGATTCTCACGAAGTAGAGTCCGAGCGGGCCGCCATGACCTCGCTCCGACTCTCGCTCCTCCGCGGCATCTGCCAGACGCCCGCCTACGTCGCCGATGCCCTCGGCTTCTTCGAGGAGGAGGGAATCACCCCGGAGCTGACCATCGAGCCGACCGCGTCCGTGGTTCCCGCGAAGCTCGCCGCGGGAGAGGCCGACTTCGCGGTGATCCCATGGACTCGCGTCGCGGTCACCGCCGGACACGACGACCCGCTGGTCGTCGTCTGCGGCTCGGGCCACGAGGAGGCCGCCCTGGTAGTCCGGGCGGGCCTGGAGGTCGGCGAGATCAGGACGGTGGCAGTCCCGCTCCGTGGCGGGATCAAGGATCTGACGGCGGCCGCGCTCATCGAGAGCCTCGGCCTCGAGGGCGTGGACGTGATCCGCCAGCCCTCCGGCGACGGCGCGATCATCTCGCTCTTCGGCCGCGGGTGCGATGCCGCCTCGATGGTCGAGCCCTACGCCACGATGCTGGAGGAGCTAGGGATCGGCACCGTCGTTCGCCGTACCGGCGATGTCTGGCCCGGCGCCCCGGGATGCTCGCTCGCCACCACGGCCGCCGCCCGCGACGCTCGCCCCGAGCTCGTCGAATCGGTAGTCCGCGCGTTCGTCCGCGGAGTCGGGTTCACGAGGAGCGAGCCCGAGGAAACCGCCGAGATCGCGGCGCGTCACATCGGGATCGACAGCTCGTTCATCGCCGCCGCGCTCAGACGGCATCCACCCGCCGCGGATGCGATCCGAAGCGACGATTCGATCGGCGCGATCCTCTCACTCATGCGGCGGCTCGGCTACCTCGCGGGCCCGACCACGGGCCTCTTCGACCTCTCGTTCCTAGACCGGGCCGCGGCACCGGCGAGATGAGGCGGTGGCTCGAGAAGGCCGCTCTCGCCGCCAGGATCCTGCCGTACCTCGCCCGCCCCGTCGGCTCCGCCTCGGCTCGCACGCAGATCCAGAGAGATCTCGCTCGACGGGAGGCGCGTTTCCTCGATACGGCCCTTGGGGTGCTCGACGACGCTCGCTCGCCTCATGGGCAACTCCTACGCTGGGCCGGCTGGAGCTCCGAGCGCCTGGAGCGAACCCTGCGAGAGCGAGGCCTCGAAGGGACCCTCGCCGTCCTGGGGGGTGCCGGCGTCCGGACGACGTTCGACGAGTTCCGGTGCCGCGTTCCCATCTCGCGCGAAGGCCTGACGGTCCGCACGGAGCCCGGCGACTTCGAGCGCCCCGACCTTCGCAAGCGCGGCCTGAGGGCCTCGACGAGCGGCACCAGCGGCGAGGCCGTGCAGGTTCCGTACGACTGGCCACTCTTCCGCGAGGAGGCAGCGCTCGAGTGTCTCCTCTTCGAGGCTCACGGAGTGCTGGGCGCGCCCTGCGTGTTCTGGCTCCCGGGCCTGCCGAGCATCGCGGGCCTCCACAACCTCGTCGTCCACCTCGGCTTTCGGCAGCCGCCCGTGCGGTGGTTCACGCAGGGCGAGGTCACGCGCGAGCATGCGCTCGCGTCCAGATACCTGCGCGCGGCCGCCGCACCCTTCGGTCTCAGGGTGCCCGCACCGGAGCACGTGCCGTACTCCGACGCGGCCCGGGTGGCCCGGCTGCTCGCAGTGGAGCGCGACCGGGCCGGAGCCGCGAGCCTCAAGACGTTCGCGAGCTCGGCCGTTCGGGTCGCCGAGGCGGCGCGCTCCGAGGGACTCGACCTCGGGGGAGTCGTGATCTTCGCCGGCGGCGAGCCGCTGACGGAGCGGCGCCGCGCCTATATTGAGTCGACCGGCGCGCGGGCCGTCCCGCGCTACGTCGCGACCGAGACCGGCTGGATCGCCGGCGGTTGTGCAGCACCCGGCCCGGGGGACAGGATGCACCTCTACACCACGCGGCTCGCGGCGATCCCCGAGAGCGCCGATAGGCCCGGCCCGCTCCTCTTGACGACGATCTCGCCCACGGCCGGGAAGGTGCTCCTGAACACCGAGCTGGGCGACCTCGGGCGTATCGCCCCCGCATCGTGCGGGTGCACGCTCGCCGAGGCCGGGCTCGACACGGTGGTCAGCGGCCTCTGCTCCGACGAGAAGATCTCTCTCGAGGGCGCGACGCTCCCGCGCGCGCTCCTCGACGAGGTGATCGACGGCGTGCTCGGGGAGCACGGGGAGCCTCCCGACTCCCATGTGCTCGGAGTCGAGGAGGACGAGGTCGGCCGCTGGCGCGGAGTCGTCGTCGTGCGCTCCACCACCCTCGACCCGGACGACGTCCTCACAGCGGCCTACGAGCGTCTGAGGAACCGCGGGCCCGCCGCGCAAGTCGCCGCCGAGCACTGGCGGACGACCGCGGCCCTCATGGTTCGGCACGCACCCGTGGAGCCGGGTCGAAGCGCGAAGCTCAGGAGCGCCCCTGCCCTCCGGGGCTGACCTCGCGGGGCGCTTCGACCCCGAGTCGTGGGCCGGGATCTATGAGGGCGCTGCGCCGAACGGGCTGGTCTTCCGCCGAAGCGCCGAGGTTGCACTCGCCGCGTGCCTCGAGCGAGCGGCGCCGGGTGAGCGCTGGGTCGACGCGGGCTGCGGCACCGGCCACGTCGCGGCCCGGCTCGCGCAGAGCGGCCTCGTGGTCACGGGCATCGACCACGACCCGGAGATGATCCGCTGGGCCGGCCGGCGCTTCGGGTCCTTGCCGGGATTGAGCTTCGAGGTCGGTCGCGCGGAGCAGCTGCCGCTCGCGGATGCCAGTACAGACGGAGTGGTCGCGACGTCGCTCCTCGGCCTGCTTTCTGACGCCGGGACCTTCTTGGACGAGGCAAGCCGAGTTCTCCGTCCCGGGGGCGTCCTCGTCGCGACCGCGACGAACAGTGCCGCGGCCGTCCATCTTGCGCGCCGCATGCCGCGCGGCCCGCGAAGCTGCCCGATACGCCTGCTCTCGCGGAGCGAGCTCGGCAGGACGCTTGCAGGCTCGGGCTTCGAGCCGGTCGAGCTTCGCCCCTACAGCGTGTTCGTCGTCCTCCGGTCGCGGCCGGTGCCGCCCCTCCGGATCGCAGCGCGGCTGGAGCGGCGCCTTGGCGGTTCGCTCGGAGAGCTCGCAGGGCGCAACCTCCTCGCGGTCGGCGTGAAGAGCTAGTCCGGAAGCATCGGAATCGTAAACCCGTGGTCTCGGCCGACGAGCACGGCCCGCTTCACCGCGTTGGAGCCGAAACGCGCCCGTACCTCATCGAGAGCGGCGTCAAGCGCCGGGCCGCACCGCCGGTCGAACGGCAGGGCGAGCTGAAACGCGTCGGAACTCTCGAGGTTCGCGACCGAGATTCCGACCAGGGTGATTCCGCGACGCTCGATCGTCGGCATGGCCGCCGCGAGGAGGCCGCGGGCGGTTGCGAGCACGGTGTCGGTATGCGCGGTCGCCTGCGGAGCGTGTGCGAGCGGGTCGCCCGCGAGAAGTCGGCGAAGCGGAGCCGTAGGACGACCGTCCGCCCGAGCCGCCCGGCCGTCCTCATCCGGCGCGTGACACGGTCGACGATGGCCACGAGCGCCGCGTCGACGGCCTCGGGCGCGCGCCTCGACCGCCCGAGCGCGCTCTGCGAGCCGATCGAGCCGCGGCGCCGGCCCGGGCGGACGGGCCGCGGATCCCGGTTGTGTGCGAGCGCGTGCAGCTGCCGGCCGGCCGCACGCCCGAGCATCGAGACGAGCGACGGCCTCACCGAGCGCGGCGACCTCGCCCACGGTCTTGACCCCCCACGCTCGGAGCTTCCCGGCCGTTACGTGCGCCGACGCCCCAGAGGCGCTCGACCGGAAGCGGGTGGAGGAACGCGAGCTCGCGCTCCGGCGGCACGAGGAGCAGGCCGTCCGGCTTGGCGACCCCGCTCGCGACCTTGGCGAGGAACTTGGTGCGAGCGACGCCGACGGTGATCGGCAGGCCGACCTCCTCCCGTACCCGCCGGCGGAGCTTGGCCGCGATCTCGACGGGCGTGCCCCATATGTGCCCGAGTCCGCGGACGTCGAGGAACGCCTCGTCGATGGACAGTCCCTCCACAAGCGGCGACATGTCCTCGAAGATCCGGTAGACGGCCTTGCTGGCCTCCGAGTACGCCGCCATGCGCGGCGGCACGACGACGGCGTCCGGGCAGAGCCGCCGCGCCTGCCTCCCGCCCATCGGCGTATAGACCCCGTGCGCCTTGGCCTCGTAGCTCGCGGCGAGCACGACGCCGGCACCGACGATCACGGGCCGTCCCCGTAGCCGAGGATCGTCGCGCTGCTCGACGGACGCGTAGAACGAGTCGAGATCGGCGTGCAGGATCGTCGCCGCGCGCATGGCGAACGCATGTTCGCACATCGAGCCCGGAGCCGGCCATCCGGTCTCACGGGCGCGGGGTTCGCCCCGAGAACCCACGGTCGGCTACGGTCGCGGGCGATGGAGTGGCAGGTGCCGACGCTCGACGACATCCTCGCCGCGAGCCGCCGCATCGCGCCGCACCTCCCCCGCACCCCGCTCTACGGGTATTCCGGCCTCGACGAGCTCCTCGACGCCAGGGTGTTCGTCAAGCACGAGAACCATCAGCCGGTCGGATCCTTCAAGGTGCGAGGCGGCGTCAACCTCGTCGCGCAGCTCGACCCGGAGGAGCGCGAGCGCGGAGTGATCGCGGCCTCGACCGGAAATCACGGCCAGTCGATCGCCTTCGCAGGCCAGGCCTTCGGCGTCGGGGCGACTATCTGCTGCCCCGAGAACGCGAACCCGGTGAAGGTCGCCTCGATGCGCGGCCTCGGCGCCGAGCTGGTCTTCCACGGGCGCGACTTCGACGACGCGCGGGAGCACTGCGAGCGGCTCGCCGAGGAGCGCAGCCTGCGCTACGTGCACTCTGGCGACGAGCCGCACCTGATCGCAGGAGTCGCGACCGGGACGCTCGAGATCCTCGAGGCCGAGCCGAACCTCGAGGCGATCATCGTCCCCATCGGCGGCGGCAGCGGTGCCGCGGGTGCCTGCATCGTCGCGAAGGCGATGAATCCCGAGACCAGGGTGATCGGCGTCCAGTCCGAGGCCGCGCCGGCCGCGTACCGCTCGTGGCAGGAGCGCCGCTTGCTCGAGGACAGGATGGAGACCTTCGCCGAGGGTCTCGCCACCCGCACCGCGTTCGAGCTGCCGCAGCAGATCCTCTGGGATCTCCTCGACGACTTCGTCCTCGTGAGCGACGAGGAGATCCGCGAGGCGCAAGCGCTCCTGATCGAGAAGACGCGAAACCTGGTGGAGGCGGCGGGCGCGGCTCCGCTGGCGGCAGCACTGAGACTCCGCGAGGAGCTCAGCGGCAAGCGAGTAGCGCTAGTCGCGAGCGGAGGGAACGTGACGCGCGAGCAGCTCCTCGACGTGCTCAGCTAGCGCGCACATATTGCGACACCGGCCGATTGTCCTCGGTTAGCAGCTGAACGTTCTCGTTGCCCTCGCCGCTGTGGAGGTGGGGCTGCCGCCGAATGAGGCCTCGGCGCGGCACTTCCCCCCGCCCGCCGGTCGCGGGAAGCGAGCTTGGTACTCGCTGGAGCGGATCCCGTCTCGATTGGGATCCTCGCCGGGCCCGAGATCGGCTTCCTCACTCCCGACGCGCACGAAGCGCCCGTTGCGCTTGACGAAGAGCTCGACCCGAACCGCCTTGTCGGCCGCGGCCGGAGTCACGGTGCCCGAGACGGTCACGCGGGACGCCGACCGAACCCCGCGTACGGTCACCTGCGCCGAGACCTTTTGCGGCACGACACCCGTGCTGGCCGGCGCGATCCGGCCGAGCACGTCGATGCCCTCGACCCGGTAGAGGCCTGCCAGAGTTGGTGCGACGTCGGTGAACGACGTCTCGGTGGTCACGCCGATCGGCCTCCAGGGACCGCCGGCCGCGGGCGCTCTGGAGACGCGGTAGTAAACCGTCGGGCCCGAATCCGAGACGGAACCCCACTCGACGACGACGGGACCCCAGGGAACCCGGCTCGCCTGTGCACCGGCAACTCGTGGAAGCGCGCCGCCGACCTCGATCGTGGCGACGTTGTTCTCCGAGCCGAGATCCTGCAGGAACCGAAGCTCTGCCCGCAGTCGCTCCGGTCGTCCGGATGCGATGTACTCCCATTCGAGCGTCGTGGTCTCCGCGAACAGGAGCTCTCCCTCGTAGCGGCGATAATCGATGAGCTCGAAGAGTCCGCCTTGATTCTCGAGGTACAGGTCGACCTCGAAGGAGGGTTCGCCGGGCGCGGCCGCCTTCGACATCGGCTGGAGATCCGGGTTACGCACCGTCGCTCGAACCGTCACGCGAGTGCCGGGGGCAGGTGCCGGGTCGCTCACGGCGAGCTTCAGGATCTCGAGGTCGGTCCCCGTGGTGTTCTGCTCGAGTGCGAAGACGGAGCCGCTCGCTTCGGTCGAAACGACACGGCTCGCGTCGCCGAGCTTCGTCAGCGCGACGCGGCGTGTCCGGCCGGTGGGCGGAGCCGAGACGACGCCCATCAGACTGAGGTCGGTCGCCGACTGTGCTCCGCCTCCCGACGCCGCGAGCTGCCAGACCATGTCGCTCGGTCGGGTCAGCGTCCCAACGGGTCCCCACCGGGCGCCCGTAGCTCCCAGCTCACCTTCGGCGAGCGCCGCCTGCCCGGAGCTCGGGCGCGTGCCGGCGCCGCCGAAGTCGCGGAAGGCGATCACGCCGATGCGATCGGAGCCCGGGAGGAAGCTCGCCTCCGGCCACTCACCACGCACGTCGTCCTGGGGGCCGTCCTTCGGGTCGCCGATCTGCTGCACGTCCCAGCCGGGGATGCTCGGCGCACCCCAGATCCCGTACAGGAGATTCTGGGTGCCGATTCCAGCGGGAGCCGTCTGGCCGCTAGGAGACTCCGTCGTGGTGGAGCTCATCAGGGAGATCAACGGCCGCGGCGACTGCGGCGAGAACGCGAGGTCGGGATGGAGCGCGCCGGCGGGCCAGGCCGCGGGTCGCTGCGCGCCTGACCACCCCGTGCCATCCCACGTTCGGAATGAGGCCCGTCGGTCGGCGTTCGTCAGCGGGCTCGCGTCGCCGTCGCGGATCCACACGAGCCAAGCCTTGGCGCCGGCCGTATCGAACCCGACGGTGGGCTCGAAGTCGGCCGCGCCGTCGTTCGCTCCTGTCAGGGTCTCCGCCCCCCACTGTCCCGAGCTCGGATCGAGCGTGCGGGAAACGATCAACCAGTCTCCCTTCGTGATCGGCTTTCCGTCGGGATCGCGGACCCAGGCGGCTACGGCGCGCCCGGTCGCGGGGTCGCCGCCCACGACGGAGCGGCCGTCGCCGATGCCGTTCGACGTGAGGCTGACGGGCGGCGACCAAGAGTCGCCGTCCCAGACGGCGGCCATGATCTCTTGCTTTCTCAGGATCTGGAGCGGGGTCAAGGAGCGAGCCTGCGTCGGGGTGACGTTCGTCTGCGTCCAGGTGGCGACGGCCTGGTCCGGCCCGACGAACGCCACCTGCGGATCCGTCTGCTGTCCGGGCGCGTAAACGGCCGCTGCCGCGCCGCCGTCGTACGAGTACCGGAGGACTGCGTCCGTACGGCCGTTCCGTCCCGCGAGGTCTTCGATCCAGAGCCGCATCGCGTGTGGGTTAGCACCGGGCCCGGTCGCGATGGCGGGCTGGGCCATCACGTCTGGCGGAGGCGCCGCGGCATCGGCGCGCGCGCTCGGCCGGGACTGCTGCGCGAAGCAGCCGTTGGGGATGTCCTTGTTGAAGAACGTGACGTTCCCGAAGCTCCACTTGTTGCCGGCGAGCGACACCCACGCGTCCCCGGTCATCAGCATGCGGACACAGGGCCTGTCGAGGTAGACGACCGGGTTGTGCCCAGGTTCGTAGACGACCGGCTGGTCGTATGTGAGGCTCGAATCGCCACGTACACCACCAGAGGCGAGCCCGCTGAAGAGGTCGAGCTCGAAGAGCGCGCGCTGCAGCACCTCCGGGCGCGGAATAACCCGGATCTCCTGGACCGACCAGTCCTGAGCCTTGATCGTGCCCTCGACGACGACCGATGCCCCGTACTTCACATCGAAGGAGAGCTTGACCCGAGCGAGGTTACGGAGCGTGTAGACCGGCCCGCCGAAGATCGGAAGCCACTGGTCGATCGGGATCCGGTCCAGGATCTGGGCGTAGTACGGGTCGTCCGTCAGCTGCGTCATCCGCCTGACTGTCCCCTCGAGCCCCGCGAGCTGCCTTTCGAGGTCGATGCGCCCGGTGGAGATCGTGTACGACGCGGGGCTCCCGTCAGCCCCATAGGTCGGAGTGACCGTGAAGGGGAACGCGAAGTTGTACTGGTTGCGCTTCCAGGAGAGGATCTGCAGCAGGGCGGCCGCGTCTCCGGTCGCCTGCCAGGAGCCGTCGAGGCTGAAGCGCTCGTTCAGCTGGATGTCGGCGCGTGCCTGAGAGTAGAGCTTGAAGAAGACGAGATCGGTCTCCGCCGGCGGGTTGTTCGGGTACCTGAGGCGTGGGCTGCCCGGGATGACGAATCGCGACGTGTAGATCTCGGCGTCAGGGTCGAACTCAACATCGGGATTGAGGGTCTCGTCGAGCGGCTTCGACGCAACCGCTTTGATGCGGAACTCGAGCGTCGGACCTCTGTTGGACGGCGAGAAGTTGTCGAACGCGGTCACCCGTAGGACGTTGTCGCCCGGGAGCAGCACGTCCGTCATGTCGATCGGAACTGCCCAGCCGTCGGAACCGTTGCTGTCGCTGAAGGTCTGTCCATTGATCGCGAACTCGACGCGGGCGGTGTGGTAATTCTCGTGCGCGAGCGGCTCTACGAAGCCGTCGATCGAGAAGACGTTCAAGACGTCGGGCAGCCGCGAACGCGAGATCAGGAACGAGCCGCTCGAGCGCCTGAAGGACATGAACGATCCGATGTCCGGACCCGCGAGCTGGTCGAAAGAGGCAACGACAGACTTGGCGACCGGCCCGATTTGCTCGCTGCCTACGAGGTTGACCGTGAGGTCCGTGTGCTGCCCGACGGACACCCGTGCCAGCGTCGACTTGGGCTTGTAGACGAGGGAGTCGCCCTCGACGAACTCACGCCAGGTGTTGATCGTGTAGACGCCGCTCGCAAGCCCTTCCGACGTGAAGGAGGACTGCGAGCCCGAGAGTGCCTGCTCCTGCACCACCCCGCCGTCCTCGTCGAGGATCTGCACCGTGGCGCGCGTCAGGGGCGCCGTTGCCCCGCCCGCCTCCGGCGTGCCCGTGAGCCCGATGTCGAGAAATCCGGGGTTCGTCGTCAGCGAGACCTCGCGGCAGTTCGGCAACGAGTGGTCGCCGAGGGGAATTGCACAGAGACCGACCGCGCGCTCGTCGAGGCCGGGAGCGAGATCGCGCGGAACCGTGAATGTCGCGGTCACGTCGTCCGTCCCGGATTGCGTGGCGGGCAGGATCCGGAGCGCCACTTCGTCCGTGCCCCCCGCGGGGCGAAACGAGGTCTGGATTCCGATCGCGAAGTTCTGGGCTGGATCGTCGCGGTGCACGACCACGGACTTCTGCTGTCCTGCGACGAGCGCGGGCGACTGGACGGGAACCGGTGCGATGTACCCCGTCTCGGCGTAGTGCGTCGGGCTCGCAGACACGACGTCGTCCCGATACTGGTCACCGACGGGCGCGTCGTCCCAGACGTCTGCGACGCCGCCCTTCACGTCGTCACCGGTGCCCATGAAGCCCCCGAAGACGAAGACGCGGTCGAGCGACGGAACGTAGGCGGCTGCCCCGTCGTTGAGCGAGTCCTCGACCAGCGTAGGGCTGTTGTCGGTCCTGCCACGCGGGATGCCCCGACCATCCCCAGCCCCGTTGAGGTTGGTCACGAAGCGGCTGTGCCGCATACGACCCGAGGTGGCCTCGTCGCAGTGCGCGCTGGTCGTCCCGTTGCAGTACCCGCCGGCGCTCCAGCCCTCGTCCTTCGTCGGCACGAACACGGTGGCCCCGCCCACGTAGTAGACGCTCGTGTCGTTACGGGGCTGCGCGAACCCGAACGGATTGAACGGGGCGGTGCGCGACGGATAGAACTCGACCGATCCCTGGGTGCCGACGAACAGCAGGTAGCCCCGATCGTTCGCTCCCGGCTCGACGTACGAGAAGTCCGTCTGCTTGTAGGTGTGCGGGACGAAGACTGCGCCGGTGAAGATGCCGCTCGCCGGGAGGGCGCGAGTTCCCGTGAATGTCCTCGAGCCCAGGTCGAAGCGAGCGAGGAGCTGGGTGGACGCAACCGCCGGAGAGAACGCGGCCGACCCGGTAACGCCGCCGACGAGGTAGACGGTGTTGGTAGGTGAGTGGAGGACTGCGGCGGCGCGGGCGCGAGCCCCAGGTATCTGGGCGGCGGCATCCGTCAGAACCTGCGTCGCGCCCGTGACCACGTCGTAGGTCACGACGTCGTCCGAGACGTCGCAGGCCGCCCCGCAGTGCGTCTGCACTCCTGGATGGCGGAGGCCGCCGAACAGGTAGATCTTCTGCTCCTCGGGGACGAACACATGGGCCGCCAGCGCGAGAGGAAATGGCAGCGGCGCCGCCTCGGTGAACTGATCGAGGCCGGGGTCATAGCGGTACACCGAAGAAGTGAGCTGGCGGGTCTGGCAGGTAGAGCCACCGCACGTATAGGTCGCGGGGCGATAGCCACCGAGCAGGTAGACCTGCCCGTCGTCGGCGACGTACTCCGCCGCCGCGCCGGCCAGGGCGCCGCCGGGAACCGTCGCTCGCCGCAGCTCTGTCGGAGTCAGGTTCGGCACGACCGCGGTGGTCGCCGGATCCGCCGAGAGGACCGGTGCAGCGAGAACGATTGCGCAGAGCGCGAAACCCAGTCCGAGGGACCGGAGAGCTACCGCACGCATGGATCCGCTTTCATTCGACCCCCAGGTTCTCCCAGTGCCGCTTCCAGGAACCTGTCACATCGTGCGGATCGATTCAAGAGGTCCGGCTAAGGGGCCTTGGGCGCGGTTAGGGATCCGACGTAAGAATCCCGCCGGCACCTGCAATGAGGGCGTTAGGGCCGGTGCTCGTAGGCGCCGATCTCGCAGCGGCGCTGCTGGGGGCGGCGGACGCCGCGCTGGTCGGTCGTCTGGCCGCAGCGGGCCTTCGGGATGGCGTTGAGCGCTCGGCTGCCCGGCCGCAAGTTGATCGTCTCGGTCGAGCCGCCCCTCCTGGCGAGCGCGCCGAGCCCCGCAGGTACGTTCGACTTGTCGGATGTGCGAGGAGTCGTGACCGTGCAGCCGGAGGTCGAGCCGATGAGGTTGTCGCCTCTTGAGTCGACGTGGTCGCAGTCGCTCGCGACCGACCCGATGCGGTTCCCGGCGAGCACCGTCCCGCGCAGGTACACCGAGGCGAAGGTCGACGCCGCCACGCCGCCTCCCACTGTGCTCACAGCGGCACCGCGCACGACGGCGGTGTTGCGCGCGATGGTCGTGTGCAGGACTTCGACGGTCGAGAACGCGGCGTTGATGGCGAGTCCGGAGCTCCCGGCATCTCCCACGGCCGGGTCCGCGATTGCCCGCCCCGAGTTCGATGCGAGCGTCGAGTTCACGATGTCTGCGTTCGCGCTGGCGAGGTTGACAGCGCCCCCGACCGCCATGGCGACGCGGTCACCGAACGACCGTGCCTCGAGAGCGTTTCGACTGATTGTCGAACGCATCACGGAGAGCGCGCCCGTGTTCGCCCAGATGCCGCCGCCGCGGGCGTAGGCGTGCCAGATGGTGGAGACCGCCAGCAGCCGGTTGCGGTCGATCGTGCCCCGAACCACGGTGATTGGACCTGACGATCGAAGTCCCGCGCCCGCGGTCTCTGCATTTCCCGCGTCCGCGAGCCCCGTGACGTGGTTGCCGAGCACGTCAGAGTCCCGCAGGACGAGCTCGGTGGCGTTGCCGTAGACCCCGCCCCCCTCCGCATACGCCGTGCCGTCGGCCTGGGCGACGACGCGCGAGCCTGCGATTCGAACGCGGTCGAGCGCCGCGCTCGCTCCCGTGACGAAGGCCCCGCCGCCGCCCGCGGACGCCTGCGGCCCCGGGGCCCCCGAGGAAAGCCTGTTGCCCACGAACGCCGTTCGGCTCGCGATGAGCCTGGCGGCGTAGACCCCGCCGCCGTAGGCGAAGGACGATCCGCTCGATCCGGCTGCGCTTGCGGCGTTCTCGTTCACCGTCGAGCGGACGAGCGTGACCACGGCCCCGGTAGGCGCGGTGGCGATGCCGCCGCCCTCGACCTGTGGGCTCGAAGTTCTCGCGTGGAGGGTGTTTCTGTCGATGTGGGAGTCGACCGCCCGAAGGCCGACCATTGCTTCGATGCCCCCGCCCCGCGCGCTCGCGGCTGTGGTCGTGCCGATCGCCGCGACGACATTCTCTACGACGCTGGTTCGTGAAAGGCGGACGAAACCGGTGGACGCGATGCCGCCCCCTCTCGCGGTCGCGCTAGCAGCCTCCTGCCGCACTCGGTTCCCGCGGACGACGGAGTCGACAAGCGTCAGGTCGCCGTCGGAGGAGATCCCGCCGCCGCTCGAGGTGGCGAGATTGCCGGAGACCACCGACCGAACGAGCGCCAGCGCGCCAGGGCTGTCGTCCCAGACCCCGCCGCCGTGGATCGCGTCTCCGTCCACGATCCTCAGGTCGACAAGGCGCAAGAGGCCCGTGCCCGTCTTGGTCACCACCGGCCCGCGAGAGTCGCCGTCGAGCGTGGCCGCTGGGTCTCCGTCGATCGTCAGGCGGTGGCCGACGTTGAAGGTGCCGTGGCAGACGCCCCGGACCGCAAGCCGGTCGCCCGGAGCGGACGCGTCGATCTTCGGCTGGAGCTCCTGTGTCGAGCAATCGACTCGAATCGTCGCGGCGTCGACAGGCGCCCCAACGAGCCCGGCGCCGGCGACGGAGAGAATCCCGATGTGGAGCCACCGACGGTGCAGGCCCCCATATTGCTACGTGGAGGCAGCATTTTCCAACCCTCGTCTGCGCCGCGCCTCTCCGAGTGCTACCGATGAAGCGTGAGTCGGCTTGCGAGCAGCGAGAATCAAGCGCGTCACGGGCACGGGCACATCGGCATTCGAATCAAGCCGCTCGCAAGCCAGAGGCGCGGACCGGAATCGAACCGGTGTACAGGGCTTTGCAGGCCCTTGCCTAACCACTCGGCCACCGCGCCGGCCGGCCACATCGTAGCGAGGCGGCATTTCGAGCAAAGTGGGCGGAAAACCGCAAAAGACGTCTTGCCTCGCCGCCTCGGCCGGGCAGAGAATGGCCCGCACAGGTCGGCGCGTTACCTTGTCCCGGGGTAGTGGAGCGCCGCCCGTGTTTGGAGCCCCGGCCCGCCGGGGCTCCACTCTTTAGAAGAAGGGCTTCGCGGCCATGTCGACGACGATCAGCACGAGCACCGCGACGTCGAAGCGCGCGATCGTGAGGATCCGCTTCAGGCGCGCCTTCGTCTCCGGATGATCCATGCCGTGCTCGGCTGCGAGCGCGTTCAGGCGCTTCGACTCGGGCGAGAGGAAGAGGATGCCGATCGCGGCCGAGAGCACCCAGCCGATCACAGCGGCAAGTACCCAGAAGCTGCCCCACTCCCAGTTGCCCTTCTCCACCAGGGCGATCCCGAGCACGAGGACGAGGAACGAGGCGGGTGTGAAGATCCGCAGGCCCAGCCACTCGGCCTGCTTCCCGACGGCCAGCATCCCGGCGTCGTCTTTCGTCCGCTCGGCGACGAGCGCGAGGACGGCGAGCGCGACGGCGCCTCCGACCCAGACGACCGCGACGACGATGTGCAGCGCCAGGAGCACGGCATACGTGCCGGGCGCGACTGCGAGGAACAGGATCGTGCCCGCCAGGAGCACGATTCCGGCGATCAGAGTGAGGCGTGTGTTCTGCTGATCCTCGGCGGAGCGGTGTGGGGCTGTGGTTTCCATGGCCGCGATCTTATGCGCAGGTCTTCGGACGGAATGACTCGGGCGCGGGCACGAAGCGGGCGCCGCCGCCTTCGTCGGCCTCGAAGACGGCGAGGCCCGGCTCGGCAAGGACGATCGTTCCGCCCTCGATGGCTGCCCAGTTGGTCGGCGGGTCGACCCGGCGCTCAGGCACCCAATACTTGCCGTCGAGATACGCCCACTCGATGCCGCAATGCGTCAAGAGGTTGAAGCGATACTCGACGCCCTGCTCGACGCCGGCCGCGCAGGGCAAGCGCGTGCGATCGGGGCCGCAGATCAGTGGGATCCCGTCGTCATCCACATCGTCTCCGCCTCCGAACGGGAGTCCCGCGCAGCCGGCCGGCAGGAAGGTGAGAGCGACGACCATGAGTGCGAGCTTCATGTCTCTTCGACGGAACGGAGCGCCCGTTGGTTCCCGCCGCCTATCGCACAGGTCGCGGCGAGAGAGCCCGAACGAGCGTCCGGGCGTCGCTGTCCTGCGTGATCTCCCAGGCCATAACCCCGCGCAGGCCGAGCCGGCGCGTGTAGCGCGACTTCCTCGCGATCGACGAGGGGTCGTCGTAGCTGATGAACCTGCTGACGCCGCCGAAGTCATATCCGCCACGCGGCCTGTAGAGCCACGGGACACGAGCGTCCGCGCTCCAGTGGCGCGTGAAACCCTGGAGCCCCTGCGGATCCCTGCGCGAATCGGTGACGATGCCGGCGCCGTCGACGAGGTCGCGGTACGTGGGCGTGGTCTTGCTCGCCCAGGAGGCCCCGTCTCCGGCCAGGCCCCGATTGTCGAATGGCCTGAAGAGCCCGTGGTCAGTCGTCCCGACTCGAATGAACTGGCGCGCGTAGAAGGGGACGCCGACCACGATTTTCTCCCTCGGAACGCCCGCGGCCAGATAGGCCGCGACGGCGCCCTTCACGCTCAGGGGGGAGCCGGGCTCGCCGTCGAACGGCGCGTTGAAGTTCGTCACCGTCTCCCACGGCCCGTGCAGGTCGTAGGTCATCAGGTTCGCCCAGTCGAGAGAGGCTGCGACGCTCGCGACCTCGTACCGTGAGGTGCCGGCCGGAAGCGCAGCCGTCAGGAGGTAGCGCCTCCCCGTCCGCTCGGACTCGCGATCCAGGTGCCGGCGGAGGGTCCTAAAGAGTCGTGTGGCGTTGGCCCGGTCGTCTGGCCGGGTGTGGTTGCCCGGGGAGCCGCCGCCCGGGTACTCCCAGTCGATGTCGAGCCCGTTGAAGACTCCCGCCGCCGCGGCGGGCGGCGCGCCGGGCAGGTTGCCGCGGATGAACCGGTCGACGCATGAAGCGGCGAACTTCCGCCGCGACGCCTCGGTCGCCGCCACGTCGGAGAAGTACGTGGAGCCGCCCCAGCCGCCGATCGTGATCAGCACCCTGAGCCCGGGGTTCGCAGCCTTCAGCCTACGGAGCTGATTGAAGTTCCCCCTGAGCGCTTGGGTCGGTGAGTCGGCGCTCCCGCCGACGCTCTCGCCTGCCGCGAAGGGCCGCTGGTAATCCGCCCACGGGCTCGTGGGCGCACAGCTTCCGTCCTCGGCCGGCACGGCAAACGCGTAGAGGACGTGGGTCAGACGCCGGGCCGGTATGTCTCTCGGGTAGTAGCCCTTGGCCGCGACGTTCCAGCCGCCGAAGTAGGCCGCGTAGACATGACGTGCTGCCGTTCCCTCGGGAGCCAGGTAGCCGGTCGCACCGAGGGCAGCAAGAGCAAGGAGCGCGAGACGGAGGCGCACACCACCCGTATCGGCATGACCGGCCGCCTCGTTAGTCATGCCCGCGGATTCCGGCCGCCGCTCCTTGAAGACCTCTGCCTCGCGTGGCACCATCGGTGACCTTGCGATCTCAGCGAAAACTGATCGGGCTCGCCTCGGCCGTCCTAGCGGGCACGGTGATCGCTTCCCCTGCCGAGGCGGCGGTCACCTGCTCGTACGACGCGACCACAGACCGGGTAACCATCTCGCTTTCGGCGCCGCTCGACCAGGCCGGCGTGCGCCGCATCGGAAACGCGATCGGCGCCGGTGGAACAGGGCTTACCTTCGCCCCGTGCGGCGCGGCCACAGTGCGCAACACGCGCACCATCGTGGTGGCTGGGTCTGCGGGAGGGCCGCAGTCCTTCTTCATCGACCTGGCCAACGGAGATTTTCAGCCGGGCACGCCACGTGAGCCGGCGGGGGTGTCCGAGATCGAGTTCGAGGTCGACCTCGGCGGAGGCTCCGATGGCGTCCTCCTCTGGGGCGGACCTTCGGCGGACAACATCCGACTCGGAGCCGCCGGCAGCAATCTGAACGGCGACAACGATGTCGACGTGGTGCCATCCAGGGTGGACGGTTGGGCGCTCTCGGGCTTCGGCGGGAACGATCAGCTCGGCGCCCAAGGCGGGCTCGGCACGGGCGCGCCCTACCTTCTCGGCGAGTTCACGTACGGAGAAACGACCCTGGACGGTGGCCCGGGTCATGACGTTCTCACCGGCGGGCCGATACGCGAGACGTTCTACGGCCAGAGCGGCAGGGACGCGATCAGGGGCGGTGGCGGTAGCGACCTCATGTACGGGGATGCCGGCGCCGATCGCCTGTTCGGCGGCGCGGACGGAGACGGCCTCTACCCGGGGCCCGGAGACGACCTCATCGCCGGTGGCGGTGGCGGCGACTCCTACGGAACCGAGGCGGGGGCCGAGGGCGCCGACGAGTTCCGCGGCGGGCCGGGCGTGGACAGGGTTTCCTTCTACAGCCGAACCGGTCGCGTCCGAGTCGATCTCGACGGTCGAGCCGACGACGGTCTGAGTGGTGAGCGCGACAACATCCGGCCGGACGTCGAGGAGATCTACGGTGGTTCTGGCGCCGACCGGCTGATTGGAAACGGCGCTGCGAATCTCCTGTACGGAGACGTGGGCGCGGACCGCCTCGAAGGGCACGGCGGAGACGACGAGCTCGTCGGAGGGGGCGCGGAGAACGAGATGGATGTGCTGCTGGGCGGCGCCGGGGACGATTCACTCGAGTCAGGAGGCGGCGGGGACATCCTGAATGGAGGCGCCGACGACGACGAGCTTTTCGATGACCTCGGTAGCGACACCGTCAGCGGCGGGTCTGGCAACGACCAGATCAATCAGGGCTCGGCTGCGAACGGAGGCGACGCGTTGTCGGGCGGTCGTGGTCTCGATGAGGTGAGCTACGCCTCACGCGGGGCCGCGGTCAACGTGTCGGTGAACAACGTCGCGAACGACGGCGGGGCCGGAGAGGCCGACAACGTCAGAGACGACGTCGAGATCGTGGTCGGCACCCCCTTCGGCGATACCCTCACCGGGAACGGGCTGGCGAACTTCTTCGGCGGAGGAGGCGGGGCCGACATCCTCTTCGGCTTCGATGGAATCGATCGACTGATCGGCGAGGCCGGAGTCGACAACCTGAACGGCGGGGACGGCCTCGACTACCTCGACGGCGGCTCCGAAAACGACACGATCAACGCCGTGGACAACGGACGAGACGAGGTCGACGGCGGCACCGGCGCGGGCGACAACTGCAACACGGAAGCGTTCGATCTGGTCGCAAACTGCGAGCTGTAGGCCGGGCCCCTCGCCACACCGCCAGATGCTCGGTCGCTCGATGCGGTCAGACGTCTACGGGGACGCTTCGCACCAGCCGAGAGGGTCGGCACGAGGGCCCAACCAAAGTCGGGACCCCCGTCGTGCCGTCCGACTCTTACGCCGGGCTGACGCCGGCTGCACTCTTCGCTCTAGGGCTCGGTCTCGCCGCCGTTGTCGAGGCCGGCGCGAGGCGAAGTGCTCCGCCGAGCATCAGGACGAGGAACCCGATGCCTGTCAGGAGAAGCGCGCCGCCGATCGCAAGCGTGAAAACGCCGACCCGCTCTGCGAAGAACGAGGTGGTAAGCGCGGTCGCAAGCGCCGTCTCGGTTACCCAAAGGTTCCGAAGCTGGTTTTGCACCGGCTGGCCCGTTCTCGGATCCTGAGCGGCTGCGGCCTCATCATTTGTGGCCTTGCCGTTCTCGTCGAGGAAGCGCCCCATCTCGGCGTACACCTGGCCGCCGGTCGACTCGAGCGCGTGAATTCGCATATAGCCGGCGAACGCCTTCGCCTCGGAGCCGGTGTCGATCGTATTGCCCGCAACGGCTTGGCTCGGGATGTCAAGCGTTGCGACATCGAGGCCGGCATCCTTCGCGGCGGCCGTGATGGCGGTGGGCGTCATATCGGGCGACCCGATGATCCGCTCGGCCGAGAGGGCATTGCGAACTTCCATTAGCAGTTTGTGAGTTTCGTCGCTTATTTCGGCCGCGCCTGCAGGAGCATCAGGCCGGCTTTTCCCATCCGAATGCCTCTCGGGCGATCTGTGGAGTGCCGTCGAGGATCGGTGCCCAGTGGGAGAGAGCGGCTGCGCCGGCGGGATCGTCGGCGATGGCGCTTACATGTTGTTCGACATCGTCGCCCTCGAAGATGAAAACGACGCGGTCGGTGGCGATATAGATGCTGTGCCTGGTGAAGCCGGCGTCCGAGAGCTCGAAGGGCGGACCTTTGGCGACAAGCTCTTCTGCACGCTCGCGACTCCCCGGCACCAGGTCGGCGACAACACCGATTCGTTGCACAGAATCGCCTTCCATGGGAGCTCGGCCGAATATATCGGCAGGGTCAGGCACAGCGGGCGGTGCATTGTTCTAGCGCCGAGCAGAGGCCGTTCACTCTCAGGCTTGGAAGGAGCGACGTCCCGAGGCGCTTACCACCGAGCGGGCCGATCGCGGCTACACTGGCTGCAGCGCACAGGTTTGGACTGAAGCCGCCGAGGCTCCGTAGAGAAGTTTCGACCGCGGCACCTGACCTGATCGGCGCTTGAGGAGGGCTTATTCGAGCCTTTCCGCCTTAGATCCACAGTCAGGAGCACCACCATGCATGTGACCATGAGACGCTACGAGGGGATCGACAATGCTCGCCGCGACGAGCTGAAGCGCAAGGTCGACGAGACCCTGGCGCCCAAGCTGAGCAAGCTGCCTGGATTCAACGGCTACTTCCTCATCGATGGCGGCGACGGCGCGATGAGCTCCATCGGCCTCTTCGAGACCTCGGCCCAGGCCGACGAGTCGACGCGCGTTGCCTCCACGTGGGTGCGCGAGGAGAAGCTCGAGGAGATCCTCCCGAATCCGCCGAAGGTCGTCGGTGGCGAGGTCCTCGTTCAGAAGACGAACGGCGCTTTCCGGGCATAGTCGCCCCGAGATACGTCCTGCACGGCGAGGAGGCCCGCGATGCGGGCCTCCTCTTTTTCGGGCGTCGTCTGTGCGCGACCCTGGGAAAGCACTCGATTCTTCGGGTTTGGATGCGATCGCGGCCACCGCGACGTCGTCGATCGCGGCCAGTTAAAGGGTGAACCGATACACCGTCTCCAGTTCGTGGTCGGAGACCCAGACCGAACCCGCACCGAGAGCAAGAGCGTCGGCACCGTGGAATTCCCACTGGCGGATGACTTCGTCGGTCGAGGGATCGATGAGCGAGAGCGGCCCCTGGCCGGTTGCCGCCCAGACGACACCATCTCCCGCAGCGATGTCACCTCCCTGGAAGGCCCCTCCGATGTTGATCTCCGCGGCGACTTCGTTGGTGGCTGGATCGATGCGCGTTACGGTGCCCGAGTTCTGGTTCGAAACCCAAACGGCATCGTCGTCCACGGAGATCCAGAGAGGACCATCGCCAACCTCGATGGTCACCAGCACCTTGCCGCTCTCGGGATCGAGTCGCTGAACGGTTCCGTCCTCGAAGATGGTGGCCCAGACCGAGCCGAAGCCCACACCGACTGCGCCGACACTGAACGCGACCTTGAAGGTCTTCACATCCATCGTCTTCGCGTCGATGCGCGATATCCGGTTGGGGCCAGTAACGAGCCACATCCCACCCTCCCCGACCGCGGAGCCGGACTCGCCTACGACCAGAGGCACCTTGATCCTGGCTGTGATCTTCCCGGTCTTCTCGTCGAGCCGGTAGACCCTGTTGTCGGTGCAACTGGGAACCCACACAGACCCGAAACCCGACGAGAACACCGTGCACGAACCGGGGCCGCGGATCCTGTCGAGGAGCTTGTTCGTCTTGGGGTCGATCCGGTCTACCCCTTCGCCTCCTGCGACGCTGTTGCCGACCCACACGTGTCCCGCGGCGAACGTCATGAAATCGGGGAAACCGGCGACCTCGATAGACGCGTCGACGTCGGCTTCGAAGTCCTCGAGGGTTGCCGGTTCGGGCGTGGGACTCTGAGACGAAGTCCTTGTTTCTTGCGCGTCGGTGTCTCGCTCGGGTTCGTTGCTGCCCGTACAGGAGGTTGCGAGAAGAAGTGCTGCAGCGATCGGGAGTACCCGCCATCTCACTCGCATCTACGCTCTCCTTCGACAGAAGGATGCTTAGTAACGGCTCGCGTCTGCTAGAGACCCGAGCGGACAAGAATACCGCCGTTTCCAGCGGGTTCGGAGGAGCGGATGATGGGACTCGAACCCACGACCTTCTGCATGGCAAGCAGACGCTCTAGCCAACTGAGCTACATCCGCGCAGCGGGGTCAGTATAGCCCCGCCTACTCAGCGTCCAGGGCCTCGTTCACGAGCCGGTCGGCGAGCTCATTGTGCTCCCTCCGTACAGCCTTGTACCGCACCGTGCCGACCTGGCGAGCCAGCCGGGAGGCCTCGAGCGACAGCTCCTGGAGCGCCTTGTTCTTGACCCGGTACTCGCCTGTCATCTGCTTGACGAGGAGCTCCGAGTCGGAGACGACCTCGAGCTCGTCGATCCCGAGCTCGGCCGCCTTCGCCAGCCCCGCGACGAGCGCTCGGTACTCCGCGACGTTGTTGGTGGCGACGCCGATCGCTTCCCCGCTGGCGTCGAGAACCGTGCCGTCCTCGGCTTCGAGGACGTAGCCGTAGGCAGCCGGGCCGGGATTGCCGCGCGCGCCTCCGTCCGTCGAGAGCCGCGCCTTCACGCGGGCGGCGCCGCGGCGAGCGGGTAGAGATCGAAGGCAGGCTCCTCATAGGGATGCGCGGCGCGCAGCGCGCCGACGACCTCCGCCTCGCGGTCGGCCGGGTAGACGGTTTCGAGCCGTAGCTCCGGCACGCGCTCCTCGCGGCCGCGCTCGCCGAGCGTCGGCTCCGTCCCCTCTCCGCCGAAGAAGGTGCCCGTGCCCTCCGTGTACCACGAGCAGCGCTCGTACTCGCCGATCCTGCCCGCGCCGGCTGCGAAGAGCGCGTCGCGTACCGAGTCCAGCGCCTCCTCCGGCACGAAGACGACCAGCTTTCGCTGCTCGGACGCCACGTGCGGCGGCTAGTAACCCGAGAAGTTGTCGGTCTTGACGTGCTCTTCGTCGACCCCGGCGCCGAGCAGCGTCTCCTTCATGGCGTCGGCCATCGCGGGCGGGCCTGCGACGAGGTAGGACACTGTCTCGAACCGGTCTCCGAGGTGCTCCCGGAAGAACCCTTCGTCGAGCTTCCGCGTCTCGCCGCCCCACTCCGGGTCGTCGGTCATGGTGAGCACGAGCGTGAAGCCGTCGAGCTCCCGCTCGAGCTCCTGGAGCTCCTCGAGGAACGCAGTCTCGGCCCGGTTTCGGTTGGAGTAGAAGAGCGTCACGCGGTACGGCAGCTTCTCCTGCGCGATGTGGAGGAGCATGCAACGGAAGACCGTGATGCCGATCCCGCCGGCCACGAAGACGAGCTCCTGCGACGTGTCCTCCGGAAGCAGAAAGCCACCCTTCGGCTGCTCCACGTCCGCTTCGTCTCCGACCTCGAGCTCCTGGATCGACTTCTTGAAGCCCGTGTCGCGCAGGCGCGTGCAGAAGCCGAGCACCCCGCGCTCACCGGGCGGCGTGACGACGGAGAAGTGACGCCGCGACCCGCGCTCGTCCTCGTAGGGCGGGTCGAGCAGGTTCACGAAGAAGTACTGGCCGGCCTCGAAGTCGACCTCCTCGCCGCCGAGGTCGAAGACCATCATCAGCGTCCCCTTCGCAACCTCCTGCTTCTCGGCGACCGTGGCTTTCACGACAACTCCGCGTTGTCGATCTGCGCCCGCTGGAGCTTGCCCGAGTAGTCGACGTAGATCGACTTCCACTCCGTGTAGAAGTCGAGCGCGGCCTGGCCCGCCTCACGGTGGCCGTTTCCGGTCGCCTTCGTGCCGCCGAAGGGAAGATGCACCTCGGCGCCGGTCGTGCCGGCGTTGATGTAGGTGATCCCCGCGTTCAGGTCTCGCATCGCCCTGAACGCCCGGTTCACGTCGCGGGTGAAGATCGACGACGAGAGCCCGATACTCGATCCCGTTCGCGATCCGGATCGCCTCGTCGACGTCGGTCGCGCGGATGAGCGCCGTCGTCGGCCCGAAGATCTCCTCCTGCGCGATCCGCATCCCGGGCTCGACGTCGCCGAAGACCGTCGGCCGGTAGAAGAAGCCCCTGTCGAGCCCGTCTTCCGTCGCGATCTCGCCGCCGGTCAGGAGCTTCGCGCCCTCGTCCTTGCCGATCTCGGTGTAGGAGTGGATCTTGTCGAGCGCCGCGCGGTTGATGACGGGCCCGACGTCGGTCTCGTCGTCCAGGCCGTCGCCCGAGCTGCAGACCCTCAGCCGCCGAGACGAGCTTCGTCTGAAGCTCTTCGTAGACCCGCTCGCTCGCGATCACGCGGCTCGCCGCGGTGCAGCGCTGACCCGACGTGCCGAAGGCCGACCAGACGATTCCGTTCACCGAGAGATCGATGTCCGCGTCGTCCATGACGATGATCGCGTTCTTGCCGCCGAGCTCGAGGTGGACGTGCTTCAGATGCGGCGCCGCCTGCTTCGTCACCTCGATTCCGACTTCGCGCGAGCCCGTGAACGAGATGAGCGGCACGTCCGGATGGCGGACGAGGTGGGCGCCGACGTCCTCCCCCGCTCCGTGGACGATGTTGAGTACGCCTGCTGGGAGCCCGCACTCCTCGAAGATCTCGACGAAACGCTCGGCCAGGAGAGGCGTGTCCTCGGCCGGCTTCAGCACGACCGTGTTGCCGCAGACGAGCGCCGGCGTGATCTTCCAACTCGGGATGGCGATCGGGAAGTTCCAGGGCGTGATCGCGCCGACGACTCCGACCGGGTTCCGCGTCGACATCATGAACTTGTCCGGAAGCTCGGACGGGCGTCGTCTGGCCGAAGAGGCGTCTGCCCTCGCCGGCCATGTAGTACGTCATGTCGATGGCTTCCTGGACGTCGCCCGCGGCTTCGGGCTGCACCTTGCCCATCTCCTGCACCATCTCGCGCGTCAGATCGTCCTTGCGCTCGACGAACATCTGCGCGACCCGGAAGAGCAGCTCAGCGCGCTTCGGCGCCGGGACGAGCCGCCAGTGCTCGTAGGCGTCCTTCGCAGCCGCGACCGCGCGATCCATGTCCTCGGTGGTCGAAAGCGGAAAGATCCCGAGCGTTTCCCCCGTCGCCGGGTTCTTCGTCTCGAACGTCTCGCCGCCGGCAGCCTCGACCCACTCGCCGCCGATGTAGTTCCGGTACTCCTTCGTCCCTGTCAGTGCCATCCCCTCCATCCTAGGGAGGATTGCCACCGCCAGGGCCGGGTACGAATCTGCGGGGGGAGTCACCGAGAAACGGAGGATTCACTCCATGGAAACCTGGCTCATCGTCGTAATCGTGATCGCGGCCATCGTCGTCCTCGCCCTGCTCGCCATCGCCGCCACGCGCGGCCGCCAGCGCAGGCTCGAGAGCCGGCGCGCCGAAGCCTCTGAACTACGGGAGAGCGCAGACGCCCAGATGCGGCGAGCGCAGGAGCGCGAAGCGCTCGCGGAACAGAAGGCCGAGGAAGCCCGGCGCGACCGCGAGCTCGCACAGTCCCACGCTCAGCGGGCTGACGAGGTCGACCCGGATACAGATCGCTAGGGAGGGCAGCTCACGCGAGGCAGCGCGCCTGAGCGGAGGCGCGCTGCCCCTGCTTACTCGTGCGACTCGGTGTCCGGGAACGTCCCGGGGATACGGGAGCGGCGCCGGTCACGGATCTGGCGCTTGCCCGCCCGGGACGTTCGAGCCGGCCATGCGCCGGTCCGGCCCGGTTCGCCGGTCGAGGATGACCGTCACGTTCGGGTTGTCCTTGTAGTGCTCGACGAGCTTGGCGTAGAGCTCGTCTTCGAGCTCGGGCGGAACGACGCAGTAGATCATCTGCGTCGAATCCTAGAGCGGGGAGTCAGACTTCGGGAATGTCGGGCGTGACGCGGCCGTCGTCCTGGAGGTGCCCGTTCCAGTGCCGGCGAAGCGCTCGAATCGAGCTCCTCGAGCTCGTAGCCGCGCTCGGCGAGCCGGACGGGCTGCTGCGAGTCGAAGACCACCCGGTACTGGTACCAGGAGATGTCCCAGGCGATCGTGAGGACGATCTCGCGATTCGTGCCCGAGAGCGGCAGGAAGCTGACCCGGGCCGGGCCCGAGGCTCTTGGCGATACCGGCGATCGTCCGCCGGTAGGCGCTGTCGTTGAAGATGTCGGCGGCCTCGACCATCGCCTGCTCGGGCTCGGAGAGACGGCGAAGCATCGGCTCGTCGTAGGTCGGCTCGGGCTCGGGCTTCCGCGGGTTGGACGAGCTCCCTGAAGCGAAGGCCTCGCCGGCGTCGCGGCGTCCTCGTCCACGAGCGGCGTCGTGGGCGTCCCTTCCCGGAGCCAGCCGTGCTCGTTCGCGACGTCCGTGCAGAGTGCGCACACGTCGACCCAGTCCTCGCTGCCGCGACCCGGGCTGAACCGCGACGCGCGCTCGCCCATGAGGAGCGTGCGGTGGCAGACCGCGCAGGTGCGGAAGACGTCCTGGCGGCGAATGACGGTGCTCATTACGACGCCCTCGCCTCCTCGCGCTCGCGTCGCGTCTCCTCGATGATCTTCTGAGCCACGTGCGTCGGTACTTCCTCGTACCGGAGGAAGGTGACCGTGTAGTCGCCCCGCCCGCCGGTCATCGACGTCAGGGATTGCGAGTAGGTCAGTACCTCGGACATCGGGATCTCGGCCTTGATCGTGGTCATGCCCCCGCGAGGCTCCATGCCCTGGAGTCGACCGCGCCTGGAGTTCAGGTCGCCGTTCACGGTGCCGACGGCCTCGTCGGGAACGGACGCCTCGAGCTGCATGATCGGCTCGAGCAAGCACCGGGTCTGCCTTCTCGTAGGCCTGCTTGAACGCCATCGAGCCCGCAATCTTGAAGGCCATCTCCGAGGAGTCGACGGTGTGGTAGGAGCCGTCCACGAGGAGAACGCGCACCCCCTGGACGGGAGCGCCCGCGAGCTCGCCGCGGACCATCGCCTCCTGGATCCCCTTGTCGACGGCCGGCCGGAAGCCCTGCGGGATCACGCCGCCGACGATCTTGTCGACGAACTCGTAGCCGACATGCCCTTCGATCGGCTCGAGGACGATGTGGCAGTCGCCGAACTGGCCGCGCCCGCCGGTCTGCTTCTTGTAGCGGCCCTGGGCTCTCGACTCCTTGCGGATCGTCTCGAGGTACGGCACGCGCGGCTGGTGGAGCTCCACGTCGACGCCGAAGCGGCGCTTCATGCGCTCGACTGCGACCTCGACGTGGATCTGGCTCATGCCCGCCGAGGAGCTGCTCGCCGGTCTGCTCGTCGCGGCGGAGGACGAGGGTCGGATCTTCCTCGGCGAGCCGCCGGAGCGCCTGGCCCATCTTCTCCTCGTCTCCCTTGGCCTTCGGCGTGATCGCGAAGCTCATGACGGCCTGCGGAAGCCCGAGATCGGGCAGCTCGACCTGGGCGTCGTGCGCCAGGAGGAGGTCGCCGGTATGCGTCTCCTTGAGCTTGGCGACGGCTCCGATGTCGCCGGCAGCGAATGACGAGGTCTGTTCGTGCTCCTTGCCCTGGAGGGTCAGGAGCTGGCCGAAGCGCTCCTTGGCGTGCGAGCGCGCGTTCACGAGCGTCGCGTCGCCCGAGAGCTCGCCGTCGAGGACGCGGAACATCGTGATCCGGCCGGCGAACGGGTCGGCGACGGTCTTGAAGACGAAGGCCGAGGTTGCCCCCGTTCGTCTCCGCGAGCTCGAGTGGCTTCTTGGCAGGCGACGGCACGCCCTCGACGACGAGGTCGAGGAGCGCGGCCGAGCCGAGGTTCTGCGTGGCCGCGCCGCAGGCGACCGGAAAGAGCTCCCCGCGCGAGACCGCGTTCTTCAGCGCGGCGCCGAGCTCCTCGCCTGAGAGCTCCTCACCGTCGAGATAGCGCTCCATGAGCGCCTCGTCCGTCTCCACCACGGCGTCGACGAGCTTCTCGCGGAAGGAGGCAGCCCGGTCGGCCAGGTCGTCCGGGATGTCGTGCGGCTCGGTTTCGCGCCCACCCTCGGGAGAGTCGTAGGCCCGCATGTGGAAGCAGGTCGACGACTCCCTTCAGCTCCTGCTCCTGGCCGATCGGAATCTCGATGGCAACGCAGCGCTCAGAGAGCTGCGTCTGGAGGCCTGCGAGCGCCGCGTCGAAGTCGGCGCGCTCTCGGTCGAGCATGTTCACGCAGAGAACGCGGGAGATCCCGAGCCCTTTGCACCGCTGCCAGAGGCGGGTCGTCTGCACCTCGACCCCGGCGACTGCAGAGACGACCATGACCGCACCCTCGACGACGTGGAGCGCAGCGAGCGTGTCGGCCTGGAATCCCGGGTCGCCCGGCGTGTCGATCAGGTTGATCTTCCGGCCCTGCCATTCGAGATGGCAGAGGGACGCGGAGAGCGACATCTCGCGCCGCTGCTCCTCCTCTTCCCAGTCGGAGACCGTCGAGCGCGGACTCGACCGACCCGAGGCGGTTGACGGCGCCGGCCTGGAAGAGCATCGACTCGACGAGCGACGTCTTGCCAGTGCCCCGGTGGCCGATGACCGCGACGTTCCGAATCTTGCTCGGCTCGAATGCGGGCATGCGGAGGCCGAGTCTAGCGGCTCGTTCAGGGCCGATCAGCGGCTAGGAGAGCTCAGCGGGCGTCGCCGAGACCCCGCCGGAGAGCCGCGCCTTCAGGCGCAGGATCGCCTTCGTGTGCAGCTGAGACACCCGGGACTCGGTGACGCCGAGCACCTCGCCGATCTCCCGCAGGGTCAGCTCCTCGTAGTAGTAGAGCGTCACGACGAGCTTCTCGCGCTCGGGCAGACGCGCGATCGCCTCGCCGAGCGCCTCGCGGAGCTCCGTCTGCGTCATGGCGGCCTGAGGCTCGGGCGCCTCGGGATCCTCGATCGTGTCGATGAGCGCCACCGGGTCGCCGCTCGCAGAGCTCGACCAGAGCTCGTCGAGCGCGGCGATGGACGAGCGGGAGATCTCGAGCAGCGAGTCCGAAAGCTCGTCCTCGGTGATCCCGAGCTTGGCCGAGATCTCCTCGTCGTTCGGCGCCCGGTTCAGCTTGCCCTCGAGCTCGCCGATGGCGCGCTCGATGTCGCGGGCCCGGGCGCGCACCGAGCGCGGTACCCAGTCCATGGAGCGGAGCTCGTCGATGATCGAGCCCTTGATGCGCGCGATCGCGTAGGTCTCGAACTTGATGTCGCGGTCGGGATCGAAGCGCTCGATGGCGCCGATCAGACCGAGGAGCCCGTAGGAGACGAGGTCACCCTCCTCGACGTGGGCCGGCAGCCCGCTCCCCAGCCGCCCGGCCACGTACTTGACGAGCGGCGCGTAGGTGAGGATCAGCCGGTCGCGGAGCGCGCGGTCGCCGGTGCGCTTGAACTCGCGCCACAGACCAAGGGTGTCTTCGGGTCGATCGACCATGCGCCGGGAGGATATTCGCCCTGGAGGACCGATCTCATCGGAGGGCCCTGAAAGCCTGTTCCCCCATCCAGAGAGCCAGAACCGCACTCGTGGCGGCAATCACCCAGGCGGTCCCACCCGCCCTGGCTGCCAGAACGGCCACCGCGACGAAGGCTGCGGCGAGGACGAGGAAGAGCCCGCCGACCGGTGAGCGACGCCGCCGAGCCACGGTTCGATTGTAGGGCGCGCCAGGCTGGGGGAGAGCCCGGTGCGGCCGGTACACTGAGCCGAGCCGAGGGCCGTAGCTCAACTGGCAGAGCACCGGTCTCCAAAACCGGGGGTTGAGAGTTCGAGTCTCTCCGGCCCTGTACCGCTTGGCAGCTAGGGATACCTGGGCTGGACGCCCGGGGTTTCAGGCTCTTTGCCACCCGGTCGATGAGCACCGCGTATGGCCACGGCGTCAGTCTGTGATTCGGGCGATCTCTTCTTGATCGAGGTGCTTTTCGACAACGTTGAAACGGTCTGAACCCTCGACGACCGTCTCGACCTCGGGTATCTCATGGCCGGGAAGCACGAAGAAGTGCGTGGGGTCATCTCGAACCCTCGCATACTCGTCGGGAGCCACTGCCAGCGTCCTGTGGCACTCCTTGTCGCCACACTCGCAGACGATCTCAAAGCTCGGCAGCCGTTCCGCCGTCACTTCCTCGATCCGCTCATTCACCTCACGGAAGAGCGCCTCGTTCTTGACGATCCTCTCCTCACGAGACAACAGGCTGCTCACTCCTTCTCCACGAGCTCGTAGGGCCCGAGCCTACCGACGACCTTTTCTGCCTCGGCTTGAAGATGGCCTGCGATGATCACAAAACGGTTGGTGTGGGCGCGGACGTCCTGGTACGCGGCGCTGGTCAACTCGACCCGCCCTAGACACAGATCGTCCGCACACTCACACAGGAAAGGGATCACCGCCGCGTCCGACGAGGACTGCTCGACGATATCGGCCAGCAGATCGTTTGCCGACCGAAAGGTCTTTTCGTTCTCGACGAGACGCGCTTCCCGCGTGCCCACAGCGACCCAGATTCCGCACCGCCGTCTATCTGAAACGCAGCTCGTCAGCCGGGCTGAGCTGATCGCCGAAGCCGGCCGTGGCCGTCACTGAGCCCCAGAACCGCCTATCGCTCGGCCAGCGCCAGCCGGCCTGCGAGGCCGACGAAGGCGGCACCGAACGTGCGGCGCATCCACTTGAGGACGCCCGGACGCGAGATCACGTGGGTTCGGACCGCCGCCGCGAAGACGCCGTAGACGACGAAGATCGCGAACGTGAGGAGCATGAAGACGGCGCTCAGGGCCAGCATCCGCCAGAGGCCGTTGGGATCGCCGGGGCTCACGAACTGCGGCAGGAACGCGAGGAAGAAGATCGTCAGCTTCGGATTCAGGATGTTGACGAGGATCCCGGAGACGATCACGCGGAGCGCCGATCGCGGAGCGACGCCCTCGTCGACCTTCAGCGCGCCCGTCCCGCGGATCATGCTCCACGCCATGTAGAGCAGGTACGCGACCCCCGCGTACTTCAGCACCTGGAACGCGAGTGCGCTCGTGTGCAGGAGCGCCGCGAGGCCGGTGATCGCAGCGAGCATGTGCGGCACGATCCCGAGCGTGCAGCCGACGGCCGCGACGACGCTCGCCCGGCCCCCGTGCGCGAGACCCGCCGCCAGCGTGTAGAGGACGCCCGTGCCCGGCGTCGCGACGACGATCAGCGACGTCAGGAGGAACTCAGGGCTCAACGACGCTCTGCGGCGACCGCGAGCACGGCCTTGACGAGGCCGTCGTAGCCCGTGCAGCGGCACAGGTTTCCTGCCAGCCCGAGCCGGACCTCGTCCTCGGAAGGCTCAGGGTTGGTGCGGAGGAGCGCCTCGGCCGAGATCAGCATGCCCGGCGTGCAGAAGCCGCACTGGACGCCGCCGTGCTCGAGGAAAGCCCGCTGAAGCAGCGAGAGACCGTCGCCGTCCGCAAGCCCTTCGACGGTCGTCACGTCGCGGCCTTCCGCCTGGAGGGCGAGGTAGGAGCAGGAGTTCACCGGCTGCCCGTCGAGGAGCATCATGCAGGCGCCGCACTCCGAGTCGTCGCAGCCCTCCTTCGTCCCCGTTAGCCCGACGTCGCTCCGCACCGCATTCAGAAGCGTCGTCCCGGGCGCCACGTCGAGCGGGTAGGCGACCCCGTTCACCGTCAGGGTCAGCAGGTATCTTCAGGACGAGCCTCCGCGGCCGAACAGGGTCTCGCTCGCCGGCACCGGGATCGTTTCTCCGCGGGCGCGCGCAACCGCGGCTCCGACGACGCGCCGAACGAGCACCTCCGTCATCGCGCGGCGGTACTCCGCGGAGGCCCGGACGTCCGAGATCGGCTCCGCCGCTTCGGCGGCCGCGCGCGCGGCGGCCTCTCCCGCCTCCGCGCCGCCGTCCGTCCCGACCAGCGCCTCCGCCGCCTCCGGCACGAGCCGGATCGTGGGCGCGAGCGCCGTGATCGCCACGGCCGCGCTCTCGACAATCCCGCTCGCGAGAGTCACCGCGGCTGAGGCGCCGACGACGGCGATCTCCATGTGGCGCCGGTACTCGAGGCGGGCGTAGCAGCTGCCCGAGCCCTCAGGCGGGAGCGGGATCTCGACCCCCGTGAGGAGCTCGTCCGGCGCGGCGACGGTCTTGCCGGGGCCGCTGAAGAGCTCCGCGACCGGCACCTGGCGCTCGCCGGACGCCGAGCGAAGCGTCACGCTCGCGCCGAAGACCATGAGCGGCCCACCGGCCTCCATCGCCGGCGAGGCGTTCATCAGGTTCCCGCCGATGGTTCCGTGCGCCCGGGTCGCGTGCGAGCCCACCCGCGCCGAGGCGTCTGCGAGCGCGGTCAGCCGGTCGACAACGACCGGGTGCGAGGCGAGCTCGGCATGCGTCACGAGGGCTCCGAGCCGGAGTGCGCCGTCCGTTTCCTCCACGCTGCGCAGCCCGTCCACCCGGTGGATGGCGACGATGCTCTCCGGGAGCGGCGCCTTCCCCTGCCGCGCGCCGACGACGAGGTCGGTCCCGCCGGCGACAGGCCGAGCGCCTGCGCCCATGGCCTCCAGCGCCTCCTCGACTGTGGCCGCGGCGACGTAGGAGGACGTCATCGCGGCCCGCGCGCCGCGAGCCACGTGCGCTCGGCGGTCATCGGCAGCTCCCGCACTCGCGCACCGATCACGCGCGCGATCGCGTTCGCAATCGCTCCCGGCGTCGGGACGGTGGGCGGCTCGCCGACTCCCTTCGACCCGCGCGGGCCGCCGTTTTGCGCCGGCGTCTCGACCCAGTCGACGTCGATGCGCGGCGCGTCGGCGGCCGTCACGAGCTTGTAGTCGAGGAGGTGAGGGTTGAGCTGGCTCCCGTCCTCGTCGAGCCGCGATGCCTCATGAAGCGCCTGCCCGATCCCCATGACGACACCGCCGTACACCTGCCCGTCGGCGCCGGGCCGGTTCACGATGACGCCGGAGTCGTGCACGGCAGCCACGTGCAGCACGCGCACGACGCCGGTATCGCGATCCACCTTGACTCGTGCCGCGTGCGTGAACACCTGCGGCTCGAGGAAGGACTCGAAGCCCAGACGCCCGAGGCAGCCGGACTCCGGCCGGCAGTGCGGGTTGTCGATCGCGCACTCCAGCGCCCTTCCCGATCAGCGGCACGCCCGATCCGGCGAGCTCTGTGATCGCGACCGAGCGCGTGGGCGTCCCCTTGACCCGAACGTGGCCCTCGACGAGCTCGAGATCCTGCGCGGCGATCTCGAGCTCCTCCGAGGCGAGCTCGAGGAGCTTCTCGCGCACCTCGCGGGCCGCCGCCACGACCGCACGGCCGTTGTTGAAGGTCGTCTGCGAGCCGGAGGAGCCGCCGTCGTACGGCCCGGCGTCGGTGTCCTGGTAGAGGATCGAGAACGACGCCCGGCTCCATGCCGAGCTCCTCGGCGGCGAGGAGCGGCAGAGCCATGACCGCGCCGCTCCCGTTCTCCTGCGCGCCCGTGACGATCGTGCCCGGTGCCGTCGCCGTTCAGCTTCACGTAGGCCCCGGAGTTCATCCCGAAGGACGGCCACCAGCCGCACGCGACGCCGATCGCCTCGTCCTCGGGGAGCTCGCCCTCGGGCGCGATCAGCTCGACGGCGCGCTCGAGCGTCTCCTTGATCGCGAGCGGGCCGAAGACCTGGTGGGTCGGGCTCTCGTCTCCCTCCTCGACGAGCGTGCGCCGGCGCAGCTCGACGGGATCGAGACCGAGCGCCTCGGCAAGCTCGTCCATGTGTTGCTCGAGCGCCCAGCAGACCTGCGGCGCCGTCGGAGCGCGGATCGAGCCGGACGGCTGGTTGTTGGTGTAGACGAGCGTCGAGTCGACCTTCACGTTGTCGATGACGTACGGCCCGACCGCGTGCATGGCGGCGAGCTGGGCGAAGAACCCGCCCTCCCCGCAGTAGGCGCCGCCGTCGAGGAGGAGGCGCCCACGCCGCGCGACGAGCGTCCCGTCGCTCGGCGCGCTCCGGTCTCGAGCTCGATCACCATCCCCTCGCGGCGGTGGTCGGGCGCGACGAACTCCTCCTCGCGCGTGAACACGAGCTTGACCGGCCGCCGCGCCGCACGCGCGAGCGCGGCGACGTGGCCCTCGAAGTGGAAGTCGCACTTGGAGCCGAAGCCTCCGCCGAGGAGCGGCACGACGACGCGGACGTGCGACTCCGGGATCTGGAGGACGTCCGCGACGCCGCTCCGCGCGGCGAACGGCACCTGCGTCGACGACCAGACGGTGACGCGGTCGCCCTGCCACTGCGCGAGGATCGCACGCGGCTCGATCGGCGCCCCCTGCGACGAGTCCGTCACGTAGCGCCCCTTCACGACGACGTCGGCGCCTTCGATGGCCGCATCGGCGTCCCCGCGAGCGACCGTCGAGAAGCCGAGGACGTTGCGGTCCCGCCCGAGCTGCTCGTCGGCCTCGTAGCTCTCCCACTCCTCGTGGATCAGCGTCGCGTCGTCCGCGAGGGCAGCCTCGAGGTCGCTGACAGCCGGGAGCTCCTCGTACTCGACCAGGATCGCGGCCGCGGCCTGCGCGGCGAGCTCGGACGTCTGCGCGGCGACGGCCGCGACGACGTCCCCCTCGAAGCGCACGCGGTCGCGCGCGAACATGAGCCGGTCCTTGACCATCTGCCCGTAGCGAACGTCGGGCACGTCCTCGTGGGTCAGCACCGCGTGGACACCCGGCATGGCGCGCGCCTTCGACGTGTCGATGGAGATGATGCGCGCGTGCGTGTGGTCGGCGTAGCGGAACTTCGCGAAGAGCTGTCCGGTCAGGCTCAGGTCGGCGGTGTAGCGGCCGGAGCCGGTCACCTTCTCCTTGCCGTCGGGGCGGGTGAAGGCGGCTGATTCGTTGCCGGCGGTCTTGACATGAGTCTCGGTGGTAGCCATGGCCCGTGAGGATAGACCGCCGGCGCTGCGCTGCTGAAACGGCTAGCCGGATCGCATGAGGCGCCGAAGCTCCCGCGGGAGGTCCTCGACCCCCTCGCGGACGAAAACCATGTCGGCGAATTCGACCCAGGCGACGGCGATCTCCGGAGACACACCCGGGATGGAGAGGAGTGGGATTCCGTCAGCCGTCGCTTCCCCGCCACCGTCTTCGCAGGGGACGCCGCCCCCCATGCCGAGCGGTTGACCTGTCGCCGGCTTGACCTCGACCACGGTTCCGAAGTACGTCTCACCCTTCCACACTCCACGGCGAGCGCGCACGTCCCGGCCGCACCTCCTCCGGAAGGTCCAGAGCCCGATCCCCCACTTGCCTGGCGACCGTCGCTTCCGCCGCAGCCGGCGACGAGTAATCCGGCCAGGACAGCCGCCGCGAGAGTCGTACGCTTCGCGCCCATGTGCCCCTCTGACGGCGAAACCGGCCTGGAAGTTCCCGTCGAGCTCGATCGCCTTGCCGTGTGTGCGATCGAGCGGGGGCACATCGGGCTCGGCGTCGGTGTTCACGCGGGCGGGAAGAGCGCCCTGCGCGGCTACGGACGGGCGCGAAGCGACGGCTCGGCCGCTCCCCCTGCCGGGGACACTCCCGCCCTAGCTACTGGTCGCGGGGCGGGCCGCCGCCGAAGACGCCGCGGAGCCAGAGGCGGAGCTTTCCGACGGCCATGTCCTCGACCTTGCCTTCGGTCTGCTCTTCCGCGACCTCGGGCTGCGCCTCCGCGGCCCGTTGATCGGATTCGGCGAAAGCAGCCCAGGCGCTCATAGACCGACTATTCCACGCCGCGACTCACATGCCAAGCCCGATGGTGGCGTATCCCCGTGACCTCGCTGCCGCGATAGAGCCAGGATGCTGCGTTCTATCGTCAGCCTCGTGCCCGCACGTTGGCCCAACCTGTTCATCGTCGGAGCGGCGCGAGCGGGGACGACGACTCTGTGGCGTCAGCTCGGCACCCACCCCGACGTCTTCATGAGCCCGGTCAAGGAGCCGCATTACTTCGGAGCGGGAGACGACCGGCCGGCTCAGCTCGCGACCTTCCTAGACGCCGACGCGTATCTGGCGCTCTTTGCGAAAGCGCACGGCGAGCGCTACCTGGGCGAGGCGAGCACCGGCTACCTCCTCGTGCCCGGGGTGCCGCAGCGGATCCGCGCCCGGTCACCGGAGGCGAGGGTCGTGATCTCGCTGCGGGATCCGGTGACCCGCGTCTACTCCGGCTACTGGCTGAATGTGCGACTCGGGTCGGAGAAGCGCGCGTTCGGGGAGCTCGTCCGCGCCGGCTTGGCTCCCTATCCGTACACCGAGCACGTGAGTCGATACCTCGATGTCTTCGGCGATCGCGTGCGTATCGTCGTCTTCGAAGAGTTCGCGGCCGACCCGCGCGCAACGTTCCACGACCTCTACACGTGGCTGGAGCTCGACGCCGGCCGCACGGACACGACCGACGTAATCGCGGAGAACGCGTTCGCACTACCGCGAAACCGCGCTGTTGCCGCGCTCTTTCATTCCTACTCGGCTCGCCGGGCTGCTCGCCTAGTGCTACCGCCCCGACCCCGTCGCTGGCTCTACGAGCGGTTCGTCCCGGGTGGCAGCCCGCCTCCTCTCGACCCGGAGACGGTGTCCGTGCTCCGGGAGCGAACACGGGCAGACACCGAGCGCCTCGCCCGACTCCTGGATCGGCCTCTGCCCTGGTGCTAGAAGCCCTTGCCGCCGACTGTCTCGAGCGGCGGGCCGACGGCGCCGTTCGTGGCCCGCGAGGGCGGCACCTCCACGGGTCGCGCCAGGAGGCCGAACACGACCCCGCCGAGCCCAACCATGAAGAGGAGGGCGCCGCCGACGAGCAGGCCGACGCCGACCGGGACGAGGAAGCCGACCTTGGCCCCCAGCTCGAGTCGAGCGCTGATTCCCGCTGAGCCGTCCGCATTCATGACGACGACCGCCCAGCGACCCGGTGCGACGTCCCATGCCAGCTCCCCTTCACCCCGGATCACGGACGACGCTGCCCAGAAGGGCTCGTCCTCGGGTGGTCGCGGCGGCCGCGAGCCGATCGACTGCACGGTAGGCGACGTCGAACGGGTCCGTCCCGACGTCGATGGCGACCTGGTGAGGCACCTCCGTCAAGTAGCCCCGCACCGCCTGGGACGGCCCGACGCCGACGAAGAGCGGCTGCTCGGAGCCGCTCGCCCGGATGCGAATCGTGCCCAGCCGATCCTGGTCGAACAGCCAACGCGGCGCGTCCGCGACGACGTCGAGATCGTCCGACGAGATGGCGAAGGTCGGGGTCGCGAAGTCGTGCGGACCGGTTCGCAGATAGCCGGCCTGATCGCGCTCCCCGGCGAGCCAGAGGAGCGCGGCACCGGCGACGAGGAGGCCGGCCGCGAGCAGGGCGACGATGCCGCCCGCGACCGCGAGGACCGTCGGCCCGCCACCCTCCGCCTGCTGGCCTTCCATCGGGGAAGAGTGCCTCGACTCCGGCCAGACGCTCATGCGGCCAGCCGGTGTCCAGGGGTGTGGCTGGCCGAACCGGGCGTCACTCGTCGGTGAGGAGCGTGCCCAGGACGACCCCGAAGAGGGCGTGCAAGGCGACCTCGTACGCAGCCACGCGCGGGTTGGTGAGGAGCCGCGGCCAGGCGCCGCTTCGCCGGTCGCAATGGACTCGGTCGATGACGACGAAGCCGATCCAGAGGGCCGCGTTCTCCACCTGGGCGGCCGCGAGACCCTGCTTCCAGCCGCGCCCCCCGAGACGCTCGAATGCCGACGCCGAAGAGCGCGCCGTTGACGAGGTGCGAACCGACTCCGAGCACGGGCCAGACCCGCCCGGTCGTGGCAAGGCGGCCGAGGAGACGGACATCCGAGTACCAGGGAACGCCGAAGACCCGTGCGAGTCCCGGCTCGGCGATGGCCCAGACGGCTGCGGCCGTCACTCCCGCGGCGCTTCCCCTGAGCATGCTCTGGACTCTATCCTCGCGCCATGGCGGCGCTCAGCCTCGAACGGCGGCGGCAACTGACCCTCGCCGCGACCATTCTCGGATCGTCGCTCGCCTTCATCGACGCGACCGTCGTCATCGTCGCCATGCCCACGATCGAGAGCGACCTCGACCTGGGGCTCACAGGCGAGCAGTGGATCTTCCTGGCCTACTCGCTCACCCTGGCGGCCCTCTACCTCCCGGCCGGCGCGATCGGCGACCGGTACGGACGCCGGCCGGTCTTCATCGCAGGGGCCGTGGGCTTCGCGGCCGCATCGGCGCTCGCCGGAGCAGCCCCTGACGAGGCGACTCTCATCGCCGCGCGCGCGCTTCAGGGCGTGGCCGGGGCGTTCCTGACCACGAACTCGCTCGCGCTCCTCCGGGCGGTGTACGCGGACGAGGCCGGGCGGGCGATCGGGCTCTGGACGTCCTTTACGAGCGTCGCGACGATCGCCGGCCCGCCGGCCGGCGGCGCTCTCGTCGAGTGGATCTCGTGGCGCTGGATCTTCTTTCTGAACCTGCCGTTCGCCGTCGCGGCGATCTTGCTCGCACGCGCCGGCAACTGCGAGGAGCGCAAGCAGGAGCGGATCGGCCGGCTCGACCTTCCCGGCGCCCTTCTCGCGGCGCTTGCCTTCGGCTCGCTGACCTGGGGCCTCGTCGAAGGCGCGGAGAAGGGCTTCGAGGAGCTACTGGTGGACGTTCGTCGTCTCGGGCCTCTCGTTCGCCGCTCTTCGTGATCGTCGAGCGGCGCGTCGCCGAGCCGATGCTTCCGTTCAAGCTCTTCCGCCGCCGGAACTTCGCCGTCGCGAACCTCGAGACGTTCCTCGTCTACGCGGCGCTGTACGGGTTCTTCGTCTACTTCACGCTCTACCTCCAGTTCCTCGGCTTCACGCCGTTCGAGGCCGGGCTTCTGAACATCCCGTCGAGCCTCGTCCTGATCCTGCTCGCGGCGCGTTTCGGCGCGCTCGCCGACAGGCACGGGCCCCGACTCTTCCTGACCGCTGCACCCCTCCTACTTGCGGCCGGGCACGCTGCTCATCCTGCCCGGTCCGAGCAGAGCGACTTCTGGACGTTCGGCGTCGCGAGCCTCCTCGTCTTCTCGCTCGGCCTCGCGATGCTCGTCGCCCCGATCACGTCGACCGCGCTCAAGTCGGCCCCGTCGGACTTCGCCGGCATCGCCTCGGGGGTCAACTCGACGGTGTCGCGTGTCGGCAGCCTGACGGCGGTGGCGCTCATCGGGCTCGTGATCACGCTCGTCTTCTCCGGCCAGGTGACCGACCCGGACGCGGTGCCGCTCGCGCGCGACCAGACCGACCCCGCGCTCCGGGACGGCTCGATCGACGGCTTTCGCGCCGGCATGCTCCTGGCCGCCGGGCTTGCCATCGCGGGCGCTGTCGTAGCCGCGCTCGGAATCTCGAACGCGGACGCACGCGGCGAGGGTCAGCCGGTCAGCGAACCCGCACCGGCGCCAGCCGAAACGCTGAGCCGGGCGGCGCGCTCGCGGCAACGCGCGACGGCCTCCTCGCGCGTCTCGCCGAACCCGTAGAGGATCGCGAGCCGGAAGCTCTGGGCGTCGTTCAGCGCCCTGCGCGGAGAGATCGAGGCCCGGGCCGGACGAGGAGCTCCATGTCCGTCCTCGGGGTCGGGCACCGCCTCGACGTACGCGTCCCGGAAGGTGCGGAGGACGTAGCTGACGCCGACGCCGTCGGGCAGGCCTGGCTTCCAGCGCGGGATCGGTCCCGGTCGAGAGCTCGAAGAGGGCGTCGTACGTCGAGCGGCCGTGGAGCCCGGCGACGAGCGGCGCGAACTGAGAGGCGATCCGTGCCGTTCGCCTCGATGATCTGCGGCGCGCCCGGTCTCGGGGACGAAGAACTCGACGTTGAAGAACCCGCCGTCGAACCCGAGCGCCGGCATGAGGCGCTCGGCGATCGCCGCGAGCTCGGCCTGGCGCTCCGCTGGGAGGAAGCTCGGGTACTCGAAGCGCTCGAAGCTGTTCGTGCCCGGGTACTTGACCGAGTCCGTGACGCCGATGGTCGTCACCCTGCCCCGCGTGCGAGTAGCCCTCGAGCGTCACTTCGTGCCCGATCAGGAGCTCCTCGGCGAGGAACCCGTGCGCGTTCGGGGGCGACGCGAGCGGCGAGCGCGGCGATGTCGGCCCAGCGGTTCGTGTACCAGTCGGTCTCGTGCAGGCCGAGCAGGTCGGCGGCGTCGTCGACCCGGGTCGCGTTCTGCGAGAGCCGCCCGACGACCGGCTTGGCGAAGAACGGGAAACTCGAAGGGCGGTACGCCGTTCAGCTCCGCGAACGCGGGCGTGGCCTCGGGCGCGACGCGCTGCTGGATCGCGCCGCGAGGTCGGCTTGTGCTGGCAGGCGATCGAGCGAGGCTCGGCGCTCGGCGCGGGCAGGCCCTTCCGTCCGGCGAGGAGCGACGCGAGCAGCGCGCTCTGATCCTTCGTGGCGACGATGCCGTCCGCCGGCGACGGCCTCCCAATCCTCGAGAAACGCCGACGGGATCGAAGCCGTCGAGGTGGTCGAGGTCGGACCCCGCGTAGCGGATCCGGTACCGCTCCGGGAGTCCCGCCGCGTCGATGGCGCGAAGGTCCCGCTCCTGCGGGCAGACGACGAGAATGTCGGTCATGGCTCGGCGCCCGCGGGCGTTCCGGAAATGGTACCGGGAGACGGCCGCGCCGTACCTGAGCAACGAGGCGCTGTCTCGCGGTAGGGTTCCCGCGTGCTGGAGGCTCGCGCGGATGTCGTCGGCAGCCTGCTCCGGCCGCCGGAGCTTCGCAAGGCCCAGGAGGCATACGCGCGCGGTGAGCTCACGCCTGCGGAGTTCAAGGCTCGCCGAGGACCGGGCGGTCGACCATGTGATCGCACTCCAGGAGGAGGCCGGCCTCGACGTCGTCACGGACGGCGAGATGCGACGGCTCTCCTTCCAGAGCGGTCTCCCCGCTGCGGTCGAGGGCTTCGCCGACTGGGATCTCGACGCGTTCCTCTGGGGCCACTGGGAGAGCGAGGAGCTCGGCCCGATGGAGGTCGCGCGGCCGCCGATCGGCGTCGTCGGGAAGCTCCGCCGCGTGCGCTCGATCGCCGCCGAGGAGTTCGTCTACGCGCGGGCTCGCGAGCGACGCGGCCGCTCAAGGTCACGCTGCCGAGCCCGAGCCTCTTCGCGAACTTCTGGGACCCGGAGCGCTCGACGGACGCGTACCCGAGCCTCGAAGCCTTCCTCGAGGACGTCGCGGAGATCCTCCGCGAGGAGGTCGACGAGCTCGAGCGGCTCGGCTGCACGTACGTCCAGCTCGACGCTCCGCACTACCCGCTCCTCCTCGACGAGGGCTATCGCGCGTTCTACGAGAGCCGGGGCTGGCCCGCCGACCGCTGGCTCGAGCTCGGCCTCGAGCTCGACAACCACGTGATCGGCGAAGCGGTCCGGGCGTCACGTTCGGCTTCCATCTCTGCCGCGGCAACCAGGCATCACGCTGGCTCGTCTCGGGCGGCTACGACAGCCTCGCCGAGCGGATCTTCGGCCGACGTCCGGGCCGACCGGCTCCTCCTCGAGTACGACGACGACCGGTCCGGCGACTTCGAGCCGCTCGCGCACGTGCCCGACGACAAGGTCGCCGTCCTCGGACTCGTCACGACGAAGACGGCGCGACGCGAGACGGTCGAGGAGCTCGAGCGCCCGCATCCGGGAGGCTGCGCAGCTTCTGTCCGCTCGAGCGCCTGGCGCTGTCGCCGCAGTGCGGATTCGCCACCTCGGTCGTCGGAAACGCGATCTCCGAGGAGGACGAGCGGGCGAAGCTCAGGACGATCGCGGAGACGGCCCGGGCGGTCTGGGCGTGACGGTCGTCCTCGACGGGCGCTCGCTCACCGTCGACGAGGTGGTGCGGGTCGCCCGCGGCGGCGAAGCACGTCGAGCTCGCCCCGGACGCGGTCGAGCGGATGGCGGCTGCGCGTGCGGTCGTCGAGCGGGCGGTCGAGCGGGGCGACGTCGTGTACGGGCTCACGACGGGTGTCGGTGTCCGAAAGCGCGTGCGGGTCGACGCGCAGACCAGCTCGAGGAGTTCAACCGGCGGCTGATCCAGAACCACCTGATCGCGAGCGGCCCGGACGCGTCCCCGGAGATCGTGCGCGCGACGATGCTCCGGCTCGCGAACGGCTTCGCGCTCGGCGTCTCGGGCGTCCGGCCCGAGCTCGCCGAGCGGATCGTCGACCGCGCTGAACGCGGGGGACTTACCCCGAGTTCGCATGCTCGGCTCACTCGGCCAGGCCGACCTGGCGCCGATGGCCGACCTCGCGCATGGGCTCCTCGGGCGAGCGAGGCACCGGCTGCCAAGGAGGGCATCGCGCTCGCTCAACAACAACGCCTTCTCGACCGGGCTGGCGACGCTCGCGGTCGCGGACGCGCGGCGGCTCCTCCTGACGCTCGACGTCGCGGGCGCGCTCGACCTCGAGGCGTTTGCGGCCAACCTGACGCCCCTCCACCCGCGGGTCGCCGAGCGTGCGGCCGCTACCCGGGGCTGCGCGACGCTCTGGGACGGCTCCGAGCGCTCCTCGAGGGGAGCTCGCTCTGGGAGGAGGGCGCAGCGCGGAACCTCCAGGATCCGCTCGTCTTCCGCTGCCTGCCGCAGGTGCAGGGCGCCGGGCTCGACGCACTTCGGTTCGTGGAGGGCAGTCTTGCGGTCGAGCTGAACGCCTCGCAGGAGAACCCGCTCGTGCTCGTGGACGAGGATCGGATCGTCTCGGTCGCGAACTTCGACGTCCTGCCGCTCGCGCCCGGCGCTCGACTTCCTGCGGATCGCGCTCGCATCCGTCCTGACGAGCGCGAACGAGCGGCTGGTCAAGCTCCTCGAGTTTCCGCTCTCCGGGCTGCCCGAGGGGCTCGCCGTCGAGCGCGGGCTCGCCGAGGACTCGCTGGCCGAGTTCGGCGTGGTCGGCCAGGCGCTCGTCGCCGAGGCGCGGCTCCTCGCGCAGCCGGTGTCGTTCGAGGTCGCGAGCACCTCGCACGCGGAGGGAATCGAGGACCGGATGACGATGGCGCCGCTCGCTGCCCGCCGACTCGCCGAGCTGGTCGAGCTCGGAGAGCGGATCGCCGCGATCGAGCTCGTCGTCGCCGCGCAGGCGGTCGACCTGCGGGGCGAGGGGCGCGCTCGGGCGCGGGCACGGCCGCGCGCAGGAGCTCGTGCGCGAGTGCATCCCGTTCTCGGGACGCGGCGATCCGGTTCCCGCCGATGCTCGAGCCGCTGCGGGAAGCAATTCGCGACGGGCGTCTTCGCCGAGCTCCTTTAGGCGGGTCGCCCCTACTCGGGAGCAGGCCGTTCGTCCTCGAGGAACGCGCGGGCCACCTCGTCCTCCGGCTGCTCCTCGAGGAATGACGGCCTCGTTCATCTCGATCACCGCTTCGTTCGTGAGGAGCGCGTTGACCTCGTCGACGACCTCCATGAACTCGTCGCCACCGAGCTCGTCGAGCTTGGCCTGTCGATGACGAGTGCGACATGCTGGTAGCCGAAGAGTCCCTGCGGGTCGCCCGAGCACGACGTACCTGTCCGAGGCGAGCTGGGCGTCGGTCGAGAAGACGTTGATCGTGTCGACGGTGCCGTCGTCGAGCGCTTCGTACGTGATGCCCTGCGGGAGCGCGACGAACTCGACGTTTCTGAGCCCGTAGACCTCCTCCAGACCGCGGAAGCCCTGGAAGCGATCCTCGAACTCGGGCCGCGCACCGAGCGTGAAGCTGTCGAGCTCGCTTCAGGTCGGCGACCGTGGCGAGGTCTGTTCGCCTCCGCGAACTCGCTCGTGGTCGCGATCGCGTCCACGTTGAAGAAAGGTGTCGCTAGGAGATGGTCTGGCCGCGGCTCTCATAGAACTCGCGGGCGCGCCTGTACGTCTGATTCGCGCTCGACGAAGGCCTCGTGCTCGCCCGCGACGACGGAGATCGCGACACCGAGGTACTCGGGGTACGCGTCGATCTCGCCGCTCGTCAGCGCGTCGTCGACGACTTCGGTCGGCCCGATGTTCTTCCTCAGGTTGACGGTGTAGCCCTCGGCCTCGAGGGCCTGGGCGTAGAGCTCGCCGAGGATGAACTGCTCGGGAAAGTCCTTCGTGCCGATCGTAACCGGCGGCTTGCCCTCGCCGGGAAAAGCGTCCGGAGAGGCACCGCCCCCTGGATCCGAGCCGCCGCCGCAAGCGCCGGCCAGCCCCGCGGCAAGGAGCGACGCGAGCACGGTGAGTGCGGTCTGGGTGACACGACGACGCAACAAGGCCCTCTCTTGCGCGCGAACCCGGGGCTCGAGCCCGCGCCGCTGAGTTTACGGACGAGCACTTGAGGTGCACGGCGTGGGGATCCGCGCAGACCCCACCCTGGGTGGGGATCTGGCCACCCGCCTCCCAGGCCCAGCCTATCGGGCGAAACCGCGCAGGAGTGTGCCTGTTTGCGCCGGCATCGTGATCGATAGTCGCCGTGGGCAAACGGAGAGCTGCGACTCGTCTCGTGCCGCCCTGATCCGCCGCTCACGCCAGAGCACGTCTTGCGCCGGCGGTCCTTGAGCCGGGATCCTCGCTGCCTTGGCCACGTTCGACGTGCACCAGCATCTCTGGCCCGAAGAGCTCATCCGTCTCCTCACCTCGCGCCGGGATCCGCCGTGCCTTCGTGGGAGCGAGCTCATCGTCGTCGAAGGCCGGAGTTGCGGTCGAGCTCGACGACCACGAACTCGAGCGCCGCCTCTCCCGGCTCGACTGCGACGGAACCGACGTCGCCGTCATCTCGCTTCAGCCCACACTCGGCCTCGAGACGATCCCGGCTGAGCGATCGGGCAGCAGCTCGTCGCCGCCTGGCACGAAGGAGCGACCCGCCTCGTCTCAGACGCCGGCGGTCGCTTGCAGGCGTTCGCGGCCGAGGGCTGCGTTGACGGGCTTCGCGGGCACGTGCGTGCTCCGCGGCCGACGTGGTGCGAAGCCGACTCGCGGTTCGAACGTCTCGTCCAGGCGCTCGAGCAAGCGGACAGGTTCTGTTCGTCCACCCTGGAGTGACCACGCCTGCCGCCGGTCTTCCGGCTTGGTGGACTGGGGTGGTCGATTACACGGCCCAGATGCAGGCGGCCTATCTGGCCTGGCTTGACCAGACGGCAGAGCGGCGGACCACGACCCCGGACGATCTTCGCGATCCTCGCCGGCGGCGCCCCCGTCCAACTCGAGCGACTCTCGGCACGCGGAGGCGATGCGAGTTCGGCCTGCGATCCGTCGGTCTTCCTCGACGTCTCGTCGTACGGCGCCGCGTGCGATCGAGCTTTGCTCTCACGACTCTCGGTGTGCAGCAGCTCGTCTTCGGCAGCGACATCCCTGTGATCGACGCCGGACCGACGCTGCAGGCCATCCGCAGCCTTGGCGAGCTGTCGCTACCACCATTCGCGACGACAACCCATCCTCGCTGTTCGGATGCTCGACCGCACGATGACAACGAGGCCCGCCACAGCTCTCGAGCCGGCGCACCGAAGCGTTGGCCCAGGGGCGAGACCTCTGGCTCAAGCGCGAGGACGCGCACGAGCTCGGCTCCTTCAAGTGGCGGGGCGCACTGCCCGCTCTGCAACGGCTTTCAGGCAGGCGGAGCGACGGCGGTCGTCACCGCTTCGACCGGGAATCACGCTGCCGCCACGGCCTGGGCCGCGGCGCAGCTCGGCCTCGATGCAGCGGTCGTCTTCGTCCCGGAGGCCGCGAGCGCCACGAAGCTCGCGATCGCCGAGCGATTCGGAGCGGATCCGCGCGGTCGGGCGCGACCTCGACGAGGCCAAGGAAGCGGCGCTCGCGTACGCCAGCGCCGCAGGCTCCCCGTTCTTCGAGGACGGCGCCGAGCGGGCCCAGTACGACGGCTACCGGTCGATCGCAACCGAGATCCTCGAGCAGCTGCCCGAACCCGCCGGCAGCCGTGGTCGTCCCCGTCGGAAACGGGGCGCTCCTCGGCGGCATCGGCCTCGAGCTCTGCGAGCGCTGCCCGGACGTCGGAACGGATCGGTGTCGCCGCCGCCGGCGGCACCCGTCATGGCCGAGAGCTGGGAGGCGGGCGCGTCCAGTCGTGTCGGCACCGGGACGGCACGTTCGCGGACGGGCTCGCTGTTCGAGTCGCCATTCCGTTCGCCGTCTCGGTCGTTGGCGAGGTGGCGAGCCGGATGCTGCTCGTCTCCGAGATCGGGCGATCGCTCGAGCCGTCGGTGCCTTATGGAAGGCCGGAATCCGAGTCGAAGGGGCTGCCGCGGCGGCCTATGCCGCGCTCGACCAGGTCGAGCTGCTTGACGGCGCGGTCGTCCTCGTCGTGACGGGTCGCAACATCGACGACGAAGTGTTCGACCGCGCGGTCCGTAGCCCGGAGACCTTCGCCAGAGAGGGCGACGAGCTATCACCCTGAGGGCCTACACGGCGATCACCGCCCGGTAGACACCGTCCGCGGAGGAGACGAGCCCCGCGAGCTCGAGCTCGACGAGCGCCGCTCCTACCTCTGCACTCGTGCGGCCCGACGCTCGGATCAGCCCGTCCGCTTCGCAAGCCTCGTCCGCAAGCAACTTCAAGACTCCCTCGGCACTCTCGGAGAGCGGACTTCGGTTCTTGGGCATCGGTTTCAAGCCGAGCGTCTCGAGAACGTCCACTGCGGCGAGGAGCGGAATTGCGCCCTGACGAAGGAGGTCGTTCGTCCCGGAGGACAGTCCAGCCGTGATCTCCCCTGGGACAGCGAAGACCTCCCGTCCGAGCTCGAGCGCGAAGTCCGCGGTGATCAGCGCACCAGACCGAGCAGCGCGCCTCGACGACGACCGTCGCGAGGCACAGCCCGGCCACAATGCGGTTGCGCGCCGGAAATCTCCAGGGTGCCGGCTCTGTACCGGGCGGGTACTCCGAGACAATCGCCCCCGAAGCCTCGATCCGACTCGCGAGCTCGGAATGGCGGCGCGGATAGTCTCGGTCGATGCCGCAGCCGAGGACGGCGACCGTCTTGCCTCCGGCCTCGAGTGCGCCTCGATGCGCTTCGCCGTCGATACCGCGGGCCAGACCGCTCACGACCACGACGCCGGCAGCCGCAAGCTCACGAGCGAGCATGCGGGCCACCTGGGCTCCGTAGGACGAACAGCTGCGAGCGCCGACGATCGCGACGCTTTGATCCCGGAGGAGCTCGCGCCGAGCCCCCGCGGAGGTAGAGCTGGGGCGGTGGGTCGTGGAGCTGCCCGGAGAAGCGGCGGAAACTCGGGGTCACGCTGCCGCAAGACCGGGAACGTCACGCGGCCGCCCCAAGCTCCGACGGCGTCCGGTAGGCGAGCGCTTCCGCGAGGTGGTCTGCGTGGACTTGCGTTGCTCCGGCGAGAGCTGCCACTGTGCGGGCTACCCGAGTGACGCGCGCCCGGCCGCGACCGGAGAGAGGCAGCGTGTCCACAGCCCGTGCGAGGAGCGACGCCGCCGGCTCCGAGAGCTCCGGAGGCGAGGCCGCGAGTACCTCGCGGGCTGCGACGACGCGGGCACGCACTGCTTCCGAGCGCTCGCCGCGGCCGGCGTACTCCCGCGAGCGCGCCCGGGGCATGCTCAGAACCAGGTCGAACCGGTCGACGAGCGCGCGAGAGACCTTCTCGCGGTAGGCGGACAGGCGCTGCGGCGAGCACGCACACTCGATGCCCGGATCGCCTCGCGCCCCGCATGGGCAGAGGTTCATCGTTCCCACAAGGACGAACCGCGCCGGAAAGAGCAGCCGGCCGGTCGTCCGTGCGATCGCGACGGCTCCGTCTTCGAGCGGCTGTCGCAGCGCCTCGAGCGCCGGACGCGCGAATTCAGCGAGCTCGTCGAGAAGGAGGACGCCGTGATGCGCGAGCGTCACCTCTCCGGGCTTTGGCGGCGAGCCGCCGCCGATGATGGCCGGCGCTGAGGCTGTGTGATGCGGCGCGCGAAACGGCGGCGCCGCTACGACCCCGTGCCCGGAGGGAAGCAGGCCGGCCACCGAATGGATCCGTGTCACCTCGAGCGCTTCGGCCTGGGTGAGCGGCGGCAGCACACCCGGCAGACGGCGCGCGAGCATCGTCTTGCCCGTTCCGGGCGGGCCCGCCGAGCAGGAGGTTGTGTCTTCCGGCGCCCGCGATCTCGAGCGCGCGTCGCGCTCGCTCCTGCCCTCGAACGTCGCGCGAGGTCCGGGACTGAGCCGTCGCGAACCGCCACATGCGGCTCCTCGACAGGCAGCGGGGTGAAGCGGCCGCGAAGGTAGGCGCCGGCCTCGGCGAGGTGCCGCACCGGAATCGGCTCGACGCCGCCGAGCGCCGCCTCGGCCGCCGACTCGACGGGCAGATCAGGCGTGTCGAGCCCCGCGCGCCTCGCAGCCTCGGCAGCGACCAGGACCCCAGGAACCGGTCTGAGCCGACCGTCGAGTGCAAGCTCGCCGATCGCAGCATGCTCGGCCAAGCAGCTCTGGCGGCACCTGGTGCGAGGCTGCGAGCACCGCCAGCGCGATCGGAAGGTCGAATCCCGAGCCCTCCTTGCGAAGGCCCGCCGGAGCGAGGTTGACGGTGATGCGTCGCAGCGGCCACTCGAGCTCGGCGCTGGCGATTCCGCTTCTGACCCGTTCCTTCGCTTCCTGGCAGGCCTTGTCGGGAAGGCCGACGATCGCGAAGGCCGGGACGCCGCGCTGGAGGTGCGCTTCGACCTCGACCGGGCGGGCTTCGAGGCCGACGAGGGCATGGGTGACGGCTCGTGCGAGCACGTCTCGAACGTACGCCGGAAATCGTCACGGTGGTGCACGGAACGTGCCGAATCGCTGCGCCTCTGTGCACGAAGTCTCGCAAGCCGTCTCCGCGACGCTCGAGAGTCCAGGATTCGCGCGGCTCAAGGCGCTCCCAGCCTCCTCCCCTGCGTCGAGCCTACTTCGGAGAAACGCACGCGGTGGCGCACCGAATGCGCCAACGCCGTGCGCGAGCAGTTACAGGACGTACTCAGACGTCGAGGGGCATCCGTTCGATCCGTCCGTCCGGCGGACGGCCACCGCCTCGAAGGCGATCTCGAGCTCGAGCAGGTCGGACGCCGAGCGCCAGCCAGGCTTCCGCCGCTCGACGGACGCGGCGCGCCTTCTCCGGTCCGATGGCCTCCCAAGGGTCGCCGAAGCCGGTGCCGCTCCGGGCCTTGACCTCCACGAAGACGAGCTGCCTTCCCGCGACGGACGACTATGTCGAGCTCGTTCCCGCCCGCTCGCGCGTTCGCGTCGAGGACAAGCCAGCCACGCAGCCGGTAGTGGCGGCGGACGCGCCGCTCGGCCTCAGGCCCGAGCCGGTCTCGGGCGCGGGCGCTTCGTCGGTCGCATAGCAGAGCGCCTGGAACGAGCGCCGATGGATCTCGCTCGGTCCTCGCGCGCGCACGACGGCCGAGTGACCCGGGCGTGATGTAGCCGACGTGCGACGCGAACCCGTAGTGCGGGAAGACGGCGTCGAGTCGGCGCATCGTTCGGTCGCGCACGACCTTCGCGACGATCGACGCGGCTGCGATCGCGGCACTTCGCTCGTCGCCATCGACGACCGCCTGGTGCTTCGGCGCGAGCGGACCGAGGCGAAACCCGTCGACGAGGCACGCCTCGGCCGGCGGTGCGAGAGCGGCCAGCGCCTCCCGGAGGCCGCGGAGGTTCGAACGGTGCAGCCCGTCGCGGTCGATCGTCGTCGCCGGGATCACGCGGACAGAGATCCGCTCGGCGCAGCCCGCAATCGCTCGGAACAGCGTCTCACGACCCTCGTGCGCGACCTGCTTCGAGTCGTTCAGGAGCCCGAGCGGCCGGACGGCGTGGTCGCGCAGCTTCTCGTAGTCGAAGAGCACGCCCGCCACGACGAGCGGCCCCGCAAGGCTGCCGCGTCCCGCCTCGTCCGCACCCGCGACGAAACGAACCCCGAGCCGTTCGATCGAAGGCGAGGAGCTTGCGGCCGGTTCGACGCACGCGGCGAGAGGATAGACGCCGACACCGGACGAGTCCGCCGGGCGACACACACTCGGCACACTCACGACGCAGAATCGTGACAGACCTGAGCCATCCCAGAGCTCGAAACCGCCGCGCCTACGCCTCCGCGCGTGGCGCGACGACGACCTCGAGCCCCTCGCGCGCCTGAACGCCGACCCACTCGTCGATGCGCCATATGGGCCGCGGCCCGATGAGCCTCGACGAGACGAGGGCTCAGCTCGAGCGCTTCCGCGCCCACTGGCGACGAGCACCGCTTCGGCCTGTGGGCGATCGAGTAGCGCGAGACCGGCGACGTTCGTCGGGCGGACGGCGTCAGCTACCACGCTGTCTGGCCCGACGATCCCGAGGTCGGCTGGTTTCTCGATCCGAGCGTCTGGGGCCGTGGCCTGGCCACGGAGGCCGGTGAGGCAGCCGCTCGCTACGGCTTCGAGACGCTGAAGGCCACCCGGCTCGTCAGCATCTGCACACCCGGACAACGTGGCCTCGCGCCGAGTAATGGAGAAGCTCGGCTTCACGTACCTACACCGGACCTACGAGCCGCTAGGCACGAGCTCTGGATCCACGCGTCGAGCGCGGCGGGCTCGCCTGGCGGCCCAGAACGACGCGGCAGCCCACCGACGCGTCGTCATGCCCGCCCTGGAGAGTGCGGGCGGATTCGCGTGGCGAACGCGGGCCTTCTTGCCGACCTTGCCGCGCAGGTAGTAGAGCTTCGCGCGGCTCACGTCGCCGATCGCCTGCACCTCGATCTTCTCGATCTTCGGTGAGTGCAGCGGAAACGTGCGCTCGACACCGACTCCGAACGAGTTCTTGCGGACGGTGAACGTCTCGCGCACTCCAGGCACCCTGGCGCTTGATGACGATGCCCTTCGAAGACCTGGACGCGGCGGCGCTGGCCTTCGATCACCTGGAAGTGGACGCGCACGGTGTCCCCGGCCTTGAAGTCCGGGATGTCGGACCGCAGTTGGCGGCGCTCGAGGATGTCGATCGTCTTGCTCATCGTGAAGGAGGCTCCGGCCGGGTGAGCCGGCGGCCACTCTAGCGAAAGCCGATCCGCTGCGGAGGCCAGTAGACGGCGAAGACCTCGCCGATCAGGCTCTCGCGCGGCACGGCTCCCCACACGCGGCTGTCGCACGACTCGACTGCGGTTGTCGCCCATGAAGAAGTAGTGATCGTCCGGGATCGTCGCGGGCCGGGAAGGTCCTCGTCGTCGCGCCGCTCGGCCTCGATGTACGACTCGTCGAGGCGCTCTCCGTCGATCAAGACGACGCCCTGGCGTCGCGCGATGCTCTCCCCGGGCAAGCCCGACGAGCCGCTTGACGAAGGTGCCGCCCTGGCGCCGCAGAGCCGTTGCGCCCGCTGCGGCGTCGTCGAAGACGACGACGTCGCCTCGCTCCGGGTCGCGCAGGTGGTAGATGAACCGATTGGCGAGCACACGGTCCGAGAAGCGCGCCGTGCAGCCGTCGCCCGGCTCGGCGCAGTGGAGCGTCGGCTCCATCGACGACGACGGGATGCGGTACGGGTTGACCACCCATTGCTTGATCGCGAGCACGGCGCCGACGGCGATCACGATCGTCAGCACCCAGTCGACGATCGTGCGCCAGGGCGGCGGAATCCGGCCGGTCAGGCGGTCGATCGGGCCCCTCACGACGCCGTCCGCTCGCGGCTCTTGCTCGCGCCGCCACGCCTCGATTCGACCGTGGTCGCCCGAGCGCAACACGTCGGGAACGCGCCAGCCGCGAAATTCCTCAGGCCGCGTGTAGTGCGGATACTCGAGCCCACCCTCGAGCTCCTCCGAGAAGCTCTCCACGGCGCCGCTCTCCTCACGAAGCGCGCCCGGAAGGCGACGGGCGATCGCGTCGAGCACGACCATCGCAGGCAGCTCACCCCCTGAGAGGACGTACGGTCCGATCGACACCGCGTCCGTCGCGACATGCTCGACGATTCGCTCGTCGAAGCCCTCGAGCGTGCGGAGAGAAGGGTCAGCTCACTCTCGTCGGCCAGTTCCTCGACGAGCGCCTGGTCGAGCTGCCGGCCACCGGGCGTCAGCGCCACGATCCTCCGGCCGCCGGGCTCACCGTAGACGGACTCGAGCGCGGCCCAGACGACGTCCACCCGGAGCGATCATTCCGGCGCCTCCGCCGTAGGGTTCGTCGTCGACCCGCCCGCCGGGCAGCGGCGTGAAGTCGCGGTAGTTCCAGAGCCGAAGCTCGAGCTCGCGGCCGAGGACAGACGCGATCGGGCGCGCCTCGGTGAGCCAGGAAAACGCGTGCGGGAGCAGAGTGAAGACATCGAGCTTCAGGAGGGATCTCCGGGCGGACAAAGCTAGCCGGGCGACGCGAACCCCGGCGCGACGACGATCCGCGCGCCGTCGAGATCGACCGACTTGATGCAAGCAGCGACGACGGGGAGCGAGTCGCCGCTCGAGAGCTCCAGCACGTCGTTCGCGATTCCCGGCTCCACGGCGACAACCTTTCCGAGCCGCGCGCCCGCCTTCCTCCTCGACGTCGAGCCCGAGGAGCTGGAAGGTGTACCAGGCGCCCTCCTCGGGTTCGGGCAACTCGGTTTCGGGAAGCTCGAGGGTGGCGCCGCGCTCGACGTCGCGGTCGAGCCGGATGACGACGCGGCCGCCGGCCCGCTTCGACGCTGCGACAGTGGCCGGCTCACGATCGAGATAGACGCGCGCGCCCAGCTCGAACCGAAGCGGTTCCTCGCTCGCCTCTTCGACAACGAAGGAACCGTCGCGCCCGTGCGGCCGGCCCACCCGGCCGACCCGGACCCAGCGGGTCATTCCTCGACGATTTCGAGGAGCGCGCGCTCGCCGCGACGCGTGCCGCCCGCTCGGACGACGGTGCGAAGCGCGCGCGCGACCCGCCCCTGGCGGCCGATCACCTTGCCGACCTCGTCCGGCGCGACGCGGAGCTCGAAGACGACCGCGTCGTCGCGCTCGACGCGGCGTACCGAGACCTCGTCCTCCTTCTCGACGAGGCTCCGGGCGATCTCCTCGAGGAGCTCCTCCACCGCGCGGCTAGATGCCTCTGGTCTTCAGGAGCCGGCGGACCGAGTCGCTGGGCTGGACGCCCTTCCCGAGCCAGTCTCGGATCTTCTCCTCGTCGAGATCGATCGTCGAGGGGTCGGTCTGCGGGTTGTAGCGCCCGACGATCTCGATGAAGCGGCCGTCGCGCGGGGAGCGCGAGTCGGCGACCACCACTCGATAGATCGGGTTCTTCTTCGAGCCCACGCGGGCGAGTCTCATGCGTGCTGCCACATCTTCTCCTAGCTGGTTGATCGGCGATTGGTACGTCTTCGGGGACGGCTCAGACGAAGCCAGGGTACGCCATCGGCTGCGGCGAAGGGGGGAGCCTTCGCAAGGACAAGGGTGTGGTGTGGCGCAGCGCCAACCGGAGGCGGCGGCCTCGACGATCGACCATCAGCGTCGCTGCTGGGCGGCGAGGGACTGGAGGTTCGGCATCTTGCCGCGACCGAGCTGCCGCATCATCTTCTGCATTTGCTTGCGCGCTTGGAGAAGCTGATTCACCTGCTGGACGTCCGTGCCGCTGCCGCGCGCGATTCGCGCCCGGCGCGAGCCGTTGATGATCTCCGGCCGGCGGCGCTCCTCGGCGGTCATCGAGAGGACGATCGCCTCGACACGCGCGAGATCTCGCTCGTCGACGTTGACGCCCTTCATCTGCTTGCCTAGGCCGGGGATCATGCCGAGCACGTTCTGGAGGGGGCCCATCTTTCGCATCATCCGCTGGGCCTGAAGAAAGTCGTCGAAGGTGAACTGGCCCGCCTTGATCCGCTTCTCCATCTCGGCCTGGTCGTCGTCGCCTGCCGCCGCCTCGGCACGCTCGATGAGGGTAAGCACGTCGCCCATACCCAGGATCCGCGAGGCCATCCGGTCCGGATGGAAGTACTCGAGCTGGTCGAGCTTCTCGCCGGTCGACGCGAGCTTGATCGGCTTCCCGGTGACAGCCTTCACCGAGAGCGCCGCGCCCCCGCGGGCGTCGCCGTCGAGCTTCGTCAGAACGACGCCGTCGAAAGCAATCCGCTCCTGGAAGCCCTCGGCGACGGCGACCGCTTCCTGCCCTGTCATGGCGTCGAGGACGAGGAGGACATTCGTCGGCTTCACGGCGTCGCGGACGGCGGCGAGCTCGCCCATCAGCTCCTCGTCGATCTGGAGCCGGCCGGCGGTATCGACGATGAGCACGTCGCGGCCCTGCGCGCGGGCCTGCTCGAGCCCACCACGAGCCACGGACACCGCATCCCCGGTGCTCCGGTCCGTGTAGACCGGGATCTGGATCTGCTTGCCGAGCTGCTCGAGCTGGTCGATCGCAGCCGGGCGCTGGAGGTCGGCCGCCACGAGCGCGGGGGTCTTGCCCTCCTTGCGAAGGAGGAGCGCGAGCTTCGCGGCGGCAGTCGTCTTGCCGGAGCCCTGGAGGCCGGCGAGCAGAATCACGGTCGGCGGTCGGCCGCCGAATGCCAGCCTCGAGCCGCCCTGGCCCATGAGCGCGGTCAGCTCGTCATGGACGATCTTCACGACTTGCTGGCCCGGGGTCAGGGTCTTCAGGACGTCGGCGCCGAGCGCGCGCTCCTTGACAGTCGCGACGAACTGCTTGACGACCGCGAAGTTCACGTCGGCCTCGAGGAGCGCGAGTCGGATCTCCCGCGCCGCGCGCGAGAGATCTTCCTCGGAGAGGCGGCCGCGGCCTTTCAGGTCGCCGAGCGAGGCCTGGAGCTTGTCTGAGAGGGTGTCGAACACGGGCAGCCGGGAAGTGTAGCCCGGCACTTTCAACCGATCGGAGGTCTGGCATGGCGCAAATCGCAAAGGTGATCAGGATCATCGGCTCGTCCCCGGAGAGCTTCGCGAAGGCGGCTCAGAGCGCCGTCGACGAGGCAGCGAAGACCGTCCGCGGCATCACCGGCGCCGACGTGGTGACGATGAGCGCGCAGGTCGAAGGCGATCAGATCACGGAGTACCGAACGACCGTCGACATCGCATTCGGCGTCGAGCGGTAGGAGGCCGCGCCAGTAGCGGGGCGAATCCCGCCGCTCCTTGCGCGATTCGTAGGGAGAAACCGCCGGAGGCGGTTTCGTTCACACGCGGCTCTACGCTGACCTCCGCCCCGAAGGGACATGTCACGTCGGGGGCCGGCCGCATGCCACCCACCGCGTCGAGCGTAACGCGAAAAAACGCGCGTGTGGGACGCGCGAGCGTGCTGACTCTGCGCGGCTAGGTGTCCTGCGAGGTCGGCCGGACGAGGATCTCGTTGATGTCCATCCGGTCGGGCTGGGAGACCGCGAACATCACCGCCCGCGCGACGTCCTCGGCCTCGAGCGCATCGGACACCGGGTCGTCGAAGAACGGCGTGTCCACCATTCCGGGCTCGATGAGCGTGACTCGGACGCCGGTGCCGTTCAGCTCCTGCCGGAGCGCCTCGCCCATTCCGGTCACCGCCCACTTCGTCGACGAGTAGAGCGATCCCGCGAGGGCGCGCCGGCCGGCCACCGAGGACGTGAGGAGGTAATGGCCTTGCGCCTCTTTGACCGCCGGGAGGGTGGCGCGGATCGTGAAGGCCGGTCCGAGCACGTTCGTCAGCACCATGCTTCGCCAGTGCTCGGGTGTCTCTTCGAGAAAGCCGCGCTTGGCGCCGAACCCGGCATTCGCGAAGACCACGTCGATTCGTCCGAAAGCCTCGAGCGTCTGGGCGGCGAGCGCCTCCTGCTCCACCCACTCCGCGACGTCGCAGCGCACCGCGAGCGCCCGCGCAGCGCCCCCGAGTTCCTCTGCCAGCGCTTCGAGCTTGTCGACAGACCGCGCGGCGAGGACGACGCGATAGCCGGCCTCGGCTGCCTGCCGTGCCGTCGCCGCGCCGATCCCGGTCGAGGCGCCGGTGATGAGAAAGACGGGGTCGGCCACGAGAGCCGAGCCTACCGGCGGCCCGCCGCCTCGCGTTCGCGTTCGACCTCCCGGAGGCGGCGGAGCGGCCGAAGCGGCTCGTCACCGGCTCTCGCACCGGGGGCGTCGCCGCGCCACGCAACCCGAGCGAAGCGGCGGTTCGCCTGCTCGTCGACCCGCATGACGACAGGCCCGTGGATGAGCAGACCCTCAGGAGCCCTTTCCTTCACAAGGCTCGGGAAGAACTCTTCGGCAAGCCATTCGCGTCCAGACGCGACCGCAGCGCGCGCCCGGATGCGAAACAGGTCGTCGTCGAGCCGCTCGATCTCCTCGACTGCCGGTCGCCTCACGAAGTGGGTCGGACCGACGGGAACGACGCGCACCACGTGCTCCACGAGGCCTCGACCGAGTTCTCCGTCGTTGACGAAGAGCTCGATCTCGAGCTCGCGGTAACCGCGGGGGATGACTCGCGCCGCCTTCACCTCGGAATTGGCGACGTGGATCACCTCACCCGTCGCCGAGCGGATCTTGACCGAGCGCAGCGAGAACTCCTCGACGATGCCCTCGACATTCCAGGGGTCGATGGCCACGGTGTCCCCGACCCGAAACCAGCGCTCGAAGAAGATCAGGAGCCCCGAGACGACGTCCATCAGGAAGCGTTGCGCGGCGAAGCCCAGGATGATCGCGAGGAACGAGGCGCCGACGATCGTCTCGACCTGGCGCGCGCCGGTGAGAACCGCGAGCGCCAGGACGAGGGCGATGCAGTAGAAGAGATACCGCGCGCTCGTCGCAACGAGCGAGATCGCGGTCTCGCGCTGCTTCAGCGACGTGATCAGTCCGGTGTCCATCACCCCGCCGCTGCCGGACCGCTTCCGGTCGCCGCGGTCGAGCGCCCAGGCAGCTGCCCGGCCGGCGACCTTCGAAAGAAGCCAGGCGAGCACGAAGAAACTCACTACGAAGACGAGCTTTCCGAGCGGCGCGGTGAGCGGCGTCGCGTCGTTGAGCTTCTGAACCAGGTCGTCCATGCCTCTACGAGTAGCGAGAGGAGCGCCCGCCACGCCAGGCCTAGCAGCCCGGCTTAACGCTGATCCTTAAGCGTCGGCGCCGACGAGAGCGCGCGCGAAATCTCGCGGGTCGAACGGTTGCAGATCGTCGAGCGACTCGCCCACTCCGATCAGCTTCACCGGCAGGCCGAGCTCGTGGGCGATCGCGACCGCGATCCCGCCCCTGGCGGTGCCGTCGAGCTTCGTGAGCGCTACCCCTGTGACGCCCACGGCAGCGCCGAAGAGGCGGGCCTGCTGGAGCCCGTTCTGGCCGGTCGTCGCGTCGACTACCAGCAGCGTCTCGTGTGGGGCTCCGTCGAGTCGTTGCCCGATCACCCGGCGGACCTTCGCGAGTTCCTCCATCAGATTGGCCTGCGTGTGCAGCCTGCCCGCGGTGTCGACGATGACCACGTCCCGCCCGCGCGCCCTCGCGGCCTCGATGGCGTCGAAGGCCACGGCGGCCGGATCGGCCCCGCGCGACGATCCCACGAAGTCCGCGCCCGCGCGGCCGGCCCAGATCTCTAGCTGCTCCTCGGCTGCGGCACGGAACGTGTCCGCGGCGGCCAGCACGACGTCGTGACCGGCGTCTCGAAGCCGGCTCGCAAGCTTTCCGATCGTGGTCGTCTTGCCGGTGCCGTTGACCCCGACGACGAGGATGACCGTCGGCTCGCCGTCGAGCGCGAGCCTCGGTTCCCCCGCCGGAGTGACGAGCTCGGCGACCACCCCCTCGAGCTCGGCCAGGAGCTCCTCGGAAGTCGCCGGCTCGCGCGCCTCGAGCCGCTGCACGATCTCGACCGTGGCGGGAACGCCGACATCCGCGGCGAGGAGCGCCTCCTCGATCCGCTCCCAGGCCTCCTCGTCCCCAGGGTCGAAGACGGCGCCGGCCAGCTCGCGGGTGAGCGCCTCCCGGCTCGCGCCGAGCGACTCGCGGAGTCGTGAGAACCAGCCGCGAACCTCTTCCTCGGGCTCGGGAACGGCCTCCCCGCCGAGGAACTCCGCCCAGGTGCGCGTCACGCGCTCTGTGCGAGGGCCGGCGCGCCGGCGAGCCGCTTCGAGACGATCTGCGAGACCCCGTCGGCGCCCATGGTGACGCCGTAAAGGATATCGGCGGCCTCCATCGTCCTCTTCTGGTGCGTGACGACGACGAACTGCGCCCGATCGGCGAAGCGGCGCAGGAGTTCTACGAACCGTCCGATGTTGGTGTCGTCGAGCGCCGCCTCGACCTCGTCGAGCAGATAGAAGGGGCACGGCCGCGCCAGGAAGAGTGCGAAGAGGAACGAGATCGCGCCGAGCGCCTTCTCGCCGCCCGAGAGGAGCGACAGCCTCGTGATCTTCTTTCCGGCCGGCTGGAGCTCGAGCTCGACTCCGGGCTCTCCACCCTCCTCCGCCTCGACCGCGACGAGGCGTCCCTTGCCGCCCGGGAAGAGCGTGCCCGCGACCTCGGCGAAGTGGCGCTCGACGGACGCGTATGTCTCCGCGAAACGTGTCTCGACGGTCTCGGTCAGCTCTGTCGCGGACTCGCTCGAGCTCGGCAAGGGCGCGCTCGAGATCCTCGCGCTGCACGCGAAGATCGGCGAGACGCTCCGACTCGCGCGCGTGTTCCTCCGCCGCAAGGGGATTCACCTGGCCGAGCTGCGTCGCGGCGGCGTTCGAGCCGCTCGATCTGGGAGCGAAGCGCGTCGACCTCTTCGCTGGACAGCGGCTCGGGCTCCTCATCGTCCGCGAGCTTGGCCCGGAGCTCCCGCGCTTCTCCCTCGAGTCGTGCGGCTTCGACGGCGATCGCCGCCGTCGCCTCGCCGGCCTCCGAAGCCGCACGCCGGAGCTCGGCCTCGCTCGCGCCGAGCCGGCGGAGCTCCTCGCCGAGCTCGGCCGTGCGCGCCCCGCCCGCGTCGGCCCGCGCGCGAAGCGAGGGCTCGAACCGCTCCGCCCGGTCATGGGCCCGCGCGAGGAGCTCGAGCAGCCGGGCCGCGCCTGCCGCCAGGTCGGCGAGATGAGACGCGTCTCGTGGATCGACGTGCGCAGGCATGCGCGCGACCGAGCGTCGTGCACGCTCCACCACATCCCGGGTGTTGCGCTCGTCCGTGGCGGCCGACGCCGCCGCGACCGCCGCGGCCTCTGCGGCGGCAGCAAGCTCCTCTGCCTCGGCGGCCAGGCTCGTGCGTCGAGCGTGAAGGCGCCAAGAGCACGCTCTCGGCCGCCTCTCCGGCGAACCAGAGCTCGCCGCGGGCGGGGTCGTAGCCGTGACCCTCGGGCGAGACCAGCACCCCGGCGCTCGCGGCGGGGAATGAATCCGCCGCGGCGACCCAGATCCCCTCCAGAAGCTCCGCGACCCGCTCGGCGCCGACCTTCGGGCGGGCGAAGCGCGACAGTGGCTCCGCGCCAGGCACGGGCGGACCCGCGGCAGGCTCCGTGCCTGCGCCGGGAACGAGCACGGCGACGCTGCCCAAGCCCTCGTGGCGAACGCGCTCGAGCAGGGCCAGCCCGTCGTCGAGACTTCCGGCCACGACCGCCGAGGCTCGCCAGGCGAGGGCGGCGGCGACGGCCTTGTCGTAGCCGGCGTCGATCTCGAGCGACGTCAGCGCCAGCCGCTCCCCCGCATCCGCGAGAGCTCTCGCGGCCGGCGGCAGCCCCTCGCCCTCCGCGAGGCTCCGGTCGAGGGCGGCGAGACGCTCTTCGGCGAGCCGGGCGCGCGTGGCCAGGGACTCGCGCTCCGCGATCGCGGCGCGGGTACGCTCGGCGGCATCTGCCGCCGCGGCCTCGGATTCGGCCAGCTGTGTGAGCGGGGCATCGTCGTGAGGCGCGTCGGCCAACCGTGCGGCGCGCTCCGCCTCGCCGGCGAGCGTTGCCGCCGAGTCCTCCGCACGCTCTCGCCGGAGGTCGATTCGCTCCAGGGCGGTGCGATAGCGATAGAGATCGGCCGTCGCGCGCTCGTGCTTGGCGCCCGCCGCCCCGAGCTCCTCCTCGACCCGGTGCCGCTCCGCGAGCACACCCTCGAGTCGCTCCTCATGGGCCCGCCGCTCGCCGGTCGCCGCCGCGCGGCGCTCCTCGACCTCCCCCAGGCGCTGCTCGGCGTCGGCGAGCGCGCCGGAGGCAAGCCGCGTCCACAGCCGCTCCACCTCGAGTCCGAGCTTCTCCGCTCTCGCCGCAGCCGTGGCCTGAAGGGCAAGCGGCCGGAGCCGCTTTTTGACCTCGTCCTCGAGGTCGCGGGCGCGTTCGACCTGGACCGCCACGCGCGCAAGCTTGAGCTCGGCGCGGTGCCGGCGGCGCTTGAACTTTCCGAGACCGGCGGCCTCCTCGATGAGCGCGCGCCGGTCGTGAGGCTTCGAGGCGAGGATCTCCTCGACGCGCCCCTGGCCGATGATGGAGTGCATCTCCCCGCCGAGCCCGATGTCGGCGAGGAGCTCCACGAGGTCGAGGCGCCGCACCGGAGCTCCGTTCACGAGGTACTGGCCCTCGCCGCCACGGTGGAGCCGCCGCGCGATCGAGAGCTCCGAGTAGGGGAGCGGACCCTCGCCGTCCTCGTTGTCGAACGTGAGCTCGACCTGACACCAGTCGGCCGCTCCACGCTCACCCGACCCTGCGTAGATGACATCGTCGGGCTTCTCGGCGCGAAGCTCGGAGGGGCTCAGGCGAGCCGGCGGCCCAGACGATCGCGTCGGCCACGTTCGACTTCCCCGAGCCGTTGGGCCCGACGACGACGGCCACGCCCGGCTCGAGGCGCACCTCGACCGGCTCCGGGAAGGACTTGAAGCCGCGCAGCTTGATAGAGCGCAGGAACACGCGCCCGCAGTGTGACGCCGAGCGCGGACGGCAGGATCAGTACACGAGCACGGTCTCCGCACCGGCTGCGAGCTCGACGAGCCGCTCGGGCGGAACGAGCTCGTATCCGTCCGCGCCTCCCACGCCGCGCGCCTTGCTCGACATCCCGGACAGATAGATCTGCGCGCCGGCATCCCTCAGGGCAGCCAGGTGCTCGGCAACCGAGCCGGTGCCGATTCCCTGGGCAGCCGCCGCGGTCTCCTCCCGAGCGAAGCCGACTGCGTCTCCTGCCAGGAAGACGTTCACGTCGTGGCCCTCGCCGGCCGCAGTCTTGGCGACGAGGAGACCGAGCGCCGCGCGCGTCGGGTTCTCAGGCCCGGTGGCGATGTGGACGAGGAAGCCCGCCACTACTGCTCCTCAGCCATCGCGAGGATGTCGTCGCGCGACAGTTTCCCGACGAGCTCGGGATGTGCCGCCTCGACGTGCGCGCTGACCGCGGACACGAGCTCGTCGTCCGTCTCGGCCCGGACGATCTGGCCGCACTCGCAGTTGATCACCTTCGTCATCGGGCTCCTCCTACTGGATCGTGTCGAACTTGGCCTGGTACGGCTGCAAGGCGCCGTCTACGTGAATCACCCAGAACGCAGAATCTCCCGCAACCCCAGCGTCGAACCGAAGGTACTTGAACCCGCCGGCTTCGACCTCCTCGCCAGGAATTGCGATGCCGTCCCTCCGCACCACCGCCGAGAGCGGTTTCACGTCGTCGACGAAAATCTTCAGGTACCGCTCGTCGCGGGTCGCCTTGAACCAGTCGTCGTCGCCCGCGGGAAAAACCGTCGCGAACGCACGGTCGAAGCCCACTGGATATACGAGGGTCTTCCGTGTCGCGGCGGTGTCGTTGTTCTCGAACCGATCCGCGACCAGGCACGCGATCGCGGTAATGCCTTGTGCACGTACTCCTCCATTGACGACCGGCATCGCGAGGTAGAGCCTGCCGGGCTTGGCGTCCCATCTGCACCGAGCTCCGTCGAGGGAGTCGGTGGTGACGACGCCGTCCGGGACGCGCGCCTGACGGTTCAGGGGGAGGAGCTTGTTGGCCGCAGGCTTCGCGGAGGCGTGGAAGCCGTCGACCCGATCTGCGTTTCGTGCATAGTCAGCCACGAGCCGCGCCGCCGTGTTACCCAAAGGCGTCGCGCCGAACAGGGCGACGAGAAGCGCCGTCGCCGAGAGCACCATGGGGAGCCGTTGCCGCATTCGATGAACCCTCCTCGGATGAATGTCCATCGATTGTGGCAGCACCCAACACGCGGTTCAAGGCTCAGAGTCCTTAGTCGGTCTGCCGGTGCCCCGAGAGCTTCTCGAGCGCCTCGCGGGCGGCGTTCTGCTCCGCGGCCTTCTTCGACGCGCCTTCGCCCAAGCCCAGCTGGTCGCCGTCAACGACGGCCGCGCAGCTGAAGTGCCGTTGGTGCGGCGGGCCCTCGACGTCGAGGACGACGTAGGAGACGCTCTGGCCCCGGCGCGCGAGCTCCTCCTGAAGCTCCGTCTTGAAGTCGACGTAGGACGTGACGGCGTAGTCGATCCGTTCCCGGAAGGCCGCCAGGATCGGCTCGCGAATCGCGTCGAAGCCATGCTCGAGGTAGAGCGCCCCTAGCGCGGCCTCTACGAGCGCGGCGATGACGTTTCGGTTCTTCGAGAGCCGCCCGAGCTCGTCGGGCGGGATCGTGCCCTCGCCGAGCGCCAGGAGCCGTTGCCCGAACCCGAGGCGCCGGCCCACGACCGAGCAGGTCTGGCGGGAGACGACGTGGGCGCGAATCTTGGCGAGCTCGCCCTCCTGGTAGTCCGGGAACCGCTCGTAGAGCTCCTGGGCGATAGCAAGCCCGAGGACGCTGTCCCCGAGGAACTCGAGCCGCTCGTAGGACTCGCTCCGCTCCTTGGCCCACGAGGTGTGGGTGAAGGCTCGCTCGAGGCGTTCCTTCGGAAGCGCGTCGACGAGGGCGAGGAGGCGGGCGTCGGCGGCCCGCTCTGTCGCCGCGCTACTGGTGCGAGTTGATGTAGTCGACTGCCTGCCCGACGGTCTGGATCCCCTGGGCGTCCTCGTCGGAGATCTTGATCCCGAACTGGTCCTCGAGCTCCATGATCAGTTCCACGAGATCGAGCGAGTCGGCATCGAGGTCGTCCTGGAACGACGCTTCCTCGGTGATCTGATCCTCTTCGGCACCGAGCTGCTCGACCAGCACGTTCTTGATCTGCTCGTAGATCTCCTCTCGGGATGCCATCTTGCGCTCGTACCTGCCTTTCAGGGTCTCTGGCGGACGGCGGATGCTACCACGCTCCACGGAGCGTTACGACCTGGGAGCGGGGGGACTCGCCTCGCCGGCGAGGCGGGCCTCGAGCCGCTCCACGACACGTGCCTCGACGCCGCGTGCAGCAAGCCGGATCGCGTTCGCCATCGCGGTTCGGGACGAGTTGCCATGGGCGCTCACGACGATGCCGCGGAGCCCGAGGAGGTACGCGCCGCCGTACGTGTCGGGGTCGAGCCGGTGGCGGAGCCGCCGTGCGGCCGGCCGGATCAGGAGACCGCCGAGCTTTCCGGCCGTCGTCGCCGCGATCTCTTCGCGGAGGGCGCCGAGCGTCGTCTTGATCGACCCCTCGAGGGCCTTCAGGGCGATGTTGCCGATGAACCCGTCGGAGACGACGACGTCTGCGGCCCCGGCCAGGAGCTCTCGGCTCTCGACGTTGCCCGACGAAGCGCAGATCCGTCTCGCCCGAGCGCGTCGTGGGCCTCGCGGACGAGCTTGTTGCCCTTCTCAGGCTCCTCGCCGATCGAGAGGAGCGCCACGCTCGGGTCGCGGATCCCGAGGATCTCCTCTGCGAAGACGGCGCCCATGTGGCCGAACTGGACGAGGTGCTCCGGGCGGGCATCGGCGTTCGCGCCGGCGTCGATCAGCACCGAGGGGCCGCGGAAGGAAGGGATCGGAACGGCGATCGCGGGTCTGTGGACGTCGGGCCAGGCGCCGGGTCTCGAGGAGTGCTGCGGCCAGGAGCGCCCCGGTGTTCCCGGCCGAGACCGCCGCTCCGGCACGGCCTTCTGCTACCGCGCGGCAGGCGGCGAACATGGAGCTGTCGCGTTTCGTGCGAGCCGCGTCCGCGGGCTTTTCGTCCATCTCGACGACCGTGGACGCGTCGACGACCTCGAGGTCTTCCGCCAGAGGGCGAACACGGCCCGCCTGTCCGAAGAGGACGGGCGCCAGGCGCTCGCCACGCGCCAGGAGAGCACCGGCGACGATCTCCTCGGGAGCGTGGTCGCCGCCCATCGCGTCGACGGCGACGCGAACGGCCATCATCGCCAAACCCTCCTAGGGAGTCGTCGTCTCGAGCGGCACGACCTCACGGCCGCGATACGTGCCGCAGGTCGGGCAGACGCGGTGGGGCCGCTTCGGCTGGTGGCAGTGCGGGCACTCGACGACGACGGGCGCCGAGAGCTTGTAGTTGGCGCGACGCTTGTCGCGGCGGGATTTCGACTGCTTTCGCTTGGGGACTGCCATGGCGGCGGATTGTAGCGGGAGGCCGCGGAGCGGCCGGGCGAGTTGCGCCGCTCGTTTTCGAAACTCGCAAGGAGGGCGCGGGAGCGCCCGGTTACAACGAGTCGCGGAGCTCGGCGAGCGCGGCCCACCGCGGATCTGCCGTCTTGTCGGCGTGCTCGTGAGGCTCCACGTTCAGATCCTTCCCGCAGTAGGGACAGAGGCCGGCGCATTCCTCCCGGCAGAGGATCTTGTCCGGGAGCGTCAGGACGAGCGTGTCGCGGGCCCAGGCCGAGAGGTCGAGCCGCGAGTCGACCACGTACGGGCTGACCAGCTCATCGGCCTCGCCGGGTCGTGTCGAGTCCTCCCCGGGTCGTGTCGCGTGGTACTCGCGGGCGCGGAGCGGAGTCGTGAGCGCCGCGTCCTCGAGGCAGCGAAAGCATGGCCCGTGGAGGCGCGATTCGAGCGCCAACTCGAAGAGAAGCCCCGAGCTGGTCCGGGTGACGGTGATGTCCGCGTCGGGCTCCTCGGGCACGGGGAGGTAGCGCTGCCCGCCAAGCGAGAGCGGCTCGAGCCGAACCGCGCGAGTGTCGCGGAACTGCTCTCCGGACCGGATCCGGAGCTGTCTGAGGTCGAGATGGGTCACCGGGCCAGGGTAGCTCGCAGCCTGTGGATGGACTGGGTCAGTCTAGGCGCCCTGCGGCGCACACACGCGCGGATTCTCAGGTTACGCTCGACGCGGGGGAACCGGTAATCCGGGGGCCCCCCGGGGGAAGATCTGGCGCGTAAGGAATGTCGCCTGGGCGTCCTCCCTGAGAGCCGGGACGGCTGCTGCGGTTCGAGTCGGAGCCGGCGCCTACGCGACGTGCGTCTCGTCGGTGACGCCTGCCATCACCGACTCCTGCGAGCGCTCGTGGAGCCGCTCGCGTCCGCGGCGCACGGCGCCGAGGAACTTGTCCAGGTTGACCTCGAGCGTGGAGAGGATCGAGTCGGCCCAGTCCTCCATCTCGAGCCGCGTCTCGCGGGCCTGTCGCCTCGCCTCCTCGACGATCTCCTGCGCCTGGCGCTCGGCGAGCTTCACGATCTCCGTCTGCGACGCCTCACGGACGGCCTGCTCGCGCGCCTCGCCCAGAATGCGGTCGCTCTCGCGCTTCGCCTCGGCGAGCATCTCCTGGCGCTCCTTCACGATCCAGCGCGCCTGCTTGATCTCCTCGGGAATCGTCGCCCGCATCTGGTCGAGGATGTCGTAGATCTCCTCGCGGTCGATGCGCACCTGGTCGGTGAGCGGCACCGCTTTCGCGTTGTGAACGAGGTCGTCCAGCTTGTCGATCAGTACGAGTACGTCCATGACGGCCTCTCAGTCTACTCTCGGGGACTCACAGGAGCGCCGGGCTTGGCGCGTGGAAACATCTCCTCGAAGCGCCTCGCGACCGGCGGCGGCACCAGATCCTCGACGTTGCCGCCGAACGACGCGATCTCCTTCACGCCGCTCGACGACAGGAAGCTGTACTGCGGGCTGGACATCAGGTACATCGTTTCCACATCCGGCGCGAGCTTCCTGTTCAGGTGGTGCATCTGGAACTCCCACTCGAAGTCGGAGATCGCCCGCAGGCCCTTGACCATCGTCCGGGCCCCCCAGCGGCGCGCGAACTCGACCACGAGCTCCGCGAACACCTCGACCTCGACGTTCTCGCAGTCGGCCAGCCCGTCCTTCAGGAACTCGACGCGCTCTTCGGCCGAGAAGAGCGGCGCGCTTGTGCTGCGGATCCCGGACGACGCCGACGACCACGCGCTCGAAGATCGAAGCGGCCCGCCGGATGATGTCGAGATGTCCGTTCGTGACCGGGTCGTACGCGCCCGGGCAGATGCACGTGACGGGGCTCTGCGTGCTCACGACGACGCCTCGAAGACCGTGACCCGCGTCGAGCCGTACCGGCGGCTCGTTCGTAGCGGCAGCGGCAGCTCGGGCTCCTCGCGCGTCTCCGATTCGACGACGACGAGCCCGGCTGGGGCGAGCACGCTAGGGAGATGGTCGACTGAGCATGGGCAGAAAGCCAGTAAGCATGCGGTACGGGGGGTCGATCAGCACGAGATCGTAGCGTCTGCCGCCTGCGGCCTCCGCCGACGAGCCGCCGACCGACGTCCTCGGGATACACCCGGGCCTCGAACCCGAGCTTCTGGAGGTTCCGGTCGATCGTCGCGCACAGCGTCTCGGTCGTTCTCGACGAAGACGACGCTCGCCGCACCGCGGGAGAGCGCCTCGAGCCCCATCGCGCCCGAGCCCGCGAAGAGGTCGAGCACGGCCATCCCGTCCACCGGACCGATCAGGTTGAAGGCCGCCTCCCGCACCCGGTCTCCGGTCGGGCGCGTGTCTCGACCCGTGGGCGCGAAGATCCGCGCGCCCTTACGCGAACCCGCGATGATCCTCATCGGGGAAGGCCCGCTCGACCTCCTCGGTCGAGCGGGCCCAGCACGTCGGGCTCCACAGTCGTCGAGCCGCTCCGCCCAGGCGCGGGCGTTCGCGACGAGCTCACGGTCGCCGGTCAGGCTCGCGAAGCGAAGATCCGGGAGCCCCGACTGGCGCGTGCCCAGGAGCTGGCCCTCGCCGCGAAGCTCGAGGTCGACCTCGGCGAGCCGGAAGCCGTCGGTCGTCTCGACGAGCGCCTCGAGGCGGCGGCGCGCGGTCTCCGTCAGCTCTTCCCTGCGCCTCGAGACGAGCAGGCAGTAGCTCTGCTCTCCCCCGCGCCCGACCCGGCCGCGAAGTTGGTGGAGTTGCGCGAGACCGAACCGGTCGGCCTCCTGGACGATCATGATCGTCGCGTTCGGGACGTCGACGCCGACCTCGATCACCGTCGTCGCGACGAGGACGTCGAGCTCGCGGCGCTTGAACGCGTTCATGATCGCCGCGGCGCTCCGGGGCCTTGAGCCGCCCGTGGAGACAGCCGACCCGGAAGCCCGAGAGCTCGACCTGCCGCAGCCGCTCGGCCTCCTGTTCCGCGGCACGCGCCTCGATCGCCTCCGACTCGGAAACGAGCGGGCAGACGACGTAGGCCTGCCGCCCCTCGACCAGGTGGCCGTCGCAGGCGCTCGTAGGCCTCCCCGGAGCGCTCTTCGGTCACCCAGCGCGTCACGATCGGCTTGCGGTCTCTGGGTGGTCTCGCGATCTCCGTCACCTCCAGGTCGCCGTAGACCGTCTGCGCGAGCGTGCGAGGAATCGGCGTCGCGGTCATGTGGAGGACATGCGGCGAGGTCGATCCAAGGGCGCGACGCTGCTCGACTCCGAAGCGATGCTGCTCGTCGACGACCGCGACCGCCAGCGAGCGGAACGCGACGGATTCCTGGATGAGCGCGTGCGTTCCGATCGCGAGGTCGGCCTCGCCGCGGGCAAACGCTTCACGCGCCCGCGTCGCCTCTGCCGCTCCGAGCGAGCTCGTCAGGAGCTGGACGCGCACGCCGAGGTCGTTGCAGATCGGCTCGACGGTCAGGAAGTGCTGTTCGGCCAGGGTCTCGGTCGGCGCCATGAGCGCGCCCTGGTGGCCGGCCTCGACTGCGCGAAGGAGCGCGTAGAGCGCCACGACGGTCTTGCCCGATCCGACGTCGCCCTGAAGCAGGCGCTGCATCGGCTTTCGGCTGCGCGAGATCCTGCGCTGATCTCGCTGAGGGCTCCCTCCTGCTCGGGCGTCAGCGTGAAAGGAAGGAGCTTTCGGTAGCGCTCGATCAGCTCTCCGTCCTCGCCCAGGCCGGCGCCACGGCGCCCTCCTCAGCTGCGAGCTCGCCGCCGTCGTAGGCCGAGCTGGAGGACGAGGAGCTCCTGGAATGCCAGACGTCGCCGCGCAACCTCGGCCTCGGCTCGCTCCCGCGGCTGGTGCGCCGCCAGGATCGCGTCCACGAGGGACGGAAGGCTCTTCCTCTGCCGCGAGCGCAGCAGGTAGCGGGTCACGAAAGAAGCGGCCGAGTGCGAGTGCCTGGTCGGCAATCTCGCGGAGCCGCCCGGTGGCGAGCTCCTCGCTCGCGGGGTACACGGGAACGAGGCCGATCGTGTGAAGGCCTGCGCCGGCCTCCGCCCGTTCGTGCCGCTCGACCCTGAAGGTCGCCGGCCCGTAGCCCGAGCTCTCGAGCCGGCCGTGGAGGAGGAGCCGCGTACCCGGGCGGAGCTGCTCGGCGAGGTAGGCCTGGTTGAACCAGATCGCTGTGACGCGCGAGCCCGAGTCGTCGCTCACCTGGGCCTCGACGATCTTCAGGTTGCGACGGCGAGTCGGGCGCACCTGCGCACGGTCGACGGTGCACGTGACCGTCGCCTCCTGACCGGCCATGAGGGCTCCGAATCCCGACGCCTGCTGCCAGTCAAGAAAATCCCGCGGAACGTGCTCGACGACGTCGCGGACGGTCCGAAGACCCGAGCCGAGCCGCCCGAGACGCTCCGCCACCTTCGGACCGACCCCCGCGAGGGACTCGACCTCCGCCTCCGGATCGACCCGTCGCCCCACCCCGAGCGCGCCTTGGTCCATGCCAGCAAAGCCGGCCAGCGCTGGGCGCGTGCTCACGTGGAGGGCCAGGACGTCTCCGAGTCTAGGAGCCTGTCCGGACGGAATGCATGCTCGGCACGGTACCTCCGAGCAGGCGCTCTACTCGTGCCCCTCCCAGTAGTCGAGCGGCTCGAGCCGCGCCGTGAAGCCGAGCCCCCGGAAGTTCACCTTGCCGGCCTCGGGATACCACGCCACGTCACGCGGGTCGTGCGTGCCGTACGCGAGGAGCGTCAGGCCTTCGCCTCCCGCGTAGAACGCGTGCGCCACGCCGGCTCCGGCCGGTCGCGCGACGACCGAGCCTTCCCGAACCGGCGTCCGCTCCTCGCCGAGCCGGACGTCGCCCGAACCTGCGAGGACGACGAAGATCTCTTCCTCGGCGGTGTGGCAGTGGAGGGGCCAGTTGCGCTTGCCCGGCCGGATCTCCTGAAGGTTCAGGCCGGTGAGGCGGGCACTCGGTGCGAGCGTGCGCGTGACGAGCGAGGAGTCGCCGCGGTCGATCTCGCGCGCCTCGACCTCGTCCCGGTTCAGCACCCGCCCGGCCCGCTCGCCGGGCTCGGGAAGCTCGACCTCCTCTGCGGCCGCCTCACGCTCCCAGGGGTGAGCGCCGCCGGGCATCTCGACCCAGGCCGGCGGCACGCGGACGACTCCGGCCCGCGGCAGGTACGTGCCGCCGGAGCCCTCCCGCATCCCGAAGGCGAGCACGTCGAGCCCGTCCGGGCCGGCGACGAGGGTGTGTGCTTCCTCCTCGATGAGGTGCGTCAGACAGTCGCCCTCGCGGAGCTCGTACGTCCGATGCTCCTCCCCGTCCCACTGCCACGAAATCCCGGAGCCACGGAGCACGTAATGGATCTCCTCCTCGGCCAGCTCGACGTGGAGCGGGGTCGAGCGCTTGCCCGGCGTGACGTCGATTCGCTGCACGCCGACCGTGACGCTGCCGGCGGCCTCGCCGAGGTCGCGCCAGTGAGCAGAGAGCGGCCCTAGCTCGTTCAGCTCGTTCGGGACGTCGTCCCAGTGGGCTACGTGTTGAGCTCGTCCCGAAACCAGAAGAGGCCGAGCGTACCAGGGCCGGCGTGCGCCCCCACGACCGGGCCGAGAGCGGTTACGACGTCGAGCGCGGCCTCGGGGCGGACCCGACGCGCGGTCTCCACGATTCGCGCGGCGTCAGCCTCGGCGTCGGCGTGGGCGACGGCGAGGTGCCAGCGCAGGACTGTCCTCGGTATCGGTAGCGAGATGCGCTTCGAACTCGGCGAATGCCTTCGCTCGGCCCCGCACTCGCTTGAGCGGCTCGACCTCGCCGTCGCGAATCGTCAGGATCGGCTTCACGTTCAGGAGGTTGCCGGCGAAGCCCGGCCGCCTTGCCGATTCGGCCGCCGCGGACGAGGTACTCGAGGGTGTCCACGGTGAAGAGGAGCCCTGAGTCACGGCGGAACCGCTCGGCCACCTCCTGGACTTCCTCGTCGTCCGTCCCGCGCTCGAGCCGCCGCTGGATCGCCTCCGCGAGGACGACCTCGCCGGCCGAAGCGCTCGCGGAGTCGACGACGACGACCCGCCCGTCGCCGAGCGCCTCCGCTGCCCGCACCGCCGACTCGTGGGTGCCCGAGAGCTTGGCCGAGACGGTGACGCAGAAGATCCGCTCGTAGTCGTCGAGCGCGCGGAAGCACTCCTCGAAGTCGCTCGGCGTCGGTTGCGAGGTCGAGGCGCGCTCGCCGGCCCGGAGTCGAGCGTAGAAGTCGGAGGCATCGAGCTCGACGTGATCCCGGTAGGTCTCCTCGCCGAGCCGAATGTAGAGCGGGACGACGCGCCAGTTCGGATGCCGCTCCTGCGCATCCGGTAGGTCTGCGGTCGAATCGAGGACGACCGCGGTCGATTCAGCGGAGAGCCGCACCGTGCCGCGCAGCGTCGCGGATGGCCCCGACGATCTCGTCGAGCTCGCGGTCCTTTGTGAGGCACGCGACTGCGCCGGCCTCGAGGAGCGCCTCGTGTTCCTCGCGCTCGACGCTCGCCGTCAGGACGACGACGGCGGCTTGCGGACAGACCTCGCGAATGGCGGCTGTGGCTTCGACACCGTCGAGCTCCGGCAGCCGGTAGTCCATGAGGACGACGTCGGGCGAGTACCGCTCGACGGCCTCGAGAGCGGAGCGGCCGTCGGGCGACCGACGCGACGACCCGCAGGTCGGGTGTCACGTCGAGCAGCAGCTCGAGTGTCTCACGGAAGACGTCGTTGTCCTCGACGAGCACGACGTCGATGGTGCCGTTCGTCGCCATCCGGGAGAATCTATCGGCCTACTCGGCCGAGAACAGAAGCGCATAGTGCGGCTGACCGCCCTCGTGCACCTCGATCTCGAGCTCGGGGTGAGCCGCCTCGAGCTCGGTTCGGAGGGCGGCGAACGGCGCGGAGTCGGCTCCGAGGAGGACGGTGAGCACGTCGGCACCCCCGTCGACGAGCCGCTCCAGAACGTCACGAGCCACCGGCTCGAGCGCGGTCCCCGTGGCAACGGTCTCGCCCTCGACGAGTCCGAGGAAACTGCCCTCCTCGACCGCAAGGGGCCCGAGCTGCGTCGAGCGCGACGCCCGCGTGACCGCTCCGGTTCTGACGGCGCGGGCCGCCCCTTCCAGCTCGCCCACGAGCTCGTCGGCCGAGGCGTCGGGGCGGTACGCGACCATGGCGGCCAGGCCGGCCTGCATGGTCTCCGTGGGGACGACCAGCGCGGGCTTCCCCGCCAGCCCCACAGCCTGCTCGGCGGCGGCGATCACGTTTCCGTTGTTCGGGAGCACGATCACCTCGGCTGCGGCGGCACCCGCGATCGCCGCGGCGATCTCCTGCGCGGACGGGTTCATGGACTGGCCGCCCTCGACGATCGAGGCGGCTCCGAGGCTCCTGAAGAGCCGCTCGTTGCCCTCCCCCGCGACCACGGCGACGACGTCGGTCGCGGCCGGAGCGCTTCCGCGAGGCGCGACCGCCGCTCGGTCGTCTGGACGTGCATGTTCTTGATGTCGACCTCCTCGACGGCGCCGAGCGAGGTCGCGAGCGCGAGCACTTGCCCGGGCTCGTCCGTGTGGACGTGGAGCTTGACCGCGCCGGGCGAGCCGACGACGAGGAGCGAGTCGCCGAACTCGCGGAGCTCTGCCTCGATGCGGTCAGGATCGGCCTCGGCGCCCTCGACGAAGAGGCTCGTGCAGTACCGGTAGCTTCGAAAGCTCCTGGTGAATCGCCTCGAGGGGCAGCCCTTCGCCCGCGTTCTGGGCCGGCTCGGGCAACGGCTCTCCGCGAAGCGCGGCGGTCACGCCGCGGAACGCTTCGAGGAGCCCGGCTCCGCCCGCGTCGACGACGCCGGCTTCCTTCAGGATCGGGAGTTGCTCGGGGGTTCGAAGGAGCGCCTCTTCCCCGGCCTCGAGTGTCTCGAGGAGCGCTTCGGCGAGCCCGCGCTCCGCCGCCGCCTCAGCGCCCTCGGCGAGAGCGCGCGCGACCGAGAGGATCGTCCCCTCTTGCGGCTCGCGCACGGAGGCGTAGGCCGCGTCGCTCGCGCCGCGGAGCGCACGGGCGAGCGTGTGGGCGTCGAGCACCGTGGCGCCGTCGAGAACCTCGGCCGCGCCGCGCACGAGCTGCGACAGGATCACGCCGGAGTTGCCGCGGGCGCCCATGAGCGCTGCCCGGACGGCAAGCTTCGATCCTTCGGGCGGTGAGACGTCCCCGGCGCCCGCGAGCGCCTCGTGGACGGCCCGCATCGTCAGCACCATGTTCGTCCCGGTGTCCCCGTCCGGAACCGGGTAGACGTTGAGGTCGTCGAGCCGCTCGCGACTCGCCTCGAGCGCGGCGAGCGCAGCGGCCGCGACGCCGCCGAGCGCTAGAGCGCCTTCTGGACCTTGCCGCTCTTCAGGCATCGCGCGCAGACGTAGCTCCTGCGCGGAACGCCGTTCACGAGGATGCGCACCCGTTGCAGGTTCGGATTGAAGCGGCGCTTCGTCGCAACCATCGAATGGCTGCGGTTGTGCCCGAACGAGGGCTTTTTCCCACAGACGGTGCAGATCTTGGACATCGGCACGCGAGTATAGCCGGGGGTTACTGAGCGCCCGTGGCCCTGAGCTGGCCGAAGAGATCCGCCATCTCGAGGCCGGCCAGCGCGGCTTCGGCGCCCTTGTTGCCGTGTGGGCCGCCCGCACGTTCCTCCGCCTGGCGGCGGTTGTCGCAGGTGAGAACGCCGAAGGAGACCGGGATGCCCGTCTCGAGCCCGGCGAGCTGGAGGCCGCTCGCCGCCTCCGCCGCGACGAACTCGAAGTGCGGCGTGTCGCCGCGGATCACGCACCCGAGTGCGAGAACGCACGCGTAGCGCCTCGTGCGCGCGAGCGCCATCGCCGCGAGCGGGAGCTCGAACGCCCCCGGGACGGGAATGACCTCGACGTTGGCCCGGTCGACCCCGGCCTCGTCGAGCGCCTCGAGCGCGCCGTCGAGGAGCCGCGTGGTGATGTCCCCGTTGAAGCGCGAGACGACGATGCCGACCGCCCGGCGGGCGCCGTTCGGCGAGCCCTCGAGAACGACCACGCCGTCGGGGATCGCGAGCTCCCCCGACGCGTGCTCGGAGCCCGCAGGCGCCGCGGAGGCAGTCCGGATCTGTCCGAGAGGCTCGCTCATTCGTCGTCGAGCTTCAGATCCTGGTGGTGGAGACGGTGGCCGAGCTTGGAGCGCTTGGTCTCCAGGTACCGGCGGTTCTCGACGTTCGGCGGCACCTCGATCGGGACCTGCTCGGTGACCTTGAGGCCGAAGCCTTCGAGACCGGTGATCTTCTTCGGGTTGTTCGTGAGAATCCTGATCGTCGAGAGGCCGAGATCGTGGAGGATCTGCGAGCCGATGCCGTACTCGCGGCTGTCGGCCGCGAACCCGAGCTCGACGTTGGCCTCGACGGTGTCGAGCCCGGCCTCCTGGAGCTCGTAGGCCTTCAGCTTGTTGAGGAGCCCGATCCCACGTCCCTCCTGCGCCATGTAGAGCAGGACGCCGCAGTCCTCGGCGCCGATCTGCGCGAGGGCCTGCTCGAGCTGCTCGCCGCAATCGCAGCGGAGCGAGTGGAAGACGTCTCCGGTGAGGCACTCCGAGTGGACGCGGACCAGCACGTCCTCCTCCCCCGCCACGTTCCCGCGAACCAGTGCGACGTGGTGCTTCCCGGTCAGCGTCTCGCGAAAGGCGACCGCGGTGAACTCGCCGTAGACCGTCGGGAGCCGCACCGTGGTCATCCGCTCGACGAGCTTCTCGTGGCGCCGGCGGTACTCGACCAGGTCGGCGACGGTCACCATCCTGAGCCCGTGGCGCTCGCAATACGGAATGAGATCCGGGACTCGTGCCATCGAGCCGTCCTCGTTCGCGATCTCGCAGACGACGCCGGCGGGCGTCAAGCCGGCGAGTCGAGCCAGGTCGACGGAGGCCTCCGTCTGGCCGGTGCGGACGAGCACGCCGCCGTCGCGGGCCCGGAGCGGAAAGACGTGGCCCGGCTGGACGAGGTCGTTCGCCCCCTGCCCGGGATCGATCGCGACCTGGATCGTGTGCGCTCGGTCCGCCGCGGAGATTCCCGTCGTGACTCCCTCACGCGCTTCGATGGAGATCGTGAACGCGGTCTCGTAGGGCGTCTCGTTGTTGTAGGTCATCGGACGGAGGCCGAGCTCGTCGCAGCGGCTCTCTGTCAGGCAGAGGCAGATGAGCCCGCGTGCGTGCGTGGCCATGAAGTTGATCGCCTCGGGCGTGACGTGCTCGGCGGCAATCGTGAGATCGCCCTCGTTCTCCCGGTCGGGCGCGTCGACGACGACGACGAACTTGCCCGCACGGATGTCGTCGATCGCCTCTTCGATGGTGGCGAAGGGCGACGCCGTTTCGACCTCGGCCGCGTGCTGAGCCATGGCCAGATGGTAACTCCCAGCGGTCCCTACGAGTTCGGGGGCTCCCACACGAGCTCTGCGACGTCGAGCCGGATGTCGCCTTTTCGCGCCACGCCGCAGACCACGCAGAGCGTGTCGTTGAACCGCTCGTAGCGGCTGTCGCCGGTGTAGTGGAGAATCGTCGCCACGACCCGGCGACCGTCGCGCCCCCCCGGCAGAGCGCGGCCGCGGAGGTCGAAGGCGAGCGTCGCTCCATCGTCGGTCTCGATGACGCCCTGAAAGTCGGGGAGGAAGACATCGTCGCGACGGAGGCGCGGGTGGTTCAGACCACGAAATCGCCCGTCGACCGCGCCCTCGCAGCGGCCCTCGGCGAAGAAGAACCCGTGCGTGTCCGGTCCGCGGACGACGTAGTGCTCCGGATAGGCGAACTGGATGCGGTAGAGCGGCTCGAGCCTCACGCGCGCGCCTCGAGGAGGCGCTCGACGTACTTGGCCAAGACGTCGACCTCGAGGTTGACTTCGTCTCCGGGGGATAGCGCGCCGAGCGTCGTCACCTCGAGCGTGTGCGGGACGAGGGCAATCTCCGCAGAGGCACCGTTCACGGAGGCCACGGTCAGGCTGACACCCTCGACGGTGAGGGACCCCTTTTCCACGAGGTACCGGCTGAGGTCGGACGGAATCTCGAGCGTGAGCCGGCGCCCGTCGCCCTCCGGCTCGAGGGCTCTGACCCGACCAAGGCCGTCGACGTGTCCCTGGACGACATGGCCGCCCAGCGGCTCGCCGGCACGAACCGCAGGCTCGACGTTGACGGACGTGCCAGGCTCCACCCGGCCGAGCGAGCTCCGGCGGAGCGTCTCCGGCACAGCATCGAAGGTAACGGTGCCGTGGTCGACGGCGACGGCCGTCAAGCAGACGCCGTTGACCGCGACGGAATCCCCGGTCTTCGTGCGGGTAGCCGTCTCGGGCGCGCGAACGACGAGGCAGATGCCGGCGCTTCCGCCCTCTGCGGATTCGACGCGACCGATCTCCCGCACGATGCCGGTGAACACGGGGCGAGGATAGCCGCCCACAGGCATGCGACCCTCCGGGCCGCGCTGGGTCGACGATCGACTCGAACCGGTCGAATTCGCCTGGGCCGCAGGGCATAGAATTCGCCAGGGGTGACCGCCAAGGACGACATAGCGGCCGTTGCCGGTCAGCTGGCCACCCTCACCGACGCCGTGGAGAAAATGGCGCTCCAACTCACCGAGGTTCGTGAGCGCGCTGACACCGAACGAGACCGCTCGGACGTTCAGCAAGAGCGCATCGAGCTCGCCGCGCGGGAACTCAACGACGTCAGCGACCGGCTGCAAGCTGCAGCGAACGCGCTCAGAGAATCAATCTGATCACCTACTGGTAGTACTGCTAGTAGCCGCGCGAGACGTCGATCCGGCCGCGCAGCTCTTCGCCCTCGGCGAACCGGCGCACGTTGTCCTCGACCCGCACGGCGAGCGCCTCGATCTCGAGCTGCGGGGGGTTCGCCACATGCGGCGTCACGAGGACGTTCTCGAAGTCCCACAGTGGGTGACCGTCCGGCAGCGGCTCGGGGTCCGTGACGTCGAGGCAGGCGCCCCCGATTCGACCTCCGCGCAGGGCGTCGACCAGCGCATCGGTCTGGACGATCGCCCCGCGCGCCACGTTTACGAGCCAGCCGCCCGGCCCGATCAGGTCGAGCTCGCGGGCGCCGATCAGCCCGCGGCTCTCCGCGGTCAGCGGCAGCGCGAGGACGACGTAGTCGCTTGCCTCGAGGAGCTCGGCGAGGCCCCCCGCCGGGAGCGACCGCTCGGCGCCCGCGATCTCGCGTCCCGACCTGGTCAGCGCAATGACCCGGGGCCCAAAGGGAGCGAGCCGTTCGATCACCGCCGTTCCGATGCCGCCCGCGCCTACGATCCCGGCCGTCGCACCTGCCAGCCGGCGGCCCTCGCCCCTGCTCCAGCTCCGCTGCTTGGCGGCCTGCGGCAGCCGCCGCGCCGCCGCGAGGATGAATGCGAGCACGTGCTCGGCGACGTCGTCGGCGTAGGCACCCTGGGCGCCGGTCCAGGTCCGCCTGTTGTCGAACAGCCCATGTGCGACCCACCGGTCGACTCCGGCCGAGGGGAGCTGCACCCAACGGACGCCGTCGTGGAGCACCTCCTTGATCTCGGGCGCACGCCGGTAGGAGAGCCAGACGAACGCCTCAGCGTCCTCGGGCCGCGCAGCGATCACGGCACCGCCGCGCTCCACAGCCTCAGCAATCGCGCCATTGGACTCCGGCCCGATCCAGACGCTGGGGACGCTCATGGCTCGCGCACGTACGCGGTCACGAGCAGGTCGTCGCCGAGCCGCTCGACCTCGAGCTCGGAGAGATGGACTGCGTCGGCCATCGCCCGCACGGCCGGTCCGGCGAAGAGCCCCGGCGCGTCGTCGCCGCCCACGAGCCTCGGCGCGAGGAAGACGAGGAGCTTGTCCACGAGCCCGGCACGCAGAAACGCGCCCGCCAGGGTGGGGCCGCCCTCGAGGAGGAGCGACTGCACCTCTTCAGCGCCGAGATCTTCGAGCTCCCGCTCGAGCGGGCCGGTGCAAAGCTCGAGCTCGGAGCCCTCAGGCAGCGGGCCGCTCCCGAAGACAAGCCTTCGCGGCTGGCGTCCAGCGGCCACGCCGCGGGCGGTCAGCTGGGGGTCGTCGGCGCGCGCCGTGCCTGCGCCGACCGCAACCGCGTCAGATCCGGCGCGAAGCTCGTGGACGCGGTGGCGGCTCTCGGCGCCGGAGACCCAGCGTGAGTCGCCACCCGCCGCGGCCAGCCGCCCGTCCAGCGTCATCGCCGCCTTGTAGGTCACGAACGGCCGGCCGAGCGCCGCCCACGTCAGGAAAGACTCGTTCTGGCGTCGGATCCTCCTCACGACCTCTCCCTCGGCGAGCTCGACGTCGACCTGCGCGTCACGCAGGCGCTCGATGCCACCCGCCGCGCTCGCGTTCGGGTCGCGGGCGCCGACGACGACACGGGCGATGCCGGCCTCGACGACGGCCTCGACGCAGGGCCCGGTGCGGCCCTGGTGATTGCAGGGCTCCAGAGTCGTGTAGAGCGTGGCGCCGCGGGCTCGCTCGCCCGCCTCGTCGAGCGCCAGCCTCTCCGCATGCGGAAGACCGGGTCGCTCGTGCCAACCCTCCCCCACGATCTCCCCGTCCCTGACGACGACTGCTCCGACCACGGGGTTCGGACGGGTCGTACCCCGCCCGCGCTCCGCGAGCTCCAGCGCCCGCTCGAGCGGATCGCTCACGTGACGGCCTCGGCGAGCCGGCGGTAGGCCGCACCGGCGTCCTCTGCGCCGAAGACGGCGCTGCCGGCGACGAGGAGGTTCGCGCCGGCCTCGCGCGCGGCTTCGATCGTGCCGGGCCCGATTCCGCCGTCGACCTGAACGTGCACGTCGTCCGGGAGGGCGTCGCGGAGCTCGCGGAGCCGTCCGAGCGCCTCGGGCATGAATTCCTGCCCGGAGTAGCCCGGCACGATGCTCATGCACAGGACGAGGTCGAAGGCGCGTCCCGCCTCGGCAACCGGTGCGACCGGCGTGCCCGGGTTGAACGCGAGTCCGACGCCGAGCCCGTGCCCGCGCGCGCGGGCGGCCGTCCGCCCGGGGTCGTCCGTAGCTTCGTAGTGGAACGTGACGCTGTCGGCCCCGGCCTCGGCGAACTGCTCGAAGTGATGCTCCGGGTCGTCCACCATGAGGTGGCAGTCGAGGACGCCGCCGCGCTCGTGCACGAGCGGGGCGATCGCCTCGAGGACGATCGGCCCGATCGTCACGGGCTCGACGAAGTGGCCGTCGCCCGTGTCGAAGTGGAGGATGCGTGCGCCGGCGGCCATCACCTCCTCCAGGTCGCTCGCGAGCGCGGCGAAGTCCGCCGCGTAGATCGAGGGCTCGACCTCGGCCGCATCCCGAATCCAGTCCCGCCAGGCCATGGGGCGATGTTACGGCCGCAGCCGCGCGACGAAGAATCCGGAGGTTCGGTGGACGTGAGGGAGGGTCAAGAGGAACTCGGGCCGGCGAGGATGCCGAAACTCCCGTCGCTCGGTTCCCAGCTCGTCGACCGGAAGGCCGAGCGCGTCGATGACCTCCTCGTTCTCGGCGGCGTGGAGGGTGCAGACGGAGTACGTAATCGTGCCGTCTGGCCCGAGGTGCCGGGCGGCGGCGCGAAGAAGCTCGAGCTGGAGCTCGGGCAACGGCCGGGCCCGCCAGCGGAGGTCCGGTCGCGAGCCGAGGACTCCCAGCCCTGAGCACGGCGCATCTACGAGGACGCGGTCGAAGCGGCCGAGCCCCGGCGGGAGCTCTCGAGCGTCGGCTTCGACGACGCGCACGTTGCCGGCGCCGTGGCGAACCAGCGTGTCGGCAAGCTCGCGCGCGCGGCCGGCGTTCAGCTCGACAGCAACGACCTCGCGGGCGGTCTCGGCGAGCTGAAGCGTCTTTCCTCCGGGAGCGGCGCAGAGATCGAGGATGCGCTCGCCTGGCCGGACGCCCACCGCCTCGCCGGCTAGCTGAGAGCCGAGGCTCTGGGGCCAGGCGAGGCCGCGCTCGAGCCAGCTCTCGTCCACGTGATCGACCCGCCGGGCACGAGGAAAGCCCGCCACGGGCTCGCCGCCGAGGTCACCGGGGGCGGACGGGGCGAGACGGACGACGGTTTCCTGCCTCTCGTTCTGGGCTCCTAGTAGCGCGAGCGCGCCCTCCCGGCCCCACTCGCGCCAGAAGTTCTCGGCGATCCAGTCCGGGTACGAGTGGCGAAGCGCGGCCTCGCCCGCCGTCGCCTCCGGAAGCGATTCAAGGAGCGGGCCGATTCCTTCCGAGAGCCGGCGCATGACGGCATTCGTGAAGGCGACCGCTCGCTCGAGGCCCGCTCGGCGGACGAGCTCGACGCTCTCATTCGCGGCTGCGTGCGGCGGGACGCCGTCCATGAACCCTAGCTGGTAGGCGCCGAGCCTGAGCGCGGCGCGAACCGGCGGGTCGAGCTTCCGCACCGGGCGCCGGCCGAGCGTCTCGATCGCGTAATCGAGCGTCCTGGCGCGCTGGACGGTGCCGTACGCGAGCTGCATCGCAAAGGCACGTTCTCGCTCGTAGAGCGTCCCGGCGGCGGAACGGAACACGCGGTCGGCGTAGGCATCCTCCTCGAAGACGCGGCGCACGACCTCGTAGGCGACCGCACGGGCGCTCAAGAGCTCACCTCGCCGGTGACGCTAGCTGCTCAGTACGCGAGGATCGCGGCCGCTCTACCTAGCCCGCGCGGTCGAACTCAATGATCCGCGGAGGTTCTGGGCGGGCAGGTCGCTCCTCCCACGGGGGATTAGCGAGGCAGTCAGGACAAAGCCCTGTCCGGGCTCCGGCTCGCGCCGGCGCGCTCGGCGCCCCCGTCCCGGGGTAGTCGACGAGGATCTTGACCGCGGTCTTTCGGTCGTACTTCCCGACGCTCGTGAACCGGTAGCAGTACGTACCCGACGGGAACGGCCCCTCCCAGTCTCCGTCAGCGTCGACGAAGGTGTGCGTATCGCCCTTGTCGACGAGCTCGTTGAAGATCGTCTCGAATCGAAAGTCGATCCTGGAGCATGTCCCCGCCCACCGATCGACGGCGACCTTGCGGATGCTGTCGCTCGTCACCGAGAACGAGACCTCGGCAAGCTCGGACGGGTCGACCGTCAACACCTCCACCGTGGGATTCGCAACCTCCGCAGGCGGAGGCACGAGGTCGCACCAGAGCTTCCTGGGGATGTCGACCTTCCCGCCGTAACGCTTCACGGCGCCGGCGACATCGTCCCGGTAGAGAAACCGGCAGCGGTCGAGCCAGGGCTTGGGCGGCTCGTAGCAGTCCATCCAGGAGACGGGGATCATCACCGGGGCGCACCGGGTGCCGCCCACGTGGTCGAGCCCGATCACGTGACCCATCTCGTGCACGAGCACCGCCGTGGTCACGCGCTTTTCCGTCCCGCGCCGCGAGCAGCCGGCGACCTCGATGAAGTTGAACCACTGGTAGCCGATCGAGGCGTAGCCGCCGTAGCCGGGGCCCCGCCCGCCGGTGATCCGCAAGTCGGCCTTGGCTGGACGCGACACCTCGACCCAGCGGAGGCGGGCGCCGGACGTGTTCCACTCCTTGGCCGCTCGGGCGACCGCCGGAGCACACCGGTCGCGGGTCGCGTCGTAGTAGGCGATGCGGGCGGGCGTCCCGGGCCACCGCTGTCCGCCGATGTTGTACGCCTCGGCCACGGCCGGCACGGCGAGCAGGACGGCGACCGCCAGCAGGCTAGCGCGCAACCACCGCGGACCCCAAGACCCCTCCCCCATCGCTCGTCACAATGGCACAGGCCGCCGCGTACCACAAGGCGCCCGGTCGGCCGAAGTCGCTGCGGGCGACACGGTGCGGTCGTTTGCGCGAGGGCGGGCTCAGGTGCGCCGGCCGCGGAGGTACTCGGCGGCCGTCATCCGGCGCCGGCCTTCCGGCTGCACCTCGAGGAGCTCGACCCCGCCCGCGATGAGGCCGGCGGCAGCCTCAGGCCTGGCGGCGCGCGCCTTCCAGACGACCAATGGGTGCCCGTCGACGACCCCGCGGGCGCCGATGTGCGGAGAGAGTGCCCGGATCCGATTGACGAGCTCCTCCGCCGGGCGCGACCAATCGAGCTCGCGGTCCTCCGGCCCGATCTTGTGGGCGTAGGTGACGCCCTCCGCGGGCTGCGGCCGCAGCTCGGGATCGGGAAGCACGTCGTCGAGGAGCTCGACCGCGAGCGCGGCCGCCCGGTCGTAGACAGTGCCGGCGTCGTCCTCGGGGCCAACGGGGAGCGCACGCTGGGCGGCGATCGGGCCCGCGTCGAGCTCCGCGGTCGTGCGATGGATGGTGACGCCGGTCTCGGGGTCGCCGGCCATGAGCGCGCGCTCGACCGGCGCCGCCCCGCGCCAGCGCGGGAGGAGAGACGGGTGGACGTTCAGCCAGAGGCGCTCGTTCAGCAGCCGCTCCGGGATGAGGCTGGCCGTAGGCCGCGACGACGACCGCGTCCGGACGGGCAGGCAGCTCCCCCAGGCGCTCGGGCTGCGCGACCGGGATTCCGAGCCGTTCCGCGACCTCCTTGGCCGGCGGCGGCGCGACCCGCCGGCCCCGGCCACGCGGGCGGTCGGGCCGCGTGAGGAGGAGCACGACGTCGTGACGCGCCGCGAGCCCCTCGAGGACGGCGGCTCCGAAGGGAGCCGTCGCCGCGACCGCGAGCTTCAACGCAGTGGGCCGAGGATCGGCTGCGGCCGAAGCCTGGCGAGCGCCTCCTTGCGATCCTCGGGGCTCGTCCGATCGAGGATCAGGACGCCGTCGAGGTGGTCGAGCTCGTGCTGGAGCACGCGCGCGGTCAGGCCGTCCGCCTCGATCCTGATGCTCCTCGCCGTCGGGCGTGCGGGCCTCGACGACGAGGGCGTCCGGCCGCTCGACGCCGACGACGACGGTGGCTGCGCCGAGCGACAGGCAGCCCTCGTCTCCAATCTCGACGGTTTCGGAAGCCTCGACCACGCGTGGATTGACGAGCGCTCGCACGGGCTCCGCCTCGTCGGCCTGGTAGACCAGGATCCGCTGGAGGACGCCGATCTGCGGCGCCGCGAGCCCGACACCCCGTGCCTCCTGCATCAGGTTCTCCATCCGTTCGGCGAGCGCACGGAGGGCGTCGTCGAAATCGGCCACCTCGTTCGCTTTCATGCGGAGAACCGGGTCTGGGTACTGGCGTACCTGGGCGAGCGCAAACTGGCGCCGCGCCTCGCGCTCGGCGTCGAGTTGCTCGTCCCTGATCTGGCCCTCGACCTCACTCACGGCGCGTCAGTGTACTCGGCGCTAGGAGAGGCTTTGCGGGTCGACGTCCACGACCGCCGTCAGGTCGTCACGGCGCATCGCGGGTGCCGCGGCCGCGAGGAGCCGGCCGGCCTTCGACGCCACAGGTCGCGCCGAATCCGCCTTCGCCAGGAGCTGGGCCCGATGGCGGTTCCGGAGCCGAAGGAGCGGGGCCGGCCCGAGGAGCTCGGTGTGCGGGAGCCGTTCGAGCCCGGCGCGGAGCTGCTCGAGGACGGCCCGCGGCCCGTCCGCCGTCGGGCCTGAGACGACGATCGCGGACGATCTGGCGAAACGGCGGGTAGCCGAGCTCGCGCCGGCGCTCGAGCTCGCCCGCCAGGAACTCCTCCACGCCGTGGCGGGCCGCGAGCGCGATCGGCCGCGCGTCGGGCTGATACGTCTGGACGAGCACTCGACCCGGCGCGTCGCGGCCGCTCCGCCCGGCGAGCTGGGTGACGAGCTGGAACGTGCGCTCCTCGGCCCGGAAGTCAGGCAGCGCGAGCCCGGTGTCGGCGTCGACGACCGCGGCGAGCGCGACGCCCTCGAAGTGGTGCCCCTTGGCGACCATCTGGGTGCCGAGCAGCACGCCGCGCTCGCTCTCGCGGAAGCGCGTTCGAGCGCCTCGGAGAGACGAGCCGGCTGCGCTGACCGTGTCCGCGTCGAGCCGGACGAGATCGAGCTCGGGCAGGCGGGCCGCGAGCTCCTGCTCGAGCCGCTCGGTTCCGGCCCCGAGCCGCGCGAGCTCGACGGAGCCGCACGCCGGGCAGCGCTCGGGCTGCTCCGCCGAGAAGCCGCAGTGGTGGCAGTGGAGGCGCCGGTCGGCGTGCAGCGTCAGCGCGACGTCGCAGCGCTCGCAGCGGAGCGTGAGCCCGCAGGCGCAGGCAGTGAATCGCCGGCGCGACGCCGCGCCGGTTGAGGAGGAGCACGGCCCGCCCGCCGTCAGTCGACGACCTTGCCGAGCTCCTCGAGGAGCGGTGCCGAGAGCGGGTAGCCGGCCTCGCGGCGCAGGTCGACGACCTTCACCGGCGGCAGCGAGCCGCTCAGGCGCTTGCCGAGCTCGAGCCGCTCGAGCCGCTGCCAGCTCTCGGGCCGCGGAGTGGCGGTGCCGTAGACGACGACGGCGCTCTCGAGCGCGCCGCGCTTGGCCGCGACGGTGCGGGCGTCGTAGCGCGGGTCGGACTCCTGCTTGTAGGACGCGTCCTGCTCCTCGTCGACGCAGATGAGCCCGAGCGGTCGCGACCGGCGCGAAGATCGGCCGAGCGGGCGCCGACGACCACCCGGGCCTCGCCGGCCAGGATCCGCGCGCGCTCGTCGCGCCGCTCGGCGTCGGTGAGCGCCGAGTGGAGGACGGCGACGCGGTCGCCGAAGCGCGCGCGAAAGCGGCCTGCGGCCTGCGGCGTCAGCGCGATCTCGGGCACGAGCACGATCGCGCCGAGCCCGCGCTCGAGCACGGCCTCGCAGGCGCGGAGGTACACCTCGGTCTTGCCGCTTCCGGTCTCGCCGTAGAGGAGGTAGTGGGCCGGGCTTCCCGAGGGCCGAGACGACGCGGTCGAGCACGCTCCGCTGCGCGTCCGTGAGCTCGCTCGGGCGGCCGGCTCGGCCTCGAGGTCGTCGGCCCGCTCGCCTGCGCCGTGCGCCCGGCTCGGCGCTTTCGCTCCGACGGGCGCGACGAGGGCGAGCGCCCGGGCCGGGGTCGATCCGTATGCGTCCGCGAGCCAGAGCGCGAGGTCGACGAGCGGCGCCGGCACTGGCGCCGAGCACCTCCTCCACGGCGACCGGCTCGACGTCGTCGGGCGCGTCGTCGTTCGTCGCGACGACGACGCCGCGCCGGTGCGCCCGGCCGAACGGCACGGTGACGATCGAGCCCTTCTCGAGCCCGTCTGCCGAGGTACGTGAAAGGCCGTGCGAGGGCGCGGGCGGTGACGAGCGGGAAGACGGAGGCGAAGCGGGCCACGGATAGGATGGTGGCATGGCGCAGGGACACTCCACCGACGAGTACCTGGAGACGATCTACTTCCTCGCCTTCCCGGTCGGGGAGTACCGGCCGCTGACGAAGGGGTCGCCGACGCTGGCCGTCCGCGTCGCGGACATGCTCGGCGTGTCACGGGCTTCGGCGGGCGAGATGCTGAAGCGGCTCGAGGCCGGAGGGCCTCGTCGAGCGCGGCGAGCACAAGGAGGCGCTCCTGACGCCGAAGGGGCGCGAGCGCGCCGAGCACGTTGTGCGCCGCCATCGCATCATCGAGCGGCTCCTGACCGACTTCATGGGCTACACGGCCGCCGAGGCGCACGTCCAGGCCGATCTCCTCGGGGACACGTTCACCGACGACATGGTCGAGCGGATCGCGACGCAGCTCGGCAACCCGGACCGCTGCCCGCACGGCTGGCCGGTGGACGTCGAGTTCGAGCAGGCGGAGAACAAGGAGCTCGCGCCGCTGGCCGACCTGGAGCCGGGCGCGCAAGGCCGAGATCGTCCGCCTCGCCGAGCACGACGGCGACCTCCTGCACTGGTACTACGACGAGGGACTCGATCCCGGGCGCGCGGTCGAGGTGCGAAGCGCGCAGCCGGCGGCCGGCCAGCTCACGGTCGCCGTGAACGGCGACGAGCGCGCCATCGACGAGCAGGCCGCAGCCGGACTCTTCGTCCGAGCTGCCTAGCGGCCACTTCAGCGCCGCCGGATCCGCTCCGGCGCGGCGGTCACGAGCGGCGGGTATGCTCCAGCGGCTCGGGCGAAGATTCACACGCTCTCGTCACATCCCGTCACACATCCGTGCGCCTCGCTGACGGTAGGCTCGACGCCGGGTGGAGGGTGGCCGACTCCCCACCCAAGGGTGGGGCGTGGCCGGCGAGCCCACGAACGACGCGACGGCCGCTCGCCGCCGAGGCCTGTGGCTACTCGAAGCTGATCGAGATCTGCGTGAAGCCGAGCGAGCGCAGCAGCGACGTGAGCATCGTGCGCGTGTTCTCCTCGGCGCGCACGCGTAGCTCGTCGTTCGCGGCGCGGCCTCGGCGATCTTCGCTCGCCGGTGCGGTAGAGCTCTTCCTGGCCGGACTCGCTCGTCGCCGAAGAGGGAGCCGATCCGGTTGAAGAGACCCTCGATCCTGCTCGTAGACGTAGCTCCGGTCGACGTCGAGCTCGGCCGCGAAGAGCCGCGCCGCGGGTAGCGATGATCGCCGCCGAGCGCCGGTCGTCCGGAGACGACTACGTCGTTCCCCTCGATCGGCCCCGAGGTTGACGCCCGCGTCGACCGATCCGATCGCGACGAAGAGCGTCCGCTCTCCGAGCAGCTCGTCGGGCAGCGCCGTGTCCTTGGCGAGGTCGACGATGACCTGGTAGTCGCCGGCCGCGGCCCGGTACTCGCCGATGTCGCGGATCGACTGGAGCATCGGCTGCGACGAGCGATCGACCGTCTGCTCGGCGAAGGGATTCGAGAAGTCCGGGCAGGATGTCGCGCACCCAGCCGACTCCGGCGACGAGGCGCCACGACGACGACCGCGAGCGCGAGGAGACCCCACGGCACTCCGACGCCGCGGCGGCTCCGGCGGCGGCGCGGACGGCGGCAGCTCTGGCGAGCGGGGCGGCGCCTCGGTGCGCCGGCGCTCGGGACTCACGACCCCCATGACGGAGGCCAGAGTAGCACGCGGCTTCTGCGCGCTAGGCGGTCGCTTCAGCCGCGATACCGGCCGCGGCCCGGAGCGCCTCGACCTTGTCCGCCCGCTCCCAGGAGAAGTCGTGGTCGGCGCGGCCGAAGTGCCCGTAGGCAGCCGTCTTGCGGTAGATCGGCCGAAGCAGGTCGAGGTCGCGGATGATCGCCGCAGGCCGGAGGTCGAAGTGCTCGCGGACGAGCTCCTCGATGCGCGCGTCGGCAGCCGCTCGGTGCCGAAGCACTCGACCTCGATGGAGACCGGATGCGCCACCCCGATCGCGTATGCGACCTGGAGCTCGCAGCGGTCGGCGAGACCGGCGGCGACGACGTTCTTGGCCACGTACCGCGCGGCGTACGCCGCCGACCGGTCGACCTTCGTCGGATCCTTGCCCGAGAACGCGCCGCCGCCGTGGCGCGCGGCGCCGCCGTACGTGTCGACGATGATCTTGCGTCCGGTCAGGCCGGTGTCGCCCATCGGCCCGCCGGTCACGAACTTCCCGGTCGGGTTGACGAGCACGAAGTCCCGCTCCTCGAAGCGCTGCCTCGTCGTAGAGCTGCTTCGGGAGGATCGGATGGAGGACGTGCTCGATCAGGTCGGGCTTGATGAGCGAGTCCGCGTCGAGCCCGTCGCGGTGCTGCGTCGAGATGAGCACGCGCTCGATCTCGACCGGCTGCTGCCGGCCGTGCTCGTCGACCTCGTAGCGCACCGTCACCTGCGCCTTCCCGTCGGGCCGCAGGTACGGCAGCACCTGCGCCTTCCGCACCTCTGCGAGGCGCTTGGTGATGCGGTGCGCGAGCATGATCGGGAGCGGCATGAGCTCCTCGGTCTCGGTGCACGCGTAGCCGAACATCATCCCCTGGTCGCCGGCGCCCTCGCAGGTCGAGCGGGTCGTCGTCGCCCGGCTCGTGCTGAACCTCGTACGACCGGTCGACGCCCTGTGCGATGTCGGACGACTGCTCGTCGAGCGCGACGATGACGCCGCACGTGTCGGCGTCGAATCCGTACTTCGCCCGGTCGTAGCCGATCTCGCGGATCGTCGCGCGAACGAGCCGCGGGATATCGACGTAGATCTCCGTCGTGATCTCGCCCGCGACGACGACGAGCCCCGTCGTGACGAGGGTCTCGCAGGCGACCCGGCCGAGCGGATCCTCGGCGAGGCACGGCGTCGAGAACGGCGTCCGAGACCTGGTCGGCGACCTTGTCCGGGATGACCCTCCGTCACGGACTCGGAGGTGAAGAGGAACTCGCGGCCGGCCGTCATTCGTCGAGCGCGAGGAAGCCCGAGGCCGAGGCTCCGGTCTCCGTCGCGGGTCGAGTAGAGGACGAACGAGGCGAGCGGCTCGACGTTCTCGCGCGACCTGCGGCGGCACGCTCTCGCCGGTCTGCTCGGCGAGTCGAAGGCGTACGCGAAGCCCCCTCGTCCAGGTTGATGTAGAAGAGGCTCTCGACCTCGTCGGGAAGGTCGACTAGCTCTGCTGCGTCCTCGTAGACCTCGTCGTCGGCGAGCGTCTGGCCGCGTCGCCTGTGAGCTCGGCGGGCAGCGTCGGGGTCGTTCGTCGCGAAGAGCATGCCTTCGACGCCGCCGTACAGGATCGTCGTCCCGTCGGGAAGGACGACTTCCCTCACGTCGATCGCCTCCGATCTCGAATCGTCGTCGGCTTCGGGACCTCGGGCGGAGAACTGGCTTGCCGCGCTCGAGGATCCGGTCGACGGTCGCGACTGCCTCGTTGCTCGTCGTCGACCTCGCAGCGCGACGAGGATCGACGGCAGCTCCGAGCCGGCCTCGCCGGGATAGAGGCGATCGCCCGTCTCCTGCTCGACCAGCGGTAGCACGTCCTTGTCGAGCGAGAGGCCGAGCGCGAGCTCGAGCTGGGCCGATCTGCTGGTCGAGCTCCGGGATTCTGCTCGCCGGCGCGTGTTCAGCGCCTCGCGGATCGCAGTCGGCGACGTCGCCGAACCCGATGTAGGCGATCGCTCCGCCCGGCAGCGCAGACGGGATCTCCGGCTCGAAGCCCTCGAGCTCCTGCTCGGTCTCGCCGGCGGCCTCGAGGCTGGAAGCCACGCTCCTCGGCTCAAGCGCCATCCCGACGCTCTGCGGCGAATAGAACTGCTCGAGCTGCGGGACGCCGGCGGCGCCCTCGGGCGACAGAGCCTGCTCGAACGCGCTCGCGGCGCGATGTAGGCCCGTACCAGAGCATCATCGGCGAGGCCATCCATCGCATCGTCGAACGCGTCCGAGCTCCTCGAGCGAATCGCCGTCTCGGGCCGGCTCGAAGCTGATCGAGCGTCGCCTGCTCTTCGGCGAGCACCGTCCAGCCTTCGATCTCGGCGACGACCGGCGGCGATCCTCCGGCGGCGACTTCGAGCGAGCGCGTCGAGGCGGCCGGGTCGTCCGGCTGGAGGAGCCACGACCGCGGGCGAGTCCTCCGCCGGTCGCGGCACGCTCGAGGACGACGATCGTCGAGGCGTCGGGCCGAGTGCGGGGCGAACGTCCTGCCTGGAAGTCGACGTCGCCGTCCTCTTCGAGCTCGCGCCTCGAGCATCGCGAGCATGCCCGCCGAGCCCGGGAAGCGCGCGAGGAGCTCACGCGCCTGCGTCGATCTGCTCGCCCTCGAAGTCTGTGTCGATCGAGATGTAGACCGCACGCTCGCCGGGACGATCCCGGCCGCACCCTCCCCTGTCGCCGAGCCGCCCCCGCAGCCCGCGGCGAGGGGAAGCACGCAGAGCGCGACGAGCAGGCCGAGGACGAGTCGCCGCTTCATCGGGAGCCAGTCTAGCCATCCGGACTGCCCGGATCGAGCGCCGCGTCAGCCTCGGCGGACGAAGTCGATGACGACCGGCACGCCCGCCGAGCGCGAACTCGCTCGCGGATCCTGTTCTCGACCCAGTAGCCGTAGTCGCGGGTCAGGAGGCCGGGGTCGTTCACGAAGACCTGAAACCGGGGCGGCCGCACCTCCACCTGCGTCCCGTAGAGAAGATTCAGACGCCGGCCGTTCTTCGTCGGACCGGGCCGCTCCTCGCGGAGCTCGCCGAAGGAATCGGTTCAGCTGTGCCGTCGCGATCCGGGCCGTGTGCTTCTCGAACAGTTCCTCGATCCGGTCGAGGAGCTTGCCGACACCGCGCCTCGTCTGCGCCGAGACCGCGACGAGCGGCGGGCGCTGGCGAAGGCGGTCCACGAGCCGCGGCCGGACGTCTTCGATCCCGACGGCGGCGATGTCCCACTTCGAGAGGACCACGAGCGTCGAGCACCCGGCCGTGCGCGCCACGTCCGCGACGGCGAGATCTTGATCCACGAGCCCTTCGGATGCGTCGACGAGGACGAGCGCGACGTCGGCGCGCTCGGCCGCCTGGATGGCGCGAAGCTCCGAGTAGTACTCGATCCCCTGACGCTGGCGACGTTTCCGGCGCAGACCCGCGGTGTCGACGAGGAGGAACGTGCGATCGCCGCGCCGGAGCACGGTGTCGATCGAGTCGCGCGTCGTGCCCGGGACGTCCGAGACGACGACCCGTTCCTCTCCGACGAGCGCGTTCAGAAGGCTCGACTTGCCGACGTTCGGCCGACCGAGGATCGCGACGCTGATCGCGTCCTCCCCGACCTCCTCCGGGCCCGCCCCCGGGGAGCTCGGCGACGAGCCGGTCGAGCAGATCGCCGGTGCCGTGGCCGTGCAGGCCCGAGACGGGGATCGGCTCGCCGAGCCCGAGCCGGTGGAACTCGTGCGCGTCCGCCTCGCGCGAAGGGTCGTCCACCTTGTTGGCCACGACGAGCACCGGCCGGCGCGCCCGGCGGAGGAGATCCGGCGATCTCCTCGTCACCGGGCGTGACGCCGGCCTTCGCGTCCACGACGAAGAGCACGAGGTCGGCCTCTTCGACGGCGCGCCGGGCCTGCTCGGCTACGATCCTGCGTGAGCGGCGACGCGTCGGCGACGTCGACGCCGCCGGTGTCGACGAGGATGAAGCGCTTGCCGGCCCACTCGCACACGATCTCCTTGCGATCGCGGGTCACCCCCGGCGTCTCGAAGACGACAGCTTGCCGCGTCGCAGTGAGGCGGTTGACGAGGGTCGACTTGCCGACGTTCGGGAAGCCGACGACCGCGACCGTCCCGAGGAGCGGCGCGCTCAACCCGGACTTCGAAGGGACGGAGGCCCGCCGCGGCGGCGTCCCGGCCGGGCCGGCCCAGCCGGTGCATGTCGCCGAGGAACTCCCACAGCCGCCGGATCTCGATCTCGATCTCGGCGGTCGCAGCCTTGTAGCCCTTCGAGTTGCGCGGATGCTCGGCGAAGCGCATCGGCTCTCCCCAGGCGACCGAGATCGGACTGCGCGAGCCGAGCTTCCAGTCCTGGCTTCCGTAGATCGCCGCCGGGATCACCGGCACTCCCTCCTGAATCGCGACCATCGCCGCTCCCGGCTTTGCGACGCCCGGCTCGCCGCTGCGCTGCCGCGTTCCCTCGACGAACATCCCGAGCAACTCGTTCTGGCGGACTGCCTGGCGGGCCAGCCTGATCGCCTCGCGATCGGACTCGCCGCGCCGCACGGCGAGCGTCCCCATGGCGTGATGAACGGGCCCAAGAGCGGGATCTCGTGCGCCTCCGCCTTCGCCAGGTAGACGATCCTGCGCGGGCAAAGGGCGCCGACCGTCGGAACGTCGATCCAGTGGGCATGGTTGACCGCGAGAACGGCGCCACCGTCGCGCGGCACGCGCTCGCGGCCGTACTGGCTTCAGGGACGCCACGACGTGCGTGCCGCCGGCGAGGACGGTCTTCCCGATGCCCCACCAGAGAATCGACTCGCGCTTCATGCGCGCGCGTGAGCCGCGACGGCGGCCTCGATCCTGCGGACGACCTCGTCGACGGTCAGGTCGGTGGTGTCGATCGTCTCCGCGTCCGGCGCAGCCTGGAGCTGACCCGCGTCGCGCTCGTCCCGGAGGCGGAGGTCGGTCGCGAGCGCGTCGGCGCCGATCCCGGGCCGCTCGGACTCGCGGCGGCTCGCCCGCACGAGGCGCATCCGCAACGAGGTAGACCTTCACGTCCGCGTGCGGGACGACGACCGCACCGATGTCGCGCCCCTCCATGATCGCGTCGCCCGCGTCTGCGAGCGCCCGCTGGCGCTCGCGGAGTACCTCGCGCACGGGCTGGTGACGGGCGACCGAGGAGACGACGCGGTCGATCTCGGGCGTTCGGATCGCCTCGGTGACGTCCACCCCGGCGATGCTGGATCCGGCTGCCCTCGATCTCGGCCTCGTTCTCGCGCGCGAGCGCCGCGAGCGTCTCGGCGTCGTCGAGGTCGACGCCGCGCTCGAGCGCGAGCCAGGTGAGCGCGCGGTACATGGCGCCGGTGTCGAGATAGCGGAAGCCCGAGCCGCTCGGCCAGGAGCCTTGCGACCGTGCTCTTGCCGGTGCCCGCAGGGCCGTCGATGGCGACGATCACGCGTCACCCTCCACCGGGTCGGGCCTCGGCCCGCCCTCGTTCGCCGGGACGGCCTCTGTCATCGCTGCGCCAGTGTGTCGAGCATCCCGAAGAAGTCGGGGAAGCTTACCGCGACGGTCTCGGACCCCTTGATCTCGACGCCCTCGCGCGAGACGAGCCCGGCATCGGCACCGAGCATCGCGATCCGGTGGTCGCCGCGCGCGTCCACGACCGTAGCCTCCGCGCGGGCGGGTCGGGAACACCCTGCACCCTGAGGCCGTCATCCGTCGTTCGGATCGCGGATTCCGAGCGGCCGTAGCGCTTCTTTCACGCTTTCGAGCCGGTCCGACTCCTTGACGCGCAGCTCCTGCGCGCCCTTGACGACGCTCTCGCCGCGCGCGAGTCCGGCGACGAGAGCGAAGAGAGGCAGCTCGTCGATCAGGAGCGGGACCTCGGCCGGCCTCGATCCGCGTCGCGACGAGCTCGGCCGGCTCGATCTCGAGATCGGCGACGGGCTCGCCGCCGGCCTGGCGACGGTTGAAGATCGCGATCCGGGCGCCCATCCGCTCGAGGACGGCGATGAAGCCCGTCCGGGTCGGGTTCACGCCGACGCCGTGGATCCGGACGCTCGAGCCCGGCGAGCAGCGTCGCGGCCGCGACGAACGGCGCGGCCGAGGAGAAGTCGCCCGGAATCTCGAGTCGGAGCGGCTCGAGCCGCTCGGCCGGCCAGACGCGCACCTCGCGCGGAGCTCGCCCGGACGCGCGCGCCAGCCGCTCGCAGGAGCCGCTCGGTGTGGTCGCGCGTCGGCGCCGGCTCTGCGACCGCCGTGGCGCCGCCGGCGGCGAGCAGGCCCGCGAGGAGGACGCACGACTTCACCTGCGCGCTCGCGACGGGCAGCTCCCAGCGGATCCGGCTGGAGCTCGCCGCCGGCGACGCGGAGCGGCGCGTGCCCGTCGGTCGTCTCGACGCCTGCGCCCATTGCCCGCAGCGGCTCGGCGATCCGGTCGAGCGGCCGGCGCGAGAGCGACTCGTCCCCGACGAGCTCGAAGCTTCCCTCCTGGCCGGCGAGGAGCCCGGGCAGGAGCCGCATGAGCGTGCCCGCGTTCCGGCAGTCGATCGGGCCGGCCGGGCTCGCGCAGGCCGCGCAGGCCGACTCCGGCGACGCGGACCCGGTCGCCGTCGACCTCGACCTCGGCACCGAGCGCGCGGACGGCCTCCACGGATCGCGAGCGTGTCCTCGGAGACGCCGAACCCCGTCGAGCTCGCTCTCACCGTCCGCCACCGCACCGAGGAGGACGGCGCGGTGGGAGATCGACTTGTCGCCCGGCACCGCGATGTCGCCGGCGAGCGACGACGGCCGGCTCGATCCTCATTCCGGGGCGGCCGGCGAGACGATCACCGAGTACCCCTGCGCCTCGAGCAGCTCCGCGGCGCGGCGGGCCTCCGACTCGCCTGCGACGAGCACGCGTGAGCGTCCCGCCGCGCTCCGGCGACATGTGCTGGAGCTCGAAGTCCTCGATGTTGATCTTCTCCGCGCCGAGCGCCTGCGTGATCCCGGAGAGGACACCTGGCCGATCGGGGACGTGCACGCGGAGCCGCTGCAGCTCGCCCGCGTCCGGGTACGCCTCGGCGAGCAGCTGCCGGCGGTTTCCCGCAGCCTCGCCGATCCAGCGGGCGAGAAAGCCCGCGTCGCGCGTCTCGAGGGCGCGCTCGAGCTCCTCGACGCGGCGACGGTGCTCGGCGAGCGCCGCGCGGAGCTCGTCGGCGTTCTCGGTGAAGATGTCGACCCAGATTCGCGGGTTGGCGCCTCCTACGCGCGTCATGTCACGGAGCGAACCGCCCGCGGCTCCGAGCGGCTCGTGGCCGTCCACCCGCACCGAGCCCGCGTGGTTCAGGAGCAGGTTCGCGAGGGCGTGCGGAAGGTGGCTCGTGAGCGCGACCAGGCGATCGTGCGCGCGTGGATCGACGGCGACCGGTATCGCACCGAGCGAGGCGACGAAGCCGTGCAGCGCCCGGTAGCGCTCGGGCTCCGTCTCGGCAACGGGCGTCAGGAACCACGTCGCGCCGCGGAAGAGGTCGCCGTTCGCGTTCGCCGGCCCGTGGGCTTCCGAGCCGGCGACCGGATGGCCGCCGACGAACCGCCGGCGGTCGGACGGCGGCCGCGCAGACCGACCCCTTCGTCGAACCGACGTCGGTCACGGTCGCCGAGCCGCCGGCGCCGAGCACCGCCTCGACCTGGCCGGGAGCGTGGCGACGGGCGTCGCGACGACCGCGAGGTCGGCGTCGCGCACGGCCTCCTCCATCGAGCCGGCCGGCTCGACGGCGCCTCGCTCGCCTGCGACCCGGAGGGCTCCGGCGTCGGCGATCCCACCCGGTCACGGCCGATGCCCGCTGCGCGGGCGGCCAGACCGATCGACGCCCCGATCAGGCCCGTGCCGACGATGCCGATCCGAGCGACGTTCATACCCGCGGGAAATGCAACGCATTTTCGCGCCTTACCCGATGACGCGGCCCATGAGCGAGGCCAGGGCCCGGATCTCGTCCGCGAAGGCCCGAAGTCGTCCGCGGCGATCTGCTGCGCGGCATCCGAGAGCGCCTGGTCGGGCTCCGGGTGCACCTCGACGATGATCCCGTCGGCGCCGGCGGCTACAGCCGCGCGGGCGAGGGGCGCCACGAGGTCTCGGCGCCCGGCCGCGTGCGACGGGTCGACGACGACCGGCAGGTGCGTCTCCTCCTTCAGGACCGGCACCGCGCCGATGTCGAGCGTGAAGCGGGTCGAGCGCTCGAACGTGCGGATGCCGCGCTCGCAGAGCATCACCTGGGAGTTGCCCTCGCGGACGATGTACTCGGCCGCCATCAGGAGCTCCTCGATGGACGAGGCCGGCCCGCGCTTCAGGAGCACGGGCTTCCGTGCCCGGCCGACCTCGGAGAGGAGCGTGAAGTTCTGCATGTTCCGGGCGCCGATCTGGATCACGTCGGCGGCCTCGACGACCGCCTCGACGTGCCGCGCGTCCATGAGCTCGGTGACGATCGGGAGCCCGGTCTCCTCGCGGGCCTCGACGAGGATGTCGAGGCCCTCCTGGCCGAGGCCCTGGAAGGCGTAGGGCGAGGAGCGCGGCTTGAAGGCGCCGCCGCGGAGCATCGTCGCGCCGGCCGCCTGCACGGCGCGGGCGGCCGCGAGCGTCTGCTCCCGGTACTCGACCGAGCACGGGCCTGCGATCAGCCCGAAGTAGCCGTCGCCGATCCGCCGGCCGCGCGCGGAGACGACGGTCGGCTGCGGCGACAGCTCGCGAGACACGAGCTTGTACGGCTTCAGGATCGGCAGCACCTGCTCGACGCCCGGGTAGCCCTCGAGCGGCAACGCCGCGAGGAGGTCGCGCTCGCCGATCGCGCCGATCACGGTCGCCTCCTTGCCCGGGCGTCACGTGCGCGTCCGCGCCGGCCTCCTCGAGACGCGCGACGACCTCGTCCACCTGCTCGGCGCGTGGCGCTCGCGCCCATCACGATCAGGAGCTCGGGGGAACCTGTGACGGCCATCGGCCAGAGTGTAGTCCGCGATAATCGCGGCCCATGCGGATCTTCTCCGGCATCCAGCCGACCGGCGCGAAGCACCTCGGGAACTACTCCGGGGGCTTCCGACAGTACGCGGCGACACAGGAGCGCGGCGAGGCGTTCTTCTGCATCGTCGACCTCCACTCGATCACGGTCGCCTACGACCCGGACGATCTCCGCGAGCGGACGCTCGACCTCGCGGCCATGCTCTTCGCGACCGGGCTCGATCCCGACCGCTCGACGGTCTTCATCCAGAGCCACGTCGCCGCGCACCCCGAGGCGGCCTGGCTGCTCGGCTCGGTCACGAGCTTCGGCGAGCTCGCCGCATGACGCAGTTCAAGGACCGCTCCGAGCGGCAGGACTTCGTGAGCGCCGGCATGTTCACGTACCCGGTGCTGATGGCCGGCGACATCCTGCTCTACCAGACCGACCAGGTGCCGATCGGCGACGACCAGCGCCAGCACCTGGAGCTCGCGCGGAACGTCGCGGAGCGCTTCAACCAGCGCTACGGCGACACCTTCACGCTCCCGGAAGGCGTCTACCCGGAGATCGGCGCGCGGATCATGGATCTCCAGGAGCCCGAGCGGAAGATGTCGACGACCGGCGGGACGCCGCAGGGAACGGTGCTCTTGCTCGACGAGCCCGACACGATCCGGAAGAAGTTCAAGAGCGCGGTCACCGATTCCGGCCGCGACGTGCGTGCGGGCCGAGGACAAGCCGGGCATCACGAACCTGATCGACATCCTCTCGGTCGCGACCGGCGAGACGCCCGAGGCGATCGAGGCGCGCTACGACGGAGCCGGGTACGGGCCGTTCAAGGCCGACGTCGGCGAGGCGGTCGTCGAGCTCCTCGCGCCGGTGCAGGAGCGCTACGCGGAGCTTCGCTCGGATCCGCGTGAGCTCGAGCGGCTCCTGGCGCGCGGCGCCGAGAAGGCGCGGCAGGCCTCCGAGCCGACGCTCGAGGCGATGTACGACCGGATGGGCTTCGTCAGGTCCTCGTCCGGCCGCCTCTTCGGCGCGGCGCGGCCTCGCGCGCTGTAGCGACGCGAAGGGCGCTCACCTCGCCGGCGCTCAGCTCGCGCCACTCGCCCGCTGCGAGGCCGCCGAGCTCGAGTCCGGCGTAGCGGCTCCGGTGCAGGCGCCGGACCGGGTGGCCGACCGCGGCCAGCATCCTCTTCACCTGGTGCTTCCGGCCCTCGTGGATCGCGAGCTCGACCCGGCCGGCGGCGAGGCCGCGCGCCCGCGCCGCGGCCGTGAGGCCGTCCTCGAGCTCGAGTCCGGCCTCCAGTCGTGCGAGCGCCTCGGGGCCGGGATCTCCTTCCACGTCCGCGACGTAGACCTTCTCGATCTCGTAGCGCGGATGCATGAGCCGGTGGGCCAGCGGCCCGTCGTTGGTGAGGATGAGCACTCCCGTCGTGTCTGCGTCGAGCCGGCCGACCGGCACGACGCGGAGCCGGTGGCCGACGACGTCGACGACGGTCGGACGGCCATGCGGATCGCGGGCCGTCGTGACGACTCCGGCCGGCTTGTGGAGGAGGACGTAGGTGATCTCCTCCGGCGTCAACGGCTCTCCGTCGAGCCGCACCTCGTCGCTTCGCTCCACGAAGGTCACGAGCCCGGCGACCTCGCCGTTGACCGTGACGCGGCCCGCGCGGATCAGCTCCTCGGCGCCGCGCCGCGACGCGACTCCGGCCCGCGCCAGGTAGGCATTGAGCCTCACGAAAGGTCATTATCCGCCCGTGCCCGTCTACATCTCCCTGATGAAGTGGACGTCGCAGGGCCTGGGCGGCCTGCCGGCCTGGCGCGACCGGATCGAGGAGGGCGAGCGGGCGATCGACGAGCGTGGCGGGAAGCTCCTGAACGCCTACGTGACGCTCGGCCGCTACGACCTCGTGGAGATCTTCGAGGCACCGGACGACGAGACCGCCTACCAGTGCCTGGTGGCGGTCGCACGCCATGGCAACGTGACCACCGAGACTTTGCGGGCCTTCACCCGGGAAGAGGCCGAAGGCATCGTCCGCTCGCTCTAGTCGATGTCTCCCGCGTGCGACCGGACGAGCGCGTCGAGCTGGGCGCCGACGAGGAGGGCCGCAGACGCGGCGTAGAGGTAGAGCCCGCCGATGACGAGAAAGCCGACGCCGCCGAACACCGCACCGCCTCCGGAAGCCGTCGCGTAGAGGCCGAAGAGAGCACTCGTCCCGATCCAGAGCCCGACGGTGAAAAGGGAGGCTCCGCCGACCCACGGAGTCGGAGCGTCTCTCCCCGGCACGACCTTGATCAGCACTCCGACCACGACGAGAAGGAGCGCGAGCGCGATGCCCCAACGGACGACGTCCGAAAGGACCGTCACAACCGTGCTCGTGCCGAGGTGGTCGGCGACGAACGGATCGGCCGCGAGCGCGAGAAAGGCCACGGTCAGCGACGTGCACACGAGGAGCGCGACGACGTGTGAGACGAGGAGCCTGCGGCCGAGCCCGGGCTCCCGTCCCTCCTCGCGAACCTCGTAAACGTCGTTCAGCGCATGCATGACCGCCCGCACTGCCGCCGCGACCTGCCAGAGCGTCAGCGCGACGCCGAGCGTGAGCCAGAAGACTCGGTGGTCCGAGAGCACTGCCTCGGCGGTTCGATCGACGAGCTCGAAGGCCGATGGAGCCAAGCGCTCCTCGATCCGCCGGGCCACCGACTCGCGCCACAGGTCCTCACGGCCGATCGACCCGAGGACGGCGAGCGCCGCGAGCCCGAAGGGAACGACGGCGAGGAAGATCCGGAACGCCATGGCGCTCGCGTAGAGCATGAGCTGGTTCCCCTCGACGGCCCCGGAGACCTCGCTCGCCAGTTCCCGGACAGAGCGCTGGCTCACGTAGGCACGGAGCTCGTTCCACTCGTCCGCGAAGCGCCCGAGCCGCATGGGCCCTGAGTCTGTCAGCGGAAGCTAGGCGCCGCGGCGCTCGGCGACCGATTCGAGCCGGGCGCGAATCTCGCCCGCGTCGGCGCCGAGATCGTCGAGGCGCGGCAGCTCGGCCCGGCTCGCGAGCCCGAAGACCCGCTCGAAGAGCGGGGTCGTCGCGTAGCGGATCGCGCCCCCCTCGTCCTGACGCCCGGCCTCGGCGATCAGACCCCGTTCGACCAGGCCGGCGACGGCCGAGTCGGCGGCGACACCTCGGATCCGCGCGATCTCGGGCCGCGAGACCGGCCCGAGGTAGGCCACGACCCCGAGTGTCTCGAGCGCTGCCTGCGAGAGGCCGCGCTGTACCGGCCGCTCGACGAGGCGCGCGCAGGCCTCGGACGCCTCGCGGGCGGCCCGGAACGCGTAGCCCCCGGCGACTTGCTCGAGCACGATCCCGCTCCGGCCGTCGCGATATCTGCTTGCGAGGAGGCCGAGAGCGGTCTCGACCCGCTCAGACTCGTCGTCCGCCGCGGCCGCAAGCTCTTCCACGGAGAGCGGCTGCGAGGCGACGACCAGGAGCGCCTCGACGACCCGGGCCAGCCGGTCGACGGGGTTGTCGATGAGCCGGAGAGCCCGGTTCATGCCGGGGCCTCGGTGCCGCGCCCCGACGTGACTTGGGCTTCTACGTTCCGCTCCATACCGTGATCGGCTCGAAGGGCGCCGGCTGGCCGATCCGGACTTCACCGGCCTTGCGAAGCTCGAGCAGCGCGAGAAAGGCCACTGCCTGCTCGATACGAGACAGCTCGTCAGTCTCCTCGTCGAAGCTGAACCGCTTCCGGCGCCTGAGCACTGCCCGGAAGCGCTCCAGGAAGAGCGAGACCGGCGGAAAGCGAAGCGCCATGTGGCGGACCGACGGCTCGGGCGGCTCGATCGCGAGCCCGCGCAGAACCTCGGCGAGGCGGGCGGGCTCCTGTGGCGCCAGCGGCCGCGCGGGCAGCGGCGCGAGCGGCGCCGGGCCGAGCCGGAAGAAACGGTCGGACTCCGACTCGAGCCGCTCCTCCAGCCACCCGGCCGCGGCCTTGAAGCGGCGGTAGGCCGCGAGCCGCTCGGCGAGCTCCTCGGCAGCCTCGTCCGGATCCAGGTCCTCGAGGTCGACTTCCTCCGGGAAGAGCTCGCGCACCTTCAGCTCGAGGAGCGACGAGACGAGGACGAGGAACTCGCCGCACGCCTCGAGATCGACCCCCTCCCGCTCGAGCAGCCGCTCAGCGAAGACCGAGACGATGTCGGCGACCTCGACGTCCCGGAGCTCGAGCTCCTCACGGAGGACGAGCGTCAGCAGGAGGTCGAAGGGGCCCTCGAACGCGTCGAGGTCCAGGTCGAGCTCGCGAACGGCAATTGCCGTCATGCCGCCCGACCCTAGCGGCCCTGGCGGACGCGGCCCTTCGGCACGGCCATCTTCCGCGCGGGCTCCGGAGGCCTCCGCTCGGCGCGACCTCCGCGCCGACCGGGCAGCTTCGGCTCGCCGTCCCGCCGCTGCGACCAGAGGAACGCGGCCACGGCGAGGACGAAGACGCCGATCGAGACCCAGGCGTTCAGCCGGAGCGGCCCGAACTCCTTCGCCGGGTCGACCCGCAGGAGCTCCAGGAAGAAGCGGAGGAACGTGTACCACGCGACGTAGAGCGCGAAGAGCCCGGGCGGCTTGATCCGGAACCGGCGGCCGATCCAGACGAGCACGAGCACGCCGAGCGCGTTCCAGAGGAGCTCGTAGAGGAAGGTCGGGTGGAAGGTCGTCGGCTCCAGCGTACTCCGCCGGCCGCTCTCCGCGTCGATCTCGAGCCCCCAGGGCAGGTCGGTCGGGCGCCCGTAGAGCTCCTGGTTGAAGTAGTTGCCGAGCCGGCCGATCGCCTGGGCCAGGAGGATTCCCGGCGCGGCCACGTCCATGAACAGGTAGATGCTCTCCCCGGCGCGCCAGACCGAGGATCGCGCCGGCGAGCACTCCACCGGCGATCGCCGCCCCAGATCCCGAGCCCGCCCTCCCAGATGGCGAAGGCCCCCCACCACTCGTCCGGCACCTCGCTCCAGCTCGTCGCCAGGTGGTAGAGCCGCGCGCCGACGATGCCGCCCGCCACACCCCACATCGCGACTCGGAGAACGAGATCCCAGTCGCCGCCGAGCCGCGTCCAGCGGACACCGGTGAGCGCGGTCGCCGCGGCGATCCCGAGGAGGAGCATGAGCCCGTAGGCGTGGAGCTCAGCGGACCGAGCTCGAGGACGCCGCTCGACGGGCTCGGGATCGAAGCCAGGACCACGCGGGGATTCTGCCTAGCCTCGGCCTCGAAGGCGACGAGGGCTAGAGGAGGATCTGGAGCGCCGTCTCGGAGGGGCAGCCGCGGTGCAGGAGGTCGACCGCGTAGTGCAGGTCGACTTCGACCCGGGCCGCGATCTTCGCCGCAGCCTCGGAGTCGTAACCGGCTCGCTCGAGCTCGGCCCTGCGCCAGTCGACGACCCGTCCCGCCTCGGTGTCCTGGTCGAGCGTGATTTCTGCCGCAGTCATCTCCCTCTCCATCGTACGGAACGGGGGAGGTGCTGTCCCCGAGAAGGGGGATTCGCCATCGTGCTCGGTAGGTCGCCTATGGGTGAAAACGAAACGTTGGCCGTCCGCACCGGGCAGCCCCGGCTGCACCGTCCGAACGAGCGGAGCTAGCCCGTCAGGGCTCTCGCGAGCTCGAGTGCGCGGTCCTTCGTCACGTCGCCCTCGATTCGGAGGGTCAACGGCCCGTCCTGCCACAGGAGGGCGTTCGCAGCCAGCCGGATCGTGTCGACCCTCGGTGCTCCGTCCGGACCCAGGTACATGAACTCGTGCGGCTCGCCCGAGACCCAGAAGCCTGGCTGACCGTCGCCGACCGTGACCGGCTCGATCGACGTTCCCGGTCCCGCCTGCTTGCCGATCAGGCTGGGGTTCGTATCGCCGCGAAACTCCGAGACGAGGAGCTGCGGCTTCTCTTCGGTCCCGTACAGGAAGACGATCTGGCCGCCGAAGGCGTACTGGTCGAGGTACATGGCGTCCGGCCGGCCGAGGCCCGGGAAGTCAGGAACGAGCGGGCGGAAGCCGAGGCGCGCCCGCGCCTCGTCGAGCGGCACGGGCACCGCGAGGCCGAGATCCACCCTCGCCACCGAAGGCGGCTCCTCGACTCGCTCTACGGATGCGCCCTGGATCTGCAGGAACTCGAGGATGGCCGTGCGCGCCGGAGGGACGGCCAGAGCCGCTGCGACCGCAAGAGCGAGCGCGGCGAGGGCCACGACGAGCGGCCGGCGGAAAAACGGCCGCCGCTCGGGCCCGGAGGCGAGCCGCGCCCGGACCGAAGGCACGAGGTCGGGAGCTGCCGGCCAGGCCAGCTCCGGGCCGAGGCTTCGAAGCTCCTGCTCGAGGTCGAGCTCAGGCACGGGCGTCCACCTCCTCCGCGTCGAGCTCCGCCCGAAGCCGCGCGAGCGCGCGCGAGAGCCGGGACTTGACCGTCCCGCGCCGCACGCCGAGCGTCTCAGCCGTGTCCTCCTCCGAGAGATCGAGGAAGTAGCGGCAAGCAACGACGAGCTGCTCCTCTTCCCGCAGGCGAGCGAGAGCAGCGAGCAGGGCGGCCCGGCGCTCCGCCTCGACGAGGTTCCCCTCGGGGGACGGGGCCGCGCCCCCCGAGGTCTCGGTCGCCGCAAGTCGCAGCGCGAGTGAGGTGCGGCGCCCGGCCGCACGGCGTCGGTTCTTCGCCTCGTTGGCCACGATCCGAAGGAGCCACGGCCGGAATGGCGCGCCACGCCGGAACCGCCCGAGGGCACGGTGCGCCTTCACGAACGCTTCCTGCGCCGCGTCGCGCGCGTCCTCCGCCGACCCCGATACGAGGTACGCGGTTCTGAATGCGACGGCCTGGTGCGTTCTCACCAACTCCTCGAAGGCGCGCGTGTCACCGGCCCTCGCCTGCTCGACGAGGGCGCTCTCGTCCGGTGGCCGGCCCTCCACTGTCTCCTCTACACCGCTCGCCGGGCGAGGGTTCCGCTGCGAAGATGGGTGTGCAATGGCTCGGGCACGCCTGGTCGGACTCAACCACGTCGCCCTCGAGGTGGGAAGCCTCGAGGAGCGCGCTCGAGTTCTACGGGCGGATCTTCGAGATCGATCTCCGCGGCCGCTCCGGCCGCATGGCCTTCATCGAGATCGGCGACCAGTTCGTCGCGCTCTCGGAGGGCCGCCGCCAGGGCCCGGACGACGACCGGCACTTCGGGCTCGTCGTCGACTCGAAGGAGACCGACCCGGGCCGCGCTCGTCGAGGCGGGAGTCGAGGTATCGCCTGCGCCGAAGCCTCCGCTTTCAGCGATCCGTGGGGAAACAACGTCGAGGTCGTCGAGTATGCAGAGATCCAGTTCACGAAGGCGCCCTGGGTGCTCGCGGGAATGGGCCTCGAGGGCCTCGACAAGTCGGAGCAGGCGATTCAGGAACTGAGGCAGAAAGGGCTCGCTTCGACGTCACGGCCGGAACACTCGACCTGAACGACCTCTGGTCGCGTTTCGCCCTCCTCGGGGCGGTGCCCGAGGTCGAAGACCAGCCGGCCGGGCCTAGAGGTAGCCCATCGGATCGACGGCCGCGCCGTTGACCCTGACTTCGAAGTGCAGGTGGTTCCCGGTCGAGCTGCCCGTCGTGCCGACGCCGCCGATCGCAGTGCCCTGGCCGACCGAGCCGCCGCTCATCCAGATCGACGACATGTGCGCATACGCGGTGGCGATGCCGCCGCCGTGGTCGATGATGACCATGTTTCCGTAGCCGCCCATCCAGCCGGCGAAGATGATCGTCCCGGAGGCGGCTGCGTGGATCGGCGTGCCGGCGGGGGCGGAGATGTCGATCCCCTCGTGCATCCGGCCCCAGCGCCAGCCGAAGCCGCTCGTCAGGACGCCGTTGACCGGCCAGATGAAGCCGCTCGAGGAAGGCGGCCCGGTTGAGCCATCCGAGGAACCTGAGCCCGAGGAACCCGAGCTCGCCTCAGCGGCCTCGGCGGCCGCCTGCGCGGCACGGATCTGCTCGGCGATCGCGGCGCTCGCGGCCTCCATCGCCGTCCAGATCCTCTTCGTGCTCGTGTTTCTCCTCCCGGACGCTCGCGAGCAGCGACTGCTTCTGATCTCGCGCCGCCGCGAGCGCGCTCTGCTCGGCGACGAGCGAGTCCCGCGCCGCCTGCTGCTCGGCCGTCTGCTCGGCGAGCTCGGCGGTGGCCGCGGCGACTTCCTTGCGCGTTGCGGCCGTTTCCGCCCGCAGGATGCGCATCTGGTCGCGGAGATCCTCGAGGTTCACCGTGATCTCCTGATCCTGTTGCCCGAGCGCGTGAAGTAGTCGATCTGGTCGAGGAGCTCGGTGAGGCTCCCCACCTGGAGGACGATCTCGATCGTCGAGGTCGTCTCCGTTTCGTAGAGCTCGACGAGCCGCGCCTCGAGTCGCTCCTGTGCGATCCGGTGCTGTTCGACGAGGTACTCGAGTCGCTCGGTCTGCTCGGCGAGCTTCTGCTCGAGCGCGGCGAGCCGGGCCCGCGAAGCCTCGAGCTCGGTCTCGAGCTCGGCGACGAGGCCGTTCAGAACATCGATCCGACCTTCGAGCGAACCGATGTCCGCCGAGGCCGAGCGAATCTCCGACGAGAGGACGCCCTCCTTTTGCTCGGCTTCCGAGATCGCGTCGCGGAGCGCCGCGATCCGGGACTCGATCTCCTCCTGGCGATCGTCGAGACCCGCCGCGGCTCCGGCCGGGACGACCACGACGGCCAGAGCGGCGAGGGCGTACAGAATGAGTCGGCGGAGAGCCAAAGCCAGGGGGAGTTTCGTCGGCAAGCAGGACGTCCCTGCGAGGCGCCGACGAGGGGTCTCGTGGGCTACAACCGCTTGGTTCTACACGAGATCGGCCCGGGTCGCAAACGCGAACCGGTCAAAATGCAGGGAAAACCGAGCGCTAACCGGGCCTGCCGGTCGCGCCGGGCGCGGGCGGTTGCAGCGGCGGTGCAGGCTCGTCGGGCCCGGGCATCGGGCCGCCCGGGTCCGGTTGCGGCGGCTCCGGGATGTCCCCCTCGTCCGGCGGCGGCCAGGGCTCTGGGATGTTCGGCGGCTCGGGCGGCGCTTCGTCCTGCAGAACCTCGGTCGGCTGAACCGGGCCTTGCGCCCGTCTGACGCGCTCTTCGGTCTCGCGGATCAACGTCTGAATCTCGGCCTCCTTCGCCTGGATGCGCTCCACGACGGCCGCCAGGGCCGTCCGCGCAGATTTCGTACCCACCTCGTCCTCCTCGTACACGGACCGGCCCAGCTCGACGAAGAGCCGGCCCCGGTCGGCCTCGAGCTCCGCCAGCTCGCGACGTGCTCGGAAGACCTCGACCTGACCGCGGCTCCGCACCGCGAGCGACTCGCTCATCGCCCCGACGCGGAGGCGAACGTCGTTCACGTGCCGACGCTCGACGCGACCCGGGAGGAGCAGGAGGACGGCCGCACCGAGGAGCGCCACGACGCCCCAGGCCCACACGCCGCCCGCGAACAGGACGATGCCGCCGGCGGCGAGGGCGATCGCTGCGATCGTGAACGGAGCCGGACTCGCCAGACCGGCCGGCAAGGCAAAACGTTTCGGTGGAGCGACGGCACCGAGCTCGCCCGGCGCGCGCCCGCACTGGAGGCAGAAGCGGCTCGCCTCGGGAACCTGGGCGCCGCAGTGAGGACACTCAGGTACGGCTCCCCTCCTTGCGGACGGAGTGCGCACGCCGTCCCTCCTGCTCGTCGAGGGCCCGGAGGGCCGCGGTAGCCTCGGCGCGCAGGGGACCGAGCGCGAGCCGATAGTCCGCGTCCGACACCTTGCCGGTCCGGTGGTCGAATTCGAGCTCCTTGAGCGCGGCGAGCGCCCGGTCGCGCTCCTCGGCCAGACGGGCCCGCTCGCGCTCGGGGCCGGTCGGCTCGCTGAGCGTGTCCGCGGCAGGCTCCGGATCCCGGAGGAACGGCCGCGCGACAGCGAGGACGCAGGCAACTGCAAGCGCCGCGGCGAGCACGAGCGCGACCGTGGTCACGCCGCCGCGAGCGCGTCGGGCTCGGCGAAGCGGCGCGCCAGGCGCCGCTGCTCGCGGGCGTCCGGCCACATGGCGACGACGGAGCCGAGCAGGAAGACGAACCCGGCGAACCAGATCAGGTTGACGAGCGGGTTGACGATCACCTCGAGAACAACCGATCCGTCGTCGTTGAACTGATCGGCGATCACGAACAGGTCCTGCGCCCGCAGGAAGTCGGTTCGGATCGCGACCTCGTTCGACGTCTCGCCCTCCGCCGGATAGCGGTTCTTGCCGGCCGCAATGGTGCCGAGGGACTCTCCGCCGCGCTCGACGGCGAGGTCGGCGCGGACCTCGGTCGCGTTCGCGGCACGCTCCTGGCGCGAGCCCTGGTAGGTGAGCGTGTAGCCGGCGACCTCGACCGACTCGCCGGGCCGCAAGGTTGCGTCACGCTCGGACGCGAAACCACCGATGCCAATGGCGCCGATCAAGAGGAGCACGATCGCCGCGTGGACGACGTAGCCGCCGTAGCGACGGCGGTTCCGGCCCACGAGCGAGGTGAATGCGGCGGGCCAGGAACCGTCGCCGAGCGCCTTGCGCGCACGCGTCCCACGGACGAACTCGAGCACGATCGCCGCCAGGACGAAGGCGGCGAACGTGTAGCCGACGAGCCCGGCCGGACTGGAGCCGGCGCCCGCGGCGGCGAGCAAGACGCCCACGACGAGCGCGGCGCCGGCCGGCCAGAGCAGCGACGTTCCGAGCGACCGCAGCGAGGCGCGCCGCCAGGCGATCAGCGGCCCGATTCCCATCAAGAGGATGAGCGGCAGCCCGAAGACGATCGCGAAGAAGTCGTAGTAGGGCGCGCCGACGGTCACGGCCACGCCGCGCACCGCCTCGGAGACCAGCGGGTAGACGACCCCCCAGAGGATGGTGAGCGCAAACGCGACCAGGAAGAGGTTGTTGTAGAAGAACGCCGCCTCGCGGGAGACGAGCGACTCGAGCCGCGTGCGCGAGCGGAGGAGTGGAAGGCGGTAGAGGATGAGGGCCGTCGAGCCGGCGGCGACGACGACGATGAAGCCGAGGAACCAGGCGCCGATCGATGACTGCGTGAACGAGTGGATCGAGTTCAGGACTCCGCTTCGGGTGAGAAAGGTGCCGAAGAGCGAGAGCCCGAATGCGAGCGCGACGAGCACCGCATTCCAGACCCGCAGCATGTTCTTCTTCTCCTGCACCATCACCGAGTGGAGGAACGCCGTCGCCACGAGCCACGGCATGAGGGCGGCGTTCTCGACGGGATCCCAGGCGTACCAGCCGCCCCAGCCGACCTCCTCGTAGGCCCACTTGGCTCCGAGGAGGATCGCAACGCCGAGGAAGGTCCACGCGGCGAGCGTCCAGCGGCGCGTGACGACGATCCACCGTTCATCCGTCCGGCGCGAGGCGAGCGCGGCCATGGCGAACGCGAAGGGGATCGTCAGGCCGATGTAGCCGAGGTAGAGCAGCGGCGGGTGGGCCAGCATGTAGGCGTTCTGAAGGCTCGGGGTGAGGCCTGCGCCGTCGGCCGGCGCCGTCTGGGTCCCGAAGGGCGAGGCGACGAAGACGAGGACGATCGCGAAGAAGGCCGAGACTCCCCCGAGGATCGGCGTCGTCCAGGGCAGCACGTCCCGCGTGAGCTTTCGGTTGAGCGCGAGCGCGCCCGAGCCGGCGGCCGTCAGGACGAGGAACCAGAGGAGGAGCGAGCCCTCCTGCCCGCTCCAGAAGGCCGAGAGCGCGTACCGAAGTGGAAGCTCACGACTCGTGTGGTCGGCGACATAGGTGAAGCGGAAGTCACCTCGCGCCAGCGCGGCCAAGAGGACGAGCGAGGCGACGAGAGCCGATGCGAACGCGGCGAAGTACGCGTTCCGCGCCGACTCGAGCAGCCGCCGCCGGCCTCGAATGGCAGCCAGACCGCCTGCGACCGCCGCGTAGACGACGAGCCCGAGGGCGAGTATGAGAGCGGCCCGGCCGAGCAGCGGCACGGCTCAGGAGTCTGAGTCGGAGTCCGGCGCGTACTTCGACGGGCACTTCGTCACGAGCGAGTCGGGCTCGGCTACGAAGACGCCGTCTCGGAGCGTTCCCGTCACGGAAATGTCACGTCCGCTCCTGAAAAGGTCGGGCACGGAGCCGTGATAGACGACCGGCACGCGGGCGCTTCCCTCTCCCTGCGGGTCGGTGAGCGTGAAGCGCAGGCCGTCTCCGTGAGCGTCCCCTGCAGGCTTTCCGACCACCATGCCGGCCAGGACGACTTTCTCCTTCTGGCCTGCAAGCTCGCTTGGCTTCAGCTGCTCGGTGCCACCGGCGAGCGCGTTGTAGACGAGGAAGATCGCGAGGGCCGCCGCGACCGAGAGCGCGACGACGAGACGCGCGGGATTGCGTCTCCGGGCCACGCTCCGAGTCTAGCTAGGGCGGTCTGGGGCCGGGTTAGATGTCGGGCGTCGGGAGGGGCCTCTTGAGCGGGATGCGGTAGCCGTGGTCGCGGCAGAGAGCCCCCGGGTCGTCCTCGGTCAGGGCGTCGCAGTAGCCCTTCCCGTACGCGGCGCGCATGAACGCGGCGACGACCTCGAGGTTCCACTCGTCCACGTCGCACGCCTCGGCCCAGAGGTCGGCGAGGCGGACGTCGATATCCAGCTCGAGAAGCTCGATGCGGCTCGGTCGCTTGGCCATGCGAAGAAGGTAGAAGCCGGGTCGGACGGACCGGAGGCCGCGCCTCGCGCGGCCGTTTACAACTGGCGCGCGGTGAACGGGCGCGCAGCGCGCGCCCTCCATACGAGTTGCGCGAAAGGCGGCGCAACTCGCCCGGCCGCTGGCGCGGCCTCCAACACCCAGGAGTGCCGGGACGGACGGAGTGAACGGGCGCGCAGCGCGCGCCCTCCATACGAGTTGCACGAAAGGCGGCGCAACTCGCCCGGCCGCTGGCGCGGCCTCCGACACCCGTGGCACGCCAGGACGGGAGCTAACCTGGCGGCATGGGAGCGATCCGCTTCGGGCCCGCGCGCGTGCCGAGTCGCGAGAGCCCGGAGGACGCCGTAGGGATTCTGGTCGAGCGCGGCTTCGACGCCTGCGAGATCGACTTCGAGAGCGGCTTCTGGATGAAGCCCGAATGGGAGTGGGCGGCTCGGTTCGGAGAGGCTGCACGCGACGCCGGAATCGTGCTCTCCGTCCACGCGCCGATTCCCGCGTTCCTCGGCCACCTATCCCACGACGCGGGCAAGAAGAAGCGCGCTGTCGGGATGCTGGATCACACGGCCGGCGTCGCCGTCGCGACGGGAGCGGAGCTCGTCGTCTTCCACCCGGGGTTTCTGCTCGGGCGCGAGCGCCAGGATGCCCTCGACGCCGTCGTGCAGCAGCTCGCCGAGCTCCGGGAACGGCTCGAGGCCAAGGATCGCGCAGTGCCGTTCGGAATCGAGATCATGGGCCGCGTGAGGGAGCTCGGCACGGCCGAGGACGTCTTTCACGTCGCCTCGCGCCTCCCCTGGATCCGGCCGGTGCTCGACTTCGCCCACCTGCACGCCGTCACGGACGGCGGCTTCACCGAGGTCGAGGCCTTCTCCGGCGTCCTCGAGGCCGCCGACGAGCTCCTCGAACCAGGCGCTCGATTTCACATCCACTTCTCCGACATCCGGTTCGCGAACCGAAACGAGGACCGCCACGTGCCCTACGGCGAGGGGACGCTCCGGGCCGAGCCGCTCCGCGACGCGCTCTCGCGCTTCGAGCGGCCGGCGACGGTCATCTCGGAAGCGCCCGACCAGGCCTCGACGGACGCGATCCGTGACGTCCTGCTGGACCGGACTCCCGCCTGACGCCGCTTCAGCCTCAGGCTGATTCGCTTGCCTCGCGCCGGAGCCGCGAGTGCGTGCGGCCGTACACGGCGTAGATGGCGATCCCGATCAGGAGCCAGATCCCCGAACGACCACCACGTGCTTCCGGGCAGTCGCGACGGACGCGCCGCGCTAATGCCGGTTGCGGACGCGTTTACTCCCCGCTCGCACTGTGTAGAGTCGCCGCATGGCCATGGAAGGCAGAAGCGAAGGAACGCCAGACGAGCCGACCTCTCGGAGCCGGCGGTGGCAAGGACTCGAGAGCGCTTTCACCAAGATGGTGATGACCCTCGGGATCATCGGCATCGGGACCGCGATCGCCGCGATCCTCGGCACACAGGACATCGACGCGTGGATCGTCGGCCTGGTGGTCTCCGTAGTCTCGGTGATCCTGGCCGGGCTGCTCTGGTCGCGCTACCGCGACTAGACCGGGGCCGAGCAAAAGCCCGACCCCGGCCGAAGCGGTACTAGCGCGAGATCTCCTCGACGACCTGGCCGGTCTCGGTGTCTCGGCCCTGCCGCGCGACGTCGGCCTGGGCGACAACGCCCACGAGCCGATCGCCCTCGACCACGGGCAGGCGCCTGACCTGCGCGGACGCCATCTTGCGAAGCGCGGTGTCGAGATCGTCGTCGGGCGACACCGTCTCGAGCTCGCTCGACGCCACGTCACGAAGCGTCGTCGACATCGGGTCACGGCCCTCGGCCACGACGCGGACGACGATGTCGCGGTCGGTGACGAGGCCCACGAGGCGGTCGCCCTCGACGACCGGTAGAGCGCCCACATCCTCCTGCACCATCTTCTTTGCGGCCTCGAGAACCGTCGTCGACTGCTCGCAGCTGGTCGGGTTCGGCGTCATCAGATCCTTGATCTGACCCATGTGTCTCCCTTCTTAGTCGGAACGGGTGTGGCTACCCGGCGGCGAGGTGGCGAAACGCGCGTACCGTCGCGAACGTGGTCGGGAAGACCTATCTCGAGCGTGGCCGGCCCGTGGTCGTCCTCGTCCGCTGGGGCACCGGGGGCGGGCCTCGGAACGTCCTCGTCGAGCGCGAAGGCGGCGAGCGCGTCGTCCGGCCCTTCCGTGGCCTTCGGAAGCCGGCGCCCTCAGACCGCGAGCGCGAGCTGCCTCGCGGCGCGTGATCTCGATTGCCCGCGGCTCCCCGGCCCGATTCCATGCCGGATCCGGAGTCGCGCGATTCGCTCGGAGACTTGCTCCTGGTATTCCCTCGGCGCATAGGCCCGCTTGCCGTAGAGCTCGACGTAGCGCGGGTAGAGCCAGGGATACGCCCGTTCCATCCACGGCATGAAGTGAGCCCGGATCCCGGGCCTGACGTGGAGCAGGATTCCGGAGGCGAACGACACTCCGGCCTCGGCGCACGCCTGCAGCACCTCGTCGATGTGCTCCTCGTCGTCGGTCAAGCCCGGCAGGAGCGGCGCGACGAGGACGCCCGTGCGGATCCCGGCGTCGGCGAAGCGGCTGAGGATCTGGAGCCGTTTGCGGGCCGGGGGCGTTCCGGGCTCGACCACCCGACGGACGGCCTCGTCGAGGGTGCCGACGCTCATCGAGACGGTCACGTCCGTCACCGCCGCGAGCCGGCGGAAGACATCGAGGTCGCGGAGGATCAGCGTCGACTTCGTCAGCATCGACAACGGGTTCTCGAAGTCCGCGAGCGCTTTGACCACTCCTTGCGTCAGCCGATAGCGGCCCTCGCAGTGCTGGTACGGGTCGGTCGCAGTACCCATTGCGATCTGCTCGCCCTCCCACTTCGACGACGCGAGCTCCCGCCGGAGCACGTCGACAAGGTTCGTCTTGACGATGATCTTCGAGGAGAAGTCGTCGCCGACGCCCAGGTCGAGGTAGCTATGGAAGGCCCGGGCGAAGCAGTAGTGGCAGGAGTGAGTGCAGCCGCGGTACGGATTGACGGTCCAGCGAAACGGCACGCGGCTTTGCTCCGGGACGCGGTTCAGGGCGGTCTTGCACGTGTCCTCGAGGTACGAGGCGCGGGCCATGGTGCAGTATAGCGAACGTATGTTCGCAAAGGAGGTGCCTAGGCTCGCGCTGATGGAGCCGCTCGCCGAACGCTATCTCCGGCTGGGCTTGCAACTCGGCCGCCACGTCGACGGGATCGTCGACGCTTACTTCGGGCCCCCGGAGCTCGCGGCCGAGGTCGAAGCGGCGCCGCCGGTCGACCCGCGCGTCCTCGTCGCGGACGCTGAGGCGCTCCTCGACGAGCTCGAGGACGGCTGGCTGCGCGACCAGGTCTCCGGCCTCCGCACCTATGCCGGCGTCCTGGCAGGCGAGACCGTCGCCTACGCAGACGAGGTCGAGGGCTGCTACGGCGTGCGGCCGACCTGGACCGACGAGGCCGTGTTCGCGGCCGCGCACGCGCGGCTGGACGAGCTCCTTCCCGGCGACGAGACGCCGGCCGAGCGGAAGGAGCGGTGGGAGAGCTCGATCCGCGTCCCGGCCGACCAGGTCGAGGACACCGTGGCCGCGATCATCGAGGAGGCCCGTGCCCAGACCCGCAGCCTGCTCGAGCTCCCCGTGGGCGAGGGAGTCGAGCTCGAGATCGTCCGCGACGTGCCCTGGCTTGCGTTTTGCGACTACCTCGGCGGCCTGCGGAGCCGCATCTCCGTCAACGCCGACCTGCCGCTGTCGGCGGTCGAGCTCCTCCGGATCGCCATGCACGAGACCTATCCCGGCCACCACACCGAACGCTGCTGCAAGGAGCACCTGCTCGTGCGCGGCAAGGGGCTCCTCGAGGAGACCATCGTCCTCGTCCCTACCCCGCAGTCGCTCGTCTCGGAAGGAATCGCCGAGCTGGCGCCCGGGCTGCTCCTCGCGGGCGACGGCGCGGCGCCGTTCGTCGCGATCATGAGCCTCGCCGGTATCGAGCTCGACCTCCCTCACGCGCTCGCGGTCGAGCAAGCCCTCGAGCCGTGCCGCTGGGCGGAGGTCAACGCCGGGCTCATGCTGCATGACGAGGGAGTGAGCCACGCCGAGGTGCAGTCCTACCTCGAGCGGTGGGCGCTCGTCACGGCCGAGCTGGCGGCTCACATCGTCCGCTTCATGACCGACCCGGCGTCGCGGTCGTACATTCTCACCTACGCCGCCGGGCGCGAACTCGCCCGCTCCTACGTCCAGGGCGCACCGGGTCGGTTCACCCGCCTGCTGACCGAGCAGGTACGAGTCGCAGAGCTCGTCGAGTCCCGCCGGTAGGACGGCAGAGGCGCGGCGTCGTGGCCACGCCCGCCGGCGCCGATCCCGGCTGCCGTTCGCCTACCCTGGCTGGATGCTCCGGCGGCCGAAGCCGAGGGCTGCCGGTTTCGTCTCGAGCGGCGGCGTCCGTATCCACTACCAGGTCTTCGGCCAGGGAAACCGCACGATCCTGCTCCTGCCGACTTGGTCGATCGTCCACTCGGACTTCTGGCGGCATCAGGTCTCTCACCTTGCGCGCACGTACACCGTGGTCGCCTTCGACGGGCGCGGCAACGGCGCCTCGGACCGTCCCAAGAGCGCGGCCTCTTACGCAGAGGCGCTGTTCGCAGAGGACGCTCTAGCCATACTCGACCACCTCGGCATCGAGAAGGCTGCGATCGTGTCCGTCTCCCTCGGAGGTTGCTGGGGACTGATCCTCGCGGCCACCCAGCCGGACAGGATCCCGGCCGCGGTCTTCATCGCCCCCGATCTCCCTTTCGGACCGCCCACCGACGAGCAGGCGCCGGCATACGAGCGCTTCGACGAGCCGCTCCCGCGGTACGAGGGCTGGTCGAAGTGGAACCGCCACTACTGGCGCGCGGATTGGCCAGGGTTCCTCCGCTTCTTCTTCTCGAAGTGCTTCACCGAGCCCGACTCGGAGAGGCAGATCCAACACTTCGTCGGGATGGGCGAGGAAACCACGCCCGATGTGATCATCGCCACTGTCGAAGCGCTCGGCCTGGAAGAGGACGAGGCGCGGCGACTCGCGACGCAGGTGGGTTGCCCGACCTTCGTGATCCACGGTGACGGCGACGAGATCACGCCCCTGCGGCGCGGCCGTGAGCTCGCGGTCCTCACCGGCTCCGAGCTCGTAGTCCTGCCTGGCTCAGGTCACGAGCCTCAGTGCCGGATCCCCGCCGAGGTCAACTCGCTCCTCGACGGGTTCCTCGCCCGCCACTATCCCGCCCGAGAGGGCGCGTTCTAGGCGGCCTGGTGGAGCGCCTCGAGCTCGCGGCGCTGGCTCAGGCGAGAGAGAGCCCGCGTCTCGAGCTGGCGCACCCGCTCCCGCGTGATGCCGAGGCGCCGGCCGATCTCCTCCAGGGAAACGGGGTCCGAGTCGCCGTTCAGGCCGTACCGGAGCCTGATGACCTCCTGCTCACGCTCCGGCAGCTCGCCGACCGCGAGCCGGAGCGCCTGCTCGGCGAGGCTGACCTCGACCTCTGCCGCGGGCTCGGCGTCCTCACCGGCGATCAGGTCGCCGAACGACGTGGCGTTGTCGTTCGAGAGCGGCTTGTCGAGGCTGGCGACGGCGCGCGCCGCGCCCCTCGTTTCCCGTACCTGCTTCAGCGGGAGCTTCGTCAGCTTCGAGATCTCCTGCTCGGTCGGCTCGCGCCTGAGCTTCGTCCAGAGCTCGCGCTCGGCTCGGGTGATCTTCAGCTCGCGTTCGACGACGTGCACGGGAATCCGGATCGTGCGCGACTTGTTTGCGACGCCGCGCTGCACCGCCTGGCGGATCCACCAGGTCGCATAAGTCGAAAACTTGTAGCCGCGGCGCCAGTCGAACTTCTCGACCGCGCGGATGAGGCCGATGATCCCCTCCTGGATCAGATCGAGGAGCGAGAGACCATGGCCCTGATACTTCTTGGCAATCGAGACGACGAGCCGGAGGTTCGAGTTGATCATCCTGTCCTTCGCGGCACGGTCGCCGCGCTCGATCCCCTTGGCGAGCTCGATCTCTTCCTGAGCGGTGAGGAGTGGGTAGCGCCCCATCTCGTTCAGGAAGAGCTGCAGCGCGTCGGTGGTCGCCACGGCGAGCTCGCCGTTCACGTAGGTCGCGTCGACGGCGTCGGCGCGCGCACAGTCGTCGGTCAGCTCGATGCCGCGTGCCTCGATCCGCTCGTAGAGATCCTCGATTCCCTCGTCGTCGAGGTCGAGGAGCTGAGCGAACTGGTCGAGCTCTGAGATGTGAAGACAGCCCTGCTCCTCCCCCCGGTCGAGCAGGGCGTCGATCTGGGCGTGCGAAGACTGCTGGGATGCCATATACGCGTCGTGCCCGTCCGGCGGGCGGCCTAATCAGGCCGTCGGCGGGATCGTCGTCCGCGCACGCACGTTCGCGCCGATCGAAGCGATGACGACGAGCACGACGGCAAGCGACTCCAGCGCCGACAGGGCCTGCGCGAGAAACAGCGCCCCGACGAGGGCGGCCAATGCCGGCTCGAGGCTCATCAGGATTCCGAACGTGTGCGTCGCGAGGCGGCGCAGAGCGGCTAGCTCGAGACCGTAGGGGATCGCCGACCCGAGCAGGCTCACGCCCAGCCCGATTGCGAGCGTCGAGCCGTCGAACAGCTCGCTGCCCGCGGAGGCAATGCCGAGCGGCGTGAGCAGAATCGCGGTCATCGCCATCGCGAGAGTCAGTCCGTCGAGGAGCGGCCAGCTCTCCCCCAGGCGCTTGCCGATCAGGATGTAGCCGGCCCAGCAGGCCGCAGCCGCGAGCGCGAAGGCCATGCCGAGGAGGTCGATGTCCACCGTCGGGCTGCCGAGGAGCGCCACCCCCGCGCCGGCGAGCACGATCCAGGTGAAGTCACTCGCGCGCTTCGAACCGGCGACCGCGACTCCGAGCGGGCCAAGGAACTCGATCGTGACCGCGAGCCCGAGCGGGATCCGGTCGATCGACGCGTAGAAGAACGAGTTCATGAGCGCGAGGGACAACCCGAGGGCGATGACCGGCCCGAGCGGCCGCGAGCGGAGCCGCTTGAGGACGCCGACGTTCAGCGCCAGGAGGACGAGGGCCCCGAAGAGCTGGCGCAACCAAACCGCGCCGAGCGGTCCCACTTCCTCGAAGAGCGTCGTCGCGAGCGCCGCACCACCCTGAAACGAGAACGCCGCGGCGACGACGAGAGTGGTGGCTGGAACCTTCGAGAGCTGTGCCCGCACGGGCCGCGATCGTACGGAGCCGAGTGCAGTCCGGGGAGCTGTCGCTCCCTCGGCAGGGTGTTGCCCGGGGGCGGCTAACGGTCGATGCGGGGTTGACAGCACCGACCTGAAGGGACGCCGCCTTGACGCACCTCCGCCTGATTCCGCTTCCAGCTCTGCTCGCGATCCTCTCGATCGCCGGCGGCGGCTGGCGCTGGCCCTAGAAACGCTCCCTCGTCCGGGGGATCCGAACCGCCCTGAGCGGCTGCAATACTTGGATTCCTGCAAGCGCACGGGCGCGGCCCCCGGCGGGACAAGGGGCTGTGAGTGACCCGAGCAAGGGCGAGCGAAGCGACCGACCGGCCCGACGCCGGGCTGGTCTCACGCGAGACGGCGTGGCTTCTCCCGATCGTCCTTCCCGTGACGTTTGCCGGCGCCACGGTCGCCACGGCGGCAGTGGTTCTCCTCGCCTCGGATCCGCCCGGGCTCTCGACCGTAGCGGGGCTCCTCGCGCTCTTCGCAGCCGCCGCCTTCGTCGAGGCGTTCCCGATCCCGATCGAGGCCGACCACGCCAGAGAGAGCGAGACCTCCCTAGCCAACGTGTTCATCGTCGGCTCGGGAGTCATCTACGGATGGGAGGCGGCCGCGGTTCTCGCGTTTGCCACCATGCTCCTGATCGAGTGCCTGCGCCGGCGGCAGCAGCCCGCCCGCGCGGGGTTCAACAGCGCCCTCTACACGCTCGCTGCGGCAGGGGCCGGATTCGCCTCGGCGCTGACCCCCGGGGACGAGCTCCTAGAGCTCCTTGCCGCCGCGGCGCTTGGCTCCCTTGCGTTCTACGTGCTCAACATCGGGCTTCTGGCGGCGATCATCGCCCGGGTGAGCCGCGAGCCTTACGGCGGCGTGCTCAAGCGCTACCTCATGTGGACGGCAGTCCCGTTCCTGATCATGGCCTCGGTGACGCTCATGCTCGCGGTGCTCTGGGAGCGCTCGCCGTTTCTCGCAGGCGCGCTTGCCGGCCCGCTGATCGCCATCGCGCTCTACCAGCGATCGGTGCACCGCGCCGTCGAGGCGCTTCGGCTCGCGGCCACCGACCCGCTGACCGGCCTCGGAAACCACGGCGGCTTCCACACGCGGGTCGACGAGCTACTCGAGCAGGCACGCGAAGCCGAGTCGTCCCTGGCGCTCGTCCTCCTCGACGTCGACGACTTCAAGCGCATCAACGACACGCACGGCCACCCGACCGGCGACCGGGTGCTCGCCGGGCTCGCCCGCGAGCTCCGCCGCGGCGATGAGGCCTTCCGGCTGGGCGGCGACGAATTTGCGCTCGTCCTCCCCGGCGCCGGCGAGACCGAGGCGCTGGCCTCGGCGGGCGCCCTGGTTCAGCGGCTCGGCGAGACCGCATTCGAGCACGGCGAGCCACTGACCGTCTCCGCGGGGATCGCGGTCTTTCCACGCCACGCGTCAGCGCGCGGGGAGCTTGTCGCAGCGGCCGACCGAGCGCTCTACGACGCGAAGGAGACGGCGAAGGGCTCGGCGCGCGCGTACACGCCGGCCTCGCTCGAGGTCGGGGAGCTGCGCCGCCTGGCCTCGCTCCCGGACCGCGAGGCGCGCCTCCGTGCCGCCGCGAGCCTCGCGCACGCCGTCGATGCCCGCGACGCGTACACGGGGAGCCACTCCCACTCGGTCGGCGAGCTCGCGGGACGACTCGCCCGAGAGCTCGAGCTCCCCGCGCCGGAGGTCGAGCTCGTGCGCCTCGCCGGTCGGCTCCACGACCTCGGCAAGCTCGCGATCCCGGAGGAGATTCTCCGCAAGCCCGGCCCCCTCGACGATGCCGAGCGGCTCGTACTCGAGCGGCATCCGCAGATCGGGTTTCTGATGCTCCGCTCGCTCGGCGTCGAGCCGGTCGCGACCTGGGTTCGCCACCACCACGAGCGCTGGGACGGGAGCGGCTACCCCGAGGGTCGGGCCGCGACGGCGATCCCGCTCGGCGCCAGGATCGTCTTCGTCGCCGACGCGTGGGACGCCATGACCACGGAACGGGTCTACGGCGAGCGTCGTACCGAGGCGGAGGCGCTCCGGGAGGTCGAGCGCGTCGCGGGCACGCAGTTCGACCCGGCCGTCGTCGCCGCGCTTCGCGCCGTCGTCGGAGAGCCGGCTCTGGCCGCGACAGGCACGCAGGCGATCTAGGCCCCCGCCGACCGGAGCGCGGCGCGCGCCTCGGGATGCTGGGCGTGCCAGAGCGCGAGGTAGATCTTGAGCTCACGTTCGGCCTGGTCGGCCGTGGGCGCGCGCGGCACGTCGACGGCGATCTCGCTCGGACCGAGCTGCCGCACGGCGCACTCGGCACGCGTCAGCGTGTCGACGAGCTCCCCAAGCCGATCCGCAGGGTGGAGGTGGACTCGAAACCGCATCTTCCAGGCAGTGGGCGGAATTGTCCGTGTCCTACGGACAGCGGCGCGTCACCTGAGTGGGGGCTTCTCCAACCGTGACGAAGTGGTGAACTCGGCTCGGGTTAGGCTCTCTCGGTGCCGAATTCCGAGGCGCTCGCCCTCTTCGCCCTCGCGGCGGCCGTCCTTCTCGTCGTGCCGGGTCCGGCCGTGCTCTACGTCGTCATGCAGAGCGCTGAGCACGGGCGCCGCGCAGGGCTCGCGTCCGTCGCGGGGCTGCACCTGGGGACGATCGTCCACACTGCGGCGGCCGCGGCCGGCATCTCAGCGCTCGTCGTCTCCTCGGCCGTCGCCTTCAGCACCGTCAAGTACGTGGGCGCCGCCTACCTCGTGTTTCTGGGCCTCGGGCGCCTGCTCGCTGGAGACCCTGAGCCCCTGGAGTCACCGGCTGTCGACCCGCCTCGCCGGGTCTTCCGCCAGGGAATCGTCGTGGGTGCTCTGAACCCGAAGACGGCGCTCTTTTTCCTCGCCTTCATGCCGCAGTTCGTCGACCCGAGCGCCACCGTCTGGACGCAGATCGTCGTGTTCGGCGCCGTCTTCGCCGCGCTCGGCGTCGCGAGCGACAGCCTCTACGCGATCGGAGCCGGCTGGCTCGGGATGCGACTGAGGAGGCACCGGCGCCCACTGCGCCTGACCTCCGGATGTGTCTACGTCGGGCTGGGCGCTGCAACCGCACTCACGCGCCGCGTGGCCTGAACCCGCGAGCGGACGTTCCTGCGAATACTGACGCGTGGCCGCACGAACGCTCGACCGCCGCACGCTGAACCGCGCCCTTCTCGCACGGCAGCTTCTGCTGGAGCGAGGGAAGCCGGCTGTCCTGGCAGCGCTCGAGCACCTCGTCGGATTGCAGGCCCAGTCCCCGCAGGCGCCGTACGTCGGCCTCTGGTCGCGCGTCGAGAGATTCGAGCCCGATGAGCTCTCACGACTCCTCGAGGAGCGCCGCGCCGTGCGGATCGTCCTTATGCGCTCCACGATCCACCTCGTCGGCGCGAAGGACTGCCTGGCGCTCCGGCCGCTCGTCCAGCTCGCGAGCGAGCGCGGGCTACGCGGGAACTACGGCCCTGCTCTCGAGGGGCTCGACCTCGAGGCCGTGGCCCGAGCCGGTCGGGAGATCCTCTCGCGCGGGCCGCTGACGGCGAGCGAGCTCGGGCCGCTCCTGCATGAGCGCTGGCCCGAACGCGATCCGCATGCGCTCGCGATGGTCGTCCGCGCGCTCGTGCCGCTCGTCCAGATTCCGCCGCGCGGGCTCTGGGGCAAGAGTGGACGCCCGGCGTTGGCGCCGGCCGAGTCCTGGCTCGGCCGCCCGCTCGCCGCCGAGCCCTCGGTCGAGCGCCTGGTGCTTCGCTACCTCGCCGCGTTCGGACCGGCGAGCGTCAGGGACGCGCAGGTCTGGTCGGGCCTGACGCGTCTCGGCGAGGTCTTCGAGCGGCTAGGCCCTGCATTACGTGCGTTCCGGGACGAGACCGGCACGGAGCTCCTGGACGTCGAGGACGGCCCCCTGCCGGACCGAGACACGCCGGCCCCGCCCCGGTTCCTGCCCGAGTACGACAACGTGCTCCTCTCCCACGCCGACCGGACTCGGATCGCCGCGCGCGGGGACGTCACGCGCGTCTTCACGAAGGGTGGGCTCCTCGTGGACGGCTTTCTCGCCGGCCGGTGGGGCGTGAAACGCGCTCGTGGGAGTGCCAGGCTCGAGGTGGAGCTCTTCCGGCGCCTCCCGAAGGCGGATCGGAGCGCCGCCGTCGAGGAGGGCGAGCGGTTGCTGGTCTTCCTCGCCCCCGACGCGGGAACGCGCGCCGTGATCGTCGGCTAGGCCGGTGCCATACTCGAGCCGAGCCGATGCTCCAAGGACGACTGAGGCTTCGACCGTGGTACACGTCCGTCAAGCGCCGACTAGGAGGCTCTGATGTCGTTGATCTCGACGTTCGTCGATGCGTTCAAGAGAGCGGCTGGCAAGAAGCCAGAGGTAGACACCAAGACCTACGGGCCCCTCGGCTCGACAGCGGGACCCGACGGCAAGTCGTTCGACCCCCTCAGGCCCACGCCTGAGTCCGATCCCGGGCGGGGGATCGACCGAGGCAGCGTGCCGGTGACCGGAGAACCGGAGGTCGCATCGGGCGACCCCGAGGAGGGTGGAGAAGCGAACCGGCCCTAGCGCGGATCGTACGGATCGTGCCAGGCACCAGAGCGACGAAAAGCCCGCACGGTGCGGGCTTCTCAGAGCGGACGACCGGGTTCGAACCGGCGACCCTCAGCTTGGGAAGCTGATGCTCTACCAACTGAGCTACGTCCGCGCGCGCATCATTCTAGCGGGGGATGCCGCGACGACTTTCGCTGCTCAGAATGGGATCAAACGATGGGCGTGCGGCCCGCTCGACAGGGAGGTTCCGCATGCAGGATCAGGCGTGGATACGGCGCGAGGACGGGCAGACGATGCCCGAGTACGCGCTCATCCTCGGAGTCTTGACGCCGGCCATCGTCGTGGCGCTCGGGCTGCTCTCAGAGGGCGTCCGGGCGCGCATCGAGACGGTCATCGGCTTCTTCGGGTAGCGGACCCGGAAAGACTGCGAGGGGCACCTGCCGCATAGGCGCCCCTCGCGCGGCGAGATCTTACTCCGCGAGCCGGGTCAAGTCACCCGGCCCGCTTCAGCTTGCGCGCAGCGGGGATAATCGAGGTCGGCACCGGACAGCGAGCCAGGGAGGCTGAACATGGCCGCAGCAGATCTCGCAGAGACCGCAAGCGCGCTCGTCGCCGAGGGGAAGGGCATCCTCGCCGCGGACGAGAGCACGGGAACGATCAAGAAACGGCTCGACTCGATCGGCGTCGAGTCGACCGAGGAGACCCGCCGCGCCTACCGCGACCTTCTCTTTACGGCGGAGGGCGCGGGTGACCACATCTCCGGAGTCATCCTCTACGACGAGACGATCCGCCAGAGCTCGGCCGACGGCACGCCGTTCCCGAAGCTCCTCGAGGGCCAGGGGATCATCCCGGGCATCAAGGTCGACACGGGCGCGAAGCCGCTCGCAGGATCGCCGGACGAAACCGTGACGGAGGGCCTCGACGGCCTGCGTGAACGGCTGGAGGAGTACCGCGAGCTTGGGGCGGGCTTCACGAAGTGGCGCGCCGTGATCACGATCGGCGAGGACATCCCGACGCCGTACTGCATCCACGTGAACGCGCATGCCCTCGGGCGCTACGCAGCGCTCTCGCAGGAAGCAGGCCTCGTCCCGATCGTCGAGCCCGAGGTCCTGATGGACGGGACGCACACCATCGAGCGCTCATACGAGGTGACTACGGAGACGCTCCACGCGGTATTTCACGAGCTCCACCTCCAGCGCGTCGAGCTCGAGGGGATGCTCCTGAAGCCGAACATGGTCTTGGCCGGCTACGAGTCGTCGGAAGGCGCCGACGTGAAGCAGGTCGCCGAGCAGACGATCCGCTGCCTCAGCGAGCAGGTTCCCGCCGCGGTTCCCGGCATCGTCTTCCTCTCCGGAGGCCAGAGCGACGAGCTCGCGACCGCGCACCTGAACGCCATGAACCGCCTCGGCCCGCACCCGTGGGAGCTTTCGTTCTCCTACGGCCGCGCGCTCCAGGCTCCGGCTCTGAAGGCATGGGGAGGGTCGGACGACAACGTCTCGGCCGGCCAGGAGGCGTACCTGCACCGGGCGCGGATGAACGGCCTGGCGCGGTCGGGCGACTACTCGGAAGAGCGGGAGCGGGAGGCGGTTCCGGCCTAGGCCGCTCTTGTATTTCCGCGGCGTCCTCTTATCATCGGGCGTCGTGACGAGTGCTACCGCACGGAGGGTGGCCGCTCTCGGGGCGAGCCTCGCTTTCGGACTGGTCCTGGCAGCCGGCGCACTGGGTGCGACGCCGAGGCTTGTGAAGGACATCTGGCCGGGTGCCACGGGAGGCGACCCGTGGGAGATCCACAAGATCGGAAGTCTCATCTACCTCACCCCGACGAGCCCCACGCACGGCCGCGAGCTCTGGCGGTCCGACGGGACGCGGCGCGGAACGCGACTCGTCAAGGACGTCGAGGACGGCGCACTCGGCTCGACTCCGGAGAACCCGTTCCCCCTCAAAGACCTCGTGATCTTCTCCGCTGACACGGAGGATCACGGACGGGAGCTCTGGCGAACGGACGGCACGAAGAACGGGACGCGGCTCGTCAAGAACATCAACCCCGGGGTAGCCGACAGCTATCCATCGAAACCGGTGAGGTTGGGTCGCTGGCTCCTTTTCGCCGCGGACGACGGCGAGAGGGGAGACGAGCTCTGGCGGACTGATGGCACGCGGGCAGGAACGCGCCTAGTCGAGGACATCAATACGGGCCCGGACGGGTCGAATCCCGGCTTGTTCGTCCGGGTTCGGGACCGCGTGTACTTCCCCGCCTTCGACGCCGTTCGGGGAATCGAGCTCTGGCGCACCGACGGGACCGCCGCGGGCACCCGCATCGTCAAGAACATCCTCCCGGGCGGCAGCTCGTCGCAGCCCCGCTACCTGACGAACGTGGGCGGCACGCTCTTTTTCATCGCGATGGGATCGCCTGACGAGGGCGTCGAGCTCTGGAAGTCGAACGGCCGGGCCGCCGGCACGACGCTCGTGAAGGACATCAATACCCGGCAGGCGGGCGCGAGCTCCGACCCCGAGGAGCTCGTCGCTTTTCGCGGCAAGCTCTACTTCGCCGCCACCGACGGGTTCGAGGGCGTCGAGCTCTACCGCTCGGACGGTACGAGCGCCGGCACGAAGCGCGTCAAGAACATCCACACGGGCCCGCCGTCGCCGAGACATGCCCGCCCGCAGGCCGCCGCACCGAACAGCTCGGCTCCCAACGAGCTCACGCCCCTCGGCCGGCGCCTCGTCTTCCAGGCCACCACGGGAGACGGCGACGAAGAGCTCTGGCGAACGGACGGCACGAGAGCCGGGACGCGGCGGGTCAAGGACATCCGCCCGGGGCCGATCGGGTCGAGCCCCGGACCGTTCACGACGGCGGGTGGCCGCATCTGGTTCTCGGCCCAGGACGGGGTCAAGGGAGCCGAGCCCTGGCGCACGGACGGCACGAAGGACGGCACCCGCCGAGTCGCAGACCTCAACCCGGGGCCGGCGGACTCGTGGCCCTGGGGATTCAGCGCCATCGGCTCCCGGATCGTCTTCGCGGCCGACGACGGAGAGACGGGCTCCGAGCTCTGGCGACTCGACCGGTGACCCGAGCCCGTCGGCTCGGTGCGCTCGCGGCAGCACTCCTGGGAGGCGCGGCGTTGGCGTCGTCCGCGCTCGGAGCTCCCGCCACCCGGCTCGTCAAGGACATCTGGCAGGGTCCGCTCTCGTCCAGTCCGCAAGACCCTGCCTACGTCGGCGGGCTGGTCTACTTCTCTGCGGATCAGACGAACAACCGGGAGCCGTGGATCTCCGACGGGACGAGAGCGGGGACAAGGCTCCTGAAGGAAATCAACCCGGACGAGGACTCGGAAGCCGGGGGTTTCGTCGGGATCGGCGGAATCGTCGTCTTCTCGGCCTACGATGGCGTCACAGGCAACGAGCTCTGGCGGACCGACGGCACGCGGGCCGACACGCGGATCCTCAAGAACATCTCACCGGGAGGCGAGAGCTCCTATCCCTCCACCGGAGTCCGTCTCGGACGCAGGCTCATCTTCCAGGCCAGCGACGGCGAGCACGGCTTCGAGCTTTGGCGGACGGACGGGACGCGGAATGGAACGAGGCTCGTCAAGGACATCTGGTCTGGCCCCCAGACCTCCAACCCTTCGCACCTGACTCTGTTCGGGGGCAAGGTCTACTTCGAGGCAGACGACGGCGTGCATGGCTTCGAGCTCTGGCGGACAGACGGGACTCGCGCCGGCACGCGGCTCGTCAAGGACATCAACCTCGGCCCAGACCCGTCGCAGCCTTTCGAACTCACCCGTGTCGGGGGAACCCTATTCTTCGGCGCGGACGACGGGAGCGCGGGGTTCGAGCTCTGGCGCTCCGACGGCACTGCCGCGGGCACACGGCTCGTACGGGAGATCAGAAGCGGCCCGATGAGCGCGGATCTGGACGACCTCGTAGCCGTGGACGGCAGGCTGCTCTTCGCGGCCGACAACGGGAGCAAGGGCGTTGAGCTCTGGCGCTCGAACGGCACGGCGGCCGGAACGAGGATGCTTATGGACATTCGATCCGGCCCGTCGGGATCGGAACCGTACGCGCTCACCAGGATCGGGACCAGAGTTCTCTTCCAGGCAGACGACGGCGTGCGCGGCGCCGAGCTCTGGCGCTCCGACGGGACCGCGGATGGCACCGTACGGCTCAAAGATGTCAACCCTGGGCCGGGCAGTTCGTTCCCCGGCCTGCTCACGTCGATCCAGGGCGTTCTCTTCTTCTCGGCCGACGACGGTACGACCGGTTTCGAGCCGTGGCGCTCGGACGGGACGAGGGCCGGCACGAGGCTGATCGCCGACGTCTACGAAGGGCCCTCCAGCTCGTACGCGGAGAATTTCGTGCGGGCCCCGAACGGCGTGCTCTTCAGCCCGAGCCATCCCACGCTCGGGCGCGAGCCCTGGCGCACACCGCTGCCGCGAACGTAGCTAGTACTCGCGCCCCGAGAACGCTGAGAGCTTCGCGACGTCGTGGTAGGCCTCGACCCGACGGACGGTGCCCGAACGTGAGCGCATCACGATCGAGTCCGTCACGGCGCCGCCGTCGGAGAAGCTGACGCCGTTCAGAAGGGCGCCGTCCGTGACCCCCGTCGCCGCAACGAAGATGTTGTCGCCGGCGACGAGGTCGTCGGTCGTGAGGATGCGGCCGGGGTCGAGATCGGCCTCGAGAAGCCTCCGGCGCTCGTCGTCGTTCCGGGGCCAGAGCCGTCCCTGAACGGCACCCCCGAGACATTTGACGGCGGCAGCGGCGATGACACCCTCGGGCGTGCCGCCGATACCCATCATCAGGTCGATCGGAGAGCTCCGGCGGGCGGCGGCGATCGCGGGCGCGACATCGCCGTCGGTGATCAGGTGTACGCGCGCTCCCACCGTGTGAAGCCCGTCGATGAGCGACTCGTTCCGTTCTCGGTCGAGCACAACGACGCGGACGTCGCTCGGCCGGACGCCCTTCGCCTCCGCCGCGGCGCGCACGTTCTCCTCCGGCGAGGCGTCGATAGAGACGGCCGGTGCTATCTCCCGTCCGGCTACAAGCTTGTCCATGTAGACGGCGGCGCCCGGGAAGAACATCGTGCCGCGTTCCGAGACCGCGATGACGGCAATCGCGTTCGGCTGGCCGACCGAGGTGAGGCGAGTCCCTTCGACGGGATCAACGGCGACGTCGACCTCGGGCGGCTCCCCGTTCCCGATCTCCTCGCCGTTGTAGAGCATCGGCGCCTCGTCTTTTTCGCCCTCGCCGATCACGACGACGCCGGCCATGGAGACGGTCTGGAGCATATGGCGCATAGCGTCGACGGCGGCCTGGTCGGCCGCCTCCTTGTCACCGCGGCCGATCCAACCGGCGGCGCCCATCGCAGCCGCCTCGGTGACGCGGACGAGCTCGAGCGCGAGGTTGCGGTCCGGTGCGTTCGGAGAGCCCACGCCCGGATCTTTACACGGCCGTCCCAGCCAGGACCCCGGCCGACATGTCAGGGGTCTGACCCCGGTCGTGGCCGAATAGGCCGCGGCCGCGCTGGGCCCAGGCGGTTACATGCGCGCGGGTGCCTCGACCCCGACTAGGTCGAGGCAGCGCGCAATCACGTCGCGGGTGGCCTGGCAGAGCGCCAGCCGGAAGGCCTCTGCGTCGCTCCCGAGGACCCGGTGGTGGTGATAGAAGCGGTGAAAGTCGTCCGCGACGCGGATCGCGTAGGTCGGGATCCCCTGCGGGCCGCGGCGCTCGGTCGCCTCGGCGACGACCGTCGGGAAGTCCGCGAGTCGCTTCAGGAGGTCGCGCTCCTCGGGCGCGAGCTCCGCCGGCGGCGCCGGGTCTGGGCCCTGGCCCGCCTCCGCATTGCGCAGGATCGACGCGATCCGGGCATGCGCGTACTGGACGTAGTAGACCGGGTTCTTCTCGCTCCTCTCCCGAGCTAAATCGACGTCGATCTCGATCGCCTGGTCGGGGCCGCGGGAGACGAGGTACCAACGCGACGCATCCACGCCGATCTCATCCATGAGCTCGTCCAAAAAGACGACGTCGCCGCGCCGCTTCGACATCTTCGCCGCCGCGCCGCCGCGGGTCAGATGGACGAGCTGGTAGAGGATGACCTCCACCCGGTCCGGGTCGTAACCGAGCAACCGCGCGACCACGGGGTACCAGAGCCGCACCCCGTGGTGGTCGGCGCCGAGCACGTAGACGGCCCGGTCGAAGCCGCGCTCGAGCTTGTCCTCGAGGTAGGCGATGTCGACGGCCTCGTAGGTCGGGAGCCCGCCCCGCTCCGATGAACGGATGAGAACGCGGTCCTTCTCGTCGCCGACGTCCGTGGAGCGCACCCAGACAGCGCCGTCCTTCTTGTAGGTCGGAACGCGGTCGAGGAGCTCGTCGAGGCCTCGCTCGAGCTCGCTCTGCTTCGCCCACGTGTCGAAGTGGACGCGGAAGCGCTCGAGCGTCGCCTCGATCCGTTCCAGCATGAGCGGTACCGGGTCGCCCTCCGTCGCCGCGATCTCCGCCACGTACTCGCCGCGGTAGCCGTCGTCGGGCGGCTCCTCCCCACGCCGCCGCGCCTCGACGCTCGCCCGGAAGAGATCCATCTGGGCGCCGGCGTCGTTGTAGTAGTACTCGCGCTCGACCTCGTGGCCTGCGAACTCGAAGAGCCGAGCCACGGAGTCCCCATAGGCGCCGTTCCGCGCCGAGGCGACCGTGATCGGGCCGGTCGGGTTCGCCGACACCATCTCGACCTGGATCCGCTCTCGCTGCTCGGCCCAGCCGCCGCCGTAGTCCCGGCCCAGCTCGAGGATCTCAGTCAGGAGCTCGCCGTACCACCCCGCGTCGAGCTCGAGGTTGACGAACCCGGGCGGCGCTGCCTCGGCCCGCGCGACCCCGGGCAGCGAGGACGCCGTCTCGGCGAGCTCGGCGGCCAGCTCGAGGGGTGCGCGGCGGCGCTCCGGCGCGAGCCGGAGAGCGACGTTCGTCGCGTAGTCGCCGTGGGACGGGTCGCGCGGCCGCTCGAGGACGACGGGCGCTCCGGCCGCCTCGCCGAGCGCCCGGGCGACGCGTTGGACAGCCTTCGGAGGCACCGGGGTATGGTAGAGCCGTGGACGAAGAGCCCCAGGGGGAGCGCCAGCTCAACATCCACCTCGACCCCGCGAACCTCGCCGGGGTCTATGCGAACTTCGCCAACGTCAGCTTCTCCGACTACGAGTTCACGCTCACCTTTGCGCGGATCGACCACGAGGTCGAGGAAGGCGACGTTCCCGGTGTCGTGGTCAGCCGCATCAACGTCTCGCCGCGCTTCATGCGAGAGCTGCTCGACGCGATGAACGACAGCTGGTCGAAGTGGGAGACCCGGGAGGGAATCAGGAACCTCCCGGAGTCCGAGCGCTAGGGACTAGGGCGCGCTAAGCGTCGCGTACGCACGCGCCATGGCGATCCTCTCGACGGGCGGGGGATGCGAGCCGAACACGAACGTCAGCACGCGGGGCGGGACGAGGATCCGCGAGCGCGGTTCGGACGAAGCTCCGCTCCAGGCTCTCGAAGTCGTCGGGCGCGTCCGTGGCCCGAAGCGCGACCCAGTCCGCCTCCGCCTCGTAGCGGCGTGAGACCGCATTCTGGAGCGGCAGCGTGCCGAGATAGAGGAGGAGCGCGATCAGGAGGCCGTACGGGATGACGGACGGGTGCCCGAGCCCGCCGCGCCGGGTCGTGGCCAGGGCGATGATCGCCAGGCCCGGAACGGCAAGGAGCGCGAACCATGCGAGCCCCTTCCAGAGGTGCCGCTTCCCCACGTGCGCCAGCTCGTGCGCCGAGACGCTCAGGATCTCCCCGCGCGAGAAGCGTCCGTCCAGAATCGTGTCCCAGAGAACGACGCGGCGCGTCGGACCGATCCCGGCCACGTAGGCGTTCGCGGTCGTCGTCCGGCGACTGGCGTCCGACACCTCGACGCGCTCGACGTCCACACCCTCCTCCGCAGCGAGTCGTTGGATCTCGGCTGCGAGCGCCTGATCGTCGAGCGGGCTGAAGTCGTTCAGGAGCGGCTGGACGACGAGCGGCTGAACGAGGACGAAGATGACGGCGATCGCGACGAGCGACGGCGCTGCGACCAGCCACCAGCGCCGGCCGAAGCGACGCCAGAGGAGCATGGCTCCACCAACGGCGACCGCGACCAGGACTGCCTGGATCGCCAGCCCGACGAGCGAGTCCCAGAACCACCCGGCCCAGCCCTGCTCGGACAGGTCGTACCGGTGTCGCCACCGGTGCGCGGTCGCACCGAGCGGTAACCGCGCGAGCCAGACCGCGAGCACGGCCAGGAGCGCCATCGCGAGGCCCGTGCGAATGGCCCCCTGCGTGTGGCGCCGCAGGCGGCGGGTGAGGCGCCGCGCGAAGATCACCACGGCGGTCAGGACGACGAGCTGCACTGCGAGCGACGCAAAGAAGATCGCCCGCGCCACCCGGCGAAACTCCGCGATCCGATCGAGTTCCTCGGCCGGCAAGAGCGTCGCCGGAACGACCACCGGGAGTTCGAGGTCCGGCACCTCGGTGCGCCACAGAAGCATCGCGGCGAAGACCCAGGCGGCAGCCAGGATCGCCAGCGGTAGCACCTTGGGTACCGTCCGGCGTCCGTGCGCGCCGCCGTCCTCTCCGACGTTCATTCGAACCTCCATGCGCTCGAGTCCGTCCTCACCCGGGTCGAGTCAGATTCGGTCGACGAAGTCTGGTTCCTCGGCGACCTCGTAGGGTACGGCCCGCGCCCGAACCGCTGCCGCGCCCTGATCGAGCCGGCTGCGGCGCTCTCGCTGGTCGGGCAACCACGACCTCGGCGCGCTCGAGCGGATCGGGCTCGAGTTCTTCTCGCCCGAGGCTGCCACGAGCGCGCGCTGGACGAGAAGCGTGCTGGAGCCCGAGACAGAGGCGTTCCTGGACGCCCTCGAGCCGGCGGGAGAGCGTGCCGGGGTCGGCCTGTACCACGGCAGCCCCCGCGATCCCGTCTGGGAGTACGTGCTCTCGGCCGAGAGCGCGCTTGGTGCGCTGCTCGCGGTCGAGAACCAGCTCGTGGTCGTCGGGCACAGCCACGTGCCGCTCGCGATCTGGTTCGACGGAGAGACCATCGAGGGCGGTGTCGCCGAGGGGGGGTCTGAGGTCGAGCTCGGCGAGAAACGCTGGCTTCTCAATCCGGGTTCGGTCGGCCAGCCACGCGACGGCGACCCACGGGCAGCCTGGCTCCTCCTCGACCTCGACGCCGGCCGGGCGACCTTCCGGCGCACCGAGTACCCGATCGAGGAGACCCAGCGCGAGATCCGCGACCGCGGGCTTCCCGAGGCGCTGGCCGCGCGACTCGAGCACGGCCTCTAGCCCCTATGGGGGTTTGACGAAACAGTCGTTGTGCCGCCCGGCCGCGAAGACCGCTTCGCCAGACCCCTAGAGCTGGACGGTCTCTTCGCGCGACGACGCGTAGAACTCGATGCCCTCACGGGCGAGCGCAACCTGAACCTCTTCGCGCGCCTTGTAGATCCGCCACTTGACGGTCGCGAGGGTGATCTCGAGCGCGTCGCCGATCTCGAGGTACGAGAGCCCGACGACGTCCCGCATGAGGAGCGCCATCTTCAGGTCTGGGTTGAGCCGGCCGACCGCGCGCCAGACGGCGTCGATGGCCTCGATCCGCTCGAGTGGAGCGTCGACGTGGTCGAGCTGCGGCAGCTCGTCGATCGGCATGGCCGACTGCGGCTTCCGCTCGCGGGCCCGCAGCTCGTCGAGCACTCGGTTCTTCGCCACCTGGAAGAGCCAGGTCGTGAAGCGGCAGCGAAGCGAGAAGCCCGAGAGCCCCTGGTAGATCCGCAGGAAGATGTCCTGCGTCAGATCCTCGGCCAGGGCCCGGTCGCCGACCATGCGCAGCACGTAGTTGTAGATCGGCACCTCGTAGGCCTTGTGGATGATCGAGAAGGCCCGCTCGTCACCTCGCTGCGCGTGGCGAAGGACGGCCGGATCGGGCTGTGGCAGCGACACGAGGTAATGGAAGTATAAGGACGCCTTCAGGACGAGACGACGCTCGAGCCGGTCATCTCGGCGGGTTGCGGCAGTTCCAAGAGCTCGAGACACGTCGGGACGAGGTCGGAGAGGCCGCAGCCCTCGCGAAGCTCCAGACCGGGAATGGTGATGACGAGTGGAACCGGATTCGTCGTGTGCGCCGTATGCGGGCTGACGCCGTCTGGCTCGAGAAGCTGCTCGGCGTTCCCGTGATCCGCTGTGACGAGGCAGACGCCGCCGAGGGCGTCCACGGCTGCGACGACGCGGCCGAGGCACTCGTCGACGGTCTCGACCGCGGTCACCACGGCAGGGATGACGCCGGTGTGGCCGACCATGTCCGGGTTGGCGAAGTTGACGACGGCGAAGCGGTAGCCGTCTCCGATCTCGGCCACGACGCGCTCGGCGACCTCCCGCGCCGACATCTCGGGCTTCTGGTCGTAGGTCGCGACGTCACGCGGCGAGGGGACGAGGATCGCGCGCCTCCCCCTCCCACTCCCGTTCGTCGCCGCCGTTGAAGAAGTACGTCACGTGCGCGTACTTCTCGGTTTCCGCGACGTGAAGCTGGCGGAGGCCGTGCTCGGAGAGCACCTCGGCCATCGTCTCGCGAGACGTTCTGCTCCGGAAAGGCGACCGGACACGCGAAGTCGTCGCGGTAGCGGGTCATCGTCGTCAGGTCGACCCCGAGCTCGAGGAGCTTCTCGCGTGAGCTGGCGGGCGCGGTCGGGTCGGAAGTTGAAGTGGATCGCCGCGTCGCGCGCCGGGTCGAGCCGGGCTCCCGGGAGGACGACCGGCTCGACGAACTCGTCCGTGACTCCGCGCTCGTAGCTCGCCGTCGACCGCGGCGACGGCATCGGCCGCCTGGCGCCCTCGGCTCGCAGGATCGCTCCGAGCGCCCGCTCCGTCCGCTCCCAGCGCCCGTCGCGGTCCATGGCGTAGTAGCGGCCGCAGACGCGTGACGATCGGCGCTTGCTCGGCCAGGAGCTCGGCCAGGTCGGAGCGAGCCGCATGCGGCGAGACGTCGCGACCGTCGGTGAAGGCGTGGACGAACGTGCGCTCCGCCATCCCCTCGCGTCGCGCGAGCTCGAGCAGAGCACGCAGGTGCTCGATGTGCGAGTGAACGCCGCCGTAGGAGACGAGTCCGAGCAGATGGACGTTCCCGGCGCGCTCACGCGCCCGCTCGAACGCGCCACGGAGCGCCTCGTTCTCGAAGAACGCTCCGGACTCGACCGCGCGGTTCACCCGCACGAGGTCCTGGTCGACGATCCGCCCGGAGCCGATCGTCAGGTGCCCGACCTCCGAGTTCCCCATCTGGCCGTCCGGGAGCCCGACCGCCAGCCCGGACGCGCGAGCGTCGTGTGCGGGAAGCGCGCTCCAGAGGTCGTCGAAGACCGGCGTGTCCGCGAGCTCGACCGCGTTCCCCGGCCCCGGCGGCGCGCAACCCCAGCCGTCGAGGATGACGAGCGCTACGACTGGATACGGCTTGCCGTCTCGCACACCGACGCGAACGATTCGAGCTCGAGCGACGCGCCTCCGATCAAGGCGCCGTCGACGTCAGGCTGGACGAGTAGCTCCTCTGCGTTGTCGGGCTTCACCGAGCCGCCGTAGAGGACGGGTACGTCGATCAAGCTCCGGATGAACGCGTGCTCGTGCTCGGCCTGCTCGGGGGTCGCCGTGCGGCCGGTGCCGATCGCCCAGACAGGCTCGTAGGCGAGCGTCAGGCGCTCGCGTTCGTGCGAGTCGGCTACCCGTGCGATCGCGCTCACCTGGCGCTCGAGGACGGACTCGGTCTCGGCCCGCTCGCGCTCCTCCTCGGTCTCGCCGACGCAGGCGATCACGCGCAGGCCGGCCTCGAGGGCCGCGTCCATCCGCCGCGCGGCCGTCTCGTCGGTCTCGCCGAAGAGAACGCGGCGCTCCGAGTGGGCGACGAGAGCGCCGTCCACCCCGAGCTCGAGCAGCATCGAAGGGGCGATCTCTCCCGTGTAGGCGCCCTCGTCTGCCCAGTGGACGTTCTGGGAGTAGACAGTGACTCCGCTTCCCTCCAGCTCCTCGACAGCCGCCGCGAGCGAGACGTAGGGAGGGCAAACGGCGACGTCGACCCAGTCGAGCCCGGCGACGCGGTGCCGGAGCTCACGGCAGAAATCGCGGGCTTCCCGCGGTCCCTTGAACATCTTCCAGTTCCCTGCGATCAGCATGGAGGCGGAATCCTACGAGGGAGGTCCGCTACGCTCGTCCGTGCAGCGGCGCTGCGACGGAGACGAGCGCGGGCGAGGCGACGCGAGCGCGTGCAGGCGCTCGTGCCCGAGGCGGCCAAGCTCCTCGACGCCATGCACGCACCGGAGTGGATCGCCGAGTCGCCGGAAGTTCACCTCCCGCCGCACCTCCGCCGCGCCTGCTCCGCCCAAGGCTCGTCGTTCATCCTCGAGGACGCGGCGACCGACGAGGCCGGCGTCTTCGTCGTGTCGCTCCGCTGGATCGGCAACGGCATCAGCCGCTCGGTCACCGAGGCCGTCTGGGCGCTCCTCGGGGCCGTGATCGAGTCGAGCGCGTTCGTCCACGGACCGGGAGATGACGCCTGGCGGCCCGAATCCGTCTGGGAGATCGTCACCGGCATGCTCCGTCCGGACACGACGTTCGAACCGCCCGGCCACAGTGTCCGGCTCGTCGTCCACGGCGCCTAGAAGGTCAGGACGTAGCTGACGTCTATCGGGTGCGGCGGGTACGGCACCACGCGGGTTTCAGGAGCGAGCTGCCAGCCACGCCCTTCGTAGAAGCGCCGGCCCGGCTCGTTGGCCTCGAGCGTCCAGAGGCGAAGCTCCGTATCGCCGGCCTCGCGCCGCCGCGAGACGGCCTCAGCGAGCAGCCTGGAGCCGACGCCGCGCCCCTGCGCCTCCGGCCGCACGTAGAGCTGCTCGATCCAGCCCGGCGAGACGCCGACGAGACCGATCGCGCGGCCGGCCTCCTCCGCGACGAGGTAGGTGGCCTCCGCGCCCGCGAGGCGCCGGGCCATGTCCTCCCGCACGGCCTCGTCCGGATAGGCGTAGAGCTCGGGCGGATAGACATGTGCGTAGGCCGTTGTCGACGCCTCCTTCTGGATCGCGAAGAGCGCGTCGAGGTCGGCCGGCCCGGCGGGGCGAATCGTCACGCGGCCGGGATCGCGACGACTCCGGGCAGCTCCTTGCCCTCGAGGAGCTCGAGGGACGCGCCGCCGCCCGTGGAGACCCAGTCGATCCGCTCGGCCAGGCCGAGCTCCTGGACGGCTCGAACCGAGTCGCCGCCGCCGACGACCGTGTGCGCGTCCGCGGCGGCCACGGCCTCGGCCACCGCCTTCGTCCCCTCCGCGAAGCGAGCCCACTCGAAGACACCCATCGGCCCGTTCCAGAAGACCGTCCTGGCGGCGCCGATCCGCTCGGCGAAGGCCCGCCGGGTTTGGGGGCCGATGTCCAGGCCGAGCCAGCCCTCGGGTACGTCGCCCGACCCCGGTGATCCGGAGCTCGGCGTGCTCTTCGAACTCGGCGGCTGCGACGACGTCGAGAGGGAGCTCGGCATCGAGATCGGAGTGCTCCTCGTCGCCGCGGATGTCCTCGGCCATCTTGCCGCCGACGAGCAGCGAGTCGGCCCGCTCGGCGAGCGAACGCAGGACGCCGACCTTGTCCTCGACCTTCGCCCCGCCGACCACCGCGACGAAGGGGCGCGCCGGGGACTCGAGGAGCGAGCCCAGCTCCTCGAGCTCACGCAGGAGCAGCAGGCCCGCATAGGCCGGGAGGAGCCCGGCCACGCCGACCGTGGAGGAGTGCGCGCGGTGCGCGGCCCCGAAGGCGTCGTTCACGTAGAGGTCGCCGTGCGCGGCCAGCTCGCGCGCGAGCTCGGTGTCGTTCTTCGTCTCGCCGGGGTTGAAGCGAGTGTTCTCGAGAACCCGGATCCGCTCGTCGGCCAAGAGCTCCCGAAGTCTCTCGTGGGCGGGCTCGAGCGAGAGGGCAGGATCCTCGCCCTTCGGCCGGCCGAGGTGGGAGCAGAGCACGAGCTCTGAGCGTCACGCTCCAGGAGCAGTTCGAGAGTCGGGAGCGCCGCGCGAATCCGGGTGTCGTCCGCGACCCGCCCGTCCTCGAGCGGCACGTTGAAGTCGACGCGGACGAGGACGCGCTTCCCCCCGACGTCCGCGTCGCGAACCGAGCGCGGTAACCGCACTAGAGCAGGCGCTGCACGAGATCCACGAGCCGGCAGCTGTAGCCCCACTCGTTGTCGTACCAGCTCATGACCTTGACCATCTGGCCCTTCGCCATCGTCTGCTCCGAGTCGAGGATCGACGAGTACGAGTCGCCCTGGATGTCGGAGGAGACGAGCGGGTCGGTCGAGTACCTGAGGATCCCCTCGAACCGGCCCTTGTCGGCGACCTCCTCGAACTTCGCGTTCACCTCGCCGGCCGTGACGTCGCTCCCGACGCGCACGACAAGATCGGTGATCGAACCGGTCGGGACCGGGGCGCGAACCGAGATCCCGTCCACCTTGCCCTGGAGCTCCGGGATGACGAGGCCGATCGCCTTCGCAGCGCCGGTCGAGGTCGGGATGAGGTTGATCGCGGCCGCGCGGGCGCGCCGAAGATCCGAGTGCGGGAGGTCGAGGATCTTCTGATCGTTCGTGTACGCGTGGATCGTGGTCATGAAGCCGCACTCGATCCCCCATGCGTCGTTCAGCACCTTGGCGACGGGTGCGACGCAGTTCGTCGTGCAGGACGCGTTCGAGACGATGTGGTGGCTGTCGCGGTCGTACTGGTCGTCGTTGACGCCGAGCACGACCGTGATGTCGGGGTCGGTGGCCGGCGCCGAGATCAGCACCTTCTCCGCGCCGGCGTCGAGGTGCGCCTGTGCGCCCTCGCGCTTCGTGAAGAGACCGGTCGACTCGATCGCGACCTGGACGCCGAGGTCCTTCCAGGGGAGGTTGGCAGGCTCCCGCTCGTTCAGGAGCTTGATCTCGACGTCGCCCACGCGGATCGCCCCATCCTCGGCGGAGACCTCGTCCTCGAGCCGGCCGAGCGTCGAGTCGTACTTGAGGAGGTGAGCCATCGTCTCCGCATCGCCGAGGTCGTTGACGGCGACCAGCTCGATGTCGGCCCCCTGCTTCCGCGCCGCGCGGTAGAAGTTTCTGCCGATCCGGCCGAAGCCGTTGATGCCCACGCGAACGCTCATCCGAGATCCCTTCGAGTCGACGTCAGCCCCGCGCTCGATCCTATCCGGGCTCGAGTATCCCGGCCGTTCCAGGCAGATCATGGCAAGGTCTGGAAGTCGCAGGCGCGATCCTGCATACTGGCCGAGAGCGGGTCCGCGCTCGTCCGGTGTTGGATTCAGACCCCGTCCGACACCAAGGTCCGGAGCGCGGCTGAAACCGGAGGGGGAGGTCGTCCTCGGAGCTTCCCCTCCGGCCCGCTCGTTCTCTATCGCTCGGCCAGGCGCCGCAGCCGGCCGAGCCGTCGCTGCGCGGCGGCCTTCGTCGCGGGCGGTGAGCACCGCTCTGCGAGCTCGCGGAGCGAGAGCGTCGGGTGGCGGCTTCGAAGCGCGGCGATCTCGCGGAGTTCGGGCGCGAGCGTCTCGAGGCGTCCGTCGCTCCGGAGCCTTTCGATGGCGCGCAACTGGGCGCCGGCGGCGCGGCTTGCACGCCGGATGTTGGCGTGGTCGGCGTTTGTCAGCCGGTTGGCCCGGGCGCGCGTCGCTCCGACGACCGCCGCCTCCTCCAGGCGAAGTGCGGTTTCGTGCGCGCCGAGGACAGCGAGGAGCTCGGCCACCGCCTCCAGTCCCTTGACGTAGGCGAAGGCATGGCTGCGGCGCGGACGGACTTTCAGCTTGAAGCGTTCGAGAGCGGCGAGCTCTGCGAGGAGCTCGGCGCCGGCGGAGTCGGCGGCGCGAAGCTCGAGATGCGCGTCACGTGGACCGCTGACAGATCCGGACGCGAGGAACGCACCTCTCAGGTACGCAACGCGGCAGCAGGATCGGCGCACGACGCGGCGCGGCGGGCGATCGAGCGGCGCCAGCCCGGCCCCGAGGATCCCCGCCTCGTGCAGAGCCTGGAGGACGAGCGGATCGTCGTGTAGATGGAGCTGGTAGCGGTTCGCGCGCTCGAAGGCCCGTCGCCTGAAGGCTCGGATCTCGCAAGGCAGGCCGTAGCCGCGCAGGAGCGCGAAGGCTCTGCGGGCGACCGGAGCACTGGCCACCTCCAGGTGGACAGAGAGACGCCCCGAGCCGCGGAGGTGAACGCTGCCGGCGGTTCGAACGAGGGCCGAGAGCTCGGCGAGTCGGCAGCATGGCTTCCGTGGGTCGATGGCGGCGAGCTCGCCGCGGACGTCCTGCGAGAGGCTCACGCGAGCGTGACGCCCTCGTAGGCGAGTAGCCGCCGCTTGTAGTCGACGCCGAGCGAGCCGTACGAGCCCGGTCCCGTCGCGGAGACGACGCGGTGGCAAGGAACGACGACTCCGTAGCGGTTGCCGGCGCAGTACGTACCAGCGGCGCGCTGGGCCTGCGGGTAGCCGGCGTGCGCTGCCAACTCGCCGTAGGTCACGACCTCCCCACGGGGAACACGCCGGAGCGTTTCCGTGACCGCGCGTTGGAAGGGCGTCGCCCACTCGAGGTCGAGCTCGACGTCGTCGAACGCGACGGCCTCGCCGCGGAAGAAGGCCTGCAGGCGTTCCGGGAGCGACTTGGCACTGTTTTGACTCGAAGCGCGCACCACCCGTGCGTTCTTGCGGGGTACGCTCTGCGCGGTGGGTGGCGTGCGGCCGGCCCCCTCGGAGGACACGTCCGGAAGGGTCCTGAGGCGCGGCAGCTCGTGCCACACCAGGCGCCCGTCGTCGAGCCACAGCTCCCCGACGCCGAAGCCGGGGGCCTCGTACGTCAGCATCGTCACGCTCACGCGGGGCCAGCCTACAATCGCGGCCGATGAGCGCCCCCGGGATCTTCCGCCCTCCGACGCCGGTCAACGAGCCCGTCAAGGGATACGAGCCGGGCTCGCCGGAGCGCGAGAGCCTCCGCGTGCGCCTGGAGCAGATGCGCGGCGAACGCATCGAGATCCCGCTCGTGATCGACGGTCAGGACGTGGCGACCGGCAAGACCCGCGAGGCCGTCATGCCCCACGACAAGAATCATGTTCTCGCCGACGTCCACCAGGGCGGTGAGACCGAGGTCGGGCGGGCGATCGACGCCGCCGGCGAGGCCTGGCATGACTGGAGCCGCCTTCCCTGGGAGGAGCGGGCCACGGTTTTTCTCCGTGCCGCCGAGCTCCTCGCCGGGCCCTGGCGCGACACCCTGAACGCGGCCACGATGCTCGGCCAGTCGAAGACCGCGCACCAGGCCGAGATCGACGCAGCCTGCGAGCTCATCGATTTCCTCCGCTTCAACGTCGAGTTCATGGTGCGGATCTACGAGGAGCAACCGATCTCCTCACCGGGTGTCTGGAACCGGATGGAGTACCGCCCCCTCGAGGGCTTCGTCTTCGCGGTCACCCCCTTCAACTTCACCGCCATTGCGGGGAACCTGCCGAGCTCGGCTGCGCTCATGGGCAACACGGTCGTCTGGAAGCCGGCTTCGACGGCGATGGTCTCCGCCTACTACCTCATGCGCCTCTTCGAGGAGGCAGGCCTCCCACCGGGCGTGATCAACCTCGTGTACGGATCCGGCTTCGAGATCGGAAACGCCGCTCTCGCGAGCGAGCATCTCGCGGGGATTCACTTCACGGGCTCGACGCCGGTCTTTCAGAGCATGTGGAAGACCCTGGGCGCCAGCATCACCGGCTACCGGAACTACCCTCGCCTCGTCGGCGAGACGGGCGGCAAGGACTTCATCGTCGCTCACCGCTCTGCGAATCCGGATGCGGTCGCGGCCGCGATCGTCCGCGGCTCCTTCGAGTACCAGGGACAGAAGTGCTCGGCCGCGTCGCGGCTCTATATGCCGTCCAACCTCTGGCCCGAGATCCGCCTGCGGCTCGAGGCCGACGTCGGCGCGATTCGGATGGGCGACGTGGCCGACTTCACGAACTTCATGGGCGCCGTCATCGACGAGAGCTCGTTCCGGACGCAAAAGGACGCCATCGAGGAAGCCAAGAACCATGCGAAGACGCGAATCGTGGTGGGCGGCGGCGTCGACGACAGCGAGGGCTACTTCGTCGAGCCGACCGTGATCGAGACGGAAGACCCCGAGTTCCGGCTCCTGCGAGACGAGCTCTTCGGGCCCGTCGTCACCGCCTACGTCTACCCCGAGGACGAGTTCGAGCCGACCCTCGAGCTCGTCGACCGCACCGCGCCCTACGGGCTGACCGGTGCGGTCTTCGCCGAGGAGCGTGAGGCGGTACTCGAGGCGTCGGAGGCGCTCCGCTACGCCGCCGGCAATTTCTACGTCAACGACAAGCCGACGGGGGCCGTGGTGGGCCAGCAGCCCTTCGGCGGCGCGCGCGCCTCGGGCACCAACGACAAGGCGGGCTCGATGTGGAACCTGATCCGCTGGGTCAGCCCGCGCACCGTGAAGGAGACGTTCGTCCCGCCGCGGGACTACCGCTACCCGTACATGCGGGAAGACCCCCATGAGGGCGCGATCTAGCCAGTTTTCGTGCCTCGCGGCACGTTTCTTCCGGCGCTGAACGGGTACGTCCCCTCTGGCATCGAGAAGGCTCGGCGGCGACCTCGTGCGCGCCGGCGTCACGACAAGGGGGAAGCTGAATGGATCCGAAGCCCACCATGAGCCGCAGGCGCAAGCTCGGCCTGAGCGCGCTCGTACTCGCGTTGCTCGCGACCGTTCCCGTGCTCGGCGCGGTCGCCGTCGGGGGCGACCCGACCGACCCGGTGCGCCAGACGGCGCTCCCGTGCGACGAGATTCCGGCGGTCAGCACGCCGGCCCGGGCGCAGAGGAACATCGTCCACGTCGCGAACCGCTGCGGGTTCGTCGGCACCGACGTCGAGCTCCAGTCGCGGCGTGACGCGAGCGGCAAGGTCCGCGACTACGCCTTCGTCGGGACGATGGGCGAGGGCTTCAAGATCTGGGACGTCACGAATCCGGCCCAGCCCAAGCGGGCGGGCGGTTACCAGGACGCCGGCTGGCAGAACGACATCCAGGTGCGAGGAAACATCGCGGTCTCGACCTTCGACGGCGTCAGCGGCGAGCCGTCCTCGGCCTCCACGTGCTTGAAGACGAAGTATCCGACGAGCCGAGACCAGGGCGTCGACGTCTATCGGTTGCTCTACAACAAGGCAACGGCGAAGTTCAAGGTCGAGCTCGAGGACTGCATCGCCAACCCGCCGGGGGGTGCGCACAACTCCACCCTCCACCCGAGCGGGAACTGGCTTGCCATCTCGAATCCGTCCTCCGACTGGGCCGTTGACGTCATCGACCTGCGGAACCTGACGACGAGCGGGCCGGTCCTTCGCTACCGGTTCATCGACGGATCGCGCGTCAATGCCGACCGCTGCCCGCCGCCACTGTGGCCGAACGCCGAGTGCGTCGTCATGAAGACGGCGTCCGGCGCGGACACGAACGGCGAGTGGCGCCCCCACGACCTCCACTTCTCGCGGAGCGGGAACCGGATGTACGTGGCGGCCATCAACTCGACGTTCATCGTGAACTCGAGCCGAGCTCTCCAGGGCCAGCTTCCGACGCTGAGCGTCATCCCGAATGTCTCCGAGCCCGAAGGCGGCGAGCCCGCGCGGAACATCTCGATCTCGCATCAGGCGGACGTGACGCCCGACGGCAAGATTCTGGTGATCGGCGACGAGAAGGGCGGCGGGGTGTCCGAGACCGGCTGCAACGCCGCCGAGAACGGGCTCGAGGGCGGCCTCCACTTCTGGGCGCTCGACCACATCAGGGGCGTCGCCCGGTCGCGGGACGCCACACATCGGAACCCGAAGAAGCTCGGCGTCTACTTCAACCCGAATCCGGAGCCCCTGCCGGTCGATACGGTCGGCGGGAAGTACACGCGTGCGTGCACCGTCCACGTCTTCCGGATCGGCGGGAACGGCACCGCCTCGCCGGGCGCAGTCGCGGGCGGGTACGACGGCGTGGCCCGGCTCTCGAACCGCCAGCTCGTCACCGGCTGGTACGGCGCCGGGGTCTGGCACGTCGGGTTCCAAGCTCGGCCGAGCAACAACGACGACATCGCCGAGCACCCGCTCTCGACCTGGGGGAACACGCACGGCTGGAACGTCCAGTTCGGCGCCGAGACGTGGTCGGCGAAGTCGTACAAGGGCGGCTGGATCTACGCCGGCGACATGCTCCGCGGCTTCGACGTCTACCGCCTGACCAGGTAGTCCCACGGTTCGACCCGGGGGCCGGCAGATGCCGCGCCCCCGGGTCGCCGTTGGTCACAATCAGTGTCTATGGGCACGACGGGAAGACTGCTGCTCGCGGCGGCCGGAGTGGCCGTCGCCGTCATCCTCTTCCTGGTGCTCCGGCCCGGCTCCGACGAGACGGAGGCGAGCCCTACGGCCGAGCCGACGACGAGCGGCAAGACGACGACAGACACCGAGACGGACGCGACGACCACGGAGCCCGAGGAGCCGGCCGGCCCGCGCTTGATCCGAATCGACGTCCGAAGCGGCGAGCCTGAGATCGAGCGCGTCGACGTCGAGCGCGGCGAGCGCATCGTCCTCGTCGTGCGGGCGGACGTAGCCGACCACGTGCACGTCCACGGCTACGACCTGATGGCGGACGTCTCCCCCGGTCAGACGGCCAGGATCGCCTTCCGGGCCACAGTCCCCGGCCAGTTCGAAGTCGAGCTCGAGGACCGCGCGCAACAGATCGCGCAGCTCACCGTCCAGCCGTGACGGTCTTCGCCCACGGCATCGGGTCCGTTCAGGACCTCCCCGTCCCGATGTGGCTCTTCGCCTACGGAGCGGCGGTCGTCCTCGTGGTCTCCTTCGTCGCTCTCGCCGCGCTCTGGCGGCAGCCGGTCCTCGAGGGGGGCAAGGAGGGAAGACCACTCCCGGCCGGCCTCCAGCGCGTGTTGCTCTCCGCTCAGCTGCGGCTCCTGCTCGGAGCCCTGTCGCTCGCAGTGTTCTGCGTCGTGACCGCGGCGGCGCTCTTCGGATCGCGCTCGTCGGCCCTGAACCTGGCTCCGACCTTCGTCTACGTCCTCTTCTGGCTCGGCCTCGTACCGCTCACGGTGCTCTTCGGGAACCTGTGGTCGGCGCTCAACCCATGGAAGGCTGCAGCGGACGGCGTCGTCAGGCTGGCCGGCGGCGGCGAGACCGTCCGGCCGTACCCGGAACGTCTCGGACGCTGGCCCGCCGCGGCGCTCCTCTTCGCCTTCGCGGCCCTGGAGCTCGCGTACGCGCACCCGGCCGAGCCGCGTCAGCTCGGACTCGCGATCCTCATCTACTCGGCGGCCACCTGGACCGGCGCAGCGGTGTTCGGCCGGGACGCCTGGTTCCGGTACGGCGACGGCTTCAGCGTCTACTTCGGTCTCCTCGCCAGGCTCGCGCCGGTCGCCGTCCGGGACCGGGAGGGCCGCCGGGAGGTCGTGGCCCGCCCCCCGCTCGTCGGGCTCGCGGAGCCCGACCGGGCTCCCGGCACGCTTGCGTTCGTCGCGATCATGCTCGGCGCGGTCGCCTTCGACGGCTTTAGCCAAACCGCGGGCTGGCAGGATCGGATCGCCGAGCTCGCAGAGTCGGCGGCGCCGACCTCTTCCAGACGCTCCTCAACCTCGCCGGCCTGACTCTGGCCGTCCTCCTCGTCGCGCTCGCCTACCTCGCTGCGACGACCGCGGCCGGGAGGCTGATCGGAAGGCGCGGGCTCGCCGAGGCGTTCGTGCTGAGTCTCGTGCCCGTCGCGTTCGTGTACGTGGTCGCGCACTACTTCACCCTGCTCGCAATCCAGGGCCAGTTCGGGATCCCGCTCGCCTCCGACCCGTTCGGTCGAGGCTGGGACCTCTTCGGAACAAGGGACTACCAGCCCGACATCACGCTCGTCTCGCCGAATACCGTCTGGTACGTCCAGGTCGGCGCGCTCGTCCTCGGCCACATCGCGGGACTCGTTCTGGCGCACGACCGCGCGCTCGCCCTCTCCTCCGAGCCGCGCGAGGCACTCCGGACGCAGTACGCCCTCCTCGGCCTGATGGTGCTCTACACGGTCGGCGGGCTCTGGCTCCTGTCACGCGGCTGACGCCGCCTTCCGACGCCGCGTGCTTGCCGCGGACGCGACGAGGAGCCCGGCGGCGCAGGCGAACACCGGCAGGGAGAGCAGGATCCCGGCGTACCGCACTCCGACCGCGGAGGCAACGGCACCGTCGACGAGGCTCGCGATCGGCCGCAGGCCGAGGAAGGCGACTGTCCAGAGCGCCATGATCCGCCCGCGCTGGCTGCTCGGCGACGTCGAGCTGGAGCCTGCTCGTCGCGGCGGTGTTCGCGCTCAGGTAGCCGAGCCCGGCGAGGAACAGGAACACGAAGCCGAGCTCGAGCCGGGGCGAGAGCGAGAAGGCCACGATCCCGGCGCCCATGAGGGTCAGCGTTGCCACGAGGCGGCGCACGGATCCGGCCGCGCGGCCGGCCACGACGAAGGCCGCGGTGACCGCGCCGGCTCCGAATGCGCCGATCACCAAGCCCGACACGGTGTCGGCGTAGCCGAACTCCTCGGCGAAGGCCGGTGCGAGGGTGTTCACCGGATCCGACGCGAACCCCACGGCGGCGACGACGAGGAGGTAGGCGAGGAGCCGCGGCTCCCGCGCCACGAGCCGGAGGCTGTCCCGGAGTCCGGATTCCCCGTGTGCGGCGCGCGCCTGCTCCCGGGGCCGAAGCTTGAGCAGCGCGAACGTGAAGATCAGGTAGCTCGCCGAGTTGACCGCGAACGATTCGGCGATGCCGAGGGTTGCGATCGTGAGCCCGGCGAGCGCCGGCCCGGCGGCACGCGCGATGTTGAACGTCATCGAGTTGAGCGCCACCGCGGAGGGAAGGTCGCGAGGAGGGACGAGCGACCCGATCAGCGCCATCTGGGCCGGCGTCGAGAACGCCGACACGACGCCGACCGCAAGTACGAGGCAGATCACGAGCGGAGCGGTCGCGAGGTCGAAGGCGGTCACGAGCGCGAGCACCCCGGCCAGGAGCGCCGACAGCGGTTGCGTGACCAGGAGGAGCTTCCGCCTGTCGTACCGGTCGGCCGCGCTCCCGGCCCAGGGCGCGAGCACCAGCATCGGGATGAAGTTCGCGAACGTCAGGACCCCGAGCAGGAACTCGGAGCCTGTCAGTCGGTAGACGAGAATCGCAGCGGCGAGGTTCTGGAACCAGCCGCCGCTCGCCGACAGCGCGTTCCCGACGAAGTACGGCGCGAACTCACGCGTCCGCAGGAGCTGAACGACCGCCCGCGGCCCGACTGCCGGCGACGCCCCTTCGCCGTGTTGCGGGCCGGCTACAGCGACGCGCCCTTCGCTCGCGACCAGGCAAGGGCACGGCGCTCGAGTCCCTCGACGTAGTCGGCCTTCTCGTCGCAGTACGCCTCCCAGTCGCCGCCGGCCGCCGCGAGCGCGCGCCGCTTCTCGGCGCCGTAGAGCGCAGCCTCGGCGGGGTCGTGCCGCAGGTAGTCGCGCACCGCGAGGTGGCGCGCCCAGTGTCCGCCCTCGATGGCGACGGCATGGACGTGGTGTGTCCGCGGCACTCCCTTGCGGAAATAGATCCGGCCTGGGATCCCGTACTCGCCGAGGCACTCGTACCCGAGCGCGTCCATCGCCCGGAGCTGCTCGGCGCTCAACTCGAGCGAGCCGAGTCCCGCCAGGAGGTCGACGATCGGCTTCCCATCCAGACCGGGCACGGCCGTGCTGCCCACGTGCTCGACGGCCACCGCGGCGAGCGCGTCGCAGACCAGCTCGATCTCCTCGGCCGCCCGGCGCGGCCAGCCGGGGTCGTACGGCTCGAGCCTGACGCCGCCGGTCATCCGCCTCCCGCCTTGTGGAGCGCCGCGTAGATCCGCCTGCCGGTCGTGGCCGGAACCCCGGGCACCCCTTCGAGCTCCTCTGCCGCGGCCGCGAGAAGGCGCTCGGGAGAGCCGAAGTGCTGCATGAGGGCGCGCTTCCGGGCCGGACCGACTCCCGGCAGCGCGTCCATGATCGACTCGTGCGACCGTGCGCCCCTGCGCTGGCGGTGAAAGCCGAGCGCGAAGCGGTGCGCCTCGTCGCGGATTCGCTGGAGGAGCTGGAGGCCCGCCGAGCCCGGCTCGAGCCGCACCGGCTTCGAGCGGTTCGGGAGGAACACCTCCTCCTCGCGCTTGGCGAGCGCGATCACGGCCACGCGCGGGAGCTCGAAGGCGTGCATGGCGGCCAGCGCCGCCGCGAGCTGGCCCTTGCCACCATCGATGACGACGAGGTTCGGCGTCGCGGCGAAGCTCTCGTCGTACCCGGCCAGGTCGGTCGCAGGCCGAAGGCGCGCAAACCGCCTCGATACGACCTCGGCCATCATCGCGAAGTCATCCGGGCCCTCGGCCTCGCGGATCCCGAACTTCCGGTAGTGGGCCTTCTTCGGAACCGCGTCCTGGAAGACGACCATGGAGCCCACCGGCGACTCGGCCTGGATGTTCGAGATGTCGAAGCACTCGATCCGAAGCGGCAGGCTCTCGAGGTTCAACCGCTCCCGGAGCTCCTCGAGCGCCTCGATCCGACGCGCCCGCTTGCGCTCGGCGTCGACGACGTCCTGCTCGAGCGCAAGCTCGGCGTTCTGGCGCGCGAGCTCGGCCAGCCGGCGCTTCTCTCCCCGCTGAGCCGGCCGCACCTCGACCTGGGAGCCGCGCCGCTCCGTCAGGAACTCCTCGAGGGCGGGGTTCGGCGCCGCGTCGGGTGGAAGGACGATGAGCGGCGGAATCGCCGGCGCACTCCCGTAGTACTCGAGCGCGAAGGCCTCGAGGAGCGCGTCGTCGTCCTGGCCGGCCACGTTGTCGAGATGGAAGCTGTGGCGGTCAACGAGGCGGCCGCCGCGGAGCGGAAAGACCTGGACGGCGGCCCGTTCGGTCGAGGACGCGATTCCCAGGACGTCGATCGTGCCGATGGCGCGCTTGTCCGCAGCCTGGCGCTCGGCGAGGTGGCGGACCGAGTTCAGCCGGTTCCGGTACCGCGCCGCCGCTTCGAACTCCTGGCGCCGGGAGGCGTCGGCCATGCGCTCCTCGAGACTCCGGATGATCGGACGCGTTTCGCCGGAGAGGAACTCGACCACGCCGTCGACGACCTCGCGGTAGTCCTCCTTGCTCACGTAGCCGACGCAGGGCGCCTGGCAGCGGTCGATGTGGTAGTCGAGGCACGGGATGCCGCTGTGCCGACCGGGTTGCGGGCCCTCGCAGGGTCGGTACGGGAAAACGCGGTTCAGGACGTCGAGCGTCTCGCGCACCTTCTTTGCGTTCGCGTACGGGCCGAAGTAGACGACGCCGCGCCGGTGTCGCTCCCGCGTGAACATGACGCGTGGGAAGTCGTCCTCGACGGTGACCGAGATGTAGGGATACGACTTGTCGTCGCGGAGGCGCACGTTGAACGGCGGGCGATGGCGCTTGACGAGGTTCTGCTCGAGGTGCATCGCCTCCGTCTCGTTCCGGGTGACGATCACCTCCATGCGCTCCACTCGGCTGACCATCCTGTCGAGGCCCTGTCGGGTCTCGCCGCCGCGGAAGTAGGAGCGCACGCGCGGGCGCAGGCGCTTTGCCTTGCCGACGTACAGCACGGCGTCCTTTTCGTCGCGGAAGAGGTAGACCCCGGGCTTCTGCGGTAGCCCTTTCAGCTGTGTCTCGATGCGCTCGGTGCGTGTGCCCTCGGCCACTCTGGCCTAGCGTAGCCGGGCGACTGCGGCCCCCAGAACGGCCCCCGCAGGCTCCCTGACCACGAGCTCGGCGCGCCCGTCCGCGCGCGTCGGGCTCTCGTTCAGGACGGCCAGGCGGCCTCCAGCCTCGAGTGTCTCGTCGGGGAGCCCGGCCACCGGCCAGACCTCGAGCGACGTCCCCACGACGAGCAGGAGCCGCGCGCGGCGGGCAAGCTCGAACGCGCGGTCGACCGCCTCGGCGGGCAGGAGCTCGTCGAAGAACACGACACCCGGCTTGAGGACGATGCCGCAGGCCTCGCACCGCGGGGCTCCATCGCCGGCGTCGAGGAGCTCGAGGAGCCGAGCCAGGTCGTAGGGCCTGGCACAGCCCGGACAGCGCGACGCCCTGATCGAACCGTGCACCTCGACGACCTCGCGGCTCCCGGCGCGCTCGTGGAGCCGGTCGATGTTCTGCGTCACGACGGCCTCGAGGAACCCGAGCTCTTCCAGCTCCGCCAGCGCAGAGTGGACGCGACTCGGCTCCGCGGCGGCCAGAGCCGAGAACCGGGGCGCGTAGAAGCGCCAGACCTTCTCCGGATCCCGTTGGAACGCTCCGAGTGTCGCGTACTCGAGCGGGTCGAACTCCGCCCAGATCCCGGTCGGCGAGCGAAAGTCGGGAATCCCAGACTCCGTGCTCGCTCCAGCGCCTGTGAGCGCCACGCAGGGCTGGCCGTCCCTGATCAGCGTCGCCAGCATCGCTGCTCCGTCCTCCATCGGAGAAGTCTGCCCGCGCCTCTCAGGTTTGGGCCGGGGGCTGAGGGTAGATAGGCGCTGTGGTCGGGACGGATCCGCACACTGCGCTGCCCATGCTCTACGGGATCCTGGAGCGCTACGCCGAAGCAACCGAGCCCGGCGAGCAGCGCATCGCCGACGTGGTCAGAGGCTTGATCGCCGAGCTCGAGGCCGAGCTCGGTGAGTCGTAGGCTTGAGCCTCCCGCAACGTGTGCGGTCGAGACCGCCCGCCTGCCCGCCGACTGCGCCCCCGACCGCCCTTTCAGGCTAGGTCTGAAAGCATCGCGGGAGGCGCGCAGAGCGTGTCTGGAGTGCAACACGGCGGCTACGATTCGCTCGTGCCCGAGGACAACGAGGGACAGCAGTACGTCGCCTACACCCTCCACCGGGTCGACCAGGCCTGGCGACGGCTTCCGATCGAAGAGCGCGCGGCCGCCAAGGACGCGTACGCCGAGGTCGTCGAGGAGTGGGCGGAGAGGATGGATCTCCGCGCGTACAGCCTCGTCGGCGTCCGGCCCGAGGCCGACTTCATGTTCTGGAAGCTGACCGACCGGTTCGAGGATCTCCGAGAGCTCCAGACCGACCTGAACGCGACGCCGCTCGCCGGCTGGCTCGAGACGCCGTACAGCTACCTCGCCGCCACCCGTCCGTCGAAGTACTTCGAGGAGAAGCGCAAGCACCGCCGGGTGATCCCGCGCGGGGCGCCATACCTCGTCGTCTACCCGTTCGTGAAGAAGCGCGAGTGGTACGCCCTGCCGCTCGAAGACCGCGGCCGCGCAATGCGCGAGCACGCCGAGATCGGCAGCCGCTTCGTGACGATCACGAACCACACGACCTACTCGTTCGGGATCGACGACCAGGAGTTCATGACGGCGTTCGAGTGCGAGGAGCCGGCGGACTTCCTGGAGCTGATGCTGACGCTCCGGGAAACCGAGGCGAGCCGCTACACGGAGCGCGACGTTCCGATCTTCGTCGGGGAGGCCGCGGAGATCCGCGACATCCTCGGCTCGCTGGACGGCGCCCGCGCCGGCGTCCCGGCCGAGTAGCTCAGTAGCCGTACGAGTGCTGGTCGCGCCAGACGCGCACCATCGCGAAGGCACACGCGGCCAGCACGAGGAAGAAGACGAGCGCCTCCAGGCCTCCTTCGGGAAAGCCGGTCACGAAGGCCGCGGCGACATCGACGATCGCAAGGAGCGCGCCACCGTAGAAGACAACCTGAGCGCGTCGCGGCCAGGTGTCGAGCTCGCTGCGGTTGTTGCGCCAGAGCCTGTAGAGCATGAACGCGATTGCGATCAGGAAGAGCACCCGGAGGACGATCAAGACCGCGTCGAGCGCCAGTTCGAGCTGCAAGGCCGTGATCACCGCGGCCACGGCCACGATGATCAGAAAGCCTCGGAGGGTGGGATTCAGGTTCATGCGGAGGTGGTGTAGGCCCGTGCAGCGAGCCCGGCCGCGACGAGGCTCGCGCCCACGAACCAGAGGAGGCGTCGTTCCGGGACGGGCGGCGCATACATCCAGGGGGACAGGATCGCGAGAACTGCCAGCACGCCGTAGAGGTAGTGAAGCCCGTCGGTGCTTCGGAGGCCGTCCCCGAGCAGCAGGAGGCCGAGCACGAGCTCGGCGATGAGCAGCGCCTGCGAGAGTGCGAGCGCGTGGGCGTAGAGCCGGCCGGGCGGCCGGCCACGGAGCACGTAAATGAGCCCCCAGCCGAACGCGAGCACGCTCGCCACGATCACGAGCGCGCCGTTCAGGACGTGCAGGTCGAGCACGGCGGGAGCGTACCCGGTGGCATGACCAGACTCAGCCCGTGGTCGAGGAGGGCTCTCAGGCTCGGCTGGCAATGGCGCGCCGAGCGCTGCCCGCGGCGCTCCCGGCTGAACCTCGCGGCTTAAACGGGAGCCGTGGCGAGGCGGACGGCGAGGCGCGAGCCGCCCGTCCAGAGCGCTGCGAAGACGAGCACTGCCGCCCCGGCGATGATGAGGAGCGCCTGAGCGGCGACGGCGAAGGCAATCGCCTGCGTGGTGCCGATGCCGCTCGCGATCAGGATCGCAGCGCCGGCGCCCGCTTGCGTGGCGGCTCCGGCCGGGGCGATCGGGAGCGCGCCCGAGGCGGCCGCTCCACAGAGGAAGGCGAGCGCGATCGGGAAGGAGACTCCGATTCCGAGCGCGCCCAGCAGCGCGAGGAGCGCGAGGCCGCGAACGACCCAGGAGGCGAGGACGAGCGCGGTGGCCGCCCAGGCGTCCCGTGGCGCGGTCAGGCGCTGCGCCAACCAGCGCACGAAGCGGTACCGGACGAGCCGGCCGCTGGCGGTCAGGCGCGGCAGCGAGGTCATGAGGACGGCCGCGCCGAGGCCGGCGAAGGCCACGACGGCGAGCATCCAGCGGACAAGCGCTCCATCCGAGGTCGCGGCGGCGGAAGCGGCGAGCGGTGTCAGCGCGACGGTGTCCACGAGGCCGAGCATGAAGAGCGAGAGGCAGAGTGTCCCGACGCGCGCCTCGCCGCAGCCCGGGTACTTCCGGACGACGGCGACCCGAACCGCGTCGTCGAAACGACCAGGAAGGGCGGCGCCGGTCACGCAGGCTGCCCCGCCCGCGGCGGCGAGTGCGATCGCGTGGGGCCGCTCGTGCGGTGCGAAGAGGCGGTGCCAGCCGATCGCCTTGAACGCATAGGCGAGGAGGAAGAGCAGACCCGAGGCGGCCACGAGCGCGAGGTCCGCATGGGCGAGCGGCCATCCGGAAGAGGCGAAGTGCCGGGCCGTGAAGACGGCAAGGACGACCGCGATCACGGCGTACGAGATATTGAGGAGGAGCCGCACCTTCCTGGAGGCCCGTACCCGGTTGACCCAGTTCACGCACTTCGAATCGGCGGGGCCGAGCGCCCCCTTGATCCTGAAACGGGGGATCGAGCCGGAGCCGGAAGGGCGGAGTCCGAGGAGGTAGAGGAGGAGCCTCATAAAAACAAATGGGCGCCGAGCGCCCGCCGAACGTTCTAGCAACTACCGGAGGACGTTCGGTCGCGGCAGCCGCTTTCCTCGTCGGCCGCTCAGCCGGCGCGCTCGGCGCTCTGAAGTCCCCTGATCGCCCAGACCCAGAGCACCGCCGCGAGGAGGACTGCGACCCCGAAGGCGATCGCGACGTCGTCTGGGCCACCCGCGAGCAGGCTTCGTCCCGCCTCGAGCACCCGCGTGAGGGGGTTGGCGGTCGCGACCGCCTCGATCCAGCCCTCCAGCAGCGCCAGGGGAACGTAGACCGGCGCGAAGAAGAGCGTCAGGAAGACGGGGATCTGCATGACCGGCCCCGCCTGCATCGTCCTGAGCCGCATCGCGACGCCGCACGCCCACAGGATCCCGGCCAGGTTCACGAGGAGCGCGAGCCCGTAGAGGCCGAAGAGGTCGATGCCGTTCCCGCCCACGTCCATACCCGCGATGAGCGCGACGGCGGTGAGCATCGCCGCGGTCACGAGCCAGCGCAGGATGGCTGCGACGGCGTACCCGATGACGATCCCGGCGCGGTTCGGAGCCGCGAGGAGGAGCCGGCGCGAGAACCCGCTCTCGAAGTCCCGCGCAATCCCGAAGCCCGTGAAGACGCCCCCGAACGCCGCAGACTGAAGGAGCACGAACACGAACTGAAAGCCGGTGTAGCCGGGGCCGTACTCGAACCCGGGCACGTCCTCGACCCGCGAGAGCCCGCCCGCGAAGGCCACGAAGAAGAAGAGAGGGAAGAGCAGGCCCGGCAACAGGAGCTCCGGGTTGTGAAAGACGTTGTGGAGCGTCCTCCACGCGACGCCCTGCGCGACCGCGATCGTCCTCACGCGCGCGTCATCCTCGTGCGGAGCGCCAGGTTGGCGAGCGTCAGGCCGACGACGGCGATGGCCCCCGCAAGGCCGAAGCCGAGCGCGAGGGCCTGCCCGTCCCAGCCGGTGATGACGAGGCTCCGCACGCACTCGATCAGGTACGAGACCGGATTCGCCGTGGCGACGTAGCGAAACCAGTCGATCTCGATCAGGTTCCGCGGCAGGTTCATCGAGGACAGAAAGAGGGAGACGAAGAAGAGCGGGAAGAGCCCCTGCACCGCTTCGCCCGAGCCGGTGCGGAGCGCCGCGATTGCGCCGAGCGAGCCGAAGCCGAGCGAGACGAGCGCCGAGAAGATGAAGAGGAGGACTGCGCCGAGGAAGCCCGACTCGAGTCGCACGCCGACCGCAAGTCCGGCTCCCAGGTAGACGGCTGCCTGAGCTAGCCCCATCGCCACCACACCCCCGAGCTGGCCGGCAAGCACCGCGATCCCTCGCATCGGGGTCAGCGAGAGCCGGCTCAGAAATCCAGTCTGGATGTCTCGCGCGAGGTCTGTGCCCGCGTTCATCGTCGCGAAGAGCGCGCCCTGGATGAACGGGATCGCCAGCGCGAAGGCGACGAAGGACTCGGCGGGAAAGCCGGGCAGCTCGGTGGCCGAGTCGAGGCCGCCGGAGTTGACGGCGAGCAAGGAGCAGCGGGAAGACGAGCGGGAAAGGCGACGTTGGCCGGCTGGCGGAGCGTGCGAAGGACGGAGCGGCGGGCGAGCAGGTAGACCTGGTCGCCGAACGCGTCCCTCATGCCGCCTGCGGCGGCGGACTCTCGGTGCTCGGCTCGGCTCGGAGTCGTCAGCGGCGCCCTCGAGGGAGCGGCCGGTCTTCGCCAGGAAGACGTCGTCGAGCGTCGGCTGGTGGAGCTGGAGGTTCTCGATCTTCACGCCCCTCGCGTCGAGAGCGCGGACGATCTCGGCAAGGCCGGTCGCACCCGCGTCGAGGCGGACCGACACGCCGTGCTGCGGAGCCGCAGCGCTCGCCGAAGGTCTCGAGCACAGCGGCGAGCCGCTCGGTGTCGGCCTCGTCGGCGGGAACGACCTCCACGGTCGGCCGGCCGATCTCTGCCTTGAGCGCGGCCGGCGTGCCGTCCGCCACGATCCGGCCTCCGTCGATGATCCCGATCCGGTCTGCGAGCGCATCCGCCTCCTCCAGGTACTGCGTCGTCAGGAAGACGGTGACTCCGTCGCGGCGCGCGAGGTTGTCGACCTCCTCCCAGAGGGCCGTCCGGCTCTGAACGTCAAGGCCCGTCGTCGGTTCGTCGAGAAAGAGGACGCGTGGCCGATGGACGAGCGCCAGAGCGAGGTCGAGCCGGCGCTTCATCCCGCCTGAGTACCCGCCCACGCGCCGATTCGCCGCCTCCGTGAGCCCGACGCGCACGAGCAGCTCGTCCGCACGCGACTGACGCTCGGCTCTGGGCAGCGCCTGTAGAGCGGCCTGGAGCCGCAGATGCTCGCGGCCGGTGAGAAGCGGGTCGAGCGCCGCCTCCTGGAGCGCGGCGCCAATCTGAGATCTGACCTTCGGCCCTTCCGTCGCGACATCGAAGCCGGCGACGCGGGCCCGCCCTTCCGTCGGCGGCAAGAGCGTCGTCAGCATGTGGACGGTTGTCGACTTGCCGGCTCCGTTCGGACCGAGGAAACCGAAGATCTCGCCGGTTGCGACGGCGAGATCGATCCCGTCGACGGCCCGTGGCCCCTTCTTGTACTTCATGACGAGGCCGTCGGCCTCGATCGCGTGCTCGCGGCTCACGCGCCGGAGCCTAGCGAGGGCCTTCGCCCCCGCGGCCGTCGTCGGGCGGGCTCAGTGCGAGGGCGCGCCGCGGGGATCGTCCGCGACCAGCGGCTCGGCGTCCTTCACCTTGTCGACGAGCACATAACGCTCTGTCTGCTTGACGACCCGCTCGAGCTCCGGCGTCTCGTGACCCGGATAGACGGCGAAGCGGTCGTCCTGCGTTCTCACCTCTTCGTACTCGGCGAGCGTGAGCCGAACCGGCTTCACGTCGCATTCGCCGTCACCGCATTCGCAGATGAAGTCGAAGTAGCCGTCGACACCGGCCTGGCCCCGATCGACGGATTCGATCCGCTCGTTCACCTCGCGAATCAGGGCCTCGTTCCGCGCCTGACGTTCCAGGCGGTGTTTCATGGGCTCTCGGGCCGGTCTCTCTCCGCTGGAGAGGGAGCGGGCTGAGCGGGCTCGTCCGCTGGTCCTCGGAGAGCCGCGTCCGTCGCCTCGAGCGCCGCGTCGCGGCCGGGTCCGTCAGGCCAGTCCCACTCGATGCCGCCGCGAACGACGAGGAGATGGTCGAGCCGATCGACGTCCAGGGGCCTGCCCATCGGAGGTCGTATTCCCCCGAGCGCCATTCAGGTAACCGCCCGTGACGGTCATGCGGATGAGAGGACTTGAACCTCCACGGGGTTTCCCCCACACGGACCTGAACCGTGCGCGTCTACCAATTCCGCCACATCCGCTGGCGCGACGATCTTAGCCCCTGTCCCGACCGGGCCGGCAGGGCTGGACGTCCGCCGCGCCCGGAATCAAGACCGAGCGCGGCGGACGCGAGCCACTATCCTGCCGCCGCGTGGCAAAGGCGCGGGATGTTCACGCCCTGTTGCTGGTAGAACCCGATCGAGTTGCCGCGCACGACGCTGCCATCGGGCCGCGTCACGAACGGACCAGGTGACTGGGAGGGCAGCACGTTCCCGGCCTGGCTTCCGGGCTCCTGCTCCGCAGGCCCGCCTGGAGCCCCATTGGCCATGTTGGGCTCGTTGCCGTAGAAGAAGTCCGAGATGCAGTCCCCCGTCGTGAAGCCGCTCCGATCGTTACCTGCAGCGAAGGCCGGAGCGCCCACGAAGAGCGCCACCGACGCCGCTGCAACCACCGTGGTGAATCTGAGTCGCATGTTGAACCCCCTCCGACGACTCGCTGACCGCGGGAGGGTAACGAAGATACGCCGAGGTCCGGGCCGGCCTAGCGGCGGGATTTGCCGTCTTGCTCTTCGATGACCGGCAGGTTCTCGAGGTCGCGCTGGACGCTCGCGGCGAAGTCGTCGGACTCCGGCTCGACGACCCGCAGCCGCTGCTTGCGCCGCCGGCGACGCGGGCGCGGAAGCTGCGCTCCACCAAGACCGAGACGCTCGGAGAGGCGCGGCCATTCGGCGCCGATGATGAGGAGCACCGCGCAGACGATCAAGACGATCGCGAGGATCCCCACGCGGCCATTCTAGAGGCCGGGCCCAAGCCGCCGCGACTCGTTTCGGGGACTAAGGGCGCGCACTTCCGTGCCGATATGTGAGCCATGTCGCCCGAGCTCATGCCTGTGCTGCTCGTCGGCGTCGCCTGGTTGACGATCGCCCGGGCCGTGCTCGTCTTTGCCCGAAAGATTCCGCCCACTTGCCCTCGCTGCTGGCGCCGGCTCGAGCGGCGCTACCTCGGCGACCAGATCTGCGGCTGCGACCAGGCCGCTAGCCGGGCGTCGACGCGCGGCGCTTCTTGAGCCAGCGGTAGAGCTCGATCGCGCCGCTGACGGCGAGCGCGACCGCGAAGGCGACGCCGAAGGCCTTGAGCGGGCTCTCCTCGAAGGTCTTGCCTCCGAAGTAGCCGAGGAGCGACGCGTACGAAGCCCATGCGATGCCGGCCAGGACGTCGAAGAGAATGAACTGTCGCCAGGGCATCTCGAGGAGGCCGGCCGAGAGCGTGACCGCCGTCCTCCCTCCCGGGATGAAGCGGCCGACGACGATGAGGTACGGGCCGCGTTCCTGGAGCTGCTTCTCGGCCCAGTCGATGCGCTTCCGGCGCTCACCACTGAAGAAGCGGGCGACGATCCGGTCGCCGGCGAGCCTGCCGATCAGATACGAGACGTTGTCCCCGAGGATCGCCCCCAGCGCCGCACACGGGATGACGAGCCAGAGGATGAGGTCGCCCTGCCCCGCGAGGACGCCGGCGATGATGACCGCGGTCTCGCTCGGCACGACCGGAAAGATGACGTCGAGCGCCGAGATGCCGAACAGGAAGGCGTACGTCCAGCGTGAGCCGGAGACGTAGTCGGTGAGGGACTCGAGCATGCCCGGTGGAGGCTAGTCAACCAGCTAGGGAAAGAGGTCGAGCTCCGGCGGCATGACGAGGTCGCGGGCGGAGCCTCCGCCGGCCGGAACCGCTGCACCACGGACGCAGCGCTGCCGGGATCCCGTCCGCCTTTCCCATCACGAGCCCGGCCGCCGACGCGAGCTCGTCGGCGATCGCCACGAGCGTCGTCGTGAGGACGTAGCCGCGCCGGTCGACGGTGCCGCGCAGGTCGAGGATCGGCTCGAGCCCGGCGACGCCGATCGCGACCTCGACGGTTCCGCGCCGCCACGCGCGGCCGAACGAGTCGCTGACGATCACCGCCGGGCGCGACGCCGAAGCGCTCGCCCAGGGCGGCTCGGAGCCGGCGCGCCGAAGCGTCGGGGTCTTCGGGCAGGAGGATCACCCAGTCGTCGCCGGGCGCGTTCGAGCGGTCGACGCCGGCGCTCGCGCAGACGAACCCGTGCCGCGTCTCCGCGATCACGAGGTCGCCGCGGCGGCGGCGCACGGCACGGGCCTCCCGCAGGATCGTCGCGAGGTGGTCGTCCGTCTGCTCCAGGCGCCCCTCCGCCTTCGAGACGACCTTCTGGGCGACGACGAGCACGTCCCCGAGCTCGGAGCCCGCCGACCTGGTCGACCGCGTCTCCCAGAAGAGCCGCGAGGTCAGCGCCCGGCTCGACTTCGGGGAGGCCTCGAAGCCCGACGACCTCGACGTCAGCCATCGAGGCCGGTGATGCGCACTCCGCTCGAGACCTTGTAGCGGCGGTTCACGTGCAGAAGGACGACGGTGAGCGGCTCGAGCCAGCGGGCCACGACCAGGGGGCCGGCGTCGACAGCGCGTCCCTCCACGAGGCTCTCGGCGAGCTCTCCGATCGTCGCCTTCGCCTCCACGTCGTCGCCGCAGAGGATCACGTCCTCGTCGAGCGGGTGGTCGACCCGGGCCAGGGCGCGGGCGCTGACCGTGTGGAAGCCGGCGACGACCAGGGAAGCGGGCAGGGCCCGCTGCGCGATCTCCGCCAGCGAGAGCTCGGCGGCCTCGACGGTGGGCCGGCCGTCCCGGAAGACGACGGGGCTCGCCACCGAGACGACGATCTTGCCCTCCAGCCGCTCGGCGATCCCCAGGGCCGTCTCCTCGACGGCAGCCGGCGGCACGGACAGGAAGACGAGCTCGGACTCGGCACACGCGAGGGTGTTGGGCACGAGCTCACCCTCGGGGTTGCGGCTCCCGAGGAGAACCTCGTGGCCGAGCAGGCGAAGCCGCTCGCCCAGACCACGGCCGAAGTCTCCGCTCCCCCCGACGATGCCGATGATCACGTCAGCGCCTCGAGCACCGCTCTCCCTACCTCCGCCCGCGAACCGGGCTCCACCATAACCACGGGCGCGACGACCGCTCCTCGGACCCCCGCGGCCAGGCTCGGCGTCTGCCGGGTCGAGCACGAAGGTGGAGATCAGGTCGCCGTAGTAGTCCGCGACGCCGCGCGCGCTCCGTTCGAAGCCGAAGGACTCGAGCATGTCGGCGAGCGGCCCGCGGAGCGCCCGGCCGCCGACGATGGGCGAGACCGCGGCGACCCGCCGGTTCTCGAGCGCGGCGCGCACTCCCTCTACGGCCAGGATCGGGCCGATGGAGACAAAGGGGTTCGACGGCGCGAAGACGACCAGGTCGGCGGCGCGGATCGCATCCAGGACGCCCGGCGCGGGCGCCGCCTCGCCGCGGTACTCGACTCCGAGGACCCGGTCGGCGTGCCGGCGGCGCACGAACCACGTCTGGAAGTCGAGCTCGCCGGCCTCCGTGCTGACGTAGGTTCGAAGCTCGTCGTCCGTCGCCGGAAGGAGAAGCACGCCGACGCCGAGGCTGGCGGCCAGGCGCGACGTGACCGCCGAGAGCGGCTCCCCTGCTCGAAGCGCTGCCGTGCGGACGAGGTGCAGGCCGATGTCACGGTCTCCGAGCGTGAACCAGGTCTCGCCGCCGAGTGCCTCCGCTGTCGCCCGTGCGGAGTAGGTCTCGTCGCGGACCCCCCAGCCGCGCTCCTCGTCCAGGAGGCCGGCGAGCGTGTAGAGGACGGTGTCGAGGTCGGGCGAAACGTGCAGGCCGAGGAACTCGAGATCGTCCCCGACGTTCACTATTGCGGTGACCGCTTCCGGACCCGCTGCGCGCGCGAATGCGTCGACCAGCCGCGACCCGCCGAGCCCGCCGCAGAGCACCGTGATCGTCCGCCCGCTCACGCACCGGAGCGTCGCATACGTATGCTCTCCTGCGTGCTCGCGATCGTCCCGGTCAAGGGCCTCCAAGGGGCGAAATCACGGCTGGCGCCGCTCCTCGGTCCGGGCGAGCGTGCGGCGCTCGTCAGGCGCTTGCTGGCCGACGTGCTCGCGGCCTGCGAGGCGAGCGACGCGGTGGAGCGCACCCTCGTCGTGACGCCCGATCGGGAGCTCGCGCCGGACGGCATCGACGTTCTGGAGGACGCGGGCGAGGGTCACGCCGCGGCGATCGCCCTGGCGCTTTCGGATCCGCGCGCGAAGATCGGTGCGCTCGTCGTCATGGCCGACTGCGCGCTCACGACGCCGGAGGCGCTCGACCGGCTGGCGGCAGCCGCCCGGCCGGTGGCGCTCGCACCCGCGTCCGACGGCGGCCTGAACGCGCTCGCGCTTTTGGATCCGACCGCGTTCGAGCCGGTCTTCGGCGTTCCGGGTGCGGCCGCGCTGACTTTGGCGCGAGCACGGGCTGCCGGCCTCGATCCGGCCGTCCTCGACGAGCCGACACTGGCTCTCGATGTCGACCAGCCGGACGACTTGCGCCGGTTGTGGCAGCTCGAGGCGTGCGTGTGAGCGGCGCCGAGCTTCTCGAAGCCTCCCTCGACGACCTGCTCGCCGAGGCGAGAGCCCGGCGGCGCTCCCGGGTCGTCACCTACTCGCCGAAGGTCTTCATCCCGCTGACACAGCTCTGCCGGGACGTCTGCCACTACTGCACCTTCGCCCGGCCCCCCCGGCGCGGCGAGCGCGCGTTTCTCCGGCCGGACGAGGTGCTCGACATCGCGCGCGCCGGAGCGGCACACGGCTGCCACGAGGCGCTCTTCACGCTCGGCGACAAGCCCGAGCTTCGCTACCGCGTGGCGCGTGAGGAGCTTGCCGAGCTCGGCTACGAGACGACGATCGAGTACCTCGCCGCCATGTGCCGCCTCGTCCTCGACGAGACCGGCCTGCTCCCGCACCCGAACCCGGGGGTCACGACGGTCGAGGAGCTGGCGCTCCTGCGGACGGCCTCGGCGTCGCAGGGGATCATGCTGGAGACGGCGTCGGAGCGCCTCTCCGAGCGCGGGCTCCCCCACTTCGGCTCGCCGGACAAGGTGCCGGCCCGCCGCCTCGAGACGATCGACGCGGCCGGCAGGCTCGAGATCCCCTTCACGACCGGAATCCTGATCGGGATCGGCGAGACGCGTGGCGAGCGAATCGAGGCGCTCGATGCGATCCGCGAGCTGCACAAGCGCCACGGCCACATCCAGGAGGTGATCGTCCAGAACTTCCGCGCCAAGCCGGGGACGAAGATGGCCGCGCACCCGGAATCTTCCCTGGACGACCTCCTCTGGAGCTGCGGCTGCAGCCCGGCTTCTGCTGCCGGCCGATGTCACCGTTCAGGTGCCGCCGAACCTCTCCTACGACGATTTTCCGCGACTCCTCGACGCAGGAATCGACGACTGGGGCGGCATCTCGCCCGTCACCGTGGATCACGTCAACCCGGAAGCGCCGTGGCCGGAGATCGAGCGGCTGCGTCTCGCCACGGAGGCCGCGGGACTCGAGCTCGCCCCGCGGCTCCCGCTGCACCCGCGCTTCGCCCGCGACCTCGACCGGTGGGCCGATCCGGCCGTGGCCACGAAAATCCTCATGCACTCGGACGCGGAGGGCCTGGCCCGAACGGACTCCTGGTCTGCAGGAGCAACGGCCCCACCACCTAGTGGCTCTGAGCCACAAAGTCTCAGCGCGGCGGAAAGCGCTGCAAACGTGCCTAATTCGCTGACGTTGCCCTCTGACCCCGAGGGACTTTGTGGCTCTGAGCCACGAGGAAGGACACGGCCCAGGGAGCCCGTGGGGGCGACGCTTGCAAAGGCCTCACGGGGTGAGGAGCTCGATGAGGACGACGTGACGGTGCTCTTCTCGGCTCGCGGGCGTGAGCTGGGCGCCGTTTTCGAGGCCGCCGACCGCCTGCGCCGGGAGGTGAACGGCGACACGGTCACCTACGTCGTGACGCGGAACGTCAACTACACGAACATCTGCTACTTCCGCTGTGGGTTCTGCGCGTTCTCGAAGGGCAAGCTCGCGGAGAACCTGCGCGGCGCGCCCTACGTCGTGCCGCTCGAGGAGATCGTGCGCCGCGCCCGGGAAGCCTGGGAGCGCGGCGCTGTCGAGATCTGCCTTCAGGGCGGCATTCACCCCGCGTTCACGGGCGAGACGTACCTCGAGATCTGCGCCGCGATCAAGCGGGAGCTGCCGGACCTGCACGTACACGCCTTCTCGGCGCTCGAGATCTGGCAAGGCGCCGAGACGCTCGGGCTGCCGCTCGCCGACTACCTGACGCGGCTCCGCGACGTCGGCCTCGCCTCGCTCCCCGGCACCGCCGCCGAGATCCTGGACGACGAGGTGCGAGCCGTCATCTGCCCGGACAAGGTCACAACTGCGCAGTGGCTCGGGGTGCACGACGCCGCGCACCGGGTCGGCCTGCGCTCGACGACGACGGTCATGTTCGGGTCGGTCGAGGGGCTGCGCTCCTGGGCCCGGCACCTGCTGGCTCTTCGCGAGCAGCAGAAGCGGAGCGGCGGCTTCACGGAGTTCGTGCCGCTGCCCTTCGTCCACATGGAGGCACCCATCTACCTCCGCGGCGGCGCGCGGCCCGGTCCGACCTTCCGGGAGGCGCTCCTCATGCACGCGGTCGCCCGCCTGGCGCTTCACCCCTGGATCACGAACATCCAGGCGTCGTGGGTCAAGCTCGGACCCGAGGGCGCGCAGGCTGCGCTTCGCGCCGGGGCGAACGACCTCGGCGGGACCCTTATGAACGAGTCGATCTCCCGCGCGGCCGGCGCGGAGCATGGCCAGGAGATGCCGCCCGAGCGGATGGAGGCGGCAATCCGCGCGATCAGCCGCGAGCCACGCCAGCGGACGACGCTCTACGGCGAGCCTGAGCCCGAGCGCGTCGAGACGTCATTCGGAGCGCCGCCGCTCGTCGAGCCCGTGAACCCGAGCGTCAGCGATGCGGGCCTACGACGGCCCGAGCGGCGCCTCGTCAGACCCGGGCTCGCGGCGCGCTAGGACGGCCGGCCGCTCCGTCAGAAGCCCCGGCGGCGCGAGCAGGATCCGAAGGCCATGGCGCCGGCCGTCGGCGCTCCGCCATTCCCAGAGCGCGAGCGCCTCGAGCTCCTCCAAGGTAGGACGCGCGGCGAGCTCGGCAGCACGGTCCCGCGGCACGTAGCCCGCCTGCGCGCTCGCAGCCGCGTTCCACACGCCGATCGCGCTCGGATCGTGCGGGTTCGCAGGCTCGGGCCTCAGGAGAAGCGGCGAGCCCGGCGCGAAGCCGGGATCCTGAAGCTCGTTGAGGCGATAGGACGTCCCCGCGACTTTCACGACCTCGACGCCGGCCTCGCCGAGGCGCGGGCTCGCCCACGCGAGCGAACGATCCCCGTCGAGCAGCGTGTAGCCGCGACCCTCGACGCGGTCTCCACCGTCCCCTTCGAACGCCCAGTCGTGGCGCGAGAACGTCAGGCGGAGCGGCCCGCCGGCAAGCCCCCGACGGGCCTTTGCGTCTCGGGCATCCCGAAAGCTCGCACGCCTGCGGCCTCGCCTAGTACCACTTGCCGCGGGCAAAGCCTCCGAAGGCGATCAGACCGAGCAGGATCAGGATGATTCCGATGATCGGCGCGTCGAAGATGATCCACACCAGGACTCCCGGCGATGACGATGATGCCGCCGAGCGTGATGCCGGCGCCCGGGCCGTAACGACCGTCGCGTGTTGCCACGTTTCCTCCTTGTCGTTGAGAGACCTGTCCTACCCGGCCGAGCCGATCCTCAGACCGTGGCCGCGCGCGCCGGCTCGAGCCGCTCGCCGAATCCAGCGCGCTTCACGAACTGCCCGCCGCCGGGCTTTGCGACCAGCTCCCCGTTCTCGACGAGTACCCGGCCGCGTAGAAGAACCGTCTCGGGCACGCCGGTGACTTCCGTGCCCTCGTAGAGGTTGTAGTCCGTCTTCGAATGGCTCGATGCGGCCGAGATGGTCTCCCGCCGCTCGGGGTCGAAGACGACGAGATCTGCATCGGAGCCGATCGCGATCGTGCCCTTGCGCGGGTAGAGGCCGAAGAGCTTGGCCGGGTTCGTCGCCAGGAGCTCGACCATCCGGGAGAGGGAGATCCGCCCCTGCCTGACGCCGAACTCGTGGATCATCTTGAGGCGATCCTCGAGGCCGGGCCCGCCGTTCGGGATCTTCGAGAAGTCGTCCTTGCCGAGCGTCTTCTGACCGTCCCACTTGAAGGCGCAGTGATCGGTCGAGACCACCGAGAGGACGTCCGTTCGGACGGCGTTCCAGAGTTTCTCCTGGTTCTCTTTCGCGCGCGGCGGCGGCGTGTAGACGTACTTGCCGCCCTCGAAGTCAGGGCGCTCGAGAAATGTGTAGTCGACGAAGAAGTACTGGGTGCACGTCTCGCCGTGCACGTTCCAGCCCTTCTCGCGGGCAATTCGGATCGGCTCGATCGCCTCCTCGCAGGAGACATGGACGACGTAGAGCGGCGAGCCGGCGACGCGAGAGAGCTGGATGGCGCGGTTCGTCGCCTCGCCCTCGGTCTCGGGAGGGCGTGTCAGCGCGTGGTAGCGCGGCTCCGTCTTTCCCTCGGCCAGCGCCTGCTTGACGAGGACGTCGATGGCATCGCCGTTCTCGGCGTGCACCATGACGAGCGCCCCGGTCTCGGCCGCGACCTCCATCGTCCGGAAGAGCGTCTCGTCGTCCACCATGAGCGCGCCCTTGTAGGCCATGAAGAGCTTGTACGACGTGACCCCCTGGTCAGGGAGCGTGGCGAGCTCCTCGAGGGAGCCGCCCTCGCGCAGGTCGGTGACTGCCATGTGGTAGCCCATGTCGATGACCTGCTTGCCGTCGGCCTTCTCCTTCCACTCGTCGAGCGCGGCGGCGAACGTGTGGCCCTGCGGCTGGATGACGAAGTCGACATGGCAGGTAGTCCCTCCGAACGCAGCCGCGATCTGCCCGGACTCCACGTCGTCGATCGTGGTCGTGCCGCCGAATGGCATGTCGAGATGCGTGTGCGGGTCGACGCAGCCCGGCAGTACGTACTTGCCCGAGGCGTCGATCACCTTGTCGGCCTGGACGTCGAGGTCGGCTCCGATCAACGAGACGGCCTCGTCCTCGATGTGGACGTCAGCGACGTAGTCGTCGACGGCGGTCACGATCCGGCCGCCCTTCACCAGCACCGACATGCGATCACCCTCCCGGAGAGACAGTGGCCGCCGGGAGTATCGCTCCCGGCGGCCACGATGTGCGAGTCGGGTCGGACGTCTACTCGCCGCCCGGGGTCACCTCAACCTCGGGTGCCTCCCAGTCCTCGCCGCGGACGTCGGCGCCCTCTTCCTCGAGCTCGGCGACCGCCTGCTCCGCGTACTCGGTGACGTACGTCTCGTCGTTCGGCTCGCTCTTGACGACGTTGTAGTCGACCGCGATCTGCTTCGAGTTCGCCCACTCGTCGGGATCCATGACCCCGACGCCGAGCGCGTTCGGCCAGATCAGCTTGTTGATCTCGTTCATCATCCAGCGCTGGTGGCCCTCGCCGAGGGTCGGGCCCTCGTCGAGGACGTACTGCACGCAGTCGTCCGGGTTGTCGCGGCAGTAGACCCAGCCCTTCAGAGACGCCTTCAGGAATCGAACGGCGACGTCCTGGTTGGCCTCCTCCGAGATCCAGTCCTCGCGGACGAAGATCCCGTCTTCCAGAGCGCCCGTGCCGAGGTCGGACATCTTGAAGACGTTCAAGTCGTCGAGCGTGTAGAGCTCGCCGGTGTCCGGGTTCTCGGTCTCGAGCACCTGGGCGAGCTCGTTGTAGGTCATGGCCGCCGCCGCGTCGACCTCCCGGTTCAGGAAGAGGTTCATGTCGAACGGCTGCGCGACGACCTGCACGTCCTTCTGCGGATCGAGGCCGTTCTTCGTGAGCGCGGCGAAGAGCTTGTGCTCGTTGCCGCCGAGCCAGACACCCACCTTCTTGCCCTCGAGCTTCGTGATGTCGTCGAGGCCGCTGTCCTTCCAGGTGATCTCCGTCATGCCCGAGCGCGCGAAGACCTGGGCGATGTTCACGATCCCGCCACCCTGGTCGTTCGTCGCGAACAGGTTGTCTAGCCAGTTGATGCCGAACTCCGCCTGGCCGCCGAGCACGACCTGCTCGGGGACGATGTCCGGGCCACCCGGCTTGATCGTCACTTCAAGGTTCTCGTCCTCGAAGTAGCCCTGCTCCTGCGCGGCGTAGTAGCCGGCGAACTGCGCCTGCGTCACCCACTTGAGCTGCAGGGTGACCTGGTCGGGCGGGCCTCCCTCCTCGGCCTGGCCTGTCTCTCCGCCGGCGCTTCCCTCGTCGCCGCCGTCATCACCGCCGCACGCGCCGACGACGAACGCCAGCACCGCGACGAGCGCCGCCAGCCACAGCCATCTCCGAGTCCTCTTCACGCCTTTTCCTCCTCCTTTGCTTCGATCCCCATCCAGAGCTCAGTCTCCCACGCGGGAGGCCGGGTGCCAGCGGAGAACGAATCGCTCCGCGAGCGCGACTGCCGCGTAGAAGGCGATGCCGATGACGCTCGCGACGACGATCGCCGCCCAGGCCAGGTCGAACGCGAAGATCCCGGCCGAGCGGCGGATGAGGATCCCGAGGGAGTCCTGCGAGCCGCCGAAGTAGTCCCCGACAATGGCGCCGATCATCGCGAGAACCGTCGCGACCTTCAAGGCGGTGAAGATGAAGGGAAGCGCTGTCGGGATTCGCACCCGCCGGAAGATCTCGACCTCGCCGGCCGCGTAGGAGCGCATCAGCTCGATCTGCTGCGGTCGAACCGATGTGAGGCCACGCAGGGTGTTCACGAAGATCGGGAAGAAGACGAGCACCGCGGCAATCGCCATTTTCGACGCCGGGTTCAAGAGCCCGAACCAGTTGTTCGTGATCGGCGCGAAGGCAATGATCGGCACGGCGTTCGCTGCGATCGCGAGCGGCATGAGCGCCCCGCCGAGAGCGCTCCAGCGTGCCAGGATCGTCCCCACGAGGAGGGCGGCCGCAGCACCGATCACGAAGCCGCCGAGCGCCTCCTTGAACGTGAACCAGGCGGCTCTCCAGAGAAGATCGTGCTGCTCCCAGACCGTCTCGAGGATGGTCGAGAGCGGCGGCAGGAGGAAGGACTCGACCCCGCCGCCGCGGGTGTAGCCCTCCCAGGCCGCGATCCCGAGTGCGAAGACGATGACCGCGGGAATCCAGTCCCGGATCCGGCGGAGGGCAAGCCCCGACCAGCCCTGGCCTCGGGCCGGAGGCATCACGAGCCCTGTCGCCGGCTCGGTCAAACCACCACGCCTTCCTCGTGCTCCTCGAGTCCGCCGGTCTGGCGGAGCAGGCGCCTCACGTCGCGAACGAGCTCGGCGAACCGTGCGCTCTCGCGCGTCTCGGCCGTCCGTGGCTGCGGGAGGTCGACGTCCACCGTGCCGCTCACTCGTCCTGGTCGCGGCGACATGACGACGACGCGCGTGGAGAGGAAGACCGCCTCTGCGATCGAGTGCGTGACGAAAATCACCGTCGACCCGAGCTCTGCCCAGATCCCGAGCAGCTCCGAGTTCATCCGCTCCCGCGTCATCTCGTCGAGAGCCCCGAACGGTTCGTCCATGAGCAGGAGCGACGGCGAGAACGCAAGCGCCCGCGCGATCGAGACGCGCTGCTGCATGCCGCCCGAGAGCTGCCACGGGTGATGCCCGCCGAAGCTCCCGAGCTCCACCAGGTCGAGCATCTCCCCGACGCGCTTCTGCCGGTCCGCTCGGCTCCAGCCGCCGAGCTCCAGGGGCAGCGAGATGTTCTTCGCGACCGTGCGCCAGTCGTAGAGCGTCGCGTCCTGGAACACGATCCCGTAGTCGCGGTCAAGGCGTGCCTGGTGGGGCGGCTTGCCGTTCACGACCAGCTCCCCGCCCGACGGCTGGATCAGGTCGCCGACGATCCTGAGGAGCGTCGACTTCCCGCAGCCCGACGGCCCGATCAGCGAGACGAACTCGCGCGCCTCGATCTCGAGGTCGATGCCCTCCAACGCGACGGTTCCGCCCCCGAACTCCTTCGAGACGTTGCGGAGCGCGACGACGGGCTCGGCCTGGCTCATGCCCGTTGCTCCGGAGCGCGCCGCACCACGATCCGCTCGGTCCCGACGACGGCGAGGAAGAACACGATTCCGAGCGCCGCCGCGATCAGGTTCGTCGCCCAGAGGCGGGTCGGCGCGCTCGCGTAGTACTGGTTGAAGTTCAGGATCGCCCCACCGAGCCCGTCCTGGATCGACGCCGGCAGCTCGCCGATGATGGCACCGACCACGCTCGCGGTCGCCGAGACCTTCAGCGCGGAGAAGAGGTACGGAAGCGAGGCGGGCACGCGAACCTTCCAGAGCACCGACCAGCGGCTCGCGGCGTAGGAGCGCATGAGCTCGAGCTGGCGCGGCTCGGCGGACTGGAGCCCACGCAGGGTGTTGATCGCGACCGGGAAGAACGTGAGGTAGGCGGCGATGACGGCGACTGCTCCCCAGCCCTGCAGGAACTCCGGGAGCTTCGGATTGACCCAGACCACGACCATGGGCGCGATCGCCAGGATCGGCACCGTCTGCGAGGCGACGATGTAGGGAAGAAAGCCGCGCTGGAGCAGCGTCGAGTGCGCGAGGAGGACTGCGAGCACGAAGCCGAACGTCGCGCCGATCGCGAATCCGGCCGCCGCCTCCTTCGCGGTGAAGAGGGCCGCATCCCAGAGGATGTCGATGAGGAGCGGGCCGTTCCGGCGCGAGGGCTCGAAGAGGGTCGAGACGATGTCGTGGAGGTGCGGCAGCGTCCGGTCATTGACCTCGAAGGCGCCGAGCCGGAAGCCGGTCTCCTCCCCGGCCCACTTGAAGAGCTCCCATGCGCCGTACAGGAGCCCGAGGACACCGACGGCGAGCGCCGCCTGGCGGGCGGCGCGCCCGGCCTGCTCGACTCGCGGAGACCCCGGTCGAGCCGCTACTGCGTTCGCAGACGCCATCCCCCTTAACTTCCCATACTTCACAGGGCGGACGAACGATTTAGGCTCGGCCGGTGCCACTCGATCCCTCCCGCACCGTCGCGGAGCTCCGAGAGCTTCGGGAGCTGACCGGCGACGAGGCGGGCGCGCAGCGCGTCGCGTGGACCGACGCGTGGGAGACGGCGCGCGATTGGCTCCGCGACAAGGCCGTCGAGACCGGGGCCGAGCACGAGGTGGACGAGGCGGGGAACCAGTGGTTCACGCTTCGCGGTGCCTCGGAGCGCGCGCTCCTGATCGGCGGCCACATCGACTCGGTGCCGAACGGCGGCTGGCTCGACGGAGCGCTGAACGTGGTCGCCGGCGTCGAGGTGCTGCGGCGCCTCGCCGAGGACGGGGAGCCGCCGCTCACGGTCCGGCTCGTCGACTGGGCGGACGAAGAGGGCGCCCGGTTCGGGCGGAGCCTGTTCGGCTCGAGCGCCGCCTCCGGGACGATGGACGACCAGGACGACCTGCGGACTCGGAGGGATTCCACCGGGGTCGCGCTGCCGGACGCGCTACAGGAGCACGACGTCGACCTCGACCGGGCACTCGAGGCCCGTACGCAGCTCGAGGGGGCGGCCGCCTACCTCGAGCTTCACATCGAGCAGGGGCCGGTGCTCGAGTCCCTCGACCTCCCGCTCGGAGTGGTACTCGGCACGTACGGCGTCGAGCGAAGCCAGATCACGTGGCATGGCCAGGCCGCCCACGCCGGCTCGACGCCGATGGACAAGCGCCGCGACGCGCTTGCAGGAGCGGCCAAGCTGGCGCTCGAGATCCGGGAGATTGCGAAGCGGACCGGCGACGGCGCGGTCTGCACATCGGGAGGGGTCGTCTGCAAGCCGGGCATCGTCACGTCGGTCGTCGAGACCGCCGAGCAGCTCCTCGACCAGCGACATCTGAACGGCGACAAGCTCGCTCGCATGCTCGCCGAGGCGAAGGAGGCAAGCGAGCGCTTCGCGGCCGAGGAGGACGTGGAGGTCGAGTGGCAACGGATCTGGCGCATCGACCCGATCCTCTTCGACGACGACCTGATCGAGCTCGCGGACGAGGCTGTCGCCGAGGTCGCCGGCCGATCCCACCGCCTTCCGAGCGGCCCGCTCCACGACGCGGCCGAGGTGGCCCGAGCCGGCGTCCCCACGGTGATGCTCTTCGTCCAGAGCCTCCGCGGGCTCTCGCACACGAAGCTCGAGGACACGAACCCGGAGCACCTCGAGCTCTCGGTACAGGCCCTCGACCTGCTGGCGCGCAAGACCCTCGAGCGGTTCGCGTCATGAGCGCGAAGCCGGATGTCACAGTCGTGGTCGAGAGCTACAACCTCGCCGAGGCGTCCAGCATCGAGCGCCTCCGGGCGGCACTCGAGGCCGCGAGCCGCATGGTCGAGGAGCACGGGAACGCACGGCTCTTCGTCACCGACGCGGCCGGCGATCCGGTGCTCGCGGACCTCCTCGCGCGCGAGTTCCCGGAGGCTCACGTCGTGGACGCGCGCGGCCTGGGCTACGACCCTGCGAAGCTGAAGGCTGCCCGGGAAGCCGAGAGCGAGCTCGTCCTGTATCTGGACGGAGACTGCCTCCCGGACCCCGGCTGGGTCGAGTCGCACGTCGCGGCGCTCCAGGGAGAGGCGCACGTCACTGCCGGCTTCACGCGCTACGACGGCGGCGGGTGGCAGGGAGCACTCGAGACGATCATGGACTTCGGCTTTCTCTTTCCGGCCGGCGAGCACGAGCTCGGCTGCTACAGCTCGAACAACGTCGGCTTCCGTCGCGACACGCTCATCGACGAGCCGCATCCGAAGGGCCCGATGCGCTGTCTCTGTTACGCGCACGCCCAGAACCTGATGCGGCGCGGCACTCCGGTCAGAATGGTGCCCGGCGCCAGAGTCGTCCACGAGCGGGTTCCCTTCCTCGCCGAGCGCTACCGGCGCGGCTTCGACCTCGTGGCGGCCTGCTGGGTCGATCCGCATCTCCGCGAGGCGCGTTGGCTCAGGTTCGGTGTCGCCGCCGCGCCGGCCTTTTACGCGAGGGCGGTCGCCCAGGACTGGAGGCGCACGCTCCACGCGCGCAGGGATCTGAACCTGCCGGCCTGGCAGGCGCTGGCCTCCCTGCCGGTCTTTCCCGTCTACCGGCTGATCGACCTGGCCGGGATCATCCGCGCACTCGCCCCGGGCGGGCGCAGGGCGGCTCTCGTTCCGGCGCCCGCGACCGAGTGACCGTCTGCCGGCCGCTCCCCTGGGGCGGCGGAGTCACGTGAGCGTCCGGATCACCGTCGTGGTTCCCGCCTACCGGGCGTGGGAGACCTTGCCCGCGACGATGGAGGCGCTTCGCGAGCAAGTGAGCCGCAGCGACCGCGAGCTCGTCCTCGTCGAGAGCTCGGGCACGGTCGGCGTGGCGGAGCTCGAGCGCCGCTGGCCGTGGGCGCGAGTGCTGGCGCTCCCCGAGCGAACGCTCCCCGGCCGTGCGCGCAACCTCGGCGTCGACCTCGCCGCCGGCGAGCTGATCGCCTTCACGGATGCCGACGCCGTCCCGGCGCCCGACTGGCTCGACCGGCTCGAAGGCGCACTCGGTCCAGGCTTCGACGGGGTCGCCGGTGCGATCGAGAACGGCGCCAGGAGGAGCAGGATCGCGACCGCCGACTACCTCCTCGAGTTCTCTGACTGGCTGCCCCGGAGACGCTTGCCGCTCCTCCACGGAGCGACCTGCAACCTGCTTCTGCGCCGCTCCGCGCTCGCGGGCGGATTTCCCGAGGAACTCTGGCCCGGCGAGGACACGGTCCTGACTTTCGAGCTCGGAAAGGCCGGGCGCCTGACGTTCGCCCCGGACGCGCGCGTCCGGCACTCGGGCCGTTCGACGTTCGCCTCGTTCGTCCGCCACCACCAGGCCCTCGGCTCCGCCTTCGCCTCGGTGTGCGCCAGCGTGGACTTCCCGTACCGGCGCCTGGCGCGGCGCCGCTACGCACCGGCGATCCCGGCCTTCCGGCTCGTCGCGGTCGCACGCCGCGTGCGGGGTAACCCGCTCGCGCTGCGGGATGCGATCCGCGTCTCCCCGCTCCTCCTCGTGGGGGCGGTCGCCTGGACGGTCGGGCTCGTCGGCCGGGCTCGCCCGTAGACGTCTTCGGCGTCCGAGGCGGATGATGCCGGCTGTGCTCGCCGAACGGTACGCGCACGATGACGCCCGAATCCGCGCGGCTCCGGGCTCCCTTTGCCCCAACTTGTTCGTCATCGGGACTGCGAAGGGCGCTACGCACTCGCTCTGGCGCCACCTGGGCGCGCACCCGGACGTCTTCATGTCGCCGAAGAAGGAGCCGAACTACTTCACGGGCAAGACGGAGCGGCCGGAGGCGATCCTCGACCCCGTTCAGTACCTGAAGCTCTTCGAGCCCGGCGTCGGCCTCCGCTACCGGGGCGAGGCGACGGTCACCTACATGGTCTTTCCGGAAATTCTCGTCCGAATGCAGGCAGCCCTCGACGACCTGCACGCGATCGCCTCGCTCCGCGACCCCGTCGAGCGCGCGTTCTCGGCGTTCTGGACGGCGACCCGCATGCGCATCGAACGACGAACCTTCGCGCAGGCGGTGGCGGACGAGCTCGCGAGCGGCGAGATCGACATGCTCGCGTATCCACCGCCGTACGTCGCGCGGGGCTTCTACGCCCAGCAGCTCGAGCCGTGGCTCGCGCTCGACAGGCCTGTCTACGTCGTCTTCTTCGAGGAGCTCATCGCGGACGTCCGGGCCGGCATGAGGAAGATCTACGAGTGGCTCGGCCTCGATCCCGCTCCCGCCGCCACGCTCGACACGGCGCCTCAGTACCCATTCCAGGTGCCGCGGGGCAAGACGGTCTCGACGCTCATGTCCGTTCCCGGCGTCAAGACGCTCGCCCACGCCATGCTGCGGGGCCCGGTTCGCGAGCGGGTCGAGACCACGCTGCTGGACCGCACGAAGCCTCCGATCGATCCCGAGCTCCGAGCCCGGCTCCGGCAGGTCTTCGCCCCGCACGACGAGCGGCTCCGGGATCTCCTCGGCCGTCCCCTCCCCTGGGACGGCCGGCCCTAGGAGGGCTTGGCGGCCCGGCGGCGCCGCGCCTATGCTCCTCCCTCCGGCGAGCGACCTGGAGGAATCGATGCTCAGCTTCGGCGTCACCGTCCTGCCCGATCCGCCCTACTCGCGCTTCCTGGAGCTGATTCAGCTCGCGGAGGAGCACGGTTTCGAGTACGGCTGGACCTACGACTCGCACATCCTCTGGCAGGAGTCGTACGCGACGCTGGCGCTCGCCGCCGACCGCACCGAGCGGATCAAGCTCGGACACTTCGTGACGAACCCCGGCATCCGCGACGCCACGATCACCGCGAGCTGGTACGCGACCATGCAGGACATCTCGAACGGCCGGATGGTGATGGGCATCGGCCGTGGAGACTCCTCGCGCCGCGTCGTCGGCCTGAAGCCCGTGAAGGTCGCGGACTTCGAGGCGCGCTGCGCCATGGTCAAGGAGCTCATGAACGGCAGGCCCGTGACCTGGAACGAGAAGGAGCTCCAGCTCACCTGGGTGCGGGACGAGCTTCCGGACATCGAGATGTGGATCGCGGGCTACGGGCCGAAGGCGCTCGCTGTCGCCGGCCGCGTCGGCGACGGCGTCATCATCCAGCTCGCCGACCCTCAGATCATCCAGTGGATCATGGCCACCGCCCGGGCGTCGGCCGAGGAGGCAGGCCGCGACCCGAACGCGCTCAAGTGCATCGCAGGGGCGCCGAGCGTGATCGGCGACGACATCGCGAAGGCACGCGAGCAGGTGCGCTGGTTCCCGGCCATGGTCTCGAACCACGTCATGGATCTGATCGAGAAGTACGGGTGGGACTCCGAGATCCCGGAGGCGCTCACGGACTTCGTGAAGGCGCGGAAGTTCTACGACTACAAGGATCACAGCCGCGTCGGCGCAGCCCACGGTGAGTTCGTCACCGACGAGATCTGCGACCGCTTCTGCGTCCTCGGCACTCCGGAGCAGGCGAAGGAGAAGCTCCGGGAACTGGAGGCCGCGGGCGTCGACCAGTTCAACATCTACCTCATGACCGAGGAGCAGGAGGAGACGCTCGCGGTCTACGGCCGCGAGATCATCCCGGAGTTCTCGGGCGTCGCTGCCTAACCCCGGGGAGCCCTGGGCGTCCTTAGGGACGAGGCAGGTGAGCGACCGGCGCGGAACCGCCGTACGGCTCGCCGCCCTCGTGGCGGCGCTCCTCGGCCTGCTCGCGCTCGTGGCGTTCGCAAGCCGGGCCGGCCCGCCCTGGACCGAGACGACGAACGGAGCGGAAGGCCGGTCGCTGGCGTTCGTAGGCCGGCTCGCAGCCGACGCGCTCCTCGTGGCATTCGCGGCGCTCCTCGTGGGTGTCCTCGTCCTCCAGGTGCGCCGCCCCCAGGTCGGCTTGGCTCGGGGAGCCGGCGAGGGCGAGGACGACGAGAGCAGTCCGCGGGGACGCCTGGCCCGCCTCGTGCTCCGGTTCGTGCCCTACGCCCTGCTCGCGCTGGTCGTCTTCCTCACGTTCCTCTTCGCCCGCGAGGTCGACCGCCGCTTCCCGCGGGGGGAGCCGGCGGCACCCGGATCCGGAAGCCAGCCCGCCCGCGACCCGGCCCTCGCCCCGCCGCCCGACACCGCCACCTGGGTGCTCACGGTTGCGGCCGTGCTCGTCCTCCTCGCCCTCACAGCGGCCGTCGCCGTGCCCGCGGTGCTCCGGCGCCGGGCAGCCCGTCAGACGGCCGACGCGGAACTGCAGGCGGTTGCGGTCTCGCGCGTCCTCTCTGCCTCGATCGATGACCTCTGGGCGGAGGCCGACCCGCGCCGCGCGGTCATCGCCGCCTACGCACGAATGGAGCGGGGTCTCGAGGCACGCGGGTTCGGACGCAGGCCGTTTGAAGCCCCGCTCGAGTACCTGGGCCGCGTCCTCTCGGAGCTCGGCGCCGACCGCGAGCCCGTGCGCCGCCTGACGGGCCTCTTCGAGCGGGCCAAGTTCTCCCGCCAGGAGGTCGGGCCCGAGACGAAGGCCGAGGCGATCGACTGCCTGGTCGAGATCCGAGAGGGGCTCGCGTGAGGCGGTTCCTCGTCATCGCCCTGGTTCTGGCCGCCGGCGCGGTCGCCGCCGGAGTGGCGCTCGCGGTGCCGGAGCAACGGACGCGCGCGCTCGCCGCCTACCTCCTCGCGCTCGGAGCGCTCGCGATGGTTCTGGCGCTCCGGCGCCTGGCGCGCGCCCGGCCAGCCCGGCGGAGCGCGTTCGAGGCCGCCCTCGAGCGGCCGCCCGCGAAGCGAGAGCGGCCTGCGCTCACTCGCACAGCGTCGAGAACGACTGCATCCAGGGCCTCGCGAATCCCGTCGACCTGCACCGGCGCCTGCGACCGCGACTCCGGGAGATCGCGGCGCAGCGTCTCGCGGCGCGCCATGGCATCGACCTCGACCGACGGCCCGACGCGGCGCGCGTGCTCCTCGGAGACGAGGTCTGGGAGCTCGTTCGCCCGGATCGCCCGGTGCCGGACGAGCTCCGCGGCTCGCGGCTGGACGCGGCCGCCCTCGACCGCATCCTGACGAGGCTCGAGGCGACCTAGGTGGCCGAGCTCGATTCCGTTCGCGAGACCGGCGGCCGCGTCCTCGACGAGGTCGAGCGCGCCGTCGTCGGCAAGCGGGATGCTCTCGAGCTCCTCCTGCTCGGGCTCCTCGCCGACGGCCACGTCCTGATCGAAGACTTCCCGGGTCTCGCGAAGACGCTCATGGCCCGCTCGTTCGCGCAGGTGTGCCGGCTCGAGTTCGCGCGCGTGCAGTTCACCCCCGACCTGATGCCGTCCGACATCACCGGCTCGTCGATCTTCGACCAGCGAACGGGCGAGTTCGAGTTCCGGCCGGGGCCGATCTTCACGAACCTCCTCCTCGCCGACGAGATCAACCGCGCCCCACCGAAGACGCAGGCCGCGCTCCTCGAGGCGATGCAGGAGCGGCAGGTGACGATCGACGGGGAGACGCACCCGCTCGCGCCGCCATTCCTCGTCCTCGCCACCCAGAACCCGATCGAGTACGAGGGCACCTACCCGCTGCCGGAGGCGCAGCTCGACCGCTTCCTCCTGCGGATCCGGGTCGGCTACCCGAGCCGGGAGGACGAGCTCGAGGTGCTCGAGCGCCGCCGCGAGCGGAAGACGGACGAGATCGAGCTCCGGCCGCTCCTCGACGCGCAGACGCTCGGCGCGCTCCAGCGAGCCGTCGAGGAAGTGCATGTGGCCGAGTCGGTCAGCCTCTACATCGTCGATCTCGTCACGGCGACGCGCGTCAATCCGCGCGTCCAGGTCGGCGCGAGCCCGCGCGGAACGCTCGCGCTCCTGAAGCTCGCGCGCTGCCGCGCTGTCCTCGCCGGCCGCGACTACGTCACGCCCGACGACGTGAAGGCGGTCGCCGTACCGGCGCTCGCGCACCGGCTCACGCTCAGGCCCGAGGTCTGGGTGCAGCAGATCCAGCAGGACGACGTCGTCGGCGAGTGCCTGGCGAGCGTGCCGACACCCGCTGCCGAGGATCTCGAGCCCGTCACCGAGTGAGCGCGTGACGACGGCGCCCACGCCGAAGCTCGTCGGCTACGCGGCGCTTGCGGCCACCGGCCTGCTGGCGGCGCTCGTGCTCGGGCGCCCGGAGCTGGCCGTGCTCGCGACGCCGTTCGTGCTCGTGACCGGCCTCGGGCTCGCGCTCGCCCGGCGTCCCGCGATCCGAGCTCGACGTCGAGCCGCTTCGCGGAGCGCGCGCTCCAGGGCGAGACCCTCGACCTCGTCCTGCAGGTCGAGGGCGACGTCACGCCTCGGAGCCGGTCGAGCTCCTCGCAGACCTGCCGGCCGGCCTGGCGCTGGAGGACCGGGCGGTCGCGGTCCCGGCGCCGGCCGGTGGCTCGGCGGAGCACCGGCTCGCCGTTCGCTGCGAGCGCTGGGGCGGCTACCGACCCGGCGTCGTTTTCGCCCGCGTCCGTGATCCGCTGGGCCTCTTCACGCACGAGCTCGGCGTTGCGCTCGAGCGTCCCATCCGTGTGTACCCGCGTCCAGAGACGCTCCGCGCGCTCGTCAGGCCGGCCGCGACGCAGACGTTCTCCGGCAACGAGGTGGCCCGGTTGAAGGGCGACGGGATCGAGTTCGCCGACGTGAGGCCGTTCGTCTCGGGGGACCGCGTCCGCCGGATCAACTGGAGGGCCAGCGCCCGGCGCGGCGAGCTCTGGGTCAACGAGGCGCACCCGGAGCGGAACGCAGACGTCGTGATCTTCCTCGACGCGTTCGCCGAGGCGCGGGACGAGGCTGCCGGGACACTCGACCTGGCCATCCGGGCCGCGTCGGCGCTCGCCTCCCGTTACCTCGCGCGAAACGACCGGGTCGGCCTCGTCGCCTTCGGCGGCATCCTGCGCTGGCTCGTCCCGTCGATGGGCCGGACGCAGGTCTACCGGATCGTGGACGCGCTCCTCGACACCGAGATCGCGTTCTCCTACGCGTGGAAGGGGCTCGACGTGATCCCGCCGCGGACGCTGCCGCCGCAAGCGCTCGTCATCGCGCTCTCGCCCCTGCTCGACGAGCGAACCGCGGCGGCGCTCCTCGACCTGCGCTCACGGGGGTTCGACCTGGCCGTGGTCGACATCTCGCCGCTTCCATTTGTCGGGCCGGGCCGGACGGAGGCCGAGCGCCTCGCGCGACGCCTCTGGGCGCTCCAGCGCGACGTGCTCCGCCAGCGCTACCGCGAGCTCGGCGTGGCCGTCGCCGAGTGGCGGGAAGACGGCTCGTTCCAGGGAGCCGTGGAGGAGGTGACGGCATTCCGGCGCGCGACGAGAACCGTGCGCGTCTAGCGGCCGCTGGCCTCTCGGTGGCGCTGGCGGCGCTGGTTGGCGCCTACGCGGCGCTTTCGGCCGTTCGCTGGCAGGGTGCAGCGATCGGCCTTGGCGTTGCCTCGCCGGCGGTGCTGGCGGCGGCGCTCAGGCAGCGGCGTGGCGCCTGGATCCCGTGGTCGGTGGGCCTCGCGGGCGCCGCGTACGCGGTCGCGCTCGCCGGGCGGGATCCAGGCTTCGACGCCGGCTCGATTGTCCTGGCGGTGCTCCTCCTCCTGGTCGCCGAGCTCGGCTTCTGGTCGCTCGAGCTCGCGACGCCGGTTCGGTATGGGCCTGCGCTTCTCACGCGGCGGGCCGGACTGATCGGCGCACTCGGGCTCGGCTCGCTCTGCGCCGCAGCCCTGGTCGGCGCCGTGGCTTCCCAGGACGCGGAGCGAAGCCTCCTCCTGGAGGGCCTCGGAGTCGCGGCGGCGGTGATCGTGGTCGGCCTCATCGCCCGGCTTGCCCGCCCGTAGAAATCTTGCTCAACTTGTGCGACCCTAGGTGCTCGATGCAGGGGTCACTTTCACTGCGGCGCTTCGGAGGGTTGGCGGCGGTCACAGCCGTCGTGCTCATGCTCGCCGGCGCCTCCGGCGCAGGTGTCAACGAGTGGTCCTCGGCCGGTCCGTACGGCGGTCAGATCACCGGCCTCGCCGTCGATCCGACCGACACGAGCACGGTCTACGTCAGCACCCAGGGCGGCGGCGTCTTCAAGAGCGAGGACTTCGGCGCCACGTGGGAAACGCGGAACGAGGGCATCGGCTACCTGGGCCTGACGGCCTTCGCGCTCGCATCTTTCCACCCCGAGACGCTCTACACCTCGAGCGCGCTGAGCGGCACGTTCAGAAGCGACGACGAGGGCGACACCTGGGTCAGCGCGAACGAAGGACTTCCATCGGCGCAGCAGATCGCCGAGTTCGCCGTCGACCCGTCGGATGAAAAGATCGTCTATGCCGCGACACCGGTGGGCGTCTACAAGACGACGACCGGCGGCGGGTCTCTCGACGGAACCGACGACTGGACGGTCGTCGGCAACGCCGGCTCCGGGCTGACCTTCCAGGACATCAGCGCGCTGGCGATCAACCCCACGACGCCAACGACGCTCTACGCGGCCGGCAACCCGACGGCCGGCAATCGCGGCATCTTCAAGAGCGTGGACGGCGGCACGAGCTGGACGCCGGCGAACGGCACGGGCGCGGGAGAGACTCCTGGCCCGACCGGCTACATCCACATGCTCGCCATCGACCCACAGGCGCCGAACACCGTCTACGCGGCGGCCGGAAGCGTTCAGGGCCTGTGGAAGACGACGGACGGCGGCAGCAACTGGTCGCAGCTGACGCCGGGAGCCGGTCCAGTAGGCATCCCCAACGCCGTAGCTGTGGATCCGGAGACCTCGACCACGCTCTACCTCGGCACGTCGACCGGTTTCCACCGCTCCACCAACGGGGGTACCAACTGGACGCAGGCCGGCGGAGTGCCCAGCACAGGAGCGCAGATCGCAATCGATCCGACGGGGGCGCCGAACACGCTCTACGTCGGCACCTTGGCGGCGGGCGTGCGCAAGAGCATCAACGACGGTGCGAGCTTCGCGGCCGCGAACACCGGAATCGCCGCTCTCGGCGTCGCCGCGCTTGACATCCACCCGAATGACCCGCTGGTCGCCTACGCCGGCGTCAGCGGCATCGGGTCCGGCCTCTTCATGACCGACGACGGCGGCGCCACCTGGGATCCGACCTGCTTCACGACCGGGGTGAGCGCGGTCGCGGGCGACCCGAGCAACCTGAACAGGATCTTGATCGGAGTGGGCAACGGCGTCTGGGTCACGCCCGGGGTCTCCGGCTGCAACGACCCGACTTCCGGTATCACAGCCGGCGTCCTTGCGATCGAGTTCGACCCTGCCGATCCCGATGTGGTTTACGCGGGGACGATCAGCGCCGGAATCTACAGGTCGGAGGACCGCGGCTTGAACTGGACACAGGTGGGATTCGACGACCTGCCGACCCCCAGTAGCCGGCTTGTCCGGCTGATCGCCTTCAATCCGACCAACACGGACACGCTCTACATCGCGACGAACGCGGGCCTCTACAAGAGCGTGGACGGCGGCGACAACTGGACCCCCATGGACGAGGACGTGAACGCCGGTGCGATCACCGCCCTCGCGGTGGATCCCTCAAACGCGAACACGGTCTATGCAGCCAGGGACGGTTTCGTCGTCAATGGAGGCGTCTTCAAGAGCGTGGACGCCGGAGACACCTGGGATCCGCTGACCCCAGGAGCGCAGCTCGCCTCGACTCAGTACAGCGGGATCGTGGTCGATCCCAACGACCCCACGACGATCTACCTCTCCACGAGCAGCGGTCACGGCGTCTACCGCTACGCGAACGACACCGACGGCTGGGTTCCGTTCGACGAAGGCCTGACGAACACGATCGTGAGAACGATGGTCGGCGATCCGATCAAGGGAGCCCGGCTCTACCTCGGGACGAACGGCAGCAGCGCGTTCACGCGGCTCGTCGATCTCTCTCCGCCGACGAATCCGGTCATCTCGCCGAGCCATCCGACCGGCGGCTGGTCCAACGACCCGACGATCGAGATCGAGCTGAGCGGTGCCACCGACGACGGCTCGGGCGTCGACGGCTTCGATACCGCGTGGAACACGAGCGGCACAACCTCCCTAAACCCAGCGGTGAAGGACACCGAGGAGTTCGAGAACTTCCTGATTAGCCCGACGCTGGTAGACGGAGCGAACCACTGGTTCCACCTGCGCACCCTCGACAACATCGGCCAGGCGAGCGAAGTCGAGCACCGAGGGCCGTTCATGATCGACACGACGCCGCCGACCGGGGTCGCGCTCACGGGCGCCGCCCTCAGGCGCTCCTTCCAGCTCTCCCGCTCGTTCCCAGTCCGCTGGACGGGAACCGACGCCACGAGCGGCATCCAGTCGTTCGCGCTCCAGAGGCGAGTCGTCCCGGGCGCATTCGCGCCGTTTACCACGCCGTCCGGCACCGGCCCGGCGACGATCACGGGCCTTCCCGGCCAGACCGTCTGCCTGCGGGTGACCGCCCTCGACGAAGTGTCCAACGCGACCACGAGCGCCGATCGATGCACGGCTCTCCCGAAGAACAACACGCAGCTGCGCCACCGGGGCGCCTGGCAGAAGAAGACGGGCGCCGGCTACTACGAGAGCTCCTACTCCGAGACAACGCAAAAGGGCGCGCGCCTCCAGACCTCCTTCGCCGACGCGACGGCGCTCGCGCTCGTCGTGACGAAGTGCCGCGGTTGCGGGACACTCGAGGTGTTCTGGAAGGGCGTCAAGGTGAAGACGATCCGCCTTGCAGCGGCCACGACCAAGAAGAAGCAACTCGTCGTCGTCCGCCCCGCCACGGCTCCGGCCGAGGACGGCCAGCTCCGGATCGTCGTCAAGTCCTCGGGCAAGCCGGTCCGGGTCGAGGGCGCCGGCGCCCTCCGCGCGGGCTAGCGGCGCTCAGCTCCCCGCGGGCTTCGGCCAGCGCGTGGTGACGACCTTCGACTCCGTGAAGAAGTAGACGCCGTCCATGCCGGTCGCGTGGAGGTCGCCGTAGAACGAGCCCTTCCAGCCCGCGAAGGGGAAGAAGGCCATCGCCGCAGGCACCGGGATGTTGATCCCGACCATGCCGGCCGTGACCCGTCGCCGGAACTCGCGGGCGACGCCGCCGTCGCGGGTGAAGATGCAGGTCGCGTTCCCGAACTCGTTCCGGGCGATCACCTCGAGCGCCTCGTCCAGCGAGCCGAGCCGCTCGACCGAGAGCACCGGGCCGAAGATCTCCTCCTGGGCCACCTTCATCTCGGGCTTCACGTCGTCGAGGATGGTCGGTCCGAGGAAGAAGCCGCCGTTCTCGGTCTCGCCGCGCCCGTCGACCAGAAGCCGGGCGCCCTCGCGCTCGCCGAGCTCGATGTACTCGGAGATCCGCTGGCGCGCGCGCTCGGTCGTCACCGGCGTGATCGCGTTCTCCGGGTCGAGCCCGGAGCCGATCGGAGAGCGCTTCGCCTCCGCGACGAGCCGCTCGACGAGCTCGTCGCCCACCGACCCGACCGCGGCGGCGACGCTCCCGGCCAGGCAGCGCTGGCCCGCGTTCGAGAACGCGGAGGAGAAGAGACCCGGGACTGCGAGGTCGAGATCGGCGTCCGGCATGACGACGATGTGGTTCTTGGCGCCCGCGAGCGCCTGGACGCGCTTCCCGGCCGCGGCCGAGCGCGCGTAGACGTGCTTTGCGACAGGTGCCGAGCCGACGAAGGACACGGCCCGGATAAGCGGGTGGTCGCAGATGGCGTTCACAGCGTCGGCGGCGCCGTTCACGATGTTGAAGACGCCCGGCGGAAGGCCGGCCTCCTCGAAGAGCTCCGCAAGCCGAACAGACGACAGAGGCGTCCGCTCCGAGGGCTTCAGGATGTAGGTGTTGCCGGCCGCGATCGCGATCGGCGCCGTCCAAAGCGGCACCATCGCCGGGAAATTGAACGGCGTGATCGCCGCGACGACGCCTAGCGGATGGCGGAAGAGCTCCGTGTCGACGCCGCGCGAGACGTTCTCGACGGTGCCGCCCTGCATGAGCGTCGGCATCCCCGCTGCGAACTCGATCACGTCGATGCCCCGGCGCACCTCGCCGCGGCCTTCCTGGATCGACTTGCCGTTCTCGCGGACGACGAGCTCGCCGAGCTCGTCCAGGTTCTGCTCGTAGAGCTGCTGGAGGCGGAACATGACGCGGGCGCGCTCCATGACCGGCGTGTCCGACCACTCGCGCCAGGCCTCGTGGGCGGTGCGCGCCGCGCGGTCGACGTCGGCGGCGCTCGAGATGGGGACGCTGGCGAGCACCTCGCCGGTCGCGGGGTCGAGCACGTCCTGCGCCTCGTCCGTCGAGGGCGAGACCCACTCCCCGCCGATCCAGTTCTCGAGCTGCTTCGCCTCGGTCACTGCCATCGCCGCCAGCTTACCGCGCTAGGGCTCGCAATCCGTCCCGAGCCGCGGCGTCGGCGGGACGGATCCGGGGCCGGACACGAAGAACGTGATTCGCCCGTCAGTCTCCACGGGCCTCCAGCCGTTGACGATCAGGCCCTGTTCCGCGCGAATCGCGACGTCTCCCTGGCCCAGGAAGTCGTAGAGGCCGCGGTGGAGGAGCATGGAACGGATCCCGAGCCGCCGTAACACTTCGGCGTCGCCTGGTAGCCAGGCCCCGCAGTTCAGGTGCTCCCAACGCGCGTTGAAGGCCCGCTGCTCCTCCGGCCGCGCCGTGGCGTAGCCGCCGGGCCGCTCGCGAGGCTCCTGCATTGCGTAGTAGAGGTACGGGCTGCCGAAGGCGCTCTCGACGATCGGAAGCTCGAGAATCCGGCCCGGGCCGAGTGCCGCGTAGGCGCCGTTGTCCGGGTCGGCGGCAGAGGCGCGAAGCGGCCAGACGGTCAGATCGGCCGCGACGAGCACGACGAGCGCGGCGCCGACGACGAGGGCGGCGCGGTGTCGCAGCCTGCGGAGGAGAGCCGCTGCCGCGAAGGCGGCGAGCCCGGCGAGCGCGAGGTTCGCGATCGGCAGCAGCCGGCCCGGCACGCGCGGGTAGCGAAGCGGCGGGAAGAGATCGCGCGCAGCCTCGTAGACGGGCGTGTTCGTGCCGAGCGCGAACAGGATCGGGACGATGACGGCGAATCCGAGGAGGCCTGCGAGCCAGGGCCGCCGCCGCGCGAGGACGACCAGCCCGGCGACGCCGAGGAGCGGCAGCAGCCACCCGAGGTAGACGAAGTCCTCGAGGCCGCGCTCGCTCGTCCGGTCGACGAAGTCGCCCCACGACGCCTGATAGGTCTCGACCTCCGAGAGCGGGCGGCCACCGGACTCCGTCGAGTCCGCTGATCACGAGCTTGTTCACGAGGAGGCCGCCGCCGACCGCCAGCAAGGCGCCTGCCGACAGTCCAGACGAGGAGGGCGACGCAGCCGGCGAACGGCGGCGTAGGCGAGCACGAACGGGATTGCGCCGAGCGCGAGGTGCACTTGACCGGATAGCGGGATCGAGACGACGGCCAGCGCGGCGAGCGCACCCCAGGCGTGGCGCGACGCGGCGAGTCGCCGCCGACGCGGGAGCGCTCGATCGCCGAGGAGGGCGAGCGGCAGGAAGACGGCCACCCAGCCGAGCAGGTGGCCCCCGCTCTGGGCCAGGCGGTACGGCGCCAGCTCGAACGCGAGACGCACCGACCAGCGCGGCAGCGACGGGAGGTCGAGCGCGCGCAGCCACGCGTAGGCGAGGAGCCCCGCGAGCATGACGACGACGATCAGGAGCACGTTCCAGGCGACCACGGGGCCGAAGGCCGCGTAGGCGGCCAGTAGAGAAGCCCGAACGGCAGCCCGCCGAAGACGACGCGCGGCTCCGACGAGCGGCTGAAAGCTGTACGGGTCGATCCACGGCGCGGCGCCGCGCCTCGAGCTGATGCCCGACCAGCCAGAACCACCAGCTCGTCTGGAGGTGGTCGCCGATCGCGGCCTCTCCGTAGCCGGGCAGGCCGGTCGAGAGAAAGGACGAGCCCAGCGTCGTCGAGCTCGTTCCCTACGGAGGCGACCGCCGCGGCGGCGAAGAGGAGGCCGAGTCCGAGCCGCCTGAGCCGTTCGTGGAGCGCGCATCCGCGTGATGATGCCGCTCGTGGACAGCGAACGACGCCGACTCGTCCTCGCCGCGGTCCTCGTCGCGGCTGCGGCGTGGCGGCGCGCGCTCCCGGCGCGATCGCGTATCGACGCTCTGGCAGGACGAGATCGCCTCGGCCCGGATCCTCGACGAGCCGACTCCATGGGATGCAGTCGGCCGCGTCGCGGAGACCGAGTCGACGCCGCCGGCCTGGTATCTCGCGGGCTGGCTCCTCCACTGGATCGGCGTGCCGGTCGAAGGCGGTGCGGTGGCTCTCGGTCGTCTGCGGGGCCGCGGCCGCCGGGCTGACGATAGTCTTCGCGCGCCGGTTCCTGCCGCTGCCCGGCAGCTGTTCTCTGGCGGGAGACGATCGTCGCAGCTCGGCTGGCAATTCGTCGCCCGAGGCCACGAGCTCCGGGCGTACTCGCTCTACCTCCTCGTCTCGGTCGCCTTCGCGCTCGTGCTGGTCGCAGCCGCGCGGCAGCCCCGACCCGAGGCCGCCTGACAGGCCTCTCCGCCGTCACGGCCCTCGGCCTCCTGACGCACTACTTCTTCGCGCTGGCCGTCGTCACCGGCGCGGCCTGGGTGCTCGTCCCACGACTTAGTGGCTCCGAGCCACAAAGTCGGTTGGAGCCTGCCTCCCGAACTGCGAATCACCAGCTTCACAGTCCGTTAGAACTTGTGGCTCTGAGCCACTAGGTGCCGGTACCGGAAGAATCCTCGTGGCGCTGGCGGGTGGCTTCGTGCCGCTTCTCGTCTGGTTGCCCGGGTTCGTGGAGCAGGTCGAGAACGGGCGCTACTCGTGGGTCGCCGGGTTCGACGCGCTGAAGGCGGCGGCCGTCTACTCGACGTACTTCTGGAACGCGGATGACCTCTACGTCGAGTCCGAGCGATCGTGCCGATCGAGCCGCTCGCCGCGGTCGGGCGGCTCGCGATCCTGGGCCTGATCCTCGCCGGCGCCGGGCTGCTCTGGCGCCGCGGCGCCGAGGCGTGGCTCGCCGCGCTTCTCGCCACCGTTCCGGTCGCGCTCGCCGACGCTGCTCTGGCTCTCCGGCGGCGTCGGTCTTCACGACCCGGAACCTCATCTGCTCGGCGCCGTTCGCTGCCGTCGCCATCGCGGCAGTCCTCGACGGCTCTGCCTCGGCCGGCGGCGCTCGCGGCGGCCGGAGCCGCGCTCGGCCTCCTCGGGCTCGGCCTCGTCCAGGAGCGGACGCTCCGGCCGCCGCCGTACGACGCGCTTCGCGGAGCGCGTCCTCGCGGCCGGCTGGCGGCCGGAGGAGCCCTCTACGTCGGGGCGGGGCCCATCAGCCTCTCGTCACTCGGCTCGAGCCTATGCGCTCCGCTCGCCGATCGGCTGGTACCTCCCCGGCCAGCCGCGCTTCCTCGAGATCGCACCGCCCGACTGCGAGAACGCGACCTTCGTCGACGGGCGGGCGCGTCCGGTCCGGATCGAGCGCGTCGCCTGCGAGAGCGTGCCGCCCGGCGGCTACTGGTTCAGGGCGGAATCCTCCGGCGGGCAGGTCTCTCCGAGACTCCGGAGGGAGCCGCACACCACCCAGAGCGTCGTGGCGTAGTACCAGCCGAGCTCGCCCTCGCGGAAACCGACCGTCGAGTCGCGCGCGGCCGACGAGCGCCCGGTAGATCCGGCCCAGAGCACGTCCCGTCGTCCGCGTAGCGGCCCCTCGCCTCGGATCAGGAGCCACTCGTCCGAACCGAACGCACTCGAGGTCTGTCGCCGAGCAGGCCTCGAGTCGCGCGCGAAGTCGAGGCTCGCTCGCACCGACCGGAACGGAGACGAAGAGCTCCGGAACGGGCGGGTCGATGCGGTCGAGGGCGCGAAGGAGCGTTTCTCGCTGGGCGTACGGGAGCGCGTCGCCCTCGCGCGTCGTCGGGAGCGCCGCGAGGTAGACCGCCGAGTACGGATAGAGCACCGCGCCGGGATCGACGTTGGCCTCGAGCCAGCTCTTCGCGCCGGCCAGCTCCTTGGCGCTTCCGAGCGCGGCGTTCGCCGACCCGCCGCCCAGGACGTCGTTCGGCCAGTCGCGCGGATCCCGGATGCCGCCTATCGGCGCGAGTGCGAGCACGGTCGCCACCCCGGCGAGCGCCAGGGCGGCAACGGGAGCCCCGAGGCCGCGGACGAGCCGCGCGACCCCGACTCCGACGAGGGCGGCGACCGAGCGGCACGAGGTACGCGAGGTGCCTTGGGGAGAGCCCCGGCGCGTCGGTCGTCCGCGCGAGCAGGAGAAGGACCGGCGGCAGTACAGCGGCACGAGGACGAAGGGCCAGGATGGCCCACGAACGCCGGCGGACGAGGGCGACGAAGCCAAGCGCGGCCAGGAGAGCGCGCCACGGCCAGCGTCCAGCCGGAGCCGCCCGCCGTCGCCTGGAACACGCGCCCGAGCTGCGATCCAGGCATCACCGGGCGGCGCCACGCTTCCCTCTCCCTCGAGCCCGACGGAGAAGCGGTCGGCGAGCCGTAGGTCCGCGACGAGGAAGGGCACGAGGCCGAGCCCGACGGACGCGACCGGCAGACCGGCACGGAGCGGCCGCCCGCGCCAGAGCCAGAGCACCGATGGCGGCTTCGACGATGACGAGGAAGATTCCGTAGGGATGGACGGCCACCACGAGCCAGGCGGCGAGCGCGCGACTGCCACGGAGGCCCGGGTCGTCCGCTTCTCGAGCGCCCGCACGAAGAGATCGACGGCAAGGGCGGCGCGAAGACGTACAGCGGAGTACATCCGCCCGAACGACCCGTAGACCCAGAGCATCGACGAGGCCGCGACGACGAACGCCGTCGCACCGCCGGCGACGTGGTCCGCCGAGCCGCCGTCCGAGATCCCAGGCGAGCGGGATGGACGCAAGCGCGAAGACGACCGAGAGCCAGCGAAGCGCGTACGGCGAGCCGTTCGGGCGCGAGCGCGAGGTGGCCGACAGCACGAAGTGGAGCGGCGCTCCACCTCGCTCCCACCAGACGGTCTCGAGCACCTCGCCGAACGGCCGCGCGGAGACGAGCCCCGCGACCGCTTCGTCCTCGAAGAGCGGCTTGCCGCGCACGTCGCCGACGATCCGGAGGGCGAGCAGGATCACGCCCCCCAGGGCGGCGCCGAGCGCCGAGCGCGGGCAACGGCCGAAAGCGACGAGGGGCAGCGGGAGCGGCTCGCTCCGTGAGCCGAGGGGACTCGCGCTCGCGCGGGCGCTCGAGCGGTCTCCGTCACGCCGGGTGCTCCGTCAGAAGGCGGCTCACAGCCGGAAAGCCGCCGGCTCGGTAGACCTGGCCGGGCAGCTCGCGGCCCAGCACACCCTCGAGCCACTCGGCGACTCCGACGAGCGCGTCCGAGGTCGACTCCGGTGTCGACGCCCTCTCCTTCCAGCAGGTAGACGAGGTCCTCGGTGGCGACGTTCCCGGTGGCGCGCGGCGCAAAGGGGCAACCGCCGAGCCCGCCCACGGACGCGTCGAAGAGCGTCGCGCCGGCCTCGAGCGCCGCGTAGGCGTTCGCGAAGCCGGTGTTCCGCGTGTTGTGGAGGTGGACGCCGACGCGCCGGCCGAGCCGCGCGCTGTCGCCACGAGCCCGCGGACCTGGCGCGGAACGGCGACGCCGATGGTGTCCGCGAGAACGATCTCGTCGGCGCCCGCAGCGACGAGCCGCTCGACGAGCTCGAGAACGCGGGCCGGCTCGACCGGGCCCTCGAAGGGGCAACCGAACGCGACGCTCAGCGAGACGACGAAGGGCACCCCCTCCGACCGAGCCCGCCCTGCGATCCGCTCGGCAGCCGACGCCGACTCCTCCACCGACGCGTTCGCGTTCCGGCGGTTGAAGCTCTCAGTGACACCGAAGGAGAAGTGCGCCTCGTCGAGGCCCGTCGCGGCAAAGCGCTCGTAGCCCTTCTCGTTCAGCACGAGGCCTGCGTAGACGACGCCCTCGCGCCGCTCGACGGCCGCGACCACCTCCTCGGCGCCGGCCATCTGGGGAACGCGCTCCGGGTGGACGAAGCTGACGGCCTCGATGCGCGCGAGGCCGGTGGCCGCGAGCCGGTCGACGAGCTCCGCGCTGACGGCGGGCTCGAGGACGCCGGGCTCGTTCTGGAGCCCGTCCCGCGGCCCGACGTCGCAGATCGTCACGCTCACGCGGGCCAGCGTACCCGGCTCATCGCTGGCCGTGGCATGTCCCGCGCGCCGTGGCCGTCCCGGTCTTCTCCCGCGCCGTCGTGGAAGCGGCTCTCGATCCGGCCGAGGCCGTGGAGTCGGTGCGCGAAGCCTTCGTCGAGCACTCCCGCGGCTCCTGGCAGATGCCGGCCAAGGTGTACGTCGAGTCAGAGCTCGGCGACTTCCGCGCCATGCCGGCCTCTGGTTCGGGCTACGCCGTCCTCAAGTGGGTGAGCTCTTTCCCTTCGAACCCCGCGCGAGGGCTCCCCACGGTCAGCGGGGTCGTGCTTGCTCTCGGACGCCGAGACCGGGGAGCTGCGAGCGGTGCTGCGACGCGGGTGCCGTCACGGCGCTCCGAACCGGTGCCGCCGCGGTGCTCGCCGCCGAGACGCTGGCCAGGCCGACCGTCGCTCCGGCGGCGATCGTCGGCTGCGGGGTGAACGGCCGCGCGGTGGCGCGAACCTTCCTAGCCCGCGAGCGAGCCGTCCTCCTCTGGGACGTGCGGCTCGACCAGGCCATGCTCGTCGCCGAGGAGCTCGGAAAGGGAACCGAGGTGGCCGCCGACCTGGCGGATGCGCTCGCGGCCGACATCGTCGTGACCGTGACTCCGGGCCGGGAGCCGCTCCTGAAGGACGGCGAGCTCCACGCAGGCCAGCACGTGAGCCTCATGGGAGCGGACGGGCCCGGCAAGGCGGAGATCACCGTCGACGAGCTCCTGCGCGCCCGGATCGTGTGCGACGAATGGGGCCAGGCGAGCCACAACGGCGACCTCTCCTACGCCGTCGAAGCCGGGAAGATCCGCCGTGAAGACGTCGCCGAGCTCGGCCCCGTCCTGCTCGGCGAGGAGGTGGGCCGACGCGACGAGCACGAGATCACGGTCTTCGACTCCACCGGGCTCGCAGTGCAGGATCTCGCGATCGCCCGCGCGGTCTACGGGCGGTGGCGGGACGACGCCGACGACCCAGCCTTCGCGGGCGTCGTCGCCGTCGAGCTCGACTAGAGCTAGCCCGTTTCCACCGGCAGGCCGCGGTTGGACCAGTCGCTCCACGACCCGGGGTAGAGCTTTGCGTCGGGCCGGCCGACCCGTGCGAGCGCCAGAAGGTCGACGCAGGCCGTGATGCCCGACCCGCAGTAGACGACGATCTCGTCCGCGTCGAGAACGGCCCGCGGAATCTCTCCGGCCGCCGCGAAGGGCACGTTGACCGCTCCCGGGATGTGCCCCGCGACCGGATCGATGGGCTCGGTCTCACCGCGGTAGCGCTCCGGAGCGCGCGCGTCGACCACCACGAGGCCAGGGTCGCCGAGCCGCGGCTCGAGCTCCTCGGCAGTCACGGTGTCGCCGGCGCGCGGCCGCGGTTCGAAGCGGGCCGCGCTCGGCTCGTCCTCCTCCCCGGTGCGGAGCGGCCCGAGCCAGGCCTCGATGCCGCCCGCGAGCACCGAGACGTCCTCGTGCCCGAAGTGGCGCAGGAGCCACCAGAGCCGTGCGGCGCCGCCGTCGGCCCCACCGTCGTAGGCGACTACGAAGACTCCGGGTTCGATCCCGGCTCGCGACGCGGCCGCCGCGAACCCCGGGGCCTCGGGGAGCGGGTGACGTCCGCCGGGCCGCGCGGGGGGCGCCGAGAGTTCCGCCTCGACGTCGAGAAAGCTCGCGCCCGGGATGTGGCCCGCTAGGTAGAGCTCGCGCCCCCGCTGGGGCTCTCCGAGCTGCCAGCGGCAGTCGACGAACTGGTAGCGCACGGCGGCAGGCTAGCCCGCCGCACACGGAGCGCCTCGGTCGCGGAGCTAGAAGAAGCGCTCGATGCCGCGAGCGGCGGCGCGGTCTTTGCGAGCATCGATGCGCGCCCGGTCGCCCGGGTTCGCCGTCGCGTTCGGCCCGCCCTCGATCGCCCGATCAGCCTTTGAATCTCGCGCGAACAAGGTGTCGTTGCCCGTGTCGCCGTACAGCCAGTCACGGCCGGGGCCCCCGGTCAGCGAGTCGTTCCCGCCGCCGCCGAAGATCCTGTCGTCGCCGCGGCCGCCCACCAACACGTTCGCGGCGCCGCTGCCGAAGATCCTGTCGTTCCCCGAGCCTGTCGTCACCTTCTCGACATCGTCGCTCACAAAATCCGCCTCCCCCGATTTCCCGTCGTTTTCAAGGTCGTCGAGAGAAACGAAGACGGGCGCGCTCGTGCCCGCGTAGCTGACCCGATCGACTCCTCGGCCACCGTTCATACCGTCGGCCCCCGGGCCCCCCTGGAACGCGTCGTTTCCGTCTTGCCCGGACATGAAATCGTCGCCGGGTCCGCCTTTCATGACGTCGTTGCCGGCCCGCGCCTCGCGAGTCGCACGAGAGGTCGGCGGGGGCGAAGGGTCTCCGCTCAGGAAGTCGCTGCCGCCCATTCCGATGAGGCGATCGCTCCCGAGCCCTCCTTCGAGTGAATTCGGGACACCGCTTCCCACGAGGACGTCGTTCCCGTCTCCGCCGCGGACGTTCTCGATGTCGGGTGCGACTCTGTCCCGCTCGCCCGGCTCGCCGTCGTTCCGTACGCCGTTCAGCGAGACCCGAACGCCGCTCGTGCGGCCCCCGTACCAAGCGGTGTCGCGGTTGCCCCCTCCGGTCATCGTGTCGCTTCCGGCGCCGCCGTCGAGTCGGTCGAAGCCGTCCCCGCCGACGAGCGTGTCGTTGCCGAAACCACCCTCCAGGTCTCCGTTGATCGACCCCGCGATCAGCGTGTCGTTCCCAGCCAGGCCGTACAGCGTCGAGGAGTTCGCTCCGCTCAGGTCGAGCCTGTCGTTGCCCGCGCCGCCGACTGCCCCCGACGCCGATACGACCCGGTCTCCTTCGGACGCGGCGCCGTCGTCCGGGATGCCGTTGATCGTCACCGACACGCGCGAGCTTCGGGTGTGGTAGTCGACCAAGCGGACATCCGCGAAGCGGTCCGGCCCCGGTCCACCGTCTGCGAAGTTACCGCCGGTGATCCGATCGGCGCCTTCTCCGCCCAAGACCCGGATCGCGTTCGGGGCGTCCAGGGTGTCGTCGGCCACGCCGCCGATCACCCAGTCGAACCTGAAGCTGCCGGAGTCGAGCGTGTCCCTCCGGTCGCCGAGCATGACCTTCGCCCCCTCGATCGCCTCCGTCGGGCAGGTGTACTGGTTCGGCGTCCCGGTCGAGGTGCAAGCTCCAACCTCTGTCAGGGTCGTGCCGGCTCCGGTCTCGGTGAAGACGTAGTTTCCCGTGGAGCCGTTGAAGGTCACGGCTAGGTGGTTCACCTCCCCGACGGCCGCCGTGTACGTCAGGTACTCGGAGGCGTCGAGCCTGAGCACGGCCGCCAGCGAGCTCGCCGGCAGGACGAGCGTCAGCGCGCAGACGGCAACCACACCCCTGACCACTCGCTTTGATCTCATGCTCCCCTTCTCCGGTCGCCCTTGATCAAAGCACCGGCAGGTCGGAGGTTCAAGGAGCGGCTCAGCCCGTAGCCAGCCGATAGACGTCGCCACCAACCGACACGAGATAGAGCTCGCCGCGCGCGTCCTCGCCGAAGGAGGAGAGCGCGTCGACCGTGAAGGGCTCCTGTCGTGGCCGGCTGGAGCCGGGCTCGAGACTCCAGACGATGCCGGAGCAGTAGTCGCCATAGAAGTAGCGGCCGGCCGCGCTCGGTACGTCGCGACCGCGGTAGACGTAACCGCCTGTCACGGAGCACCCCTGGCCGTGGTCGTACACCGTCACCGGGTCGACGAGCTCACCCTCGGGGTTCGGCTCCTTGTCCTCGTACGGCTCGTTGCCCTCGAAGGCGTCCCAGCCGAAGTTCACGAGCTCGCCGAGGCGGTCCCGCGGCAGCATGTCCACCTCCTCGTACGCGTTCTGGCCGACGTCGCCGATCCAGAGGTCGCCCGTCTCGCGGTCGAACGAGAAGCGCCAGGGGTTCCGGAGGCCGTACGCCACGATCTCGGCGCGCGGCTCGGCTGCCTCGACGTCGAAGGCGAGGAGCTTGCCGAGGCGGTCGGTGAGGTTCTGAGCGCGGTTCTCGGGGTCGCCGCCCGAGCCGCCGTCGCCGAGGCCGAGCCAGAGCCGGCCGTCCGGCCCGAACGAGAGCTGGCCGCCGTTGTGGTTCGGGTACGGCTGGTCGAGCGCGAAGAGGGGGCGGGCGCTCGCCTCGTCGACGCTCTCACCATCCTCGCGCGCCCGGTACTCCACGACGCGCGTGTCGCCCTCCAGGTCCGTGTAGTGAACGTACAGGAGGCGGTTCGCCGCGTAGCGCGGGTGAAAGGCGAGGCCGAGGAGGCCCTGCTCGCCTCCTGCCTGCAGCTCGTCGGAGATATCGAGGAACCGCTCGCGACGCACCTCGCCGTCCTCGACGACTGCCACGCGCCCGACCTGCTCGACGACGTAGAGCCGGCTGGGATCCCCGGGGGCCGAGGTCAGGTAGACGGGCGCCGTGAGACCGCCTGCGACGAGCTCGAGCCGAAGCGCGCCCGAGGCCTCGCCCGCGTCCGTCTCGCCGGGCTCCGTCTCGCCGGGTTCCGTCTCCGCCGGAGTCGTGGGTTCGACCGAGGGTGGCCCGCCCTCTTCGGCCTTGTCCCCCGAGCAGCCGCCGACTGCGAGGGCGGCGCAGCAGGCGGCAATGGCGAAGAGGCTGTGCGCGCGCATCGTCCAACGGTACGTACGCCGCCGAGCGCTGGGCGGTTCCTGGCTACGGCAGGTCGCGGGCGACGCGGTAGACAGTGCCGCTGTGCGACACGACGAGCAGGGCGCCGGCGGCGTTCATGCCGAACGACGGGAGCCCCCCTGGCACCGTGAAGGACTCGGCTCGGAAGCCGCTCTTCTGGCCGTTCTCGTACCGGAAGCTCCAGACCTCGCCCGTGCAGTAGTCACCGTAGAAGTAGCGTCCCGCGCCGGGAGCCGAGCCGCGCACCATGTAGCCACCGCTCACCGAGCAGCGGTCGTTGGCGTGGGAATACTCGTGGATCGGCGGCACGTAGGTTCCCGGTCCAAGCGGATTGGACGAGTACTGGTGGTCGCCCTCGAAACGGTTCCAGCCGTAGTTCTCGAGCCGCTCGGAACCAGGCCGGAAGACGTCGATCTCCTCCCACGTCCCCTGCCCCACGTCCCCGATGAACAAGTCGCCGGTCGTCCGATCGACCGAGAAGCGCCATGGATTTCTGAGGCCGACCGCAGCGATCGTGGCCTTGGCGCCCGGATTGTCGACGTTCAGGCGCAAGAGCTTGCCAAGGCGGCTGCCGAGGTCGCGCGCGTTGCCGCCGCCGGTGCCGCCGTCGCCGACCGACGCGTACAGGATGCCGTTCTCACCGAACTGGAGCTGACCGCCGTTGTGGTTCGACGCGCCAGGGTGCGGGATCGCGACCCAGAGCCTGATCGTGGACTCGCGGGCCCGTGTCCCGGCCTCGTTGGCCCGAAAGCCGACGATGCGGAGGTTGCCCGAGTTGTTGGTGTAGAAGGCGAAGAAGCGCCGGTTCTCGTCGTAGCGCGGGTGGAACGCGATCGAGAGGAGACCCTCCTCGCCACCGCTCTGCACCCGCTCGTGGATGTTCAGGAAGGTGTTTTGCGCGCCGTTGTGGATCCGTGTCACGTAGCCGCCCTGGCGGACGACGAAGAGGTCGTTCGTACCGGGCGCGCTCGTCGCGTAGATCGGAGAGTCGAAGCCGCTCGCCACGGGAACGAGCCGAAGAGCCGCGGCGGAGCCGGCGAGGCTCAGAGCCGCGAGTGCGGCGACGGTCGTGGCGACGATGATGCGACGCATCCGGATGTGGCTCGGCAAGTGTCCCCCTCGGCTCGTCCCCCGGTCGGGGGTGTCCTCAGTCTGCCACGCCCGGTCGGACGAGATCCGGCCCTACGTCCTCCGGGCCCTGGGCGCCGGCGAGGGCAAGCGCCTCGGCGAGCTCCAGTGAGAGCCCCGCCAGCACGCGGTGCGCGCCCGCCGCGCCGCCGGTGGCGAGCCCCCAGGCCACGGGCCGTCCGACGAGGACGGCTCTCGCGCCGAGGGCCAGGGCGCGCAAGACGTCCGTCCCTCGGCGAATGCCACCGTCGACGTACACCTCGGCGGAGCCCTCCAACGCCTCCACGACCTCCGGGAGCGCCTCGGCGGTCGCAACGGCGCCGTCGAGCTGCCGGCCGCCGTGGTTCGAGACGACGACCCCGGCGGCCCCGGCTGCAACCGACCGGCGCGCGTCGTCACCGCGAAGAATCCCCTTCACGACCACCGGCAGCTCTGAGAGCTCCGCGAGCCAGCCGATCTCCGCGAACGTGATCGACGGGTCCTGGAGGTTGCCCGGGGATGCGTCGCGCACCGGCATGCCGTCCGGCGTCGAGAGGCCGGGCATCACCCAGTCATCCGGAACCGTAAGACTGACCGGCCGGCGTTTCCAGCCGAGGATCGGCGTGTCGCCCGTCAGGAGCAGAGCGCTCGCTCCACCGTCGACGGCGCGACGCACGAGCTCCTCGGTGAGCCCGCGGTCGCGGAGGATGTAGACCTGGAACCACCAGGGAGCGTCGGAGGCCGCGCCAACCTCCGCGATCGGCGTGCTCGAGCGCGTCGAGACGGCCATGACGGTCCCGGCGGCCTCTGCGGCCTCGCGAAGCTCGAGCTCGCCCCGCGGGTGGAGAAGTCGCTGCAGGGCCATCGGCGGGACGAGGATGGGCGCGGCCACAGGCGTGCCGAGCACGGTCGTCCCGGTCGAGACCTCGCTCACGTCCCGGAGCGCTCGCGGCCGCAGGCGCAGGCGCTGCCAGGCCGCGAGGTTGGCCCGGAGGGAGGTCTCGTCGCCCGCCCCCGCGGCGTAGTAGTCGTACGCGCCCGGGTCGAGCCGTTCGCGGGCCTCGGCCTCGAGCGCCTCGAGGTCGAGCCTCGGCTCGGCGTCCACCCGCAGGAGCGTAGCGGCCGCCCTAGCCGGACTGGTGGGCGGGCGGCGCGAGCCGGAGGCGCGCCGGCTCCTCCCGTGCCCGGACGAACTTCCGGGCGTAGAGCCGCTCATCGGCGGCACGGAAGAGCGTGAGGGCCTCGGTCCCGTCCTGCGGGAACACAGACCATCCGAACGTGATTCCCCGTCCACCCGTTCGCGTCACGGCTTCGAGGCGGGCAGCGAGCCGGGCCGCCTCCTCACTCGACGCCAGGGCCGTCAGGACGGCGAACTCGTCCCCACCGACGCGTGCGAGCTCGTCCTCGGCACGGAGCGTAGAGCCGAGCTGCGAGCCAAGGCGCTGCAGGGCCTCGTTCCCTTCGGCGTGTCCGTGCTCGTCGTTCACCGCCTTCAGGCCGTCCATGTCGCCGAGGAGGAGCGCGAACGGAGCCCCCTTCTCGAGCCGCCTCGCCATCGCGAGCTCGAACCCGCGGGTGTTGGGCAGGCCCGTCAGGAAGTCACGCTCCGCCAGGATCCGGAGCCGCTCGACGAGATCGAAGTTCTGCCTCGCGAACCAGCCGACCAACACTCCCATGCCCGTGTAGGTCACGAGTCGGATCCCAGCGCTTGCCGTCAGCGCGTCAGTCGGCGGGAGATCAGGGTTCAGGATGATCCCGGCCGTGTAGAGGCTCACGGCCAGGAGACCGGCGACTGCGCCGAACACTGGCCCCGCCGCTAGGGCGAAGAGTGCGATCGAGAGGTAGAAGAAGTGGCCGATCCCCATGCCGGGGCGCTCGAACGTCAGGAACGCGATGAAGATGCCGGCGAACGAGAGCAGCGAAGCACCGACGAGGATCTGCCGGTGGGTGCCCGCCGCAAGCACGGGCTCAGGATCCCTCAGGAATCAGGCCGCGGCGTCACTCGGACGAGGGATCAGAGCTCGATTCGCTCGACGACGACTGGATCACGCGGCCGGTCTCGGCCATCGCGATCGAGCGCCGAGATCTCGTCGACCGCATTCATGCCGTCCGTCACCTCTCCGAACACCGTGTGCTTCCCGTCCAGCCACGGGCACGCCTCGGCGGTGACGATGAAGAACTGGCTGCCGTTCGTGTTCGGGCCGCGATTCGCCATCGCGAGCGCCCCGCGCACGATCGGCCGGTCGTTCGGCTCGTCCTCGAATTCGTAGCCCGGCCCGCCGGTGCCGTCGCCGCTCGGGTCGCCGCCCTGGATCATGAAGTCGGGGATGACGCGATGGAACGTCGTGCCGTCGTAGAAGCCGTCCCGGGCAAGCGTGAGGAAGTTCTCGACCGTCTTCGGGGCGTCCTCGTCGTAGAGCTCGACCCCGATCGGGCCGTGGTTCGTGTGGAGTGTCAACTTGGTCATGGCCCGAACCGTAGCGACGGTCCGGCCGACGCCGTCACTCGACGGTCAGCGTTCCCGTCATCCCTCCCGCAGCGTGGCCCGGCACCGCGCAGATGAAGTCGTACTCACCGGACTCGAGGTCGAGATCGAGCTTCGTCGTCGCGCCGCCCGCGATGGTCTCGCTCGTCTGCCCCTCGATGGAGACGTTGTGCGGGATGGCCGCCGGATTCGAGAACTCGATCGTGATGGCTCCCGCCGGCGCCGTCAGCTCTTCCTGCTGGAACGCGAACTGCCCGTCCGGGTCCGCGGCGAGCTCGATCGTCGTGGCCTCTCCTCCGCCCCCGTCGTCACCCGTCTCGCTCTCCGTCTCGGACTCGGACTCGGCCGTCGTCGTCTCCGCCGCCGCGCCGTTCTCTGCCTCGTCGTCCCCGCCGCCGCAGGCCGCGGCTCCGAGTCCGAGGACGAGAACGACCAGGATGAAGGGGATACCTCGCAGGCGCATACGGCTCCTTTCGCGTATTCAGTAGCCAGTTCGAAGCGTCTCACGGATCGGATTGCGCCGTATACGGTGCGCGCGTGCCCGAGCTCCTGATCGGCCCGCTCGTCCGACACGTCGGCGCCTCCGATGCGACCGTCTGGGTCGAAACGGACGGCCCGTGCGAGGTGCAGGTGCTCGGACACAGCGCGACGACCTTCCAGGTCGCCGGTCACCACTACGGGCTGGTCTGCGTGGAGGGCCTCGAGCCGGCCGGGCACTACCCCTACGACGTGGCCCTCGACGGACGGACTGTCTGGCCGGAGCCCGGCTCCGACTTTCCGCCGAGCTCGATACGCACCGATCGGCTCCGACCACGGTCTCCGGATCCTCTTCGGCTCCTGCCGCGTCTCGGCACCGCACGAGCCCCCCTACACGCTCTCTTGTGACGCCGACGAGCACGGATTCGAGGTCGACGCCCTCTGGACGTACACGCGCCGCATGGCCTCCAGCCCGGTCGAGGCGTGGCCGCACGCGGTTATTTTCCTCGGCGACCAGGTCTACGCGGACGAGGTCTCCCCGGGGACGCTCGAGCGGATCCGCGCCCGTCGCGACACGACCCGTCCTCCCGGCGAGGAGGTGGCGGACTTCGAGGAGTACACCTGGCTCTACCACGAGGCTTGGCGCGACCCGACGATCCGCTGGCTCCTCGCGAACGTGCTCGAGCGCGATGCTCTTCGACGACCATGACGTCCACGACGACTGGAACATCTCCGACTCGTGGGTCGAGGAGGTACGCGCCGAGCCCTGGTGGGAGACGCGGATCGCCGGGGCTTTCGCTTCGTACTGGATCTACCAGCACCTCGGGAACCTCTCGCCCGGGCGAACTGGCCGAGGACAAGCTCCTCGAGGAGCTTCGGAGCTCCGAAGACGGCTGGCCGCTCCTCCGCGAGTTCGCGCTGCGCGCCGACCGAGAACCGGAAGGGACGCGCTGGAGCTTCTGCCGCGACTTCGGTGCCGCGAGGCTCGTCGCGGTCGATTGCAGGGCCGGGCGAGTCCTCGACCCGGGCGCGCGCCGGCTCATAGACGAGGAGGAGTGGGAGCTGGATCGTCGAGCGGGTGAACGGCGACTTCGACCACCTCCTGCTCGCGATGTCGGATCCCTTCATCCTCCCGCGCGGTATCCACGAGGTGCAGACCTGGAACGAGGCGGTCTGCAACGGCGCCTGGGGAAACCTGGCCGCCCGTCTGGGAGAACGGATGCGGCGCAGTGCCGACCTCGACCACTGGCCTGCGTTCCGGTCCTCCTTCAACGAGCTGGCGGGCCTGCTCGAGGAGGTAGCGGCCGGCGAGCGGGGCGCCTCGCCCGGCTCGGTCGTTGCTCTCTCGGGCGACGTGCACAACGCGTATCTGGCCGAGATCGGCTTCCGAGACTCGCGAGCGAAGAGCCCCGTCTACCAGGCCGTGTGCTCGCCGTACCGGAACCCCCTGGGCTCGAAGGAGCGACGCGCCCAGCGCTTCGGCGGCACTCGCGCTGGCGAGCTCGTCGGTCGTTCCCTGGCGCGGGCGGCAGGGGTGCCGCCGCCCCCGATCGGCTGGCGGTTTCTCGAGGGTCCGTGCTTCCAGAACCAGCTCGGAACCCTGGCGCTCGACGGGCGGAGCGCCCGGGTCAGCCTCGAGTCAGTCGGCTCCTGGGACGGCATCGGCGACCTGCCCGAGCTCGAGCTCGCCTTCGAGCGGAAGCTGGCCTAGTAGGAGGCTTTGACGGAAAAGCCGTTGAGCCGCCGGGCCGCGCTGCTCGCCCCGAGGCTGCGTCCTCAGTCCTGCCCGTACCTCGCGGTACGAGCACTCCCTGCGTCCTTGCCTCGAAACGAGCAGCGCAACCCGACAACGAAGACCTTTCCGCCAAACCCTCCTAGCGCTCGACCTGGGAGCCGCCGACGATGGCCTCACGACCGTCGCCGAACCGAACCCAGGCCTTGTTGCCGCCGTCATAGTCCGGCGCCCAGAGGACGAGTGTCGCCTCCTCGCCGCGGACGCGGCACCCTTCCGAGCCCTCGGGATCGAGACCGCGCCAGATCCGGATGAACGGATTGGCCTCCCACTCCTCGCCGATCGTCGTCGGCTCCTTGTGGCCCGGGTGAACCCGCGTCGCGGCGTCCAGGCGCATCAAGCGCCCCAGCAAGGACTCCTTGATCTCCTCGAAGCTGCCGCCGCCGGTGCCGCCGACCGTCCCCTTGAAGAGGACGTCGGCCGTGAAGCAGTCCGTGCTCGTTGACGAGGAGGGCCAGGTGGTCGCGGCAGTGGCCGGGCGTGTCGAGCGCCTCGACGCGGAGCGAGCCCGACTCGACAGCCTCGCCGTCGGCGAGGGACTCGGCACCGAGCCCCGCGGCCGCTGCTGGGTGCGCGAAGAGCGGCGCCCCGAAGCGCTCGGACAGCTCGCGGACGCCGTCGACGTGATCCGCGTGCGAGTGCGTGACGAGGACGTGAGTGATGTCGATCCCGTCCCGCTCAGCGCGTTCGGCGAGCGGCTCGACGACACCGTTCGCGTCGACGAAGAACCCCTTCCCGCCCGCCCCCTCGGCGACGAGGTACGCGTTCGAGAGCCAGTCCGGGTGCTCGGTTCGCTCGACGATCATGCGGCCTCCGCGAACCTGATCACGCTGCGGATCCCGTCCTGGGCCTCCATGAGGTCGAAGCCGCGATTGACCTCGTCGAGCGTCAGGATCGTGGGAGAGGAATGCCCTCGACGTCGATGTCGCCGGCCAGCCAGCGGTCGACGTACTCCGGCACCTGGTCGCGGCCCTTCACGCCTCCGAAGGACGAGCCCGCCACGCGGCGGCCCGTGATGAGGAACCGCGGCACGACGTCGAGCGTCTCGCCCTTCCCGGCCACCCCCGCGATCGTGCAGAGCCCCCAGCCCATGCGCGCGCTCTCGACGGCCTGGCGCATGACGGCGACGTTGCCGGTCGCCTCGAAGGTGTAGTCGGCGCCGAAGCCGTCCGTCAGCTCGAGGATCCGCTCGACGACGTCCGGGCCCGCCGACGAAGCGTCTCGGTGGCGCCCTGGCCGCGGGCAAGCTCGAGCCGCTCCTCGGAGAGGTCGACGCACACGATCCGCTCGGCGCCGCTGGAGCCGGCAGCCGGCGACCGCACCGAGGCCGACCATTCCGGCCCCGAAGACGACGCACGTCGATCCCGGCTCGACCTTCGCCGTGTTCAGCGCCGCGCCGAGGCCCGTCGAGAGCCCGCATGCGAAGAGCGCAGCGCCGTCGAGCGGCGCCTCCGGGTTCACCTTGGCGAGCGCGATCTCCGGCATGACGGTGTACTCCGCGAAGGTCGACGTGCCCATGAAGTGGCGGATCGGCTCGCCGTCGCGCGAGAGCCGGGTCGTTCCGTCCGGTAGGAAGCCCTTGCCCTGCATGTCGCGGATCGCCAGGCAGAGGTTCGTCCGGTCGCTCCGGCAATGGATGCACTCGCGGCACTGCGGCGAGAAGAGCGTCACGACGTGGTCGCCGGGCTCGAGCGAGGTGACGCCGTCGCCGACGCGCTCGACGACGCCGGCGCCCTCGTGGCCGAGCACGGTCGGCGCGTAGCCCGATGGATCCGCTCCGGAAGCCGTGTAGAGGTCGGTGTGGCAGACGCCGCAGGCCACGAGCCTGACGAGCGCCTCGCCCTGCCTGAGGCTCCGCGAGGTCGAGCTCCTGCACCTCGAGCGGGGCCCCAAATTCCTCGAGGACGGCGGCACGGATCTTCACGCCGCGACCCTACCTGGTGGAAAATCCCCGCTAGCGGTCTATTGTCAGACGAGGGAGCGTCTCGAACGGCAGGGGAGCCGATGTTCGGACTCGAAGATGTGACGGCCTGGGCGGCCGTCGGCACGTCGGCCTTGGCGGCCCTGCTCGTCCTGCTCGGCGTCCTCCTCGCGATCCGGTGGCGACGCGCGTCGGAGCGGCGCCTGCGAACGGTGCAGGAGTCGGCCGCCCGATCCGAGGAGATGCTGGCCGAGCTGACCGGCAACCTCGAGCGCGTCGAGAACGAGAGCGAAGCGACCCGGGAGCAGGGCGAGCGCACCGAGCGCGAAGCGCGGCGACTCCGTGTTCTCAGCGAGCTCGGCTCGACGCTCGAGCTCGACGACGTCGCGCACAGAGCGCTCGAGCACACGGCCGCGGAGGTCGGCGCCGACGGCGCCATGGCCGTCCTCCAGGGAGGCTCGGAGGAGCCGTTCACTGCGAGCTTCGGGCTGTCGGCCGCGGAGTCGGAGCGAGAGCTCGTCGGCCTGCCTCCGAACGTGAACGAGGCGCGGGCGGTCACGATCCGCTACCGGTACAGCCCAGAAGAGGTCGAGAACGACGCCTTCCGGCTGACGAGCGGGCTCGCGGTGCCGCTCGAGGCGGACGACGGCCGGATCGGGACGCTGGCGGTCTTCTGGCGGCGCACCGAGCGCGAGCCCGGCGACGAGGAGATCGCGCGGCTCGAGGACGTGTCCCGCCTCCTCGCGCCTCCACTCGACAACGCCCGCAGGTTCGAAGAAGTTCGCCGCCTCGCCGACCTCGACCCGGTCACCGGCCTCCAGAACGAGCGCTACTTCGCCGACCGCCTCGTCCGCGAGGTCTCGCGCGCCCGCCGCTACGAGCGCCGGCTCGCGCTCCTTCTCTTCCGCTTCCCGGTCTCGACCGAGGGGCCGGGCGGCCTCTCGCTCCTCGCCTCGGTCGGCCGGCGGGTGCGCTCGGCGGTCAGAAGCGCCGACATCTCCTGCCACATCGGCGAGGGCCGCTTCGCCGTGATCCTCCCGGAGGCCGGGCTCGCCGAGGCAGAGCATCTTTACCGCCGCCTTCAGTTCGCGGTCGGCTCGCGGATCGGAGGCGGGACGACCGAGCGCGTCGAGCTACCCCTGGCCACGGCCGAGCTCTCGACCGACGACAACGCGGACTCGCTCCTCCACAGGGCACACGCTGACCTGGCGGCAGCGGAGGAGCCGAACGCGACGGCCGCCCCGGCCGAAACCCGGGCCTGACGGCTTGCCGCCGGTCGTCTTCGTCGACGCGGAGAACGTGCGGCGCTCGATCTGGCCCAACGTCAGTCCCGAGGAGCTCGTGCGATTCGCCGCGCGCTGGGGCAAGGGCGAGGGTCTCCCCGTCCGCACGGTGTTCGACGGGCGCGCGCCCAGCGGCGCCGTCGGAACGAGGGGCGAGAGCGCCGACGACCTGATCGCCCGCGAGGCTGCGGAGCTCGCAGACCGGGGCGAGCCGTACTGGCTCGTCACCTCCGACCGAGGACTTCGTGCCCGGGCCGGCGCCGGAGCGGAGCGGGTGGTCGGCGGCGGCGCATTCGTCCGCGAGCTCCTAACGCTCGACGGCTAGGGTTCCGCGCCGTGGAGCCCTGGTCGCACGACTACGCAGGCCGCCTCGAGGAACATGTCGTCGAGAGCGAGGCCCTCCGCGACAACCCGCTCGGGGATCCGACCTCCCGCCCGCTCTCGGTGTACGTCCCGCCCGGCTACGACGACGAGCCGGAGCGCCGGTATCCGTCGGTCTACGTCCTCCAGGGCTACACCGGGCACCTCGCGATGTGGCGGAACCGGTCGCCCTTCCGGCAGCCCTTCCCGGAGACGGCCGACCAGGCGATCGCCTCGGGCGAGGTTCCCGCCCTGCATCGTCGTCTACGTGGACGCCTGGACGGCGTACGGCGGGAGCCAGTTCGTGGACTCGCCGGGGACGGGCCGCTACCACACGTACCTCTGCGACGAGATCGTTCCGTTCGTGGACGGCCGCTACCGGACACTCGCCGGCGCCCGAGCACCGCGGCGTCTCCGGCAAGTCGAGCGGCGGCTTCGGGGCGCTCATCACGCCGATGCTCCGTCCCGACCTCTTCGGCGGGCTCGCGAGCCATGCCGGCGACTCGCTCTACGAGCACTGCTACATCCCGGAGTTCGCCCGCTGCGTCCGGGCGCTTCGCGACGAGTACGAAGGCTCCTACGAGCGGTTCTGGGAGGACTTCCGCTCGCGGCCGCCGATGAGCAAGGAGTCGGACAACTCGCTCGTGATGGTCTACGGGGTTGCGGCGGCGTTCTCGGCCGACGAGGACGGAACCGTCCGGCTTCCCTTCGATCTCGAGACCGGCCGGCTCGTGCCCGACCTCTGGGAGCGCTGGCTCGACTGGGACCCGATCCGGATGATCCCGCGCCACGCCGACGCGCTCCGGGGCCTGAAGGCGATCTACCTCGACGCCGGCAAGCGCGACGAGTGGTACCTCGACCTCGGCGCCGTCGCCGTGCAGCACGAGCTGGAGACGATCGGCGTCACGGACGTCTCCCTGGAGCTCTTCGACGCGACCCACATGGGGATCGACTACCGCTACCCGACCGGGCTCAAGCTACCTGGCCGAGCGGCTTTCCCCGGCGCCTAGCCTCCGGTCGACGAGAAGTGCTGGTAGTCCTTCGCGGCGGCTCCAGTAGCCGCCCCAGCCCCAGCCGACCGAGGCAAACGCGTCGACGACCCGGTCTCCGCCGAAGATCATGCCCTTGGCGCTGGTTCGACCGGTCGACGTAGCGCTGGCCCCTGGACGGCGAGGCGACCCCGTTCGAGACGTACGGGTTCTGGACGGGATTGATGTCGATCGCGCGCCCGTAGGCGTGCTCCGACCAGCGCGTCGTCCCCGCGACGAAGCGGCAATTGAAAGCGGAGGTGTTGTTCGCGTTCATGGAGCGATTGTCGTTGGCGCCGTACCGGTCGACGAGCCGCATCCGCCGGATCGGGTAACTGCGTCTCGAAGAGCTTCCGCATGACCGTCCGCATGTTCCGAGCCTGCCAGCGGTTGACGACGAGGTAGCCCTTGCTGCACCTCGCGGTCGAATCCCCAGCGGCTGACGGTCAGGAACCGAAGGTCGCGAATGTGAACTGGGCAGCCGCGGTGCCAGGAGACACCTGTCATCCGCTCGCGGAGCTCCGGAGAGATTCGCTCGATCGTGCCCTCGAACTGAGGTGCCGCAGCGGCCGCGGAGGCGGTCGAAACGGTCAGGAGGACAAGGAAGAGCGCGGCTCGCGTCACAGCTCGCATCGTAGGCCAGCTTTCCGGTGGGTGGTCACGTCGTGGCCTTTTCCTTCCGCGCGAGCGCGACGGCCTGCTCGGGCGTGAGCTGCTGGCCCTCGAGCTGCCCCGCTCGCATCGCGGTGTCGCCGAGCCGGTTCGCGAGCTCGGAACCGAGCTCGGCGAACGCCTCGCGCTGGTGGCCCTGCACGACCGCACCAACCTGCTCCAGGAGAGCGTCGGCGGCGCCGAGCAGGATCGCGGCCTCGGCCGGCTCGCCGGGAGCCGCAAGCTCGGCGAACCCCTCCAGGCAGTACGCCAACACCTCGCGGTGACCGAGCTCGACCGCGAGGTCCGCGGCCCGGCCCAGGGCGTCCCGCGCCTCGTCGCGGGCGCCGTCGAGCAAGGCCGCGCGGGCGAGAATCTGGAGCGTGATCGCGGTCGACTCCGTGTCCGCCCAACGCTCCTGGTGGGTGAGCGCCTCGGAAGCCAGCGCTCTGCAGGCAGCCGAGTCGCCGGCCGCGAGTGCGGTCTCGGCGCGATTCGCCAGCGCGATCCCGAGCCGCAGCGTGTCGTCTGCAGCGCGGAAGGACTCGATGCTCCGGTCGTAGAGCCTGGCCGCTTCCGAGTAGTTCTGTTCCATCAGGTAGGTGCTCGCAAGCTCGTGCTGCATGCGGGCGACCCACGACTCGTCGCCGAGTTCCTCGTACACGGCGAGGTTCTCCTCCCTGAGCGCCCGCGCGAGCCCGTACTCGCCGAGCGAGAACGCGAGGGACGCAGCGCCGGTGCGTGCCTGGGCGAGAAGCGTCGGCTCGAGGTGCGCGCCCCGCTCGAGAGCCTCTTCGAGCTGCCGGTACCCCTCGCGCGGGAAGCCGCGGACACGCCAGAAGTCGACCAGCGCCCGCGCGAAGCGGAGCTCGAGCTCCGCTTCGCCGGCCTCCGCGAGCCACGCGAGGGCCACCCGCAGGTTGTCGTGCTCTGCGGCGAGCCGCGCGAACACGACCGGCTGGCTTCCGCCCTCCCATACTTCCTTGTCCGCGGCGATTGCAAGGGCGGCGTAGTACTCCGCGTGCCGGCGACGCAGGTCTGCGCCCTCGCCCCCGGCCTCGAGGCGCTCGAGCGCGTACGCGCGCACCGTCTCGAGGAGGCGGAGGCGGGGCCGCCCGTCTCTCCCGTCCTCGCGCCCGAGCAGACTGGCCTCGACGCAGCGTGGCGATCGTGTCGAGGTCGGCGCCGCAGACTTCCTCGGCAGCCCCGACGGTACAGCCGCCCGCGAAGACCGCGAGTCGAGCGAAGAGGCGCTGCTCCGGCTCCGCCAGGAGGCCGTAGCTCCAGTCGATCGCCGCCCGAAGCGTCTGCTGCCGAGCGGGCAGGTCGCGTCCACCGGTGGTCAGGAGGTCGAGCCGCTGCTCGAGGCGGTCGAGGATCTCGGGCACCGCGAGGACGTTGGTACGCGCCGCAGCGAGCTCGAGCGCCAGCGGCAGCCCGTCGAGAGCGACACAGAGGTCCGCGACTGCCTGGGCGTTCTCCCCAGTGAGCCGGAAGTCCGGCCGCACTGCCCGGGTCCGGGCCACGAAGAGGGTGACGGCCTCGTTTCGCAGCAGCTCCTCGGGAGTCGACGGGCCCCCGACCGGCGGGAGCGGTAGCGGCGGGACCGGGAGCTCGTGCTCCCCCGAGACCCGCAGGAGCACGCGGCTCGTGACGAGAGCCTGGACGCCGGGCGCGGACGAAAGCACCTCGGAGACGAGCGGCGCAGCGTCGACCAGGTGCTCGAAGTTGTCGAGGACGAGAAGCAGCTCGCGACTCCGGAGCGCTTCCTGAACGCTCTCGACGAGCGAGCTGCCGGAGGAATCCCCGAGTCCGAGAGCGCTCGCAAGCTCGGAGGTGACGAGCGTCGGATCGGCGACCCCTGTCAGGTCGACGAAGACGACGCCGTCCCGGAGCCCGGCAGCGAGCTGCGCAGCAGCCTCGAGCGCGAGGCGCGTCTTCCCGGTTCCGCCCGGTCCGGTCAGCGTCAGGAGCCGAACGCGTTCCTCGAGGAGCAGGCCCGCGATGCTCGCCAGCTCGAGCTCACGGCCGACGAGTGGAGTGGCGGGAGCCGGCAATCGCGCGCCCGGGAAAGTAGTCCGCGCGGCCGGTCGGAGCGCAGGATCCTGGCGCAGGATGGCGCGTTCGAGCTCGACGAGCTCGGCCGACGGCTCGACGCCGAGCTCGTCGAGCAGAATGCGGCGGGCGGCCCGGTACGCCTCGAGCGCGTCGGCCTGTCTCTCCGCTCGGTAGAGGGCGAGCATGAGCCGCCGGCGGAGGCCTTCGCGGTACGGATGAGCTGCGACGAGCGCCTCGAGCTCCGGCACGAGGTCCTCCGCCCGCTCCGAGCTCGAGCTCGGCGTCGATCCAGGCCTCCTGGGCGCCGAGCCTGAGCTCCTCGAGCCTGGCCCCCTCCGCCGAGGCGAAGGCCGCGTAGCCCACGTCGGCGAGCGGCTCCCCACGCCAGAGAGCCAGAGCCTCCTTGAGGCACTCGAGCGCCTCAGGCGGCTCTGCGGCTCGGGCCGCCGCCACGAGCTCCTCGAACGCGGCGAGATCGAGCTCCCCGGCCTCGACGCGGAGGCGATAGCCGTTTCCCTTGGTCTCGATGCGCTCGCGTCCGAGTGCCTTGCGGAGAGCGTGCACGGCGACCTGGAGCGCGTTTGCGGCGGTGTCAGGCGGGCTCTCGCCCCAGAGCGCGTCGACGAGGCGCTCACGCGAGACCACCTCGTTGGCGCGGAGGAGGAGCAGCGCCAGGAGCGCCCGCTCGCGCCGCCCGGCGAGCGGCACCGCTTCGCCGTCCCGCAGGACCTCGAGGGGTCCGAGAACCCCGAACGTGTGCGCAACCCCTGGCCCGTCCATGCCTCACCGGCGTCGCCGCAGCGGGCCGTAAGTGAATGGTAAGCACACCCTCCGATGCTCCTCAACGTCCGCACCGACGAAAGGAGCAGCAGGATGATCAAGGCAGGAGACACCCTCGTGAACCCGGTGACCGGCGAGCGCATGGTCTTCCGGAAGACTTCGGCCGAGACGAACGGCGAAGTCGGTCGTCGTCGAGTGCTTCGTGCAGCCGAAGGGCGCCGTCGCGGCGGCCCACGTTCACCCGTTCCAGGAGGAGCGCTTCCAGGTCCTGAAGGGCACGATCGGCTTCCGCTCGCGCAAGGAGATCGTTCGAGGCCGGCCCGGGTCAGCGCATCACGATCCCGGCCGGCACGCCGCACAAGTTCTGGAACGCGGGCGACGAGGAGGCGCACTTCGTCTGCGAGATCCGCCCAGCCCTCGGCTTCGAGCGGCTGATCGAGACGATGTTCTCGCTCGCCGCCGACGGCAAGACGAACAAGCGGGCGATGCCGAACCCGCTCCGCCTCGCGGTGATCGCACGCCACCACTTCGACGACGTCCGGCTCCCGTTCCCCCCGGTGGCGCTCCAGCGGTTCGGGCCTGGCGCTCGGCTCGCCGGTCGGAAAGCTGCTCGGCTACCGCGAGACCTACGAGCCGAAGGCCGAGGCGGGCGACGCCGTCGCCGCGGCGCCTGACGATGCGCCGACGAGGCTCCATGCGACGGCGGCTCTTCTGGGCCGCCGTCGTCCTCGCCCTCCTCGCGCTCGCTCTGGCCGGGGCGCTCGTGCGCGCCCTGGCCGGCGCTGCGGCTGCCCGCCCGCTCGCTCGAGCCTAGGCCCGAAGGGCGCGGCCCTGGGTGGCGCCGCCGAGGAGCGCGATCAGCCCGGCCGAGACGAGCACTGCGATCAGGAACTGCAGGACCGAGCCCACGCCGACGGCGTCCGCGATGATCCCGCCCAGGAGCGCCCCGGCCACGCCGAAGAGGGCGGTGGCGATCCACCCGAGGCCTTGTTCGCCCGGCAGGACGAGCCGTGCGAGCGCTCCGATCAGGATCCCGATCAGCGCCCACCAGAGCAGGCTCAGCGCGAAACCCACCACCCAGCCGCCGATCACGAACAGCACCACGATCGCGATGACCAAGACGAGGAGAATGCCCATGAGGGAACTTTTCCCGGCCCGTCGTGAACGCCAAACGCTAGAGCGCGACGCGACGCTCGAGCGGCAGGCGCGAGCGGGTCAAGAGCCAGGCGCAGAGGGCGGCAACGAGCGGGATCCCGACCAGCACCTCCGCCAGCGTCAGCCACGGGATCGCGACGTCGAGCGAGCCTACTGCGCCGATGAACGCAAGACCCGGCACCAGGCCGGCTAAGACACCCAGGATCGTCCCGAGCCCGGCCACAGCGAGCGCCTGCGCAGCAGCAAGGGTTCGCCGGAGCCGCGGCGTCGCGCCGACGGCCGCAAGGGTCGCGTGATCGGCACGGGCGTCGGCCTGGGCGAGCCCGGTCGCAATCCCTGCCGCACCCAGAGTGACGAGCGCGGCGCCGGCCACGAGCGCGATCAGCCCAAGCCCGTAGTCGCTCTCGTAGCCTCGCTCGACATCGATCGGGATGTCGTGTCCGGCGAGTCGTAGCGCCTCGCGCGCCGCGTCCTCCTCGGCGGGGGTCGGCAGCCTGTCGAAGCTCAGGATGAGATGGGTCGGCGCGAGCTCGACTCCGATGCGCTCGGCGAGTTGTGGGCCGAGGAGAGCGGCGACCGGAGGCGACGGAACGTCGAGCACGGCGGCCGGCACGTCGATGCGGCGCAGCTTCCCGCCTCCGGCCGGAGAGATCTCCATCGTTGCCTCTCCGTCGACCGCGTAGCGCCGGTCGAGGACGACGACACCGCCTGCCGCGAGCACCCGCTCTGCGTCCTCGGACGACCGGCCGGCGAGCACCCGAAGCAGATCCTCGTCGCCGGCTGCCGTGGGCGGAAGCATCGACCCCTGGTAGGTCCGGGCCGGGTCGCAGCGCTCGTCGCTCTCGGCCGCCGCGATGTCCTGTCCTGTCGGAGCGGGGTCGCTCCAGAGCGGGCACTCCTGCGATCTCGGTAGCACCGGCATGACGGAGGCGCAGCCCTCCGCATCCGCGCAGCCTGCAACGGTGCGGACGGGGTGGGCGGTGAACGGGGGGAGCTCACCCGCCACCACGGCGATCACGCGCTCGGGGCTGACGAGCTCGGTCGTGCCCGAGCCGTCCTCGGCCGGGATGAACTGCTCCAGCATGACTCCGGCGGTTCCGGTCGGCCACGCGGCGAGGTAGTTGTCGCGGTCGCGCTGGTCGAACGACGCGGCGACGAGCGCGAGCGCCGTGGCTCCCGTGACGGCCGCGAGGACGGCGGCGATCGCAGGGGCGCTCCGACCGCGGTGCCGCGACGCGTCTGTCAGGGCGAGGCGCAGCGGGAGCGGCAATCTCCGTGACAGTCGGCCCGCGAGCCCGACGATGGCTGGGCTGCAGACGATGAGCCCCAGTTGCGTGAGGGCGGCGCCGCCCGCGATGAGCCCTGCCGCCAGGTACGAGGACCGTCCGCCGGCGGGGTTCACTCCCGCGGCGCCTGAGAACGCGACGAGGCTCCCGGCCGCCGCTGCGGCGATTCCGAGTGCCACGAGGACGGCGCCGGCAGCCGGCACCTTCTTCGGTGTCCTGACCTGGCCGCGACGTCCGGTGAGTGCCTCGACCGGATCCCGGCGCGCCGCGTTCCGCGCAGGCAGGTAGGAGGCGAGAACAGCGGCGAGGAGGCCGACGAGGGCCGCCCCCGCGAGTTCCAGAGGGCGCAGGTCGAAGCGCCCGAAGTCCGCGTCGGCATAGCGCTCGAGCAGCGGCCTCGCCGCCGCGGCGAGCACGATCGCAAGCACGAAGCCGACGAGCGCACCAACCGCGCCGAGCACGGCCCCGCTCGACAGCACGACCCTGCGGACGTCGCGGGCGTCACCGCCCGTCGCGGTCACGAGCCCGAGCGAGCGAGCCTGCCGCCGAGCGCCGACGGCGAAGGCCGCCCCGGCCAGCAAGACCACCTCCAACACCGCGAGCGTGACGACGAGGATGCCGGCGAGGACGACGACGAGTAGTTCCTGAGTGCGCCCGACGTCGAATCCCTGCTGGAAGTAGGGCACGGCTGAGCGCGGCGGCGGATCGAGAACGACGGCGCGCGAGTAGGCGACGATGCCGACCCGGTTGAGCGCCTGCACGTCGTCCCACGTCAGGGGCCGCGAGCCCACCAGGTAGTACGACGGCGGGATGTCCTCCGACTGCGAGGACGACAGCAACGTTCCCGGCGGCGCCCAGATCGTCTCCGGCCCTCGGTTCCCCACCTGCTCGACCACGCCGACGACGCGGAACGTCCGGTCGCCGCCGAGGAGCTCCGCTACGCCTCCGACGTCGATCCCCAGCCGCTCGAGCGCCGCTCCTGTGACGGCGATCTCGCCCCTACCCGCGGGAGCACGCCCCTCCTCGACCTGGAAGCGGCCCGCGAATGCCTCGTCGCCGAGCGCCACCTCAGTGACGTTCAGCGGCGCCTCGCCCCCGGCCGTGCGGAAGGCGACGAGGCCCTGCCGCTCCACGAGGACGCGGTACCCCTCCGGGAGATCCTGTCGTCCGGTGGATCCCGACGGCTCGCCCTCCGTGATCGCACCCCCGAGGTCCGGATCCGGCGCCTGGAGCAGCCGGCTGCCACCGAGGTAGGTCAGCCTCGCCTGCGTCTGGCCGAGAGCCCGTTCCACGCGCTCGTCCGGGTCGAGCTGCGCCGACCGGAAGAGCACGTCGCTGGCTCCGATGCCGATCACCGGCAAGGCGACCATGGCGACGATGAGGACGCTGCGACCCTTGGCGCGCAGCGCCTCGCGGCGGGCGATCCTGAGCGCGGGCAGCCAGGTCAAGAGCCGACGTGCCCGAGCAGGCTCTCCGCGCCCGGCATGACGCCGGTGTCGTCCACCATGCGGCCGTCGCGGAGGAAGACGATGTGATCGGCCCAGGCCGCGAGTCGCGCCTCGTGAGTGACGAGAACGCCCGCCGCGCCGGCGTCTACTCGCGAGCGCAGGAGCCGGAGGACGGCTTCGCCGGTTTCGGAGTCGAGCGCGCCGGTGGGTTCGTCTGCGAGTACGAGGCGGCGGTCGCCCACAAGGGCGCGCGCGATGGCGACGCGCTGCTGCTGGCCACCGCTCATGTCGTCCGGGAAGCGGTCCGCGAGCTCCCCGACGTCGAGCTCCTCGAGAGCGGCGACGGCCTCGGCGCGAGCCCGGCGCCGCGGCACCCCGTCGAGCTCACGCGGCAGCGAGACGTTCTCCGCCGCTGTGAGCGCCGGGATCAGGTTGAAGTCCTGGAAGACGTAGCCGACCGAGCGGCGTCGAAGCCGTGCGAGCTCCTTGCGGCCGAGCGCCGAGAGCGGCGTGCCCTCGACCACGACCTCACCGGCAGTGGGCGTATCGAGGCCCCCCGCGAGCGTGAGCAGGGTCGACTTTCCCGAGCCCGACGGGCCCATGACGGCGACGAGAACCCCGGGGTCGACGGTCAGGGACACCCCACGGAGCGCGTGCACGGCGGCCGGCCCCTTGCCGTGGACCCGGCGGACGTTCTGCAGCTCGAGGACCGGGGCTTCGCTCATCGTCTGACCTCCTGGGCGGTCTGGGTGTCGGGTTCGACGCTTCGGAACTGGGAACCGGACTCGCCGGCGGCGCGGGCAAGCCGCGCCTCGCAGTGGTCGAGCCAGCGGATCTCGGCCTCCGCCTGGAAGATCAACGAGTCGAGGACGAGGATCCAGGCGAGCTCGTCCGGCCCGCCTGCGCCCGCCGTCCGCGGCTTCAGGAGCGTGTACTCCTGGATCGCCTTGATCGTGGCCGTCCGCTGGGCCTGGACGACCTCCCGGACATCGATACCGTGCAGCGAGACGGCCATCGCGAGCTTGATCGCGACCTCGTCCCGCGGCGGGCTCGTTCGGCTGACCGGAGTCGCAAACCAGTCGTGCACCGACTGCCGCCCGTCCGCGGTGATGCGGTAGTAGACATGGCCCTTCTCGTCCTCCCCCGCTGCCTCGACCAGCCCGTCACGCTCGAGCCGCGCCAGCGTCGAGTACACCTGGCCTACGTTCAGCGGCCAGGTGCTTCCGGTGCGCGCCTCGAACTCGGAACGAAGTTCGTAGCCGTACATCGGCCGGCCTTCCAGGAGCGTCAGGAGCCCGAGGCGGATGGACATACCGCGTATGTATACCCAGTATGTAGCGCTTGGTCAAGCCGAGCGGCGCGTCCCACCGATCAGAAGGTACTCGCGGGTGTGGGCGATCTCCCCGCCGTCCGCGTACGTGGACTCGAAGAACTCGACCCAGTCGCGGTGCAGTTCCTCGCTCCTCTCGCCGATCGCCTCGACGAGCGTCTTCGTCGGCCCGTAACTCGACGAGAAGAGCTGCCAGTACGCCTCGCCGGACGGCAGGCGCAAGGTCGAAGTGTGCTCCTCGAGCTCGAGGTCGAACCACTCGCCGAGGAGCTCCTGGACACGGCTCTCGTCGCCCCAGTCGAACGGGCTCGACGGCGGCGGCGCCGGCTGATACGGCGCCATGACCTTGAACATCTTGGCGAGCCCACCCGTCGGGGTCCAGTTGGCGAGCGCGATACGCCCGCCCGGCGCCGTGACGCGAGCCAGCTCTCGCGCCGATGCCTCGTGGTCGGGCGTGAACATGATCCCGCAGGTCGACGAGACCTTGTCGAAGCTCGCGTCCTCGAACTCCATCCGCTCGGCATCGCCGACCACGTAGTCGATCTCGAGACCCTGCTCTGCCGCGCGCTCCTGCGCCGTGGCGATGAGATCGGGAGCAAGGTCGAGCCCCGTGACCTCGCACCCGTTGCAGCCGCCAGCTCGGCGACTGCGCCGGTGCCGGTCGCGAGGTCGAGCCAGCGATCGCCGGGTGCGGGGGCGAGCCGCTCGATCACCCGGTCGTGGATGTCGGTGAGCGTCTCGGTGACGTTCTGGTAGGGCCCGTTGCCCCACATCTTGCTCTGGCGTTCCTTCAGCTCTTCGAACGGCATCGTCTCTCCACCTCCGGCTCGTGATCGCGTCCGCAGCGTCAGGCGTAGCTTCCCCGTTCAGACGCTTCCCTGCCGCACTCGCGCGCGAGAACGCGCGGCGGAACAGGCCCGGACCGCCCCTCCTAGGGCAGAACCAGGTTGCCGTCGAGGGCGGTCGAGCCGCCGGGGGCGAGCGCTGCTCCGAACGCGTCATCGAGCTCGGGAACTCCCTCGATGCCGGCTCGGCCCTGCTGCCAGAGCTGATCTGGCCGCTGCCCCGCGGCGGTCAGGCCGCCCCCGCTCCCGTAGATCACGTTCACAGCGCCGGCCACGAGCGAGTCCGACGCCGACCCCACGACCTCCCTGGGCACTCCGATCGCTAGATCCTGGGCCCCGGCGCCGTTGAAGCGAGCGGCAGCAAGCGCTTGACCGAAGCCCTCGGAGGGGCGTAGCTCGCCCTCGACGCGGGGGCTTCCCTGGCTGAAGAACTGGTCGCCTGCCTGGGTCAGCCTGCAGACCTTGGTGCTCGTGCAGGCCGAGTAGATGACGTTGACGCCTCCGGCGTCGATCCCGTTCGCCCCGGATCCCACCGATTCCGACATGACCCCAATCGCAAGGTCGCCGCTCCCGTCGCCGTCGAAGTCTCCGATGGCCAGGCCGATGCCGAGGAAGTCGAACGTCTCTGCTCCGCCGTTGATTCCGGGGCTGTCCTGCGTCCACAGCTGATCGCGCGCGTCAGAGAGTCCGCCCGGGCTTCCATAGAGCACGTTCACTGCGCCCGCGTCGTTCGTGGCGGCCGGGTCGTCCGGCACACCCACGCTCTCACCCGGCACCCCGATCGCGAGGTCGGCTCTTCCCTTCCTCCCGATATCGCCGGCTGCGAGGGCAAGCCCGAACCGGTCACTTCCCTCGGCCGCGTCCCGGATCGAGCCGGTGTCCTGCGTCCAGAACTGATTGCGCGAAGCACCGAGGCCACCGGCTCCGGTCGCGCCGTACAGGACGTTCACGGCTCCCGCCTCCGAGTCTCCCCCGACGCTCTCGAACTCGACGCCGATTCCGAGGTCGTCGGCGCGGTCTCCGTCGAAGTCTCCCGCGGCCACGGCGCCTCCGAATCGCTCGTCGGCCTCGGCGTCGTCGCGAACCGCCACTCCGTCGACCGTGTCCTGCGAGAAGAGCTCGTTCCCGGCTGCGGCGAGACCCGTGCGGGTTCCGTAGATCACATGGACGAGCCCGCTGTCGAACTGTCCCAACACCTGATCCAGATCCTCCAGCGGCACCCCGACGACCAGGTCGTCCCGTTGGTCGTTGTCGAAATCGCCGGCGGTAAGAGAACTCGCGAACTGGTCGCTGTCCTCGACGGCGTCGAGGATGCCCTGGGTGTCCTGATGGAACAACTGGACGGGCCGGGCGGGTCTTGCCCTGAGTCCTGCACTGGATCCGTAGATCACGTGCACGATGCCGGCATCCGTGACCGCCAGGGCGCCGACGTCTTCAAGGTGGGCGCTGATGGCGAGATCGTCCATGCCGTCGCCGTTGAAGTCGCCGACCGCGAGGACTCGGCCGAACTGGTCGTTGGCTTCCGCGGCGTCCTTGAGCCCTCCGCTTCCCTGGACGAACAGCTGATCGCGGCGCGCCCGGGTCGCGGAGAGCCCTCGGGACGAGCCGTAGATCACGTGGACAGCGCCGCTGTCGGCTACGAGTCCTGAGTCCTCGGTGGGCACACCGACCGCGAGATCATCCCGCCCGTCGCCATTGAAGTCGCCGCTGGCCGACGAGGCTGCGAGCGCCATCCCGGGCAGACAGGCTGCCGCTGTAAGCAGCGCCAGTGCCGTTCCCAGGCGCGCGGGTCGGCGAGCCATATCCGTTTCCTCCTCGATCTGAGAGCGGCCGGAATGTCGCTCGCCCCACCGATCTACACAGAAATACCTGTCGCTGTCAATCGAGCGGGCGCAGCGCCCGAGGGGGCCGACCTCCGCCTCGGCTCTCCGCTAGTCCGCGAGAGCGAACGCCCCGGCCTGGGACGGCGTCATCACGCGGCCGGTCTCCCTCCACCGTTCAACGTCGGCAGGCGGGGCGGCGTGCAAGGCCACCAGTGTTGCCTCGTACTGAGCACGCTCATCTGGAGGCCACTCTCCGCCGGCCTCAGCGAGCAGGCCTTCGGCTGCGCCCAGCAGCACCGCGGCGCGCTCATGGTTCGACTTCGCAGCGGTCACAGCGGCCAAACCGTTGAGCACCCAAGGAAGTGCCATTCGGTCTCCGCTCTCGACCGTGATCCGAACGGCAGCTCGCGAGAGCACCTCCGCCTCGTCGAGATTGCCAAGCTGCCGTTCGACCATGCTCAGGTTCGCGGACTCGACGAAGACGATCGAATCGTCGTTCGCCGCGAGACCCGACTCGAGGCGCTCGCGCATCACCTCGCGGGCCCCTTCCAGGTCGCCCGACATCTGCAGCGCGACGCCGAGAACGTGGAGAGCACTCGACCGCCCGGCGCTCGCCGGCAGGTCAGCCGTCAGCTCGACGGCACGACGCAGCAGGCGCACGGCTTCTGCGGGCTCCGTGTTGAGAGAGACACGGGCGGAGCCCGCCAGCGCAAGCGCTTCGAGCTCTCGGTCGCCAAGCGCTCTGGCCTGCGCGGCCGCGTCGACGAAGCGATCCTGTGCGACGTCGTAGCGACCCGCCCAGAAGACGAGGTACCCGTGGTCGTACAAACCGCGAGCGCGACTCGCGGCGGACGCATTCGCAGTAGCGAGGCAACGCATGAGCCACCCGTCACCGTCCTCGATTCTCTTCGTCGCCATCCAGAATGGAACGAGCGTCGACGCGAGACGAAGCGCCTCGTCCGTCCGCTCTGCCTCGAGCAGCCACGCGAGCGCGTCCGTGAGCGCGGCGTACCGGGCCTCTACCTCCTCCAACACGGACGAGTCCGCAGAGGTGCGAAGACGCGGGCGAATACTCTCGACGAAGCGCAGGTGCGACTGTACGACCGGCTCGTCCACGCGCGAATCCTACGGTGCTGCAGGTCACTTCTCCCGCACGCTCGCCGCTTGGACGGCCTTCGCCCGGCCCAGCTCGTCGACGCCCCTTGAAAAGAGAATCCGACGCGAGTCGTCGTGCCAGCCGCGTTAGCGGCTGGCGGACTCGCGTCGGAGTGGAGGCGGCGGGAATCGAACCCGCGCAAGGTTCCCGCCGCCCTGGGTTGATCGGCGGTTTCGCCCTACCCAGCGGGACGCGCAAGTCCGCGGTTTTCGACGTCGCGTATCCCCTTCGCAGTGATGTGGTAGCGGCCGGTCGTGGGGTGCCGAAGCACGCGCGTGTCCGCGTCCAGCTTGTCGAGCCGATCGCGAAGATGATCCTTCCTCGGCGCGCGAAGCCAGCTGGCTAACTGATCTAGCGACGCTCCGGCGGCACCCGCTCGGTACAGCATCAGTAACGCCTGATCTCGCGGCTGTAGGGCGCTCAGGATGACCGGCTGCCCGTCGATCTCCTCGACCGCGGGGACCTCCTTCTTGACGAGATCCTCGATGATCCTCTGCGCCTCGTCCGCGCTCACGTTGTGGTGGAGCCGGACTAGCTCGGCCACCACCCAGTCCATGTTCGCGACGACCAGCGTCGCGTCTTGGAGGTTCGGGTCGATCGCGTCCCCGAGATGGGCGGCGTCCCGCTTGTTTCGGATGTCGTAGATCAGCTTCAGGGTCCGGGGAATGTGCATCCGGACGGCGTCCGGCTGTCCGATCTCGTTCTCGAACTTCGGCAGGAGAACGTCAAGGCTCGGCAAGGTACGCCCGAGGGGAGTAACCGAGTGGCCGCAGACGTGCTGGAGGACGCGAAAAACGGCCTCGCTGAACCGCCCACCTTCGACCTCCTGCGGGCGCAGGTCGCCCAAGTGGTACCGCCGCTTCGCCTCGGTGTACGTCTCGAGCAGTTCGTTCACGAGTTCCAAGGGAATCCCGGCGGCGATGAAGCCGTCCCGGACCTCGTTCAACTCCACGCGCTAGTCCTCGACTTCGGTACGGCCGAGCGCCTGATTGACGGCGGCCCTGAAATCGCGATCCCACCGCGAGGTCGTCACGATCTCCGCCGAGCTTCCGCCGTAGTTGAACCCGTCGAGCGCGCCGAGAACCTTGGAGGAAAAGTTCCCCTGGTCGTAACAGTGCTTCCGATCGAGTTCCCGTCGAACCGCCTCCGCGTCGACAGGTCGCTCACCGAAACCGAAGGCCCGCGCTGCTGTGACGAGCGCGACGACCGTCCTCGCCTGCTGCGCCCTGCTTGTCCCGAGGAGCCGCGTCGCCGGGGTGACGTGAACGTTCCCACCCGAAACGCTCAGGACGTCTCGCAGATCAGTTTCTGGTATGCCCGATTCGTCGGAAAGGCGGGAGAAGAAGGTCCCCTCGTCAACGGCAGGCGTCGCATCCCCGTTGGTCGTAGATGCGGCGGCCCTGGACGACGATCGTCCTCGTCCGCCTGTACCGCCGGAAGGACCTCGGCCACCCCGCTGCCCTCCACCTCCGCTACCGCCCTCGGACGATTCGGCCCCTCCACCGGATCGGAGGTGCTCGACGGCTTCTCTGAAGGCAGCCTCCTGCATGGACTCCGGGACCTCGGACTCCTCCACCGCTTTCCACGCGCGTCGCAGTAGTTCGCTCGTTTCCATCGTCTATGCCTTCTGCTCTGCCTCGGCCCCGGCCTTCTCGGCATCCTTTTCGGAGCCGCCCGCCGCGACCGTCTTCAGGTAGGCGTCCAGGGCCTCCCCGCCCGGACGCATCAACCGGTAGACCTTTGGGCTCCCCGTGGCGTTAGTGGCCCTCGGCAGCTGCTTGAAGGCGTACCTGTAGGCCTCGCCCGTTTGCCCGTAGCGGAGCTTGTCCGAGAGGAACCTGTGGATCTCGGTGATCGTTAGCCCGTCGATGTCGAGCTCATCCTTCGCCCATCTGAGTGTCGCGAGGCCCGTGTATACGGCCGTGACGTTGTTCGGCAGCTCGGGGAACGTGTCGAAGTCAGCGTCCAGGAGCTTCTTGAGGATCTCGCCGCGCTCACCCGCCGGCTTGGCTGTGCCAGACGTGGCGCGGCGGCTTTTCGTCTTCGTCTTGGCCTTCGTCTGACCCTCGCCCTGTTCACTAGGGTCGGGATCCGGCGCGTGCTGCTGACGGCGACGCCCTCCCCCCTGAGCTTCCGTAAAAGCGGACACCACCGAGGACTCCAACGCGCCCCAGGCCTTCTCGACCTCAGTCTGGGAGCCGGTCAGCTCGAACTCGACGCCGTCCCGTTTGAAGCGAATCGTGTGTAGACCCTCTGCCATCAGTCAACCAAGTTTAGAAGGACACCAAGACGGACGGTCCTCCGCCCCGGGGAAAATTCTGCCGAGACCATCGGACGTAATCAGCGACCCGGTGACAGAATCGCTAGATGCCGAGCCGAGAAGACGATCTGGCGGTTTTCACCACGCTGAGCGCAGAGTTGCAGCAGTCCTACGCGGAGCAGGCCACGGATCCGTGGGAGGCGAGCCCCTTCGCTTGGATCAAGCGCGAACCCTCGCGCCGCGTGGGAGCGATTGGAGAGGGCCTCGTCAAGGCGTGGGCGCGGCACGAAGGCATCGAGGTGAGCGCACCCGCGGACACGGGGCATGACTGTCGCCTGAACGGCGTGCCAGTCGAAGTCAAGTTCAGCACTCTCTGGGCGGGTGGCGGCTTCGTGTTTCAGCAGATTCGCGATCAGAGCTATCAAGTCGTCGCCCTGCTGGGGATCGAACCTCAAGCCGTGCGCCTTTGGATGGTGCCGAAAAACGAACTTTGGGTACGCGCGGCCGGGCAACACACGGGAGCAAACGCTCAGGACACTAAGTGGCTTCGATTCCCGGCGGCAGCTCCACCGGAATGGCTGACGCCATTCGGCGGCAATCTTGCCGGTGCGCGACGATCGCTAGAACAGATTCAGCGCAGCCTGGGCGTCTAGGGCCGGGCGCGCGGCGGATTCGTCGAGGCGCTCGTGGATCACGCGCACCGCTTCCGGGTTCGAGTCGACAAGGACGTAGCGACGGCCCAGTTTGGCCGCCACAACTCCGAGCGTTCCGCTCCCGGCGAAGAAGTCGAGGCACCAGTCGCCCGGTCGGGTGGAGGCCTGGACGATGCGTCGGAGGACTCCCTCTGGCTTCTGCGTCGGGTACCCCGTCTTCTCCTTGCCGGTCGGAGAAACAATCGTGTGCCACCAGACGTCCGTAGGAAGCTTGCCCCGCGCTGCCTTCTCGGCCGTAACGAGACCTGGGGCCATGTAGGGCTCGCGGTCAACAGCCTCTGCATCGAAGTAGTAGCCGTCGGGATCCTTGACGTAGACGAGGATGGTGTCGTGCTTCGCAGGCCACCGCTTCTTTGACCGCGCCCCGTAGTCGTAGGCCCAGATGATCTCGTTCAGGAACGCCTCGCGGCCGAAGATCTCGTCGAGTAGCAGCCTGCAGTAGTGCGCCTCCCGGTAGTCGATGTGGAAGTAAAACGTCCCGCTGGCGGTGAGTAAGCGATGCGCTTCGTGCAAGCGCGGCTCGAGGAACGCCAGGTAGTCATCGAAAACGTCGCGATATGAAGACGCTGCGAGGAGACGGGTCTTGTACCGCTGGCCCTTGAAACCTGTCCGATCGCCCTCCTCGTCGGGAACGGTCTCAAGCGTCAACCGCCGTTGCTCCTTGCCGGTGTTGAACGGCGGGTCGATGTAGATCAGCTGAAAGAAGTCCGACGGCAGATCAGGAAGAACTTCCGCGTTGTCAGCAAGGAGGATCTCGTCCCCGGTGGGCGTTCGCCGACTCACGGCCCGATCATAAGAGCCCCACGCGACGACGGCCCCGAACGCCGCCGGTCGTATCCGTCCGGTGCGCGCCACAGCGGGCGACGTAGTCGTCCAGATTCCCGCTGAACCGGAGGTCGAACGGATCGCGGTAGAACGGGCCGACGGCGTCGGGGACGACGAGCCCGAGAGCGCGAGCTAAAGCGCTCAGGTGACTTCACACGCGGGAGTAGGGCCGCCGCGCTCAGAATCCTACGTCTGTGTCCCTTTGATACCACGCAGATTGGAGGCCTGATCGATGTCGGCGCGGAAGTCGTCGAGCATCGCGAGCGAGTAGAGGCCGTCGATTTGCCGCGTCTCGTAAAGGCCAAAGATTTTCGCGAGATCAGCCTGGCGACGATGCCAGCCGATCCCGTCGACCACCGCCAGCACGAACTGGGTGGGAGCCCTGACATTCGCCATCTCCTCGATCTCACGAACGGCGTCTGTGAGCTTTGAGCCGGTCGAGTCGAAGCCCTTCGCCGCGCAGACGATCTGTGCGGCGGCACCACCTTCGGGGATCGCGAGGTCGCAGGGGGCATCCGCGCCACGACCTTGGAATCGCGTTCGCAGCTCGTACGGAAGGCCGAGAGCCTTGATAACCGCCTCGATCGCATCCTCGACGCTCCTCCCCCCGGCAATCGCTTGGCCCGCCGTCCGCCGTGCTCCCGCCCGCGCGACAAGCACGTCAGCCCACCGATAGCTCCGAGTGCGCGCTGCGGTGATTTCCTGAACGAGGCCGAACTCTTTGTCCAAGAATTCGACGATTGGCTCAGGTTGGCGTCGCTCCTCGTCGCTGAGGTGAGCACGTAGCTCGCTTGTCATGCGCTCGTGCGACAGGCCGACGGCGAGGCCCAACGTGCGCAGCACGTCCCTCGAGATACGCCGCTCGCCAGCAAGCGCCTCGGCGATCGAAGCCCGATCGACTGTTGCCATGCCGATCAGCCCATCCGCCGCCTCCCGGATCTTGACGTGCTCCTCCGTCTCGACGAGCGGCGTACGGACCTGCACGCGCCGTAGGCTCGCCCTGAACGTCTCGAACGGGGACTGGCCCGAATTCGTGGCGCTCACGTACCGACGATGAGGTATTCGGTGACCAGCGCGCGATCGATCGACACCCGATCGTGCGTCCCGAAGTGGTACCGATGACCCTGCTCGTGAACGACGATCTCGGACTTGTACTGCCTCATCAGCTCGACGAGCCGCTCGATGTCCGGATACCCACTCGACGAGTAGGACAGCACAAGGACACTTCCCGCAAACTTCGCGAACAGCCCGTCGAACGCTGCCTCGGCCGTCCTCCGATAGGAGAAGGGCGTGAAGCGCTTGCGGAGCTTCCGGACCTTGCTCGTCGGATGGAACTCGGCGCCCCGCCAGTAGGTCGCGAGACCCTCGAGGAAGTGGTAGCGCTTGATGTAGCAGTTGTCGTCCGCTCGGGGCACGTACGGCGGGTCGAGGTATACGAGATCCGGCGTAGGCAAGTCGAGGTCGAACACGTCGCCGCACGTGGCGCGGTGTGCGTGCTCGTTGTCGAAGACGAGGCCGTTGAAGATTGCGACAGACTCGACGAAGTGCTCGCGCAGCGTCATCCGCAGGTCGCGCCGGCCGTCGTCGTAGCGGCCACCTGAGACCGTGAAGACACCGCGCGGCTGGCGCTTTAAGCAGCTGCGGTAGAGGGCAGCTCGGGCCAGCGCCGCCTTGCGGTCAGAAATCCGCGGGAGGTTGCCGGATACGCAGTCAAGGAAGCGGTTCTCCCCGTCGCTGAAGAAGATCCCGTTGAACGTTCGCTCGATAAACGAGTCGTGGGTCCTTTCTTCGTCCATGAGGGTTGCGAGGTCGTTCTCACTCAGGGTTTCGGTCGAGTTCACAACGGTCGCAAAGGCGAAGTCTCGAGCGAAGGCGAGGAAGTCGTTCGAATGAACCCTCTTCCCCATCGTCTTGAGCAAGTAAGAGACGCAGCCGCTCCCCGAGAACGCATCGAGTGCGGACTCGAATTGCAGCCCTGAGAGGACCGATTCGATCCAGGGCAGCAGGCGATGCTTCGACCCCATAAAGCGGAGCTGCGGGTAGCGCCGGTAGTCCGCCGGCGCAAAGGTCAGCTGCTCAGTGGACATCATCGCCATTCCAACGAGGGTAGTCCTGCGCTCGGACGGGCACCGTCCACGCCGAGCCAGCCCGCAGGATGTCTCCACGGTCGCGATTCCGACCCCCGGCGCTGCCCCCCGCATGGCGAACAACTGATGTCGATAGCACGCAGGGCACATATGCATCAAGGGATGCATCTGTGTGTCGCTGGCTATCCCGCTCTGAGTTGCTGTCGGTTCGCCGTCCGCCGGGTCGTCGATGCTTGCGGTCGGAAACGGCGGTCGAGCTACAGCTCGAGCCCGTGCCCGATGCTGCGCTCGATCTCGGCGACGCGGTGCAGCATGCGGAGGGCGGGCTCGTCCTGCTCGCGTCCGAGCGCCGCGGTCATGCGCGCGAGGTCGCCGACCGAGGCGATCCCTACGCGCACCCCGGAGCCGAGATGCTCGCGCGACGCCGCGCGGCGCAGGTCGTCGTAGCCGCGCGTGCCGGCGGGCTCCGGAACGATCTTCAACTCGCCGAGGTCTGTCTCGAGTTCGAGTACATCCGTGTCGGTAAGCGCGAACTCCTTCTTCCCGTCTTGCCGACGGGCGTTCAGCTCGCCGAGGGCTACGTCGAGCCGGCGAAGGTTCTCCTCCCGCAGCGCAGGGACGATGTCGACGCCGTCCGTCAGCTCGTCGGTTCCTTGGATCACGCGCGCCAGGCCGCCGACCACGATGTAGGTCACCCGCGCCCGGTCGAGCGCCTTGAAGATCCCGATCGGGTCGAACTTCGGCTCGTTCGCTCTTGCCATCAGCGCTTGCGTTCCTTGAGCATCGCCTGCAAACGATCCTGCGGTGAGCGGAACAGGTTCTCGCGCAGCCGCTTCACGCCTACCTCGTCAAGGTCGTAAGGGACGAGCGCGAGCGCCAGGTCGAAGCCGCACGCGCGCACGAGCTCACGCAGGGTCTCGAAGCTCGGCTGCACAGAATCGTTCTCCCAACGGGCGATCTGCGCTCTGTCCCTGCCGCTCCGCTCAGACAACTCCGTCTGCGAAAGCGATGCCCGTAGGCGCGCTTCTCGGATCAGCATCCCACTGGTCACGAACTTAGCCTAGATGAAATAGTGGTATCCATCCTTTGTGCTTGATATGTTACGAAAGCGAGATGAGTCAAGCAGCATTTACGCAACTCAGCATCGAGTTTCCATCGGCCGGCGTCGAGCAGCGATCGAACAAAGCGCGGCGACAGTCTGCTCGGCGAGCTGGTCGAGCCCGCTTGACTCTCGGAGAGGCTGCCCGAATCATTCGTGAGGCAGTGAAGGACAAGAGCTACCGCTCGACGCCGCTCGGCCAGCTCGTCGGTCGCTACCTGCGCTGGTTCCGCAACGAGTATGGCGCGACAGAGTCGACCATCCGCGACTACGAAGCGATTCTGGCGCGAATGAGCCTGTTGCTGGCCGATCGTGAGCCGCTCGAGGTCACGACAGAGGACTTGCGCGAGGTGATCGACACTTGGTCGATGAGACACGCCCGCACCCGAGCGAAGGTGACCTCCGTCATCCGCGCCTTCTGGCTGTGGGCTGAGGAGGAAAGCCACGCGCCGTTCTCACCCGCTGCGAAGCTCCGAAGGCCCCGGGCCCCGCGCAAGATGGCGCCGATGCTGCCGGCTCACGTCGACGAACTCCTTCTCGACTGTGCCCGGACGCCTCGCGACCGTCTGGCCCTCCTCGCACTGCTCGACTGCGGGATTAGGCGGAGCGAGCTCGCTGGCATTCGGGCGCGTGACTTCGATCTTGGTCGGCGTCAGCTCATCGTGTTCGGCAAGGGCCAGAAGGAGCGACTGATTCCGCTCCGCGGACGGATCGTCACGGCGTTGCAGGTCTATCTCGCCGACGAGCTCGACTTCGTGGGCCGGACGCCCGAACCTGACGATCACCTTCTGTATCCGGAGAAGCGGACGCCCGACCGCCGTGTCTACTGGGCCGACCCGAAGAAGCGGTGCGCCCCAAACACCGTGCACCGCTGGTGGTACGAATGCTCGAGCAGGCCGGCCTCGTCGGTCACGGCGTTCGATCCGGCTTGAACATGCACCGATCACGCCACACGTTCGCGACGGAGATGAGGCGCGTCGCCGGCGTCGAAGCGGCCTCGCAGGCGCTCGGCCACAGCGACCTCTCGACAACCCTCGGGATCTACGGCCACCAGGATCAGCGCGACCTCGAGCGCGCGATGGACGCGTTCGCCGAGGCGCGCGAGGCCGAAGAGGCCGCGAGCCGGGGGGACGATTCGCCCTCCCGGCTCGACTGATTCCTTCGATTTGCAGCGCCGATGGAGGCGGCGGGAATCGAACCCGCGTCCGCAATCGCACCGAAGAGAGCGTCTACAAGCGTAGTCTGCGCTTTGGTTTCGCCCGGCGGCCGGTTCGCAGACAACCTACCGACGGACTAGCCCTCCTTCGCTGTCCCGCGTCGGGCGAGTGGCTCTCCCTCGGCGGTAAGCCCGTTTTCTGACACCGGATTCCGACCCACGGGCCGAAGTCGGAGCGGCGCGTCACCTAACTAGGTTAGGCGGCGAGTGCGAGTTCATCGTTCGCACTTGCTTGTTCCCGGTGGATTTACGAGGCCAACCGGGGACCTCGGCTTGCAGCTCTCCCGGAAAACCGACCACGTCGAAACCAGGTCGCCCCCAGGCCTTCATATTGTAGCCGCTAGTCGACGTACCTCACGGGTAGGCCCTAGCGGCGCCGGCCGAGCTCGCGCTCGATCTGCCGCTTTGCATCGCGTTCGGCGATGTCGCGGCGCTTGTCGCGCGTCTCCTTGCCTCGGGCCACGGCGAGCTCGACCTTCACCCTTCCGTTCTTCCAGTAGACCCGCGTCGGGATGAGCGTCAGCCCCTTCTCCCGCACCTTGCCGTAGAGGGAGTCGATCTCGCGCCGGTGCAGGAGGAGCCGCCGGTCGCGATCCGGGTCGTGGTTCTGGATGTTCCCCATCGCGTACTCGGGGATGTGCGCGCCGATCAGGAAAGCCTGGCCGTCGCGGATGTCCGCGAACGCCCGCTGCAGCGTGAGCTGGCCGTCGCGGAGCGACTTGACCTCCGTGCCGGTCAGCTCGATGCCGGCCTCGACCCGATCGCTCAGGTGGTAGTCGTGCCGGGCCCGGCGATTATCGGAGATCAGCTTTGTTCCGTTTGTGCGTGCCACGCGCACCAGTGTCGCAGAGGGAGAGCTCCACCTTGCCGTCAGTCTTGTCGATCTTCTCGACCCGGACGGAGATCGGGTCGCCGAGCCGGTAGCGCTGACCAGTGCGGCGTCCAACGAGCGCCGTCGCGAGCGGGTTCAGCTCGAAGTACTCGCCCGGGAGCCGGCGTGCGGGCAGCATAGCCCTCGAAGACGCCGTCGAAGCGGGCGAAGAGCCCGGAGCCGATCAGGCCGATGATCTCGCCCTCGAAGCACGTCTCCCAGCCGGCCTCGAAGAGCCGGCGCTCGAGGAACCAGGCGAGGCAGATCGCGTCGGCCTTGTACTCGATCTGTGCGGCCTCACGCTCGCGCGTCGACGTCCATTCCGCCGAGCTCGGCCAGCTCCTCGGGCAGCGGCTCGTCGGCAGACGCCGAGCTCCCGGAGGAGCGCTCGGTGCACGACGAGGTCGGGGTAGCGGCGGATCGGAGACGTGAAGTGGCAGTAGGCGCGGCTCGCGAGGCCCGAGTGGCCGAGGTTCCGCACGTCGTAGCGCGCCTGCTTCAGGGCGCGAAGGACGAGCGTGGGGAACGCCTCCTCCCCCCGTTCCGCCTGCGCGGTGTACTCGGCGAGGCGCGTGCTCGCGCGCGACGCGAGCCTGGCGGCATCTCCTGGGTCAGCCGCTCCGGCGCGGGCGGCGTCGGGACCTCGAGGTGCTCGAGCTTCGCGAGCAGGAGCTCGACCGCCTGCGGGTCGGGCCGCTCGTGGACTCGGTAGAGCGCTTCGCGCCGCCGGCCCGCCAGGAGCTCGGCCACCGCTTCGTTGGCGAGGATCATGAGCTCCTCGACGAGCATGTGCGCGTGCGGCTCGGACTCGACCCAGGCCCGCTCGACGCCTCCCTCCCCGTCGAAGGCGAACGAGGTCTCGCCGGTCTCGATCCGAAGCGCACCGCGCCGGTAGCGGCGGTCGCGCAGCGCCGCCGTGACGCGCTCCGCGAGCGCGAGGGCCTCGGTCAGCTCCTCTTCGGCCTGCTCGCGGCCGGCCAGGATTGCTTCCGCCTGCCCGTACGTGAGCCGCTCCCGGCTCCGGATCGTGCTGCGGTAGAGGCTGGCCTCGCCGGGCGCTCAGGCCCGCGTCGAACAGCGATCTCGACCGTGACGCAGCGGCGGTCGGCGTGCGGGCGGAGCGAGCAGAGATCGGCGGACAGCCGCTCGGGCAGCATCGGCTCCACGCGGCCGGGCACGTAGACGGAGAAGGCGCGCTCGGCGGCGTCGCGGTCGAGCGGCGAGCCCGCCGGCACGTAGGCGGAGACGTCGGCGATGTGAACCCAGGCGCGGACGCTGTCTCCCTCGGCACGGAACGAAAGCGCGTCGTCGTGATCCTTCGCCCCTTCGGGGTCGATCGTGAACGCCCAGAGGTCACGCAGATCGACGCGGTCCGGCTCGGGGCCCGCCGGCTCTTCCGGCAGCGGCGCGTGCGGCCGTCGCACGCCCTCGTGCCAGAGAAGACCTTCGAGGACCGCCTCGATGTCGCCGGGCCGGCCGAGCACGTGCTCGAGCCGCGCGCGACCGCGCCCGAGCCGCAGCACGACGAGGTCGCCGACCGACGCCTCTCCCGCGCCCTTCCGGTCGACGACGACAGGCGTGCCAGGCTCGAAGAACGGGTCGCCGACGAGGAGCTTGCCGCGCCGGGCGAGCTCGGCTACGAGGGTGTCCACCTACGACGCGCGTCAGAAGAGCGGCGCGCCGGGCGGCGCGGAGCGCCTCGTCAGAGCGGTCGCCGGGTCGTCGAGCGCCCGCACGCTCGGGCGGAACTCCCCGACCGAGGAGGTCGTGCCCATGCGGCGTCCTGTACGTGGCCGTCGTCAGCTTCAGCGCTGCGCCGTTCGAAAGCTCCCGGAGCGACTGGACGGCTGCCTTGCCGTAGGTGCGCTGGCCCGACGACGACGGCGCGGCCGTTCTCGGCCAGGCCGGCCGCGACGATCTCGGAGGCGCTCGCGCTGCCGCGGTTCACGAGTACCGCGACGGGAATGTCGCGGGAAGGGCGTCGCGCCCCGACACCTCGAAGACGCGGCGCTCCTGGTGGGCGCCCTCCGTCGTGCAGACGACTCCCTCGTCGAGGAAGAGCGAGACGCTCCGGACCGCCTCGAGGAGGAGGCCCGCCGGGTTGTCGCGCAGGTCGAGCACGATGCCCGTTCGCACCGTGCGGCGACGAGACCGCGGGTCGTCCGCGCGAAGATCCTCCGTGGTGTCGTCCCGGGAAGGAGTAGATCCGGACGTAGCCGACCTTCTGCCCACGCACCTGCAGCATCCGGACGCGGCTCGTCGGCGCCGGGAGCTCCTGACGGACGAGTGTGAAGCGAAGCCTGCCGATCCGCGGCCGCCTGCACGGTCAGCCGCACCGTCGTTCCCTCCTCGCCCTGGATCAGCACGAGCGAGCGCTCGAAGCGCATCCGGTCGGCAGGCCGTCCGTCGATCGAGACGATGACGTCGCCGCGCCGGATCCCGGCATCGCGCGCCGGGCCCTCGAAGGCCGAGGTGACGAGCAGGCCCTCACGGGAGGGGTTGACGTGCAGGCCTACGCCGCTGTAGCCGCCCCGAGGTGGAGCTCTCGAGAAGCGCCGTACTCCGCCGGCGACAGGTACTCGGTGTAGGGATCGCCTAGCGCCCGAGCATCCCGTCGACAGACCGGCGCGCCAGCACCTCGTCGCCGACCTGGCGGTAGTAGGCGGTCTCGAGCTCGTAGCGCACCTCGTCGGCGACATCGACGGAGTCCGGAGCGGAGCGCGGAGTCCCAGGCGGGGACGCACGGGGCGCCTGGTCGGCCCGGGTCGAGAGGAGGCCGACGAGGAAGGCGCTTGCCAGCAGGAGCACGATCCCGCCGATGCCGAGCCAGCGTCGTCTCATCTGCCGCGAGCCGGAGTATAGAAGCCGCCTCGGGAGAGGCCCCGCCGGTCGCCTCAGATCCGCAGGAAGCGACGCAGCGTCACGCCGGAGCCGAGCGCGCCGACGAAGAGGCTGACCGCGATCAGGATGAGCGCGATGACCGGGAAGCTGAGCGCGTGGACGTCGTCCGGAGCCCGTGTCGATGCGACCGAGGATCGACGGAAGCGCTGCCTCCTTCGCGACGAGGAGCAGGATCACGGCGATGATCGAGCCGACGAGCCCGCAGATGATGCCCTCGAGCATGAAGGGGCCGCGCACGAACCAGTTGCTCGCGCCCGACGAGCTTCATCACCTCGACCTCGCGGCGGCGCGAGAAGATCGAGAGCCGGATCGTGTTCGCGATCAGGATCACCGACGCCGAGAGCAGGATGAGGCTTCCGATCAGGAAGACGCCGCCGATGATCTTCGCCACCTGGAGGATCCGGTCGGAGGCCTTCTTGCCGTACCGGACCGAGTCGACTCCGGCGGGAGGCGGCTCGAACTGCGCCGCGAGCTCGCTCGACGTCCTCGGCTCGCTTGGGCCGCACCTCGTACGAGGCGGGCAGCGGGTTCGACGTGAGGTTCTCGACGAGCTCGGGGTACTCCTTTTTCATCTTCTCGAGCGCGGCAGCCTCTGAGACGTAATTGAGCTCCTGAACGAGCGGGTTGGCGATCAACTCCTGGTTGACTGCCTTCTTCTGCGCATTGGTCGCGTCCTGGTCGAAGTAGATCTTCACCTGCAGGTCTTCCTTGACGTTGTTCGTCCAGGAAAGCACCCAGGTGCCGAGGCGCGATGAAGAGGCCGAGCAGGAACATGCCGATCAGCACGGTCATCGTCGCGGCGATCGTCGTCGAGAGGTTTCGCGCCGACCGAGCGGAGCGCCTCGGTGACGAAGAGCTTCGCCCTCACGAGCCGTACCCTCCTCGCCGCTCGTCGCGGATGACGATGCCGTCCTCGAGCGCGATCACGCGGCGGCGCATCTTGTCGACCATCTCGCGGTCGTGAGTGGCCATGACGACGGTCGTGCCGGTGCGGTTGATCCGGTAGAGGAGCTGCATGATCCCGACTGAGGTGTCCGGGTCGAGGTTGCCCGTCGGCTCGTCGCAGATGAGGAGCGGCGGATGGTTCACGAAGGCGCGCGCGATCGAGACGCGCTGCTGCTCTCCGCCCGAGAGCTCGTCGGGCAGGGAGCCGGTCTTGTGGGCGAGCCCGACCAGGCCGAGCACCTCGGGCACCTTCGCGCGGATGGCGCGACGGGACTCGCCCTGCACCTTGAGCGCGTAGGCGACGTTCTCGAAGGCGGAGCGGTCCGAGAGGAGCTTGAAATCCTGGAAGACGCAGCCGATGTTGCGGCGAAGCAGCGGGATCTTGGAGCGCTTGAGCCGGGCCAGCTCGCGGCCCCCGACGATGATCTTGCCGCTCGTCGGATCGAGCTCCTTCAGGAGCAGGCGCATGAGCGTCGACTTGCCCGAGCCGGACGGTCCGACGAGGAAGACGAACTCGCCCTTGTCGATCGTCAGCGATACGTCACGGAGGGCGACGACGTGCGGCTCGTAGATCTTCGTCACCGCCTCGAAGACGATCATGGGCGCGCCGGCCGCGCGCGGGGCCTGCTCCTCCTCCACGGAGGTCGCTGCCGTCAGCGGCGTCGGGTTGGCTGTCTCGAGGCTCGTCTCCTGCACCGGGGTCTCAAAATCGAGCGCCTTCAGGCGAAGGGCGCCGGCTGGGCTGCAAACGATCTCCGAGTCTAGCGCAAGGCTCGGCGTGTCTCTCGCTTAGGCGGTGACGGCGACCTCGACGGAGGGGACGTCGCCCCAGAGCTCCTCGAGGCGGTAGTAGTCGCGCGCCTCGGGTGTGAAGACGTGGAGGACGACGTCGAGGTAGTCGGCGAGGATCCAGGTGGCGCCGTCGGCGCCGGTCACCCGGGCAGGCACGAGGCCGCGCCTCGTGCTTCAGACCCTCGCGGACGCTCGTCGTAGATCGCCTTCGTCTGGCGTGGGTTCCCGCCCGTCGCGATCACGAAGAAGTCGGTGTACGAGCAGGCGGGCCGCATGTCGAGGATGACGACGTCCATCGCCAGCTTGTCCTGGGCGAGGTCGGCGATGCGTCTGGCTTGCTCGATGCGGCGTCAGGTGGTCTGGTGCTCCTCGGAGTGGATGGCCACAGGGTAGCTCTCCTCACGGCCGGGCCGTCAAGCGCCGTAGAGCCCGTGCTCCGCGACCAGGTGCGCGACCGCGGGCGGAACGATAGGCCGCGATCGGACTCGTCGCGCGCCGCCAGAGCCCGGAGCTCCCGCGACTCGATCGGCAGGGGCGTCGATCTCGAAAGCTCGACGCGCTCGGGCCGGCGAAGCACTGCGAGCACCGCGTCGAGCCGTTCGCGCGGAAATCCAGGCCGGCTCGCGACGCCGAGCCGATCACGGCCTCGAGGATCGCGTCCGGCTCGCGCCAGCTCAGGAAGTCGGAGAACTCGTCTGCGCCGACGAGGAAGATCGCATCGCCGTAGCGCTCTCTCGCCCAGCGAGCCGTGTCGACCGTGTAGGAGGGGCCCTCCCGCTCGACCTCGAATCGCGAGAGCTCGACGCGCGGAAGGTCGGCAAACGCGGCTTCAGCCAGGCGGAATCGCGTCTCTGCGTCCGTCTCGACGGCTTGTGGGGTGGCTCGCCCGTTGGGATGACGACGAGCCGCTCGAGCCCGAAGTGGTCGATCGCCGCGGTGCGAGCGCGAGATGCCCGTTGTGCGGCGGATCGAACGCGCCGCCGAGGAGCCCGACGGTCACTCGAACGTGAGCTCCCGGTCGCCGATCGTGACCTCGTCGCCCGGCTTCGCGCCGGCGGCACGGAGAGCCTGCTCGAGCTCCTCCTCCGGAATCCGGTCGACCCCAGGACCGGAGACACGGTGAAGCCGCGGTCGCCGCGCAGGATCCGGTAAGGCCTGCGCCGCGCGGGCTGCGGCCTGTAGACGAGGAAGTCGGCGAGCTCGTCATCGTCGACCACGGTGGGCTCGGGCGCCTCGGGCACGAGCTCGAAGAGAGCCCGACGAAGCGCATCGATGCCGGCGCCGGTCGCGGCGGAGACCGGAACGACCGCGAGGACGCGCGGATCGTCGAGCTCGAGCTTCGGCGCTTCCGGCACGAGGTCGATCTTGTTGAGGGCCACGATCTGCGGCCGCTCGGCGAGCCCGGCGCCGTAGGCCCGGAGCTCGGCGTCGATGGCGCGCGAACCGCGCCTGGACGTCCTCGGTCACGTCGACGACGTGGATGAAGAGCCTCGCCCGTTCGAGATGCGCCAGGAACTCGTCACCGAGGCCGACACCCTCGTGCGCACCCTCGATCAGTCCGGGCACGTCGGCGACGGTGAGCTGCCGCCCGTCCTGCGCCTCGACGGTTCCGAGGACTGGCGCGAGGGTCGTGAACGGGTAGTCGGCCACCTTCGGCTTCGCGTTCGAGAGTCCGCCGCAGGAGCGAGGACTTGCCGGCGTTCGGAAACCCGAGGAGCGCGGCGTCGGCGAGCAGCTTGAGGCGGAGCTCGAGCTCGGCCTCCTCCCCGGCCTGGCCGACCTCGGCGACCCGCGGCGCCTGGTTCGTGGGCGTCGCGAAGCGCTTGTTACCGGCCCCGCCGAGGCCCCCCCGCGCGACGACGGCGCGGGCTCCCGCGTGGGCGAGGTCGGCGACGAGGCGGCCGTCGTCGAGGATCTGCGTGCCAACCGGGACGCGGAGCTCGACGTCGTCACCCTCGGCGCCCCGCTTCAGCGCTCCGCGGCCGTGCTGCCCGCGACCTCCCTTGAACCTCGGCACGCCGCGGAAGCCACCCAGGTCGCGGAGATCCGGGTCGGCCACGAGCACGACGTCGCCACCCTTCCCGCCGTCGCCTCCGTCCGGGCCGCCCTTCGGCACGTACTTCTCCCGCCGGAAGCTCAGCGAGCCGTCACCGCCGCGGCCGCCGGCGACGTGGATGCGTGCTCGGTCGTGAAACATCGGGCCAGCCGCCCGGGTCGCGTTCTACTCGACGACCGAGATGACGCGGCGCGTGCCGCCGTTCGAGAACGTCACGCGGCCGTCGCGCTTCGCGAAGATCGTGTGGTCGCGGCCGAGACCCGCGCCGGGGCCGGCCTGGAAGCGCGTCCCACGCTGGCGAACGACGATCATGCCGGCCTTCACGGTCTGGCCGTCGAAGATCTTGACGCCGAGTCGCTTCGACTCGGAGTCGCGACCGTTCTTGGAGGAGCCGAGTCCTTTCTTGTGAGCCATCTAGCTAGGCGTCCTTCCTCTTTCGCCGTGGTCTTCCTGGTTCGCGTTGCCGCGGAGTCGAGGCCTTTTCGGACGCCGGCTTCTTCGCCGTCGGAGGAGCGCGTCGCCTTCTTGCCGATCGACTCGATCTCGATCCGCGTCAGGCGGCTCCGGTGTCCGTTTCGCCGCCGGTAGCCGGTGCGGCGCTTGTGCTTTCCGACGATGACCTTCTTGCCGAGGACGTGCTCGGCGACCTTCGCGGTCACCTGCTGGCCCTTCAGCTCGTCGGCGCCGAGCTTCGGGTCGCCGTCGCCGCCGAGGAGCAGGATGTCGGGATTGAAGCGTCTTGCCCTCGTCGTAGGGCAGGCGCTCGACGAGCAGGCGCTCGCCTTCCCGCACGCGGTACTGCTTCCCGCCGAGTGAGATGATCGCGTAGGTCATAACGTGAAAGGAGCGGGCGCGTGGGCCCGCTTCCGGGCCGCACAGTTTAGCCAGAGTCTCCTTCGGCGGCAATGAACGTGACCGGCTCCTCCTCCGGCGTCTCGCCGGGCTCGGCGGCGGTCTCGGCGGGGCGCTTCCGGCGCCGGTTTCGGCCGCCGCGTGAGCCTCGGCGGGTCTTCTTCCGCGGCTTCGGCGCGTCCTCGGAGTCCGTGTCGCCCGGCTCGCCGTCGGTTGCAGCCGGCTCAGCGGGCGTCTCTTCGACGGACGGCGCCGCCGCCGCGTCGCGTGTCTCGGGCGCCCCTACAGACGTCTCGGGCGTTCCGTCGGAGGAGGCGGCCGCCACGCCGGCGGTCTCGGCCGGCTTCTTCTTGCGCCCGCGGCCTCCTCGGGAGCCCCTGCGGCGCTTTCGCTTCGGCTTCTCCGGGTCGGCCGCGGCGTCGTCCGCAGGCGCAGGCGCGGCCGGCGGCTCCTCCGCGTCGGGCTCCTCGACGCTCGCCTCTTGCTGCGGCGGCTCGGCCTCCGCCGGCTTCTTCGCGGCTTCCCTACGCCCGCCCGAGCGAGCGGGAGCCTTCGAGACAGGCGCCTTATCGGCGGTTCCGTCCTCGGCGAACTCGGTTTCGAGCGCGGTCTCAGGATCGACCGGAGGCTCGAGCTCGGGGAGTCCCACGAGAACTGCGTAGGCGCTCTGGACACCGACCCGCTGGACACGCACCTTGACCGTCCTTCCGAGCTGGTCGGCTGCGCCGGCGACGTTGACCGCGTAGCCGTTCAGCTTCGCGACTGCGTCCGCCGGGCGGTGCTCGTGCCGCGCGGCGAGCTTGACCTCGATCTCCTCGCCCTTCTCGACCGGCAGCGACTTGGGAGCGATCTTCGCGACCGGCCCCCGCTCGAGCACCTCGAGATGATCAGCGGGGACGTCCTCACGGCTTTCGAGAAAGAAGCGGCGGCCAGTCTCCTCCTCGATCTCGCCGAGTCGTGCGCCGCCGGCGCCCACGAGGAGGGACGCGACGTGTGCGTTCACCTCGACCCGGAAGGCCTGGTGGCGCGTCTCGCGGGTCAGGGCGCGCAGCCGCCGCTCGCCGTCGATTGCGAGCGTCTCGTGCGAGACGATGATCCCGTCACCCGAACACGTGGGACAGGGGACGGTGAGAATCTCGCGCGGGCCGTCGGTCACGTTCTGGCGCGTCATCTCGACGAGGCCGAGCGGCGAGATCTCGACGACGTAGGTCTTCGTCCGGTCGCGCTCGAGCTCGCGCCGCAGGGCGTCCTCGACGGACTGGCGGTTCTTCGGGTTCGCCATGTCGATGAAGTCGATGACGATGATCCCGCCGATGTCGCGGAGCCGTAGCTGGCGGACGACCTCCTCGACAGCCTCGAGGTTGTTCTTCGTGATCGTGTCCTCGAGGCGGGCGCCCGAGCTCTTGCTTCGCGAGCCGACGAAGCGGCCCGTGTTGACGTCGATGACGGTGAACGCCTCCGCGTAGTCGAAGATCAGGTAGCCGCCCGAGGGGAGGTCGACGCGACGGTTGAGCGTGGAGCGCACGGCCTCGCTCGACCCCGACCTTCTCCATGAGCGGCTGCCGCGCGCCGTAGAGCTCGACGCGCTCGGTCAGCTCGGGTGACGTTCGCTTCAGGTAGCTGAGGATGCGCCGGTAGGTGCGGTCGTGGTCGACGACGACGCGCTTGACCTCACGGTTCATGAGGTCGCGAATGATCCGAAGCGGCAGCTCGGCCTCCTGGTAGACGAGCGCCGGCGCCTTCGTCCGGTCGGATCGGCCCTTGATCGTCGCCCAGAGCTTCTGGAGGAACGCCAGGTCGCCCTCGAGCTCCTCCTTCGACGCGCCTTCGGCCGCCGTGCGGACGATGATGCCGCCCTCGGGCAGCTCGAGCTCCTTCGAGATCGCCTTCAGCCGCTCGCGCTCGGCGTCCTCGAGGCGCCGCGAGATGCCGATCCCCTCGCCGTACGGGCACGTAGACGAGGAAGCGGCCAGGAAGCGAGACCTCCGTCGTCAGGCGGGCGCCCTTCGTCCCCATCGGATCCTTGACCGCCTGGACGAGCACCTGCTCGCCGCGCTGGATCAGATCCTGGATCTTCCGCCCGCGCTGCTTGCCTTCGAGCTCGGGGATGACGATCTCGTCGACGTAGAGGAAGCCGTTCTTGGCGAGGCCGATGTCGACGAACGACGCCTCCATGCCGGGCAGCACGTTGTCGACGACGCCCTTGTAGACGTTGCCGGCGATCGACCGGCGGCCGCGCCGCTCGAGGTAGACCTCGGCCACCTTGCCTTCCTCGAGGAGAGCGACGCGCTGCTCGCCGACCTCGACCGAGATGTAGAGCTCCTTCGCGACCGGCGGAAGCTCGCTGCGCTTCGGCTCGCGGCGCCGGGTGCGCTGTCGCGGGCGCGCGGCCTCCTTCTTGGCAGGCCTCGACTTCGCGGGCCTGGCCGCCTCCTCCTTCGACTTCTCGGTCGACTCCGCCGCCTCGGCGCCGGCCTCGACGGTCTTCTTCTTACGCCCGCGGCCGCCGCGTGAGCCGCGGCGCCTGCGGGGCCTTACCTGTGCTTCGGCGGCGGATTCGCCGTCCTTGGGGCTCGCCGGGCGGGCCGGCGGCTCGGGGACGGGAGCAGCCTCGGCAGGCGCGTCCCGCCCCTCGTCCTTCCTCTTTCGGAACCAACGCAAGTGGAATCTCCTTTCGGGCGCACGCCGAGAGGAGCGCCGGGTCGGCGCAGGCCTCTCTCGTGCGTGTCAGCCACAAATCTCATCGGGTCACGGGGCGCCGGGCTCCGCCGGCTCGGTCGAGCCGCGGCTCCATGCGCCTCCGCCCACAGGGTACCGTCCCAGCGCCGCCTCGGATTACGCCGCCGCCGGCCGAAGCTCGTCGCGCCGCACCGTCACAGCCCGGAGGCGCTGGTTGAGGCGAGCCCACGCCCACGGCTCGACCTCGTCGTAGCGGCCCGACGCCCCGTGCCAGCGAGTCGCCTCGAGGTATTCGAACCAGGCATCGGCCTCCTCGATCGCGAGGATCTCGAGGGCCTCGCAGCTCTCTTCCAGGGGCATGGCCCGGAAGGCTAGGACCGGGACCGGACGGACTCCTGGCTGCGGCACCGACGCCGCCGGCCTCGAAGTAGCGGATCGCCGCTTCTCCCAAGCGCCTTCGTGCCCGCGTAGCCGATCGCGCCCTTGACCGCCCAGCCCGCGAGCGGCACGAGCCCGACGAACTGGCGCGCGAGCGCGCGAAGGCCGAGGCCGGCGCCCACGACGCCGAGGATCTCGACGGCCCGCTCGCGGTCGAGTTCCTCTCCGTAGGCGCCCGCAAGGCGAAGCACCATGCGGATCTGGTTCAGCGTCATCACCGGCAGGTCGGCACCAGGGATGAAGATCGCCGCCCCGAGAACGGCGTTCTGGCGTGCGAACTGCTCCACGATGCCGTCGGCGACCCGGCGCCTGAGCGCCGGCAGCTTGCCGGCCAGCGCGTACGCCTTCTCGCCGAGCTGGGCCGCGACGTGCTCGATCGACGGCCTCGAGGGGAGCCGGCGCTCCCGGTGGAATCGCAATCACGTCGGTGGCGAGGACATAGGGAACCTTCGTCACCGCCTCGGGGCCGGCCCCGGCCAGGACGCAGACGACGGGCACGTTCTTCCGGCCGGCGAGCCGAAAGGCGTCGGTCGTCCTCGGAGGTCGCCTGAGCGCCGTCGACGACGTGGACGAGCGAGCGCGGCGCCCTCGATCTCGCTCCTCCGTCGGAGCGCGACCGGCGAGCACCCGTACCCAGTGCTCTTCGCCACCCTCGGCAAGCGACCGTCCGAGTCGCTCGGCCTCGGGTGCGGCGCCCGAGACGAGGAGCGGCTCGAGATCCTCGGCGGCCACCCGGATCTCGCGGACGATGCTCCAGACCGCGGTCGGCTTGATCGGCAGCTTCGCCAGCGGAATCCCTACGAGCGCCCAGCAGGCGGCCGCGGATGTGGATCGCCTCGAGGACGGCGATCATCATCAGGCTCACGATCATCGAGCTGCCGCCGTAGGAGACGAACGGGAGCGGAATACCGGTGATCGGTGCGATCCCGATCGTCATCCCGATGTTCACGAACACCTGGACGATGAGCGAGAAGACGAGCGCGGCCGCGACCACGGCGCCGAAGATGCCCGGGCGCGATCGCGACCACCTTCAGGCCGCGCCAGACGATCAGCGCGTAGAGAAGCAGCAGGATCGAGGCGCCGAAGAAGCCGCGCTGCTCTGCGAGCGACGAGAAGATGAAGTCGGTCGCGTGCTCGGGGAGGTAGTTCAGGTTCGTCTGCGTCGCGCCCGCGACACCGCGCCCGTCGAGGCCGCCCGAGCCGACGGCCGTGATCGACTGGGTGATGTTGTACGTCGTGCCGCTCGGATCGAGGTCAGGATTCAGGAACCCGGTCAGGCGCTGCACCTGGTACGGCTTCAGGATGTCGAGCCCCGCGCCGGGCAGCACCCAGAGAAGCGAGGCGGCTGCGACGCTCCCGGTCCCGATGAGCGCAGCGAGATGCGACCAGGTCGCGCCCGCGACGAAGAGTCCGACGCCGAGGATCGCGAAGTACATGAGCGCCGTGCCGAAGTCGGGCTCGATGAAGACGAGAAGCCCCGGGATGCCCACGAGAGCGACCGCTCTCAGAACCGTCGAGAGGCGTCCGATCTCGCGCTGGTGGTCGGCGAGGAAGCCGGCGAGGCAGAGCGCGACCATGATCTTTCCGAGCTCCGACGGCTGGAAGCGGAAGAAGCCGATCTCGATCCAGCGCTGCGAGCCGCGCACCGCGTCCGCGACGAACACGACGAACGAGCAGGAAGATCAGGATCGCGTAGAGCGGCCTTCGCGAGCGGCGCCAGAAGTCCGGGTTCACGGCGACGACCACGGCGAAGACGACCACGCCGAGAGCGACGTTGATTCCCTGCCTGGTCACGAAGTAGCCCGGATCGCCCGCGACGTCGTCCCGGGTGACGCTCTTCAGGATCCAGAGGCCGTACCCGACGATCGCGACGACCGCCGCGAGGAGCACGTAGTCGACGTGCCGGAGCACGGCGGCGAGCTCCGAGGAGACGTGCGGCCGGAAGTGGTCCTGGAGGACTCGCGTGGCCATCAGTCGGAATGCACCTGGCCGATCGGTGTGGGCTCGACGCCGAAGTACTGGGCGAAGACCTGCATCGCGGCGGGGGCGGCCGCAGTTCCGCCGTGGCCTCCGTTCTCGATCAGGGCGCAGACGACGATCTCGGCGTTCGTGGTCGGGCCGTAGCCGCACCACCACGACTGGTCGAGCAGCTTGCCGTTCGGATAGCCCGGGATCTGCTGCCACTTCTCGGCCGTCCCGGTCTTGCCGGCGATCGAGATCGGGAACCCACCGAAGACCGCGGCGGAGGTGCCGTAGCTCCCGTTCTGCGCGGCATCGACGAGGCCCTCCTGCACGATGGCGACGTTGGCCGGGTCGAGGCCGGTCTCCTGTGGCGGCTTGGGCCGCAGCGTGCGGACGACCACCGGGGCCTGCTCGTTCGGGCTCGGCTCCTGGATCTGCGAGACGAGATGCGGCTCGACGAGCTTGCCGCCGTTCGCGATCAACGCGTAGAGGCGCGTCATCTGGAGCGGCGTCGTCAGCACGTCGCCCTGGCCGATGGAGAGCTGGACGGAGTCGCCCGGGCGCCAGACCCTGTCCCAGGGATGGTCGAAGTACGACTTGCGCCAGGCGGGCGTTGGGATGAGCCCCTTCGCCTCCGGGCCGATGTCTACGCCGCTCGGGATGCCGAGCCCCATCCGGCGGGCCCAGCGCTGCAGGGGCGAGCCGGTTGCCTCGTAGAAGCGCATCGCCAGTCGATAGAAGTACGTGTCGCACGACATGGCGATTGCCGGCACGAGCGTGATCGCCTGGTTGTAGAACGGATCCCAGTTCGTGAACGTCTGCCCCGCGACCTCGAAGCTCGGGTCGCACTGGATCACCTCATGCGGCGTCACGAGCCCTGTCTCGAGAGCCGCGAGCGCGGTCACGGGCTTGAAGGTCGAGCCGGGCGGATAGAGGCCGCTCACCGGCCGGTTCAGGGAGGGGTGGTTGGCGCTCGGGTCGGCAAGCCGCTCGAGATCCTTGGCCCGGCGCTCGACGAAGATCGCCGGGTCGTACGAGGGGCTCGAGGCCAGGGCGAGGATCTCCCCGTTGCGCGGATCCATCGCCACGATCGCGCCGCCGTCCGCGTAGTACTCGCCGTTGTCCTGGGCGAGCCTGATGCCGTAGGCGATCGCGCTCTCTGCGGCCTCCTGCAGCTCCGAATCGAGCGTCAGCTTCACCGAGTAGCCCGGCTGGGCGAGCTGGCTGAACTCCTGGCGGCTCGTCACGCGGCCCATGGCATCGACGCGCACCTGACCGACCCCGGGCCTGCCGCGGAGGTAGCGGTCGTACGTCGCCTCGACTCCAGCCTGGCCGATGATGTCTCCGGGGGCGTAGTCCTCCTCCTGCCGGTCCTCAAGTTGCTTGGCGTCGATCTCGCCCACGTACCCGAGGATCTGGGCCGCGGTCGACCCGCTGTCGTAGTGCCGGAGCTGGATGGGCGTGATCTGGACGCCCGGGAACCGGCGCTGGTGCTCGAGGAGGTAGTTCACCTTGTAGTCCCTGACCTCCGTCTTGATCACGACCGGCGTCAGGGGGTCGGCTTCGCCGCGCTCGAGAGCCGCCCGGAGATCCCTCATCTCCAGCCCGAGCAGGTCCGAGAGCCGGCGAAACTCCGCCGTGATCTCGGCCTCCGGCATGTCGACGAAGGCCGCGGGCCAGAGCCGGATCTGTGTACCCGGCTGGTTCGAAACGAGGACGTTCCCGTTCCGGTCGACGACCGTCCCGCGCTGCGCCGGGACGCGGAAGGTCCTGACCTGGTTGTTCTTTGCGTCCTCGAGGTAGCGCTCGCCGGAGATGACCTGAAGCGCCCAGAGCCGGAAGAAGAGAGCGCAGAAGAGCACGATCGCGAGCACGCCCAGGATCGCGATCCGAAGGGCCATCTGCGGCGTGACGCGATAGGGCTCCTCGACCCGGGGATCGGGTGGCAGGAACTCGGGTAGCTTTCCGCGCGGCGGGCGGTGCGAGACGCTAGACAGCGACGCCCACCTCCCTTCGCTCCCGCAAGGCGGGCGGGAAGAGCCGCCTGACGAGCCGGTGGAGTGGCCAGGCGAGCAGCAGGTTGAGCGCCAGGGTCGGCAGGAGCACCCGGCCGAGCAAGGTCGAGGCGTCGACTGTCAACCCGAGGACGAAGTGGAGAAAGGTCGAGCCGAGGAGGACTCCGATCGTGGCCACGCCGACGGCGATGAGCGGCGGATGCGGCGAGGACTTGCTCATGACCTGCCCGAGGCGTCCGGCGCCGTAGCCGGCCAGGGTCAGGAGAAGCGAGGTCAGGCCGAGGGTCTCGAACGCGGCGAGGTCGACGAGGAAGCCGGCCCAGAAGCCTGCGGCGGCACCGACGAGCGGACCGCGGAGAAGGGCTGCTACGACGAGGGTCACGAGCACGAGGTCAGGGTGGCCGCTCGCCACCTCGACCTCCGAGACGAACATGATCTGGAGCAGCATGGCGAGCGTGACGAGGCCGCCGGTCTTGAGTCCGTCGCCGAGCGTCACTGCTCCCGGGTCTCGCCTCCGGTGAGGACGATGACGTGCTCGACCGAGTCGAAGTCGACGAAGGGCGTGACCTGTACCCGCGTGTACAGGTCGACGTCGCGCCGGCTGACGCCGCTGACCGTCCCGATCGGGATTCCACGCGGGTAGAGCGAAGTGAGCCCGCCGATCTGCCAGCCCGAGGTGATCACAATGTCGTTCTCGTTCACGACCTCGTCCTTCGGAACGCGGTTCAGGACGAGCGTCGAGCCGTCGCTTGGGCCGCGCTCGACGATCCCGAACGCCGAGCCGCCGAGGATGCGTGCCGAGACGTGGCTGTCTTGGTCGGTGAGGAGCTGAACCTGAGCCGCATTCGAGGTCACGTCGGTGACGATGCCCACGAGGCCCTGATCGGTCACGACCGGGTCGTCGAGCTGGACTCCATTCGAGGAGCCTGCAGCGACGGTCACCTGCTGGGCAAAGATGCTGGGCGGCTTGGCGATCACCGCGGTCGGCACCGCCTTGTAGCCGGCCGGGAACTGCGGGCCCTCGATGTAGGCGGCCTGCGCCTTGATCGCCTCGAGCTCGGCCACGGCCGTCTGGCTCTCGATGTACTTCTCACGAAGCACCTCGAGCTCTTCCTCCGCGCGGGCGAGGTCGTCCTTCGCGCCCACGAGATCGGACGTCCAACCCCACGCGTCGCGGAACGGGCGCGAGATGCGCTCGCCGGCGACCTCGAAGGGGGTGAGAACGCTGACGCCGATCCGCTGTGCCTCGTGGAGGACGCCGTCCTCCGAGGACTCGCGGAAGTAGACGGTGATGAGCGCGAGCGAGAGCAGCACGAGCGCGAGCGCGACCAGGCGTGCACGCAGCGGCCCGCCCGCTCGGGTACGCGCACCCTCGGGGCGCGGGCGGGAGGAGCTCAGGACAGGGAGCCGTGCTGTGCGTTGCCGAGGCACGGGGATCAGAGTCTAGTGAGAACCTCGGCCGGTCGGGGAGGACACCGGCTCGGCTTCTGCGCTAGTACCGGCGCTTTCCGTTTCGCTGGCGGGCCTTGGCCGAGCGGTGGATGGCCTCGAACTCCTCGAGGCTCTTCCCAGAGCCGACGGCGACGCAGGTCAGCGGGCTCTCGGCGAGGTGCACCGGCATGAGGGTTTCCTCGCGCAGGCGCATGTCGAGCCCGGAGAGGAGCGCTCCGCCGCCCGCAAGCACGATGCCGCGGTCCATGATGTCCGCGGCCAGCTCGGGCGGCGTCTTGTCGAGCGTGGACTTGATCGCGTCGATGATCTGGGTCACCGGCTCGTCGAGGGCGCGGCGCACCTCCTCGGAGGTGATGACGATCGTCTTCGGGAGGCCGGTGAGCATGTCGCGGCCGCGAACCTCGGCGCGGACTTCCTCCTTGAGATCCCAGGCGGAGCCGATCTCGAGCTTGAGCTCCTCGGCGGTCTGCTGGCCGATCAGGAGCTTGTACTCCTTCTTGATGTGGCCCATGATCGCCTCGTCCATCTCGTCGCCGCCGACCCGGATCGACTGGCTGACGACGATGCCGCCGAGGGAGATCACCGCGACCTCGGTGGTGCCGCCGCCGATGTCGACGATCATGTTCCCCGTCGGCTCGGAGACGGGGAGACCGGCCCCGATCGCCGCGGCCATCGGCTCCTCGATCAGGTAGGCCTGGCGGGCACCGGCCGAGAGCGTGGCCTCCTCGACGGCGCGCTTCTCGACGCCGGTGACGCCCGACGGAACACAGACAACGACGCGCGGATGCGCGAAGCGGTTGTGGTGCACCTTCTGGATGAAGTGGCGGAGCATCTGCTCAGTCACGTCGAAGTCGGCGATGACGCCGTCCTTGAGCGGTCGGATGGCGGAGATCGTGCCAGGCGTGCGTCCAAGCATCCGCTTGGCCTCGATCCCGACCGCGTGCACCTCCCCGGAACGTTGGTCGATGGCGACCACGGAGGGCTCCGAGAGGACGATTCCGCGCCCGCGGACATAGACGAGCGTATTCGCAGTCCCGAGGTCGACCGCGATCTCGCGACTCCCAAGTCCACTCATGTATCCCCAGACACCCATGCGAGCGTCCCAGTGTAGTCCAAGGGGCAAAAGGGCCTGCATACGCTGCTAGGGCGCTGTCACTCGCGGCCATGTCGGGGGTCTGACCCCTGACATGTCACAAGAGGTCAGCGATTCGGCGCCAAGCTGCGCACGCGCAGTCATTTTCCGCTGGCTGGGTTCAAGCTCCAGGCATGCCGCGTAAGCCGAGGGCAGCCACGCTTGCCGACACCGTGCACGTCACCGCGCGTGGTAACCGCGGCAACGACATCTTCCTGGACGCGACTGACTGCGCACTCTTTCTGGGACTGTTCAGCCGGCTTGCAGGGCTGCGGGGCTGGACGTGCACCGGCTACTGCTTGATGACCAACCACGTTCACCTCGTGCTGGAAGGATGCGACGACCTGTCAGCCGGGATGCAGTGGCTGAACGGCACCTACGCGCACGCGTTCAACGAGATCCACGGCCTTCGTGGCCACCTCTTCGAGGGGCGCTTCAAGTCGGAGCCGGTCGACAACGACGGTCACCTGCTGGAGCTATGTCGCTACGTCGTGCTCAACCCTGTCCGAGCCGGGCTCTGCCGGCTTCCGAGTCAGTGGAGATGGAGCAGTTACCTAGCCTGTCTCGGGCGGGCACCAGCTCTGCGACGCTTGGACGTGCAGCGAGTACTCAACCTCTTCGGTGCAGACAGGGACAGCGCGGCGCGGCGGTTCGAACAGTTTGTAAGTGAAGGACGGCACGCGCAGCGTCGGCCGTGACCCAAGCGGCCGTGTCAGGGGTCTGACCCCTGACACGGCCTGAACGGACGGTTAGCCGAAGCCGTACGCGCCCGGGAAGCGCTCCACCAAGAGGCGCACCAAGAGCGCGGCCGGAAGGCCCACGACGTTCAGGTAGTCGCCTTCCACGCGCTCGACGAGTGCTGCGCCGGCGCCCTGGATGGCGTAGCCGCCCGCGCGGCTCTCCCACTCCCCTAGTGCGAGGTACCAGGCGAGATCCCGCGGCGTCAGGTCCCGGAACCAGACGCGCGTCACCGCCTCGGCCGTCTCCTCCCAGCCGGGAGTCACGAGCGCGAGCCCGGAAACGACCTCATGCTCGCGGCCACCGAGCGCCTCCAACATGGACTCCGCCTCCCCGGCACTCCCGGGCTTCCCGAACGAATGCCCTCCGCATCGCACCACCGTGTCCACCCCGAGCACAGGCCGATCGCCGGCCTCCCCCGCCACCGACCGCGCTTTCCCGAGCGCCTGCGCCACCGGATCGCCGTCGGGCCGCTCCTCGTAGCGCGGCGCAACAACGTCGAAGGGAATCCGCAGCTGCTCCAGGATCGCCCGGCGCTGCGGCGAGGTCGAGGCAAGCAGGAGCGGGGCCGCCGGCGGGACGCTCACGCGCGCTTCCGGGCCCGCCAGATCTCCTCGGACGGCCAGCGGCGGGCCCATTCCGGGCCGGGCAGCCCCTCAAAACGAGTCGGCTCGGCTCCCTCCGGCGCGCGCACCTCGACGAGATCCAGCACCTCGAACCCATGCCGCCGAAGGAGCCGAATCCAATCCCCGTAGCCGAGGTGAAACTCGACCGACCCGTCGTCGGGCCACTCCGTACGGTGCATCCCGAAGTAGGGATGCTCGAGCGCCTCCGTCGGCGGGGCCTCCGCGTCGGGCCAGCAGAGCACCGAGAACGTCCCGTTGACGAGAAAGACGAGCTCGCCGCCCGGCCGGAGCAGCCGCGCCGCCTCGGGGATCCAGCGGTACGGATCGGCCCAGATGGACGCGCCGTACTCGGACACGGCCAGGTCGAAGGATGCGGCCGGCAGAGGAACGTCCTCGGCGCTCGCCTCGACGAGCGGGAACTCGAGCCCATGCCGCGACTGCATCTCTCGCGCGGTTGCGAGCTGCGCCGGAGTTAGGTCGACGCCGACCGGCCGCGCGCCCAAGCGAGCCAGCCACGCCGAGATGTACGCCGTCCCGCACCCGAGCTCGACGACGTCCTTGCCGGCCACGTCCGGAAGCACGCCGCAGCTCGGCCTCCGGCACCTTCCAGACGCCCCAGGTGAATACGTCCGCCGCCCAGTTCTGTTCGGCCGGCTCGACCCATTCGGGCGCGTAACCGCTCCACATCGCGCGGTTCCGCTCCTCGTGCTCCGAGAGGCTCACGCCGCGCCGCCGCACCTTCCAGATCTGCTCCATCGGCCAGCGACGCGCCCACTCCGTCTCGTCGGAGCTGCGGTAGGTCGACGACAGCGCCCTCGGGCGGCTGCACCTCGACGAGCGCGTCGATCTCGAAGCCCGCTCCGCCGGAAGAGCCGGATCCAGTCGCCGTAGCCGAGCTCGAACTCGACCGTGCCGTCCGGCCACTCGGTCCGATGGAGCCCGAAGTAGTCCCGGAAGAGCCGCGGCTCCCAGGTGTCTGTCTCCGGGTTGACGCAGATCACCTCGAAGCGCCGTGCCGCCACTGAAGGCGAGCAGGCCGCCCGGGCCGCAGCACCCGTGCGCACTCGGGCGCCCAGAGGTACGGATCCGCGAACCGGTTCGCTCCGTGGTCGGCGACGACGAGGTCGAACCGCGCGTCCTCGAAGGGCAGCGCCTCCGCCGAGCCGTGTACGAGCTCCAGCTCGAGGCCCAGAGGCGCGAACGTTCTTCCGCGCGTGCTCCAGCTGCCGCTCCGATGCATCGAGCCCGACGACCTGAGCGCCCATCCGCACGAGCGCGAGCCCGAACTGCGCCGCGCCGCAGCCGAGCTCGAGCACGTCGAGGCCGGCCACGTCGCCGAGGACGCCGAGCTCGCGTCGGGGAGCTGCCACAGCCCCCAGCGGAGCTCGTCGTGGGTGATGAACTCGTCGTGCTCGGACTGATACTCGTCCGAGTACGAGTCCCAGAACTCGCGATTTCGGCCGGGCGTGCTCGGTCAGGCCGTCAGACGAGCTCATCGGCGTCGAACCAGAGCCCGATCTCGCGCTCGGCCGACTCTGGCGAGTCCGACCCGTGCACGAGATTGTTCGGCATCGCGAGCGCGAGGTCGCCGCGAATCGTTCCCGGTGCGGAGTCCACGGGGTTCGTCGCGCCCATCGTCGTTCGAACGACCTCGATCGCCGACTCGCCCTCGAGGACGAGCGCGAGCGTCGGCGCCGACGTGATGAACTCGACGAGCTCGCCGAAGAACGGCTTCTCCGCGTGCTCGGCGTAGTGCTCCTCGGCCAGCTCACGCGAGACGCGGACGAGCTTCGCGCCGACGATGTCGAGGCCGCGGCGCTCGAACCGCGCCAGGATCTCCCCGGCGAGCTTGCGCTCGACGGCGTCGGGCTTCACGAGGACGAGGGTGCGCTCCGCCATGGCCGGCGAAGGCTAGCGGAGCCGACCTACTGCAGGTTCTCGACCATGCGAGGCGCGTCGACCGGCGTCTCGCAGTACGGGCAGAGCTGCCAGAGCGGCTCGAGCGGCGCCTTACAGCGGCGACATGCTTGCTTCAGCTTCGTCGTGCAGACCGGGCAGACGAGGAACGAGTCGTCCACCTCGGCGCGGCAGACGGGGCAGCGACCGCCGCCGTCGAGGCTCTCCTCCATCGCCTTGATCTCGAGCTCGCGCTCGCGGACGTCCTCGAGGTACTCCGGCGGGCGGAAGAGCATGTAGAGGAGCGGCCCGAGGAACGGCGGGAAGATCCCGAGCGCGACCGCCGTCGCGAGGAGCAGCGGGTCCTCGATCCGCCGCCTCGCGTCCTTGTAGACCCAGAAGGCCGATGCGCGCCAGAAGACGACGACGGCGAAGAGGAGGACGCTCCAGACGAGCGTCCAGCGTCGCTGTCGAAGAAGTCCTTGAACGAGCCGAACGGGTCGTCGTCCTCGACGGTCGTCGTCTGCGCCAAGACCCACAACCGGCTCATAGGAGCACCTTTCCCACCAACCACCCTGCGCCGAACGCGAGCGCGACGATCGCGGCGAGCACGACGATCGCGAGCACGTAGACGCTTATCCGGTCGCCAACGTGTCCCATGGTACGTGCGCCGATCGGACGTTGCGAAGCGCAGCGCAGGAGGTAGAGCGAGCCGGTGACGAGAACTCCCTCGCGCCGCCTTCCGGCGCTCGCGCGAGCGCGGAGCGCCGCGGCCGGGTCGGGCACGACGTCGACATCCTCGAAGTACGGTTCGGCACGGTCGCGCGAGTTCCTCCGCCGGAAGAGCCCGGACGTTCCGCGACTGGGTTGCGACGAGCCGCTCGGCCGGCGCGCGCCAAGAAGGTGAGCATCTCGTCGACGTCCTTGTCGGCGAGGATCGACGCGACGACGACGAAGTCGGCGCTCCGGCAGGAGCTCGAGCAGGTGCCGGAGACCGGCGGGGTTGTGCGCGCCGTCCCAGATCTCGAGCGGATCGGTGCCGACGACCTCGAAGCGGCCCGGGAGCGAGACGTGTCTGCTGCGCCCGAGTCGACCGGCACGACCGAGGAACGCGCTCGCCGCCGCGACGGCCACCCCGCGGTTGCCGTGCGCGACGAGCACGCGAGCGGCGCCGGCCTCGCGCGCGGCAGGCTCCCACTCCGGCTCGCCGAGCACGACAGTGCGCCCCCTCTCGACGACTGCGAGCTTCTCGCCCGCGATCACCTCGCGCGTGGAGCCGAGCACGTCGGTGTGCTCGAGCGAGACGTTCGTGAGGACGACGACCGGAGCGCGTCGAGGACGTTCGTGGCGTCGAGCCGTCCCGCCGAGCCCTGCCTCGACAACTGCCACGTCCACGCTCCGCGTCGGCGAAGGCGAGGAGCGCGGCGGCCGTCAGCACCTCGAACTGGGTCGCGCCCTCGACGCCCGCCTCGCGCACGCGTGACGACCGCGGCCTCGAGGTCGGCCTCCTGCCCGGCGACCCGGATCCGCTCGGCCCAGCGGACGACGTGCGGAGAGAGGTAGCGTGCCGACGCGAAGGCCTTCGGCGGCGAGGAGCGCCTCGGTCATCCGGACGGTCGTCGACTTTCCGTTCGAGCCGACGACGTGAATCGCCGGGTAGCGCCGCTCCGGGTGGCCGAGGCGCTCGAGGAGCGCATGCATCCGCCCGAGCCCGAACTCCTCGGGCCACGGCGACAGCGATTCGAGGTAGGCCTCCGCGGAGCTCACGTCGCGCCTCCGTGTTTTTCGTCGCGACGGCGGGCTTTGCCCGTCGTCGCCAACGGACGCTCGGGGTGACGGACCCGCCGGAAATCGTCATGGCTCCGCGGAGCGGAGCCGGATTTCCGGTGGCTACCCGCCGAGGGCATCGAGCTCGCGGCGATAGCGGGCGAGCTTCTCGCGCTCGCCTTCGACGACGTCGGCCGGCGCGTTGGCGAGCGAAGCGCTCGTTGCCGAGCATGCCCTCGGCACGGGCGATCTCCTTGCCGGAGCCGCGCCGCCTCCGCCTCTCGGCTTAGCGGCGCCGTCGTCGGCCTCGCGCGGCCGGACGACCGCCGCGAAGATCCGCTGCGCATCGCCCTCGAGCGTGGCAACGACGCCGCTACGACGGTAGATCGCCGGCCGCCTCCTTGACCGCATCGAGCGCGGCGAGATCGTCCGCACCGGCGGGTCAGCCTGCGGGCCACGGCGAGACGATCAGCCGCTCGCTCACGCGCGGGGAGCTGCGTCCAGATCTCCTCGGTCACGTGTGGCATGAGCGGGTGCAAGAGCCTGAGCACGCGGTCGAGGGCGAAGAGCGCGGTGGCGACGGTGTCCGGGTCGCGGTCGTAGAGCCTGGGCTTGATGGCCTCGGCATACCAATCGCAGAAGTCGTCGAACACGAGGTGGTAGAGCGCGTTCGCCGCGACGAAGAACCGGAAGCCCGAGAGCGCATCCTCGACCTCGGCACGCGTCGCATCGATGCGGGCCAGTATCCAGCGCTCCTCGACCGACGCCGGCCGGGCCGCCACCTCCTGGCCTGCATCGCTCAGGAGCAGCCGGCTGACATTCCACAGCTTGTTCGCGAGCTTCCAGCCCTCCTCGACCGCGCCGTAGGAGAAGCGCACGTCCTGCGTCGAGGTCATCTTCAGGAGCCCGTAGCGCGTCGCGTCGGTGCCGTGCTTCGGCGATCACGTCGAGTGGGTCGATGCCGGTGCCGAGGCTCTTCGACATGCGGCGCCCGTCGGGCGCGAGCACGGTCGAGTGGATGATCACGTCACGGAAACGGCACCTCGCCGACGAGCTCGACGCCGGAGAAGATCATCCGGTTCTCCCAGAGGCGGATGATCTCGCGGGCGGTCGTGTTCAGGTCGCCCGGGTAGAAGGCGCGGAGGTCCGGCGTGTCGTCGGGCCAGCCCAGCGTGGCGAACGGCCAGAGCGCGGACGAGAACCAGGTGTCGAGAACGTCCTCGTCCCGGCGCGAGCTCCCCGGAGCCGCACTCGGCACAGGTGGCCGGGTCGCTCTCGGCCACCGTGACGTGGCCGTCAGGGCAGTACCAGACCGGGAGCTGATGGCCCCACCAGAGCTGTCGCGAGATGTTCCAGTCGGGCGCAGTCTCGAGCGAGTCGATCGCGAAGCGGTGCTGCGAATCGGGGTGGTAGCGGACGCGCTCCTCGCGGAGCGACTTCGAGCGCAGGCTCCTTCAGCTCGTCCATCCGACACCACCACTGGAGCGAGATCAGCGGCTCGATCCTGGACTCGCACCGCTCGCACAGGGCGACCGCAGTGCCGGTAGCTCTCGCGCTTCTCGAGTTGACCGTGCTCGCGGAGCCAGGCCAGGATCCGCTCCTCGGCCTCCACCTGCGTGAGCCCGGTCAGGTCGCCGGCGTTCTCGTTCATCCGCCCGTCCGGGCCGATCACCATCGGCTCGGGGAGGCCATGGTCGCGGCCGATCGCGAAGTCCATCGGGATCGTGGCCAGGCGTCACCTTCAGCGCGCCGGTGCCGAAGTCGCGCTCGACCCGCTCGTCCGCGATCACGGGGACGCGACGCTCGACGTAGGGCACGACGACCTCGCGCCCGACGAGCTCCGCGTAGCGCTCGTCCTCCGGGTGCACCGCGACCGCGACGTCGGCGAGGAGCGTCGGCAGGCCGCGCGGTCGCGATCACGATGCCGCCTTCACCATCGGCCAGCGGGTACCGGATGTGGGTGAGCGCGTCGTCGGACGTCGAGGTGAACGAGCTCGAGGTCGGAGAGCGAGGTCTGGTGGAACGGGCACCAGTTGATGATCCGGTTGTCCCGGTAGATCCAGCCCTTCTCGTACAGGTGCACGAAGAAGCGCATCACGGCGCGCACGTAGCCCTCGTCCATCGTGAAGCGCTCGCGCCGGTAGTCCATCGAGGCGCCCAGACGGCGGAACTGGCCCATGATCGTCCGGCCGTACTGGTGCAGCCATTCCCAGACGCGTGCCTCGAAGGCCTCGCGGCCGAGCTCCTGGCGCGTCGTGCCCTCCTTGGCGAGGTGCTTCTCGACGGCGTTCTGGGTCGAGATGCCCGCATGGTCGTAACCTGGCTGGAAGAGCGTGTTGAAACCCTGCATCCGCTTCAGGCGCACGATCGCGTCAGCGAGGGAGAGCTGGAGGGCATGGCCCATGTGGAGCTCGCCCGTCACGTTCGGCGGCGGGTGCGCGACGACGAAGCTCTCGCGCGACTCGTCCGGCTCGGCGCCATAGAGGCCTTCCTCCTCCCAGGTCTTCTGCCAGCGCTCTTCGACGCTCTCGGGGCGGTAGCGGGTCTCCACCCCCTCGATTCTACGGAGCCGCAAGCGGCGGCTCGGGGCTCGCCGCGACCGCGAGGAGCGGGGACTCGGGCGCGGTGTGGAGCCGCCGATCGAGCGCTTTCCAGACGTAGAGGCCGACGGCCGGGGCGTGGTCGCGGGCAAGCTTCGCGGTCGCCCGGACGGAGAGACCTCGCGCGGCCCGCGCGGCTCGTCTCGGGCTTCCGGCCGCGAGGGCTCTGAGGCCGGCATACGCGCGAAGCGCGACCGCGGTCTCGTCGTCCCGGTGGGGCCAGAGCCGCGCCACGGTCTCGAGGGGCGACGCCGACTGGGTCCCAGCGCCGAGCGTCGCCAGAACGCGGCCGAGAACCGCCACCGGCTCGGAGCGAAGCTCCGGACAGAGAGCGCAGGCCACGAGGAGCTTCGCGGACGACTGTTCCTCGTCGCCTTCTCTGGCGGCGGCGAGCCCGGCCAGAAACGCTCGCATGCCCTCGACCCGCGGGGTCAGCTCCGCAGCGCGCGGTGTCCCCCGCACCCGCTCCTCCAGGCGGGCGAGCGCGAGGTCCGAGGCGGCGAACTGCCCGCCGACAGCCCGGGTCTGGTCGGTCACCGAGCCGCGGGTTCGTTGCATGACAGCAGTGCGTGAACGAAGCGTGGTGAAGGGTCCGGCGAGCGCCAGCCGCCGATACAGATCCGTCTCCTCGGCGTAGGCGAGGTCGGCGGCGAACGACCCGGCCTCGACGAGCGCCGTCCGCCTGACCGCGACAGAGGAGATCGGGCCCACGAAGGAGCTGACGAGGATCCGGGGCATGGGGTCGATGAGCTTTGCCGCCCGCGGCCGTCGCCGGCCGAACGCCGCATAATCGGGCGCGGTGGTCGCGAGCACTGCTTCGGGCCACCGGTCGAGCATCTCCGTCACGGTTGCGAGGTGGTGCGGGAGCCAGCGGTCGTCCGAGTCGAGGAACGCCACGACGTCTCCCCGGGCAGCGTCGATGGCGCCGTTCCGAGCGGAGGAGACACCCTCGTGCTCTCGGGCGAGAACGGTGAGGCGGGGATCTGCGAGCGCCCTGAGAGCCTCGACGGTTCCGTCGGTCGACCCGTCGTCGGCCACGATGACCTCGAACGGCGAATAGCGCTGGGCCAGCGCGCTCTTGACCGCTCGGAGCACGAGCTGACGCCGCTGGTAGGTGGGAATGACGACGGAGACGAGTGGCGCGCGCACGCGACCCATTCTCGCGGGCAGGAGCCTCTGCGAGCGGCGAACTACAATCGGCCAGGCTCTCCGATGACACAGGTGGCCGACGACCCCCTTGACGCCGGCCGCGAGGCAGCCGCCCGCGGCGCCTACGCCGACGCGTACGAGCTCTTGAGCCGGGCGGCCTCCCCAGAGGCCGGGGATCTCGAGCGGCTCGCCGACGCCGCGTACTGGACGGGTCGCCTCGACGAGGCCCTCGAGCTCCGGGAGCGAACGTACGCCGCCTACCTGAAGGCGGACGAGGTCGATCACGCTGCGCGGGTCGCTCTCGGAATCTCGGGCGACTACCTGAACAAGGCAGCGATCTCGATTGCCTCGGGGTGGTTCGCAAAGGCGAAGCGACTGGTGGGTGAGCGGGACGACTCGCCGGTGCGGGGGCACCTCGCGTTCATCCAGGGCGCGCTGTCGCTCTTCGAAGGGAATATCGAGCACACACTCGCTCAGCTCGACGAGGCTCTCGACACTGCGAAAACGCTCGGCGACCGGAACCTGCTGGCCATGGCGCTCGTCGTCAAGGGTCGCACGCTTGTGATGAAGGGGGAGGCGGAGGAGGGCCTTGCGCTCCTCGACGAGGCGACGGCGTCAGCGGTCAGCGGCGAGCTCGAGCCCTTCGCGACCGGGTTCGTCTACTGCTGCACGATCACCTCGTGCCATGGAGTCGGCGACTACCGCCGCGCCTCACAGTGGACGGAGGCAGCCAAGCGGTGGTGCGAGCGGAGCGACATCACGGGCTTCCCCGGCGCCTGCCGGGTGCACCACGCGAGCATCCAGCGGCTCCGAGGCGACTGGTCCGACGCGGAGGAGCAGGCAACCCGCGCCTGCGAGGAATTGGGCGGATTCGACGCCTGGACGACGGCGGCCGGCTTCTACGAAATCGGAGAGATCCGGCGACGCCGGGGCGAGTTCGCCCTCGCCGAGGAGTCCTACGCCCAGGCCAAGGAATGGGGCCGTGAGCCCGAGCCGGGCCTCTCGCTTCTGCGGCTTGCCCAGGGGAAGACAGACGCGGCCGTGCAGACGATGCGGCGGAGCCTCACCCGAACGTCGGATCCAGTCGGACGGATCCGCCGACTCCCGGCCCAGGTCGAGATCGCGCTCGCCGCGGGCAACTTCAAGGAAGCGCGCGACGCGGCCGCGGAGCTCGAAGAGACAGTCGACCACTTCAGAGTGGGACTCGAGCGGACTCCCGCTTTCGAGGCCACCGTCTGCCTCGCCTGGGGACAGATCAGGCTCCTCGAGAACGATCTCGAGGGGGCCGTGGCGCAGCTCGAGCGGGCCGTGACCACCTGGCGCGACGTCGGTGCGCCCTACGAGGTCGCCCAGGCGCAGCTGCTCCTCGGCAAGGCGCTTCGCAAGCTCGGCGAGGAGGAGAGCGCGCGAGACGAGATCCGCGCGGCGGAGCGGACCTTCGAAAAACTCGGCGCCGCGCTAGACCTCCAGGCCACGAAGGAGCTGCTCGGCGAGTCCGAGGCCCGCCGGACGTTCATGTTCACGGACATCGTGGACTCCACGAAGCTCGTCGAAGCGCTCGGAGAGTCCCGCTGGCAGAAGGTGCTTGCTTGGCACGACCGTGAGCTTCGAGAGCACATCGAGGAAGAAGGCGGCGAGGTCATCAAGCAGACCGGTGACGGGTATTTCGCCGCGTTCGACTCCTCCGCCTGCGCGCTCAGGGCAGCGGTCGCGATCCAACGCTCGATCGACGCACGCGAAGGCATCGCTCCGGACGTGCGGATCGGCATTCACTCAGGCGGCGCGTTCCACCGAAGCGAAGACGACTACGCCGGCCAGGGCGTGAACGTCACGGCGCGGATCGGCGCGCTCGCGGAAGGCGGCGAGATTCTTGTCAGCCGAGAGAGCGTCGACGGCTCGCCCTTCCCTCTCTCCACTTCCCGGACGGAAGAGTTGAAAGGAATCGAGCAGCCGGTCGAGCTCGTTGCAGTTGAATGGCGGTAGAGATGGGAAATGACCCGGGAAACAAGCTCGTTGCGGGCCGCGATGCGATCGGACGGCATGACTGGCGCGTGGCCTATGAGCTCTTCACCGAAGTCGACGGGAACGGGGGCCTTGACACGTCCGACCTCGAGCTCATGGCCGAGGCCGCCTGGTGGACGGGACGCCTCGACGAGGCCGTCGCGCACCGGGAGCGCGCGTTCAGCGAACGTGTGACGCAGGGGGAGCCGCTGAGGGCAGCCACCATCGCGATGGCGCTCGCCAAGGATTACTTCGCCAAGGGCACGCGGCCGATCGGCACGGCCTGGATGCGACGTGCCGAGCGCCTGCTCGCCGACGAGCCCGAGTCCGCCGAGCTCGGCTGGCTCGAGCGCCTGCGCAGCTCGGTCGCCGTCACCCGTGGGGACTTCTCTGTCGCGCTCGACCATGCTCGACGCGCGTACGAGCTGGCTGCAGAGCACGGCGATCCGGAGCTCCTCGCCGTCTCCCTCCATGACCAGGGGCGGGCGCTCGTGCTCGGGGGCGACGTCGAGGAGGGAATGGCGCTGATCGAAGAAGCGACGATTCCTGCCGTCGCGGGTGAGCTCAGTGCCTACAACACGAGCGTCGTGTACTGCAACACGATCACGGCGTGCACGGAGCTCGCGGACTTCCGCCGCGCCGGTGACTGGGCCGACGCCGCATCTCGCTGGTGCGAGCGAAACGCCGTGGCCGGTTTTCCCGGGATGTGCCGCGTCTACCGAGCCTCGATCATGCTCATGCGCGGCGCCTGGGAGGAGGCGGAGCAGGAGGCGCAGCGCGCGCTCGGCGAGCTCCCCGCCTTCAACGTCGGCCTCGCTGCAGAGGCGTTCTACGAGCTCGGCGAGATCCGTCTGCGTGCAGGCGACCTCGACGGCGCCGGCACTGCGTTCAAGCAGGCACACGAGCTCGGGCGCGATCCCCAGCCGGGGCTTGCGCTCCTCCGCCTGATGCAGGGGAAGACCGACAGCGCCGAGACGTGCATCGTGAGCGCCCTGGACACGGAGTCACGCGACCTGCAGCGCGCCCGGCTCCTACCCGCCCGCGTCGCAGTTGCGCTCGCGGCCGGAGATCTGGAGCAGGCCCGCGTGGCGGCCGATGAGCTCGAAGCGATCTCCGCCCGGTACGGCAGCGAGGCTCTCCGCGCCGCGACGAGCAGCGCCCGAGCCGAGCTGACACTTGCCTCAGGCGACTCGCGGGCGGCGATCACACACGCAAGAGCCGCTCTGCGGCTGTGGCAGGAGATCGACGCGCCCTACGACGCGGCGCAGGCTCGTGTCCTCCTCGGCAGCGCCTACGCCGCGCTCGACGCCGGCGATGACGCCGTGCTCGAGCTCGAGGCCGCGGCGAAAACCTTCGAGCGGCTCGGCGCCGTGCGGGACCGTCGGACGACGCTGGAAGCCCTCGGCCGGCTCACGAGCGTAAAGGAGCGCCGGAACGCACGCGCGACGAGAACGTTCGTGTTCACCGACATCGTGCGCTCGACCGACCTCGTCGAGGCGATCGGCGACGGCGCCTGGCTCGACCTCGTGCGCTGGCACGACAAGACGCTCCGCTCGCTGTTCGCGGCCCACGACGGCGAGGAGATCGACCACACCGGCGACGGCTTCTTCGTCGCGTTTCGAGATTCAGAGAGCGCCGTGGCGTGCTCGGTCGCCATCCAGCGCACGCTCGCGTCGCATCGCCGCGAGCACGGCTTCGCGCCGCAGGTTCGAATCGGCCTGCACGCGACCGAGGCCGAGGCCGAGGGAGCGACCTTCAGAGGACGCGGCGTCCACGAGGCGGCGAGGATCTCGGCCCTCGCACAGGGCGGCGAGATCGTCGCCAGCCTCGCCACGGTGGAGGAGGCCGACGGCGTGTCCTACTCGGATCCACGGCCCGTCGAGCTCAAGGGCATCGAAGAGCCCATCGTGCTCGTAGCCGTCGACTGGCGCTAGGCGGAATCCGGCAGCCTGCTCTGGTTCCGCCGCCGCCGGAGCGGCAGGCCCGCGGGCCGCCGCCTACAGCCGCGGCGGCGGGCTCAGCCCGTCGCCGCCCGAGACGCACGCGGAGACCGGGTTTCCACCCGCGTGAGATCGTCATGCCCCCGCAGAGCGGGGGCGGATCTCAGGCGGATTCCTCGGCGAGCTCTTCGGCTTCTTCGCCGCGGCCGCCCTCGGTGACGAGGGTCGGCTTCAGGTTCCGCTGGATCGTCTCCTTCGTGATCACGCACTTGTTGACGTCCTTGCGGGAGGGAAGCTCGAACATCACGTCGAGGAGCGCGTGCTCGATGATCGAGCGCAGGCCGCGCGCGCCGGTCTCCCGGTCGAGCGCCTTGTCGGCGATCTCCCAGAGCGCCTCCTCGGTGAAGATGAGCTCGATCGAGTCGAAGTTGAAGAAGCGCTGGTACTGCTTGACGAGCGCGTTCTTCGGCTCGAGGAGGATCTGTACGAGGTCCTCCTTCGTGAGCTGGTGCACGGCCGAGACGACGGGCAGCCGGCCGATGAACTCCGGAATGAGGCCGTACGACAGCAGATCCTCCGGCATCACATCGGAGAGAAGCTCGGCGCCCTCGATCGAGCGCTTCGACTTCACGTCGGCGCCGAACCCGACCGAGTTCTTGCCGATCCGCTTGCCGATGATCTTCTCGAGACCGGCGAACGCGCCGCCGCAGATGAACAGGATGTTCGTCGTGTCGATCGAGAGGAACTCCTGGTGCGGATGTTTGCGCCCGCCCTGCGGCGGCACCGACGCGACCGTCCCCTCGAGGATCTTCAAGAGCGCCTGCTGGACGCCTTCGCCCGAGACGTCGCGCGTGATCGACGGGTTGTCCGCCTTACGCGCGATCTTGTCGACCTCGTCGATGTAGATGATCCCGGTCTCGGCCTTCTTGACGTCGAAGTCGGCCGCCTGAATCAGCTTCAGGAGGATGTTCTCGACGTCCTCGCCGACGTAGCCCGCCTCCGTGAGCGCGGTCGCGTCGGCGATCGCGAAGGGGACATTCAGGATCCGCGCCAGCGTCTGAGCGAGCAGCGTCTTCCCGCAGCCGGTCGGCCCGAGCAGGAGGATGTTCGACTTCTGAAGCTCGACCTCGCCCTCCTGCGTCGCCATCTGGACGCGCTTGTAGTGGTTGTAGACGGCGACGGAGAGGGTGCGCTTCGCCTCTTCCTGGCCCACGACGTAGTCGTTCAGGACGTCGTAGATCTCCTTCGGGCGCGGGAGGTTGTCGAGGTCGAGCTGCGCCGGAGCGGTGAGCTCCTCGTCGATGATCTCGTTGCAGAGATCGATGCACTCGTCGCAGATGTACACGCCCGGGCCGGCGATGAGCTTCTTCACCTGGCGCTGGCTCTTGCCGCAGAAGCTGCAGAGGAGCTGCTCGTTACCGTCGGTCGCTCGGGCCACGTCTCTCCTTCTTGTAGCGCGGATCAGGCCGGATTGCTACCCGGCGGCGGCTACGACGCCGGCGCCGCGCTGGGCGACGACCGTGTCGATGATTCCGTATTCCTTCCCTTCCTCTGCCGTCATGAAGTAGTCGCGCTCCATGTCCTTCGAGACCTTTTCGAGCGGCTGGCCGGTGTGGAAGGCGGTGATCTCCTCCAGCCGACGCTTGATGTTGATCACCTCGCGCGCCTGGATCTCGATGTCCGTCGCCTGGCCCTGGAACCCGCTCGACACCTGGTGGATGAGGATCTTCGCATTCGGCAGAGCCATGCGCTTCCCTTCCGACCCGCCGGCGAGCAGAACGGCGCCCATCGACATCGCGATCCCGACGCAGATCGTCTGCACGTCGGGCTTGATGTACTGCATCGTGTCGTAGATGGCGAGGCCTGAGTAGACCGAGCCGCCCGGCGAGTTGATGTAGATCGAGATGTCCTTGTCCGGGTCCTCGGACTCGAGGTGGATCAGCTGGGCGACGATCAGGTTCGCGATCTGATCGTCCACCGGGGTGCCCAGAAAGATGATTCGCTCGTTCAGGAGGCGCGAGTAGATGTCGAAGGCGCGCTCGCCTCTCGACGTTTGCTCGACCACCATGGGGATCAGGGGACTCATCGCGTCACTGCCTCCTCGCTGCCCGGGGTCCACAGAGTTGTGCTCCCCTCGGCTCTTTCCTTCTCGGGTGTCCAAAGCTTTTCGCGCGCCGCGGCCAGGTCTGCCGGGATCCGCTTCACGTTCGAGACGACGTCGTCGAGCGCACGGCGCATCCGCAGGTCGGCGCGGATCTCCTCGTAGATCCCCCGCTCGCGAACGGCCGCGAGCATCGCCTGGGGCTCCTCGCCGCCGGCCTCTGCCTGCTCTCGGACGAGCGTCTCGACTTCCTCGTCGGAGATCTCGACCCCGAGCTTCTCCGCGACGGCGTCGAGTACGAGCTCGCGCTTCACGGCCTGCTCGGCCTGAGCGCGGAGTCGCCCGATCACGTCCTCCTGCGTCTGTCCGGTCACCTGAAGGTAGGTGCCGAAATCGAGCCCCCGACTTGCGAGCGACCTCGCGAGCCCGTTCACGAGCTCGGCGGTGCGGCGCTCGACGATGGGATCGATCGGGCCTACGGTGGCCTTGGCGACGAGCGCGTCGACCGCGTTCTCGCGGAACGCCGTCTCGAGCTCGTCCTCGAGCTGCTCACGGAGCCGCGCCTCGAGATCGGCACGGAGCTCGGCCAGCGTGTCGAACTCGCTGGCGCTCCTCGCAAGCTCGTCGTCGAGCTCGGGCAGGATCCGCTCCTTGATCTCCTTGAGCGTCAGCTCCGCAGCCGTGGTCTCTTCCTCGCCGATCGGAAGCTCGACGGTCTTTGCCTCGCCGGCAGACATGCCGACGAGCGCTGCCTCGAGCTCGTCGACGAGTCGGCCCTCGCCGATCTCGGCGACGTAGTCGCGCTGCGTGCCGGTCTGCTCGCCCACGATGTCGACCACGACGGTGTCTCCCGGGCGCGCGGGGCGACCCTCGACCGGGACGAGCTCCGCAACGGTCTGCCGGGTCGCCTCGAGCTCACGTTCCACGAGCTCGCCCGGAACCTCCGGCTTCGCGTAGGGCACCTCGAGGTCGGACCAGTCGGGCACCTCGAGCTTCGGGAGCACGGACACCGTCGCCGTGAAGCGGAAGGTGTCGTCGGCGGCCGGCAGGCCCTCGTACTCGACCTCGGGCTCGGCGATCGGCTGGATGCCGGAGCTCGCCGCCGCGTTCCAAAACCAGGAGCCGATGTGGCTTCGAACCGCCTCGCTCCACACCGTCTCGCGCCCCATCCGGGCCACGACCACCTGCGTCGGAACCTTGCCCTTCCGGAAGCCTGGGATCTTCACCGAGCCGGCGAGGTCGTTCGCCGCATGCTCGAGCGCGTGCTTCACGTCGGCTTCGGGAACCTCGACCTCCAGGCGGACCTTGCTCTCGGGCAGCTCCTCGACGGTGGTCTTCACGATCGGGCCATTGTGCCTAACCGCCCGCAATCCGGTTCCGCGTTGCGGAACCATGACGATCGCGGACGGTCTCGCATTCACCCCGTTCGCCTCCGAGCAGCGCCGGGCGGAGCCCGCCACGGCGGCTCAAACCCTGCGGGTGACGCTAGCTAAGCTCCCCGACCAGCTTCCGTACGCGCCGCTCGATTTCGTCCCGGATCTCACGGACATCGTCGAGCGGCCGGCCGTGCGGGTCCGGCAATCCCCAGTTCTCGTAGCGCTTGCCTGAGACGACCGGACAGGCGTCGTCGCAGGCCGCGACCACGACGTCGGCCCACGCAACCAGCTCGTCGTCGAGCTTGCGCGGCTCGTGATCGCTCCCGTCGATGCCGACCTCGCCGAGCGCCTCGAGTACTCCTGGATCCGGCGTGGAGCCGGGATTGCTGCCGGCGGAACGCGCCTCATGCTTCCCGTTCGCGGCTCGCCGGAGTAGCCGCTCCGCCATCAGGGAGCGACCCGTGTTCCCGACGCAGACGAAGAGGACGCGGCTCACGTGTGGACGGGCACGGGGGCGAGCACATCGGCGAGTCGCTCGAGGGCGCCGTCGGCGAGCCGGTAGAACGCGAACGTCCCACGGGCCTCGCGCTCGACGAGGCCGACGCTCGCGAGCTGCTTCAGGTGGTAGGAGACCGTCGGCTGCGCGAGACCGAGAGACGGAATGAGGTCGCAGACGCAGACTGCCTCGTCCGACTGGGCGAGCACGTTGACGATCTTCACACGCGTCCGGTCTGCGAGAACGCGGAAGAGCCGCTCGAGACCGGCCGCGTCCTCGTCGGAAAGAGTTTCGCGCGCAATCGGAACGCAGCAGTTGACGACAGGGAGGTCAAGCCGCATTCGCCAATCATATCGAAGTATGTCTATATTGATAGATATCGATGTGGAAGGAGGTGCGCTCGTGAAGCCTTGCGACTGCTCCGAGCCGGATTGCGGCTCCTGTGAGGACGGCTGCGACTGCGGCTGCTGCTAGTCGAGCGGTGGGGCTCGTCACGCGGCGGGCCCCACCCTCGTCGCCGCCCGGCAGAGCTAGTCGTCGGCGCAAGGCCAAGAGAACCCGCGTCCGATCTCCCAGGCCGCGCGAGCGCGGCCGATTCGCGCGGAGAATGCGGGCGAGAGGACTCGAACCTCCAAGGGCTTTCGCCCAACGGGACCTAAACCCGCCGCGTCTTCCAGTTCCGCCACGCCCGCGTGCCCTCAGGATACGCCGCGAGGCGGGGTCGGAACGGCGGCGCGCGACACACGTTCGTCGCGAACGCTGAGCCCGTTTGAAAAGCGGAAGCGCACGGAGGTCGGCACCGGCGAGCGCAGACTCGAACCCCCAAGGCGGGGGATGCGCAGGGCCTGGCGCTGCACGACGGTGCGCTCGAGGGCGGCGGCAGCCTTCCAGTTCAGCTGCGGCATGAAGTGGCGCAGACGTCGGAGGAGTACATGCACGGACTCGGGAACGGCAGCCGCAAGATCGTCTTCGCCCTGGGCGCGGTGTGTTTCTCTCTGCTCTTCGCGGCCCAGGCGCAGGCGCTCAGCCGTCCCGCGCTCTCGTCTCCCGCGAACGGCGCGACCGTTGCGGCGCTGCCCGCGTTCAGCTGGACGCCGGTGGCCGGCGCCGAGAAGTACCAGATCCAGATCGCCTCCGACGCCGGCTTCGCCTCCCTGCCGGAGGGCGGCAGCTTCTTCACCCGGAACACGCGCGCGACGCTCAAGCGCGCGCTGCCCGACGGGCAGTTCTGGTGGCGGGTGCGCGCGAGCGACTCGAGTGGAAGGGCTTCGCGCTGGTCGGCCGCTCGGACGGTCGAGAAGAGCTGGAACGAGAAGCCGACGCATCTCTACCCGGCTGACGGCGCCACGCTGACCTACCCGAGTGACCCGTTCCGGCTCACCTGGTCGCCCGTGCCCCGCACGTACAAGTACTCGGTAACCGTCTCGGAGGATCCCTCGCTCGCGACGCCGCTTGACGGTTTCCCTCTCGAGACGTCCGCGACGAGCATCACCTATCAGTCGCCTGACTTGCAGGCCGGCGGAATCTACTACTGGCGAGTCACGCCTCAGGACGCACGGGGCAACACCGGCTCGCGCTCGGTCACGTCCTCCTTCGAGTGGGCTTGGCCCTCGACCATGACCCCGACGGTGGAGGACGTCCTGAGCGACGAGGAGATCTTCGACCCGCGTTTCTCTTGGTCGCTCCTGCCCGGCGCAGCCGAGTACCGGGTAGAGGTCAACTCCGACGACGAGTTCGACACGGGCTCGAAGGTCCTCGACGTCACGACGATCGGGTCGTCGCTGACCACCCGGCAGCTCCTGCCGAACAACACCTACTACTGGCGCGTCCGGGCGGTTGATGCCCACGGCCACGAAGGCGTCTGGAACGAGGGAACGCCGTTCCAGAAGAGCTTCGCGGACGAGACCGCCATGGGCCACACGAGCGTGACGAACCTCCGGATGCTCCATCCCGATGACGATTCGGGAACTGACGGTTATCAGACCACGCAGCCCGTGGTCGTCTGGGATCCGGTGCCGGGTGCTTCGAGCTACGACGTCGAGGTCGGTAGCTGGACCGGCGCAACCTGCGACTACAACAGCCCGTTGAACGTGGTCACAGCCACCGCCGCCTGGACGCCGCTGGCCACCGCGCCGGCCGGTGACGGCGGCGGCCCCTACTCCACCGCCGCCTTCCCCACGCCCTCTCACGACAGCCTCAAGGCGCGGGTGGCCGGCTTCACTTACTGCGTTCGCGTTCGGCCGCGCGACAAGAGCCATAGCTCGACGGGCGACGGCGATCGGCTCGTGGTGGGGACCTTCACGGATCTGAACCCGAGCGGCTTCTCGTTCACCTGGACCGCCTACCCGACGGGGGGCGCCTGCAGCCCTTCCTGCAACGCCGGCTACCTGGGAGCCGACGACTATCTCGCACCGATCAAGGGATCGACGGTCGGCGTCCATGCCCCTCTTTCGCTGGAATGCCGTCTCGGGCGCCCAGAGCTACTTCGTCGTCGTCGCGCGGGACTCTGCCTTCACGACCGTCGTCGACTACGCGTTCACCCGGGTGCCTGCCTACGCACCGCGCCGCGGCCACGGCAACACCCAGTCCCGGACCTACTCGGACGAGACGACGAAGTTCTACTGGGTCGTCCTCCCGTCCCCGAACCTCAACGGCGCTGCCGCCGCGTCGAACCCGCTCCTGGGAGCCGCCTCCGACTTCCTGAAGCAGACCACGCCGCCTGTGCTCCTCGCGCCCGCCGACGGTGCGAACGTCGCGGTCTGGCCGACCTTCAGCTGGACACCTGTGCTGGGCGCGCGAACGTACGAGATCCAGGTCGACGACTCGTTGACGTTCGCGACGCCCGTCGACGGAAAGCGCACGAACTCGACCGCCTACACGAGCGAGACGACGTACGAGGCGGACAAGGTGCTCTACTGGCGCGTCCGGCCCCTCGACGACATGAACACGCCGCTGAGCTGGTCGGAGACCCGCAGCTTCCAGCGGAAGCTTCCCGCCCCGGTTTGGGACGTTGGCCTTCCCACTGCCGGCGCGACTACGCCGACGTTCACCTGGGCTCCGGTCACCGGCGCGATTTCGTACGACATCGCGGCCGACCTTCCCGACGGCTCGCATCAGCAGTTCGACGAGCGGTCCGCTGCCGCAATGACGTACGTCTTCTTCTACGGGACGGGTGTCTTCGGCCAGCGTGTCCGGGCCAACTTCCCGAGCACGAACGGCAATCCCACGCACAGCCCCTGGTCGACGACGCACGAGTTCACGCGCACGATCCCCGCGCCGTCCGATGCTCTGGCGTTCGTTAGCAAGAACGGTCTCTCGTTCTCCTGGTCTCCGCGGCCGGAGACCCGCGAATACCGGCTCCAGGTTTCGAAGACCAGTGACTTCGAGCATCCCATCGAGACAGTCACGACGGACAACACGGTCTACGCGCCGACGATGGCGACCTACGGCTACCTCTCGGGCGGTGCGTTCTACTGGCGCGTTGCAGCCGTGGACGAAGGACGCAACATCGGCCAGTTCACCGCGGCGCAGCGCATCACGATCCGAAAGGGAATGCGCTTGAGCGCCTTCGGCGCCCCGGAGCGCGGGAGGCGCGTCGACATCAAGTTCACGACCCGGACGTACACGGGCTCCGAGGCCGTTCGCGGCGCGTCAGTGAAGATCTGGGGCGCCGGCGTGCCCCGGACGACCAAGCGTACGGGCGTAGACGGAAGCGCCACGTTCCGCGTGCGCGCGAGCCGCATGGGCACGGTCTACGCCCTGGCCAGGAAGCCGGGCTTCCAGCCGATCCAGATCGAGCTCAAAGTTCGCTAGGCCCTCGGGCTAGACTGGCCCACGGGCCCCGTAGCTCAGCGGATCAGAGCAGCGGACTTCGAATCCGCGTGCGGAGGTTCGACTCCTCCCGGGGCCATCACGTGCCGCGGGCCGCCAGCAAGCAGGCGCCGCCCTTGGCCTGCAGCCGCAGGTCCTTGTCGCGCCTGCCGAGCTCCACGTACGCGCGCCCGGCGGCCGCGAGCGCGACGGGATCGCGCGGGTGGACTCTCAGCAACTCGTCTGCTCGGCGCACAGCCTCCGGCAGCGCGCCGCCGTCGACCAGGACGGCGATCAGGACTGCGTAGGCGGCGAGATTCGACGAGACGTCACGGTGGGCCGCGATCGCCGCCTCGGCCTTCTCGCGCCCCTCTGCGAACCGCCGGAGGTTCCGAAGCGTGCTGGCCCAGGACGCGAGCGCCTTAGCGCGCGCTCGTGCACCTCGGCGATCTTGCGCTTGGCGATCCGGTGCCACCGCTCGGACCGGGTATCGGCCAGGACGTGCTCGAACTCGCTCAGAGCCTCCTCGGGTCGACCGGTCTCGAGCAGGCAGTGTGCGTACCGAAGCCGAATCCCAGCAGCATGCGGCTGGAGCTCCAGGAGCCGCCGGTTCACGTCGAGCGCGGCTTCGCCCCAGGCGCCGCGCTCCGCATAGCCCTCCGAGGCTGCGACGAGGTCGCGGAGCGCTTCCGCCATGCGGGAAACCCTAGGCCCGGGGAGCGCAGTTCGCTACGGCGTGACGAGCCTCGTCCCTAGCAGCCGAGATCCGCTGCGAGCACGATGCCGAGCCCAGGTTCGTCAGGGATCACGAGGTACCCGTCGACGTCGGGCAGAGTCGGCGCCGCGAGCATGAAGTCGCGCCGCTCCGGCGTCCAGCCCGGCGGGTCGTACGGGTACTCGAGGTAGGGGCCTCCACCCACTCCGGCCGTCAGGTGGAGGTTCGCCAGGAGCCCGATGCCGTTCGACCAGGTATGCGGTGTGAACGCGAGGCCCTGAGCGATCGCTTCCCCGGCGAGGTCGCGCGCGCGGGCGATGCCCACGGCGAGCACGGCATCGGGCTGGAGGACATCGAGGGCGCCGGCCGCGAGGTAGGCGTCGAGGAGCGCAGGCGTCCGGGCCATCTCTCCCCCGGCCAGCGGCACCGAAGTTTCGCCTCGCAGCCGCGCGAGCCCGGCGACGTCGTCTCCGTGCAGCGGCTCCTCGAGCCAGCGGACGCCGTAAGCGGCGAGCCCGTCCGCGAAGCGCCGGACGTCCTCGTACGGCCACGGCGGCGTTACGTCCCCGGGCATGCGCCAACCCTGGTTCAGGTCGACCATCACGTCCATGCTGTCGCCAACGGCGTCGCGAACGGCCCCGATCCTGGCCAGGCCCTCCTCGAATGCGGGTGGCTCGACGCGCATCTTCAGGGCCCGGAAGCCCTCCTCGCGGAGCCGGAGCGCGACCTCGGCGCTCTCCTCCGGGGGCCGGATCGACCCGGTCGACGCATAAGCGGGAAGCCGGTCGACTGCGCCGCCGAGAAGCGTCGCCACGGGCACCCCGCGAGCCTTCCCGAGCAGATCCCAGAGGGCGGCCTCGAGTGGCCAGTACCGCCCTGCGTGGAAGGCGATGGTCTCGATGACCCTCGCATGACGCTCGACGTCGAGCGCGTCGCGCCCGACGAAGAGGTGCTCGTAGGGCTCGAAGCCGTCCATCGTGTCGCCCGACCCGACTCCCGTGAGCCCCTCGTCGGTTTCGACGAAGACGAGCGTTGCCTCGAAGCGCCGGCGCGGCACGGGATCCCAGGCGGCGACGAACGGCGGGTCGAGCTCGTGGGCGACCCGGCGCAGCCGGACGGCCGTGATCTTCACTCGGGCGGGCGGAAGAACGGGTTCCAGGGAGCGCCCGCGTCGAGGAGCGTCTCGACCTTCGGCGTGCCCGCGGCCCCGGCCTGGAGCGCCAGCCTCGTCGCCTCCGCGTTCCACTCGTAGACCCGCTCCGCGTCGTCGGCCTCCCAGTTGACCCACACCGCCGCGATCAGGAGGAGATCGTCGACATCCGACGCCGCCACGGTGCCGACCGAAACGGCTGCGAGGACGCCACGGGAAACCCCGGCCTGCGCCGCTCCCCACGTGAGCTCGGCGTGGCGGTCTCCGCGGATGTCGGCCTTGTTCACGAAGAGCGTCGTGGGCTTGACGGCGAGGCTCGGCTGGTGAGCGACGACGAACGCGGCGTGCCCCTGGCGCGGCGTTGCGAGGGCCGTGACCCACGCAGTACCGACGGGCCCCTCCTTCGCACCCAGCACCGTGTTCACGTGCGCCGCGTTCGCGCCGTCGCCCACGAAGGCTTCCCCCACCTGCACGCTCAGAGCTCGATCACCCCCCGCGCCACCTCGCCGGCGTTCATGGCCGCGAACGCCTCGTTGATCTCGTCGAGCGCGTACGTGCGCGTCACGAGCCGGTCGAGGTCGAGCCGTCCGGCCATGTAGAGGTCGAGCACGAGCGGCATGTCGACGTGCGGCCGGCAGGAGCCGTAGAGGCTGCCGGTGAGCACCTTCTCCTCCCGCGGGAGCCGCGTCCCGGGGATCTCGACGAGGGCGTCCGCCCTCGGGATCCCGACGGCGACCACCGTGCCGCCCGGCCGAACGGAGTCGTACGCACGCTCCACGAGTCCAGGCGCGCCGGCCGTATCGAGCGCGTAGTCCGCCCCACGTCCGCCCGTGAGCGCCCGGATCTCGCCGACGACGTCGCCCTGTGCGGAATCGAGGGAGTGCGTCGCCCCGAGCTCCTCCGCGAGCTCGCGCTTGAACGGCACCGGGTCGACCGCGACGATCGTGCCCGCTCCCGGCGAGGCGGGCGCCGAGCACGGCCGAGAGCCCGACCCCGCCCGCGCCGAAGACGACGACGGCGCTGCCCGGCTCCGCGCGCGCCCGGTTGACCACCGCTCCGAGGCCGGTCATCACCGCGCACCCGACGAGCGCCGCGACCGCAAAGGGAACGTCCTTCCGCACCGGCACGCAGCTCTGCTCCGGGACGACGCAGCGCTCGGCGAACGTCGAGAGGAACGAGTAGTGGTAGATCGCTTCGCCGCCGGAGGCGAGCCGGGAGGTGCCGTCCGGCATCGTCCCGGCAAGCATGGCCGGCGTCGACCACTCGCAGAGCACGGGCCGCCCGGCTGAGGCAGTAGAAGCAGCGGCCGCACGAAGGGAGCCAGGAGAGGACGACGTGGTCGCCCGGTGTCAGAGTCGGTGACGCCCTCACCGACGCCTCGACGACGCCCGCGCCCTCGTGACCGAGCACGACGGGGAGCGGATTCGGCGTCGCGCCCGAGATGACGTTCCAGTCGGAATGGCAGACGCCACTCGCGCCGAGCCGGACCTCCACCTCGCCCGGCGCCGGGCGTCGCGAGCTCGAGCTCCTCGATCGCGAGGGGCTCGTTGACCGCCCGGAGAACCGCCGCGCGCACCGGCCGATTGTAGGGTCCCCGGGTGTGAAGACGAGAGCTGCGGTGCTCTGGCGAGCCGCGCAAACCGGTCGAGATCCTCGAGGTCGATCTCGCGGCGCCGCGCGAGGGCGAGGTGCTCGTGAAGATCTCCGCGTGCGGCGTCTGCGCCAGTGACCTGCACGTGGTCGACGGCGACCTGCCGGAGCCGTTGCCGCTCGTCCTCGGCCACGAGGCGGCCGGGGTCGTCGCCGGGACGGGCCCCGGCGTCGAGCGCCTAAAGGAGGGCGATCACGTCGTCCTGGCCCTCGTCCCCTCGTGCGGAGAGTGCCGCGCCTGCCGGAAGGGGCGGCGAAACTTCTGCGAGCTTGCTGCACGCATGTCGGTCGACCGGGACGCTCGCCGACGGCACCAGCCGCCTCTCGCTGAACGGGACGGTGCTGCGGCACTTCAACGCGATCTCGTCGTTCGCCGACTACGCCGTCGTTCCCGAGTCGGCCGCGGTCTCGATCCGCCAGCGACGTTGCCGCTCGAGGTCGCCGCCCTGTGCGGGTGCGCCGTCGTCACCGGCTACGGCGCGGTCGTCGAACACCGCGCGGGTCGAGGCCGGCGCCACGGTCGCGGTCTGGGGCTGCGGCGGCGTCGGCCTGAACTGCATTCAGGGCGCCCGGCTCGCCGGCGCGAGCGACGATCGTCGCGGTCGACACGCGGGAGGAGAAGCTCGACCTCGCACGCCGGCTCGGCGCGACCGACACCGTCCGCGCGCCGGCGAGACGTTCGACACGGCGGCGGCCGTTCGGGAGCTGACGGACGGCGGAGCCGACTACGCGTTCGAGGCGATCGGCCATGAGCGCACGATCCGGGAGGCGTGGGCCGCGATCCGCTCGGGCGGCACGGTCGTGGTCGTCGGGTTGATGCCGAAGGGAAGCACGCTGACGATCGACCCCTGGGGCTTCATCTGCGAGAAGACGCTGAAAGGATCCTTTCTCGGCTCGACTACGGTCGACGTGGACATCCCGCGGCTCGTCGACCACTACGCCGCGGGAGAGCTCGAGCTCGACGAGCTCGTCAGCCACCGACTTCCGCTCGAGGAGCTGCCGGCCGCGTTCGATCGCCTGCGCGCCGGCGACGTGCTCCGCCAGCTCGTCGTGTTCACCAGCTAGCGCGGGCTCGCTGGCTAGCTCCCGCAGAAGCGAAGCGCCGCGACGGCCAGCGCCTGGGAGCACCGGACAAGATCCTCGACCGGCACGCTTTCATCGATCGTGTGGGCCGCCCCGAGCTCCCCGGGACCGAAGCAGATCGACGGAGTTCCGCCGAAGCGCGTGAAGGTGGCGCCGTCGTGCCACGAGTCCATGCCGGTGACACGGCCGGGACGGCCGACGTCGGCCGAGGCGCCGAGAACCGCCTCGACGACGGGATGGTCGGGGCGCACCTCGGCGGACGGAACCTCGGGCGCCCACTCGATCACAGGCGGATTCTCAGCGAGCCAGGGGTCGGCGCCTGCGGCACGCTCGACGCACTCGACGAGCTCCTGCTCGACCGCCGTGCCCCATCCCTCCGCGTCCGCGTGAACCGGGAGGTATGCGACGTGGAAGACGATCCGGCACGAGCTCGGGTAGCTGACCATCCACTCGCCGCCCGCGATCACGGTGGGGACGATGTCTCCCGGCGAGAGGTGTGGATGGTGATGGTCCGGGCGGGCTCGCCACTCGTCCTCGAACGCGCGAAGCGAGTCGAGGACGAGCTGTGCCTTCTCGATCGCGTTCACGGCGCCCCCCTCGCGCCAGTCCGGCTGGCCGACTCCGGCGTGGCCCGGCCGTCCGGGAACCGTGATCGTCGGCATGAGGCTGCCCCGGCAGGCCACCCAGGCGTCGAGTCCCGACGGCTCGGTGACGATGCCGGCGTCGGCCCGGACGCCGCGCGCGACCGCCGCGAGCCCGCCGATGCCCGTCGACTCCTCGTCCGTGACCGTGCAGATCGACGAGGTCGCCGGCGAGCCGGAGCCCGAGAGCGGCGAGGCACTCGGCCGCAAAGGTCATGGCGGCGACGCCGCCCTTCATGTCGCACGAGCCACGCCCGTAGAGCCTGCCGTCGCGGACCTCCGGCTGATTGGGGTCGCTCGTCCATCGCTCTCGCGGCTCACCCGAGACGACGTCCACGTGGCCGTTCAGGAGGAGGCTCCGCCCACCTCCACGCCCGCGGAAGCGCGCCGCGAGCTGCGGCCGCCCTCGAACTCGACCTCGGGTGGCGTGAGGCGTGTCCCCGCGACGTCCTCGGGCGCCGGCTCCCAGAGATCGACGTCGGCGCCTGCCGCGCCCAGGCGGTCGGCGAGATACGCCTGGAGGGCGGCCTCGTCCCGCGCGGGCGCCCCCGGCTCGCGCGCCGTCGTGTCGAAGCCGACGAGGTCGGAGGCGAGCGCGACCAGGTCGTCCGACCGCCGCTCGATCTCGTCGACCGCCCGTCGCTCGGCGGCGGTCAGGCTCACGCGGCCGTCGTGGCCAGGACCCGGCGGCGCGCTACGTCGACCACATCCGAGGGCGAGGCGCCCGAGCCGAGCTCGTCGTAGACGCCGCGCACGGCCTCGTAGACCGGCCTCGTGCCCGCACCCAGCCGCGGGAGCTCCCGTCAGCCCGTCGAGCGCCTTGGCCGCGGCGAGCGCTTCGAGCGCGAGAACGGTCTCGAGCTCCCGGAGCGAGCGTCGTGTGTAGAAGACCGCGGTCGGCGCCAGCGTGTGGTGATCCTCGACCCCGACGATCGGGGGAGCACTCGAGCGTCACGGGCGCGCCAGGTGCTGGAGCTCGACGAGAGCCAGCATCGGCGTCGTCGAAGGTGACGTTCGGCAGCCGGTCGAGCGGCGACGGGCTCGCCTCCTTCTCGGCGGTCGACTTGAAGTCCGGGCTCGTCTGCCGGCCCAGCGCCGAGACGTGGCGGATCCGCCGCTCCGAGATCATTCCCACGTGAGCGAGCCCGACCCGGAGCGACTCGAACGCGAGCGCGAGCACCATCGGGTGGAAGTTGCCGTTCGAGAGCATCGTGTCCTGCTCCACGGAGGCGAGCGGGTTGTCGTCGATCGCGTTCAGCTCGAGCTCGACGGCGTCCCTCGCGGCCGCGATCTGCTCCCGGAGGGCACCGTGCACCTGCGGGACGACCCGGAAGGAGAGCGGATCCTGAACGGAGTCCGCGGCGTCCGGATCCTCCAGGTAGCTGCCGGACAGGAGCTCACGGACGTGCCGCGCGGACTTCGATCTGGCCCGGGGACGGGCTTCGCACGGGCGACCTCGTCGTCGAAGGGGCTCAGGTTTCCCGCGACGGCCTCGAGCGAGAGCGCTGCGGTCATGTCGGCGAGCCTGCGCGAGCCGCTCGGCCTCGAGCACCGTCAGCGCGCCGATTCCGATCGACGCGCCGTTCGCGCTCACCATCGCGAGCGCGTCCTTCGGCTGGAGCTCGTACGGCTCGATACCGGCCTGGGCGAGCGCCTCCGAGCCCGGCAGCGTCTCGCCGTTCAGGCGCGCTCGTCCCCTGCCGATCGCGACGTCGGCGATCATCGCCATGTGGCCGATGTCGGAGGCGCCGAGCGACCCGGTCTCGCCGACGACCGGGTGGACTCCGGCGTTCAGCATCCGCGACGAGCATCTCGAGCGCGCCGGGCGTCGCGCCTGAGCCGCCCTGGGCCAGGCCGGCGGCGCGGGTGAACATGAGCGCCCGGACGTGCTCGTCGGGCAGGGCGTGGCCCGTGGCGCCCGGCCCGCTCGAAGACGATTCGCCGCTGGTAGTCGATCAGGCTGTCGAGCGGGGCGGCCTGATCCTTCCAGGGGCCGAGGCCGGTGTTGAGCCCGTAGACCGGCTTGCCACGCTCGAGCGCACGCTCGACGACGGCCCGGCTCGGCCCGCACTCGCGGCCCAGACGGACTCGTCGACCTCCACGGTCGCGCCCGTCGAGGGCGACCCGCGCGAGCTCCTCGACCGTGATCCGCTCGGACGTCAGGACGACGCGCTCGGCGCTCAAGGGCTGGTCTGGATCCTCATGCGGCGTTCGATCGGCAGCGACTCTGACGGAATGCGCTCTGCAGGCGGCGCGGTCTGAAGCCGGCGAAGCTCGTCGATCGGAATGTGGCAGCGCATGAAGTGCTCCGGCTCGACCTCGGCGAGGGGCGGCTCCTCCGTGTCGCAGATCTCGCCGAGCCGGCGGGGGCAGCGGGTGTGGAAGACGCACCCGGACGGTGGGTCGGCTGCGCTCGGGATGTCCCCTTCGAGGCGGATGCGCGGCCGCTCTTCGCCGTCGATCGTCGGAACCGCCGAGAGCAGCGCCTCGGTGTACGGGTGGTGCGGCGGGATCGAAGACGCGCTCGGCCGGCCCGACCTCCATCAGCCGCCCGAGGTAGAGCACGGCGATCCGGTCGGAGAGGTAGCGGACGACGCCGAGGTCGTGCGAGATGAAGATGTAGGAGGTCTGCTCGTCCCGCTGCAGCTCACCGAGCAGGTTCAGGATCGCCGCCTGGACGGAGACGTCGAGAGCGGAGGTCGGCTCGTCGCAGACGACGATGCGCGGATTGCCGGCGAACGCCCGCGCGATCGCGACGCGCTGCTTGAGCCCACCCGAGAGCGACGCCGGCCGGACGGAGAGGTAGCGATCGGCGAGCCGGACCGACCGCGTCAGCGAGAGCATGCGGTCGTCCCGCTTGCGTCCGTGCAGGCCGGCGAGCCGCTCGAGCGCCCGGCCGACGATCCGCTTGACTGCATGCCGCTGGTTCAGCGCCTGGTCAGGGTTCTGGAAGACGATCTGGATCGAGCGGATGTCGTCCCGGGAGCGCTTGCCGGTCGTGCCCGGCAGCTCGTGGTCGTCGAGCACCACGACCGAGTCCGCATCCGGCTTCGTGATCCCGAGGAGCACGCGCGCGAACGTCGTCTTGCCGCTCCCGGACTCGCCGACGAGCCCGAGCGTCTCGCCCGGCCAGAGCTCGACGGACACGCCCGTGAAGCGCATGGATCTGGTTGATCCCCTGCCGGAAGGTCTTGGAGACGTCTGCGGCGCGGAGCACGGGCACGGCACTCGGCTCGCGCGACGAGCGGGGGCAGCTCCTCGGGCGTCTGGCGTGGGATGCTCCTGAGCCTGCTCGTGGTACCAGCACCTGGTCGCGCGCCCGTTCAGCTGAATGAGCGGCGGCGGATCGGTGCGGCAACGTTCGTCGGCCAGCGGACACCGGTCCGCGAACACGCAGCCGGGCAGGTCGGCTCCCGGGCGGCGGGAGGAAGCCGGGGATGGAGTCGAGCCGGCCCTGATCCTTCCGCATGCCGCCGCGCGGGATGCAGCGCAGGAGCCCGACCGTGTACGGGTGCCGCGGATCGTCGAAGAGAGCCCGCGCCGGGCCCTCCTCGACGAGCTTGCCCGCGTAGAGGACGCCGACGCGGTCGCACATCTTGGCGATCACGCCGAGGTTGTGGGAGATGAAGAGGACGCTCGCCCCGAACTCCTGCCGGAGGTTCGAGACGAGCTCGAGCACCTCCGCCTCGACGGTGGCGTCGAGGCCCGTGGTGGGCTCGTCGAGGATGAGAAGCGTGGGGTCGGAGGCGAGCGCCATCGCGATGACCACCCGCTGCTGCATGCCGCCCGAGAGCTGATGCGGGTAGCGCTGCATGACCGAGCCCGCGTCGGCGATCTGCACCTTGCGGAGCATCTCCTCGGCCCGCTCGGCGGCCTCCTTGCGCTGGCTCCCGAGCATCTCGAACACCTCGGCGATCTGGCGCCCGACGCGGATCGAGGGGTTCAGAGCACGACCGGCGTCCTGGTAGACCATCGAGATCGAGCGCGCTCGGATCTCGCGGAGCTCCGCTCGTGAGAGCGTTGAGCAGATCGCGGCCGTCGACGAGCACGCTGCCGTTCCGGATCCTGCCGTTTCGCGCCAGGTGGCGGACGATGCGCGAACGCGGCCGTCGACTTCCCGCAGCCCGACTCGCCGACCAGGCCGTAGCTCTCGCCCTTGGCGATCGAGAACGAGACGCCCCGCAGCACCTGGCGGTCACGCCCCCTGATCGCGGTACGCGACGTCGAGGTCGGTGACCTCGAGTGCGTTCGACTCGGCGACGCTCATCGCTCCAGCACCGACTGGACCCCGTCCGCGATCAGGTTGACGCCCGACCACGAGGGTCGCGATCGCCAGCGCCGGGAAGAGCGCCGTCCACCAGTAACCGCCTCCGATCAGGCCGTAGGACTCCGCGATCTGCAGTCCCCAGTCCGGCGTCGGCGGCTGGATGCCGAAGCCGAGGAACGAGAGCGTGGCAACGGTGAAGATCGCGTATCCGAGCCGCACCGTGAACTCGACGATCACCGGCGGCAGGACGTTCGGCAGGATCTCGACGAACAGGATGTAGGGCGCCCGCTCGCCGCGCAGGCGCGCGGCGGAGACGTACTCGAGCTCACGCTCGGACAGGACGGCCGAGCGGACGGTGCGTGCGATCAGCGGCGTGAAGACGAGGCCGATCACGACGATCACGGTGTAGTTCGACGGCCCGAGCGCGGTCAGCGCGAGGAGCGCGACGATCACGACCGGCAGGGCGAAGAACGCCTCGACGACCCGCGAGATCGCCTCGTCGACGAGGCCCCGGAAGTAGCCCATCACGAGCCCGAGCGCCGTACCGGCGACCGTTCCGAGGATGGTGGCGAGGAGCGCGACGGTGATGATGTCCCGCGAGCCGACGAGAACGCGCGAGAAGATGTCCCGGCCGAGCGCGTCGGTACCGAACCAGTGCGCGCCCGACGGGCCCTGGAGCGTCAGCGTCGCGCTGGTCTGGAGCGGATCGTACGGGGGCGATCAGTGTCGCCGAAGATCGCGCAGAAGACCCAGAAGCCGACGATGAGCAGGCCGACGAGGAACGTCTTCGAGCGAAGGAGCGCGCTGAGTGTCTCGCGCCTGGCACGCCGGAGCTCGGAGGTGTCGACCGGGAGCGCGCTCCCGGGATCGACCGAAGGGCGTCGTCGCGGTCATGTCTCGGCCCTCGCGACGCGGATGCGCGGATTCAGGAGCGAGGTCAGGATGTCGGCGACGAGCGTCGTCACGATGAAGACGATGCCGACGACCAGGATGGCCGACTGGAGCATCGGAAAGTCCTTGCGGGTCGCCGCATTGAAGATCAGGAGGCCCATTCCCTGGTAGTTGAAGAGCCGCTCGATCACGACCAGGCCGCCCATCATGAAGCCCGCCTGGACGGCGATGACCGTGATCGTCGGCAGGAGCGAGTTCCGAAGGACGTGGCGGCCGAGCACCGTCCGCCACGGGAGGCCTTTGAGGACGGCCGTGCGCGTGTAGTCGGAGTCGAGCGAGGTCACCGTCCCGGCTCGCGCCATCCGTGCGATGTAGCCGAAGAGGACGGCGCGTCAGCGCCAGCGCCGGCAGGAGGAGGTACTTGAGGCCCTCGAAGAAGCCGACGCCTGCGGGCGCCGCCGCGGTGACGGGCAGCAGGTCGAGCCAGATGCCGAAGACGAGGATGAGGACGATTCCGGTCACGAACTCGGGCACGACGGCGAGCGAGAGCCCGGTGACGGTGATCGCCCGGTCGACGAGCCTGCCGACTCTGCAGGGCGGCGATCACGCCGCCGAGGATGCTGATGGGGATGACGAGCACGAGGGCGAACAGCGCGAGCTCGAGCGAGTTCACGAGCGCGTCGCCGATGAAGTCCGAGACCGGGCGCGCCGTAGATGTAGGACGTGCCCATGTCGCCCTGGAGGAAGCCGGAGAGCCAGTCCCAGTAGCGCGTCAGGAGCGGCTGGTCGAAGCCGAGCTCCTGGTTCAGCTGCATCGACCGCGGCGTCGTCTGCGAACGGGCCGAGGATCGCCCGGCCCGGGTTTCCCGGCAGGACCTGCGCGCCGACGAAGACGATCACGCTCAAGAGCCAGAGCGTCACGACGGCGAGGGCGAGTCGGCGGGCGAGAAAGACAGCCATGGCGAGTTGTCCTCGGAGGTGCCCGGCCCGCGCCGGGCACCTCCTCGATGTTCCTCCTACGCCTTCGAGGCGCGGTCGACGAACAGGTGGTTGATCGCTGTCGGCACGACGCCCGAGACGTTGCTCTAGGGTCGGTGTGAGGATGTTGTAGAAGTAGGAGAAGATGATCGGCGTCTCGTCGAGCAGGAGCGTCTGGATCTCTCCGGCGATCTCCTGCTGGCGGCCGATGTCGGGCTCCTGGAAGAACTGAGCCGACGAGGTCGTCGTACTGCTGGTTCTTGAAGTGCGCTGCGTTCCAGACGCCGTCCGAGAGGAGCGGCGCGCCGAGCAGGACGTTCGGGACTCCGCGGTGTCCGTAGTCGACGAGGCTCATGACCGAGTCGAGCCAGGTGCTCGAGCCGAAGACCGCGTCGCCGTAGTAGAGTCGTCGGATCCTGGATGACGAGCTCGATGTTGACGCCGATCTGCTTCGCCGAGTCCTGCACGATCTGCGCGTACTGCGGCACCTCGCCGGTCTTGATCGCGTTCAGCTTCACGTTGAAACCGTCGGGCATGCCCGCGTCGGCCAGGAGCTGCTTCGCCTGCTCGAGGTCCTGCTCCCGCTGCGGCACGTCGGGGTTCGTCGAGGCGAACACCGGCGCGAACGGGCTGTCGTTCCCGAGGTCGGCGTAGCCTTCGAAGAGCCCCTCGATGATCGCCTGGCGATCGAGGGTGAGCGCGATCGCCTGGCGCACCCGCTTGTCCGTGAACGGCTCCGTGTCGGACCGCATCGAGAGCTGGCGGTGCGTCGAGCCGTCGATCTTGATGATCTTGTAGTTCTCGGTGTCGTTGATGATCGCCCGGCCGGCCGCGACGCTGACCGCGTCGAGGGCGTCGACCTGCTTGCCCTGGAGCAAGAGCACGGCCGCCGCGACGTCGTCGTAGAACGTGATCTCGACCTGGTCCGGGAGAGCGGGCTCGCCCCAGTAGTTCTCGTTCCGCACGAGCGTGGCGCTGACCTTCGGCTGGTACGACTCGAGCTTCCACGGCCCGGTGCCGATCCAGCGTCTTCTCCCAGCCGCCGTCGTAGTTCTCGGGGAGGATGATCGCGTTGTAGTTGTCCGAGGAGACGAGCCACGGCCAGTTGCCGTTCGGCGCGTCGAGCTCGAAGACGACGGTCGCGTCGTCCGAGCGCGGACGTGGCGCCGGCCGAGAGCACGCCCTGGAAGACCGAGAGCGCGTTCGACTTGTTCTTCGGGTCGGCGAGGCGGTTGAACGTCGCGGCGACGTCGTTGGCCGTCATCGGAGTCTGGGCTTCGTCGTTGAACGTGACGCCCTCGCGGATCTTGAAGGTCCAGACCGTTGCGTCGTCGTTCGCCTCCCAGCTCTCCGCGAGCACCGGCTTGAGCTCCGGCTCGCCGAGCGACAGCGAGAGGTACTCGCCGGTCTGGCCGTTCAGGTTGAGGCCCCCGGCGTCGGCGACCGGATCGGATCGAGGCCCGAGCTCGGCGTGGTGAGACCGAACTTGAACGTCCCGCCGGGCTTGCCCGCGGTGGTACCGGTCCCGTGGCCGCACCGGTCTGGCCGGAGGTGCCGCCGTCCCCACCGCACGCTGCAGCGAGCCAGGCGACGAGCGGGATCGACATTCCCGCGATCGTCCCGCGCCGGATGAACTCCTTCCGGCTGATCCGCCGTGCCATGTACTCGTCGATGAGGTGGTTGTCACGCTCGTTGCGCGTGCGCCTGATGGCGTCGACCTCTCGCTGCCGCTCACTCATCCCCAAACTCCCTTTCGTCGCCCGTGCGCCGGCGCGAGCCAACGCGGTGAATGTTCGTTATACGCCTGTGCGCGCGGGCTGGTCAAACCCGAAAGTCACACAAGTCCTCGTTCTCTACGACGCCGGGACGGCTCGGCGGTTGGGTCCCGGGCGCCGCCTGGGCCGACGCGGCGCCGGGCCCCGGCCCGCTAGCGGTACTCCAGGGCGGTGCCGACACCCCGCTCGAGTGCTCGCTCGTAGAGCGCCTGGCCCACGGCGACGTCGGTCGTCGCGAGCCCCCGATGCCAGAAGAGGATCGTCTCCCCGTCGCTCTCCCTCCCGGGCTTCGCGCCGACGACGATCTCGCCGAGCTCGGCATGGAGGCTCTCCTCGGTCAGCAGTCCGGCCTCGACGTGGGCCCGGAGACTGCCGAAGCGGCCACCGCGGCACTGACCCCAGTCGTCGACGACGACCTTGTCCATGATCGACGTGAGCGACAGCTCGACGGCGCTCATCGTCCCGTAGGGGACGACCAGGGCCCCAGGCTGGATCCACTCGGTGCGCAGGAGCGGCTCGGGCTCGGAGAGCCGCGTCGCCTCGACGACGATGTCCGCGCCCTCGACCGTCTCGCGCCAGGTCTCGACGACGCGAACCGGCTTCCCGAGCACGTCCTCGAGCGTCTGCCCGAACGCTTCGCGCGACTCGGGTCGGGCGCTCGTGACGCGGATTTCCTCGAAGTCGAAGAGAGCGTCCAGCATGGTCACGTTGGAGAACGCGGTGCCGCGGGCGCCGATGTGGCCGAGCACCCGGGCGTCGCTCCGAGCCAGGTGCCGCGCGCCGAGGGCCGTCACCGCGCCGGTCCGTCGCTCGGTGATCTCCGTCGCGTCCACGATGGCGCGTGGGACTCCGGTCCGGGGGTCGTAGAGCGTCAGGAGCGCGAGCTCGGACGGCAGGCCGAGCCTCCAGTTGTCCACGTAGTCCCCGACGACCTTCACACCGGCGACGTCGAGCGGCGCGACGTAGGCCCGGAGCAGGTTGAAATGCCCCCGGAAGGCCACGTCCGGCACGAGATGCACCCGGGGCTCGAGGACGACGGCGCCCTCGCCCTGGGCGCGTACGGCATCCTCGACGGCCGCGAGCACCTCCTCGTCCGTCAGGGCGAGCTCGTCGACGTCCGCGCCCGAGAGGAAGAGGATCTCGATCACGGTCTCGCGTCCGGCAGGGCGACCGGTGGCCCGGATGCTTGGCGCAGGAGCGCAGGCACGGCCCAGACGGAGATCGCAAGCGCCGTGAGCCCGACTCCGAGGTAGAGCACGCGGAGGGGCACCACCACGGCGAGGCCGCTCGCGACGAGGCTTCCGACCGTCATCGAGCCGAGCGCGATCGCCCGGCCCGTGATGCCGACTCGCGCCTGGAGGTGATCCGGCGCGAGGCGTTGCCGCTCGCCGATGAGCGCGGTCACGCTGATCCAGATCGAGAGGTCGAGCACGGCATAGGCGGCGAGTGCGCTCCAGAACCCGGGCGCGCCCGCCAGGCTCCCGGCGGCGAGCGCAGCTCACCGACGACGCTCGCCGCGATCACCCGAAGGCCGCCGCCAGCGCCGCTCGAGCACACCGACGACGAAAGCCCGCGGAGACTCCGGTGACGGCTCCGGCGCCGAGGATCCAGCCGGTCTCCCGCGCGTCGAGCGAGAGCTCGTCCCGGAGGAACGGGACGATCAGCGCGAGCGCGCCGATGACGCTCAGGTACCAGAGCAGCTGCACGGACGTCAGCAGCCGCAGCAGGGGCGTGCGGAGGATCACCGCGATCCCCTCTCGCGCGGCGTCTCGGATCGCGCACTCCGGCCTCTTGCGAGGGCGCGGCGAGCGGACGCCGGATCCGCCAGACGAGCAGGGCAGCGACCGCGAACAGGGCACTTTCGACGGTGACCGCCGCGGCGGCTCCGAACGCGGCGATCAGAACTCCTCCGAGGAAGGGCCCGAGGATCGAGCCGGCCGCCCACCCCGTCGAGAGAACGGCCTGACCCCGGACGAAGTTGGCCGACGCCGACGAGCTCCGCCACGGCTCCGAACGAGGCCGCGTCCGCGTAGGTGCGCACTCGCGCCGACCGCGAACGCGCTCGCGAGCACGACGCCTACGGGCGGGTGGCCGCCAAGCGCCCAGAGCGGTACGACCGCCGCGAAAACCATCTGCAGCGAGTGCGCCGCGACCATGACGCGCTTGCGAGAACGCCGGTCGCCGGTGACACCGGCGAGGAGGCCGAAGAGCACGTACGGAAGCGTCCCGACTGCGAACACGAGGCCTGCGAGAGCGGGGCCTCCGCCACCGTCCAGGACGATCCAGGGAAGCGCGACGAACGCGAGGCCGATCCCGAAGTGGTCGCAGAATTGGGCAACCGCGAGCAGACGGCCGTCGCCCGTCTGAAGGAGCGGGTTGACGGCCACTCGGCGCACGCCAGGAGCTTACGGTCACGGACGTCGGATCCGACCCGCACAGGAGTACGATCCTGGTCGGTGGCAACGCGAGAGGAGCGCTGACGAAATGCTGGTCGACTGCGACGTCCACGTCGCCTATGAATCGATCCGGGATCTCCGGCCGTATCTCGATCCCGCCAACCGTGAGCTGCTCGACCACTCGGGGACGTACGGCCTGGCCATGCCGACGTACCCGTGGAACTCACCCGGCCGGGTGGATCCGCAAGGACACGTACGAGACCCGACGATTCCCGTACGGGCATGCTCAACCCCTCCTTCGACATCGAGCAGCTCCGCGACCACCTGCTCGACCGCTACGACGTCACCTACGCGGTCACCATCCCGGACGAGCCCGCGAGCTTCTCCATTCTCCCGAACCCACGTCTCGCGGCGGGCCTCTGCTCGGCGTACAACGACTGGCTCCTCGAGCGCTGGCTCCAAGAGGACGAACGTCTCAAGGGGACGCTCGTCGTGCCGGCGCAGCATCCGGAGGCGGCCGCGGCCGAGATCCGGCGCCTCGGGAGCCGGGATGAGTTCGTCGGCGTCTTCCTCCCGGGCGGGGCGCGCATCCCGTACGGGAATCCCGTGTACGACCCGATCTGGGCGGCCGCGAGCGAAGTCGGGCTCGCCCTTGTCGTTCATGTCCACTACGAGGGGGTGGGCATCGCCGGCCCACTGACAGCGGCCGGGTACGCGGACTTCTACACCGAGTTCCACACCCTGACCGGATCGAGCCTCCACGGCCACCTGATCTCGGCTCTTTGCCACGGGGTCTTCGAGCGGTTCCCCGACGCGCGGCTCATGCTCATGGAGGGCGGCCTCGCCTCGTTCGTGGGCTTTCTCTGGCGTCTCGACACAAACTGGCGGGCCTGCCGGAGCGAGATCCCGTGGTGCCGCCGCAGGCCCACCGAGTACGTCTGGGAACACGTGCGGTTCTCGACACAGCCGCTCGAGGAGCCCGACGACCCGGAGCAGCTCGCGCGGGTGCTCGAGCCCCTGCGTCCCTGGGAGACGCTCTGTTTCGCGAGTGACTACCCGCACTGGGACTTCGACGACCCGACCCTGACTCTCCGCACCCTGCCGGCCGAGTGGCGGGAGCCGATCGCGGCTCAAAACGCGCTCGACTTCTACCGGCTGCCGGTGCCGGCCACGACCCGTGCATGACCGCGGCGCGCGCCGTCCGCCTCCCCGCCGCCGGCGTCGCGACCGGCAATCCCATCACGGTCTGTGAGGTCGGCGGCCACCGGGTCGGCGTGATCCGCATCTCGGGCGAGCTCCATGCAGTGGCGGACCGGTGCCCGCATCGAGGCGCTCCGATCTGCACCCACGGCGAGCTGGTGGCGGACGTCTCGTCGTACGAGCCAGGCGCGAGGAACGGCGAACCCGCCGAGGCGAGGATGCTTCGCTGTCCCTGGCACAAGTGGGACTACGACCCCGTGACCGGCATCTGCCCGGCCGCCCCGAAGTTCCGCCTCCGGCGCTACCACGTGTGGGACGACGGCGACGACATCATCGTCAGCCTCGACCCGCGCCCGGACCCCGGTGGCTCGCCGCCCTCCGCCTGACCTTCTTCTAGCCATGAAAGCCGCCGTCGAGCTGGTCGTCACCGAGCACCCTTCGTTCCTCGACGAGGAGCGCACTCGACACTACGAGGAGATCCGCGCGACCCTGGAAGAGGTCGCCGGCCGGCCTGTCAGCTCCACGCACTACCTCGAGGTCGAGGAGCTCGGCCCCGGTCCCGTCGTCCTGAGCGGCTCGAGCGCCCCCTGGAGCGCCCACGACCCGGCGCGGCTCGACCGTCTCGGCGACGCCGTTCGCGCGACGGACGCGCCCGTGCTCGGGATCTGCGCGGGCCTGCAGCTTTTCGCCAGGTTCGCAGGCGGCCGAATCGAGCCGATGGAGACGCGCGGCCAGCCGCCGGAGCGGGGCTTTCTGCCGCTCGAGGTGCTGGCTGACGGCGACCTCCTCTCGGGCCTTCCCGAACGCCCCACGCTCTTCCAGAGTCACACGGACGAGGTCTTCGACCTCCCGCCCGACTTCCACGTCCTCGCGCGAACCGAGGCGTGCGAGATCCAGGCGATCGCGGCGCCGGCGCGGCGCTGGTGGGGGACGCAGTTCCACCCGGAGCTGTTCGACGCGGAACACCCGGACGGACGGCGCGTGCTCGCGAACTTCTTCCGGCTGGCCGGTTAGAGCCGCTCGGCGTACGCCTGGTTCGTGTCCTTCAGGCCCTCGTCCGTGCCGAAGTACGCGTGCTTCGACATGTCCGGCGAGTAGCGGCTCGCGGGCGGAGTCCTCCCGAGCGCCTCGGCCATGCTCCGGATGTGATGCGGCGCGGCACCGCAGCAGACGCCGAGGTAGCGCACCCCGATGCGGCTCGCCTCGGTCGCGAACTCGGCGATCTCGTAGCGGTTGCATACGAACGGGTCGAGGGCGGTCGGGAACGGCCGGCCGTCGGGGATGCAGTCGCAGGCGTCGTCGGTCAGCGACTGGAAGCTCGGCTCGTCGTCGTGCGTCCGGTACGGCACGGGCAGCGCCGCCACGTGGCAGTCGACACGCTCCCGGATCTCCTTCACGAGCGGCAGCATCGTCGCCGGCCCGCGGATGCAATTGAGCCCTACGACGTCCGCGCCGGCCTCCTCGAGCCGCGCGCACGCCTCGGCCGGCGTCCAGCCGTCCCACGTCACGGGCTCGCGGTGGACAGCCAGGTGACGACGGCGGGCAGCCCCGCTTCCTTGACGACCTCCAGCGCGAGCAGCGCCTCCTGGCCCCACGAGAAGGTCTCCGCGATCACGAAGTCGACGCCCGCGTCGGCCGCCCAGCCCACCTGCTCCTCGAACATGGCGCGAACGGTCTTCCGGGAGTCGTCGGTCGGGCTCGAAGACGTTCGTGTTGCAGATGTCGCCCGCGAAGAGCGATCCGCTCTCGTCGGCGACCTCTTTCGCGATCGAAAGCGCGCCGCGGTTCAGCTCCTCCAAGAGGTGCTCCTTGCCGATCAGCCGGAGCTTCTCGCGGTGGCCGTAGTACGTGAATGCCTCGACGACGTCGGAGCCGGCGTGCACGAACTCCCGATGGAGCTGGGCGACGAGCCCGGGATGCTCGAGAACGACCTCGGGGACGTATGCCCCCGCCTGGAGATACCCGCGCCGCTCGAGCTCGAAGAGGTAGCCCTCGGCGCAGATCACGGGTCCGCTGTCGAGCCGTTCCAGGAGGCCGGGCGTCCGGCCGTGAGCGCTTTCCGTCATCGTCTCTCCCGTCGGGTCGAGATCATCGCCGCGACGATAGCGCCTGGAGCCGGTCAGGCGGGCTTCGCGGTCATCGCCCAGATCGCGACGAGGTAGAGGACGAGCGAGATCGTCACGAGGACTGTCGACACTCGAACCAGCCGGCTCGCCGCGGCGCCGCTCCGGCGCAGCCGGCGAGCACCGAGGCCGGACAGGACGGTCGCCACGAGCAGCAGGAGGCCTCCGGGCTCCGCGGTCACGTATCCGATGTCCACCCAGGTGGGAACCTCGTCGCCCGTCCAACCTTCCTTCGAGGCGATCCACTCGGCGCCGACCCGCATGACGATCCAGCCCGGGACGGCCACGACCAGAAGCGCCGAGAACGCGAGTCGCGCGAGGCCGAGCGCGCCGTCTGGCTCCTGACGGCGCCAGCCCGCGACCTGAGCCGCGACCGCCGTCACGACCCCGCCGACCAGGAGCACGGCCCCGAGCACGTGGACGAAGAGCGGGAAGTTCCAGTCGTCGGGCCTGACGGCGGCGAGGATCGTGTTCACGTCACGCTCCGGGCTTCCAGATCATGTCGGCGAGCAAGAGCAGCACGAGTGCTACCGCAACCGCATAGAACGCAAAGGGACGGGGCGCGCGGAGGAGGTTAGCGAGCTCCGCGTTCGGCTCATTTCGGCCTTGAGAGACCAGCTCGGCGGCTCGCTTGCGGGCACGGGCATAGTGCTTCGCCGCGCGGTCTCCGAACCCGCCCGAGACGGCCCAGAGGACGAGCGCAGCGATGATCCAACCATCCCAGAGCTCGTAGCCGTCGACCTCGATCGCGAGCCAGACGCCGAAGACGAGCGTACCGACGGCGCCGATTCCCGAGAGGACGTCCCCCGCTCGCATCAGCCTCAGGGAGCGGCCGGCGTCGCTCGGCCGGAAAGCGTTGCGCGAGACGACGATCACGCACGTGTTCAGGATCACCCCCGCGACGAGCGAGAAGGCCGAGAGGACGTGCAGAAAGAGCAACCAGTCGTACAGGGACACGGCCGAGCCAGCCTAACCGGCGAGGCTGCCCGCGTCCTCGATCCGGACGTCCACGCCCGGATTGGCTCGGCGCCAGGCCGTGAGGAAGTGCTCGAGGGCCGTCAGGCGCGAGGCGGTCGGGCCAGGCCTCGGGCGGAGTGGTCTCCATCGGTCCCCGTGTCGACGATCTCGCGTCGTAGTCGAGCCTCTGGAGGAACGCGACGATGTCCGAGGCTCGCTCGGGCTCGTCGACAGCGATCAGAGACGGCCCGCGGACCGTTGACGTTCCCCCCCACATTCCCCGGGTTCCCGGGAGCGGAGCGGCTAAACACCGAGGCCGTCGCAGCTTGCGCGACGGCCTCGGTGGAGCAAGCTCGGTTCTTTGCGAGCTCTAGCGGGTGGCGGTCTGGTCGACCTCGCCGCGCCAGGCGCCGGACTCGGCGCCGCGGCTCTCGATGAGCTCCTTGAAGCGCTCGAGGTCCGCCCTGCACGCGACGGTCGTCGAAGCCGAGCGCGCTACCGGCCGACTCCGCGATCCCCTCGGGCTCCCAGTCCATCTGCAGCATGATCCGCGTCTGGTCCTCTCCGAGCCGGTGGAAGGTGACGACGCCTGAATGCCCCTTGCCGTCCGTCGTCTTCCAGGCGATGCGCTCGTCCGGGCGCTGCTCGGTGATCTCGGCCTCCCACTCGTTGCGAGGTGCCGGCGATCTCGGCCTTCCAGCGGAGGTGCGTGTCGTCGATCTGGTTCACGTACTCGACGCCCTGCATGAACTCCGGGAACTCCTCGAACTGCGTCCACTGGTTGTAGGCGGTCCGGACCGGAACGTTGACGTCGATGGACTGCTCGATTGTCGTGGTCATGAACCTCCGTGCTCGGTGTCAGGGCCTATACCCGAGTCGCGTACCCCGAATCAGGCAATCGTCCAAACGGCTCGAACTCAGATTCGCTTGGAACCTGCCACTTTTCTTGGTCATACTCGCCCCATGGACGCGAGCGTCGAGGTCGGGCAAGAACGAGGCGCTCTTCCGGGCCGTCAACGACCGGATCCGAGACGTCAGCGGCGACCTCGAGCCGAGCGTCACGATCGAGTTCGTGTGCGAGTGCAGCCGTACGGACTGCATGGCGACCTGTCACGCTCACCCTCGCCGAGTACGCCTCAGTCCGTGCGGACTCGACCTGGTTCGCCGTCGCATCCCGACCATCTCTGGGACGATGACTCGGAGCACGTGATCGCGCGGAAGCACGATCTCCACTGGGTGGTCGAGAAGGACGGCGTCGCTGCGACCGTCGCCGGCGGCTCTCGACGAGTAGCAGCCGCGGGCCACCGGTAGGCTCCGCACGTGGCGCTCTACGACCTCGTCCGCGACCTGCCGCTCGAGATCGACTCGTACGAGCTCGACGGTCGTGAGCTCGACGTGTCGAGCGACTTCGTCCGCCGGACGACGATCGTCCGCCTCCGGGGCGGCGGCCACGAGGGGATCGGCGAGGACGTCACCTACGACGGCGACGACCAGCTTGCGCTCCAGAACGCGCCGCGCGAGCTTCCGCTCGCGGGCTCGCACACGCTCGACTCCTACTCGGAGCTCGTCGGCCGGCTGAGCCTCTTTCCGTCCGGCCCCGACCGCGACGACTACCGGAACTACCGCCGCTGGGCCTTCGAGAGCGCCGCGCTCGACCTCGCGCTCCGGCAAGGCAGGGACGACGCTCCACGAGGCGGTCGGCCGCGAGCCCGGCCCGTTCGGTTCGTCGTCTCCATGCGCCTCGGCGAGCCGCCGACGCGCCGGCCGGTGCTGCGCTGGCTCGAGCTCGACCCGGACGCTCCAGTTCAAGCTCGACCCGACGAGCGGCTGGACCGACGAGCTCGTCGCGGAGCTCGCCGCCACCGGCGCGGTCGAGTCGGCCGACCTGAAGGGTGCGTACACGGGAACGGTCGTCGACCAGGGCGCCGACCCTGCGCTCTACGCGCGCGTCGCGAACGGACTGCCGGATGCCTGGCTCGAGGATCCGGCGCTGACGCCCGAGACCGATCCGGTGCTTGCCTCGCACCGGGCTCGGATCACCTGGGACGCGCCGATCCACTCGGTGGCCGACGTCGAGGCGCTCCTGTTTCCGCCGCGGACACTGAACGTGAAGCCGTCGCGCTCCGGCTCGATCCGCGATCTCTTCGCGCTCTACGAGTACTGCGAGGAGCGCGGAATCGGGCTCTACGGCGGCGGCCAGTTCGAGCTCGGGCACGGCCGCGGGCAGATCCAGTACCTCGCCTCGGTCTTTCACCCGGACGGCCCGAACGACGTCGCACCCGGTGCCTACAACGAGCCCGATCCACGGGCAGGCCTTCCGGGGAGCCCGCTCGAGGTCGCGCCGACACGCTCGGCTTTCGCTGGGTCGCGGACTACGTCTCGAGACTTAGGAGTAGACGAAGATCCGCTCGCCGACCGGAGAGCGTTGGTAGAGCCAGTCCGCGACCCACATCGGAACGCGCACGCAGCCGTGACTCGCCGGGTAGGCCGGCACCGACGGGAAGCCGTGAATCGCGAACTCGTTCCCGAGAAATGTCATCGTCCGGTAGAGGATCGCGGGCCCCAGCCACGTCGTCGTCGCGGGCGACTTCCAAAGGATCCGGAACGAGCCTTCGGGCGTGTTTCCCGTCGCGCCGGTCGAGACCGAGACGACGGACTCGACCTTGCCGCCGCGGACGACCATGAGGATCTGACGGGTCTTGTCGACCTCGATGTGGAGGCCGGGATTCTCGAACCGTGGCTTCGGCGGCCGAGCGCTCCCGAGCGCGGCCCAGGCCTCCTCGGCCACCGCTCCGTCTCTCGTCAAACCCTCCGCCTTTTGGAACGCGAGCACCGCGTCGAGCGCCTCCGGCCCGAAGACGTCGGTCTCGGCGGGCACGTGGTAGCGAAGCTCCCGGAGGCGGCGAAGGAGCGCACGCACCTCCGGCCCTGTCGAGCCATACGAGACCGGCGTCGCAACGGCGGTCACCGAGCCCTTCGCACGTACGCGGTCGAAGGTTTCCGTCGCCACGAGGGTCAGCTTCACGCGGAAGCGGCCCACTCCCGGGGTCGGCACGCGTAGCCGCGTCGAGCCGCCGGTCAGCTGCTCACGCGCCGTCGCAAGGGCTCTTCCGCCCTGGCTGACGCGCAATCGCCACGCGCCCGTGTAGGCGGCGGGTCGGACACGGAGCCGAAGCGGCGCGCCGAGGAACGCGCGACCCGCGCCCGCCGAGATCCGGAGCAACCGGACGCACGCCCAGCGGCGAGCTCGTCGCCGGCAACGCCACTCTCGAGCCAGCCGCGCCCGCACCGGACCACCGCGCTCCGGCCTGAAGCGGACCGCGAACACGCCCGCCTCTCCGGTTCGAACGGTCGCGACCCGCACCCACGAACGCGCTCCTGCTGCTGCTCGATCAGCACGGCCAGACCCCGCTCGCTCGGCGAGACGACGCGCCTCGCGCCGGACCCGCTCCCCGTAGGCCACGGACGTATCCGAGAGCCGTAGCGCGACGCTCGTCGCCTCCCCGTCGGTGGCCGCCGAAGCCGTCGCCCAGAGGGCACCGGAGACTGCAAGCAGCGCGAGGGCGGCGCGGCGCATCAGAGCACCGCCGTTCGCCGTCTGCGCTCGTGCTCCTTCCAGGCATGCTGTCGCCGTGGTGGAGCACACGGTCACGATCTGGAGCGACTACATCTGACCGTTTTGCTACGTCGGCCTCGAGCGGGCCGAGTGGCTGGCGCGCCGGTTCGGCGCCGCGGTCGACTGGCTCCCCTTCGACCTCCATCCGGAGTACCCGCCGGAGGGCATCCCGCGTGCAGAGCTCCAGGCGCCGCTACGGGCGCGACTTCCATCGCGGCGTGCGCGAACTGATCGAGGCGTCCGGGTGGACGTACGATCCTCCCCGAGGACGTGGTGCCGAATTCCCGAAAGGCGCTCGAGGTGACCGAGCTCGCACGTGACCGCGGCCTCCACGAGCGAGGTGCACACTCGTCTCATGCATGCCTACTGGTCAGAGCGAGGCGGACATCGGCGACGAGAGACGTGCTGCTCGACCTGTCGCCGACGCCGGCCTCGACCGCGCCGAGGCCGCGACCGCCCTTGCCGACCGCCGCTACGCCGAGCGGATCGACGCCTCGACGCTCGAGGCGAACCTGCACGGAATCAACGCGATTCCGGCCTTCGTCTTCGATCGGCGGCTGCTCGTTGTCGGCGCTCATCCGCATGAGACGTTCGAGGGCGTCGTCGATCAGTCTGAAACTGGGAGGGGAGGACAGGTGATGCCCGCGTACTGGAAGCTCGCGCTGCTCGCCCGCTCGGGCTGGAAGCGGCTCCCGCCGGAGCAGCGGCGAAAGCTCCTGCATGGAGGCCGGCAAGCAGGCCAAGAAGCACGGGCCGACCGTCGCCCGAGCCGCCGGAACGGCCGTCAGGAACGCGCGCAAGGCGAAGTAGGGTGCGCGACAGCCTCACCCTCGGGCGGATCGCCGGCATCCGCGATCGGCGTCAACTGGAGCTGGCTCGTCGTCTTCGCGCTGATCGTCTGGACGCTCTCGCAGTCGATCTTCCCGGACCAGAATCCCGGGCCTCACGGACAGCGAGTACGTCGGCGATGGGGGCGTTCGCCGCCGTGTTCTTCTTTCTCTCGATCCTGCTCCACGAGCTCGGCCACGCGTCTGCAGGCACGGCGCGACGGGATGGAGATCGACGGCATCACGCTCTGGCTCTTCGGCGGCGTCGCGCGGTTCAAGGGAATGTTCCCGAGCGCGGGCGCCGAGTTCCGGATCGCGATCGCCGGGCCGCTCGTCTCGCTCGCTCCTGGGCCTCGCCTTCGCGCTCGCCGCCTGGCAGCTCGGCCTGCCCGCAGGTCGTCGACGGCGTCGCCGCCTGGCTCGGCTACATCAACCTCATGCTGCTCGTCTTCAACCTCCTCCCCGCCCTGCCGCTCGACGGCGGCCGCGTCCTCCGCTCGGCGCTCTGGCAGGGCAAGGGCGACTTCGGCTGGGCGACGCGAGTCGCGGCCTGGGTCGGCCGCGTCTTCGCCTACCTCTTCATCGCCGCCGGGATCGCGCTCGTCATCTGGGAGAGCGCCTTCAGCGGCCTCTGGCTCGTCTTCATCGGCTGGTTCCTCCTCCAGGCTGCCGGGCGCGGAGGATCGCTACCTCGCTCGCGCGGCAGGCGCTCGCCGGACTCCACGTCCGCGACCTGATGGTGCGCGAGCCGGTCACGATCGAGCCCCGACGTGACGCTCGGGGAGTTCATGGACGAGCTCGTCTGGCACCGGCGCTACACGACCTATCCGGTCACCGAAGACGGCCGGGCCGTCGGATTGCTGCCGTTTCGCTGCGTCGCCGAGGTGCCGCGCCGCGAGTGGGACACGCGCCGAGTGCACGACTGCATGCTCCCGCGCGAGGCGGTGCCGGTCGTCGATCCGGACGACGAGCTGATCGACGCTGCCGCCGAGCTCTCGGAGAACGACGTGAACCGAGCCCTCGTGCTCTCCGGTGGACGAGCTGGTCGGACTCCTGTCTGCGACCGACGTCAGCCGCGCGTTCGAGATGCGCCGGCGGCTGGCTGCGCCGGCATGACTCATCTCAGGGTGGCCGACGGGACTCGAACCCGCGACAGCCGGGACCACAACCCGGGGCTCTACCAACTGAGCTACGGCCACCGCGCCACGGGCACTGTAGCGGAGCCCTCCGGCGGCCCAGGGCCCGCGGAGGCCGGTGGTACCGTGATTCTCGAGCGCCTGTAGCTCAGTGGACAGAGCGGCGGACTTCTAATCCGCGGGTCGCAGGTTCGAATCCTGCCAGGCGCACCTGTCCGGTTGCCCCTGACGCTATTTTAGAGCTGTGGCGACACACACGGAAGCCGCCGTCGGCGGCAGCTCGCTGAACCGCATCGCGGCGCTGGCCACGCTTCACTGCCTGACCGGCTGCGCCATCGGCGAGGTGCTCGGAATGGTGATCGGAACCGCACTCGGCTGGGGCGACTGGCCGACGATCGCGCTCGCGGTCGCGCTTGCCTTCACGTTCGGGTTCTCGCTGACGATGCTTCCGCTCGTCAGGTCGGGGATGACCCTCGCAGCCGCCCTCCCGCTCGCGCTGGCGTCCGACACGATCTCCATCAGCATCATGGAGATCGTCGACAACGCCATCATGCTGGCGATCCCGGGTGCCATGGAGGCAGACCTCGCATCCGTTCGGTTCTGGGCTTCCCTGGCCTTCGCGCTCGTCGTCGCCGGCCTCGCCGCGTATCCCGTGAACCGCCATCTGATCGCCCGTGGGCGCGGGCACGCCTGCGTCCACGCCCACCACCACTAGCTACTAGGAGGACTTGACGGAAAAGCCTTGAGCCGCCGGGCCGCGCAACGAGGACCTTTCCGTCAAACCCTCCTAGTCCGTTCGGCCTACGCGCCGTCTCCATGATGGGCCGTTCGGCCCATTGCCGCGGGGCTTGCTGATCGCCACCCTGTACTTGGGGTCATGCCGGAAGCTCAGCGCAAGGCAAAAAACGAAGCGGTCTTCCGCGAGGTCAACGAGCGGATCGAACATGCCGCCGTCGAATTCGGCGTGCCTGGAGAGGCGACGTTCGTCTGCGAGTGCGGCGATGCGGGCTGCACCGAGATGGTGAACATCACGCTTCGCGAGTACCACAAGATCCGTGCCGACGCCCGTCGCTTCGCGATCCTCCCCGGCCACGAGGATTCCGCGGTTGAGCGCGTGGTCTCGCGGACCGAGAGGTTCTCCGTCGTCGAGAAGTTCGGCGTTGCGGGGACGGTCGCCGAGGCGCTCGATCCTCGTTAGTCCCTACGTCGGGGGATAGCCGCCGGCCCGGCCTCGGCGGACGATGAGGACGACGGCTGCGGCAGGTCGACGTAGGAGGCAGCGTGCGACACCGCATCCTGATCTCGGGGCTGGGCTTCTTCACGGCGGCGTTCGTCCTCGCTGCACTGCCTGTGCTCGCCCAGGGGAGCCCGAAGACGTCGAGCAAGCCCTGCACGATCACCGGGACGAGCGAGTCCGAGAGCCTGCTCGGAGGCTCCGGCGCCGACGTCATCTGCGGTCGCGGGGGCGCGGACACGATCTTTGCCGGGGGCGGCAATGACATCGTCCGCGGTGGGCCGGGGGCCGACCGCCTGCAGGGCGGAGGCGGCAGCGACACCGTTCGGGGCGGGCCGGGCCGCGACCTCTTCTTTGCGTACGACGGCACCCGTGACCGGATCTTCGGCGGGCCCGGGCACGACTCCCTGAACGGCTACGACCCGGGTCTCGACGTCGTCCGCTCGGTCGAGAGCAACTAGGGGGTTTGGCGAAACGGTCTTCGCTCCCCGGGTGCGCTGGTCGTTCCGAGGCAAGGACGCAGGGAGTGCTCGTACCGAAGAGGTACGGGCACGACTGAGGACGCCGCCTCGGGACGACCAGCGCGCTCGAGGCGGCACAACGACTGTTTCGTCAAACCCCCCTAGCTAGCTCTCAGGTCTCTGCGTCGGCTCTTTCGAGCACCGAGCCGGGCGGTGTTTCGATCATTGCCTCCCGCCGGTAGAGAAGAACCTCGCGGCCGATGGCGAGCAGAGAACCTGCGAGCGGGATCGCCGCGAGCGCACCGAGCACGCCTGCGAGCTGCGCGCCGATCAGGACCGCGATGAGAACCGTCAGCGGCGAGAGCTGAACGGTGCGTCCGTAGATGACCGGCTGGAGGACCTGGTTCTCGAGTTGCTGGTAGACGACAAAGAAGACGACCACGATGACACCTCGCACCCAACCCTCCGAGGCGAAGACCACCGTCGAGACGAGGATGGCCGCGATCGTCGCCCCGGCGAGGGGGATCAGATCGAGGATGGCGACGATGAGCGCGAGCGCCACCGCGTACTCCGAGCCGATCGCAAGAAGCACGATGAGGGCTGCCACGCCTGCTATCAGGCTGATCAGAAGGTTGCCGGAGGTGTAGCCGCCGATCGTCCGGTAGATGTTCGCGCCCACCCTGCGCCAGCGCGCCTGCTGTCGCTCCGGCAGGAGCTCGAGGAGCTGGTCGATGGTTCGAGGGCCCTCGAGAAGCATGAAGACCGTGAGGAACGCGACCGTGATGATCCCGATGACTCCCGTGACGATCCCCTGAAGGACCCCGACGGCGGGGCCGGTGAGCCCGAGCACGCCGCCGGCTCCCTGCTCGTCGATCGCGTCGCGAATGCGGTCGACGACGCCGTATTCGCGCTCGAGGAACCCGAGCGGGCCGCGGCCCGCGGTCATGTCCTCGATCAAATCGGGAACGGCTTCGATGAATTGCGTCACCTGGTCGACGAGTGGTGGGATCAGCAACGCCCCGAGTCCCGAAAGCCCGAGGACGGCGGCGAGGAAGACGAGTCCGACCGCGAAACCGCGCCGGAGCCCTCGCCGCTCGAGCCACTCGACCGCGGGGTTCAGAGCCGACGCGAGAAAGGCCGCGATGAAGATCCACGTGATGACCGCGAAGGCGAGGTAGAAGAGCGCGAGCGCCGCGAAGACCAACAGGCCGACGCCCAGGACGACGAGGATTGTGCGGGGACGAAAGGAGACGACGCGCTCGGGCGTGCTGTCCACGGGGGCAGTGTGGTCGTCGGGCCGGACGACTAGAGGAGCGAGTATCCGTACGGAACGAGAGCGTCGGGCCCTCGCGATTCCGTCGAGAGGATGAGGCCGGGCGGGACCGGCGTAGCGGAGGCCCGCGGCAAGAGCGGCGGTCAAGGCTTCGCGCGCGGACCCCGGTACAAGCAGCGAAACCTGGCGACCTTGCGCGCGCCCCAACTCCGCCGCGAGAGCGGCTCCCGCGGCGACGGGGCTCTCTCCCGCAACCGGGCCGATCCTGCCTCCCGGCCAGCGGTAGGAGTACGCAGCAGGGCGATCCTGCTCGAGCCAGAGAGTCGCCTCGGCTTCGCGCTGCCAGAACCGGTGGTCAGGTGCGCGGTCGAAGCCGTAGGCCCGCGCGTCGAGCTCCGCCAGCGCAAGGTCGTCGACCGCAACGGGCTCCAGGTCGGTCGTCTTCGCGACGGCCGGTTGCCCCGCAAGCGAGAGGAGCGGCGTGACCGGCAAGAGTCCAGCGCGCGAGTAGAGGGCGGTCGATACAGGCTGAAAGGAGTCGACAACGGTGAGCCGACGGCGGATCCCTCCGCCTCCTCCCTCCCACGCCAGGCGGAGGAGCTCGCTCCCGACGCCGCCGGCCTGGTGCCCGGGCTCGACGAACAGGGCCGAAAGGAACCAGACGTCGTCGCGGACGATCGCCGCTCCGAAGCCGACGATCCGGTCGCCCGACTGGGCGACCCAGAATCGGTCGCCATCATGGTCGAGCATGTGCGCATGCAGCCTGATGAAGACCTGGCTGGGCGGGGCGGGCGGCTCGAAAGCATGGCGCCGGTACAGCTCTCCAACCGCCGCTCCGAAGATCTCAAAGAGCGCCGGGAGGTCGTCGTGGCGGGCGGGCCTCGTCCTCACGCTCAGGGTCGACGTTGGATGGCCGAGAGGTCGCCGGCGCTGAAGGCTTGGCGCCGCTCGACGTCGGCTGGGTCGACCATCTGGCCGTCGCGCTCGACGTAGCCGTCGCGGCCGCCGACGGCGAGCACGACAAGATCGTCCTCCCCTGCGTTCCAGAACTGTCGCGGAACCCCGGCCTCGACGTGAACGAACCCGCCCGCACCGAGCTCGAGGGGCTCGCCGTCGACGTCAAAGCCGGCTCGGCCCGCATGGACGAAGTAGAGCTCGTCCTGGCGCTCGTGGACGTGGTTGAACCACTCGGTTCCGGGAGGCAGAACCATCGCGTTGACGCCAAAGGCGGTCACGCCGAGCGCGCGTCTGACTTTCCGAAAGACTCCGTCGCCGAGCTCGTCGAGGGTAGTGGCGCGCCGCGGCACGGCACCAGTTCTATCGCGGCGGGCCGCGCCCAGGGGGCCCTAGCGGGCTGCGGGCCTGACGACCGCCTCGATCAGGAGGTACAGGCCTTCCTCTTCCGTGTTGGCGCGCATGACCCCGCCCGGTGTGAGCGGTGGGTAAAAGAGGAGCGTATTGTCGCCCCCGCCGCCGGTGCGGATCGCAGATGTCCTCCGGGCCTTGATCGCCAGCCGCTCACCCTTTCGCACCGGGACGTTGACGGAGAAGACCTCGACGGCGTAGGGCTCGTCAGGATCCGGCTGGCCCTCGTAGCGGATGACCGGACCGTTTCGAACAACCTTGCCCGTGTAGCCGGAAGCCGTTTCGCGGGCGCGCGCGATCTGCAGCCTGAAGCGACCCGCATCCTCCGCGATGACACGGATCTTGGTGATCGTGCCGTGCCTCGACGCTTTGTGACCCCCGTTCGGCCTGCCGAAGGCCTCGTTCATGATCCAGGTGCAGACTCGCCGCGGGTGAGCCTGGTCGCACGGCTGGCCCGGCTGAGGTTGGATGCTCGAGTCGAGCTCGGAGCCGAATCGATAGGCGCCCTCGGCCGCGGCGCTCGCCGTCAGAAACGTGACGGTGAGCGCCGCAACCAGGAGCACACGGAAATGCATGCGGCCGATTGTCCTTCTTTGCACGAGCGAGTTCAAGTCCTCGTGCGCATAAGGCGCCTAGCGCTACTGCGCTTTTGCCCGGGTGCCCGGGCGTCGCCCGCGGCGCGCCACAGGACGGCCGCCGAGCGTCTCGGCCTCCTCGTCCGTTAGATCGAGCTCGCGAACGCCTTTGCGCTGATCAGAGAACGTGATGCGAACGGTAGCCCCTTTCCCGTCGGCGATCTCTTTACCGCTACGGTCGGATACGCGAATTGTCTTGCGTGCCACGCAGATCTCCTTTGCATTGGTGAGTTACGGAGAGCTTACGGATTCGCGTCGTGGCTTGCCGCAGCGAATGAACGACGCAGCAAGGTGCGTATCGATTCAATTGTCATCACGGCCCCTGCCTCGCGAATCGCCAGTTGCAGCGGCGGGGCAGAGACCGTCGGATCACGAGGGGTGAAACCCCAGGCAATCCGACCCGCTGAACGTACAAGCGGGAGACGGGACTCGAACCCGCGACCCTCAGCTTGGAAGGCTGACGCTCTAGCCAACTGAGCTACTCCCGCGTCAGTGGCATCGTAGCGGGCTAGCCTCACGAGGTGGCGCCCTCGCCCTGGAGCTTCGAGCCGAGCTGGGACGAGGCAGCGCTTCGTTCTGGTCGTCGCGGCCGCGTACGCAGCCGCGGTGCACCGCTTCGGCGCGCCGCGCGTGGCGGATCGTCGCGTTCGCCGGCGGGCTGGTGGTCGTGCTCGCCGCGGTCGCGAGCCCGATCGCAACGGTTGCGCTCCACTACCTCGTCTCCGCGCATCTGCTTCAGAACGTGATGCTCGCCGAGTGGGCGCCGGCGCTCATCGTGCTCGGAATCGCGGCACCGCTCGCCGGCCCAGGATCGCCCGGGTGCCGGGACTTCGCCGTGCTCACCTACCCGCTCGTCGCGCTCCCGCTCTGGATCGCCCTCTACGCCGCCTGGCACATCCCGGCGGCGTACGACGCGGCGCTCGACGCACGCGCCGCTCCTGCGGCTCCAGCACCTGACCTACCTCGTCGTCGGCTGCCTGCTCTGGTGGCCGGTCTTTCAGGCCGAACCGCACCGCATCTCGAACGGCGTGCACGCGCGCTCTACGTCTTCGCGGCGTTTCTCTTCGCGAGCCCGCTCGGGCTCCTGCTCGCGCTCCTGCCGAGCGCGATCTACGACTTCTACGAGGAAGCGCCGCGACTCTGGGGACTCGACCCGCTCGACGGATCAGCAGATCGCAGGCGTGATCATGGCCGGCAGCGAGGCGATCGTCTTCTTCGCGATCTTCACTGTCTTCGTCGTCCGCTGGCTCGCGGACGAGGAGGCCGAAGGGGCGTCCGAGCGTGTCCGGCCGCCCCTCGGCTGATCAGCCGCCCTCACGGCCGGGGAACTTCTTCGCTGCCTCGCGCACCTGCTCGACGTCGAGCGTCATCTCGAGCAGCCCGACCTGCTCGTCGTAGATCGTCGGGTCGACCTGCTCCTTCACGTCCTCCTCGAGGATGTGGATGACGGGGAGCCCCAACTGGACTCCTGCCAATGGACCCACGTAGGCCGGGTCTCCGACCGTGACGGTCTCGGCCGTGACCTCGAGCGACTCGAGGTCGGCGGCGCCGAGCACCACCACGAGGTCGTCGACCCCGTGCTCGTCGGCCAGGGCCTTGATCCGGTCCTGGTTCTCGGGGTCCATGGCGCCCGCCGCCGTTCAGACGAAGCACTCCGTCTCGACGAACACGACCTCCGCGCCTGCGGACTGCACCGCCTCGGCGATCGCGGGGCCGGGCACGCCGTCCCGCTCGCCGAGCGCGATCACCTTCTTGCCCTCGAGCTTCATGCAGCCTCACCTCCTCCGTTTCCGAGCGTGGCGAACGCCCGCTCGATGTCCGTCCTTCGACACGTCTCCCGAGAGCCGCTCGAGCTCTTCCCCGTCGCGCATGAGGACGTACGTCGGGAGTCCGAAGACGCGCAGCTCTCGGCAGACCTCGCGGTTCTCGCCCGCGTTCACCTTCACGACCTTGACCGCACCGCCGGACTCGGCCTCGAGCTCCTCGACGGTCGGCATCATCTGAAGGCACGGCTGCGCACCGCGGGCCCCAGAAGTCGACGAGGACGTTGCCTTCGCCGCGTCAGGTCCTTGAACGTGTCCGGCGTCGCTTCGACCGGCATCTAGGACTCCTTTCCGGGTTCGAGCAGGACGGACATGCCGTCGGCCAGCTCGGTCATCCGGCCGAGGAAGAGCGAGCCCTTGGCGACGAGCATCGCAGAGCCGATCTCGCCCGCGCGGAGCGCCGTCAGGGCATGCGGCAGGTACGGGATCGCCGACGCGACGTGGCCTTGCGTGGGCGAGAAGCCCGGCAGGCCGTGCTCGCGCTCGAAACCGTCGAGATCGTCGCGCGCGAGCTCGCCGCGGCGGACGGCCAAGCGCGCCGATCAGCTTGTAGTTCCGGCTCGGGACGTTGCCGGCGCCGGCCGGCTCGGTGATCTCCGGGTCGTGGAGCTCGGTCGCGTAGCGGTCGACGTCGAGGATGCCGCGCCCGAGCCGCTCGAGCGGCTCGACGACGAGGTCCTCGAGCACGGCCTGCTGCGCCGAGCCAGACCGGATCCGGTGGCGGCCGACGGCGTCGAGCCTGACGATCGGCGCGCCGTCGCCCGGCGGGGCGACGTGGACCGCGAGCCCGGCGAGCACGTCCTCGAGGATCGGGCACGCCGTTCTTGAGCGCGCCGGCGAACTTCATCCCGAGCTTGGCGAGCGAGCCGCCGGCCACGACGACGACGTGCTCGTAGACGCCGGCCGAGACGAGCGACGGCGGCGGTGACGAGCGCGTGCACGGGCCCGGCGCAGAACGCCTTCACGTCGCAACCGGAGGCGTTCGCGCAGCCGGCCTGCTCGGCGATCGCCTTGCCGAGGTTGCCGCCGCCGCGCTGGTAGCGGTCGCCGACGGCCTCCTCGCCGCAGCCGATCGCGTACTCGACGTCCTCGGGCGCGAGGAGCGAGGCTGGCGAGCAGGTGCTCGAGCGCGAGCGCTCCGGTCGTCTTGCAGGCCAGGTTCTCGAGGAGGACGCTCGCCGAGAGGCTCTCGTCGAGATCGTGCGCGGCGAGCATCGCGCCGGCCGCCTCGCCGTCCGTCGAAGAGCGGCAGCGCGCCGTTCCCGGTTCGGCGACCGTCGAGGCTGGAGGAGCTGGAACTGGTCGGCCGTCGGCCAGGCGCCGGTAGAGCTCGTCCTGGTCGACGATCACGCCCGTACGGGCCCTCGCGGCTTCGGCTCGAGCGGGGTGCCGCCAGCGCGGCCGCTCGACGTCCCAGAGCTCTTCGGGCCGGAGATTGCCGACGAAGACCTGGTTCGCGCGGGTAGGCGAGCGCGTCGTCGAAGGAGCGGAGGGCGCCCGTGATCCGGTCGAGCAGCCCGTCGCGGTCGGCAGCGAGCTCGCGCGTCGGCTTCGAGCCGTGGCGAACGAGGTCGGGCGCGTGCGCGAGGACGAGCGAGCAGGAGTGAATCGCAGCACCTCGGCTCAGTCGCGTGCGTGCGCCTTTCGTCACAGGTCGTGACGTTCTCGGCACATCTCGCGCGCCACACGTGCGCTTTCTCCGGCGATACGCTCGCGCGTGAGCAGGGGGGAGGGTCGGAGCGCTGATGCGCCAAGTTTCCCGCACGCGAACTGCGGGCAACCCTGGGCGCCGAGCTCACGCGGCTTCGACCTCCCACACCGTCGTCGGCTCGACCTCGGTCTCGAGCATCTCGAGGGCCCGCTCCACGATGCGGCGCCGCTCCTCCTCGTCGAGGCCGAACGGGTGGGTGATCGCCGGCCCGCGCACGATGCGGTTTGCGCCGATCATCGTCGCGATCGTCGGCAGCGAGCTCACGAACACGGTCGCGATCCCTGCCCGCTCGATCTCCTTCGCCAGCACTGCCCCGCAGCGCGTGCCCGTCCCTCAGGTCCCAGACAGGAGCACGGCCTCGACGCCCGCCTCGCGAAGCTCCTCGGCGATCTCGCGGCCGAAGCCGGTCGCCGTCGCCACCGGCGTGCCGTTCCCGGTCGTCGTGTAGAAGCGCTCGTGGAGGCGGCCGATGCGTCCCTCGTCGACGAGGGCCGTCACGGTGTCGAGCGGCACGAGCCGATTCGGATCCTCGTTCGCGAGCGCGACGTCGAAGCCGCCGTGGACGCACTCGTAGCTCGCCCGGCTCGAGCCGCGACTCGCCGGCGAGGGAGTAGCGAAGCCACGCCCCCGCTCGCACGGACGGCAAGCCGGTCGGGATTGCCCAGGGGGACGCATCCTGCCTCGGTGACGAGTGCCAGCGAGCGCACGCGAGAGGTCCTCCACCGGCGGCGGAGGGCGGCACCCGGTCGCCGCCGCCTCTCGCCTCCGTGCGGGTCTCGCCGGCGAGCTTGCGCGAGCAGGAGCTCGACTGCCCGCTCGGCACCCGGCCGCCCGTGGTGGACGTTCCGGCGGAGGCCGCGCGGAAGGTAGCCCTCCTGGTCAGGCGGCCCCGAGCTCCGCACCGGAGGCGACCTTCGCCGCGAGGGCGGCCAGCCGCGGCAGCGCGTCCCGCATGCCGGCCACGTTCACCGCGGTCGGCACGACGACCACCCTGCCTCCCGCAGCCGGCCACGCCCGGGTTCTCCTCGTGCATGGCGGCCACCGCCGGGATCCCAGCCTCTGCCGCTCGCTCGCGCAACCTTCGCGCATGCGTAGCCGTAGCGGCCCGAGCCGAACGCGGGACCCGCGACGACGAGCCCGGGGCGCTCGGCCTCGATCAAACGAAGGAGCTCCGCGGTCGCCTCCTCCTCGTGCTCGGCGAAGTAGTCGTCTCCGCACGCAATCGTCGCGACGATCTCGATGCCGTCGAGCGCTGCCGCAAGACCGCGGCCCGGCCCGACAGGCCCGTCGAAACGCGTTGGCGGCGTCTCGGCCTTGTCCTCCCCGCCGAGGCCGGCGAAGAACTGGTTCAGGTAGTGGACGGCCCTCACCACGAAGTCGGCCCCGAGGTCGAGCTGCCCCATCTGGTTCGCGGCGCCGAAGTAGTTCCGAACGGGGATCGGCCCGGCCTCGTCCGCCGGTGTGCCGTCGAGGAGGATCTCTCCGCCGAGGACGCGTTCCGGCGTCCACCTCGGCACGAGCTGCTCGAGGTTCCCGGTAGAGACGATGCAGTCGGCCTCCGGCACCCAGTCCGTGAGGATCGGCTCGGTGGCGTCGAGGTCGGTCTCCTCGGCGACGATCACGGCCGTTCGGATGCCGGCCTCCTCGCAGGCCCGGCACGTCAGCATCGTGTCGGTGTGCGAGTTGCCACCCGCGTCGGTCGTGATGATCGCCCCGTCCGCGCCGAGCTCGATCGGCGACGGCGGCCGCGGCCAAGGCCGCACGCTGCTTCGCGTCCGCCGACTGCTCGTAGCCGCGCATGAGGACGACGCCCGCGAACTCGAGCCGTCGCGCCGTGCTCGCGGTAGAGCGTCGCGGATCAGCGAGTTGACCTGGAAGAAGAGCGTCGGATTCCGGATCGCGGCCCAGTGGTACTCGCCGGCCGTGACTGCGCCGTCCATGACCTCGGCGGGGTCGACGGCGCGTGGCAGGCCGGCTTCGCCTACCGGGGTTCCGTAGAGGTAGAGCTGGTAGAGCTGGCCCAGGTCAGAGAGCTGGATGAGCGCCGCGACCTTCGGAAGCCCGGCGTCGACCGGCCCGAGCTCGAACGTGTGCACGTGAACGGGCTCGGCGTCGAGCGTGCCGTCGGCCACGAGCTCTGCGGTCGACAGGGTCACGCGCCGCACCGCCGCGTCGAGGGCGCGGTGACCCGCGGAACCCTCGGGGTGGAACGTCAGCACGACGTTCGTCCACTTGTGGAACGGCGCTAGCTCGGCCGCCGGCCCGGCCAGGTCGACGATCGCCTCCTGCTCGTGCAGCGGGCGCTCTTCGCCCGGGAAGTCCAGGCACGAGATGACGCAGGCGTCGTGAATCCGGTTCGTCACGCCCTCTCCCGCCCTGCCTCTGTCGGGAACGCGGCGCGGCCGTCGGATCGATGCCGGGGCTCGACGGCATCGAGGACGTGTGTGATCCGTACCGGTTCTCCCGGCCCGACGATGTCGACCGAGACCCCGGCGAGCGCGACCTCGTCCTCGGCGAGCGCCTCGATGCGCGTGGTGTCCACTCGGAGGACTTCAGGCGAGAACGTCTCGACCGTCCAGGGCCTTCCCACTTTCGCGACGTCGGCGCGGATCGCTCCCACTCGGCAACCCTACCCCGGCGTTTCGGCACGCAGAGGCGGGCGGGCCTGGGGCCCGCCCGCCTCGCTCCCGTGTCGCGGGAGTCCTACGCGCTTGCGAGCGACTTCCGCCCGACGTGCCTCGCGCCTCGAGCAGTACCGAGGACGAGGAGCATGAGCCCGACGGCGATGCCGGCGCCGATGCCCGCGTCGGTCCAATCCATCCCGGTCGACGGGGCCGCGACGACCTGCGGGCTGCCCCCCTTGGGTGCAGGGTCGACGACGACCTGCTGCGGCTCGACGGCGATGCCCGGGTCCTCGACGATCCGTGCCTGCGCCGTCGGGACGACCAGGGCTGCGAACGCCAGGCCGGCTGCGAAGCGGCGAATCCACCGATGACGACGATTCCACATATGCCTTCCTCCTCCGGATCCTTAGCGACTTGCTCACCCGACGATGAAGCCTGAGATTTCTTCCCGCGCGTCTGCGAGCTAGCGAGACCGGCCTAGCCGGACGCGAGCCGAGCTCGAAGAGCCGCAACCGAGACCGCGTCGGCCGTGTGACCCGCTTCCCGCAGGGCGGCCTCGAGATCGGCCTCGACTCGGGCCCTGAACGCGGCGTCCGCGACGGCTCGCTCGACGAGATCGTCCAGGCTGCGTCGCGCGGCAGGCAGCTCCTGCGCCGCCTGCGCCCAGCCTTCGGGAGCCGGCGGAAGGGCCCTCAGAAGCTCTGCGAGACGTTCTTCGTCGTAGTGTCGTCACGTTTTCACCCTCTCACCGGACGAAGCAGCCGCCCCGGATCTTCCCTCGAACCACTGCCGAAGCTTGGCGAGGCAGCGCGAGATCCGGCTGGCGATCGTGCCCGGGGCGATGTCGAGCGCCGAACCGATCGTCTCGTAGCTTTCGTCGCGCGCGAAGAAGCGATCGAGGATCTCCTGGCAATGCTCGGGCAGCGTCGTGAGCCCTTCGCGGAGCTCGAGTGCCTCGTCGAGCCGCACGAGCGTCTGGTCGAAGTCCGCAGGCTCGAGGTCCTCGCCCTGAAGCTCCTCGCGCGACCTCGCCCGAAGCCGGTCGATCGCGAGCCGGCGCGTCAGCTGCGCGATCCACGGCCTGATGGCGTCGTCGTCGCGAAGGCGATCCAGGTTCTCGTAGGTGCGTGCAAACACCTCCTGGAAGACGTCCTCTGCATCGTCGTGCCCGAGGCGGAAGGCCTGAGTGGTGATCGCGTACACGTAGCGGGAGAACCGCTCGACGAGCTCGCGCCAGGCTGCTTCGTCGCCAGCACGGCAGCGAGCGACGAGAGCGCCGTCTCCGAGCTCAGCCAGCAACATGAGCAACATGTAATCACCCGGCTGGACGGGAGGGAAGATCTCGCGCGGCCGGCGCGTCCAGTGAGCATGACGAAGGCCCGAGCATCCGAGCACCACCTGTCTCGCCGCCATGCCGACCTCTTGCGGCGAGCTGCAACGGGCGAGCTGCAGACACTCATTGCCGCAGCGCGCTTTGCCGACCGGCGTTCGGCTGTGGCCCGCCTACGGGCCAGACCGGTCTAGGAGCGATCGAGCGCCCGGAGCGCCGCCTGCGTGGAAGAGCGCGCGAGCCGCCGCGCGCTCTCCAGCCGGTCGTCGCCTTCGCGGGTGGCCAGGTTCACCTCGACGAGCGCGGCGCCGGTGCGTGCGGCTGCCTCGGCGAGGAGCGCAGCGGTGCTCGCGTCCGGCCTGAGGTCCGGTCGCACCTTCGTCGACGACCTCGGCCGCGAGCTCGGCGACGCGGCCGAGGTCTCCGCGATCCGCAAGCGGAACGAGGGCCGCGCGCCCGAGGGCCTCTCCGAGCGCTTCGTCGCCGGCGTCCTTGTCGCCGAGGCGAGCCAGAGCCTCCTCGAGCGCTTCGGCGTCGGCCTGGACGAGCGATTCGAGCCGAGACCGGAGCGCAACGGCCTGAGCCACTGCTCCGCCTGCCTCCTCCCATTCCTCTCCCGACGCCCGTGCCGCCATCTCGACCAGCGCGGCGGCTGCCGCCCCGACGATCGCGGCCGTCGAGCCTGCGCCGGGCGCTCCTTGCGACATGGCGAGGTCGCGGAGGTAGTCGCGGATCGACAGGTCGATGAGCTCGGGCACGGCGAGCTGACGATAGCGCCCGTTGTGGGAAGAAAGTGCCGGCCCCCTCCGTCTTGAGTGTGAGGAACCAACGAGAGGAGCCGTCATGAACTCCAGCCTTCACAGCGAGATCGCCAGGCACCGCGCCGCGGACTTCCGCGCGAGGCCGCGCGGGCGCGGTACGCGCCGCGACCGCGCCGCGAACTGCCGTCCTTCGCAGTCGTCGCCCGAGCTTTCGCGGCCGTGCGGCACCTGGGCGCGGGAGCGCATAGGCGACCGCAGCCCACGGCGTAACACATCGGGACGGCCGGATTCGAACCGGCGGCCTCCTGCTCCCAAAGCAGGCGCGCTACCAGGCTGCGCTACGTCCCGCCACAGCCAGTGTAGACCGTGGCCCGGTCTCCCTACGTCGCGTCGAAGAGGAGCCGGAGCTCGGCGATCTTCTCGGCGCGCACCTGCTCCCGTTCACCCCGCTCGACCGCCGCGACGACAGCCGCGACGAGCGAGTCGCCAGCTCGACCGGGTTGAACGGCTTCGTGATGTAGTCGACGCCCCCCAGGTCGATGCCCCGCGCCCGGTCGCGGAGGTCGGCCCTGGCGGTCAGAAAGACGATCGGGATGCTGCCGGTTTCCTCGTTCTCGAGCAGGCGCTCCGCGACCGACCAGCCGTCGAGCCCGGGCATCATGACGTCCAGGAGGACGACGTCGGGACGCTCCCGCTCGCGCCGCCTCGAGCCCGCTCGGGCCGTCCGGCGCCTCGACGACCTCCATGCCCTCGGCCTCGAGGTTGACCCGGCAGAGAAGCCGGATCGGCGCCTCGTCGTCGATCACCAGGACCCTGGTCACGGGCGCGCGGCCTCCACGGGGATCTCCCTACCCTCCGGTGCCCGGTTCGAGACCGGGAGCTCGAAGGCGAAGGTCGAGCCCCTGCCTTCGGTCGACTCCACCGAGATGCGTCCGCCCATGGCGGCCAGGAGGCCGCGGACCAGGAAGAGGCCGAGGCCCGTTCCGGGCGCGCTCGGGGCCGTTCCGCCGTCGGCCCGGTAGAACTTCGTGAAGATCCGCTGCTGGTCGGAATGCGGGATTCCGATGCCCTTCGTCGGACACCCTCACCTCGACCGAGTCCGCACGCCGCCGGCCCGCAATCGTGATCGTGCCGCCCTCCGGCGAGAATTTGATCGCGTTGCCTACGAGCTGCTGGAGGATCTGCGCGAGCTTCTCCGGATCCGCGTCCGCCGTCAGGGCTCCGTCCGGCACGTCCACGTCGACCGCCACCCTGGCACCCTCGCCGAGGGTGTCGCGCGCCCGCTCGGCCACGGAGGAGACGATCTCGCCCACGTCGGTGGGCCGGAGGGAGAGACCGAGGGTGCCGGCTTCGAGCCGCGCAACGTTCAAGAGGTCGTCGACGATCCCGATCAGCCGCTCGGACTCGGAGGCGATGTAGCCGAGGAACGTGGCCCGTTCAGGATCCGAGAAAGCGATGTCGCGGCGGAGCAGTGTCTCGGCGAAACCGTAGATCGAGGTCAGCGGCGTCCGAAGCTCGTGCGAGACCGTGGCCACGAAGTCCGATTTCATCTGGTCGAGCACCCGCTCGCTCGACACGTCGCGGAAGGCGAAAATGCGCCCGGCCACAGCTCCGGCGGCGTCGAGCATCACGGCTTCGGCGACCGACAGGAACACGTCCTTCCCTCCGCGTGTGATCGTGACCGGATCACCCGAGCGAAGCTCGGGGCCGGCGAGGTCTCGCTGAAGTACCTCGCGCACCGTGCGGCCGAGCGCCTCGACTGCGGGCACGCCGGTGATCTGCTCGGCGGTCGCATTCCAGAGGACGATGCGCTCCTCGCGATCGACGGCGACGATGCCGTCGGCGATGTGGAGGAGGATCGCGCTCGAGCGCTCCTTCTCCTCGGCAACGGTCTGGTAGAGGCGCGCGTTCGAGAGGGCCGCCGTAGCGACGACGCCGAGCGCCGCCAGTGCCTGGGTCTCTTCTTCGCGCCAGTGCCGCGGCGTCGAGCTGTAGACGGTCAAGACGCCGAGCAGCCCACCGCCTTGGCCCCTCATCGGCACTGCGACGCAGGCAGCCATGGAGCCTTCGAGGAGCGGGTCGCCGCGCCGTAGCTCCGGTTGGGCAGGCGCGTTCTCGACGGTGCCGACCTCGCGGGACTGGGCGACTCGCCCGACGAGCCCGGCGCCGATCGCTCCCCGGGTCCCGACGAGCGCATGCACCGCGTCTCCGTCCACCCCGGCCGCGGCTCGAACGACGAGCTCCTCGCCGTCCAGGAGTCGCATCGTCGCCGCCTCGGCCTCGACGAGCCGAGGCGCCTCGCGCACGAGATCTTCGAGGACGACGGACGGATCGAGGTTCGCGACGAGCCGCGCCCCGATCTCGGCCAGACGCTGGGAGAGAGCCCGCGCGCGCCGCTCGGTCTCGTAGAGCTCGCCGCGCTCGAGGGCCCCCCGGGCCGCGCGCGAGAGGTGGCGGGCGAGGGCCAGATCCTCGTCCGAGAAGCTCCGCTCGGATGTGAAGAGGACGACAACCGCCCCTGGCTCGCCTCCTGCTGTGGCGATCGGCGCGGCCAGGAGCGACGCCGCGCCCGCGTCCTCCCGGATCATGCGCCGCCAGGGCTCGGAGAACCGATCGTCGTCCGCGATACGCGTCGACGTGACCAAACGCTCCTCTCTCGCGGCCGCGCCGAGCGGACTCTCGTCGTCGGCGATCCCCTCGTGGAGAGCGTCGACGACGGCCGGCCGGAGGTCATACGAGCCCGAGTGGCGGAGGCGCCCGTCGTGCCCCTCGAGCACGAACGCCGACACCCCGCCGAGAGCCTCCGCGGCCGCCTCGGCAAGCGCGTCCACCGTCTCGGAGAGCGAGAGCGGCGAACCGAGCACCTCGGCGATCCGGTAGAAGCCCTGCTGGATCTGAGCCTGGCGCTCGCGCTCTTCGAAGCTCTCTGCGTTGTGGAAGGCGAGCGATGCGAAACGCGCGTACGCGTCCACGACCTCGAGGTCGGTTTCGTCGAAATGGCCCTGCTCGCGCGAGCAGATCCCGAGCACGCCGCGGACCTCGCCCGAACCAGGTGATCGGCGCAACCATGACCTCCTCGAAGTCGGCGTAGTTCTTGCTCGGCCGCGGGTCCTCGAGCTCGCGGAAGCGTCGGTTGAGGACGGGCCGGCCCTCTGCGATCGCCTCGCCGAGGGTTCCCTCCGGACGGATTCGCCGACCGACCTCGGACGCCGGAAGACCCGTCACTGCACGGCAGCCGAGGAGACCCTGGCGGGGCTCCAGGATCCAGCAGTCGGCCGCGTCGGCGTCGAGTAGCGCCGCGACCTCGTCCACGAGCCGCCGGAGAACGGACTGGAAGCGGAGATCGCTCGTCACGACCTGCGCCGCCTTCAGGAGCGCGGTCTGACGCCCGAGGCGGAGGTTGTCGGCCCGCAAGAGCCTGGCCGTATGGATCGCAAGCCCGATCTCGCCCGCGACGGCCTCGACCAGCGAGATCTCGGCTTCTCCCCAGCGCCCCTCGGTCGGGCGGTGAGCGGCGAAGACGCCGATCATCTCGTCGAAGACGAGGATCGGCGTCGCCAGGACCGACCTCGTGCCCAGGGCGAGGAGCGTCTCTCGGCCGCCCAGGCTCGAGTCGTCGAGCTCGGGTGCGGTCATCACATCCGCGATCGCGACCGTGTGACGCGTGCGGAGGGCGAGGTTCGACGCGGGCAGCCTCTCCGAGACGTGGGCAGCCGGGGTGCTCTTGTCGTCCCTCCATTCGGCGGCGACCGGCATCGGCCCGCCGGGCTCACCGAGCCGGATGAAGCAGCGCGAAACTGCGAGCGCGCTCCCGGTCTCGCGGACGGCGATTTCCAGCACCTTCTCGAGATCCAGCTCGGAGCGCACTTTTCGGCCGACTTCTCCGATCAGCCGTTCACGGGCGAGCGCAGCGGAGAGAGCGTCTGCCGAGCGTCGTCGGCCAAGCGCGGCGGCCGTTTCGTCCGCGAGCCTCTGGAGGACCTCGAGCTCGGCCGGTGCGAACAACCGCGGCTCGCCGACTGCTGCAGCGATGAGCACCCCGGTCACGCGTCCATCGGCCAGGAGCGGAACGAAGGCCGCGCTCTTCGCGTCGAGAACCTCGCGCCAGGCGTCGGCCTCTGCGCTCGCGCTCAGGTCGTACACGCCATGGGGCTCGCGGTCGCGGGCGGCCACGCCAACTCCGCCGGGATCCTGCTCCAGGTCGAACGAAAGCCCGCGCCACCACGCCTCGTCCACCCCACGGGCGGCGAACCCGTGCGCCCGGCCCACCTCCTCGTCGACGAGCACCAGAAGGGCCACCTCGACGGCGAACAGCGATTCGAGCTCGTCGAAGAGATGCTCGACGACCTCTGCCGTCGTGACCGAGCGGGCGAGCGCTGTCGAGAGGCGCCCGAGCGAGGCCTCCCCCGGAGCTTCCTGGGAGCTCGGGGAGGAGTCGCCTCGTCGCCGCCGCGAACGCCGGAGCAGCCGCGACCAGGACGGTGAGTTCTCGCGTGCCACTGGCCTCCTCAGATGATAGAGGCGACTCGTTTCCAGGCGGAAAGCGGCGCTCCTGCCCGGTTCAAAGCATGATCGGCCCGGTTTCGAAGATAGGCCGATGGACCTATTGGCACGACGGGCTCCGGCGGATAGCGTGCCTCCACTGGGCGATGCGAACCGCGGCAGGTGTCCTGGCCAAGTACGCCGCGGTGAGCACTACGAGAAGGCCCGCCGCGCAAACCCCCCCGAGCGGCGGGCTTTTTCGTTCCGTTTCTGAGACGTGTGAACGGGCGGCTCCGCCGCCCTCCATACGAATCGCGCGAAAGGTGGCGCGATTCGCCCGGCCGCTCTCGCGGCCTCCAACACCGTGCCGTCGTAGCGGCCTGGGCACGGCTCGCCCTCGAGGCTAGGCCTTTTTGATCGAGAGCTCCGTACCCGGCTCGATCCGGGTTGCGAGCGTCTCTGCCTTGATCCAGTCCTCGTGCTCGCGTAGATCTCCGTCCGGAAGCGTGACGACGATGCGATCGGAGAGCTCGAGGCCGGCGTCCTTCCGGAGCCGCTGGATGGCGTGGATGGTGTCGAGTACGCGCCCCTCGAGCTCGAGCTCGGGGTCGAGCCGAGTGTCGACGGCAACCACGAGCCCGTCGTCCGCCGCGATCGCCCAGCCCTCGGGCGCGACGCGCTCGACGAAGACGTCGTCGGGGCCGAGCTCGTGCCCGGCGACGCTGAAGCGGCCGTCCGGGAGCTCTTCGAACCGTCCCTCCTGGAGCTCGGAGCGGATGGCAGCGAGCTCCTTGCCGAGCCGCGGACCGAGCACCGGTAGGTTCGGCTTGACCCGGAGGTACGTGCCTTCGACCGGCCCGAACTCGAGCTCCTTGACGCGGAGCTCGGCCGCGATCTCGTCCGCATGGCGAGGTGCCGCTTCGGCGCCTTCTACGACCATGCGGCGGAGAGGTTGGCGGAGCTTCCGCTCGGCACGCTGGCGCGCGGAGTGACCCAGCCCGACGACCCGCCGCACCTCAGCGACTTCCCCTAGGAGCTCCTCGTCGACGAGGTCGGGCCGCCGCTCCGGCCAGCCGGCCAGGAACACGCTCTTCTGCGCACCCTCGCAGGCGTCCGCGACGAGGTTCTGCCACAAGTGCTCCGCGAGGAACGGCATGACCGGCGCCATGACGCGGACGCCCTGAGCGACGGCGTACCAGAGCGTCTCGAGCGCGACCGGCTCTCCGCGCCAGAAGCGCGCGCGGGTGCGGCGCACGTACCAGTCCGAGAGGTCGTCCGTGAAGGAGCGGAACGCCTCGGTGACGGTGGGCGTCCAGAACCGCTCGAAGCCCGCCGGTGGCGTCCGCTACGAGCGCCTGCGTCCGGGCGACGATCCAGCGGTCGAGCGGCTCGAGCTCGCCGCGCGGCCCCTCGTCGAGAATCGCCGGGTCGGGTCTCCAGCCCTCGACGTTCGCGTACATGACCAGGAAGCTCACCGAGTTCCAGAAGGTGAGGAGCTCGCGCTTCACCTCGTTCGCAGGCCCGTAGCCGAAGTTCAGGTTCTGCTGCGGGACGTGGTCGCAGTAGAGGAAGCGCATCACGTCGGCACCCATGCGATCCATCGCCTCGGCCGCGTCGATCGCGTTTCCCCAGGACTTGTGCATCTCGCGGCCGCTCTCGTCTCGAAGCTTCTCGTAGGCGAGCACCTGCCGATACGGAGCACGCCCCTCCAGGGCGACGGACATGAAGAGCTGCGAGTAGAACCAGAGCCGGATCTGCTCTCGCATCTCCGAGACCCACGCGGCCGGGAACCAGGTCTCCCAGTACGCGTGGTCCGGAAGGTCGGCGCCGGAGAGGCCGGCCGACGCACCCGTCGCGTAGCCGCCCGGCCGCGCCCGCTCGTTACGCCAGCCGAGGGTCGAGAAGGGGACGATGCCCGCGTCGAGCCAGGCGTCGCCCACCTCGGGGATGCGCTCGACCTCGGCGCCGCACTCCTCGCAGGAGATCGGCACCGCGTCGAGCCAGGGCCGGTGCAGCTCCTGGAGCTGCTCGAGCCCGCGGAGGGCGCGCTCCTCGAGCTCGGCCCGCGAGCCGATCACGTTCAGGTGCCCGCACTCGCACGGGTAGAAGGGCAGCGGCAAGCCGAAGAAGCGCTTGCGGGAGATGTTCCAGTCGCCCATGTTCCTGAGCCAGTCGTCCATCCGCTTGCCGTAGAACTCGGGCGTCCACTCGACAGTCGCGTTGGCGGCGAGCATCTCCGGCCGGATCTCGTCGGCTGAGATGAACCACTCGTCGACGATCCGGAAGATGAGCGGCGTGTGGCAGCGCCAGCAGACGGGATAGCGGTGGACGATCTCGCCGGCGTCGACGAGACGCCCGCGCTCACCGAGCTCACCGACGATCTGGTCGGCGGCCTCGACTGTCGAGCTGCCGTGCAGCCAGCCGTAGTCGTCGTAGAAGCGCCCGGCCTCGTCGACCGGCGTCAGAACGGGCAGGTCGTGAAGCCGCGCGAGCTCGAAGTCCTCGGCGCCGCAGCCCGGCGCGATGTGGACGACTCCGGTGCCCTCCTCGAGCGTCACGTCCTCCCACGGGATGACGCGGTGCTCGACCTCGCGCGCGGCCGGGAGCGAGTCGAACGGGCCCTCGTAGCGGAGGTCGACCAGCTCGGTGCCGCGGTGCCGTGCGTACGACCGTGCGATCGGCGAGCGGCATCTCGGCCAGACGGGCCTCGGCGACCCAGGCTCCGTCCTCGAGCAGCGCGTAGAGGGCGTCCGGCTTGACCGCGGCGGCAACGTTCGCCGGCAGCGTCCACGGCGTCGTCGTCCAGACGACCAGGCTCTCGCCCTCCCGGTCGAGGAGCGGGAAGCGCACGTAGAGAGACGGGTCGCTCCGATCCTCGTAGGAGCCGATCAGCTCGTGCTGGGAGATCGAGGTGCCGCAGCGGGGGCACCAGACGTTCGAGCGGTGACCCTGGTAGAGCCAACCGCGCTCGTGGACGCGCTTCAGGAAGCGCCAGATGTACTCGATGTTCGTGTCCGAGAACGTGAAGTACGAGTTGTCCCAGTCCATCCACATGCCGAGTCGCCGGGACTGCTCGGTGATCGTGGACGAGTGACGCGCGACCGACTCCTTGCAGCGCTCGGCGAACTCGGCGAGCCCGTACTCCTCGATCTCGCGCTTCGAGTTCAGCCCGAGCTCGCGCTCGACGCTCACCTCGACCCAGAGGCCCTGGCAGTCGAACCCGTTCTGGTAGCGCAGGTCGGAAGCCGCGGAGCGCCTTGTAGCGCTGGAAGACGTCCTTGAGCGTCCGGCCCCAGGCGTGGTGGACGCCCATCGAGCCGTTCGCGGTGATCGGCCCGTCCGATGAAGCTCCAGGGCTCGCCGTCCGCCGTCTGCTCGCGCAGGCGGTCGAAGACGCCCTGCGTCGTCCCACCAGGCGAGGATCTCCCGCTCGAGCGCGGGGTGGTCGGGCACGGACGGCAAGGGCTCGAAAGGCCACGCGGCCAGTGTAGTGCGGCCCTCCGGCGGGATTTTCCGGCCCGGTTTGACCGTTCTACAGATCAGGAACACTGTTGCGCGCCACGGCGCGTTTCTTTCCAGACACGGAGGAGACATGGCTACTGAGATCACCGAGGCGACCTTCGAGAGCGACGTGCTCCAGAGCGAGCAGCCCGTCATCGTCGACTTCTGGGCGGAGTGGTGCGGCCCGTGCCACGCGGTCTCGCCGGTGCTCGATCAGATCGCGGACGAGCGCCAGGGCGAGCTGACCGTCGCGAAGGTCAACATCGACGAGCAGCCCGCTCTTGCGCAGCGCTACGGCGTCATGAGCATCCCGACGATCATCCTCTTCAAGGACGGGAAGCCGTCCGCGGCGGCCGTGGGCGCGCAGCCGAAGGGAATGCTCGAGAAGAACCTCGGCCTAGCCGAGGCGTGACCCGGAGCAGCCGCCGCGGTCAGGCGGACGCGGGCGGATGTCCGTCCGAGAAGTCCGCGAACGCGGCGTGCTTCGCCAGGTAGGTCTCGATCTCGCCTACGACCTCGCTGGCCCAGTCGGCGATCCAGTCCTCGGAGAGGTAGTCGTCGATCGGGTGGATCTTCCGCTCGCGCACGTTTCGATAATCGGCTGCGAGGCGGCTCTCGGCAATGGGCCAAACGGCCCATTCTTCGTGCCGTCTGTGTCCTAGACGTTACGCCAGAGAGCCAGGAGCGATGCGGTGTTCGGGAAGGCGAGCTCGTCGGCGGCCGGCAGCTCGCCGGGGGCGAACCAGCGAAGCTCGGCGACATCGTCGGCCGGCGTCGGGCTCTCCACCGACGACGCGCGCAGTCCAGCAGAGGTTGAGCGTCGCGTTCCCGTCCTCTCCGTAGCGATCGGAGACGGCGCCGACGAAACGGCCCGGCTCGACCTCGAGGCCCGTCTCCTCACGAAGCTCCCGCCGCAGCGTGTCGAGCGGCTGCTCGAACTCGTCCATGAAGCCGCCGAGGATGTCCCACTTGCCCGGCGGAGGGCTCGTGCGCGCGACGGCCGAGCAGGACACGGTCCGTCCTCGTCCTCCACGAGCCCGCAGATGGCCGGCGCGGGTTTCGCGTACACGACGAGCCCGCAAGCCGGGCACCGCACCGCACCCTCTTCGGGCCGGAGCTCGGCGCGGCAGCGCGGGCAGCCGATCCATCCGTCGAGCTCGCTCACGATTGTCCGTAGGATGACGGCATGAGCGAGATCGAGCCGAACGCAGCCGGCCCCGACCCGGAGGAAGCCGAGGAGGCCGCCTCTCCCGAGCGGCGCCAGGAAGAAGAAGCGCAGCGCGGACCGGGGAGCGAGAACCCCGACGGCGCGACCCGGTTCCGACCCGGAGGAATGAGGCACCAGTCGGCGACGGCGCACGAGCTCGCGCGCGTCGAGCTCCTCGCCTGCCTCCCCGGTGAGACGCTCGCCACGCTCGGCGAGCGGATGACGCGCCAGGACGTGGCACCCGGCCAGGCGATCGTCGCCGAGGGCGAGCGCGGCGACCGCTTCTACGTCGTCCTCGCCGGAATGCTCTCTGTCGCGCAGCAGACGCGAGGCGAGCGGCGAACGCTCCGGCCCGGGGACTACTTCGGCGAGGTCGGCCTCGTCATGGAGATTCCGCGTACGGCGACCGTCCGCGCCGTCACGCCGTCGGTCGTCGCGAGCTGTGATCGCGAGACGTTCGACGAGCTCGTGCGGCCCGTCTTCTCCTGGGACTAGGGGGTCCGCCCCAGGCGGGCGCGCGGTAGTCGACTGCCCATCCCGCCCAGGCCGAGGACTGCGACGCTCACGCGAGCTCCTCGAGGACGGCGTCCGAGAACCGGGGCCACGCCTCGGCGGCCCACACGTCGAACTCGCGGTCGGTGAGGCAGCCGAGCGCGAGGCCCGCGTCCGGGATCGACCCAGAGGAAGGTCCCCGCGCCGCCGAAGTGGCCGAACGTCTGCGGCGAGTTCCGGGAGCCCGTCCAGTGCGGGCTCTTCCCGTCCTTGAGCTCGAAGCCGAGCCCCCAGTCGAGCGGCTCCTGACGACCGAATCCGGGCAGGACGCCGGAGAGGCCCGGAAAGGCGACGGCTGTCGCCTCCGCGTACGTCTCGGGCGCCACGAACGAGGGCGCCAGCAGCTCGCGGCCCCACCGGAGCAGGTCGGGGAGCGGCCCGAAGACCTCGGAGGCCGGCGAGCCGCGCAGCTCGGTCCCCCCCAGCCCGAGCGGCTCGAGGAGTGCGGCGGAGAGGTACTCGGCGAACGGCATCTCGGCTCGCTCCTCCACCAGCCGGCCGAGCTCCTCGTAGCCCGTGTTGGAGTAGATCCGCCGCTCCCCCGGGCCGGGCGATCGGCTCGGGGCCCTCGAACGGGAGGCCGGAGGCATGCGCGAGCAGGTGGCGCACCGTCGCGCCCTCCGGTCCGGCCGGCTCGTCGAGCTCGACGATGCCCTCCTCGGCGGCGACGAGAACGGCGCTCGCGGTGAGGAGCTTCGCGACCGAGGCCCAGCGGAAGACGTGGTTCTCGTCACCGTGCTGGGCCACCACACGCTCGGCGTTCGCGACGCCGGCGGCCGCGTGGTCGGCGCCCCAGAGGTCGATGGTTTCGAGCGGCCGCATGCGGTGCGGGATACTAGGCCCGGCTTGGATCGCCAGCTCGTCTCCTCCGGCTCCCCGTACGAAAAGACCGTCGGCTTCTCGCGCGCCGTCCGCGTCGGCGACCGCGTCTTCGTCGCCGGGACGGCGCCCGTCATGCCCGACGGCGCCGACCCGCCCGCCGATGCCTACGGCCAGACGAAGCGCTGCCTCGAGATCGTCGAGGCCGCGCTCGCGGAAGCCGGCGCATCCCTGACCGACGTCGTGCGCACCCGCGTCTACCTCGTTCGCACCGAGGACTTCGAGGAAGCGGGCCGAGCACACGGAGAGGCGTTCGCCGACGTCAGGCCGGCGAACACGACGCTCACGGTCAAAGAGCTCGTCGACCCACGTTGGCTCGTCGAGCTCGAAGCCGACGCCGTCATCTCGAGCTAGCGGCGCACACCCGGGGATTCGGCTCCCGCAAGGGGGTACATTCACGGTCCGTGAAGCAGATCTACCCCGCGACGATCACCGGCAAAGGCTTCGCCCAGGGCGGCAGCGTGCTCGACCACAAGTTCGGGCAGGAGCGATCCGTACACGCTCGGCGTCGAGGAGGAGTACATGCTCCTCGACTCGGAGACGTACGACCTCGTCCAGCACGTCGACACCCTCCTCTCGGCGGCGAAGGACAGCGAGTTCGTCGACCACATCGGCCCCGAGCTCATGCAGTCGGTGATCGAGATCGCCACACCGGTCTGCCGCACCGCCGCCGACGTCGACCGCGAGCTCCGCAAGCTTCGAGCCCACGTGACCGGGCTCGCGCGCCAGCGAAACCTGCGGGTCGGCTCGGCCGGCACGCATCCGTTCAGCCTCTTCGAGCGCCAGCGGATCACGGCACGCGACCGCTACCGGAACCTCGTCGACCAGCTCCAGTACATCGCGCGCCGCGAGCTCATCTTCGGCATGCACGTCCACGTCGCAGTCGACGACCCGGAAAAGGCGATCAAGGTCGTGAGCGCGCTCCTCGATCCACCTCTCCGACCTCCTGGCGCTCTCGGCCAGCTCGCCCTTCTGGCGCGGCGAGCCGACCGGGCTCTCGTCGAGCCGGCAGATGGTCTTCGCAGCCTTCCCGCGGAGCGGGCCGCCGCCGCGCTTCCGCGACTACGCGGACTTCGCCGAGGTCGTCGGCCAGCTCGAGAAGACGGGCTGCATCGCCGACTACACGCACATCTGGTGGGACGTGCGGCTCCATCCCGCGCTTCGGCACTGTCGAGATGCGGATCATGGACGCGGTCACGCGCGTCGAGGAGGCGGTCGCCCTGACCGCCTACGTCCAGGCGCTCGTCAAGCACTACTCGGAGCGCTACGACGCCGGCCAGGAGCTCGCCTCCTACCACCGGATCCTCGTCACCGAGAACAAGTGGCTCGCGGCTCGCTACGGGCTCGAGGCGCCGGTCATGGACCTCGCCACCGGCCGGCGGAACCGCGTTCCCGGTTGCGCAGCTCATCCGGCGCACGCTCCGCGACATCGAGCCGCACGCGCGCGAGCTCGGCTCCGAGCGCGAGCTCGAGGGCGTGCGCGAGATCCTGGCGCGCGGGAACGGCGCCGACCGCCAGCTCCGGATCTACAACGCGAACCGCGACCTCGCCGAGGTCGTCTCGGAGATCGCCGACGTCACGGAGCAGACAGGAGAGCCGGTCGCCGCGTGATCGAGGTCGGCGAGCGCGTCGCCGGACGCGACAGTCTGGCTCGGGCCGCGCGAGCAGGTGCGCTCGACGACGTCTGGCAGGACGGGGAGCTGACGCTCCTCCTCTTCTACCTCTTCGACTGGTCGAGCACCTGAACGGACGAGCTCATCCTCCTGCGTGACAGGAGAGCCGGAGTTCGAGGCGGCCGGCGTGACGGCGCTCGGCATCTCCCGCGACAGCCCCTGGTCGCATCGCGCCTGGCGAGAGGCGCTCGACATCGACGTGCCGCTTCTCTCGGACTGGAACGGCGAGGCGATCGCGGCCTTTCGGAACGGCTTCGAGCATCCCGGCGGATTCGACGGCGTCGCCGAGCGCATCGGTCGTTCCTCGTCGACTCGGACGGCATAATCCGCGGGGCATGGAGCTACGAGATCGACGAGGTGCCGGACTTCGACGAGCTGCTCGCAGCCGCGCGCGCTCGCTGAGCCTGACCGGTAGTCCGCGCGTCGGGATGACCAGACCAAGCGAGGACGCGTCTCGGTCGACGCCAGCGGGCCGGCAAGACTGAGTCTGGCCGCCGTTGGGGCATCATCCGGGGGGCTGCGCTCGGTCGCTTGGCCTGACGCTCTTACGGCGATGCTAGCCTGGCCGGGCGGCTCGGAGGGACTACGGCGAGATCGCCGTCGGCGATCACGGCCAGGTCGTCTACCGCTTCTGGCTCCTCGGCCATCGGCTCGCGGACGGGGAGGCGCCGTGGCGAGATCCCGTACAGCTTCCAGCCGCTCGTCGAGCCGCAGCTCGCGCTCGGCGGCTGGCCCTTCGGGCTCCCGTTCTGGCCGCTCGACGCGGCGTTCGGCCCGGTGGTCGCGTGGAACGTGCTCCTGCTCGCAACGTCGTCGCGGCCGGGCTCCTGACGTCCGCGTGGTTGCGCGAGCTCGGGCTCGGCGAGCCTTGCCGCCGCGGCGGCGGACTGGCCTTCGCGATCGCCCCGTACCGGCTCGCCCAGAGCTCCGACCACCTCCTCGGCTGGATCGCCGGTCTTTTGCCGCTCACGCTCTTCGCGATCGAGCGCTCGCGGGCGCCGGAGTCGGCGGCTGCCGCGCACGCCTGGGGCAGCGTCGCCGCACTTGCGCTCTTCGTCGTTCGTCCTCTCGGGCCAGCTTCACCTCGCGCTCGGGGCGCGCTCCCGCTCTGTCTCGGCTATGCGTCGTTCGGTTCGGCCGCGTGCCGTTTGCCTGGACGCTGGCCGGCGACGCTCGCCACGGCCGGGATCGGGCTCGCGCTTCGCCTCACGGTCATCGAAGGCCCGGTGCTCGGCGAGACGCGCTACGCTCGAGGACGTCGTCGTCGTACTCCGCGGAGTGCGGTCGACTTCCTCGATCGCTGGCATGCGACGCCGAGCGAGGCCTCGTCTACCTCGGCTGGCTCACCCCGCTGCTCGCCCTCGCCGGGCTCGTCTGGCTGGCGCGCAGGCGTCGCCGCGCCCTCGCGGTGCTCCTCGGCCTCGCGGCCACTCGTGCCGATCCTCCTCGCCTTCGGCACGAACCTGCCGCTCTATGAGGTCGTACGCGCTTCCGTTGCCGCCGCTCCAGAACGTGCGCGTCCCGGGCCGGCTCATGCCGGTCGCCGACCTGGCGCTCGCCGGGCTTGCCGCCTTCGGCGTCGCCTGGGCGCTGGCTCGCGCTTCCGGGCCGCGCGGGCGCTCGCGGCCGGCGCCGGCCTCCTCGTCCTCGTTCTGGCGGCGACCTCACGGTCATGCCCTTCTCCCCCACGCCGGGCGATCCCGCGAACGAGCGCCTACGCCGCTCTTCGCGCGAGCCCGCCCGGCCGCGTGCTCGAGCTCCCGTTCTACGAGCCCGGCCGGAACGAGGGCGCGGTGCACAACCTCTACACGCTCCAGGCGCCTCGCGAGCGGCCGACGGGCTACTCGACGCTCGCGCCTCGAGCCCGCGTTCGCCTTCTACCATCGCTATCGGCCGCCTGGCTCTGCGGCGCCTGGCTCCCCGGGACGAGCTCGAGCTCGAACGGCTCGGCGTCCGACTCGATCGCCTTCCATCGCGGTCTCTACCGCGCGCGGGCTGCCCGGCGGCTGGTTCGCCTGGCAGGAGCTCTCGAGCCACGGCTGGCGCCCGGTCGCGACTCGGACGGGCCGGTCCGCTCCTCGAGCGGAGCGCTGGCCCGAGCCTTCGACGAGCGGGCTCATCGAACCGGACCAAGAACGAGCCGTACCTCTGCCGCGGCTGGACCGGCACCGGCGAACGGTCGAGCCGTTCGCGCCCGCTCTGGATCTTGGGCAGCGGGTCCACTCGCGCTCCGATTCCGGTCGGCGAGCGATCCCACCGAGGCGATCCTGTGGATGGACGGCGAGCGCGACCGTCTCTTCACCGTCAACGGCCGCGACGACGGTCCGCGTCGAGCCTGGTCGGCCTGCCGCTGGCACCCGATCGTCGCTCGAGATGCGGGGCCGCTCCTCGAGTCCGGTCTGCCCGCTCGGCCTCCAGCTCGCACGGGATCAGCTTTCCGTGGCAGTGAGGCGGTCGGCGTGCCGTTGTCCCAGTGGCGGAGCTCGAAGTCGTCCGCGCAGACGCTCTCGCAGGGCCTCGCCTCCGGAGGCGCCGCGACACAGAGGACGCCGCCCTCGCGGCCGTCGTCCCGGCGAGCGCGGCCGCGAGCGCCTCGACGGGCTGGAGATGGTGGCCGCCCACCCGAGCCCGCGGTAGCTGTCCCGGACGAGCACGAGCGCGCCGTACTCCGACCGCCACGAGCGGCCGCGAGGTTCACGAAGTGGCCGACGTCCCAGTCGGCCGGCGGGGCCCGGCGACTCTTCGCCGGCGAGATAGCCGAGCAGCGCCATCGGGTCGGGACGCGTGCCCCAGAGAGCGCCGGTGCGGACGTTCGCGACATGAGCGTCTCCGGCGCGGCCTCCCGACGGCTTCCAGCGAGTCCGATCACCGACGGGCCGCTCCACGGCCCGGCCACAGGCGACGACGGAGAGTCGCCCGCCTCCCAAGCGCTCGACTGCCGCGGCGAGCGCGGGCGCGGCCGTGCCTCCGTCGACCGGATCGCCCGCGGTCGGAAGGCTGAGCCGATAGTCCTGCCGAGACGCTTCGCCGGGCGGAACGAACCCGGCCGGATCACCTTCCGGAAGGACGGTGCCGGACTCGAGGGCGAGCCGGTCTTGGTCGACGGGTCGCCTGCCGTCGTCTTCGACGCCGAGCCGCCCGGAGCGCGATCGAGCCCCAGAAGCAGCCGCAGAGGTTGTCCTTCTGCGGAAGGTCGGCCGCATGGCGCGCGGCGACGGTCGCGAGCCAACGATCGCTGCGGCCGGGGTGCTCGCCACGGCCTCACTATGGCACGGGCGTATGATCAGCGCGTGCTCCGCGCCCTCATCCATGCGGCAATGTCCTGGCTCGACCGGTGCGGGAAGTCGTGCTGCCTCGGCCGCTCGCAGGTCGCTCTCGCGAGGGCGCTCGAGCGAGACCGGATCCGCGCGAGCGGGTGAGAGCCGCCGTCTGGCAGGGCCCGGGCGAGATGGCGCTCGAGGAGGTGCCTGACCCCGCCTGCCCGCCCGACGGCGCGCTGCTTCGCGTGGTCGCGTGCGGGATCTGCGGCACCGACGTCCGGGCGTTCTACAACGGCGACCGACGCATCGGGCCCGGGCTGGATCCTCGGGCACGAGATCACCGGCGAGATCGTCGAGGTCGGCGCCGAGGCCGACGGGAGCTCGACGCCGCGCCGGGCGACCTCGTCCACGTGATCTCGACGCTGCACTGCGGCGTCTGCCGCGTCTGCCGAGGCGGCAACGAGCACCTCTGCGCGGAGGCCGGGCTCATGGGATTCGACTATCCCGGCGCCTACGCCGAGTTCGTCGCGGTTCCGAACGTGGCCCTGAAGAACGTCTATCGCGTGCCCGAGGGCCTCGACCCGGCCGCCTCGACCTTCGCGGATCCTCTGTCGGACGCGATCTGCGGCCACAAGGATCTCGGCGTCGGGCCCGGTCAGACCGTCGTCGTGGTCGGCGCCGGCCCGATCGGCACGGCCCACGCCGCGCTCGCGCTCGCCGAGGGCGCAGAGGTCGTATATCTCCTCGAGACCGAGGCCCGCCGCCTCGAGCTCGCGCGCGACGTCCTGGGAGACGACGACGTCCGGTTCGCGAGACGTGTCCGAGCGAGATCCGATCGAGTACGTGCAGGCCGAGACCGAGGACGGAGCCGACGTCGTCATCGTCGCGACCTCGAACCCGGCCGCCCAGGAAGGCGGCACTCGGGCATGGCGGCGCCTCGCGGCCGCGTCCTCTTCTTCGGCGGCCTGCCGAAGGGCGTCGACGCAATCCGTTTCCCGTCGAACGTCCTGCATTACCGCGAGGTCTCGGTGCACGGCTCGTACGCGTCGCGGCGCGAGGATCAGCGTCGCGCGCTCGAGCTGCTCGCCGAGAACGCACACGACGTGCGGCGAGATCGTCGGCGAGCGGATTCCGCTCGAAGAGACCCCTAACGCTTTCCCGCGCCTGCGCAAAGGCGAGGCGCTCAAGATCGTCGTCACCCCTGAGCCGAGGAGGCCCGATGACCGCCCTCGGCAAGACAATCCGCATGAAGCGCGTCCTCGACGAGTCGAGCGGCACGTCCCTCATCTGCGCGCTCGACCACGGCATGACGTCGCCCGTCTTCCTCCAGCCGCTCGCAGACATCAGGGCCCGCGTCACGCGAGGCGGTGGCCGGAGGCGCCAACGTCCTGATGCTGAGCCGCGGCATGGCGAAGATCGCCTCGGCGGAGCTCCGGAAGACGACGAGCGTCGCCTTCATGCTCTCTGCGTCCGCCAACCCCGGCGACCAGCCGCGCATCGCAGCGGTGGCCGAGGTGGACGAGGCCCTTCGGAACGGCGCCGACGCGGTCGTCCTCTACGTCGCGCTCGGCGACGAGGACGAGACGGCGATGGTCGAGCGGCTCGCCGAGGTCGGCGCCGCGTGCGAGGAGCTCGGGATGCCGTTCATCGCCGAGGCCGAGTGGCCGAGCGCCTACAGCGCGGTCGACTCGGTGGACGAGCTCGGGATCGACTACCTGCTCCGGAACGTGCGCCTCTGCGCAGAGCTCGGCGCCGACATCGTGAAGACGAACTGGCCGGGCGACGAGGAGGGATTCGCGCGCTGGTCGAGGCCGCGACGGGCTTGCCCGTCGTGCTCGCGGGCGGCTCGCGGATCACCGACGAGGAGCTCCTGACGCGTCAGGAAACGGCCATGCGCGCCGGCGCGGTCGGCTGCAGCGTCGGGCGGAACATCTTCATGCACGAGCGACCGGAGGCGATCACGCGCGCCCTCAGCCGGGTGATCGTCGACCGCTGGCCGGCCTCCCAGGCCCTCGAGGAGATGGCGGCGGCCGTATGAGAAGAGCGGCGGAAGCATGAGGGAGGGCGCCGACGCCGTCTGCGGCGTCGACGTCGGCTCGCAGGGAGCGGTGCTCGCGGTCTTCTCCGCCGACGGCGAGCGGCTCGCGACGACGTACCAGCCCTACGCGGTCTCGTACCCGCGACCCGGCTGGGCGGAGCAGGATCCGGCCGCGTGGACGGACGCGCTCGACCGCGGCTTCGCGGAGCTCGGCGGTGCCGTCGACCTCGGGCGGATTGCGGCCCTCTCCTTCGCGTCGCAGCTCGACGGGCTCGTGGCGGTCGACGCGAGCGGGAGGCCGCTCGGGCCCGCGATCATCTGGATGGATCGCCGCGCAGACGGTCTCTGCAGCGACGTCGCGGAGCAGTCTCGGCCCGGGTGAGTGGTACGCGCGCTCGGGCTGCAACCTCGACGGTTCGCACGTCGTGGCCAAGATGGCCTGGTTCGCGAGAAACCGGCCCGACGAAGACGCGCGGGTCGAGCGCTACCTGCTCCCAGGCTCCTACCTCCTCCGCGTCGTCGCGGCTGCCGACGCCGTCGACGGCTCGAACGCGTCGAGCTCGATGGCCCTCGACCCGGACCGGCTGGTGTGGGACGAGGAGCTCCTGGGTGCCTTCGGGGTCGACCCCGCGCGCCTGGCCCCCGTTGTCCCGTCCCATGAAGTCGTCGGAACCGTGCTCCCGGCCTTCGCCGAGGCGACCGGCCTCGCGCCGGACACGTTGGTCGTCTGCGGCTGCGGGGACGAGATGGGCGCGACGCTCGGGGCCGGTCTCGCTGAGCCGGGGGCGGTTTGCGACGTCCTCGGCACGGCCGAGCCCGTCTGCGCGGTCTGCGACGAGCCGCTGCGGGACTCGACCCGGAGTCGCCGAGTGCCATCCCCATGCAGCGCCGGACCGCTGGCTCCTCGAGAACCCCGGCTGGGCCTCGGGCGCGTCCTATCGCTGGTTTCGCGACGAGCTCGGCGGCACCGACTACGAGGAGCTGAACCAGCTGGCGGGCTCCGTGCCGGCGGGGAGCGAGGGCGTCGTCTTTCTGCCCTGGATGGGCGGAGCCATGGCACCTGTCTGGGACGCCGACGCGCGCGGCTGCTGGTACGGGCTGACGCCGGCTCACGGGCGTGCGCACCTCTGCCGCGCACTCCTCGAGGGCTCGGCGTACGCCTTCCGGGACGTCGTCGAGGCGATCAGGGCCGCGGGTCTCGGGACCGAGCGCGTCGTCTGCGTTGCGGGTGGCTCGCGCTCGCCGCTCGTCCGGCAGCTCCGCGCGGATGCCACCGGTCTTCCGGTCGGCTGGTCGGAGGACGTGGAGACGACGGCGCGGGGTGCCGCGATGCTTGCAGCGACCGGCGCGGGCCTGCATGCGGACGTGGCTACGGCCGCCGGGGCGATGTCCCGGCTCGCGCAGGAGGAGCACGAGCCCGATCCGGAGGGCACGAAGCTCCTGGAAGAGGGCTACCGGCGCTACCGGAAGCTCTGCGAGGCGCTCGAGCCGGCGTTCGCCGAGCTCGCGTAGGTGGCCGCGCCACACGGCCCGGCCCAGAGATCCAAGGCGATAATCCCTCGGTGCCGGAGATCACCTCGCAGCGGGCAGTCGTCACCGGCGGAACCTCCGGGATCGGCGTCGCGATCGTCGAGCGCCTGGTGCGAGACGGCGCCTCCGTCGTCTTCACCGGCCGCGGCGAGGACCGCGGTCAGGAGGTAGCCGAGCGGACCGGCGCCACGTTCGTCCGGGCCGACGCGCGCGAGGCCGAGGACGTCACGCGCTCACTCCGCGAGGCATCCGAGGCCCTCGGCGGGCTCGACCTCCTCGTCCTGAACGCGGGCATCATCCACGCGGCTCCGCTCGCCGAGACCACCGACGAGGCCTGGGACTCGCTCGTCGAGACGAATCTCATCGCGCCGTACCGTTACGCGCGCGAGGCGCTGCCCCTCCTCCGCGAGGCCGGCGGCGGCTCGATCGTCGTGATCTCGTCCGACGCAGGAGTGTGGGCCGCCCCCGAGGTGGCGGCCTACTCCGTGACGAAGCGGGCGCTCAACTCGCTGGTGCAGATGCTCGCGATCGAAGCGGGCCCGGCAGGCGTCCGCGTGAACGCGATCTGCCCGGGCGCCACCGCGCCGGGCATGGTGACGACGACTGCGGGCCGCGATGACGAGCTCGACACCGACACGTGGCTTCGGCCGCCGGTCGGGCGCGTCGGGCGGGGAGAGGACGTCGCCGGCGCCGTCGCCTTCCTCGCGTCCGAGGATGCGGCGTTCGTGAACGGCGTGCTCCTGCCCGTCGAGGGCGGGATGCGGGCTGGCTACTTCGCGGGGACGAAGCCCGCATGACCTCCTACGGGCTGGCCGGACGGCACGCTCTCGTCACGGGCGGGACGTCCGGCATCGGCCGCGCGATCGTCGAACGACTCGCGCGCGAAGGCATGATGGTCGCTTTCACCGGCCGGGACGAAGGTCGGGGCGCTGAGGTCGCCGAGGCGGCCGACGCCACGTTTCTCCGCTGCGATCACCTCGACCGGGCGGCTTCCGACCGCGCCGTCGAAGACGCGCTTGCGCTCTCCGGCGGCCGGCTCGACGTCCTCGTCGCGAATGCCGGGATGATCTACGGCGGGCCGATCGAGTCGACGCCCGACCGCGCGTTCCTCGAGCTCGTCGAGGTCAATCTGACGGCGCTCTTCCGAGTCTCGCGCGCCTGCTTCGGGCCGCTTCGGGCAGACGGCGGCGGCTCGATGATCCACCTCGCCTCCGACACCGCCATCCGCGGCATTCCGGCGATCGCGGCCTACTCGGTGACGAAGGCCGGTGCCGTGGCCGTCTCGGAGCTCTTCGCCTTCGAGGGTGCCGCACTCGGAGTCCGCTCGAACGCCGTGTGCCCCGGCGACGTCGTGCCCGGCGTTCAGGCCACGCCGACCGGCCACGAGGAACATGCCGAGAGCCCGGAGGATTGGACTCCTCCGCCCTCCGGGCGCTTCGGCACGGGCGAGGACGTTGCGAATCTCGTGGCCTGGCTCGCCTGTGACGAGTCGGCACACGTGACCGGCGCGACGCTTCGGATCGACGGCGCCGCCGGCTCGGTCTTCCGGTCGTAGCCGGAAGGGGCGCCGAAGACCGGCACCCCTTCCGGCCGCTGCTGGCTAGACCTCTCCCGCGTTGATGAACCGTCCGGCCGTCTCGTACTGGGCGCGTTTCGCCGAGCGGAGGTAGAAGGCGTAGGCCAGTGCGGCGACCGGCACCAGCACGCCGATGATTCCGAGCCAGGTGATGTCGAGCTCGAACCCGCCCCAGTTGCCGATCCGGCCGAGCTCCTTCACGTAGAGCACGTCGCCGGCGGCGAGCGAGCTCAGGTACTTGTAACAGAGGTAGAGCACGAGCACCTGAGCGACGAAGCCGATCCACGGTGCGACCGTGGTCTTCCACCAGTGCCGCTCGCCGGCGGGCTGGCGGCGGAAGTACGCCCAGACGGCCAGCGACGTCAGCGCCTGGACGAGGATGATCCAGATCACGCCCTGAACCGCGAGCCAGTAGTAGACGTCGAGCCCGCTCGGCCCGGCGAACCGGAAGTGAGCAGGATCGCGGCTGCGATGAGCGCCGACGTCAGAACGGCGACGTGCGGGCGTGCGGTGCTTCGCATGCGTGCGACCGAGCGCCCTCGGCAGGAGGCCCTCCCGCCCGAGCGCGTACGTGTAGCGCAGCCCCGCGTTGTTCAGCGCGGCGGCACAGGCGAACGCACCGGTGATGATGAAGATCTCCATCGCGTGCCCGAGCCAGGAGCCGATCAGCTGCTCACCCGGCACCACGTTGAAGTTCAGGTAGTCCACCGTCCGCTCGCTCGCCGAACACGCTCGTCGACCCCCGCGGTCAGCGCGTCGAACGCCTCGTTGCCGGGCCCGTACGAGCTGACCGAAGCCCACGACGCGAGGGTGTAGAGGACGCCGACGAAGACACAGGAGACGTAGACCGCGATCGGAATCGTCCGGCTCGGGTTCCTCGACTCCTCGGCGTAGTTGGGCGCCGCTTCGAATCCCACCCAGGACCAGAAGGCGATGAAGATGCCGAGGCCGAACGCGATGCCCTGGAAGGCGTTCCACGGCAGCACCGGGTCGATCGAGACGCCGTCGTTGCCGCCCTGCCCGAACACGCCGACCGTGAAGATGAGGATCACAGCCAGCTCGAAGAGCAGGGCGACGCCGAGGATCTTGGCCGAGATCGGAATGTCGAAGTAGCCCAGGGCCGCGATGCCGACGATCGCCGATGAGCGCGTACCAGATCCAGTTGATCGGATCGCGTGTTGGTCGACCGAGGCGACCTTCGCCTGCGCAAATGCGGCGAAGCCGCCGATCAACGACGGCGCCGAAGAGCGTGTACGCCGCGGCGAGCGAGATGCCCGCCATCATTCCGAGCGCACGGCCGAGCCCGTGGCTGACGTAGGTGAACATGCCGCCCGCAGCCCGGAGCTTTCGCGCCATCTGAACGAACCCGACCGAGAAGATGGTCAGGACGATCGTCGCGAAGAAGAACGCGGCCGGTGCATACCGCTCGTTCCCTGCACCGACGACGAACGGGAAGTTGAACATGAACACGGCCAGCGGCGCCGAGCGCCGGTGACGCAGAGGAAGAGCACCGAGACGAGGCCGATCGAGCCGGCCCGCAGCTTCTGCACGTCCTCACGACCGCTGATGTCGATCGAGGTGACCGTCCCCTCGTGGGTCACCCTCCGTCGGGGTTCACCGGGAACGCTGACATCGGCCATGCAGAGACTCCTTTCGTGCTCCGAGGATTCGGAGACGCGCGATTATGGCCTGCGGGGTGCGGTGTTCAAGGGGTCCGAGGCAATCGTTTTCCTGCTCCGCCCTGTGATCTAAGGTACGGCGCCATGGCGGTCGCCGAGGAGGGTCAGGGGAGCGTCGAGCAGGTTCTCGACGAGTGGCGCGAGCAGGGGATCCGCTACGTGCGCTTCGAGCTCCCCGACATGCACGGGACGAGCCGCTCGAAGACGATTCCGATCGAGCACTGCGCCTCGTACGCCGAGAGCGGGCTCAACATGTACGGCGGCGCCGTCGTCCTCGACAGCCGCTCCGACGTCGTCTCGGGAACGCTCTACAACGAGGAGATCGCCTACGCCGACCAGCGGCTCTGGCCCGACCCGTCGACGGCCGCGCGTGGTGCCGTGGGCCGACGCGACCGGCCGGATGATCTGCGACACCGCCTGGGACGACGGAACGCCGCTCGGCGCGGCGCCGCGGCAGGTCTTCCGGCGCGTCCTCGAACGCTGCCACGAGCTCGGCTACGAGCCGCTGATCGGCATCGAGCCCGAGTTCTACGTCCTCGACGGCGAGACCCGCGAGCCGCTCTTCGCGGGCTACCACATCTTCAACACGGTGCGGAACTCCTGGGTGCCGCTCATCCAGCGGATCGTCGACGAGATGCGCGCCTTCGGGGTCGACATCATCACCGCGAACTGCGAGTACGCAGGCTCGCAGTGGGAGATCAACTACGGCCCCGGTCGCGGGCTCGCGGGGCCCGGACGCAGACGTTCACGTTCAAGAACGGGGTCAAGGAGCTCGCGCACCTCGAGGGGTACATCGCGACGTTCATGTCGAAGCCGTTCAGCGACTCGGCGGGATGCGGCGCGCACAACCACATAACGCTCCTCGACCTCGACGAGCGGCGAGAACGCGATGTCGGACGACGACGGCGAGCACGGGCTCACGCCGGTCGGGCGAGCCTTCATCGCGGGGCAGCTCCGGCACGCACGCTCGACGTACGCGCTGCTCGCGCCGACCGTGAACTGCCTGAAGCGCCGGCGAACGCACACCTTCAGCCCGACGAACGTCTCGTGGGGACTCGAGGATCGGAGCGCCCTCGTCCGGATCAAGGGCGGCTCGGCCGCGTCGCGCCACGTCGAGAACCGCGCGCCGACAGGGCTCTCGAACCCGTATCTGGCGTGCGCGGGCCTCCTCGGCCGCGGGCCTGCTCGGTGTGTCCGAGGAGCTGGAGCTCGAGCCGCCGGCGGCGCCGCCGGCCGAGGAGGACGAGTCGAAGGAGCAGCTCCCGGAAACCGTCGAGGAGTCGCTCACGGCTCCTGGAGGCGGACGAGAAGCTCGTGGAGCTCCTGGGCTCCGAGTTCGTGCACGGCGTACACGGTCATGCGCCGCCACGAGCTGCAGCGCTTCGCCGACCACGTGACGGACTGGGAGCGCGAGGAGTACCTGGAGCTCTACTGACCCTTCGGGCCATGTCAGGGGTCAGACCCTTCGTGACTTTATGGCCAAGGAACGAGGCGCCAATGTCCGCGAGCGGCCCTTCCGCGGTACTCGCGCCAAGCGCGCGGCTGGCGGCCCTGGCCATTCACGACGTGTCAGGGGTAGGCTGACCGCCTGACACGTCTGCCCTCAGGACGCGGCTGCCCAGAGCCGGTGCCTGGCATGCCCAGCCTGCGTTAGCCGCGACCTGGCCCTTGTCGGCTCGCTCGCGCGCGGCGTCGACGAACGCGCGACACGATCGCGCTCTCGTCCCGCGCCTCTGGGTGCCACTGGACGCCGAGGACCCAGCGGCCGTCGGCGCTCTCGATCGCTTCCGCCATCCCGTCCTCCACGGCCCGACCGCTGATCACGAGGCCCTCGCCGAGACGGTCGATCGCCTGGTGGTGATGGCAGTGGGCGACATGGAGCCCCTCGCCGGCGGCGCGGGCGGCAAGCGAGCCCTCCTCCAGCTCGACGTGGTTCTCCGTGTCCTCGAAGCCGCCGATCCGGCGCCGGTGGATGTTCTGCCCGTCCGGCCCGTCGAGGTCCTGGACGAGCGTGCCGCCGTAGCGCGACGTTCAGAAGCTGCATCCCGCGACAGATCCCGAGCACCGGCACTTCTCGCTCGATCGCTGCTTTCACGAGCGCGATCTCGAAGGCATCGCGCTCGGGGTAGGTCGGGCCGAGGTTCGGCCTCGGGCTCGGCGCCGTAGGTGCGCGGGATCCACGTCGGCGCCTCCGACGAGCAAGAAGCCGTCGAGCGCATCCACGATGTGCACCGGCGAGCGCGGGTCGACCGGGAGGATGAGCGCGAGACCGCCGGCGCCCTGAACGGCGCCGACGTAGCTGTCCGGGACGAGATGCACGGTCTTGTCCCAGAAGCTCCACTGCGCCGCTCGCGGACGGCGCAGATGCCGATCAGAGGACAGGCTCAGACTGCTCGCTCATACCGTTCGCGTTCCCAGTCGGACACGGCTTCACGCCAGGCGGAGAGCTCCCACTCGCGCGACGTCGCGTAGTAGTCGCTGAACTCCTCGCCGAGCGCGGCGCGCAGGCCATCGTCGGCCCGGAACGCCGCGAGCGCGCTCTCGAGCGAGCCCGGGCAGCGCCGCGAGGTCGTCGCGCGCGTAGGCGTCGCCCTCGACCGGCTCGGGCGGCTCGGCGCCGCGCTGGATGCCGTCGGCCGCCGACGCGACGAGCACGGCCAGCGCCAGGTACGGGTTCGCGTCGGCGCCCGGGCCGCCGGCACTCGATGCGCGCCCGGCCCGGGTCGTCCCCGCGGATGACGCGGAGCGCGCAGGAGCGGTTCTCGAGCCCCCAGCTCACGTTGATGGGCGCGAACCAGCCCGGCACGAGCCGCTTGTAGGAGTTGATGGTCGGATTCAGGAGGAGCGACGCGGCCGGCAGGTGCTCGAGTATGCCCGCCACAGCGGCGCCCGACGAGGCCGTCCTCCGTCCGCGAACCCGTTCTCGCCGTCTGACCAGCAGGAGAGGTGCACGTGGCCGCTCGAGCCCTCCTCCCCGGGAACGGTCTTGGCCAGGAAGCTCGCGCGCAGCCCGAGCGACGACGCGACCTCCTTGACCGCGAGCTTCACGTAGGCCGCGTCGTCAGCGGCGCGGAGACCGTCCCGCGCGGCGAGGTTCAGCTCGAGGAGGCCCGGGCCCGGCCTCGGTGTGGACGGCCGCGAGCTCGACGCCCAGCCCCGCGAGCGCCGGCGCCGAGCACGCTCACGAGCTCGTGGTAGCGCGCCACCTCGACGAGGCTGTAGCTGATACCCGTCGAGAGCGGCTGCCCCTCGGCGTCCCAGATCCGGATCTCGTACTCGATCGCCGCCCGGACGTCGTAGCCGAGCTCGGCCATCGACGTCCAGCGCGCGCCGAAGCGTCTCCCGGACGGAGAGCTCGCACGGCGCTCCCGTCGCGCCAGGTCGGGCGTCCCGAGGCAGACGCTCCAGCCCTGCCGCCAGGTGAGCTCGTGCAGGGTCTCGACGTCTGGATGGACGACGAGGTCGCCGGCGCCGGAGCGGATTCCGAACTCCTCGTAGGACGTGATCGGCGCGTCCACCGGGTCGAGGCCGAGCAGGAGGTCGGTCATGACCGTCCCGTCCCGGACCGCCGCCTCGAAGGCGCTCCGGCGAAGCGCCTTGCCGCGCAGGTAGCCGTTCAGGTCCGGGAATCCCGAGTAGGACGTACTCGTCGGGGCCGCCGCCGGCGTCGCCGAGCGCGGCCGCGAGCTCCGAGACCTCGGTCTGGCTCATGCCCGAAGTTTCGACTTCACCTGCAGCGTCTACCTCCTCGAGCGTCGAGCGCGAGGCGCTCCACCATCTCGGCGAGCTCGTCGTCCGTCGAGGTGAACGCAGGCGCGAGCAGCGTCTGGTCGCTCGCGTAGCCGTCCTTGCTCCCGCGACGAGGAGTTCACGAGGAGGCCGTGCTCGAGCGCGGTCTCGTCGACGAGCGCAGCCGCCGTCGATCTCCGCCGGGAGGATGGACACACCGTCGCGCGGGTCGACGAGCTCGAAGCCGAGCAGGAAGCCGCGGCCTCGCACCTCGCCGACGACGTCGAAGCGGCTCGATCGGCGACGCGAAGCTCCTCGAGGACGCTCGGACCCGCGCTCGGCCACGTGCTCGACTAGCCGCTCGCGCTCCAGCACGTCGAGGACGGCGAGCCCGACCGCGCAGAGAAGCGGCGCGCCGTCCCAGGTGTGGCCGTGCTCGAAGTTCTGGGAGCCCGAGTCGATCGCCTCGTAGACGTGCTCTCGGCACAGGATCCCGGCCAGCGGCGCGTAGCCGGCCGCGGCGCCCTTCCCGAAGCTGACGATGTCCGGCTCGAGCGGCAGCTGGTCGGCCGCGAACCACGTCCCGGTGCGCCCGAAGCCGGTGACGATCTCGTCGAAGCAGACCAGGAAGCCGTGCTCGCTCACGCCGCTCGGCGAGACCCTCCCAGAACCGCGTCCGGCGGGGAGTAGGCAGGCAGCGCGGCGGCGCTCACGGCTCGCAGACGAACGCGGCGATCGAGTCGCCGACCTCCTCGAGCACGCGGTCGAGCGCGTCGAGCGCCTTCTCCCCGGTCTCGTCGAAGCGCGCGCGTCGACGGCGGGATGTGCAGGTGGCCGGCCAGGTAGGGCTCGTACGGCGACTGGAGGCCCGAGCCGGCCGGTGAGGCCGAGCGCGCCGAACGGTGGCGCCGTGGTAGGCCTGAGCCGGCGAGATCGACGCGCCAGCGACCGCGTCGTCGCCGCGCTCCTCGTGGTACTGGCGCGCGAGCCGGAGCGCCATCTCGTTCGCCTCCGAGCCGCCGGTGACGAAGCGGGCGCGGGCCATGGACGGGCGCGGCGACCTCGAGCACGCGGTCGCGCGTAGCCGCTCCTGGAGCTCGTTCGTGAAGTGGTGGTAGTACATGTACGGAGAGCACCTCGGCCTGGCGCGCGGCGGCCTCGACGATGTCCCGTCGGCCGTGGCCGAGCGAGGCGACCATCGCGCCGCCGCCGCAGGCGTCGAGGATCTCGCGGCCGTCGACGCCGTAGAGCCGAACGCCCTCGCCGCGCTCGATCGACACGCAGGCCGCGTCGAGGAGACGCGGGAAGACCTTCGTCGCGTCGGTCGTGACCACGGGGCCGTGGCGCTCATGCCCGCTCCTCGATCCGCGCGATCCGCTCGCAGGAACCCGTCGAGAAGCTGGAGGCTCGTCTCGCGCGTCTGCTCGCTCGCCTCGTGCGTCTCGGCGCAGGAGCGCGTCGGGGTCGACGCCGTGCTCGTCGAGCTCGTGCCGGTACGTCTTGACCCAGGCGTCCATGATCTCCGGCGTCACCTCGGGGTGGAACTGGACGCCGAGGCTCCGCCCGATGACATACGCCTGCGGCCCGACCTCGTTCTCGGCGATCACCTCGCGCGCCGGGCGGCGCCGTGAAGGAGTCGAAGTGCCACTGGAACCACGGCCCGTCCGGCACCGTGTCCGGATCGCTCGCTACCCGACGGGCAGCCAGCCGATCTCCTCCCGGTCGGAGCGGAAGACCTCGCCGCCGAGCACGCGCGCGAGGAGCTGGCCGCCGAAGCAGACGCCGAGGATCGGCACGTCCGCCTCGGTCGCGTCCTTCAGGAAGTCCATCTCGTGCCCGATCCAGTCGAGGTCGTCCTGGTAGGCGCCGAACTCGGAGCCGAGCGAGACGATGAGCCCGTAGTCGCGCGGGTCGATGTCGTGCGGGTCGCGCTCGTCGATCCGGAGGACGTCGACGACGAAGCCGCGCTCCTCGAGCCAGGTCTTGATGAGCCCGGGCGGCGTCGGCTCCTCGTGCTGGATCACGAGCGCGCGGCCGCGGCCGCCCGTGGTGCGCCGCGTCAGTCATGCCGTCGCCGCCGGTGTCGCCTCGAGCTCGCGCTCGACCGACCTCCACACGTCGCGCACCGAGCCGCGGCGAAGCGCTCGACCATCTCGGCCAGCTCCTCGTCGCTCGTCACGAACGGCGGCGCGAAGAGGCTCTGGTCGCCCGCGAAGCCGTCGCGCGTCGGCTGCGTCGAGAGCGTGAGGAGCCCGCGCTCGAACGCGGCCGCGTCGATCTTGCCGGCCACGCCCAGCTCGGGCGGCAGGAAGGACGCGCCGCCGTCCCGCGGGTCGGCGTACTCGACGCCGAGGAGGTAGCCGTGGCCGCGGACCTCGTGGACGAGCGGGACGTCGCGAAGCGCCTCCTCGAGCTCGGTCGCGGAGCGAGGGCCCTCGATCGCGCACGCGCTCGACGAGCCCCTCGCGCCTGAGCGCGTCCACGACGGCGAGGCCGACCGCACACGAGAGCGGAGCGCCGTTCCACGTGTGGCCGAGCGAGAAGGTCCGCGAGCCGTTCGCGACCGCCTCGTAGACCCGCTCGCGGCAGAGAGCGACGCCGATCGGCGCGTAGCCGGCCCCGAGGCCCTTGGCCGTCGCGATCATGTCGGGGACGATCGGCAGGTCGTTGGCCGCGAACCAGTTCCCGCTCCGGCCGAGGCCGGTGACGATCTCGTCGAAGCCGATCAGGAAGCCGTGGTCGCTCGCGCCGCTCCGCCAGCCCCTCCCAGAAGCGGTCGGGCGGCCTGTGCGCCGGGAGAGCCGCTGCGCCGATCGCCTCGCAGAAGAAGAGCGCGACCGAGTCCGGGCCGACCTCCTCGAGGATCCGGTCGAGCGCGTCGAGCGCGGCCTGGCCGGTCTCGTCGAAGCGGGCGGTGGTCGGCGGGATGTGCTCGACGGGCGGGAGGTAGGCGCCGAGCGGGCCGTGGAGGCCGGGCCGGCCGGTCAGCGCGAGCGTGGCGATCGTCGGCCCGTGGTACGCCTGCGCCGGCGAGATCACGCGCCAGCGCTCGGGCTCGCCGCGGTTCACGTGGTAGGCCCGCGCGAGGCGGAGCGCGGCCTCGTTCGCCTCGGCGCCGCCGGTGACGAAGTACGCGCGCGCGAAGCCCTCCGGCGCGACTGCCACGAGCTCCTCGGCGAGCCGCTCCTGCGCGGGGCTCGTCAGGTACTCGTTGTGGACGTAGGAGACCTTCAGCGCCTGCTCGCGCGCGGCCTCGATCAGGTCGCTGCGCCCGTAGCCGAGCGTCGCCGCCATCGAGCCGCCGCTCATCGCGTCGAGGTAGCGCTTGCCGGCCGCGTCCTCGACCCAGACGCCCTCGCCGCGGACCGCCACCGGGATACGGGCGGTCGAGCTCGGGTGGGAAGAGCCGCGTCTCGCTCGCGTCGATCGGCTCGGCCGCTCACGGTTAGTAGGCTAAACGAGCGCATGAGCGTCAGCACCGAAACGACGCAGGTCATCGAGCCGGCCACCGAGGAGGTGCTCGAGGAGATGCCGCGCGCCGGGGTCGAGGAGGCCGACGAGGCGATCGCGCGCGCCAGGGAGGCGTTCCCCGCCTGGAAGGCGATCGCCCCGGACGAGCGCGGCCGGCTCCTGCGCCGGCTCTGGCTGACGCGATCGCGGACGCCGCCGACGAGCTCGCGACGCTCGAGGCGCGGAACGTCGGCAAGCCGATCTCCGACGCGCGCGGCGAGGTCGGGATGGTCGCGAACGTGTTCGGCGTACTACGCCGGGGCGCCCGGAACGGCTGCTCGGGAACACGATTCCCGTCGCGGGCGGCGTCGACGTGACGTTCCGCGAGCCGCTCGGGGTCGTCGGCCTCATCACGCCCTGGAACTTCCCGCTCGCGATCGCCTCGTGGAAGGTGGCGCCCGGCGCTCGCAGCCGGGAACACCGTCGTCCTGAAACCGGCCGAGCTCACGCCGCTGACGGCGCTGCGCCTGGAGCGGCTCGCGCTCGAGGCCGGTCTTCCCGAGGGCGTGCTGAACGTCGTCAGCGGGCCCGGGCGCACGGTCGGCGAGCGGATCGTCGAGCACCCCGACGTCGCCAAGGTCGCCTTCACAGGCTCGACCGAGGTCGGCCGGAAGGTCGGCGCGCTCGCCTCGCAGTCCATCAAGCGCGTCACGCTCGAGCTCGGCGGCAAGTCCGCCAACGTGATCTTCGCGGACGCGGACCTCGAGGCTGCCGCGGCCGCCGCTCCGTACGCCGTCTTCGGGAACGCGGGCCAGGACTGCTGCGCCCGCTCGCGCATCCTCGTCGAGCGAAGCGCGCGTCGACCGTTTCATGGAGGCGTTCGAGGGCTCGGTCAAGGCGCTTCGCGTCGGCGACCCGCTCGACGACGACACGGAGATGGGCCCGCTCATCTCGGCCTCGCACCGCGAGAAGGTCGGCTCGTACGTCGAGGACGGCGCGCCGGTCGCCTTCCGCGGCTCCGCGCCCGACGGGCCGGGTTACTGGTTCCCGCCGACCGTGCTCGCGCCGGTCTCGAACGACGACCGCGCCGCCCGCGAGGAGATCTTCGGCCCGGTTGCGGCCGTGATCCCGTTCGAGGACGAAGCCGAGGCGCGTGCGGCTCGCGAACGACACGATCTACGGCCTCTCGGGCTCGATCTGGACGCGCGACGGCGCGAAGGCACTCCGCGTCGCCCGCGCCCTCGAGTCCGGGACGCTCTCGGTCAACTCGAACACGTCCGTCCGGGTGCAGACGCCGTTCGGCGGCTTCAAGCAGTCGGGCGTCGGCCGCGAGCTCGGGCCGCACGCGCTCGACTACTACACCGAGCTCAAGAACGTCTACATCGCCACTGGCTGAGCGGCCCCAGCCAGGTCGCGCCGCTCCGCGCCATCGCTATAGGGTTGGCGGCGACGGGCGCCGATCGCATCCCGAAGGAGTTCGGCCTCCTGCTCGCGGTCGCGATCCTGACGGACGCGCTCATCGTGCGGATGACCCTCGTGCCCGCCTTCCTCACGCTGCTCGGCGAGAAGTCGTGGTACATCCCGCGCTGGCTCGACCGCCTGCTTCCGAATCTCACGATCGAGGCGCCCCAGGACGGCGGGCCTCCGCGGAGGATCGAGGCCGAACGCCCGGCCGAGTCGGTCGGCCGCCGCTGAGAGGCGGCCCAGCCTCGCTACATGCCCATGGCGTGGTAGCCGGCGTCGACGTAGAGCGTCGTGCCGGTCACGTTCTTCGCGTCGTCCGAGAGGAGGTACGCGGCGGCCGCCCCAACGTCGTCCGCCTCGATGTTGTGCCGGAGCGGAGAGCGCTCCTCGACGATCGCCTCCATGGTCGGAAAGCCGGCGATCGAGCGTGCCGCCAGGGTGCGGACAGGCCCCGCCGAGACCGCGTTGATCCGGATGTCCTTTGGCCCGAGGTCCCAGGCCAGGTACCGCATCGAAGCGTCGAGCGCCGCCTTCGCCACGCCCATGACGTTGTAGTGAGGCACCGCCCGCTCTCCGCCGAGGTAGGTCATCGTGAGGATGGAGCCGCCGCCGGCTTTCTCCATCAGCGGCTCCGCGGCCCGCGCCGTCGCGACCAGGGAGTATGCGGACACGTCGAGCGCGAGCCAGTAGCGGTCGCGCGGTGTGTCCGTGAAGCGGCCCTCGAGGTCCCGCGTGTCCGCGAACGCAACGGAGTGGACGAGGAGGTCGAGCTCGCCGCCGAATGTGTCCGCGACCTGTCCGAAGGCCTGCTCGACGCCCTCGTCGGAGCGCACGTCGCATTCGCAGACGAGGGGGCTCCCCACCGACTCGGCCAGGTCGCGCACGTTCTTCTCGATCCGCTCGCCCTGGTATGTGAACGCGAGCTGCGCGCCTCCGGCAGCGAGACGCTGGGCGATCGCCCAGGCGATGGAGCGGCGATTTGCGACGCCGAGGACGAGACCCCGCTTGCCTGCGAAGGGTTCGGGCACGGCCGGGGAGTCTAGTCGGACGTGCCTCGAACGAGGGTCTCGGCTCGTTGGGCGCAACCCCCACGGTGCCGATGAGGGCTGGGATGTTCCGGCTTCGGGAGAGGCTCCAGTCGTACTACCTGCAGGAGAGCACGCAGATCGTGCGCGGGCTCGCCTACGAACGCGGAGCAGACCTGGCCCAGGCGCTCAAGGCTCTCGAGGAACGGGAGATCGCGCTCGCGGTCGTCGAGGAGCGGATGTCCGCCATCCAGCGGCGGCTCGAAGAGGCCGACGTCGGGGACGACAGCGGCCCTGCCGTCGATCGCCTGCTCGCCCGGCTCGAGGAGCGTGAGCGCTCGCTCAGGGAAGCGCGCGAGAACCACGAGGCGCTCCAGCGGCAGCTCGCCGACGCCACGCGGCGAGGCGAGGCACATGGCATCGAGCTCGCGGAGGTACGCGCTGAGCTCGCCCGCCGCGCGCAGGAGCCGGCAATCGACGAACCGCTTCGGGCCGAGCTCGCGCGCCTCCGCGAGGAGCTCCGGACCCGCCAGCAGGCCGAAGCCGAGAGCGCCGGCACGAGCACCGACCTCGGTGCCTGGGCCGAGCAGCTCGCCGAGCGCGAGTCGGCGCTCGAGCGCCGCGAGCGCTTCGTCCGCGAAGCGCAGTCCCACGAGTCGCGGCGTCACGAGCTCGACAGCCTCGCCGCCGTCCTCGCCGAGCGGCAGGCGGAGCTCGACGAGCGCACGAAGACGCTCGACGAGGACGAGGAACAGCTCCAGGGTCAGCGGCGGCACGTCAAGCGCCAGGAGGAGCGGCTTTCGCAAATCGAGGAGGACCTGGCAGACCGGCTCAAGGAGCTCCAGACCCGTGAGGACGAGCTCGAGGAGGCCGCGGCCCGCCGCGAGTTCGACTACAACGTGCGCGAGGATCGACTCGAGGAGGACGAGCGGCGCGTGGCCGAGCTCGAGGAGCGCCTGGAGCGCCGCCAAGCCGACCTGGCCGCCTACGTCGCCCGCATGCAGCAGGAGTTCGCAGGGCGCGACCGCCTCTACCCCGCCGCCGTCGCGGACGCCTGAGCCGAACCCCGCGCAGGGGCCATTACGCTGCCGCCATACGCGTCGCCGTCGTCACAGGGGGATCGAGCGGGATCGGTGCCGCACTCGCGCGGCGGCTGACGCGGGACGGCTGGAGCTGCGTCCTCGTGGCCCGGGGCGAGGAGCGGCTCAGGGCGATTGCCGCGGAAACCGGCGCGGAAACTGAAGTCTGCGACGTGTCTGACCACGAGGCGGTCCGGGCACTGGCAGAGCGGGTCGCCGGACGGCACGGGACGGTTCAGCTCCTCGTGAACAACGCGGGGATCCCCGCCCGCGGCGGCTTCCTCGAGCTCTCCGAAGAGGAGATCGCGAACGTGATGCGGATCAACTACCTGGCCGGCGTCTGGTGCCTGCGCGCGTTCCTGCCGCTTCTAGAGCGCGGCGCCCCGGCGCACCTGGTCAACGTCGTCTCGGTGGCAGGGACGGTGGCCTTCGGCTCTTCGGGCCCGTACGCCGCGGCAAAGCACGCTCAGATCGCCTTCTCGCGGAGCGTCGCGGTCGAGCTCGCACCGCGCGGCATCGGCGTCCACACGGTCTCCCCGGGCCCGGTCGAGACCGAGGGCTTCCCGCAAGCACGGTTGCGCGAGACCGGCTGGGGGCGTCGGATCGTGATCCAGCCCGAGCGCGTCGCCGACGCAGTCATACGCGCCGTGCAGCGGGATCGCTCGGAGACCTTCGTGCCTGCGGGCTTTCGGCTTGCTGCGGCTGCAGCCGCAGTCGCCCCGGCGAGCCTGGCGCGGCTGGTGATCAGACGGAGAGCGGGCCGGTGAGCCGGATCGCCGCGGGGCTCTCGCGAGCCGAGTCGACCTCGGAGGCCGCCCACGAGGCGTCTGGTGAGGTCGGGACCGCCCTCGAGGGCGCGCCGGTCGACCTGGCGTTCGTCTTCCTGTCCCCGCACCACCTCGAGGATGCCGAGGACGCCGCGGAGGCGGTTCGCGCCGAGCTCGAGCCGCGCCACCTCGTGGGCTGCGTCGCGCAGGGCGTCGTCGGCGGGCCGCACGAGGTGGAACAAGGCGCTGCCATCGCCGTCTGGGCGGCCTCGCTGCCAGGCGCCGAGATCGAGCCGTTCCATGCCGAGCCGGTGGAGACCGGCACGGGTCTCGGCGTCGCCGGCTTCCCCGAGCCCGAGGGGGCGTCGCTCGTGGCACTCCTCGCCGACCCGTTTACCTTCCCGGCCTCGGGCTTCCTCGAGCGGCTCAACGAGGACTGGCCGGCCGTGCCGGTGGTCGGCGGCATCGCAGTCGGAGGCAACGAGGCCGGCGCGCAGGCGCTCCTTCTCGACGAGGAGTCTCACCCGGGCGGTGCCGTGGGTGTGGTGCTCCGCGGCGTCGCCGTCCGGACGGTCGTCTCGCAGGGCTGTGCGCCGTTCGGGCGCGACGCCGTCATCACGCGGGCGGAGGGAAACGTCGTCTACGAGCTGGCGGGGCAACCGGCGGTCGCGCGCCTCCGGGAGGAGATCGCGGCACTGCCGGCCGAGCGTCAGCTCCTCGCTGCCCGCGGGCTTCTCGCCGGGCTCGTCATCGACGAGAACAAGCCTTCCTACGAGCGCGGCGACTACCTGATGCGCGGCCTCCTCGGCGCCGACGAGGACTCGGGCGCGATCGCTCTGGGCGAGCGCGTGCGTGTGGGCCAAACGCTGCGCTTCCACGTGCGGGACGCGGCCTCGGCGGACGAGGACCTCCGGGCGTCGCTGGCCGCGGCGCTCGCCGGCACCCGGCCTGCCGGTGGCCTCCTCTTCACCTGCAACGGACGGGGGCGGGCCATGTTCCCCGCCGCCGACCACGACGCGCGACTCGTGGAGGAGGCGCTCGCGAGTGACGCAATCGCCGGCTTCTTCTGCGGCGGCGAGATCGGGCCGGTCGGCGGTCAGACGTTCTTACACGGGTTCACGGCGACCCTCGCGGTCTTCCTGGACGAATAGGCAGGGTTGGCCCCGGCGACGCCGGGGAACACCGGGGCCGTGCCGCGACTGAGACGCGTCGACTGCTCCGGAACCGGAATCACCCGCCGCCGCCGTGGGCGTGGGTTCGAGTACCTGGACGAGAACGGGAACCGGATCGAGGATCCCGGCGTCATCGAGCGGATCCGCGAGCTCGTGATCCCACCCGCCTGGCAGGACGTCTGGATCTGCCCGTACCCGCACGGCCACATCCAGGCCATCGGCACTGACGCCGCCGGACGCAGGCAGTACCGCTACCACGACCGCTGGCGCGAGCGGCGCGACCAGGAGAAGTTCGACGAGATGATGGACTTCGCGCGCTCGCTCCCCCAGCTTCGCTCCGCGGCCACAGGTCACCTCGGGCTCAACGGGCTCCCGCGGGAACGCGTGCTCGCGGGCGCCGTGCGGCTTCTCGACCGCGGCTTCTTCCGAATCGGCGGGGAGGACTACGCCGAGAAGAACGGCACCTACGGGCTCGCGACGATGCGGAAACACCATGTCGTGCTCGGCGACGACGGCGTCGTCTCCTTCGACTACGAGGCGAAGGGAGGCCAGCAGCGCCTCCAGTCCATCGTCGACGACGACGTCTACGAGCTCGTCCAGGATCTGAAGAGACGCCGCTCAGGCGGCGACGAGCTTCTCGCCTACCGGAACGGCCGCAGGTTCGTCGACGTGAAGTCGCCCGACATCAACGCCTACATTAAGGAGCACACGGGCGGGGACTTCTCCGCCAAGGACTTCCGCACCTGGAACGCCACGGTGCTCGCGGCGGTCGGGCTCGGAGTGTCCGGCCGTGCGGCGGTGTCGAAAACCGCGCGGGCACGCGCGATCACGCGGGCGATCAAGGAGGTTGCGCACTACCTCGGAAACACCCCGGCCGTCTGCCGGGCGTCCTACATCGACCCGCGGGTGTTCGACCGCTACCGGGACGGGCTCACGATCGGCGGCGCGGTCGAAGAGCTCGGCGAGGTCGACGCGCTCGGCGGCCCGCACGCGCAAGGCCCCATCGAAGCGGCCGTGCTGGATCTCCTGGAGGAGCGCGAGAGCTCCCCGGTGCTCGAAAAGGTCGCCTAGCTCCCAGTTCGCCGTCGGGCTCCGGAAACGATTCCTGCCCCTGGCCCGAAGGGACATGTCCGGGGTCAGACCCCTGACACGGCCAAGACGGCTGCGTCCGTTGGGGCTGCTCGACTGCCCGAGTTGGCTTGCGCTGCTAGCCCGCGTCCGTTTCGGCCCTGTCGGGGGTCTGACCCCGGTCGTGGCCGCTAGGGACTAGTCGAACGCGCGCGCTGCTCGCAGGCCGAGGGCGCCCAGGGCGGCGCCCGCTACGCCGTCGAGGACATAGTGGTTGGCGGTCGCGAAGACGGTGAACGCGACGAGAGGCGGATAGGCAGGCGCCGCCCGGCGCACGAGGCCGCTGCGGCTCGTTTCCGCCAGGCCCGCCGCCGTCACGACCGCGAACGCGACGTGAATCGACGGCATCGCCGCCAGCGGGTTGTAGAGCTTCGCCACGAGCCCCGAGTCGAGGTCGAAGCCACTCACCTCCTGGATCGTGTCCACGAACCCCTCGAGCGTCCGGGGCGGCGCCGTCGGGAAGAGGAGGAAGACGGGCTGCGCTCCCAGGAAGGTCAGGAACGCTCCGCGCCGGAGACGGTGGAAGTCCGGATGGCGCTCGAAGAAGAGGCGCAGCAACCACCCGACCGTCAACCCGAAGTTGAAGACCGCGTAGCCGACGTTCAACCCCGCGACGAGTCGCGTCCGCGGGAGGAGGAGCCGCTGGAGCTTGGGCTCGCAGTGGACGCCGAGTCGCCGCTCCAGGTCGACCAACCGCTCGGCGTTCCGACTGGCCTGCGACCGGCCTCGCTCTCGCACGACCACGGCCCGGACGCCGAGGTAGAGCGCGTACGCACCGAGCCCGAGGAGCGCCTCGCGCCGTCCCGAGAACGCGCGCCGCCGGCCGCCGCTCGAAGCCATGACGCTCATTCTCTCCGGCCGACCGTGGCAGGGATACTTTGACCGTGCGCTGGCGCCGCAACCTGACGAGGATCCTGATCGGAACGGCCGCGACGGCGGCGTTCCTCATCCTCTTCCTCCGCGAGGTCGACCTCGGTCAGGCCTGGAGGCAGATCCTCGATCTACCGGGATGGACGATGCTCGGCACGCTCGGCCTCGTGCTCGTGAACGTCACCGTGATGGCGCTCCGATGGCGCTATCTCCTCGAGGGCGCCGGCTACAAGGTGCGCTTCCGCTCTCTCTTCTCGACTGTCAGCGTCGGGCGCGGCGCCAACAACATCCTTCCGGCCCGCGGCGGGGACCTGCTGCGGATCGAGTCCATGCGGGAAGTCGCCGACGTCCCAGTTTTCGTGAGCGCGGGCACGCTCTTCGCGGAGCGCCTTCTGGACGGCGTCGTGCTGGCAGCGTGGATCGTCCTCGGGGCGCTCCTCCTCGGCGAGGGTGGCATCCTGCTCCTGACAGGCATCGGTCTCTCGGCCGGCACCGCGCTCGGCGTGGTGCTCGTCTGGCTGGCAGGGCGCGACAAGGACAGGACCGAGCGCTTCGTCTTCCGCGCCACGCGGCGGCTCCCGCCGCGCTGGCACACGCGCGTGAACCGCTCGGCAGCCCATTTCGTGGAGGGGCTCGGCGGGTTCCGCGGCACGCAGCGGGTAGCGATGATCTTCACGACGTCTGTTGCCATGTGGATCGCCGACGTCGCGATGTATGCGCTCGTCGGCCGCGCCTACGAGCTCGAGCTCGAAGCAGGCGCGTACTTCCTCCTCGAAGGGATCGGAAATCTGGCCCTCGCCGTGCCGGCGACGGCGGCGGGACTGGGGAGCTTCGACTACCTGACGCTGCTCGCGGCTCGCGGCATCGACGTCCCCGAGGAGTCCGCGACCGCCTACGTGCTGACCATGCACGCCCTCAGCGTCCTGCCCGTCACGATCCTCGGGGCATTGCTCGTTCGGCCTGCCCTCCCACGGTTCTTCCGCGGCCGCCACGACAAGCACGCAGCCGAGTCGCCCGGCTAGTACCGCGCGGGAGCCGCCGCTAGCGGTCTCTGGCGCTCCGGTACTCCCTCGCCAGGAACTCGAGCACCGATCGTGGCGCCCCTCGAGCGGCCTCAGCCGCCACCGCCAGCCGCCTCGCCCGTCCCTGCGATGTGAGGAGCTCGGGAGCGACGTTTCGCCCGTCTGCCAGCGCCGCCTCGAGCGCCTCGCCGAGTGCCGTTGCGCTCGGCTCGTCGCCGGCGGCCAGGGCCGCGGCCACTACCTGCCCTGCCGTAAGCGGGACCGCGAGCTTCAACCGGTCGAGGACGACCGCCTCCGCGTCTTCCTCCGGCGTCGGAAAGGGCTCGCCGAACGAGACGAACGCATGTGTCCGGCCTCGCACGAGCGGGTCGTAGGCGATCCCGATCGGCTGGATCCACCTCGGCCGGCCGCGGCGGACGAGCGCCTTCAGGCCGCGCTGGATCGGGCCGATCTCGCCGTCGGGCGAGGGGCGTCCCTCGGGAAAGAGGAGCAGGACGCCGCCGCCGTTCAGCTCCTCGACGAGGACGCGGAAGTCGCTCGCGGCGGCGGCCCCATGCCGCCGCCAGGCCGACTCGAACCTCTCGCCGCCGAGCTCGGCCTTCGTGAAGGTGCGCCAGAGCAGGTCGCCGTACTCCCCGCGGTCGAGGTCTCCGGCCAGGCGCGGATCCGGCAGGCCGAGCTCCGCGGCCCGCCGCCGGAGGTCACGCACGAGCTCCGGCGGACACGCCTCGACTGCGAGCTCCGGATCGAGGCGCACGACGTCGACGAGCCGGATCACGGCCGCGCTCCGAACCGGCAGGAGCGTCAGCACGTGCAGGTAGCGCGCGATGTCGAGCCGCCAGAGCAGTCGCCTCAAGGGCGCCGGCACGGCCTTGGGGAAACCGGCGAAGAAGCCGGGCTCGAAGAGATCCTGGCGGGCGGCGAAGCTCATCCGCAGCGAGTGCTCGACACACATGGGGCTCCCGTAGAAGAGCGGTGGGCAGACGAGCGGCACGTCCGTCTCGCGTCGGTGGGTGATCGCCAGGATCGTCCCGGGTCTGACGCGCAGCCTCTCCGGCGCGAGGCTGCGGACGCGGAAGGCGGCATGCGTGTAGGCCCACATCCCCGCGGCGACTGCGTCGTAGAGGCGGCTCACGGCGTGGGTAGCATGGCCGCGTGCCTCGCCTCTCGCTCGGAGATCCTGCCCCGGCCTTCAGGCTGCCCGGCGTGGACGGGCAGGAGCACTCGCTCGAGGACTACGAGGGCCTCCCCGTCGCGATCGTGTTTTCCTGCTGCCACTGCCCGTACGTCCACGCCTGGGAGGACCGCCTGAACGACCTGGCGCGCGACTACGACGGACGCGCCGGGCTGGTGGCCGTCAACTCCAACGACCACCTCGGAGACTCCTTCGAGGACATGACGGAGCGAGCGCGGGAGAAAGGCTTTGCGTTCCCCTTCCTACGTGACGATTCCCAGGAGGTCGCGGCTGCGTACGCCGCGGCCCGCACGCCGGAGGTCTTCGTCTTCGACGCAGACCGCCGACTCGTCTATCACGGCGCCCCGGACTCGGACTACACCGACCCGAACCGGGCCGAGCCGTTTCTCCGCCGCGCGCTGGATGCCGCCCTCGAGGGCGAGCAGCCCGCCGTGCAGGAGACGCCTCCGGTGGGCTGCACGATCAAGTGGCGCTCATAGGTTCGACGGCCAGGTACCAGCCGACCTCGACCGTCATCCCGTAGCCGCTGCCGGAGCGGCGCAGGGCGATCCCGGCCGCCTCGCCGGACGCAACGAGCCGCTCGGCCTCGTCCAGGACCCTCTCCCGTGGCTCGCCCCGGCAGGCGGCGTAGTCGAGGAAGTCCGCAAGGTCGTACTCCTCGCGGTCGACCCGGGAGCGCCGCAGGACGAGCCAGTTGGCCTCGAGCAGCCCGCGGATGTCCGGATCCGAGAGCGTCCGCTGGTGCGAAGGGTCGCGGAGACGCTCGAGCCGGTCGCGCGCCAGTCCTTCGAGCGGGTCGAGGGAGCCGAGCTGGTCGACGATCAGGATCTTGCCGCCGGGCCTGACGACCCGGGCGAGCTCCGCCACGACCAGCTCCGGCCGGCGGACGTGGTGGAGAGTGCGCGAGCACGTCGCAAGGTCGAAGGAATCCGTGTCATAGGCAAGCGCTGTTGCGTCCCCCTCCACGAACGACAGGTTCTCCAGGCCCTCGGCGAGGCGACGGGCGTGGGCGAGGAGCTCCGGCACGGGATCCAGGCCGATCACCTCGCGGACGCTCGGCGCGAGGGCGAGCGCGAACGACCCTGCGCCTGTGCCCACGTCGAGAGCCCGCTCCGCGCCTCCGAGCTCGCAGAAGGCCCGGAGGCGGGGGACGAGCCCGCGTGCGTCCTCCACCGCTCTCTCGGCCATGAGGTGCGCGCTCTCGGCGAAGCGGTGGCGGTTGGCGGCCCCGGTCATGTCCCGGTGCGCTCCCTCCGGACGAGCTCGAGCGCGTCCTCACGCGTCGAGATCGTGCCGGCGGCCCGCTCCTCCGCGATCCGGCTCAGGAGGCGGCCGACCTCCGGTCCTGGCTCGATGCCGAGCTCGTCCCCGCGGAGGAGCGGCTCGGCCGGCTCGCTTCGGCGCGCCTCCTCGATGACCGGCGCCAGCTCGTCGGCGCCGAGGTAGGCGAGCGCTTCGAGTGCGAACGGCTCGGTTCTGCGCCGGAAGCGGTGGATCGCGCGCGGCGTGTCGTTCTCGGGCGGCTCCGCAGCGAGCACCCTCCGTGAAAGGCGCCGGAGATCGTTGGAGATCGGCAGCCGCTCGAGCTCTCGGCCGAAGACGAGCACGAGCAAGAGCGGTTGCGGGCGTTCGTCGAGCCGTTCCAGCGAGCCGCCGAGCGGCTCGAGGAGGCCGAGCTCGTCCAGCCGGCGGAACCCGTTCGGCGAGAGCCGTTCGAGCTCGCCGACGATCCGCTCTCCGGCGGGATCTCCAACGCGCCCGGCGGCCGCGCGCAAGAGCTCCTCCGTCTCCGCTTCGAGCCGAAAGCCGAGCTCGTCCTCGAGCCGGACGGCCCGGAGAAGCCGCAGCGGGTCGTTCTCGAACACAGCCGCCGAGACGGCGCGCAGAGACTTCGCCTCGAGATCGGCGCGGCCCTCGAGTGGGTCGACCGTGTCGCCGCCCTCGACCGGCACTGCAATTGCGTTGACCGTGAAGTCGCGCGTCCGGAGGTCGGCTTCAATCCCGTGCGGAAGCGGCGTGAAGTCGACTGTGCGCCCGTCCCGAAAGGCGACTCGCCACGCGCCGTGCCGCTCGGAGAGCTGGAAGAGCGCACCACCCTTGCCAGCGGCGTAATGCCGTGCGGCGCCGACGGGGTCGGGACAGGCCACGTCGACGTCGAGCACCTCGCGACCGAGGAGCTCGTCACGGACGGCCCCGCCGACGACGTAAGCCTCGTCCCCGGAGACGGCGGCCCGGATCGCAGGGTCGACCTCAAGCACGGCGCTCGGTCCGCTCGGCGCCGGCTCGGATCCCGGTGACGATCTCGTAGTTGATCGTCCCGAGTACGCGCGCGTGCTCCTCGGCGAGGACGCCGTCGCCGAGCAGCGTCACCGGGGCCCCCACCGGCTCGTCCTCGAGCTCGACGGCGAAGGAGTCCATCGAGATCGTCCCGACCACTCGGCGCCTGGCCTCGCCGACCAGAACCTCGGTGCCTGTGAGCCCACGCCGGAAGCCGTCCGCATAGCCGACGGGGACGAGGCCGATCCGCGTCGGGCGCTCGGCGACGAAACGCCGGCCGTAGCCGGTGCTCTCGCCGGGCGCGAGCGTCTTGGCGTGCGCCACGTAGCTCCGCCAGGAGAGCACGGGCTCGAGGCCGTGACCTGCGGGATCGTCGCCGAACGGCGACAGGCCGTAGATGGCAGTCCCGCACCGCGCCGCATCCCAGCGCGCTTCGGGAAACCTGAGCGCGGCGGCGCTGTTCGCGACGTGCTTGACAACGCCGTCGAAGTGCTCGGCGAGCTGCGCGAAGCGACCGAGCTGTTCGCGGGCGAAGCTCTCGTCGGGCAGATCCGCCGTCGCGAGGTGGCTCATCAGCCCGACCACGTCCTCCCGGGGGGCAGCCAGCGCGTCCTCGGCTTGCATGCCGAACCGGCCCATACCCGTCTCGACCTTGAGGTGCGTCCGAAGGCCCGGGACGGTGCCGGGGTCGTGAACCGCCACCTCGAGCTCGGTGCCCCGTGCGCGCTCCGCGTCGCCGTCGGCCAGAGGCCCGAGGACGAGGATCCGCGTCCCGCGCGGCACGAGCGGGCGCAGTGCGGCGCCCTCCCCAGCCGTCGCGACGCAGAGCCCGGTGGCCCCCGCAGCGAGAGCCGCCGGAGCGACTTCGGGCGCGCCGTGGGCGTAGGCGTCGGCCTTGACGACCGCCCAGAGCTCGGCGGGAGCGAGAACGGCGCGAAGCCGCTCGACATTCCGCGCGAGCGCGCGCAGATCGACGGTGACCTCGGAGCGGCGCATTGCGCCGAGACTCTAGGAGGGTTTGACGAAACAGTCGTTGTGCCGCCTCGAGCGCGCTGATCGTCCCGCGCACCCAGGCGGCGAAGACCGTGTCACCGTGTCGCCAAACCCTCCTAGGTCTGCCGCGGCTGCCAGTCGGGGCTGTCGGCGTCGTAGCGCCGCGGCGTTCGAGCTTTCTTGCTCGAGCCGTCGATCCGCATCGTCCAGATCTGGCCGGACGTGTCCGTCCCCTCCCAGGAGCGTTCCCACGCGATGCGGTTGCCCGTCGGCGAGAACACCGGACGCAGGTCGGAGGTTCCGTTGTTGGTCAGCACCTTCGTCACGCCCGTCATGAAGTTCCGGAGCACGATCTCGGGATCGGCGTCTGCGGCACCGACGCCCCACCGCTGGTAGACGAGGTGGGTCATGGCCGCGTTCAGGTTGGGCTCCTCTTCGCTCTTCAGTGGCGTGTTCGTCACGTTCTGAGGGGTCGAGTTGCCGATCGTGATGTAGAAGATGTCGGCGCGGCCGTTCGGCTGGTATCCGCTCCAGGCCAGCACGGAACCGTCGGACGAGAAGACCGGAGAGAAGTCGTCGCCGGGACGTGACAACCTCGTGACGTCCTTGGTCGCCACGTCGAGCACGAAGATGTCGAACTCGAAGCCGGGCCCGCGATCGCTTGAGAAGACGATCCTGGAATCGTCGGGCGAGAACGCGGGATTCCAGTCGACGGCAGGGCTCGTGGTGAGCCGCGTCACGTCGCCGGTACCGAGATCCTTGAGGAAGATCTCGTTGTTGGAGTGCGCGAGGCGCTCGTCGACGTCGCGGACGAAGACGAGGGAGTCACCGTCGGCCGAATAGGCCGGCTCGTACTCGCCGAATCGTGAGGCGACGACGGCGCGCTTGCCGGTGCCGTCGGGCCTCATCGTGTAGATGTCGTAGTTAAACCCGGGGCCGGCGCTCCGCGAGAACGCGATCCGCCCCTCGGCGCCCGGGAACGCGGCCGAAGCCGCCCCGGCCGCTGCGAGGGCGAGCAGGAGCGAAGCGGCAGCGATCAGTGGGCGACGCACGGCCCGCCCCACGCTAGCGGGAGACGGCGCGGGCTTCAACCCCCGGCGGCGCGCGAGATCGCGAGCGAGAGCGCCTCCACGACGTCGCGAGCGATCAGGCCCTGGGCACCGTGCCGCTCGGCGGCCAGCTCGGCCGCGACTCCTCCCGCGGCCGCCGCAGCCGCCGCGGCCGTCGGCGCGTCCATGCCCTTCGCGAGGAACGCTGCGACGACGCCCGTGAGGACGTCGCCGGTCCCCGCCGTGGCGAGCCCGGGATTACCGAGCTCGCAGACGAGCACGCCGCGGCCGGGCGAGGCGACGAGAGTGTCCGCTCCTTTCAGGAGCATCGTCGCGCCGACGTCGTCCGCCCCACCCGAGACGGCCTCGAGCCGATGGGCGTCGACCCAGCGGGAGTCCCGCTCGAGGAGTCGGCCGAGCTCGCCCGCGTGCGGCGTGAGGACGGTGGGCGCCTCGCGGGAGAAGACCCAGTCGTGGTGGCCGGCGAGCGCCCAGAGGCCGTCCGCGTCGAGGACGACGGGCAGCTCGAGGCGGTCGAGGAGAATCCGGACGAGCTCGCGGGTCCCGTCCGTCCGCCCGAGGCCCGGGCCAATGGCCACAGCCTTCGCTTTCGAGGCCGCCTCGACGATCGCGTCGACGGCGTCCGCGGTCAGCCGGCCGCCGTCATCCGACGGGCAAGGCCGGCTCATCGCCTCGACGAGCCGAAGCTCAAAGACCTGGTTCAGCGGCTCGGGAACGCAGACGGTGACGATCCCGGCTCCCGCGCGCATGGCCGCCTCGGCGGTCAGCGAGGGAGCGCCCGTGAAACCCGTCGAGCCGCCGACGACGACCAGGGACCCGGCTGTGTACTTGTTGTCGGCTTTTCTGCGCCTCGGTACCGAGTCGAGCACGCCTTCCGTGACGCGCCGGTGCCTGGTCTCCCGCTGCTCGAGGCCGATGTCGACGACCTCGACCTCGCCCGCGTGGAACAGCCCGGGCGCGACGGCCAGCCCGACCTTCCGCCCGTGGAACGTCAACGTCCGCTCGGCCTCGACCGCAACCCCTTTCACCTCGCCCGTCGAGGCGTCCACGCCCGACGGAATGTCGACCGACACGACGGGGGCTCCGATCGCGTTCACCTCCTCGATCGCTGCCGCGGCGTCGCTCCTCGGCGCTCCTCTGAAGCCCGTGCCGAAGAGAGCGTCGACGAGCACGTCGGCCGACCGCCCCGTCTCGACGAAACGGATGCCGAGTTCCTTGGCGCGGCGAAGGTTCTCGGCGGCGTCCCCCTCCACGGCGGCCTCCGAGCCGGTCAGGACGATCTCGACCTCCTTGCCGCCCTGCCGGAGGCGGCGAGCGACGACGAAGCCGTCGCCGCCGTTCGCCCCCGTCCCGCACCACACGCAAACCCGCGACGCGGCGGCATAGCGGGTCAGAAGCTCGTTCGCGACCGCCGTCCCGGCACGCTCCATGAGCTCGAGCGCCGGCCCGTCATAGGCCTCCTCGGCGGCGCGCATCTCGGCGGCGGTGTAGAGGGGCTCAATCGACATCGGCGACGACGCAGATCGCTGCGGCAAGGTCCTTCGAGTGGGTCATCGAGAGGTCGATCTCGCCGGCACGCACCCGCTCGGCCCAGCCGCTCGTCCAGCCGGAGAGCCTGACGCCGGGCTTCGGGCGCCCGACGATCTCGATCTCTCGCCAGGTGAAATGGACCCCGCAGCCGAGCGCCTTGCCGACGGCCTCCTTGCCGGCGAAGCGGGCGGCGTAATGCTGGGCCGGGTTCGGACGGGAGTCGCAGTAGGCGCGCTCGGCGTCGGTGAAGCAGCGCTCCCGGAAGTTCTCGCGGCCGAGGGCACGCTGGATCCGGCCGATCTCGATCAGGTCGATGCCGATCCTCACGCGAGCCACTCCGGCAGATCGGCGACAGAGCCGAGGACGGCGTCGGGCTTGGGCTCGGCGGCCGCGAGCGCCTCCTCGGTGAACTTGCCGGTGCGAACGAGCACGCCTCGGAGTCCGATGGCCTTGGCGCCGCCCACGTCGGAATCGACGTCGTCGCCGACCATGACGGCCTCGGCCGGCTCCGTCCCGAGCTCCGCGAGCGCGGCCTCGAAGTAGGCGCGGCTCGGCTTGCCCACCACCTCGGCCTCGACACCTGTGGCGTATTCGAGCCCGGCCACGAAGGCGCCCGCGTCGAGGAGCGGCCCCCTGGTGGTCTGCCACCAGCGGTTCCTGTGCAGGCAGACGAGCCGCGCCCCGCCGCGGATCGCCGCGAAGGCGCGGTTCAGACTCTCCCAGGAGAACACGCGGCCCGTTTCCTCGCTCTCGTCGGCGCCGCCGAGGAGGACGGCGTCCGCATCCGGGCCGTCCACCAACTCGACCCGGCTCGCGAGGTCGGCGTGCACGGCGCTCATCGTCAGAGCGAGCACGCGCTCCCCTGCGAGGAGCTTGGCAGCGGCGAGCGGCGTCGTCTCGATCTCGCCCGCCTCGAGCTCGAACCCGATGGCGCAGAGCTCGGCGGCGAGCTCGTCCCGGGCCCGCGTGGTGTTGTTGGTGACGAACCGGAGGTTGTGACCCGCCTCGCGGAGCCTCCGCACGGCTTCGGACGCACCGGGAACAGGCTCGCCCGACAGGTGCAAGACGCCGTCGATGTCGAGGAGTACCGCCGTCACCCGGCCGAGTTTACGGCCGGTCGGTCGGGTAGCCACATGGGTGCGCCCGACCCTCGGGGGCGCGCGTGTCGGCTGAATCCGGCGCTACCGTCCACGGAATCGAAGTGCTCCGGATCACGCCGCGGCTTTCGATTCCGCTCGCGGAGATCGAGCTTCGGACGTCGCGTTCGAGCGGGCCGGGTGGTCAGCACACTCAGAAGACGGAGAGCCGGGTCGAGGCAGTGTTCGACGTCGGGGCCTCGGACACGCTCTCCGAAGCGCAGAAGCGGAGGCTGGTGGCACGGCGCGGCCCGGTCGTCCGAGCGGTGGCCCAGGACGAGCGGAGCCAGTGGCGAAACCGCGAGCTGGCGCTCGAGCGGCTCGCGGCCGCGCTCCGCGACGGGCTGCGCGTGGAGCGGAAGCGCCGCCCGACGAAGCCGACCGGCGCCTCCCGGGAGCGCCGCCTAGAGACGAAGCGGAGGCGGGCCAGCGCGAAGCGACTCCGCCGCCCACCGGCGGACGACGTCTAGGAATCCCCTCTAGTTAGCCCTCGCTCACCTCGTAGATCTCGTCGGCGACGAGACCGTGGGCCTCGCGGTGAACCGTGTGGGCGGCCTCCGCATTGGGAGCCTCGACGAGGCAGAAGATCTTCCCTGCCTTCTCGTCGACCCAGTAGCTCTTGTAGTTGACGCCGTGCTTCGCCTGCTCTTGCATGTCCTTCATGTGCGCGTCGGCGACGTCCTTCGCCGAGACGCCGCCGTCGATGTGGTGCACGTCCATGAACAGGGGCACTCAGTCCTCCTTACGATCGGTGGTCGGCGCGAGCGTAGCGCCCCTCTCGCGCATGTCAATGGCCACGCCTCGTGGCCGGACCCGAGGCCGGCGTGCTACTCCACCGTGACGGTCTTGGCCAGGTTCCGCGGCTGGTCGACGTTCAGCCCTCGAAGCCGCGCGATGCGGTAGGCCAGAAGCTGCAACGGTACGACGGCCAGCGCCGCCTGGAGGAACGGATGGGTCCGAGGCACGTAGATGACGTCGTCGGCGTGGTGCTGGACGTCCTCGTTCCCGTCCGTCGCGATCGCGATCACCTGTGCGCCACGCGCGCGCACTTCCTGGATGTTGGAGACGACCTTGTCGTAGACATGCGAATCGGTGGCGATGCAGACCACCGGCGTCGACTCGTCGAGGAGCGCGATCGGGCCGTGCTTCATCTCGCCGGCCGAGTAGGCCTCGGTGGGGATGTACGAGATCTCCTTGAGCTTCAGTGCGCCCTCGAGGCAGACGGGGAGCCCGATGTGCCGGCCGAGGTAAAGAAAGAACGGCTTCTCGTAGTGCTGCTGCGCGATCTCCTCGATCGGGTGGTCTCCGTCGAGGTACGCGGCGATGCGGTCCGGCAGCGCCCGCACCTCCTCGAGAAGCCCTGCGATCTCCTCGGGCGGAAGCGCCTTTCGCACCTCCGCCAGCTTGAGCGCGACGAGGAAGAGGAGAGCGACCTGGGACGTGAACGTCTTCGACGCCGCCACGCCCATCTCCATGCCCGCGCGGGTGTAGAGGACGCGATCGACCTCACGAGTGATCTGCGTCCCCTGGAGGTTGGTGATGGCAGCCGTGCGCGCTCCCATCTCCCGCGCTCGCTGCATGGCGGCGAGCGTGTCGGCCGTCTCGCCGGACTGCGTGATGCCGATGACGAGCGTGTCGCGAGTCAGGACGGGGTGGCGATAACGCCACTCGCTGGCCACGTCGGGCTCGCACGGGACGCGCGCCCATTCCTCGATCACGTAGCGCCCCACGACGCCCGCGTGGTAGGCCGTCCCGCAGGCGAGCACCACCATGCGGCGCATGTTCTGGATCTCGAGATCCGTGAGGCCGAGGTCGAGCTCGAGGCCCCTCTCCCCCATGTATTCCTCGATCGTGCGCGCGACCGCGCTCGGCTGCTCGTAGATCTCCTTCAGCATGAAGCTCTCGTAGCCGTGCTTCTCGGCCGACTCGTCGTCCCAGTCGACGACGAGCTCTTCCCGGACGCGCTCACCCTCCTCGGTGAGAAAGCGCGCACCCTCGGGCGTGATCGCGACGATCTCGCCGTCCTCGATGAGCTGTACGCGCTGCGTTTCGCGCTGAAAAGCCGCGATCGAGGAGGCGAGAAAGGTCTCGCCCTCCGCCACGCCGACGACGAGCGGGCACTGCAGCCGTGCGCCGACGAGGAGGCCGGGCTGGTCGCGATGGATGGCGACGAAGGCGAAGTGCCCTTCGAGCTCGGCGTAGGTCTGCTGCACCGCCTCGAGGAGGTCGCCCGTGTAGTGACTCTCGACCAGGTGCGCAACGACCTCGGCGTCGGTTTCCGAGGTGAACGTGTGACCCTCCTCGAGGAGCCGCTCCCTGAGCTCCACGAAGTTCTCGACGATGCCGTTCAGGACGACCGCGAGCTCGTCGGGCGTGCAGCCGGTCAGCGGGTGCGCGTTCTCTTCGGAGACCCGTCCGTGCGTGGCCCAGCGCGTGTGCCCGACCCCGGTCGTCGAGTCGGACCCGTCCCGCGCGGCCGCCGCGGCCTTGAGCTGGTCGAGATTGCCGACCGCGCGAACGTAGTCGAGGCCCTCGTCTTCGAGGAGGGCGAGGCCGGCCGAGTCATAGCCGCGGTACTCGAGCCGCTCGAGACCGCCGAGCAGGAGACCCTTCGCGGGGCGAGAGCCGACGTATCCGATGATCCCGCACATCCGAGCCTCCCTTCGCCGCCACCGGCCCTCTTCTTGCCTCGAAAAAGCGCTCCTCGACCCGTTTCGCCCTAGAAACACGCGAGCCCGGCCCTCAGCCGAGCTCCCGGTTCACGAGGGCCGCGATCCTACCACAGAGATCCTGCGCCGCCTCCTCCGTTTCCGCCTCGGCCAGGACGCGCACGACCGGCTCTGTGCCGGAGGGCCTGACGAGCAGGCGAGCCCCCCTCCCGAGGCCCGCTTCCACGGCTCCGATCTCCTCGCGGAGGCGCGCGGGCAGCTCGCGCGAGCGTACGCGGACGTTCGACTTCGCCTGCGGGAAGGGGCGGTACACGGAGGCGAGCTCGGCCACGCTCTGACCCGACTCGGCGACGGCCCGCGCGAGCAGGATCGCGGCCACGAGCCCGTCCCCCGTCGTGTGGCCATCGAGGTAGAGCAGGTGGCCGGACTGCTCGCCGCCCAGCACGCCGCCCTCGCGCCGGAGAGCCTCGAGCACGTGCCGGTCCCCGACCTCCGTGGTGACCACGCGGATCCCTCGCTCCTCCATCAGCCGGTGAAAGCCGAGGTTCGTCATCTGCGTGACCGCCACGAGGTCGACGTCGAGGTTGAGGGCGAGCACCGCGAGGATGGCGTCCCCGTCGAGCTCGCGCCCCTGCGCGTCGACGGCCAGCATCCGGTCGCCGTCGCCGTCGAACGCAACCCCGAAATCCACGTCGCCCTCTCGAGCGAGCCGAGCGAGGAGCGAGAGGTCGGTCGCCCCGCACCCTGCGTTGATGTTCGAGCCGTCCGGCTCGGCACCGACGAGCGTGACTTCCGCACCGAGATGGCGGAGGGAGTGCGGCGCGACCTCGAACATCGCGCCGTTGGCGCAGTCGACGGCGAGGCGCAGGCCGTCGAGCCGAGCTCCGAAGCGCTCGCAGACGAGCTCGACGTAGCGCGCCGCGAGGCCTCGATCCTCCTCGACCGCGCCGGGCTCTCGCGAAGCTCCGCCGCCGAAGAGCGCCTCTATCTCTTCCTCCTCGGCGTCGGAAAGCTTGCGGCCCTCGCGCGCGAAGAGCTTGACGCCGTTGTACTCGGGCGGGTTGTGGGATGCCGAGACGACTGCCCCGAACTGCGGCGCGAGGAGCGCGACGGCCGGCGTCGGGAGCACACCACCGAGGACGACCCGAGAACCGCCTCGCGCGAGCCCGGCGCCGAGCGCCTGCTCGAGCGCCCGCCCGGACGCCCGCGTGTCGCGCCCCACGAGTACTTCGCCGCCACCGTTCCACCGGGCGAACGCGCCGCCGAGCTGCTCGACGAGCGCCTCGGTGAGCTCGCCGCCGACGACGCCGCGAACACCGTCGGTGCCGAAGTAGCGGCGCACGGCGCGGGACGCTACCTGTCTGCGAGACTCAGCGTCCGATGGCAAGCGGCTGGGACTCCGTGCGGCTCGAGGAGCTCGACTCGATCTCCGTTACGGAGACGCTCATCTGGCGCCCGATCCGCCGTCCACTAGGGATCGGCGCCTTCGGCATCAACGCCTACACGGCGGCGAACGAAGGTGATGAGCTCGTCGAGGATCACACCGAGGGGACGAACGGCCACGAGGAGGTCTATTACGTCGTCTCCGGGCGCGCCGAGTTCACGCTGGGCGGGGAGACCCTTGACGCGCCGGCGGGCACATTCGTCTTCATCCGTGACCCGGACGTGCAGCGGGCCGCGGTGGCCAGGGAGCCCGGCTCGACCGTCCTCGCGATCGGGGGCCCGCGCGGCGAGGCGTTCAGTCCCTCCGCCTGGGAGCACTACTTCATGGCCACTCCGCTCGCGAAGGCAGGCGAGTGGGCCAGGGCCCGCGACGTCGTGCTCGAGGGGATGGACGAGCACGGCGAGCACCCGGGCTTTCTCTACAACCTCGCGTGCTACGAGGCGCAGGCCGGCGACCACGACGAGGCGGTCGAGCACGCGACGAAGGCCTTCGAGCTCGACTCGTCCCTCCGCGAGCACGCAAAAAAAGACTCGGACCTCGATTCCATCCGAGACCGGCTCACCCTCTAGGCGCCGCGGCGGCGGGCTTGGCCCGACGCCGCTCGAAGACAGACTCGGACGGCCGCTGTTACACGCTGAAAATCGTCATGCCTCCGCATTGCGGGGGCGGATTTTCAGCGTTTAGAGAACTGGGGCCGCTTCCGCGCCTTGCGGAGGCCGGGCTTCTTGCGCTCGACGATCCGGGCGTCGCGGGTGAGGAACCCTTCGCGCTTGAGGACACCGCGGAGCTCCGGGTCTGCCTCGACGAGCGCGCGGGCGATGCCGTGCCGGAGCGCGCCCGCCTGGCCCGCCGGGCCGCCGCCGTGGAGCCGCGCGCGGAGATCGAACTTGCCCTCGACGCCGGCCACTCGAAGCGGAGCAGTCGCGACGGTACGGAGCACCTGCCTGCCGAAGTAGTCCTCGAGCGGACGCCCGTTGATCCACGTCTGGCCGTCCCCTGGGCGCAGGATGACGCGCGCCACGGAGGTCTTTCGCTTGCCGGTGCCCTGGTACTGCGCGATCTGGCTCATCGAAGCTCGAGCGGTTGCGGGTTCTGGGCCTCGTGCGGATGCTCCGGGCCGGCGTAGACCTTCAGCTTCGTGATCTGACGGTGCGCGAGCTTGTTCCGCGGGAGCATTCCCTTGACAGCCGAGCGGATCACCTCGGTCGGACGCCGCTCGAGCTGCTCGCGGAGCGTCCGCGAACGGAGTCCGCCCGGGTAGCCGGAGTGTCGGTAGTACCGCTTCTGGTCGAGCTTCTGACCGGTGACGCCGATCTTCTCCGCGTTGACGACGATCACGAAGTCGCCCGTGTCGACATGCGGCGTGTACTGCGGCTTGCGCTTGCCACGGAGGGTGTCGGCGATCTGCGTCGCAAGCCGGCCCAGGGTCTGGCCCTCGGCGTCGACGACGTACCACTGCTGCTCGATCTCAGGGGCTTTCGCGGAATAGGTCTTCATCAGGAGGACGAGGCGAGCACAGATCCGCCTCAGCGGTCGGCAATGGTAGCAAGAGCCTCATCCCGGCGAGCGCCCCGCCTAGTGATCCAGAGGATGGGTGCGACGGCGATCGCGGCGGCCCCGATCGCCATGGCAGCCACGCCGAGCCCCTCGAGCGCGAAGCCGCCCAGGAGCGCCAGGGCAGCTCCCAGGCAGCCCGACAGGAGGTCGTTGAAGCCGAGGAGCTTGCCGCGCTCAGCAGGGCTCGTCCGGTCGACGAGCTGGGCGGTCGCGGCAACGAACGACAGGTTCCAGCCGAGGCCGAGACCGAAGAGGAGGACACCGGTCGCGAGCACGCTCTCGGCCCAGATGAGCCCGGCGCACGAAACGGCCATGATGGCCAGCCCGCCCGCGAGGGAGGGCGTGCGACCGATCCGGTCGATGAGCGTTCCGACGACGAGGACGAGCGCATACATGCCGAGCACGTGTGCGCCGATGATCGGGAAGACGTCGCCTTGGGCGTGGCCGTGCTCCTCGACGACGACATAGCCCGTCAGGTTCATGACGCTGACCATGACGCCGAAGCTCGCGAGCGCCGCGATCAGGGCGGGGATGACTCCCGGTCGGCGCACGATCTCGGCGAGCGGCGCCGCGGGCAGGGGCGGGCCTGTGGAGGGCGGCGCGAGGCGCTCGGCGATTCGCTTCGGATCGGGTCTGACCATGAGGACGAGGGCGAGCCCGACGACGAGAAAGCCGCCTCCTGCGAGCCAGGCAATCGCCAGCGTGTCCTGGCTTGGGTCCTGGCCTGAGAAGAGTGGCGCGAAGACCACCGGGCCGAGGATGGCGCCGAAGACTGCTCCGAAGAGGACGAACGAGATCCCACGGGCGCGCCGCTCTGGCGGGTACATGTCTCCGCCTGCCGTTCGAGTGAGGAAGAGCACCCCGCTCGAGGCGCCGACGAGCAGGAGGCCGGCGATGAGGGCGAGGGTCGAGTCCTGCCAGGCTCCGAGAGCCGCGAGAGCGGCACCCGCGAGGCCGAGCAGGTAGCCGCCGGCGAGGACGGGGATGCGACCGTGGCGATCCATGAGGCGCCCGGCTCCGGCTGCGGTGACAGCTCCGGTGGCGAGGAGGATCGCCGGCGCCAGGCCGAGCAGTACGTCGATCCCGGTGACGGCGACGAAGGTCAGGGTCGCAATCGCCGCGCCGAGTTGGAGCATCCCGGACATGGCCGCGAGTGACGCGGCCAGCAGGATCGTGTTGCGGACGACGGGGAAGTGCTCGCCGCCGCCCGGCTCAGCGGCGCCGGTCTGCACGCACGTATTCCATCAGGCCGGCCCGGAAGCGCGCAGCCCCTCCGTGAGACGGGTGGCGGACGTACGGGCCGCCGAGCGCAGCGTGGGCGAGGCGGCCGACGGGGATCAGGCGGCGCCCTCGGGCCAGGGCGGCGAGGAAGGGTCGCGAGGCTGCGACCTCCTCGCGGGTGGGTCTGCGGTTCGTCGCCGGATCGTCCTCGCGGTGCGGGTGAGTCGGCACGAGGTTCCAGAGCAGGACGCGGTCGGCGAGCCCGAGCTCCTCGAGAACGCGGTGCGCGATCGTCGCGGTCGCCTCGGCCGGGCCCGCGCCGGTGAGCTGGCGCTCGGAGGTCAAGGGGATGCCGCTGACGCGAGTGCCGCGGTAACCGGGGGCCTCCGCGACGACGAGGAGCGGCGCGTGGGCGCGCTCCTCGAGGTACGCGGTGAGCCGCGCGCGGAGCAGCGGAGCCCTCGGCCCCTCGCGGTAGAAGTTGAACGTCGTCCCGATGCGGGCTTCGGCAAGAGCGTCGATCATGGCTCTAGCCTACGGCGCGTGATCCGCCGCCGGGTGGTCGTCCACGGGCGCGTGCAGGGCGTGTTCTTCCGAGACTCTACGCGCCGCCTTGCCGAACGCGAGGGCGTCGCAGGCTGGGCCAGGAACAATCGCGATGGGACTGTCGAGGCAGTCTTCGAAGGCGAGCCGGAAGCGGTAGAGCGCCTGCTGACGTTCGTGTCGGACGGCCCACAAGGCGCCGCGGTGGAGCGGGTCGAGGTCTCGGAGGAAGACCCCGAAGGCCTCGCCGGCTTTCGGATCACCTAGTTCCCTTCGGCCATGTCAGGGGTCTGACCCCTGACATGGCCGAACTGGACACCCGGATCGGCGCGACGAGACTCAGCGCGCCGTCAAACCCTCCTCGGTCGATTCCGGCGCGAATCGTCATGCCGGCCGCACCGCGGCCGGCCGATTCGCGCCGGTGTTACTCCCACTCGATGGTGGCAGGCGGCTTCGACGAGAGGTCGAGTGCCACGCGGTTCACGCCTGGGATCTCGTTCACGATCCGGCTCGACAGGGTCTCCAGCAGGTCGTACGGAAGGCGCGCCCAGTCGGCCGTCATCGCGTCGTCCGAGGTCACCGCGCGGATCACGATCGGGTACGCGTACGTCCGCCCGTCGCCCTGCACGCCGACCGAACGGATCGCCGGGAGAACGCAGAAGCTCTGCCAGAGCTCCTTGTAAAGCCCCGCCCGGCGGATCTCCTCCTGCAGGATCGCGTCGGCCTCACGGACGATCTCGAGCCGCTCCTCCGTGACCTCGCCGATGATCCGAATCGCGAGCCCCGGTCCCGGGAACGGCTGGCGCCACACCATCGACTCGGGCAACCCGAGCTCCTCCCCCACGCGTCGCACCTCGTCCTTGAAGAGCATCCGGAGCGGCTCGACGAGCTCGAGCTCCATGTCGGCCGGGAGCCCGCCGACGTTGTGGTGCGACTTGATCGTCGCGGCGACGCCCTCGCCCGCGACACCGTTGCCGCCCGACTCGATGACGTCCGAGTAGAGCGTCCCCTGGACGAGGTGCCGGACGGCGCCGATCCGCCGCGACTCCTCCTCGAAGACCCGGATGAACTCCTCGCCGATCCGCTTCCGCTTCTCCTCCGGGTCGGTCACGCCCTCGAGCCGGGCGAGGAACCGCTCGCGGGCGTCGACGTGGACGAGGGGCACCTGGAAGTGCCGGCGGAACGTCGCGACGACCTGGATCGCCTCGTCCTTCCGGAGCAGGCCGTGGTCGACGAACACGCAGGTCAGCTGGTCGCCGACCGCCTTGTGGACGAGGATCGCGGCCACCGACGAGTCGACGCCGCCCGAGAGCGCGCAGAGGACTCGCTCGCCTCCCACCTGCGCGCGGATCCGGGCCGTCTCCTCCTCGATGACGGCCGCGGGCGTCCAGGCCGGGGGCGCGTCGGCCACCGTGTAGAGGAAGTTCTTGAGGACATCCGTTCCGTAGGGCGTGTGCACGACCTCCGGGTGGAACTGGACGCCGTAGAGCCCGCGCTCCGGCTCCTCGAAGGCTGCGATCGGCGTCGATGGCGACGAAGCCGTGACGCGCGCGCCACTCGGCGGCGCGGTCACCGTGTCGCCGTGGCTCATCCAGCACACCTGCTCCTCGGGGAGGCCGGCCAGGAGCTCGCCGGGCTCCGTGACGCGGAGCTCCGTCCGCCCGAACTCCGAGGCGCCGGTGTGCTCCACCTTCCCGCCGAGATCGCGAGCCAGGAGCTGCATGCCGTAGCAGATGCCGAGCACCGGGCACGCCGAGCTCGTAGAGCGCCGGGTCGACGTCGGGCGCACCCGGCGAGTAGACCGAGGCGGGACCGCCCGACAGCACCAAAGCCAGCGGCCGCCGCGCCCGAAGTGCTTCGACCGGCGTCGTGTGCGACACGAGCTCCGAGTACACACGGCACTCGCGGATCCGCCGGGCGATGAGCTGGGAGTACTGGCCACCGAGGTCGACCACGAGAACCGGTCGCTCCTCGGCCGCCGGCTCCGGAATCGGCAGAACCTGACCCACCGCTAGCGCGACCCTCGGTAGTTCGGCGCTTCCTTCGTGATCGAGACGTCGTGCGGGTGGCTCTCGCGCATCCCGGCCGCCGTGACGCGGACGAACTCCGCCCGTTTCAGGTCCGCCAGCGTGGCCGCGCCGCAGTAGCCCATCGCCTGGCGGAGCCCGCCCACGAGCTGATGGAGCACCGGCCCGAGGCGGCCCTTGTAGGAGACGCGGCCCTCGATGCCCTCGGGAACAAGCTTCTCGACGTCGTCGACGTCCGCCTGGAAGTACCTGTCCTTCGAGTGCGAACGAGCTCGCATGGCGCCGAGCGACCCCATGCCGCGGTACTCCTTGAACCGCTCGCCCTGGTGAAGCACGACCTCGCCGGGGCTTTCGTCGACGCCAGCCAGGAGGCCGCCGAGCATGACCGTGTCGGCACCGGCCGCGATCGCCTTCGCGATGTCGCCGGAGAACTGGATGCCGCCGTCGGCGATCACCGGCACGTCGTGTTGCGCCGCCACGCGGGCGCAGTCGTAGATCGCGGTCACCTGGGGCACGCCGATCCCGGCCACGATCCGCGTCGTGCAGATGGCACCCGGCCCCATGCCGACCTTGATCGCGTCCGCGCCGGCGTCGATGAGCGCTTCGGCCGCGTCGCGCGTGGCGATGTTCCCGGCGATGACCGGAATCTCGAGCCGGCTCTTCAGGTCGCGCACGGCGGCGACGACGCCCTGCGAGTGCCCGTGCGACGTGTCGACCACGACGGCGTCCACGTCGGCGGACGCCAGGGCCTCGGCTCTCGCGATCCCCTCGGGCCCAGTTCCGACCGCCCCGGCGACCCGCAGCCGCCCGCGCTCATCCTTGGTGGCGTTCGGGAACTGGATGCGCTTCTGGATGTCCTTGACGGTGATCAGCCCGCGCAGAACGCCGTCGCCGTCGACCACCGGCAGCTTCTCGATCTTGTGCCGGTGGAGGGTGGCGCGGGCCTCCTCGAGCGTCGTCCCCTCGGGAACGGTCACGAGCCCGTCCTTCGTCATGAGGCTCGCGGACCGGCTGCTCGCGGTCGTCCTCGAAGCGCAGGTCGCGGTTCGTCAGGATCCCGACGAGCCTGCCCGCGTCGTCCGTGATCGGGACGCCGGAGATGTGGTAGCGCTCCATGAGCTCGAGCGCCTCCGAGACGCTGGCCTCGGACGGAAGCGTCACGGGCTCGACGATCATCCCGGCCTCGGAGCGCTTGACCTTGTCGACCTCGGCCACTTGCTCCTCGACCGAGAGGTTCCGGTGGACGACGCCGATGCCGCCCTCGCGGGCGAGGGCGATGGCCATGCGTCCCTCGGTGACCGTGTCCATCGCCGCCGAGACGACCGGAATGGCGAGCGTGATCCCGGACGTCAGCCGCGTTCTCGTGGAGGCTTCGGCCGGAAGAACCTCCGACTCGGCCGGGAGCAAGAGGACGTCGTCGAAGGTGAGGCCTTCCTTGGCGAACTTCTGCTCGAGCGCGAGGAGCCGTTCGATCTCCGCGCCGCCGACCTCGAGCTCCATCCGGGAATTGTACTCGCCGGTCCCGACGCGCCTAGCCCTCGCCCGAGGCCGGCGAGGATCGCGTCAGGCGTCCTGGGTGACTCGAGCAAGGCGGCGAACGCCGACCTGCCCCGCCAGCCGGGTCGCCTCCTTCGGATCGAAGCGGCCCGCGCCCGCCTCGAGCACGGAGGCCGACCCTGCGGCGACCGCCGAGCGAAGCGCGTCGTCGACCGGCCGACCCGCGAGGCGAGCGGCGAGATACCCCGCAAGGAGGACGTCTCCGGCCCCGACCGTCGACACGGGCTCGAGACGTGGGGCGCGCGCGTGGAGGCGCAGGTCCTCGCGATCCTCGCGAACGAGGGCGAAGCAGCCCTCCTCGGTCGTCAGGAGAACACTTTTTGCGCCGAGCCCGGCGATCTCGTCGAGCCCGTCGGCAAGCTCCCCCTCGTCGCCGAACTCGTGACCGACGAGCGCCTCCGCCTCCTCCCGGTTCGGCGCCACGAGGTCCGGCTCGGCCTCGAGACCCAGCCGAAGCGGCTCACCCTCGCTGTCGAGGACGACCGGCACGCCACGGCGCGTCAGGTCACGGATGGTGTCCGCGTAGAAGCTCGTGGCCACTCCACGCGGGAGCGAGCCGGCAAGAACGACGAGGTCGGCGCTCTGGCTCAGGTACTCGAGCTTGCCGCTGAGCGTCTCGAGCTCCGCCGCGGTCACCTCAGGGCCCCACTCGTTGATCTCGGTGTAGGCGTTCGTGATCGGGTCGAGGACGGCGACGGACGTTCTCGACTCCGCCTGGATCCGGACGAAGTCGTTCAGGATCCCCTCGTTCGTCAGGTCCTCGACGATCTGCATGCCGTTCCGCCCGCCCGCGAGCCCCGTGCAGACGACGGGAGCTCCGAGGCGCTTGAGCGCTCTCGCGACGTTGATCCCCTTGCCGCCCGCGCTCGCCATGCCGCTCGAGGCCCGATGCCGGTGCCCGACCTGGAAGTTCGGGACCGAGAGCGTCCGGTCCATCGCAGCGTTGAGGGTAACGGTGACGATCATCTAGAGACCCGGGAGAATCGCCCCGACGAGGTCGCCCGCCTCGTCGAGCGCGCGGCCAGCGTACCAGGAGAGCCGACGATCGAATCCGGGCTCCTCGACGTCTCGGCCGGCCACGAGCGGCACCTCGGCAACGAGCTCGCCGGCCTGCGAGACGCGGATCGAGCCGACGGGCTGGCCGCGCTCGAGTGGGGCGTCGAGGGCGAGTGGCGCGACGATCTCGCGGTCGATGGACCGGTCGAGCCGGACTCGAACGCTTGCGCTCTCACCCGCGAGGAGCGGCACTGACTCGTCCTCGAACGGAACGGTCGCGGCAGCGTACTCCTCTCCGCCCTCTACGAGGGAGAGGCGGCCGTAATGGTCGAGGCCGTAGGTGAGGAGCTCGGCGAGGTCGCCGTTTCGGATCGCACGCGTCGGCCCGCCGAGGACGACGGCGTACGCGACCGTGCCGTCGCGCCTGGCCGCCGCGACCTGGCACCAGCCCGCCTCGTCCGTGTGGCCCGTCTTGACTCCGAACGTACCGGGGTAGGTGCGGAGTAGGTCGTTCCAGGCGTAGAGGCTCCTGCCGGCCGCGACGCCGCCGCTCTGGGCCACGAGCCTGCGGACGACGGGCCGGCGCATCGCCTCGCGGGCAAGGGCGAGGACGTCCCGGGCGGACGAGTAGTGATCCGGCGCATCGAGGCCGGCCGGGTTGGCGAACTCCGTGTCGTCGAGACCGAGCTCCTCCGCCTCCTCGTTCATCCGCTCGACGAACGCCGTCACGTCCCCCCCGGTCGTCGCTGCTGCGAGCGCGTAGGCAGCGTCGTTCGCACTCTGAATGAGGGCCGCCGCGAGGAGGTCCCGAACCGTGAGCCGCTCGCCCGCCTGAAGGAAGATGCTCGAGCCCTCGACGCCGACCGCCACGGGGCTCACGACGACGCTACGACGCGGACGGAGTTCCTCGAGGGCCACGAGCGCCGTCATGAGCTTTGTGATGCTCGCCATCGGCAGGCGCTCATCGCCGTCGAACTCGTAGAGGATCTCGCCCGAGCCGGTCGCGACAAGGGCTGCGTCGGCGGCCACGGTGGGCGGCGGTCCGATCGACGCGGCAGCCGCCCCGGCGAGGGTCAGGGCGACGAACCCCCCGAGGAGGGTCGGTAGGAGCCGGCGCCGCATCGGCCGGGAGGGTAGCTCGCAGTACCATTCGGCCGTGGCCGAGCGAGAGGAGCGGGGCGAACTGGTGCGCGGCGTCGAGCGGACGTTCGAGGTGCAGCTCGGCGCCCTCGGCGGCTTCGAGCTTCGGCCGACGCGTTGCTTCCTCTGGCTCGGCGAGGAGCGGACCGGTCGCGAGCGCGTGCTCTCCCTGGGGTCGGAACCGCGGAGTCTCGCGCTGCCCCGGCGCGAGCGCCGGCGCGAGACGGGGGCGGTTCGCGTCAGGACGCTCGGGAACCCGGTTGTGACCATGGCCCTGGCCGGCGTGCATCTCGCTCGACGCGCACGGGCCGGCCGCCGCGCCGTTCCGCGCGGCTAGCGGACGCGGATCCGCTGGCCGACGGTCAGCGCCTGCGGGTCGATGCCCGGGTTCAGCTCGAGGAGCCGCTCGACGCTCGTGTTGAACTCGGCGGCGATCGTCTCCAGGAGATCGCCCTCCTTGACGCGGTAATGGCGCCGCCGACGCGGCTCCGTCGCGGTCTCTCCGGTCGTGGTCTCGCCTCCGGAGGTCGTCGGCCCCGGAGCTGACTGCGTCGGGGTCGGGTCGCTCACGCCGTCGTCGCTCGAGAGCGCGTTCTGGACCAGGAGGATGAGGACGGTCGCGGCAACGAAGAATGCGAGCGGCGCCAGGACGCGCCAGAACCAAGGATGTTCGTGTTGGGCGCTCACCAGCCGGACGCGCCCCAGACCTCGCCACGCAGCCGCGCAGCCTCGGCTCCCGCCGCCTTCCGCCAGTCTGCTCCGTCGACCCTGAAGGCATAGATGATGCTCCTGGATACGGGCACGAGCGCACTTGCAGGTCCGCTCGTGAACGCACGCGCCACGTCGGCGGGCGAGGCGCCCTGCGCGCCGATTCCCGGCAGGAGGAGAATCGCCTGCGGCATCAGCCGCCGAGCCTCGCCGATCGCGCGGGGGTAGGTCGCGCCGACGACCGCCCCTACGCTTGAGAGCCCGCGCTCGCCGACCAGCTCCTGGCCCCACTGCGCGACGAGCTCCGCCACCTGGTGCCACACCCGACGCCCGTCCGAGAGTGCCAGGTCCTGGACGTCCACACTTCCCGAATTCGACGTCTTCACGAGGCAGAAGAGACCGGTGCCCGAGCGGCGGCACGCGGCAATGAGGGGCTCGACCGAATCGGAGCCGAGATAGGGGCTCGCGGTGATCGCGTCGACCTGCGGGCCCACACCCCCTCGCTCCAGATAGGCGTCGGCGTACGCGCGCGCCGTCGAGCCGATGTCGCCACGCTTCGCGTCGGCGAGAACGAGCAGCCCCGCGCTTCGCGCGTAGGCGCAGACCTCCTCGAAGGCTCGCATGCCGTCGGCGCCGAGCGCCTCGAAGAATGCGATCTGCGGCTTCGCGCCGACCACGTACGGGGCCACCGCGTCGATGACGCCGGTGCAGAAGCGCACGCATGCGTCAGCCGCCGCGGCACGGCCCTCATGAGCGCCGGCCCGGAGCTCGACGGGTAGGAGCTCTGCCCGCGGGTCGAGCCCCACGAGGAGCTGGCTTCGCTTCGCCTCCACGGCCTCGGCGACGCGGTCTCCAAAATGCGCGGTCGTACGGCGAGGCTCGGCCTCGAGCTCCTGTTCCATGACCTCACCTTAGACGCGGAATCGGCCTACCCGGCTCCTTCGCCAACCCGAGCACGATCGCGGTCTTCCGGGCGAACGAGAGAGGGGCTCGCGCGTCCGGGCGGGTCGGATCTCTCCGCTCGCGCAGCGGGTGTGAAGCTCCGCCGCCGATGAGCTCATCCCGCGAGCGCCGCAGCGCCGTCGAGCGCGGCGAGGATCGCAGCCTCCTCGAGCGGAGCGACGGCGAGCTCGGGGGGCGGACGGCGGAGGAAGCCGTCCACGAGGACGAGCTCGTCGGCCGAGAGCGGATCGAGCGCGGGCGGCCCGGCCTGGGCTTCGCGCGCCGCGGCCAGGCCGGTGCGCACCTCGAGGGCCGCGCCCCCGCCCGGCGGCAGCGACCGAACCGAGGCGACCCTGCCTCCTGCCACGAAGAAGGCCTTTGCGAACCCGTGCTCGAGCGCGGGCGCGAGCAGGCAGCAGCCGGTGGCCCGAAGCCGCTCCAGCCGAGCGAGCTCGGCGACCACTGCCTCGAGAGCGCGGATCCGGTCACGGAGCCGCGCGGCGTCCTCGTAGCGAAGGCACTCCGCGAGATCGCGGAGCTTCGCGCGAAGCCTCGGCAATGGGCCGCCCGAGCCGAGCAGCGCAAGCTCCCGCTCGGAGCAGCCTGCGAGGGCCCGGGCCGCGAGCTCGGCCCGCCGCCGGCTTCGGATCGGTCCTAGCTCGCCGGGTTGGGAGCTGACGACGACGCTCTCTCCCCGCCGGCGCAGATAGACGCAGCGGTCTGGCCGGAGCCCTCGCGCGTTCCCGGGCGGGCGGAGCTCCCGGATGAGGCGAGCCTCCTCGAGCGCCGCCTCGAGCTCGGAGCCGAGCAGGTCCCACTCCACGCGCTCGAGAGCAACCAGGGCCGCCTCGACCGCGGGCCGCTGGCGCTCCGAGCGGAAGTAGGAGCGCAGGCGCGCTCGCAAGTCTCGCGCCCGGCCTACGTAGAGAACCTGGTCGTTGCGGTCGAGGAACCGATACACGCCTGGCCCGGTGGGTGCGCCGAAAGCGAGCGAGCGCTTGGCGTAGACACGGCGGGCCCGGGGTGCGGCGAGCTCCATGACGTCGCCGACGGTTCGAGCCCCCCGCTCCTGCGCCAGGCCCAGCAGCGCGACGAGGATCTCGGCCGTGGCTCGAGCATCTGGAAGCGCGCGGTGACACGGCTCGACGGAGGTTCCGAAGAAGTGCGAGAGCGAGCGGAGGCTGAGTCGGGCGGCGCGGCCCGCGAGGAGCCGGCGCGCGAGCCAGACTGTGTCGAGCACAGGCACGGCGAGTCGCCGACCCTCGAGGAGCTCCACCTCCCGATCCAGGAAGCCGACGTCGAAGCGCGCGTTGTGCGCCACCAGCACACACTCGCCTGCGAAGGACAGGAAGCGGCTGACCGCCTGAGGAGGCCGCGGCGCGCCGCGGAGGTCCCGCTCCTCGATCCCGGTGAGCGCCGCGATGCCGGTCGGGAGTTGCCGCCCGGGGTCGACGAACGTCTCGAACGCGGCGACCGGGCCGAGGTCGACGACCTTGACGGCGCCGATCTCGCAGATCCGGTCACGTCCCGGTGAGAGCCCTGTCGTCTCCAGATCGAAGACGACGTACGTCGCGGCCTCGAGCGGTAGCTCGTCGAGGCCCGAACGCACGAGCCCGACGGCCCCGCCCCGCCAGGCGAGCCGGGCATCGGCGGAGACGACCTCCTCCAGGAGTCCGCGGGCAAGCCCGTGCGGTGGACGGGCGAGGGCGAAGAGCTCCCTGGCCGCTTCCTCGGCGGGGACGAGTCCGTGCCGCTCCTCGACGAGCTCCACGAGCCGGTCGGCGGCGTCCAACCGAAGCTGCATGGACGGGACTATACGAACGTATGTTCTATGTGTCCAGACCTGCCCCGTACGCGCCGAGGGCCGCTTTCGCGGCCCTCGGCGAGATTGTGGAGGGGATCGAGGTTGGTGCTACTGGCCCTGGTTCTTGAGGGCGCTCTTCAGCCCGCTGCCCGCCGAGAACTTCGGAACTGTCGCGGCGGCGATCATGACCTTCTCGCCGGTGCGCGGATTGACGCCCTGGCGAGCGTTTCGCCGCTGCGCCGAAAACTTGCCGAACCCGGTGAACGTCACGGAGTCTCCGGTCATCAGAGTTTCTTGCACGGAGTCGAGAAACGCGTCGACAGCCTTCGCCGCGTCGCGCTTCGATAGCCCGCTTCGATCCGCCACCTGGTCGACAAACTCGGATTTCGTCACTGCTCGGTCCTCCTCCTATCGATTCCGAGAACTACCCGCGGCACCCTAACAGCGGGTGACTTTCCGCGCAATCATGCGGGTTTGCGGCCTTTTATCAGGCCCGTAGGACGTCAGCGGCTCTGAAGAGCGGTGTCAGAGCGACCCTCTCGCGGGCCAGAGCCTCCGACCCGCCCTCCTCTCGATCGACCACGCAGACCGCCCGCGAGCACACGAGGCCGGCCTCCCGAAGCACCCGGACTGCGGCCACCGCGGCACCGCCACTCGTCACCACGTCCTCGACGAGACAGACGTCCTCGCCGCTCTCCCAGAGGCCCTCGAGGAGCTTCTCGGTTCCGTAGTTCTTCGCGCTCTTGCGAACGATCAGGAACGGGAGGCCGGAGGCCAGCGAGGCCGACGCGGCGAGAGCGACCGCTCCGAGCTCGGGCCCGGCGAGGCGGTCTGGAGGCTCGGGGACGCTCGCGGCTCTCGCAATCCGCCGGCCGAGCTCGCCGAGGAGCTCCGGGTCGGTCTCGAAGCGGTACTTGTCCAGGTAGTACCGCGATCGCTTTCCCGAGCGGAGCACGAAGTCGCCCTCGAGGTAGGCGCGCTCGCGCAGGCGCCGCGCGAGCTCGGCGTCGGTCAACCGCGCGCGCTCGCGAGGATGCGGCGGGCGAGCGGGAGCAGGCGGGCAGCCTGCGAGGTCGTCGAAACGAGCGTGATCATCGAGCCGTCGCCGAAGAACAGCTCGAGGCGCTCCCGTGCCTCGCGGCGGCGCCGCAGGACGGCGAAGCCCAATGCCGCGCCGGCGAGCGCGAACGCCGCGGCGAGCCTACGCATCAGCCTGCGCCTCCTCGGACTTCTTGGGAGCGGCGCGCTTTCGCTTTGCCCTGGGCTTGGGTTTGGGCTTTGGCTCCTCCTCGGCCACGGTGCGGAGCGTCGTCTTCAGGTCGTAGAACACGAGTCCGACCGTCGGGTCGGGGCCCGTCACGGCGGCGAGCACATGCCGGTCGTCCCGAACGACGAAGACGCAGCCCTCGCGCGTCGCGGCCTGGACGTGAGTGAGCTCCCGGTTGCCCGCTACCGCGTCAGAGGCGGTCGCGAAGAGCGAGATCGCGTTCGACGCGATTGCCCCGGCCCGCTCCTCGTCGGCAAGCGTCGAGGAGACCACGGAGCCGTCCCGGTCGGCCAGGACTGCCACCTCGAGTTCGCTCGAGATCTCCGTCAGGTCGGCCAGTGCCTGCGCCGGCTCCACGGCGGCGAACCTACCACAGCCCTTGCCCTGCCTAGACTCGCGGCGATGATCTCCCGCCCCGCTTCGGCCCGGCGTAGGGCTAGTGAACCGGGTCGTCCGCCTCGCCGGCGAGGCGGGAGGCGAGGCAGCGAAGCACCTCGCGCTGGATCTCGGGCTGCCTGTCGAGCAGGCCCCAGAAGGCCTGGCTCGTGAGGACGAAGAAGCGCAACTCGGTCTTCGCAGTCACCGTCGCCGTTCTCGGCCTGTGCTCGACGAGCGCGATCTCGCCGAAGAACTCGCCCGGGCCGAGGGTCCGCACGGCCTCGCCGCCCTTCGTCACCTCGGCCTCGCCCTCCAGGATCACGAAGAACTCGCGCCCGGTCTCGCCCTCCCGGCAGAGCGTCTTGCCCACCTCGACCTCGAGATCCTCCGTGACCTTCGCCAGCGCCCCGAGCTCCTTCCTCGAGAGACTCGAAAAGAGAGTCGTTCGGCCGAGCGCCTCGGCCTTCGTGTCATGCGAGAAGAGCTGCACGCGCGGACCTTACTCCACGTCTGCGAGCGGGCTCAATGCCCGGGCGAGGGCGCGAGCGGCCTCGGCCCGGTGGCTGTGCGCGGCTTTCCAGCGGTTCCCGAGCTCGGCCACGGTGCGCTCCTCGCCCTCGGGCACGAACACGGGGTCGTAGCCGAACCCTTCCGAGCCGCGGGGCTCGGTGGCGATCCGCCCGTGAAGCTCCCCCCTGGCGCCGACCTGGCGACCGTGCGGCCCGAGCGCGACCAGCTCGCAGACGTAGCGACCCCGGCGCTCTTCGCCTTCGACCCCCGCGAGCTCGTTCAGGAGAAGCTCGAGGTTCGCTCTGTCGTCTCCGTGCCCGCCCGCGAAGCGCGCCGAGAGGACGCCCGGGGCCCCGCGGAGGCCGTCGACCTCGAGGCCCGAGTCCTCGCCGGCGACCCAGCCCTCCGGTGGAGCGTGGGCGCGTCCGAAGCTCGCCTTGAGGAGCGCGTTCTCCGCGAAGGTCGCGCCCGTCTCCTCCGGAGGATCGGCTTCGGTCTCGAGCGGGCGCACCGTCCAGTCCGTGAGGATGTCCTCCAGCTCCCGGGCCTTGTGCGGGTTCCGGGAGGCGAGCACGAGCAGCACAGCTATTCGACCCAGCGGACGCCGAGCACGTCATCCCGCTCCGACAGGGCCTCTGCGACCTGACGGCTCCCGCGCCCGATCGGGAGCTCGATCTCGACCCGCAAGATTCGCTTGTCGTCGTGATCCTCGAGCTCGACGCCGTTGATACGCGCGCGCCGGCCGCGGAGGAACGCGATGACGTGCGAGACCGACTGACCCGGGGAGAGCTCGAGCTCGAGGACGCCGCCGTCGCCTCCGATGCGGTCGACGGCGCCCTCGAGCCAGCGGAGCGGGCCGAGGCCGACGAGGACGATCCCGGTCGTGATCGCGGCCGCGCCGTAATAGCCGGCGCCGCACGCGATGCCGATCGCGGCGACGACCCAGAGCCCGGCTGCCGTGGTCAGCCCACGAACGGAGAGGCCCTGTCGGAGGATCGCCCCCGCTCCCAGGAAGCCGATGCCCGTGACGATCTGGGCGGCGATCCGCGTCGGGTCGTACACCGTGCCCTGGTCTCGGTCGAAGACGAAGTCGGACCAGGCATAGGCCGAGACGAGAGTGAAGAGCGCCGCTCCGACCCCGACCAGCATGTGGGTGCGGAGCCCGGCGACCCGCTCGCGGATCTCGCGCTCGAGCCCGATCGCGCCCGAGAGCGCGGCCGCCACCAGGAGCCGGATCGCGATCTCGCCGAGGCCGATGTCGGGGACGATCTGAACGCCGCGCGAGTTCACGCGGTCGCCGCGCGGCGCTGCGCCTCGCCGATCTCGGAGATGCCCTTCGCAGCCAGGTCGACGAGCGCATCCAGATCGTCCCGGCCGAAGGGGACTCGCTCCGCAGTCGCCTGCACTTCGACGAGCCGCCCTGATCCGGTCATGACGACGTTCATGTCGACGTCGGCCGCTGCGTCCTCCACGTAGTCGAGATCGAGGAGCGCCTCGCCGGCCACGATCCCGACGGAGATTGCGCCGACGAGGTCGTCGGGTTCCGGCAGTCCGTGCTTGGCGGCAGCCCGGGCGAGTGCCACCCAGGCACCGGAGACGGCCGCGGTGCGCGTCCCGCCGTCCGCCTGGATCACGTCGCAATCCAGCCAGACCGTCCGCTCGCCCAGGCTCTCCATCGCGTACGCGGCCCGGAGCGCGCGGCCGATCAGCCGCTGGATCTCGACGGTACGGCCCTTCTGCTTGCCGTCGCTCGCCTCGCGGCGCGTCCGCTGGCCCGTCGAGGCAGGCAGCATCCCGTACTCGGCCGTGAGCCAGCCGCGCCCCGACCCCTGGAGCCAGCGCGGGACGCCCTCGTCGACGGAGGCCGTGCAGAGGACGCGGGTCTTCCCGAAGGAGATGAGCGCCGAGCCGTCCGCCTGCTCCACGAAGTCGGACTCGATCGCGAGCGGGCGAAGCTCGTCGGGCCCGCGCCCCTCGCGGCTCATGCCGCGGCGCGCTCGAGCGTCTCGAGGTCGACGTGCTCGACGGCCTCGACCGGCAGCTGCAGGAAGCGCTCGCCGAGCGCCCGGAACTCCGTGGGAGAGCCGGTCGTCAGGAAGCGGCAGCCGCCGTTGCCGCCACGTCCGTTCTCCACGCCACGTCGCGCGAGGGTCTCGGCCACCTCGCGGGCGGTCTCGTCCGCGGAGAAGACGAGGGTGGTCGAGCGTCCGAAGACCCGCTCGAAGACGGGACGGATCAGCGGATAGTGGGTGCAGCCGAGGATCACCGTGTCGACACCCGCGCGGCGAAGCGGCGCGGCGTAGGCGCGGACTGCCCCGTCCAGTGTGGCCGCAGAGACGCCTCCCGCTTCGATGAGCGGCACGAGCGTCGGACAGGCCACCTGCACCACGTCGCAGCCGGCGTCGAGCGCCCGAACCGCATCGACGTACCGGTCGCTCTCGACTGTGGCGTCGGTCGCGAGGACTCCGATCCTTCTGTTCCGCGTCGCCTGCACGGCGGCGTGAGCCTCCGGAGCGAGCACGCCGACGACCGGAACCGTGAGCCGTTCCTGGAGGAGCGGAAGCGCCGCGGCGGTCGCGGAGTTGCAGGCCGCGACGATGAGCTTCACGCCCTCGCGCTCCAGGTGGCCGGCGAGCTCGAGCGCGAAGCGCCCGATCTCCTCGGCCGGACGCGGCCCGTACGGACAGCGCGCACCGTCGCCCAGGTAGACGAAGTTTTCGTCCGGCATGGTGACGAGGCACTCGTGAAGGACGGTCAGCCCGCCGGCGCCCGAATCGAAGATCCCGATCGGCCTCGGATCCATCCCGGCAGTCTACGAGGGCTCCCGGGCCGTTCCTGCCCCGGGCGTCGACGCCGGCTGCGCCCGCGGGCACGCCTGGCCCGCTCGGCCGACCGCTAGCGTTCCACCAGTGCTCGAGCTCTACGAGGCGGAGGGCGCCTTCGAGGCGCTGCAGGCCTACCTGGACGAGGCGGAGTTCTCCCCGGGTTCAGGCCAGGTCGCCGACCTCTACCTCGGCTACGGGCTCTCGCGGACGCTGCGCCGCACGCGTTCGCCCGATCCGCCGGAACCTTGCCGTCTGCCGCTCCTCGCCTGCCGGCTCCGCCCGCGTGACGAGCCGCCCCCGCGGCCGGAGGCATTCCGGATCGGGCGGTGGGAGCCGACGTGGCACGAGAGCGAGTACCGCGACGCGGTCGAGGCCGTCCGTGAAGCGATTGCCCGCGGCGACGTGTACCAGGTCAACCTCGTCCAGCACCTGTCCGCCCCCTTCGCCGGCGACCCGGCAGGACTCTCCGCGCGGCTTGCTCCGCTCCGCCCCCTGCAGCCGCGGCCGCTGGCCGGTGACGGCTGGACGATCGTCTCGGGCTCGCCCGAGCTCTTCCTCGCCCGGCGCGGCGGCCGGATCTGGACGAAACCGATCAAGGGGACACGCCCCCTCGACGCGGCCGACGAGCTGCCGGAGTCGGCGAAGGACGCGGCAGAGCACGTGATGATCGTCGACCTGGAGCGAAACGATCTCTCCCGCGTCTGCAGGCCGGGCTCGGTGCGCTGGCCCGAGCTGCTCGCCGAGCAGCGGCTCGCCGGCGTGGCGCACCTCGTCTCAACGGTCGAGGGCTGCCTGCGCCCGACTGTCGGGCTGGCGGAGATCCTGGCCGCGACCTTTCCGGGCGGCTCGGTGACCGGCGCGCCGAAGATCTCCGCGCTCGACCACATCGCCACGCTCGAGCCGGTGGGCCGGGGCGCCTCGATGGGCGCGCTCGGGACGATCTGCCCGAACGGCGACTTCGATCTCGCCCTCACCATCCGCACGTTCGCCGTCGCCGACGGGCGAATCCACCTCTGGGTCGGCGGCGGGGTCGTCTGGGACTCCGACCCGGCTGAGGAGATCGAGGAGTCCCGGGTCAAGGCCCGGCCGCTCCTCGCCGCCATCGGCGCGCCGCTTCCCGAGCCCGTCCACGCGTGACCCTCCTTGCCGTCGCCGTGGCGGGGCGCGGGCTCGTCGCGCCCCACGAGCCGGTCCTCCATGCCGACGACGAAGGGCTCATCCGCGGCCGCGCGGCGTTCGAGACGATGCGCGTCTACGGGGGCCGGCCCTTCAGGCTCGCCGCGCACCTCGACCGGCTGGTCGGGTCCGCGGCTCGAATCGGGCTCCCGGCCGTCGACCGGGCGGCGCTCGAGGAGCTCGCCGCCCAGGCGCTCGGCGCGGCCGGCGAGCCGGACAGCGTGCTCCGCCTCTACTGGACGGCCGGCCGCGAGCGGAGCGGCTCTCCCACGGGGCTCGTCCTCGTGAGCTCGCTTCCACCGGAGCTCGAAGGGAATCGCGCGCGGGGCATCGCGCTCGTGGCGCTCCAGATCGGGCTCGAAGCAGACCTGCGGGCCCTGGCGCCTTGGCTCCTCGGCGGCGTCAAGTCGACGAGCTACGCTGTCAACATGGCCGCGGAGGCCGAGGCCAGGCGGCGCGGCGCCGACGACGCGGTGTTCCTCGCGCGCGGCGACATCGTCCTCGAGGGGCCTGTGACGAACGTGTGGTGGCGGCGTGAGCGCGTCCTCTACACGCCTGCCCTCGAACTCGGGATCCTGGCCGGAGTCACACGCCTGACCCTGGCCGAGGAGGCTGCAAGCCTCGGCTACGAGGTTCACGAGGGCGCGTTCCCGCTCTCCCACCTCGCCGAGTCGGAGGAGGCGTTCACGTCGTCCTCGGTCCGCGAGGTCGTTCCGGCCGTGAGGCTCGATGGAGAGCCGATCGGCGACGGCCGCCCGGGCCCGGCGGCCCGGGAGCTCCAGGCGGCCCTGCGCACGCGCGCAGGGCTCGCGTAAGCTCGCGGCGTGCGGGTCCTGTCGCTCATCCACGGCGTCAACGCACATGCCGGTGTCTTCGGGGACGCTGTCCGAGACGCGGGACACGAGCTCCATCAGGCCAGCTACGCGCTCGATCAGCGGCCCTCCGGGCCCGTCGCCGAGTACGACGCGCTCATGGTGTTTGGCGGCTCGATGAACACCCACGAGGAGGATCGCCACCCCTGGCTTCGTGACGAGAAGGAGACGATCAGGCATGCGCTCGACGCCGGGGTACCCGTCTTCGGTGTCTGCCTCGGAAGCCAGCTCCTCTCAGAGGTCACAGGCGGCGAGGTCGAGCGGAGCGACGTCTCCGAGATCGGCTGGCACGAGGTCGAGCTCACGCCCGAGGCCGCCCACGATCCAATCTTCTCGCGGCTGCCCGAGCGGTTCCCGACCTACCAGTGGCACAGCTACCGCTCGTCGCTCCCCCCCACCGGCGTGGAGCTGGCGCGAAACGACGTCTGCCTGCAGGCCTACCGCGTGGGCGACAGTGCGTGGGGGATCCAGTTCCACGCCGAGGTGACGCGCGAGAACGCCGAGTTCTGGATCTCGCGGTACGACACCGACCCTGCGGCGGTCGAGCTCGGCTTCGATCCCGAGGCGGCCCGCCAGGAGCTTGCGGATCGGATCGGGGACTGGAACCGGATCGGGCGGACCCTCGCCGGCGGGTTCGTTGCCCACGTGGGCGTGCTGCGCGGCTCCCCGGCAACGGCGTGAGGGTCAAGTACCGCTGCCTCTCGCAGGAGGACGTGGTCGCCGCGGGCGGCCTGGACATGGACGCCTGCCTCAAGGTGATCACCGAGACGCTGGTGCTGCATCACCGGGGCGAGACGATCGCTCCGATGAAGGCCGTCATCCACTGGAGCGACGACCTGGACACCGACGAGAAGCTCGGGCGGATCATGGCCATGCCCGCGTACGTGGGCGGCGACATCGGTGTCTCGGGCATGAAGTGGATCCCGAGCGTGCCCTCGAACCCGACCCGGGGGCTGCCGCGCGGCATCGGGCTCGTGCTCCTCTCCGACCCGGAGACCGGGCTCCCGCTCGCGTTCATGGACGGCACCGTCGTGTCCGCGATGCGGACCGGCGCGGTCTCCGGGATCGCAGCCCGGGAGCTCGCGAGCGAGGGCGCCACGGTGCTCGGGCTCCTGGGCGCAGGCGTTCAGGCCCGGACGCAGCTACTGGCGCTCGAACGGACGCTGCCGGGGCTCGAGGAGATCAGGATCTTCGATCCCGACCGCGAGAAGGCGGAGCGGTTGGCCGGCGCGCAGACGGACGGGCCCTCCCGCCGCGTCATGGGGAGCGCCGAGGAGGCCGTGCGTGGCTGCGACGTCGTGGTGCCCGTGACGATGGCGCCGGAGCCGTTCATCCCGGCGGCGTGGCTCGAGCCCGGGGCGGTCGCAATCTCGGTCTCGTCGCTCGACTTCGACGTCGACACGGTCACGGCTGCCGACCTCCTCGTTGCGGACGACGTCGAGCACGAGACGTCGCACGCGCCGAGGCTCTACGCCCGCGCCGAGGCGGAGGGGCTCCTCGACCGCGCGGCCGTCGTCTCGCTCGGGGCGATCGTGGCGGGCGCCCACCCGGGCCGCGCGTCCGAGAGCGACCTCGTGGTCGTCAGCCCGATCGGCCTCGCCGTCGAGGACGTCGCCTGGGCGGCGCACGTCTTCCGGCGCGCGGAGAAGCTCGGCCTGGGCTCCGAGCAGCTCCTCTGGGACGAGCCCGTCTGGGTCTAGGCACCCGGGCCCTTATGGGCCCGTGGTGAGGTATGCGGCCGTGATGCCGCCGTCGACGACGAGTGGGGCGCCTGTGACGTACGACGAGAGGTCGCTCGCCAGGAAAAGCGCTGCCTTGGCGATGTCGTCGGCCTCGGCGAAACGGTTCAGCGGGATGTGGTTCAGGCGGTTTTCGCGCCGCTCGTCGTCCTGGATGATCGGCTCGAGGAGCGGCGTCCGCACCGGGCCCGGGCAGAGGGCGTTGGCCCGGATCCCGTCGCGCGCGTACTGGACCGCGATCTCCCTCGTCATTGCCAGCACGCCTCCCTTCGAGGCCGTGTAGGCGATCTGGGGGTTGGCTGCGCCCATGAGCGCGACGAAGGAAGCGACGTTGATGATCGAGCCGCCGCCGGCCTCCTTGAGCCTCGGGATCGCGTACCGGCAGCAGAGGAAGACGCCCTTCAGGTTGATGTCGATCGTCTTCTGCCAGACGTCCAGCGACGTGTCCTCGGGGCCGAGGTCGTCCTGATGCATGATCCCGGCGTTGTGGTAGCTGACGTCGACGCGCCCGAACCGGCTGACGGCCTCGTCGAAGAGGCGCCGCACGGATTCGTCGTCCGCGACGTCCGCGCCGATGAACGCGGCCTCGCCGCCCTCGGCCTCGACGAGCGAGACCGTCTCGGTGCCGGCACCCTCGTCCAGGTCGTTGACGACGATCCGGCCGCCCTCACGGGCGAACAGAAGCGCGGCTGCGCGGCCAAGCCCGCTGCCGGAGCCGGTGATGAGACAGACCTTGCCTTCGAGGAGCGCCATTCGCCGCCTACCTTAATTCGCGACGCGACCACTCGTGCCACGACCCGACGTAGTTCACGGCGTCGAGCCCTGCCGCCCGGAGCCGCGCTGCCGCGATCTCCGAGCGCTGGCCCGAATGGCAGTAGGTCACGAGCTCGGCCCCGAGGTCGATCCCACGCTCGCGGAGCACTCCCTCGGGGTCGGCGCTTGCCATGAGCTCGTCGAGCTCGACGTGTATCGCTCCGGGGATGTGGCCCTGGCGCGGGTCACAGGGGTAACCGTCCCGGCCCTCGAACTCGCCTCGCGTCCGCACGTCCACGAGGACGATGGTGCCGTCCTCGAGCCGGCGCGCGACCTCGCCGCCGGTCACGCGCCGACCTCGTCCAGGAAAGCCGAGACGACGGCGCCGAACGCCTCGGGCCGCTCGAGCGGGGGTAGGTGCCCCGCGCCGGGGATCGCCCGAAGCCGGCCTCGAGGCAGCGCGGTCGCGAGGGCTGCCGCGTCGGCGAGCGGCACGATCGCATCCTCCTCGCCGGCGACCACGAGCGCGGGCGCAGAGATCTCGGCCGCGGTGTCCGTCGAGTCCGGGCGGTCGCGGATCGCCTCGGCCATCGCGACCAGATCATCAGGCTCGCGGCCGAGCGCGAGCTCCCGCGTGCGGTCGCGCACCTCGCGGGACGCGCCGGGCGCCAGCACCCGGTCTTCGAGCCCGCGCCAGAGCGCTTCCGGCCCGCCTGCCCGGATCTCGGCGATCGTCCGCTCGCGCACCTTCCGGCCGTCGTCCGTCTCGCCGGCCGCTCGCGTGCCTGCGAGGACGAGCGCGGGGATCCGACCGGCGGCACGCCGCCAGAGCTCGAGTGCGAGGTAGCCGCCCATGGACACGCCGACCGGCACCACCGGCCCTTCCGTCAGGCCGAGCACCTCGTCGGCCCACTCGCCCAGCGAGCGGGTGCCGGCAGGAAGGGGGAGCGTCGGCCCGACGACCTCGCGGCCACGCGCTGCGAGCCGCTCGCGGACGCCTTCCCACATCCGTGCGTCGAGCGGGAACGCGTGCAGGAGGAGGAGCGCCGTCCCAGGCATGGCCTCAGCCGAGAGCCGCGACGAGCTCGTGCTCTGCCGCGACCGCGGGCCGCAGGGCGAGGCGGTCGCGCCAGGCTGCGAGCGCCGGGAGCTCTCGCAGATCGATCCCGAGGCGGGACTCCGCTCGGAGTATCCACGGCAGGTAGCCGATGTCGGCGAGGCCGTAGGCCGCGCCGCCGAGGTACGGCTGGGCCTCCAGCTCGTCGTCGAGCTTGGCCAGGACGCCGAGCAGGGCGTCGACCGGCGCCCGCCCGCGAAGCGCGTCGTAGTACGGGCCCGAGAGTCGGTCGAACCGTTCGAGCCGGAGCCGGACGAGCGCGCGATCCGCCGCATCGGCGGGCACAAGGGGCGGCTCGGGGAACCTCTCCTCGAGGTACTCCATGATCACCCTCGACTCGGGCAGGACGAGGCCGCCGTCCTCCTCGAGCACCGGCACACGGCCGGTCGGGTTCTTGGAGTAGATCCAGGCCGGCCGGTCGTCGAGATCGATCTCGACCGGGTCGTACGAAAGGCCCTTCTCGGCGAGGACGATCCGGACGCGCGCGCAGTACGGGCAGCGGGCCGCGTCGTAGAGCGTCAGCACCCTGCGATGCTAGCGCGCTCATGCGCTTCCGATTCGCGCCCGCGCGACCACCGGCGGTGGCCGCAGAGGCCATGGTCGCGACGAGCCAGCCGCTCGCGACGAGGGCCGGCCTGCGCGCGCTCGAGCGCGGGGGAAACGCGGTCGACGCGGCGCTTGCGGCCGCCGCCGTGCTCTCCGTCGCCGAGCCGATGTCGACGGGCGTCGGCGGCGACGCGTTCGCGATCGTGTGGCGTGACGGCGAGGTCTACGGGCTCGATGCCGCAGGGCCGGCACCGGCCCGCGCAGACCCCCTCGAGCCGGTCGAGAGCCGGGGGCCACGCTCGGTCACGGTCCCTGGAGCCGTCGGTGGCTGGGCGGCCCTCGCGGAGCGCTTCGGGCGGCTCGGGCTCGATACGGGCCTCGCTGACGCAATCGACGCAGCCGCCTCCGGCGTCGCGGCCGGAGCGTTGACGGCCGAGTCGTGGTCGCAGACCGGCGGCCCGGCGGAGCTCGGGCAGGCCCCCCGCGCCGGCGAGCGCTTTCGGCAGCCCGAGCTGGCGCAGACGCTCCGCCGCGTGGCCACCGAGGGTCCGACGGTCCTCTACCGCGGCGAGGTCGCGCAGGCGATCGCGGCCGTAACGTGGCTCGAGGAGGACGACCTGGCCGCCTACGAGCCACGCTGGGTGGCGCCGCTTCGGCTCGACTACCGCGGCACGACCGTCTGCGAGCTGCCGCCTCCGACGCAGGGCGTGGCGGCGCTCGAAGGGCTGGGCCTGCTGGCGCTCGGCGAGCCAACGCTCCCGGCTCAGGTCGAGTCCGTCCGCCTGGCGCTCGAGGACGCGTTCGACCACGTCCGCGACGGCGCAGACGTGACCGGGCTCCTGGAGCCGGAGCACCTCGCAGCGCGGCGCGGGGAGGCAGCCGGAACCGTGACCGAGCCGCCGGGCGGCACCGTCTACCTCTGTGCCGTCGACGCCGACGGAATGGCCGTGTCCTTCATCCAGAGCCTCTTCGAGTCGTTCGGCTCCGGCCTCGTCGCGCCGGGCACCGGTGTCATCCTCCAGAACCGTGGCGCGTGCTTCGCGGTCGGCGGACGCGTGGAGCCGGGCCGGCGCCCGTACCACACGATCATCCCGGGCCTCCTGCTCCGCGACGGAGACCTGTTCGGGCCGTTCGGGGTCATGGGCGGTTTTCTGCAGGCCCAGGCGCACGTTCAGCTCGTGTCGGCGCTCGTCGACGACGGCCTCGACCCGCAGGCGGCGCTCGACCGGCCGCGCTTCCGGGTCGAGGGCTCGACCGTCCGGCTGGAGGAAGGCCTCTGGGAGCGCGCGCCCGAGCTCGAGAACCTGGGTCTCGCGGTCGTGCGAAGCGAGGACAGAGCCGAGTTCGGCGGCGGCCAGGCAATCCTCCGCTCCGGGGACGCGTGGCTCGGCGGCTCTGACGCACGGAAGGACGGCTACGCCGCCGGCTTCTGACCCGGCAAGATGGTCTCGTGGATCAGCGAGTGAGCGTCGTCACCCTCGGGGTCTCCGACCTCCGGCGGTCACGGGAGTTCTACGAGGGCCTGGGTTGGATCACGAGCGCCAAGCCTGAGGACGACGTGATCTTCTTTCAGGCCGGCGGGCTCGTCGTCTCCCTCTGGAGCCGCGAGAGCCTCGCCGAGGACAGCGGCATCGAAGACGGCGGCGGCTGGGGCGGCGTCACGCTCGCCTACAACACGCGCTCCGAGGCCGAGGTGGACCAGGTCGTTGCGGAGGCCGAGCGCGCCGGCGCCAGGGTCGCCCGCGCACCCGGCCCCACGTTCTGGGGCGGCTACTCCGGGGGGTTCGTCGACCCGGACGGCCATCCCTGGGAGGTCGCGCATAACCCGCACTGGAGCATGCGCGAAGACGGGTCGGTCGACCTGAACCCCGGCTAGCGCTGCACGGGGACTGCGCCGGGCTCCTCACGCGCATCCGAGTAGCCACCGCGCGCGCTCGCGACCCCGAAGAGCTCCGCGAGCCGCGCGAGCAGCTCGGGTGCGGCCGGGAGATCCTCCGGCCGGGCGGCGGTGCGAGCCGCATCCCTGACCGCCGCCGGATCGGCGCCGGTCATGCGCGCCATGAGCCGCGGGTTCGCGCCGAGCGCGATCACCTCGCCCGGCGGGAGCGGCCCGTAGTACTCGGGAACGGAGAGGTACTCGTCGACGACGCGGCCGCGTTCGAGCGCGACGTACCGAACGACGGCCTGGTGCTCGACCCCGAGCGCGATCACGAACGCGCCCATCCGGTCTGAGAGCTCCCGGGCCAGGCGCCGGAGAATCTCTGGCTCCCGGTCGCAGAGCTCGTCGAAGACTCCGATCCACCCGTCGCGCGGCGGCAGCACGGCGCTTCCCTCCGACCGCCCGAGCCGGGGAACGAAGGTTCCTACCGCCCGTACCACGGCGTCGAGGTCGTCGGTCTGCACCTGGATCGAGCCGAACGACGCGGCGGCCGCGGGCTCCAGCCGCGCCTCGAGTGCGTCCACCGACGCAGTGAGCGTGCGGGCGACCTCCGTGAACCCGAGCCGGTGCCAAGCGTCGCCCGCCTCCGGGGTGGCTTCGAGGACGATCTCGCCCTCGCCCGCTGCCCGCGCCGTGTCCACGAGCTCGCGGAGTGCCTCCTCCGTCGGCATGTCGTCGCGCTTGGTGGCGTAGGTCATCGGGGCAGCACTCGCATCGCGGTCAGAAGGTAGTGGGCGGCGAGGTTCCGGTGCGGAGCGAACCGCTCGCCGATCTCCCGGGTTTCGCCCACCGACGGGTCGCGGCCCTCGAGCACGAACCGACCGACCGCCTTGCGGAGGCCGAGGTCACCGGCCGGCCAGGCGTCGGGCCGAGCCAGGTGCCGGGCCAGAAACCAGTCGGCCGTCCACTCGCCGATCCCGGGCAGCGCCACGAGCCGCGCCTTCACCTCGTCGTCGGGGAGTGCGGCGAGGCTTTCGAGATCGAGGTCGCTCCGCGCGAGCCCGACCGTGTACTCGGCCTTCCGCCGGGAGAAGCCGAGCGCCACGAGCTCCTCCGGCCCGGCGACCGCGACCCGGCTCCTCTCCGGGAAGGCCCAGGCGAGCACGGCGCGCGCGCCGAAGCGCTCGACGAAGCGCGTCCGGATCGCGAGCGCCGCGTAGAGAGACACCTGCTGCGCCGTGATCGAGACGACGAGCGCCTCCCAAGGATCGCCCACGATCGGCGGCCTGAAGCCCGCGAGCTTCGGGACGAGCTCGCGTAGAACCGGCTCGCCGGCCGCGAACGCCGAGAAAGCGTCGAGGTCGAAGCCCACACCGAGGAACCCGAGCACGTCCCCGGCCACCTCCGCGCTCCCGGGCTCGATCCGCACCCCACCCGGCGCCCGCTCGATCCGGACCTCGACCCCGCCGAAGACCCGGTGGAGGCCGCCCTCGTGCCAGAGCGCAGCGGGGTCGGGCCCGAAGGTGCGGTAGCGCTCGAGCGAGAGGTCGAAGCTGTAGGGCTCCGGCAGCGGGACGATCACGCTCGCACCCTTGTGGCGTGCCCGCCGGTACCTACGGAGCCGTGAACAGAATCGCCGCTATGACGACGACCCAGACCACGGCGATTCCGGTCCAGATGCTTGCCCAGAACCTGATCTCGCGATCGGACGGTCTTGGGTGACGTGACATGCGACCCCACACGATCCAGCGCCCGTTCCCCGGCCATCGTGCCGGGGAAGAGATCAATGGCACGGCGGTCTTCACCACGTACGCAGCTGGTAGGCCAAGCAGTATCAGGGCGAAAACGGTTCCCATCTCGCATCCCGCGTCTTACCCAAGACCGCGCTTCTAGTCGCCTGATCGAGGACGACCCGCGTGAAGACGATCAAGCCGTCGCGAGCCAGCCGAGCACGCGCTCGACGTCCTCCTCCCCGCTCCTGTGGTTCAGGACGCACATCCGGAGCGCGTAGCGGTCTCCGATCCGCGTGGACGAGACGAGTCCCTCGCCCGACTCCCGGAGGCGCTCGGCGAGGTCGGCGTTCAGTGCCTCGCCCTCCAGCTCGCCGGTGTCGGGGAACCGGCGGCGGAAACAGACGACGCCGAGCATCGCGGGCGAAACGAGCTCGAGCTCGGGCGTATCCTCGATGACCTCTTGGGCGTGGGCGGCCACGTCAAGGCTTCGATCGATCGCGGCCCGGAAGGCGCCGACTCCGAAGTACTTCAGGGACAGCCAGAGCTTCAGCGCGCGGGACGAGCGGCTCAGCTGGATGCCGCGGTCGGCGAAGTTCACCTCACGCCCGCCGACGAGGGTGTCCTGAAGGTAGTCGGGCATGATGTGGAACGCCTCGCCGAGCCGCGTGCCCTCCCGGACGAGGACGCAGCCCGCCTCGTAGGGCTGGTAGAGCCACTTGTGCGGATCGAGCGTCGCAGAGTCGGCGCGCTCGAGCCCCCGGAGAGCTGTCCGGCCGCGCTCGGTCAGAACCGCAAAGGCGCCGTAGGCACCGTCGACGTGAAACCAGATGCGGTGCTCGCGGCACACGTCGGCGATCTCGGTGAGCGGATCAACGGCTCCCGTGTTCGTCGAGCCTGCGTTGGCCACGGCCACGAAGGGCTGCTTGCCCGCTGCCACGTCGGCGCGGATAGCCGCGGCGAGCCCGTCTGCCCGGATCCGGTGCACGTCGTCGACCGGCACGAGGTGGATCTGCTCGTCCCGGAATCCGAGAACGCGAACTGCGCGCGGCACGGACGAGTGGCCCTCGCTCGAGAGGTAGACGACGGCCCGCTCCGACCTCGCGCCGGGAACAGCCTCGCGTGCGCACGCGAGCGCCGTCAGGTTCGCCTGCGAGCCGCCGGAGACGAGGATCCCCGACGTCTGCGCCGGCCAGCCGAGCCACTGGCGGAACCAGTCGATGACGACGAGCTCCGCGGTGCTCGGGCCCGCGGACTGGAGCCAGGTTCCGGCGAAGACGTTCGCTCCGGCGGAAATGAAATCACCGAGCACCCCAGGCCAGGTGGGGCAGCTCGGCACGAAGCCGAAGAAGCGAGGATGGTCGTGATGCCCGGCGTGGGCGAGCACGTCCTCTTGGAGCCGGGCCAGGAGCTCCTCCGGGTCGGCCGGCTCCTCCGGCGGCGGCTCGCGGAGGCGCTCCTCCATCTCGGCGCGGGTCGCTCCGCGCCAGGCCGGGCCGTCGCCCAGGGTGGCGATCCGATCGACGAGGAGGTCGACGGCCTGGTAGCCGAGCCGCCGCATCTCCTCGGCGTCGAGCTCGAGCGGGTCGCGAGCGTCGGTCACCGGCTGTCGAGGCCGGCGATCACGTCGTAGAAGTCGTCGAAGTGCGCGTGATCGACACCGCGCTCCCGCAGGTACGCCTCGAGACCGCGCCGGGCGAAGACGCGATCGGCGTCCTCCGCCGCGCAGCGGTCGGAGTAGCCGTCGCCGATGTAGACGACCTCACCCTCCGGCGCGACCGCGCGCACCGTGAGCCGCTTGCAGGCTTCGCCGCAGGTCTCGCACGCACTCTCGTCGAAAAAGCGGATCCGCCAGCCGCCCGGATCCGGGTCGGCCTCGTTCGACACGAGCTCGAGGCCGTCGACGCCCTCCCGCCCGAGCACCGGCTCGATGAACTGCCGAAAGCCCGAGGAAACGACCACGAAGCGCCAGCCGCGGGCTCGTGCGAGCTCGACAAGCTCCCGGAAACCCGGGCGGACCGTGGAGTGTGCGAGCACCCACTCGACGACCTCCTCCATGGGCGCCGTCACCGGCTCGAACTCGCGCCGGAGCACCTCGTGGAGAGTGATGCCGTTCCGGTCGAGCGCCTCGTCCACTTCCCTGTAGACGTTCATGTCGCCGAACGTCTGGGCGATCGCGTCGAGGACGTCCTCCTCCGTGATCGTGCCGTCGAAGTCGACGACGATGGTGCGCTCGGCCACGGCGGCGACGTTAGTGGATCAGTCGATGTTCGCGACGGGCGGGCGGGCGAAGCGCGACAGGACGATCCCGGCGCCGATCACGAGCCCGCCCGCGACCTGGAGGATCGTGAATGCCTCCGAGAGCACGAGGAGCGCAAAGACGGCGCCGAGGAACGGCTGCAGGTTCGCGTAGAGCGCCGCGCGCGTCGCCCCGACCCGGTCGATGGCCGTGAACCAGAGCACGTTCGTGATCACGAGCGAGAACACGAGGCCGTAGAGGAGCGCCGCCCAGGCCAGGGCGTTCGGCTCGCCCCAGTCCTGCGTGAAGAGGTCGTGCGCGGAGGTGGCGAAGAGCGGCACGCAGCCGATCAGGAGGACGACGGCGCTGATCCGATACGGCGAGTAGCGGCGCATGAGGGGCGCGATCGAGACCGAGTAGGCGGCCCACGTGGCCGAGGTCGCAAGCCCGAGCAGGATCCCGCCGAGGTCGCCAGAGATGTCTCCCGACGAGCCCGCGGCGACGAGGCCGACGCCGGCGAAGGAGATGAGAGCGGCGAGATAGATCCTCGTGTTCAGGCTCTCGTGGCCCACGGCGCGCGACAGGAGCGCCACGAAGATCGGCAGCGTCCCGAGCATGAGCGCCACCGTGGCCGCCGTCGTCAGCTTCGTCGCGTAGCCGAACGAGATCTGATTGAGCCAGACCCCGAGCGCCGCAGCCAGCAACGCCACCCCGACGTGGCTCCGGCCGATCCGCAGGCTCCGCTCACGGGCGAACGTAACGCTCGTGAAGAGGAGCGCGCCGATCCCGAACCTGAAGGACGAGTAGGCAAGCGGCGCGAAGCCGTGGGTGAGTGCGTACTTCGCCGCCGTGAAGTTGAAGCTCCAGAAGAGCACGGTGACGAGGAGGAGGACGTCTGCGGGGACGCGATGGCGCACGTCGGCGAGCATACGAAGCCGCGTCGGCGCTCCGCTCGGTAGATTCCGCGCCGTGGCCGAGCCGACCATCGACGACGTCGACGCTCTCGTGGGGCCCGCCACCCCGCACTTCGCCTACCAGATCCGCGCGCGGGTGAAGGCGCTCGTCGCCGCGCTCCCGGAGGGCCATCCCGTGCGCCGCCACGGCGAGGAGAAGATGGAGCTGCTCGACCGGCTCGGGCACGCGTCGTCCAAGGCGCAGGAGGGGCCGCTCGAGCCGGAGACCCGACCCGGCTGGGAGGGCCTGCCGAGCCACGGCCGCGCCCTGCCGAACGTCTCCGAGTGAGCGGCGCCTTCGAGGGCAAGTCCGTCCTCGTCACGGGCGGCTCGCGAGGCATCGGGCGCGGGATCGCGCTCCGCTTCGCCGAGCGCGGGGCTGCCCGTGTGGCGATCAGCTACCTCCGGAACGACCGCGCCGCCGAGGAGACCGCCGAAGCGCTCCGCGGGCTCGGCGCCGAGCCTCTGCTCCTCCGCGGCAACCTCGGCGATCCCGAGCGCGCGACGGCCTTTCTGGAGGAGACCGGCCCGGTCGACGTGCTCGTCTCGAACGCGGCCACCGGCGTCATCCGCCCCGTCCTCGAGCTGACGGAGAAGCACTGGGACTGGACGATGAACGCGAACGCGCGCGTTCTCCTGACGCTGGCCCGCGCCGCGGCGCCCTCGATGGCACCCGGAAGCTCGATCGTCGCGATCTCGTCGCTCGGCTCGACTCGCGTGCTCGACGACTACGTGCTCGTCGGGACTTCGAAGGCGGCCATCGAGGCGCTCGTCCGCTACCTCGCCGTCGAGCTCGCGCCGCGGGACATCCGCGTCAACTGCGTCTCGGCGGGGCTCGTGGAGACGGGGGCGCTCGACCACTTCCCCAAGCGCGAGACCATGCTCGAGTTCTACCGGGAGCGGACCCCGGCCGGACACCTCGTGGAGCCCGACGACGTGGCGAACGCCGTGGCCTTCCTGGCCTCGCCCGACGCGGCCATGATCCGCGGACAGACGCTGATCGTCGACGGGGGCTACTCCGTCGTCGCGTAGCGCTCGCTCGAGGTGGGTAAGGAGCCGGGGTGCGCTGGAAGAGAGGAGTCGGGAGACGTCAGATCGAGGACCGCCGCGGCGGTGGCGGCGGCGGCGCTATGGGCGGGCTCCCGATCGGAGTCGGCGGCGGGGGCCTCGGGATCGTCGGGGTGATCATCGCCGTCCTCTTCGCCACCGGCGTGCTCGGCGGGGGGAGCGGCAGCGCCGTCCCCGGCATCGAGCTGCCCGGAATGCCCGCCGCGGACGGGGGGCAGCCGCTCGAGGGGCCGGATCCTGACAAGCGGCTCGTCCAGTTCGTGAGCTTCGTGGTCGACGACGTGCAGGACTCGTGGCGGCAGACATTCGCAGGGTCGGAGCAGCCCTACGACCAGACGACCCTCGTACTCTTCGACGACGCCGTCAGCTCCGGGTGCGGGCAGGCCACCTCCGCGACCGGGCCGTTCTACTGCCCGGCCGACTCCAAGGTCTATCTCGACCTCGCGTTCTTCCGCGACCTCCGGGATCGGTTCGGCGCCCCGGGCGACTTCGCCCAGGCCTACGTGATCGCGCACGAGTTCGGCCACCACGTCCAGAACGTGCTCGGCATCTCGGACGAGGTGCACCGGCTCGAGCAGGAGAACCCCGACCAGGCGAACGAGTACTCCATCAAGCTCGAGCTCCAGGCCGACTGTCTGGCCGGCGTCTGGGCGCACTCGGCCTACGAGGAGAACCTGCTCGAGAGCGGCGACCTCGAGGAGGGTCTCGCGGCGGCTGCAGCGGTCGGGGACGACCGGATCCAGGAGCAGGCGACCGGGCGGATCGATCGCGAGAGCTGGACGCACGGCTCCTCCGAGCAGCGCACCGAGTGGTTCAGCCGCGGCTACGAGTCCGGCGACCCAAACGCGTGCGACACGTTCTCGTAGAGCCAGCGCCCGAAACCCACGCCCACCTCAGCGCCCGATCGGCAGCGGGTTGAAGCGCGTGTCCCGGTCGAACGCATCCGCGCCCTCGGCTCGCTTCAGGCGGTTCACCACCGCGTACGTGAACGGCGTCGCGGCCGCCTCCCAGCCGATCTTGATCACCCAGGTGGTCAGGATCGGCTCGAGGAGCGGCGTGTCCGTACCGGCGAAGGCGAGCGCCACGAAGATCACCGAGTCGAGCCCCTCGCCGACGATCGTGGATCCGATCGTCCGCGCCCACAAAAATTGCCCCTCCGTCGCAACCTTCATGCGCGCCAGGACGACCGAGTTCGCGAGCTCTCCGACGAGGTAGGCGGCGAGCGAGGCGAGGAAGAGCCTCCAGGTCGTCCCCAGCACGTCCCCGTAGGCCTCGTCCAGGACGAAGAAGCCGGCCGCGGGGAGCTGGATCGCGATCTGGATCGCGCCGACTGCGAGCAGGTTGCAGGCGAACCCGAGCCAGATCACCTGTCGTGCGACGCGGAACCCGTAGACCTCCGTGAGCACGTCGCCGAGGACGTAGGCGAGCGGGAAGATCACGAGGCCGGCAGGGAAGATGTGGCCTGCGATCTCGACGAGCTTGACCGCGATCACGTTCGACACGACGAGCGTCGTCACGAAGAACGCCGCGATGGCGACGAAGCGCCACGAGAAGCGCTCGCTCACGGGAGCGCCTCGAGGGCCTCGTCGATCTCTGCGCCCGTGATCGTGAGCGGCGGCGTCGCGCTCATGAGGCTCCCGTCCTCGCCGGCCGGCACGACGATCACACCGCGCCGGTAGGCCTCCTCCGAGTCGCCTGGCTTGGCCCTTAGGAGCCCCGCGCCCTGCCACCCCGCCGCCTCGAACCGCTCACCCGCCGAGCGCACGCGCTCGAGGAGCCCGGGGATGCGCTCGAGGACGACGAGTGCCGCAGCCGCGGCGAGCGGGCTTCCGACGTGGGTGTGCGTGTAGACGTCCTCCGGGCCGCGCGGCCAGGCATCTGCGTGCTCCGGCCGCAGCAGGCAGGCCGAGATCGGGAGCCCGCCGCCGAGCGCCTTGCCCGTCACGAGGATGTCGGCCAGCCCGCCGCTCGCCCAGAGCGTTCCCGTCCGGCCGAGCCCGCAGTAGATCTCGTCCGCGACGAGCAGCGCCCCGGCCTCAGTGCAGCGCTCGCGCAGCCGCTCCAGGAAATCGGAAGGGGGCACGCGCGCTCCGGCGCGGGCCTGCACCGGCTCGACGATCACGCAGGCCGCGTCGGGTGGCAACGGCCCCGGATCCTCGCCGTACGCGAAGCGGTGCACCGGCCCGGGTAGCCAGGCCCGGAACGGGTCGCGGAAGCGCTCGAACCCGGTGGCCGCGAGCGCCAAGAGCCCGGTGCCGTGGTAGGCGCCTTCGAACGCGACGATCCCGGGGCGGCCCGTGACGAGGAGCGCGGTTCGCAGCGCCAGCTCGACAGCGTCCTCGCCGGTGACGCCGAGCTTGACCTCGTACCCTCCGAGCCCGAGGCGCCGGCGAAGCTCCGCGGTCACATCCGCTTCCGCCAGGTCGCCGAGGGCGTGGACGCAGCGCGCCGCCTGTGCCTCGATCGCCGTCCAGACCTCCGGATTCCGGTGTCCGAGCGCCGCGACGCCGAAGCCGGCGGAGAGGTCGAGGAACCGCCGGCCGTCGACGTCGACGACCCTGCACCCCTCGGCCTCTGCCCAGATCACCCGCCGTTCAGGCCGGGGACGAAGCGGCCGACCGTCTGCTTCGCGATCGCGCCCGCCATCGTCGGGTTCTCCTGCAGGCGCCGGAGCGAGTACTCGTACCAGTGCCGCCCGAAGGGGACGTAGATCCGCAGGCGATGACCTTCCTGGACGAGCTCGTCGCCGAGCCGCTCGTGAACGCCCAGGAGCATCTGGAACTCGTAGTCCTCCCGCTCGAGCCCGTACTTCGCGAGCAGCTCCTTGGCGCGGTCGATTACCCACTCGTCATGCGTGGCGATCCCGACGTAGGCGCCTGCGTCGAGCAGGGCGTCGAGCGCGTCGACGAAGTTCTCGCGGATCGCCTCGGCACCCTGGTAGGCGATCTCCACGGGCTCGAGGTAGATCCCCTTGCAGACCCGCACGTTCGGTTGCAGGTCGGCAAGCTCGCGAACGTCGTCGAGCGTCCGGCGAAGGCGAGCCTGGAGGACGACCCCGACGCTGTCGAGCCCTTCGTCCCGCAGCGACCGGTAGACGTGAAGCGTGTCGGAGGTCGTCGAGGAGTCCTCCATGTCGATCCGGACGAAGTTCGAGCGCTCCTCGGCGCAGCGGACGAGCTGGGCGAGGTTCTCGCGCAGGAACCCGCGGTCGATGTTCAGCCCCAGGCCGGTCGCCTTCACGCTCACGTTCGAGTCGAGCCCCTCCCGCCGGATTGCATCGAAGACGCTCCTGTACTCGTCCACGAGCGCGAGCGCCTCGTTCTCGTTCGTGACCTCCTCGCCGAGGACGTCGAGCGTCGCCATCTTTCCCCGGGCGTTCAGGCCTCGGACGACGCGAACCGCGTCGCGGAGCTCCGACCCGGCGATGTAGCGCGACGAGAGCCGTTTCACGACCGGCTTCGGAACAGCCGGGAGCGTGCGGACGATTGCGCGGTCGAGGAGCGACATCGGCCAGCGGATTGTAGGAAGGTTGGCGAAGCAGCCGTTGTACCGCCCTGCAACAACAGACCAGTCCGTCAACTCCAGGGACCGGCGTGCCGCATCCGGACGTATCGAAGGCATGGCGCTCGTGGTCGCGTTCCTCATGGCCGGCTTGCTCGCAGGCTGCGGAGGCGGCGAGCGTGAACCGACGCCGGCCTCCGGCCCATCCGATTGCGACGCCGCGTCCTACCCCGGCCCGTGGAGCGCTTGCCCCGAGGCCGAGTGGGTACGAGCCGTCGCATCGGAGGCCGGGTACCGGGTTGTCGACGACACGGGCAGTGCGCTCGAGCTCCGGGGGCGAGAGCAGAACCTCTATGTCTGGGCGGTTTCCTCGGTCGAAGGCGTCGCGGAGGATGGAAGCAGCCGCACTGTCGCAGGCATCACCGTCACGGCAAACCCCATCAGAGCCTGGTGGGACGTCGCCGGGCTGCGCGTCTGGGTGTCGGGCGGCTCACAGGGAGACCTGCCGGCCGTACCCGAGCTCGAGGAGCTCGTGGCCGCAAGCAGACTTAGTGGCTCTGAGCCACTAAGTCTGGGGAGCGCAGCCGTCCCTCCGCCTTAGCGCTCGCGCATGAAGCCCTGGCGAGCCGCCGAGACGAGCGCGACCGCCTCGGGAAAGAGGACGCGCATCGCGTCACGCATCGCGACCGCCTGCTCGTCGACGGTGCCGGCCGCCTGGATCTGCTTGAGCGCAGCCCCGGTCAACTCGACCGCGGTGTTCAGCGTCAGCGTCGCGAACTGCTCGCGCTGCGACTCCGCCACGGCCTCAGACTGGCGCTCCGCGAACTCACGCAGGTTCCGCATCAGATCCTCGGGATCGCCACCGAACGGGAAGCCGAATCCGCCACCCTCCATGAGACTCCTTTCGGGCGCCTCGCCTAGGCGAGTGCCACCTTGTAGCTTCGCTCGACACGCTCTGCGAGCTCCTCGGCGACGCCGAGGCTGGATTGCATCGCGACCGCGAAGGGCGACGCGCCGGGGTCGCCGAGGGCCCGCTCGAGGCGGTCGGCGGCCGCACCGATCGCGTCCAGGTACGCCGGGCTCGCAAGTCGCGGAGGCTCGCGCAGCGTCTCCGCGAGCGCGGCGGCCGCCTCTTCGGCCTCGTCGATCCCCTCAGGGTTCTCCGCCTCGCGGATCTCCACGAGCCTGGCGCGGAGCTCCGTCAGGTCGCCGCCGCCGGCGCTCTCCTCGGCAAGCTCACAGAGAGCCGCGATCGAGACGGCGCCGCGGACGAGGGCTCTGTCCTCGACCGGCTTGCCCTCGGAGTCGAGCGCCAGCCACCTCTCGTGCTCGCCCGCCCGGAACGCACAGAGGAAGACACGCCGGCCCGCGCTCGGCTCCGAAGGGACCACGCCTACGAGCTCCTCCTCCTCGCCGGCGAACGCCCCGGCGGCGTCGCGAGCCGCGTGGATCTCGTCCTCGAGCGCCACCCGGCAACAATAGCCGCGTGGTCAGAGCCGCCGAGGAGCACACGGCACGGGCGAAGGAGCTCTTCGCGCCGCTCGGTCCGACCTACGACCGGTACGCCAGGATCCTCTCCTTCGGCCAGGACCCCCGCTGGCGCTCCTTCCTCGTTTCGCGGGTCGAGGTGAGGCCCGGCGACTCCGTGCTCGACGTCGCCTGCGGAACCGGCGCCGTCTCCATCGAGCTCGTCCGGCGGCACGGCTGCCGCGTCGTCGGCCTCGACCAGAGCGCCGAGATGCTCGCGGAGGGACGGCGCCGGGTCGAGGCGGCCGGGCTCGCGGCCCGCGTGCGCCTCGAGGAGGGACGCGCCGAGGAGCTGCCCTACGAGAACGGGTCTTTCGACGCTCTGACCTTCACGTACCTGCTCCGCTACGTGAACGACCCCGCTGCCGTTCTGGCCGAGCTCACCCGGGCCGTCAAACCGGGCGGGACGATCGCGATGCTCGAGTTTCACCTCCCCGAGAGGCGGGTTGCCCGGGCCGCTTGGAACGCCTACGTCAACCTGGGACTGCCCGTCGCGGGCCGGTTCGCCGGGCCTGGCTGGCGCGAGGTGGGAACTTTCCTGGGGCCGAGTATCCGCGGCTTCTACGAGCGCTACTCGCTCCCCGATCAACTCGAGCTCTGGCGCGCCGCGGGAATCCAACAGCCGCGGGCGCGGACGATGAGCCTCGGCGGCGGCGTGGTCGTCTGGGGGCGTCGTGGCGAGTGAGGGCTCCGCCCGGCCGGCGTTCTACGCGCTCGCGCCCGGAGGCTGGCGGGACTGGGTGACGCTCCTCCACCCGCCTTACACGGCCTGGCACCTGGCCTACGTCGTGATCGGCGCCGCGCTCGCGCCCGAGCTCAGGGTCTCCCGGCTCCTCCTGACCCTCGCGGCCTTCTTCCTCGCCGTGGGGCTGGGGGCGCACGCCCTCGACGAGCTGAACGGCCGCCCGCTCGGGACCGCCCTCTCCGGCCGCGCACTCGGAGCGCTCGCGGCCGCCTCGATCGGCGGGGCACTCGGGATCGGGGTCTACGCGAGCGTCGCCTGGACGCCCTGGCTCGCGCCTTTCGTCGCCACCGGGAGCTTTCTCGTCGTCGCGTACAACCTCGAGCTCGCCGGGGGCCGCTTCCACTCCGACCTCTGGTTCGCGGTCACCTGGGGCTCCTTCCCGGTGCTGACCGCGTACGTCGCCCTGGCCGAGCGGCTCGACTGGGCCGCAGGGCTTGCGGCCGTCTTCGCGGCGGCGGCAAGCCTGGCGCAGCGGCACCTCTCGACACAGGTGCGCGACGTCAGGCGACGCGTCCGCGCGGTGGCCGGGACGATCGTTCGCCGAGACGGCTCCGAGGAGCCGATCACGGCCGAGACGCTGATCGCCGCGGAGGAGCTTTCACTCCGGATGTTCACCCTTGCGGTACTCGCCCTCGCGCTCGCGCTCGTCATGATGCGGGTCACATGATCGCCCTGCCGGCCGACGCGCAGCCCTGGACTCTGGCGCCGAACGATCCTCCGGCCATCGTCTCGCCTGGACCGAGACAGACCTCCTTCGGTCGCATCGTCGCGCGCATTCCGCCCGGGACGGAGCGGGTCTCGCTCTACGTGAACGACGTGCTGGAGCGCGACAAGGAGACGTCGCGGGCAGTCGTCGAGTTCAAGGTCGACCTGCCGAAGGGGGACTCGCAGATCCGGGTCGTCGCACACGACCCCGTCGGCGGGACGAAGGCCGACGAGGTCGATCGCGTCCTCGGCCTCCCGAGAGCAGGGCGGCCCACCGGCACCGAGCCGCAACTCGAGGGGCGGCTCCAGCGTCGGCTGAAGGAGCTCGCCGCCTCCTTCCCCGGAACGACGGCGTTCTACGTCATGAACCTCCGCACCGGGCTGGGCGCTGGCTGGAACGCACGGGCCCGGTTCCCGGCCGCGTCGACCGTCAAGCTCGCGATCGCCGTCGAGGTGATGCGCCGCCTCAGGACGATTCCGCCTCGGGAGACGACGCTCGGCCACAAGCTGCGGCAGATGCTCGTCGTTTCGAGCAACCTGGCCGCCAACGACCTCCTGGAGTGGCTCGGGGGCTCGCAGACCGCAGGGGCGTCCCAGGTGAGCGCGATGCTGCGCCGCGTCGGCCTCGTCGACACGTACCTGTACGGCGGCTACGTCCTCGGCACCGCGAGCGCAGGCCGTCCGATCCCGGTGAACGTCGTGTCGCAGCCGAGCTTCAGCGGCAAGTACACGACGGCGTGGGATCTCGCGCGCCTGCATCGCTACCTGCACAGCGCCACGGCCGGGCGCGGGCCTCTGATCACGCAGCTCTCGGGCTTCACGCGGACGGAAGCCCGACACCTCCTCTACTACCTCGGTCACTCCACGAACCGAGGCAGGCTCGATCGCTTCGTCGGTGACCGGGCGATGGCCGTCCCGCACAAGGCCGGCTGGATCTCGACCGCCCGCCACGACGCGGGGATCGTCTACTGGTCCGGCGGCGCGTTCGTAGCGGCGGTGATGACGTGGAACGGGAACGGGGTCAGCACCCAGGCAGACGTCCTCGCGGGCCGGATAGCGGAGACCGCGCTCGATCGCTACGAGGCCCTTTCGCGCGCTGCCCGAAGGACGGGCGACGGGCGCAGCGCCTCTGCCTGAATCGTAGGATGGCCGCGTGGCAGCCGCATTCGAGATCCTCTTTGCGGCCGGGCTCGGGGTCTTCGCGCTCTCGTTCGCGGCGCTCGTTCTCGGCCGCGGCTCGGAGCGTCTCTTCGTCGCGCTGGCCGTCCTCCTCGCGCTCGCAGCCGTGGCCTCGGGAGTCGTGCTCGGCCTCAACCGCTCCGAGCGGTGGATCGGGGACGCTCCGCTTCTCGTCGCGACGGGCGGGCTCCTCGCCGCAGCGGTCGCGGAGGTCGGGCTCGTGCTCCTCCGCCGCGGTCTCCGGCGCCTGAGGGAGCACGAGGCCGCAAGCGACCTCGGCCGCGCTCGGATTGTCGAGCACCTCGAGCAGGAGGCGCAGAAGCGCGCGGCCGAGCAGGAAGTGATCTTGGCTCGGGAGCGAGCAACGGCTAGCCACCTCCTCGGCGAGCAGGAGAGAAAGCTCACACTCGAGCGGCGCGACCTCGTCGCCCGGCAGACGGAGCAGGCCCGCACCGAGCTCACCGAAGCCGTCGCGCGCGTGCAGGAACAGCTCGAGCGGCGGCTCGCGGCGTGGGCAGCCGACCTCGACCGCGGCCAGCGAGCTCTCGAAGCACGGCTCACGGAGCTCGGGCAGCGCCAGGCCGATGCCACCTCGGCCCACGAGGCACGGCTCACGGCCGACGCAGAGCAGCTCGGCGCGGCGGCGGACGAGCAGCGCGCGCTGCTCGGCCAGCTCCGCGAGGACCTTCGGAACGCTGCGCGAGAGGTGGTCGCCGAGGGCCGGAACGAGCTCGAGACCCACGCGGCCGAGCGGAGGCGCGCCGCTCAGGAGCTGACCGAACAGCTGCGCGCCCGTGAGCAGGACCTCCGCGAGCAGCTCCAGCGAGAGGTGGCGGATCTCCGTGAGCGCCTGAAGCAGGAGTTCGCGGACACGTCGCGGCGCCAGATGGCCGACCTCGAGCGGGCTCTCGACCGAGCGGTGGGCCGCCTGAGCGAAGACGCCGAGCGCCGGTTCGATGCCCAGATCCGCGAGTCACGCGAGAAAGCGGCCGGCAGGCTCTCGCACGAGCTCGACCGAGCCATGCAGCAGTTCGCTCAGCGGGCCGAAAAGGAGATCGCCGACCGGATCGGTGAGGCCGCCCAGGCCGCCGCCGGGCGGCTCCAGAAGCGCACCGAGGACATGGCACGGGCAGCCGAGTCGCAGTACGAGGTCTCGTCCGAGCGCCTGAAGACGATCTCTGAGCGCCTCGACGAGGCCCTCACGAGCGCCGAGCAGCGCATCGCCGCCTTCCAGATTCAGATCGAGGGCGAGATCGAGGCCCGCGTCGGGGAGCTCGAGCGCACGCTTCGCACACCGCACGGCTGAGCCGGTGGAAGGGATCGGGTCGACGAGGCCGAAAAGCCCGCGCATGGACGAGCAGCTCACTCTCGAGCCCGAGGTACTTCCCGAACGCGACGAGCGCGCGAAGGTCGAGAGCTGGCGGCTGCACGTGCTCATCGAGGCCGGCTACCCGCTCCCGCTCGCAGAGCGCCTCGCCCAGAGCCCGTCCGACCTCCACGAGGCGGTCAGCCTCGTCGCGGTGCGGGGCTGCAGCCCCGACGTCGCGGCTCAGATCCTGCTCTGATTCGACCGCATCCCGCGACGGTTCGCGGGTGTACGGTCACGGCGTGAAGCCGGAGCCCGTCATGTACGGCGACCGGAAGGTCTACGCCGTCTCTGCCTTCAACCGTGGCGTCGGCGGGTGGCTGCGCCGGCTGCCGAGCGTCTGGGTCGAGGGCGAGATCACCGAGCTGCGGCGCCAGCCGGGCTGGCAGAGCGTCTTCTTCACGCTGAAGGACTCGGAGGACGGCTCCTGCCTGTCCGTGACGATGCCGCGTGGAGCCTACGACGGACTGCGGCTCGAGCTCGCCGACGGCGCCCGCGTGCATGTCTTCGGACGCCCGGAGCTCTACGAGGCGCGCGGCCAGTTCAAGCTGCGGGCGCTCTCGATCGAGCTCGTCGGGCTCGGCGACGTGCTTGCCCGGCTGGAGCGGCTGAAGGCGAGCCTGGCGGCCGAAGGTCTCTTCGCCGCCGAGCGGAAGCGCGCACTGCCGGTCTTCCCGCGCCGGATCGGCCTCTTGACCGGGAACGAGGCTGCGGCGAAGCGCGACTTCGTCACGGCGGTCGCGGCCCGTTTCCCGGCCGCCCGGGTCCTGGTCGCGCAGACCTACGTGCAGGGCCCCCAGGCCGCAGGTGCGATCGCGGCCATGCTCGGTCGGCTCGCCGGCGAGCCCGAGATCGATGTGGTCGTGGTGTCCCGCGGGGGCGGCAGCTTCGAGGACCTCCTTCCCTTCAGCGACGAGCGTGTCGTCCGCGCGATCGCCTCGTGCCCGGTGCCGGTCGTGACCGCCGTCGGGCACGAGCAGGACACCCCGCTCTGCGACCTCGCGGCCGACGCGCGCGCTTCGACGCCGACCGGGGCCGCCCGCCTCGTCGTGCCGGACGAGGGCGAGCTCCGCGCGCGGCTCGATCGGCTGCGAGCTTCCGTCGCCCGCGAAACCGGCCGGACGCTCGTCCGGGCACGAGACCGCCTCGATGCACAGCTCGCGCGCCTCGACCGCGCCCCCGGGCTTCTCGTGGAGCGGCGCCGCGCTTCGGTCGAGGGCATGGCGGGGCGTCTGCGGGCGCTCTCGCCGGACGCGACGCTCGCACGCGGGTACGCCATTGTGCGCGCCGAGGGTGGCATCGTCCGCTCCGCAGCGGCTCTCGCAACCGGCGAGCACGTGGACGTGCGACTGGCCGAAGGCGCCTTCGGAGCGCGGGTCGAGGACGTCTCGCCGTGAGCAGCGAGCTGACGTTCGAGGCGGCGCAGGCGGAGCTCGAGCGTCTCGTTCAGCAGCTCGAATCGGGCAACGTCGAGCTCGAAGAGGCGCTCCTCCTCTGGGAGCGGGGCGAGGAGCTCTATCGGGTCTGCGTCGCGAAGCTCGACGCCGCCCAGGGCAAGGTCGAGGAGCTCGGGAAGCGCGTCGAGGAGGCGCAGCCCTAGCTTCGGCCGCGGCGCAGTGGCGGCCGGGCGACCAGGATCTCCTCGAAGTACTCGCCGCTCCGTCGGCCCGTGCGGCGGTTCACGTGGCGGACGACGCGGTCCTCGAGCCTCAGCCCCGCCTCCCGGAGGATTCCGTCGTAGAGCCGGCGGCGGTCGTTCACGACCACAACCAGCCGCCCGCCGCGGCGGAGCGCACGACCCGCGCGTTCGAGCACGGCGGCGACTCCTTCGCAGTAGCCCTCGACGCCCTTCCCGATCTCGACTTCGTCCCGCCGCTCGAGGCCGAGGAGCTCGAACGCATAGGCATGCTGCTCGTGGTAGTCGATGAGCCCCGGGTATGGAGGGGAGGTGAGGACGAGGTCGACTGGCTCAGGTGGGTCGATCTCGCGTGCGTCACCGTGCAGGATCGTCGCGGAGGCGAGCTTGCGTACCTCCTCATAGTCCCGGACGCGCTGGGCTGCGTCGCGGACGTAGCGGCGAAGGAACTTGGCCGCCTCGCCGACCGGCCGGCAGACCCGGCGGTGCTTGTGGCAGAAGTAATCCCCGGTCGCGGGCTCACGAGGAGAATCGAGGTCGTCGTGGCGGGCCCGGCGCGCCGAGCGGGCAGCGCGGGAGAGGACGACGCTCCAGAGCTCCGGATAGCTCGTGCCGCTAATTCTGGCGCGGAAGTCGAGGAGCTCGCCGAGAGCACGCGGCGCAAACCACCGCTCGAGGTAGTCCGAGCCGGTGTCAGGCGCCGGCCCGGGGCCGGCCGGCGGTTCGGTCGCCAGGCGGAGCACGTCTGCCAGGAGGAGCTCGGCTTCGTAGACATCGGTCTTCACACGCGTCAGCAGGCAGTTGAAAGCCGACACGTCGCAGCCGCCGGCCCTCGCCCCGAAGGCGTTCGCCTCGACGAGCGTCGTTCCGGACCCGGCGAACGGATCCCAGACGAAGTGGCCGGGCGCCGCGTACCGTCGGAGAAAGACCTCCGCGAGCTGCGGGACGAACTTTCCGAGATAGGGATGCAGGCGGTGGACGTGCTTCGTCCGCTCGCGCTCCGGCAGCTCCGCCTCGGACCAGGAGAGCTCCAGGTCGATGGCGGCGTAGAGATCGGCCTGTGTCTGCACCGGAACCTCGTTCGCCGTGCTTTGCGAGGGACCTGCCCTCCGGATATGGTGCGCGGGCGATGGCCACGGATCCTGTCGACGCGCTGAAGCGCGTTCCGCTCCTTGCGGGGCTTGGAGACCGCGAGCGGGAACGGCTGGCCAAGGAGCTCCACGAACGAACGTTTCCGGCAGGGTCTTCCGTCGTCACCGAGGGCGCGACAGGGACTGGGTTCTTCGTCATCGCGGACGGAACCGCGACCGTGAAGGTGAAAGACCAGGAGCGAGGGCGGCTCGGCCCCGGAGACTACTTCGGGGAGATGGCGCTGATCGACGACGCTCCCCGCTCGGCCACGATCACGGCCGAGTCGGAAATTCGCGCGTACGGGATGACGCCGTGGGAGTTCAAGCCGTTCGTGCTCAGCCATCCGGAGATCGCCTGGACTCTGCTTCGCACGCTCTCGACACGGCTCCGCGAAGCGCAGTCCAGCCCGTCGGACTAGACCGGTACCGGTTTCGGCAGGATTCACGCACGGCCCGCCCGGGTACCTCCCCGCACAACCACCCCCGAGGAGGAAATTGAATGGGTGCAGTCGTGAGCCTGATCCTGATCGCAGTCGGCGCCATCCTGGCGTTCGCGGTGACGAGGGAGACGAGCGGCGTCGATCTCGACACGGTCGGCGTCATCCTGATGATCGTCGGAGGCGTCGGCCTCATCCTCTCGCTGATCTTCTGGTCGAGCGTGGGCGGCTACGGCATCGCTCGCCGAGACACCTACGTGCGCGAGGATCCGTACGACCGCAGGCCGCTGTAGTCGCCGCGAACGCCGGTCCGTCGATTCATGCGCCGCCACGCCGGCGCCCGGTTCGTCCAAGCACAAGGCCCGCCTTGCATCTAACTCTGCAAGGCGGGCCGGCTTCTGCCTTTTAGGTCTCTAGAAGACGAAGGCGATGAGGACGATGATCAGGATGATCAGAAGGACAGTTCCGAGTCCGATGTACAAATCAGGCTCCTTTCGTCGGATCGAGTTGTTCCCGCCCGGGCGGTGGTGGTAAACCCGGTTTTCGTGTCTGTGCCGTTGGGCACATTCATGCCAGGCGACCAGGAGGGATTCCATGACTTGGCTCGACAAGCTGCTCGGCCGGAGCAGCGACACGCAGGGGCCCCACCAGGAAGAGGCGACGCCGGACGAACACGAGCGCCATCTGGAGCAGTCCGCGAACCCAGGTAGTGCGCCGGTCGTGCCGCCGGATACGGACGAGGAGTCCGCTGACGAGCTCGAGCATAGGCGCGAAGAACCGGAAGGCGAGGAGAAGCTCGAGGAAGCGCGTGGCCGGGACGATCAAGAGGGGCGCTTCACACGCAAGCCACCAAGCTCGTTCTGAGCGGCCCGCATGACCCGGTAGTTACTCGCGCGCGAGTAGCTACGGGTCCCGACCCTCCCCCTGCTCACGCGTCAGCGTAACGCCCGAAAGCACACGGGTGTGTGACGCTATGTGACGAATCTGTGCCGGAGGCAGGGCCCGCCGCCCCGACCGACCGCCGGGCTACGCGATCCGTTCGACCCGCTCGTCGATCTCCACGTCGGTGACCTCGGGCATGCGCCGTAGCATCGCGAACGAAAACCCCTCGCGCGCCAGGAAGAGCAGGCCGAGCCCTACGCCGACCGACGCCTCGATCACCTGAAGCCCGACTCCGAACGCGAACCCGTGGGGGTACGCGACGCCGTATGAAAGGAGTGGCAGCGCGACGGCCGCCTGCATGAGCCCGAAGTTCCCGGGCCAAAGGGGCACGATCGTTGCCAGATTCATCAGCACGAGCACGAGAGCAGCCGCGCTGAGCGGCGCGTCGATGCGAAACGCGTTGAAGGTCGCCCAGACCGCCAGGAGCTGAAAGCCCCAGCCGAGGAGCTGAAAGGCGAGTGCGCCGACCGCGGGCCCCGGCCGCTTCAGCACCTCGAGCCCCGATCGCGCCAGCCGAAGCATCCGGCGAAGCGGCCCGAGCTCCTCGAGGGGACGCTGGCCACGCTGCCGGACGAGGAGCACTCCTGCGACCAGCGCCCCGATCCCGACACCCAGCACGATCGCGAGTCCCGGCACGGCCCAGTCCGGCAGCCGAGCCGCATAGAGCACGTAGACCACGAGGGCAATCGCCGCGACGACGTCGAAGAGCCGGTGCGCGAAAACCGTCCCGACGACAGTGGCCCAGGTACCCGGCCGCCGGCGCATCCGCCTCGTGAGGACGATGACCCGCGCGATCTCGCCGACCCGACCCGGCAGCGCGGCATTCCCGAGCAGCCCGACGCAGAACGCGGAGAACACAGTCCTGCCCTTCGGAGGCGGCGGCTCGACCGCCTGGTCGACGACGATCTTCCAGGCGCTCGAGCGGACGACGATCGAGGCGAAGTTGATCAGGACGGCTGCCGCAATCCACTCCCAGGCGACGAGCCTGAATGCATCCGCCAGCAAGTCGGTGTCAGGCCCGTGCCAGAGGACGAGTGCGACGATTCCGACCGTGGGCGGAAGAACGAGGGCCAGCCGAACCGCTCGACTGCGCGGCACACGCAACCTCATGCCGCAACCGCCTCGCGGCGCCGTGCCCCCGTGAGGCTCTCGTAGATCTCCACCAGGCGCTGTGCGATCCCCTCCCACCCGTACCGTTCCTCTGCGAGCGCCCGGGCAGCGTGTCCGAGCTCGCAGCGCCGGGCCTCGTCTCCGAGGAGCTCGTCGAGCGCCGTTTCGAGCGCGTTCACGTCCCCGGGCGGGACGAGCACGCTCGTTTCCGGCGTAGCGACGTCCGAGTAGCCTTCGATGTCGGAGGCGACGACCGGCGTCGCGCAGGCGAAGGCCCGAGTGAGCACCATTCCGAAGCTCTCGCGTCCGAGCGAGGGAGCGCAGAGCGCCTTAGCTGCGAGAAGCTCGTCCGTGAGGGCGGCCTCGGAGATGGATCCGAGCAGGTCGACGCCCTCCCGACCGAGCCGCTCGCGCCGCAGGAGCCAGCGCACAGAGAGCGGGTCGGCCCCCACGACGCGAAGCCGCGCGCCGGTGCGCCGATGGATCTCCGGCCAGGCGCGAAGGAGTACGGCAAGACCCTTGCGAGGCTCGTGGCGGCCGATGAACACAACCCGATTCTCGCGCCCCTGAGCATCGGCGCCCGGCGGTAGGAGCACGCCGTTCGGGATCACCTCGATCGGGCCGCCGAGCTGCGGCTCGGCACTCTCTCGCGCGCGCTCCGACACCGCGATCCGGTAGTCGATCCGGCTCCGCATCGGCCCCCACGTGTAGCGGGCGTACCGGTACCAGTGCATCCGCTCGCCCGACGCGTGCGACGTCGTCACGATCGGGGCGGGCGAGGCGACGAGCGCATAGAGCGAGAGGATCGGCGTGAACGGCTCGTGGACGTGCAAGACGTCGAAGCGCTCCTGCTCGAAGACTCGCCGCATGCGCATGATCGCGGCCGGGCTCAGAATGATGTTCGGGAGCGAGCCGTTGGCAGGCACGATGACCGAGCGACCCACGGGTATCACGTACTCCGGCGGCCGGTCGTGACGCCCAGCGCGAGGATGGAGGAGCTTCGTCAGCCGCCCGGGCGGATCGTGCCCCATGATGAGCCGCGCGTCGTGGCCAAGCTCGCGGAGCGCTCTGGCCTGGTGATCCGCGTGCTCCGAGACCCCTCCCCAGAACGACCACGAGAACGGCACCACGATGCCAACCTTCACGCGGCCAGCCTACAGCGGGCGGAAGCCCTTTCAGCGCCGCGGGAACGGGTTCCAGCGCGCAGTAGACTCGCTCCATGACGGAGACCGAGACGCTGCCCGAGTCCTCCGTCGTCGACGAGCTGAGCCGTGAAGGGCTCGCCGAGCTCCACACTCATCTCGGCGGCTCGGTCGATCCCGCGGTCCTCTGGTCTTTGGCGCACGAGCAGGGCATCGCGCTGCCCGTGAAGGACTACTGGGATTTCGACGCGCTCGTCACCGTCGATCCGCGCGGAGTCGAAGGCCTGCCGCAGCTCGACGCGATCTACAAATGGACGGAGCTCATCCAGTCGAGTCCCCTCGCCGTCGAGCGCTCCGTGCACGGTGCGATCGGCGGTGCCTACCGGAAGCAGAACATCACGACGCTCGAGCTCCGCTTCAACCCGATGAAGCGAAACCGCGGCGGCGAGCGGGATCTCGACCACATCATCATGGCCGCCAGCCGCGGGCTCGACCGAGCGCGGCTCGAGTACCCGCTCGTCCGCGCCGGGTTGATCCTGATGATGGATCGCACCTTCACGCTCGACCAGAACGCGATCATCGTCGAGAAGGCCGCCCGCTACGCAGACCGCGGAATCGTCGGCGTCGACATCGCCGGCCCGCGTCCCGGGTCGGGCCGCTATCCGTACGGCGAGCTCGAGCCGCTGGTCGGCTCCGCTCGGGCGGCGGGCCTCGGCGTCACGATCCACGTCGGCGAGGAAGGCGGCCGCCTCGGCGTCGACGAGATCGGTGAGGTGGTCGAGCACCTACGTCCGGAGCGGATCGGCCATGGCATCCTCGCTGTCCAGGACGAGGCGGTGATGAGCCAGCTCGTGGACGCCGGCGTCGTGCTCGAGATCTGCCCTACCTCCAACCTGCTCACGCGAGCGCTACCCGACGAGGATGCCCTCCGCGACACGTGCCGCACGCTTGCTGACCGAGGCGTCAGGTTCACGGTCGCCACGGACGGCCCGGAGATGATGCAAACGCACCTACAGGACGAGCTCGCGCTGCTCCTGCGGATCGGCGCGCTCGACGAGGACGAGCTCCGGCGGGCGAACGCCGTCGGCCACGAGACGAGCTTCATCCGCTAGCTCTCAGGTTCCACGGCTCCGCGGCCGATAACGGCGGCATGTCCGCTGCGGAAACCCCGGACCCCCTGGCGGCTGCGGCCGAGCCCGGCCTCTCGCCCCACGGCCTCAGGATCGAAGCGGCGCCCGCTGGTGATCCCGCTCCGGCGGAGGACGTGTGGGCGGAGGAGAACTTCTTCCGCGTCGTCTTGCACCTCGATGCAGACGAGTGGATCGAGGTCGGGAGCTTCGGCGAGGAGGAGGCAGCGGAGGCCTGCGCCCGCGAGCTCGTCACCCAACTCGCCGAACGACGCTGGCCGCGCGTCAAGAGCCGGTACCTCCGCCCCGAGTCGATCCTCGCGGTCGAGGTCTCCGAGCGGCGGCGCTACACGGGCTCGAGCGTCCGGGCTGCCTCGTTCCAGGGGGGCTAGCGGACGATGCGTACCAGCCGCCTCGATCCGTATCGTCGTCTCGTGGAGCTTGTGCGCCGCCCGCGCCCCCTCACGGAACGCGAGTGCTATCTCCGTCTCTACGGAACACGCACGCACCTGGTCGAGATCCTCCACGTGCAAGTCGCCACCCAACCGGAGTCACTGCCGGATGGCCCGACGGCCGAAACGCCGGCGGCCCACCTCGCGATCCGCTATCCGCGAGGCCGGGGCACGATGACTGGCGAAGAGCTCCGGCTCGCGCTCGAGAAGCGCATGCTCGCGCGTCCGGCATCAGCCCTGCCGCACGCAGCGTAAAGAGGCTTCTAGCCCTTTGTCCTGCGAGCTAGACGGAAGCTCGCCGAGCTAGCCGATCCGACCGAAGTCGTCACGCCGGACGGCAGCGCCGGTGACGTTCGGTCGGGAGTGGGCGCACCTGGGATCGAACCAGGGACCTCCCGCGTGCAGAGCGCTCCGGACAATCCGCCGCTGGTTGCAAGCCTGATCGATTCAAGCGGCCCCGCGGAATCGTCGCAGCACGGGCTCCGCTGGTTGGAGTCCGGCGGTCTGATGCGCGTCTCTCTCAGTGGGAAGCGTCGCCCGACCAGGAAGACCAGATTGGCCGGGTCAGCAGCTAGAACACGCCGTATTGCTCCCAGATGTCCCGAACTCCGGCGCCCGAAAGCAAATCGCTCTTTGCGTTTGTCTCGAGACGGGTCTTCTCGCGGACGGCCGCGAGAACGTCGTCGATCGCGGCATCGGGGATGACGACGATCCCATCCTCGTCGGCGATGAGGTAGTCCCCGTGGCGGACGGTGACGCCTCCGCAGGTGGCCTCTGTCCCGAACTCACGGACCTCGGCCCGTGCGAGCGTGTCGAGGGGCGAGAAGCCACGGCAAAAGACCGGAAAGGCGAGGTCGGCGATCTGACGCGCGTCGCGGATGTAGCCGTCCACGATCGCGCCCGGAGATCCACGACCCATTGCGGCACACGAGAAGAGCTCGCCCCACGCAGCGGCGCGTGTATCGGCGTCGACGACAATGACCGGCGCGAACCCCGGCTCGAGCGCCTCGAGCGCGCTCATCTCGCCTTCATAGGGTTCTTCCGGGACTCTGCTCGACGCGTCGACGATGACCGGGAGCGCCCGCGCCGCCAGCACCGTGTCGGGCCGGAGGGGGCGCAGGGCAGGGTCGAGCGTCTGTTCGCGGAGCCCCAGGCGGTCTAGGGCGTCTGCTACGACGGCGGTGTACGCGGTGCCAAGCTCGGCGAGCCTGTCGGTCATTCGAGCACCTCCACTCCGTGGTCTCGAGCCAGCTCGGCGAGCGCCTGGAGCGTGGACTCTTCGATGTGAACTCCCTCGCCGCGACGACGGCGGGCTGTGCGTGCCTCGTGCTCTCCCGGGAAGAGGATCTCCTCGACGCCCGGACGTTTGCGCGAGCTCTTCACCCAGCGCCGCAGCGACTCGACTCCTTCGTCGTATTCGAGGCGGTCGGTGATGCGGCCGACGTCGAAGGCTACGAGCACGAACGCGTTCGAAAAGGGCGGTGAGCCTTCCCGGCACGCCCCTCCGCCGCTCAGGAGCCCGGCGAGTACGTCCACGAGCGCGACGAGGGCGTATGCCTTGTGCCCGGCCGTCTCCCCGCCGACCGGCGTCAGCACGCCACCGTTCGCGAGTGCGTCAGGATCCGTGGTCGGCTGGCCGTCCCGGTCGACGACCCAGCCCTGAGGCAAGCGCTCGCCGCGCGAGCGGGCCAGCCATACCTTCGACTCGGCGACCACGCTCAGCGCCATGTCGACCACGGCGGCGTCGGAGGCCGCCGGGGCGGCGAGCGAGATCGGATTGTTGGTCAGGCGGGGGTCGAGGCCGCCCCACGGCGCGAGGTGCTGATCCCCGCCCTGGAAGTTCACAAGCATGACGGCCGCGAAACCGTCGTCCGCCATTCTCGTCGTGTATTCGCCCAGGCGGCCGAGGTGATTCGCGTTCCGCCCGACCACGCAGCCGATGCCGTGTTCGCGCGCCCGTTCGACCGCGAGGCCTACAGCCTCCATGCCTACGACCTGGCCGAAGCCGAAGCGCCCATCGATGACGACGAGGGCGCCCAGATCGACAACGGACTCAGGGCGCGCGTCCGCGTCGATGCGCCCGCTCGCCATCAGCTCGACGTAGTAGGGGACGAGCTGTACGCCATGCGAGTCATGGCCGGCTAGGTTCGCGGCGACGAGCGACTCGGCCACGCGGCGAGCCGTACCCTCGCTGGCGCCGGCCGCGGCAAGAATCCGGGCGGCGTAATCCTGGGCTCGGCCCGGCTCGACCGTTCGGGGGCCGGCCGTCATCAGTAACCGTGCTCCGGCTCGACGACGGAAAGGAGCGGCTCCCCTTTCGCGAAGCGCGCGACGTTCTCGGCCACGAACTCGGCGTACGACTCGTCGAGCATGGCCCAGGTGTTTGCAACGTGCGGCGTGACAAGGACGTTGTCGAACGACCAGAGCGGGTGCCCGTCCGGGAGCGGCTCCGGGTCGGTGACGTCGAGGCAGGCTCCGCCAAGCGCGCCTTCGGCGAGCGCCTGCACGAGCTCGTCGGTGCGGACGAGCCCGCCGCGCGCGACGTTGAGGATCCACCCTGTCGGGCCGATGAGGTCGAGCTCGCGGCGGCCAATCATTCCCGCGGTTTGGGCGGTGAGAGGAGCGCACAGAAGCACGTAATCGCTCGCCTCGAGAAGTCTGTCGAGCTCCGTGGCGGGTAGAGACTCGTCCGCTCCCTCCACGCGTCCCCCGGAGCGCGTCAGGGCGAATGTGCGCACGCCCAGCGGTTTGAGCCGGGCGAGCAGCTCGCGTCCGATCGAGCCTGCGCCGACGATCCCGACCGTCCGGCCGGCTACCCGCTCGCCGCCGAGCTCCGACCAGGTCGCCAGGCGCGCACTCTGCGGAAGACGTCTCGCCGCCGCGAGGACGAACGCGAGCGCATGCTCTGCGACCGCCGCCGCGAAGGCGTCGGACGCCCTTGTCCAGGTCCGCTCGCCGTCGAGCAGATCCGCGTCGACCCAGCGTTCGATCCCGGCCGCGTCGAGCTGGACCCAGCGGATACGCGGGGTCAGGAGCTCGCGCAGAGACTCGACGCCTCGGACGGTCGAGTGGTCCCGACTGGACCAGACGATCGCATCCGCGTCCTCGGGCCCGACGACCCTTCCGCCGCCGCGGCGAACCGCCTCGACGAGCCCACTGGGGCGCTCGGGGCCCACCCAGACGCCCGGGCCGCTCATCGCGCCGCTCCGGCCAGGGACGGGACGGCCTCCAGGAGCGTACGCGTGTACTCAGCTTCCGGCGCCTCGAAGACCGATTCCGCGAGCCCGGCCTCCGTCACCCGCCCCTCGTGGAGGACAACGACTCGGTCGGCGATGGACCGGACGACGGCGAGGTCGTGCGAGATGAAGACGAGCGACGTACCGGTACGGACGCGGAGCTCCATCAGGAGGTCGATGATCGCCGCCTGCACCGAGACGTCGAGCGCCGAGGTGATCTCGTCGCATACGACGAGACTCGGCTCGGCGGCGAGCGCGCGGGCAATCGCTATGCGCTGCTTCTCGCCACCCGAGAGCTCAGCCGGAAAGCGCTCCCCGAGCGCGGGCGAAAGGCGAACGAGCTCGAGGAGTTCATTCGCCCGCGTTGCCGCCTCGCGCCGCGAGGCGGAGGAGAACTGGACTACTGGCCGCGAGATGATGTCGGCGACCCGCTGGCGTGGATTGAGCGAGGCGTCCGGGTTTTGGAACACGATCTGGATCGCGCGCCGCGCGTCCACCGGTCGGGCACGGGCGCGTGGGGCGAGCTGCTGATCCCGTAGCCAGAGCGTGCCGCTCTCGAAGGCCTGAAGTCCTACGAGGCAGCGAGCGAGCGTGGACTTCCCGCTTCCGCTCTCGCCGACGACGGCGACGCACTCGCGCTCCCGCACGTCCAGGTCGACGCCGTCGAGCGCGCGCACTGGTTCCGTGCCTCGGCCTCGGTATACGGCCACGAGGCTCTTCGCTCTGAGAATGGAATCCGACGTGACCGCGGGCGACACGGCGGGACCGATCGTCAACGGGTCAGACAGGTTCTCGGCCCAGTGGTGACAGCGCACGGTGTGCGCTGGGCTCACGAGCGCTACCGCAGGCATCTCCGCAGAGCACACGGGCGTAGCCCGCGGGCAGCGGGGGACAAAGGGACATCCCTCCGGCCGCTCGCCGGGCGCGACCGCGGCGCCTGGAATACCGCGCAGTTGCATTCGCTCCTCGACACGCGGGATCGACTGGATCAGCTTGATCGTGTACGGATGCACGGGCCGGCCGAACGTCTCGGGCCGCGGGGCCGTTTCCACGATGCGCCCGCCGTACATGACAGCGACGTCGTCGGCCAGGTTCGCGACGACGGAGAGGTCGTGTGTGACATAGAGGAGGGCGACGCCAGTCCTGGCGCGGACGTCGTCGACGACGCCGAGGACGCGCCTCTGGGTGGTGACGTCGAGCCCTGTCGTCGGCTCGTCGAGGACGAGCAGCTCGGGGTCGAGAGCCAGGGCGGACGCGATCAGGACACGCTGCTGCTGTCCGCCGCTCAACTGATGCGGATACCTCGAGAGAAACGCGCCGGTGGTCGGGAGACCGACGAGGTCGAAGAGCTCGGCCACCCTCTTCGCCCGGTTTTCGCGCGGCCACCGGTGGACCCTGAGAACCTCGCCGACCTGCTTACCGACGGCATACGCCGGGTTGAGTGACGTGGCGGGATCCTGGGGCACGTACGCGACGAGTCGGCCTCGCACTCGGCGGCGCTCGCGCGGGGACAGGGTGAGCAGGTCCGTCCCGGTTATCTCGACCGAGCCAGCCGCCAGCCGGGTCCCGGGCCGTGCGTACCCGAGCATTGCGAGGGCGACCGAGGTCTTGCCGCAGCCCGACTCACCGACAAGCGCGAGTACCTTACCCGGCGCGATCTCGAATGCGATCTCCTGGACCACGGGTGTTCCGTCGAGGAGCTCCACGCGCAGGTCGCGTGTCCGGACACGCGGGGAAACCGGGGTCACGTGGCGAGGTCTCGCCGGTCGAGCGAGCGCCCGAGGACGCGCGCCACCCCGTCGCCGATCAGGTTGACAGAGATCGTCAGAACGGCGATCGCCACGATGGGCGCAACGATGGGCCAGGGCTGGATGGTGAGCGCGCCACGGTTCTCGTTGATCATGAGCCCCCAGTCCGCAGCCGGGCGGCTGCATCCCGAATCCGAGGAAGCCGATGGAGGCGATGAGGATGATCGACGCGGTGAGCCTGATGCCGAAGTCGACGAGGATGGGCGGCCAGATGTTCGGCAGTACCTCGCGGCGAAGGATTGTCCACGTCCGCTCGCCGCGCGCCTCGGCCGCCTCGACGTATTCTCGGACGACGACCTCGAGCGTCGCGCCCCTGACGACTCGAGCGATCCGCGGCGCATGCGTCACGGCCACGGCCATGACGAGGAGCGTCAAGCTCGAGCCGCCGCCGGCCACGAGGATCAGTACGAGGATGATCGCGGGAAAGGCCATGACGACGTCGCCGGCCCGCATGAGGATCTCGTCGAGCCAGTTACGCGAGTAGCCGGCCGCGAGCCCCATCACGATGCCGCCTGCCAGGCCGATGAGCGTCGCGGCGAGCGAGAGACCGATGATCGTGCGTCCTCCGGCGAGAAAGCGTGAGAACGCATCACGGCCGAGATTGTCGATTCCGAGCCAGTGCTCGGTGGTGGGAGGGAGATACGGAACGCCTTCGATCGACGTCGTGGAGTACGGGGCGAAGTACGGGCCGATGAGCGCGAGCCCGACGACGGCGGTGAAGAGCACGAGACCGATCTGCGTCGACCGGAAGCGGAGCGCGCGGCGCACGGTTCTCGCCCGCGTCGGGGCGCGGACGAGGTGCGTTACATCGGCACCGACGCTCACGAGGCCGTGCGGAGACGAGGGGTGAGCAGGATCGTCAGCACGTCGGCCAGGAGGTTCACTCCGACGTAGACCGCGGCGATCACGAGCGCGATCGCCTGCACGACGGGGAGGTCTCGGGCGGAGACGGCGTTCACGAGGCCCTGGCCGATCCCCGGGTACTGGAACACGGCCTCGATCACGACGATTCCGCCGACGAGCCAGCCGATCACGAGTGCGAAGACCTGGATGCTCGGCACGAGTGCGTTTCGAAGCGCATGGACGAAAAGCACCCGCGTTTCGGGGACACCCTTCAGACGCGCCATCCTGACGTAGTCGCTCTCGAGCGCCTCGACCACGCTGACGCGCACCATCCGGACGGTGTGCGCCATGGAGGCCGCCAGTAGAGCCGCGACAGGCAGCACGAGCGCACGAGCCTGCTCGGTGAAGGCGTCGGTCGGGCTGAGGAGCGAAATCGCGGGGAGCAGGGGCCAGAGCACCGCGAAGACGAGAACGAGGATCAGCCCGATCACGAACTCCGGCAGCGAGATGAGCGCCAGCGTCGTTGTCGAGATGGCGTTGTCCAAGAGGCCGTGCCTTCTCGCAGCCGCAAGCGTTCCGAGCAGGAGCGAGAGCGGAATCAAGATCGCCGCAGTCAGACCCGTGAGGATGAAGGAGTTTCGGAGCCGCTCGCCGATCAGCTCCGTGACGGGCCGTTGGCTCGCAAGCGAGTCTCCGAGATCCCCTCGCGCTAGGTCAGCCAGCCAGATCGCGTAGCGCGTCGGAGCAGGCTCGTCGAGGTCGAGCTCCTCGCGAAGAGCGGCGAGGGATCCCGGCGTCGCGGTCTGTCCGAGGATCGCCGTCGCCGTATCGCCCGAGAGGAGCTCCGTTCCGGCGAAGACAACAACCGAAACGACCCAGAGGATCAGCACGCCGAGCGCGACCCGGCGAGCGATTACCCTGATCACGAGTCCTCGGTCGGCAGGCGACGCTCCGTTGTCGGTTAGGTGATCGAGGCGTTCTCGAAGCCGTAATAGCCGAGGGGGCTGAAGACGTGAGGCTCGATCCCGGAGACGTTGGCGCGGTGTGCGTCGAGGAAGTTGGCGAAACCCCAGATGATGTAGCCGCCCTCATCCCAGAGAATCTGCTGGACCTCGCGGTAGAGCTCGCCGCGCCGGTTCTCGTCAAGTGTCGCGCTCGCCTCCAGGGCGAGGCGGTCGAAGTCACGCCGCCGCCACTCCGTCTCGTTGTAGGGCGAGTTCGACAGGTTACTTTGGGCGATTTGCACGCCGAGCGGCCGGACGTTCCAGTCGCTTTGGGCGACTAGGCCCTTGAGGTAGAAGTCGTTGTAGTAGCTGTCCGCGGGTCCCTTCTTCACGTTCACCGTCACGCCGGCACCCTTTGCCTGCTCGGCGTAGACGAGCGCCGACTCGAGCATTCCCCCGGCGGCCGTACTGGAGTGGAGATCGAAGGTCAGCCCTTCCTGCCCGGCCTCCTTGAGAAGTGCCTGGGCGCGTTCGAGGTCCTGGTCTCGCTGCGGGATGTCGTCGGCGTACATTGGGTCGAAGGGGCTGAACAGGTCATTGCCGATGAACCCGTACCCCTGGAGGGCCTGGTCGATGATCGCCTGGCGGTCCGGGATGAGGCGGAGCGCTTCACGAACACGCGGATCGTCGAACGGCTTCTGCGTGACCGGGATCGTGATAGGCACCCAGTGGCCGGTCTCCGTTTCGAGCAGCTTGACCTCAGAGTTCTCTGAGAGCGACGCAGCCTGCGCCAGCTCGACGAACTCGATCGCGTCAAACTGCCCGGCGAGTAGCCCATTTACGCGCGCCTGCGGATCGTTGGTCGAAACGATTTCGAGCTCATCGAGGTACGGCTTGCCTTCCTGCCAGTAATTCTCGTTCCGAACGAAGACACTGCGCTGACCGACGTCGAAGCTCTCGTACTTGAACGCGCCCGTGCCGACCGGGTTCGTAAAGTCTTCGGTGCCGGCGGGGATGATCGAGACCGCGCGCTGGGAGGTTGCGGTTGGAAGGTCGGCATAGGGCGCAAGCAGGGTGAATTCGACCGTGCGCGCGTCGATCTTCTTCATCCGTTTCCGATCGATCATCCCGAGATCCGCCGCGCCCTGAAGCTCCTGGCGGGGATCGAGGATCCGCTGGAAACTGAAGATCACGTCGTCGGCCGTCAAATCCTGGCCGTTGTGGAAGACGACGCCCTCCTTGAGCCGAAGAGTCCAGACATCGCCTGTTTGATTCGGCTCGAAGGACTCAGCCAGCATCATCGTGGTCGACCCATCAGGCGAGGTGTCAGTGAGCCGGTCGTACAGGTTCTTCACGCGCGCGATATCCGACTTGCTAACCGCACCGTGCGCGTCCAGCGTCTCGGCATTGCCGCCGCCGACAACCCCCGCCCTCAGTCTTCCGCCACGCGAGCCGCCGGTCCCAGTCTCGCCGCCAGTCGCATCACCTCCGCCACCGCAGGCCGCAAGGAGCGACGGGACGGACAGCGCGCCACCGGCTACCAAGGCGCCGCGCATGAGCTCACGCCGCGTGAGCCGGGAGTGCGAGAACAGATCAGTCGGGCGATCAGACACGGGAGCTCCTTCTCAAAATTGGCGCCGCGCAAGCTTTAACAGGTTGAGGCCAGGCTGACAAGTGGTAAGACCACATGTAGGGTTGCGCCCGTGAGCACCCCGACGAGGGAGTCGCCGTTCGCCACCTTGGAGCGTCGATCGCTTGTCGACGCCGGCATCGACCAGATCAAGACGCTTGTCGCGGATGGCGTGCTCGAGCCGGGCAAGCGGTTACCCTCGGAGCGAGCGCTTGCGCAGCAGCTTGGGATCTCGCGCCCCGCGCTTCGGGAGGCCGTCCGCGCGCTCATTGCGATGGGTGTGCTGACGTCGCGCCCGGGGAGCGGGACCTACGTCACCGACCTGAGCGCGGACGTCCTTGCCGGTCCCCTCGCGTTCGTCCTCGAAGCGAACAGGTCAGCGCTGGCCGATCTCTTTCAGGTGCGATTCCTGCTCGAGACCGGAGCGGTCGAGTCGGCTGCACGAAACGTGACGGAGGATGACGTCACCGCTCTCCACGAGGCGCTCGAGGTCATGCGAGGCGCGCTCGGAACGGTGGAGCGGTTCGTGGACGCGGACATCTCGTTCCACCGCGTGGTGCACGGTGCCGCCGGCAACGTCTTGCTGCTCGAGCTCATGTCCAACATTGCCGCGCTCGACCGCCGCCTTCGCCTCTTGACGTCGCACGACCGCGCAGTCCGCGAGGCGACGCTCGCCGAGCACGCGAAGATCCTCGCCGCACTCGAGGCCCGGTCGCCCGTCAACGCCGTCGAGGCGATGCGCGAGCACCTCACGTCGTGCTGGGTCGACCTTGTGGGCGAGGGGTGGCAGCAGCCGCTCGTGACGCTCCACGGGCTTTCCGGCGCGGACGGGGACGGAGTGTCATGAGCCGCGACGGGCGCCTCCAACGAAACGGCGACCTGCGCAGCAAGCTGTGGTTCGAAGGCTTCGACCTGCACGGCTTCTGTCACCGCGCCTGGATTCGCCAGAACGGGTTCTCCGACGAGGCGCTCCGCTCACGCCCCGTGGTCGGCATCTGCAACATGTGGAGCGAGCTCGTGGGCTGCAACGTCCACCTCCGAGGGCTCGCCGAATCAGTCAAGCGAGGGGTGCTCCAGGCGGGCGGGCTTCCGCTCGAGTTCCCTGTCATGACCCCGGGCGACGCGCTCCAGAAGCCTGCTGCGATGATGTATCGGAACCTCGCGTCGATGGACGTCGAGGAGGGGATTCGCTCCAACCCGCTCGACGCGGTCGTCCTACTCGCGGGCTGCGACAAGACGGTTCCGGCGATCGTCATGGGTGCCGCAAGCGCCGACGTCCCCGCCATCCTTGTCACAGGCGGGCCCGCTCTGCCGGGTTTCTGGCGCGGCCAGCGCGTCGGCTCGGGCACGGGCTACTGGCGCTTCGCTGACCTCGCCCGTCTCGGCGAGCTGACGGAGGAGGAATACCTCGACGCCGAGGCAGCCACGAACCGAAGCCACGGTCACTGCATGGACATGGGAACCGCGTCGACGATGGCCTCGGTCTGCGAGGCGCTCGGTCTCACGCTTCCCGGGGCAGCCGCCATCCCGGCCGTCGACTCACGCCGCTCAGTCCTCGCCGAGCGGAGTGGGCGACGGGCGGTCGAGATGGCACAGGCGGACGGCCCCAGGCCGAGCGAGATCCTCACGCGTGACGCATTCGAGAACGCGATCACAGTCCTCGAAGCGATCGCCGGTTCGACGAACGCGCTCGTCCATCTGATCGCCATCGCCGGCCGCGTCGGGGTCGACCTCCGCCTGGACGATTTCAACCGCATTTCAAAAACGACACCGGTGCTCGCGAATATCGAACCAACAGGCGCCTACCTGATGGAGGACTTCTTCAACGCCGGTGGCGTCCCAGCGGTCGGACGAGAGCTCCTCGGGAGCCTGCACACCGAGGCCATGACCGTGAACGGGCGGACGCTCGGCGCCAACGTCCGCAGCGCCCTCTCCCAGGACGAGGACGTCATCAGGCCGCTTGAGAACCCGCTGTACGGACAGGGCGCCCATGCCGTCGTGCGCGGGTCGCTCGCTCCCGAAGGCGCCGTCGTTAAGCGCAGCGCCGCCTCCCCCCGGCTCCTGCGCCACCGCGGCCCCGCGCTCGCCTTCGAGGACATCTACGACCTGGCCGAACGCATAGACGATCCCGACCTCCCGGTTACCGGAGAAAGTGTTCTCGTCCTGAAGAACGGCGGGCCGCGCGGGGCTCCAGGCTTCCCCGAGTTCGGAACCATCCCGGTGCCGACGAAGCTGCTGCGCGAGGGTGTGGACGACATCGTCCGCATCTCGGACTCTCGGATCAGTGGTACGTCCTTCGGCACGCTCGTCTGTCACGTCGCACCCGAATCGGCGGTGGGCGGACCGATCGCGCTCGTCCAGGACGGCGACCCTATCGTCCTCGACGCCAACGAGGGTCTACTCGACCTCGACTTGCCCCAGGCCGAACTCGAGCGGCGGGCGGCTGACTTCCGGCCCCCGGCGCCGCAGTACCTTCGCGGCTATGGCGCGCTCTTTCTAGAGCACGTACTGCAAGCACCAGAGGGCTGCGATTTCGCATTCCTCCGCAAGCGCGAGGGCGAGACCGAGAGCGACGTGCCGCTGCTCCTCATGCACGGTTGGGTTAGCCAGTAACCGGGCTCATAGCTCGCAGCCAGGCCAATTCCCTGCGACGCAGACGGCGGATGCCGGGGGCGAGACCGCACGCGCTCTGATGAAGGACGCTTCTGCTGGTGTTGGGGAACGAGCACGGGGCGCGATGCTCCGCCTTCCGACCGCCACCGGGCTGGCACAGGTAGCTATTGCCTCCGTCGGCTTCGGCCTGATCGGCGTACTCGCTGCTCTGGCAGATAGAGACGGTGGAAGGGCCATCGATTCGGTTGCGTTTCGCTGCCTCGGTCTCGCTCCGCTGGTGCTCGTGTTCCTGGATGGCTCCCGCCGGGCGCGTATTCGAGGCTCTCTGGCAGCGCTGCTGTCGATGACCGCCCTGTCGCTTTTCGGTGCGGTTTCCTATTTCGTCGCAATCGAGCGCATGTCGCCCGCTTTCGTGAGCCTTCTCGTTTACACCTACCCCGCTCTGGTCGTACTAGGGTCCCTATTACTCGGATGGACTCGGCGTGACGTCCTGACCGGTGTCGGAGTCGCGATCGTATTGGCAGGGGTTGTGATCACGATCGGGTTGCCCGACGACGAGCTGGACACCCTTGGCGCTGTGCTTGCGCTCGCGAACGCAATGTCGTATGCGGTTTACCTTCTTTTAGCCCAGCACATCTTGCGAAAACTGGACGTAGTTACCACGCTTGGGTTTGTCGGTGGATTTTCAAGCGTCCTGCTTCTTTGTCCCCTAGCCGTTCTGGGAATCGGCACCGGCGTTGGACGGACAGGGCTCGTCTACTTAACTGGTCTGGCCGGCGTGTTCCTGGTTGCACATGTGTTGATCATGAGCGCTATCGACAAGGTCGGCAGTGTGGCGGCTGCCCTGGTCAGTTGCCTCGAGGTCGTCACCGCCGTGGTCCTCAGTGCCGTGGTGCTTGGGACCACTCTCAGCTCAAAGACCTTTGTCGGAGGATTGATGATTTTGTTAGGCGCGGTCGCAACTCCCATCGTCGCTTCACGGCGTGCTAAGCACGTCAATGCATTGCGCACGCGATGAGAAACTGCCGACCCGCGCAGAATGCCTTGCTACGAGGCCCGCCCGTGCCGAACCCGTCTCTACCCAATCCGAACAGCGAGCATCTAGAGCGAGCCGAACCCCGGATCGCTCGAGACAAGCTCGGGCGAGCCTTACCCAGCTCGTCAACGTCGAGCGGGCGATCGTCGTACGAGTCGCCGCGATGTTCGACGGCCTCGGCGCGAGCGCGTCTTGCGGTTCGTGTGCAGATCTCGCGAGCCGCCGGGAAGCGAGGGCACTCCGCTTCTAGCCTTGTAGGTGCATGTCACCAGAGCCCGCCGAGCGCGACGGTGACCGTCTCGCCATTGATACCGCTCGCCTCGCTGCTCGCCAGGAAGCCGATCGTTGCGGCGATCTCGTCCGGAGTGAGCAGTCGCCTGGCAGGGTATGCGGAAACCGCCTGCGAATGGGCGTCGACCGCGTCGAGGCCCTCTCTCTCCATGCGCCCGATCCAGGCGTCGTACATGGCCGTCTGCACGAAGCCCGGGCAGACGGCGTTGCACGTGACCCCGTACGCGCCCGCGTCCTGAGCGATGCAGCGCGTGAGGCCGTTGAGCGCGTGCTTTGAGGCGCAGTAAGCGGACTTCTCGGGAGCGCCGACCGAGCCGGCCGTCGAGCTGACCATCACGATCCTGCCGTAGCCGCGCTCGATCATGCCGGCGACCGTCAGCCTGGTCAGCTCGAGCGGCCCCTCGACGTTCGTCGCCAGCGTCTGCAACCAGACCTCGCGGGTCAGCTCCCAGACGGGGCCCTCCGCGAACTCGATGCCGGCGTTGTTCACCAGGATGTCGATCGGCCCGAGCCGCCGCTCCGTCTCCTCGACGACGTGCCTGCAGTCCTCAGGCCGTGCGACGGAGGCGGCGACGTACTCGACGCCGGCCTCCTCGGCAAGGCTCGCCAGGTCGGGCTCCGACCGCGCCGTGGCCATAACGCGGGCGCCTCGTCCGGCCAGCAGAGCCGCGGTCGCGCGGCCGATACCGCGGCTCGCCCCAGTGACCAGGGCAACACGGCCATTAGGCATGCTGTACTCGGCTCACAGGCTGAACCCAGCCCCCATTGACAGGAGGGGATAGAGCCGTCCTTTCCAAAAGCGTTCCACGTCAGAGGAGGACCTTGCCTTGGCGAGACCAAAAGACCGTTGTAGCACTTTGTCAGTGGGCGCACCTGGGATCGAACCAGGGACCTCCCGCGTGTGAAGCGGGCGCTCTCCCGCTGAGCTATGCGCCCCGGGGCCGGAAGATAGCAGCGGGATTTACGGCACGCGCCCCCGCTCGCTGCTGCAGGGTGACCGCTCGTGTGACGGTCTTCGAGTTGGCCGATTCGTCCGTGGCCTTGACCTGCACCGAGAGCCGAACCGAGTCGCGTTCGCGCAGCTTCGTTCGTGCCTTCTGGCTAAATAGAGCCCGCACGATCTCCTCGCCCGACGTAGCCAGCTCCGCCTCCCCACGAGCAACCAGTCGCCGGAGGCCGAGCCGCTGCGCAAGGGCCCGCGTGATGCGGACCTTCGCCACGAAGCTGGAAGCCTCGTCGGAACCGACGCGCGTGCGGAGGCCCCTGCGCAACGCTCGCCCGAGCGTCTGGCCGGCCGGGACAGTCACGGCCAGGTCGGGCGGCTGCGTGTCGGGCGACTCGTCACCGGCCGCGAACAGAATTACGTGCCCGGTGAGGCCGGGTCCCACCGTTGCGAACGGCGTCGGCTCGTTGATCGAACACGCGGGAGCACGGATGTAGCTCGGACCCGTCTCCCCCGCGGTGTTGCTCCCGACGAACAAGCGATGCTGTGCGGCAACGCCGTCCGGCGTGAAGACCTCGAGGACGAGGTCGGTCGTTGTCGGATCAACAATCGTCGCGGAGACGGGGACGTTTCGAAGCGTGCCGGCGTCGGCGTCCTGAACAGTGATTGCGTCGGCGTCGAGCTGAGTCAGATTCGCGAGCGCCAGCGGTGATCCCGCTGGGATCGAATGAACTCGAACCGTGGCCGGTTGCCCCGCGTTGGCCGCGTCATTCGCAATATCGACCGCGAACGTCACGCCCGTCGCCGCGAAGGCCCCCGTCACACCGTGGTCCGGCAGGTGGAAGCGGCGGTAGTAGCTGTTCTCCTTGTGGTACGCACCGGTCCCGTCGTCGCACCGAAGCGTGTTGCCGTTCACGATGGCGTTGCTCGCGTTCTGCGAGACAACGGTCGCCGCGGTCGCCGCACCGGAGAGGCCCAGTCCGAGCAAGGCCGCGGCGAGGGCGGCGAAGATGGCGCGCACGCAGGCATCGTGGCACCAAAGCCCTCTAAGTTCAATCGAATGCGCGCTGCTACGATGGCGCCGCCGGCCGCGCTAGGCGGGGAGCTAGCGGTTCCCTGAACCCGCAATCCGCTCCAGCGGGGCTGAAGTCCCTCCCGAGGAGGTGGCTTCGAGGTAGGGCCAAGGCACGCGAGTGTTGACGGCCAGGTCCCGCGCACTGAGAGCCTGCGAACCGCGTCAGGTCCGGGAGGAAGCAGCGCTAAGTGGAGCTTCTCAGGTGCCGCGGGCAAGCCTGGCCCGAGCGAGCTGCTACGGCACCGCCCCGAAAGCGCCCTCGACGGAGGGTGCGCGGCCGGCATTTCCAGCCTGTTCGGCACACCGCTTCGGGCGCACTAGGATGACCGGGTGTCCGGCGCGCTCTACCGGAAGTACCGGCCCCAGTCTTTCGACGAGGTGGTCGGTCAGGAGGCCGTCGTCCGCACTCTCGAGAACGCCATCGACCGCGGCCAGGTTCGCCAGGCCTATCTCTTCGCCGGGCCGCGCGGTACCGGCAAGACCTCGCTTGCACGGATCCTCGCCAAGACGCTGAACTGCGTCGAGGGCCCGACCAAGACTCCTGACGGAACCTGCAACTCGTGCCGCACGATCGCCGCCGGTACTTCCCTCGACGTGGTCGAGATGGACGCCGCGAGCCAGCGCGGGATCGACGACATCCGCGAGATCCGCGAGCACGTGATCCTCCAGCCGGTCGAAGGCCGCTACAAGGTCTACATCCTCGACGAGGCGCACCAGCTCACGGACGCTGCCTTCAACGCGCTTCTGAAGTTGATCGAGGAGCCTCCGCCCCACCTCGTCTTCGTCTTCTGCACGACCGACCTCGGCAAGATGCTCCCGACCGTCCGCTCGCGGTGCCAGACCTTCATGTTCTCGCGCCCGCGCCTGCCCGAGCTGACCAGGCTCCTCCGCCACATCGCGGACGGCGAGGAGATCGACGCGCCCGACGCGGCGCTCGCGCTCGTGGCGCGGAGCGCCCGCGGCAGCTTCCGCGACGCCGTCTCGACGCTCGACCAGCTCGCCGCCGCCACCGACGGCCAGGTCACCGTCCAGGCCGTGCTGCAGCTGCTCGGCGCGGTCGAGGAGGAGGCGCTCTTTCGGATCTGTGACCTGATCGTCGACCGGGACACAGCCGGGCTCCTGCACTTCGTCGAGGAGCTTGCCGACCAGGGCCAGGACCTCGCTCGGCTCGTCAACGACCTCCTCGAGCATCTGCGGCATCTCCTCCTCGTCCAGCACATGGGCGAGGTGCCCGACTCCCTCCCGGTCACGGACGAGACACGAGACCGGCTTCGCTCCCAGGCGAACCAGGTCGGCGAGGCCGAGGTGCTGCGGCTCGTCGACCTCCTCGCGGTGGCGGTGGACGACGTGCGCCAAGGCGGCGACCCGCGGCTGCCGCTCGAGCTCGCGTTCGTGAAGGTGACCCGGCCGGGCGCAGATCTCTCGCGCCAGTCGCTCGCCTACCGGCTCGATCAGCTCGAGTCGCGCGCGTCCCGGGACGGCGGCCACTCGGCACCGCCGCCGGCGAGCGCAGAGGAGGCTCCGCCGCTCGAAGAGGCGCTCGACGAGCAGGCGAAGGAATCGAATGCACCTCCCATCGAGCCGCCCGCGGTCGACTTGGAGCAGCTGCAGCAGCTCTGGCAGCAGGCCGTGATCCCCGCGGTCTCGGAGCGCTCCATCCCGACCGCGTCCGTGCTCGGCGAGGCGCGGCCCGTGGAGCTCGTCGGTGAGCGGCTCGTGCTCGAGTTCCCGCCCGCAGCCTCGTTCCACCGGAACCTCGCCGAAGAGCCAAAGAACGCCACGCTTCTCGCCGAGGTGCTGAGGGAGATCACCGGCCACAAGCTTGCACTCGAGTTTTCGGTCGGCGAAGGCGTGCAGGATGAAGGCGGGGAAGCAGCCGCGACCGAGCCGCAGACCGAGGAAGAGTTCGTCTCGCTCTTCAAGAACACCTTCGACGCCCGGGAGGTCGACGAGCCGAAATGAAGATGGACATCAACAAGCTGATGCAGCAGGCCCAGCAGATGCAGGAGCAGATGGCCCGTGCTCAGGAGGAGCTCGGAAAGGAGACGGTCGAGGCCTCCGTCGGCGGCGGCATAGTGACCGTCGTCGCGACCGGAGCCGGCGAGATCGTCTCCATCAAGATCAAGCCCGAGGCGATCGACCCCGAGGATCCCGAGGGCCTCGAGGACCTCGTGCTGGCCGGCGTGAACGAGGCGCTCCGAAACGCGCAGGAGCTCGTGCAGTCCAAGCTCGGCGGTGCGATGGGCGACCTGGGCGGGCTCGGCCTGCCCGGCATGTAGCGCGCGACGAGCTATGGCTGCGTGAACGGAACCGGCTCGCGCCGGTTCCTCCTTACGAATCGCGCAAAGGACGACGCGATTCGCCCGGCCGCCTCGGGCGGCCTCCAGCGCCAGGCGGCCTCAACGGCCGCCTCCGGGGGCACAATGGCGCGGTGTTCGGCCCCCTCGTCGACGAGCTCGTCGCCCAGCTCTCCCGCTTGCCCGGGGTCGGGAACCGAACCGCGCAGCGGCTCGCGTTCCATCTCCTCCGCGTGCCGAAGGAGGAAGCCGCGGCGCTGGCGAACGCGATCCTCGAAGTCAAGGAGCGGATCGGCTTCTGCACCGAGTGCGGCAACCTCACCGAGGAGGAGCTTTGCACCATCTGCCGCGACGCCCGGCGCGACCGCTCGGTGATCTGCGTCGTCGAGCAGCCCGCCGACCTGGTCTCGATGGAGCGGACACATGCATACCGCGGCGTCTACCACGTGCTCGGCGGCGCGCTCTCCCCTCTCGACGGGGTCGAGCCCGAGCACCTGCGGATCAACGAGCTCCTCGGACGCGTGGAGCGAAACGGGGTGCAGGAAGTCGTCCTCGCCACGAACCCGAACATGACCGGCGAAGCCACGGCCTCCTACGTCGCAGACCGCCTGCGAGACCGAACGCGCGTGACGCGGCTTGCGAGCGGACTCCCCGTTGGCGGCGACCTCGAGTACGCCGACGAGGTCACGCTCGGCCGTGCCCTCGCCGGCCGACGGGAGATGTGAGGAAAAAGTCGCTCGGAGCGGCCTTTCTCTTTCCCTGCCCCTTGCACCGAGGGGCAGGCCGGTTACTATCACTCCTGCTGAGCCGGGGAACCTTCGGGTTTGTCGGCTCAGCGTTTTTAGTGGACCGAGCAAGTTTGGCCTGATCGCTCCGGGCCCGGGCCTAGACTGGGCCACGTGACCGAGACAGTCTTCGAGTCGCCCGCGCGGATCGAGCCGGCGGAGCCGCGGGGCCGAACCGGCACGGTCGTCATGAAGTTCGGCGGCACGTCGGTCGCCGACCCCGAGAAGATCCGGCGCTGCGCGGGCAGGCTCGTTGCCGCGCGGGAACGCGGCCAGCGGGTCGTCGGCGTCATCTCGGCGATGGGGCAGCAGACGGACGAGCTCCTGGCGCTCGCGCGCGCCGTCTCGCCGCACCCGAACCCACGTGAGCTCGACATGCTCGTTTCGGTCGGCGAGCGGATCTCGTGCGCGCTCGTGGCGATGGCGATCTCTGATCTCGGCCGGGACGCGATCTCGCTCACCGGCTCGCAGGCGGGAATCGTCACCGACACGGTCCACACCAAGGCCAAGATCGTCGAGATCCGGGCGACACGCATCCACGAGGCGCTCGACGACGGGAGGATCGTGCTCGTGGCCGGCTTCCAGGGGGTCTCGACCTCCTACGACGTGACGACGCTCGGCCGCGGTGGCTCGGACACGACCGCCGTGGCCCTGGCCGGCGCGCTCGGCGCCGATGCGTGCGAGATCTACACGGACGTCGACGGGGTCTTCACGGCCGACCCGAGAGTTGTTGCGGGCGCGCGCAAGCTCCACGCTGTGAGCTTCGAGGAGATGCTCGAAATGGCGGCCTCGGGCGCAAAGGTGCTTCAGCTACGCTCGGTCGAGTTCGCCCGAAACCACGGCGTCAAGCTCCACGTCCGCTCGACCTTCACAGGCGAGGACGGCACGTGGGTCGCAGAGGAGGACGAGCGGATGCTCGAGAAGGCGATGATCTCGGGAGTGACGCACACGCTCGAGGAGGCGGTGTACCGGGTCGAGGGCACAGACCTCGCGGAGCTCTTCGCCGCCCTCGCCGAGGCCTCCGTCAACGTCGACACCATCATCCAGACCGCGGACGAGGTCGTCTTCTCGGCGCCGCTCGAGGATCGCGGCACCACCGCCGCCGCGCTCGACCTGCTCGGCTTCGGCTGGTCGGAGAGCGCCGGCCTCGGGAAGGTCAGCATCGTCGGCGCCGGCATGAAGAGCCATCCGGGGATCGCCGCCCAGACCTTCGCGACCGTGCGCGACCTCGGTGTCCGGCCGCAATTCGTGGCGACGTCGCCGATCAAGATCGCGTTCTACGTCCCGCACGAGGACGTCGAGCGGATCGTCGCCGCCCTGCACGACGCCTTCGAGCTCTCCTCGCCCGACGCCGAGCGCCAGCATGTCTGAGCGTCCGCGGATCGGAGTGATCGGCGCGACGGGCGCGGTGGGCGCGGTAACGCTAGAGCTCCTCGCGGAGCGCGCTCTCGGCGATGTGAGAGCGTTTGCATCGGCGCGCTCGGCCGGCCAGAAGGTCTCCTTCGGGCGCGACACGATCGAGGTCGAGGAAGCCTCTCCAGCGACGCTCGCTTCCGGAGACCTGGACGTCGCGTTCTTCTCGGTCGGCACCGCGACGAGCCGAGAGCTCGTGCCACACGCCGCCGAGGGAGGCGCGGTCTGCATCGACAAGTCGGACGCCTACCGGCTCGTCGAGGACGTTCCGCTCGTCGTGGCCGGGGTCAACGACCATGTCCTCGACGGCGACCGGATCGTCGCGAACCCGAACTGCTCGGCGATTCAGCTCTCCTGCGTCCTCGGCCCTCTCCACGAGGCCGCAGGCCTCGCCGGCGTGCGGCTGGCCACCTATCAGTCGATGTCTGGGGCCGGCCGGGCTGCGATGCAGCGCCTCCGCGAGACCCCGGCGGCCGAGGCCGACCTGGCGATGGACTGGGAGCGGGACGGCGACGAGTTCAGCGAGGAGTGGAAGCTCCGCGCCGAGACGCAGAAGATCCTCGGTCTGCCCGGCCTACCGCTCCAGGCTCAGTGCGTACGAGCGCCGATTCTCGTCGGCCACGCCCAGGCGATCTGGGTCGAGACGGAGCGGCCGCTCTCTCCGTCGGAGGCGCGCGAGACTCTGTCCGGCTCGCCCAACCTCGCCTTCGAGGATCTCGCCACGCCGAGCCGGGCCGCGGGCCGCGACGAGGTGCTCGTCGGCCGGATCCGCCGGGATCCCACGGTCGACCACGGACTGGCCCTCTGGGTCGTAAACGACAACCTCCGGAAGGGCGCGGCACTCAACGCCGTGCAGATCGCCGAGCTCTTGCTCGCCAGAGAGCGCCTCGCCGCCTAGGCGAGGCCGGCCCGCCCGACGACCGGCTGCGGTTACGGCCGCTGGGGAACGGGAGCCGGGACGAACGCCTCCTTGACCTTCCGGAGCACCGCGGCGCGCTTGCCTTCGGCGACGGGCTGAAGGCCCGAGAGCTCGAGCCTAGCCAGGGCGACGCGACCCTCCCACCTGACCGGGAAAAAGCCGAAGTCAGCCAGAAAGTCCGTCGGGAAGATCGTGCGGTGGACGAGGAAGCGCTCGTACGGGGTCTCGCCTTCGGGGTAGCGGTATCCGAAGGTCTCGATCGCCTTGACGCCTCGGTCCCTCGCCTCGCCGAGGGCTGTGAGGAAGAGGCTCTGCATCACCCACGGCGTCTGCAGGTCGACGAGGTACGCACACGTGATGAGCACGGCATCGGAGGACGGTGGCCCCGCCGGGAGCTCCTGCGCGCGCGGGAAGTACTCCGAAGGTCCCCATTGCATCGAGCCGAGCAGCCGGTCGCCGTCGCCGTAGTAGAGCGTCCCCCACGGGCCCCACGCGTCCTCGACGCGATCGGCCCATTTTCCCTTGGGCGTCGAGCGCTCGTCCCGCGACTGCCAGAAGACGCAGCCGACGCACGCCGGCGGCGCGTGGGCGAGCGAGACCTGGGTCAGCGGGTGAAGCCGGTAAGGCACCTCTCTATTCTTTGCCCCGAAGCGTGAGCAGCGTCACCTGCGGCCGCGCCAGCAGGCGGAAGGGAACGAAGCTCGTGCCGAGACCCCGCGACACGTGGACGAGCCCGACGGGCGTCTCGTGCAGCCCCTCCCAGTGCGCGGCCCGAAGGTGCTCGAGCCGGAGCTTTCCGCCCGGGAACGGGAGGCAGATCTGACCACCGTGGAGGTGTCCCGCAAGGACGAGGTGGAAGTCGCCCGGCGCCAGGCTGCGAAGCACGTCGGGGAAATGGCAGAGGAGGAGCCTGAGGTCGGCCTCCCGGTCGGCGAACCGTCCGAGCGGCGCTCGCGACCGGAAGGTGTCGGGCGAGACGCCTGCGACCTGAACGCGGGCATCCCCCACCGGGAACGTCTGCGAAGAGTCGGAGAGGAGGACGCCGCCGGCCTCGGCCAGCGCCGCGGGGTCGCCGGGCCGGCTGAAGGGATCACGCGTCTCGGCGATGTCGTGGTTCCCGAGGACCGTGAAGGTGCCGTGGCGGGGCTCCAGGGGCTCGAGCGCACGGCGAAGCGCGGCTGCCCCGCGCCGGCGGCTTAGGAGATCGCCGGTGACGACGGCGAGATCGTACTCGCGCTCGCCCGCCCACCGAACGGCCTTGGCGACGGCACGGCCGTTCAGGGAGAGCGTTCCCAGATGGAAGTCGGAGAGGTGCAAGATCCGGAACCCTTCGAGGTCCGGATGGAGGCCGCGGACGGGGGCGTCGAGCTCCACGTACTCGACCCACTGGGCCTCGTAGAGCGCCCAGCCGCCCAAAGCCGCTCCGCCGGCCGCCGTGCCGGCGCCCAGGGAGCTCGCCGTCGCGCGCAAGTTACGCCCGCTGCTCGGCATCACAACTAGTGGAGGGGCATCTCCCGGCCCGGCTTCCTACAGCCCCGAAGCCGGGCCGGCTCCCTTCCTGCGCAGGTCTTACGGGGCCTCGAGCTTCTCGAGCACCGGCGCAACCGAGACGACGTGCCGCCGGAAGCGAAGCTCCGACTTCTCGAGCCCGGCCGCGACTCCGATCAGCTGCGAGAGGTGCAGGATGGGCATCGCGTAGCGCCTGCCGGTCGAGGCCTCGAGCTTCTGCTGCCAGGCGTCCAGCGACAGGTGGCAGAGCGGGCACGGCGTCACCATGACGTCCGCGCCGGCCTCGAGGGACTGCTCGATCGGCTGGATGAGCTCGGCGAGCGCCGTTTCCTCACGGGCCTGGATGATCGGGAATCCACAGCACTTGATCTTCGCCGGGTAGTCGATCGCCTCGCCGCCGCACGCCTCGATGATCGCCTCCAGCGACCACGGCCGGTCGGGATCCTCGAAGCCCATCAGCTTCGACGGACGCAGGATCTGGCAGCCGTAGAAGGGTGCGACCTTGAGCCCCTTCAGGCCCTTGTGCGCGACCTCCTTGAGCTGCTCGTAGCCGTCGCCCTGGGCGATCAGCCAGAGGAAGTGCTTGACCTCGACCCCGCCCGTGTAGGGCGGGGCGCCGACGCGCTCGAGGTTCTCGCTCACGCGCGCGAGGAGCACCTCGTCGTTCTGGAGCATGAAGTTCGCCTGGCGAAGGTTGAGCGTGCAGACGTTGCAGATCGTCATCAGCGTGTCCGAGCCCGTCGCCTCCGCGTAGGCCAGGATGCGCGCGTTCAGGTGGAGGTAGTAGTCGGGCTCTGCCTCGTGGATGTCGCCGGCGCCACAGCAGGTAACCGACTCGAGCTCCTCGAGCTCGATCCCGAGCTTGGGCGCCAGCGCCTGGGTCGAGGTGTCCAGCTCCTTCGCCGACAGCGAGGCCAGGCAGCCCTTGTAGTAGGCGACCTTCATCACGGTCGCTCCCCGATGTCGCGTTGCACCGGCTCCTCCCCGGGGGTGATCTCCGGCGCGTCGCGTCGCGCCCCGCCGGCGTCGGTGTGCTCGATCCGCGCCAGGCCCCGCTCGCCCTGGACGTGGCCGAGGGCGCCGCCCCGGCCCTGCGTGGCGATGAGCTCACGGAGCGCCCGGGCCTCACCGACGTCCTTGGCGACGTGTGGCGGCACGGGCGGCGGCACCTTGCCGCGCTTGGCGAGAGAGATCGCGAACTTCGTCTGCTTGATCGCCTCGACGACTCCCTGGGTCTTCGGCACGAGCTCTGTCTCGCGGAGCCACCCCGTCGTCTCGGCCGAGCGCACGAACCACTTCGCGTGCTTCGCGCCCAGGTCGCGGTCGATGCCCTCCTTGATGGACTCGGCTCCGAGCTTCGCGATCGAGTCGCGCGGGTCGACGCCCTTCGGGCAGCGCTCATTGCAGAAGTAACAGCGGGTGCAGTCCCAGATGCCGTGCTCCGAGTTGTAGAGCTCGAGCCGCTCCACCTTCTTGCGGTCGCGCGGGTCGCCGACGAAGCGGAAGCCCTTCGCGAGCGCGGCCGGGCCGAGGAACTCAGGGTCGGCCTCCATGGAGTTGCACTCGGAGACGCAGCAGCCGCACATGATGCAGAGCGCCTCTTTGTGGATCGGGTTCATGGCCTCCTGCGAGTGGCGGTACTCACCGCCCTCGGGGTACTCCTCGAAGCCCGGCTCGAGCCACGGCTTCATGGCCTTCACCTTCGACCAGAACGGCGTCATGTCGACGGCGAGGTCCTTGACGATCGGCATGTTCCCCATCGCCGAGATGACCGGGACGTGCCCGGCGTCGACGATCGGCTTCATGCGCTCGCGGCAGGCGAGCACTGCCTTGCCGTCCATCCGCATGCCGCACGAGCCGCAGATCATCATCCGGCAGCTCTTGCGATACGCGAGCGTGCCGTCGACGCGATCCTTGACGATGTCGAGGACGTCGAGGAGGCACGCCCACTCGGGCGCCTCGACCTCGTACTCCTTGAGTGCGCGGTCGCCCGTCTGCGGGTCGAAGCGCCAGATCTTGAGCCCGACCGTCATGGTCGCGCCCCAGTCGGTCTGCGACGTGGTCGTCGCGGTGGCCATTCAGCTCCTTCGCTCGGTTGGCATCAGTACTTTCGCTCCTGCGGTTCCCACTTCGTGACGCGAACCGGCTCCCACTCGAGCTCTGGCCCGGCGCCGTTCCACGTGATCATCGTGTGCTTCATGAAACTCTCGTCGTCTCGATCGGGATAATCCTGCGGCCGTGCGTGGGCGCCGCGGCTCTCCTTGCGCGCCAGCCCGGCGTCGACCATGCACGCGGCGAGCTCCAGCAGGTAGCCCAGCTCGAGCACTTGCGTCAGGTCGTTGTTGAAGATCGTCCCCTTGTCGTCGACGACGACCCGGTCGTAGCGCTCTCGGAGGCCGGCGATGATCTCGCCCTGCGTTCGCATCTGCCCCTCGCGCCTGAAGACGCCGAAGTTCTCGTGCATCGTCTTCGCCATCTCGTCGCGGATCCCGTGGGGCCGCTCGCCGGTCTCGCGGTCCAGGATCGCCTTCACCTCACGCTCGGCGTCCGAGACGGCGCTCTCCGGCACCGTCACGGTCGTGTGGGAGAGCGCCCAGTCCGCTGCGGCCTTTCCGGTCCGCTTCCCGAAGGTGATCGTCTCCATGAGGGCGTTCCCGCCCAGGCGGTTGGCACCGTGGACCGAGACGCACGCGACCTCGCCGGCCGCGTACAGCCCCTCGAGCGAGGTCCGGCCCCAGACGTCCGTGTCGACGCCGCCCATGTGGTAGTGGGAGCCGGGCCGGACCGGGATCGGGTCGTGGATCGGATCGACTCCGGCGAAGACCATCGAGAGCTCGCGCGTACCGTGCAGACGCTCGAGGATCTTCTCGGCGCCGAGGTGACGGAGATCGAGAAGGACGTTGCCGTCGACGCCGCGGCCCTCGTCGATCTCGGTCTGCTCGGCGCGCGAGATGACGTCGCGCGACGCGAGCTCCATCGCGTTCGGCGCGTAGTCCTTCAAGAAGCGCTCGCCCTCTGAGTTCAGCAGGTAGGCACCTTCGCCGCGACAGCCCTCGGTGATGAGGACGCCGGTCGGCGAGAGGGTCGTCGGGTGGAACTGCATCATCTCCATGTCCTTCAGAGGCACCCCGACCCGGAGAGCCATGGCCATGCCGTCCCCGGTGCAGGCGTACGCGTTCGTCGTGCCCTGGTAGAGCCGCCCGGCGCCGCCCGTCGCGAGGATCACGGTCTTCGCGCCGAGTGTCTTGACGCCGCCGTTCAGGATGTCCCAGCAGATGACGCCCTGACAGCGGTCGTCCTCGACGACGAGCTTCCAGGCGAAAAACTCCTCGTAGACCGTCAGGTCGCGCTTCATGACCTGCTCGTAGAGGACGTGGACGAGCACGTGGCCTGTGATGTCGGCGGCGTAGGCCGTCCGCGGTGCGCCCGCGGCGCCGAAGGGCCGCTGCGCGATCCGCCCGTCCTCGAGCCTGGAGAAGATCGCTCCCCAGTGCTCGAGTTGGTAGACGTCGCCGGGCGCCTCCTCGCAGAGGATCTCGATCGCATCCTGGTCGCCGAGGTAGTCCGAGCCCTTGACGGTGTCGAAGGCGTGCTCCTCGGCGCTGTCCTCCGAGGCGTTCCCGAGCGCGGCGTTGATCCCGCCCTCGGCCGCGCCGGAGTGACTGCGAACCGGGTGGATCTTGGAGATGAGCGCGACATCGGCTCCCGCGTCGTGAGCCTCGATAGCGGCGCGCATGCCGGCACAGCCGGCGCCCACCACCAGCACGTCGTGCGTGGCTTCCACCAGTGACGGACGCTATCTGATCGAATGGGGATCCCGGCCTCGTAACGACCGGCGCGAGCGGCGGCGGCTCTTACCGCTCGGGGCGATGGTAGATCTTCAGCGTCACCGACTCGGTCGCCGACCCCGTGATCGGGCAGGGCGGGTTCGGCGGGCACTGATCCTCGATCTCACGGTCGTACGTCTTGGTCGCGATGAGCGCGCGACCGCCCGGCTGCCAGCCCTTGATGCTGACGAGGCCCACGGGGGTCAATGGATGGCTCGGCTGACCGCCCACGATTCGCTCGCTTGCGTGGAACTCGTACCAGTAGTCGACCCAGTAGTGCTCCGGCATGTCCCAGCTAACGCCGTCGTCATCCGTCCGACGGATGATCTCCGCGTTGTCGCAGAACCCCGACACGCCGGCCGGACAGGGAACGTAGGTGAAGCCGGTCGGCGTGAAGAGCTGGAGGTCGAATAGCGCCGGCGAGGGCTGCTGGTCGAACCGGAGCTTGCCGATGTCGAGACGCGCTTCCGCGTAGCCGCCGAACGAGCGGAACACTCCACCACGTCTTCCCGCTCGAGCTGGATCCCTTCCGCTCTCGCTCCACGTGACGCCGCTGAAGTTGTAGGGCAGTGCACGGCCGGTGAGCTCGTTTCTCACGTCGCCGAACTCGAGAGACATCCGCGGGAGTCGCACGTGGGTGCTCTGCGCATACGAGTCTCCCGACCCGGAGCTGCTCCGATCGCGCTCGTAGGTCCAGTCTCCTTCCAGATCGAAGTTGAGACAGCGCCGCAGCCGGTCGTTGAGATCGTCCGGCATGTCGACCCCCAGGAGCTGGCCTTGCCGCACCATCGCGAGCATGCGCATCGGCGCCGTCAGGTCGAAGCGCAGGCAGCTCTGCCACGCCCGCTCGTACGCGTTCAGGAAGATGATCGGGATGGCGGCCGCGATGGCTGCGTTCTCGGTTCCGAAGTGTGAATCCAGACCGAGGAGCATCGTCTGGCGCTGCCAACCGATTGCGTCGAGCAGAACGCTCTTGGCGAGTGCGTCGTCGGTCTTGGCCGCCTCCAGGCCGGGGCCGATCTGAGAGCTGTACCACGAGCGGAAAAGCGCTACGAGCGCATCGCTGATCGGCCCGCACGAGGCCGTGCACGCGCGCAGATCGCGCATGAGGGCGGCGGCCTGCTGCTGGAACTGGTCACGCTCCGTGGTCGGATCCTTCGTCTCCTGCTGGTCGCGCTCCGCGTCGGTTCCGGAGCCGATCCCACTGCCGCTGAAGTGGGTGACCCAGAGCTCGATCGCGGCCGAGTCCGGATCGAGCGGCGCGAGCTGGAAGTCGTTGCCCGAGCCGTGGTAGGAGAAGGGCGTCAAGGCGGCTGCGGAAACCGCCGAGCTCGGCACGATCTTGAGCGTGGCCGGTTTCAGCAAGGCCAGCCCGGACGGCTTTAGATCGACTCCCGCGATCAGACCGCCGGCGAACGGGAAGCCGCCGATCGAGGAGATCGGCATCATCGTGATGTCCTCCTCGAGGATCAGCGCGCCGGATGGGATGGTGAGGGTGAACGCGCTTCCGTCGCTTGCGGTCGTCTGGAGAATGCCCCCACTCGACCCAACTCGCTTCGACACTGCGCCCGATCCGGCGACGTTCACGGTGACGTCGAGCGGATCCGCGTCGACCTGGATCGTCTGTCTCCCGATTGGACCCGCGTTTCCGACCTGGTCGTAGGCGCGGAACCTGATTGTCGTCGTCCCGTCCGGCACGGTGAACGCCTCCGAGAAGAGCGAGCCGTTTGCCTGCGTCGGCTCGGTGCCGTCGGTCGTGAACCGGATCTCCCAGACGCCCGAGCCGGTTCCGTCGTCGGCTCGAAGAGAAACGGGACGACTGCCTGCGTAGGGAGTCGAGGCGCACGCGGAACCGCCGCACCGGATCGAGGTCGTCGGGCCGGCTGTGTCGGCCTGCACCCGAAGCTCGGTGCTCGACGTTCCGCCGGCGCCGTTTCTCGCCGTGACGAGCCGACCGGCTGCGGGCTCGGCGGCGGTGGCGTCGTACGTGTACGTGACGCTGTCGTCGTCCTCGGCTCCGGCCCAGCCGGGGCCCAGATCCGGGAAGTCGTAGCCGTCGATGCCTGACTGGGTGTCGGTGGACGAGGCTGTGAGCGCGAAACGGCCGGTCACCCCTGGCCGGAAGTAGAGCGTTCCGCCCTCGGGGAACGTGTCGTCGAGCGAGTCGAAGTCGAAGTCGAGCCTCGGTGCGGCGGGAGCAGACGTGTCGATGGCGATGGCGCGTGCAGCGACAGCGCTCGCGTTCCCGAGCTTGTCGTAGGCGCGGTACCTGACGGTCGTGCTCTGGCTCACCGCGAAGGGGCCGAAATAGCCGAAACCAGTCGAGCGCGTGGGATCGTCACCGTTCGTGGTGTAGCGGATCTGCTCCACTCCCGAACCGGCATCGGCAGCCGAGAGCGATACGGACACGGAGCCCGGATATGGGCCTGACGAGCACGAAGCACCGCCGCAGGCGATCGACGCGGTCGGAGGGATCGCGTCGGCTCGCACAGCGAAGGAGCTGGTGGCTGAGAGCCCGGCCGCGTTCGTCGCGGCTACGGACAGGGCGCCGGGGCTTCCCGCGGAGCCGTTGAAGCTGTAGGTCGCCTCGTAGGGCGCGGCCGGATCGGCCCCGCCTCCCGACCAGCCCGAGCCCAGATTCGGGAAGCGGATCTCGCGCAACCCCGACTCAGGATCTGACGAGGTGGCGCTGAGCGTGAAGTAGCCGGTCGTTCCGGGCCGGAAGTGGAGCGTGAGCCCGGAGACGCTCATGCCCGCCGTCGACCCGACTGTCAGGCTCGGTGCGGTGGGCGGGGTCATGTCGCGCGGGAGGACAGTGATGCGGCCTGTAGAGGCGCGACAGTTGTTCCCCTCGTCCGACTCGGACACCCGGCGGCGGTCGTCCGCGCAGGCAAGAAGGTAGTAGTCGTTCGCGGGAACGCTTGACGGCACTCCGGCCGGTACGGAGCCTCTAGAGGCTGCGAGTCGGGCGAGGGCAGGCACGAGGCGGACTCCACGCAGGCGGAAGTCCGTGCCGCCCTTCTTGCCGTTCAGCGAGAGGAAGTACGCAGTCTTCGAGACCGAGGCTCGCGCGCGGCCGACGTTCGAAACCTTGTCGGTGACCTTCAGGTCGCCGCCCGGCTGGACAGAGCTGTTCGGGCTCGAGGCAGCGGTGACGACGAGGTCAGGTGCCGCTTGTCCCGCGGCGAGCGACGATCCTCCCGTGAAGGCCACGAGCGCGAGAATCGTCGTGCCGGCGGCAAGCTGCCGCAACGCCACTGTGCGTCGCCTCGTCACCGGACTGCCTCGGGCGATTGGCCCTCCGATGCGCCTTCTCGTCCGTCCAAGCTGACCCCTCCCTCTCCCGACATGTGCTCACACGGCCGATCCGCCAACAAGGGGTCACTCGGCTCATTCTCCGGAGCCGATGGGCCCACGGGGTTTCCCGGGGCCCCGGAAGCTCGGGCGAGACGCAGGGCGAGCTCGGTACGGGAACGGACGTCCTCCTTCCGGTAGATCCGCGAGAGGTGCCACTCGATCGTCTTCGGGCTCACCCCAAGGAGCGCGGCCGCTTCGCGGTTGGTCTTGCCCGCCGCGACGAGACGGCCGATTCGCGCCTCGGCCGGTGTCAGGCTGCGGCTCACGACGCAGCCTCGACGATGCGCTCGAAGTCGAAGCCAACCCGCCGGGCGGCTTCGCCGACGACGTCGGCGGAGGAGCCCTCGAAGAGGTGAAAGCAGACCTCGTCCTCGGGGACGAAGATCGTCTGGAGGAGGCGCACCGGAGTTCCCTCCCCGGTCAGCTCTCCGGCAGCGGCGCGTAGGCGGGCCACCAACTGCCGCAGCTGCACCGAGGCGGGAGCTGGCAGGTAGGCCTCGGCTAGGAACGTGGCCACGATCAGCTTCCGATCAGGAGGTAGGTAAGGCTCGGGGCGAGGGCCTGCGGCGCTCCGCCCGTGCAGCTCCCACCAGCGAGCCGCGCTTGAAGCCTCAGCGTGTACGTGCCAGGACTCGCCACAAATGCTTGGCCCTGGAAAGGATTCCCGCCGATTCGCATGACGCCACCCGGCACCAAAGCCGTCTCAAGGTCCGCGACTGAAGGACTCCCCGGCACGGATGCGACGATCGCGCCGCCGGAGTCAACGAGATAGAGGTCGAGAAGCATGGCGGTCATGCCCGAGCCGTTGCGCAAAAACTTCGCAAAGCCCTGCGCGTAGATTCGTGAAGGCACGGAGACGGTGACCGGCAGATCGATGACTGTGACCTGGGTTCCGCAGGTCAGCGAAACGGTCCATGCGGCGTTGATGCTGTTGCCGAAGCTGATGCCCGCCGGCCCGGCTGGGCCCGCCGGCCCGGCCGGACCGCGGTCTCCGGTTTCGCCCTTTGCGCCTGCGGCGCCGTCCGCCCCAGGAGTGCCGGGCTCACCCTTGGCGCCTGCGGGCCCCTCTTTGCCATCGGAGCCGTCGCAGACGTACGTGGCGCCTTCGGCGCCGATGACGGCTACGCCACCCGCGGGGCAGCTCTCACTGCCTTCCTTGAGCGGCGCGGCCGTCACGCTTCGACCGGCCGCCCCGTCCACCCCGTCCGCTCCCGGTGCCCCCGCTTCTCCCTGTGGGCCCTCGGCACCTGGAGAACCCTGCGGTCCAGCCGGGCCGGCCGGCCCTCTCGCTCCGGCCGGAAGCTGGCCGGGCGCGAAGTCGATCGCCTGGAGCGACCGGTTCTGCACCTTTCCCGACACGACCGCGTCGGGCTTGAGCTGCGGCGTCCCGACGCTGCCCTTCGGCAGAGTGGTCACGGCATAGCCCGTGCCGCTGAGAGCAATCGAAAGCGCCAGCGACGCAACGACCATCGCGGGAGACGGCTTGCGGAAGATTCTCTTCGGATTCATGGCGCTCCCTCTCGTTAGCGGGTAACGCCCTCGAATCTAGGCTGGAAGCCTCCACGGCGAAATCGTGGAAACCCACACGTTTCAACCGGCGCCTTTAGCCGTGCAGGCGGTGTGCGAGCTGTGTTCGCGAGCGGATGCCGAGCTTCGCGTAGATCTTCGAGAGGTTCGCCTCGACGGTGCGCACGCTCACGAAGAGCTCCCGCGCTACCTCCTTGTTCGAGCGACCTTCCGCCACCAGCTCGGCAACGCGCTGCTCCGTGGGCGTGAGCTCGCCGGTCGAACGGGCGCGGCCGCCGATCCGGGCGAGCTCGGCACGAGTCTTCTCCGACCAGAGGGGTGTACCGAGCTGCTCGAAGATCCCGAGTGCCGACTCGAGTGTCTCGCGCCCCCTGCGCTTGTGCCTGAGGCGGCGGTGAGTGGCTCCGAGCGCGAGCAGCGTCCGGGCGCGGTCGAACGGGAGCGTGACACGGTCATGCTCGGCGAGAGCGTGGTCGAATGCGACCAGAGCTCCGTCTAGATCGCCGTTGGACGCACAACAGAGGCCACGACAGCGAGCCGCGTTCGCGAGCGCCGAGTGGCGTCCGAGGCGGACGGCGTTGGCCTCGTACCAGTCGAGGACGTCAGCTGCCTCAGTCCCCTCGCCGAGCTCGACGAGCGCCTCTACCTGGTCGATCGCGAAGCGCGTGACGACTCCGGGCTCATCGATCCCCTCGCGACGCATGAAGGCGGCGAGGGGTCGCAGCACCGCGACCGCCTCCGCAGGCCTACCGAGGGAGAGCTCGAGCAGCCCGAGTGCGGTCGTCGCGAAATGCTCCGCGGGTCTCGCATTCGTGCGACTCGCCGTCGCGAGCGACTCGACGGCATCCGCCCGAGCCGCCTCCACGTCACCGGTGTGCGCTGCGACGAGCGCGCGAAGCGCGAGATGGTACGCACGCAGCGATTCCTGCCCGGCCTGCTCGGCAAGCTCCTGCCCCTCGTCGGCGTGGCGCCGTGCAGCGGAATAGTCACCGACGAGGCACTCCACCTGAGTCAGGATCGCGAGCAGATACGGGAGCGAACTCTCGTCGCCGAGCTCGGATGCACGTCCGAGGAGATGCTCGAGCAACTCTCTCGCACGGCCGTGATCGTCTGACCACATTGAGACGACTGCGACTGCGAATGCGGGCTGGGCCAGGGCGCGGACGTGCTCGGCCACCGGCTGTGCGTCGAGGGCCGCACGCAGCGTCGCGGCGGCTCGGTCGCGGCCGAGAATCGCCTCTACCACGAGTTGCGTGCTGAGCGACTCGCCGAGCAGGGGCGCATGCCCGAGACCGGCCGCAAGCTTGGCCGCCGCTTCCGCGTGGTCGGCCGCCTCGGGCAACCGCTCGCGCAGCTTGAAGAACGTCGCGGATACGCCCTCGTGGGCCTCCGCGCGCACGAGCTGATCGTCACCCGTCTCCGTGAGAGCTTGGAGAAAGAGATCGGCCGCAGCTTCGAGATCGTCGTCGTAGCCGCGAACGCGCGCCAGTCGAACCAGGGCACGCGCGCGCGCGGGACCGGCAGCGAGGACGGTGATCGTCTCTTCGAGGAGGGCACGGGCGCGCTGGCTATCTCCGGATTCGAAGTGGTAGAAAGCGGCGTCGACGAGACGGCGGCGGGCGTCAGGCGAGCGGTGGGAGGGCGTGAGCTGCGCTGCCCGCTCGGCCAGCTCGCCCGCGGCGTCCGAGGCTCCTCGCAAAGCCGCGCGGGCCGCGGCCTGGTCGAGCGCTTCGGCGGTCTCCTCGTCGGGCTCGTTAGCGGAGAGCGCCAGATGCCGCGCGCGTTCCTCGACATCGGAGACCGACGCGGCAAGCCGCCGGTGCAGCTTCCGTCGCTCCTCGACCCCGAGCGCTCCGTAGGCCTCGGCGGCCAGGAGTGGATGCGAGAAGCGAACGCGGTCTCCGTCCACCTCGATCAGCCCGGCCTCGACGGCCACGTCGAGCGGCGCGTCGGCCCCGACCGCGAAGACCGTGGGGCGCGAGAGCGCCGCCACCGCCGCCAGAGCCTTGCGGACGTCCACAGGCTGTGCGGCGATTCGCTCGCGCACGAGGTCCTGCAAGCTCTCGGGCACGGGGAGAGGGCCGCCCGGGTCGACGCCGCCCTCCCGCGCTGCGAGGTGTCGCCCCAGCTCGAGCGCGTAGAACGGGTTCCCTCCGGACGCTTCGTGGATTCGCCGAAGCAACGGACGGGGGAACGCCCTACCCAGCTCGATCCGCAGGAGCCGGTGGAGGGCGCCCAGGCTCAGAGGCCCGACGGAGAGCAGCCGAACAGCCCCGGCGAGTGATTGGTCCAGCCCCAGAGGCCGGCGCGTGCCGGCCCGTCCGCGCCTCGCGAAGAGGAACGCGATCGGATCGCTCTCTACTCGCCGAAGCGAGAACTCGAGGACGAACGCGGAGGCGGAGTCGAGCCACTGCACGTCGTCGACCGCGACCAGGAGCGGCCGTCCTCGCGCCAGCTCGCGAAGGGCTCCGAGAAAGGCCAGGGACACAGCCCTGAGGTCGGGCGGCGGGCCGGCGACGTCCTCGAGGAGGAGAGCCGAGCCGAGCGCGCGCCGCTGGGGCGCTGGCAGCGCGGAGAACACGTCGTCCGCGCCGGACAGCAGATCGCCCGCGGCCGTGAAGGCGAGCTGGGTCTCCTGCTCGGCGGGGCTCGCGGCCAGAATTCGGTAACCCTCCCGGTCGCCGATCTCGGTGGCGCGCCGCCAGAGCGTCGTCTTGCCGATCCCCGCTTCGCCGTCGAGCATGATCGCGCCCGGCAGCGCGTCCTTCGCCCGCAGGATTTCCTCGAGCTCGGTTAGCTCGTTCTCCCGGCCGACGATCTCGCGGGTCAAAGCGCTCACGGCCTCGCCGCATCTTCGCACGGCGGACCCGAATCGTTCTAGATGCGCGGCCCGGCTTCGTGGATCCAGTCCGGGATGCCTTCGAACTTCTCGAAGTTCTCCCGGAAGAGGCGTGCCAGCTCGGCCGCCTTCGCGTCGTACGCAGCGGGATCGGCCCACGTCGAGCGCGGGTCGAGGAGCCTGTCCTCGACGTCGGGCACGGACGTCGGCACCTCGAAGCCGAACACCGGATCCTCGCGGTACTCGACGCCGTCGAGCTCACCCGCGAGCGCCGCTGACAGCATCGCGCGCGTCGCCTGGATCGGCATCCGCTCGCCCTCGCCGAAGGGCCCGCCCGTCCACCCCGTGTTCACGAGCCAGACCCGCGAGCCGTGCTCGTCGAGCTTTCCGCCCAGCATGCGCGCGTAGACGATCGGCGGCTGCGGCAGGAACGGCGCGCCGAAGCAGGCCGAGAAGGTCGGCTGCGGCTCCGTGACTCCGATCTCGGTCCCGGCCAGCTTGGCGGTGAAGCCCGACAGGAAGTAGAAGAGGGCCTGATCCCGCGACAGCCGCGCGATCGGGGGCAGGATCCCGAAGGCGTCCGCGGTCAGGAAGACGATCGAGCTCGGATGGCCGGCGCGCTTCTCCGGGAGCGAGTTCGGGATCTGCTCGAGCTTGTAGGCGGCCCGGGTGTTCTCGGTCTTCTCGTCGTCGTCGAGGTCGAGCCGGCCTTCGTCGTCCAGGACGACGTTCTCGAGCACGGTTCCCCAGGTGTGAGTCGTGCGGTGGATGTCGGGCTCGGCATCGGCGAGAGAGCCGGATCACCTTCGCGTAGCAGCCGCCCTCGATGTTGAAGATCCCACTCGGGCCCCAGCCGTGCTCGTCGTCACCGATGAGCCGGCGCTCAGGGTCGGCCGAGAGCGTGGTCTTGCCGGTGCCGGAGAGCCCGAAGAAGATCGCCACGTCGCCGTGGGCCGAGACGTTCGCCGAGCAGTGCATCGGCAGGACTCCCTGAAGCGGCAGACGGTCGTTCATGAGCGAGAAGATCGACTTCTTGATCTCGCCGGCGTAGTACGTGCCTCCGATCAGGACCTCGCTCCGCGTCGGGTGGAGGACGATGAACGTCTCGCTTCGCGTCCCGTCCTCGTCGGGATCGGCCTCCACCTCGGGCGCGTGCAGGACCAGCGCGTCGGGCTCGAACCCGACCAGCTCCTCCTCGCTCGGCTCGATGAACATCGTCTTGGCGAAGAGCGCGTGGTAGGCGCGCCCGGTGACGACGCGGACGTTGATCCGCTGCTCGGGATCGGCGCCTGCGAAGGCGTCGATCACGTAGAGCGTCTCTGCGTCGTCGAGGTTCGCCACGAGCTTCCCGCGCAGGGTCTCGAAGTCGGCCTCGTCGATCGGCTGGTTGACCTCGCCCCAGCCGATCCGCTCCTCGCAGGCCCGATCGCGGACGACGAACTTGTCCTTCGGGGAGCGGCCGGTGTGCTTGCCGGTATCGACCGCGAGCGGCCCGCCCTCCACGAGCAGGCCCTCGCCGCGCTCGAGCGCGTGCGTGTAGAGAAGCGCCGTCGTCGGGTTCCGGTAGACGCGGCCGCCCGGGGAGAGACCGTGGCCTTCGAGTCCGATCGGGGTGATGGTGATCGCCATGAGCGGAGGTCGTACGTCGACCCGAGGCGGGTAAACGCCCGGCAAATCCTAGTCGGGATCGGGCGGACTGCTCCGTTCGTAGACTCGTGCGATGGCCCGCGACGTCGTCCTCGAGCGGACACAGGTGCTTCCACGCCCACCCGAGGAGGTGTTCGCCTTCTTCGCCGACGCCTGGAACCTTCAGGCGATCACGCCGGGCTGGCTGCGCTTCCGGATCATCGAGGCGCCCGACCGGCTCGAGCAGGGTTCACTGATCCGCTACCGGCTGCGGCTCTTCGGCGTCCCGATCCGCTGGAAGACCGAGATCGCCGACTGGCACGAGCCGCGGACGTTCACCGACGTCCAACTGGAGGGCCCCTATCCGCTCTGGATCCACTCGCACCGCTTCACGCGGGTGGCGGGCGGAACCGAGGTCTACGACGCAGTGCGCTACCGGGTGCCGGGCGGCCCGGCTGCCCCTCTGGTCGGATGGGTCGTGGCGCGCTGGCTGGACGGGATCTTCGACTTCCGGCGCAGGCGCCTCGAGGGGCTGCTCGGGCGCTAGCGGAGCCGCTTCGGCGGCACGTCGGTCTCGAAGCTCGTCTCGGACGCGTAGACCAGCCGCGCCTCGTCCGGGACGTCGAAGCCGAGAGCCGCCAGCAAGTCGAGCCTGGGCTCCGCCAGGAGCTCGGCGCGCCGCCACTCGGCGGGGCCGCGGCGCACCCGAAAGGAACGCAGCCCGCGCTCCTCGAAGATCCCGAGCTCGTGCCGCCCGAGGAGGCCAGGCGTGGTCTCCGCCTGCCCCACCTCGTAGCGAAGGCGCACCCCCTGGCTCGGCGCCGCGAGCTCGCCCGGGCGCACCCGCACCCACGCGAGTCGATAGGGCGCACCGAGGAGGACGCCGCCGAGGGCGGCTGCGGTCACGAGCGAGCGCAGGAAGAAGACTGCCGGCTCGCCCTCGTGCTCGACGTAGAGCCGGACGTTCAGCTGGGAGAAAGGGAGCACGGGCAGCCGCCCGACCGTGCCGCCGGCGCAGCGGAAGCCGACGAGGCTGACGAGGCACTCGCCGCCGACCTTGGCCGACTGAACCGAGGGCGGAAGCGCACGCGCCGCCGCAGCGGGGTCGACGGGCCAGCTGGCCAGGAGGAGGTGCCGGAGCTCGAGTCGCAAGAGCACGGCCCGGACTCTGCCAAGGAGGACGGCCCTCCGGCCGGAAGAAAGCTCCTCCATGAGCACGGCCGAAGCCATCGACCGCTTTCTCGCAAGCGCTGCGCTCTCCGACGCGACGCGCCGGGCCTACCGCACCGACCTCGAGGAGCTAGCAGGCTGGCTCCGGGAGAACCGCCTCGGTCTTCAGGACGTCGACGCTCGCGTCTTCGCCCGCTACGCGGCCTGGCTCGCGCGCGACCGGCCGGGCCGGGAGACCCGCAAGCTCTCCCAGACGACGATCGGCCGGAAGCTCGCCGCCGTTCGCTCCTTTCTGCGCGACGCGCTCGGACCTGAGCATGTCCCCGAGCTCGCGCTCGCGGGTCGCCGCCGCCGACGGCTTCCCAACGCACCGAAGCAAAGCGAGACCGACGCGCTCCTCGCGAGCTTCGAGGGCTCGGAGCCACTCGCGCTTCGAAATCGCGCGCTCTTCGAGCTCGTCTACTCGGCCGGGCTGCGCGCTCAGGAGGCTGCGGGCCTCGAGCTCCGGGACGTCGACTTCGAGCAGGAGCAGGTGCTCGTTCACGGCAAGGGGGGCAAGGAGCGAGCTCTACCGCTCGGCGAGGAAGCGGCCTTCACGCTCCGCCGCTACCTCGAAGACGGACGGCCGGCGCTCGCGCGGGGTGCCGAGAACCGTCTCTTCCTCTCGGCGCGCGGGCGACCGCTCGACACGTCGACGCTGCGCCGGCTCCTCCCGAACCCGCATCGGCTCCGGCACGCCTTTGCCACCCACCTGATCGAGGGCGGCGCCGACCTGCGGACGATCCAGGAGCTCCTCGGCCACTCCTCGCTCTCGACGACGCAGGTCTACAGCCACGTCGACGGCACCCGCCTCAGGAAGGTCTATGACCTCGCCCACCCCCGCTCCTGACCCGGATCCGCAGGTCGAGGCGTTCCTCGCCGTGCTCTCGGCTCGGCGCTCGCCCCGGACCGTCGACGCGTACCGGCGAGACCTCGCAGACCTCGCCGCGTTCGCCGGCAAGTCGCCGGCTGTGGTCGACGCAGAAGTCGTGCGCGCGTGGCTCGCCAACCTGCGCGGCAGGGGTCAGGCTCCCTCGACGATCTCTCGGCGCGCCGCAGCCGCCCGAACCTTCTTCCGCCATCTGATGCTGATCGGCGCCCGCCCGGACAACCCCGCCGCGGACGTCGACCTCCCCCGCCGACAGCGCAAGCTCCCGCGCACGCTCTCGCCGCGGGAGGTCGAGAGACTCATCGAAGCCGCCGACGGAACGGCCCCGCGAGCCCGTCGCGACCGCGCGCTCGTCGAGCTTCTCTACGGCGCGGGTCTCCGCGTCAGCGAGGCAGTCGGGCTCGACCGGGCCGGCGTCGACCTCGATGCGGCGATCGTGCGCTGCGTGGGAAAGGGCGAGAAGGAGCGCATCGTCCCGCTGGGCTCCCACGCCGTGAAGGCGCTCCGGAGCTATCTCGCCCACGGGCGCCCCTTTCTCGACCGGAGACACCGCCCGGACCTCTTTCTGAACGCGCAGGGCGGCGCGCTGACCCGGGCCGGCGCATTCCTGATCCTGAAGCGGTTGGCGGGCAAGGCCGGCCTCGAGCCCGAGCGCGTCCATCCCCACCTGCTCCGCCACTCGTTCGCCACGCACCTCCTGGACGGCGGCGCCGACCTGCGCTCGGTACAGGAGATGCTCGGCCACGCCGACCTGGGCACGACTGAGCTCTACACCCACGTTTCGGAACGCAGGCGGCGCGACATCTACTTCAGTGCACATCCCCACGCCCGCCGACGTTAGGACGCCGCCATGGAACCGTTCGACCCCAACCTCATCGGAGCGCTCTCCATCGCAGGTGGACTCGCCGTCGCGATGCTCATGCTCGGCACGAAGACGAAGATGCTCGAGCTGCGCGAACAGCAGGCCCGCTGCCCGTCGTGCCGCCGTCTCGTCCGGCGCGGTACGGTCTGTCCCTGCGCGCACTAGCCGAAGTTCGCCACACGGAGCCGCGCGACGCGGCCGGAATCGCCGCCTTCCTGAACGCCCACGCGCGGCGCTACGGCGGCGAGGCGGACACCTCGCTCCGCGAGGTCGAGCACTGGCTGTCGCTCGACACCTGGGTCACCTGGGTGGCGGAGGCCGAGGGCGAGGTCGTCGCCTACGCCGACGCGAACGAACGACCCGGCAAGAAGCGCTACTGGCTCTTCCTGCGCGCCCTCGAGCCGGCGGGAGCGGCTGCGCTCCTCCAGACCGTCGAGCGGTGGGCGGGCGAGCGAGCCGCCCCGGGCGCACTCCTCCATGTGTCGACTTCCAGTGACGACGGACCGACCTGCGGCGTGCTCGAGGCGCGCGGCTACCGCGTCGTCCGCTACGAGCTCGAGATGCGGGTCGACCTCGACGAGGAGCCGCCCGAGCCCGTGTGGCCCGAGGGCATGAGCGTCCGAACCCTCCGCCCGGGAGCCGACGACGAGGAGGCCTGGCGCGCCTACGTGGACGCCTTCGCCGACCATTGGGAGTTCATACCGGACCCGTTCGAGGACTGGTGCAAGGAGGTGTTTGGCCACCCGGAGTTCGATCGTGGCCTCTTCTTCCTGCCGGTCGAGGGCGATGCGGTTGCCGGGCTTGCGTTCTGCCTCGTCCGCGACCTCGGAAAGCCTGTGGGGTGGGTCGACATCCTCGGCGTGCGCCCCGCCTGGCGACGCCGCGGCCTCGGTCTCGCGCTACTCCATCACTCCTTCCGCGAGCTCCGCGGAAAAGGCGCGGCCTGGGCCGGCCTCGAGGTCGACGCCGAGAACCTCACCGGCGCAGTTCGCCTCTACGAGCGGGCCGGGATGAGCCGCGTCAAGCAGATGTCTCTCTACGAGCGGGAGGTTGGGCGGTAGGGCGTGCGGAACTTGTCCGGCCGCGGCTAGCGGGCGGCCGCCTTGCGCTTCAGCGCCTGGAGGACTGACGCGGCTGCCCGCCCGAGCTCGGCGTCGTCCTCGTCCTCCGCCAGGTGGGAGAGCAGGGTGATCGTGTCCTGCGCCGGAGAGCCGTTCTTCAGACTGAGGACGGCCAGGCGGCGAACCGAGCGGTTGGGATCCGAGTTCGCGAGCGTGTGGAGCAGCGGGCGCACGGCGTTCGCGGTGCCGGGATGGTCGCGCGACATGAGCTCGAGGGACAGGAGCGCAGCTCCGCGCGCGGCCGGGCTCTCGTCCTCGAGACCGCGGCGGAGAAGTTCCTTCTTCTGCACGAAGTTCAGGCGGCCGATCGCCTGGTAGCCGAGCGCCCGCACGCGGAAGTCGGCGTCCCGGACGGCCGCTTCCACCTCTTCGTCGACGTCCCGGCGAAGCTCCGCCAGGGCTCGCTCGTCGTCCGTGATCCCGGCGGCCTTGGAGACCGCCGCTGCGAGAACCGCTGACACGAGGGGCTAGCCGACCGAGGCGACCGAGCGCTGTCCCGGGCCGACGTACTTCGCCGACGGCCGGAAGAGGCGACCCGTTCGCTTCTGCTCGAGGATGTGGGCCGACCAGCCTGCGACTCGGGAGCAGGCGAACATGGCCGGAGCGAGCGGCGGCGGAATTTCTGCAACGTCGAGGACGACGGCGGAGTAGTACTCGACGTTCGTCGCGAGCGGCCGCTCCGGCTTGCGACGCTTGAGCTCCTCGAGCGCAGCCTGCTCGAGCTCCTCGGCCACCTCGATCTGCTCTGCCCCGAGCTCGCGTGCCGTCCGTTTCAGGAGGCGGGAGCGAGGATCCTCGGCGCGATAGACCCGGTGACCGAAGCCCATGATCCGCTTGCCGCTGTCGAGTGCCTCACGTACCCAACGGTCCGGGTCGCCCAGCTCTGCAACCTCATCGAGCATCGGCTTGACATAGGCGGGTGCGCCGCCGTGGAGCGGGCCGGAGAGCGCGCCCACCGCCGAAGAGAGCGCTGCGCCGCAATCCGCCCCGGTCGACGCGACGACGCGCGCCGTGAAGGTCGAGGCGTTCAGACCGTGCTCGGCAGTGCAGATCCAGTACGTGTCGACGGCCTTCACATGCCTGGGATCGGCTTCGCCGCGCCAGCGGAGGAGAAACTTCTCGGCCGCCGTCTCCCCCCGGTCGACGACCTCGTCCGGCACGGCATCCGTGTGGCCGTCGGCGAGGCGCGCCGAACGAGCGACGATCGACATCATGAGCGCCGAGAGCCGGCCGAGATCCTCGCGCGCCTGCTCATCCGAGATCTCGCTCAGCTTCCCGAGCTCCCACTCGCCGGCAAGGCGCGCGGTCTCGGCCTGGAGATCGGCGGGCGCGTGCCCCGTCAGAGTGGCAGGCTCGTACGGCTCCGGGGCAGGCATCTTCGAATCGAGGTCGTCGTCGACGAGAAGGCCCCAGACGTTCTCGTACGGATGGTGCCCGACGAGCTCCTCGATGTCGACGCCCCGGTAACGCAGCGAGCCGCCGTCACGATCCGGCTCCGCGATCTCGGTCTCGACGGCGACTACACCCTCCAGACCTGGCTTGAACTCAGACATCTCTCGCTCGCATGTCCCGCGCCACGGTACCTCAGCCGTGTACGCGGACGTCCCGCATACAATCGGCCCCCGGCATGGGGCACCGAGTCACGCTCATCCGGGGGGACGGCACCGGTCCGGAGATCGCCGAGGCGACCCGCCGCGTCATCGACGCGACCGGTGTCGAGGTCGACTGGGACGTCCAGGAGGCCGGGGCGGACGTCATGGACCGCCACGGTGGCGACCCGCTCCCCGAGCACGTCCTCGATTCGATCCGCGCCAACGGCACGGCGATCAAGGGTCCGATCACCACGCCGGTCGGTACCGGCTTCCGGTCTGTGAACGTCGCGCTTCGAAAGGAGCTCGACCTCTATGGCCAGGTCCGCCCCTGCAAGACCTACCCGGGAGTCCGGTCGCGCTATGACGAAGTCGATCTGATCGTCATCCGGGAGAACACCGAGGACCTCTACGCCGGGATCGAGTACGAGGAGGGCACGGAGGACGCGCGGGAGCTCGTGGAGTGGCTCGAGAGCCGCGGCGCGAAGCTCCGGCAGGACTCAGGGATCTCCGTGAAGCCGATCTCGGTGAGCGGGACGCGACGCATCGTCCAGTTCGCCTTCGACTATGCGCGCCGGAATGGCCGCTCGAAGGTCACGGCCGTCCACAAGGCCAACATCATGAAGTTCACCGACGGCCTGTATCTCCGCGTCGCCCGGGAGGTGGCCGCCGAGAATGAGGACGTCGAGTTCGAGGATCGGATCGTCGACAACCTCTCGATGCAGCTCGTGCAGCGGCCCGAGGAGTACGACGTCCTCGTGTGCCCGAACCTGTACGGCGACATCGTCTCCGACCTCGCCGCCGGCCTGATCGGCGGACTCGGGCTCGCGCCTGGAGGCAACTTCGGCGAGCGCGTGGCCGTCTTCGAGCCCACGCACGGCTCGGCGCCCAAGTACACGGGCCAGAACAAGGTGAACCCGATGGCAATGATGCTCTCGGGCGTGATGATGCTCCGTCACCTCGAGGAGCGAGACGCCGCCGAGCGGCTCGAGTCTGCGATCGCCTCGGTGATCGCCGGGGGCAAGAGCGTCACGTACGACATGAAGGAACGGCGTGACGATCCGACTGCGGTCGGGACGAGCGACGTCGCGGACGCGATCATCGAGACCATGGGGGTGCGGGTGTGAGGCGGAAGGTGACGGTCGTCGGTGCGGGAAACGTGGGCGCGACCGCGGCGCAGGAGATCGCGCGACGCGACTACGCCGACGTCGTCCTCGTCGACATCAAGGAGAACCTGCCGCAGGGCAAGGCACTCGACATGAACCAGGCGGCGGCCGTCCTCGGCTACGAGCCGAACATCGTGGGATCGAACGGGTACGCGGAGACGGCCGGGTCGGACGTCGTCGTCGTGACGGCCGGAGTGCCCCGCACGGGCGACATGAGCCGGGACGACCTCGTGACGACGAACGAGGGAATCGTCGCCTCAGTGACCCGTGAGGCCGATCGAGCAGTCACCGGACGCGATCCTGATCGTGGTCTCGAACCCGCTCGACGCCATGTGCCACGTGGCCAAGAGCGTCTCCGGCTGGCCGAAGGAGCGCGTCTTCGGCATGGCAGGAATCCTCGACACGGCCCGCTTCTCGGCGTTCATCGCCTGGGAGACGGGCTCGTCCGTGAAGGACGTGACCGCGATGGTCCTCGGCGGCCACGGCGACCAGATGGTGCCGGTCGTCTCCGCGACGACGGTCGGCGGCGTTCCGCTCCGCCAGCTCGTCGCGGACGACCGGATCGAGGCGATGGTCGAGCGGACGCGCAAGGGCGGCGGCGAGATCGTCAAGCTCCTCGGCACCTCGGCCTGGTACGCACCCGGCGCGGCCGCGGCGCAGATGGTCGACGCGGTCTGCCTCGACGAGAAGCGCGTGCTCCCGTGCACGGCCTATCTCGAGGGCGAGTACGGGATCGACGGGCCTCTACATGGGCGTGCCGGTGAAGCTCGGGGCCGGCGGGCCTCGAGGAGATCGTCGAGCTCGAGCTCACCGAACGACGAGCAGGCCGAGCTCGAGGCGTCCGCCGACGCCGTGCGCGAGGTCGTCGGCGTTCTCTCGTCGTAGAGGTCACCGCCCATCCGGTCCGAGCGGCTCGACCTCGTGTCGATCTCGCCCGAGCTCGCGGACGCGTTCCTGCCGATCGGCGACGCCGAGCGATCTGCTCGGCGCCTCGGTCCCGGCGAGCTGGCCAGACGAGCACGACGCACGGCTTCCTCCGGCTGCGCGCTGATCAGATGCGCCGGCAGCCCGGCGACCCAGGAGTGGCTCGTCCGCGCCGTCGTCCTTCGCGCCGAGTCCACGCATGATCGGCCACGCGGGCTTCCACGGCCCGCCCGGCGTCAACGGCCCCGGGCAGCCGGACGCCGTGGAGCTCGGCTACACGATCTTCCCGGAGCACCGAGGGAGCGGCTACGCGACCGAGGCCGCACGCGCGCTCCTGGACTGGGCGCAGGAGACGCACGGCATCACGCACTTCATCGCCTCGGTCGCGCCCGGCAACGAGCCGTCGCTGGCGATCGTCGCCAAGCTCGGGTTCGTCCAGACGGGCGACCAGTGGGACGACGAGGACGGCCTGGAGCTCGTCTTCGAGCTCGAGCGCTGACCCGAAGCCCGCCCGGGGGAGCCGTGGCTACGATCGCCCCATGCCCGGGATGCGCGGCCGCTACGTCTTCCTCGCGGTCGTCGCTGCTTCTGGTCGCGTGCCTCGGAGCGCTCTACATCGTCCCCTCGAACCACTACGTCTACCTGCCGGACCGAGCGCGGGCGGCCGACCCGCTCGTGAAGGTGCCCGACGACGACAATCAGGCGACGGAGAACGGGATCTACATGGTCGACGTGATCGTTCGCCGGGCGAGCATTCTCGAGCGCCTCGTGCCCGGGCTCTTCGAGGGGGCGACTCTGGTTGCGGAGGAGCGGTTGAATCCGCTCGGGGTCAGCGACGACGCGCGGCGAGAGGCAAGCCTCCAGGACATGACCAAATCGCAGCAGGTCGCCGCGGCCGTAGCGCTCCGTGAGCTCAACTACGACGTCAAAGCCGTGCCGAACGGCGTGCTCGTGAGCCAGGTCGCGCCCGACGCGCCTGCCGCCGGAGCCCTCGAGATCGGCGACATCATCGTCCGCGTCGAAAACGAAGAGATCCGGACCACGACGCAGCTCACGCGGTACATGCGCGACAACGTCGACGCCGGCCAGTCGGTGGAGGTCACCGTGCGCCGCGGTGATGGTCTCGAGCAGGTTCGCGTCGGGACGACGCAGTCACCCGACGCCGGCCGCCCTGTCTTCGGGATTCTCGTCGAGCAGGAGGCCGACATCACGCTCCCAATCGACATCTCGATCGACGCCGGAAACATCGGGGGCCCGTCGGCGGGCCTCGCGTTCGCCCTGGACATCGTGGACGAGGTCGGAGCGGACATCGACGGCGGCCGAAAGATCGTCGTCACCGGTGCGATCGCGCTCGACGGAACGGTCGAGCCGATCGGCGGCATCAAGCAGAAGACGATTGGAGCGCGCGAGGCCGATGCAGACCTCTTCGTGGTTCCGGAAGAGAACGCAGCCGAGGCGCAGCGCTACGCGGATGATCTCCGTGTCGTCTCGGTTTCGACCTTCGATGAGGCGTTGGCAGCACTGGAAACAGCTGCGTAGTCAGATCTGGCGACACACGTTGCCGCTTCTGACACTCCGCGCAAAATGCGCGAGTTCCATTGGCCCGAGCCCTCGAACCCATAGGGCCTCGGGACTAGACTCCGCCTTCGCCTCCCCCGATGAACCGACCCCAGCCGACCTGCGACGACTGCTTCTTCCGCCGAGCCGACCTCTGCGCGATCCCGGGGAACTCGCCGTGCCCGACCTTCCGTGCCGTCAAGGCCGGGAAGCCGGCGCCGCCGCGCCAGGCGACGCTCGTCGCCCGGACGCCTGAGGTGCGGCGGGTCGCAGCCGCCTAGGCTCAGCTAGACCGCAACCGCTGCCGACTCGCGAACCAGCGCGGCGAGCCGGGCGACGCCCTCGCGGATCTCCTCGGGCGAGGGAAAGCTGAACGCGAGCCGGGCCGACTCGCGCCCCCCTCCGTCCAGAAAGAAGTCGGCTCCCTTCACGAAGGCGACTCCCGCCTCGGCAGCGCGGTCGAAGAGCGAGTCTGTGCCAACGCCGGCGGGAAGGTCGAGCCAGAGGAAGTAGCCGCCCTCGGGCCGGCTCCACGCAGCTCCCGCGGGAAACTCCCGCTCGAGCGTCTCGAGCATGGAATCGCGCCGCTCGCGGAGGCCGGCGCGAACGCGCTCGAGGGCCTCCTCGTACTTGCCGGCGGTGACAAACTCGAAGAGCGCGCCCTGCACGAAGATCGACGGCGAGATGTAGGTCTCGGTCGCGAGCGCCTCGATCGGCTGCACGAGGTCCTCGGGCAGAACCGCGTACCCCACGCGGATCCCGGGCGCAACGACCTTGGAGAACGAGGACGAGTAGATGACGTTCTCGCCCCCGGTCAGCTCGTAGAGGGTCGGCAGCGGCTCGCCCTCGAAGCGGACGCCGCCGTATGGGTCGTCCTCGTAGACGAGGAGATCACGCTCCCGGATCAGGTCGGCGAGGGCCTCTCGACTCGCGCGCGAGAGCGTCCGGCCGCTCGGGTTCTGGAAGGTCGGGATCGTGTAGAGGACGTCGGCCGGGCTGCGGTCGAGCGCCTCGCGGAGCGCGTCGACGTCGAGACCGTCGTCCCGAAGGGGCACCGCCTCGACGTCCGCGTCGAGTTTCTGGAGCGTCAGCAACGTGCGGTCGTAGCTCGGAGCCTCGACGAGCGCGCGACCTCCGTTCGCGAGCAGATGGCGCATGACGAAGTGGAAGCCCTGGAGCGAGCCGTTCGTCACGACGACCTGCGCCGGGTCGACCTCGTGGCGCGCGGCGATCCATTCGCGGAGCGGCGGATAGCCGCCCGGTGGGCCGTAGTTCAAGATCGTCCGCCCGTCACGCTCGACGGCCGCGAGGGCAGCCTCGCCGAAGACTTCTACGGGGAGCAGGTCGGGCGACGGAACTCCGCGTGCGAAGGAGATCGTGGCCACGAACCGAGTCTAGCGAGGGGCTCCGCCGTCCTCGGCCTGGCTCAGGGCCGGACGCCCGCAGTCTCGGCGACCAGGCGGGCGACCTCGGTCGGATTGGCGCCGACCCGGACGCCGTGCGCCTCCAGGGCTTCCTTCTTCGCCTGTGCGGTACCCGCGGAGCCCGAGATGATCGCGCCGGCATGGCCCATCGCCTTCCCCGGCGGGGCGGTGAAGCCGGCGATGTAGGCGACCACGGGCTTCGACATTCCGGCCTCGATGTAGGCGGCGGCCTTCTCCTCCTCGGCGCCGCCGATCTCGCCGACCATCACGACGAGCTCGGTCTCTGCGTCCGCCTCGAAGCGAGTCAGAACGTCTACGAAGGACGACCCGACGACGGGATCTCCGCCGATCCCGACGATCGTCGACTGACCGACGCCGAGTTGCGTGAGCTCGTGACCGATCTGATAGGTGAGCGTCCCGGAACGCGAGACGAGGCCGACGCCTCCCTCGCTGAAGATCTCGGCCGGGATGATCCCGACGTTCGCCTTTCCCGGCGAGAGCACGCCCGGGCAGTTCGGGCCGATCAGGGTCACTCCACGCGGACGGATGTGGTTGTAGACCCGGAGCATGTCGTGAGCCGGGATGCCCTCTGTGATGCAGATCACGGTCTGGATCCCGGCGTCTGCCGCCTCGTAGATCGCATCCGCGGCAAAGCGCGCCGGCACGAAGATCATCGACGTGTTGGCGCCGGCTTCGGCAACCGCTTCACGCACCGTGTCGAAGACCGGAATCCCCTCGACGCCCTGACCGCCCTTGCCGGGCGTCACGCCTGCGACGACGTTCGTCCCGTACTCCCGGTTTCGCAGCGTGTGGAAGGAACCTTCGCGGCCGGTGATGCCCTGGACGACGAGCCGCGTCTCGTGGTCGACGATGACCGCCATCAGCGCGTCACGGCCTTCAGGGCGATGCGGTCGAGCCGGATCCAGCCGTCGTCGATTCGGTCGGCGAGGAGCTCGCGTACGCGACGCTCGTCGGCCTCGGGCGTCCCCGAACGCTCGAACCAAGGCTGGAGCTCGATCGGCTTGTCGAAGAATTCGACCTGCTCGGCGCGGAGGCCCACAGCCTCGAGCAGCTCACGCCATTCGACCTCAGAGTAACTCCGGACATGCGAGGGGTCTCGCAGGCGCTCCGCCTCCTCGGCTACGTCACCCATGAACAGGTTGTCGACGACGTGGACTTGATCCCGCGCCACGCGGGCCATTTCGCGGACTGCGCCTTCGACGTCGTCGAAGTGGTGGGCCGCGACACGGGTGGCGACGATGTCGAAGCTCGCGTCGGCGAAGGACAGATTCTCGGCCGGGCAGACGACGTCCGGGCGCATGCCCGGCGAGCGGTCTGTGGTGACGACCTCGAGCCCGCGATCGCGGAGCCTGCGGGCCACGTGACCACCGCCGGTGGCAACGTCGAGCGCGGTGTGCGCCCCCGCCTCAGTGGCCCAATCGGCGAGGAGGTCGAGATCCGGCCCGTCGCGGTGCGCGGCGCTCTCACGGTAGAGGTCGGCCCGCGCGTCCCAGACGTTCTGGGTCACCGGAGCTCCTCGAGTCCCGTCGGCACGGCTTCGGTCGCCCCACCGGCCTGTGGACGCACCGAGACGAACTCGGCACCTCCCGTGACACACAGGTGCGCTTTTCGGCGATACGCTCGCGCGTGAGCAGGGGGGCGGGTCGGAGCGCTGATGCGCCCAGTCACTCGCGCGCGAGGGAAAGCGCCCCTCACGCCGCCAGCTCCACGGCTCGCCTGGCTGCAGACAGCATCGTCGGCTCCACGGATAGGTTCTCGGGAGCGGCATCCGCGAGGAGTGCGCGACCTTCGTCCGCGTTCGTGCCGTCGAGGCGCACCACGATCGGGCGATCGATCTGCATGCGCTCGAGCGCAGTCAGAATCCCGCGCGCTACCTCGTCGCAGCGCGTGATACCGCCGAAGATGTTGAAGAGGATCGCGCGCACCTGCTCGTCGCTTGTGATTACCTCGAGCGCGTCGACGACGCCCTCCGCGTCGCCGCCGCCGCCGAGGTCGCAGAAGTTCGCCGGCCGGCCGCCCACCTGCGCGATCACGTCGAGCGTCGACATGACGAGGCCGGCACCGTTTCCGAGGATGCCGACCTCACCGTCCAGCTTCACGTACGTGACGCCCTTCTCCCGCGCGAGCGCCTCCTGTCGATCGCCGGCGGCCGGGTCGCGCAGCTCGGCGACCTCTGGATGCCGGTAGAGCGCGTTGTCGTCGACCGTGAACTTCGAATCGAGCGCCTTCACCTCGCCGTCCGGCGTCACGATCAAAGGGTTGATCTCGCAGAGCAGCGCGTCGTACCGGACGAAAGTCGCGTAGAGCTTCTCGACGATCGCCATGACCTGCTTCTGCTCGGCCGGATCCGTGATGCCGGCTCCGAAGACGAGCCGCCGGGCGTGAAAGGGCTCGAAGCCGACGAGCGGATCGACATGGAGCCGGGCCAGCGCCTCGGGGGTTTGCTCGGCGACCTCCTCGATGTCGATCCCGCCTTGCGTCGTGAGCATGAAGAGGGGCTTCTTCTCACCCCGGTCGAAGGTGACCGAGAGGTAGTACTCCTTAGACGATCTCGGAGGCCTGCTCGACCCAGAGCTTCCGAACGACATGTCCGCGAATGTCGAGACCCAGGATCTCGGAGGCCCGCGCCTCCGCCTCATCCGGGTCGGCCGCGAGCTTCACGCCGCCCGCCTTGCCCCGACCGCCCGTCAGCACCTGTGCCTTGACGACAACGGACGACCCGAGCTCTTCGGCGGCGGCCCGCGCCTCCTGCGGCGACTCGGCGAGCCTTCCCTCCGAAACCGGGATCCCGGCCTCCGCGAAGAGCTGCTTGCCCTGGTACTCGTAGAGATCCACGGCGCGGCACTTTACCGAGCGTTCTCGGAGCAACGAGACGGGGTAGGCTCCGCCCACGAGCCGCGACCTCAAGGAGGCCAGGATGACGAGCTTGAACGACGAAGAGATCCGCACCGGGCGCACCGACACGATCGGGCAGGGCGGATCGACCGCTGCCGATGCCGATCTCGACGACGCCGACACCGACGGGACCGACGACTCGGACGCGACCGACTCCGACAGTGGAGACTCGAGCGACGACGCGGATGCGGTCGATCCGGACACAGGCCCGGCGGACAGCGCCGGCTAGCAGGGCCGCAGCTCGACCGAATCGTCGAGCCGAAGAGCGGCGAGGAGTTCCTCGCCGAGCACTGGGAGCAGCGACCGCTCGTCGTCCAGCGCACCGAGCCGGGCCGTTTCGACGACCTCCTCTCGCTCGCGGATGTCGAGCGGCTCGTCTGCTCCTCCGGAATCCGCTACCCGGCCTTTCGCCTCGTCAAGGAGGGGGAGCAGCTTCCGCTCTCCGCCTACTCGGTGGACGTGCCTTGGAGCCCGCACGCCTTCACGAACTCGGCCGACGTCCAGCGCGTCGTCGAGGAGTTCGAGGCGGGAGCGACGATCGTTCTGCAGGGCCTCCACCACCACTGGCAGCCCCTGGCCGAGTTTTGCCGCGGCCTCGAGAGCGTCCTCGGCCACCCCGTGCAGGCCAACTCGTACTACACACCGCGAGGCTCACAGGGGCTCGCCGTCCACCACGACACTCATGACGTCTTCGTACTCCAGGTGGCGGGCGAGAAGCGCTGGCTCGTCTACGAGCCTCTACTCGAGCTACCGCTCCGCGATCAGAAATACAAGCGAGAGCGTCACGGCGACCCGGGCCCGCCGGTTCACGATCTCGTGCTGCGAGCCGGTGACGTCCTCTATCTCCCGCGCGGCTGGCTTCACGAGGCGCTGACGTCGGAGACCGACTCACTGCACATCACGGTCGGGATCAACGTCTACACGTGGATCGATGCAGTGCGTGCCGCGGTCGAGGCCTGTGCGGACGATGTCGAGTTCAGGCGGAGCGTGACGGACGACGGCGAGCCACGCGCCGACCTCGTCGTGCGCCTGACCGACCGCCTCGAGCCCGAGCTCGTCCGGGAACGGCAACGCCGCCGCCTCACCCGCACGCGACGCCCCGTACTCGGCGAGCAGCTTCGTCAGGTCCGCGCGCTCGACGGCCTCCACGCGCAGACCGAGCTCGAGCGCCGTGCGACAGTGCTCGCCGACCTCGAGGAGGACGGCGACGGCGTTGTGCTCGCCTACGAGGGCAAACGCGTCGCCTTGCCACCTCAGGCGACCGACGCCGTGGTGTTCTGCTTCGAGGCCGAGCGGCCCTTCACGGCGGACGACCTCCCCGGCGACCTCGACGAGCCGAGCCGGCTGGTACTCATCCGGCGACTCGTTCGCGAGGGCTTCCTCAGAATCTGCCGGCCGGAGCAGGACGGATCTGCGCGCAACGTAGCGAGGCGGACGGACCGGCCTAGCCGCATCGCAGGTCAGGTAGGTCGGCTCGCCGAGCTCAGCTTCGACCTCGACGTCGTACTCGCTCCCTCCTGCAGACAGGCGAATCGTCCAACCCTCACCGTGCCGCGCGCTGCCGAGCAGCCGGAGGTCGTCGATGCCCCTCAGCCCGGTGCGCTCACGGACCACCCGCTCCGCAGCTTGCTCGGGAAACGTGTAGCAACAGCGTCCTCGATAGCGCTCGAGCGCTATCCGGTCGACGAGCAGTTCGTCGAGGAGCGACCAGACGTCGCTTCGCTCCACGCGCCCGAAGTAGAGACCCGACGGAAGGCAGACGAGATTGCCCGCGAAGCGATCGCCCCCGACGTGCGTCGACTGCCAGACCCAGCCGGGCTCGGCCTGCTCGCAGAGCTCGTCGTAGAGCGGCCGCCCGAACTTCGCACAGCAGCGGTCTCGCTTCCCGTGCGTGCAGACGACGAGGAGCGGATGGTCGACCGGGACCCCGGCCGAATCCGCGCCTGCCAGGCACGCGGCGAAGTCGAGGTCGACCAGATCGTCGTGGTCGTCGAACTCGAGTGCGTAAAAGCGGCCCCCTCGTTCGGGTGTGCGAGCCGAAGAAGAGCGCGAAGCGCGGGTGGTCCCGCCGGTCCGGCCGGCGAACGAACAGGAGTCTCGAACGCGGCAGAGCCGCGAGCTGGCTCCGCAGGTGGTCCTTGAGGATCGTCCGAGAGAACGCTGCCTGCGAGCAGATCCCGATTCCAGAGACCCCGGTACTCGACGAGGATCCAGCTGTCGACCCGGCTGGCGGTAGCGGCGAGGGGCTCGGCGTTCGCGAGCGAGAGCTCTGCGCAGAGCTCTCTACGACGCTCCATCTGCCTCCGCGGCCGAGATCACGGTCGGGAGCGTACCGAGGAGCTCCCGCCGCGGATCACTCGGCGCCGCCGGGCTCGCCGTCCTGGGCGAGCAGGCAGATCACCTGCCCGGTCGTGACGGACGCGCCGGGCTCGACGGACAGGGCGCCGACGCGTCCCTCTCGGTGGGCGGTGATCTCGTTCTCCATCTTCATCGCCTCGATCACGCAGAGGACCTGACCGGCGCTCACGATCTCGCCGTCCGAGACCTCGACGGCGAGGACTGTCCCCTGCATGGGGCTGACGACGGCGTCGCGCGCGGCGAGGCTGTGCTGGCCGCCGGCCGAGCCGACGCGCTGCCGGCGACGCAGCGCCAGCTCCCTGTGAGGAGGCTCGGGACGAGCCAGCGTCACCTCGAAGCGGCGCCCTTCGACCTCGACCGGCACAGTGGTGGACTGCCGCGCCCTCACACCGAGGGCTCCGGCCGGGGCGGGAGGGCGTTCGAGCTCCTTGGCGCGCTCCGCCAGCTCCTCGGACTCCACGAGGCCATGGCACGTTTCGCCCGCAGCGAAGCACGGCTCGGAGAGAAGCGCGCGGTGGAACCCGAGGAGCGTCGTGGGGCCGCCGATGGCGAACTCGTCGAGCGCCCGAAGCATCCGCTGCCTCGCGTGCTCGCGGTCGCCCCCGTGCACGACGAGCTTGGCAACGAGCGGGTCGTAGAGCGGCGAGATCTCATCTCCCTCCTCGACGCCCGAGTCGACACGCACGCCGGGACCGCCGGGTTCGTGGTAGACGGTGATCCGTCCGGGGGCCGGGAGAAAGCCGCTGGCCGGGTCCTCGGCGTTGATCCGGCATTCGATCGCGTGCCCCACGAACTTGACCTCGTCCTGCGTGAGCTCGAGCGGGTGCCCGGCCGCGATCAGGATCTGATCGCGTACGAGGTCGCGGCCGGTCACGAGCTCTGTGACCGTGTGCTCGACCTGAATCCGCGTGTTCATCTCGAGGAAGAAGTAGGCGCCCTCCCGGTCCAGGAGCCCTTCGATCGTCCCAGCTCCGCGATAGCGGACTGCGCGAGCCGCCTCGACCGCGATCGAACCGATCTGCTCGCGGAGCTCGGGCCCGACTGCGGGGGAAGGGGACTCCTCGACGAGCTTTTGATGCCGGCGCTGGATGGTGCAGTCGCGCTCGCCGAGATGGATGACGTTGCCGTGCGCGTCGGCGAGCACCTGTACCTCGACGTGTCTGCGGATCTTCGAGGTACTTCTCGACGTAGACGGTCGCATCCGAGAAGTACGCCTCGCCCTCGCGCCGTGCGGTCGCGAGCGCCCGCTCCGCTTCGTCCGCGGAGTGGACGATTCGAAGGCCCTTGCCGCCGCCTCCCGCCGACGCCTTGACGGCGAGCGGCCAACCGAACTCGTCCCCGAGGCGGACGAGCTCGGCTGCACTCTCGATTGGATCCGTCGTGCCCGGAATCACCGGGACGCCGGCGTCTGACATTGCCCGGCGGGCCGCGACCTTCGAGCCCATGACCTCGATCGACGCCGGCGGGGGCCCGATCCAGACGATTCCCGCCGCCTCGCAAGCACGAGCCAGCGCGGCGTTCTCGGCCAGGAACCCGTAGCCGGGATGCAGCGCCTCTGCGCCGGCGCGCCGCGCGGTCTCGACGATGCGCTCGACGTTCAGGTAGCTCTCGGCGGGCGGTCCGGCCCCGATCAGAAACGACTCATCCGCCCGGCGAACGTGGAGCGCCGCCCGGTCGGCCTCGGAGAAGACACCGACGCACCCGATCCCGAGCTCGCGCAACGTCCGAAAGATCCGCACGGCGATCTCGCCGCGGTTCGCGACGAGCACCTTGGAGAACGGAGCAGCCCGAGGCAGACATGCGGCCGTATTCTGTCTTCTGAGTGGGCTTTGCAGACCAGCTGACGCTCGGCCGGGCGGTCGCCGTGCCCGCGGTGGTGCTGCTCTTCGCCTGGGATTTCCCGAACCACGACTACTGGGCGACGGCCGTGTTCGGGCTCGCGATGCTGACCGACTACGTCGACGGCTGGTGGGCGCGCCGCATCCGGCCAGACGTCGAACCTCGGTCGGCTGCTCGACCCGGTCGCAGACAAGATCCTGGTGCTGGCGACGCTGATCGTGCTCGTCGACCGCGTCCTGCCCGCGCTGGATGGTGGCCGCAATCGTCGCGCGGGAGTTCCTCGTCTCCGGGCTCCGGCTCGCCGCCCTCGAGCGCGGGATCGTCGTGAGCGCGCGCGATCTCGCCAAGGTGAAGACGACGGCGCAGGCAGTCGCGGCCGGGCTCGGTGGCCTGGCGGCCGGCGGCGCGCTCAGCGACGACGTCGCGTGGTGGGCGCTCCTCGTCGCGCTCGTCCTGACGTGGGCCTCGGGCCTCGACTACGCGCGCGTCGCCCCCGGCCTGCTGCGCGGCCGCCAGCCCGCGTAGCCCTCCGTGGCCGAGCCGTTCGTTCTGGCGATCGACCAGGGGACCATCGGGCACGACGTGCCTCGTGGTCGACCGGGAGCTTCGGACTCGCGGCCGCGGCTACGCGGAGCTGCCGCAGCACTTCCCGCGCCCGGGGTGGGTCGAGCACGACCCGGACGAGATCTGGGCGTCGGTGCTCGCTGCCGCTGACATCTGCCCTCGAGTCCGCCGGAGCTCGCGTCCCGCGATCTGTCCGCGATCGGGATCACGAACCAGCGCGAGACGACCGTGCTCTGGGATCGCGAGACAGGCCGGCCGCTCCACCGCGCGATCGTGTGGCAGGACCGGCGAACCGCCGAGCGCTGCCGAGAGCTTCCCAGCCGAGCTCATTCGCGAGCGCACCGGGCTTCTGCCGGACCCGTACTTCTCGGCCACGAAGCTCGAATGGCTTCTGGCCGAGACCGAATCGCCGGGAGGCGAAGCCGCGTTCGGAACGGTCGACTCGTGGCTCGTCTGGAAGCTGACCGGCGGGAGCGCGACACGTCATCGAGGTGAGCAACTGCCTCGCGGACCCTGCTCGTCGGCCTCGCAACGGCGAGCTGGGACGACGAGCTGCTCGCCCTCTTCGAAGTACCAGCCGGCCTCCTCCCGGAAATGGTGAGCTCGAGCGGCATCGTCGCCGAGGGAGAGCTGCTCGGGGCCGAGATCCCGATCTCGGGAATCGCGGGCGACCAGCACGCGGCGCTCTTCGGGCAGGCGTGCTTCGCGCCCGGCGAGGCGAAGGCGACGCTACGGCACCGGGTGCTTCGTGCTCGCGAACGCCGGCCGAAGCTCGGCGCAGCCTCCGCCCGGGGTCGTCCGTACGGTCGCCTGGCGGCTGACGGGTAGCGAAGTCGTCTACGCGCTCGAAGGCTCGTCTTCGCGACCGGAGCGCGCTCTGCAGTGGCTGCGCGACGGGCTCGGGCTGCTCGGCAGCGCGGCAGAGAGCGAGGAGCTCGCGGCGGCGGCCGAGAGACAGCCTGGGTGTCTACTTCGTGCCCGCGCTCGCCGGGCTCGGATCGCCCCATTGGGCGCCGGAGGCGCGCGGGCTCATCTCCGGTCTGACCCGCGGCGTGCGTCGTGAGCATCTCGTCCGGGCCGCGCTCGAGGCCGTCGCATTCCAGACCCGCGACGTCGTCGACGCGATGGAGCTCGAAGTGGAGCTCCTCAGGGCCGACGGCGGCCAGACCGCGAACCGGTTCCTGATGCAGCTCGTGGCCGACGTCACCCGGCTTCCGGTGGAGGTGCCGGTCGAGCGCGAGACGACCGCGCTCGGGGCCGCAGCCCTGGCTGGCCTCGGCATCGGCGTCTGGTCGGGGCTGGAAGAGCTGGCGAGTCTGCGGCGCGTCGAGACCAGGTACGAGCCGCGCCTACCCGAGCCCGAGGCCGAGCGGCTTCTCGCCGGTTGGCGCGAGGCGGTCGCTCGCGCGCTCCTCTAGTCGGAGGGCGGAGCCGGCCGGAGCGTCGATTCGGCGAGGCTCTCCTCGATGCCGAGCCGCCACCAGGCGCCGCGCGGGTCCGGCTCGACCGGCGGCTCCTGCGCGAGCGCCGCCAGGATCGCGGCTCGCTCCTCGGGCGTCGGCTCCGGCCGGATGAGCTCTGCCTCCACGCGCGAAGCGTAGGCGACCCGCGGCCGGCTCCAGCGAGGGTGGCTGACCTCGGCGCGACCAGAGCCTCAACCCGCGGATCGGCCTAAAGCTGCTCGGAGCGCGGGCCGATGGACGTACGGAGATGCGCCGGGTCGCCCTCACGTTCGCGCTTGTCACGCTCCTCGCGGCTGCCTGCTGCCGCGAGCGCCTCTTCCTGGGCACAACCGCAGATCCGCGAGGCGGTCGCGAGCGGGCTCATGGGCCCGAGCGTGGCTCGCTTCAGACCGAACGGCCCTCTCACGCGCCGGGACCTCGGCCAGATCGTCGCCGGGATCACACACGAGGCGCAGGTCGTCGAGAACCCGGACGCCGGCGTCACGATGACGCGGCTGAACCGCTCCCTTGTCGCCGCGCTCGGTCTCTCCTCCGCCGCGCGCCACGTCCGCCACGAGCTGCGTGGCGTCGACCTCGCCCCGCCCTCTCGCGCCGGCTTCGAGGTGGTTGCTCGTCTCCTCCGCCTCCGCTACAACCACCCGACGGGAACCGACGCAGCGCGAGCTCCGGCCGCAGGACATCGCGACCCGCGCCGAGGCGGCATACTCGGTCGCGCGCGTTCTCGAGCTCGACTCCTGGGATCTCCAGTACGCCCACGACACGGCACGTCTCTCGATCTGCCCGGTCTCACCGCCTGGAAGACGAAGGTGCTGCGGCGGGCCGTTCGACTTCATCGGCTATCCCATACGTCTGGGGAGGCATGTCGGAGAACACGCAGACTCTCTTCGGAGTCACGTCGCGCGGCGGTTTCGACTGTTCCGGCTTTGTCTGGCGCGTCTACAAGACCGAGCCCTACGAGGACGCCCCCCGGCTCGGCTCCACCATCCGCGGCCGGACGACCTACGACATGAGCGGTGAGTTCGCACGCTCGAAGCGAGTCCGGAAGGCGGGTCTGCTTCCCGCCGACATCATCTTCTTCGGCGACCGTGGACCGCAGTCCGCCCCCAGTGAGGTAGGCCACGCCGGCATCTCCCTCGGGGGCGGCTGGTTCGTCCATTCCTCGAGCCAGGGGGTCACCATGGTGCCGCTCGCGGGCTGGTACTCCGACTCGTTCGCTTGGGGCCGGCGGCCGCTCCGCGAGGTCGGTCTCGCGTAGGAGGATCCCCTGCCAAGCCTCGGACGAGGGGCGCATCCCTCGATTGAGTTAATCCCCCGTCGGAGTGATGCAGTCTCCCCTGGACGCGCAGATACTCGGTTGAAGCTGGCGTCCACCGAACAGGGGAGTAGACAGATGCTTCATTGGCGGATCACCTCGCTGGTCATCACGGGGCTGCTCGTTCTCGGCGCGTTTCTCGGCGAGCTCGACGGCTTCATCTGGAGCTAGACCGCGGGTCGTCGAGCTCCGTTAGCGCCATGTCGAGCGCAGCGGTAACAGCGGCACGGCCGGAGGGGAATCCAACCCTCCGGCTCGCGCCACTCGTCGTGCCGGTCGCGTCCGGCGGCGTGGCGGTTCTCGCGACCGCTCTTGCCAGCCTGGCGACGTCCAGACCGACGATCGGGCTCCTGGCCGGAGTCCTCGCGCTGGCCGTGGCATCGGTCGTCGTCGAGGCGTATCCGGTGCCGGTGGAGGGCGTGCCCTCGGGGGCGGTCTCGCTTGGCGCCGTCTTCATCGTTGGCGCGGCAGTTGTCTACGGCTGGGAAGCCGCGGTCTTGGTGGGCTTCGCAACCCGTCTCCTGATCGACGTGCTGGAGCGCCGCCCGCCCATCCGTTTCCTCTACAACGCCGGCGTCTACTCACTGGGCTCGGCTGCGGCCGGACTCGGCGCCGAGGCGGTTGGCCATTCCTCGGGGGTCGCGCCTGTTTTTTTCGCCGTGACCGTGGCCGCCGCAGCCTTCTACTCGACGAACGTGATCTTGATCGCGTTGGTCATCTCTCTCTGGGCGCGCCAACCGCTCTTTCCCATCCTGCGTAGCTCGGTCTATTGGACGGTCGTTCCGTTCTCGATCATGGCCTCGGTCAGCCTCATGCTGGCCGTCCTCTGGGATCGCTCGCCGCTCCTTTCGGCCGCGCTGATCGGCCCGCTCGTTGCGATCGCGCTCTACCAGCGCTCCGTGCACGATTCGCTGAAGGCCATGCGGCTCGCGCTGACGGATCCCCTGACCGGGCTCGGCAACCACCGGCACTTCCACGAGCGGCTCCAGCGCGGCCTCGACGAGGCGGAGGAGTCGAGCACGCAGCTGACGGTCTGCCTCGTCGACATCGACAACTTCAAGGGCATCAACGACCGCTTCGGACATCCAGTGGGGGACAGGGTTCTGGCCCAGGTCGCGGCCAGGCTCCGGCAGGGCGGTGAAGCGTTCAGGCTCGGCGGCGACGAGTTTGCGCTCCTCCTCGCCGGCAAGACCGACCGCGAGGGGCTGACGATCGCGGAGACGATCATCGAGCGTGTCGCCGCTGGAGAGTACGAGCACGGCAACCCCGTCTCGGTCTCCGCAGGCATCGCCACCTATCCGCAGCACTCGCTCGAGCGGAGCGACCTCGTTCGCGTCGCCGACAGCGCGCTCTACTGGTCGAAGGAGCACGGCCGCGGACGGGCACACGTCTTCCGCCCCGAGGTAGAAGAGCTCGCCGAGCTCCGCTGGCTCGTCGAAGGTCGCGACCGCGCAGCCTGTCTACGTGCGGCCGCGAGCCTCGCGCACGCCGTGGACGTGCGAGACGCCTACACGGGCAGCCACTCGTTCGTCGTCGGGGAGCTCGCCGCCCGCGTGGCAACGCGCATGGGGCTCGAGACCGAGGAGATCGAGCTGCTCCGCCTCGCCGGGAGCCTGCACGACCTCGGCAAGCTGGCCATTCCGGAGGAGATCCTCCGCAAGCCCGGCCCGCTGACCGAGGCCGAGCGCCTCGTGCTCGAGCGCCATCCCCAGATCGGCTACCGGATGCTGGATTCGCTCGGCGTCGATCCGGTCGCGGACTGGGTCCTCCATCACCACGAGCGATGGGATGGAACCGGCTACCCGGACCGCCTGGCCCGGGACGATATCCCGCTCGGTGCGCAGAATCCTCTTCGTCGCCGACGCCTACGACGCGATGACCACCGATCGTGTCTACCGCGGCCGGCTCTCGCACTACCGGGCGATCATCGAGCTCGAGCGCTGCGCGGGCACGCAGTTCGACCCGGACGTCGTCGAGGCGTTCAAGGTCGAGTTCGTAACGGCCGAGGAGCCCGAGCCGCTCCTCGCCGAGTCCGCCTAGGCTCACGCACTACGCTCCACGGCGATGCAACGGATCGCCTCGGGCATCGCGCTGGCGCTCGTCGGAGCCGTGGGGATCGTCGCTGCCGTCGACGCCGTCCGCGATGCGGTCGGGCCGAAGCTTGCCCGGGCCGAGCCGACGCCGCGTTCCATCGACGGGCTAACCCTGCTCTCCGGCCGGCTGCTCTGGATCGACGCTCGCTGCCGCCTCCATACCACCTCCCTGGCCACGCTCCAGGCGATCGGGTCGCCGCGCAGGGTCGCGTGCACGGCGGGCCTACGCCCGACGGGGAGGCTCACTAGGGAGCACGAGCCCACGCGTCGACTCGTGAGCCCGTCTCGGGAACCTCCGCGCGCGGTTGACTGACCGCGGCGTACGGGTGGTCAAGGATGGGCGGCGAGTGCTCCTCCCCATTCCGAATGGGGTGGCACTCGCCTGGTCGCCCGACGAGCGCTGGCTCGCGGCGGCAGACGCGCACCGGGTGTATGCGGTGCGCGTCCTCAACCGGGATATGCGGATCCGGCGGCTACCCATCGCGGCGACCCAGCTCGCCTGGGTGCGCGGCTAGAGCGGAATGTTGCCGTGCTTGCGTGCCGGCCTAGGCTCGCGCTTCGAGAGCGCGGTGACAAGCGCGTTACAGAGTAGCGGCCGCGTGCGGCGCGGTTCGATGACGTCGTCGACGTAGCCGCGCTCGGCGGCGGTGTACGGATTCGCGAACTGCTCTCGGTAGTCGGCGATCAGCTCCGCCCGCCGGGCCTCTGCGTCTTCTGCCTCGTCGAGCTCGGTGCGGAAGACGATGTTGACCGCCCCTTCCGGCCCCATGACCGCGACCTCGGCGCTCGGCCAGGCGAAGTTGAAGTCGGCCCGGATGTGCTTCGAGCTCATCACGTCGTAGGCCCCGCCATAAGCCTTGCGCGTGATGACGGCGATCTTCGGGACTGTGGCCTCGCAGTAGGCGTAGAGGAGCTTGGCCCCGTGGCGGATGATGCCGCCCCACTCCTGCTCTGTCCCGGGCAGAAAGCCCGGCACGTCGACGAAGGTGACCAGCGGCACGTTGAAGGCGTCGCAGGTGCGGACGAACCGAGCTGCCTTCACCGAGGAGTCGATGTCGAGGGTGCCTGCGAGCGCCTTGGGGTTGTTGGCGACCACTCCGACCGGGTGGCCGCCGAGCCGGGCGAGGCCGCAGACGATGTTCTCCGCCCAGTGCTCGTGGATCTCGAGGAACTCGCCGTCGTCGACGACGCGGAGCACGACGTCGCGCATGTCGTAGGGCTTGTTCGGGTTGTCGGGAACGATCGTGTCGAGCTCGGGATCCTCCCGGTCGGGTGAGTCCGTGGGCGCGAAGTAGGGCGGCGGCTCGGCATTCGACTGAGGGAGGAACGAAAGGAGATAGCGCGCGTCCTCGAGGCACGCCTCCTCGTCGTCGGCCGCCAGGTGCGCGACGCCCGACTTCGACGCGTGCGTAGCGGCGCCGCCGAGCTCCTCGAAGGTGACGTCCTCGCCGGTGACCGTCTTCACCACCTCGGGCCCCGTGATGAACATGTACGACGTCTCCTTGACCATGAGCACGAAGTCGGTCATAGCCGGCGAGTACACGGCGCCGCCGGCGGTCGGTCCCATGACGAGCGAGATCTGCGGGATGACGCCGGAGGCCTGGACGTTTCGCCAGAAGATCTCCGCGTAGCCTCCGAGCGAGACGACGCCCTCCTGGATGCGCGCCCCGCCGGAGTCGTTGATGCCGATCACCGGGCAGCCGTACTTGAGCGCGAGATCCATGACCTTGCAGATCTTCTCTGCGAAAGCCTCTGACAGCGTGCCGCCAAACACGGTGAAGTCCTGGGAGAAGACGAAGACCTTACGGCCGAAGACCGTCCCGTGGCCGGTGACGACGGCGTCTCCCCAGGGGCGGCGCTCCATCATCCCGAAGTGCGGATTCCGGTGGCGAACAAACCTGTCGAGCTCGACGAAGCTGCCCGGGTCGAGGAGCTTCTCGATTCGCTCGCGTGCGAGGAGCTTTCCGCGCTCGCGCTGGCGGGCAACGGCGCGCTCACTGCCCGGATTCGCCGCCTCCTGCCGGAGGCGCTCGAGCTCGGCAACCTTGGCAGCACGGCCGTCGGGCTCCTGGCCGGAAGGCTCCTGGGCTCGCTTCTCTGCCGCCCCGTCCGTGGACTGCTCCTCGCGAGGCTCCTCGGTCGTCGCCATCGTGCGGAGACCTTAGCGCCGCGCCGCTTTTGGCACGATTCCGTGACCCACCGACGCATCTTTTCGCGTTAGGCTCGGGGGCGGTAGGCGGGAGGGTCGGGACCCGCCTTACCCGCGCGCGAGACTTAACGCCAGACTTGACCGGCTCTAGGAGCCTGGCGTGCGCTGGGCGTCGTACATCCCGAACTCCTCACGCAGAGCCTCGCAGATCTCGCCCACCGTGCAGCGGGCGGCCAGGGCGTCGCGCATGGCATAGAGGAGGTTCTCCGAACCCGCGGCGACCTCGCGGACTCGAGTGAGCGCGGTCCCCGCCTCCTCGGCGTCGCGCTCGGCGCGAACCCGCTGCGTTCGTTCGACTTGACGCTGCTCCGCATCGGGATCCAGGCGATGCAGCTCGATCTCCTCTTCGTCGCCCTCCTCATAGCGATTCACACCGACGGCGACGCGCTCGCCTGAAGCAACCCGCCGCTCGTGCTCGAACGCCGCCTCTTCGATCTGATGTTGAACGAAGCCCTGCTCGATCGCAGTAACGGCCCCCCCGAGCTCGTCGATCTGGGCGATCAGGGAGCGCGCCCGCTCCTCCAGCTCCGAGGTCAGCGTCTCGATGAGGTACGCGCCGCCCAGCGGATCTGCAGTATCGGTGCCGCCGGCCTCTTCCGCGAGGATCTGCTGAGTTCGAAGGGCGATCCGGGCCGCCCGCTCGCTCGGCAGCGCCAGCGCCTCGTCGAACCCATTCGTATGAATCGACTGCGCCCCGCCGCAAACCGCCGAGAACGCCTGCACCGCGACACGCACGATGTTGTTTTCCGGCTGCTGGGCCGTCAGCGTCGAGCCGCCGGTCTGGGCGTGGAACCGCAGGGCCTGCGCCCGCGAGCTCTCGGCGCCGAAACGGTCGCGCATGATCTCGGCCCAGAGGCGCCGAGCGGCTCGAAACTTCGCCACCTCCTGGAAGAAGTGGTTGTGCGCATTGAAAAAGAACGACAGGCGCGCGCCGAACTCGTCCGGCGAGAGACCCGCCTCGACGGCGGCCGAACAGTAGGCGATGCCGTTCGCGAGAGTAAACGCGAGCTCCTGCACCGCCGTCGAACCCGCCTCGCGTATGTGGTAGCCGGAGATCGAGATGGTGTTCCAACGGGGAATCCGCTCGCGGCAGTACGCGAAGAGATCCGTGGTGATCCGCATCGAGGGCCGCGGCGGAAAGATGTAGTTCCCACGGGCGATGTACTCCTTGAGGATGTCGTTCTGCACCGTGCCGCGCAGAGCCTCTCCAGCGACTCCCTGTTTCTCAGCCACGAGCTCGTAGAGAAGGAGTAGGAGAGCCGCCGGCGCGTTGATCGTCATCGAGGTCGAGACCTCGCCGAGTGGGATCGCGTCGAAGAGAAGCTCCATGTCCGCGATCGAGTCGATCGCGACGCCGGTCCTCCCAACCTCCCCGACCGCTCGGGAATCGTCGGAGTCATAGCCGAGCTGGGTTGGAAGATCGAAGGCGACCGAGAGCCCGGTCTGGCCACGGTCGAGGAGGTAGCGGAACCGCAGGTTCGTCTCCTCCGCCGAAGCGAACCCTGCGTACTGGCGGATCGTCCAGGGTTTGCCGCGGTACATGTCCGCGTAGGGCCCGCGCGTGAACGGATACTCGCCGGGCAGCTCGGGCTCGAGGCCTCCGACATCCTTGGCCGTGTAGAGCGGCTTCAGCTCGATTCCGGAGTCGGTCTCGCGGCCGTCCTCGGTGGTCGCCATACCCGGATGGTATGCGGCCGTCGCGCTCGGACGGGCGCGGCCCGGACGCCGGCTGGCCCTGGGGATCTCGCTCGCCGGCCGGCGGAGGCGTAACCTCTCGCCATGCGCGTCCAGGTTCGTCTTTTCGCGGGCCTCCGCGAGCGCGCGGGGTCTGGTGCGACGGAGGTCGAGCTGCCCGACGGCGCCCGGATCGGGGACGTCTGGCCGGCCCTCGACCTGGGTGAGCGTCCTGGGGGGCTCGTCTTCGCCCTCAACCGGCGCTACGTGACCGAGGGCGAGCGGCTCTCGGATGGTGACGAAGTCGCGCTCATCCCCCCTGTCTCGGGCGGCGCGCTCCACCTCGTGGACGGACCGCTGGACGTGCCTGCTGTCCTCGACGCGGTCGCCGACGAGCGGGCCGGGGGCATCGCTTCGTTCGTTGGCACCGTGAGACGGGAATCCCGCGGCAGACGCGTCCTTCACCTCGAGTACGAGGCGTACGAAGCCATGGCCGAGGAGATGATGGCCGAGCTCGCCGGGCGCCTGAACGCGGAACACGACCTCTGCGCGGTCGCGATCGCCCACCGCGTGGGCCGCGTCGAGATCGGCGAGGCAAGCGTCGCGATTGCGGTCTCGGCTCCTCACCGCGCCGCAGCCCTCACGGCCTGCCGCGAGGCCATCGACTCTCTGAAGGAAACGATCCCGCTCTGGAAGAAGGAGGTGTACGAAGGCGGTGAGGAGTGGATCGGACGCGGGTCCTAGGCTGCGCCTGACCTTTCGCGACGCCGTCCGGCCGCAGAAGCCGGGCCTTCGGGAGCTTCGGCGCTCCGCCGGGAAGATGGTCGTCCTGCCGGTGGCCCGAGCGCGGCGAAGCCGCCTCGATGCCACCCGCGTGGGCATCACCGGAAGCGTCGGGAAAACGACGACGAAGAAGCTCCTGGTGGCTCTGCTGTCGAGTTTGGGCCCGGTGACCCAGACGCCTGCGTCGCTGAACCGGGGTGTCAACCTTGCCGCCGCGCTGCTGCGTGCCAGGGGCCGCGACCGCTTCGTCGTCGCGGAGCTCGCCGCGATCGCGAGCGAGCGAGGCCTCGACGATCTCCTCTGGACGCTCGCGCCCGAGGTGGGCATCGTCACCAGGGTCGCCCACGACCATTTCTCGAGTGCCGACGAGGCGGCACACGCCAAGGTGCGGCTCGTCCAGGCGTTGCCTCCCGGCGGCCTGGCGATCCTGAACGCGGATGACCCGCGGGTCGCCGCCATGGCTGCGGAAACCGAGGCGCGAGTTGTGTTCTACGGCGCCGCGCCCGCGGCCGACGTGCGTGTCGAAGATGTGCGCGCCGGGTGGCCCGAGCGGCTCTCGTTCACTCTGGTCACCGGCACGGATCGTCGCCGGATCGAGACGCGCCTTGTCGGCGACATCCTCTTGCCGTCTGTCCTCGCGGCGCTGGCAGCCGCGCTCGAGCTTGGTGTCGACCCCGACCGGGCCGCGGAGATCGTGGGTGAGACCGAGCCGCAGGAAGGGCACCTGAGCGTGTGGAGAGCACCTACGGGCGCGACCTACGTCCAGGACGTCTGGAAGGGCTCCAGTCACACGGTTGAGCCTTCACTCCGAATCCTCGATCGCATGGACGCGGGCCGACGCGTCGCCGTCCTCGGCTTTCTGGCACACAACACGCGGCCGCCAGCGGACGTGTACCGGGATGCGATCCGCGCCGCGCGGGAGCACGCCGACCTTGTCGTTCTGGTCGGGCGGGCCGCGGAGCACGCCCCCGAGCTCCCGCCGGACGAGGCGGGAGGCGTCGAGGCCTTCAAGACCGTGGGCGAGGCTGCAAGGTTCATCCGAGACAGCTCGCTCCCCGACGATCTGATCCTCCTGAAGAGCAAGGGCGCGCTTCATCTGGAGCGGATCGCCCTCGCCCAGACCGCGGACGTCACTTGCGAGCGGCTGCTCTGTCCGCTTCTCATCAACTGCGGGGATTGCCGCCGGCTTCGCGCCTAGGCGAGATGCGGCCGCACTCGGGCGGTGCAATGCTGCCGCCGTGACTCACCCCGGTTGGTGCACGAACCTGATCGAGGCCAGCGCCCTCCAATCCGGCGAGCGCGCGCTCGTCGTCGTCGACGAGCCGCTCGGCGCGGAGGGCTCCGCGCTCGTCGCAGCAGCGACGGACGCGGGCGCGAATGCGGAGCTCGAGCTCTGGGCCGGCGAGCGTCCGTTGCGAGATCTCCCTGCGCAACTTCGCCGAGTCAGCCGAACGCGCCGATGTTCTCTACTCGCTCCAGCAGGCGCCGCGAGGCGACGAGGCCTCCGTCCGCCAGGCTCTCAACGAGACCGTGCTCGGGCGCGGAGGGCGGGGACTCTTTCTCGGCTTCGTCGACCCCGCGCTTCTCGCCGGCGAGCTCTCCCGGCCCGCACCCGACCTCTCCGGAGGCAGCCGAGCGCCTCCTGGCCGAATTCCGCGACGCCGACCACATCGCGGCCTGCGGAACCCCGGCCGGCACGGATCTTCGGATGCGCGTCTCGGGCCGGCCGTGGCTCACGGACGCACACCCTCTCGGGCCCGGCGAGTACGGGAACTTTCCCGGCGGAGAGATCTTCTGCGCGCCGCTCGAAGACTCCGCCGAGGGAGTCCTGGTCGCCGACCTGACGGTGCCCTACACCGTCGAGGGGCTGGTCGATGCGCCCGTTTCGCTTCGCTTCGAGGCCGGGCGGGTGACCTCGATCGAAGGAGGCCGGGCAGCCGACCTGCTCCGCGCGCTCGTCGAGGGTGCGGGCGAGAGCGCCAGGGTGATCGCCGAGCTCGGCATCGGCCTCAACCCCACGATCGCACCGCGAGGCCACGTCATGCTCGACGAGAAGGCGGCCGGCACCGCACACGTCGCGATCGGAAACAACACCGGCTCCTACGGCGGGGTCAACAGCTCGACGATTCACGTCGACTGCATCCTCTCGGCGCCGGCGTTCGAGGTGGACGGCCGCGCCCTCGCGCTCCCATAACGGATGGCCCCGCTGACGCTCGAGTTGGGAGACGCGTCCGGGCTACGATCTTCCGATGGAAGACCAGCGCATCCTCTCGAGCGAAGACACCGCCGATCGCGAGCGGGTGGTCCGGATCGCCGAGGAGTTCTCGCAGGGCTTCGACGCCGTCGCCGACCTCCCGAGCCCGGCGGTTTCCATCTTCGGCTCGGCGCGGGTCGACGAGGCACATCCCGCCTACGAGTCCGCGCGCGGGCCACCGCGCGGCGGTTCGGGGAGGCCGGCTTCACCGTCGTCACCGGCGGGCGGCCCCGGGATCATGGAGGCGGCGAACCGCGGAGCCCAGGAGGGCGGGGGGCTCTCGGTCGGGTTCAACATCGAGCTTCCGCACGAGCAGTATCTCGAACCCGTACCTCGACGTCTCGCTGACCTTCCGGCACTTCTACGTCCGCAAGACGATGTTCGTGAAGCCGGCGGAGGGGTTCGTGATCTTCCCCGGCGGCTTCGGCACCCTCGACGAGCTCTTCGAGGCCCTGACGCTCATCCAGACGGGCAAGGTCTTCAACTTCCCTGTCGTGCTCTTCGGCGCGGACGTACTGGCGCGGGCTCCTCGACTGGATCAGGGAGCCGCTGCTGAGGAGGCGATGATCTCCGCCGAGGACGTCGAGCTCCTGCGCGTCACCGACGACCCTGCGGAAGCTGTCGCGATTGTCGTCGAGTGCTACGAGAGCCGCTGTGCTCGCGCTCCCGCCGAGGCCGAGAAGGCCGACGCGCAGTAGCGCCTAGCGGCGGCCGGACGTTCGCTCGACGAGCTTCCAGGCGCCCGGCAGGAGCGCGCCAGCGAGGTAGAGCTTCACGAGATCGCCGACCACGAACGGGTAGAGACCTTGCTCGAGCGCCTCTTCGAGCCCGTAGGCCGCCGACCTGGGCGAGCCAGGGCACGCCGACGAGATAGATGACGACGTTCGCGGTCAGCATCGCGGCGATGGACGAAGAGAGCCGGCGGTCCCAGCGCCGTTCTCGGCGAGGAGGCCGGCGAGCGCCGCCGCGAGGACGAAGCCGACCAGGTAGCCGCCTGTCGCGCCCGAGACGTACGTCCCAGCCGGTGTTCCCGTCGGAGTAGACGGGCATGCCCGACGATCCCGAGCAGGAGATAGAGCGAGAGGCTCGCGGCACCCCGGACAGCGCCGAGCGAGCCGCCGACGAGGACGACCGCAAAAGTCTGCGCCGTGATCGGTACCGGCGTGAAGGGGAGCGCGATCGATGATTTGGGCCGAGAGCGCCACGAGGGCCGCTCCGAGCGTCACGAGGGCGACGTCGGCGAGCAGGCCACCACGAGGGAGGAGCGCCAGCCGGAGGGTCGCCGCTTCGGGCCGCACGGCGGAACTCTACGCCGACGAGAGAACGGCGGTGAGGCCTTCGTCCCTCTAGGAGGGCAGCGTGAAGTAGGGACCGGGCGGCGTCTGGCCGGGGCCGTAGACCGCGGTCGGGTTCTGCGGCGTGTACCGCGTGAAGAAGTCGTCCTCGCGGATGACCTTGCCGTCCTCTCGAACGACGCGATGGACGTTCACCTCGAAGCCCAGGGCCGCCTCCGGGTTCGGTTCGAACGGAGCCGGGGGGCGCAGACGGGTCGACGGCGTACTGGAGCGCCGGCGACGTGTAGTTCGTCGGCGCGCTCGTCGTCGCCGTCACCTTTCGCCCCTGCCGCGTTCCATAGAACGAGACCGTGAAGGTCGCCGTGTTTCCGCTCGCCTTGATGAGGATCGCGTGGTCGAGGTCGTTCCGGAAGACGAGGTTGGGGCCTCCCCAGGACACGGTCGCGTCGCGGCCGGTCGGATAGTGGCTGATGTAGAACGAATGGTTGTGGCGCTCGGTGATCGGGAGCCCGCTCTCGAAGGCAGCGTTGAAGACCGTCGTCGCGACCTGGCAGACGCCGCCGCCGATCGAGGGGACGAGAAGGCCGCCGAGGATCATGTGGCCCTCCACGAAGCCGCGCTCGACGGTGCGAGGCCCGACCGTTCCGTTGAAGGAGAAGACCTGGCCCGGCTTCAGGATCGTCCCGTCCAGGTACTCGCCCATGAGCAGCACGTTGTGGATCCGGTTCGACGAGGAGACGCCCATGTCCGTCGTGAAGCTGGCGAGCTGGCCCCTGATCCCGAGGGCGCGCGCGTCACGGGTCGAGAAGCCGGCCTCGAGGCTCGTGAGACCGACGGCTGCGACCCGGCCTCCCGTCTCCTTGCGCTTCAGGGCCGCAGTTCGGATCGTGCGAGCCGATTCGCCTGCGGAGAGCGTCGTGCCGGGCTTCGCGCGAACGACGTGGGCTCGTTTGCCGTCGACCCGGAAGCTCGCGTCGACGGGCTCGCGGGTCAGCCCCGCGACCATCGGCTCGAGCTCGCGTCCCACTGCGTCCCGGGCGAGGACGACGCGGAGGCTCCCGTTCGCCGGCTGAAAGCGCACGAGGCTTGCAAGCGTCTCGGCGCTGAGAGCCCCGACCGGCTCGCCCTTGAGCTCGATCCCGACCGCGGCAGAGGCGACCAGCTCGGCGGTCGTTGCCGCGCGCGCGGCCTCGACCGTCGTGACCGCCGGCTCAGCAGGAGTGAGTTGCGCGGTGACAGCGCCTGACCCCGAGAGCGCAGCGAGCCGTAGATCCTCGGCGAACGCCGTCTGGTCGACGACCGTACCGTCCTTGGCCGGAACGACGACGGCGCTCGTGCCTGCCATGCCGGCGCGGGCGGAAACCGGTCGGGCGGTCAGCCGGTCGAGCTGCGCCGCGAGTCTCGACTGGCCGCCGGGGCGCACGGCGAGCACAGGCTCCAGCTCCCGATCGACGACGAAGGGCCCGGTCAGCGTCCCGAGCCGGGAAAGGAGGGAGCTACGACCTGCGTCGAACGCAGCCTGCTCGGTGGCGGGAAGATCCAGTCGATAGAGCTCGGCCGGGGTGGTCGTGAACTCACGCTCCCCGACGCGAACCGTCACAGGTCGCTCGAGCTTCGCCTGGACGGCGGCCTGAATCCGGGAGGCGGCGGCATCCCGCTCGAGCCCGCCGACCTCGACGCCGGCCACCGAGACTCCCGGTAGGACAGCGTCCCGGAGCGTGTACGCGCGAGCGAGGGTCAGAGCTCCCAGCATCGCCAGCACGAGTGCGACCGCAGCGCCGGCGACCGCCCAGCGGCTCGCACGCCAGCGCGCCTTGCGAAGGGTTCCGGCAACGAGCTCGACCATGGACTCGGAACAGTACCCCTCGAGGCGGCTCTCTATCATCTTCGGTATGGCCGGAAACCCGCTTCGGGAGTTGCCTTCCGTTGACCGACTCCTCGCTGACAAGCGCGTCGCCTCGCTCGTTGAGTCGCACGGGCGGCCGCTCGTCGTCACGGCAGTTCGTACTGCCCTCGCTCGCGCCCGCGAGGAGCTACGAGCCGGCTACGAGGGGGACGAGTTGGCCGCGCGTGTCGCCGCCGAGCTCGCGGCCCTGGAGCGTCCGCGGCTCTGCCGCGTCCTGAACGCGACCGGCGTCGTCGTTCACACGAACCTGGGCCGCGCCCCGCTCGCCGATGAGGCGCTTGCCCGCGTCGTCGAGGCGGCGCGCGGCTACTCGAACCTGGAGTACGACCTGGCCGAAGGCTCGCGCGGCTCGCGCCAGGATCACGCCGCGCCGCTCCTCCGGGAGCTGACCGGCGCCGAGGCGGCGCTCGTCGTCAACAACAACGCCGGAGCCTCCTGCTGGCGCTCGCCGCGCTCGCCGAGGACCCGCGAGGTGATCGTGTCTCGCGGCGAGCTGATCGAGATCGGCGACGGTTTCAGGATCCCCGACGTGCTCGCCCGGTCGGGCGCCGAGCTCGTCGAGGTCGGGACGACGAACCGGACGCGCGTCGCCGACTACGAGCGCGCCATCGGCGAGCGTTCCGCGCTCCTCCTCCGGGTGCACCAGTCGAACTTCAGGATGGTCGGTTTCACCGAGCAGCCGTCTGTCCGCGAGCTCGCCGCTCTCGCGAAGCGCCACAGCCTCCCCCTCGTCGACGACCTCGGCTCCGGCGCCCTCGAGCCAAGTGGCTCAGAGCCACAAAGTCGGACCTGGCCGGATGAGCCGACGGCGCGGGAGAGCCTGGCGGCCGGTGCCGATCTCGTCTGCTTCTCCGGGGACAAGCTCCTCGGCGGGCCGCAGGCGGGGATCGTGGTCGGGCGCGCGGACCTCGTCGAGCGCCTGCGGCGCCATCCGCTCCAGCGCGCGCTCCGCCCCGACAAGCTGGCGCTCGCAGCGCTCGAAGGCACGCTCGCTCTCTACCGCGCCGGCCGGGCCGGTGAGATCCCCGTTCTGCGGATGCTGGCCGAGCCGGCCGAGGCCGTGCGGGCCCGGGCGCAGCGGCTGGCGGAGCTGACCGGCGGAGAGGTGGAGCCCACCACGGCACGCGCCGGCGGCGGCGCACTCCCGCTCGCCGAGGTCGAGAGCTATGCCTGCGCGCTCGGCATCGAGCTCGCGGATCCGTTGCGCCGCGGCAGCCCACCGGTCGTGGGCATCGTCCGCGAAGGACGGCTGCTCCTCGACTGCCGCACGTTGACGGAGGCCGACGTGAACGACGTGGCCGAGGCGGTTCGCTCGTGCCGCTCACGGTAGGGACCGCCGGGCACATCGACCACGGCAAGACCTGGCTCGTCCGGGCGCTGACCGGCAAGGACACGGACCGGCTGCCCGAGGAGCAGGAACGCGGCATCTCGATCGACCTCGGCTACGCGCCGCTCGACTTACCGGACGGTCGTTTCCTCTCGCTCGTGGACGTGCCGGGTCATGAGCGCTTCGTGCGGAACATGGTCGCCGGCGCGACCGGGATCGACCTCTTCCTCCTCGTCATCGACGCGGGCGAAGGCGCCCGGCCTCAGACGCATGAGCATCTCGCGATTCTGCGGCTGCTCGGAATCGACCGCGGCGTGGTCGCCCTGACGAAGATCGACGCCGTCGACGACGAGGTGCGCGAGCTCGCGGTCGAGGAAGCGAAGGAGCTCGTGCCCGGCGCACCCGTGATCCCGACGAGCGCCCGAACCGGAGCAGGGCTCGATGAGCTCCGGGCTGCCCTCGCTGCCCAGGCCGACCTCGTCGAGCGGAAGGCGGCAGACCGGCCGACCCGACTGTTCGTCGACCGCGTCTTCACGCTCCGCGGCATCGGCACGGTCGCGACCGGCACGCTCTGGTCGGGATCGATCGGCGAGGGGGACGTGCTCGCCGTCGAGCCGCGCGGGCAGGAGGCTCGAGTTCGGTCTGTCCAGGTTCACGACCGCCCGGTCGCGCGCGCCGAGGCCGGGCAGCGCGTGGCCGTGGCGATGCCGGGACTGGAGCGAAAGGACCTCCGGCGGGGCGATGCGCTCGTCGGAGCCAGGCGCGTATCCGAAGAGCTACCGCCTCGACGTCGCGCTCGAGGAGCTCCACGAGATCAGGGACGGGATGCGTCTCCACGTCCACCACGGCACGGCCGAGCACTACGCGCGCGTCGTGCGACGCGATGAGCGCTACGCACAGCTCCGTCTGACGAGTCCGGCCGTGGCAGCGCGCGGCGATCGGGTCGTGCTGCGGGAGGGAACGACGCTGGGCGGCGGCGTCGTCCTCGACCCCGCGCCCCCGCGGCAGACGACCGCGGAGCGGATCGCGCAGATCGAGCGCGGCGAGATCGCCGCGACCGTCCACGAGCCCATCCGACTCGCCGAGCTCCGGCACCTCGTCGACGGAGAGCCGAGCGGAATCGAGCGTGCCGGAGCGTGGGCGTTCTCCCGTGCCTGGCTCGAGGATCTCGAGGCCGGCCTCAGGGCGCGGCTTGCCGACGCCGATCCGCTCGACCCCGGCATCCCGCCGCCACCGGAGCCGTGGGCTGCCGACATCGTGCCGCTCCTGGGCCTGGAGCGTCGCGGAGCGAAGCTCTATCTCCCGGGTGCGCGCGCGACGCTGGGCGAGCGCGAGGCGGCCGCGGCGAAGCTCGAGGGCGAGCTGGCCGAAGCCGGCTTCGCACCGGTCAAGGTGGAGGATCGTGTTCTCGCCGCGTTTCTAGAAGGCGAGGGCCGGCTCGTCCGGCTCGGTGACGGCTACGCGATCGGAGCGGAACCGTTCGCCAAGGCCCGCGAGCTTCTCGTCGAAGAGTGCGAGCGGGACGGCCGGATCGCCCTCGCGCGCTTCCGCGACCTCCTCGGCACCGGCAGGAAGCAGGCGCAGCTTCTCCTCGAGCGCTTCGACGCCGATGGGCTCACTCGCCGGCTCGGCGACGAACGGGTGCTCAGGCGACGCGCGACGCGGGCCTGATCCGCACATCGAAGCGACAGGCTGGGTCGCCGCGGTGCATGCACGCGGACTCGGTCAGATCGACCTCCTCGCCGTAATGGGCAGCGGTGCCCTCGGTGAGTCCGACCAGGAGATGGCAAAGCCGGCGCGGGGAGCTGTAGACGATCTCTACGCCGTCCGGCCCCGCCTCGCTGACGGTCAGCTGAGGCGGCTGCGCAGTCGGCATCGTCGCGCGGACCAGCTCGTGGATGTAGGTCTCGACGCCGAGCAGGAAGACCCGCGTTTCACCCGCGAGCGCGAACTGAGCCGGGTAGAGACGCGCGAACGTCTGCTCCGCGGTGAAGGCGCCGAACTCTCGGAGGAGCTCGGCTTCGGCAGTGCCGGTGACTCGAGCCGCGCGCCCGAGCAGCCCGACCAGCTGCTCGTCCGGATACGACTCCGACAGGAGGTACGCAGGCTCGCCCTCGAGGATCGCTGTGACAGCCTCAGGCTCGAGGCGGGCAGCCAGGTAGTCCCCGAAGCTTGCGAAGATGATCCCGTGCACGGCGGGGCACTCTAGCTACCACCCTCACTGGAAAGAAGCGGCCGGACTCGCCGCACGGAGATCCGTCCCCCGACTCGTTCCGGAGCCGCGGGCCCCCGCCGCATCGAGGCCCGCGTCCGGAAGCTGTAGGCCCAGTATCCAGGCCGCCGGCCGCTTGATTCCATGCCCCGAGCGGGGTTGATCGCCCTGCTTCACTTTCCCTGATTCGAGGGATCGGAGGTGCCACGGGAGGGCCGATATTGAACTCAGGCTAGGGGGATCTGAGGGGATCCAAGAGCCGGAAGCGAGAGTTCGTGGGGGGCCGCAGCCCACGCACCTCGCGGAGAGAGGCGGTCGGAGTCGCGACCGCCTCTCTCTTCTTTTCAACCGGTCTCGAGACCCCGCCCCGGGTCGAGCGACGCGCCGGGGCAAGAGGCCCAGAGTCCTCGTTCTTCCTCCCGAGCCTCCTCGGCCGCGACGAGGAGCTCGTCCGCGTAGCGGCCGCGGTCGCCGTCGAAGAACCACGGCGCCGCAGCGCCCCGACGAACCAGCTCGAGGTTCGCGTTCGTGTCCCCGCGGATGACGTAGCGCAAGAGCCGGCCGAATCGGTCGACGTCGTCGAGGGCCGGGTCGGCCTCGAGTGTCACGCGGCTCCCGACCGGGACGAGCTGCGCAAGTGTCGCGGCGGCCTTCTTTGCGTAGCACTCGCCGCCGCCCTCCTCGGGTGCGTCGATCTGGACGAGCCGGACGCGTCTTCCATCCGCGAGGACGAGCGTGTCGCCGTCGACGATCCGACCTACTCGCGCCTCCGATCCGGCCCGCTCTCCGCCGCAGGCCGCCACCAGCGCGACTGCACCGAACAGGGCTGCGAGCGTCCGAGGCACCATCCGAGCGGTAGTCTGGCCCACGGAGCGGCTCGGGCCCGGTGGCCCAGCCGGTCTTCAAAACCGGTGAGGCGGCGCAACCCGTCGCTGGGTAGGTTCGACTCCTGCGCCGCTCCGTTGCGACTCGTCCGCGAACTCGACTCGCGCCGCGGAACCGCAGCTACGGAATGACGACCGAGTCCGCCGGCGACCACTCCGACGTGCTGCCCGAGGCAGCAGGTCTCACGAGCCGCGCCCGGAACTCGTACGTGCCCGGCTGGCTCGCCGAATAGATTCCCTGCCGCGTCGCCGTGCCTGTCTTCCACGGCGTCCAGGCCCCGGAGTTCCTTCGCACTTCGACGTCGGCCTCGAAGCCGGACTCGAGCGGCGTCTCGGACCAGACCACCTTCACGTCGTCCGACTGTCCGACCCGCGTGGCCCTCGGCGGAACCCTGATCCGGCTCGTCTGCCCATTCACGTTCGAGGAGACCGGATAGGTTCCGGCCGCGTCGAAGCGGTACTTGAAGCTCTCGCCGGGCTCCCGGACGACGTCGAAGAGCAGCATCCCGGTGTCGTCCGAAAACGTGTGCGGACCAGCGTTGTCCGTCGGGAAGCTCCACGGGACCGTGGATCCCATCGGCACGGTCTCCGAGAGCGAGGAGAAGCCGGAATCCTCGACCTGCACGGGGCAGAGCCGGGAAGCCAGCGTGGCCTTGAGATCGTTTCGGTATCCGTAGGCCCACAGGTTCCCGGCGGGAGTGGCGGAGATGCCGAAGAAGCCCTCCCTCGGGCCCGGAACGTCGGGGGTCGCGAACGTCTTCCAGTCGTTGCCGTTCCAGTGCTGGACAAGGGTGCGGCGATTGTCCACCTGGACGTTCGCAGACTTCAGGACTCCGGCGGCCCAGGCGTTTCCGTAGCCGAAGGCGGCGACGTCGAAGAGGTTGTCGTTGGGCCCTTGCCGAACGACGGGCTGCGAGTTCTGCCACGTGGGCGGAGCGCCCGAGAGCGAGAGCGCGACGGGGTTCTCTTCCCACGGGTTGTGGCTCTCGTAGGAGACTCCTGCCGCGAACCAGGAGCCGTCGGGCGACCGGGTGACACCGTGCACCTCGGTCTGGGCGCCCGGGCTTGCCGCACCCGCGCGCTGCCAATCGACCCCGTCGTAGTGGAGGGTCAGCGAGTCTCCGTCCGTCCCGACCGCCCAGATGTGGTTCGCGCCGTTGGCCCAGACGCCCATGAGCGCCCCGTCGACGCCGCTCGGGTGCGGAACGTGGTCCCAGCCGGAGCCGTCCCAGTGGAGGAGCAGGGGGCGCTGCCACTGGCCGCCGGTCTCGTATTCACCAACAGCCCAGATGTCGTTCCCCGCGATTGCGACCATGTCGTTGACGTAGATCGGTCCGGTGCCCGGGGTCGGGCTCGAGACCGCGTTCCAATTCGAGCCGTTCCAGCGGCGGAAGCGGGGCTCGGTCATGCCCGACGGCGGATCGGACTGACCGCCGACCCAGACGGCGGTCGGCGTGACCGCGACGGTTCGATAGTCGAGGTTGGGAACCTGCAGCCGCGTCACCCAGGCGTTTCCGTTCCACCGCTCCACGAAGCCGCCCTGCGCGCTCGAGCCGGCGCTCCACACGTCGTCCTCGGCGCGCACGGCCACGTCGAAGATCGAGTCCTCGTGCGTACCGAACGCCGCCGTCGAGTAGGTCTTCCAGACCGGAGGGCAGGCGAGCGCCGCGGGAGCGAGCGCTGCCGAAGCGGCCACGACGCCGGCCACGATCGTGGTCTTGACAATCGATCTGAGCCGCATCTTCTCCCCCTGTCCTCAGTACTGCCGCGCAACACGCTTGGCGGGTCGGTCTTGAGAGTACGACGATCGGGCTCCGAGTTCAACAGCCGGTCGCCGCAGCCGCCGTCGGCGACTCACGCGCGGGTTCCTAGCGGCCAGCGCCTCCGCGCTGCCCTCGTCCGTCCGCGAGCTAGGGAATGACGACCGAGTCGACAGGCGACCAGCCCGACGTGCTGCCGGAAGCCGCCGGGCGGACGAGTCGCGCGCGGAAACGGTACGCGCCAGGGCTGGGTGCCGTGTAGACGCCGACTCGGTCCGGCGTGTCGTCGAGCCAGACCGTCCACGGGCCCGCGTTCCGCCGCACCTGGACGTCCGCTCGGAAGCCCGCGCCGAGCTCCGAGGCGGCCCACGTGACGGCGATGTCGCTCGTGCTTCCGTCGCGCTCGGCGACGACGGGCACCCGGATGAAGGCCGTGACGCCGTTCACGTCCGACGTGTTGGGGTACGACCCGGCGGCGTTGTAGCGGTAGTGGAAGCCCGCGCCCGGGTTCCGAACGACGTCGAAGAGGAGCATCCCGGTCGTATCGGAGAACCCATGGGCCACCGCGTTCGTCGTGGGGAACGTCCAGGCGACCGTCGATCCCTGAGCGACGGTTGCCGAAGGTTGGTCGAAGCCGCCGTCCTCCACCTTGACAGGGCAAACCCGCGCGGTGAGGGTCGCCGTGTAGTCGTTTCGGAAGCCGAAGGCCCAGAGGTTTCCGGCCGGCGTCCGCCTGATGCCGTTCAGGCCCTCGATGTCGCCGGGGAGGTTCGGGGTCGGGAACGTGTCCCAGCCGAACGTCGTCCAGCGCTTCACGAGCGTTCGCAGCACCCCGGCCCCCGTCGGGGTGGTGCCGGCGAGCCAGAGGTCCTCGTAGCCGAGGCTCGCGTTGCCGTTGAAGATGCCGACCGTCCCGAACGGGCTTCCGTCGCCCCAGGCGAACGGCGGTCCCATGAGGACGTGGTTGAGCGGCCGCTGCGGGTCGGGGTCTGTCTCGCCGTATCCGGCCGCGTTCCAGAGGCCGTCGGGCGACCTCGTCACGTCGAGGAGCACGTTGTCGTCCTCGGGCGTCGCGCCGGGGTACGCCGTCCACCCCAGCCCGTCGTAGTGGAGCGTGAGCGGAGCGCCGGTGAAGTCTCCCTCCCGCCCGACGGCCCAGATGTCGTCGGTCGCGTGCGCCCAGATCCCGTAGAGGTCGCCAGTGACGCTCACCGGCGGCGGCGTCCGCGTCCAGCTCGCCCCGTCCCAGTGGAGTAGGAGCGGCTTCCAGCCTCCCGTGGCCGCCGCGTACGAGCCGACCGCCCAGACGTCGGTGGCCGAGATCGCCGCGATGCCTTCGACACGCGTGTGGTCGCCCCCGGGGTGCGGCGTCGGCGTCACGCTCCAGTTCGACCCGTTCCAGCGGCGAATCCGGCTCCGGAACTCTCCCGAGGCCGGGTGGTAGTACGCGCCGCCGACCCAGACGAGGCCGCCGGCCGCGTCGACCGCAGAGAAGCTGTCGCTGGCGAGCGGGCCCAGCCTCGTCGTCCAGCTCGTGCCGTTCCACCTCTGGACGACGGCGCCGTGATCGCTCCCGACGACGTTCCAGGCCACGTTCTCGGAGATGACGGTCAGGTCCCGGATCTGATCCTCGCCCGAGGCATACGAGGGAGATGGAACGACCGTCCAGGTCGGCGGGCATGCGAGAGCCGGCCCCGCGAGTACCGCCGACGCCAGCGCGAGCAGGGCCGTGAGGATGAGCCGCTTCGCCATCGGCCTAGACGGTACGACGAAAGTGCTCGCGGTTCAACGACGGCCTGTCCGGAGGTCTGCGATCGTGGCCAGGAGCTGCGTTGCGATCCGCCCCGGGTCGAGCTCGGGCCGTCCAGCCTCCTCACGCGCTCGATCGGAAAATGTCTCGTACTCGGCCTCGTCATCCCAGAGCCGCGTCAGCGCCCGCTCCCACTCGTCAAGCCCGGCTGAGGGATCGACGAGGATCCCGCCGCGCCCCACCGATTCCGGCAGTCCGCCCAGACGGCTCGCAAGCGCCGGAATGCCGCTCGCCTGAGCCTCGGTGACGACGCGGCCCCAGGCCTCGAGGCAAACACTCGGGACGAGCACGAGGCGGGCCCCCGCGTAGACGGTGCGCATGTCGCTTCTCGGCACGAGAAGCGTCACGTTCCCGAGGCTGCGGAGGCGCCGCCGGAGGCGCGCTCGCTGGCGTCGCCAGAGCCGCCAGCTCTCGAGGAACACGAATGGGATGTCCGGTCGCCGCGCCGCTAGGGCGAGCGCGACCTCGACGCCCTTTTGCGGATTCGGGCAGACGAAGAGCACCGACTGCCGGGTCGACTCGACCTGGTACGCCTCGCGCCGGACGAGCGGCGGGACGACCTCCGGCTGGAATCCGAAGCGATCGGCGAACCGCCGTCCCAGGTCGCGCGAGGTGGCGACGTACCGAACTCCAGGCCGCTCGGCCGGCACGCCGCCGAGCTGATCGAAGCCGGAGTCCCGCAGGTAGACGAGTGACGGGACGCCCACCGCCCGGAGCTGCGCCTCGAGCTCGAGTGGCCGCCCGGCCTGGAGCACCGCGACGTCGGCGGAGATCTCACGAGCGACTCGCCCGGCCTCCGCCCTCGGATCCTTCGCCCGCACCACCGGATACGGGAACGGATTACCTTCGCGGCGCCGGCGCCGCGGGCGGCCAAGGGGGCCGCGGCCCGAGGCGCAGAGCACGGAGACCTCGGCTCCCCGCTCGGCAAAGGCCAGGCAGAGGTCGTGGGTGCTCGACTCCGATCCGCCCCACTGCTCGGGCGGATACCCGTGCTGGGTCGCGAAGAGGACATTCACGTCCGGACGGGGTGTCTGCGCAGCCGCGCCAGGATCGTACGAGCGGCCGGCCGGCGCTCGAGCCCGCCCCTGAGCGCTCGCTCGAGCAGCTTCGGGCCGGGCAGCACGAGGCCGAATCGCCGACGCTTCGGGAGAAGGGCGGCGACCGCGTGGAGCGGCGGCGCGACGCTCACGACGAAGGTGAGGTCGCGCGTCTCGGCGTAGATGAAACGCCGGCAGCGCACTCCGTTCGTGCGGCGGACGGGTTCGAGCGGCGGCTCGGGCGGCTCCACGACACGCGCCAGGAACTCGAAGGCCTGGGCGTTCCAGTTCGGGGTCGGGACGGCATCCTCCCAGGACTCCGCTCCCGCGCTCCCCGCACGGCCGTTGTCGGGGTGGTCGTAGGCGACGAAGTTCCGGATCGCACCGTTGCGCTGCTGAAAGCGAAGCAGGCGGCGTGCCAGCTCGTCCGTCGGCGGGTCGACGCCTGCGAGCGGCGCCGCGTCGAGGATTCCGTTGCCGACGATCCCGGCGCCGGCGACGAAGAGCGGGTAGCGGCGGCGCCGTCCGGCCTCGACCCGGTGCTCCCAGAGACCCGTCTCAGGGTCCTCGACGCGATCGAGGAACGCCAGGGCGCGCCCTGCCCGCTCTGGCCAATCGGCCGCGCCGGACGCAATGGCGAGCGCCGGGAAGCCGCGAAGCGTCAGGCCCGTGTAGAGCGAGACGTGCCGCCCGGACTCGAGGTGCGAGTACGCGAAGCTGCCCGCCGCCTCGCCCTCCGTCGCCTGGAGATCGGCGATCCGCGCTCCGATCCCTCTGACGAGTGCCTCGTAGTTGCAGGTGCCCCGCGCCCGGTCGAGGCCCGCGAGCGCTGCGGCGGCGACGGCATTCATGTTCACGATGAACCGATCTCGACCCGCGTAGTAGTCGTAGGTGTCCATCGCGAAGCCGCCGAGCGCCGGCCGGTGGAGGTTCCCGACGAGGTAGTCCACGTTCGCCCCGACGACCCCGAGGTAGCGCTCCGCCCGGCGAGCGTCGCCCTGGTCGCATGCCGTGGCGGCGGCGTCGATGAGCGCGCAGTCCGCGAGGGCGTTGTGGACGAGGGCCGAGAATCGGTTGTCCTCATGGCCGGCTCGCGCGAAGCGGCCGCTCGGCTCCTGGCGCTCGCACTGGGCGTCTGCGAGCCGAAGTGCCCGCGCAAGCCAGTAGTCGTTCCCCGAGCGCCTGTGCAGATGGAGGAGGCCGCGCACGACCGCGCTCTGCGTCCACGCAGTGTCGTGAAGCAGGGCGAGGCGCTTGAGGTCGAAGCGGTGGACGACCGGCCCGTAGACACCTCCGTCCGGAGCGACCCACGTCGAGAGCCAGTCCCAGAGCGCAGCGAGCCGCGCGGAGTCGCTCTCGGCACCCTCCACCGCGCCGCTAGCCGCGGCTGACGAGCTCGCAGCCGCTGACAGCGTCGCCGAAGTCGACGGTCGCCCGGTCGCGGCTGCCCTTCCCGCACGCGACCAGGTCGTTCCGGTTGTTGCGGGCCAGAATGCGGTCGTTGCCCGGGCCGGCGAAGTACTGGTTCAGCCCCGGCCCGCCGGTGAGACGGTCGTCACCGCGCCCGCCGTCGAGCTCGTCATTCCCGTTCCCGCCCTCCAGGCAGTCGTCGCCCGCGAGGCCGCGGATGTCGTCCTTGCCGCCCAGCCCGCGAAGGAGATCGCCGAATCTCGTGCCGACGATCCTGTCGGCGCCGCCGCCGCCGCGCTTGAAGTTGCCGCAAGGACCCGGCAGGAGGATCTCCACTTGGGCCTCGGCGGTCGGGCCAGGCCCGGCCGCATCGTTGCCGCGAAACGTGAACGAGTCGGTGCCGGTCTCGTCGCCCGCCGTGTACCGGACTCGGGAGGGATTGCCCTGCGCCACCGCGCCGAGGGAGCCGTCGCTGGGCGGTGACGCAATCGACTCGGTGACCTGGGAGCGCTCGTACGAGGGCCCGCGGTCGGCGCACCTGAGCGGCACGAGAACGGACCCGCCTCGCACCGTCTGGGCCTTCACGTCCCCGCAGCGGGGGCGGGCGTCCGGCGCCCAGTCGGGATTCCCGTCGAAGCGTCCGCTCGTGCTCTCGAGCGGGATCGGGGCAGTGCTCGTATCGTCCGCCCGCTCCATCACGAGATCGCCCTGGGAGAACGTGCCCCGCACGTACGCGATCAGCGTTCCGTCCGGAGACCACGTGCAGTTGTAGTCGCCGTGCGCCGGAGTACTGCCGACGTTGTCCGAGAGGTTGATGCCGGCGGACGGCGGGTTCGTCAGGGGTGCGACATAGATGTCAGCCGTCCCGTCGAACCCCAGCCCAAACGTGTAACAGAGCTCGGTCCCGTTAGGCGAGATCGACGGCTGGAACTCGCTCGCCTCGGAGTCGGGGACAGCCAGCGAGGGACCGCCGAGACCGTTTGCCGGCTCGACGACGACGTCCGCGTCCTGACCCGGGGGCGCCCCGCCCGGCGCTCCGCGGGTGTAGTACAGGAGCTGGGAATCGGGGCTCCAGGCGGCCTTGGTGGACGGCTCTGTGGCCGGAAACACCCCAGTGGTGAGGTTCAGCATCCCCCCGGTCGCAATGGTGTACACGATGATGTCGGTGTTGCCGCCGGTGGTCGTTTCGAACGCGATTCGCGTCCCGTCGGGCGACCAGGCCGGACGATCGGACACATTGGCGGTGTTGCTGATCGTCGTGATCTGACCGCTCAGGAGGTTATGGATGAAGACGTCCTGCACTCCCGCGGCCGAGTCGTGCCGCGCGTAGGCGATCTTCTGCCGGTCCGGCGACCAGGTCGGGTGGCGGTACTGCCCGGCGTCGGACGTGATCGCCGACCCTACGGAGCCGCCGCCTGAGCTCCCGACCATCGTTCGCAGGTAGATCTTCGCCTGCGCGTCGCTCGCTGCGGGACTGCGGCCGCTCACGAAGACGATGCGCCCGTTCGTCCCGCCGAGCACGGCCGACGCAGCAGCCGGGAAGGCGAGCACGGTTGCGAGCGCGACGGCGGAGGCGAGTACGCGGCAGGCGTTTGGACGGCTCATGCTCGACGACGCTACGGCAGCCGGCCTCTTGTTTCAATAGCCGCGACGACCTCGGCGCCAGCGGTCACAATCAGACCGTGCCGAAAACACTCTTCGACCAGGTGTGGGAGCGCCACGTGGTGGCCGAGCCGCCGGGCGAGCCGACGCTCCTATGGGTCGACCTGCACCTCGTCCACGAGGTGACGTCGCCTCAGGCCTTCGAGGGGCTTCGGCTCGCAGGCCGGCCGGTGCGCCGGCCCGACCTCACGCTCGCGACGATGGATCACAACGTGCCAACAGGCGCGGGTGCTGCCGATCCGCTCTCGCGCGCGCAGCTCGAGGCCCTCGAGCGAAACTGCGCCGAGTTCGGCGTGCCCCTCTACGCCACCGGCAGCGGCCGCGAGGGCATCGTCCACGTGATCGGCCCCGAGCTCGGCCTGACCAGACCAGGATTGACGATCGTGTGCGGCGACTCGCACACGTCGACGCACGGCGCGTTCGGGGCGCTCGCGTTCGGGATCGGCACCTCGGAGGTCGAGCATGTCCTGGCGACGCAGACGCTCCTGCAGGCGAAGCCGCGCTCCCTCCGGCTCACGTTCACGAACGAGCTCCCACTCGGGCTGACCGCGAAGGACATGATCCTCGGCGCGATCGGCAAGGTCGGCGTCTCCGCCGGCGCCGGCCACGTCGTCGAGTACGCGGGCGAGGCCGTGCGCAGGCTCTCGATGGAGGGCCGGATGACGATCTGCAACATGTCGATCGAATGGGGCGCGCGGGCCGGGATGATCGCGCCCGACGAGACGACGTTCGCGTTCCTCGAAGACCGGCCGGCCTCGCCGCGTGGCAGCGAGTGGGAGCGGGCGCTCGACGACTGGCGCCGGCTCGGCACCGACGAGGACGCGAGGTTCGACGCCGAGCTCGAGGTCGACCTCTCCGAGCTGGCGCCTCAGGTCACCTGGGGCACCCACCCCGGCATGGTCGTCCCCGTCGACGGCGAGGTGCCGGACCCGGCCGGCTTCGCGGACCCGAAGCGGAGCGCGAGGCGGCCGAACGGGCGCTCGCCTACATGGCGCTCGAGCCGGGAACACCGATCCGGGACATCGCCGTCGACCGTGTCTTCATCGGCTCCTGCACGAACGCGCGAATCGAGGATCTGCGGCTCGCGGCGGAGATCGTGGCCGGACGACGGGTTGCCGAGAGCGTGCGCGCCATGGTCGTCCCGGGGTCCGCCGGCGTGAAGCAACAGGCCGAGGAGGAAGGGCTCGACCGGATCTTCGAGGCGGCTGGGTTCGAGTGGCGGCGCGCCGGATGCTCGATGTGCCTCGGGATGAACCCGGACGTCCTGGCGCCCAGGCGAGCGTTGCGCGTCGACCTCGAACCGGAACTTCGAGGGCCGGCAGGGCCGCGGCGGGCGCACGCATCTCGTGTCGCCGGCGGTGGCCGCGGCGACCGCGATCGAGGGTCGATTCGTCGACGTTCGCGACCTCGGCGGCGGTCTCGTGAAGGCGTTCCGGCGCGTCACGTCGCGCGCGGCCGTACTCGACCGCGCCGACGTCGACACCGACCAGATCGTCCCGAAGCAGTTCCTGAAGCGGATCGAGCGCACCGGCTTCGGCGAGTTCCTGTTCTGGGACTGGCGCAAGGAGCCCGAGCTTCGAGCTGAACCGCCCGGAGGCGGAGGGCGCGCGGATCCTCCTGACGGGGCGGAACTTCGGGTGCGGCTCGTCGCGCGAGCACGCGCCCTGGGCGCTCCAGGACTTCGGTTTCGAGGCGATCGTCGCGCCGTCGTTCGCGGACATCTTCGACGTCGAACTGCGTGAAGATCGGGCTCGTGCCGGTGCGGCTGCCGGAGGACGAGGTGCGAGCCCTCATGGACGACCGCCAAGGGCAGGCGGCGAGCTGATGCGTCGACCTGGAGGCGCAGGAGGTGACCGACCCGGCCGGGCGCGTCGTACCGTTCGAGTTCGACCCGTTCCAGCGCCACTGCCTGCTGAACGGCCTCGACGAGATCGCGCGAACCCTCGAACACGGGCCCGAGATCGCCGCGTACGAGCGTGAGCACCCGTCGGCATTCGCGACGACGTCTCTGGGCTAGGGCTAGCGCTAGTCGCCGACGCCGAACGCGGCCAGCACGATCCAGAGAACGAGGAAGACGAATGCGAGCACGAAGAGGAGGCCGGTTCGCGGACTGGCCCGTTCGGCGATCTCGCGGAGCCGTTCCTGAAGGCCGGGCACCGGCTAGAGCGCTCCGAGAACCGCGTCGCCGAGCTCCGACGTACGGGCGTTGCCGCCGAGGTCTGGCGTCGGCCGCTCCCGGAGCCCGACGTCGACAGCGGCCTCGAGGCGCGTCGCCTCGTCCTCGCGGCCCAGCCCGTGCCGGAGGAGAAGCGCCGTACCGTCCGCAGCATCGCCGCCGGGTTGGCCACTCCCCGCCCCGCGATGTCGGGCGCCGAGCCGTGCACCGGCTCGAAGAGCCCTGGTCCCGCCGTCGCCCAGGGACGCGGAGGGCGCCAGCCCGAGCCCGCCGGTCACAGCCGCCGCAAGGTCGCTGAGGATGTCTCCGAACGTGTTCTCCATCACGAGGACGTCGAATTGCTCCGGGCGGGTCGCGAGCTGCATCGCCGCATTGTCCACGAGCATGTGCTCGCGCTCGCACGTCGTCGTAGCCGGCCCCGACCTCGTGCGTCACGCGCCGCCACATCCGGGACGTCTCCAGCACGTTCGCCTTGTCGACCGACGTCAGCCGCGCGCGCCGCGACCGCGCGAGCTCGAAGGCGCGCCGCGCGATCCGCTCGACCTGGCTCGGGTGGTACTCGCACGTGTCGAAGACCGTGCCGTCGTCGCGGACGCCGCGCGCGCCGTAGTAGAGGCCGCCCACGAGCTCGCGGACGATCAGCAGATCGACTTCACCCTGCTGCGCCGGCCGCAGGTTCGCGTAGACGTCGAGCTCGACGCGGAGCCGGAGCATCCCCTGCTCGGGCCGCACCTCGGCGGCGTCGAACTCGGGATCGCCGATCGGCGCCTTCAGGACGGCGTCGGCCGAGCGGCAGGCCGCGAGCGTCTCCTCGGGGAGCGGGTCGCCGCTCGACCGGATCGCGGCGCCGCCGAAGAGCCTGTCGTCGAGCTCGACGTCGGGCGCGAGCGCGGCGAGAGCCCGCTTTGCCTCGGCCATGACCTCGGGCCCGATGCCGTCGCCGGCCAGGCAGACGACGGTGGTCATGGGCCGCCTCGTCCCGGTCGCACGCGGGCGAGTATACGAGCGGCGCCCGAAGCGCCTAGCGCAGCTTCAGAACCGCCGAGTAGCCCACCGAGCCGCGCGCCCCACGGACGAAGAGCGAAGAGCGCGCCGCCTCGTTCGACACGCCAGCTCATGCGTTCTGGCCGGCTCGAGGCGGGTAACGCCTCCGTCGACCCAACGCGAGCGTCACGCGACTCGGCTGGAAGCCGAGGTGGAAGCGAACGACCTCGCCTTCTCGCACGACGACTCGTGGGAGGTCGCCCGGAACAGTCGGGCCGTCCTTGATGCACAAGCACCTTCCAGCAGTAGCCCGCGTAGCCGAGCCAGAACGAGCCGCGCTCGGTCTCGATCCAGGCCGGTGGAGGCCCGATGCCGCGCCAGACCGCGAGGCGGCGGCGAGCTCGGAGGCTCGGCGACGGGGCGGGGCTGTTCGACCGAAGCTCCGCCTGCAAAGGACCCTGCGAGGAAGGCGACGAGGAGCTGAAGAACGTGCACACTCCTTCGACGTCAGTCGGAGTCCCGAAGTTCCCGCGGCCGCGTGACAGCGCCCTCGCTCGCGGAGGAGACGAGCGCCGCGTACTTGGCGAAGACGCCGGTCGTGTAGCGCGGCTCGGGCGGGCTCCAGTCGGCGAGCCGCGCTCGCGAGCTCGTCCTCGGAGAGCTCGACCCGGAGCTCGCGCGCCTCGACGTCGACCACGACCGTGTCGCCTTCCCGAAGCGCCGCGAGCGGCCCACCGCGGACGGCCTCGGGCGCCACGTGCCCGACCATGAGCCCGTGCGTCGCGCCCGAGAAGCGCCCGTCGGTGACGAGCGCGACGTCGTCCCCGAGCCCCTCCCCCACGAGCGCCGCGGTCACGTGCAGCATCTCGCGCATCCCCGGCCCGCCGGCGGGCCCCTCGTAGCGGATCACGACGACGTCCCCGGCCCGGATCGAGCGCGCCTTCACGGCCGCGAAGCACTCCTCCTCGGATTCGAAGACGCGTGCCGGGCCGCGGTGGAGGAGCCGCTCGTGACCCGCGAGCTTCACGACCGAGCCCTCAGGCGCCAGGTTCCCGCGCAGGATCGCGAGGCCGCCGGTCGGCTTGATCGGCGTCTCGATCGGCACGACGACCTCCTGGCCCGGCGTCTCGACGACCGCGGTCGCGACGTCGCCGAGCGTGCGGCCGTCGACCGTGGGCGCGTCGCCGTGGACCAGCCCCCGCTTGAGGAGCTCGCGCGCGACGAGCGCGACGCCTCCGGCCGCGTGCATGTCGGTGGCGACGAACCGCCCGCCCGGCTTCAGGCTCGCGACGATCGGCGTCCGCTCCGCGATCCGGTCGAAGTCCTCGAGCTCGAGCGGGATGCCGAGCTCGCGTGCGATCGCGAGCAGATGCAGCACGCCGTTCGTCGAGCCGCCGGTCGCCGCGATCGATGCCGCTGCGTTCTCGAGCGCTTCGCGCGTGATCACGTGCGACGGCCGCACGTCGTCTCGCACGAGCCGCATCACGAGCCGCCCCGCCTCCTCGGCTGCGTCACGCTTGGCCGGGTCGAGCGCGGGGATCCCGTTCGACCCGGGCGGCGAGATGCCGAGGAACTCGAGCGCGGTCGACATCGTGTTCGCCGTGAACTGGCCGCCGCAGGCGCCGGCCCCCGGGCACGCGACGCCCTCGAGCTCGTGCACGTCCTCCCCGCTCATCCGCCCGACCGCGTGCGCGCCGACCGCCTCGAACACGTCCTGGATGGTGACGTCCTTGCCGCGAAACCGCCCGGGCGCGATCGAGCCGTTGTAGAGGACGAGCCCGGGCAGGTCGAGCCGGGCGAGCGCCATCACGGCGGCCGGAATCGTCTTGTCGCACCCGACGAGGCAGACGAGCCCGTCGAGGAGGTGCCCGCGCGCGACGAGCTCGATCGAGTCCGCGATCACCTCGCGCGAGACGAGCGAGGCACGCATGCCCTCCGTGCCCATCGAGACCCCGTCCGAGACGGACACGGTGTTGAACTCGACCGGCGTCCCGCCCGCCTCGCGGATGCCGCGCTTGACGTCCTGGGCCAGCTCGCGCTGGTTCCAGTTGCACGGCATCGTCTCGATCCACGTCGTCGCGACGCCGACGAGCGGCCGGGCGAGGTCGTCGTCCGTGAAGCCGATCCCCTTCAGCATCGCGCGCGCGGGCGCGCGGTCAGGCCCGTCGGTGAGCGCCGCGCTCTGCCGCTTGGCCGGGTCGGACGGGCGATCGTAGGGCGAGGTCACAGGCTGTGCGCTCCTTCGGTGGAGGCGGTCAGGGACATGACGTCGGCGGCCGGAAACCGATCCCGGAGCGTGACGTGCCACCGCAGCCTCCGCGCCCGGCTCCGCCCACGCGACGACGGCCGGGCCGGCGCCCGAGAGCGTCGCGCCGAGCGCGCCGTCCGGGAGCGCCGCCCGAACCTCGGCGAGGAGCGAGCCGTCGCCTGCTCGGTACGGCTCGTGGAGCCGGTCGCCGCCGAGGACGCCGGCGAGGAGCTCGCGCGGAGCCGCTCGCGAGCGCCGCCCCGAGGAGCGTCGCAGCCCCGAGGGATGCGGTCGCCTCCCGGTGCGGCACCGACTCCGGAAGGCTCGTGCGCGCCTGCACCGTCAGGAGCGTCTCCTGCGGAACGACCGCGACCGGAACCGCCGGCGGCCCGTCCGCCACCCGGGCGATCCGACCCCCCGACGTCAGGCAGACGCCGCCGGCGAGAGCAGCAGCGAGGTTGTCGCAGTGGCCCTCGAGCCTCGCGCCGACCTCCAGGAGCTCCTCGGGGTCGGGCTCGCGCCCCTCGGACGCCGCCGCCGCGACGAGCCCGAGCGCGATCACGGAGGCGCTCGAACCGAGCCCGCACTCCCGCGGGACTCGCGTCGTCCACCTGAAGGTCCAGCCCTCGGGGTCGGCGATTCGGGCGAAGGCGCGGACGCCGAGGTGGCCGAGATCGGCCGGCCCGTCGGCGCCCTCCACGACCTCGACCTCGTTCCAGAGGTCGAGCGCGACGGCGACGCAGTCGAAGCCCGGCCCCAGGTTCGCGGTCGAGGCGGGAGCCCGCACGTGAACGCTCATGCCACTGCCTCTGCGATCGAATCGGCCCGCGGCTCGACCACGACCGGCTGCGGCGCGAGCCGTTCGACCGCCTCGGGATCCTTGAGGCCGTGTCCCGTGACGATGCAGACAACGGTCGCGCCCGGCTCGAGCTTCGCGTGCGCAAGCGCGGCGAGGCCGGCTCCCGAAGCCGGCTCGCAGAAGACGCCTTCGAGGCGCGCGAGGTCGCGCCACGCCTCGACGACCTCGTCGTCGGTGACGGTCACGACCGCCCCGCCGGAGTCGGCGACCGCCTGCTCGGCCTCGTCTCTGTGGGCGGGCAGGCCGATCCGGATCGCGCTCGCGAGCGTCAGGCGGCGCTCCGCGGCCTGGCCCGCGACGAGCCGCGGCATCCCCTGGTCCCATTCCGCGAACCCGAGCGCGTAGGCACGGAGGTTGCCGCCGCCGCCGTAGGGGAGCGCGACAGCGTTCGGTACGCGGCCGAGCTCCTCGGCGAGCTCGAACGCTGCGGTCTTCTGCCCTTCGATCCGGTGGGGATTCAGGGAGTTGACGAGCACGTGGGTGCCGCGCTCGGCCAGCTCGCGCGCGGCGGCGAGCGCCTCGTCGAAGCTGCCGCGGACGTCGAGGACGCGAGCCCCGAGAGCGCGGGCCTGGGCCAGTTTTCCCGCGGCGACGGCACCGGCCGGCTGGAGGATGGCGGCGCGAAGCCCGGCCCGGGCCGCGTACGCCGCGGCCGACGCGGCCGTGTTCCCCGTGGACGCGCAGACAACCGCCTCCGCCCCGGCCTCGAGCGCTTTCGAGACCGTCACCGTCATGCCCCGATCCTTGAACGAGCCGGTCGGGTTGGCGCCCTCGCACTTGAGCCAGAGCTCGAGCCCGAGGCGCTCCGAGAGGCGTTCGGCGCGGACGAGCGGCGTCGAGCCCTCGCCCAGCGTTACAAGCGGGGTCGCATCGGTGACCGGCAGCCGGTCGCGGTAGCGCTCGAGGAGTGAGACGGGCACGCCCTCAAGCCTAAACGGCGGCCCGTCCTGCCCCGCCTCCGTTCAGGCGGCGGGTCGGGTGCCCGACCTGGCATCCCCAGCCGACGCGAGCGACAACCGGCGGTCTCGCTCCTCCCGTTCGAAGCGGCCGTCCAGGACTGCACCCCAGGCGAGCAGGCTGATAGCACCGAGAACGAGCAGCGTGACGAGGAAGCCCATGGCGAAGATGAAGACGGTCATCATCGCCCGCGCTCCCAGCTGAAGAGGAGCGCGCCAAGCGCCAGGATCGACGGCACCCAGAGGCCGACGAAGATGCCCTCCTGCTCGTAGCCGGCGAACCAGAGCGACACCGAGAGGGCAAACGAGACGAACGCCGCGAGCGCGATGAGCCCCCGTGCGTACTCACGGGACCGAGTCATGACCTACCTCCAATTCTGTACAAAACATAGACACGGAGTGTAACGCAGTCCGACTCGAGCTATTCCTCGGGCGGAGGCCTTGAAGGGACCGCGGCCGACATCCCCCCGCTCGTGCGAGGCCCCCTTGTAGCCGCACGCGACACGAAGTACTCTCAGGCGCGAGGGCGACGGTTGCGGGCGGAATATCCGCGCCGCGAGGGGGATCTGCGGATGAGCGTCTGGACGAGGTGTTTGGGCAAAGCGACTTCGGCGCGGCCCCCGCTCGCAGTCGGGCTCGTAGCGGCACTTTCGCTCATCGGATCAGCGTCGGCCCCGGCCGCCGGCGGCGATCAGCTCGCCGCAAAAAGAAGCCTGCGCCCGCCGCTCACCGGCGAGAACTTCTATTTCGTCATGGCCGACCGGTTCGCAAACGGCTCGGCGTCGAACAACCGCGGCGGAATCGCCGGAAGCAACCCGCTCCAGACCGGCTTCGACCCGACCCACAAGGGGTTCTTCCACGGTGGCGACCTCAAGGGACTCCGCAGCAAGCTCGGCTACATCAAGGGTCTCGGAACTACCGCGATCTGGCTGACGCCTAGCTTCGAAAACAAGCCCGTCGACGGGCCACCGGGCCAGGAAACCGCCGGCTACCACGGCTACTGGCCGACGGACTTCACGCGGATCGACCCGCATTTCGGGACAAATGCGGAGCTGAGGCAGCTCGTGAACGCGGCTCACGCCCGCGGCATGAAGGTCTTCTTCGACATCATCACGAACCACACCGCCGACGTCACCACGTATCAGCAGAAGGCCGGCGGACCGGCTCCCTACGGCTACGTGTCGAAGGACGATGTCCCGTATCGGAGCTCCGGCGAACCGTTCGACGATCGGGACTACGCGGGGAAGAACACGTTTCCCGCTCTGAACGCCTCCACGAGCTTCCCCTTCGTTCCGCAGCCGGGGCCGATTACCAAGGCCCCCGCCTGGCTCAACGACGTGCGGCTCTACCACAACCGCGGCAACACGACCTTCACCGGCGAGAACACGCAGTACGGGGACTTCTTTGGGCTCGACGACCTCTTCACGGAGCATCCGCGCGTGGTGGCCGGGATGACGGCGATCTACAAGAAGTGGATCACCGACTTCGGGATCGACGGCTTCCGGATCGACACGATGAAGCACGTGAACGTCGAGTTCTGGCAGAGCTTCGCGCCCCAGGTCCTCCGGCACGCGCGCGCGAAGGGAAAGCGCCAGTTCTTCATGTTCGGCGAGGTCTTCGACACCACGAAGCCCTTCACGTCGCACTACACGACCCGGGCCAAGGTTCAGGCCGTCCTCGATTTCCCGTTCCAGGACGCAGCGAGAAGCTTTGCCTCGAAGTCAGCGCCGACAAACGGGCTCCGCGACTTCTTCCTGGGCGACGACTGGTACACGGACGCCGACTCGAACGCCTACCAGCTACCGACGTTCCTCGGCAACCACGACATGGGCCGGATCGGTCACTTCGCCAGGAGCGACAACGTAGGCGCGTCGGACTCGGAGCTCCTGCAGCGGCTCGAGCTCGCGCACGAGCTCATGTACTTCTCGCGCGGGAATCCGACCGTCTACTACGGCGACGAGCAGGGCTTCGCTGGCGACGGCGGCGACCAGGAAGCTCGCCAGGACATGTTCCCGAGCCAGGTAGCTGACTACCAGGACGACGACAACATCGGTACCGACGCCACGCCGGCGGACTCGAACTTCGATCAAACCCACCCGCTCTACCTGACGATTCAGGAGCTCGCGAACGTGACGCGGTCGCACCCCGCGCTTCGCAACGGCCCGCAGCAGCACCGGTACTCGACCAACAGCGCCGGCATCTACGCGTTTTCGAGATTCGACCGGCGGACGCGGCGCGAGTACGTGGTCGTCCTGAACAACGCCGAGACGCAGAGGCAGGCGGTCATCCCGACGTCGGCTCGAGCCGGCACCGGCTTCGCGCGCGTCTACGGGCTCGGGGCTCCTGCGGGGACGACGAACGCGAGGGGCAGGTTGCCCGTGCTCGTTGCGCCGCTCTCGGCCCTCGTGTATCGCTCGTCTGCCGCACTCCCACGGAGTGCCGGGGCGCCGAGACTCTCTGTGGCGGTACAGCCGGGAGGAGGCGCGCCCCGCGACCGGATCGAGGTCAAAGCGAGCGTCGCGGGCAAGTCGCTCTGCGACGTGACCTTCTACGCCAAGGTGGGCCGCGGCGCCTGGCGGGCGATCGGCACCGACGACAACTCCCCCTACCGCGTCTTCCACGACGTCGCCAACGTGAAGCCCGGCACGCGGGTTCAGTACCGGGCCGTCGTCCTCGACAACGCAGGCCATCGCCGCCAGAGCACCACCCAGTCGGCACGGGTCGCGGTGCCGTCCATCGCGCTCGTGAGCCCAGAAGCCGGCGCCCGAGTGCGGGACTCCATTCGTCTGGAGGCCGTCGCCACCCCCGATCAGAACACATTCTCGGTCACGTTCCAGCGAAGCGTGGACGACGGTCCCTGGACGACGGTGGGGACGCCGGACAGCTCCCAGCCCGCGTACGTCCGCGTCGACGACATCTCGGGCCTGACCGGCGACACCGAGATCCGCTATCGGGCAAGACTCAGATACGCGCCGGGGAAGTCGGTGACGAGCGCCGCCCGGACCGCAACAGTTGCACCGGTCGTTTCGACGGCGGTCGTCCACTACCACCGGCCGGGCGCTGACTACGACGGCTGGGGCATACACCTCTGGGGAAGCGGGAAGACCGCTCCGGACACCCCCTGGGATGCCCCCCAACAACGGACAGGCACCGACTCCTACGGCGCGTACTTCGAGATCCCGCTCTCGGACGACAGCGTGCCGCTGAACTTCATCATCCACACGCCTTCGGGGGACACCGTCCCGACGACGCGCGAGCCGGGCGGCGACCGCTCCTTCGTCCCGATGCAGCACCCCGAGATCTGGCTCTTGCAGGGCGACCCGGCGATCTACACGAGCGAACCCACACTCCCCTGATCCGGGCCGCGGTCAGCCGCCGGTAAGGGCGACCGCTTCGATCTCGACGAGCTGGCCGGTGTAGCCGAGGAACGAGACGCCGAGGAGGGTGCTGGCCGCGCCGTCGAAAGACGACTCACGGAAGACCTCCCAAACCGCGTGGAGATCCTCTCGCCTTTCTCCCGCGACGTAGATCACGGTCTTGACGACGTCGGCCGGGGTTGCCCCTGCTGCCGCGAGTTGCGTCTCGAGGTTCGCGAGCACCTGGCGGTCTGCGCCCGGACGTCGCCCTCGCCGACGAGGTTCCCCTCGGCGTCGAGCGGCACGGCGCCTGCGGTGTGGACGAGCGACCCGGCCGCACCGCGTGGGCGTAGCCCGGCGGCGCGAAGAGATCCGCGGCGGTGATCCGCTCCGGAGGCACCCAGGAAGACTAGGTCAGCCGGTCTGAGATGACACGCAGTGCTGAGGGGCGGCCGCGCACCGCACCGAGCGCCGAGATGTCGTCGAGCGCCGCCTCAACCTTGCCCGCGGGCGCCGTGTGCGTGACGAGGTCGAGCGCGGCGCCGTCCTCGAGGAGGTGCTGCGTGAGCCGCGCGATCGAGACGCCGTGCGCGGCGAGCCCCTCGGCGACGAGCGCGAGCACGCCCGGCCGGTCCTCGACCTCGACGCGCAGGTAGTACGGCGCGCGCAGGTCGCCCGGATCGAGGAACGGCAGCTCGCGCCAGCAGGCGTCGTTCTGGAGAAAGCCTGTGCCGGTCGTCCCGATCACGCTCACCATGTCCGCGACGACCGCGGAAGCGGTCTCGATCCCGCCTGCGCCCGGCCCCTCGAGGGTGATCTCGCGGATCGCGTCGCCCTCGAGGACGACCCCGTTGAAGGCACCCTCGACGGCGGCGAGCGGGTGGTGGCGGTCGACGAGCGCGGGCTCGACCCGCACGTCGACCTCGCCGTCGACGAGCGCGGCCGAGCCGACGAGCCGGACGACCATCTCGTTCGCGTGCGCGGCGGCGACGTGCTCGCGCCGGATCTCCTCGATCCCCCGGCAGCGCGACCTCGTCGAGCCCGAACGCGCGAGCCGAAGGCGACGGTGGCGAGGATCGCCATCTTCGCGGCCGCGTCTGCTCCGGACACGTCGTCGGTCGGATCGGCCTCGGCGAACCCGAGTCGCTGGGCCTCCGCGAGCGCGTCCTCGTAGCTCGGCCCCGGCCTCCATCTCGGTGAGGATGAAGTTCGTCGTGCCGTTCACGATCCCGAGGATCCGGTGGACGTTCGTGACGACGAGCGACTCGCGGAGCACCTTGACGACCGGGATCGCGGCGCACACCGACGCCTCGAAGCGAAGCTGCACCCCGGCCTCGGAGGCGGTCGCGAAGAGCTCGGCGCCGCGCTGGGCGATCAGCTGCTTGTTGGCCGAGACCACCGGCTTGCCCGCCTGGAGCAGCGAGACGACGTGGTCGCCGGCGGGCTCGAGGCCGCCCATGACCTCGGCCACGACCGCGATCGACTCGTCCTCGAGGACGTCCTCGAACCGGGTCGTCAGGACGCCGTCGTCGGCCGCGTAGCCGCGCTCCTTGTCGAGGTCGCGGACGAGCGCGCGCACGATGCGAAGGCGATGCCCGGTCGCCCGCTCGATGTCGTCGGCGCTCTCCTGGAGGAGCCGGTTGACGGCCGCGCCGACGGTGCCGTAACCGAGGAGCGCTACAGGGACATCAACTGCGGACGCCATGCGGCTCAGGTTCCGCGCCCAGGAGGCCCTCCCTGCCGGCCAGGTCGCGGAGCTTCGATCCGACCTGCTCGACAGGGTGCTCGGCGGCCTGGCGGCGGAGCTCCTCGAAGCGCGGCCGGCCCTGCTCCTCGTCCGCGAAGAGCTCGCGCGCGAAGACGCCGCTTCGAACGTCATCGAGGATCTTCTTGAACGTCTCGCGCACGTGATCGTCGACGACGACGGGGCCGCGCGTCAGGTCTCCGTACTCGGCGACGTCGGACACGACGCTCCGCATGTGGCTGAAGCCGCCCTCGTAGATCAGGTCGACGATCAGCTTGAGCTCGTTGATGCACTCGTAGTAGGCGATCTCCGGCTGGTAGCCGGCGTCGACGAGCGTCTCGTAGCCGGCCTGCATGAGCGCCGAGACGCCGCCGCAGAGAACGGCCTGCTCGCCGAAGAGGTCGGATTCGGTCTCCTCGGCGAAGGTCGTCTCGAGGAGCCCGACGCGCGCACAGCCGATCCCCACGCCGTAGGCGAGCGCCAGGTCGAGCGCGCGGCCGCTCGCGTCGCGCCAGACGGCGACGAGGCCGGGTGTGCCGGCGCCGACCTCGAAGAGCTCCCGGACACGGCGGCCCGGAGCCTTCGGCGCGACCATGATCACGTCGTGGCCCTCGCCGGGCTCGATCCTCCCGAAGTGGACGTTCAGGCCGTGGGCGAAGAGGACTGCCGCTCCGGGCTCGAGCTGCGGCGCGATATCGCGCTCGTAGACCTCGCCCTGGACGTGGTCGGGAACGAGGAAGGCGACGATCTGCGCGCCGCGCACGGCCTCGGGGATCGTCCGCACGGTCAATCCAGCCTCCTCGGCCTTCGCCCAGGAGCCGCCGCCCTCGCGGAGGCCGACCTCGACCTCGATGCCGGAGTCGTGCAGGTTGAGCGCGTGGGCATGGCCCTGCGCGCCGTAGCCGATGACCGCAACCTTGCCGTCGAGCAGCTCGAGATTGCCTTCGCGGTGGATCGTCGCCATGGAGTTCCTTTCTCGCTCTAGGACAGGACGCGTTGCTTGCGGGGGCCGGTGCGCGCGCGGGCCCGAGGGAGGCCGATCCGCCCCGTGCGGACGAGCTCCTTCACGCCGTAGGGGCGAACGAGCTCCTCGAAGGAGTCGAGCGACTCGGGCGGACCGACGAGCTCGAAGACCATCGTCTCGGGGCCGAGGTCGGCCACCTTCGCGCCGAAGGTCTCGGCGACTGCGAGGAGCTCGGGCCGGCGCTCGGGGCTGACCTTGACCTTGACGAGCGCCAGCTCGCGCTCGACCGCCTCGCCCGGCTCGAGCTCGCTGACCCGGAGCACGTTCACGAGCTTGTGCATCTGCTTCTCGATCTGCTCGAGGGAGTGCTGCTCGCAGGTGACGCGGAGCGTGATCCGGGAGACGTCGGGCCGCTCGGTCGGGCCGACGGCGAGGCTCTCGATGTTGAATCCGCGCCGGGCGAACATCGTCGAGACGCGCGCGAGCGCCCCGGGCTTGTTCTCGAGGAGGACGGAGAGCGTGTGCGTCACGCCTCGACGCCCTCGATGTCCGTGTACTCGATGACGTCGACGGAGGCCGCGCCCGCCGGCACCATCGGGAAGCACTTCTCCTCGGGGTCGCAACGCGCGTCGACGACCGCGGTGCGGCCACACGTGAGCGCCTGCTCGAGCGTCGACTCGAGATCGTCCTCGTCCTCGACCGTGAAGCCGGCCGCGCCGTAGGCCTCGGCGAGCATGGCGTAGTCCGGCACCGAGTGCGTGAGGTGCGTCTGCGCGAACCGCTCGGCGTAGAACATCTCCTGCCACTGGCGCACCATGCCGAGCCAGCCGTTGTTGACGATCACGGTCACGATCGGCAGGCCCTCGAGGACTGCCGTCGCGATCTCCTGGCGACGTCATCTGGAAGCACCCGTCGCCGTCGACGCAGATCGACGGTCGCGTCGGGCCGCGCCGCCTTGGCGCCGACCGCGGCGGGGACGCCGTACCCCATCGTCCCCAGCCCGCCCGACGTGATGAACGTCCGCGGCCGGTCGCAGACGAGGTACTGCATCGCCCACATCTGGTGCTGGCCGACGCCGGTCGTCCAGACCACGTCGTCGCGGCCGGCGGTCAGGTCGCGGAGCGTCTCGAGCACGGCCTGCGGCTTCAGGTAGTCGCCGCCGGGCGAGTAGCGGAGCGGAAACGCATCGCGCCAGGCGTCGAGCTGCGCACGCCAGACGACAGGGCCCGCAGAGGAGCCGTTCTGCGAGCGCGAAGCCGCGCCAGCTCGCGGGCGAGCTCCGCGAGCGCCGGCTTGAGCGGCCCGACGACCGGCACGTCCGCGTGGCGGAGCTTTCCGATCTCGGCGGCGTCGACGTCAAGGTGGACGACGCGCGCGCCGGGCGCGAACGCCGAGAGCTTGCCGGTCACCCGGTCGTCGAAGCGCGAGCCGACCGCGACCAGGAGGTCGCACTTGTTGAGGGCCCAGTTCGCCCACTTCGAGCCGTGCATCCCGGGCGCGCCGTAGGAGAGCTCGTGGGTCTCCGGGAAGGCGCCCTTCGCCATGAGCGTCGTGACGACGGGCAAGGCCGCCCGCCTCGGCGAGCTCGCGCAGCTCGTCCGAAGCATCGGCGTTGACGACGCCGCCGCCCACGTAGAGGACGGGCCGCTCGGCCGAGGCGATCGCCTTCGCGGCCTCGCTCGAGCTGGCGCGCGTTCACCTTCGCCGGCGGCCGCCAGCCGGGCAGGTCGACCTCGTCCGGGTAGCGGAAGTCGATCTCCGCCTCCTGGACGTCCTTGGCCACGTCGACGAGGACGGGGCCGGAGCGGCCGGTGCGCGCGACGTGGAAGGCCGCCTTGAGGACGTGCGGCAGCTCCTGCACGTCCTGGACGAGCCACGAGTGCTTGACGATCGGGAGCGTGATCCCGGTCGCGTCGGTCTCCTGGAAAGCGTCGGTGCCGATCAGGTTCGTGCGCACCTGGCCGGTGATGCAGACGAGCGGCGTCGAGTCCATCCAGGCGTCGGCGATCGGTGTAACGAGGTTCGTCGCGCCCGGTCCCGAGGTCGCCATCGCGACCCCGACCCGGCCCGACGCGCGCGCGTAACCCTCGGCCATGTGCCCGGCGCCCTGCTCGTGCCGGGCGAGGACGTGGCGCACCGTCGTGCCCGCGCGCGAACGCGTCGTAGGTCGGGAGGATGGCGCCGCCGGGGATCCCGAAGACGACGTCGACGCCCTCGGCTTCGAGCGAGCGGAGGATGGCGTCAGAGCCGAGCATCCGGCTCATGCGGCGTATGCCTCCCTCGAGAACTCGAACGTCGGCACCCGCCGCGGCAGCTCCGCGAGGAGCGCGTCCATGAACTCGCGGGTCGTCGAGCCGACGCCGGTCGCGACCATGTCGGGAGTCCGCCGCGCGCTCTCGACGGTGCCGCCGAGTGCCGCCGCGAGCGTCGACGCGGCGGTGCGCTCGCCGAGGCCCTCCGAGAGCATGACCGCGGCTGCGAGGAGCATGGAGCAGGGGTTGGCGACGCCCTGCCCGGCCTCCTCGCCGCCGACGGCCCCGCCCGGGCGGCGCGAAGACGCCCGGGCCCTTCACCGACGAGGCCCGGTCGCGGCGACCCGCTCGTCTCCGGTGCCCGAGCCGACGAGGCCTGCGAGCGCCTCGCCGAGCCCCGCGCCCGTGACGACCACGTCGAAGCCCTCAGGCTCGAAGGCGAGCCGCCGGACGGCGTCGGCGACCTCGACGTCGCTCGACGAGCACGCCGTCGAAGCCGGAGCCGGCCTCGCCGGACGAGCTGCGCGAACCGCTCGTCGGGCGACACGACGGTCAGACGCGCCGAGCGCGCGAGGGCAGTCGCGAACGCCCGCTCGACGGCCCAGGCCGATGCCTCCTCGGCGACCGGGGAGACGACGCGGACGGACGCCTTACCGTTCACGCGTACCTCGGCCACGCGGGCCTGGATCTCGAGCTCGGCGACGACGCCGGCGAGCGCCGGCTCGTCCGCGCGCCGCGACGAGCACGGCGTCGGCGGTCAGGTACGCCGCGCGAGTCTGCGGCCGGGAGCAGATGCCCCGAGCGCGAGAGCGCCTCACCTCCGAACGGGACGTGCCGCTCCTCGACGGCGAATCCGTGGTGGCGCGAGACCGCGGCGATCGACCCGGCTCGCCTCCGCCATGACCTCGGGCCCGACGCCGTCACCGGCGAGGCAGGCCACTCGGTACGTCGCGCTTGCCCGTCATGCCGCCACCTCCTTCGTCTCGAAGACCTCCTCGACCGACACCGGCTTGCCGGTGTCGGCGAGCCGCTTGAAGCGGGCGAACGCCTCGTTCAGCTCGTCGCCCTCGAGCTCGTAGCCCAGGTCCTTGCAGGCGAGCGCGAACGCGTGCCGGCCCGAGTGCTTGCCGAGCGGGAGCGTCATGCGCAGGCCCGAGCTCGGCCGGATCCATGATCTGGTACGTCGCCGCGTCCTTCAGCATCCCGTCCTGGTGGATGCCGGCCTCGTGCGCGAACGCATTCGCGCCCGACGATCGCCTTGTTCCGCTGGACGGCGTAGCCGGTGCAGCCGCGAGACGAGCCGCGAGACTGCGCCGATCTGGCTCCGGTCGATGCCGGTCTCGACCTCGAAGAACGAGCGGCGCACGTCGAGTGCCATCACGATCTCCTCGAGCGCCGCGTTGCCGGCCCGCTCGCCGAGCCCGTTGACGGTGCACTCGACCTGCGTCGCCCCGGCCTGGACGCCCGCGAGCGAGTTCGCGACGGCGAGCCCCAGGTCGTCGTGGCAGTGGACCGAGAGGCAGACCTCGCGCGAGCTCGGGACAGAGGTGCTGCACCTCGAGGAGGAACGCGGCGTGCTCCTCGGGCAGGCAGTAGCCGACGGTGTCGGGGAGGTTGATCGTGGTCGCGCCGGCCTCGATCACCTCGCGGCAGATCTGGGCGACGAACCGCGGGTCGCTGCGCGTCGCGTCCTCGCACGAGAACTCGACTTCGTCGACCCGGCCGGCGCCGTAGCCGACCGCCCAGCGGGCCTGCTCGACCACCTCGGCCGGCTCGAGCCGAAGCTTCTTCTCCATGTGGATCGGGCTCGTCGCGATGAAGACGTGGAGCCGCGAGCGGCGCGCGCCGGCGAGCGCCTCGACCGAGGCGTCGACGTCCTGCTTGCGCGTGCGGGCCGAGGGACGCGACCGTGGGCCGCTCGACGGCCGCCGCGACCGCCTTCACGCCCTCGAAGTCGCCGGGCGACGAGACGGCGAAGCCCGCCTCGATCACGTCGACGCCGAGGCGCTCGAGCTGCGCGGCGATCTCCGCCTTCTCGTCGGGCGCAAGCGCGATGCCCGGCGACTGCTCGCCGTCTCGCAACGTCGTATCGAAGATCGTGATCCTGCGGACTGACACTCTTCGGCTCCTCCTCATCGGGCGTCCCCTGCGGTCGGAGACGCACTAATCCCTTACATCGGTCGGCGTCTGCGCTTCGTTAGCGCGTGGTCTCGATGCTCCCCCTAGAGGGGGAGAATCGTGATGAGGAGGACGATGAGGAGGCAGGCCACGCGCCGGTCACGAGACCGGGTGCGGGGCGGTTGCGACTTGCGAGTCCTCATCGCTGCCTCTCAGTGTGCAGAGATTCGCGCAGGTTTGTCAACCCCGAAGCGGGTGACGCTACCCGGGCGCGTCCACATCGACCCGCCTCCGGACGCTCAGGAGGTAGACGAACGGGGCCGAGAGGACGACCAGGAGGAGCGCCGGCAGAGCTGCTCTCGAGTACGCCCCGACCGTCGTCGCCGTCCACACCTCGGTCGCCAGCGTCTCGAGGCCGATCGGCCGCAGAAGAAGCGTCGCCGGAAGCTCCTTCATCGTGCTCAGGAAGACGAGGGCCGCACCCGCCAGGAGCCCCGGAGCCGCGAGCGGAGCCGTCACGGACGTGAAGACGCGAAACCGCCGCCGCCCGAGGCCGCGCGCGGCGTCCTCGAGATGCGGGTCGACCCGCAAGACGGCCGAGTGCGCGCCGGCGACTCCCTGCGGGAAGAACCGGATCACGTAGGCGACGAGCAAGAGCCCGACCGTCTGGTACGCGGGGCTCGCGTAGTTCGCCGCGAAGAAGACGAGCGAGAGCGCGATCACGATCCCCGGGAGGGCGTTGCCGGCGTAGGCGAGCCGTTCGAGCGCTCGTGTCCAGCCCGACGCGTACCGCACTGCGAGCACCGCGACGGGAATCGCCGCGGCGACGGCGATCCCCGCGGCTCCGAGCGAAACCAGGACGGAGTTCAGGGCCGGTTCCCACCCCGAGGCGAGCGGGCTGCCGAGTGAGACCGCTCGCCCGAGCCAGTAGCCGAGCACGGCGAGCGGCACGGCGAGTCCGAAGCCTACGGCGAGAGCGCAGAGGCCCAGGGCCGGCCAGCGCCAGCGCCCCAGCGCGACGGGTACCGGTGGCCTGGCCGCGCCGGGTGAGGAGCGGTGGAGCGCGCCCCTCCCGCGCGTCCGAAGCTCGAGGACGAGGACAACGGCGGTCAGGAGCACCAGGACGAGCGACAGCACCGCGGCAGGCGTCCGGTCGAAGAGCGAGCGGTACTGGAGGAAGATCGCCCGCGTCAGCGAGTCGTACTGCATGAGCGAGACGGCGCCGAAGTCCGAGAGCGTGTAGAGAGCGACCAGGAGGGCTCCGGCGCCGACGGAGGGTCGGAGGAGCGGGAGCGTCACCCGGCGGAACACGGAGAACTTGGATCGCCCGAGACCCCGCCCGGCATCCTCGAGCCCGGGATCGAGCCCGCGGAGCGCCGCCACCGTGAGGAGATAGACGTATGGGTAGGTCGAGAGCGTCAGGGCGAGAACAGCCCCCGCCAGGCCGTAGATCTCCGGCACGCGGTCGACGCCGAGCGGCTCGAGCGCCTCCTGGAGAAGCCCGCTGGGACCGAACGCAGCGAGGAGAGCCAGCGCCGCCACATAGCTCGGGACGACGAGCGGCAGGCCGGCCGCGACTCCCCAGAAGCGCCGTCCGGGCAGGTCGCTTCGCACGACGAGCCATGCGAGCGGGACACCGATCGCGACCGCCGCCGCCGTGACCACGACGACCAGGAGGACGGTCTTGCCGACCAGCTGGAGCGTCCGCTCGCGTCCCAGGACGTCGGCCCAGGCGTCGAGTCCGCCGGTACCCGCCCGTATGGCCAGGTAGACGAGCGGCAGAAGGACGATGCCGATCGCCGCGAGCGCGGCCGCGACGAGGAGGGGCGGCGGGTGGCGGCGGGCGGGCGAACCCGCCGCCGGAGACACCGCCCCGTCCGTCACGTCGTGAAGCCGACCTCGTTCAGGAGCTCGAGCGTCGCCTCGAGCTCGGGCCCGAGGTCGGCCAAGTCGATGTCGGGCCCCTCGAGGTCTTCGAGCGGCGGTAGGCCCTCCGTTGGCTCGACACCGTCGATCAACGGATACTCGGCCTCTTCGGCCTCCTCCACGTAGAAGCGCTGGCCGCTCTCGGAGAGCAGAAACTCGACAAGCGCGCGTGCCTGGTCACCGTGCTCGGCGCCCTCGACGATCCCGACTCCGGCGGCGCTGACGAGCGCTCCCGGGTCGTCGCCGGCAAAGAAGTGGTTCTCGACCGGCGCGTCGGGCTGCTCCTCCTTCACGAGGTAGAGGTAGTAGTGGTTGACGAGCCCGACCTCGATCTCGCCCGCCGCGACGGCCTCGACTATCGTCGAGTTCGACTCGTAGAGCTTTGGCTGGTTCGCCTGAATCCCCTCGAGCCACTCGCGAGTCGCGTCCTCCCCCTCGGCGAGCCGCATCGCCGTGACGAACGCCTGGAAGGAGCCGTTCGTCGGCGCGACGCCGATCTTGCCATCCCACCTCGGGTCAGTCAGCTCGAAGACGGACTCCGGAAGATCGCTCTCACTCAGAGCGTCGGTGTTATACGCGAGAACGCGAACGCGGCCCGATGTCCCCACCCAGCGTCCTCCGTCGTCCCGAAAGCGCTCGCCGACGCGCTCCAGGAGCTCGTCCGGCAGCTCGGCGAGCAGTTCCTCGTCCGCCACCGCGCCGAGCGAGCCAGGATCCTGTGCGAAGAACGCGTCGGCCGGGGAGTTCTCCCCCTCCTCGGCGAGCGTGGCCGCCAGCTCCGCGCTGTCGCCGTAGCGAACCTCGACGTCGATGCCCGTCTCCTCCTCGAACTGCTCGAAGAGAGGCTCGACCAGTTCCTCCTCGCGCCCCGAGTACACGGTCAGCGAGCCGCCGGACGTGGTCCCTCCACTCTCGAGCGCGCTCTCGCCGTCCGAGCCGCAGCCGCTTGCAGCGAAGGCGAGCCCGAGCGCGGAGAGAAGCACCGCGGCGGTGCGAGATTGCATCGTTCCTCCCTTGTAAGGTCTGCCTGACAACGTCGTGTAAGGCGCACCTTACAAAGGTGGCCTGAGCGGTGTCAGGAGAAGAGCGCGACGCGGCCCTGGTGCGTCCGCAAAGACACCCGGACGCCCAGCGGCACGTGCTCATTGGAAGGCCGCTGCGAGAACAGCCGCGTCCCATCGTCGAGTCTGACCTCGTAGAAGACGTCGTGACCTCGGAACTGGCGAGCGATCACTTCTCCCTCCCCAGCGGGGTCCGGCCTGAGCTCGAGGAGCTCCGGCCGGACGAGGACGTCGACGGTCTCGTGCCCGTTCGTGCCCGACACATCGAAGGTGCCGACCACCGTTTCGACCCGGCCCTGGCCAACCCGCCCCCGGAGGACGTTCGCCGTTCCCACGAACTCGGCGGCCCAGCGGCTCGCCGGCCCGTAGTAGATCTCCTCGGGTGCGGCCGTTTGCTCGACCCGGCCGTCCTGCATGAGCGCGATCCGGTCGGCGACCGAGAACGCCTCCTCCTGCTCGTGGGTGACGAGCAGAACCGTCACGCCCGACTCCCGCAGGATCTCCGCGAGCTCGTCGCGCATCGAGGCGCGGAGCAGCGGGTCGATATTCGACCACGGCTCGTCGAGGAGCACGACTGCCGGCTCGGGAGCGAGTGCCCGCGCAAGCGCCGCCCGCTGCTGCTGGCCGCCGGAAAGCTCATGCGGATAGCGGCCTGCGTGACCCGAGAGCCCGACCAGCGCGAGCGTCTGGGCGACGCGCCGAACGCGGCTCTCGCGCGGCACCCCGAAAGCCACGTTCTCCGCCACCGTGAGGTGCGGGAACAGCACGTAGTCTTGGAAGACCATGCCAACGTGCCGACGCTCGGGCGGAACCCACGCAGGCCCGGCCACGGGCCGGCCGTCCAGCTCGACCGCGCCCGCGTCAGGGCGCTCGAAGCCGGCGATCAGGCGGAGGAGCGTCGTCTTCCCGCAGCCGCTCGGCCCGAGCAGGGCAACGAACTCACCGCGGGCCACCTCGAGGTCGGCGCTATCGACTGCGCGGACGTCTCCGAAGCGTCGAGAAACCCCTGTCAGGCGGATCATGGCGTCCATGGCAGGGGGACCTTACACAAGCGCGAACGAGGATTGAGCATGGCCTTCGCAGACGCTCCCTCGCCTCCCCCGCCTCCCCTGGTCTGCATCGACCCGGGGCACGCCCGGAGGCCGAACTTCGAGACGGAGCGGATCGGCCCGGGCTCCTCGACACGGAAGATCAAGGACGGGGGCGGCGCGCCCGGAGAGGCGCCCGTCGTGCTCGCGATCTCGAAGAAGACACGCTCGCTCCTCCTCGAGCGTGGCTACCGGGTCGCGATGACGCGGACGAGTCCGGACTTCACGCTCCCACAGGGCGGCAACATCGCCCGGGCACGTTTCTGCAACCGCCGCGACGCGGCGCTCATGCTTCGGGTGCATGCAGACGGCTCGACCGACTCGCGCGCGCACGGCGTCTCCACCCTGTACCCGTGGAACCGGCGTGGCTGGACGGCTGACATCCACCGGCCGAGCCTGCGCGCAGCCGGCATCGTCCAGCGCCAGGTCGTCCGGGCCACCGATGCCGCCGACCGCGGTCTCGTAGAGCGGAGCGACCTGACCGGGTTCAACTGGGCGAACGTCCCGGTCGTCCTCGTCGAGACCGGCTTCATGACGAATCGTTCCGAGGGCCAGAAGCTGAAGCGTCCCGCCTACCAGTGGCGGGTGGCGCGCGGCCTCGCCAGAGCGGCGAGCGCTTTCGTTCGCTAGCCGTCTCCAGACTGCTGCATCTCGTCGGCCGCCGCCCTGGCCTCTTCGTGCACGCGGCGCCGCATCGCCTCGAACTCGTCCGCGGGAGGCGCCGGGTCATCCTCCGCGGTCGTCTCGACGACGCGCTCGGCCGCCGCGACCTCTTCCTCCTCGGCTGACGCCTGCCGAGCCTCGGCGAGCTTGCGGCGAAGGTCTTGGGCTCGGCTCTCGGGCCCGGTCGGCGCCGGCAGGTCGACTCGCCGACGCCGGAGGAGCGCCGCGGCCGCGAGGGCGCCCGCCGCGGCGCCGGCAAGGAGCGTCGGAAGTCGTTGCACCCTCGTCACTCTTCCACGACGGAGCGCGGTGGGGCAAGCCCGCGAGCCTCGCTATACTCGGCTCACTTCCTGCCCCGCCCGGCGCCGCCACGTTCCCGAGCGACGCGAGTCGGCAGGGCCGCTAGACCGAGGGAAGGAGGATCGGGGACACATGAACGCCTACGAGATCATGTTGATGCTCGACCCTGAGCTTGGCGAAGAGCGCCAGAACGAGATCCTCGCGCGCCTGCGTGAGCTCGTCGAGAAGGGCGGCGGCGCCTGGGTCGGGCACGAGCCGTGGGGCAAGCGCCGGCTGGCGTACGAGATCGACAAGAAAGACGAGGGCATCTACCACCTCGTCAACTTCGACGCCGACCCGGCCACGCTCGACGAAGCGACCCGCGTTCTCCGGATCACCGACGGCGTCATGCGCCACCTGGCCGTCCGCCGTCCAGTAGTCCGGCGCCGCGACGAGGAGCCCGTCGTCCCGACCGGGTAGTACCGTACTGGGAACATACGTTCGATCGAAGGAGAGGGAGCAGTGCCGAGCAACATCAATCGCGTCGTACTCGTCGGGAACCTGACGAAGGATCCCGAGCTTCGCCATACGCCGAGCGGCACCGCCGTCTGCAAGCTCAGGCTCGCCGTCAATACGCGACAGAAGGACGGGTCGACGGGCGAGTGGGGCGACAAGCCGAACTACTTCGACATCACGGTCTGGGGAAACCAGGGCGAGAGCTGCGCCCAGTTCCTGTCGCGCGGCCGGCCTGTCGCCGTCGACGGCCGCCTCGACTGGCGCGAGTGGGAAGCTCAGGACGGGTCGAAGCGCCAGGCCGTCGAGGTCATCGCGGACTCCGTCCAGTTCCTCGGCTCCCGGGGCGACGGCGACGGCAGCGGCCAGCAGCAGTACGTCCCGGCAGGAGACGTCGCCGCCGACCGCTCGGATTTCGGCCCGTCGAGCGCCGACGACGACATTCCGTTCTAGGGCAGACAGAGGAGTCGCGAACCAGATGGCACGAGAGCAGCAGCAGACAAAAGGACGCAGACGGCCGCCTGGCGGGGGACCTCCCACCCGTCGGAAGAGCTGTTACTTCTGCAAGGACAAGGTCGACCACGTCGACTACAAGAACACGAACCAGCTACGGCGCTACATCTCCGAGAAGGGCAAGATCCGCTCGCGCCGCATCTCGGGCGCCTGCCGGCGCCATCAGGAGCAGGTCGCCGTCGCCGTGAAGCGCGCGCGAGAGATGGCACTCCTGCCGTACGTCGACAATCGCTGATGGACGTCATCCTCCTCTCCGACGTCGACAAGGTCGGCCTCAGGGGCGAGGTCGTGAATGTCACCCGCGGGTTCATGCGGAACTACCTCGAGCCGCGCCGGCTCGCCGAGACGGCCACTCCCGCCAAGGTGGCCGAGCTCGAAAAACGTGAGGCGGTGCGGGCGCGCCACGAAGCCCGAACGTTCGAGCAGGCGAAGGAGATCGTCGACGCGCTCTCGCAGGCTGAGCTTCGCTTCGACGTGAACGCGGGGCCGCAGGGAACCCTCTTCGGGTCTGTCACCCCGACCGACATCGCCGACGAGCTCTGGGCGAAAGAGAAGATTCGAGTCGACCGGCGGAAGATCCAGCTCTCCGAGCCGATCAAGCGCATCGGGCGCTACTCGATCTCGATCGACATCTTCCAGGACGTCACCGCCGAAGTTCGCACGCTCGTCGTGCCCGAGGGCGGCGAGCTACCGCCCGAGGAGGAGCTGGCCGCCATGGAGGCCGCCGCACGCGCCGAGGAGGAAGGGGAGCCCGAGGAGGACGCACCGGCTCTCCTCGAGGGGGACGAAGAATGGAGCGAGGAGCTTCTCGAGGCCGAGGAGGAGTCCGACCTCGAAGACGCGCCGCCTGCGGCCGACGCCGGCGAGAAGCCCGGTTTAGACGCCCCGCCACCGCCCGAACTCGAACCCGCCGACGCGGTCGAATCGACCTCAGCCCCCGGTGTCGAGCGGTCCGGATCGCCGGACCCGAACGAGCGCTAGCGGTTCTCCACCCCGCCGTCCACAGGGATGTGGGCACACCGAGAGAATCTCCGCTCCGAGCGGCCAATTCGTCTCGACCCCGCACAGAAAGGTCGTGGATAGCAGGCGCCCTGACTGGGGATTCCGTCCGGCCTGCCTGAGAACATAGGTTCTCCTTTTCCTGCACACCACGGTGTTTTCGGGAGCAACCTCTGTGGACGGACAGCCTGCATTCGCCTCCTCTACGGTCATGGCCGACGTGGCCACGACCCTTCATGAGACTGCCCCGGTTCCGCCCCAGAACCTCGACGCGGAGGAATCCGTCCTCGGTGCGATGATGCTCACTCCCGGCGCCATCGCGGCCGTCAGCGAGGTGCTCGAAGCCGAGGGCCGCGAGTTCTACCGGGAGAGCCACGCCAAGATCTACCGCGCGGCGCTCGCGCTCTACGCGAAGGGCGAGCCCGTCGACGCGATCACGCTCGTCGACGAGTTGGACGAGCTGGGTGACCTGGAGCAGGTCGGCGGCAAGGTCCGGATCCACGAGCTGGCCGCGCTCGTGCCCGCGAGCGCGAATGCGCGCCACTACGCACTCATCGTCCGCGAGGCGGCCACCCTTCGCGGCCTCATCCGGGCCGGCGGCGAGATCTCGCGGCTCGGCTGGGAGCGACCAGGTGATGCGACCGAGCTCGTCGACAAGGCCGAGCAGATCGTCTTCGACCTCTCGCAGCAGCGGGCGAGCGCCGAGTTCAGCCACATCGAGCAGCTCCTCAAGGAGAGCTTCGAGCGCATCACGGCCCTCTACGAATCCGGTGCTGACGTCACGGGCATCCCGTCTGGCTACCGCGACCTCGACCGCATCACGTCCGGCTTCCAGCCTGGCAACCTGATCATTCTCGCGGCCCGGCCTTCGATGGGGAAGTCGGCGCTCGGCCTCTGCATGTGCGCGAACCTCGCGGTGAGGCACTCCACCCCTGTCGCCCTCTTCACGCTCGAGATGTCGAAGTCCGAGGTCACGCAGCGGCTCATGTGCAGCGAGGCCAAGGTCGAGTCGCAGCGCCTTCGAACGGGCAAGCTCGCCGCCGAGGACTGGCCGAGGCTGACGGCCGCATGCGACAAGCTCGCCAAGGCGCCCGTGTACGTCGACGACACCGGCTCGCTGACGATGATGGAGATCCGCTCGAAAGCGCGGCGGCTCAAGTCCAAGGTGCCGGACCTCGGTCTCATCCTCATCGACTACCTGCAGCTCATGACCTCCGGGTCGACCGCCGAGAACCGCGTTCAGGAGGTCTCGCAGATCTCCCGCTCCCTGAAGGTGCTGGCGCGAGATCTCGACGTCCCGATCGTCGCCATGTCCCAGCTTTCGAGGGCGGTGGAGCAGCGACACGACAAGCGTCCGATCCTCTCCGACCTTCGCGAGTCGGGATCGATCGAGCAGGACGCGGACGTCGTCTGCTTCATCTACCGGGACGAGTACTACAACCAGGAGGAATCGGATCAGCAGGGACTCGCCGAGGTCATCGTGGCCAAACATCGAAACGGGCCGACGGACATGATCAAGCTCTCCTTTTTGAAGCGCTACGCGAAGTTCGCGGACCTGGCCGCCGCATGAGCGCCTGGGGGTCGTAAAGGAGCGCGGCCGCTTGCGGTGTTAGAACGTCGGCGTGGAGCGACTACGCGTCTGCATGCTGACGACCTTCTACCCGCCGTTCTCCTTCGGCGGGGACGGGATCGCGGTCGAGCGCCTGGCCGGAGCGCTCGTGCGGGCCGGGCATGACGTCACCGTCGTCCACGACGAGGATGCCTACCGGGCGCTGAACGGGCGAGAGGCGCCCGCTCCCGGCCCCGATCGCGACGGCGTCGAGGTGGTTCGCCTCCGAAGCGGCCTCGGCCGTCTGTCGCCCTTCCTCGCCCAGCAGACTGGGCGGCCGCTGCTTCAGCGGCGCGGGATCGAGGCCGTGCTCCGGCAGGGCTTCGACGTCGTGAACTACCACAACGTCTCGCTCCTCGGCGGGCCGGGGCTCCTCGACCTCGGGACGGCGACAAAGATCTACCTCGCGCACGAGCACTGGCTCGTCTGTCCCACGCATGTTCTCTGGCGCCACGACCGCGAGCCCTGCCCGGCCCGCCAATGCATCCGCTGCACGCTGCGTCACCGGCGGCCGCCCCAGCTCTGGCGCTACACGGGCTCGCTCGAGCGCCGCCTCGACAGGGTCGACGCATTCGTCGCGCTCAGCGAGTTCAGCCGCCGCAAGCACGCCGAGTTCGGGTTTCCCCGGGACATGGAGCTCCTGCCTTACTGCCTGCCGGACGAGGCATCGCACGCGGCCGAGGCTCCGCCCCACCCTCGCCCCTACGTCCTGGTCGCCGGGAGACTCGAGCGACCCAAGGGGCTCGACGACGTGATCCCGCTTTTCCGCTCGGGACTCGGCCTCGACCTCGTCGTCGCGGGTGACGGGAGCCACGGCGCGGCGCTTCGCCGCCTGGCGGCCGGCAGCCCGGCGATCCGCTTTCTCGGCCGCGTCCCGCACGAGGATCTCGGCCCGTTCTACCGCCACGCTCTCGCCCTCCTCGCTCCGTCTGTCGGGTTCGAGACCTTCGGCGCGACGCTGATCGAAGCCTGCCGAGCCGGCACCCCGGTTCTCGCGCGCGCGGTGGGCCCCCATCCGGAGATCATGGAGCTGGCCGGGGCGGGCTCTCTCTTCTCCCGAGCGGACGAGCTGCCGTCGCTGCTCGGCAGGCTCCAGTCCCGGCCCGAGCTCCAGAAGCGCCAGGGGCGCTCGGGCCGCACGGCCTTCCTCCGGCACTGGTCAGAGGAAGCCGTCGTACCGCTCTACCTCGATATCGTCGAACGAGCCATGGCCCGGCGGCGCGCTCGGCTCGGGTCGGCCGGGTCTGCATGAGGGCCCTCGTCAGGTACCCGGTCGTCGGGCACGCGCCCGCCTTTTTGGCCGATCGCCTCGGCTTCCTCGACGCCGCCGCTTCCGGGGCCGAGCGGGCAGTCGAGCTCCGAATCGGGCGCCGGACGTTCCTCCTCGTCGACGCCTCGGAGGTGCGACACGTCCTCGTGGCAAACGCGGCCAACTACGAGAAGAGTCCGCGGCTCACCAGCCGCCGAGGCAGGCGCGTGTCCGGAGCGGGAGTCCTGACGGCGTCCGGCCCGGCCCACCGAGCTCACCGACGCCGGCTTCAGCCGAGCTTCACGCAGCGCGCCGCCGCACTACACGCGGAGGTGATCGCCGAGACCGCGACAGAGCGGATCGACACCTGGCGGCCGGGTCAGGAGCTCGACATCACCGCCGAGATGACGGCGATCGCCCGGCGCGCGATCATCCGGATCTTGCTCGGCCGGCTCGCGCCGGCGGAGGAGGAGCAGCTCGAGGAGGCGATCGTCTGGCGGCGCCGACACATCGAGCACGTCTTCCACTCGTTCCTACCCGCCGCTGATCGCGTGCCGACGCGGGTGAACAGGATCTACCGCCTCCACCGGCCGCTCTTTCAGGAGCTCCTGGCGCGGCACCTGGGCAGCGCGCTGGACGCGAACGGCAGCCTGCTCGGCTCGCTCGCGAGTGCCGAGCGCGCAGCGGGACACCTGGACGAACGCCGACTCCTGGACGAGGCGGTGACGCTCCTCGTCACCGGGCACGAGACCGTCGGAGATGCGCTCGGCTGGACGTGGCACCTCCTCGCCGCCCACCCGCGGGTCGAGAAGCGCGTTCGCGCCGAGCTCGACGGTGCCCTCCACGGGCAGGCTCTCGACGAGCGCACCGTCGTCGACCTTCCCTACTCCGCCCAGGTGATCTCGGAGTCGATGCGGCTCTTCCCGCCCACCTGGCTCTTCGTCCGGATGGCGCTAGGCGACGACCGGCTACCGACCGGTGTTCGGATCCCGCGCGGCGCCAAGGTCTACATCTCCCAGTGGGTCGTGCATCGCAGCCCGCGCTACTTTCCGGCGCCAGACAGCTTCGACCCGGAGCGGTTCGGCGCCGAAGCGGCCCGAAATCGCCCGCGTCACGCGTACTTTCCGTTCGGCTTCGGGCCACGGGTCTGCATCGGCGAGGCGCTTGCGCGACTCGAGCTACTCGCCGTCCTGGCGGCGGTCGCTCAGCGCTTCCGGCTCGTCCCGGTGCCGGGCCACCCGGTCGAGCCCGAGCCCGGGATCACCCTGCGGCCCCGCCACGGGATCCGAATGCGCGTAGAGCCCGCGACCGCCTCCGGCAGACCCGCGCTCTAAGCTCCGGCGCACATGCCTGCGACCGTGATCGTGGGCGCGCAGTGGGGCGACGAGGGCAAAGGGAAGATCGTCGACCTCCTCGCGCAGCACTCCGACCTCGTCTGCCGCTACCAGGGCGGCCCGAACGCGGGCCACACGATCGTGGCCGGCGGCGAGACCTTCAAGATCCGCCAGATCCCGTCGGGCGTGGTGACAGGCAAGACCAACGTGATCGGCGCCGGTTGCGTGATCGATCCAGAGGTGTTCCTGGCTGAGGTCGACGAGCTCGAGGCCCGCGGATGCTCGACCGCCGACGTGCACGTCTCGGGTGAGGCGCACCTGATCATGCCCTGGCACGTCGCTATCGACCAGGCCAGCGAGCGTCGCCTCGGCAAGCTTCAGATCGGGACAACGCGCCGCGGCATCGGCCCCTGCTACGCGGACAAGGCGATGCGGCTCGGGATCCGCGTCCAGGATCTCCTCGACCCGAAGATCCTCCGCCAGAAGATCGAGGTCGCGCTCGCCGAGAAGAACCTCTGGCTGGAGCGCGTCTACGGGGTCGAGCCGCTCGATCTCGAGGAGCTGGCAGAGCGGCTCGAAAGCTATGCGCAGCGCATCCGGCCGTACATCGCCGACACGTCGCTGCTCGTCGACCGCGCACTCCGCGAAGGAAAGGCAGTCCTTCTCGAGGGTGCGCAGGGGACGCTGCTCGACCTCGATCACGGTACGTATCCCTTCGTGACGTCGTCCAACACGGTCGCCGCGAATGCCGCGACGGGGATCGGCCTCGGGCCGAACCGCATCGACCGGGTGCTCGGAGTTGCGAAGGCATATGTGACGCGCGTCGGCGAGGGGCCCTTCCCGACAGAGATCGAGGGTGCTGACCAGGCTCGCGTCAGGGAGCTCGGCCACGAGTTCGGGACAGTCACGGGGCGGGAGCGTCGGTGCGGCTGGCTCGACCTGGTCGGGCTCAGGTTCGCCGTCCGCGTGAACGGCATCACCTCGCTCGCGTTGACGAAGCTCGACGTCCTCTCGGCCTTCGACGAGCTTCCGGTGTGCGTGCGCTACCGACTCGAGGACGGCTCGGAGACCGCGGAGCTGCCCGCGCACCAGAGCGACTTCCATCACGCACGGCCGGTGTACGAGGCCCTGCCGGGTTGGGCGGTACCCCTCGACGCGGTCGAAGATATGGACTCGTTGCCGTCGGCGGCGCGCCGTTACGTGGAGTTCGTGGAGCGGTCGCTGGCCGTCGAGGTGACGATGATCGGGACGGGCGCCGAACGCGAGCGCGTCCTGACCCCACGGGGCCTAGCCGCCGCCGTCGCCTGACAGCCGCGCGAGGTCGGGCGGCTCGTTCACGTTCGCGAGGAGGGCAGGATCGGCGTGAACTACCGCCGTGTCGAGCGCGTGAAGCGCAGCAGAGAGACGGAGCTCACCGCGCGCCAGGCGGGCCTCGAGCTCGGGCAGAGCCCGCTTGTGGAAGGCGGCGGGCAGGGGGCCGGTCTGCGTGGTCGCCGCGTCCCGGCAGGCGGCCGCGAGAGCCTGAAGCGTCGCCGCGTCGAGGAGCGGCAGGTCGACCGGCAGGAAGACAGCGACGTCGGACCTGGTCGCGGCGAGCCCGGCGACGATTCCTGCGAGCGGCGCGCGAACCTCCGCGGCGTCACCGGTGACAGGGAACGGAAGCTCGAGCTCGCCGGCCTTACCGACGGCGATCCGGTGCGGGAACGCCTCCCCTAGTACCCGCCAGGCCCGATCCGCGAGCGTCTCACCACCGAGCCGCGCCAGCGCCTTTGGCGAGCCGAACCGGCGACTCGCTCCACCGACGAGGAGGACGCCAGTTACGGGGTGATCCGCCATGCGTGCGCGTAAACGTTCACGCGGCCGTCGCGGACGAAGCCGCAGAGGGTGAGCCCGCGATCGCGAGCGAGGTCGACGGCCAGGGAAGACGGCGCCCCGACCGCGACGAGGATCGGGCAGCCCGCGACCACTGCCTTCTGGACAAGCTCGAAAGAGAGGCGTCCGCTCACGCAGAGGACGGTCGCTCTCAGCGGGAGGAGGCCCTGACCGAACGCCCAGCCGATGACCTTGTCCATCGCGTTGTGGCGGCCGACGTCCTCGCGCAGGCAGAGAAGCTCTCCGCGCTGGTCGAAAAGCGCCGTGGCGTGCAGGCCTCCAGTCGCCGCAAACCCCGGCTGGGCAGAGCGAAGCCGCTCCGGCAGGGCCGCCACGAGCTCGGCCGAGAGCGCGAGCTTGCTGTCGACCTCGGGCGCTTCGACGGCGACGGCCTCGAGGGCTCCCTTCCCGCAGACGCCGCAGGAGGACGAGGTGTAGAAGTTGCGGCGCAGGGCTGTCGAGGTCTGACTCCTCCACCTCGGCCTCGACGGTGTTGGCCGCAAGGTCGGCAGGCGCCGCCGCGGCTATCGGGTGAAAGCCCTCCGCGAGCAGGAACCCGAGCGCGAGCTCAACGTCGTGGCCGGGCGTTCGCATCGTGACCGCAACCGGCTCGCCACCCACGCGAATCTCCAGCGGCTCCTCGACCGCGACCTCGTCGGGCTCCTCCACGCCCGCCGGAAAGCGAAGGACGTCAACCGGGGTGGACGAGTACGGCGGCGGCAGAGCCGGCCGACCTCTCGCGCCCGGGGCCCCATCGCGGGGTGCCGCGCTCTTCATTCAGGAAGCCTAGTCCCCTTCGGCCGGTGCTCCCGGGGCCGGCCTCCGCCACCCACCGCGTTCGAGCGTATCGCTGGAAGACGCACGGTGTGGAACGGAATGCGCCGTTACCGCCACGTGTCAGGCACAGAAGTCCCGCGCGACCGACCTGAGGGTCTGAGCGCAGCGCTCGACGGAGGCGAGGTCGACCCACTCCACGTCGGCGTGGGCTCCCTCGCCCGCCGGCCCGAACACCACGGTTGGGATGCCGGCCGCCTGCAGGAGCGCCGCGTCGGTCCAGAAGGGCACTCCCACGACATCGTCCCGAGCAGCGTGACGCTGGAGGAGCCCGACAATCTCCTCGTCCACGGGCACCTCGAACGGCTCCCGCGAGAGCGGGATCCTCGCCGACGCAGCGAGAGCGGGCACCCGCTCGGACGCGCGAGCCACAGCGCCGTCGAGCTCGACCTGCGTGCCCGCGACGGTCTCGCCCGGGATCGTCCTTCGCTCCCCCCGAAGGAGGCACCTCGCGGGATAGGTCGAGAACTCGGCGCCACCCTCGATGGTGCCCGCATGCACGGAGCCGGTACCGACGAGTGGATGGCCATCGCCCGAGCGCAGGGAGCGATCAAGCCCCTCCAGCTCCACGAGCACATGGCCCATGTGAGCGATCGCATCGACGCCGAGCTCCGGCCTGGAGCCATGGGCGGCTCGTCCCGTCGTCTCGATCTCCCACGCGACGAACCCCCGGTGGGCCACGGCCACTCCGAGCTCTGTGGGCTCGGCCACTATCGCCGCGTCGGCTCGCCGGCCGGCCGCAATCGCGGCCGTTCCGACCGAGGCGAACTCCTCGTCCGCCACCGCAGTCACCACGATGTCGCCGCGGAGGCCTTCCGCCGCAGCCTCCCGCGCGGACACCATGATCGCGGCGAGCGACGCCTTCATGTCGTAGGCGCCGCGCCCATAGAGGCGGTCTTCCTCGACTCGAGGCTCGAGGGCACGGTCGAAGCCGCCCACGCCAACCGTGTCCATGTGCGCGTTCAGCATGAGCTCCCGGCCACCGCCCGAGCCTCGAGCGACGCCGATCACGTTGGGGCGTCCCGGCGCAGGCTCTTCGACCTCGACCTCGAAGCTCGCGGCACGAAGCCACTCTGCGACGAAGCGGGCGATCTCGGCCTCGCCGGCCGCTCCGGGGACGAGGTCAGGGCTCTGCGAATCGATACGGACTAGATCGGCCGTCAACGTTGTCAGCTCTTCGCGCATGGAGGCGAACCCTAGAATCGAACCGTGGACGTACTCAAGCTGACCGCGCTCCTCGAGGAGTTGCCGACCGACCGAACGCGGCTCCTCGACAATCTCGGGCGCGTGCGCCGCGAGGTCGGTCCGATCACGCCGGAGCTCTCGGATGCGGTTGCCGATCGCATGAACATCCGCCGAGGCGAGGTGCACGAGGTCGTTTCCTTCTACTCCTTTCTCGGCGTGTCGACCGAGGCCGTCCGAGTCTGCATCGGGCCCGTCTGCCACTGCGCAGGCGCGCGCGACCTGCTGGCGCGCGAGCAGGAGCAAAGGAACGGCGTGCCGGTTCTCGGCGTGGAATGCCTCGGTCATTGCGACCTTGCACCTGTCCTCTTGCGCGGCGACCGCGTGGAGCCCACCGTCGTCCACCGGACGAACGATGGCCCGTCGCTCGGGCTTTCAGTGGTCGACGCGACGCTTGCCGACTACGAGGAGCGCGGCGGCTACCGGGTGCTTCGCTCTCTGCCCGACCGGGGGCGCATCGTCGAAGAGCTGAAGGCCTCCGGCCTGGCCGGCCTCGGCGGCGCCGGCTTTCCGACCGGGCTCAAGTGGGAGGCGGTCGCCGGCCAGCCCGGCCCGCGCTACGTCGTCGTCAACGCAGACGAAGGCGAGCCCGGAACGATCAAAGACCGGTACGTGATGGAGCTTCGGCCGCACCTCATGCTCGAAGGGATGCTGATCGCCATGCGTTTCGCCGAGGCGACCGAGGGGTTCATCTACCTACGCGAGGAATACCTGAGCGCGCGCGAGCGCCTCGCAGGAGCGCTCGAGGAAGCGCGAGCCGCCGGCCTTCTGGACGGTCTCGAGATCGCGCTCGTCGTGGGCGCGGGCGCTTACATCTGCGGCGAGGAGACAGCGATGCTCGAGTCGATGGAGGGCCGCCGGGGCATGCCGCGCCTCAAGCCTCCCTTTCCGAGCCAGGTCGGCTACCTCGGCCGCCCCACTCTCATCAACAACGTCGAGACGCTCGCCCATATCCCGTCCGTCCTCCGCCTCGGCGCCGAGGCCTGGGCGGCGCTCGGCATCCGCGGTGCCCAAGGTGTCCGGCTCTGGTCGATCTCGGGGGCGGTGGCGGAGCCCGGCTGCTACGAGGCGCCGAACGGCTCTACCCTCCGAGAGCTGATCGACGAGCACGCAGGCGGGGCGAGCGAGGAGGTCGGAGCGATCGTTCCAGGTGGGGCGGCAAGCGGGATCTTGCCGCCGGAAGCGCTCGACGTCCCACTCACGCGCGACACCTCCGCGAGTGGGGTGCAGGCGTCGGCTCGGCGGGCGTTCAGGTCTTTCCTGCGAGCTACTCCCCGCTCACGCTGCTCACAGAGACGATGCGATTCTTCGCCGAGGAGTCCTGCCAGAAGTGCACGCCGTGCCGGATCGGCAACCGCGGGCATGCACCATCTCCTCCAGGAGCTCGGCCCACGGTCGCACCGCCATGCCGCGCTGGCAGGTGGAGGAGTGGCTCGACGCGATGGTCTCGACGTCGATCTGCGGGCTCGGGCAGGGCGCGCCGTTCCCGATGCGAAACGCGTTCCGCTTCTGGCCCGAGCTCTTCGCACCCCTGGGCGACCAGGAGGCCTCGGTAGCATGAGCGTCCCCGTGGCGAAGGTCGTCCCCTTCACGCTCGACGGCCGCGAGGTCAGCGCCCCCGAGCATGAGCTCCTCGTGCACGCGGCCGCTCGGCACGGCGTCTTCATCCCCACGCTCTGCCACGACGACAAGCTCGATCCCTACGGCGGCTGTCGCATGTGCGTCGTCGGCGTCGAAGGCTCGCCGCGGCCGCTGCCTGCGTGCGCGACCCGGGTGGCCGAGGGCATGGTCGTCTCGACGAACTCGGACGTGCCGCAGTACCAGCGAACGCTTACGCAGATGCTGCTCGCGGAGCATCTGAACCCAGACCCGGGCGGCCGACCGAACGAGCTCGTCGACCTCGCCGGCGACCTCGACGTCGAGGCCCCGTTCATCCTCCCCGACGCGAAGCGCGAGCCCTACGACGACCGAAACAAACTCATGGGCTACGACCCGGACGCGTGCATCCTCTGCAACCGCTGCGTGCGCTACACGCAGGAGGTCATGCAGTGCTCGGCGCTCTCGCTCGAGGGCCGCGGGCCGCACGCGCGCGTCGTCCCGACGCACGGGTACTCGTGGCTCGACACCGAGTGCGAGCTCTGCGGCGGCTGCCTCTCGGTCTGCCCGACCGGGGCGCATCTACGAGAAGTTCGAGGAGGGGACCGAGCGGCCCGAACGCGGCGCTCGACAAGGTCAAGACGACGTGCACGTTCTGCGGTGTCGGCTGCCAGCTCGACCTGAACGTCGACCGGGAGACGCAGCGCGTCGTCAAGGTCACCTCGGAGCCGCACTACGTCTCGAACGAGGGCAACCTCTGCGTGAAGGGTCGCTTCTCGTTCAACTTCATCCACCACCCGGACCGCCTCACCGAGCCGCTCGTGCGCGGCGACGATGGCGAGCTCCATCCGGCGAGCTGGGAGCACGCACTCGCGGACAGCCGCCGACGGCCTCAACCGGGTGAAGGAGGAGCACGGCGCGCAGACGATCGGGATCCTCGCGTCGGCGCGGCTCACGATGGAGGAGAACTACGCGATCCAGAAGCTCGGCAGGACGGCGATCGGGACGAACTCGATTCACTCCTGCGAAGCCACCTGACACGCTCCGACCCTCTACGGCCTGGTCAGGTCGTTAGGCAGAGGCGCGACGACGAACTCGATCCCCGAGATCGAGGACGCCAAGTTCCTCTTCGTCATCGGATCGAACACGACCGAGGCGCACCCGGTGCTCGCGCTCCGGATGAAGAAGGCCGTCCTCAAGGGCGCCACGCTCGTCGTCGCAGATCCTCGCCGCATCTGGCTGACGAAGATCGCGAAACGACACTTGCAGCTTCGGCCCGGTTCGGACGTGTGGCTCTTGAACGCGATCATGCACGTGATCCTCGAGGAGGGGCTCGAGGACGAGGACTACATCCGGGAGCACACGGAGGACTTCGACTCGGTGCGCGAGGTCGTGGCGCGCTACACGCCCGAGGAGGCCGAGCGGATGACGCGGCGTGCCGGCGGAGGCGATCCGGGCGACCGCGCGCGAGTACGCGACCGAGCGGCACGCGGCGATCTTCTACACGCTCGGCATCACCGAGCATGCGTGCGCGATCGACAACATCTGGTCGCTCTCGAACCTCGTCCTCATGACGGGCCACCTCGGCTACGAGTCGACCGGCCTGAACGCGCTACGCGGACAGAACAACGTGCAGGGGCTGAACGACGCGGGCGCCAATCCGGCGTATCTGCCCGGTTACCAGCCGGTCAGCGACCCCGAGATCCGGACGAAGTTCGCCGAGGCCTGGGGCGTCGAGGTGCCCGAGACCCCCGGCTACCGCCTCGACCAGATGATCTCCGGGCTTCACGACGGACGAATCCGCGCCTTCTACCTGATCGGGGAGAACCCGGCCCACACCGAGCCCAACGCGCACCATGTCGAAGAGGGTTTCGAGCGTCTCGAGTTCCTCGTCTCGCAGGACATCTTCCTGTCCGACACGGCCCGAAAGCACGCCGACGTTGTCCTCCCGGCTTCGAGCTTCGCGGAGAAGGACGGGACGTTCACGAACACCGAGCGGCGGGTGAACCGGGTTCGGGCTGCCGTTCCTTGTCCTGGCAACGCTCGCGTCGACCTCGACATCGTCCTCGACCTGGCCCGCGCTCTCGGCACCGACTGGCCGGAGTACAGCTCGGCAGAGGCCGTCTGGGATGAGTTCGCCGACCTCACGCCGCTCTGGGCAGGGATCCGGTATCCGCGCATCGAGGAGGTCGGACTCCAGTGGCCCTGCCTGGACGAGAATGATCCAGGCGCCACCTATCTCCACGCCCCGTCGCCGGCCCGGCCGAACGGGAGGGGCAAGTTCTATCCCGTGGAGTATCAACCGCCGATCGAGGAGCCGGACTCCGAGTACCCGTTCGTGCTCTCGACCGGGCGAACGCTCTACCACTACAACTCGGCCACGATGACCATGCGCGAGGACGGCATCACCGACAAGCAGGAAGGACCCGTTCGTCGAGATGAGCGCCGAGGACGCGTCGAACCTCCGCGTCCTGGACGGGGACTGGGTGCGGCTCGTCTCGCGCCGCGGCGAGATTCGAGCTCGGGTCGCTCTCGGCGAGCGCGTCTACCCCGGCCTCGTCTGGATGGCGCTCCATTTCGCCGAGTCGCGCGTGAACATCCTCACGAACGACGTCGGCGATCCTCTGATCGGCATCCCCGAGTACAAGGTGTGCGCGATCCGCATCGAGCCGGAGCGCACTGCCGTGTCGGCCGCAGCCCGTTGAGCCGTCGCTCCGCGCTGACGTACTCCGCGCCCCCGCGCTTACACACCATCGGCACAGTTCTGAGCACCACACGCGCGCCTTTTCAAACTAGGCTCGTAGCCGGGTAAGGCGGGAGGGTCGGGCCCGGAATTACGCGCGCGTAATCAGTATCGCCGCGAACCTCTGCCCGACTCCGGGCTACGATCCGCGCATGGCGGCCCACCCAGCCCGGGCTCGGGACGACGCCACGCTCCTCGCGATCGTCCGCACGGTCGGGTCCTCGCTCGAGCTCGACGAGGTCCTCGACGCCGTCGTCCAGCTCCTCACCGACGCGAGCGGCGTCCATGCCTGCTTCGTCTACCTCGTCGACGCCGACGGCGAGCGCCTCGTCCTCGCGGCCGCGTCAGACCCGTACTCCCACCTGGTGGGCCACATCGGGCTCGACCGCGGGGAGGGACTCGCGTGGTGGGCCATCGAGCACGGCGAGCCCGCCTTCATTCCCGACAACGCACTCGAGGACCCGCGCAACAAGCACGTGCCCGAGCTGGAGGAGGAGCGGTTCCAGTCGCTCGTCTCGGTTCCGATCACTGCCCGCGACGCGACGCCGATCGGCGCCATCACGCTCCATACGGTTGCGCCGCGTGAGTTCACGCAAGCCGAGGTCGACGTGCTCGTCTCGAGTGCGCTTCTCGTGGCGGGCGCCATCGAGAACGCGCGGCTCTTCGAGGAGACGCGCAGACGTGTCGGAGAGCTCGAGGCGCTGATCGACCTCGGTGAGACTGTGGCAGCCGCGGAGAGCCTCGACGCGCTGCTGCCCGGCGCGGCGACGCGCGCTCGCGACCTGCTCGGAGCCGAGGCCTGCCACCTCTACGTGCTCGAGCCTGCCAGCGAGGAGCTCCACCTGCGCGCCTCGGCCCCAGAGAGCACCTCGAATCGCGCGACGATCGGGCTCTCGGAGCTCGGCCCCGAGCTGGCGCGCCGGGGCCGTTCGGCCACGGTCACCGTCCCTCTCGTCGCGGGCGACGAACTCCTCGGCCTGCTCGTCGCCGAGGGAACGGCGGAGCTCGATCTCGGGCGTGCCGCGGCAACCCAGGTTGCCCTCGCGCTCAAGAAGGTCGAGCTGATCGAAAGGCTCACCGAGAAGAATCGCATCAAGGACTTCTTCGAGGAGCTGGCTGGCGGCCATGCCCCGCCCGGGATCGATGGCCGCGCTACCCGCCTCGGAGTCGACGTCGATCGACCGCACCTCGTGCTCGTCGCCTCGCCGGCTGACGACGCCCTGGAAGGAGTCATCCGCCGCGTCGCCCCGCGCGCCCTCTTCGACCGGCGCGACGACTCGCTCCGAGCTCTCTTGCCGGTTCCGCGACAAGGCGCTCACGTCCTCGCCGAGGAGCTTCGCGGCGCTCTCGCCGAAGGCGACTCTGCGCTCGCCGTCGGCGTTTCCAACCCCTGCACCGGCGCGAGTCGCTTTCGCGGCCGGCTTCGAGGAGGCTCGGCACGCCGTTGTCGGCGCGGCGGTCATCGGCACAGGACGAGCGCGTGCTGACGTACGACGAGCTCGGGCCGTACAAGTACCTCCTCCGCATGTCGCTCGACGGCGACGTCCGAGACAGCCACCGCGACGCCGTCGCGCGGCTCGCCGCGTACGACGCAGAGCGCCGGACCTCGCTCCTCCGCACGCTCGAGGAGTTCCTGAGCCGGCGCGGCAACATCAGTGCTACGGCGGAGGCTCTGTACGTTCACCCGAACACGCTGCGGCAGCGGCTGCGACGGATCATGGAGCTCTCCGGGCTCGACCTGCGCCGCGACGACTGGCTGATGGTCGAGATCGCGGTCAAGCTCGTCCGGCTCGAGCCAGGCACTCGGGACCGCCGGTCCGGACACAATCGCGCCGCCGCGCCTGTAGGCGGGCACCATCCCGCTCCGGATGACCCGCTAGTAGGGTCGCCCCACGTCACCCGAGGAGGTCGAGTCCATGGCGGCCACAAACGGCGTCCCGACGGTCGAGGACATCCGCCGCGTTCAGGAGGAACGCGGGATCGAGTTCTACTTCGCCCAGTTCGTCGACATGTACGCGCGCCCGAGCGCCAAGCTCGTCCCGGCCGCGAACCTCGACGACCTGCTCAACGACGGCGCCGGCTTCGCCGGCTTTGCGGCCGGGGAGCTCGGCCAGGTGCCGAGCGATCCCGACATCGCCGCGATGCCCGACCTCCGCAGCTTCACGCCGGTGCCCTGGGAGCCCACGCTGGCCCGCTTCGCCTGCGACGTCCACGTCGAGGGCGAGGAATGGCCGTACGACCCACGGACGATCCTCCGCCGCCAGCTCGACAAGGCTCGGGACAAAGGCTTCGAGTTCATGATGGGCCTCGAGCTCGAGTACTTCCTCCTCCGCCAGAGCGAGGACGGAGTCAACGGGATCGAGATCGCGGACTCGCTCGACACGCTCGAGAAGCCCTGCTACGACCTGCGTGGCCTGACGAGGAACTACGACTTCCTCGCCACCGTCTCCCGGTACGTGAACGAGCTCGGCTGGGGCAACTACGCGAACGACCACGAGGACGCGAACGGCCAGTTCGAGCAGAACTTCACCTACGCCGACGCGCTCACGAGCTGCGACCGCGCCATCTTCTTCCGCTACATGATCCACACGCTCGCGCAGCAGCGCGGGCTCCTCGCCACCTTCATGCCGAAGCCGTTCAGCCGCCTCACCGGCAACGGGTGCCACTTCCACATGTCGCTCTGGAACGGCGACACGAACACGTTCCTGGACGAGGACGACCCTCGAGGACTTGGCCTCTCCGAGACGGCCTACCACTTCATCGGCGGCCTGAAGAAGCACGCAAAGGCGTACATCGGTGTCACCGCGCCGACCGTCAACTCCTACAAGCGGCTCCGTGTCGGCGCGCCGACGAGCGGATCCACGTGGTCGCCCGTCTACGTGACCTACGGTTACAACAACCGAAGCCAGATGCTCCGCGTGCCCGGACCGGGCCGCGTCGAGGACAGAACGATCGACGGCTCATGCAACCCCTACCTCGCCGCGGCGGTCGTCCTCGCAGCCGGGCTCGACGGGATCGAGTCGAAGCTCGACCCGGGCGACCCGAACCCGGGGAACCTCTACGAGAGCTCTCCCGAGGAGCTCGAGCGGCTGGGCGTCGAGCTCCTGCCGGCGAACCTCCTGGACGCCACTCGGGAGCTCGAGCGCGACGAGGTCATCCGCGAGGCGCTCGGTCGCGGCCGCGACGAGGACTACGTCGATTACTTCATCCGGGTGAAACGCGACGAGTGGACGCGCTACCACGAGCAGGTCACCCCTTGGGAGATCGAGGAGTACCTCATGCGCTTCTAGGGGCTCCTCTATGTGTGTTTTGCACATACACCGAGTCGGAAGAACGTTGGAAACACGAGGAAAACCGCGCCTTCACGCATGTACCTTGTGAACATATGTGCGGGATCGTAGGGCTCTTCGCCAAGTCTCCTGAGGTCGAGTCCGCGCTCGGTGTCCACCTCGCCGCAATGCTCTCTCAGATGGACGACCGCGGGCCTGACAGCGCCGGGGTTGCCGTCTACCGGGATCCCGTGCCCGCCGGCGCCGGCAAGCTCACCCTCCACTCCGCCGACGCCCTCATGGACTGGGGCGCGCTCGCCTCCGAGCTCGAGGCCGTCTTCGGCGGCCGGGTAGAACCGCAGGTTCGCGCGACGCACGCCGTCCTGACCGTCGAGACGGAGCCTGCCGAGGCTGAAGGCTGGCTACGGGCGCGGCGGCCGGACCTGCAGGTCATGTCTGCCGGCCGCTCGATCGAGATCTACAAGGAAACCGGCCGACCCCGCGACTTCGTGCGCCGCTTCGCGCTCGACGACTTCCGTGGCACACACGGGCTCGGCCACACGCGTATGGCGACCGAGAGCCGCGTCACGACGGCCGGCTCGCACCCCTTCTCGACCGGCGAGGACGTATGCCTCGTCCACAACGGATCTCTCTCCAACCACAATCGGCTGCGTGAGAACCTGCGGCGCGAGGGCATCGACTTCCAGACCGAGAACGACACGGAGGTCGCGGCGGGCTATCTGACCTGGCGCCTGCGCGAGGGCGCATCCCTCGAAGAGGCGCTCGCAGGCTCGCTCGACGACCTTGACGGCTTCTTCACCTTCCTCGTAGGAACCGAGGGCGGCTTCGCGGTTCTCCGAGACCCGATCGCCTGTAAGCCGGCCGTCCTCGCGGAGACTGACGACTGGGTGGCGATGGGCTCGGAATGGCGCGCGATCGCAGTCCTTCCGGGCTCGGCCGAGGCCCGCATGTGGGAGCCCGCCCCGGGCGTGGTCTACGCCTGGGAGCGCGCGAAGGTATGAGCGCGACGACCGAGGCCGCCGTGGAGGTGGTCGACCTCGCTGCGACAACGCTCCGCGAGCTGAACCAGCGCCTGCACGACGTTGCCCGGGCCGGGTCGGGCCCGAGTCGCTGGCGGATCGTCAATCCGAACGGGGCGCACGCCCTCGCCACCGGCTTGGACTCCGAGCTCGAGGTCGAGATCGAGGGGCACGTCGGCTACTACTGCGCCGGCATGAACAAGCACGCGACCGTCCGTGTCTTCGGGAACGCGGGCCCTGGTCTGGCCGAGAACATGATGTCGGGCCTGGTCGTCGTGGAAGGGAATGCGAGCCAGTCCGCCGGCGCCACAGGCCGAGGGGGCCTGCTCGCCGTTCACGGAGACGCGGCCGCCCGGTGCGGGATCTCCATGAAGGGAATCGACCTCGTAGTCCGTGGCTCCGTCGGGCACCTCTCGGCCTTCATGGCTCAGACAGGCCGGCTCGTTGTCTGCGGGGACGCAGGCGAGGCGCTCGGAGACTCGATCTACGAGGCGCGGCTCTACGTCCGCGGCGATGTGGCGAGCCTCGGCGCGGACTGCGTCGAGAAGGAGCTCCGCGACGAGCACCGCCACGAGCTCGCCGAGCTGCTCGAGCGCGCCGGGATCGCCGATGCCGACCCGGCTGACTTCCGTCGCTACGGCTCGGCGCGGCAGCTCTACAACTTCCGAGTCGACAACGCGGCGGCCTACTGATGGCCGAGAACGGAAGCTGGGGCCTGCGCGAGTCATACCTCTTCGACCGCTCGGTGATCGCCGAGATCCAGCGGGCCGCGCGCGAGGGGATCTACGACATCCGCGGCTTCGGCGCCAAGCGACGACTGCCGCATTTCGACGACCTGCTCCTGCTTGGCGCCAGCGTCTCGCGCTATCCCCTGGAGGGCTACCGCGAGCGCTGCGACACCGACGTGGTCATCGGCGACCGGTTCGCGAAGACGCCACTCCAGCTGAGGATCCCGATCACGATCGCAGGCATGAGCTTCGGCGCGCTCTCGGCTCCGGCCAAGGAAGCGCTCGGGCGCGGCGCAAGCGAAGTCGGCACCTCGACGACGACGGGCGACGGCGGCATGACGCCCGAGGAGCGCGAGCACTCGAAGCTCCTCGTCTACCAGCTCCTCCCGTCCCGCTACGGGATGAACCCGGACGACCTTCGACAGGCGGACGCGATTGAGATCGTCGTGGGCCAGGGCGCGAAGCCGGGCGGCGGCGGGATGCTCCTCGGCCACAAGATCTCCGACCGGGTCGCCGAGATGCGGAGCCTCCCGAAGGGGATCGACCAGCGGAGCGCGAGCCGCCACCCAGACTGGACCGGCCCCGACGACCTCGAGATCAAGATCGGCGAGCTCCGGGAGATCACCGACTGGGAGAAGCCGATCCTCGTCAAGGTCGGCGCTACCCGGACGTACTACGACGTCGGGCTCGCGGTCAAGGCCGGCGCGGACGCCGTCGTCGTCGACGGGATGCAAGGCGGCACGGCCGCGACCCAGGACGTTTTCATCGAGCACGTCGGCATCCCGACCCTGCCCGCGGTGCGGCTGGCCGTCGAGGCGCTCCTGGAGCTCGACATGCACCGAAAGGTTCAGCTCATCGTCTCCGGCGGCATCCGGACGGGTGCCGACGTCGCCAAGGCCCTGGCGCTCGGAGCGGATGCCGTCTCGATCGGGACCGCGGCGCTGATCGCGATGGGCGACAACGCCCCCGAGTACCAAGAGGAGTACGAGCAGATCGGGAGCGCGGCGGGCTTCTACGACGACTGGCAGGCCGGGCGCGATCCGGCCGGCATCTCGACCCAGGACGAAGAGCTCGCGGCGCGCTTCGACGCCGAGCTGGGCGGGCGACGGATCGCGAACTACCTCCGGGTCTTGACGCTCGAGACACAGACCCTCGCTCGTGCCTGCGGGAAGTCCCACGTCCGAAACCTCGAGCCGGAGGACCTGGTCGCCCTGACGATCGAGGCCGCCGCGATGGCGAAAGTGCCGCTCGCCGGTACCGACTGGATTCCCGGCGTCGCAGCGAAGGCCTGACCCGAACCCATGCCGGCCGGCGATCTGATTGAATAAACGGGCAACGCTATTGCCCCAGTGGAGATAGTCGCCTAGATGTCCTTCCTGCTTCCCTGCCCGAACTGCGGGCCTCGTGACGTCAACGAGTTCCACTATCAGGGCGAGTCCACGACCCGGCCGAAGCAGCCGGAGTCGTTTCGCGAGCTGACGAGCTACCTCTACTTCCGCAAGAACGTCGCCGGCGTCCAGCGGGAGTGGTGGTATCACCGCTACGGCTGCGAGACCTGGTTCCTTGCCGAGCGGGACACCCGGACGAACGAGGTGCTCCTGACCGAGTTGCCGGAGCCCTCGACGCGTGAAGGCGCTCCCGGGATGACCGGAGGCGCACAGGCTCCCGCTCCCTCCGTGCCGGAGCCTCCTGCGACCTGATGCGGCTCGACCGGCGACCCACCGAGCGAATCGACCGCGACAGCATGGTCGTCTTCTACTACCGCGGCAAGCCGGTGGAGGCCTTCGAGGGCGACACCATCGGCTCGGCCCTCTTCGCCTCCGGGAGGCGGATCTTCTCCCGAAGCTTCAAGTATCACCGCCCGCGCGGGCTCGTCTGCTGCTCCGGCCACTGCCCGAATTGCATGATGCAGGTCGACGGCGTGCCCAACGTACGCGTTTGTGCCGAGCCCGTTCGAGGCGGCATGCAGGTCACGCCGCAAAACGTCCGCGGAACCCTCGAGCACGACGTTCTCGCCGCGACGGACAAGTTCGGCGGGCCGTTCACACCGGTCGGCTTCTACTACCGCACGATGATCCACCCGCGGAAGGCTTGGCCCCTCTACGAGAAGTTCCTGCGAAACGTGGCCGGTCTCGGCAAGGTCGACAAGCACGCGGACCGGAAGCGCCGCCAGGACGTCGAGCATCGCCACGCCGATGTGCTCGTCATTGGGGGCGGCCGCTCCGGGCTGGCCGCCGCGCATGAGGCGGCGGGACGCGGCGACCAGGTCGTCCTCGTGGACGAGGGCCCCGACCACATCCGCCGGCGGGGAGACGAGCCGTTCGAGATCCTCGCTCCGGCACGGGCGATCGGCATCTTCGAGGGCGGGCTCGTCCCCGTGGACAGCGGCAGGACGCTCCATCGCTTCCGCGCCGACCGCATCGTGGTCGCGACCGGAGCGCTCGAGCAGCCGCTCGTCTTCCCGGGCAACGACCTCGTGGGCGTCATGCTGCCCGGCGGCGTCAGGCGGCTCGTAGACCTCTGGTCGCTTCGTCCCGGTGAGCGGGCAGTCGTGATCGGTGCGGACGATCGTTCGCTCGCAGTCGTCGACGACCTCGAGGGGGCCGGCACCGAGGTCGCCGAGGTCGTCGACCTTCGCGCGACTCGCATCCGGCAGATCGCCGCGCGCGGCAAAGGCGGCGAGCTTCGCTCTGTCGACCTCGACGGGCGCCCGGTCGAGTGCGACCTCCTCGTCGCGACTGGCGGCCGCCAGCCCGCCTACTCGCTGCTCGCCCAGGCCGGGGCGCGCGTCGAGTACGACCCGAGCCGAGGCATCTTCGTTCCGACCGACCTACCGGACGGGATCGAGGCGGTCGGCTCGGTGACCGGTGAGATCGGCGACGTCGCAGTCCCCTCTGCGACCTACAACGGTTCCGGTGCGAAGGGAAAGTGTTTCGTCTGTATCTGCGAGGACGTGACCGACAAGGACGTCAAGCGCGCGATCCGGGAGGGCTTCGACTCCATCGAGCTCGCCAAGCGCTACACGACAGTGACGATGGGCCCCTGCCAGGGCAAGCTCTGCCACCTGCCGTCGATCCGCCTCTACGCGCGGGAGAACGAGACGGACGAGGCGTCGATCGGGACGACCACGGCTCGCCCGCCCTGGGCGCCGGTCGAGCTCGGCGTCCTCGCCGGGAGGCCGCACGAGCCTGGCAAGCGCACCTCCATCCACCACCGGCACAAGGATCTCGGAGCCAAGGTCATGTGGACCGGCGCCTGGCGGCGGCCGCACTCCTACGGCGACCCGCAGGAGGAAGCGCAGGCCGTCCACCGCTCGCTCGGAATCATCGACGTCTCGACGCTCGGCAAGCTCCTCGTGCGCGGGCCTGATGCGGCGGAGTTCCTGGAGCGGATCTACCCGAATCGCTTCGGCGACATGAAGGAAGGACGCATCCGCTACGCAGTCCTCGGCACCGACTCGGGCCGGATCATGGACGACGGCACGGTCGCGCGCCTTTCCGAGGACGAGTACTACGTCACGACTACGTCCACAGGAGCCGAGGGCGTCATCGAGTGGCTGGAGTGGTGGAACGCCATCTGGCATCTCGACGTCGAGATCGTGAACCTGACCGGTGCCGTCGCGGCGGTGAACGTCGCCGGGCCCGATTCGCGGCGGTTGATGGAGCGCCTCACGGAGGTCGACGTCTCGAACGATGCTTTCAGGTACCTCGACGCGAAGCAGTCGCACGTCGCAGGCGTGCCCGCTCTCAGCCTCCGGATCGGATTCGTCGGCGAGCTCGGCTATGAGATCCACTTCCCGAGCCCGTACGGCGAGTACCTCTGGGACACGATCCTCGCGGCCGGCGCCGAGTGGGACATCAGGCCGTTCGGGCTCGAGCCCCAGCGGATCCTGCGGCTCGAGAAGATGCACGTCCTGATCGGCCAGGACACGGATTCGGAGTCGAACCCGCTCGAGGCGTCGATGCCCTGGATCGTCAAATGGGACAAGGAAGACTTCGTCGGCAAGTGGGCGCTCGAGCAGGTACAGGAGCGGGGCTTTCGTTCCCAGCTCGTGGGCTTCGAGATGACGAACGGCGTGGTGCCGGCGGAGGGCGGGCAGATCGTGGCGGACGACCAATCGATCGGCCGCGTCACGAGCTCGCGCTGGAGCGCCGAGCTCGGCAAGGCGATCGGGATGGGCTGGGTGCCCCCCGAGCTCGCCGTCGACGGCACCCAGATCCAGATCAAGGTGAACGGCGACGCCGAGACGGCCCGCGTGCGGTTGCGGCCTTTCTTCGATCCGGACGGAGACCACCTGCGCTCATGAGCCGGCCGCGAGAAATGCTCCGTGTCTCCTGTGGGAAAGGTGCGAGCCGGTGACGTCGCTCGACTTCATTTCTCTCGAGCGGACGGCTCGCGGGGGCCGCTTCGCTCCGGTCGCGAAGTCACCGATGCAGCGCCGCCTCGCCGACGCAGGAGCCGAGTTCGAGGAGCGGGACGGCCGGCTCGTCGCAACCTGGGTTCCCGGGCAAGCCGACCTGCGGATTCGGATCCGCGACGTCACGCACGCCTACCGGGTCGTAGAGGCGGAGGGAGTGGCGGAGCTCGAGTTCGGCGAGGGCGTCCACGGGGTGCGCCCCCCGACCGGAACCGGTCGCGTCCTCGCGGCGTACGAACGAGGGGCCGGAGCCGAGGGCAGTCTGCCTGACGACGCCATCGACCTGAGCGCCGCCTGGGCCGCGCTCGAGATCGAAGGCGCAGGCGTCGAACGTGTCATGCGCAGGCTCACGGAGCTCGACCTCGACGCCCTGCCGCTCGTCGGCGCGCTGTCACACATCCGAGCCCTGATCGCCCGCCCGGCTGACGACCGGTTCCTGATCGTCTTCCCGCAGGAGTACGGCCACTATCTCTGGGAGGTCGTCGTCGACGCGGCCGAGCCGCTCGGAGGAGGTCCGGCAGCGTGAAGGACATCTTCCTCGAGAAGCGCATGTGGCGCCGCCGCGGCGAGCTCAAACGCCACTACGACGTCGTCGTGATCGGCGGAGGGACGCACGGGCTCGCGACCGCGTATTACCTCGCGAAGACGCACGGGATCAAAGACGTCGCCGTGCTCGACAAGAGCTACATCGGCTCGGGCGCCGCCGGCCGTAACACGACGATCATCCGCGCCAACTACCGAACTCCCGAGGGCGCCCGCTTCTACGAGCAGAGCGTGAAGCTCTATGAGGGCCTCTCGGTCGAGCTCGACTTCAACATGATGTTCTCGCAGCAGGGCCATCTGACCCTCGCCCACTCCGACCGCGGGATCATCACGGCCACCGAGCGCGCCGAGGTGAACCAGCTCCTCGGGATCGACAGCCGGGTGATCTACCCGGACGAGATCGCAAAGCTCTGCCCGGAGATGGATCTCTCAGACCGGCCGACCTGGCCGGTTCAGGCGGCGCTCTACCATCCGCCGGGCGGGATCATCCGCCACGACGCCGTCGTCTGGGGCTACGCGCGCGGGGCGGACCGGCACGGCGTCGAGATCCATCCGTACACGGAGGTGACGGGGCTGCGGCGGGAGGGTGACCGGATCACCGACGTCGAGACGAACCGCGGGCTCGTGAGCTGCGACCAGGTCATCTCCGCGACCGCGGGCTGGTCGACCCTGATCGCCGACATGGCCGACGTGCCGCTCCCGATCACCACTCACATCCTCCAGGCCTTCGTGACCGAGCCGGTGAAGCCGTTCCTCGACGTTGTCGTCGTCTCGTCGCAGATGCACGTCTACGTGTCGCAGACCGACCGCGGCGAGTTCCTGATCGGCGCCGAGATCGAGCCGTACACCACGTACAAGGGGATCGGAACCTTCTCGTTCCTCGAATACTCGGCCCGCCACGTCCTCGAGCTCTTCCCGCAGCTCGAGCGGGTCAAGGTGCTTCGGGCTTGGACCGGCCTCTGCGACCTCTCGCCGGACTACAGCCCGATCCTCGGAAAGACCGAGGTCGACAACTTTCACATCTCGACCGGCTGGGGCACGTACGGCTTCAAGGCCGCGCCGATCGTGGGGACGACTCTCGCCGAGCTCGTGTCGACGGGCAAGGTGCCAGACCTCATCCAGCCGTTCGAGCTGGAGCGCTTCTACACCGACTCGATGGTCTCCGAGCTGGCCGCAGCGGCAGTCTCGCATTGACATGATCCAGGACGGGCCGGGCTCGTCCCGCCCGCCGACAGGAGGAAGCTTGATGGCCACGCAGATGAAGTCCTCGCTCGAGATCGCCCAGGAGGCCGAGCTCCGGCCGATCACGGAGATCGCCGAGGCGATGGGGCTCTCCGAGGACGAGTACGACCCGTACGGGAAGTACAAGGCGAAGGTCGACCTCTCGGTTCTGGAGCGGCTCGCAGACCGGGCCGACGCGAAGCTCATCGACGTGACGGCCATCACTCCGACCAAGGCCGGCGAGGGCAAGACCACGACTTCGGTCTCGCTCACCCAGGGTCTCGGGCACATCGGCAAGAACCCGGTCCTGTGCCTCCGGGAGGCGTCCCTCGGACCGGTTTTCGGAATCAAGGGCGGCGCGGCCGGCGGCGGCTTCGCGCAGGTCGTCCCGATGGAGGACATGAACCTGCACTTCACGGGCGACATCCACGCGATCGGCGCAGCCAACAACCTCCTGGCCGCCCTCCTCGAGGCGCACCTCCTGCACGGGAACAAGCTCGCGATCGACCCGCTGACGGTGACGTGGCGGCGCTGCGTCGACATCAACGACCGCGCGCTTCGCCAGATCACGGTCGGCCTGGGCGGGCGCACGAACGGCTACGCGCGCGAGACCGGTTTCGACATCACAGCCGCGTCCGAGGTGATGGCGATCGTCGCCGTCGCGAGAGACCTCTTCGATCTTCGCGAGCGCCTCGGTGCGATCACGGTCGGCTACACCTGGGAAGGCGAGCCGGTGACGGCCGAGCAGCTGCAGGCGGCCGGCGCGATGTGCGTCCTCCTCAAGGACGCAATCAGGCCGAACCTCGTCCAGACACTCGAGGGCCAGCCAGCGTTCCTCCACTGCGGGCCCTTCGCGAACATCGCTCACGGCAACAACTCGCTCGTCGCAACCCGGACAGCGCTCAAGCTGGGTGACTACGCCGTCACCGAGAGCGGCTTCGGATCGGACATGGGCATGGAGAAGTTCTTCGACATCGTGTGCCGGGTCGGGAACCTGCAGCCCGACGCGGTCGTTCTGGTGGCGACGGCTCGCGCTCTCAAGCATCACGGCGACGACCCTGACGGCGGGGTCGAGGCCATCGAGCGAGGCGCGGCGAACATGCAACGCCACCTCGGGATCGTGAAGGAGTTCGGGCTGAACGCGGTGGTGGCCATCAACCGCTTCCCGGGCGACACGGACGAGGAGGTCGAGGCCGTCAAGCGCCTGGCGCTCGAGGGAGGTGCCGTCGCGGCCGAGCTCAACGAAGCGTTCGAGCGCGGCGGCGAAGGTGCGGCAGCGCTCGCGGAGGCGGTAGTCGAGGCGGCCGAGGCCCCGAAGAGCTTCAAGCCTGTGTACGAGCTCGAGCAGACGATCGAGGAGAAGATCGAGGCGATCTGCACCCGTGTATACGGCGCGGATGGCGTCGTCTTCCTCCCTGCCGCGCAGCAGAAGATCCAGCAGTTCAACGAGGTGGGCTTCGACAAGCTGCCGGTCTGCATGGCAAAGACGCATCTCTCGCTCTCGCACGACCCGTTGCTCCTGAATGCTCCGACGGGCTTCACCGTGACCGTGCGCGATATTCGGGCCTACACCGGTTCCGGCTGGCTCGTGCCGCTGCTCGGCGACATGCAGACGATGCCGGGCTACGGCGTGACGCCGGCAGCGTTCAATGTCGACATCGACGAGAACGGTCGCACGGTCGGCCTCTTCTGATGCTGGACAAGAGCCTCCAGACGTTCGTCGACGAGGTGGCCGAGAGGACGTCGGCGCCGGGAGGAGGCTCGGTCTCGGCAATCGTCGTCGGCTTCGCGGCTGCGCTCGTCCGCATGGCGGCGCGCTTCTCCGACGAATACCTCGAGGACGAGAACGACATGGCCGACAAGGCCGACGTCATCCGGGCCCATGTGCTTCCCCTCGCGCAGGCCGACGCCGAGGCGTACGCAGCCCTCCTGGCCGCCCTGCGACTTCCCGGCCGCGAACCCGACCGGGACGAGAAGGTCGCCCAGGCGACCCAGGAAGCTGCCCGAGTCCCGCTCCAGATCTCGGCGTTCGCAGCAGAGGTCGCGCTCTTGGCTGCGCGGGTCACGCGGGAGGGAAACCCGAACCTCGCCGGCGATGCGGTCGCGGCGGCGCTCATCTCCTCTGCCGCCGCGCGAGCCTGCGCCAACCTCGTCCGGATCAACCTCGACCAGAGCGCCGAGGAGTTCGGCAAGGCGTCCCAGCATGCCCGGGTCGCCGACGCGGCGGCAGGTCGCGCTCTGTCCGCTCAGCTTTGAGCGCCGCGGTCATCGACGGGGAGTCGCTCGCGGCCGAGCTTCGGGCCGAGGTCGAGGCCGAGTTCGAGGCACTCGTCGTGCAGGGCATCCGTCCAGGCCTCGCCACGGTTCTCGTCGGCGAGGACTATGCCGCGCGGGCTTACGAGCGCCGCGTCAGGCGCCTCGCCGAAGAGCTCGGGTGCCGCTACACCTCGGAGGCGCTCGCGCTCGACGTGGAGCATGCGGACGCACTCGCGGTGATCGGGAAGCTGAACGCGGATCCGCGCGTCTCAGGAATCCTCGTCCTCCGCCCCTTGCCGCCGCAGGTACTCGAAGCGGGGCTCTACCGGACCCTTGATCCCCTCAAGGACGTCGAGGCGGTGCACCCCGACAACGCAGGCCTCCTGGCACTCGGCGAGCCGCGCTTCACGCCTTCCACGCCGGCGGCGATCTTCTTTCTGCTCGACCGCTACGTGGAGCGGTCTGGTCGCGACCCGAGAACGTTCTACAACGGGCTCGACCTCGTGCTCGTCGGGCGCTCGAACAACGTCGGCAAGCCGGCCCTCTGGCTCGGGCTCTCCCGGGGCGCCACGGTGGTCTCCTGCCACCACTTCACGTCTCAGGCCGAGCGTCTCGCGGAGCACACGCTACGCGCCGACATCGTCATCGTGGCAGCCGGGCAGCCGGGCGTCGTCACCGGTGAGATGGTCAAGGAGGGTGTGATCGCCGTCGACGTCGGGATCAACGCGGTGAACGATCCCAAGACGGGGAAGACACGCCTCGTCGGCGACCTCGACTTCGAGAGCGTGGCGGCGAAGGCCGAGGCGATTACCCCGGTGCCCGGCGGCGTTGGGCCGATAACGGACGTTCAGCTCCTCCGGAACACGGTCGCGGCCGCGCGCTACCGAGCCTCTCTCTAGCCCGTTCGGGGGGCTCCGGGTGGCTCCGAAGGGTGATCTTTTCGTAAGGAGCGCAGGTTTCCCCGCGCCCTCCGCTCATGCTCTGTGAGACGCGCGCTAAACCGGCCGCGTCGCGAATCCGAAAGGAGACAGAGATGCTCCCGACCCACAAGAAGCACGCCCGCATCGGATGGCGCGCCGTGCTCGGGCTCGGAGTCCTCCTTGCGTTCGTGTTTGCCGCAACGGCCGGCGCCGCGCTCAGAGACTCCGACCACGACGGCATGCCGAACCGGTGGGAGGTGCGCCACAATCTGAACTCCCACCGCGCCAACGCAGGGCGCGACGCCGATAAGGACGGTCTGCGAAACATCGGTGAGTACCGAAACCGGATCGCTCCGCACAACGAGGACTCCGACCGAGACGGCATCGACGACGGAGACGAGGTCAGGGATTACGACTCCGACCCGGACGATCCGGACGAGAACGAGAATGACGTTCCGGACGGTGACGAGGACGAGGACGGGGACGACGTCGACAACGAGGACGAGGACGACGGCGAAGAGTCCTGCGGCGCCGACGACGACGACTCCGACTCCGACGGCATCGACAACGAGGACGAGAACGAGAACGGAAGCCGCCCTCACGATGACGACTCCGACGGTGACGGCATCGAGGACGGGAACGAAGACAGCGACAACGACTCCGTCGACGACGAGGACGAGGACGACGCCGAAGAGCACGAGGACGAGTGCGACGGCGACAACGGTGACGAGGACGACGAAGACGAGGAAGACGAAGACGACGACGAGGACGAGGACGAGGAAGAGGAAGAGGACGGGGACGAGGAGGACGAGGACTAACTCGCCCCTTGGCTACCAACGCTCATCCGACTGAAAGCGCCGGCCGCCTCACACCCGAGGCGGCCGGCGCGTACGTCGCCGAGCTCTTCGAGGAGCACGGCAAGATGGTCTACGGCCTCTGTCGCCTCATGCTCCGCGACGGCCACGACGCCGAAGACGCGGCGCAGCAGACCTTTCTCGCAGCGCACGCGAGCATCCTGAACGGCACGGTGCTGCGTGAGCCTGCGCCCTGGCTCGGCGCGATCGCACGCAACGAGTGTCGAGGACGAATCCGGGCCCGAATGGGCCAGCCTCTCGTGCTCGTCTCGGCCGAGGAAGCCCGCACCCTGGATCTCGAGGACGTTGCAGATTCGAGAGCGGAGGCGAGGGCGTTGTGCGAGGCCATGACCGAGCTGCCGCCGCACCAGCGCGACGCCATCGTCCTACGCGAGTTCTATGGGCTCTCCTACGACGAAGTGGGTGCCGCGATCGGTGTCTCTGCGTCGGCGGTCGACTCCTTGCTCGTGCGAGCACGGAAGCGTCTCGAGCACGAGCTTCGACCCGCCCGGACGGCCTCTGCAGCGCTCGCCGTTCCGGTTGCGCTTCGGGAGGGTCTTGCGAGCGCGCTCCCCGGCTTTGCCTCGGGCTCGGCGGCGACCGGTCTTCTCGCAAAGGCCGCCAGCATTCCTGTTGCGGCGAAACTCTGCGCCGGAGCGCTGACGTTGGCCGTGTCCGGCACCGTGGCCATCACGGCAATCCCCCGGGATGCCTCGACGGGACTCGCCGAGCGGGCGCTCCGAGCCGTCCAGGCCGAGAGCGCCTTTGCCGGTGGCTCGGGCTCCGAGGCTCCGGCGCCCATCCGGCCCAACGAGGCGGCGGCGGCGCTGGAGGCCGCGGCCGACGCGCATTCTGGCGAGAGCGGCGACGGTGGAGGTAGCGGCGGCCACGACGAGCACGAGGGCAGGGCCGGGGATGATGAAGAAGGCCGAGACGACGAGGGCGAAGGCCCGGACGGAGACGATCCCGACGAGGGCGAGGACGAGGACGAGCACGAGGACGCCGACGAGGACGATGACGAGAGTGAGGAGGACGGCGGGGACGGCGGTGACGGCGGCGACGGCGGCGACGGCGGCGAGGACGAAGACGGAGAGAGCGGCGGTGGCGGGCACGGCGGCAGCGTCGAGGAGGACGACGAGCCGGACGAGCCCGAGGTCGAGGAGCCCGACGCCGAGGAGCCCGAGGTCGAGGACGACGAGTCGGAGTCCGAATCCGACTCGGACGAGACTGACCTCTAGGCGTTCCTACCAGGGGGTTAGACGAAACAGTCGTGTGCCGCCCGGCCGCGCTGCTCGCCCAGAGGCGGCGTCCTCAGTCGCGCCCGTACCACTTCGGTACGAGCACTCCCTGCGTCCCTGCCTCGGACCGACCAGCGCACCCAGGCAGCGAAGACCGTTTCGCCAACCCTCCAGAGACCGTGCGGCGTCAGCCCGACGCCGGGCGCTGCGCGACCCCGAAGGCGCTGTTACTGGACGGGGCGTCGGGCGGCGTGCCCACTCCTCGCAGGCGCTCCTCCCAGTCTGCGTTTGTCCCCTTGCATCCCGCACAAGCGCTCAGAGAGCCGTTAACGAGCTGCACGTGGCCCCACGCCCCGCGTGAGAGCAGGCCGTCGGCCTGCTTGCGCCCGCAGAGCGCGCACTCCAGATAAAGCGGAGACATTCCGACGACCCCTTTCGTCCTCTAACCCCAGGGCCCGAGGAACGGGCCGTTTGCATCCGTTGCGACGACGATCACGACGATGATCACGAAGAGAATCGACACCGCCATCATCACGGGCGTCACGAGCCGGTGATGCGACTGCTCAGGCGGAAACTCGACTTGGCGCTCGCGGATCGGGCCGCGGCGACGATCGCTCTCTCTGTCAACCATCAGTGCTTCCTCCTAACTTCCCGGATCCTTGGAAGGGCCCAGGAAGGGCTCCTGACTCGGCGCGGCCGTTGAGATCGGCTCGAACCCGCCTGGTACCGGCAGGCCGCCGGCGGCTCGGAGGAGAGCGGCCTGAGCGGACAGCTTGCGGCTCTCCAACCAGACCCAGCCGCCGAGGGACGAGAGCATCGCGATGATCCCGAGCACGGTCAGGATGTACGTGCCGGTTCGACCGTCGCCGTTCTGAGGCCCGAACGTCCAGAACGTCGAAACCTCACCGATATCCGCCCACGTTCCCTCGTAAGGATTGCTGTCGATCATCGCGTCTCCCTTTCGTGGGTGACCGTCCTATGGCCGTTTCGAAGCTGCGAGAAGCCTTCCAGGAGAACCGGCGCGGACTCGACCTCCTGGCCGTCCGGCAGCACCACCGTCTCCGGAACGCGCTCGAACTCGGGGAAGAAGTCCTGCTGGAACTCCGCCATGTCGAGGCCTTCGAGCTCCACCTCGGGCGGCACGCGCAGCAGGTTGAGCTTCTTCAGCACCCACGCCGCCGCGAACCCGGGGAGAAATCCCAGCGGTAGGAAGGTCATGATCCCGATGAGCTGGCCGCCGAGCGACGATTCGACGTCGAGCGCGCCCGTCGGATAGCCCCCTGCGAAGATCCCGACCATGAGGACGCCGTAGAACCCGGTGAACCCGTGGACGGCAACGGCACCGACCGCATCGTCGATCCGGAGCTTGCGCTCGATCCAGAGGCCGACGTAGACGGCGGCCATCGCTCCCGAGATGGAGATGAGATAGGCGAGCGAAGGGTGGTAGACGTCGGCGCCGGCCGAAACCGCGATTACTCCGGCGAGGCCACCGGAGAGCGTCCAGAAAGGATCGCCCTTGCTCGCGAACCAGCCGCCGGTGAATCCGCCCGCGAACCCGAAGGTGATCACCATCGCGATCGAGCCGAGCGTCGTCGGGTCCAGGTAGATGTCGACCCAGCCCGGGAACACGGTCGACTGGATCACGAGGCAGGCCGCGTAGAACCCGTAGAACCCGGTGAAGATCAACATCAGGCCCAGGAGGGTCAGGTGCGTGTTGTGGGCCCTGAACGTTCGCGCCCGCCCCGCCAGGTCGTATTTCCCGATGCGCGGCCCCAGGTTCAGGAGCACGCCGAGGGTGAATGCGCCGGCCACGCCGTGAACCACTCCGGAGGCGATGGAGTCGTGGAAGCCGAAACGATTGGGCAGCCAACCGCCCGCGCTCCAGCCCCAGGCCGCGTCCATAATCCAGACCGCCGAGCCGAGCAAGACGGCAAGGATGAGGTACGCCGAGAGCCGCACCCGCTCGATCAGTGCACCCGACATGATCGACGCGGACGTCCACGAGAAGAGGAGGAACGCCAGGAAGAAAACGAGGCTGATGTGATCCTGGAGGTTCGGGCCCATCTGGTCGGCCCACGGCGCCGTGGCGCCGCAGAACCCGGGGAGCTCGGAAGGTCCGTCGTGGCCGGTCGGGCCGCCATGCTCGAAACAGCCGTAGATGTACCAGCCGAAGTAGTAGAAGCTCGGCGTGACGACGGCGATGGTGAGGATGTTCTTCATCGCCGTCGACATGATGTTCTTGCGTCGCGCGGCGCCCGCCTCGTAGGCCATGAAGCCCACGTGGATGAGCCACATGAGGACGACGGTGAAGAAGTAAAACTGCTCGGCCAGCACGAAGCTGTCGAGCGAGAGGCTGCCTTCGATCTCTTCGGCCGTCGCCTGCGCGAAGACCACGAACCCGGACACCAGAGACGCGATCACGTGGCCCTCCTAGGAGCCGCAGACGGGAAGCGATGTAACACGGAGACGGGCGAAACCTAAACGGCCCTCGTACGGCGTGGCACGTCCGGCCCCGCCACCCTTGGACCCTCCGGGGTGTTGAGAAGCTACATACCGTCGTCCGGAACGCAACTGCCCGGGTACCGGCCTTCTGCCAGCTTTGTCTCGACGACGTCGCCTGTTTCGACATCCACGCGGACGAGCGCGAACTGCTCGATCGACCCGTCGTTCGCGCACCGGGCGAGCGAGACGGCCCACACGGCCTCACCCCCTAGGCCTTGCTTCACGTAGCGGATCCTCGTCTGCTCCGGCTCGAATGGAATTCGCTCGAGCGCCGCGGCGATCGCCTGCTCCTGGTCGATCTCGGGCTCGGAGGAGCCACATGTCCGTGCGACCAGGAGGGCGAGGAGGAGGACTGCCCCGAGCATCGCCGCCTTTCCCCAGGCGGTGTCGCGGAAGCTACGCGCTTCGGGTTCGCCGGTAGACACTGTAGATCCGAAGCGCCAGGTAGCCGGCGAAATGAGTCATGAAGACGAGCAGCAGCCACCAGGACCACCAGAGGTAATGGGGGCGAAACTCGCGCAGCTCGACCACGGTGAGGTAGAGGGCCAGCGCGAGCGTGAAGAGAACCAGCCAGACCGGCGGGCCCTGGAAGAAGAGGAGTACCACGGCGCGAGCCTAACGCCCGCGACGAGGCGGCCCTACGACCAGGGGTAGGGCGAGTTCGAGACCGGGTGGAGGTCGCCGGTCTCGAAGCGCTCGAAGCGAAACGGATAGAGCAGGCTCGAGTGCTCGCCGACGAGCACCTTCGCGACCTCGCGGCCGACGCCGATCATCTTGTAGCCGTGATTCGAGTCGAGGATCGCGTAGACGTTCGGCCGCAGGTAGTCGAAGACGGGGAAGTTGTCGACGGTGAAGGCGCCGACGCCGCCCGAGCGGGCCTGCTTGTAGAGCGGCCGGCAGCCCTCGAAGCGGCTCATGGCGTGTGAGAGCGCCGCGCACCACATGTCGGGAAAGTCCGGGTCGACGTCCGTCGTCGACGGGTACGGATCTAACTCCAGCTCCTCGCCGACGACGAGTGGCGAGGCGCCGCCCTGGACGCCGTGGCGGTCGCGCTTGAAGTAGATGCCCCAGAGTTCGTCGGAGATGAGCTCGCCTTCGTCTGTGCGAAGGGGCGCGTCGGTGTCCAGGTGGATCACGGGAGGCGCGCCTCCGTCTGCCGTCGCGAACGTCAGCGGGTCGACGGTGATCTCGCCCTCCTGGAGGTTCCAGTACGTCCACATGCGCTGGTCCTTCGCGACATCTCCGCCGGGCGTGCGGACGTCGATTGTCTCCGGGAGGTCGAGCATCGCCCAGAAGCGCTTCGCCCAGGGTCCCGGCGCGAGGATCAGCTGCTCGCCCACCTCGATGCGTCCCTCCGACGTCTCGACAGCCGTGACCGTGCCGTCCGCGGCGGACTCGACGCCGGTCACTTCGACGCCCGCGAGGATGCGGACGCCCTCGGACTCACATTTGCCGGCGAGACCCTGCACGGAGTCCAGATTGAACGCGAATCCCCCCTGGGACTCGTGCAGGCACGCGGTGACTCCCTTCGCACGCCAGTCGGGGAAGAGCGCCTTCATATGGCGATCGACGTCGGCGGCACCCGTGGTGAAGGTCGAGCGGTAGCCGATCCGCTCCTGGCGCTCGAACGTGGCCGCGAGGTCGGACTCCTGGATCTCGGGGCCGAGCGCGATGTAGCCGACAGCCTGGTAGGCGTACGCCTCCGGGTCCGACTCCCAGACCTCGACGCAGGCTTGCATGAGCTCGCTCATCGCGGGCTGGAAGTAGTTGTTCCGGACGACTCCGCAGGCGATGCCGGATGCCCCCGCTCCCGGGCCGGTCTTGTCGAGGACGACGATGTCGGAGCCGGTGCGGCCGTTGCGCGTCCGGAGCTCCTTCGCCAGGTGATACGCCGTCGAGAGCCCGTGGATCCCCGCTCCGACGACGACGTATGGTGAGGACGAGGGCACGTGCACTAGAATTGCCTCCTCGGCAATGGCGTTTCAAAAACTGAGCGGAGCGTAGCATGAGCCGGACCGGGCAACCAGCCGTCCGGCACGTCGCCGCGGTGGAGCGGGCGTTCGCCGTCCTCGATGCGCTGGCCGGAGGCCAGGCGGAGCTCGGGACGAACGAGATCGCGCGGCGGACCGGTATCAACGCGAGCACGGTTTCCCGCTTGCTTGCGACGCTCGCGAGCGCGGGATTCGTCGAGCACGTCGCAGCGACTGGGCGTTACCGCCTCGGGCTTCGGCTCCTCGAGCTTGGGAACGCCGTCCTGTCCCGGCTCGACCTCAGAGAGATCGCCAGGCCTCATCTGCAGGCGCTTGCAGAGGCGACGGGCGAGACCGCGACGCTCTCCGCTCCCGGCGAGGGCCATGCCGTGACCGTCGACTTCGTCCAGAGCCCGGCCACGGTGCAGAGCGTCGCGCGTCTCGGGCGACCGAGCCTGGCGCACGCGACAGCCACCGGGAAGCTCCTCCTCGCCTTCGGCGGCCAAGAGTTGCCGGAACAGCCGGAGCGCTTCACCGAGCGGACGCTCGTCGAGCCGGATGAGCTCGCCGCGGAGATCGCCCGCATCCGGGAGCGCGGATACGCCGAGGCTGTCGGGGAGCGGGAGGAGGCGCTGCATGCGCTGGCAGCGCCCATCTGGGCTCCTCAACGCGAGCTGGCCGGAATGCTCGGCGTCCAGGGGCCGGGCGTCCGCTTCGGCCGAGCTGCGATGCGGGCGGCGCTGCCACTCCTCTTGGAGCGGGCCGCGGCCCTGACCGCTGGCCTTGGCGGTCGTGCACCTGATAGATAGGGCCGACATCGGCGGCCCTGCCGCCGGGGGCCCAGTCGACGGAGGTGGCATGAGCACTGATACCGGCATCATCCGAACAGCGTTCGACCGCGTTCAGCGCGAGCAGGGCTGCGAGTTCATGGACTGGGAGGGCTGGTACTGGCCGAGCACGTTCGGCGACGCCGAGGCCGAGCACCGAGCCGTTCGAGAGGCCGTCGGCGTCTGGGACGAGTCACCGCTTCGCAAGTGGGATTTCCGCGGCCGGGATGCCCTGGCGGCCGCCGACCGCATCTTTACGAACGACATGGCCGGGCTCGAGGTGGGCCAGATCCGCTACGCCCCCTTCTGCGACGGGGACGGAAAGATGGTCGGAGACGGCACCGTCTTCAAGTTCTCCGAGGATCACGCCTGGGTGATCACCGCGCTCGACTCCGACCTCGACCATTTCCAGGAGGTCACCGGCGACCTGGAGGTCGAGCTGACGCCGATCACCCAGGACCTCCCCCACGTCCAGCTCCAGGGCCCGCAGTCACGGGAGCTTCTCGCAGGCCTCACCGACGCGGACGTGGCCGGCCTCCGCTACTTCCGGTTCTGGCCAGAGGAGGTCGACGTCGGCGGCGTGCCTTGCTGGGTGTCCCGCACCGGCTATTCGGGCGAGCTCGGCTACGAGATCTTCTGCCGCCCCGATCGAGCCGAAGACCTCTGGGGATCGCTCACAGGGGCCGGCGCGCGCCCCTACGGCCTCGCGGCGGTCGAGACACTCAGAATCGAGTCCGGTCTGATCTTCATCGGCTACGACTACTTCCAGCACGAGACGAACCCGTTCGACATGTCGCTCGACAAGGTGATCGTGCTCGACCGCGATGCCTTCAACGGAAAGGCGGCCCTCGAGGAAACCGCCAAGAGCCCGCCGCGGCGCCTGGTCACCCTCGTGGTCGAGAGCGAGGAGGTGCCGGAGTACGGAGCCGCAGTCACCCTCCACGGCGAGCAGGTCGGTACCCTGACGAGCCCCTGCCAGAGCCCGACCCTCGGCCAGGTGATCGGCATGACAGTCCTGGACGCGGCCCACGCCGCCGAGGGCGCCACGGTCGAGGTTGTGGTCGGCGACGGCACCGCTCGCTCGACCGTCGACAAGCTCCCGATCTACGACCCGGAGAAGTCGCGTCCCCGCTCGTAGATGAGCCTCGAGCTGCGGGCGGTGTGCGAGCGATGCGGGGTCAGGCTCGCGCCTGACGGCGTTGCGTTCATCTGCTCCTACGAGTGCACGTTCTGCGCAATGTGCACGCAAGCCCTGACGAGCGCGTGCCCGAACTGCGGCGGCGAGCTGGTGGCTCGCCCGAAGCGATCGACGGGCCCGCCCGCCTAGCGCTTCTCGGCGAGCAGCAGCTTCCTTATGTCCGACTCTGTGCCGGGTTCGAGGATGGCGAGCACCTGATCGCCCGAGTGGAGCTCCGTCGAGCCGACGGCGATCTCGGCCTTGCCGGCTCGCATGACGGAGATGAGTCGAGCGCTGTCGGGTAGCTGGAGGTCTCCTACCCGCTTGCCGTCGGCTGAGGCGCCCTTCCCGATCTCGACCTCGACGATCTCGAGGTTCTCCTTCCGGAGCTCGAGCAGGTGGACGAGCTCGTGCTCGGGCACCTCATGCTCGACGAGAGCCATGATCATCGAGGTGGCCGACACGGTGGGCGAGATGCCGAGCAGGTCGAAGTGCACGTCGTTCCGCGGGTCGTTGACCCGCGCGATGACCTTCTCGACGCCGTAGCGCTCGCGGGCAAGCTGGGAGATGACGAGGTTGTCCTCGTCATCTCCTGTCGCCGCGACCAGAATGTCAGGCGGCCGACGAATGCCCGCGTCTTCGAGGATGTGGAGCTCAGTCGCGTCGCCGAAGCGCGCGCGGTGCTGGAACTCGTCCTCGAGGCTCTCGTACCGAAGGCGGTTCTGCTCGACGAGGACGACTTCCTGCCCGAGGCCGAGCAGCGTCCGCGTCACGTTCGTCCCGACCTTCCCGCCTCCCGCGACGATGACGAACATCAGGCCGGCGCCTCGAGCTTCAGAGCCCATTCGGAGAGGCTCGCAATCGCGGCCGAGGTCGGCGAGACGACGTCGAACCCTCTGCCCGAGTAGAACTCGGCCCGAGCGGGATCGAGGATCCGAGCCGCGACCGCCGGAACCTCGTAGCGCTGTTTCGCCACTTGCGCCACGACGATGTTCGTGTTGTCGCCGTCGGTGGCCACGATGACCGCGTCTGCGTCTGAGATCCCAGCGGACTCGAGCACAGCCGTGTCCATCCCGTGACCGAGCAGGAACTCGCCCGGCCACTTCTCCCCCAGCCGCCCGAGCGCCTCCTCGCTCTCGTCGATGGCGACCACGTTCCAGCCGTTCGAGTGCAGTACCTTCGCGAGCGCCGAGCCGACGCGTCCGCAGCCGACGACGATCGCTTTCATGCGGTCACCATAGTGTCTTCCTCCTCGAGCGCACCCTCGGGATAGGCGACGACCATGACCTCCTGCGGCGCGCGCCGCAGCACGTGGTCGACTGTCGGGCTGAAGAAACGCGACTGACGGCGCCACTTCGGCGCCGAGCCCATCACGACGACATCGGCGCCGATCGCCCGCGCCTCCTCGACGATTGCCTCCCCGAGCGCCCGGGCGCGTACGACGTTCCCTTCGATCTCGACCCCGTGCTCTGATCCAAGCGCTCTGGCGTCCGCAATCGAGGCGGCCGCGGCCTCCTCGGAGTCTTCGAGGGCGGCGTCGAGCGGCAGCTCGAGCGGGACGCGAATCACGTGCAGGACGCTGACCCGCGCATCGTGCTCCTCAGCCAGCTTGAGTGCGGTCGCGAGCACCTCGTCGCCGATTGGACCCAGCTTGAGGGGCACGAGGATGTGGGAGTACGTGCCTTCGGGAGCCGCAACGAGGTCTCCGCCGCGGCGTCTGCGAAGCCGTCCGAACATCAGGCGGTCACCCTCACGAGGACGATCCGAAGCGCGCCGGCGAGCACGAGCAGGGAGCCCAGGAGGTAGCCGAGCTCACCTCCCACCAGGGCGGTCTCGATCAGAATGGCGACCCCGAGCACGGCGAGGAGGACGGCGATCGCGAGCGTCGTCCTCGTCTTCACGCTGCTGCCTTGCCGGCCGTGACGAGGACCCGCACGGGGCTATTGCGGAGAACATGGTCGACGCTCCGTCCGAAAACCGGCCCCCGCCGCCGGCCGCGCCCGCGAGGCGCTCCGACGGCGATCAGCTCCGCGTTTTGGGTCAGCGCCTCCGAGACGATGGCAGGCCCGGCGCGCCGAGCGCGCACGATCCGCGGGACGGTTCGCACCCCATAGCCGCGGACGAGCCCGCTCGCCTCGTCGAGCAGCTCGTCGGCGGTGCGCTCCTCGACCGGCAAGTCGGCATCCAGCGAGAGCTCGAGCGGCACTTCGAGGACGTGGAGGAGGACGATGCGCGCCCGTCGGCCGGCGGCGAGCCTGGCCGCAGCAACCAGAGCCTCCTCGGACTCGGCGGTGCGGAGGACGGGAACGAGGATCGTCCGGTACTCGATCTCGAGCAAGGGACCGAGGACCAGCTGCGGGGCCCGGACTGTGGCCGCGACCGGCGCCCGCACGAACCAGCGCCGGTACGCGGCATACGCGACGAAGCCGCCGAGGATCCAGCCGATGCCGGCCCAGCGCGTCCGCTCGTCCTGAGCGACGATGACCACCCAGGCAACCAGCGTCCCGACGGCGCCGAAGATCGCGAAGAGCGGCCAGTCGACGCCTCGCCACCGGAGGTTCGGCTTCGACCGGTAGGCAAGCTCCTCGTCCCGGAACCGGTAGCGGAGCGTGATGAGCGAGACGTGCGCGACGGTGAAGGAGAGCGTCGCGCCGAACGAGTACATCGTGCCGAGGAAGTTCGTCTCGCCCGGGAGGATCACGAGGATCGGAACCGCGCCCGCGAAGACGATCAACGCGAGCCAGGGAGTTCGGAAACGCCGGTGGAGCCGCCGGAAGACCTCCGGGAGCTGGCGGTAGCTCGCCATCGCGTACGTGATGCGGGAGGCCCCGATGACGCCCGCGTTCGTGGCGATGAAGAGAATCGTCGCCGCCAGGAGGCCGACGAAGATCTCGAGGCCCTGCAGGAGCGCGCCCGAGAGACCCAGGTTCGCGACCACACCGAGCACGGGATCGTTCGAGTAGCCCCCCTCCTCGGGTGGAAGGCCGAGCTGCGTCTGGAACTCGCCGCCGACCTCCACGACGGGTAGCGCGGAGAGCGCCACCAGCGGCAAGGTGAAGTAGATCGCGAAGACGGCGAGGGCGATCAGCTTGTAGGCGTTCGGCACGTGGCGGGGCGGATCGCGTACCTCCTCCGCCAGGTTGGAAACCGTCTCCACGCCGGTGTACGCGAGCATCGCAATCGGGATCGCCACGAAGAACTGGCTCCAGGTGGGAGCGACCCCGAAGCTGACGTTCTCCGCCAGGATCTCCGGGGAGAACACGAGGACGAAGCCGATGGCGACGAGGAGCGCCTGGGTGGCGAAGTCGACGACCGCGAGGATGACGTTGATCCGCGCGGCCTCCCTGACTCCGACGATGTTGATGCCGACGAGGATCACGATCACGACGATGCCGACGATCACGTCCCACGGGTTCTCGCGAAGCGGCTCCCAGAAGACCGAGAGGTAGTGCGGGACGAAGAACGCCGAGATCGCGACCGTCGCGACATAGACGAGCATCTGGGCCCAGGCGGCCGCGAAGCTAACGCGCTCGTCGAACGCATGGCGGGCGAAGCTCGAAGACCCCCCGGCCTCGGGATAGCGCACGGTTCCCTCGGCGTAGGTCGCAGCCGTCGCCGCGAAGATCAATCCGGCGAGAACGAAGACAAGCGGCGTCAGCCCGAGGGCGAAGCTCGCCGTGACCCCGAGCGCGTAGTAGATCGACGAGCCGACGTTGCCGTAGGCGGTCGCGAAGAGAGCGGGTGTTCCGAGAACCCGCTCGAGCTCCTGCGTGCGACGGCGACGCCGAGGCGGCACCGCGCAAGACTAGTCCCGCGGCAGGCGGCTAGATGGGGCCGTGCGAAAGCAGGTCGCGGAAGGCTTTGTACTGGCCGGCCTTGCCGACCGTCACGAGAGTGTCCCCCGACTGGATGACGTCCTCCGGCTGGGCTCCGCTCACGGGCTCGGGCTCACGCAGGATGGCGATGATCGTGATCCCCGTCCGCGCCCGGAACGCGCAGTCGGCCAGGGTACGACCGATGGCAGGGCTGTCATCCGGCACCTTCACCCACTCGATGAGGAGCTCGCCGAGCGCCATCTCGAGCTCCTCGACGATCTTGGGACGTTCATAGGCGCCGCCGAGCACCGCGCCGAGCTGCCGCGCCTCGTCGTCGTCGAGACGGATCACCGCGGCCGGATCCTCGTCGTGCTCGTGGCGGAAGAAGTAGATCTCCCGGTCACCGTCGTTGTGAAGGATGATTGCGAGCCGCGCGCCCTCCCCGGTGAGGAAGCCGTACTTGACGCCGACGCCGGGGAGGCGGGTCTCTCGAAGCTCGATGGTCATGGCACCTCTTCTCGAGTGAGTGTACGCGGCGGAAAGAGCGCCCGGCCGAGGCGCTTCGACTCCTTCATGAGGACGAGCCCGATCGTGGCGGTCGCCAGCACGTACAGCCCGGTGAACGCGATCAGGTCCGCCTTGTCCGCGGCCGAGATGTCCGCGTTGTCGGCTGCGACCTGGGCGAGGATGATCGTGAACTCCCCGTGCGCGACGAGCGCGAGCCCGGCATTCAGGGACTGGCGTTCGGTGAAGCTTCCGACTCGCCCGGCCAGGTATCCGGCCGCGGTCTTCCCGACGACCGTGAGCGGGATCGCCAGGAGCAGCAACCAGCCGACGCGACCGAGCTGACCCAGGTCGATCGAGAGGCCGAACACGAAGAAGAAGAGCGCTCCGAACAGATCGCGAAAGCTGAAGAACCGCTCCTCGATCTCCTCGCGCGCGCGGGTATCTGCGAGGACGATTCCGGCGAGCAGCGCTCCGATTGCCTCCGATAGGCCGAGCGCCTTTCCCGCCGCGGCCATGCCGACCAGAAAGGCGAAGACACCGAGCAGGAAAAATTCGCGCGGCAGGCGTGCAAGCACGCGATCGACGAGGGGCGGGAGCCAGCGGGACGCCGCGAGCGCGAGGCCGGCGAACCCGAGCACCTTGCCGACGAGAGCCAGTGTAGGACCCACGTCGCCGCCTCCCCCGCCGGCGAAGCCGAGCATGAACGCAATCGCGAGATCCTCGAAGACGAGAATCGCGAGCACGAGATCCGTCTCGTCGTCGGCGAGCCTCCGGAAATCGATCAGGCCCTTGACGGTGACCGCGCTCGAGGACACGTAGATCGCCGCGGCCAGGACGAGCGCGGCGACAGACGGCCCGAACGCGGCCAATCCGACTGCGAGCCCGAGCCCGAAGTTGACGGCGAGGTCGATGGTGCCTCCCAGGCCGATGTGACGGCTCGTCCCGACGACGCGGTCGAACGAGAACTCGAGCCCGAGGAAGAAGAGCAGGGCGATGATCCCGATCTCCGCGACGAACTCGGTCACCTCGGACGGCTCGACGAGGCTGAAGAGCTCCGGCTGGTTCGGGCCGAGCAGGATCCCCGCGGCCAGATAGGCGGGAATCGCCGAGAGCCCGAGGCGGCTGGCGAGGAGCCCGAGCACCGTCAGCAGGGCAACGGTTGCGGCGAGCTCCTCGAGGGTCATCTATCCGGCCTGCCGTCGCACGAGGCCGGGCAGAACGACGTCTGGACACCGTTTCCCCACCCGTCTAGCATCGCGCAGCCGTCCTCGGAGTGCGACGAAGGGAGTCCGGATGCCCGAAGGTCAAGGGGGCCGCTGCGCCGGAAAGGCCGGCGTCGTCACGGGGGTCTCCCGGGGGCTGGGGCGTGAGGTGCTGCTGGCTCTCTCCCGCGAAGGCGCCAGCGTCCTCGGGCTGGCTCGGGACGCCGGCGCGGGCAACCGCGTCGCGGCCGACGCGGAGGCCACGGGAGGCCGAGCGAGCTTCCGGGCCGGGGACGTGCGGCACGAGGAGGACATCGTCGCCGCGATCGACCAGTGCCGTGAGCAGTTCGGCGCGCTCGACTTCATGGTTGCGAACGCCGGCATTCTCGGCGAGGGGCGCCTCCACGAGACGACGAACGAGCAGTGGGACGACCTCGTCGCGACACATCTGACGGGCGCGTTCTGGAGCTGCAAGCACGCGCTCTCTGCGATGCGCGAGGGTGGGCACGGTGGCTCGATCGTGACGATCGGCTCCATTCTGTCGTTCACGGGCGACGGCTACCTGGCCGCGTACACCGCGATGAAGTCAGGGGTCCTCGGCCTGACGAAGGCGATCGCGATCGACTATGCCGGCGACGGCATCCGGTGCAACTGCGTCTGCCCGGGAGACATGGAGACGCCCATGATCCAGCAGTACTTCGACGGGACGGAGGACGCGGCGGCGGCCCGCGCCGAGATGGAGGCGGCGTATCCGGGGAAGCGCATCGCCGCCCCGGAGGAAGTCGCGGCGGCCGTCGTCTTCCTGGTCTCCGACGAATCGTCCTTCGTGAACGGGGCGCCGATCCTCGTCGACGGCGGTTTGACGGCGAAGGCCTACTGAGGCGCGAGCCAGACGAGGCAGGGAACCCGCTCGGTGATCCTCTTCGCGGCCCTTCGATAGGCGCGAGCCTTCAACTCCGTCCGGTCTGGCCCGAAGACGAGGAGGCCCGGCTTCCGTTCGGAAACGAGCTCCAGGAGCGCGTCGATGGGATGCGGGCTCTTGACCCGGAGCCGCTCGACCACGACGCCGAGTGAGGAGGCGAGGACCGCCGGGGCCCGTAGCGCTTCCACCACCTCCGGCTGCGCAGTCATCTGGTCGTAGCCCAGCATGATGGAGCGAGGCATGAACTCCAGCTCGACGACGTTGACGACGATGAGCGGCTGCCCGGCCTCGAGTGCCGATTCGACTGCGAACTCGGCCGCCTTTGGGTCGAATCGGACGGCCAGCGTCGCGAGCATGACCGGCCTGGTCTCCGACACGACGTCCACACGATCGTCGTGGCGCTCCGGGTGCCTGACTTTCAGCATGTCACTCTGGATGGAGCTCCCAGCGCGGCGCATTGTGGGCCGCTCTCCTGACCTTGCGCCGCCAGAAGGGCACGTAGACGAACAGCCAGATGGCTGCGGCCATCGGTGCCACAAAGATGAAGCCGGCGCTGACGAAGACGATCAGCGGGATGAACACCGCCGCGGCTACGAGGGCGAAGCCGAGCACCTCGAGTCGAAAACGACGCATGCTGCGAAGTAGGCCTTCGTACTCTGCCGCCGGGATCTGCTCGGTGTTCCAGCGACGGCCGCAGCGCTCGCACTGCCATCGCTCGCCGTAGGCGACCTCCTTCGCCTGGCCGCACTCGCAGGAGATCGTGATCGGAGGCGGCTTCATCGAGGTCGATTGTATTTGCCCGTCCAGGCGAAGCCGCGTCGCATTGAAACCGTCCGCCACCGCTGTTACGGTCGGCCACCGCCGCACGGAAACCCTGACGAACAAGGAGGCTGGGGTGGCTCAGGCAGTTGTCGAGGAACGACATCTCGTAAAGACCCTTCGGTGGTACGACGGGTTCGTGATCGCCCTCGCCAACCCCGGCTTCCTGCTCGGATCACTCGGCTACTCGGTCGGCGACCTCGGGGGCTGGGGAGCCGTGATGCTCTGGGCCTTCACCGCCGCGATGATCGTCCCGGTCATGGTGCTCTACTCCGAGCTCGCAGCCATGTTCCCGAACAAGTCGGGCGGCTTCCCGCTCTACGCGAACGAGGGGTGGCGCAGGTACACCACGCTCGTCGGACCGATTGCGACCTTCGGCTACTGGATCGGTTGGTCGGTCGTTCTCTCCTTCCTCGGCCTCTTCTCCGGACAGATCATCCAGGCGACGTGGTTTCCCAACGAGCCGTTCGGCACGCAGCCGTTCGGTGGCGCTTCGGGCGAGGGCTACTTCAGCACCGGAGCCGTCGACGTCGGCCTCCCACATCTAATTGCGATCGGGCTGATCCTGGCCGTCTGGCTCTTCAACGTCTTCGGCACCCGGGTCGGCGTCACGTTCGGCTACCTCGCCGGGATCCTGCTCATGATCCCGCTCTTCTGCTTCATGTTCCTGCCGTTCCTGAACGGCGACTTCAACTCCGACAACCTCACCTACGCGCTCAACGACGGGGGCCTCGCCTGGGGCGGCTGGCAGCTGGCGCTCGTCTGGATCTGGCTCATGATCTGGTCGGCGGGCGGAGTCGACGCCTGCGCGACCTTCGCGCCCGAGTACAAGGACACCGTGCGCGACACGAGACGCGCTCTTCTGTCGGCCGCGGTGTTCTCGCTCATCGTCTACACCCTCCTGCCGCTCGGAATCGTCGGCGGCGTCGGGGAGGAGACTGTGGCGGCGTTCGATTACGTCGGCGCGCTGAACCAGCTCGTGGGCTCCACGGCCACCGACTTCTTCGTGATCGTGATCGTCGCGAGCTTCATCATCTCGATGAACACGGCCACCGCCGACGGCGGCCGCGCTCTCTACGGCATCTCGCGCGACGGGCTGACCGTGAAGCAGCTCGGAACCCTCAATCGCTTCCGTGTGCCGGGTACGGCGATGACCCTGGATATGACGATCAACGTCATCTTCGTCCTGTTCATCGGGAACATCTTCGGCATCCTCGCCGCGAGCAACATCGGCTACGTCCTGGCGCACGTCTTCGCGCTCTCCGGGTACGTCCTCTTGCGAAAAGACAGGCCGGAGTGGCCCAGGCCGATCAGGCTGGGACCGATCTGGACTGGGATCGCGGCTGTTCTCTGCGGGATGTTCATCATCTTCACCATCGTGGGCGTCGGGTGGTTCCAGACGGCCGCGGGCGGCTACGGAGGCACAAAGGAGAAGCTGATCGGGTTCGGCGTCCTCGCAGCCTCGCTGCTGCTCTTCTTCTTCCGGCGACTGGTGCAGGATCGCGAGAAGATCCATTGGCGCGAGGAGACGCCCGCCGTGCCCGACGCTGAAACAAGGCGCGAGGCACAGGCCGCGGCGACTCCTGTGAGCTAGGCGACGAGCCCGAGCAGAACGAGCCCGGCGATCACGAGCCCGATGCCGATCCACTGACCTCGCGACGGGCGCTCCTGCATGAGCAGGACGCCCGCCGCGATCGGTACCACCGAGTACGGGGCGGCGGCTGTCGCCACGATCGTCGTGTCCGCATGGCGGACACCGAAGTTGAATGCGACATAGCCGGCGGTGTCGACGACCGCTATGAAGGCGATCATCAGCATCAACCCTCGCGATCGCAGCGGAAAACGCCACTCCCCTGCCTGCACGGCGGTTCCAAGGATGAAGACGGTCGAGAGAGCCCGCGCGAGGAAGATCGGCACGAGCCAGCCGTACTCGTCGCTGAAGTACGAGACGCCGTAGACGAACGCGCCGATCAGGACGGCGGTACCGAGCGCGAGGATGATCCCGATCGCGGCCAGCCGCTCGAGCGCCCGGAGCTGCGCCAGGTCGGAAGAGGCGAGCAGGACACCGAGGAGTACCACCCCGACCGCGACCGCCTCGCCCGCGTTCAGGCTTTCGTTCGAGATCAGGACTGCGCAGATCACGGTCACGGCTGCGTAGGCGGAGACGATGGGACTCACGATCGAGATCGGGCCGATCGCGAGCGCCCGGTAAAACGCGAGGTACGAGAGCCAGCCGAGGACGCCGAGAAAAGCAAACCACACGAAATCGCGAGAGCCGACGTCCGAGATCCCGTCGCCGGAGAGGAGCACCACCAGGCCGAGAAGCGCGGTCGCGACGAGGTGGAATCCGAGCACGACCCGAAGCGCGCCCGTTTGTCGGGACGACAGCGCAGCGAAGTAGTCGGCCAGTCCCCAGGAGAGGGCGGCCATGAGGCCGAGCGCGATTCCCACTAGCGGGGAGCCGTAGCTCCCGACGCCGCGGCCACAAGCTGGGCGAACGGCTTCAGGAAGCGCCTGTCCACTCGCCACTCCTCCTGGAGCTCCCACTGGACGGCGAGCACGTAGTCGTGGTCCTCGAGCTCGACGGCCTCGATCACCCCATCCGGCGCCCGCGCGACCACCTCCAGGCCCACCGCGACGGCGTCCAGTGCCTGATGGTGGAAGCTGTTCACCTCGATCTCGTCGACCTCGAGTGCCTGGTGGAGGCGGCTGCCCGGTTCGATCGCGATCGGATGACGCGGATGCGGCGGCATCGGCTCCGCGGCGTCGAGCGACGTGTCTTCGACGACCTTCCACGCCTTCCAGCCTCGATCGGACGGGTGCTCGGCCCACTCGGGCTTGAGCGCCAGGTCCTGAACCAGGGTGCCGCCGAGCGCCACATTCAGGATCTGGATGCCGCGACACATGCCGAGGATCGGCAAACCTCGGTCGAGTGCCCGCTCGACGAGCTCGAGCTCGAAGGCGTCGCGCCGTGGCTCGGTCACGCTCAGGTGCTCGGTCGGCTCCTGGCCGTAGGCGCGTGGGTCGATGTCCCGGCCTCCACCGAGCAGAATCCCGTCGCAGACGTCAAGTGCGTCGTCGAGTTGACCCCCGACTCGGGGCAACCCCATCCCCACGCCGCCGACCAGTGCGAGGGGACGCTGGAATCCGACGCCCCCGTAGTCGCCGAAGTCGTGCAGTCCGAGCGAGAGCCCGATTACCGGTTTCGCGCGCGCCTCGGCCATCGGGAGACTTATATCCGAGGGATTGGCTCGCCACTCGAACATCCATTAGGGTCGCGCCACGGAGACGCTGCCCCCCGAGCCCGGCGCGACCCCGCGCCATTCGCCCGAGACCAGCACGAACGGGGCTCCCAGCCAGGAGTTCCTGGACGAGTGGCGGAACGCCGCGTACAACTGCTACAGCTCCGGCCACAAGTTCTGCCGCGAAGTCTGCCCGGTGATGCAGGTCACGCGGGACGAGGCTCACACCCCCACGGCCTTTCACGCGAACGTTGTCGCGATGGACAAGGGCCACCTCACGATCGAGGACGTCGCGCGGGACTACGTCCACTGCACCCAGTGCGGCGCGTGCGAGCTCCGCTGCCCGAACACCCTCTTCACCGGCGACTTTTACCGCTTTCGCACCCGCACGGTCGACCTGGTGAAGGCCATGCGGGCGCTCGCCGTCGACCATGGCGTCCACCAGCCCGGCTGGCAGCGCTGGAACCAGCTGACCGACGAACGGAAGAACGAGCCGGTCCTGAACGGCACGCCGGTGTCGCAGGAACACGTGGCGGACTGGGCAGCCGGGCTCGACCTTCCGGTCGGAGGCGAGACCGTGCTCTTCTGCGACTGCGAGGCCGCGTTCTACCGGACGAGCCTGCCCCGCGCCGTCGCGCGGATCCTGAAGACCGCCGGCGTCGAGTTCGGGCTCATGCGCGAGCAGTGGTGCTGCGGCGGGCCCGCTGCGGAGATGGGCTACGCCGAGCAGGCACGCCGTTTCGCGGAGCACAACGTCGCCGACTGGCGGGCGGTCGGCGCGAAGCGGATCCTCGTTCTCGACCCGCACGACTACATCTCCTTCACCGAGGACTACCCCCGCTACTTCGGCGAGGACTACGAGTTCGAGATCGTCCTCGTCGTGGAGCTCGTCGCCGAGCTCCTCCGTGAGGGGCGGCTCCAGCTCTCGGAGCCGATCGACCGCGTCGTCACCTACCACGACGCCTGCCGGCTCAACAAGCGCAAGGGCATCCACGAGGCGCCGCGCGAGATCCTGCGGGCGATCCCGGGCCTGACCTTCAAGGACGTCGACCACGTGACGCAGTGGTCGTACTGCTCGGGCGGCGGCGCGGGGCTCCCCATCGAGCGCCCCGACCTGACCGCCGAGATCAGCCGGCGGCGCGTCGAGCGCGCCAAGGCACTCGACGTCGACACGCTCGTGTCCGCGTGCGTTTGGTCGGAGCGGCCGCTCGGCGAGCAAGGGGAGCGGCAGGAGATCGACGTGGTCGACCTGATGGAGCTCGTGGCCGAGTCGGCGGGCCTGACGGACTAGCGCACTGATGGCCACAGTCGCGATCCCAGACACCGTCCTCGACGAGCTCGTCGCGATCTGCGGAGAGGATCACGTCTTCTCCGGGCGCTCGGCGCGCTTCAACCGCGCGCGCGTGCCGTCGCCCTTCCCGGTGCATCGCTGGGACGAGTTCGTGCCGGACGCCGTCGTCCTCCCCACCTCGGCCGAGCAGATCTCCGAGGTCGTGAAGCTCGCGAATCGCGAGCGCATCCCCGTCGTACCCCGGGCGGGAGGAACGGGGCTCACGGACGGCGCCGTCCCGCTCCGGCGCGGGATCATGGTCGACGTCAAGCTCATGAACCGGATCCTCGAGCTGGACATCGAGGACCGGACGGTGACCGTGCAGCCGGGGATCAACATGCTGAAGCTCTCCGAGGAGCTCAGGCCGCACGGCTTCATCTATCCGGACGACCCGGCCTCGTACCCGTGCTCGCTCGTCGGAGGCCGCATCGGGACGAGCGGGTGGTCGCTGATCGGCGGTCGCTACGGCCACACCCGCGACCTCGTCATCAGCTTCGAGATCGTGCTTCCGACCGGCGAGATCATCCGCGTCGGCGACGGCGGCGGGCGCAAGGTGCGGAAGTCCTCGAGCGGCTACCAGCTGAAGCACCTCTTCATGGGTCACCAGGGCACGCTCGGCATCGTCACCGAGGCGACGCTCGAGCTTGTCAAGCGTCCCGAGGCGGAGTTCTCAGCCTTCTACGCTTTCAGGTCGTACGAGGACGCCTGGCGCGCGACCGGCGAGTTCGCTCGCTCCGGTGCGGCCACGCTCGCGGGCGTCGTCCTCTTCGACGAGTGGAAAGTCCAGTACCTGCGGCGGGACGACGAGGCCTACATCCCGCAGCCGGACTGGGTCAAGGGTGTCGTCGCGCTCGCGCTATACGGGAACGACGACGAGGTACGCGCGTCTTCGAAGCGGATGCTGAAGATCGGCCGCGCGTCGGGAGGCGAGTACCTCGGCGACGAGATCTCGCAGGGCGACTGGGCTTCGCGACACGACCGGTACGCGACGCCGCTTCACGGCCGGTCGCGCGACGGGCAGGTCGTGCCGATGAGCTGGCACTGCGAAGACGCGTCGATCCTGTACTCGCAGCTCCCTGCCGTCCGCGAGAAGTGGCACGCGATCGCAGCCGGCCTCCGCGAGCGCTTCGACATGTTCGACGACTGGGGCATGTTCGCCTACACGAATGGTGCCTTCAAGCCCTGGGGCGACTACCTCACGGAGATCGACATCGGGATCTGGGAGATGCAGTGGGACGACGAGAGCTGGGCCGCCTGGGTCGACGCGAAGCGCGAGATCGCCCGCATCGCGATCGAGCACGGCGGGTCGATCTCCGCGTGCCACGGCTCCTGTCGTGAGGGCGAGGTCGACCTCGTCCCGATCGAGCTCGGCGGCGGCTTCGAGGTGATGAAGAAGGTCAAGCGCGTCCTCGACCCGGCGAACATCATGAACCCCGGCAAATACCTGCTCGACTCGGCCTACGAAGAGGAGGACGAGTGATCGGCTTCAAGCTCGCCACGCAGCGCCCGCCCGACGCGACGCGGGTGAAGGAAGACGTCGTCATGCGCTTCGAGCACGTCTACGAGGTAGCGCCGGAGCTCATGACGGTGCACACGCCCCAGCAGGACATCCCCGTTTGGGACACCCAGCGCATCGTTGCGAGCCGCTGGGAGCACCTGGCCTGGATGCACGACCACTGGGCGGACTCGGTCGTCTCGGGGGAAGAGCTCCTGAAGGAGCTAGAAGCAGAGGAGGGCACAGAATGAAGTTCAGCTACACGACGCTGCTCGACTACCCGCTCGCCGACTCGTTGGAGCACATCAAGACGGCGGACGAGCTGGGCTACTACGCGTGCTACGCAGCCGACGAGACCTGGCACAAAGATCTGTGGCTCCTCTACGCCGCGGCTGCGGACAAGACCACGAACGTCCGGTTCGGGCCAAACCTCTCCAGCGTCTACCTTCGCGAGCCGACGCTCATCTGCCAGGCGCTCGCGACGCTCGACGAGCTGACCGGCGGCCGAGCCGAGGGAGTCATCTCCTGCGGCAACTTCGGGATGCTGACCCAGTACGGCGTGGACTGGAAGGGGATCAAGCCGTTCTCGCGAGTCAAGGAGGCGCACCACGTGATGCGCACCTTCCTGGATGAGGGCGTGATCACGCACGACGGCGAGTTCCATCAGTACAACGGCCTCTTCACGTTCGCCCGGCCCGTGCAGGAGCACCTGCCGCTCTACATCGGCGCGATGCGCGGCCCGAAGTCGATGCAGTTCGCCGGCGAGGCCTCGGACGGCGTCCACAGCGCCCTGGGCTACAACAAGGCCTGGTACGAGTACGTCGTCGACAACGTCAAGATTGGCGCCGAGCGGGCCGGACGCGACTGGACGGAGCTCGACATCGGCGCGTGGTGCGTCGTCACCTGCGGCCCCGACTCCGAGAAGGCAAAGACCGCGGCGCGGGCGATCGTGACCTTCTACCTCTCCTCTCAGCCGGATGAGCAATTCGAGGCGCACGGGATCGACCCGGCCGAGACGAAGGCGATCGTCGAGGTGCTCGGGAAGGGCGAGCTCGACAAGGCCTACGAGATGACGACGCCCGAGATCGCCGACAAGCTCTCGATCGCGGGCACGCCCGAGGAGTGCGTCGAGCAGATCCGGGAGCTCGAGTCGGCGGGCGTCAACCACATGATCCTCTGCATCACCGACCCTTACATCCTCAAGCTCTTCGCGCAGCGGGACGTCGATGTCCCGGACGTGAACGCGCAGCTGCGCCTCATCGCCGAAGAGGTGATGCCCGCCTTCGAGCGCGAGCCCGTCGCGAGCTAGCGCGTCCGTTGCGGCCATGTCAGGGGTCTGACCCCTGACATGGCCGGCAGGGCCGGTTTGAAGTTAATCGCCGACGTCGAAGGTGATCTGCTTCGTCTCGGTGAGCGCGTCGATGATCCAGCCGGCGAGCTCGCGGCCGGCGCCCGAAGCCTTGGCGCCGCCGAACGGCGCCAGCTGATCCCAGTAGTTCGTCGTCTCGTTGATGTGAACCGTCCCGTGGCGTAGCTCCTCGGCCGCGCGCCAGGCGTCGTGGAGCGAGCGCGTGAAGACAGCCGCGGTCAGCCCGTAAACGGTCTCGTTGGCGATCTCGATCGCCTCGTCGAGCGTCCCGAAGGTCATGATCGGAGCTACCGGGCCGAACGTTTCCTCCTGCGCGATCCGCATCTCGCTCGTGACGCCGTCCACGATCGTCGGCTCGTGCAGGAGCCCGTCATGGCCCCCGCCGAGGACGACCTTCGCCCCCTTGGCGCGCGCGTCCTCGAGGTGCTCCTGCGTCCGGGCAAGAACGGCCTCGGTGCAGAGAGGCCCCATGTCGGTTTCCTCGTCGAGCGGGTCGCCGACTCGAAGGGCCTTCGTACGCTCGACGAGCGCGTCCATGAAGGCGTCCTTCACTGACTCGTGGACGAGGATGCGCTCAGCGGCGGTGCAGCACTGGCCCGCGAGGTAGAAGCAGCCGACGATGGCGGCGTCGGCGGCCTTGTCCAGGTCCGCGTCCGCGAGGACGATCTGAGGCCCGTTGCCACCGAGCTCGAGGACCCGATTCTTGAGACCTGCGTCCCGAGCCACCTGCTCGCCGGTCTCGGAGGAGCCCGTGAAGACGACTGACGCCACACCCGGATGCCGAACGAGCGCCGAGCCGACCTCGCCGCGGCCGTGGACGACGTTGAGCGTCCCGGGCGGGAAGCCCGCGTCGTGAATCACCTCCGCGAACATGTTCGCGCAAAGCGGCGCCTGCTCGGACGGCTTCCAGACGACAGTGCAGCCCACGGCGAGGCCGTAGACGATCGGGATGCCGGCGATGTCGACGGGGAAGTTCCACGGCGAGATCGCGGCCACGACCCCGACCGGCTCCTGCACAACGATGATGCGCTTGTTGTTCGACCGCTCCTGGGTCGAGGGAAGCACGTGGCCGGCGTTCCGGAGCACGTCCTCGGACGCGCGGCGGAAGTGATCGGCCGTGTACTCGACCATTTCCTCGCGCGACTCGCGGATCGTTTTCCCGACCTCTCGCGTGATCATCTGGGCCAGCTCCTCGGAGCGCTCGGTGCAGAGCTCGAAGGCCTTGCGGCAGAGCTCGACGCGTTCTAGGAGCGAGACCTTCCGCCAGTCGCGAAACGCCTCCGCCGCCGCGCGGACGGCTGCGTCGACCTGCGCCGGCGTCGAGGCGACGACCGAGCCCAGGATCTCGTCCGTCGCGGGGCTTCGAACCTCGATCTCGTCCCCGTCACCCGGGATCCACTCACCGCCGATGAACGTGCTCGGACGCGTCGCGACCGCCATTCAAGACTCCTTCCTCCTGCCGAAGACCGCGATCTTCGCATGATTGAAGTCACCTTTCGAGAGTGTTACGTTCCCGGGCCTCACGACCTGGCTAGCGGCGAGGAGGCTGTATGGCTGAAGTAGCGGTAGACGAACGACGTCTGCTGAAGACCCTGCGCTGGTACGACGGTTTCGTCATCGGCCTTGCGAACCCGGGCTTCCTGCTCGTCGGGCTCGCGTTCTCGATCCTGGCCCTCGGCGGCCTGCCGGCCGCGATCATCTGGGCGGTCTCGGCCGTCATCGGCGCCCTCCAGGCCTACGTCTATGCGGAGCCGGCGGCCATGTTCCCGGACAAGCCGGGAGGCCTCTCCGTCTACGCGCGAGAGGGTTGGCGCAAATACTTCTCGCTCGCAGGGCCGATCGCGGTCTTCGGCTACTGGTTCGCATGGTCGAGCGTGCTCGCGGTCTACGGAATCTTCGTCGGGCTCCTGCTCATCAAGGAGTTCGGCGGTGAGGGCTACTTCGCGACCGAGTCGTGGGACGCGCCGATTGTCACCCAGCCCATCACGTGGCCGGCTCTGATCGGCGTCATGTGCATTCTCCTCTGCTACCTCTTCAACATCCGCGGCATGCGGCCGGCGGTGTGGTTCAGCTACGTCGTCGGAGCGCTCATGGTGCTCCCCGTCGGTGCGATCGGCATCGGCGCGTTCCTGACGGGAGACTTCTCGAATCACGAGGTGAACTCGAACCTCCTGGCCGAGACGCCGGTTGCGTTCGGCGATGCGGCCTCGGGCTTCAATCAGTTCGCGCTCGTGATGGTGTGGCTCTACATCATCGGGTGGTCCACGTACGGGCCGGAAGCCGCGGCGACCTTCGCTCCCGAGTTCAAGGACACGAAGGACGACACCCGCAAGGCGCTAGCGGTCACCGGCGGCGTGAACGTCCTCCTAGCCATCCTGCTCCCCGTGGCAGTTCTGGGGACGATCGGCTACGACGGGATACTCGCCGACGGCTTCGGCGTTCCGTATCTCGTCGACGTGCTCCACGCAATCGCCGGCGACGCGTTCGGAACCGTCCTCACGGTCTGCCTGTGCGGCGGCCTGCTCCTCTCGATGAACACCGCCACGATGGACGGCTCGCGGGCGCTCTACGCGCTCTCCGAGGAGAAGATGACGATCAAGCAGCTCGGCGTGCTCAACAAGCACCACGTGCCTGCGCGCGCCATGACGGTCGACATGCTCCTGAACGTGTTCCTGGTTCTCTACTTCGGGAACATCTTCTTCATCCTGGCGGCAGGGAACGTGGGCTACATGCTCTCGCACGTCCTCGCCCTCTCCGGAGTCCTGCTGCTCCGGAAGGATCGGCCGAACTGGCCACGGCCGATCAAGCTCGCCAGGCCCTGGATGGTTGCCGCCGGTGTATTCGCAGTCGCCAACCTGCTGTTCATCATCTTCGGTCTCATCAAGATCGAATACACGGGCTATCTCTGGGACGCGGAGTTCACCGATCCGCTCTCCAAGCTGCCCGAGATGATCGGCGTCGCGGCAGGCTCCCTCCTGGCCGGCGTGCTCGGCTACATCATCGCCCAGCGCCAGCACGGGCGTCCGTTCCGGTTCAAGGAGCCGAGCGACGAGCAACCGTCGCAGGAAGCGGTTGACGCGGCACGCGCAGCCGGCACGCCGGGCGCAGTTCCGGCCGCCGCCGGCCGCTAACTCCGACGAACTGTCAGGCCCGAGAGGGGCGGGTGATCCCGCCCCTCTCGGCGTCCGTAGAATCGGCTGGAACCATGGCTATCCCGATCACGGTGCGCTGCGAGTGCGGGGAAACGCACTCGGTCGACCTCGGAGACACCGTCGACTGCGCCTGCGGGCGCCGGTACGAAACCTCCGCACTCCGGCCTGAGAGCTTCGCGCACATCCGCGTTCGCCAGGCCCGTATGCGTCTCTACATGCAGCTCGGGATCGTCTTCATCGGCCTGAGCGTCGTCGCGGCGGCTGTCCTCTGGGGGCTGAAGGGCGTGCTGGTCGCACTTCCGCTGGCGGGCCTCCTCTGGTTCCTTTTCTTCGGCAAGTGGTACCGGACGCGCTGGCTGCGGGACACGGGCGAGAAGGCGCCGCTCCAGCTTGAGGCGACGGAGCGTTGAGCGCCGGCACCATTCTTCGGCCTGCTGCCCCGTCTCGGCCTGCCGCTGCATCCGCACGGCCGGTCATGCTCCTCACGCTCAACGTTCCATTCGACCAGCGGGCAGTCGACTTCGCCGTGGAGACCGCCGCCGAAACGGGATCCGTCCTCTACGTCTGCGACGCCGTACCGGTGGCGCTCGGTAACCCGGCGTCCCACGCCGTTCGTTCATTCGGGGAGAAGGAGACTCGCAATGATCTCGACCGCGTGTCGGAGCTGGCACGTCGCGCCGGGGTACGCGCGACCCAGCTCCTCTTCCACAATCCGAAGCCCGTTAAAGCGGCGCTTGATGTGGTGCGGGATCAAGAGGTCGGGCTTCTCGTGTTCGGAGCCGACCGCGCAAGGCTCGGCCGCTGGTCGTTCCGCCGCGCAGCGAAGCGCCTCCGGCGAGGCGCAGCCTGCCTCGTCTGGACGAACGAGTAGGGCTTAGCCGCCGTCGCGGACGAGGTCGGCGCACTTCTCGCCGATCATCATCGTGGTGATGTTGATGTTGACCCCGATCATGGAGGGGAAGACCGAGGCGTCCGCGACCCGCAGGCGGTCGACGCCGCGCACGCGGAGCTCGGGGTCGACGACGGCCCGCGAATCATCCACGGCGCCCATGCGGCAGGTGCCCGCCGGGTGGAAGGCGGTATAGGCGGTCGTCCGGGCGTACTCCATCAACTCGTGGTCTTCCGTGACCTCAGGCCCCGGCTGCTCCTCGTTCGCGATCCAATCCTGGAGCGCGGGTTGGGACGCTATCCGGCGGGCCAGCTTGATCCCCTCTAGCATCATCCGCTCGTCGTAGCCCTCGGGGTCGGTGAAGTACCGCGGGTCGATCACCGGCGCGTCGCCTGGATCGGCCGAGCGGAGCCGCACGAAGCCCTCGCTTCGCGGGTGGGTGACGTCGGGGCCGAGCGAGAACGCTGTCACGTCGGCAACTTCCCCGGCTTTCGTCGTGAACTCCTCGAAGTGTCCTGAGAAGAACCACATCATGAGGTCGGGCCCGATCGAGTCGGAGCCCGGCGCCTTCGCGAGAAGCACGGCGTCGCACCAGGTCGTGTTCGGCTGCGAGATCGGCCGCGTCGTCCTGTAGATGACGACCCCCTCGGGGTGGTCGATCAGGTGCTCCCCGACCGGGAGGTCGGCGACGACGTCGATGCCGTGGCCAGCGAGTTCCGCGGCGGGGCCGATGCCCGAGAGCATGAGGAGCTTCGGCGACTCGAAGACGCCGCAGCAGACGACGACCTCCCTGCGCGCCCGCACCTCGCCGGCGCTCGTCGTGACGCCGGCCGCCCGGCGATCCTCGAGCAGGATCCGGAGTGCCTGCGTCTCCGTCCGCACCTCAAGGTTCGACGGGAGAGACGACAGGGGGTGCAGGTACGCGACCGAGGAGGACTGACGCAGGCGGCCGCGCGCGTTCACGGGCACCCAGCCGGTTCCCTCCCGTCCTCCGTCCGCGTCCCAGGCATGCTCGGGGTAGCCGGCCTGCGTGCAGGCCTCGATGTAGGCCGCCGCGGCGTCGTTGTCCGGCGAGTCGTGCTCGAGCCCGGTGCGCTCGAAGACGCGGTCGAAGTAGCGCCGTGTCCCCTCGGGCCCCCAGCCCGCCGCCCCGAGCTTTTCCCACTCTCTGAGGTCGTAGTCGGGGGCGCGCCAGGCCTGGCAGACGTTGTGAGAGCCGCAGCCGCCGAGGACGCGGGCGCGGCTCTGGCGGATCTCGGAGTTCCCGCGCTCCTGCGGCTCGATGGCGTAGTCGTAGTCGAACCGCGACTGGAGGAGCTCCGGCCAGCGCGGCAGCTCAAGGATCTCGGGGAGGCCCTCGTCCGACGGGCCAGCCTCCAGAAGGCACACGGTCCCGTCCCTTGCCTCGGCGAGTCGAGCGGCGACGACCGCGCCCGCGGACCCTCCTCCAACGATCACGTAGTCGAACTCGTCAGGCATGAGCCCTCGCTTTCGGTGGGACGCGGAGACCCTAACGGGCAGGCGCGGGAGTTCCTACCGCTTGCAAGGATCACTCGGGCCGTGAAGAATCCTCGGCTCTCGCCCAATCAAGGAGGCCGCCTGCAGATGGCACGCGATCCCAAGCACGACGTGCTCTTCGAGCCGATCCAGATCGGCCCGAAGACGATGAAGAACCGCTTCTACCAAATCCCTCACTGCAACGGCTTCGGATCGGAGAAGCCCCTGAACCAGGCGTACTTCCGGGCCATGAAGGCCGAGGGCGGCTACGCCGCCTGCTGCACGGAGTACTGCTCGATCTCGCCCGAGTCCGACGACACGCACCGCGTCTCGGCCCGCCTCTGGGACGACGACGACATCAAGAACCTCTCCGTCATGTGCGACATGCTCCACGAGCATGACTCGCTCGCCGCCTGCGAGCTCTGGTACGGCGGCCCGCACGCTCCCTGCATGGAGACGCGCGCGGTGCCGCGCGGCCCGTCGCAGATCCCGAGCGACTTCGAGCACCTCACGTACTGCAAGGAGATGGACAAGGACGACATCCGCGAGGTGCAGCAGCTCTACGTCGACGCGGCCAAGCGCGCGCGGACGGCGGGCTTCGACATCGTCTATGTCTACGGCTCGCACTCGTACCTGCCCCAGCAGTTCCTGACTCCCTACTACAACAAGCGCACCGACGAGTACGGCGGCTCCTTCGAGAACCGGGCACGCTTCTGGCGCGAGACGATCGAGCAGGTGAAGGAGGCGGTCGGAGACGACTGCGCGATCTGCGTCCGCATGTCGACCGACATGTTCATGGGCGAGCCGGGCACGCAACTAGAGCGCGACTGCGTCCCGTTCGTGGAGCTCTGCGACGACATCGTCGACGTCTGGGACATCAACGTCTCCGGCATCTCCGAGTGGGGCGAGGATGCGACCCCGTCGCGCTTCTATCCCGCCGGCCGTCTGCTGCCCTGGCAGAAGCGGATCAAGGAGGTCTCGTCGAAGCCCGTCCTCGGCGTCGGACGTTTCACCGACCCGGACATGATGGTGGAGGCGATCGAGTCGGGCTGCCTCGACATCATCGCCACCTGCCGCCCCTCCATCTCGGATCCGTTCCTCCCGAAGAAGATCGACGAGGGCCGGCTCGACGACATCCGCGAGTGCATCGGATGCAACATCTGCATCTCGCGCTGGGAGATCGGCGGCCCGCCGCTGATCTGCACCCAGAACGCGACGGCCGGCGAGGAGTACCGGCGCGGCTGGCACCCCGAGAAGTTCTCCCGTGCCGAGAACGCAGACAACGACGTGCTGGTCGTGGGCTCGGGGCCGGCGGGCATGGAGTGCGCGATGGTGCTGGGCAAGCGCGGTATGCGTCGCGTCCACCTCGTCGAGGCCCAGGACGACATGGGCGGGATCATGCGCTGGATCCCCCAACTGCCCGGCCTGGGCGAATGGGGCCGGGTCGTCAACTACCGGCGAATCCAGATCGACAAGCTCCCGAACGTCGAGTTCATCCCGAACACCGAGCTCGACGCGAACGGCGTCAAGGACTACGGCGCGGAGATCGTCGTCGTGGCCACCGGCGGCTACTGGGCCACGAACGGGCTCAACGGTTGCACGCACGACACGATCCCGGGCGCGGACGCGAGCCAGCCCTGGTGCCTCACTCCCGAGCAGGTCATGCGCGACGGCAAGGAGGTTCCCGCCGGCCGAGTGATCGTCGTCGACGACGACGGCTACTTCATGGGGCCGTCGATCGCCGAGAAGCTGGCGTCCGACGGGCATCAGGTCACGCTCATGACGCACCTGGGCCACATCGGCCCATACATGCACTTCACGCTCGAGGCTCCCAACATGCACCGGAAGCTGCACGCGCTCAAGGTCGAGATGGTCACGTACCAGATCCCGACCTCGATGGAGCAGGGCAAGCTCACGTCGGCACATGTCTTCGACGAGGAGCACGTGACCGAATGGGACGCGGACGCGGTCGTGCTGGTCACCCAGCGGCGCTCGAATGAAGCGCTCTTCCGGTCGCTGAAGGACGATATCGGGCTCGACGCGCTCCAGGCGGAGGGCATCACGGGCCTCTACCGGATCGGCGACTGCGAGGCGCCTCGCCTCATCGCCGACTGCGTGTTCTCGGGCCACCGCCTGGCGCGGGAGATCGACTCGGACAACCCGGCCGTGCCGAAGCCGTTCATCCGCGAGCGGCGGGTGATCGAGCGCGAGGAGGCGGGCTCGCTCGCAGGAGCGGCTGTCTGAGGTGACGTCGGCAGGGGTCGGAGGAGTGCGATGAAGATCGTCGTCTGCGTCAAGCAGGTGGCGGCGCTCGGCGACGAGGTCGAGTTCGCCGACGACGAACGCGACGTCGACCCCGACTTCCTCGACTTCGCGCTCAACGAGTGGGACACGTTCGCCACGGAGGAGGCGCTCCAGATCCGAGAGCGCGTCGGCGAGGGCGAGGTGGTCGTTCTCTCCGTCGGCGACGAGGACGCGGAGGACGCGATTAGGCGCTGCCTGGCGATGGGGGCCGACCGTGCGATCCGGATCGAGGCCGAAGGCCTCGCGCGTGATCCAATCACGCTGGCGCGGGCCCTGGCCGGCGTGGTGCGTGGCGAGGAGCCCGATCTGGTCTTCTGCGGCGTCCAGTCGAGCGACGCGGTTCAGGCGGCGACGGGCGTAGCGCTTGCGGAGCTCCTCGGGCTTCCGCGTGTCGCGGTCGTGACGAAGGTCGACTGGGATCCCGGCGGGCGGGTCGCGCGCGTGAACCGCGAGCTCGAGGGTGGCCTGGTCGACCTCGTCGAAGTGGACACGCCCGCGGTCATCACGATCCAGACCGGGATCAACGAGCCGCGCTACGCGAACCTCCGGGCGATCAAGCAGGCCGAGCAGCGAGAGATCGAGGTCGTGGAGCCCGAGGATGCCGGCGAGCCGGGCTACCGCGTCAGGCGGATGTTCGTGCCGGAAAGGGGCGAAGGCGCCGAGATGCTGAACGGAAGCCCGGAGGCGATCGCCCAGCGGATCAAGGAGATCGTCGCGGAGCGACTCGTATGAGAGGCCTACAGTTACACGCGCGGGTAACTCGGGTCCCGACCCTCCCCCCTGCTCACGCGCGAGCGTATCGAGGAAAAGCGCAAGCGTGGCGCAAGATCTGTGACGAAAGCTTCACGGGCGGGACACAGGTCTGATGCCCGGCACCCTTGTCGTCGCAGACCACCTTCGCGGGGAGCTTCGTCCCGTCACGCTCGAGCTCGTCAGCGCGGCCAAAGAGCTCGGCGGGCCGACGAGTGCTCTGCTCGTCGGCGGCGATCCGGCCTCCCTCACCGATGCGCTCAACGTCGACGGCGTCGACGAGATCCTGACCTGCGCGGTTGCTGCCGAGGAGTTCGAGAACGACGTCTACCAGGCCGCGGTCGAGGCCGCGATCGAGGCAAAGCAGCCCGATGTCGTGCTGCTCGGGTTCACCGTCAACTCCATGGGCTTCGGGCCGGCGCTGGCAGCCAAGCTTGGGACCGGCTTCGCATCAGACGTCTTCGCGGTCACGCGTGACGGCGACGCGATTCTCGCGCAGCGGTCGTTCTACGGCGCCAAGGTGAGCGCCGAGCTCGAGTTCCCTGGTCACGACCGGGTTATCCTCCTACTCCGTCCCACGACCTGGCCGCAGGCCGAGGGGCCCGGTAACGCCACGACGACCGAGCTCTCACCACCGGGGGTCGAGTCGCGCGCTCGTCACAAGGAGTTCGTCGAGGTAGCGACCGGCGACGTCGATATCACGACGGCGGACTTCCTCCTCTCGGTCGGCCGCGGCGTCGGCGAGAAGGAGGCGATCACCCAGTTCGAGGAGCTCGCCGACAGGATGGGCGCCACGCTCTCCGTTTCGCGCCCCATCGTGGACGCCGGCTGGATGACGAACGCCCGCCAGGTCGGCCAGTCAGGGAAGACGGTGAAGCCGAAGGTCTACCTCGCCCTCGGCATCTCGGGCGCCGTCCAGCACCTGGCCGGAATGAAGACGAGCGGCACGATCATCGCAGTCAACACCGACCCCGAGGCCGCGATTTTCAACGTCGCGCACTACGGCGCCGTCGCCGACCTCTTCGAGGTCGCCGAGGAGCTCGAGAAGCTCTTCTAGTTGCCGTTCCAGCTGCTCGCCGAGACTGCGACCCGCGAGACGTTCGCAAACCTCGAGCGCTGGCAGATCATCGTCTGGTACGTCCTGATCGTCATCTCGACGGCGATCTTCTTCTGGGGCGCAGCCAAGCTCGCGCTCAAATACGCCAAGGGACGCGCACCGTTTCGCTTCGACCAGCCGACGGCTCGCTTCCGGCGCGCAATGCTCGTGGTCGTCAAGCACGACTGGTTGCGGAAGCGCGACCCGCTCGCCGGCTTCGGCCACCTCCTGATCTTCTACGGATTCGTCGTCCTCTTCATCGGGACGGGGATCCTCGCGTTTCAGGACGACTTCGCGAGCCCCGTGCTCGGCTGGCACTTCTTCGAGGGCTGGTTCTATCTCGGCTACTCGCTCTTCCTCGACGTCTTCGGGGTCGCGCTGATCGTCGGGCTTGGGATCATGGCGGTGAAGCGCGGCATCCTGCGGCCGTTCCGGCTCGACTACTGGCGCCCGGACCGCGCCGAGGGCGAATACGACCGCCGGCCCTACAAGGTCGGCGACTGGGCCTTCCTCGGCCTCCTCTTCTTCCTCGCCCTCACCGGCTTTCTCCTCGAGGCGTTTCGAATCGCGGAGCTCAACCCGGGCTTCGAGGCGTGGTCGCCGTTCGGCTGGCTCGCCGGCCAGGGCCTCCGCGACATTGGCCTCGTCGGCGACGCGGCCCAGACCGCGCACTTCGTCCAGTGGTGGGTGCACGGGATCGTTGCCTTGGGATTCGTCGCGGCTATCCCGTTCACGAAAGCCGTCCACATGATCACGAGCCCGGTCAACGTGGCGCTTCGGAACGACCGGGCCGGGAACCGGCTCCTGCCGCTTCCCGAGAACGCGAAGCCCGAGGAGGTCGGCTACTCCCACATCACCGACCTCTCGTGGAAGCACCTCGTGAACCTCGATGCGTGCACGAAGTGCGGGAAGTGCCACGCGGCGTGCCCGGCGACGAACTCGGGCTATCCGCTCTCGCCGCGAGACCTCGTACTCGACTTGCGCGAGTTCGCCGAGGGCTCGATGGGGATCCGATCAACGCTCCACATCGAGCCGCTCCATGACACGAAATCCTCGGTGCTCGGTCATCCGATCCGGCCCGAGACGCTCTGGTCGTGCATGCAGTGCATGGCGTGCGTCGAGATCTGTCCGGTCGGGATCGAGCACGTGCCACTTATCACCCAGATGCGGCGGCGCCTTGTCGAGCAGGGCGAGATGGATTCGATGCTTCAGCAGACGCTCGAGACGATCTACACCTCGGGAAACTCATTTGGGGAGCAGAAGCGAAAGCGGGCCCGCTGGACGCGCGGGCTCGATTTCGACGTGAAGGACGCCCGTAAGCGATCGGTCGAGTACCTCTGGTTCGTCGGTGACTACGCCTCCTTCGATCCCCGGAACCAGCGGAACACACAGGCCCTCGCCCGCGTGCTCCAGCACGCACACGTCGACTTCGGAATCCTGCACGACGGCGAGAAGACCGCTGGCAACGACGTGCGCCGGACGGGCGAGGAGGGCCTGTTCGCTTCCCTCGCCGAAGAGAACGTCGCGGCGATCTCGCGCTGCCGTTTCCGCCGGATCGTCTCCTCCGACCCTCACACCTACAACACGCTCAAGAACGAGTATCCGGACTTCGGTGGGTCGTGGGACGTGCTGCACCACTCCCAGCTCCTCCTCGAGCTCGTGGAGCGCGGGCGGCTGAAGCCCCGCGGCCTTGGCTACCGCGTCACCTACCACGATCCGTGCGCCCTCGGCCGCTACAACGGCGTCTACGACGCGCCGCGGCAACTCCTGGCCGCGCTCGGCCTCGAGCTCGTCGAGATGCCGCGAAACCGTGACAACTCGTTCTGCTGCGGCGCCGGAGGCGGTCGCATCTGGATGAAGGAGTTGCAGGCCGAGGGCGCGCGCCGTCCGAGCGAGCAGCGGATCGACGAGGCTGTGGCGCTCGACGGCATCGACTTCTTCGTCGTCGCATGCCCCAAGGACGTGACGATGTACGAGGACGCGATCAAGACTTCCGGCCACCAGGGCGAGATCGAGCTTCGCGAGCTCTCCGAGCTCGTACTCGAGGCACTCGACCTCGACGACGCCGCGTCAGAGCCGGCGCCGGTCGCTGTCGCAGCTAGCCAAACCGAAGAAAGGGAGCAGGCATGAGCAAGGAGACGGCGTTCTACCCGCGCCTCGAGACGCTGACAGACCAGTGGATGGACCTCTTCGGCTACTGGGCGCCGATGGTCGTTACAGGGACGCCTGAGGAGTACCGTGCCGTCCGGGAGGACGCCGGGCTCATGGACTTTTCCATGCTCCGGAAGGTCGACATAGACGGGGAGGGCGCCCAGGCGTTTATCAACACGATGGTCGCGCGCGACGTGGCGAAGCTCGAACCGGGCCAGATCGCCTACGGACCGCTTACCGACGAGAACGGCCTCATGGTCGATGACTGCACCGTGATGGTGCGCTCGCCCGACAGCATCCGTTTCTGCGGAGCGAACGACCGCGACTACGAGATCTTCAGCGAGCAGGCACCCGACGGCGTGGAGGTGCGCGAGTTCACCGACGCGATGCCGCATCTCTGCCTGCAGGGTCCGAAGAGCCGCGAGTGGCTCCAGGGCCTGACCGACGCCGATCTCTCGAACGAGGCCTTCCCCTACTACCGGTTCCGCGAGGACGTAGCCGTCGCCGGAATCCCTGTCTTCATGACGCGGCTCGGCTACACCGCCGAGCTCGGCTACGAGCTCTGGGTCGACGAGGCGCGAGCGCTCGAGCTCTGGGATGTTCTCTTGGAAGAGCTCGAGCCGAAGGGGATGAGGGTCGTCGGGATGGTCGCCCTCGACCTGTTCCGCATCGAGGGCGGCTTCATCATCGGTGGCATCGAATACGACCCGACCGTCTCGCCATACGAGTCCGGGCTCGGCTGGGCGGTCGACCTCGAGAAGGGCGACTTCCAGGGCCGCGAGGCCCTCACGCGCGCGGCGGACACCACGAGCCTCCGCCTGACGTCGGTCGAGCTCGAGTCGGGTGGCGACGAGGCGAGCGGTGCGCCGCTCTTCTCCGACGGCGAGGAGGTCGGGGTTGTGACGCAGGCGGTCGAGTCGCCGTACCGGAACGGGCAGACTGTCGGCCTCGCGAAGATCCGGAAGGATTTGCGCGAACCCGGTACGCGAGTCGAAGCTCGAGTCGGCGAGAACATGGTTGCGGGCCAGGTCGTCCGCCACCCGGTGTACGACCCGGAACGCAAGCGCGCCAAGCTGTCCTAGCGGCTAGCCGCGGTACGGCTCGCGTCCAAGGGCTGCCTCGAAGTCCGAGCGCGGGTGCACAGGCTCACCGTGCCCCGCCTGTCGTCGAGTGCGAGGAGACCTCCCGGCAGCTCGTCGCCTGGATCGAACGGACGGAAGTCGATGCTCTCGCCGAGCCTGGACTCGATCTCAGGCGGTCCGTGCACAGGCGTCCACCAGCGCTCGGCAAGCTCGGCCGCGCTCCGCAGATGATCTGGCTTGAGGACGACGACGGCCTCGGGACGCGCGGCGTCGAGCCGTTTCCAGACCGCAGTGGCCTCCGCTGGAGGCGCGAGCGCGTCGAGGACGAGCGTGTCGCCGCGAGACTCGACGCACCACGAAGAGACCGGTCCCCGCCAGTCGTCGGCCGGCGTCCACCCGGTGCGCTCCTGGCGACAGAGCCAGAGGCCGGGCGCGACCTCGCGAACCTCGATGGGCGCGGCTATCGCTGGCGCTCGACCCGAGTGCCGGGCACGACGCCCCCGGCCGGCCCCACAGGTCCTTCCGGGGCGCTAGCCGCCGAACGCGAAGCGACTCGGCCGCGGCGCTTGTCGTACTCCTCCCACGCCTCCGAGAGCACGTCTCCGAGGATTCCGACGATCTCGTCGAACTCCGCGTGTCCAGCGACGAGCGGCGGCGAGACTTGAACGACCGGGTCGCCGCGATCATCGGCGCGGCAGATGAGTCCGCGCTCGAAGAGGCTGCCGGACAGGAAGCCGCGCAGGAGCCACTCGGACTCCTCGGCGTCGAAGGTCTCCCTCGTCTCCTTGTCCTTGACGAGCTCGATTGCGTAGAAGAACCCGGTTCCGCGCACGTCGCCGACGATCGGAAGGTCGAGCAGCGTGTCGAGCCGCTCTTTCAGATCCCCCTGCGTTTCCGCGACGTGCTCGACGATCCGCTCGCGCTTCATGATCTCGATGTTCTTCAGCGCGATCGCGGCCTGGACGGGGTGGCCGCCGAACGTGATCCCGTGTGTGTACATGCTCGCGCCCTCGAGGAACGGCTCCATGACTGCGTCCCGTGCGATCACGGCTCCGATCGACGCGTACGCCGAGGACAGGCCCTTCGCGGACGTGACGATGTCGGGCCGGATGTCGTAGCGCTCGGAGCCGAACCAGGCTCCGAGCCGGCCGAAGGCGCAGATCACCTCGTCCGCGACGAGCAGGATCCCGTAGCGATCGCAGATCTCCCGAACGCCCTGCCAGTACCCCTCGGGCGCGGTGAACGACCCGCCCGCGTTTTGGACCGGTTCCATGATGACCATGGCCACGGTCTCCGGGCCCGCCTGGACGATCGCCTCGTCAAGGTCCTCCAGCAGGAACGCCGTGAACGCCGCCTCGCTCTCGTCAGGGGGGCGGTGGTAGCGGTTCGTGTTCCAGACGTGCACCGCCTCCGGAACGAGAGGCTCGAACGGTGCCTTCAGGCTTGCGATCCCGTTGATCGAGAGCGCGCCCATCGTCGTCCCGTGGTAGGCGATCCGGCGGGCCACCGCCTTCCAGCGCCGCTCGCCGCGCGCCGCGTGGTACTGGCGCGCGAGCTTCCAGGCAGACTCGACCGCCTCTGAGCCGCCGGAGCAGAAGAAGACGCGATTCAGATCGCCGGGAGCGAGCGACGCGACCTCAGCCGCGAGCTCGATCGCCCGGGGATGCGCATAGCTCCAGTTCGTGTAGAAGGGGAGCTCGCGCATCTGAGCCGCGGCGGCCTCGCCCATCTCGTCGCCGTAGCCGTAGCCGATCTGGACGGCGAAGAGGCCGGCAAGTGCGTCGAGGTAGCGCTTGCCATTCGAGTCCTCGAGATAGCACCCGTCGCCCCGAACGATGATCGGAATCTCACCGTCGCGGTAAGACGACATGCGCGTGAAGTGGAGCCACAGGTGATCGCGGGCTGCCTGTTGGAGCTCGTCGGCGGAGAGGGTGGTCGCGGGGAAGCTCATGCGGCTCCTTTCGGTGTGCGGCGCCACTGGAGGAGGATGTTGCCGAGCATCAGCACGGCGGCGACGCCGAAGATCATGGTTCCGATGACGTTCACCTCGGGCGGGACGCCGCGCTGCGCCTGACTCCATACGTAGAGGGGAAACGTTTCGGTCGTGCCCGAGTTGAAGTTCGTGATCACGAAGTCGTCGATAGACAGCGAAAAGGCGAGCAGCGCGGCGGCGAGGATGCCCGGCGCGATCAACGGGAGCGTGATTCGGTAGAAGGTCACGTACTCGTTCGCGCCCAGGTCCATCGCAGCTTCCTCGACGTGCCGATCGAAGCCGACGAGACGGGCTCGGACGGTGACGACGACGAAGCTGATGCAGAACATGATGTGGGCGATCACGATCGTCCAGAAGCCGAGTGCGGTGCCGAGGTTCAGGAACAGAGTCAGGAGGGACGCGCCGAGCACGATCTCGGGCGCGGTCAGCGGGACGAAGATGAGCAGATTGGTCGCTCCGCGGCCGCGATACTGGTAGCGGACGAGCGCCATGGCGACCAAGGTCCCGAGAATGACCGAGGCGACCGTTGCGATCACGCCGATCTTGACGCTCGCCATGACCGCGTCGCCTAGGAAGGGCGGCCCGAACGGATTGGTCCAGTGGTTGGTTGTGAAGCCCTCCCACGTGTAGTTGTAGCGCCCGGCCGGGTCGTTGAACGAGAAGACGATCACGACGACGATCGGCAGCATGAGGTAGGCGAGCGCGAGGAGCCCGAACAGAGTGAGCGTATGTCGACGGACGAACGCCCACGCCTGCGCAAGCGGACCGACTCGGCGGCGTGGGAACGCGTGGGTGTCGGCCGCAACGCTCATCCGGCGAGCCTCTCCGTCCCGACGGCGCGGGTGTATACGACGATGAGGAGCAGGATCGCTGCCATGAGGATCACCGAGAGCGCGGCCGCCTGGCCGTAGTCGGTGATCTCGAGGAACTTCGACTGTATGACGTTGCCGATCATCGCTTGTCTCGGCGTCCCCAGGAGCTCAGCGTTGATGAAGTCGCCTGCGGCCGGGATGAACGTCAAGAGCGTTCCAGCGATCACGCCAGGCATCGAGAGCGGCAGCGTGACGCGTAGGAAGGCTCTCGTGCTCGAGGCATAGAGATCCTTCGCCGCCTCGATCAAGCTCGTGTCGATCTGCTCGAGGCTCACGTAGAGCGGCAGCGCCATGAAGGGCAGGAAGTTGTAGGTGATTCCCGCGATCACGGCGGTCGACGTCGCGAGCAGCCGTCCGTCGTCGGCTACGAGCCCGATGGACTGGAACACATTCAGGACGAAGCCGTCGTCCGAGAGGATGTTTTGCCAGGCGAGGGTCCGAATGAGGTACGTGACGAAGAACGGAGCGATGATGAAGAGGAGCAGCAGGTTCTTCCAGCGCCCACCGCGGAACGCGATCCAGTATGTGAGGGGATAGGAGATGAGGAGCGCGGCGAGCGTGGCGATCCCTGCGTACTGGAGGGACCGGAAGAACTGATCGCGGTAATTGTCGAACGCGTTCGAGTAGTTGTTCCAGGCCCAGCTAAACGTGTAGCCGACCTGAACCGTCCCCTCCTGGAGGGACGTGTACGCCAGGTAGTAGAGGGGGACGACGAAGAACAGGACAAGGAACGCCACTCCCGGCGCCATGAGGAGATACGGCGTGAGCCAGCGGTGGCGGTGGAGAAACGTCATGTTTAGGACGGAAGGCGACTACACGCCGATCACGGCCTGCCACTTCTCCTGGAACTCGGGGTTCTCGATCGCTTCGGGGTTGAACTCGACAAGGTTTTCCAGCACCTCGGGCGTCGGGAAGATAAGCGGGTCCTTCGCGAGCGCCGGGTCGATCTTCGTGATGGCCTCCTTCGTCCCCTTCACGGGCGTGATGTAGTTGACGTAGGCGGTGACTTCGGCGGCGATCTCCGGGTCGTAGAAGAAGTTCATGAACGTCGACGCGGTATAGACATCACCGCCGGTTGGGATGACCATGGTGTCGACCGACGTCACGCCGCCGGCGTCAGGGATCGTGAACCTCAGGTCCGGGTTGTCCGCCTGGAGGATGATGATGTCCCCCGACCACGCAATCGACGCCCACACGTCCCCCTTGGCGAGCGGACCTGTGTAGTCGTTGCCCGTGAACTGGCGGATTTGCCCGTCATCCACGGCCTTCTGGACCTTGGCGATCGCCTCGTCGTAGGCCGACGGCTCGATCGTCCCGGACGGGTCGACCCCCATCTCGAGGAGGAAGAGACCGACCGTGTCTTCCATCGAGTCGAGCATGGTGATCTTCCCTTTCAAGGCGGGATCGAGAAGATCCGAGACCGAGGTGAGCTCGCCTCCGACCTTCTTCGGGTCGTAGCCGATGCCCGTGATGTACGTCTGCCAGGGCAAGCTGTAATCGCGGTTCGGATCCCAGGAGGGGCTCCTCAGCGTGTCCTCGAGGTTCGTCATGTTCGGGATGGCGCTCTTGTCAAGCTTCTGCAGGTAGCCGAGTTTGCTGAGCCGTGCGGCGAGCCAGGCCGTCGGGACGATGATGTCCCGATCGATCGACTGCCCACGCGAGAGCGGCGCCTGGATCTCGCCGAAGAACTCCTCGTTCGAGTTGATGTCCTCGAGGTAGTTGACCTTGACCCCGGTTTCCTTCTCGAACTGCTCGAGGGTCGGGAAGCGGGTCGCGTCGTCGTTCTGGTCGATGTAAAAGGGCCAGTTGGAAACCGTGACCTCGTCCGCGAGCTCCTGCTTGACCGTCGTGGCCGCCGCCCCGCTTTCTGCTTGCTGGCCTTCGATGCCCCCACCCCCGCCACAGGCGGCGAGCAACGCCGGAAGTGACAGGACTGCCCCTCCGGCCGCGGCTCGGCGCAGTAGCTGGCGTCGGGTAAAAGACTCGTAGGGATTCACTCTGTGTCCTCCTCCTCGCCTGCGGCTGGTACGACGAACGTCGCGTCCGGGCTCCAACCGAGTGTGACGCGGTCTCCCGCCCGCGCGAGTTGCGCTCCCGGGTCGGTGTTCTGGACGTAGACCGAAACCGTTCCGGCGGCGGTCTCGACGACGTACTGCGTGGAGACCCCGATGTAAGCCTGCTCCTTGACGAGCCCGTCGAGCCTGTTCGCCGCCTGCCCGTCGAACTGGATCTTCTCCGGGCGGATGCCGATCGAGAGCGACCCGGCTTTGTTCGCCCCGGGAGCGTGGACGACAGTTCCATCGGCGAGCCGGACGCGGCCCGAGCCTTCCGACGTCCCCGGCAGGAGGTTCGACACTCCGAGGAACCCGGCGACGAATGCAGTCCTGGGGCGCTCGTAGAGCTCGCCCGGAGTGCCGAGCTGATCGATCCGGCCGGAATTCATCACCGCGATCGTGTCGGCCATCGTCATCGCTTCCTCCTGGTCGTGCGTGACGTGGACGAAGGTGATGCCGAGGTCGCTCTGGAGGCCCTTGATGAAGAGTTGCATCTCCTTGCGGAGCTTCAGGTCGAGCGCGCCGAGCGGCTCGTCGAGGAGGAGGACGCGCGGACTGTTCACGAGAGCCCGCGCGAGCGCCACCCGCTGCTGCTGCCCGCCGGAAAGCTGGCGCGGCCTTCGCTTCTCGAATCCGGAGAGCTGCACGAGCTCCAGGATCCGAAGGGCCTGCTCCCGGAGCTTCTGGCCCTTGATGCCGCGACGCCGAAGGCCGAAAGCGACGTTCTCGAAGATCGAGAGGTGCGGGAAGAGCGCGTAGTTCTGGAAGACCGTATTCACGTCGCGCTTGTAGGGCGGCAGGCCCGTGACGTCGCGGTCACCGAGGTAGATCGTGCCCTCGCTCGGCTCCTCGAAGCCGCCGATCATCCTGAGCGTCGTCGTCTTGCCGCAGCCCGATGGGCCGAGCAGGGCGAAGAAGGACCCGTGCGGGATCTCGAGTGACAGCTGGTCGACCGCGACGACGTCGTCGAACCGCTTCGTGACCTGCTCGAGCCGAACGTCAGGTGTTGCCGCGTCTTCTGCAGCGGCGGGTGAGTCCCCCTCGACGCGTTCCTCGACGTCCACCCTCAGTCGATCTTCGCCATCACGTGCTTGATCTGGGTGTATTCCTCGAGCGCGTAGATCGACAGATCCTTGCCGTAGCCTGATTGCTTGTAGCCGCCGTGCGGCATCTCGGAGACGAGCGGGATGTGGTCGTTGATCCAGACGGTGCCGAACTGGAGCTTCCGGGCAGCGTTCAGGGCGCGCCCGACATCTCGCGTCCAGACCGAGGACGCCAGGCCGTACGGGACGTCGTTCGCCCACGCGATCGCCTGGTCGTCGTCAGCGAAGCGCTGGACGGTCACGACCGGGCCGAAGACCTCACGCTGGACGATCTCGTCTGTCTGCTCGACCTCCGTCACGATCGCCGGCTTCACGAAGAACCCACGGTCGCCGTTCGAGCCGCCACCTGTGAGGACCTTCGCGTGCCCATTCGATGTCGCCCGCTCGAGGAACCCGAACACACGCTCCTGCTGAGACTTCGAGATCACCGGACCCATCTCGATGTCTTCACTCTCGGCCGGATCTCCGACCTGGAGCGACTCGACTGCGGGAACAAGCTCCTCGAGGAGCTTGTCGTAGATCTTCGGGCCGGCGACGACGCGCGCGGCGGCGGTGCAGTCCTGGCCGGAGTTGAAGTAGCCCGCCGATCTTGATCCCCTCGGCCACGGCGGCCGGGTCGGCGTCGTCGAAGACGACCACCGGCGCCTTGCCGCCGAGCTCGAGGTGGACGCGCTTCAGCGTCTCGGAAGCGGTCCTCGCGATCTCCTTGCCCGTCGAGACGTCGCCTGTCAGAGACACCATCGCGACGTCGGGGTGTCGGACGATGCCCGCGCCAACCGGCTCTCCGTCCCCGGTGATCACGTTCACGACGCCGGACGGGAAGATCTCGGAGATGTACTCGGCGAGCATGATCGTTGTCAGCGGCGTCTGCTCGGACGGCTTCAGAACGACCGTGTTGCCGGCAGCGAGCGCCGGCGCGATCTTCCAGATGGCCATCATCAGCGGGTAGTTCCAGGGCGCGATCTGGCCGACGACGCCGACCGGCTCGCGGCGGAGCATCGACGTGTACCCGCGCATGTACTCGCCGGCCGCACGGCCCTCGAGGGTTCGAGCAGCGCCTGCGAAGAAGCGAAGGTTGTCGACAGCGACCGGGATCTCGTCCTTCGCGTAGGGGAGCGGCTTGCCGACGTTCCGCGACTCCGTCTCGGCAAGCTCGTCGCCGTGCTCCTCGAGCGCGTCCGCAAGCTTCAGCATCATCTCGCTGCGCTCCTGCGGGGTGGTGTCGATCCATTCGGTACAGGCGTTCTTCGCCGCCTCGACTGCGCGGTCGACATCGGCCTGTGTCCCGCGCGGCACCTCGGCGATCGTTTCGCCCGTCGACGGGTTCAAGACCTCCATCGTTTCGCCCTCGACGGCATCCACGTGCTCGCCGCCGACGACGTTCTGGTGTCGCGTGACGCTGACGCTCATGCCGTTCCCTCCCGAGTTCTCTGCCGGCGCGAGCTTATCCGTGCGGCTAGGGGCCGAACAAGCGGGTGGACGATCTAACGCGTCCCGAGCTCGAGCCTGACCGAGCCGCGGCAAGGCCGGCGACAGCGCGAGCCGGCAGTGGCGCGCGCCGCCCCGCGTCCTCGGCCTCTTCGCAGGCGAGGATCGCGCTGCGCACGAGCGCCGCCGCCGAGACGTCGGAAGGGCTCGGGCGGCAGCGGACGCCGCGGCCGGCGGTTGGTGAGGGGCAGCACCGTCCACTCGTCGTCGCGCCGGTGACGAGAGACGCGAGCACCTGGCCGCCGAGCCAGCTCGGCCCGGCGCCGTGGCCCGAGTACCCCGCCGCGTAGTGGATGCGCGTGCCGGGCGCGGTACCGAAGAACGGGACGTGGTCGGCGGACACGTCGATCGGCCCGCCCCAGGCGCGCTCGATCCGACGTCAGCAGCGCCGGGATCAGCCGGCGCAGTCCGGCGGCCGCGCGCTCGCACGGTTGGCGCGGTCGCCTGAGAAGCGCGCGTCCAGCCGGCCGCCGACCCCGATCGGGCCAGAGCCGCTCCCCATCAGGATCCGGCCGTCGTCCGTCGTCCGGAAGTAGTGGAGGAACATGCGCGCGTCGCAGACGGCCTCGCCGCCGGTCCAGCCGATCTCGCTCGCAGGAGCTCGGGCACCGGCTCGGTCAGGACGACGTAGCTGCCGAAGTTCGTGAGCCAGCCGCGGAGCGGCCGCCAGCCGGTGAGCGCCGCGTTCGTCGCGAGCACGACCTCTTCGGCCCGGACTCGGCGCCGAGAGTCTCGAGGACGTTCGGCGCGCCGGCGCGCACGTCGAAGCACGCGCGTGCGCTCGTGCAGCGACACGCCGGCGTCGAGGACGGCGCGGCGAAGGAGCCGCGCGTAGCGCGCCGGCTGCACCGTGGCCGTGTCGTGGACGAGGACGCCGTGGCGGAAGGACGGGCGAGCGGAGGCGCTCCTGGACCTCCGGCGGCGAGAGCGGCTGGACGAGCTCGTCGCCGATCCCGAAGTCGCGGGCGGCAACCACCGCCCGGTCGACGCAGTCGTCCTGGCCGATCCCGGCCGAGACGCGGAGGTAGCCCTCCTCGCGGAGCCAGATGTCCGCGCTCGTAGCGCTCTGCGAGAGCGCGTACGGCCGGCACGATCCGCCGGCTCGCCTCGGCGAGCGCCAGCGCGCCGTCGCGCCCGAAGAGCCGCCGAAGCTCGCCGAGCCCGCCCAGGTAGCCGCCGACGAAGCCGCCGTTTCGTCCGCTCGGCCCCCAGCCGACGATCTCCGCCTCGAGCACGGCGACGCGGATCCCCGGATCGCGCTCCTGGAGCGCGAGCGCCGTCCAGAGTCCGGTGTACCCGCCGCCGACGATCGCGACGTCCACATCGAGGTCGCCGACAGGCGGCGGCGCCTCGGGGACGTCGCCCTCCCAGGCGAGCGCCTCGTCCAGCCACCAGGCCGGAAGCGAGGGACTAGGAACTCTGAGCACGAGCGGCGAGACTAACGCCGCAGGCGCACTAGGTCGCCTGCCGGGCGCTGAGGCGTGCCGGACACTCAGCTCCTGAGCCGCAGGCCCTCGGGGTCGTAAAGCGGCTCCTCGGCGACCGAGCCGGGCACTGACTCGCCGAAGATCTCGACTTCGACCGCGGTGCCCGGCTCGGCGCTCTCCCCGGGCACGTACGCATACGCGATCGAGCGCTCGACCGTGTAGCCGTAGCCGCCGCTCGTGACGCGGCCGACCGGCTCGCCGCCGATCCGGACCGGCTCCGAACCGAGCGCCACGGCCCGCGGGTCGTCGAGGACGATGCAGACGAGGCGCCGCTCGGGCTCTCGGGCCGCCGCGAGCGCCTCCTTGCCGAGGAAGTCCTTGTCGAGCTTGACGGCGAAGCCGAGCCCGGCCTCCCACGGCGTGTCGTCGGGAGTGATGTCGGCGCCCCAGACGCGGTAGCCCTTCTCGAGGCGGAGTGAGTCGATCGACTTGTAGCCGCCCGCGACGAGCCCGTACTCCCTGCCCGCCTCCCAGATCGTGTCCCAGAGGCGCAGGCCGAACTCGGTCGGGCAGTAGAGCTCCCAGCCGAGCTCGCCGACGTAGGTGACGCGTAGCGCGAGGCACGGCACCGGCCCGACTGCCAGCTCGTGCGCTCGCATGTACGGGAACGCCTCGTTCGAGAGGTTCGAGGTCGTCAGCGGCTGCAGGATGTCGCGGGCACGCGGCCCCCAGAGCCCGAGGCAGGCGAAGCGCGACGTGACGTCCTCCACGCCCACGGAGCCGTCCTCAGGCGCGTGGGAACGAATCCATGCGAGATCGTGCTGCCCGAACGCCGTGCCGGTGACGATGCGGAAGCGCTCCTCGGCGAGCCGCGTGACCGTGAAGTCGCACTCGATGCCGCCGCGGGCGTTCAGCATCTGCGTGTACGTGACAGTCGCCGGCGTCGCGTGCGACGCGGTTGGCGCAGAGGCGCTCGAGGAACTCGGCCGCGCCGGGGCCTGCGACCTCGATCTTGGCGAAGGACGTCTCGTCGAAGAGCGCGGCCGCCTCGCGGCAGGCTCGGTGCTCGGCCCCGATCGCCGGCGACCAGAGCCGTCCCGCCCAGCCGCGCGGGCGGAGCGACTCGTCGCCGTGCTCCGCGTTCGGCTCGAACCAGTTGGCCCGCTCCCAGCCCGACTTCTCGCCGAAGGCGGCGCCGAGCTCGCGGAGCCGCTCGTACGTCGGCGAGAGCCGGAGCGGCCGGCCTGCCTGACGCTCGTGGCCCGGGTACTTGACGTCGTAGTACGTCGCGTACACCTCGGTGGTACGCGCGAGCGTGTACTCGCGGCTCGCGTAGTGCCGGCCGAAGCGCCGCGAGTCCATCTCCCAGGTGTCGAGGCTCGGCACGCCTTCGACGATCCACTCCGCGACGAGCTGACCCATGCCGCCGGCACCCGCGAGGCCGTGCGCGCAGAAGCCGGCCGCGACCCAGAACCCGCGCACGTCCGACGGGCCGAGGATGAACTCGCCGTCGGGGGTGAACGCCTCCGGCCCGTTGACGAGGCGGACGACCTCCGCGTCCTCGAGCTCGGGCACGCGGACGATCGCGTTCGTCATGAGCTCCTCGAAGCGCTCCCAGTCCTCCTCGAGGAGCCTGCCGTTGAAGTCGGCCGGGATGCCGTCGAGCCCCCACGGCGCCGGGTTGCGCTCGTAGCCGCCCATGACGAGCCCGCCGGACTCGCCGCGGAAGTAGACGAGGAGCGACGGGTCGCGCATCGTCGGCACGTCGGGCGAGATGCCCGCTCGGCTTCGTGATCAGATACTCGTGCGCCATCGGGATGATCGGGACGTTGACGCCCGCCAGCGCGCCGATCTCGCCCGCGAACATGCCGCCGGCGTTGACGACGACCTCGGCCTCGATCGGGCCCTTGTCCGTCTGGACGCCGGTCACCCGGCCGCGCTCGACGTCGATGCCGGTCACTCGCGTGTTCGTTGCGATCTCCGCGCCGCGGTTTCGCGCGGCCTGGGCGAGCGCGAACGTGAGCTGGCTGGGATCGATGTAGCCGTCGGTCGGGAGGTAGGCGGCGCCGAGGACTCCCGTTCGTCGACATGGGCGGGAAGAGCCGCTTCGCCTCGTCCGCCGAGATGAGCTCGAGCGGCAGCCCGAATGTCTCCGCCCACCCGGCCTGGCGCCGTCAGCTCCTCCATGCGCTCTTCGGAGGACGCGAGCCGGAGTGAGCCGACCTCGCGCCAGCCGGTCTCGAGCCCGGCCTCGTCTCCGACGGTGCGGTAGAGCTCGACCGAGTTCATCATCATCCGCGTGAGGCTGAGCGAGCCGCGAAGCTGGCCGACGAGGCCCGCCGAGTGGAACGTCGAGCCGCTCGTCAGGTCGGCCCGCTCGACGAGCACGACGTCGTCCCAGCCGAGCCGGGTGAGCCAGTAGAGGATCGAGGCGCCTCCCACGCCGCCTCCGATCACGACGACGCGGGCCCGCGACTTCACGGCGTGACCCTAACCGGCGAGGGCCGCTCGGAAAGCCGGCTCGGCCGCCGTTCGCCGCAGCCGCTCGAAGTGCTCGTTCGCGTACTCCTTGAAGTCGAAGTCGAGCTCGGAGATTCCCTGTTGGACGACGCCCCACATCGCCTCGCGGAAGTCCGACATGAAGCGCATGAGCCGAAGAGCTCGCAGGTCATCGGCCGCACCTCGCCGAAGTACGTCGCGAGGAGCGCTTCGTTGTCGACGTCGCTCGAGCTCGTGGTTGATCGAGAAGTTCGCGAGGTCGAAGAAGCGGTCGCCCATGCCGGCGTACTCCCAGTCGACGATCCAGAGTCGCTCGTCGTCCGCGATGAAGTTCGCGTTCAGGAGATCGTTGTGGCAGGGAACGACCGTCGGCACCGGTTCGCGCGCCGCTCGATCCGGGCGCCTCCTCCTCGGCCCAGACGTAGTCCTCGGGGATCGAGACGCCGTGGCGCTCGGCCGATGTGCGGTAGCCTCGACGACGCGGAAGGAGTCGAAGCGGCCCGGAATCGGTCGGCCTCCGTGGAAGCGGCGAAGCGTCTCGGCCGCCTGGCGGATCCGCGTCGCGGAGCGCATCTCCCGCGGCGGGATCCCCCGACCGTGAACGAAGCGCGTCACGAGGTAGCCCTCGGGCTCGAGAAACGCGTACGACCTCGGGCCCGACTGCCGACCTCGGCCGCCATCCGCGACGCCGCGTGCTCCACGTTTCGCTCGATCCCCAGGAGCTCGGTGTCCTTGCCGCCGATCCGCAGGACGAAGGTCTCGCCGCCGGTCGCGACCTTGAAGTTGTGGTTCGTGATGCCGCCTCCGAGCGGCTCGACCTGCGGCTCTACGCCCGGCCATACGCGCTCGACGACTGCCTGGATCTCCACCGGGCGATCCTAGACTGCGGCCCGTGCCCGTCCCGCTCGTTCGTCACCCCGAGTCCGTCACGATCATTCCGGTCGACGGGGACGAGATCGTGCTCGTGAGCCAGACCCGCAGAGGCGCCGGCGGCCGAGTCCTCGAGTTGCCCGCCGGAACGATCGAGAACGGGGAGATTCCAGAGGAGGCGGCCCGGCGCGAGCTCGCCGAGGAGTGCGGGCTCGAGGCCTCGAGCTGGACTCGGGTCGGCGGCTTCTGGGTGGTGCCGGCGTACTCCACCGAGTACTCGCACGTGTTCCTGGCGGAGCGTCTTTCGGCCGTCGACTCGCCGCACGTCGACGACGACGAGGACATCACCGTCGACCGGGTGCCAGTCGCGGCGGCGGCCTCCTCTCTCGAAGACGCCGGGTCGCTCGCGGCTCTCGCGCTCTGGCGAACCGTTAGCTAGTAGCGGAGCCGCGGCTTGTGGCTGTAGCGGCGGAGCCCGTCGTGGTAGACGACGTTCGTCCAGCTTGTCGGCGCGCGGTAGAAGCCCTGCTTCACATAGACGAATGTGCCGGCGTAGAGCGTCGGGACGTGCTTGAGCGGCAGCACCTTCTTCCCGTTTCGCCACACCTCGACGAACCCGCCGCTCTTGTAGGGCGACCAGCGGACGTGAAAGACGAAGGTGAGCCAGCGCCCTCGCCGAAGCCGCCCGAGCGAGTACGCCCGCCGGGACGACGGGTTGCAGCCGGAGAGCTGCCCGCCGTTCACGAGCAGGCGAAGCTTCGGGCGCTGTCCGTAGTTGTCGACGACGAACTGGACGGGCGACTCGCACGTCTGCCCGGAGTGATGCCACTGCGTGAAGATGTTCCACCAGTGCCGGCCGACGGTGAAGTTTCGCGGGAAGCGGGTCGACCACTTCCACCAGGAGACCCGGCCGGCGCGCTCGCCGGTGTACGACCAGACCTCCGCGCGCTCCCCGGTCGCGGCAATCGGATTGTCGCCTGGGTGGACGACGAACCGCGCGGCGTATCGGCCCTGCCGGCGGGGAGTCCGTACGACCTGTGCCCGTCCGGGCAGCGCCTGCTTGGCCACCCACTGGCGGAAGTTGCCGGACTCGTAGTCAAGGCGCTTGACGATCCGTGCCTCGGCGGAGCCGACGGCCACGCCCGCAAGAATCGCGGCGGCGAGGAACGCGGCGGCGGCCCGTACGGGGCCCTGGATGTTTTGGGCGATACGCACGTCGGGGGGAGTCGTGCGGCCGAGAAGCTACCGCACTCTCCAGACGTGTTGTCGTCAGCGTCGGGTGAGAACTTGAGACAGGGGCTTGCGCTTCGCGCGTTTGCTCCATTCTTCGGGCGTTTGCGACGCAGCATCGCGCGGGCGAGCCGGGTAGCCGAACGTGAGGACGATGTAAGGCCGCTCGTCTTCGGCCAGGTCGAGTAGCTTCCCGGCGGCCTCCGGGTCGGGCATGCCGTTGGGGCAGCCGCCGACTCCATGGTTCCAAGCAGCGAGGAGCATGTTCTGGGCGGCCCGACCGCAGTCGAAAGCGACCGGGCCCTTGCCTGAGGCCGCGATCACGACCACGAGCTTCGCGCCGCTGACAGTCTTCGGCGCATAGACGAGCTCGGCCAGGCGCTCCTGGAGCTGTTGGTCGTCGACGAGGACGAAGTTCCAGGGTTGACGATTCTTGGCGCTTCCGGCCAACCGGCCCGCGTCCAGGATCCACTCGACGACATCGGCAGGGAGGTCGCGGTCGGCATAGTCCCGCGTCTCGCGGCGACTCGAGATCGCGAGCCTGACGTCCATCGCCCGAGCCTACAGACTGCAAGATCGCAGCTACGACGGAGAGCCCATGTACCCACACCCGCCGCCGACACCTGGCGTGGTGTCACTGCCTGTCCGGCGTAGGCTCCAGTCGTGAGCCGACTTCCTGCCGGGACGAGACCGGGCGCCGTCCAGCTGACGGTCGCGAATCTCGACCGGTCACTGCGCTGGTACGCCGAGGAGCTCGGGCTGTCGGTTCTGGGTCGCGACCAACGCGAGGCCCGCGTCGGGAAGGACGACCGCGAGCTGCTGGTCTTGGTGGAGGAGCCGGGTGCGGAGCCGGCCCCGCGCAGTACCGGGCTCTACCACTTCGCCCTCCTGCTGCCCGAGCGCCGCGACCTCGCGCTCTGGCTGACACACGCCTCGCGCCGCGGCATTCCACTCGGCGCATCCGATCACTTCGTCAGCGAGGCGCTCTACCTGAGGGATCCCGATCGCCACGGCATCGAGATCTACGTCGATCGTCCGCGGGAGGTCTGGGAAGGCCGGGTCGCCGAGCGGATGACCAGCTTGCCACTCGACCTCGAAGATCTCCTGCGCGAGCTTGAGGATCCGGCGGCGGAGACGTTCGAGGGCCTACCGGCCTCTACCACGATGGGCCACGTGCATCTGAAGATCTCCGAGGTGGCGCCGGCGGTTGCCTTCTACCGTGACGTGCTCGGCTTCGACCTGACCGCGTCGCTCGGTGAGCAGGCCGCGTTCTTCGCGGCGGGCGGCTACCACCATCATGTCGGCGGAAACACCTGGGAGAGCGCCGGCGCGCCCCCGCCTCCCCGGGGCTCGGCGTCGCTCCGGCAGGTGACCGTCATCCTGCCCTCGCTGGACGATCGGGAGGCGGTATTGGCGCGGGTCGAGGCGGCCGGACACGAAGTGCGCGAGACGCCTGAGGGGCCGATCGTCGTCGACCCCTCCGGCAATCCTCTCGCGCTGGCGGCGTAGCGACCAGCGGGAGGCTGGTCGAGCCAGCCGGCGGTGCCCCTAGTGAGCGGGCGGCTCCCAGCCCTCGAGGACCGACGGCGTGTACTCGGTACCGACCGTCCTCGAGCCCTCGACCCAAGGGCCGAGCTCAGGCTGGGGGAACTTCGCGTGCTGCTCCTTGAGTTGGATCCCGTACGAGTTGCCCGACTGGAGATGCTTGATGAGCACCTTGCGGGCGATCTCGTGCTCCGAGCCCTTCGGGATGTCGAAGTAGATCTTCAGGAACGAGTTCGAGTAGCGGTCGAACACTGCCGGGACGCCCTCCTCCTCGAGGAGCTCGACGTCCTCGAGCCAGTTCAGGTCGTCGCCCGGGGTGGCGGCCAGGAGGTCGACGTCCTCGAGGAGCGACGGGTCCTCCTGGTACGGGAAGCGCTGGCCGGCGAGGTACTCGGCGTCGATCGACGCCGAGTGCTCTGGCTGGGCAGGAAGCTGCGGCACTAGTCCTCCGCCCCGGCGTACTCGGCGGGCTCACCGGGCAGATAGTCGACCGGGTACTCGAGGTGCTTCTGGAGCATCCGCTCGATCTTCGCCAGCGCCTCCTCCTCGGTGACTCCGGGCACCCAGCGCGTGCCTGCGAGCGGCACTTTCGCCATGGCGGCCGCCTCGACGGTCAGGGCACAGAGATCCTCGGGCTCGAGCGAGTGGACGTTCGTCTTTCCGCACGCGCGCGCGAGCATCTGGAGCTCGAGCGTCATCGTGTGGAGGAAGTTGTAGACGCGCTCCGCGGCCTCGTCGACCTCGAGCCGCTGGCGAAGCTCCGGATCCTGTGTGGTGATCCCGACCGGGCAGCGGCCGGTGTGGCAGTGATAGCACTCGCCGGCCGGTACGCCGATCGTGCCCTCGTAGTCGGTGACTCCCGGGATCTCCTTGTTGCAGTTCAGCGCAACGAGCGCGGCGTGGCCGATCGCGACGGCCTTCGCGCCGAGTGCCAGACACTTGGCGATGTCGGCGCCGTTTCTGATGCCGCCCGCGACGACGAGGTCGATCTCGTCGGCGAGCCCGACGTCCTCGAGCGCGCGCCGGGCCTCCGGGATCGCCGCCATGAGCGGGATGCCGGTCTCCTCGGTCGCGATGTGCGGGCCCGCGCCGGTGCCCCCCTCCGCGCCGTCCAGGTAGATGACATCAGGGCCGCACTTGGCGGCCATGCGCACGTCGTCGTACACGCGCGCGGCACCGAGCTTCAGCTGAATCGGGATCCGGTAGTCGGTTGCCTCGCGGATCTCCTGCACCTTGAGCGAGAGGTCGTCCGGGCCGAGCCAGTCCGGGTGCCGCGCAGGCGAACGCTGGTCGATTCCCGGCGGGAGCGAGCGCATCTCGGCTACCTGCTCGGTGACCTTCTGACCCATGAGGTGACCGCCGAGGCCGACCTTGCAGCCCTGGCCGATGAAGAACTCACAGGCGTCCGCGAGCATGAGGTGGTGCGGGTTGAACCCGTACCGGCTCTGGATGCACTGGTAGTACCACTTCGTCGAGAGGTCGCGTTCCGGCGGGATCATCCCGCCCTCACCCGAGCATGTCGCCGTGCCGGCCATGGACGCGCCTTTCGCGAGCGCCATCTTCGCTTCGAGCGAGAGCGCTCCGAAGCTCATCCCCGTGATGTAGACCGGGATGTCGAGCTCGATCGGATTCTTGGCGAAGCGTCCGCCGAGAATGGTCTTCGTCTCGCACTTCTCGCGGTAGCCCTCGATCACGAACCGGGTCAGCGTGCCCGGCATGAACATGAGGTCGTCCCAGTGCGGAATCTTCTTGAACATCGAGAAGCCCCGCATCCGGTAGCGGCCGAGATCGGCCTTCATGTGGATGTCGTTGAGGACCTCGGGCGTGAAGATCGGGCTCCGGCCGAGCACAGTGCGCCGGTCCGGCTGATCCTTGCCGACGTTGTCGTCAACCTGGTCGTAGCGGTCGCTCGTGGCCATGCGCGTCTCCTAGATCAGAGCACGAGCTTCCGCTCGGAAGGCTCGAGGTTGTCGTAGTTGTAGAGCTTCTTGCCGCAGACGAACTTCTGGAACTCGGGCGGCGAGCCGAGGCCGTAGATCCGGAACTTCCGCTCGATGAACTCCGTGTCCGTCTCGTCCCACTCGCCCGGCACGCAGTCGATGCCGAGAGACTTGACCTTGCCGGCGACGTAGATCTTTCCGTCGTACATGGAATCGCCGAGTCCGGGGCCCACATTCCCGCAGAGGATCTGGCGTCCGCGCTGCATCATGAATCCCGTCATCGAGCCCGCGTCCCCGACCGAGATGATCGTGCCGCCTTTCTGATCGATACCGCTGCGCGCGCCGACGCGTCCCTTGACGACGAGATCGCCGCCGCGCATAGCCGCTCCGGTCAGCGAGCCGGCATTTCCGTCGATGACCACGACCCCGGACATCATGTTCTCGCAGGCCGACCAGCCGACCCGCCCCGTGATGTGAACCTCGGGCCCGTCGAGCAGCCCGCAGCCGAAGTAGCCGAGCGAGCCCTCGAAGGTCATCCTGCAGCGCGTCAGGATGCCCGACGCCGAGCGAGTGCTTCGAGCCGGGGTTCTGCACGGTGACGTCCTCTGACGCCCTCTTCGTAGAGGAGCCAGCGAAGCTCGAGGTTGATCTGCCGCGTCGTCAGGTCGGCCGCGTCGAAGACGGCCTTGCCGTTCTCGATCTCGGAGATCTTGGGGATGTCGGCGACCGGCTCGGCGAGCCCGCGCGCGTCGTAGGTGATCCGGCTCTCGCCTACCGCTGCCACACCATCACCTCGCCCTCGTACGGGTCGTAGGTGTCGATCTCCCCGTCGACGACGGCGCGGATTGCGATCTCCTCCGACGCGAGAGCGACGACGCCGTCGGATTCGTAGAGGACGAGCGGCTTCGCGGCCATCTCGTCCTTCGCGACACCGAGCGCGTCGTCGGTGACCGCGATGTAGGTGAAGACCCCGTCGAGCTCCTCGAGCGACTCTCGCATGGCGTCCTCGAGCGTCGCGCCCTCGGTCATCTTCTCGGCGAGGTACACGGCGATGATCTCCGAGTCGCATTCGGACTGGAACCGGTGGCCGGAGCGCTCGAGGCGCCGCTTCCACTGGAAGTAGTTCGTGAGCTGGCCGTTGTGGACGACCGCAACGTCCGAGAACGGGTACGCCCAGTAGGGGTGCGCGCCCGAGATGTCGACGTCGGACTCGGTCGCCATGCGGACGTGACCGATCGCGTGGGTACCGCCGAAGCCGTCGAGGTGGTACTGGTCGGAGACGGTCTCCGCGTCGCCGAGGTCCTTGATGATCTCGAGCGAGTGCCCGAGCGAGAGGACCTCCGCGCCGGGGACGTCCTCGATCCGGTCCGCGAGCTCCTTCAGCTCTCCCGGGTAGTCGAAGGTGACGCGGTAGGCGTAGTCCGTTTCCTCCTCGACGTCCTTCACCTCGATGCCGAGATTCTTGATCCGCTCGAGCACCTGGCGCTGGTGGCGAGCGATCCGGTCGTCGAACTCGAAGTCTCGTGGGTCGTTCGCGTCCGCGAGCGTGTAGCGCATGACGTAGGAGCCGTTCGTCTGACCGTAGAGCGCGTAACCGGTCGAGTCGGGGCCGCGGTGCTTCATCGACTGGAGCATCCGGGTCATGTCGCGCCCGATGTCGTGGCTCCCGTCGCGGTAGATGATGCCTGCGATTCCGCACATAACGGACTTCTCGTCCTCTCCTCGTCTAGGGCAGGACGTCCAGGTACTCCGCGACGTCCCAGTCGCTCACGTAGGAGCAGTAACGCTCCCATTCGTCGCGCTTGTAGTGCATGAAGACACGGTACATATCGCCCGGTAGCGCGCTCTTGATCGACCTCGTCGTCCTCGAGCGCGTCCAGGGCGTCGCCGAAGGTCATCGGGAATCTTCTTGACCTCCTTGCCGGCCTCCATCGCCTCGTAGATGTTCCGCTCCTCGGGCTCGCCGGGGTCGAGCTTCCGCTCGATGCCGTCGCGCATCGCGGCGATCAGGGTCGCGAGCGACAGGTAAGGGTTCACCGCCGAGTCGACCGACCGGTACTCGAAGCGGCCCGGCGCCGAGACGCGGAGCGCGGTCGTCCGGTTCTGGTAGCCCCAGTCGGCGAACACGGGCGCCCAAAAGCCGGTGTCCCAGAGGCGGCGGTACGAGTTCACGGTGGGAGCCGTCACGGCAGTGAGGGCTCCCAGGTGCTCGATGATGCCTCCGATCGCCCAGAGCCCGACCTGGCCGGGCTTCTGTCGGTCGTCGGTCTCCGGCATGAAGACGTTCTCGTCGCCTTTCCAGATGGAGATGTTGTGGTGACACCCGTTCGCAGAGACGCCCATGAAGGGCTTCGGCATGAAGCATGGGAAGGCATTCAGCTCCCGACCGACCTGCTTGCAGATCTGGCGGAAGGTCGAGAGGTTGTCAGCCGTCTGCTCTGCGCGGTCGAAGCCGAAGTTCAGCTCGATCTGCCCGGGCGCGTCCTCGTGGTCGCCCTGGATCATGTCGAGCCCCATCCTCTGGCCGTACTCGATCACCTTGTGGATGACGGGCTGTAGCTCGGAGAACTGATCGATGTGGTAGCAGTAGGGCTTCGTCAGGCCGGCCACGTCGGGCGAGCCGTCGTCCTTCAGGCGTAGCCACATCATCTCGGGCTCCGTGCCGGCCCTGAGGTGATAGCCGGTCTCCTCCTCGAACTGCGCCTGGATCCGCTTCAGGTTCCCGCGCGAGTCCGACGTAAGGAATGCGCCCGGATCTTCCTTCTCCTCCCGGTTCCGGAAGCAGATGCACCAGACACGCGCGACCTTCGAGTCCCAGGGGAGCGGCATGAACGTCTCGGGTTCCGGAATCCCGACCAGCTCCGCCGCTTCGGGCCCGTAGCCGATGTAGTTGCCGTGCCGGTCGGTGAAGAGGTTCGCGGTGGCGCCGTAGACGAGCTGGAACCCCTTGCGGGCCATCGACTCCCAGTGGGTTGCCGGGACGCCCTTCCCCATGATGCGGCCCGTAACCGAGGGGAACTGGTAGTAGATGTACTGGATTCCCTCCGCGTCGATCCGCTGACGCACCGCGGCGATCTGCTCGTCGCGCCCTTCGGCCTCGACGAAGCGCTCCAGGTCGGTGGTGCGGGTCTTCACGTCGGTCGCCACGTACAGCCTCCTTCTCCTCGCCCCGGGCCGGCCCGGCTCCGGGCTCGCCCGGTTCTTACGGGCGGCCGAGGCCGGTGTCAAGCCACCATCGCCTGCACGGCAATGCTATTGCCGCTGCCGCAAATTTTCAGCCGGAGGCGGCGCTCGCCACGAAGACGGTTGCTCTGGGAGGGCGCGTCGAGCCGAGCCGCGAGCGAACCGTCGCACGCAGGCACAAAGTCGTACGATCTGCGCACCACCCGCGCGCTCGCCCGCGATACGCTCGCCTCGGGGAGGAGGCTGGGAGCGCCTTGGCCACGCCAATCTAAGTCGCGTCGCAAGGTTGGCCCGCCCGCGGCGCGTAGTGGTGCGCGATCCGGGCGCGATGCTTTCGACACAGGTTGGCCGGAACGCGTTCGGCGTGGCGCTCACCACGGCGCCGGCGTCTTCGGCGCGATCGACTCGCACCGGCCGCCCCCTTACACTCGTCCAGCATGAACGTCCTCGTCGTCGGCTCGGGCGGCCGCGAGCACGCCCTCGCGTGGCGCCTGGCGCGCAGCCCAGGGCTCGGGAGCCTCCATGCGGCGCCCGGAAATCCCGGTATCGCCCGGCATGCGACCTGTCACCCGATCCGGATTGACGATGGTGAGAGCCTACTCGCGCTCTGCACCCAGTACGGCATCGGGCTCGTCGTGATCGGACCCGAGGCTCCGCTCGTCGCGGGAGTCGCGGACGTCCTCCGCCATGGCGGGATACCGGTCTTCGGGCCGAGCGCAGCGGCCGCGGCGATCGAGGGATCGAAGACGTTCGCCAAGGACGTCATGCGCGCCGCAGGCGTCCCGACCGCGGCCGACCTGCACGAACCACGCGCGCCGTGCGTCCTCAAAGCCGACGGGCTCGCTGCCGGAAAGGGAGTCTTCGTCTGTCGCACCCAGCCCGAGCTCGAAGCCGCCTGGCCGCGCGTCCAGGCGCTAGGCGAAAGAGTCGTCATCGAGGAGTTGCTCGAGGGCGAGGAGGTCTCCCTGTTCGCGATCTGCGACGGCTCCGCCGCGGTCGCGCTCCCTGCCGCTCAGGATGCGAAGCGCTTGCTCGACGGCGACGAGGGCCCCAATACCGGGGGAATGGGAGCTCACGCACCGGCGCCAGTCCTCTCGCTCCAGGCTCAGCAGGATCTCGTCGCCGAGGTGCACGAACCCGTGCTCGCGGAGCTCGCCGCGCGCGACCGCCCGTTCGTCGGTCTTCTCTACGCCGGTCTGATGCTCACCGAGGACGGTCCGCGCGTGCTCGAGTTCAATTGCCGCTTCGGCGACCCTGAGACGCAGGCACTCTTGCCGATCGTGAAGGACGACCCTCTGCCGCTGCTCGCTGCGGCAGCACACGGTCATCTGGTCGAGGCTCCGGCGATCGAGTCCGAAGGCGCGGCAGTCGCCGTCGTCGTCGCGTCGCACGGGTATCCCGACGCACCGCGTGCCGGCGATCGCATCGAAGGCCTGAACGAGGCGGAGGAAACAGGCGCGCTCGTCTTCCACGCGGGGACGGCGGTTCGCGACGGGCGACTTGTAAGTGCAGGCGGCCGCGTTCTGAACGTCGTCGGAACGGGGCCCGGCCTCCTCGAGGCGCGCGAGCTCGCCTACCAAGCCGTGGGCTGTGTCGAGCTCGACGGTGCCCAGGTGCGTTCCGACATCGGCGGGAGGGCAGTCGGTGTCCCAGGCTGAGCACGGTCTCCACGAGGTTCCCGCGACGCTCCCGGCGATCGAGGAGTTCGAGGACGCAGGCCCACTGGTTGGCATCTTGATCGGCTCCGAGTCAGACCGCGAAAGGATGCAGCCCGCCCTCGACGAGCTCGACGAGCGAGCCATCTCCCACGAGCTCCGCGTCCTTTCGGCGCACCGGGATCCTCGAGGGGTCGCCGAGTACGCCTCCACTGCGGCACTCCGCGGGGTTCGCGTCGTGATCTGCGCTGCCGGGATGTCGGCGGCCCTCCCCGGCGCCGTTGCCGCCTACACCGACCTGCCGGTCATCGGCGTTCCGCTGACTTCCTCCAAGACGGCGGCAGGAGGCCTCGACGCAATTCTCTCGATCGTGCAGATGCCGCCCGGGGTGCCGGTCGCCTGCGTCTCGCTCGACGGCGCGAAGAACGCCGCGATCCTCGCCTCGAAGATCCTCGGGCAGGGCGGCGGCTATCCCGACGCCTCCCGGCGCCCCCAGCTCGAGCTCTAGCCTGACGCCGCTCTACAATCGGGCCGGTGATCGAGCGCTACTCCCGTCCGGCCATGAAGGCGATCTGGTCGGACGAGGGCAGGCTCGCGCGCTGGCTCGAGGTCGAGCTCGCCGCGCTCGAGGGCTGGGCGGCCATCGGCGTCGTGCCGCGGGACGCCGTCGACGAGATCCGCGCTCGAGCCGTCCCGCCCTCGCCGGCGAGAGTCGCCGCGATCGAGGAGCGCACGCAACACGACCTGGCCGCGTTCGTCGACGCCCTTCAGTCGGAGCTCGGCGAGCCGGGTCGCTGGCTCCACTACGGGCTCACCTCGTCCGACGTGCTCGACACGGCGCTCGCCCTGCAGGCGCGCGACGCCGGCCAACTCGTGCTCGAGGACATTGAGAACGCACTGAAGAGCGTCAGCCGACGAGCCGAGGAGCACCGGGACACGGTCATGGTTGGGAGGACGCACGGCGTCCACGCAGAGCCCATCACTTTTGGTGCCAAGCTAGCGAGCTGGGCTTTCGAGCTTGACCGCGACCGGCGCCGGGTCGCCCGCGCAGTCGACGGCATCGCGGTCGGCGCGGTCTCGGGAGCCGTCGGGGTGTACGGCGGCGGCGATCCCGATGTGGAACGCGTCGCGTGCGAGCGGCTCGGGCTCGAGCCCGAGCCGGTCTCGACCCAGGTCGTCCCGCGTGACCGTCATGCAGAGCTTCTGTCTGCGCTGGCGGTCACGGCGGCGTCGCTCGAGCGGTTCGCGACCGAGATCCGGCACCTCGCCCGCACCGAGGTGCGCGAGGTTCAGGAGCCGTTCGGCCAGGGCCAGAAGGGCTCGTCGGCGATGCCGCACAAGCGAAATCCGATCGTCGCCGAGCGAATCTGCGGCCTGGCGCGGGTCGTCCGCGCCTCGGCCTCCGTCGGGCTCGAGAACGTCGCCCTCTGGCACGAGCGCGACATCTCGCACTCGAGCGCGGAGCGGGTTGTGCTCCCGGATGCGTTCTTGGCGCTCGACTACATGCTCGACCGATTCACGTGGCTTGTCGACGGGCTCGTCGTCGACGCCCCGCGGATGCGCCGTAATCTGCATGCCTCTCACGGCCTCGTCTTCAGCCAACGAGTCCTGCTCGCGCTCGTCGGCGCCGGGCTCGCGCGCGACGACGCCTACCGGCTCGTCCAACGCAATGCTCTGAGAGCTTGGGACGAGGAGCGAGACTTCCGCGAGCTTCTCGAAGCCGACGAGGAGATTGCCGGCCGCCTGGACCCCGGCATCCTCGACGCAGCGTTCGATCTCGCGGACGCCGTGCGGCACGTAGATGCCCTCTTCGACCGCCTCGCTGCCCTATCGACCCGAACAGAGGAGATCGTCAATGCCTGAAACGGCCGTGCACGTCGCAAGCGGCAAGGTCCGCGAGATCTTCGAGCTGGACGACGAGCGCCTCCTGCTCGTTGCTAGCGACCGCATCTCGACCTTCGACATCGTGCTTCCAACCGAGATCCCCGATAAGGGCCGCGTCCTGACGGGCCTGTCGGGCTTCTGGTTTGCACGGACGCAAGACATCGTCCCGAACCACCTCCTGGCGCTCCGTGACGACGGCCGGTCGACCGAGGCGCGGAAGCTGGAGATGCTCCCGATCGAATGCGTCGTCCGCGGCTACCTGGCCGGATCGGGCTGGAAGGACTACCGGACGACGGGGTCCGTCTGCGGCCACGAGCTTCCCGAGGGGCTGCGCGAATCGGAGCGCCTTCCGGAGCCGATCTTCACGCCGGCGACAAAGGCGCAGACCGGCCACGACGAGAACATCTCGCGGGAGCAGGCGGCAGAGCTCCTCGGCGCTGACAGGCTGGCCGAGGTCGAGGCGATCTCGATCGCGCTCTACCGCTTCGCAGCCGATCACGCCGCGGCGCGCGGAATCATTGTCGCGGACACGAAGTTCGAGCTCGGCCTCGACGGCGACGGGCGCCTGATCCTGGCGGACGAAGCGCTGACCCCGGACTCGTCGCGGTTCTGGCCCTCCGACGACTACGAGCCCGGCCGCGGGCAGCCTTCCTTCGACAAGCAGTACGTCCGGGATTACTGCGAGGAGCTCGGCTGGGACAAGGCTCCACCCGGTCCCGAGCTACCCGACGAGGTCGTCGCCGGCACTCGAGCGCGCTATGTCGAGGCCTTCGAGCATCTGACCGGGATCTCATTCGATGACTACGCCGCCGACCCGCGGGTGGTGCTTGCGTGAGGGCGACGGTCCTCGTCCGTCCCAAGGCGGGCATCCTCGATCCGCAAGGACAGGCGGTAGGCAACTCGCTCCGCGACCTCGGCTTCTCCGTCGACGCGGCACGCGTAGGCCGGCTGATCGACCTCGAGGTCGAGGCCGGCACGGATGATGAAGCCCGCGCTGCGGTCGAGCGCATGTGCGAGAGCCTGCTGGCGAACCCTTTGATCGAGACCTACGAGATCAAGTTGGCCGAGGAGAGTCGGTGAGCGGCACGCCGAGACCGCGCGTTGCCGTAGTCGTCTTCCCTGGATCGAACGACGACCGAGACGCTGCCTGGGCGCTTTCGGCGCTCGGTGCCGAGCCCGTCCTCCTCTGGCACGGTCAAGAGTCCCTGCCGGACGAGGTCGCCGCGGTCGTGCTTCCAGGTGGGTTTTCGTACGGCGACTATCTCCGCTGCGGCGCAATCGCGCGCTTCTCCCCCGCAATGCGGGCCGTGACTCGATTCGCCTCCGAGGGTGGCCTCGTGCTCGGCATTTGCAACGGATTCCAGATCCTCTGCGAAGCAGGGCTCCTTCCCGGCGCGCTGCGGCCCAACGCCGGACTCTCCTTCATCTGCGAAGACGTCCGAGTGCGGGTCGAACGAGCCGACACACCCTTCACGGCGCGGTGCGATCCGGGCCAGGAGCTCGTTATCCCGGTCAAGCACGGTGAAGGATGCTTCTACGCTTCCGACGATCTGCTCGGGGATATCGAAGACCAGGTCGTGCTTCGGTACGCAGCCGAGGAGAACCCGAATGGCGCCCTGGACGACATCGCGGGCATCGTGAATACCGAGGGCAACGTGATGGGCCTCATGCCACATCCCGAGCACGCGATCGATCCGCTCCTCGGCTCGGGCGACGGCGCCCGCCTCCTCGCGGCTCTCGTGGACGGCGCACGCGAGCGCTCGGCGGTGCTCGCCTCATAGCCCTGCTCGACTCTGCGCGGCGGAGCCGTCGGTGGACTGAAGCGAGTGTCAGGTCTGCTGCCGAGGGAACGAGGTGGCTGTGAGCGTCCGCTCCCCCCTCGGTCGCATCACCCCGGATCGTCCCGCAGGTGGCTGGCGCGCCTATTTCCGACGAGCTGCAGGCGCGGTGTTCAGGGCACTTGTCGACGCGTTCTCCCGGAACAACCTTCTGACGTACGCGAGCGCGATCGCCTTTCAGGTCTTGATCGCGGCAGTCGCGCTCATCTTGTTCGGACTCGCGCTCCTCGATTTGCTCGGCCTCGAGGAGATCTGGAGGGACACCGCACGCCCCGTCGTCGAAGAGCGCTTCATCTTCGAGACGTCCCTCGCCATCGAGAAGACCGTCGAACGGATCTTCGCCTCCGGTGCAGCGGTTCTCCTGGCTCTCGCCACCTTGCTCGCGATCTGGGAGGTCTCGGGCGCCGTCCGCGCGATCTCTGGAGCTCTGAATGAGGTGTACGACAGCGAGGAAAGGCGCTCCACGGTTCGCCGCTTCGCAGTCTCGTTCGCCCTCTCGGTCGCCTTGATCCTCTGCCTCGTAGGCGCGGTGCTCGTCGCCAACCTCGTGCCGCGCGTCGAGGCGATTCCGGAGGTCGCGGCACAGCTGATCGGCTGGCTCGCGGCCGTAGCCCTCCTCGCGGCCGCGGTCTGGCTCCTGCTCCGCTATGCCCCCAGCCTGACGAGGTCGGCCGGCTGGACGAGCGTCGGCTCGGTCTTCATCATCGTCGCCTGGGTCGTCGCCTCGCTGCTCTTCGGCTTCTACGTTCAGAACGTCGCGAATTACAAGACTGCTACGGGAAATCTCATCGCTCTGCTCACCGTGACGTCCTACTTCTACACGTCGTCCATCATCTTCCTCACGGGCGCCCAAATCGACGAGCTTCTGCGCCGGCAGGCCGAGCGCGGCCGCAAGGGTCTCGAAGCGCTGACCACCCTCGATCGGACCTGACGACCGCCCGAAGCTGACGTGGGAAGCTGCTGGCGACCACCACTAAGAGCCCTTCCCGTTGCGATCCATTCCCAGCGCCTCGGCGAGCCCGGGCGCCTTGCCGAGTGCACCGCGGAGCTTCTCGAGGTCGCCCGCCCGGAACGTCACCGGCCCCCGCCGCGCCGTGCCGTCCGTCGTGTACGCGAAGCGGATGAGCTGCTCGCCCTTGCCGTTCTCGAGGAGCTGGACGACGGACGCGAACCGCTTCGCCCCGGCCCGCTGCTGCACAGCAACCTCTTCGATCACCGTCGCCTCGCCCCACGCAGTCGTCACTTTCGCCATGCGAGGAGACGGTAGGACGAAAAGCAGTCACGCGTGTGTCACGGACAGTGACGAAAGGCGCACCAAAGCGGTCACGACTTCGACCGCAGCCCGACGGCCTGCGCCTCAGCGCCCGCCTCGGAACTCGATGACTCCAGCGTACGGCTTCGCACCGATCGGTCCGGTGAGCGTCGTAACCTTCTCTCTGGATGGCCGCCCTCCAACCCGGCCCCGACCCGGAACCGTCGACGACCTGGGTGCCCGCGATACCCTGAGCCCCCTGCAGCACTGTGCTGCCACGAGCTCCTGCTGACACCGATCCCGCCCCCACTCGCGCCGAACGGCGCAATAATCCTCACGTGACGGAGGAACAGCTCACCCGTCTCCGGAGCTGGGCTGCCACTCTGGCGGAGGACGGCACCGGTGAAAAGCAGGCTGCCGGCCAAACGATCCAGTGTCCTGGCCGACCGCGTCGAGCGCCTTCGCCATGGCGATGTTCCGTACTGGGATCAGGTGGAGATCTTCGAGGCGAAGCGCCTCGCTAGGCAGCTCGAGCACCGGCGAAAGGCCCGGCGGCGCGACGTTCGGCCGCCCGCGCGATCACGCTACTCGTCGAGGAGCACGACCGCCTCGCCCCGCCTCCGCCGGAGCTCGCTTCCGGCCTGGCCGGGCGAGAACGGCGGCAACGGGTCCGGGAACGGGTCCGGCTACGCCAATGGAAACGGCCACGGGAAGGGGAACGGAAACGCAAACGGAAACGGGTCGCACGGCCCGCTCGTCCTGGAGCGTCCCGAGAATGGGGCAGCCCGGGAGCTCCGCGCCACGAGACGCATGCCGCTCCCCGAGCAGCGCCTGCCGCAGCGGCCGCCGCCGCGCGATCCTGACGAGGGCGGGCTGGGACCGGCGCTCGGTGGGCTTCGCCCTTCCGGCGGCGCCGTGCGACGCGCGCTCTACTGGCTGATCGGAGGCGCGATCGTCGTCGGCACCTTCGTCTACGCGCCGCGACTCGCTGCACCCGACATCGACGTCGCCGGCCCGACCGACGATCGGCTCGGGATGGCCGACGCCGACGTCCTCAACTTCTTCGTGACGTCCGCCGCAGTCGCGAACGCGCGCTGGTCTGTCGACGGCAAGGAGCTCGGCGAGGAGGCGGTCGAGGAGAACGTCGCTCGCAAGGGCCTCACCTCGACCTTCACGGCCGTCGCGCTCCCAGAGGGAGACCACACGGTCGCCGTCGAGGTGCCCGGGCCCGATTCCAGGCGCGACCGCGAAGCACGAATGGAGCTTCTTCGTCGACCTGACGCCGCCGCCCGATCGAGCTGGCCAAGGACTCGGGCAAGGCCGACTGGGGCAAGCCCGTCACGATCGCGGGCACGCTCGGCGAGGAGGCGACGGTGCGGGTCGACGGGCGGCTCGCCGAGGTCGACCAGGGCGAGTTCGCTGTCCGCTTCGAGACGCCGCCACGTGGCCCGATCCCGATCCGCGCGACCGACACGGCGGGCAACGTCACCGAGCTCACAGCTGAGCTCAACATCATCCCGCGCGAGCCGGCGACCGCCGTGCGCGCCGTGCACGTCACCTTCTGGGCCTGGAAGCACCACCGGGCCGAGGTCATGAGCCTCGTCGACTCGGGCAAGGTCACCGCGGTCGAGCTCGACCTCAAGGACGAGTCCGGCGTCGTCGGGCTTCGACGCGGGCGTCCCGCTGGCGGAGAAGATGGGCGCGGAGCAGGCGGTCTACGATCTCGAGGAGGCCGTCGACCTCCTCCACTCGAAGGGCGTGCGCGTCATCGGCCGGCTCGTCGCCTTCCGCGACCCGATCCACGCGGCCTGGGCGTTCGGAGCACGGGAAGCGGCAGCAGGTCATCCAGACACCCGGCGGCGACCCCTACGCGGGCTACGGCGGCTTCACGAACTTCGCCAACCCGGCCGTCCGCCAGTACAACATCGACATCGCCAAGGCGGCCGTCGCGGCCGGCGTCGACGAGATCCTCTACGACTACGTGCGCCGGCCGGACGGGCCGATCGAGCACGATGCGCTTCCCCGGCCTCGAGGGACGCCCGCGGACCGTCGATCGCCGCCTTCCTCCGCGAGACCCGCGAGCAGCTCCCGACCGAGACCTTCCTCGGCGCCTCCGTCTTCGGCGTCGCGGCCACGCGGCCCGACGACGTCGCCCAGAACATCCCGATGATGGCGCGCGAGCTCGACTACGTCTCGCCGATGGTCTACCCGTCACACTGGACGCCCGGCGAGTACGGCGTCAGCAACCCGAACGCCCAGCCGTACGACATCGTGCTCGCCGCGCTCGCGGACTTCCAGAAGCAGGTGCACGGCACCGGCGCGCGGGTCGTCCCGTGGCTCCAGGACTTCTCGCTCGGCTACGACGTACGGGCCGGAGGAGGTGCGGGCCCAGATCGACGCCGCCGCCGAGCTCGGCATCGACGAGTTCATCCTCTGGAACCCGCTCGTGCAGTACACCTCCGAGGCGCTCGACGAGCAGCCTCCGCTGGCGCCCATCGAGGACTGACCGGGTTTAGCCCCGAAGATAGGCCCTGCGGCCAATAGCCGTCTGGACGCCGTCCGGCGAGGATGGCGCCATGCTCAAGCTCGACGTTGATATCCGTTTCACCACGAGGCAGCGTCAGGTCGTCGAGCTCATCGCGCGTGGGTGCTCCAATGTGGAGATTGCCGAGCGGCTCGGCATTTCGCCTCGTACGGCGAAAGCGCATGCGGACGTCCTGCGCACGAAGCTGGTGGTTCAGAGGCGGCGCCAGATTCCGGCGGCGTTTCGGGCCGCGACCGGCGAAGACCCGCACGACCTAGCGAGCCTCGAGCCGGCAGGCGGCGCGCGCGGCGACTCCCGCACGTTCGACTGACCGGCTCTGGGGGATGACGGCTCCCGCGCCCGCCGTCAAGGCGGTGGGCGCGGGCATCCCTAACCGCGATGTGGATTTTCGCCGTGGGCGGAGTAGGCTCTCGCGGGGAGGGTCGATATCGGTGGCTGCACAGCTAGTCGACAACGAACTCCCGCCTCTCTACAAGCGGCACATTCGACGGCCGCGGCTTACCCGTCTCCTGGATGCGAGCAATGCCCAGGCGATCCTGATCATCGGACCGGCGGGCTATGGCAAGACCACGCTCGCCGCGGAGTGGCTCCAGGGGCGAGATGCGGGCTACTGGTATCGCGCCACCGGCGCGTCGGCCGACGTGGCCGCCTTCTCCGCAGGAGTCGTCGAGATCATCCAACCCCTTCTGCCGGGTGCCGGCGATCGAGTCCTGCAAAGACTGAGAGTCCCAGAGGTACCCGAGCGCCTCGCGCGCATCCTGGCGGAACTCTTGGCGGAGGACATCCAGGAGTGGCCGAAAGACAAGTGGCTCGTGGTCGACGACTACCACCTTGTCGCCGAGTCGACCGCGGTCGAGGAGTTCGTCGACTGGCTCCTGACTTTGTCACCACTCAGGCTGATCACGACGAGCCGAGTACGCCCCTCGTGGGCATCGGCTCGCCGAACTCTGTACGGCGAAGTAACCGAGATCGCAAGACGTCAGCTTGCGATGACACCTGAAGAGGCTGGCCGAATCGTAAGAGGCACGCTTACAGATTCAGTCCACGAACTAGTCGACGAGGCTCAGGGCTGGCCAGCGCTCATCGGCCTAGCGGCCTCAGGCGCATCTATGCACCGAGGGACGCGCCTCGCTGAATCGCTCCACCATTACATGACGGAAGAACTATTCCGGAGAGAGGATGAAGACGCCCAGGCTGTCCTCTTGCGCAGCGCCGTTCCCCCCGAGTTAGACGAGCATTACGCGGCCGCGCTGGACATCGATCTTCGCGCCTCTCGCGATCTATTCGAGCGCCAGGCTCTCGTCGACAAGAGTGATGCAAGCTCGGTCACATTACATCCATTGCTGCGTGAGTTCTTGCGCGAAGAGTTCAAAGCCCTCGATCCTTCTAGCTTCGCTGACTGTCACCGGGTTGCGTTCCGGGTCGCGCTGGAGAATGAAAGATGGCATGACGCGTTCGAGCTAGCGCAGACGGTTGATCACATGCTGCTTGCGGAAGTAGTCGTCCGGGCGGCCCCTTCGTACTTCACCCAGGGCAGGCTTGAGACGATCGAAAAGTGGCTCAACGACGTACCTGATTCGCCTGGAGCGTCTCCGTTTCTTCTGCTTATCCGAGCAGATATGTCAATAAGACTCGAGCGACTGCTCGCGGGACACGCTTTGGCAGCCGAGGTGGCGGATCAAGTAGGTGACGAGCACCCTGCCGCCATGAAGGCTTGGTCTCTCCAAGGACAGGCGTCATATTGGCAAGCCAACGATGCTCGAGCCCTCGCCGAGCAACGAAGAGCGATTCGCGTCACCGGTGGTGATGAGGATCGCAGGCAAGCTCTTTGGTACGCGTACTTGGCTTCGAGCAGTCTCGAGCGAGACGATGCGCACGAATTCCTGGACGCGCTAGACGAACTCAACCGAACGCTCCCGTCTGCTCCCGATCGCCTACGAATCGCGGTAGGCCGAGTCGTTCTGAGATCTCGGCAAGGAACATTGGCCGGCGGTGCTGAGACTCTGGAGCGAGCCACAGCGCTGCTCGGCCACGCTGGCGATCCCTTGATCGTAAGCAGCTTCCTCGCACACTCCGCTTGGGTCTACTTATCTAGAGCAAAATATGACAGGGCACGCGATCTGGCTCGAGAAGCCTCCCGCCAAGCAAGGACACTTCGCCTCACGCTGCCCATTCATGCTTCGTTGGCCTATGAAGCTCTTGCTGAGCTTGGTGTCGGCAATCATCGCGCTGCGAGACGAATCCAAGCCGAACTTCGTGAGTCGGCGAGCAAGACCGAGGATCCTAACCCGGCGCTCATCACGGCGATCGTCGGCATTAGGATTGCTCTTGCCCGAAGGGAGGACTTACAAGACCACCTTGAACCGCCTGTGCATGCTCTGCTGGCACAAGCGTCAGCCATCCGCGAGCTCGAAGCACTTATCGCGCTAGCCGCCGTCGTTCTCGGAGCTGACGACCTCGCGGAGACGAAACTGAAGACCCTTGCGGCAACCAAGGGCCTCGAGCCATTCATGTACAGCCTGTTGGCGCGCCTAATCTTGGCCGATCGTCGAAAGGATGCGGGGATCCTTGATCTTCTCGCCACCGCCGTACGCGAAGTCAACCGGCGAGCATGCCATGATGCACTAGTTCTTGCATATCGTGCTCATCCCGAACTTCTGAGACATGTGCCGGGACTTCCTGAAGAACTGCGGGCGGTCGTGCAGCGCGTACTCGTCTCTTCTCGAGATCATAAGCTGGCTGCCTCGTACGGTCTTCGTTTAGAAGGCAGCGACCCGATCGATTCCCTGCTCACGCTGCGCGAGCTAGAAGTCCTGCGCCTCATGGCGGAAGGATTGCGTAACGCAGAGATCGCTCAGGCGCTTGTCATCGCTCATAGCACAGCAAAAGTTCACGTCCATAATGTGATGCACAAGCTCGGCGCGACTTCACGCCTGCAGGCCATCCGCCGCTACGAGGCGGCCGAACTAGCCGGCACGAACAAGCGCTAAGCGCGGCACCACGCCACTTTCTCCTGGCGACACCGTGCTCATCGCCGTGCGAAGCGCGTTCCTCGATCCTAGACCCCGCGCGAACGCAGCGACCACATCTGGGTCAAACTGGGTTCCAGCAGCATCGACGAGACGCTCTAGCGCGACTGCGGCAGGCATAGCTTCGCGGTACGGCCGTTCGGATGTCATTGCGTCGTATGCATCTGCGACCGAGAGAATTCGTGAAAGAAGGGGTATCTCATCCCCGGCGATCCCATCTGGGTAGCCGGCTCCGTCGAGTCTCTCGTGATGGTGTCTAACGACTGTCGCAATGTCAGCGTAGTCCTCAACGTTCGCAAGAATCCGCTCTCCTATCACGGAGTGCTGCTCCATGATTTGTCGTTCCTCAGGCGTCAGAGGCCCCTGCTTCTCAAGGATCCCGGGCGGAAGCCCGACTTTCCCCACATCGTGCACGAGTCCGCACAGATGAGCTCGCTCCTGGGATTGCACATCGAGTCCGGCTTGTCGTGCAATGTCACGCGCGTAGACTGCGACCGAGGCGGAGTGTCCGGCTGTATATCGATCGCGAGCGTCCAGCGCTGCGATAAGCGCTTCTGCGAACGAGAGAGTGGCTCTTTCAAGACGTGCGTTGGCTTCTGTGAGGCTATCCGTAGTTTCTCGTTGTTCTCTATAGAGCTTGTACAGATTGTGCGCTGCCAAGGATGGAGCTAGGAAGAGAATGAGTGTCCACGGTGAGATCTCACGGTAGGCGTAGACCAGAATCACAACGAAAGGCGTATAGGCCGGTACGGTCGCGAGAAGTACCGGCCGTACTGTCTTCAGAAACTCCATGCACGATCCGGACCCGCGAACCTTCACAGTCAGGGCGGCAAGACCTGCGTCGACACACGCCCCGACGAGCGCCGCACTCGCAACAGCCCCAATGAGCCGACCTAGGGAGTCCGAGCCATCGAGAACGATCAAGGCGGCACACCCCGCAAGCCCTGCCTCGAGAGTGCGCATACATGTCCAGATGGTCCAACGGATGTAAGGCGCGCGCAGATCGAACACCACACCCGCCGCACCGATCAGCATGGCCGCAAGAGGGCCAAACGCAACTGCAGCGAAAAGGATAGGAAGCGCTGATACGCAGACCTCGGTGTTCGCTGTAAGCCGAACAGATCGAGTTTCCGCACACGCTGCTAGCACCGCAAGACAGGCAAGAGCCCAGATGGGGCTGTTCAGACCATTTCCACTCAGAGCAAGTGCTACAGCGGTGGAGCTTGCGAGCACGACGAGCGCGAGGGCCCAGTAGTGAATCCCCTCGAGGCGCGCGGCGAGGTTTACCGAGCTGCGAACGAACTCTTGAATCTCACCCAAAAGGGGTATACGATCGCGGGTGCCGTCGTCCCCCTTCAAAGGAGCTTCAGTTGATGCGCTGGCGTACTGGAATGCTGGCACTCGTCTCCTCGCTCGCGTCCTTTGCCGCTCTCGCGGGCGGGCTCAGGCCCTGGTAGTTAGGCGAACGAAGTCTTCAGCCCAGCACAGCTGTTGACATCCCTCGCCTGAGGGATTTGTCCACAGGGCTGTGGAAGATGTTGACAAGCGCTTGATCGCCGGTCGATACGGGCCGGCGATCCTCATGCCTGCAGCGCAGTCCTAGGCACGGCGCCGATGTGCGCCATGCCCGCAGCCTCGTCCGCGGGCGCTGACACGCCCAGGTTTGGACGAAGGGCCCACCCCTACAGAGATCCCGCTCGGCGCTCCGCCGTCTGTTAGGCGATCAGGCCGCGTCTGAAGCCGATTGCGACTGCGTGCGCGCGGCTTCTGGCCTGGAGCTTCGCCAGCAGGTGGCGGACGTGCGACTTGACTGTCTCCTCCGAAAGGAAGAGACGCTGGCCGATCTCCCTGTTGACGAGACCGTCGGAGACCAGCTGGAGCACCTCGATCTCCCGCATCGTGGGCTCTTGCTCGAGCTCACGGAGCGGGGCCTGGAACGGGATGACGTCGGCGCTTTCGTTGCCACCCCGGCGCGCTGCAGCTTCCTCGAAGCGGCGCGAGTGGTCCAGGTAGCGACTCAGGATGTCCTTGCGCTGGGCAGCGTCCATACGAAGAGGGGCATCGGCACCCCCTGTTGACCGCTTTAGATCCAGATTGCCCTCAAAAGAGTGAGATTTGCGGCCCTGTTCCGCTTGAGAGGGGCCGGCTGCCTACTAGGAGGGATTGGCGATATCGGCCTCGGCGGAACTTTCCGGGGCCGCCCAACGTCCAACTCCTATCGGCACTGTCCGACTCCTAGCTGTCCTCGCTCTCGCATCGATGGTCGTATGTGCATGCGGCGGGTATGAGCCAGGTCCGGACGCGGTGGACGTTCGCGTGCGGCAAGCGCTTGACGACACCGGTGGCCTGTACGCGGAGGGTTCCTACTCGTACGTTCGCATCGAGGAACTCGACGGAGAGAAGCTCGTAGAGGCGCGCCTTCCCAACATGGTCGGACGGACGCGCCTCCGCCTCGATCCCGGCGACTACCGCCTCATCAGCTTCCAGCGTCCCTGCAACGGCAATTGCGGTGATCTCGATTCACCCACGGATCAGTGCGACCGCGCGATCCATGTGCAGCCAGGATCCCCCCTCCAGTTCGTCGTCACGTTGAGCCCCGGGGACGGCTGCACGATTCGTAGTCTCCGGCCCTGAGCCCCGCTATGCAGCCAGCGGGACGGCCCGCGCCCAAACCAGCGCCTGTCCGAGCCGAGCGATCAGCACGAGGTCTGCGTGAATCCGGACCCGACCGATATCGCCAACTCTCCTAGGCGCGGATGCAGGCGGCTTCGTGGCCCGGGACTGCGCCGGACGGGCGTCCGGAGCTCCGGATCGACCGTCCGGCACTCGGGGATCATCGCCGGGCAGCGGGGATGGAACCGGCAGCCGACCGGGATCTGCACCGGATCCGGCGTCTCGCCGGTGAGGATCTGCGGGCGCTGGCGCTCGCGCGGATCCGCCTTCGGGACGACCGAGAGGAGCGCCTTCGTGTACGGGTGCTGCGGGTTTCGGACGACCTCCCGCGCCGGGCCCTCCTCGACGATCCGCCCCAGGTACATGACCGCGATCCGGTCGGCGAAGTGCGCCGCCGTCGAGAGGTCGTGCGTGATCATCAGGATGCCCGAGCCCCTCGCTCGCGCAGCCCGTCCAGGAGCCGCAGGACACCCGCCCGGACCGACACGTCCAGCATGGACACCGGCTCGTCCGCGAGCAGCAGCTTCGGGTTCAGGACGAGGCTCGCCGCGATCGCTACCCGCTGGCGCTGCCCGCCGGAGAGCTCGTGCGGGAACCGGTCGACGTACAGCTCCGGCGGCGTCAGCCCCGCCCGGGCCAGCGCGTCCAGCACCCGCTCGCGCCGCTCCTCCTTCGAGCCGCCGAGCCCGTGCACCTGGAGCGGCTCCTCGACGGTCGCCCGCACGCGAAAGCGCGGGTCGAGCGACTCGTACGGATCCTGGTAGATCATCTGCATCTCGCGCCGAAGCGGCCGGAGCTCCCGCGGGCCGCAGGTGCGTGATGTCCGTGCCCGCGGAACCGGATCGCGCCCCAGTCAGGCTCGACGAGCCGGAGAATCGCCTGCGCGGTCGTCGTCTTCCCGCAGCCGGACTCGCCGACGAGCGCCAGCATCTCGCCCTCGCGAAGCGTGAACGTCACGCCCTCGACGGCGTGGACGACCTTGCGCGGCCGCCGCGCGATCGTCCCCACGAAGCCCACGCGGGAGCGGAAAGTGCGTCACGAGGTTCTCGACCTCAAGGAGCGGCGCGCCAGCAGCGTCCGACGCCGTTCCCGGAGGCGCTCACGACGCCTCCACGAGCGCGGGGTCGTTCAGGTGGCACGCGGCGATCTGGCCGGGCCCGACCGAGAGCAGCCGCGGCTTCACGTCCGGGCAGGGCGCGAACGTGCGGTCGCAGCGCGGCGCGAACGGGCACCCGCGGATCTCCTGGTCGAGCCGCGGCGGCGCGCCCGGGATCGAGATGACTTCGCCCTCGCCGTAGAGATCGGGCGTGGCCGCGAAGAGGAGCCGCGTGTACGGGATGGCGCGGCTCGTGGTAGAGCGCGTCGGTCGGCCCGACCTCCATGAACTCGCCGCGCGTACATCACCGCGGCGCGGTCGCAGACCTGGGCCACGACCGGCAGGTCGTGCGTCACGAGCACGAGCGCGAGCCCGAAGTCGTCTGGCGAGACCGAGCGAGCAGCTCCAGGATCTGCGCCTGCACCATCACGTCGAGCGCAGTCGTCGGCTCGTCCGCGAGGAGCACCTTCGGGTTGCACGCGAGCGCCATCGCGATCGCGGCCCGCTGCCGCATGCCGCCCGAGAACTCGTGCGGATACCGGTCGGCCCGGTTGGCTGCGATCCCGACCGTCTCGAGGAGCTCGCCGGCCCGCTGCCGCGCGGCCTTGCCCTTCGGCCAGGCCGTGCAGCCGCATCGGCTCGACGATCTGCGCGCCGACGGTCTTGACGGGATTGAACGCGTTCATCGCACCCTGGAAGACCATCGCGACGTCCCGCCAGCGGTGCTCCGCGACGCTCGCGTCGCCCCTGGCTCGAGCATGTCTTCTCCGTCGAGCAGGACGCGGCCGGCGAGGCTGGCGTTCGGCGGCAGGAGGCCCATGAGCGCGAGGATCGCGGTCGTCTTTCCGCAGCCCGACTCGCCGACGAGACCGAAGCGCTCGCCGCGGCTCGAGCTCGAACGAGATCCCCTTGACGGCGTGGAGCTCGCCTCCGCTCTTCAGGTCGAACCAGACGTGCAGGTCCTCGACACGGAGGATCGGCTCGCTCACCTGCGTCCCTTTCCTCCGCCTGGGCCCCGGCGGCGCCGGTCGGCGGCGGCGCCGTCGCGGACGGCTCGGTCCTCGACGGCAGCACGCGCATCCGGAAGCGACGCGACGGAGAGGTGCCCGACCGCCAGGCGCGGGTTGAGCGCGTCCTCGATCGCCGAGCCGGTCATCGTCAGCGCGAGGACGACGATCGCAACGCACACGCCGGGCGGCACGATCGTCCACCACGCGTCGTTCAGGATCGCGTCGTCCGTGAAGGAGTTCTCGATCAGCCGCCCCCAGGAGATCAGGCTCGGGTCGCCGAGCCCGAGGAACGTGATGAACGTCTCCGCGAAGATCGCCGCCGCGACGAGGAGCACGGTGTTGGCCACGAGGAGCGGCGTCACCTGCGGGCAGGACGTGCTTGCCGATCAGCCGCATGTTCCCGGCGCCGAGCGCACGCGCGCGCCGGACGTAGACGCGCTCCCGGACGCTCTTCGTCTGCGCTCGGATCGAGCCGCGCGGTCGTCGTCCAGTAGATGACGCCGATGATCAGGATGATGTTCTGGAGGCTCCGGCCGAAGAGCGCCGCGGCGACGACCATGAGCGGCACGTCCGGGATGACGAGGAAGTAGTCCGTGATCCGCATCAGCACGGTGTCCGTCTTGCCGCCGAAGAAGCCGGAGACGAGCCCGACGAGCCCGCCGATCACGCGCCGAGACGAGGCGGCCGCGAAACCGACGATCAGCGAGATCCTCGAGCCCTCGACCAGGAGCCTGCACCATGTCCGGCGCCGCCGCCGTCGAGGCCCGAGCAGGTGCGAGCCGCTCGGCGGCTCGAAGACGTCGCCGACCTGCGCCTTCGGGTCGTCGATGAGCATCGGCCCGAAGACCGCGACGAGCACGAAGATGCGCGATGACCGTCACGCCGACGATCGCCTGGGGCCGGGAGAGGATCGCCGAGCGGAGGAAGCCCGGCGGAGCGCGACTCGACGGTCTCGGGCGCCTGAACCGCGCCCGGCGCCGCGCTCACGCCGAGATCCTCGGGTCGAGCTTGAAGTAGACGAGGTCGGCGAGCAGGTTGAGGACGATCACCGAGAGCGCGAGGAGCAGGAACGCGCCCTGGAGCACCGGGAAGTCGCGCTGGTCGATCGCCTCGACGACCGCGAGCCCGATCCCCGGGTACGAGAAGACGTACTCGACGGTGATGAAGCCGCCGATCACGAACCCGAGCGTGAGCGCGACGAGGGTGACGACCGGGAGAAGCGCGTTCCGGAAGCCGTGCCGCCAGACCGTCGCCCAGTTCGAGAGCCCCTTCGCGCGCGCGGTCAGGGCGTAGTCCTCGCCGAGCGTCTCGAGCATCGCCGAGCGGACGATGAGCGCGTACTCGCCGAAGAGCACGAGCCCGATCGTCAGCGACGGGAGGATCATGTGCTCGAGCCGGTCCACGCACGACGTCGAAGGTCGACGCGTCGCTCGAGGATGCCGAGGGTCGGGTCTTCGATGCCGGACGTCGGTAAGCCGACCGCAGTCGCGACGAAGAAGACGAGCATGAGGCCGAGCCATTGCGGCGGCATCGAGTAGAAGCGTGAGGCCCGTCCAGAGGCCCGCCTTGTCCGTGAACGTGCCGCGCCTCCACGCGGAGATCACCCCCACGAGGATGCCGATCACGATCGAGAAGACGTAGCCGAGCGCGACCATCGGAACCGTGTTCTTGATCGGCTCCCAGAGCTCACTCCGCACGCTCGTCTGCGTCCGGAGTGAGTCTGCCGAGGTCGCCTCGCGTCAGGTCCGACGAGGTAGCGCTTGTACTGCTCCCACTTGGACTTGTCGAGCCCGAGATCTTCGCGGAGGGACTGCTTGAACTGCTCCGTGCACTGCCGGCAGCGGAGCGCCTGGATCGCGTCACCGGGCAGCGTCCGGAAGAGGACGAAGTTGAGCGTGATCGCCACGAAGACGGTGACGAGCGCGAACGCGAGCCGCTTCAGGACGTAGTCGGCTCGCCCCATCTATCCGCACCCGACCGTCGTGGGGGCGGGGTGCGCCCCGCCCCCACGTGAGATCCGCAGCCCTTAGCCCACCTGGTGCGGCGCCGTGTAGTACGTCTTCGAGTAGCCCGCGAGGGGCAGGTTGAACCCGTCCCACTCGGCACGATGAGCGTCGAGGGCCAGGTGGTTCGTGAGCTGGGTGTAGACGAAGTCGTCGTAGAGGATCTGCTGCATCTCGTGGACGATCCGCTCGCGCTCCTTCGGGTCGACCGTCTTGCCCTGCAGCTCGTAGAGCTTGTCGTACTCGGGGTTGTCGTAGCCCGTGTCGCTCCACGAGCACCACTGGCCCTTCGTCGAGACGGAGAGCATGAAGTCGGGGTCGACGTAGCCGACCCAGTCCCACATGGCGATGTCGAACTTGTCGTAGCCCTGGTTCTTGGCCGGATCGCAGGGTCGCCGGTCTCGATCGCGTAGGCCGCGGTCGCATCGCCGCCGATCCATAGCTCGACGTCGACGCCGGCCTCGGCCCAGCCTTCCTTCACGACGTCGAACGAGCGCGGACCGTTGAAGTCGAGCGAGGTCGGCTGCATGATCCGGTACCGCATCGGGTGCGCCTCCTGCGCGTACTGGCCCGTCGTCGCGGGCACCATGCGGATGCCGTCGGCGCCTCGCTCGTAGCCGAGCTCGTCGAGCATCCGGTTGCCCTCTGCGCAGTCGTATTCGAGTGGGCCGAGGTTCGGGTTCTCGAGCGGCGAGATGTGGCCGACGATCGACTCGACCGTGTCCGCGTAGCCGGCGAAGACGACCTCGATGATCTTCTCGCGGTCGATGCACATCGAGAGCGCCTTCTTCACACGCGGGTCGAGGAGCTCGCGGTTCATCGGCTTGTACGGGTTCGAGTTCCAGGTGATGTTCGTGGTCTCGGCGCCGGGCGCCTCCTCGACGACGATGCTCTTGTCCTCCTTCAGGACGTCGACGGCGCCCCACGGCACCTGATCGACCCAGTCGAGGTTTCCCTGGCGGAGGTCGTTGATCATCGAGTCCGAGTTCGTGTAGTAGGTCATCGCCACGGCCTCGGCGTTCGACGTCGGCCCCCAGAAGTTCGGGTCCGGGATGTAGACCGTCGTGCCCTTCTTCTCGTACTCCTTGATCGTGTAGGCCCCGGCCGAGACCATCGGCAGGTCTTGCTCCGGGTGGAAGGTCTTCAGGCCCTTGCCGTTCCCGGCCGCGAGCGGCTCGTACACGTGTTTCGGGAGGACAAAGAACTGCTCGAGCTGCGCGAGCGTGTTCCCGATCGGAGTCTCGTACTCGATCTCGAGCGTGGTCGGGTCGACCGCGCGCGCCTCTTTGACGAAGTTGAGCGCAGAGGCGGCTACGGCCGTCGGGCCGTCGGCGAACTTCACCGTCGTGTTGATCGTCCAGGCGGCGTCCTCAGCGGTGAGCGGCTTGCCGTCCGACCACTTGGCGCCGTCGTGGAGCGTGAACGTCCAGACTTTGCCGTCGTTCGAGGTTTCCCAGGACTTCGCCCAGTCGCCCTCGAACTCGTACTTTCCGTCCTCGTACGTGTACTGCACGAGTTGCGGGTAGATCATGATGAAAGCGTTGTAGGCCTGCGCCTCGATGTAGTTGAAGGGGTTCAGGGAATCGATGTAGTTCGTCGTCCCGAGCCGCAGGATCCCGCCCTCTTTGGCTTCGCCGTCCGTTCCTCCCTGCGAGCCGCCGCCACCACCTCCCCCGCAGCCGGCCGCGAGCAGTGCGACCACGAGAGCCAAGAGCGAGACGAGTCCGAGGGTGCGCGCCTTCATCCTTCTCCTATCCGCCGCTAGGCGTTGTTTCCGGGGCCTGCCTCAGTACCGGTTCGTCGATCGTGAGTGTCCGGGCGTCCGCGTCGAGCGTCGCCGGGACGCCGAGCGGGAGGGCTGCCAGGTGCTTTCCATGGCCAAGGGGAAGCTTGTATATAGCGGGAACGCCGAGCGGTTCCAAGTGACGCTCGAGCACATCCTCCAGGGATTTCGTCCTCGGCCACTCCGGGCGGGACTCCCGCCAGTCGCATTTGTCCATCTCTCCGACTACGACTCCGGCGACCTTGTCGAGTTTGCCGGCGTGCCCGAGTTGGGTCAGGTTTCCGTCCACGTACCAGGGCGGCGCGTCGTAGTCCTCGAAGAAGAGGATGCAGCCGTCGGCCTCGAACTCCCACGGCGTCGCCATCGTCTGTATGAGGAGCCAGAGGCAGCCGCCGACAAGCGGCGCGGTGACCTTCCCCGGGACGAGCGCGCGAACGTAGGGGTCGTCGGGGTCGGGCGGGACTCGGCCGGTGCCGTCGCCCTTCAGGACCTGCAGGAGGCGGTCACGGGAGAAGTCGGTCGACTCGGCGGCGCCCATGCCCGCAAGCCCGTAGCCGTAGATCGTGGCGAGGCCGGTGCGCTGACGAATCGCAACGTGGAGCGCGGTGATGTCGGAGTAACCGACGAAGGGCTTCGGGTTGGCGGCGACGACGTCGAAGTCGATGTGTGGGATCGCCTGCGCCGAGCCGAACCCGCCCTGGAGGCACTGGACCACGTCCACCTCGGAGTCGGCGAACATGGCAGTGATGTCGCGGCCTCGTTGCTCCGGTGAGCCGGCGACGTAGTCATCTCGCTCCAGGATTCCGTCGGAGAGCTTGACCCGGTAGCCACCGGCCTCCCACCACTCCACACCGCGCAGGAGGTCGGAACGGTTCTCCCAAGGACTTGCGGGCGCGGGAACGCCGATCGTCCCGCCGTCGGGAAGCGGCCGCCCGAAGAGCGTGGCTGCGGTCACGAAGGCTGGAGTGGCTTTTCGCGGGGCTTCTGGCGTTCCGGAAGCGGGCGTTCCTTGAGCTCTCGGACGAAGCCGACGACCTCTTCGACAGCACCGCGGAGGAGCTTCTCGCCCTTTTCGGCCGTGCCGCGAGTCGCCCTGCCCTGCACGCCCGTCGTCGAGAACGACGACCACCACGGCATGAGCTTCAGAGGCCCGTCGCTCCAGTCCATGTACGCGTGCTCGGACTGGCGGTAGCCGAGCTCGTCGACGGCCTTCTCCATGTCCACCGCCTCCGCGTCGATGGCGAGGTAGATCGAGGTCTCGAGCTCACACGCGTGCGCCATGCCGCCGAGCTCCGAGTCCCGCACCCTCTCGATGAGCTTCGCCGACTCCCGACCCGAGAGGTAGAAGGCGGCCGCGGCCAGGACGCCCGGGTATTCGACGCCCACGAGCCGCGCGGCCATCTCGACGAGGTTCTGGTTCGAGCCGTGGCCGTTCAGGTAGAGCACCCGGCGGAACCCGTGGCGCGCCAGGGAGCTCCCCACGTCGACCAGGTACCGCGTGAACGTGTCCCAGCCGATCGTGATCGGCCCCGGGAAGTCCATGTGGTGCGGCGAATAGCCGTGCGGAATCGCCGGTAGGAGAACCACGTCGTCCTCGGCCGCCTCGGCGACCCGGCGGCAGATCTCGGACGTGATCCGGAGATCCGTGTCGATCGGCAGATGCGGCCCGTGATCCTCGAGCGTCGCCACCGGAATGAGACACACGCGATCCTGATCGGCCGCGAACCGCACCTCGGGCCATGTAAGCCGCTCGTAGAGAAGCGGGCTAGACCACATCGGCGAGATCGACCTCCTCGAACGCGTGCTCGCACGGGTTGCCTGCCGAGACCCACAGCCGGCCGGTCTCGAGCTCGGCCACGAACGCGAAGACCACCGCGGAGGCCTCGGCGTCGTCGTCGCCGGACGGGTGATGGCAGATCGCCTGCGGCTCACCCGCGTGATCCCGCATGAGCGCCATCGCTTCCCCCGGACTCTCAGGCGGCCTCTCGGCCAGGAGCGCGTCCAGTCGCTCGAGCCGCGAGAGGCTTCCGGCACTCGGCACGTCCCCGACCTCGGCGAGCTCGGGATCGAGGTAGTGGTTCGTGTGACCGGCGCGGTCGACGACCGCGAGCCGGTCGGCCGTGGTCTCGATTGCCACCCCGTCGCCGCCGCGGAAGGCGTACACGTGCGCGTAGCCCCCGGCTCGGCCCGTGAGCCCAGCACGCGCGACGGCATCCTCTCGGTTGCGTGCGTCCAGCGAATGTCGCGAAACGAGCACACGCGGGACGCCGACGCGGTCGGTGTGCGCCGCGAGCGAGTCGATTCCCTGGGCAGCACCGCATGAGTTGACTCCCACGGCCGGGAGCGAGCAGACGACGGTCGGCGAGACAACCGTCGGGCCGTCGACCGGCCGCTCGACGACGACTGCGATGTTTCCGACGTCGCCAACGCACCACATCTCCGTGTGGGCAAGGATCGTGGCTCCGGGCGCGGCGGACGTGAAAGTCGAGCACCGGTCGGGCTCGCCCGACTCGTCGAGCTCCTCGTAGGTATTGACGGCGAAGAGCTCTGTCGAAGTCCGCCTCGGCCCCTTCGGCCGCCATGCCCCGGATCTGCTCGACGAGGTGCGGCAGCGCGCGCTCGGCCGCCTCCAGGTACGGCGCGGTGGCTGGCGCAAGCTCGATCTCACGGCGCTCCCAGACCCCGCGGTAGAACGAAAGCGAGCGGTGGATCGGCTCGGCGAGCTCTCGGCCGATCGAACGCCCGCGCTCGCGCGGCCCGCCTTCCGCGACCACCACCGGCAGCGTCAGGGGACTAGCGCGCAACGGTCTGGCTCTGCTCGCGCATGAAGGACTGGACGTAGTAGGGCCCGAGCCCGCCCTTGCCGGTCGAGCCGCTCGACTTCCAGCCGGGGAAGGATTGGATTCCGGGCCAGGCGCCCGTGGTCGCGCCCGCGCGCCGGTTCACGTACACCACGCCGGCCTCGATCTCGTCCAGGAACCGGTCGACCTCGGCCTCGTCCTCGCTGAAGATGCCGGCGGTGAGCCCGTAGACGACGTCGTTGGCCTCCGCGAGCGCCTCGTCGAGCGAGTCGACGGGCGTGACGGTCACGAATGGCAGGAAGAGCTCGTCGCGGGTCAGCCGGTGACCTGGAGGCAGCCCGGCCACGACCGTGGGCTCCACGTACCAGCCCGGGAGATCGGGTCGGCCGCCGCCCGCTACGACCTCGCCGTCGCGCCCGGCCTCCTCGACGGCGAGCCCGAACCGCTCGACCGCGGCCGCGTTCACAACCGGGCCTGTGAAGGTGTCCCGGTCTGCCGGGTCGCCGACGACCAGCTCGCGAGCTCGCGCGGCGAGCCCGTCGACCAGCTCGTCGTGCGCGGCAGCCACGACGATCGCGCGTGAGCAGGCGCTGCACTTCTGCCCCGAGAATCCGAACGCCGACCTGGCGATCCCTTCGACCGCCTTCTCCAGGTCTGCGTTCGCCGTGACGATGGCCGGGTTCTTCCCGCCCATCTCGGTGAGAGCGGGCCTGGCGAACGGCCCGTCCGTGAGCGTCTTCGCGATCGCGCGACCAACCTCGGCAGAGCCCGTGAAGGCGATCCCGTCCACCGGCGCCTCGACGAGCGCGCGTCCCGTCGGCGCGCCGCCGTGCAGCACGCTGACGACGCCGGCGGGAAGCCCGACGAGGATCTCCGCGAGGAGCGAGCCGCAGTAGGGCGTGTCCTCGGACGGCTTGAGGACGATCGTGTTGCCGGCGACGAGCGCCGCCGAGCTCATGCCGAGCGCGAGCGCGACCGGGAAGTTGAAGGGTGCGATCACCCCGAAGACGCCGTAGGGCCTGAGCACGGAGCGGTTTCGCTCGGATGCCGAGAGCGATCCGAGCGGCACCTCGTATCCGCGGTTCTCCTCCATGTGCGCGCAGTAGGTCTCGATCAGATCGACTGCCTCGTCGACCTCGCCGATCGCCTCGAGGCGCGTCTTGCCGGTCTCGAGCGTGACCGCGGCGGCGAGCTCGATCCGGCGGTCTCGGATCCGTTGCGCCGCCTCTCGGAGCGCGGCGATCCGCTCTGTCGTAGGGCGTGGCGCGCCAGGCCGGCTGCGCCTCGCGGGCCCGCGCGACTGCCTCGCCGACGAGGTCGGCGCCCTCGCGCGCCCGGCTCGCGATCTCGTCCGTGTGGCACGGGTTCGGCCGCTCGAAGACCTGCCGGCGTCCCGCGCCTCGCCGGCGACCACGTGTCCAAACGGCTCGCCCTCGCGTCCGCGAGCGGCCTCGAGCGCCGCCTCGAACTCCGCGTCGACCTCCGGGCTCGCCGATCCGCTCGTGTAGGTGATGCGCGTCGCCATCGTGCGTCCTGACTCTCTCACACGCCGTCGGGAGCGGCCATCTCTGGGAACCGGCACAGCCCGCGCGGTGTAGTCAGCGTGAGAGGAGGAGTCGACACGCGAAGGTTGCTCTTGAGCGTCGTCCTCGTCGCCGCCGGCGCCGGGGTTCTGGCCGCCCCTGCGGCTGCGAAATGGATGCTCGAAGTCGAGCGGCCGACAACCCTGCTCAGGGTGGGAGACTCATGGCGGGCCGAGATCCGCGTCGTTGGCGCTCACCTCACCAACCTGAGCGGGCCTCCTGTGGTGCGAATACGGCACGTCGAGAGCGGCCGCTCCCTCCTCCAGCGCGCACAGCGGGTTCCCGGGCAGCGGCGGATCTACGAGACCAGGATTCGGTTTCCGCAGGCAGGAAAGTGGCGCTACGTCGTCCGCCACCAGGGCGCGGTCTTCAGATACCGGCCGCTGGTGGTCGCGAAAGCTCCCCCGCCGAGCCGGGATTCGGCCGTCCGGTCAGCCTCGCTCGGGATCGCGTCGCGCGAGGACGAATCGGGGCTCGTGCCGATCGTCGCCGGGCTCGGGAGTGCCTCTCTCCTGCTCGCAGCCGCGCTGGCTGGGCGCCGCAGGAGCCGCCGCGCCGGCTAGGGGACGCTGCGGCGGATCTCGCAGGAGAACGCCGAGTCGCGCCCGGGTCCGCCTTCGCAACGGTCGCGACCCGACCCGCCGTCGAGGACGTCCGCGCCCGCGCCGCCGAGCAGGACGTCGTTGCCCGCCCCGCCGCAGAAGCGGTCGGACCCTCCCAGCCCTTCGGCTCTGTCGTTCCCGCCCAGGAGGAGGAACGCATCCGGCCCCTGGGTGCCCTGCAACGCATCCTTTCGGGCGGTGCCCACCCGGTTGACAACCCCGCCGCGACAGGTCGCGCGCTCGTAGGCGCCGAGATCGCAACCCGAGCCCTGCGGCCGGGGAACGCCCCGTTGGTCGAGAGCCGCGCAGCCAGAGCCGACGTTCAGCGCCGGGCTTCCCGCTTCGAGCGCGAGCGTCCGCGTCGGCCCACCGTTCCAGGCGAGCGGCGCGACCATCGGATCCGTTGTCGAGGCGGCGAGCGCGAAACCGCACGAGTTTCCGCCACCGCTCGAGTTCTGTTCGATGTTCGGCCCCGTGGACGTGACCGGGACCCCGCCGCAGTTCCCCGATGTCTGTGCATCGTGGACGATCGTGTTCTTCGCCTCGACGATCCCGTTTGTCGAGCCCGCCTCGTTGTAGATGTTGCCGCCGTCGCCGCCCTGCGTGCTCGCCGAGTTCATCGACAGCGTGACGTTCTCGAGCCGCGCGACGGCTCCGTTGTCGTTGAAGAGCCCGCCGCCCCGCCCGTCGAAAGCCATTCCCTCGCCGTTCAACGCGATCGTCGTGTTCCGCACCGTCAGCTCCACGGGCCCGACGCTGTAGATCCCGTTCCCGTCGCCGGTGCCGGGGCCGGCGCCGTCGCCGGCTGAGTTTCGGTAGATGAGGCTCCCCTGGATCAGCGTCGTCATGTTGTTCGTGATCCCCCCGCCTGTTTGAGTGGCGGTGTTCCAGGCGATGGTCGAGTTCCGGATATCGCTCCGCGCCAGGAGATCGTCGTCGAAGATGAGGTTGATCCCGCCCGCGCTCTGGGCGGAGTTCCCGACGACGGAGCTGCTCCGCATCGTCAGGCCTGCCCGGCTCAGGGCCATGATCCCTCCGGCTTGCCCGACCGCGTTGTTCCCGGTGACGTCCGAGCGGACGATGGTGACCTGGTGCAGGCGCTGGTAGACACCGCCGCCGGAGCCGGCTGCCTCGTTCCCCGCCACGGTCGAGTCCGTCAGGAAGAGCGGGCGTTCGCTGAAGATTCCCGCCCCGTCGTCCAGCCCGGTGGTGTTCGAGGAGATCGTCGTCCTCTTGATGCGCGCCGTGCCGCCTATGACGGCGATGCCGCCGCCGTCCGAGGTCGTCGCCCTGTTCCTCGAGACGAGCGTGTCGCTGACGGTCAGGTTCGCGCCCGCCCAGATGCCGCCCCCATCCAGGTACGCGGTGTTCTCCAGGAATCGACTGTCGTCGATCGTCGTCGGTCCCCCGGCGCGAAGCGCACCGCCGTAGTCGCTCTCGTTCGAGAGAAAGCTCACGCCGGAGACCGATAGGACCGCATTTTCGTTGTAGATCGCACCGCCGCTCGAGAGCTCGGCATGGCCGTTCTGGATCGTCAGGTTCGAGAACGCGACCGCTGCGCCGGGCGACGTGTCGACCGTGAAGGCCCGGTCGAAACGCTGCGGGTCGATGACCGTGGCGCGCTCTCCTGCGCCCGAGATCGTGGTCGGCCCGGAGACGTTGAAGTCGCCGACCTCATTCGTGTTCACTCCCCCACCCCTTGGGATCTCGATCTTGTACAGGCCCCTTGGCAGCCGGATCGTGTCCGCGCCCGAGCCCTTCGGGCAGGCGTCGACGGCAGCGTTCGTGTTCGCGGCCTTGACCGCCTCGCGGAGCGAGCAGAAGCCGTCCCCTGCGCCGAGCGTTGGGTCGTCCGTCGTGGTCACGACGATGATCGCGGCATTGCCCGCACCCGCAGTCCCGAGGGCGACGCAGGCCGCGACCACGAAGAAGCTCCTAAGCCGCATGCCTGCCAACCTAGTACCGGACGGCACGCGGTTCAAGAGACCGAACCGTGCCGGCCGCGCGGGCCGGGCCCAGCGACGGTCTCTCCCCCAGCGGGGCTCCGGCAGGCGCCGTGCTTGCGCGGCCCCGCGGGCCGTAGGCTCCCGCCGTGACCGGCCGCGCCGTCGTCTGCCCGGACAGCTTCAAGGGGACGCTGGGCGCGGCCGAGGTCGCTCGCGCGCTGGCCGCGGGGCTACGTGCCGGCGGCTTCGAGGTCGCCGAGCTGCCGGCGGCGGACGGCGGCGAAGGGACGCTCGACGCGCTCGGCGGCGAGCGGCAGCGCGCGCTCGTCTCCGACCCGCTCGGGCCGGCCGGTCGACGCCGAGTGGGCGCTCCTCCCCGGCGGCTCGGCGGTCGTCGAGGCGGCTCAGGCCAGCGGGCTCGGGCTCGTAACCGCCGGCGAGCGCGACGCGTGGTCAGCATCGAGCCGTGGAACCGGCGAGTTGATCGCCGCCGCAGCGCGCGCGGGAGCCGAGCGAGTGCTCGTCGCGGTCGGCGGCACCGCGACGACGGACGGCGGCGCGGCCGCCGTGGCTGCGCTCGACGAGGCCCGAGTCGAGGTCGAGCTCACGGTGCTCTGCGACGTGCGGACGGCCTGGGAAGACGCACCGCGCGTCTTCGGGCCCCAGAAGGGCGCCGATCCGGAGACAGTGGTGCGGCTCGAGCGCCGCCTCGCCGAGCTCGCCGACCGGGCCCCCCGCGATCCCCGCGGCACCCCGCTCACCGGAGCGGGCGGCGGGCTCTCAGGCGGGCTGTGGGCTTTCTGTGGCGCACGACTCGTGCCCGGAGCCGTCTACGTGCTCGACGCGATCGGGCTCGACACAGCCCTGGCGAACGCGGATCTCTGCGTCACGGGCGAGGGCCGGCTCGACGAACAGACGCTCCAGGGGAAGGTTGTCGCGGAGGTGGCGAGCCGCTGCGACGCACACGGAGTGCCCTGCCACGCTGTGGTCGGCGCCGATGCGCTGCCGCAGACGCTGTTCGGCCTCGCGAGCGTGCAGGAGGCCGGCACCCTGCAGGAGCTCGAAGCCGCCGGCGCGGCGCTTGCCCGCGCGTGGGCCGAAACCTCGTAGGCTTTCGCCCATGGCAGCCCTGATGCAGACGATCGTCGTCGCCTACGACGATCCGGACTCGGCGACGCTCCAGCGCGCGTCCGAGCTGGCTCAGGCGCTCGCCTCCAGCCTCATCGTCACGAACGTCGCCGCCGGCGAAGGAGCCGAGACCGACCCCGTCGAGCGCGAGGCTCGGGAGAAGCTCGAGGAGGCGAAGGGCGTGCTCGAAGGACTGGGCGTGACCGCCGAGTACGTGCTGACGACGGGCCATCCGAGCGAGGCGATCATCAAGCTGGCAGATGAGCGCGGCGCCGACCTGATCGTGATCGGCACGCGCCGCAAGAAGTTCTTCGACCGGCTCGTCGAGGGAAGCGTCCTGCAGGAAGTCCTCCGCCGCTCGAAGCGCGACGTTCTCGTCGTCGGCTAGGCCTCAGATCTCGCCGCGGACTTCGAGCTCCAGGAGCTTGTCGTACGCCGGCAGCGTCAGGAACTCCTCGAAGTCTTCGGCGAGGGCGACCTGCTCGAAGAGGGCGCGCGACTCCTCGGGCCGGCCCTGTGCGTAGAACCACTCGTCGTTTGCGATCTCGCTGCGGATCTGATCGAGCTCGGACTCGGCGGCCTCGCGAACGAGCTCGGCGGTGACCGGCCGCCCATCGTCGAGCTCCGCCCCGACCGCGCACCCACTGCCACACCTGGGAGCGCGCGATCTCGGCCGTGGCGGCGTCCTCCATCAGCCCGTAGATCCCGGCCGCGCCGTTGCCGCGGAGCCAGGACGAGATGTACTGGATGCCGACGTTCACGTTCGACCGCAGCCCCGCCTCGGTGACGTTCCCGGGCGTGGCTGCGACGTCGAGGAGCTCGGCCGGCGCCGACTTCGACCTCGTCGCGCCGGCGCTCGACCTGGTTCGCGCGGTCGCCGAGGACCGCGTCGAACTCCCGCATCGCGATCGGCACGGAGTCCGGGTGGGCGACCCAGGTGCCGTCGAAGCCGTCGCCAGCCTCGCGGCGCTTGTCCCCCGCGACCTGCTCGAGCGCCTGCTCGTTTCGCCCGGGATCCTTCCGGCTCGGGACGAAGGCGGACATCCCGCCCATCGCATGCGCGCCGCGCCGGTGGCACGTCTTCACCAGGAGCTCGGTGTACGCCCGCATGAACGGAGCGGTCATCTTCACCTCGTTCCGGTCGGGCAGCACGAACTCGGGCCGGGCCCGGAACGTCTTGACGACCGAGAACTGGTAGTCCCACCGGCCGGCGTTCAGGCCGGCCGAGTGGTCGCGAAGCTCCCAGAGGATCTCGTCCATCTCGAACGCGGCCCAGATCGTCTCGACGAGCACGGTCGCCTTGATCGACCCGTGCGGGCTCGCGAGCCGCTCCTCCGTGAACGTGAACACGTCGTTCCAGAGCCGGGCCTCCAGGTGGCTCTGGAGCTTCGGGACGTAGAACCAGGGGCCGAAGCCACTCTCGAGGAGCCGCGCCGCGTTCCGGAAGGCGTAGAGCCCGAAGTCGAAGAGCGAGCCCGAGACCGGCTCACCGTCGACCTCGAGATGCTTCTCGGGGAGGTGCCAGCCGCGCGGGCGCACCAGGAGGACTGCGGGCTCGTCGACCAGCCGGTACTCGCGGCCGGTGCGCGGATCGTCGAACTCGATCGTGCGCTCGATCGCGTCCGTGAGGTTCCGCTGCCCCTCGACCAGGTTTCGCCAGGTCGGCGAGTTCGCGTCCTCGAAATCGGCCATGAAGCAGCGCGCGCCCGAATTGAGCGCGTTCACGACCATCTTCCGGGCGGGCGGGCCTGTGATCTCGACGCGGCGGTCCTGAAGCGGCTCAGGCACGGGCGCGACCTGCCAGTCGCCCTCGCGGATCTCCCGCGTCCCGGCGAGGAAGTCGAGCGAGCCGCCCGCGTCGATCTCGGCCTGGCGCTCGGCCCGCCTGGCGAGCAGCTCGCGGCGCCGAGGGCCGAACTCGCGCTCGAGGTCCTCGACGAAGCCGAGCGCCTCCGGCGTCAGGACGTCTTCGAAGCCCTCCTTCGGGCCGCGAAGCTCAGGCACCGTTGCCTCTCCCGATGGACATCCAGAGGAGCTCGGCCGGGTGGTAGATGGGCACCTGCCGCTCGAGGTGGGCGGCTATCTGGAGCGCGCAGCCGGGATTCGCGGCCACGATCGCGTCGGGCCGGGTGGCGGCAAGGTTGGCCGCCTTCCGCCGGCCGAGCTCAGCGGCGGGCTCGGGGTTCAGGAGGTTCCAGATCCCCGCAGAGCCGCAGCAGATCGCCCACTCCTCGGGCTCGACGAGCTCGAGGCCTGGGATCGCGCGCAGGGCGGCGCGCGGCTCGGCCCGGATTCCCTGCGCGTGCGCGAGATGGCAGGCGTCGTGGTAGGCGACGCGCATCGCGACCTCGCCGCGAGGAGCGACCGGCTCGTCCACGAGCTCCGAGAAGTCGCGAACGCGCCCGGCGAACTCCTCGGCGCGCTCGGCCCACTCAGAATCGTCCGAGAAGAGCTCCCCGTAGGTCTTCATCGACGAGCCGCACCCGGCCGCGTTCACGCACACCACGTCGCAGCCGTCGAAGGCCTCCATGGTCTCTTTCGCGCGCTCGCGCGCCTCCTGCTCGTAGCCCGTGTGGAACTGGAGCGCCCCGCAGCAGCGCGGCGCCTCCGGCAGGACGACCTCGTAGCCCTCGGCGGCGAGAACCCGCGCGGTCGCCTCGTTCACGTGGCCGAAGAAGACGCGCTGGACGCAGCCCTGGAGAAGCCCGACGGTCGCCCGGCGCTCGCCGGCGGCCGGAAGCCTCCCGGGGAGCGCGGGCACCGGCCGCGAAGGGATCCCGCGCCCCAGCCGGGCAAGCGCCCCGAGCCGGGTTCTGGCCGGGAAGAGCCTGCGCCCCACGCCGAGGCTCCGCTCGAGCGCGACGAGCGGCCGCAGCCGCCGCAGCCGCCGCGGGTGGGTGAACGTGGCGAAGACGAGGCGCCGGAAGAGCCGCTCGCCGGCCGAGCGGTCGTGGTGCCGCTCGACCTGGGGCCGGGCGCGCTCGATGAGCCGGTCGTAGCGGACTCCGGACGGGCAAGAGGTCACGCAGGCCATGCAGCCGAGGCAGCGGTCGAGGTGGAGCACGAGCTCGTCCGAGAAGGTGCTCTCGGGCTCGAGCGCCTTCGGCCATGAGGACGATGCGGCCGCGCGGCGAGTCCATTTCCTCGTTCCAGAGCGACGTGTAGGTCGGGCAGGTCGGCAGGCAGAATCCGCAGTGAACGCAGGTCTCGATATCGGAGAGAAGCGGCGGCCGGCGGGTGTCGAAGGCGGTCACCCGGCCAGGGCTCCGTGGACATCGAAACGCGACCGGACCCGACGCATGAGCTCGGCCTCGGCCGGGCTCTGCCGGCGCTCCGGGAAGGCGGTGCGAACGACCTCCTCGTCCGCCCCCGCGAACCAGGCGAGCCCCAGGCCCGCGCGGCCGACGAGCGTCCCGCCGGCCCGGTCGGCCGTTCGGCAGAGCCGGGGCCAGTCCGTCTGAGAGGCCGAAGACGCGCACCGCGCCGCGCTGGGCGTCGCGCTGCCGCGTCCAGAGCTCCTCGTCGTCCTCGACGACGCTCCCACCGGATGCCGCGGCTCGCTCCGCCGCGCGCACCCCCGCGAACCGGGCGAGCAGCGTGCCGCGCCGATCCTCGCGGCGCACGTCGAGCGACTCGAGCTCGAGCGGAGCATGCGTGAGCTCGATCAGCTTCCGGCCGAGCTCGTCCGCGTTGGCAGGCTCGAAGACCGCGGTCGCCCGGGCCCGCGGAATCGGGTGGAGTCGCACCGCTACCTCGAGGATGACGCCGAGTGTTCCCCATGAGCCCGAGACGAGCTTTGCCAGGTCGTAGCCGGCGACGTTCTTGATCACCTTCCCTCCGGAACGGGCGATCGACCCGTCCGAGAGCACGAGGGTCACGCCGATCACGAGGTCGCGAACGCCGCCGTAGCGATGCCGCAGAGGTCCGGAGTCAGCGGTCGCGACGACGCCACCGATCGTCGCGCCCCCGTCCGGCGGGTCGAGCGCGAGCATCTGCCCATGGGCCGCGAAGAGCCCCTGCGCCCGGGCGAGCGGCACGCCCGCCTGCAGGATCGCCGTCAGGTCGCCCGCGTTGTGCTCGAGGATCCGGTTCAGGCCCGCGGTGGAGAGCACGACGTCGGCCTCCTCCGCGCGGGCACCGAGCTTCGTGCCGCCGCCGACGGGCACGACACTCAGGCCCCCCTCTGCCGCCTCCCGCAACAGCTCGGCCGCGCCCTCGTAGTCCTCCGGGACCTCGTGGCGCGGCGTCAAAACCGCTCCGCCACCCCGGCCCGCTCCAGTGGATGCTCGCGGTACGGCCCCGGCACCTCGCCGCAGAGCCGCGGCGTCGGCATCACTTTCCCGGGGTTCGCGAGCCCGGCCGGGTCGAACGCGCAGCGGAGGCGCTGGAACGCGTCGAGGTCGGCCTCCGAGAACATCTCCGGCATGTAGCGCTTCTTGTCCCAGCCGACGCCGTGCTCGCCCGTGATGGAGCCGCCCGCGTCGACGCACGCCTTGACGATGAGGCCGGCGAGCTCCTCGGCCCGCGCCGGCTCGCCTGGCTTCGACCCGTCGTAGCAGACGAGCGGGTGCAGATTGCCGTCGCCCGCGTGGAAGACGTTCGCAACCAGCATCCCGTAGTCGGCCGCGAGCTCGTCGATCAGCGCCAGCACCTCGGCGAGCTTCGTTCGCGGGACGACGCTGTCCTGGACGTAGTAGTTCTTGGCGACGCGCCCCATCGCGCCGAAGGTCGCCTTGCGGCCGCGCCAGAGGGCGTCGCGCTCGGCCGCGTCGGCGGCGACCCGGATCTCGAGTCGCGCCGGTGTCTGCGCAGATGCTTTGCACCTCGACCAGGAGCTCCTCGCAGACGGCGGTCGGGCCGTCGAGCTCGACGAGGAGAGCCGCACCCGCGTCGAGCCGGTAGCCGGCGTGCACGGCCTGCTCGACGGCCTGGATCGAGGGTCCGTCCATCATCTCGATCGCCCCGGGGATGATCCCTCCGGACACGATCCGCTCCACGGCCTCTCCGGCCTCCGGCGTCGACTCGTAGAAGGCTACGAGCGTCCGGATCGCCTCGGGCACGGGGACGACGCGCAGCGTGATCGCGGTCGCCACCCCCAGCGTTCCCTCCGAGCCGACGAAGGCGCCTAGGAGGTCGTAGCCAGGCGGGTCGAGCTCCTTGCCGCCGAGCTCGACGAGCTCGCCGTCCGGGAGCACGACCTCGAGCCCGGTCACGTAGTTCGTCGTGAAGCCGTATTTGAAGCAGTGCGCGCCACCGGAGTTCTCGGCGACGTTGCCGCCGATCGAGCAGACGGCCTGGCTCGACGGGTCGGGCGGGTAGAAGTGAGTCGGCCCGACGGCGGCGCTCACCTCGAGGTTCGTCACGCCCGGCTCCACGGTCACGCGCTGGTTCGGCAGGTCGACCTCGAGGATCCGGCGCAGGCGCGAGAGGACGATGAGAACGCCCTCGGAGTGCGGCAGCGCACCGCCGGAGAGCCCGGTGCCGGCGCCGCGCGCCACCCAGGGCACCCCGGCTTCGGCGCAGGCGCGAACGACGTCCTGCACCTGCTCGCGGGTCTCGGGCAGCACTGCGGCGAGCGGAGTCGAGCGGTACATGAGCAGCCCGTCCGACTCGTAGGTGCCGCAACTGGTGCGGGTGCGTGACGACGGACTCGGCGCCGCAGATGCGCTCCAGCTCGGCGACGAGGGCTTCAGCGCTCACGTGCTCAGCCTATCCCGCACTCGAACCTTCCCCTGCGATCGCGGGACACTGACTACGCCGTCCCTAGCTGCCGGCGGCTGCGCGCTACCGCGATGCGCACGCCGACCCGCGCCCGAGGCGCCTTGTGGACGCTGAAGGGGCGTCCTAGACTCGGGCGATGTCCGGCCGGTCCCTCCTGACGCTCGCCGCGCTCTCCCTCGGGCTCGCCCTCCCCGGGGCGGCAGCGGCCGACACGCTCTTCGTCGTCAGGAACACGAGCGACAGCGGCGTCGGCTCGCTGCGCCAGGCCATCACGAACGCGAACCTCGCCTCCGGTACCGACGAGATCGAATTCCGCATCCCCGGGCGCGGACTCAAGATCATCAAGCCGCTCACGCCCCTGCCCAACATCACCGGGCCCGTTGAGATCTCGGGCTACACCCAGAGGGGCGCGAGGCGAAACGCGGCCCGCCTCGGCACGAGCGCACGGCTCAGAATCGTGCTGAGCGGAGCGAACCTGAGCGGCGCAGACGCGGGCCTGAGAATCCTCGCGCCGGAGTCGCTCGTCGAAGGGCTCGTCGTCAACCGCTTCCAGGGGCCCCAGATCGAGCTCGGGTCGGGTTCGTCGTCGAGCTGGATACGCGGGAGCTTCCTCGGCGTCAACGCTGCGGGCACGGCCGCCGCTTCTGCCGGAGGCGCGAGCAACGACGGGGTCGACGTGGAGAGCAGCGACAACCTGATCGGCGGGCGAGCACGCGCCCATCGGAACCTCATCTCGGGAAACCGAGCCGACGGCGTCGAGATCGACACCGGCGGCTCGGGAAACGTCGTGCGCGGGAACCTCATCGGCACCGGCCGGGCCGGCGGCGGCGACCTGGGGAATCGCGGTAACGGCGTCCTGGTCGAAGACGCGTCGAACACCATCGTGGGCGGGAAAAACGTGATCTCGGGGAACGGCGGGCACGGCGTCTTCCTGGCCGGCACGTCGAACACCGTGCGCGGGAACCGCATCGGTACCAACGCGTCCGGGCGCCGAGACGTGGGGAACCGCGGAGCCGGCGTCAACGCGCTCGGGAACGACCTGCTCGTCGGCGGTCCAAGGCCCAGGCATCGCAATCTCATCTCCGGAAACGGGGGGGATGGAGTCGTCATGGCCGGCACGGGCGGCGCCGAGGGAATTGTCGTCCAGGGGAACTACATCGGCACGAACGCGGCGGGGAAGCGCGCAATCCCGAACGACGGCGACGGCATCGAGCCTGTGTCGGGGTCCTCGAGCCTCAGGATCGGCGGCCCAGTGTCGACGCCCGGCCGCGCCCCGGGGAACGTCGTCTCCGGGAACCGGGGCGACGGCATCCATGTCGAGGCACTGGTCACCGGCGTGGAGGTGGACGGCAACCTCGTCGGCACGAACGCGCGCGGGTCCGCCGCCGTCCCGAACAGGCGGAACGGCCTGGCAATCTGGTCCGGGACCAACGGGACGATCACGGGTGCCAATGGCCCGAACGTGGTCTCCGGGAACAGGAACGCCGGCGTCCTCATCACCGGGACGACGAACAACGCCGTCCTCTACGACAGCCGGATCGGGACGAATCGGGCCGGAACGGCCCCGGTGCCGAACGGCGTCGGCGTCGACATCCGGAACACGGGCTCGCACTCGATCGGTGACGCCGGCCGCGGGAACGTCATCTCGGGCAACCGCGGGCCCGGTATCTGGATCCACGGCCAGACGAGCGCGATCGTGGTTCTCGCGAACCTGGTCGGTCTCGGGGCGGACGGAAAGACGCCCGTGCCCAATGGGCGCGGGATCGTCGTGGCGGGCGAAGCGTCGCCGAACTACATCGGCTTCACGGGCGCGCCGGGCAACGTCGTCGCCGGGAACCGCGGCCCTGGAATCGTGCTCGAGAGCGGTTCGGGCGGAACGCGCCCAGACGGCACCGTCATCGCCGAGAACCGAATCGGCGTGACCGGCTCAGGGAAGGCGCGCCCGAACGGAGGCCACGGGATCCTTATCGACGGGGCCGTCGGGTCGAGGATCGGCGACACCGACGCCGGCAACACGATCGGGCACAACCGGGGAGCAGGCGTCAGGATCGTGTCAGGGACCGGCAACTCGGTTTTCGCCAACTCGATCTACGCCAACCGCGGGCTCGGCATCGATCTCGCGCGCTCGGGCACGACGCCCAACGACCCCGACGATCCAGATGGCGGAGCCAACAACCGCCAGAATCATCCGGTCATCAGATCGGTGTCCTTCGCAGGTGGCGTGACGACGGTCGAAGGCCGTCTGAACAGCGTGCCGTCCGCGACCTTCGTGCTCGAGTTCTTCAAGACCCGGGCACCGAGGGCACGGGCCGCCGAGGCTCGCACGTCCCTTGGCTCGATGCTGACGGTGACGAACGCGAACGGCGACGCGAGTTTCAGCTTCGAGGTGATGGGCCGCATCTCGGACGTCTGGCTGCGGGCAACCGCGACGCGCACCTTGACGCTCGACACGAGCGAGCTCGGGCCCGCGCGTCGCGTCCCTTAGCTCCACACGAGCCGGTCACCGTTTCTAGGCCGTGGCTAGCGCGTGAACTTCGTCCACCGCGGCTGTCCGCCGCCGGCTGAGACCAACCTCACCGACCCAGCGGCCAGGCAGTTCGCGCGCCCGAGGTTGACCTTGCCGACCTTGACGCCGCCGGAGTCGTCCCAGGCGATCCGGGTTCCGTCCGGCGAGAAGGTCGCGTCGTCGACGGTCCCGGAGCCGCCGAGCGTGCAGCGGTACTGGATGCCTCCGCCGGGAGGAGAGCCCGTGTACGTGTAGAGCTCGTACGTGCCGTCCGAGATCTCGATCGCGACCCGTTTGGCGCCACGAGCGATCTCTGCGGAGTCCAGCGTGGCGCTCCCACCGGGCAAGATCCAGGCGTCGAAGCCCGTGCGAAACGGCGAGTTCCTGTGGTCTTCCTGCACGAAGATCTTCTGGGTGTCGGAGACCACGAGGCGCTTTCCGAACCAGGTCGGCCAGTACCAGTCGCTCCCGATGTTGGCCGTGTTCGAGCCGGCCGTGTAGTTGGCTGGGTTGTCGACCGCGAGCCGGAGATCCGAGCTGAAGTCGAAGTAGTTGCAGAAGTAGTTGTAGGCAACCAGCGTCCCGGAGGGATGGAGGCGGGGCTGCAGCGGCCCGATCGAAGACATGCCCCCGCAGTGGCTCATCGGGACGATGTTCGGCCCCTCGTCACGGAGCTTGCCGTTCGGGTTGTAGAAGTACCAGAACTTCGGTGAGCCGTACGCCGCGACGATCTTTCCGGAGTCGGAAGCACCGGCCAGGATGTACGGCTTCTGGCCTGTCCCCTGCTTCGTGACGGCGCGTTTTTGCGAGCCGTCCTGGTTCGCGATCCAGACGTCGCCCGCCTGGACGAAGAGAAGCGAGGCGCCGGACGCCGGGAGCGCCGCCGCCAGGGCGACGGCTACGACTGCCAGGGAGCAAGTGACACGACCCCTCGTGACCCTCATGTCGTGGAATCAAGCAAATCGGGGCCGATTATTCAAGGCCGATTCTGGCCGTGAGCTCGGCAAGCTTCTCGACCGTGTTCCAGTTCCTCGCGGTCACGACGACGCCGAGCTTCTTGGCATTCAGGAGCGCGGCCAGCTTCGAGCGGCCGGCGCCGTCCGGATGCCACGAGTAGAGCTCGCGGCCGTGGAGCTCTACTCGCTCTTCGCCGGCGGCAGCTGACTCGAGTGCGGCGAGGGCCGCGCGCCCGGGCGCCTTCGACATGAACGCGACCAGGTGGCGCGAGGGGTTGTCCGCCACTCGGCCGAGCGGGTTCCGCGCGACGACTCCGGCTAGCTCCCGGTGCGTCCGGACGAGCACCGGCACCTCTACGCCGGCCCAGTCTGAGATCTGGCGTGTCAGCATCCGCTCCAGATCGGCCGGACGGCCGGTGCCTCGCAGGAGGACGTTGCCACTCGCGAGGTACGTGGAGACGTCCTCGTAACCGAGCTCGTCCAAGTGGGCCCGCAAGTCCGGCATGGAGACGCGGCGCTTCCCGGCGAGGTTCACGCCCTGGAGGAGGGCGGCGACGCGGCTCATTCGGGTTTCTCCCCCCGCTCGAGCATCGCCACGAACTTGGAGATCCTCCGGGCGCGCGTCTCGGGACGCTTCGCGTCCTGGACGGCGTAGAGGATCGAGTAGCGGTTAGAGCTCGAGAGCGACGCGAAGGCTTCCGCTGCCCGTGGGTTCGCGTCGAGCTCGTGCTGAAGGTCGTCGGGCACGGTGGCGGTGCGCGGCGAGTCGTAGGCCGCCGCCCAGCGCCCGTCCGCTCTCGCCCGCTCGACCTCCCGGAGGCCCGGCGGCTTCATCTCGCCCGCGGCGATCATCCTCTCGGCCGACTCGCGGTTGATCTTCGACCACTTGCTCCGCGCGCGCCGCGGCGTGAACCGCTGGAGGTAGAAGCGCTCGTCGAACCGCTTCACCTGCGCGTCGATCCAGCCGTAGGCGAGCGCGACGTGCAGCGCCTCCGCGTAGGTGACCGACTTCAGGCCCGAGCCCTTCTTGGCGAACTTGAGCCAGACGCCTTCTTGGTGCTCGTGGTTCTTCGCCAGCCAGCGCTCCCACGCGGCCTGGGTCGCGAAAGGCTTGACGGGCGGGTCGGCGCCGGCCATGGGCCGAGTGTAGGCGGCGGCTACAGTCGGCCGAGGTGAGCGTCCGCCCACAGATCCGCCTCGAGCTCCTGACGGTGGCTCATGCCGACGACCTGGAGGCACTCGCCCAGGATCCCGACGTCCAGCGCAACACGTATGTTCCTGCGCCGCCGCCGGCCGGGTTCGGGAGAACGTGGGCCGAGCGCTACGAGGAGGGCCGCGCGGACGGGTCGCGCGAGGGCTTTGTCGTCGTCGACGCAGAGAGCGGCGAGTTCTTCGGCCTCGCCCTCGCGTTCGGAATGGACGGCGAGTCGGGCCAGGCCGAGCTCGGCTACGTCGTCGCGCCGGGCGCCCGCGGCCGAGGCGTGGCGAGCGCAGCGTTGCGGCTTCTCACAGAGTGGGCGCTCGACCGAGGACTGGAACGGCTCGAGCTGCGGATCGACTCAGAGAACGAGGCGTCGATACGCGTGGCGGAGCGCTGCGGCTACGTCCGCGAGGGCACGCTCAGGTCGGCCTACTTCAAGCAGGGGCTGCGGGCGGACGTCGTCGTCTACTCGCGGCTGCGTACGGACTAGCTCTCGATCCGTGCACCTCGCTGTCTAGGTTCGCGTGACCGACCGCGAGACGGTAAATCTTTGCTAGTCGAAGAAACCGAGACCGGTGAGATTGGAGGGTCGTGATGGCCGAGAAGAAGTCGAAGGGATTCACTCCCGAGGAACGGGCTGCGATGAAGGAGCGCGCCGCAGAGCTCAAGGCGGAAGCGCGCAAGGCGGACGGGGAAAGCACCCTCCTCGCGAAGGTCGCCGAGATGAAGGGAAAGGATCGTGCCATGGCCAAGCGGATCCACGAGATCGTCAAAGCCACCGCGCCCTCCCTCATGCCGAAGACCTGGTACGGGATGCCCGCCTGGGCCGACAAAGACGGCAAGGTCGTCTGCTACTTCCAAGACGCGGCGAAGTTCAACTCGAGGTACGCGACGCTCGGCTTCAGCGACCAGGCGAACATCGACGCAGGCGCCATGTGGCCGACCTCGTTCGCGCTGACTGAGCTGACCGCCGCCGACGAGAAGAAGATCGCCACCCTCGTCAAGAAGGCTGTGAGCTAGGAGGCTTTAGAGGGCGTGCCCGGGTCGGCCACTTGCGGACGAGCGTCCTGCGTCCGATGCTCGCTCCATGCCCGAGCCGGTGATCGAAAGGGACGAGGTCGTTGCCCTACTCTTCAACGTGAGCGACATCGTGACCGCGCTCGAGCGCATCGAGCGCCTACTGGGAGAGGACGATGGCGAAGAGGAAGCCGACGAAGGCCGAGCGTGAGGAATGGGAGGCGCAGCGCGCGCGGATGCGCGCGAACGCCGAGCGGACGCGCGAGCTCGCGGAGCGCGCGCAGGCGAAGCTGAACGCCACGCGGGACAAGTAGGGCTCCACGGGGGCGCGCCTACCGAACGCCGGGGCTACTCCCCGCGCTCGATGAGCTCGATCCGGTAGCCGTCTAGGAAGCGGCCTGCGAGCCGCTGAAGCGCACGTGACGACATATCATCGGCGCGTGATCGAGCTTCCGAGCAGACCGTCACCGCTCCGCGTCGACCTGCGCCGGACGGCCGTGCTCGTGGTCGACATGCAGAACGACTTCGGCGCCCGGGGCGGCATGTTCGATCGCGCCGGTATCGACATCAGCGCCATCACGGCGACGATCGAGCCGACTCGACGCGTGCTCGCAGGGGCACGAGCTGCCGGCCTCCCGGTTGTCTACGTGAAGATGGAGCACCCGCCCGATCTCTCGAACATCGGGCCGAAGGACGGGCCGAGCCGGATCAAGCATCTCCCGCTGCGGGCGGGCGAGCCGGTGCGTGCTCCCGACGGCTCCGAGAGCCGGATTCTCGTCGCGGGAACCTGGAACACCCGGATCCTCGACGGGCTCGAGCCCGAACCGGCCGACATCGTCATCTCGAAGCATCGCTACAGCGGGTTCTTCGAGACGAACCTCGACGAGGCCTTGCGCGAGCTCGGCGTGACCTACCTGCTCGTGGCCGGTTCCACGACAAGCATCTGTGTCGAGTCGACGGTGCGGGACGCGATGTACCGCGACTACAGCTGCGTCGTGCTCGAGGACTGCGTGGCCGAACCCCTCGGAGCCGATCTCGCCCGCTCGAATCACGAGGCGTCGTTGCTCAACATCGAAACGCTCTTCGGCTGGGTTTCAAGCTCAGACGCCGTGCTCGGCGCGCTGGCGCAGGCAGCGCAGACCGCCCGGTCGGCTAGCCCCGCTACAGCGCGCGGGACTCGAGCAGCTCGACCCGGCAACCGTCTGGAAAGCGAACGCTTACGGGTCGAGCCGCGCTAACCGGCAGCTAGCAGAAGGTTGTCGAGCCCGCGCGTGACCCCTACCAGCGCGGGGACCTTGCGCACCGCGAGGAGCGTTCCCTCGACATATGGACCCGCCGAGCCTCCTGCGTCATGGCGAATCGCCAACCGCTCGCCTTCGCGCGCAAAGACGACCTCGGTCGAGACCACGAAGCTCGGGAGCCGAACCGAGTGGATCTGCGTGCCGCCGACCGTGGCACCGCGTGCCTCTCGCGGCCCATGGATGTCCTCGATCGGCACACCCACCCCAGGCTGCCGGATCTCGGAGAGCCGCTCAGCCAGCTCGCGCGAAGTGCCGCTCGGAACGTCCGGCTTGGTCTCGCTCGCGTAGTCGATGATCTCCCAGTTCGGCAGATAGCGCGCGGCCACCAGCGCGGCGGCCTGACACATCGCCGCAGTCAGCGAGAAATTGCCCGAAGCCACGACCCCGACCGACCGCTCGCGGGCGGCTGCGTCGATCTCGCGGAAGTCCTCCGTGGTCAGGCCGGAGCTCCCGACGACGACCCCGACGCCGGTCGCAACGGCGGCCAGCACGTTTCCCTTCACAGCTGTCGCGGACGTGTAGTCGACGAGGACGTCGACGCCCTGGAGTGCTGCTCCTACGCGCTCGTACACGGGAACGTCGAGGGAGCTGCCGCCGAGCGCCTTGCCAAGGTCACTCCCCGCGGCCGAGCGGCTGACCGCGGAAACGAGATCGAGGTCCGGCGCGTTCACGACGGCAGGAACGAGCGCACGCCCGGTCCACCCCGTCGCGCCGGCAATGCAGACGCCGATCAATGCGTCAGCTGCGCTCGATCAGCTCGACCCGATAGCCGTCCGGGTCGCGGACGAAGCAGAGCCGCGAGCCGCCCTCGCGGACCGTGTACGGCTCGCGCTCGGGCTCGATGCCTTGGCCTTTGAGCTCCTCGAGCGTCCCGTCGAGGTCGTCGACGGTGAGCGCGATGTGGCCGTAACCGGTGCCGAGCTCGTAGCCGCCCTCCGGCGTCTCGAAGTTGTGGGTCAGCTCGAGCTCGGGCCCGTCCGTCCCCGGGACGCCGAGGAAGTAGTTCATCGCCTCCTCGCGGATCGGCAGCTCACGTCGCTTCTCGAGTCCAAGCGCCTCGTAGAACGCGACCGAGCGCCTCAGGATCGGTGACGCGGTAACAAGTGTGGATGAGTTCCATGGCCTAACCCTAGGGGCACCCCTGCGTGCCTCGCTCGTATTGGAGGTTCAGGACACCGCTCTCGAGCCTGACCGGCTCTCCGGAGGGCGAACGCCACTGAACGCTGAACGTGTGCGTGTCGTCGGCCTCGAAAGGAAGCGACCGGCGTACGAACGTGAACGAGAACGACTCCTCCCCGTCCGGCGCGAAGCGCACGGCGCCGGGGTGCATGGGGGCCTCAGGCGTGTCGAAGTAGACGCGGAAGCGGGCAGGCGCGCCCGAGATGGTCACGCCGAGCTCGGCGCTGACCTCGTGCAGGGAGCAGATCGTCAGGCGCCGCAGGCCCGGAACATCGCGCCAGGCGGGACTCGAGGTCGACGCGTTCTCGGTCGTCCACCTTGCTTTCTGCCGGTCGAGCTCCGAGCCGAGCTCTCCCTGGGCGGCCCAGACTGCGACCGGGACGAGAACGGCGACGAGGGCGCCTATGAGGATGACGAGGCGCTTGCGCATGTGCGGCTCCTTCCTACGACGAGTTCTCCAGATCCTCCCGGACCAGCCCGAAGATGACGCCGTCGACCCACTCGTCGTGGCGGCGGTAGGCGCGGCGCTTCACGCCCTCCTTCGTGAACCCCGAGCGCTCGAAGTGGCGGATCGCGCGCTCGTTGAACCCGTAGCACCTCGAGCTGCGACGCGGTGGAAGTCGAGGTCGACGAGGAGGTGGCGGGCGAAGAGCCTCGTCGCCTCGGCGGCCAGGCCGCGCCCGCGGAAGTCGGGATGGAGCATGACGCCGTAGAGCTGCGCGATCCGGCTCCGCTCGTTGACGATCGAGAACGCCATCGTGCCCGGCCCGCCAGGTGCTCCCGTGCCACTCGACCTCGATGACGAAGTCGCCGTAGCGCTCGGGCTGCGCCTCGGAGCGCTCGATCCGCTCGCAGCATCCCTTCGCGATCCTTCGCGCGCCGACTGCGGACATGAACGGCTCGACGTCCTCGTTCGTCGCGAGGTCGACGAGGAAGTCGACGTCCTGCTCGGCGCCGCGCGCCGCAGCCGGAACCCCTGCCCGTCGAGCGAGGTCACGGCCCGTGCGCCGCGGCCGCGGCGTCGCGCCGGCGCGGCAAGCGCAGGACGCCGGCGCCGAGCGCGACGCCGCCGAGGATGAGGATCAGGCCGAGCAAGGCGTTGACCGTAATACGCTCGTCCAGGAAGACAGCGCCGTAGAAGAGCGCGAAGGCGCGGCAGCAGGTACGTCACGAGCGTCGTCCGCGACGAGCCGTAGGCGACAAGCATCCGGTAGAGGACGATCGACGCGACCGCGGTCCCGGCGATTCCGAGCGCGGCGACCGAGCCGAGCGCCTCGGCGCTCGGCATCTCGTCCGGGATCTGGAAGAGGCGCCAGACGGCAGCAGGACGAGCGGCGCCCGAGAGGATCGCGGCCGTCGCGGTGACGAGCGGCGAGACGTCGGAGAAGTGGCGCTGCGTGTAGAGGTTCGCGGCGGCGTACGAGAGCGAGGCGACGACGACGGCCATCGTCCCGGCCACCGCCCACCAGCCGCCCTCGGGATCGAGCCCGGCGAGCACGGCGACGCCGGCGAGTCCGACGAGGACGCCGACGAGCCGAATGCCCGTCGCGCTCTCGCTCGGCCGGAAGCGGAGCGCGAGCAGGACGACGAAGATCGGCACGGTCGAGTTCGCGATCGCCGCGACGCCCGAGTCGATGTGCTTCTCGCCCCAGGCGATCAGCGTGAAGGGGATGGCGCCGTTCAGGACGCCGAGGACGACACCGGGCCAGCCCGGTGCGGCGAAGCTCGGCGAACGCCCGCGCGCCGCCCGAGCCGCCAGAGCAGGAATGCCGAGCAGCACGGCCCCGGCGAGGAGGAGCCGAAGCTCGATCATCGCGGCCGGCTCGATCTCCTCGACGGCGACCTTGATGAAGAGGTACGAAGCGCCCCAGAGCGCGCTCAGGAAGAGGAGCGCAGGCCAGTATCCGCGAGGGCCGACACGGTCCGAGCCTAGTCCTCGAGCAGGCCGAGCGTCCGCGCGGTGTTGGAGGCCGCGCAGCGGCCGGGCGAATTGCGCCGCCTTTCGCGCAATTCGTATGGAGGAACCGCGGCAGCGGTTCGTTCGCCCGCGTGAGGCCTGCTGAACGGCGACCGCACTTCGCGCGATTCCGCAAATGCGAATTGACGCAGGGAGCGGCGCAGTTGCGTTCCTGCGCCGTAAGCGGCATCCTCCGCGCGGGTCTAGACTCCAGCACCTGAGCACGGTCGCCGAACAGCCGCTCCATCGCGCGCTCGGCCTGACGGACGGGGAACACGAACGTATCTGCGACCTGCTCGAGCGGGACCCGAATCCGTTCGAGCTGGCCGTCTTCTCGCTCCTCTGGTCGGAGCACTGCGGCTACAAGCATTCGGCTCTCCTCCTGCGCCGCTTCCCGACCGAGGGCGCGCGCGTCCTCCAGGGGCCCGGCGAGAACGCCGGCGTCGTCGACCTCGGCGACGGCGAGGCCGTCGCCTTCAAGGTCGAGAGCCACAACCACCCGTCCGCGGTCGAGCCCTTCCAGGGCGCCGCCACCGGCGTCGGCGGGATCCTCCGGGACATCATCGCCATGGGCGCGCGGCCGGTCGCGCTCCTCGACGGGCTGCGCTTCGGCGCGCCCGACCACGCCTTCTCACGCGCCGTCGCCGGAATCGGCGGCTACGGAAACTCGGTCGGCGTCCCGACCGTCGGCGGCGAGTGCGTCTTCGACGAGGCGTACGCCGTCGAACCCGCTCGTGAACGCGATGTGCGTCGGGCTCCTCCCGGCCGAGCGCGTCACGCGGGCGAGCGCGACCGGCGTCGGCAACCTCATCGTCCTCTACGGCGCCACGACCGGCCGCGACGGCATCGGCGGCGCCAGCGTGCTCGCGAGCCAGGAGCTCTCGGACGAGGACGAGGACAAGCGGCCGACCGTCCAGGTCGGCGACCCGTTCACGGGCAAGAAGCTGATCGAGGCGAGCCTCGAGCTCGTCGAGGGCGGCCTCGTCGAGTCGCTCCAGGACCTCGGCGCAGCGGGCCTCGCCTCCTCGCTCGCCGAGATGGCGGGCAAGAGCGGGGCCGGCGTGGACGTCCACCTCGACCGCGTGCCGCTCCGCGAGCCCGACCTCGAGCCGCACGAGATCATGATCTCCGAGAGCCAGGAGCGGATGGTCGCCGTCGTCGAGCCCGAGCGGCTCGAGCAGGTCGAGGCCGTCTGCCGGAAGTGGGAGCTCGCGTGCGCGACGCGATCGGCGAGGTGACCGACGAGCGGCGAGCTCCGTTGCTTCCACGAGGACGACGTCGTCGGGGAGATCCCGGCGCGGCTCCTGACGGAGCGAGACGCCGCGCTACCGGGTCGAGACGCGCGCCGCGCGAGCTCGCACGGCCGATCGAGCACGCATCGATCCGCCCGGACGGCGAGCGCGCTCCTCGCGCTCCTCGGCTCGCCCGAACGTCGCGAGCCGCCGGCCGGTCTTCCGCCGCTACGACCACCTCGTCGGCTCGCGCACGGTGCGCCGGCCGGGGCTCGACGCGGCCGTGCTTCGGCTCCGGCCTTCGCACCGCGGGCTCGCGGTCACGCTGGACGGCCAGGGCCGGCTCGCCGCGCTCGATCCGAGGGCGGGTGGGGCGCTGGCGGTGCTCGAGGCGGCACGGAACGTCGCGTGCGCCGGCGGGCTCCCGCTTGCGATCACGAACTGCCTCAACTTCGGGAACCCCGAGAAGCCGGAGGTCGCCTGGGAGCTCGCCGAGGCGATCGAGGGCATGGCCCAGGCGTGCGAGGCGCTCGGCATCCCGGTCGTGTCCGGCAACGTGTCGCTCTACAACGAGACCGACGGCCGGGCGATCCACCCGACCCCGGTGGTCGGGCTGCGTCGGGCTCGTCGAGGACGTGCGCGCGATCCCGGGCGCGTGGCGCGAGGGCGACGCCGTCCTCGTCGCGCGGAACGGGCGAGCTGCGGCTCGACGGCTCCGAGTACCAGGCGCGGTTCCTGGGAGGCCCCGCCGGGCGGCCACCGCTGCCCGACCTCGCGGGCCGAGACGGCACTCGTCCGCGGCTCTCGCCTCGGGCGGCTCCGTTCCTGTCGAGCGCGCACGACGCCGCCGAGGGCGGACTCGCGGTCGCGCTCGCCGAGGCCGCGCTCTTCGCCGGGAGTCGGTGCCACGGTCGAGCTCCCGGACGACGCGGTCGCCTGGTTCGGCGAGGGCGCCGGCGCGGGCCGTCGTCACCTGCGCACCCGAGGACGCCGGCCGGCCTCGACCCGACGCTCTTCCGGCGGGTCGGCACTGTGGGCGGCGACGAGATCCTCGGCGTGCCGCTCGCGGCAGCACGGGCGGCGTACGAAGGAGGCCTGGGCTAGCCGTGTGCGGCGTCCTCGGCATCCGCGCGCCCGGAGCGCGACGTGGCCCGGCTCGCCTACTTCGGGCTCTTCGCGCTCCAGCACCGCGGCCAGGAGTCGGCCGGGATCGCGGTCGCCGACGGCAAGCGGCTGACCGCGCTCCGCGACATGGGACTCGTCACGCAGGTCTTCAGCGAGGACAAGCTGAGCGGCCTGCGGGGCGACGCGGCGATCGCGCACTGCCGCTACTCGACGACCGGGCTCGGCGAGCTGGGGCAACGCGCAACCGCATCGTCCAGCACGGCCGCGCGCGGACGGTCGCGCTCGGCCACAACGGAAACCTGACGAACACGGCCGAGCTCCGCGAGGAGCTCCAGGCGCGCGGCGTCAGGCTCGGCATCGACCTCGGACACCGAGGTGATCGCGGCGCTGATCGCCCACGACGAGCGGCCGCTCGAGGAGGCGGTCGCCGAGACGATGCGGCGCATCCAGGGCGCGTTCTCGGCCGTGCTCCTCTCCGAGGGGAAGCTGATCGGGCTCCGCGACCCGAACGGGATCCGCCCGCTCGTGCTCGGCCGGCTCGACGACGATCCGGTGCTCGCGTCCGAGACGTGCGCGCTCGACCTGCTGGGCGCCGAGCTCGAGCGTGAGATCGAGCCCGGCGAGCTCGTGATCGTCGACGAGGAGGGCGTGCGGGCGCTGCGCGTGATCGAGGACGTGCCGGCCGGCTCGCTCTGCATCTTCGAGTTCATCTACTTCGCGCGGCCCGACTCGACGATGCGCGGCGTCGAGCTGCACGGAGCACGCGTGCGGATGGGCGAGCGGCTGGCGACCGAGGCGCCCGTCGAGGCCGACGTCGTGATGCCGATCCCTGACTCCGGCACGCCGGCCGCGATCGGCTTCGCGCGCGCGAGCGGGATTCCGTACTCGGAGGGGCTGATCAAGAACCGCTACGTCGGCCGGACGTTCATCCAGCCCGATCAGGCGCTCCGCGAGCACGGGATCAAGACGAAGTTCAACCCGCTCGCCGAGGTGGCCGGGAAGCGGGTCGTCGTCGTCGACGACTCGATCGTGCGCGGCTCGACGACGCGGAAGATCGTCCAGATGCTCTTCGAGAGCGGCGCGCTCGAGGTGCACGTGCGCGTGTCGTCCCCGCCGATCGTGTCGCCGTGCTTCTACGGGATCGACATGGCGAGCGAGGGCGAGCTCCTCGGCGCCGGGCACTCGGTGGACGAGATTCGCGAGATCCTCGGCGCCACGTCCGCTCGCGTACCTCTCCCTCGACGGCCTCCAGGCCGCGACGCGCCGGCCGGAGGCGACGTTCTGCCGCGCGTGCCTGACCCGCCGCTACCCGACGGATATCCCGGACGACCTCCGCCTGGCGAAGCTTCGCTTCGAGCCGGCGCGCGCCTAGACCTCGTCGACCCACCGGGTGCGATCCCGGCCGTTCCGCGTCCCGCTTTGGCGTCCCAAAGGGCCATGTCAGGGGTCAGACCCCTGACATGGCCCTTAGGAGCACGGCTCCGAGGGAAGTCGCGCCCGCCGCTGCGCCGCGGTTACAGTCACGCCGTGGGAGCTGGCCGGCTCATCGACTGCGACGTCCACGTCCTCGTCGAAGGCAGCGAAGACTTCCTCGACTTCGTCGAGCCCGGCCAGCGGGACTGGTTTCGCGACCAGGGCCCGACCTCGCGGTCTGCCCGGCTACACCTGGTCGCACCCGAGCTCGTGGTTCCGCGCCGACCTCGAGGCCTCGCCGGCCGGCTACCCCGGCGGCCGGGTCGAGGACGTCGCTGCGGGAGGCCGTCGAGCCGTTCGGCACCGACGATCGCCGTCCTGAACGCGGACGACGCCATCACGGTCTCGCTCATGGGGAGCTCCTACCGGGCCGCCGCATTCGCCCGGGCGCACAACGACTGGCTCCGCGAGCGCTGGCTCGAGCGCGACCCGCAGGCTCCGCGGCTCGATCCTCGTGCCGGCGCAGGATCCGCTCGCAGCGGCGGAGGAGATCCGCCGCTCCGCCGCAGACGAGCGCTTCATCCAGGTGCTCCTCGTCGGAGGCTCCGAGCGGCCGTACGGCGACCCTCGCTACCTCCCGATCTTCGAAGCGGCCGTCGAGTGCGGCCTCGCCGTCGCGATCCACTCGGGCGGCGAGGGCATCGGCATCGCCGCTCCTTCCGGCGGAGCCGGTCCGCCGACGTTCTACATCGAGTGGCACACGCTCGGCTCGGCCGGCTCGATCATGGCGCACCTCGTGTCGCTCGTCGTGCACGGGGTCTTCGAGCGACTGCCTGACCTCCGCGTCGTCCTGCTCGAGGGCGGGGTCGCCTGGCTGCCCGGGATCCTCTGGCGGCTCGACACGAACTGGCGCGGCCTCCGCGCCGAGGTGCCGTGGCTCGAGCGCAGGCCGAGCGAGGTCGTCCGGGAGCACATCCGTTTCACGACGCAGCCGCTCGAGCATACGGACGGCAAGGACGAGCTTCTGTGGCGAGATGCTCGAAGCCGTCGGTGCGCCGGAGCTCCTCCTCTACGCGTCCGATTACCCGCACTGGGATTTCGACGAGCCCGGGCCACGTGCTGAAGCGGCTGCCCGCGGAGTGGCGCGAGAAGGTCATGTCCGAGAACGCAGCCGCGCTCTACGGGACCCGGCTCGGCCTCGTCCCGGCGTGAGCGACTGGCACGAGGTCGCCTCGCTCGCCGACGTCGAGCGAGAGGGGCGCGCGGTCGCGCGCATCGGCGGCCGGGAGATCGGCGTGGTCCGCGATCCCACCACGGGCGAGCTCCACGCAGTGCGGAACCGCTGCCCGCACTCGGGCGCACCGCTCTGCCTCGGCACAGTCGTGGATCGCTCCACCGGCAAGCCGGGCCGGTACGAGCAGTCGGGCCGGCCCGTCCTCCGCTGCCCCTGGCACGGCTGGGAGTACGACCTCGAGACCGGTAGCTGCGTCGACGACGGACGAATGCGCGCCGCCGTCTACCCGGTGCGGGTCGAAAACGGCCGCGTCCTCGTCCACGCGTGAATCGGCCCACATCCGCGCACCACACGCGCGCTTTTCGCGGATAGGCTCGTCGCGGGGAGGAGGCCGGGGGAACCAAGGGACGCGCGTAAGTAAGACCGAGCGGCTTCGACGCTACGCCGCGCGGGATGTGCACCGCCCGCCCCCGCGCCGCCCCTTCTCACCGCCGAAGTAGCATCGCCGGGTGCGTCGCCTCGTCCTACTCGTTTCGGCGATCGTCCTCGTTGAGAGCATCTTCTTCTCCGCGCTCGCGCCGCTCCTGCCCTATTACGAGGCCGAGCTGGGGCTCTCCAAGCAGGCGGGCGGCCTCCTCACCGCGATCTACGCAGCGGGCGCGATCGCCGGCGCGATCCCGGGTGGTGCGCTGGCTGCTCGGCTGGGCGTCAAGCCGGCCGTCGCGCTCGGGCTCCTCATCATGGTCGCGGCGAGCGTGGCCTTCGGGTTCTCGGACTCTGTCTGGGCGCTGAACGTGTCTCGCTTCGGGCAGGGCATCGGGAGCGCCCTCGCCTGGACGGGGAGCCTGGCCTGGCTCGTCGCCGCCGCGCCGCGCGAACGCCGGGGGGAGCTCATCGGCGTCGCGATGGGCTCGGCGGTGGCGGGAGCGCTGCTCGGCCCAGTGCTCGGTTGGGCCGCGACCGAGGTTGGCACGGCGCCCGCGTTCAGCGCCGTGGCGGCCGTCGACCTCGTCCTCCTCGTCTTGACCTGGAGGACACCGGCCGCGCGGCCAGAGTCCCCGCAACGTCTGCGGGAGGTGCGGTTCGCAATCCACCAGCCGGCAATCCTCCAGGGCTTCTGGTTCGTGACCCTTGCGGCGCTGCTCCTCGGCGTGATCTCGGTGCTCGGCCCGTTCCGCCTCGACGAGCTCGGCTGGAGCGCGTTCGCGATTAGCGCAGCGTTCTTCGTCTCGGCCGGAGTCGAGGCTGCGTTGGCCCCGGTACAGGGACGGTGGTCGGATCGACGAGGCGCCTTCGCACCGATCCGCGTCGGCCTCGTCGCGTCGATCGGATGCTCGGTCGGCCTTCTCCTCGTCGACGCACGCTGGCCGTTCATCGTCCTCGTCGTCCTCGCCGGCATCTCGTACGGATTCTTTTGGGTGCCGGGTACCGCGATCCTCTCCGACGGAACCGAGCGGGCCGGTCTCGACCTTGCCTTCGGCGCGATGCTCCTGAACCTCGCCTGGGCGCCCGGCAACGTCGTGGGCGCCGCGGCGGGAGGCGCACTCGCCGACGCGGCCGGGGACGCGGCGGTCTACGTCGCTGTGGTCGGGCTCTGCGGGGTCACACTCCTCGCCGTCGCGCCGCGGCCCCGGCGAAGCCGCGACCGAAGGGATGCGGGTTCGCGCCCGTCGAGCGCGCCTGTGGAATGACGCGCGTGGCGAAGGCGAACGAGCGCGGCACAACCGAGCCGGCTCGTTCTCGGGCTGGTGGTCGCCGACCGCGGCCACCCGGGGTCGAATGCCGCTCACCGTGGCGGTATCGTCTCTCGCAGATGCGCGGGGCAACGCTCCTCCTGGCAGGCTCGCTCGCCCTCGGCGTCCTTACGGCCGGCTGCGGGAGCGACGACGCCGGAACGGGCCCGACGGCCGCGCCCAATCCCGGTCCGGAGCTCGTCGACGAGCTCCGTCGGACGACACGCGTCGTCGACAAGGACACCCTCGCCGCGGACGCGCTCGAGCCCGAGTCTCTCGCCCGCTTGCTCGACGAGGCGGGCTACAACGTCGGGCTCGAGGAGGAGTACACGGGCAGGACGAAGCTCTACGCTCACATCGTCTCGCGCCGGCTCGAATTCGACCGGGTCGACGGCGCGGCCAGCTACGTCGCCTGGCTCCGCGCCAACGCTGCGGACGTTCTTGGCACGGCCAGGCCCGGCTCGGCCTTCGCCCGCGGCGCCGACGGCTTCTTGACCCGCGACGAGGGCTGCGGATGCCATTCCGACCTGCCGACGTATCTCGCCGCCTGGCGCGAGGGCAGCATCGTCCAGACGCTCCTGGCGGACGGGCCCGGAGTGACCGCGAGCGCTTCGTCGCTCTCGCGGGCCGGCTCGGCTGACGGCGTCTGAGAGAATCGCCGCGTGAAGACCGCCGAGGCGCTCGTCGAGCTGACCCCTGAGCAGCGCGAGATCCGCGACGTCTGCCGCGACTTCGCGCGTCGGGAGATTCGACCCGTGTCGCGCGATGTCGACGAAGCGGACACCGAGATGCCCTGGGAGGTCTGGCGAAAGGCCGCCGAGCGTCGGCATCACGACCTACATGCTCCCCGAGGAGTTCGGCGGCGGCGGGACGACGGACGTGTTCACGCAGTGCCTCGTCCAGGAGGAGCTCTGCTGGGGCTGCTCCGGGCTCGGCAACCTCGTCGGCTCGAACGGGTTCTTCGCCGAGCCGCTTCTCGAGCTCGGCACCGAGGAGCAGAAGCGCCGCTGGCTCGAGCCGCTGTGCTCCGACCCGGGGATCCTCGGCGCTGTCGCGTCGACCGAGCCGGGAGTCGGGCTCCGACGCGGCCTCGATGGCGACGACAGCGACGCGGGTCGACGGCGGCTATCGACTGCGCGGCCAGAAGGCCTGGGTCTCGAACGGCGGCGTCGCGACCTACTACGTCGTCTTCGCGACGGTCGACCCGGGCTCGCGGCACAGGGGCATCACCGCCTTCGTGGTCGAGAAGGACGACGAGGGCGTCTCCTTCGGGCGCCCGATGCGCAAGATGGGCCAGCGCGCGATCGTGAACTCCGAGCTCTTCCTCGAGGACGCGTTCCTGCCCGAGGATCGCCGGCTCGGCGACGAGGGCCAGGGCTTCTACGGGCTCATGCGGACGTTCGACCGCTCGCGCGTCATCCTCGGCGCGGCGGCGACCGGGCTGGCGCGCGCCGCGACCGAGTTCGCGCTCGAGTACGCAAAGGAGCGAGAGCAGTTCGGCAAGCCGATCGCCGAGCACCAGGCGGTCGGCTTCCGGCTCGCGGACATGGCCACGAAGGTCGAGGCCTCTCGCCTGCTCGTCTGGAAGGCGGCGCGGAAGCTCGACGCCGGCGAGCCGGCGCCGCTCGAGGCCGCGATGGCCAAGCTCCATGCGTCCGAGGCGGCCATGTTCTGCACCTGGGCAGCCGTGCAGACCCTCGGCGGCTGGGGCTACTCCCGCGAGTACCTCCCGGAGAAGTGGATGCGCGACGCGAAGCTCGAGGAGATCGAGGAGGGAACGTCCGACATCCAGCGCCTGATCATCTCGCGGCAGCTCCTCCGGGACTCTTGACTTCGGGCTCCGCGACGAGCACGACGCGCAGCCGAGACCTGCGGCCGCTCTTCGAGCCCGACTCGGTCGCCGATCCTGGGCGCGTCGAACGACCCGGCCAAGTGGGGTCACTGGCTCGCGCGCGGCGCGCTCAGGGCGCGGAGCGGCGCGAGGTCTACCTCGTGAACCGAAAAGGCGGCGAGATCCTCGGCCACGAGGCCTACCGGTCGATGGCCGACCTTCCCGGCCCGCGCCGAGCTCGTCATCGTGACGCTCCCCTCCACGGTCTTCGAGGAGGCCGTCGACGCCTCGCTCGCCGCCGGGCGCGAAGGCGATCGTGGCGATCAGCGCCGGCCTCGGCGAGATGGGGCCGAGGGGCGAGCGCGAGAGGAGGCTGTCGTCGAGCGCGTCCGGGAGGCCGGCGCAGTCCTGCTCGGCCCGAACTGCCTCGGCGTGTTCGACGCGGGCGCCGATATCGACCTCGCGTCGAACTCGTTCGCGCCGGGCGAGATCGGACTCATCTCGCAGAGCGGCAACCTGGCGATCGAGATCGGACTGCTCGCCGGCGGACGTCGGGCCTCGGCATCTCCCGCTTCGCCTCGCTCGGGAACCAGGCCGACCTCGAGGCCGCCGAGCTCGTCGCGCGCTTCGCCGAGCACGAGGGCGACGCGCGTGATCGCGGTCTACTGCGAGGACTTCCGCGACGGGCGCGCCTTCGCCGAGGCGGCGCGCGGCGCGGTGAGGCGGGCAAGCCGGTGCTCCTCATCACGGTGGGCGCGTCCGAGGCGAGCGCCGCGCGGCCCGCTCCCACACGGGCGCGCTCGTGTCGGAGCGTCGCCGCCGTGGACGCAGCCTGCCGCGCGGCCGGGATCGTCCGCGTCGAGAGCCCGCGGGAGCTCGTCGACGTCGCCGCGGCATTCCTCGTCGGGCCAGCCGGTGCGCGGACGGCGAGTCGCGGTGTGCGGCGACGGCGGGCGGTCACGCCGTGCTCGCCTCCGACCTCGCTGATCCGGGCCGGGCTCGAGCTGCCCCGGCTCTCGGACGAGACCTCGGACGCGCTCGCGGCGGTGCTCCCGCTCACGGCCACGACGCGGAACCCGGTCGACCTGGCGGGCGGCGGCGAGCAGGACATCTCCTCCTTCGGGAAGCGTCGTCTCGACGCTGCTCCGCTCGGGCGAGGTCGACTCGGTGCTCCTGACCGGCTACTTCGGCGGCTACAACGAGTACTCGCCAGGACTTCTCCGCCCAGGAGGTCGCCTCGGCCGAGGTCATGCTCGACGCCGTCGAGCGACCGGCCGCCGCTCTTCGTCCACACGATGTACTGGGCGAGCGCCGTGCGCGTGGCGACTCCGTGAAGGACGGCATCCCGGTCTTCCGGGACGTCGGTGCCGCCGTCGACGCGCTGGCTCGCTCGCTCGGCGTGAGCGAGGAGCAGCCACCGCGGGCGCGTCCCGAGGCTGCCCGAGCCCGGCCGAGCCGGTCACGACACGGGCTACTTCGAGTCGCGCGCGCTGCTCGCGGCAAGCGGCATCCCGTTCGCGGAGGCGCGGCGCGTCACGAGCTGGGACGAGGCGCGGGCAGCTGCCGACGAGATCGGCTATCCGGTGGTCCTGAAAGCGCTCGGGCCGCTCCACAAGTCCGACGCCGGCGGGGTCGTGCGTCGGGCTCGCGGACGAGGCGGCGCTGCGCGCCGCCTGCGACGACGCTGACGGCGCGGCTCGCGCCCGCCGGAGCTCTCGGTCGAGGCGATGGCGCCGCTGCTCGACGGCCTCGAGCTGATCGTCGGCGCGCGCCGCGACCCGCGCTTCGGGCCCGTCCTGATGGTCGGGGTCGGCGGCCTCTACGCCGAGATCATCGCGGGACGTGGCCGTGGCCCTGGCGCCGACCGAGGAGGCGGAGGCGGCGGAGCTTCTGCGCGGCGCTTCGCGTCGCACCGCTCCTCGCGGGCGCGCGGGGACGCGTTCGCGCTCGACGTCGAGGCGGCCGCCCGGGCCGCCGCAGCGCTTTCGCGCGTCGCGGCAGAGCATCCCGGAGATCGCCGAGATCGAGATCAACCCGCTACTCGTGCTGCCGCACGGCTGCGTCGGCGCTGGACGCGCGGATCGTGAAGGGAGAGCGCCGATGCTCGCTGAGGGCACGTTCGAGGGCCGGGTCGCGATCGTGACCGGCGGCGGCTCGGGAATGGGACGCGCAATGGCGCAGGAGTTCGCGCGCCTGGGCGCCTCGCGTCGTCGTCGCCGGCCGCCGGCCGGAGCCGCTCGAGGAGACCGTCGCGCTCGTCGAAGGCGCAGGCGGCGCCGCTGCGGCTCAGCCGACGGACGTGCGCGAGCCGGACGCAGGTCGAGGCGCTCGTCGGCGGCCGCCGTCGAGCGCTTCGGCCGGGTCGACGTCGCTCGTCAACAACGCGGCCGGCAACTTCGTCGTCAAGGCGGAAGACCTCTCGCCGAACGGCTGGCGGGCCGTCGTCTCGATCGTGCTCGACGGCGGCTTCCTCTGCACCCGCGCCGCCGCGCGGCAGATGATCGAGCAGGGCGACGGCGGCGCGATCGTCAGCGTCCTGGCGAGCTACGCGTGGACGGGCGGCCCGGGCACGGTGCATTCCGCCGCTGCCAAGGCAGGGCTGCTCGCGATGACGAGGACGCTCGCGGTCGAGTGGGCGCCGCACCGGATCCGCGTGAACACGATCACCCCGGGCCCGACCGACACAGAGGGCGCCGGCGGCGGCGCTCTGGCCGACCGAGGAGGATCGGGCGCGGGTCGCGGCCACCGTCCCGCTCGGCCGTCTGGCGACCGTCGAGGAGGTCGCGTGGTGGACGACAGCCCTCTGCTCGCGGTACGCCGACTACGTCACCGGCGAGAACCTGACCATCGACGGCGGCCACTGGCTCGAGCAGGAGGGCTACCTACCGGCGCTCGGCAAGATGCCGCGCTGAGCGGACTGCGGCCGAGGCTGAACCGAACCCGCCCGCTCCATTCCTGGCACGGTTCCGACACCCACACGCGCGGATATACGCGATAGGCTCGCCGTGGGGAGGAGGCCGGGGGAACCAGGACTGACGCGTGTAGGAGATAGCGCGTCGTGGAAGAACTAGGGCCCGATGGAAGCAGCCCTCCTCATCGCATCACTCGCGCTTCTCGTCGGCATGCTGAGCCAGCTGGCGCTCCTGCCGCGGCGACAGCGCGCCACGGCCCGCCTCCTCGAGGCCGCGCCTCAACCCGGCGGTGCTCCGTCCGGCCGGTTGGCGATCGCGGACCAGACGCCGACCTTCGACTGAGCCTCCCTGACCCGCTCGCCCAGCGACTCGTACACGAGCCGCTGGAAGTGCTGGATCAGGTGCTCGCTCGACGGAAGCAGTCGTCCGTGCGGCACCAGGCCCGAGTCGAGGCCCCGCTGCACCGACTCCACGAGGGCCATGTCCTCGGCGGCCACCTGCGAGCCGAACGCCATGATCTCGCGCGCTTCCTCGTCGGTGACGTCTTCGCCGAAGAAGTAGTCGGAGACTCCCGCCACCTCGTGCGGGCCGACGGGAATCCAGGTGTCGAACGAGAGGTTCGGCGGCCCGGGGTCGACGTTGATCGTCAGGTTCGGCCAGAGGAGGTGGTACTGCGCGCGCGTCACCTCGCCGCGCGGGTAGTCGAAGCCCGGCTCCGCCGTCCCGAAGCGGGCCGAACTGGCTCGCGACGAGGCCCTCTGCCTCGAGCAGGTACTCGTCGGGATCGACGTCGATGAGCTTCGAGAAGCTCGGGTGCGCGACCGGGCAGTGGTAGCACTCGAGGTAGTTCTCGATCCCGACCTTCCAGTTCGTCGCGCTCGACCACTCGAGGCGCTCGCGGAAGCGGAGGCGGTCGACGTCGATGCCGCCATCGGCCAGGTGCTCGGGGACACGGCCGAGGGCCTCCGCCAGCGGTGCTGCGTCGGGATCGGGGTTCACGAAGACGAACGGCCCCCACGAGTCGACAGCCACGGGGAGCAGCGAGTAGGCGTCGAAGTCGAAGCCCGGCTCTCGCTCGGATCGCGGCGCGGCCCGCAGGCACCCGTCGAGCCCGTACGTCCAGGCGTGGTAGGGGCACTGGAGCGACGCGCGCTTTCCGGTTCCCTGCGCCACGAGGTGCCCGCGGTGGCGGCAGACGTTGACGAAGCCGCGGAGCTCGCCCTCCTCGTCGCGGACGACGACGACCGGGACGTGCCCGACGCGCGAGGCGACGTACGACCCCGAGTCCGCGAGCTGCTCGCTGCGGGCCGCGTACTGCCAGGTGCGCTCGAAGATGCGCTCGCGTTCGAGCCGGTGGATCTCGAGGTCGGAGCCGTACCACGTCGCAGGCAGCGTCAGGCCCGCGTCGAGCGCTTCGCCGATCTCCTGTCGCAGGTCTGTCGCCACGATCTAGGAATCGTACGCCTCCCGGCCCGCGCTTTATCAGCCCTCGGGCGACGATCAGCCGTTGGATCTCGCTCGTCCCCTCCCAGATCCGGTCGACGCGAAGCTCGCGGATAGTGCCGCTCCGCCGCGTATTCGGTCATGTAGCCGCGGCCGCCGAAGATCTGGACGGTGCGGTCTGCGATCCGGCCCGCGGCCTCGGAGGCGTAGAGCTTCGCCATCGCCACCTTGCCGTGCACGACCTTCTCGTCGGGCTCGGAGTCGAACGCGTCCGCGGCGTGGTAGGTGAGGAGGCGCGCGGCGAGGAGCTCCGTCAGCGAGTCGGCGAGCATGAACTGCACGGCCTGGAACTCGGCGATCGCAGAGCCGAACGCCTCGCGTTCCTTCGCCCAGGCAGTCGCCTCGTCGAGGAGCCGCTGCGAGGCTCCGCAGCAGCGCGCCGCGATCATCAGCCGCTCGATCACAAACCAGCGCTTCGCGCCCTCGTTCCCGCCGCTCGGGACGCGGTTCGCATCAGGCACGCGGCAGTCCGTGAACCGAAGCTCGGGGTGCTGGTACAGGTACGGGTCGTGCATGAAGCGGGGCGTGCGGACGATCTCGCAGCCCGGCTGTCCCCTTGTCGACGAAGAAGAGCGCCTGCTCGTCGCCGTCTCGACGCGAGCACCAGGTAGTAGTCGGCCTTCTCGCCGCCGGTCACGAACCACTTCTCGCCGTTCAGCACCCACTCGTCGCCGTCGCGCACGGCCGTCGACTCGATCGCCGACGACGTCGGAGCCCGCACCCGGCTCCGTGATCGCCCAGGCCTCGTGCCGCTCGTGGCGGAAGACCGGGAGGACGTAGCGCTCGACCTGCTCGGGACTCGCGATCTCGAGGAGCTCAACCGGGGCGCGCTGGGCGACGAGGAAGCCGAGTCCGTTCGTCGCCTTTCCCGCCTCTTCCTCGAGCGCGACCATGGCGAGCATCGGCCAGCCGGGCCCACCATGCTCGGCCGGGACGTTCAGGTTGGCGAAGCCCTCGGCGCGGGCCTCTCTGCTTCAGACGCTCGTACTCGTCGAGGTCGATGGAGCCGCTCTCCGCGATCCGCGGCCTCGGCGGGGTAGATCTCCTCCTCCAGGAACCGGGCTGCGCGCGCCTTCAGCTCCGCGACCTCGCCGGAGAGGTCGGGAACGGACGGGATCACGACGCCTCCCCGCAGAATCGCAGCGCCGCGAGCGCCACAACCTGGGCGCAGGCGACGAGATCGTCGACCGGCACGCACTCGTCGATCGCGTGGGCGGTCTCGAAGCCCGCCCGGCCCGAAGCCGACCGACGGCGTGCCCGCGAGGATCGTGAACGTGGCGCCGTCGTACCAGGAGTCGAGGCCGGCGAGTTTTCCGGCGCGGCCGACATCGTCGCGCGCCTCGTCGACGATCGCGACAATCGGGTCGTCCTCGGGTATCGACATCGTCATGACGCCTGCCTCCCACTTGAAGCTCGGCGGGTTCTCGGCCAGCCAGTCGTCGGCCGCAATCGCCTCGAGAACCGCCTGCTCCACCTCGCGCTCGACCTCGGAGCCGAAGCCCTCGGCATCCGCCTGCTGAGGCAGGAAGAGCGCGCCGCCGCTGATCTTGCACGCGCGCCGGGTAGGTGACGGTCCACTCGCCGGCCTGAATCATCGTCGGGACGACGTCGGGCGGCGAGAGGTACGGATGCGTCAGAGATTCGTCGGCGCGCCAGCGCTCGCGCACACCGCGGATCGCCTCGAGCACGAGGGTTGCCTTCTCGATCGCGTTGACGGCTCCGCCCTCGCGCCAGTGCGGCTGCTCGATCTCGGCGTGGCCGGGACGGCCGGGAATGGTGATCTCCGCGTAGCACGAGCCGCGGCAGGCGACCCAGACGTCGAAGCCGGTCGGCTCGAGAACGATCCCGGCGTCGGCCTGGACGCCGTGCCGGGCGCAAGCCGTCGAGCCGGCGCCGGAGGACTCCTCGTCGGTGTTCGTGCAGACGAGGAGGTCGCCGGCCAGACGGACTCCCTCCGCGGCCAGCGTCTCGGCGGCGATCGTCATGGCTGCGACGCCGCCCTTCATGTCGCAGGCGCCCCGTCCGTACAGGTTCCCGTCGCGCACCTCGGCGCGGTGCGGATCCGACGTCCAACGCTCGCGCGGCTCGGCCGAGACGGCGTCGATGTGGCCGTTCAGGAGGAGGCTGCGGCCGCCCCCGGCTCCGCGAAACCGCGCCGCGAGCTGGGGACGGCCCTCGAAATCGAGACCCTCGGGAACGAGCCGCTCACCGGCGAGCTCCGCAGGATCTGGCTCCCAGATGTCGACCTCGGCTCCCGCGGCGCGGAGGCGCCGGCCCAGGTGCTCCTGGAGAGCGGCCTCGTCGCGGGCCGGATCTCCGACGTTCCGCGCCGTCGTGTCGAAGTTGACCAGATCGCTTGCGAGGGCGACCAGATCCGCTCGCCGTGCGGAGATCGCGTCGACGATCCCTTGCTCTCGGTCGTTCAGCGGCACGCGTGTGATCTTGACGGGTCGAGGCCCACCCGGTAAACCCGGAACCGATGACGACGATCGCCTGTGCCCAGCTCGCACCGAGAGTCGGCGACGTCGCCGGAAATCGTGAGCGGGCCCGCGAGGCAGTTCGGGCTGCCGCCGCGGGGGGAGCCGAGCTCGTCGTCCTCCCGGAGCTCTGCACTTCGGGCTACGTCTTCGAGTCCGCGGAAGAGGCTCGGGCAGCTGCGCTCGCTTCCCGACGACGTGGCCACGGACTGGGCGGGCCACGGGCCGATCGTCGTCGGGGGCTTCGCCGAGCTGGGCGAAGACGGGACGCTCTTCAACTCCGCGGCCGTGGTCACGCCCGCCGGCGAGCTTCTTGGCGTCTACCGAAAGACGCACCTCTGGGACCGCGAGTCGCTCTTCTTCGAACACGGAGCAGACTTTCCGCCGGTCGTCGAGACCGAGCTCGGGCGGATCGGCGTGTGCGTCTGCTACGACCTCTCGTTCCCTGAGGTTCCTCGCGGCCTCGCGCTCGCCGGCGCCGACCTGATCGCGATCCCGACGAACTTCCCGCGCGAGGATCAGGCCACGCCGGGCGGGCTGCCCGTCGAGCTCGCGGTCACGATCGCCGCCGCTCACCTCAGCCGGGTCTTCGTCGCGGTCTGCGACCGGGCCGGGAGCGAGCGAGGCGTCGACTGGGTCGGCGCGACCGCGATCGTCGACGAGCGCGGCGACGTGCTCGCAGGTCCGGTCGGCGATGCGGTCGAGACGATCAGCGCGGAGTGCGATCTCCCCCGGGCCCGCGACAAGGCCTGGAACGACCGGAACGACGTCTTCGGTGACCGGCGTCCGGAGCTCTACAGCCGCGCGGCCGCTACTTCGCCCGCCCGCTGAGCCACCGCGCGGGCCGCGAGCGTGCCTTCGAGGGTCGCCTCCTCGATCGAACGCGGCGAGAGGACGTCGCCGGCCTGCTCGACTGTCAGGCCCGCGCGACTCGAGCTCCGCGGCGAGACCGCCTGCAGGTACACGCCCGAGGGCCAGAACGAGGAGGTCGGCTGGGAAGTCGAGCTCCAGCTCGGGTGCGAGGAGGTTTCTGACCTCGACGGCGCCGGGGCGCGCCCCGGTCAGCTCGACGTGGTGCTCGATCCGGACGCCGGCCCGGTAGAGGCGCCCGAGATAGAGGTTCCGCTGGTACTGGTGCATCGACTCGCCGACTGCGATCGCGGCCAGGAGCGAGCGTGACCTCGTTTCCCGCGCGTCGAGCAGGTCGGCGCAATCGAGCCCAGCCGGATCGCCGCCCCAGTCCGCGACGACCACGCGCTTCCCACTCGGCACCGGGCCGGTCAGGACATCCCAGGCCTGGAGCGACCTCGACGCCTTCGAGCTCGAGCGGCGGGCGCGTACGGCCTGGCGCCCGTAGCGACGATCGACCGCGTCAGGCTCGAGCTCCTGGACGGTGTCCGCCTCCGCCTCGTCTCGAGCCGGACGTCGACCCCGGCCCGACCGAGCAGGAGCTCCGCGTTCCGTCGCCACGAGGCGGCGAGCTCGGCGTGGACCGGGCGCGGCACCGGCGAGCGCTACCTGGCCGCCAAGCTTGCTCTCGCCGCTCCAGGAGCACCACGTCGTGGCCCGCCTGTGCCGGCCTCGACCGCGGCCGCGACCCCGGCCGGGCCGCCCCCGACGACCGACGACCCGGACCGGCCGCTCGGCCGGGCTCGGGACGAGGCAGCGTCAGCTCGCGGCCGGTGCGCGGGTTTTGCGCGCAGCGCGATCGGAGTCGCCGCGTGGTAGTGGGCGATGCAGGCGTTGCAGGCGATGCAGCGGACGACGCCCTCGACGTCGCCGTCACGTGCCTTCCGCGGCAGGTCGGGATCGGTGATGAGCGCGCGCGTCATCCCGACGGCGTCGGCCCGCCCCTCGGCGATCAGCCGGTCGGCTTCCTCCGGATCGACGATGCGCGAGGTCGCGATCAGCGGCGGGCCGTCCCGAAACGGCTCTGTCCACTCGGCGATCGCGTTCTCGACTGCGGCGGCGGCGGGACGATCCCGGTCGAGCCCAGGTACGTGGAGGAGTCGCCGAGCGCGACGTGGACGAAGTCGGCGCGGCCGGTCAGCTCCCGAGACCGACCTCCTGCGCCGCCTCGGAGTCGGCCGAGAGACGGATCGCCGATCGCGAGCCGCCCGGCCGACTCACGCACCGCTGCGAGCACGGCGAGCGAGGAAGGCCGCCGGCTCGGCCCACTCGTCGCGTCCGGCGATTCAGCTCCGGCGTGAAGAACTGTGCGATCAGGTACCCGTGCGCCGCCGAGATCTCGACCCCGTCGAGCCCGGCCTTCGCGGCGAGTCCGGCCGCCCGGGCGTAGCCGGCGATGATCGCCTCGATCTCCTCCGGCGGAGAGCGCGCGCGGCTCGACCTTGAACCGCTGGCTCGGGATCGCGCTGAGGCGCGACCGCCGGCGGGCGCGGCGCGGTCGCGATCTGCTCGCGCCCGCCGTGAAAGAGCTGGACGAAGAGCTTCGTCCCGTGCGGCCGGACGGCCTTGGCGACTCGCTCGTAGCCCAGCCACGATCTCGTCGCGGTAGCCGGCGAGCGTGTGCGCGGTCAGGAGACCGGTCGGGTGCACCGCGGTCGCCTCGAGGACGATGAGCCCCGTGCCGCCGCGCGCGCGGGCCTCGTGGTAGGCGACGAACTCGTCCGTCGGCGCGTGCTCGTGGACGAGCGTCGTCTGGTGCGCGGTCGAGACGATCCGGTTCGCGAGCTCGACCGGCCCGATCGTCAGGGGGCTGAAGAGGTTGTCGAGCGCGGAGCTAGGCGAGAGCGGCCTCCCGCTCGAAGGCCGCCCGCTCGGTCTCGGTCAGCGGGCCGCGACGAGCCCGACTCCCGATCGCGGGCGACGAGGACACACTGAGCCTCGGCCGCGACGGTGCCGTCCTCGAGGATCAGGAGCTCCTGCGTTCGGACGCTCGACCTGCCGATCTCGCGGAGCTCGCAGCGCGCGAGCACGATGTCGTCAGCCTGGGTCAGCTCGCGCCGGAAGTCGATTTCGACGCGCGCGATCACGTAATCCCACAGCGCGTCGCCCGGCGCCGAGCACGCGCTCGAGCCATTCGTCGCGGGCCTCCTCGAGGTAGGTGAGGTAGACCGCGTTGTTCACGTGGCCGTAAGGGTCCTGGTCTCGCCAGCGGATCTCGATCTGCTTCTCGTGCATCAGGGCTTGCCGCGTGGGCCGGGCGGATGATAAGTCAGCCTTCTCCGTGCCAGGCCGAGTCCTCGTCATCGAGCCGTACTTCGATCTCGCGCGCGTCGGGGAGCTCCTCGCGCCCGCGCGAGTCTCCGTCGAGGCGGGAACGGAGGCGGTGCCGGCCGACGACGTCGTCGGGATCCTGTGCGGGCCCGACCAGCCGGTCACGCGCGAGGCTCTGAACGGCCTGCCCGCGCTCCGGGTCGTGGCGACCTGCAGCGTCGGCTTCGATCACATCGACGTCGCCGCGGCTGCCGAACGCGGCGTCGAGGTCGCGAACGTGCCCGACTACTGCGTGGAGGAGATGGCCGACTCCACCCTGGCCCTCGTCCTTGCGCTCCTCCGGGGCGTGATCGTGCTGGATCGCGACGTCCAGACCGGTGGCTGGGACGACCACGCGGCCGGGCCGCTGCCGCGCATCCGCGGCACCCGGCTCGGAGTCGTCGGCTTCGGGAGGATCGGCCGAGCCGTCAGCGAGCGGGCGCTCGCCCTCGGCATGGAAGTCTGGGCGATCGACCCCGTCGTCGGTGAGGAAGGGATCGCCGCCGCGGGAGCTCGGCCCGCGTCGCTCGAGGAGCTCCTCCGCGCCTGCCGGGCCGTCAGCCTCCACACGCCGCTGACCGAAGCGACCCGCGGGCTCATCGGCGCCGAGGAGCTGGCCCTCATGCCACCCGGCGCCGTGCTCGTCGACACCGCCCGCGCGGCGCTCGTGGATTGGGATGCCCTGGTGGCTGCGCTCGAATCGGGTCACCTCGCCGCGGCGGCGTTCGACGTGCTTCCGGAGGAGCCGCCCCGCAAGCCGCCGCACGTGCGGAACCTCGTCGTCACGCCGCACGCGGCGTGGTACAGCGAGGAGGCCGAGGCAGCGGTGCGCGAGCGCCCCGTTCTGGCGGTGCTCGACGTCCTGCTCGGGCGTGTCCCCCACGACGCCGTGCGGGTCTCGTGAGCGTCCTCCGGCCCGATGCGAACGCCGGACGGGTCGCGCTCGTCACCGGCGGGGGCACCGGGATCGGGCGCGCGACCGCCCTTGCCTTTGCGCGAACGGGTGCGCGAGTGGCGATCTGCGGCCGGCGCCCCGACCCGCTCGACGCCGTCGCGGCGGAGATCGAGGCCGCCGACGGCGAGTGCCTGGCGCTCCCGATGGACATCCGCGAGCCCGAAGCCGTCGAGGAGCTCGTGGAGCGCACGCTCGGCCGGTTCGGCGCCGTCGACGTGCTAGTCAACAACGCGGGCGGCCAGTTCATCGCCGCGGCCGAGGACATCACGCCGAACGGCTGGCGCGCCGTTCAGCGTCTCGCCGTCGACGCCGCGTGGAACCTGACCCGGCTCGTCGCGACGCGTTCGATGATCCCGCGGCGAACCGGCGTCGTCGTTTTCATCGGTTTCTCGCCGCGGCGCGGCGTGCCCGGGATGGCCCACGCCTCCGCCGCCCGTGCAGCCGTCGAGAACCTCGCCGCCGGTCTGTCCGCGGAGTGGAGCCGCTATCGGATCCGCGCGGTTTGCGTCGCCCCTGGGACCATCCTCACCGAGGGCCTGCGCCAGTACGGCGAGGAACGAATTGCCGAGTGGGAGCGGGGGATTCCCCTCGGCCGCCTCGGAGCTCCGGAGGACGTCGCCGAGGTGATCGCGTTCCTGGCCTCGGACGGAGGCGCGTACGTCACGGGCACCACGGTCGTTGTTGACGGAGGCACGGATGCCTGGGGCCACGGGGAGCCACCGCCCCCGCCCGAGGCTTCGCCCTGACGCTCAGCCCGCGTCAGTCGGGACGCCGAGCGCGTCGAGGAACCAGTCGAGAGGCGCGTTCGCGGCCGCGGCCCGGAGGACGAACGCGAGCGCACCGCCGATCGTGCCGCTCTCTTCCTCGGCGTCGACGGCCCGGACGAGCCCGCGCTGAATCGCCTCCTCGAGCCGCTCGCGCGGCCACGGAATCGGGTCTGAGCTTGACAGGAGCCGAAGCAGGGCGGACCGGTTCGTCCCGAGACGCACGCGGCGCTCGCAAGCGCGCGCAGGGCGACTCGCTGGCTCTTCTCGTCGACGCCGCTTCCCGCGAGGACCGGCGGCGCCCGGCAGGGATCGGCCGCCCGCACCGGATCGTTGAGCGCACCGAGGCGGAAGGCCGCCGTCAGAGCGACCGCTCCACCGACGAGCGCGGCGAGCGCGACGGCGACGGCGGGCCTTCCGACGTGACCCGGCGCCGGGCCAAGCCCGAGGGCAAAGAGGCTCGCCGAGAGGCCGAAGGCTGCGCACACGAGAAAGGGCTCCCGAAACGCGCGCGTGACGAGGTCGTGAATCGTCTTGGTGAGCCTGTCGCCAAGACGCGTGACGGTGCCGTCGCCGTCCTCGTGCGGCGCGAGGATGGGCCGCAGGTTGGGAACTTCCGCCTCCACGTTCTCCGTCGCCTCGGCCAGATCGATGAGGACGGGAATCTTCTCGGCGAGCGGGAGCCGAGACTCGAGCACGACGTCGCCGACGACCGCCTCGGCGTCGGTCTCGAGGTCGGTCAGAGACGAGACGAGGATCGGCGTCACGGCGACGAGCGCGACGACGAGGCCCGCGTGGCGCGCGACGACCGTCCAGGCCGCATCCCGGGCCAGCCGCTCCCCGCCGAGCGCCAGGCGGCCGAGCGGCTGGGCCGCGAGCCCGAGTCCCGCCCCGCAGAGTGCGAGGCCGGCCACGACGAGCACGATCTGCGGCCCGGGCAGGAGGCCGAGGACGGCGAGGCCGGTGGCGACGAGCACTCCGCCGACAACCGCGGCCGGGCGAGCGGGAAGGCCTCGCCCGACGCGCTCCGCGACCCCGGCGACGATGGGGAGGGTCGACGCGACGAGCGCCGCCGGCAGCGGCTGCCAGCCCAGCCCGTTCACGAGCAGGACGACCACGAGGAAGAGCGCCCCGACCAGAGCCGCGCTGATCGCCCCCAGCGTGGCGTCCGCAAGCCAGGCGTGGCGGGGCCTTCGGGTGTCCGGCGGCTCGGCCGGCTGAGGACGCCCGCGAAGAGCCAGGAGCCCCACGGCGACGGGCGGCGCCTGGGCGATGAAGATGGAACGCCAGGAGAAGAGCTCGGTCAGGATCCCCCCGAGCCCCGGACCGGCCGCGAGCCCGATGGTCGCCGCGAGGATCCAGGCTCTGATTCCTGCCCGCCCGCCGAGGAGAGGAAGTGCGGCGACGAGGAGGAGCGCCGCAGCGACACCTTGCGCGGCGCGGAACCCCACGAGGAGCTCGAACGAGCCGGCGGCCGCGCAGCCGGCCGAGGCGAGCGCAAAACCGACGAACGCGAGCGGCGCGAGCCGTACCGTCCGGATGCGAGACACCACGGCGATCAGCGCGGCTCCAGCCGCGACGACGGCCAGGTTGTACGCGGTGATCACCCAGGACGCGGCGCCGACATCGAGGCCGAACTCGCTCACGATCTCCGGAACCGCGAGGACGACGATCGACGAATCGGCGAACGCGACGGCGACCGCCAGGAAGACGAGTGTGTGGCGAAGGCGTGTCATGGCTCGAGCCCGCCCCGGCCGACAGACTGGCAGGAGGAAGGCTGCCGACGCGCCGATCGGGGAGCGGGGCGGATCACTAGGCTCCAGGCATGCCGACGGTCTCCTTGCTCACGACCACGCCCGTCAAGAGCCTCGGCCTCCACCATCCGGAATCGGTCCGGCTCGAGCGCGACGGCGTGCCGGGAAACCGAGAGTTCTTCCTCGTCGACGCGACCGGACGGCTTTTCAACGCCGCGAAGCACGGCGCGCTCCTGCAGGTCAGGGCCGAGTTCACGAGCGATTCAGAGGCGAGAGCGGCTCGGTCTACGCTTCCCGGACGGCTCAGAGGTCGCCGACGAGGTGCGCCTCGGTGAGCCGTCCCCGACGAACTTCTGGGGCCGTTCGGTCGCCGGGCGGTTCGTCGAGGGCCAGTTCTCGGAGGCTCTCGCCGAGTACGTGGGCCGTCCCGTCCGCCTCGTCCGAGCCGTCGCGCGCGGCGGCGCCTTCGACGTCGAGGTCGTCACGCTTCTCTCCGAGGCCTCGGTCGAGGAGCTCGGCCGACAGACGGGCCAAGCCGGTCTCGACGGCCGGCGCTTCCGGATGCTGATCGGCCTCGCAGGCTGCGAGCCGCACGAGGAGGACACGTGGAACGGCCGGCGCTTCCGCGTCGGCACGGCAGCGATTCGCGTCGGCGGGCCCGTGCCACGCTGCGTCATCACTACGAAGGATCCCGAGACCGGCGCGAAAGACCTCGACACGCTGCGAGAGATCAAGCGCTACCGGGGCGTCGTGGATGGAGACGTGAACTTCGGCGTCTACGCGACCGTGGAGGAGCCGGGCACGGTCAGCCTCGGAGACGAGCTCGAGCCGCTCTAGGAGGACTTGCGCGCCTGCCAGCGCTCGACGGCTGAGCGCGCCTCGTCGGTCTGGGCGAGTGCCGCGTAGCCGAGTTGCTCCAGCAGCACCGCTCCTTCGCGCGAAGTCTCGACCGCTGCCTCGGCAAGAGCCTTGATCGTCGAGACAGCGAGGGCGGGCAGCTCAGCGATCCGCTCCGTGAGCTCGAGACAACGAGCGAGCGCGCAGCCCTCGGGGACGACCTCGGCCACGAGGCCGAGTTCCAGCGCCTCACGGGCCCCGAAACGCGGCCGGATCAGCATCAGCTCCTTGGCCCTCCCCGGCCCCACGAGCCGGACGAGCCGGTGCATTCCACCAGAGCTCGGAAGGATGCCGAGCTCTGCTTCCGGGAGGCCGAAGGTCGCGGTCTCGTCCGCGATCCGGAAGTCGCACGCGAGGGCGAGCTCGAAGCCGCCGCCCAGGCACCAGCCGGAGATCGGCGGCGAACGTCGGCCTGCGGAGCGCGAGACAGCCGCTCGTAGAGCGAGCCCTCGGCGCGGTAGTACGCGTCGATCCCGGCCGGGCTCTCGTCGCGCGGCTCGGCGAGGTCGGCGCCCGCCGAGAAGGCCCGCTGCGAGCCGACGAAGACGATCGCCCGCGCAGCCTGGACCTCCTCGGAGTCGAGCGCAGCGTGGATCGTCGGCCTCGACCTCGGTCGAGAGCGCGTTCAGCTTCTCCTCGCGGCGGAAGCTCGAGCACCGCGGCCGGCCCCTCGATGCGGACGTCGAGCAGCTCAGGCATCGACCGCCACGGCGCCTTCGAGCGGCCGTTCCCGAAGCCAGGGCAGCGGCCGGCCGGGATCCTCCGAGTCGATCTCGCGCGCGAGCCGGTGCCCGTCGAAGATCGCGTCCGCGATGAGCTGCGGCGCCACGCAGTCGCCGGCGCGGTAGAGGCCCTCGACGCCGGCCTCCGCAAGCACGTCGGGCTCCGCCTTGAGCTCGAGGTAGAGCGACTCGTTCGAGAGCCGCTGCGTCACGAGCACGATCGCGTCGGCTTCGATCTCGACGGCTCCGTCGAGCTCGTGCTCGGCAGTCGACACGCCCCGGCTCGATCTGCGGTCACGACGGTCTCTTCCCGCACGGTCGATCCCGAGCTCGTGCAGCCGGCGGCGGCAGGAAGGTCTGTTCCAGCGTCTCGTACGAGAACGGCGAGACCTCGTGGAGCGACGTCACGAGCTCGACCTCGTAACCCTCGAGCGCGAGGAGCTCTGCGAGGCCCGGCGCCATGAAGTAGCCCTCTCCGTCGTAGACGATGACGCGCCGGCCGGGCGGGCGCTTGCCGTCGAGCATCACCTGCTCCGGCGTCAGGACGTGCGGCAGCGACGCGTCGGCTCCCGGCACGTGGTCGTGCCGCACGCCGACGATGCCCGAGTCCGCCCAGCGTGCTCCCGTCGCCACGATCACGAGCTCGGCACCGTACTCGCGTACGTCGGGCGCCGAGAGCTGCACGTTCGTGATCACCTCGACGTTCCGGAGCTTCTCGAGCTGGATCCGGCGCCAGTTCAGGACGCGCGCCCACTCGCCGCGCCCGGGAAGCTCCGGCACCCAGCGCATGAGGCCGCCGATCTCGCGCGCCGCCTCGACGAGGTGTACGCGGCGGAAGCCGCGCTTGCCGAGCACGATGGCGCACTCCATCCCGGCCGGTCCGGCTCCCACGACGAGGACGTCACGGTCAGCCCTCGCTGCCCGCTCGAACCGCTCCGGGTGCCAGCCGCGCCGGTACTCCTCCCCCGCGGTGGCGTTCTGGGTGCAGCCGATGTTTCCGCCGGGATCGGACTTCGGAATGCAGATGTTGCAGCCGATGCACTCGCGAATCTCGTCGTAGCGGCCCTCCTCGATCTTGCGCGGCAGGAACGGATCGGCGATCGAGGGCCGCGCCGCACCGATCACGTCGAGAGCCCCGCTCGCGACGATCTCGGCCATCCGGTCCGGATTCGTGAAGCGGCCCACGCCGACGATCGGCTTGGCCGTCGCCTCGCGCACCCGGCCGGTCCACTCGAGCTGCCAGCCTTCGGCGAAGAAGCGCGAAGCGCCCGAGTCCCGCGACCACTCGAGCGCCGAGCCGATGTTCACGTCCCAGAGGTCGACGAGGTCGTCGGCCAGCCGGACGAACTCGAGCCCCTCCTCGAGCTCGACGCCGTACGGCGAGAGGGCCTCGACTGCGAGCCGCGCGACCACGGCGCAGTCGTCGCCGACCGCCTCGCGCACGCCTTCGAGCGTCTCGAGCCAGAAGCGCGCGCGGTTCTCAAGCGAGCCGCCGTACTCATCCGTCCGGCGGTTGTAGAAGGGCGAGAGGAACTGCATCGGGAGGTAGCTGTGCGCGCCGTAGACGTAGACGATGTCGAAGCCGACGTCGCGAGCGCGGACCGCGGCAGCCGCCCAGTCCCGTTGCACCCGCGTGATGTCCTCGAGCTCCATCGCCTTCGGGACGACGAGCAGGTAGTCGCTCGCGAGCTGGGACGGCGCGAGCGCGGGCAGCCTCCACTCGCGGCGGGGGCAGTGAACGCCGGAATGGTGCAGCTCGACGCCCGCGAGCGCGCCATGCGCGTGCACCTCCTCGCACATCACCGCGAGGTTGGCCGCGTCGCCGTCGTCCCAGAGCCGCGCCGAGATGAACGGCGTCTCGTCCGACTCCGGACTGACCGCGCAGTACTCGGTGTTGACAGCCGCCCAGCCGCCCTCGGCCTTCATGGCCCGGTGGCCGGCCTGACCGCGCGGCTTCGCCACCCCGAAGCCGGTGCAGTGCGGCACCTGGTAGAACCGATTCCGCAGCGTCTTCGGCCCGATCTGGATCGGCTCGAAGAGCACGTCATGGCTCGGATCGCGGGGCACGCTAGGACGCTAACCGGCGGCCGCACGCCGCTCAAGCCCGGGCATCCAGCTTGACTGTCACTCCGTAGTCCCATTCAATTGCTTTTTCCGCCACGGCTTCCAGGAGGACGCATGAGCTCGGACTTGGACCGCACGACCGACCGTCGACTCGACCGAAGGACATTCTTGAAGCTCGGAGCCGCGGCGGGCGCGACCGGAATCCTCGCGGGCTGCGGCGCCTCATCGGGAGGCGGCGACGACGGAAATGGCGGTGACACGGGCGCGGAGGAGCAACGGCCGCCGATCGAGCAGGAGGACGGGAAGTTGGCGGTCTTCGACTGGGCCGGCTACGAGCTCCCCACCTACGTCGGCGCCAAGGCGTACACGGGGGAACGCGGGTATCCGAAGCCGAAGTACACGTTCCTGACGAGCGATGACCAGGCGCTCGCGAAGGTGCGCGCAGGCTCGACGTTCGACCTGGTGCACCCGTGCATCGGCTACGTGCAGGACTGGCTCAAGCTCGACGCGATCGAGCCGTGGGACGTCTCGCTCATGCCGAACATCGAAGGATCTGAACCCGGCGATGATGAAGGACGGCCAGGTGGACGGAAAGCAGTACTTCATCCCGGCCGACTGGGGGTTCTCGGCGCCGCTCTACCGGTCGGACAAGGTCGACACGAGCGAGGACACGTGGGGGCTCTTCTTCGACGAGAAGTACAAGGGAAAGATCTCTTGGTGGGACGCCCTCGAGAACCTCATCATCGCGGGCTACGTGAACGGCGTCGACGACCCCTGGGCGATGGACGACGTCGGAGCTCGCGGAGATGCGTGACTTCCTCATCTCGAAGAAGCACGTCGTCCGCAACTACTGGACCTCTCAGACCGACATGGACAACGACTTCGCGGCCGGGAACATCTGGATCGCCTACTCCTGGGCGGGCTCCTACGTCGCGGCGAAGGATGCCGGCCTCGATGTCACGTACATGGAGCCGAAGGAGGGCCGGCTCTCCTGGGTGTGCGGCTTCGTCCTCATGAAGGACTGCGCCGAACTACCACCACGCCCACGAGTACGTCGACGTCTGGTCGAGCACGGAGTCCGGCTGCTCTGGATCGAGAAGAACTACGCCTACGGACACGCGAACACGGCAGTCGACCTCGACAAGCTCGATCCCGCGTTCGTCGATCTCCTGCACCTCGACGATCCGTCCGCCCTTCAGGAGCCGAAGGCTCACATGGATCGCTACATCGAGAATCGCAAGGAGTACAACACGGTACTGGGCCGAGGTGAAGGCGGCCTAGCGGCCCGCCGCTGAACGGTGGCAGTCGAAGCACCCACCACGATCACCGCGCGGCCGAGACCGCAGGCGACGAAGCCTTCGCCGCGCGCCCGGGCTGACGACGGCCGGGCTGCTCGCGCCGCCGGTTCTCTGGCTCGTCCTCTTCTTCGCTATCCCTGTCGTCCTCGTCGCGCTTCTCTCGGTCGGCGGCATCACGCTCTTCCCCGGCGACGACGTCTGGACTTTCTCTGCCTGGCAGTCGTTCCTCGAACTGGGACTCGCTCTACCTCGACCTCTTCTGGCGCTCGGTGCGCATGTCGCTGATCGTCTCGGTCGTCTGCGTCCTCCTGGCCTATCCGATCGCGTACTTCCTGGCGCTCGGAACGTCACGCTGGAAGTACACGCTGCTCCTCGTCATCATCGTCCCCTTCTTCACGAGCTTCCTCCTCCGGGTCGCCGCCTGGAAGTTCATCCTCGGCGACCAGGGGGTGATCAACTCTTTCGCATACTGGACCGGTTTTCGCGCCGACGGCGACCCGATCCCCCAGCTTCTCTACAGCCAGTTCACGGTCATGCTCGTCCTCGGCTACGTCTGGATCCCGTTCGTGGCGCTGCCGATCTTCGTCTCGCTCGAGAACCCTCGACCGGCGACTGCTCGAGGCCGCGAGCGACCTCGGAGCGACGCGCTGGCAGGCATTCCGACGGATCACACTTGCCGCTGTCGCCTGCCCGGAGTGATCGCGGCGTTCGTGTTCATCTTCATTCCGACGATCGGCGAGTACGTCACGCCGTCGCTCGTCGGAGGCAACAGGGGCTTCATGTTCGGGAACGCGATCGCGGACCTCTTCGGTCCCGGATTCGACTGGACGACCGGTGCCGTGCTTTCGCTCTTCCTCTTCGTCGTCGTCCTGCTGCTCGCAGTCCTGTTCGCGCGCTTCCTCTCGATGCGGCAGGCTCTCGACCGCCTGATGGACGTCGCCACCTCCAGGAGCGGCCTGCGGGCGCTCAAGGTCTTCTTCGGGCTTCCTCGTCCTCTTCCTCTACGCGCCGCTCGTCGTGCTCTTCGTGTTCTCGTTCAACGACGACACGACCTTGCGCTTCCCGCTCGAAGGCTTCACGACGCGTGGTTCGAGCAGTTCCTCTCGAACGACGGAGCTCGTCGCGGCTCAGTTCGTACGAGCGCCATCATCGCCGGCTTCTCGTGCGGCGATCGCGGTCGTGCTCGGGATCCTGGCCTCGCTCGTTCTCGTCCGGCGGCGAGTTCTTCGGGAAGTCCGGCGCGACCGCCTTTCTCCTGACGCCGCTCGTGATCCCGTACGTCGTCTTCGGGATCGCGTTGCTCATCCTCTTCAAGACAGTCGACGTCTTCCTCGATCAGTGGTTCGGATTCACCCTCGGGCTCTCTATCTGGACGGTCGTCATCGGCCACGTGGTGTCTTCCTGCCGTACGCCATCCTGGTGCTCGCGCCGCGGATCGAGCGGATCGACCGGCGCCTGGAGGAGGCGGCCCGCGACCTCGGCGCAACCGGCTGGCGCACCTTCCGGTCGATCACGCTGCCGCTGATCGCGCCCGCCGTCCTGTCGTCGTTCCTGATCTGCGTTCACGTTCTCGTTCGACGAGTTCGCGGTCGCGAACTTCGTCGTCGGCGACCAGGTCACGTTCCCGATCTACCTCTACTCGCAGCTTCGCTTCCCGACGCTTCTGCCGCAGGCGATCGCGGTCGCGGTGGTCGTGTTCGTCGCCTCGCTCGCTCATCGTCCTGCTCGCCGAGCTCGGCCGCCGCGCGCTCGAGCGAAAGCTCGACGCCGGAGCGACCGGCTCGACACTCGTCCGGCGCGGCCTAGGCCGAGGGCTTCCGCCAGCACGGACGGCAGTGTCTCAGGACGCCCACGTGAGCGTGACGCGGCGGCCCTCGCCGAGACTCGCCGCGGCCTCGTCGTTCATCCGGTGGCTGACGATCCGACCGCACTCGGTGTCGACGTGGAACTGGGTCAGCGATCCGAGGTAGACGGCCTGTGCGATCGTGCCGTCGACGCGCGAGCCGCCCTCGGGGGCGCGCCCGTTCGCCGCCTCGATCCGGATCTGCTCCGGCCGTACCGCGACCTTGACCGTGGACGCCGGGCTGCGTGGCTCCGGTCGCCGAGACGACGAGCCTGCCGCCGTCGGAGACCCTCATGACGGCGAGCTCGCCGTCGACGGAGTCGACCCGGAAGTCGAACGCGTTCAGCGAACCGATGAAGTCGGCGACGAAGGCCGTGCGCGGGTGCTCGTAGATCTCACGCGGGGAGCCGATCTGCTCGACGAGGCCGTCGTCCATGACCGCAATCCGGTCGCTCATCGAGAGCGCCTCTTCCTGGTCGTGCGTCACGTAGACGAACGTCGTGCCGAGCTCGGACTGGATCCGCTTCAGCTCGAGCTGAAGCTGTTTTCGAAGCTTCACGTCGAGTGCGCCGAGCGGCTCGTCCAGGAGGAGGGCGGCGGGCCGGTTGACGAGCGCCCGCGCCAGCGCGACTCGCTGTTGCTGGCCGCCGGAGAGCTGCGACGGCCGACGCTTCTCGTAACCCTCGAGCTCAACGATCCGGAGCATCTCTGCGACGCGCTCTCTCGTTTCCTCCTTGCCGAATTTCTTCAGCTTCAGGCCGAAGGCGACGTTGTCGTAGATCGACATGTGCGGAAAGAGTGCGTAGTGCTGGAAGACCATGTTGACGTTCCGATGGTTCGGCGAGACGTCGGTTACGTCGTCCCCGCGGAGGAGGATGCGCCCTTCGTCCGGCTGCTCGAAGCCGGCGATCATGCGAAGCGTCGTCGTCTTCCCGCAGCCCGACGGACCGAGCATCGTGAAGAACTCGCCCTCGGGAATGTCGGCTGTCACCTCGCGGACCGCTTCGACCTCGCCGAACCGCTTCCTCACGCCCTGGAGGCTGATCGCCACACCTTCGCCCGGCATCGGCCGAGTCTAAACCAGCGCACGCCAGATGACAGCCTGACACGGCGGAGACGTAAGGAAATGCAATCGAGACTTGATGGGGCAGATTGAGCATGAGAGCCTGCGCCGTCTCGGGGTTACCCCCTCCGAGGACCAACCGACAGAGGAGCCTCCGACAGTGCGGCATCCGAAGGAAAGACACGGTGGGCTGACCAGGCGCGATCTCCTTCTGCGCGCCGCGAGCGCTGCCACGGTGATGTCTGGCGCGGGAGGAGTTCTCGCCGGCTGCAGCAAGACGACGGAAGCCGACGTGACGACAGGCGCGGGTGGCGAGCTGCTGGGACCAGGGGGCCTGCCTCTCGCGAGGCCGGACAAGCGGGTAACGATGCCCCTCTGGGAAGACCCGATCGAGTCTGGCCTAGAGCCCGAAACGGGCGGGACGTTCACGGTCTTCAACTATCCGGACTACCTCTACAAGAAGCACCTCAGGGACTTCGGGAAGAAGTACGGCGTCGACGTCCAGTACACGGCCTTCCAGAACATCTCCTCGGGCATCCAGCGCCTCGCCTCCGGTGCAGTCAAGCCCGACGTGATGGAGATGACGCCGGACAACCTCACGCGCGCGGTGGCCGGCAAGCTCATCAAGCCGCTCAACCTGGACTACATCCCGAACCTGAAGAAGAACATCTGGCCGGAGCTCGTCAGCCCGTTCTACGACATCGGGTCGCGCTACACGGTGCCGTACACGTGCTACGCGACCGGCGTCGCGTGGCGTTCCGACAAAGTCCAAGAAGACATCGCAGCGATGCCCCAGCCCTGGGATGTCTTCTGGGAGGCGGGGGACTACAGAGGCAAGGTCGGCCTCCTGAGCGAGGAACGGGAAACGATCGGATTGGCGCTCCTCCGCAAGGGAGTCTTCGACATCAACACGGAGGACCCGGAGCTTGTCGACCAGGCCGTCGCTGACCTGAAGGAGCTCTACGACATCTGCAACATCAAGGTCGACGACATCCAGTACCAGGCCATCCCCGAAGGGACGAGCTGGCTTCATCAGGCCTGGTCCGGCGACATGATCGCCGGCTACATCTACTACTTACCGAGGGGCACGCCTCCGACCGCGCTTAGCTTCTGGAGGGACGAGAAGGGCAAGCACCCCGTCCAGAACGATTGTTGGTCTATCTGTGCCACGACGGAAAAGCCCGTCTTGGCACATCTGTGGCTGAACTACATCCTCGACAACGGCATCGCCTACTCGAATTTCGTCGACTTCAACGGCTACCAGCCACCGCTGAACGAGATCGATCCGGAGTCGCTCGTCTCCGACGGAGTCGTGCCGGAGCACCTCGCCAACAGCGTGCTGTCTAACGGCGATTTGGGACCCGACTCGCTCCAGTTCGGAACGCTCACCGCGCGGGGGCAGCAGATCTGGCAAGACGGCTACTCCGAGTTCCTGGCCGGAGCCGGCTAGGCCCGCCCCGGAGCTAGGGATGTACCGCCGCTGGCTCTGGCCCGGGTTCGCGCTCCCGGGCGTCCTGTGGTTGATCGTGCTCTTCGTCGTGCCGTTCTACGCGGTCGTGGCGGTGGCGTTCGGGACCGTCGACCCCGTGCTCGCGGGGCCCGTGCCGCTCTGGAATCCGCTCGACTGGAACATCGGGTGGATCCTCGAAGTGCTCGAACGGCTCGCGCCCGGGGGCACGTTCTTCGGTGTAGCGACGCGAACGATCGCCTATGTCGCGATCGCCCTCTCCCTCTCCCTCCTGATCGGCTACCCGGTCGCCTACTACGTCGCGCGCCATGCGGGACGGATGAAGGCGGTTCTTCTCCTTCTGATCATCCTGCCACTCTGGATCAGCTACCTGATGCGGATGCTGGCGTGGGTCAACCTGCTGGCGCCTGACGGGTATGTGAATCGCTTTCTCACCTACACCCACGTGCTGAGCCAGCCGCGAGACTGGCTTGGGGGACAGGCCGTCGACCGTGATCCTCGCGTTGGTCTACGGGTACATCCCTTACATGATCCTGCCGCTCTTCGCGGCGCTCGACCGGATCGATCGAAGTCACCTCGAGGCTGCCCGGGATCTCGGGGCGAGTTCGTGGAGCACCTTCCGGACCGTCACGCTCCCGCTGTCGAAGATCGGAATCCTCGGTGGCGCGGTTCTCGTCACGCTGCCGATGTTCGGTGACTACTACACCCCGGACATCGTCTCGGGCGCCCCGCAGACGTCGCTGATCGGCAACCAGATCGACCTCTACTTCCACTACGGAGGTCAGCCGACGATCGGCGCGGCCCTTACCGTGATCCTCGCGGCCTTCCTGACCGTGCTCATGGTCTATTACATGCGCACAGTCCATCGTGCCTCCCGGGAGGCGCCTTCGTCGTGACCGTGGTGGCGGACGAGCGCCGCCCGCCCGGCTTCTCGGCCTTGGGGCGGCTGCGCGGCTGGCTCGGAAACCCTTGGGGCCGACCGCGCTTCCTCGTGCGTCGTTACCTGGGCCTACGTCCTCTGGTCACTCGTTCCCGGTCCTCATCGCGGTGCAGTTCTCCTTCAACGCGACGCGCTCCCGCACCGTGTGGCAAGGCTTCTCAGACCGCTGGTACTGGGGCGACCCGGTCGACTCCGTGTGGAACGACCCGACGCTTCGAAACGCCCTGGCCCAGAGCCTGAAGCTGGCGACCGCCGACGTCCTCATCGCGGTGCCCGATCGGAGTTCTGCTCGCGATCGGCCTGGCGCGGTGGACCGGGTGGGGTTCGAGGCCCTCGAACTTCCTCATGCTCTTTCCCCTCGTGACGCCTGAGATCGTCATGGGAGTCTCGCTTCTCCTCGTCTTCACGCACGTCTTCACGTTCGTCGGCACCGGCACGCTCGCCCAGATCCTCGGGCACGTCACTTTCTCGATCTCCTTCGTGGTCGTGATCGTCCGCGGGACGGCTGTTCTCGATCGGGCGGCAGTACGAGGAAGCTGCTGCGGATCTCGGCGCGTCGCCGACCGTTGCGCTCATTCGTGTTCTCCTGCCCCTCCTGACGCCGGCGATCGTTGCCTCGGCCGCCGTCGTCTTCGCGATCTCGGTCGACGACTTCGTCATCAGCCAGTGGCTCTCGAGCGGAGGCGCGACGGATACCGTGCCGATCAGGATCTACAGCGCGACACGCTCCGCCCCGCTCCCGTCGACGAATGCGATCGCCACGATCATGATGGTCATCACGTTGCTCTGTCTCGTCGTTCGCCTACCTCGCGTGGCGCTTTTTGACCCGAGGAGAGCGCCGCGTCCGGAACCGCCCGAGGGCTTCCCGGCTTCGAGATCTGAGATGGCCCGACGGCGAGATCAGGCTGGTCGACGCTGACCAAGCGGTTCGCGGACGTGACCGCCGTCGACGCGGTCGATCTGGAGATTCCGGGTGGGGAGTTCTTCTCGCTGCTCGGCCCGTCGGGCTGCGGCAAGACGACGACTCTTCGCCTGATCGCGGGCTTCGAGCAGCCGTCCGAGGGACGAATCCTCCTCGACGGAGCAGATGTCGCCTACACCCCGCCTCACCGCCGAAACGTGAACACCGTCTTCCAGAACTACGCGCTCTTCCCGCACCTGAACGTGTTCGACAACATCGCGTTCGGCCTGCGGCGTGCCAAGCGCCCGAAAGCGGAGATCAAGGAGCGGGTCGGGCGCGCGCTCGAGCTCGTGCAGCTGACCGGCTACGAGAAGCGGAAGTCGTCGCAGCTCTCGGGCGGCCAGCAGCAGCGGGTGGCGCTTGCCCGCGCTCTCGTGCTGAATCCGGCCGTGCTTCTCCTCGACGAGCCCCTGGGCGCGCTCGACGCGAAGCTCCGAAAGACGCTTCAGATCGAGCTGAAGGCGCTCCAGCAGGAGGTCGGGATCACGTTTCTCTACGTGACTCACGACCAGGAGGAGGCGCTGACCATGTCCGACCGCCTCGCCGTGATGCACGCGGGCCGCGTCGAGCAGGTCGGTGCCCCGCGCGACGTCTACGAGGACCCCGAAACGCTGTTCGTCGCCGACTTCCTGGGCGTCTCGAACCTCATGAACGCCACCGCGCGCGGCGCACGAAACGGCACCGCTGTCGTCGCGGTCGAAGGGTTCGAGCTCGAGGCGCGCGGCGGCCGACACCGACTTCGTCGGACCGGCGAGGATCGTCATCCGGCCCGAGCGTGTCGAGCTCGAGCCGCATGGGTCGCGATGCAGGGCCAAACCGGATTCCCGGAATGGTCGAGCGCCGCGTCTACGTGGGTTCGGCCGAGCAGGTGATCGTCCGCGCCGCGACGGGAGAGACCCTTCAGGCACTCGTCCAGAACACGGGCAGGGGCCTCCTGTACGAGCAAGGCACGCCTGTGCAGCTCCATCTGCCCGCGGACGCGCTTCGTGTTCTTCCCGCGACGGATAGCGCTCAGGGCCCGAATAGCCAGGAGATGGAAGCGTGACCTCGGCCCCGGCGCGAATCGAGCTCGACCGGAGCCGCATCCGCGACCTCACCGAGCGCGAGCAGACCACGCTCGACGAGCGAACTCCCGGCTCGCGCGGCGATGTACGAGCGCGCCAGGCACAGCCTCGCCGGCGGCGTCGCGTCCTCCTACCAGCTCCGCGATCCCTGGCCGATCTACCTCTCTCACGGAAAGGGCGCCAAGGTCTGGGACGTCGACGACAACGAGCTGCTCGACTTCCACAACGGGTTCGGTTCGATGGTGCAGGGCCATGCGCATCCGGCCATCGAGGAAGCCGTCCGGCGACGCCACTCGCTCGGCACGCACTTCGCCGTGCCGACCGAGGACGCGACTCGTCGTCGCCGAAGAGCTCGCGCGCCGCTTCGGGCTCCCGAAGTGGCGCTACACCAACTCGGGCTCGGAGGCGACGATGGACGCGATCCGGATCGCGCGCGCGCTGACGGGCCGTGAGGAGATCGTGAAGATCTTCGGCTCCTACCACGGCCACCACGACTACGTGATGGTCTCGATCGGCGTCCCCTACGCGAAGATCGGCGACCCGGACGACCTCGCTTCGCTGCCGTACGGCGAGGGCATCCCGCAGCGCGTCGCCGACCTGACGATCGCCGTGCCGTTCAACGACGCCGGGGCGATGGAGCGCCGGATCGAGCGCATGATCGACGAGGGTCGAAAGCCGGCCTGCGTGATCATGGAGGCGGCGATGATGAACCTCGGGGTCGTGCTTCCCGAGCCGGGCTACCTCGAGGCGGTGCGCGAGCTCACGCGCAAGCACGACATCGTCCTCATCTTCGACGAGGTCAAGACGGGGCTCTGCATCGCAGCCGGCGGGGCGACCGAGCGCTTCGGCGTCACGCCCGACATGGTCACGCTCGCGAAGACGCTCGGCGGCGGCCTGCCGGCCGGGGCGATCGGCGCCACCGAGGAGGTCTTCGAGGTCGTCGAGTCCGAGCGCGTCTACCAGGTCGGCACGTACAACGGGAATCCGCTCTCGATGGCCGCGGCCCGCGCCAGCCTGACGGAGGTGCTGACGCCCGAGGCCTACGAGCACCTCGACGCGCTGAACGAACGGATGCTCACCGGCTGCTCGAGCGTGATCGAGCGCTACGGGCTCGCCGGGTACGCCGTCGGCGTCGGCGCAAAGGGCTGTGTGACGTTCTCGCCGACGAAGGTCGTCGACTACGAGACCTACAAGGCGAACCAGGACGGGGAGCTCTGCGATCTCGCGTGGCTCTACAACATGAACCGCGGCATCTTCATGACGCCCGGCCGCGAGGAGGAGTGGACGCTCTCGGTCGACGCACTCACTCGAGGACTGCGACGCCTTCGTGGCGGCCTTCGAGGAGCTCGCAGCCGATCTGACGGCGTAGATATATTCCCGTGGACGCGGCTCCGCCGCCGATCATCCAGGCCGCGTGCCCGGCGGAGACACGCTCGCTCGCACAGGGACCCGCTGCGGGTACGTGAAGCGTTCCGTTCCGCGCGAACCCGGCTGGCCGCAAGATCCGCATCTACTTCGAGCAGTACGGGCGGGGCGACATGAGCCGCCCACGGCTCGACGCTCGTCTCCCTCGAGGGCGGCCCGGGCTTCCCGGTCACCGACGACCGGGCGGTTCGCGCCAAGCTGTGGCGGCCGGTGTCCGGGCGCCGGAGCCTCGTTCTCGTCGATCTCCGCGGGATCGGCGGCAGCACGCCGAGCTGATCCGCGGGGTGCCGGTCAGCGGGACTGCCATCTGGCGCCGCTACCTCGGGCTCGTCGAGGCCGAGTCGTGGTGGCCGGCCCGCATGGGCGAACCGGGACCGTGCGGGTCGGCTGGGACGCGCACGAGCAGCTCGGCGAGGCAACGCTCCGCGGCCGGATCGGCGGGCGCCTCGTCAGGGCGTCGATGCTCGCCCCCTAGGCTCGAGCTCCTCGGCGAGCACGGCGGCGAAGCGCTCGATGACCGGTTGGGGCGCGGCCGTGACGCGGAGGTAGCCGGCGAGACCGAACTCGCTTCCGGGCCGCACCAGGAAGCCGCGGGCGGCGAGGCGGTCGGCGAGCTCGGCGTCGTCCCCTGACACCTCGGCGAGCACGAAGTTGGCGTGAGACGGTACGACGCGCGCGCCCAGCTCGCCCAGGCGGGCCGCAAGCAGCTCGCGCGCCTCGACCGCCTCGCGACGGCGCTCCTCCAGGAGGTCGGCGCGCGCGAGGCTCGCCTGGCCGGCGGCAAGGGCTATGCGGTTCACGTTGAAGGGCTCCTGAACGACGTCGAGGTAGGGCTCGAGCTCCGAGTGAACGACCGCGTAGCCGAGCCGGAGCCCGGCGAGCCCGAAGATCTTCGAGAACGTCCGCAGGACAATCACCGGTCTGGGCCCGGCGACGTCCTGCTCCCGCGCCAAACGCAGCTCTGGATCGACGTACTCGACGTATGCCTCGTCGACGACGGCGATGCAGCCGGCGGGAAGCGCGTCGAGGAAGGCGTCCCACTCGTCGCGGCCGAGGAGGAGGCCGGTCGGGTTGTTCGGGTCGCAGACAACGACCAGCTTGGCCCGTGTGCGATGGGCGGTCTCGGCCATCTGCACGAGGTCGAGCCCGAGGTCGTCACGCACGGGTACTCGGTCGAGCCGGCGCCGGCGGCCGCCAGCACCTGCGCGTACAGCCCGTATGTGGGCCGCGGCAAGACGACACTGTCGCCCGGCTGCACGAGTGCGGCCGCGAGGGTCGTCACGAGCGATTGGATGCCGTGCCCCGGCACGATTCGCTCGGGCGGGAGTCGAGCCAGGCGGCGATCGCCTCGCGCAGGTCGCTGTAGGCCCGCTCCGGGTACATCCAGGAGTTCTCGAGCTCCGCGGCAGCGGCCTCCAGCACGCCCGGGAACGGACCGAAGAGACCCTCGTTCCAGTTGAGCTTCACGACCTCGTCGAGCCCGTGCCGCTCACGGAGCTCGACGACGCTCTCTCCGGGCCGGTAGGGCTCGAGCCCGTGCGAGCGACGGCTTGACGAGATCGGCCCAGGCGGCCTGCACTAGGCCGTCGGAGTCCACATCTCGAGGTGGGTGCGGAGGATGACCGCCGCGGGGCCGTCCGTGGCGAGAGCCCAGCGAAGTCGTCCTCGAGGCGTCTCGGGCGAAGCGGCGCGATGCGGCACGCCGAACGCCTCGAAGAGGGCGGGAAGCTCCGGCTGAACCAGATCGACCGCGAAGGTCTCGCCGAAGGAGTCGCGCTGGTACTCGCGGAGAATCCCGTAGCCGCCGTCGTCGACGAGGAGGAGCTTTGCGTCGAGCCCGTTCTGGCGCGCACTCGCCAGCTCGCCGATGCCCATACAGAAAGCCGCCGTCGCCGACGACGGCCAGGGTCGGGACGCCGGTCGCCGCGGCCGCGCCGAGCGCGGCCGGCCAGGCGTAGCCGAGCGTGCCCGAGCCGAGCGGATAGAGAAAGCGTCGCGGCTCGAGAGCCGGGAAGTGAGCGGCGGCCCAGTAGGCCAGGATCGTCATGTCCCAGGCGCCGACGGCCTCGCGGGGTAGCGCAGCACGGATGGAGTCGAGGAGGCCGCGCTCGAGCTCGTGTCCCTGGTCAGCGAGCCCGCGCTGGATCCGGTTGCGCGTCTCGCCGGCCAGTCGAGCTCCGTCGCCGCGGCGCTCCGGCACCGCATCGGTGAGGGCTCCCGAGGACAGCCCGGGCGTCGCCGACGAGCCCAAGCGCCTCGTAGGTCGCGCCGATCCGCTGGGGATCGACGTCGACCTGGACGATGCGGCCGCTGGGCCGGAGCGAGTACTGGCCCGTGGTCTCTGCGCCGAGCTCGGTACCGACGCAGAGGAGCACGTCGGCGGCGCTCACGCGCCTCCTGGAACGCGCCTTCGTCGCAGGCCGAGCCGAGGGAGAGCGGATGGTCTTCCGGGAAGGCGCCCTTGCCCATGTAGGTCGTGGCGACAGCGGCGCCGAGCCGCTCCGCCAGCGCCAGGAGCTCGTTCCAGGCGCCGGCGCGGAGCACGCCGCCACCCGGCCCAGATCACCGGCCGTGACGCGGCCGGCGAGGAGCGCGGCCGCCTCCGTGACGTCGGGGAGCGTCGGCTCGATTGCAGAGGCGTCGAGATCGACGACGCGCGGCGCGTCGGTCTCGGCGGTCAGCAGGTCGACTGGGATCTCGAGGAGAGACCGGGCCACTCGGGGGCGTGGAGGCGCGACGCCACGCCTCCGCGAGCAGCTCTGGGATCTCAGCAGCCGAACCCGCACGCGCCGTCCACTTCACGAGCGGTGCGAAGGAGGCTGCCTGGTCGCGGAGCTCATGGAGGTAGCCGCGACCGCGGCCGATCAGGCTCGGTCGGGATCTGACTCGCGATCGCGACGACGGGAACGTGTGAGCTCGAGGCCTCCATGAGGGCCGTGAGCGAGTTGAGCGCCCCGGGCCCGGTCGAGAGCAGGAGCGGCGCCGGCCGGCCGCTGGCGCGCGCGTAGCCGTCGGCCGCGAAAGCCGGCGTTCAGCTCGGTGCGGAAGCCGAGATAGCGAACCGAGCTCTCGCTGAGACCCTCCCAGATCGCGAGCGCGTGGATGCCCGGCAGCCCGAACGCGACTTCGGCTCCGAGGGCCTCGAGGCTCTCCGACGACGAGGTGTCCACCGATGCGGGTCCGGTCGCCTGCGCCACCGGCCGATCCTAGCCGGGCGATCCGGCGATCGTCGCCGTCGGTAGCGCGCCTCGCGCCACAGTTTCACGCGCGGGTAAGGCGGGTCCCGACCCTCCCGCCTACCGCCCCCGAGCCTACTCGCGAAAAGGCGCGCGTGTGGTACGCGGAAGTGTGCCGAGTTGCGCCCCCGGAGCGACCATGCCGCGAGCGCCGTAGACTCGCGCCGTGCCGCGCGACCCGAAGCACGACATTCTCTTCGAGCCGGTCCGGATCGGCCCGAAGACGCTTCGGAATCGCTTCTACCAGGTGCCGCACTGCACCGGCTACGGCACCGAGAAGCCGGGCTCGCATGCCCGCTTCCGCGCGGTGAAGGCAGAGGGCGGCTGGGCCGCCGTCAACACCGAGTACGCCCCGGTCAGCGCCGACTCCGACGAGTCGCCGTACGTCTCGGCCCGGCTTTGGGACGAGGACGACACGCGGAATCTGGCGGTGCTCTGCGACGAGGTTCACGAGCACGACTCGCTTGCGGGCATCGAGCTGACGCACTCAGGCGGCCACGCCCACACGCGGCAGTCGCGCTGGCCGGCGATCGGCCCGTCGCAGCTCGCAAGCGACTACGACGCGATCCACGTGCCGAAGACGATGGAGCGCTCCGACTTCGAGCGCGTGCGACGCGACTGGGTCTGGGCCGCTCGCCAGGCCCGCTCGGCCGGGTTCGACATCGTCTACGTCTACGGCGGCCACACGTACCTCCTGACCCAGTTCCTCTCGCCCTTCTACAACCACCGCACCGACGAGTACGGCGGCTCGCTCGAGAACCGCGCCCGCTTTTGGCTCGAGGTGCTCGAGGACGTGCGCGAAGCCGTCGGCGACGACTGCGCGATCGCGAGCCGGATCGGCGTCGACGTCACGCCAGGGCTCGTAGTCGACGAGGCGCTCGAGTTCATCCGTCTTGCCGACCATCTCGTCGACCTGTGGGACGTCAACGTCGGATCGATCGCCGAATGGTCGAAGGACTCGGGCGCCTCGCGGTTCTTCCCCGAGGGCTGGCAGCTCGAATGGACCGGCCGGGTGCGCGAGGCGACGGCCAAGCCGATCGTCGGCGTCGGCCGACTCACCAGCCCGGATCGGATGGCCGACATCGTCAGGTCGGGAGCCTGGGACCTGATCGGCGGCGCGCGTCCTTCCATCTCGGACCCCTTCCTGCCGCGCAAGATCGAGCAAGGCGCCTACGGGGAGATCCGCGAGTGCATCGGCTGCAACATCTGCATCTCGAAGTCGGAGGGCGGACACCATCTCGGCTGCACGCAGAACGCGACGGCGGGCGAGGAGTACCGGCGCGGCTGGCATCCGGAGCGATTCGACGAGGCCGACAACGCCGACCGCGACGTTCTCGTCGTCGGGGCAGGCCCCGCAGGGATGGAGTGCGCGATGGTGCTCGGGAAGCGCGGCTTCCGTCGCGTCCACCTCGTCGAGGCCGAGCGCGACCTGGGCGGCTGGTTCCGCTGGGTGCCGCAACTCCCCGGGCTCGGTGAGTGGGCGCGGGTCGTGAACTGGCGCCGCATCCAGCTCGAGAAGCTCAGGAACGTGGAGGTGGTCACAGGCGTCCGCCTCTCGGCGCAGGACGTCCTCGAGTACGGCGCGGAGCTCGTGATCCTCGCGACCGGCTCGCATTGGGCGACCGACGGCCTGAACGGGCTCACGCACGAGCCTGTGGCAGGCGCGGACGCGTCGATGCCGCACGTCCTCACTCCCGAGCAGATCATGGTCGAGGGAATGCGGCCGCCCGGCAAACGCGTGCTCGTCTGGGACGGCGAGGGGTACTTCACCGCGCCCGGGCTCGCGGAGAAGCTCGCAGCAGAGGGGTACGTCGTCGAGCTCGCGACGCTCCACGAGCGGATCGCGCCCTACTGCGACGAGACTCTCGAAGGCGTGCTGCTCCGTCAGCATCTGCACCGCGTCGGAGTCTCGCAGCGCCGCGGCTTCGTCCTCGCCGCCGTCGAGCCTGGGCGGGTCACCGGTACGGACGAGTTCGGCGAGCCGGTGGAGCTCGAAGCAGACTCCGTCGTGCTCGTCACACAACGGCTCTCCGACGACGCCCTCTACCACGAGCTCGTCGCCGACGAGGAGGCGCTAGACGCTGCCGGGATCGAGGCCGCGTACCGGATCGGCGACTGCGTCGCGCCGCGCATCCCGGCCGACGTGATCTTCGACGGCCATCGGCTCGCCCGCGAGATCGACACGGAGAACCCGGCCGTTCCGCTGCCGTTCCGCCGGGAGCGCCTCGTGCTCGAGCCGGCGCATCGCCTATAGGCGCTAGGTCTTCGCGAACACGCGCAGCGTCCGCGCTAGGTGCAGAACCGAGAAGACGACGAACGCGAGGCCGACTGCAGCTTTGATCTGCTCCTGCCGTGCCGGAGTCCGCGTGGCGACACGCGGCGCTACAGCGTCGGCGACCCGCTCGCGCCAGCCCTGGGCTCCGGCGTGGCCAAGCTCTTTGAGGGTCTGCTTCATGCCTCTGGGACTACCCCGCGCACCGCCCTGGAAACGGGAGAGCCGTGCGTTAGGCTCGGCGGCAGGTGAGCACGATCGTCTTCATCCCAGAGCCGGACGCCTGGGGCCCGACGAACAACCTCGTCGGGATCGCCGACGTGCTCCGCCGCCGCGGCCACCGCTGCGTCTTCGCCATCACCGAGAGCTTCGCCGGCGAGATCGAGAAGGTCGGGCTCGAGGAGCGATTGCTCCGAACGACGCCTCCCTCGGAGACCGAGGAAGCCGTCGGCCAGTTCTGGGTCGACTTCATCGCCGAGACGGCGCCAATCTTCCGCAAGCCGACTCTCGAGCAGATCGACCAGTTCATCCGGCCAACCTGGCAGGCGCTGGCCGACGGCATCGCCTACGGCGATGATCGCGCCTACGAGATCCTCCAGGAGGTCGGGGCGTACGGTGTCGTCGAGGACTGCGTCAGCTCCTGGCCCGCGGTGCAACGCCACGGCAGGCCCTGGGTCCGCGTCGTCTCGTGCAACCCGCTCGAGCTGCCCGATACCGAGCTCCCGCCCGTTTTCTCGGGCTACGCCGCCGGCGACCGCACGGGGTGGGACGAGTACCGAGCCGCGTACAGGGACTCGGTGCTCCCCACGTGGGAGGCGTTCGCGGACCTCCATCGCGGCAAGGGCAGCCCGCCCCTGCAGGAGCTCGAGTTTCAGCACACGTCGGCCTACGGCAACGTCTACGTCTACCCGGAGGAGGTCGATTACCGGCGGAGCGCGCCGCTTGGCCCCGCGTGGAGCCGCGTCGACACCTCGGTGCGCGCGACTGACGCGCCGTTCGAGCTGCCGGCCGAGCTGGCCGAAACCGAGGGGAGGCTTGTCTATCTGAGCCTCGGAAGCCTCGGCTCCGCGGACGTCGAGCTCATGCAGCGCCTCCTCGACGCCCTGGGGGAGTCCGGGCACCGCGTACTCGTCTCGCTCGGCCCCCGTTCGGCCGAGCTCCGACTGCCCGAGAACGCGACGGGAGCATCCTTCCTCCCCCAGGTCTCGCTCCTGCCCGAGGTCGATCTGGTCATCACCCACGGAGGCAACAACACGTTTTGCGAGTGCCTGCACTTCGGTAAGCCGATGATCGTCCTGCCGCTCTTCTGGGATCAGTACGACAACGCTCAGCGGGCCCAGGACACCGGCGTCGGGATCCGGCTCGACCCGTACCGCTTCAGGGCCGATGAGCTCCGCGGCGCTATCGACCGCCTGCTCGACGACGAGAATCTTCGGACGCGCCTCGAGACGGCCTCCCGGCGAATCCGGTCCGGCTCCGGCACCGAGCAGATCGCCGATCTCGTGGAGCAGGCCATTCGGACTTAGTGGCTCTGAGCCACTAAGTCTCTGAGGGCGTCGCCCGTCCGAGGACGTATGGCTTGACGATCGGCGGCGCGAGCGGCAGCTCGCCGCGCTCGGCGATCTCGACCTCGAAGCCGGCGTCGCGCAAGGCGCCGAGCGTGTCGCGGTTCGGGTGGCAGCCCTGCGCCAGAACGCCCCAAGGACGTTCAAGCCGGTCCTGCCAGCGGGCCAGGCGCGGACTCCCAGAGCGGACATGCTCGACGAAGTGAAGTGCGCCGCCCGGCCTGAGCACGCGCTTCACCTCCCGGAGTGCACTCGCTGCGTCGGGAACCGTGCAGAGCACCGCCATCGAGACGGCGGCGTCGAACGAATCGTCTTCGAACGGCAGGCTCTCTGCAGACCCCCCGACGAACGTCACGGCTCGGCCGGACTCCGCCGCGCGGCGCTCGCCCCGAATGCGCAGGCCTTCGTCGGGCTCGAGAGCCACGATCTCCTCGACCGCCTCCGGGTAGTGCCTGAAGCTCCAGCCGGTTCCGGCACCGATCTCGAGCACCCGGCCGCTCGTCCCGGCCACCACCAGCCGTCGCTTCTCGCCGAACCGTCGCTCGAAGTGAGCACTGAGCCGGTCGAAGAGCGCCGGAAGCACCCGCTCCCGGAGCGTCACGCGAACCGGAGGCCGCGGAGCGGCCGGGCGAATCGCGCCGCCCTGTGCGCGATTCGTATGGAGGAAACGCCTGAGGCGGTTCCGGTCACCCGTTCGAATCCTCCTCCGCCCCGCCCACGTCGAGCACGACCGTGCGGAGATCCGTCATGTCGAGGAGCGAGTAGCGGCCGCCGACCCGGCCCCAGCCGGTGAGCGTGCCGGCGGCGCCGCCGAAGGGCTCGTGCGCCTCCCAGTAGTCCGTGGAGTCGTTCACGACCACGTTTCCGACCCGCAGTGCGTCGACGTAGCGGAACGCGCGCTTCAGGCTCCGGGTGTACACGGCCGCCTGGAGCCCGAGGTGGGAAGAGTTCGCGACTTCGACCGCCTCCTCGTCCGAGCTGACCTGGATGAGGGGCACGATCGGCCCGAAGGTTTCGTCCCGGTTGATCAGCGTGTCGAGGCCGACGCCGTCGACCACCGTCGGCTGGTAGTAGAGGCTGGTCGGGCGGCCGTCGTCGCGCCCGCCGCCGAGCACGACCTCGGCGCCCTTGCTGACCGCGTCCTCGAGATGGTCGTCCATCTTCCTCGCGGTCGGCTCGTTGTTCATCGGCCCGACGAGCGTCTCGTCGTCAAAGGGATCGCCGAGGCGCCAGGTCTCGGCCTCCCGCACCACGGCGGCGAGGAAGTCGTCGTGCACGCGCTTGTCCACGAGGACTCGTTCCGTCGCGCAGCAGACCTGCCCGGCGCAGAAGAATCCGCCGAAGACGGCGCCCTTCGCGGCCGCCTCGAGGTCGGCGTCCGCGCAGACGACGACCGGCCCGTTGCCGCTCGCCTCGATGAGGCTCCGCTTCAGCCCGGCCGCGCGCACGATCCGCTCCGCGGTCCCGTGTGAGCCTACGAACCCGATCGCGTCGACGTGGGGACTCGTGACGAGCGCCTCGCCCACCGAGCCGTCGCCGTAGACGAGGTTCACCACGCCCTCGGGAAGCCCCGCTTCCGCCATGATCGCCATCAGGTTGGACATCGCGATCGGCGTCCACTCGGACGGCTTCACCACGACGGTGTTGCCGACGACGATCGCGGGGGCGATCAGCTCGCTCGGGATCACCGTCGGGAAGTTCCAGGGCGTGATGCACGCGTAGACACCGTTCGGCTTGCGGAACGTGAGGATCCGCTTGCCGGCGTCCTGGGACGGAAGCACCTCCGAGTTCAAGCGCTTCACGTCCTCGGCGGCGACGCGGAAGTTCTCGGCCGTCTCCTCGATGTCCGGCAACGCCTCGGCTACATACGGCTTGCCCTGCTCGAGGCACAGCTCGCGAGCAAGGTCCTCCTTGCGCTCGAGGATGAGGTCTGCGATCGCGTGACAGACCTCGGCCCGCTCCCAGGCCGACCGGGCCGCCCAGGCGGGTTGCGCCCGGCGCGCGGCCCGGCCCGCCCGCTCGACGTCTTCCGGGCTCGCGCCGGGCGCCTCGGCAAGCCTCTCCCCGGTGACCGGCGAGATCACCTCGCGACCCTCGTCACCGCCCGGCTCGACCCACTCGCCGCCGATGAACGCCTGGAGGGTGCGAACCGCCGTGGCCATCAGGAGATTCCCTCCCGCTCGGCGGTCTCGTCGAGGAGCTGGCGGAGGACGCCCAGGAACTCGTCGAGCTCCGCGGGCCCGGCCACGAGCGGCGGCGAGAATTGCGCGCACGTCTCGCCGCGATCGTCGAAGCGCATGTAGACGCCGAGCTCACGGGCCCGCGGCGTCAGGAACCCCTTCAGGAGCTCGTCTCGCTCGGCCGGAGCCCAGGTCTCCTTCGTCTCCTTGTCCTTGACGAGCTCGAGCGAGTAGAAGAACCCGTCGCCGCGCACGTCGCCCACGAGCGGGTGCTCGTCCGCCAGGCGGTCGAACGCCGCCCGGAAGTCGCCCATGTGCCGCTGCACGTGGCCGATCAGATCTTCGCGCTCCATGATCTCGAGGTTGGCGAGCGGCGATCGCGCACGACAGCGGGTGACCGCCGAACGTGATTCCGTGCGTGAACATCCGCTTCGGCTCGCCGAAGAAGGGCTCGATCACCTTCTCGCTCGCGACGAGCGCGCCGAGCGGCGCGTAGGCCGAGGTGATCCCCTTCGCCAGGGTCATCATGTCCGGCTTGATGCCGTAGCGGGTCGAGCCGAACCAGTCGCCGACGCGCCCGAAGCCGCAGATCACCTCGTCGGCCACCAGCAGGACGCCGTGCTCGTCGCAGATCTGACGCACGCGATCGAAGTAGCCGTCGGGCGGCACGATCGAGCCGGCCGAGTTCTGGACGGGCTCGAGGATCACGGCCGCGACCGTCGAGGGATCCTCGTTTCGGATGATCCCGTCGATCTCGTCCGCGCACTGGAGCGTGCAGGCGCCCTGCTCGGCGCAGTACGGACAGCGGTAGCGGTACGGCATCGGCGCGCGCAGGCAGCCGGGGAGCAGCGGCTCGAACTGCGCGCGGAGCGCGGGACTGCCGTTGATCGAGAGCGCCCCCATCGTCGTCCCGTGGTAGGCGCTCCGTCGTGTCACGTACTTGTAGCGCGCCGGCTCGCCGCGCAGGCGGTGGTACTGGCGGGCGATCTTGAGCGCGGCCTCGATCGCCTCCGAGCCGCCGGAGACGAAGAAGATCCGGCCGACGTCGATCGGGACGAGCTCGGTCAGCTTGTCCGCGAGCTCGAGCGACGAGGGCGTCGCGAACCCGACCCAGTTCGTGAAGAACGGGCAGCTGTCTCGAGCTGCTTCGTCGCGGCCTCGACGATCTCCGGCCAGGGCCCGTAGCCGATGTTCACGCAGTAGAGGGCGGCGAGCGCGTCGAGGTACTCGTTGCCCTCCGTGTCCCAGATCCGGCAGCCCTCGCCGCGCTCGATCACGATCGGCGAGCCGGCTGCGGCGGGCGTGAAGTGCCGCCAGAGGTGGTCGTGAGTGCGTCAGCGCCATCGAACCTCCGTGTCGAGTAGGGCGAGGAAGGCCTCGGGATCGTCGATTGCGTCCTCCGGCGCGCGGACGCCCGGCGCCGAGAGCCGACCTTCGTGGAGCTCGAGCGCCGCGCGGGCCGCCGGCTCCGAGGTCGAGCGCGCGCTGCCGCCCCGCGTGACGGTCATGCCCTCGACGCGCCCGGCCGTCGGCCGAGACGTCGACGACGTGAACCGCCACGGACTCGGCCGACTGCGTGTACGGCTCGGGCTCCTCGCCGGGCTCGAGGGCGAGGAGCTTGTCGAGGAGCCCGGGCGAGAGGCAGAGCCGGAAGCTCGCCGTCGCGAAGCGACGGAAAGGCACGCGGCAGCGTGGCGATCTCCGAGTGGATGGTGTAGATGCCCTTGGTCGCGCCCGACCGGCTCGGGGAACTCGCGCTCGGCTTCGCCCGGAGAGCGGCTCGACCGGCTGCACCTCGCCGTCGACCACGACCATCGGCTGCATGCGGAGCTCGTCGAGGAGCGTCCGCACCGAGTAGGGCGCGGGAAAGGGATGGTCGGCCGCGGCCGGGTCGCGGGTCGCGGCCCAGATCTCCATCGTCTCGGGCGGCTTCGCCGAGGCGCGCGCGCCGCGGCCCGCGCGAGCAGGTTCGTCTTACCCGGCGCCGAGCCCAGCCCGAGGATCGCCGTGCGCGCCGGCCTCGCGGAAGCGCTCGTCGAGGCGAGCTGCTCGAGGGTCACGTGGAAGAGCCCGCCGAGATCGACGTAGTGGGCGCCCGCATCGAGCGCTCCGTCCATGACGTCGAGGTTGAGCCGGTAGTCGAGGCAGTTCACGCAGACGGTCGCGTCGGAGAGCGCTCGCCGAAGCGACTCCGGGTCGGTCGCGTCGACGTGCTCGTCCCCCTCGAGCCGGAAGTCGGCGCGGCGGACCGGCGCCCCCCACTCCTCGAGGAAGCGCGTGACGTTCCGGCCGATCGTGCCGGCCGCACCGAGCACCGCGATCACTGCGCGAAACCTACCGGCGGTGGCCGCAGGCGAAGCAGCGGCAATCTCAGGCGGTGGGCAGCGGCAGCCGCGAGGCTCAGCGGCTCTCGATGACCTTGCCGAGCTTCGCGAGCCCGCGGGAGAGGAGGTACGCGACCGCGAGCGGCACCGTCGCCGTCATGAACTCGCTCGCGCCGATCTTGTCGCTCGCCAGGGCGATGATCCCGAGGACGGCCCAGATGAAGACGAAGAAGACGAACTCGCCGTTCAGGGACGGGAGCTGCTGCAGGCCGGCTCCCGATCCGTACATGACCCTGGTTGTAGGCGGGCGGCGGAGGCGGCTGCGAGGACGGCGGTGTGGTGGACATGCGGCACGGATTCGCCGCGCCCGCCCGAGTCCTGCGTCGGCGCGGCTAAATTTCCCTGCGGTGCACCTGTTCCACTACCACCTCGTGACGAGCAAGGTGCGGCTCGTGGAGGCGCGCTACCTCGGCAGGCTGGGCTTCGACCTGATCGGACGCTACGGCTGGGTCGGCGAGGGGTCATTCTGGTTCGAGCCCGGCGTCTCGTGGGAGGAGCTCGAGGAGAAAGGCTTCCGGCTTCGGCTCGTCGAGCTGGCGCGTGGTGCCGTGAATGTCGTCCTCCAGCCGGGTCATTGGGACCGGCCCCGCGTCGACCATCTCGGCATCGCGCTCGACGAGGACGGCTATGCCGAGAGCGATCGACCGGGCGTCCGAGCTCGACCTCAAGATTCAGGATCATCCGGGCAAGAGGACCTTCATCGCGACCGAGGCCGGGTACCGCCTGGAAGTGCACCCGCCGCGCGACTGGATCGAGGAGGCGATCGAGCAGTGCCGACGAGCTTTCGCTCGCGGAGCTGCACCTCCGCGCCGAGGATCCGGAGGTGAAGGCGCGGGCGCTCGCCGAGATCCTCGGCCTCGAGCGCGACGGCCCCGAGGTCGAAATCGGAGAGAGCCTCGTGCGCTTCCTCCCCGGCGGCCCGGACGGACGCCCGGAGCTCGCCGCCGAGGTACTCGAATGACGGGCTCCTACGAGTCTTCCGGCGTCTCGCTCGCCAAGGCGGCAGACGTCGTCGAGCGGCTGCGCACCGCTGTCGAGTCCACGTGGGCCGAGGGACGAGCCCCGGGGTTCGGGCACTTCGCCGGGCTCTTCCCGCTGGACGGAGAGCGTTTCCTCGCCGCGACGACGGACGGCGTCGGCACGAAGCTGATCCTGGCGCGGCGTGCCGGACGGCTGCGGGACGCCGGCCGTGACCTCGCCGCCCACTGCGTCAACGACGTCCTCACGACCGGGGCCGAGCCGCTCTTCCTCCTCGACTACGTCGCAGCCGGAGAGCTCGACCTCGACGAGGTCGCCGAACTCGTCGAGGGCGTGGCCGACGTCTGCCGGGAGGCAGGCTGCGCCATCCTCGGCGGGGAGACGGCCGAGCTGCCAGGGATCTACCTTGAGGGCGAGCTCGACTTCGCGGGAACGTGCGTCGGGCTCGTTTCGCGCGCCGACCTGGTGGACGGCTCGCGCTGCGAGCCGGGCGACGCCGTCCTCGGGCTGCCGTCGGCCGGGCTCCACGCGAACGGCTTCACGCTCGTCAGGAGCCTCCTCGGCGACGACGATTTCGACCCGGACCTGCTGCTCCCGCCGACGCGCCTCTATCTCGAGGACGTCCGCCGCCTCCGCGCCGCATACGACGTGCGCGCCCTCGCCCACGTGACGGGCGGTGGGATTCCGGGCAACCTGCCGCGCGCCCTGCCTCCCGGGCTCGGAGCGATCGTCGAACCAGACTCTTGGGAGCGTCCGCCGGTCTTCTCCTGGCTGGACGAGCGCGGCGTCGAGGAAGACGAGCAGCGCCGCGTCTTCAATCTCGGCGTCGGCTTCTGCGCCGTTGTGCCCGAACGCGATGCGGAGTCGGCTGCCTTCCCGGTCATCGGCCGCCTCGAGGAAGGCGTCGAGGGCGTCGCCTGGACCGACCGGGCGTGATCGGCGTCCTCGTCTCAGGGTCGGGTACGAACCTTCAAGCGCTCCTCGATGCAGACCTCCCCGTGGCGGCCGTGGCGTCGAACCGGCCGGGCGTTCGCGCCCTCGAGCGGGCCGACGCCGCGGGCGTTCCCGCCGCGGTCTTCGAGCTCGACGCCTACGCCGACCGAACTGCGCGCGACCTGGCCATGGCCGCCTGGCTGGAGGGGCACGGCTCTGAGCTCGTCGTCTGCGCCGGCTACATGCACCTCCTGACTCCCCAGTTCCTCAAGCGCTTCCGCTGCATCAACATCCATCCCTCGCTCCTCCCGGACTTCCCAGGCGCGCACGCGGTCGAGGACGCGCTGGCAGCCGGAGTCGCCGAGACAGGAGTGACGATCCACTTCGTCGACGAAGGCGTCGACACGGGCCACGTGATCGCCCAGGAACGCGTCCCGGTCGAGCCCGCCGACACGCCCGAGTCGCTGCACAGGCGCCTCCAGGCTGTCGAGCACCGGCTGCTCCCGGAGGTCGTCGGCCGCTATCTGGCCGGGGCTCTACGCTCCATGTAGTGCCTCTGCCGGCGAATTCCGGGTCCGGCGTGCCCTCCTCTCGGTCTTCGACAAGGAAGGCCTGGACGAGCTTGCGGCCGGCCTCCACGAGCTCGGGGTCGAGCTGGTTGCGAGCGGAGGCACCGCCTCGCACCTCGCCGAGCTCGGCATCCCCGTGACGCGCGTCGAGGATCTGACGAATCACCCTGAGCTGCTCGGCGGGCGGGTCAAGACCCTCCATCCGCGGATTCACGCTGGGATCCTGGCTCGGCGCGACCGCGCCGAGGACTGCGAGGCGCTCGCGGAGCACGGCATCGAGCCATTCGATCTCGTCTGTGTCAATCTCTACCCGTTCGCCCGCATCACAGCCCGCAAGGGCACACGCGAGGAGGACGCGGTCGAGATGATCGACATCGGCGGCCCCTCGATGCTCCGCGCGGCGGCCAAGAACTTCGAGCACGTGGCGCCCGTCTCGTCGCCGGCGCAGTACGGAGACGTGCTGGCCGAGCTCCGGAGCTCTGGGAGTCTGTCGCTCGACACCCGCAGGCGACTCGCCGCCGAGGCCTTCTCGCACACTGCGGCCTACGAAGCCTCGATCGCCACATGGTTCGGCGATCGCGAGACGTTTCCACCCCGTCTCATCGTCTCGCTGGAGAAGCAGGCCGAGCTGACCTACGGCGAGAACCCACACCAGCGCGGCGCCTACTACGCCGAAGCGGGTGCCCGGCGCCATCTCCTCTCGCGCGTCGAGCAGCTCGGCGGCCGTGAGCTCTCCTTCAACAACCTGAACGATCTCGACGCGGCCCGTCGCCTCCTGCGGGAGTTCACCGTTCCGGCTTGCGTGATCGTGAAGCACGCGAATCCCTGCGGCTGCGCGCTTGCCGCCGGGATCGAGGGCGCCTACGAAAAGGCGCTCGCATCCGACCCGGTCTCTGCGTACGGGGGCGTCGTCGCCCTGAACCGCCGCGTAGAGGAGCCGCTCGCGCGCGCCCTCGCAGAGCAGTTCGTCGAGGTGTTGATCGCTCCCGGCTACGCGGACGAGGCCCTGGCGGTGCTCCGCGAGAAGCCGGCCGTCCGGATCCTCGAAGACACGGAGCGCCGTGGCGCCACACCCGGCGAGCGCGACTACCGACGCGTCCTCGGCGGCATGCTCGTCCAGGATGCCGACAACGAGGTGGAGGATCGCGCCGGCATGAAGGTCGTGACAGCCCGCTCGCCGACAGAGGCCGGCTGGGGCGACCTCCTCTTCGCCTGGCGGATCGCGAAGCACGTCGTCTCGAATGCCATCGTGCTCGCGAAGGATCTCCAGCTCCTCGGCGCGGGCGGCGGCCAAACGAGCCGGGTCGACGCAGTCCGCCTGGCCGTCGAGAAGGCGCGCGAGCACAGCCATGACCTGAGCGGGGGTGCGCTCGCCTCAGATGCGTTCTTCCCGTTCCCGGACGGGCCACGGCTCGCGCTCGACGCCGGTGTGACGGGAATCATCCAGCCGGGCGGCTCGAAGCGGGACTCCGACGTCGTCGACGCGGTCGAGCAGTCCGGCGCGGCGATGATCTTCACGTCGCGGCGCCACTTCCGCCACTAGCGGCGCTTCCAGGCACGGCGTTGGGGGGCCGCTCGAAGCGACCCCCCAAGCACCGGCTCCGGCTGGCTACGGCGCGAGCCCGGCGCCGAAGAAGTCGTTCTCCTCGGCGGCGTCTTCCACGTCGTCGCTGTCCTGGTAGAGGAGCTGGTCGCCGCCCGTGGCGAGCCCCTCCTCCGTCCCGTAGAGGACGCTCACGGCGCCGGTGTTGGTGATAGCCGGGGCCGCATCCGGAGCCTCCCTCGGGACGCCGATCACGAGGTCGGCTTCGACGTCGGCTCCGAAGTTCGCCGCACCGAGCGCCGAGCCGAACTGGTCGCCCTGCTCGGCCTCTCCCTCGACGTCGGCCACGTCCTGGTGCCAGACCTCGCCCGGCATCGCGAGCCCGGACGGGCCGCCGGTGAAGACGACTAGGAGCCCGTCGTCCGTGTCGGCGTGGGGATCGGTCGGATCCCCCGTGACGTCTGCTCCCGGCACTCCGACCGCGAGGTCGGCCTTTGCTCCGTCGCCAAAGTCGGCTGCGGCAAGGGCGTACCCGAAGAAGTCGTCGGGGTTCTGGCCTCGATCGAGGATCTGGTCACCGTCAGCCGACAGCCCGTCGGGCCCTCCATAGAGGACGTTCACGAGCCCGAGGTCGACGGCTCCGTCGTAGGGCGTCCCGACCGCGAGGTCGGCCCTAGGCCCCCTGCCGAGGTCGGCGGCGGCGAGGGCGTGGCCGAAGCCGTCCCACTCCTCGGCCAGGTCTCCGATTCCAGCGGAGTCCTGGTGCCAGACCTGATCGCGTGCGGTCGACAACCCAGCGGCGGATCCGTAGAGGACGGCGACGGCGCCTGCATCACGCGCGCCCGCGACGTCTTGGCCCGGAGCTCCGACGGCGACGTCGGCCCGGCCCGAGCGGCCGAGGTCGGCCACCGCGAGAGCGGTGCCGAAGCGGTCGCGTCGCTCGGCCGATCCCGCGACACCGGCGGTCCCCTGCCGGACGACGGCGTCGCCGTCACCCGACAGCCCGTCTAGCCCGCCGTAGAGGACGGAGACCACTCCGGCCTTAGCGGCGCTTGCGACGGACTCGCCGGGGACGCCGATCGCCAGATCGTCGGCTCGACTACGTCCGAGGTCGCCCGCGGCGAGCGCGGTCCCGAATGCATCGGCTTCCTCTGCCTCGCCTGCGATTCCCGGCAGGCCCTGGTGGACGATCCGGCTTCCGGCAGCGGTGAGACCGTCCGGGCCGCCGTAGAGGACGATGACGGCCCCGGCGTCGGTCACTCCGCCGATGTCCTCGTCCGGGGCTCCGACCGCGAGGTCGGCATAGCCGTCCCGGTCGAAGTCTCCCGTGACGAGGCTTGCGCCGAGCCCGTCGCCGGCCTCGGCTGCGTCCGGCACGCCGGGGCTGTCCTGGTGCCAGAACTGGTCGCCGGCCGTGGTCACGCCGGGATCGGATCCGTAGAGGATCGAGACCGCTCCGGCGTCTTCCACTGCGTCGACGTCCTCTCCCGGGATGCCGACCGCGAGATCGGCGTACCCGTCTCCGTCGAAGTCGGCCGAGGTCTGCCCGGCCGATGCGACGGGCGCAAGCCCCGCGGTGAGCGTGAGGGCCAGCACGACGAGGAGGAGCAGGCGCAGCGGCACTCGAGCGCTGCTTCCCGCATGCGGAACTGTGTGGGTCATGTGGTTCATGGCGCCTCCTTGAGCCATTGCTTTGGAAAGTGAAGTTATGCGTAAAACGCCGGGCGCACCATGGGGCCAGCGCCACCGCCGAGGTGCGGCTGCCCGAACCGGGACGCGCTGCTGCGTGCCCTCCGCGCCGTAGAATCGCGCTCGTGACGAGGAGCTATCCGAGCGTGCTCGAGCTCGTGGGCCGAACGCCGCTCGTGCGCCTCCAGCGGCTCGCTCCCGAGGACGGGCCGACAGTGGTCGCCAAGCTCGAGTACCTGAACCCGGGTGGGAGCGTGAAGGATCGGATCGGGCTCAAGATGATCGAGGAGGCGGAGCGCGCCGGAAAACTGGCGCGGGGCGGAACGATCGTCGAGCCGACGAGCGGCAACACCGGCGTCGGGCTCGCGATCGCGGCTGCGATCCGCGGCTACCGCTGCGTCTTCGTGATGCCCGACAAGGTGGCCGAGGAGAAGCGTGCGCTCCTGCGCGCCTACGGGGCCGAGGTGGTCGTCTGCCCCACCGCGGTCGAGCCCGAGTCGCCGGAGAGCTACTACTCGGTCTCGAACCGACTCGCCGAGGAGATTCCAGGCGCCTACAAGCCGGATCAGTATTCGAACCAGTCGAACCCGGAGGCGCACTACGAGACGACGGGGCCCGAGCTCTGGGAACAGACGGCCGGCGAGCTCGACGCGATCGTGTTTACGGTCGGAACCGGAGGAACGATCACGGGCACGGCTCGCTACCTGAAGGAGCGCAAGCCCGATCTCCTCGTCGTCGGCGCCGATCCGGAGGGCTCGATCTACTCGAATCCGGACGACGTCCACCCCTACCTCGTCGAGGGCATCGGCGAGGACTTCTGGCCGACGACCTATGACCCGTCCGTCGTGGACGAGTACGTGACGGTCTCAGACCGCGACTCGTTCCGGACGGCCCGCCGGCTCGCGCGCGAGGAGGGGCTGCTCGTCGGCGGCTCGGGCGGGACGGCGGTCTGGGCGGCCCTCGAGGTGGCGAAGCGCTTCGGGCCGGCGGCCACGGTCGCGACTCTCATCCCGGACTCGGGGCGCGGTTACCTCTCGAAGCTCTATGACGACGACTGGCTCCGCGAGCACGGCTTCACCGAGCGCGCCGCGCCCGCGCCGACGATCCAGCAGGTCCTCGCTTTCAAGCGCCAGGAGGAGCCCGAGGTCCCGGACCTCGTCCTCGTCGAATCCCACGAGAAAGTCGGCCAGGCGATCGACCTGATGCAGCGCTACTCGATCTCGCAGATCCCCGTCGTTCGCCACGAGCCCGTCGAGTCGCTCGCCGACGTCGTGGGGTCGATCCGCGAGCGGGGCCTCCTCGAGCGCGTCTTCCGAAACCAGGGCGCCCTCGAGGACGAGGTCGCCGCGGCGATGGAGCCGCCCCTGCCCGCGGTCGAGATTCGCGAGTCAGTGGACACCGTCTTCGCCGATCTCTCCGGCGACAACGGCCATCCTGCCGTCGTCGTCGCCGAGCACGGCCGCCCCCTGGGCGTCCTGACGCGCGCAGACCTTCTCGAGTACCTGGCCAACCACCGAAACGGCTGACCGAGAGGGCCGTTCGGGCCATATCAGGGGTCTGACCCCTGATATGGCCCGAACCGTCATGGCCTAGTCGTCGTCCTCGTCGTCGTCCTCATCGTCGTCGCCGTCTTCGTCGTCGTCGTCATCGCCGCTCCAGGCGAAGCGCGCGACCTGCGGATCGTGATCCGACACCTGGTCGGCGAACTCGGAGTTCACGTGGACGATGTCGTACTCGAGCACGTGCACCCGGGCGATCTCATGGCTGACCAGGATGTGGTCGAGCGACTGCGAGTTCCCCTCGAAGACGTACGTGTACCGCTCCGGCACCGGGAGCGTCTCGATCAGGTTCGTGAGGACGCCGCCCTTGACGATCGCGAGCGTCTCGGAGAACTCGAAGTCGTTCAGGTCTCCGAGCACGATCACGTTGGCCCGCCGGTCACGGGCGAGGATCTGGTCGACGAACCCGTCGACGATCGTCGCCTGCGCGTGCCGCTGCGCCTCGGTGACGCGCGCCGGGGGCTGGAACCGGCCGAAGAGCGGTTGGTCGCCTCCCTTGGAATTGAAGTGGTTCGCGACGATGAAGAGCGTCTCGCTGCGGTAGCGAAACTCGCCCGCGAGCGGCTTGCGGCTGTTCGCGAACGCGGGATCCAGAGGCTGGATCCGGCCGGGGCTCACAGAGAGCCGCGTGGACCCGCCGCGTCCCCGAACCTCGGTGGAGGTGATCGAGGTCCCGCCCGGGCGGTCGACGAACCGAAGACCGCGATCCGTGCGGAAGAGGAATGCGACCCGGATGTTCCCACCGGGCTCGCCGCCGTCCTGGTCGTCGACGGGATCGATCTGCCGCCACTGGTAGAGCGGCCCGCCGGCTGCCTGGATGGCCGCGACGAGCGTGGCGAGCGTGACGGACGGATCGGTGATCGGCGTGTTGGTCGGCCCATCGTTGTCCTGCACCTCCTCGAGCGCGATGAGATCGGGCGCCTGGAGGTTGTTGACGATGAGTGAGGCGAGCCGCGAGTACTTGGCCGCGCCGTCGCTCGGGTCGAGGTTCTCGACGTTGAAGGTCGCGACGGCGAGCTCCTTCCGCCGCGGCGACTCGGTCGTCTCCTGCGTCAGGCCGCCGGGCACGACGGCCGGCGTCTGTGTGACGAGCAGCTTGAAATTCGCGAACGAGTAGTCGAGGACGCCCGCCGGGTCAGCCGCGAACGTGTCGCCGACGTTCGCGGGCGGCACCGGTACGAGGGCGTCGTCGAGGATGATCCGCTCCGGGTTCGCGTCGTCGGGCCTCAGGATGACCCCGCCGCGCGGCGTGCGGAGCTCGGCCAGCCCCCCGACGGAGACCGGGATCTCGCCGAAGTCGTTGGTCGGGCCGACGACTTCGGCATCGGAGACACCGACCAGCATCCCCTCGAGGCTCTCCCAGAAGTCGAGGCCGTCCTCGGACGGATCGAAGAGCACGCCGCCCGTCTCGACGTCACCAGAGGCGTCGTCCTCGATCACGTCGAGCGGCGGCAGCCGGTCGACGCCGACGACAGTCGTCGCGGGAAGGGGGTTCCCGGTCAAGTTCACAGCGACCGTCAGGCCGGGTGCGGCCAGCTCGGTCGTGGTCAGGTTGGTTGCGGCTCCGCCCGGCCGAAACTCCGTCACCGTGCCGCGCACGGTCACTGCCGCGCCGACCGGCGCCGTGACGCCGAAGACCAGGATCCCTTCGGAGGTCGCGGGGTCGGCGTCCGGAGTCGGATCCTGAAGGTAGAAGCTCGAGGAGCGGGCAACGGTGACGATGCCCGTCGTGAGGACGCGCTCACCTGCGTGGGGCGAGCGGTGCGCCGTGCCCTGGATCTCGGAGATCTGGTACGGCGTCGCCGGCGGCGGCTCGGGCGGTGCGCCGAACGGCTGCGGGTTGCCGACCTGCGGCCCCACAAAGTCATCGACGTTCGAGTCCGTGTCCTGACGGCCCTCGTCTTTGCGCTCGAACGCCCGGTTGCCGTTCGTCGTCGGGATGGCGAGACCGGTGCCTTCGCGGCAGACGTCCGCAGAAGAGTCCTGGTTCGCGACGCCGTCGACCTTCGTTCCGGCGGCGAGGACGATCTGCGCCCCGCCGTCGTCCGAGATGCCCGTGCCGTACGTAGCGTCTGCGATGGGCGCGTACGAACCGGCCGAGTTTGCGAACAGGTAGTGCTGGCCGGAGGCGAGGGTCACGCCCCCCGGCACGGTCGCGCGGTTCGATGCAGCTCCACTGGCGCCGGCGCAGCCTTGCAGCCGCCAACCCGAGATCTCGACCGGCACAGAGGACGTGTTCAGAAGCTCGACGAACTCGTCGTTCCCGCCGGTTGGACCGCGGAACTGGAACTCGGAGATGACGACGCCGTTCGCCGACGCGAAGGCCGCCGGGGCGGCAAGGAGCGACGCGGCCGCGACGAGCAGACGCATTAGAAACCGAGACACGATTCTCCCCTCGTGAGTGATCCAGGAGCGCCCGGCTGCCCGGCGCCGCGCTTGAGGGTAGCCCATTAGGGACTCGTCTAAAAGGGGCGCCCTGTAACCAAGTGACCGCCGGGTAGGATCGAGCCGGTGGACTTCGAGACGCGTGCCATCCACGACGGGCAGGAGCCCGATCCGGCCACGGGCGCGGTCACCGTCCCGATCTACCAGACGTCGACGTTCGTCCAGGAGGAGGTCGGACGGACGAAGGGCTGGGAGTACTCGCGGAGCGGCAACCCGACGCGGGCGGCGCTCGAGACGTGCCTGGCCTCACTCGAGTCGGCAGAGCACGGCCTCGCCTTCGCATCGGGCATGGCCGCGACGACCACCGTCCTGCATCTCCTGAACCCGGGTGATCGAGTCGTTGCCGTCAGCGACCTCTACGGCGGCACGTACCGGATCTTCACGAAGGTGTACGAGCCGAAGGGCTACAGGTTCGAGTTCGTCTCGGCCGGGGACGCGGGCACACGCCTCGGCGAGGTGCTCGACGAGCGCACGCGCATGGTCTGGGTCGAGACCCCGACGAATCCGCTCATGAGCATCGTCGACCTCCGCGCCGCCGCCGAAGCAGCGCACGCGGGAGACGCGCTCGTGGTCGTCGACAACACGTTCGCAACACCCTTCCTCCAACGGCCGCTCGAGCTCGGCGCCGACATCGTCGTGCACTCGACCACGAAGTACCTCGGCGGCCACTCGGACGTCATCGGCGGCTTCGCTGCCACGAACGACCCGACGGTCGCGGAGCGACTCCAGTTCCTCCAGAATGCGCTCGGCGGCGTACCAGGCCCGTTCGACTCCTGGCTCGTCCTCCGCGGCCTCAAGACCCTGGCCGTCCGCATGCGCCAGCACTGCGCAAACGCGCGCCGAATCGCCGCACATCTGGAGATCCACCCGGCGGTCGAGCGTGTCCTCTACCCGGGCCTCGAGAGCCACCCCCAGCACGACGTCGCGAGCAGCCAGATGGACGACTTCGGAGGCATGGTCTCGTTCCTCGTCGCCGGCTCCGAGGAGGACGCGCGGGAAGTCGTGCGCTCGACGGAGATCTGGCAGCTCGCGGAGAGCCTAGGCGGCGTCGAGAGCCTGATCGAGCTCCCCGGCGTCATGACGCACGCGAGCACGGCCGACTCGCCTTTCCGCGTGCCCGACAACCTGATCCGGCTCTCGGTCGGTATCGAGTCGGTCGACGACCTCATCGGAGACCTCGACGCGGCGCTTCAGAAGGTCGCAGCGTCGTCGCGCGTCGGCTGAGCCGGGCTCAGCTCACCGGTTCGAGCTCGCCGTGGATCGCGAGTTCGAAGGCCGTGAGGTAGCCCTGCACCAACCGCTGGGGTGAGAAGCGCTCCTCGACGTCGCGCCGGCAGGCGACCGGGTCGAGCGCGAGCACGTCCTCGAGCGCGTCCGCGAGCTCTCGATAGTCGTCGACGATGATCCCTCCGACCCCGTCCCTGATCACCTCCGGCACGGCCCCGCGGCGGGTTGCCGCAACGGGTGTCCCGCACGCCATCGCCTCGATCATGACGAGGCCAAAAGGCTCCTCCCACTCGATCGGGAAGACGAGCGCCCGTGCCTCCTGCAGGAGTCTGATCTTCTCCTCGTGGGACACCTCGCCCAGGTACTCGGCGCCGTCGCCGAGGAGCGGGCGGACGCGCTCGTCGAAGTAGAGCTGCTCCTCCGGCTCCCGGCACTTGGCAGCGAGCTTGATCGGATGGCCGGCGGCGCGGGCGACCTCGATCGCCCGGTGGGCTCCCTTTTCCTCGTTCATGCGCCCGAGAAAGAGCAGGTAGTCGCCTTTCTCGACGCGTAGGGGGTACTTGCTCGTGTCAATTGCGTTCGGACAGTTCGCAACCCAGGGCAAGTCGGGGGCCATCCGCTGCTGATTCTTCGAGAGGGAGAGGAGACCGAGCTTGGACGAAACGGCGCCGAGCTTGCGATAGATCGCCCCCCACTCCGCGACAAGCGGCCCGTGAACGGTGTGGACGAACGGCGTATCGGTCAGGCAGGCCATCGCCGCGGCGAGCGGGCCCGAGTGATCGTTGAGGACGTCGAACCGGTCTGCATGCTCGTAGCACGTGAGCGCATGCAAGAGGTCGGCTTGCACCGTGCCTATCCGCCCGGAGGGCGCCTCGTCGAAGTGCGAGACCAGTTCCGCCTTCGTGTGCGAGTCGCCCGAGGCAAAGAGCGTCACGTCATGGCCGTGGTCGACCAGCCCATCGGCGAGGAGGGCGACGACAGCCTCGATGCCGCCGTACCCCCTGGGAGGAACTGGGAACCAGGTGGGACTAAGTATCGCGATGCGCACAGGACTGAACCTCCTCGATCCGTACCTCTCCGCCCCCGGCTGAAACATTCCAGCGCGCTCCGAGCGCGTGGACGCCCTTGAGCTCGAGGGCGCCGGCCCAGGCCGTCGCTTCGGGCGGCGCGGCGGAAACGAGCGCTCCTCGACTGCGGTCAGGCGCCAACCCGAGGAGCGTCTGAAGGAGCAGAATCGGCGCTCCCGCTGCCCACGCCTGCGGTCTTGCGGCGGTCGGATACTCGATCGGGAAGGGCGTCTCCTCCCGTCCGAAACCCGCGAATACCTCCGGAAGCTCGTGGTCGAAGTGCCCCGCGGCCGTGATCAGGCTGCGAATCAGCTACATGAGCCTCCTTCCACCTGCCGTAGCGGGCGAGCCCGGCGGCGATCAGGGAGTTGTCATGAGGCCAAACGGAGCCGTCATGGTAGGAAAGCGGATTGAAGCCGGCGTCGCCCCGCGCCATGGTCCGGATCCCCCAACCCGACCAGAGCCCGCTGTCGACAGAGCTGAGCCGCTCCACGATCGCGTCCACGCGCGACTCGGGCACGATGCCGCTCCAGAGCAGGTGCCCGATGTTCGACGTGAGCGAGTCGACGCGCTCCTTGGCGCCGTCGAGTGCGAGCGCGTAGTAGCCGCCGCGGCCCGAGCACCAGAACGCCTCGTCGAAGCGAGCTGCGAGCTCCCGCGCCTGCGCCTCCAGCCTGCCCGCGAGCTCCTCGTCGTGGAGGACGTCGCGTGCGAGCTCCGCGAGCCGGAGCTTGGCGTCGTAGACGTATCCCTGCACCTCGCAGGGGGCGATCGGCGACTCGGCGAGCCTCCCGTCCGCGAAGAGCTGTGAGTTGTCGGAGTCCTTCCACGACTGATTCTCGAGACCGCGGGCCGCGCGACGTCGGTACTCCACGAATCCGTCCCCGTCGAGATCGCCGTAACGGTCGATCCACTCGAGCGCACGAAGCGCCGCAGGCCAGAGCTCGCGGACGAGCGCGTCGTCCCCCGTCCAGCGCCACACCTCGCTGAGCAGCACGAGGAAGAGCGGGGTCGCGTCGACCGTGCCGTAGTAACGGCTGAACCACGTCTGGGCGGCGCGGCCGCGGCGAAGCTCGTGGAGGATCTTGCCCGGCTCGGCGTCGATCTCAGAGTCGTCCTCGGTCGCCTGGAGCTGGGCGAGAGTTGCGAGGGCGCTCGACGAGAGCTCGGGCCCGAAGAGGAGGGTCTGGTAGCAGGTGATCAGCGTGTCGCGGCCGAAGACGGTCATGAACCACGGCATCCCGGCGGCAGGGAGCTGGCCGACGAGACCTCCGTAGTGACCCATCCGTAGCGAGGCCAGATCGGCGACCGAGCGCTCGTAGGTCTCTTCCAGGTCCTCCCACTCTGCTTCGAGGTCAGGCACGTGCACGTTCCACGTGCGGAGCGAGGATTCGACCCGGATCCGCTCCTGTCCGAAATGCGAATCGGGCTCGGGCGGGCCGGCCTCGATGCCGTTCTCGCTGGGGAAGACCTCGAAGCGACACGACCACCGCTCACCCGGATCGAGCTCGAGGCGGTAGGTGGCGACGCCGCCGCCGAGCTCGCAGCCGGGTGAGACCACCACGCGCGTCGTGCCACCGAACCCGTTGTGCGACGCGAAGGAGAGACCGCTCGCGTCCACAACGGGCTCGACCGGCTCGGGCAGCGGGTGGGCACGGCCGGGGTCGCCGAGCGTGAAGTCGTGCTCCTTGACGGTCAGGATGTCCGCGAAGTCGGCAGCGAGCTCGACCGCGAGCTCGAGGCCGAGCCGATTCCGCGCATGGTTCGTGACGGAGATGCGATCCTGCATCCCGGCGCCGACGAAGCGCTCGCGCGCGATCGTTAGCTGATCCAGCGTCAGCCCGCCCGCGGCCGGGTTTCGGAGGTAGAAAGCGGCCGAGAAGTACGTGACCCGGCCGTGTGAGAGCGGCAGAGGCCGCTCTCCGTTCACGGTCAGCGCCAGGCGGGAGAGGAACCGCGTGTCGAAGGCGAAGAACCCTTCACTCGGCGCCGCGATGTCGCCGAGCTCGTCGCAGACGCAGAAGTTCCCGCCGTCGAGAATCGTGAGCGGCATCAGTCGTCGGCCCGGCGGACGATCTTGTCCTGCGAGGCCTGCTGGAGCGGCTTCACGACCAACTCGTCCACGACCCAGTTGTCGGGTCGCGTCACAACCCAGCGGATGCAATCGGCAACGTCCTCCGGAGTCATGTAATCGACGCCCTGGTAGACGCCCGCCTTGGCCTCCGCGTCGCCTCGAAAGCGCACGTCCGAGAACTCCGTGTCGCCGACCATGCCGGGATCGACGGTCGAGACCTTGATCCGCCCGACGAGCTCCTTCCGCATCACCTCCGTGAGCGCCCGAACCGCCGTCTTCGTGCCGACGTAGAGGCCACCGCCGGCGTACGTCTCGCGCCCGGCCCAGGAGCCGAGGTTCACGATGTGACCCCGTCCGTCCTCCATGTGCGGCAGGACGAGGCGCGTCATCCGCACGAGGCCGAGAACGTTCACCTCGACCATCGTGCGGTCGTCCTCGTCGTTCCCCTCCGCGATCGGCGCCCGCCCCAGGGCGAGCCCCGCGTTGTTGACGAGGATGTCCACCCTGCCGAGATCGCCTGCGGCTCGTTCTACGAACGCTGCGGCGCTCTGCGCATCTGTGACGTCGAGGGACTCGACGACATGGCCCCCTCCTAGCTCGCGGCTCAGCTCCTCGACCCGGTCGACTCGCCGCGCACCGAGGGCGAGCCTCACGCCCTCGCCCGCGAGCGCCCGCGCCGTGGCCGCCCCGATCCCGCTCGACGCTCCGGTGACGATCGCTGTGCGCCCTCTGAGGCCGGCCACGCGCCGGAGCTTAAGCCAATCGTCAGGCGGCCCTGGCGGTGGGTGCGGGGCCAAACGTGAGAGTCAGCGTCGTTCGGCCGTCGCTCGGCTCGACGAAGAGCCGCCCGCCGTGGAGCTTCGCGAGCGCAGAGGCGAGCGCGAGGCCGAGCGGGTCGTCCAACGGCAACGCGGCGGTCTCGTAATCAACGGTGAGCCCGAGCTCGGATGCTTGAACCGCCACCACCGTTCCTGGGCTCGCGTGGTCGACCGCATGCTCGACGAGCGCGTCTACAGCGCGCGCAAGCTGGACGGCATCGCCCGCGGGCCGGAAGCTCTGCTCGACTTCGAGATCGATCGTGGTTCGCGAGGCTGCCGCGACCGGCCAGCAGCGCTCCACCGCCTCTGCCAACACCCTGGGCAGGTCGAGCTCGCCATCCGTGAGAGTCAACTCGCCCGCCTCCGCCAACGTGAGGTCGCGGAGATCCTCGGCGAGCTTCAACAGGTGGCGTGAGCTTCGCCATGCGGCCTCGAGCAGGCGGCGCTGGTCGGGCTCGAGCGCGCCCGCGTGCTCGTCGAGGACGTACTCGAGGTGGCTTCGGACGACCCCGGCGTCTGCGGCGATCGCCGCGGAGGTGCCCGCGCCGCAGAGCTCTACCGCGGTTCGCGGCTGCTGGTCCTTCTCCATCGTTCTCATCTTCGGCCGCTCGGGCAACGATCGCGATCCCGGCGACGTTCGCCGCGCCTCCCCGGTTCGGGGTAGGGCGCGCGCGTCAGATCAGGCGCTGGCGGAGCGCGGTAGCCACCGCCTGGGTGCTCGTCGCCGCACCAAGGCGCTCGCTCGCCTTCCGCACATGGGTGCGGACGGTCTCGCCGCTGATCGAGAGCTGCTTGCCGATCGAGTCGTAGGAGAGTCCCTCGGCGAGGAAATGGAGCACTTCGGTCTCGCGCTTCGTGAGCTCGGTGCGGCGCACGGGCCCGACGAGCCCGAGGCCGGCGTAGGCCGGGTCGACGTAGCAGCGACCGTCGAGCACCGCCTTCAGCGCACGGACGAGATCGACGAGGGGCGCCTCCTTCAGGACGACGCCGTGAGCGCCCGCGGCAAGGAGCTCCGCGACCTCCGTGTCCCGCGCGTCGGCCGTATAGACGAGGATGCGTCCGGCGGGCATCGCCTCCCGGAGGCGCTTCACGAGCTCGACGCCGCCCAGCCGTGGCATCCGGAAGTCCACGAGGGCGACATCCGGCCCCGTGGCGATCGCGAGCTCGAGTGCCTCGCTTCCGTCGGCCGCAGCCCCGACGAGCTCGAACCCGTTGGCCTCGAGGTAGCTCGTGACCGCCGTCAGGAGGGCGGGGTGGTCATCCGCGACGAGGCAGCGCGGCGAGGTCATGCTGCCTCCAGGAGCTGGCGGACCCGTCCGGCCAGGACACCCTCGAACTCGGCGCCTTTGACGACATAGTCGTCGGCACCGCAGCGGAAGGCCTCGACGGCGAACTCGTCGGAGCCGAAGCCGGTCAGCATCAGGATCGGAAGCCGCGGCGCGGACGCGCGCAGCGTGCGGAGGACGTCGAGACCGTCCCCGTCGGGCAGTCCCTGATCCAGGACGGCGAGCGACCACATGGAGCCGCGGCAGAGCTCGGCCGCGCTCGCAGCGTCCCGCGCGACGACGACGCGCGCGCCGTCCAGCGCCTCCCGGATCGTCTTCGAGGCGAGTTCGGCGAACGCCGGATCGTCCTCGACGAGGAGAACCGAAAGGGTGCCGTCCTCTTCGCCCGCCGGGCGGGTCAGGACTTCGATGCCAGCCGACCCGAAGGCCACGTCGCCGCAGCGGATTCCGGCGAGCATCGTCGCGGTCAGGTCGGGATCCCACTGCGTGCCGGCTCCAGCCTCGAGCTCCCAGATGATCTCGGCGACAGTCAGCGAGCCGCGATACGGGCGATCCGCCCACATCGCCTCGACCGCATCCGCCACTGCCACGATCCGAGCAAGCAGGGGAATCTCCTCGCCGGTGAGCCGGTCGGGATAGCCCGCGCCGTCCCAGCGCTCGTGGTGATGGAGGACGATCGGCCTGACCGTCTGAAGCATCGACAGAGGCTCCAGGAGCCGGTCGCCGATCAGCGGATGCGCCTGCATGATCTCGAGCTCGCCTGGGTCGAACGAGTCGGCCTTCAGCAGAATCCGATCCGGGATGCCGATCTTTCCGACGTCGTGGAGGATGGCGCCCAGACGAACGGTCTGGACATCCTGCGGCGAGAGCTCAGCGCGCTCGGCAAGCCAGCACGCAAGGGTTGCGAGGCGCTCACAATGGCCACGCGTGGCCGCGTCGCGCGCCTCGATCGCGTTTGCGAGCGCCGTGGCCAGCGCGGGCAGGACTACCCGCTCTCCGACCTCCTCTTCGCTCCGGTGCGAACGCTCGAGCGCAGAGGCGACGGCGTCGCGAAACTCGGCGTGCGAGAACGGCTTCATGACGAGCCCGTCGGCACCGCGCGCGAGCGCCTCGGAGAGCGTCGAGTACGTGCCGGCACCCGTGACGAGCACGACCGGAAGGCTCGGGCGACGCGCGCGGACTTCCTCCAGGAGCTCGAGCCCGGAGAGACCCGGCATGATCACGTCGCTCACGACCAGCTGGAAATCGGGATCGTCGAGAAGCTCGAGCGCGCGCTCCGCCGTCGGCGCGCCGACCGCCACGTAGCCGGCCTCCTCGAGGATCTCGAGCATGAGGTCTCGGATGATCTGCTCGTCGTCGATCACGAGGACGCGGCTCACAGGATCTCCTTGACGGGAAGCCGGAGAGTGAAGCGGGCCCCGCCGGAAGTGAGGTTCTCGGCGGTCAGTGAGCCGCCGTGCGCTTCGGCGATCCCATGGCTCACCGAGAGCCCGAGCCCGCTGCCGCCGGAGGCGCGCTTCGTCGTGAAGAAGGGCTCGAAGATTCGGCCGAGCGCAGCGTCGGGAATCCCGCGGCCGTTGTCGGAGACCGTGGCGACGACCCAGTCGCCGTCGCGACGGACTGCCACCTCGACCACACCGTCGCCGGCGAGGGCCTGGCTCGCGTTCGTGAGCAGGTTGAGGAAGATCTGCTTCAGCTGGTTCGGGCTGCCGACGATCGGCGTGGGCGTCGTCGGAGTAGTCCTCCACGACGTCGATCGCCTTTGCCGCGCTCGTCCGCCGGAAGAGCTCGACGGTCTCGTGCGCCGCGTCCGCCACGCTCACGAGCGCGCGTTCCTCGCTCGGCTCGCGCGCGAAGTCGAGGAGCGCGCGGACGATCTCTTTGATCTCGAGCCCGGTCTGGTGAACGAGGACGAGCCGGTCGTGGGCCTTCGTGCCAGGCTCGGCTTCCTTCAGGAGGAACTCGACGAGCCCGAGGATCGCGAAGAGTGGGTTGTTGATCTCGTGTGCGACGCCCGGCTGCGAGCTCGCCGATCGTGGCGAGCTTGCCGCTCTGGGCGAGCTGCTGCTCGAAGCGGCGCTGCTCGGAGAGGTCGGAGATGAGCCCCACGACCGCGACCGGCTCCCCGTTCGCACCCGGAATCCGGAAGCGCTTCACTGCGACTGGGATGAGATGCCCCTCCTTGTGGCGGAAGAGCGTCTCGCAGGGGTCGTCCGGAGGCGAGGCGGCAATGCGTTCCACGTCGGAGGGCGCCTCGAGCCACGGATAGGGCGGGCGGCACCCGACCACCTCGTCTTCCGAGTAGCCGATCAGGCGAAGGAATTCGGTCGTTGACCGAGAGCAGCTCGCGCCTCAGCGGCTCTGCGACCGCGATGGCCACCGGCAAGGAGTCGAACAGACGCTCGAGGAGCTGCTCGGTGAGGAATTCGCGGTTGTGATCGACCGTGACGTCCCGAAAGACGGCCACAGACCCACTCAGGCCGCTCGGTTCGATGATCGGCGCAACGCTCCCGTCGAGGAAGGCTTCGCGGCCCGAGGGCAGCGCGACCCGGTGTCGGAAATGCCGCTCCTCGGCGCCCTCGACGGCGAGGCGGGCAAGGAGTTCAAAGGAGCTGAGCGCACGATCGTCCCTTGCTTCCGTCACGGCAGCCTCCTCGAGGAGAACGTCCCCCTCGAGCTCGAGCAGCCGGCGAGCGGTCGTGTTCACGACGATCCCTTCAGCCGTCCTCACGACGACGCCATCGGCGAGCGAGTTCAGGACGGTCTCGAACCGTGCGCGCTCCAGACGATCCACACGTTCGTGCTCGGCGCGGTAGGCGATGCGCGTGAGCGACCCGAGCACGCCGAGAATCTCCGCCGCCCTCTCAACTTCAGGGCCGCTCTTGTCCTCGCGCCACCCGGCCTGGAACGTGACCGGCGGAAGGCTCTCCGCCGTGAACGGCACGATGACGAGGATCGCCAGCTCGGAGAGTGCGGCTGCCAGGCGCGGGTCGAGCCCGCCTGTCTCCATCGAGCGGGAGACGACTCGCTGTCCGCGGAGCGCCGGCCTGTACGGATGGCTCGGCGGGAATGCGATGGTGATGCCGGTGGCTTCTGCGCCGATGCCGACCGCAGCGCGGACCGTTCCGCGCTCGCGCGCTTCGTCCCAGACGACCACGGAGACACGGTCGGCCGCGAGGAGATCCAGCCCGACCTGAACGAGGACGGCGAAGGCGTCGTCGAGCCCCCCGGCCTCGTTGACCGCGAGGGCGGCGTCGATCAGCGCACGGTCGGGACTCCCACGGAAGTCAGACCATGCCTCGGGACGAGCCGGAGCCGCAGCGTGAGGCATCAGAGGAGAATTCGGCGCGGGGGAGGACATCCGTCATCCCCGTTTCCGCGCAGGGCCGCTCACCCCTTCGAGGGGGCGGAGAAACGACCAGCCGGACGGTAGCTAGAGTCACTTGACGCGTGTCGACACGAGCCCCTGTGACCCGTTGCCTCGTCGCCGACGATCACCCTGCGATGGTCGAAGCCGTCTGCGAGGTTCTGGCCGAGCATGGCATCGAGGTCATCGGGCGGGCCCGGGACGGCGAAGAGGCGGTCACGAAGATCGAGGCGCGAAAGCCCGACGTGGCCGTGGTCGACCTCCGCATGCCGCGCCTCTCTGGGGTCGAGATTGCGCGACGGATAGCGCGCTCGACCCCGGACACGGGTGTGATCCTCTACACGGCCTACGGCGAGCGGGCCCTCCTCACCGAGGCTTTCGACGCCGGGGCGCGTGGCTTCGTGCTCAAGGAGGCGCCCCTGGAGGATCTCGTGCGCGCCGTTGAGGCCGTCGCCGGCGGCGGCACATACGTCGACCCGGTTCTCGCGGGAGTCCTGGCGAGCACGAGCGCGCAGGAAGTGCCGTCGCTGACCCAGCGCGAGCGCGACGTCCTTCGCCACCTCGCGGACGGGCTCTCGAACGAGGAGATCGGCAAGCGGCTCTTCATCTCCCCCGAAACGGTGCGGACGCACATCCGGAAGGCGATGGACAAGCTCGATGCCGACACGAGGACACAGGCCGTCGCCAAGGCCCTACGGCAGTCCTTGATCGCCTAACCGGGGCCGGCGACCGCCGGGCGAATCGCGCCGCCTCGCGCGCGCCGCTGCCAGACGGGAGCCCGCGAAGCGGTTCCGTTCCGCCGCCGACTGCTGCGTGCCTCAAGCGTTGCGGGGCACACGCCGATACGAAATCGGGGATGAATCCTGTGGCAGGAGCAGCCCGGCTTCGCGCCGGGAGGGCATCGGAAGCCGAGACCAAGTATCGCGCGCTGGTCGAGACGCTGCCGCTCGTCGTCTACATCGACGCTCTGGACGGCTTGAGCTCCAACCTCTACACGAGCCCGCAGTGCATCGACCTCCTCGGCTACACGCCCGAGGAGTGGCACGCCGACCCCGAGCTCTTCGCCAAGGTGCTCCACCCGGAGGACCGCGAGCGGGCGCTCGCCGAGCACGTGCAGGCGAACGCGCGCGGAGCTCCGATGCAGACGGAGTACCGCTGCGTCGGCCAGGACGGGCGCGTCGTCTGGATCCGGGACGAGTCGGTGGTCGTGCGCGACGACGAGGGCCGGCCGCTCTTCCGCCAGGGCTTCATGATCGACCTGACGGAGCGCAAGGAAACGGAGCGCGCGCTCCTCGAGGCCGAGCACCGGTACCGCACGCTAGTCGAGCAGGCCCCGCTCGCCATCTACACGAACACACCCGACGCCCGTGTCATCTACATGAGCTCGCAGTTCGAGGACATCTCCGGCTACTCGGCCGCCGAGTGCATGCAGGACCCGGGCCTCCTCTGGCGCATCATCCACCCCGACGATCTGGACGGTGTGCGGCAGGCGACCGACCTCTCCGTCGCGACCGACAGTGAGTTCCGCCGCGAGTACCGGCTGGTGAAGCCCGACGGCTCGATCGTCTGGATCCTCGACCGCACGTCACCAACGGCCGGCCCGGACGGGAGCACGCTCTACCGTCAGGGATTCGTCGCCGACATCACGTACGAGAAGGAGCGCGACGAGGCTCTCGCACTGAGCGAGGAGCAGTTCCGAAACGCGTTCGGCAACGCGCCTATTGGTATGGCGGTCGTCGACCTGGAGGGCCGCTTCATGCTCGTCAACCGCTCCTACTGCCAGATCATGGGCTACGCGGAGGAGGAGCTCCTCGCCCTGACGTTCCAGGACATCACCCACCCGGACGACCTCGAACGCGACCTGGCCGAGACGCATCGCGTCCTCATCGGCGAGATCGACTCGTTCGAGATGGAGAAGCGCTACGTCCACAAGGACGGCCATCCGGTCTGGGTCCTCCTCTCCGTGTCGCTCATCCGCGACGCCAAAGGGAGCCCGCTGCATTTCATCGAGCAGACACAGGACGTCACCGAGCGCCACCGGCTGGAGGAGGACCTCCGCCAGTCACAGAAGATGGAGGCGGTCGGCCGGCTGGCCGGCGGGATCGCGCACGACTTCAACAATCTGCTGACGGCGATCTCCGGCTACAGCGAGCTGATCCTGGAGCGGCATGCGCCCGACGACCGCGATCGCCGGGACGCCGAGCACATCATGCGCTCCGCCGAGCGCGCCGCGAAGCTGACGGCGCAGCTCCTTGCCTTCAGCCGCCGCCAGGTGCTGCAGCCTCAGATCTTCCGTTTCGACGAAGCGGTGACCGCCATCGAGGACCTGCTCCAGAGGCTGATCGGCGAGCATGTGGAGGTGCAAGCTGAGCTGGGCGGCGGGACTGCGCACGTCAGGGCCGACCGAGCCCAGATCGAGCAGGTCGTCGTCAACCTCGCCGTGAACGCGCGAGATGCTATGCCCGAGGGAGGCCGACTCTCGATCTCGACTCGCGTCGTCGACCTGCCGGTCCCCGGCTGGCCCGAGACGGAGCTCGAGCCGGGCCCATACGCCGTCCTCGAGGTCTCCGACACCGGGCATGGCATGGACGCCGGGACGCAGGCCCAGGTGTTCGAGCCCTTCTTCACCACGAAGCCCGTCGGGGACGGGACTGGCCTCGGCCTCGCCACTGTCTACGGCACCGTCAAGCAGAGCGGCGGTGACGTCACGGTCTCGAGCACGCTCGGCCGTGGCACGACCTTCCGCGTCCTGCTCCCCGTGGCCGAAGCGCCTGCCGAGGCGCACCACAACGGACACGAGCCGGTGTTCGTCGCGGGCACGGAGACGATCCTCCTCGCGGAGGACGAGGACGTCGTCCGCGCGTTCGTGCGCGAGGTTCTCGAGGCCCGCGGTTACCACATCCTCGAGGCAGGTCACCCCGAGCAAGCGCTCGAGCTCGCCCGCTCGCATCGAGGGCCGATCGACCTCCTCGTGACCGACGTCGTCATGCCCGGCATGAGCGGCCGCGCGCTTGCCGAGCACCTCGAGCTCGAGCGGCCCGGCCTGCCGATCCTCTACACGTCGGGCTACACCTCGGGCCGCATCGGAGGCGACAGCGTCCTCGGCGGCCGGCTCCAACTTCATCCAGAAGCCGTTCTCGGCCGAGGAGCTAGCTGGCCGGATCCGCGAGATCCTGGAGGCTCGGCGCGCCCAAGCGGCCTAGATAGCGCCGGCTCGACCGGCTGCTGCGTCGGTGACGTCCTCGAGGTCTGCGCCGCTTCGTCCGGCGGCGAGCCCCGCGAGGTAGCAGACGAGCGGTGCGTTGATCCGCTCGCCGCTCTCGTGAGCCGCGACTCGAGCGAGCTCGAGGATCGCGTCCGCCTGCTCGGACGTGAGCTCGAGCCCGGCCGACCTTTCACCCGTCGCGGCGGCCACCCGATCACGGGCTGCGCTGAGCCATTCGTCCACAGGCGGGAGCCTAGCCGTCGGGCGCGCGCAGCCAGACGCGCCACGGCTCCACGCTCCGCGTGAAGAGCAGGTCACCCTCCCACGGATCCTCCGCTAGTCGCGCGCGAGCCTCGGCCTCGCTCTCGGCTGCGAGCACGAGGAGGACGACGCCTCTGTCGACGTCCGCACCGACCGGGCCACCCAGGACGACGCACCCCTCGCCGGCCAGCGCTTCCATGAAGGCCGCGTGCTCGTCCCAGCCGCGCTGCTCGCGACGCCCACGCGTGAAGTCCCAGTCCGGCCCCTGGCCCCGCTCGACGAGGAAGTAGTCGGGAGCGGCCATCGGGGCCCAAGCTTAGACTCACGCCCGCATGCGGCTAGGCGTTCCGAAGGAGACGGCCCAGGGCGAGCGCCGCGTCGCGCTCGTCCCGGACGGCGTCCGCGGACTGGTGGAAGCCGGCGTCGAGGTCGTCGTCGAGGCCGGAGCCGGCGTGGGCGCGACGTTCTCGGACCAGGCCTACGCACAGGCCGGCGCCACGGTCGTCCCAAGCGCAGCCGAAGCGTTCGGGGCCGAGGTCGTCTGCAAGGTGCAGAAGCCGTCCGACGCCGAGGTCGCCCTGCTCGCCGAGGGCGCCGTCGTCGTCGGGCTCCTCCAGCCGCTCACCTCGCCCGAGCTCGCGCGCGCGCTCGCCGAGCGGAACGTGACCGGCTTCTCGCTCGATGCAGTGCCGCGGATCACGCGCTCCCAGTCGATGGACGCGCTCTCCTCGCAGAGCACGGTTGCCGGCTACAAGGCAGCCCTGCTCGCCGCAGACGCCGCTCGGCAAGTTCTTCCCGATGCTGACGACCGCCGCGGGCACGATCATCCCGGCACGGGTGCTCGTCCTCGGCGCAGGCGTGGCGGGGCTCCAGGCGATCGCGACGGCCCGCAGGCTCGGCGCGGTCGTCTCGGCCTTCGACGTCCGCCCCGCCGTCCGCGAGCAGGTCGAGAGTCTCGGCGCGACCTTTCTCGAGCTCGAGGTAGCCGGCGAGGAGATGGAGGGCGGCTACGCAGCTGCGCTCGACGAGGATCAGCATCGCCGCGAGCAGGAGCTCGTTGCGGCCGCGGCCGCAGAGGTCGACGGCGTCATCACGACAGCCCTGATCCCGGGTCGTCCGGCGCCGATCCTCATCACGCGGGAGGCGGTACGCGGGATGCGCCCGGGCTCCGTCGTCATCGACCTCGCGGCCGAGCTGGGCGGCAACTGCGAGGACACCGTGCCCGGCGAGACCGTCGAGGTGGACGGCGTGACCGTGATCGGCGCGCTCAACCTGCCGAGCACGATGCCGACTCACGCCTCGCAGATGTACTCGCGGAACGTGACGAGCTTCCTCGCGCTCCTGATCGACGAGGGGGCGCTCTAGCTCGACTTCGAGGACGAGGTCGTGCGCGAGACGTGCGTCACGCACGACGGCCGCGTGCTGAAGGAGGCCGTGCCCGCATGAGCACGGGCCTCGTCGCCAGCCTGACGATCTTCGCGCTCGCGGTCTTCCTCGGCTTCGAGCTCATCGCGCGCGTGCCGACGCTCCTGCACACGCCGCTCATGTCCGGCACGAACGCGATCCACGGCATCGTGCTCGTCGGGGCGATGCTGATCGCGGGCTCGGCCGACTCGCGTCTCGAGCAGGCGCTCGCGTTCGTCGCCGTCGTGTTCGCGACGGTCAACGTCGTCGGCGGCTTCCTCGTCACCGATCGCATGCTCGAGATGTTCCGAGCGGAAGCCGGACGAGCGCGGATGACGGTGCCGCTGGCGCTCTCGCAGGACGTCATCAACCTGACGTACGCGGTCTCGGCGATCCTCCTCATCGTCGGGATCAAGCGGCTCTCGCACCCCTCGACTGCCCGGTCGGGGAACTGGGTCGCGGCCGTCGGCATGGTGATCGCGCTCGTGTTCACGCTCGTCTCGCCGGAGATCGACTCGTACTGGTTGATCGCGTCGGGCGTGGCGGTCGGGACGGTGATCGGAGTCGCGTCGGCGCGCCTCGTCCGGATGACGGCCATGCCGCAGATGGTCGCGCTCTTCAACGGTGTCGGCGGCGGCGCCGCCGCGCTCATCGCCGCGGTCGAGTTCAACCGGCTCGCGCCGGACGCGGGCAGCGCTGGCGGGAGACACGCTCGCGGCGGTCATGTTCTCCGCCCTCGTCGGCTCGATCAGCTTCTCGGGAAGCCTGGTTGCGTTCGGGAAGCTCCAGGAGCTCCTGCCCGGCCGCCCGCTCCTGTTCCGGGGCCAGCAGGTCGCGAACGGGATCTTGCTCGCGGCCGCGCTTGGGTTCGCCGTCGTGGGGAGCGTCACCGAGGAGCCAGGTCTGGATGGTTCTGCTCCTCGTTGCCGCGCTCGTCTTCGGCGTCATGCTCGTGCTCCCGATCGGCGGGGCGGACATGCCGGTCGTGATCTCGTTCCTGAACGCCTTCACCGGGCTCGCGGCCGCCTCAACGGGATTCGTGCTCGACAACGTGGCGCTGATCATCGGCGGCACGCTCGTCGGCGCCTCGGGCACGCTCCTGACCGTCCTCATGGGCCGGGCGATGAACCGGTCGCTCGCCAACGTGCTCTTCAGCGGGTTCGGCGCCGCTCGGCGTCCGGCGGCGCGACCGGCGTAGCGTCCCAGGACGGGCACGATCGTCCGCGAGATCGCAGCCGACGACGCAGCTGTCATGCTCGCGTACTCGCAGCAGGTCGTGGTCGTCCCCGGCTACGGATTCGCGGTCGCCCAGGCGCAGCATGCGACGCGGGAGCTCGCCGACCTGCTCGAGGGCCGCGGCGTCCGCGTCCGCTACGCCATCCACCCGGTCGCCGGGCGCATGCCCGGGCACATGAACGTCCTCCTCGCGGAGGCAAACGTGCCCTACCCGCAGCTCCTCGACATGGAGGATGCGAACCCGGAGTTCCCGCGGACGGACGTCGTGCTCGTGATCGGCGCGAACGACGTGACGAATCCGGCCGCGCGCTCGAATCCGGAGAGCCCGCTCTACGGGATGCCGATCCTCGACGTCGACCGCGCGCAGAACGTGATCGTCCTCAAGCGGAGCATGAACCCGGGTTTCGCCGGGATCGACAACGAGCTCTACTGGAATCCGAAGACCGCAATGCTCTTCGGCGACGCCAAGGCCTCTGTCGAGAACCTTGTCGGCGGCGTCAAGAACGCCTGAGCGCCGAGAGGGGTGGAAGGTGGCGCGGGGGCGGTGCCGCAACCGCCCCCGCCGCCATGCGCGCGATCAGTCGTCGCGCGTTTCGGTCACGACGGGATCAATCGTCGTCGTCGTCATCGTCGTCGCCGTCGTCACGCGCGCTCGGGGTGATCGCCGCGAGGGCGTTCACCTCGCCGTGACCGAAGAAACCGTTCAGCTCGTCGGTGCCGAGGCAGTTGGCCGTCCACGTTCCGCCGAAGGGCGGCGGCGCGTTCACGACGCGGACGTAGGGATTGGGCGGGCACGGGATCTGCGTCGCGGTGCGAAGGAGGATCGACCGGACACTGCCGCGACGACATCCGGGCCTCGTCCCACCTGCTGCTCTTCGCCGAACGTGCTGACGACGAGCGCTGCGACGCCGCTCACGTACGGCGCGGCCGCCGACGTGCCGAACTGGTTCTGGTAGCCGCCGCCTCCGTCGGTCCGCGAGGGGGCGGGCATGGCGCGCGACGACCACGTCGTCAGGTTCTGACCCACATTGAGGGTCATGCCGTTGAACTGAATCGGCACCGTCTGGAGCGGATCGCCGCCGGGAGCGGTGAGCTCGATCTCGCCGAGGCCGTAGTTCGAGTTGAACGTCTTCTGGCGAAGTGCGCTCTCCGACGTGACGCCGATCACGCCGGGGAGGCGAGCGGCATACGGAAGCAGTCCGCGCCTGCCGGCGGGGCGGTCAGGTCGAAGTTCGAGTTCCCGGCGGAGGCGACGACCGTCACTCCCTCGCGCTGCGCGTACTTCACGGCGCGCGCAACGGCCGTGATGAGCGAAGCGTCCGCCGGGTTGGAACGGCAGAAGTACCCGACCCGGTCGGCAGGCACGCTCGGCTCGAGCCGGTCGACGCCGAGGCTCACGTTCGCCACGTCCACGCCGTGCTGTGCGGCCCACATGAAGGCGCACACGGCTGCGTGCGGGAAGATCTTCTGCGACGCCGCCGACCGCTCGGTCACCTTCATCGTGGCGAGCCTGACGTTCGGAGCGACGCCGACGATGCCGATCCCGTTGTCGTCCGCAGCGATCAGGCCGGCCGTCTGCGTCCCGTGGCCGACCGTGTCGTCGAAGAGGTAGCGGCCGGTCGCCGGGTCGACGCCCTGGTTCGGCACGCCGCCGACACACGAGACGCTGTTCGCTAGATCGATGTTCGCTGCCAGATCCGGGTGGTCGTACTGCACCCCGCTGTCGATGTGGCCGACGAGCACTCGCGAGCTCCCGCCGGTGATCGCGTGCGCCGCGTCCCGCCGAATCTGGCGGAGACCCCACTGGAAGGGCGAGAAGGTGTCGGCGTCGGCTGCAGGCTGGTTCGGCAGCTGACCGGGACGGCCCGAAGCACCTCCTTCACCGTCGTCATCCTCGTCTCCCTCGTTCTCGAGCTCGGCGACGCTCCCGACGCGCGGGCGGCCGTCGAGACGCTCGAGGAAGAGAGGGTCATCGGAGTCGGCGATCACCACGCCGATCCGGTCGTAGCTCCAGGCCAGCGTTCCCCCTGCGCGCTCGATCTGCCTCGCGGCATCTCGTGGTACGTCGTGGCCGCGGTAGACCACGAGGTAGCGCGCCGCATCCGCTGCCGTCGCGGCAGCGAGGCTGCCGGCGACGACGACCGCGAGCACGATCGCGCGCGTCAGGAAGGGTGGCCGCAAGATCTTTCTCCTCTCTCCGAAGCTCTCTCGCCTGCGGACCCACTATGGAGCCCGGATCGGCGACCCGGAACCCTCCAACGGGGGATAAAGAACGGGGACGGTCTTCGCCGGCTCCGGCCGCCCACGCGTAGTCGAGTGCGCGGGTGATCCGCGTGTGGCCAGACGACGGGGGCCGGCAAGCCGGCCCCCGTCCCGTCTACCGCACTTTCGTCGCGACTAGCGCAGGCCGGCCGCGAGCGCGTCCACGAGCCCGTTCCCGTAGAAGCTCGTCTGCGGATTGCCGTTGGCGTTGCTGCTGCCCAAGCAACGGTCGTCGCCCTCGGGGCAGTACATCGCCATCGCCGTCTGCTGCATACGTGCCTCGACCGCGGTCGGTGGCAAGTCCGGATCCGCCGACCGGATCAGAGCCGCGACGCCGGCCGCGTGTGGCGAAGCCATCGACGTGCCCTGGATCCAGGCGTAGTAGACGCAGGTCGGTGTGCAGTCCTCCACGGTTCGGGTCGGGTTGCCGCCGGCCGTGAAATCGGCCGTCGACGACCACGCGTTCAGCACTCGTCCGAAGGGATTCGGCGCCTGGTCGGACGACCCGCCCGGAGCTGTCACGTCGACCTTGGAGTTTCCGTAGCTCGAGTAGAACGACAGCCGCTTCTGCGGGCCGACCGCCGAGACGGTGTTGACCCACGGAAGCTCGGCCGGCAGGACGATGCAGTTGTTGCCGACGTCCCGCTCGATCTCGCTGCCCGGCGGGAAGTCGGGGCTGATCACGTCGACGCCGGGATGGTCGAGATCCTCGGACTCGTTCCCCGCCGAGGCGACGAGCACGACGCCGTTCGAGTGCGCGTACTGCGCAGCCCTGGAGATCGCCTTGATGATCGCCTGCTGATCCTTGTCGTTGTGACAGTTGAAGAGCCATGGATCGGCGAAGAAGCTCATGTTCACGGCATCGAGGCGGACCTCGCCCGAGTACGTGAGCGCGTCCACGACCTCCTGGGTGAAGAAGTACCCCTCGGCCGTGCCGGCCTTGACCGTGACGAGCGTCGCCGCGGGGGCGACTCCGGCGACACCGACTCCGTTGATCGGAGCCGCGACCGTTCCACCCACGTGCGTCCCGTGTCCGTTGTAGTCCTGCCACTTCGACTGGTTCGCCGGCCCACAGGCGCGTCCGAGCGGTGCGATCTCCTGCGGTTGCGCAGTGGGGTTCCCCGGCTTGATGAACGAGCAGGAGAGGTTCTGATCGAGATTCGGTGCGATGTCCGGGTGGAATGCGTCGAGGCCGGTGTCCATGATCCCGACCGTCGCTCCGGCGCCCTGGTTCACCGCGTACGAGCCCGTCGGGCTCGCGTTGATCATCCGCATGTCCCACTGGCAGACCGAGAGCGGATCCGGGCCGACCCCGGTCCCTCCGGGCGGCTGGTACTGCTGCCCGCAGCCGGTTGCGACCGTGGGGACGCTCGGGAACGTACCGGGCGGTGCGGCCGCTTCGGCCTCCTCGCCCTGGTAGAAGAATCCTTCGTTTCCAACGCCGACGATCGCACTCGACGTGCGAAGCGCGGCGGCGAAACCTGCGGTGGACGACCTGGCCGTCGCGACGCCAACGATCTTGTTGTCGACCACGACGCTTCCGCCGGCCTGGGCGATCGCCTTCGTGGCGGCCGCCGATTGGCCTGACTTGTACACCACCGTGTAGCGCGCGGCGTTCGCAACAGCGGCGAACGCGAGCGCGACGAGCGCTACCCCGACAAGGAGCAGCACGCGCCTCGAGTACATCCTCATTGGTGAGGCCTCCCCTCTCTGGACGACTGTGCGGCTAGCCGTGCGACCGCACCCTAGGCGACCTCGCGTCGCGTTGAGGGGGGAACTTTGCGCAGACTTGTGCGGGGTAACGGCGCTCCGCTCGACTGGTACAACGAGCACCGTGGCGGATTCGGCCGGACCAAGAGGCAGGCTCATCCCGCGGGTCGCCCGGCTCTTCCGGCCCTACCGCGGCCAGGTCGGGGTGGTCGTCGCAGCGATCCTCGTCGCGTCCGCGATCGGAGTCGCCAACCCGCTCCTCATCAAGGTCGTCTTCGACAACGCGCTCTTCCCGACCGATGGCGGCGACCCGAAGCTCGGCCTCCTCTACGTGCTCGTCGGGCTCATGATCGGCCTCGCGGTGATCGGCGGCGTGATCTCGATCGGCGCAGACCTACCTGACCGCCGTGATCGGCCAGCGGGTCATGCAGGACCTCCGGAACGACCTCTACGCGCACCTCCAGCGCATGTCGCTCCGCTTCTTCACCGCGACCCGCACCGGCGAGATCCAGTCGCGGCTCGCCAACGACGTCGGCGGCGTCCAGACCGTCGTCACGAGCACGGTCTCGAGCATCGTCTCGAACGTCGTCATCGTCCTCTCGACGCTCGTCGCGATGCTGATTCTCTCGTGGCAGCTGACGCTCCTCTCGATCTGCGTCGTCCCGATCTTCATCTACCTGACGTACCGCGTCGGACGCGCACGCCGGACAGATCGCCTCGTCGACCCAGAAGTCGCTCGCCGACCTCTCGGCGCTGACCGAGGAGACGCTCTCGGTGTCGGGCGTGCTTCTCTCGAAGGTCTTCGATCGCCAGCAGGCCGGCATCGAGCAGTACCGGGAGGAGAACCGGCGGCTGGCCGAGCTCCAGGTGCGCCAGCAGATGGTCGGCCGCGGGTTCTTCGCGGTCGTCCAGACCTTCTTCTCGGTCACGCCGGCGCGCGGTCTACCTCGTCGCCGGGCTCCTGATCTCGGGCGGCTCGACGTGCGCTCAGCGCCGGCACGATCGTCGCGTTCACGGCGCTCCAGACGCGGCTCCTCTTTCCGGTCGGGCTCGCTCCTCCAGGTGTCGACCGAGATCCAGTCGTCGCTCGCGCTCTTCGAGCGGGTCTTCCAGTACCTCGACCTCGAGCACGACATCGTCGACGCGCCGGACGCCGTGGCCGCTGCCGCGTGACGAGGTGCGCGGCCGGATCGCCTTCGACGACGTGTCGTTCCGCTACGACGAGCCGCGCCTCCCGCCGGCCCTCGCGGACGGACCTGCCGCAGTCAACGGAGCGACGGCGAGCGGCCAGAACCGGCTGCCGCCGCGCCGCGGCTCTGGACGCTCGAGGACGTCTCCCTCGAGATCGAGCCGGGCCAGCTCGCGGCAATCGTCGGGCCGAGCGGGGCCGGCAAGACGACGCTCGCCTACCTCGTGCCGCGGCTCTACGACGTGACCGAGGGCGCCGTCGAGATCGACGGCCACGACGTCCGCGAGATCCGGCTCTCCTCGCTCGCCGACCTGATCGGCATGGTCACGCAGGAGACCTATCTCTTCCACGCGAGCGTGCGCGCAGGAACCTGCTCTACGCCCGGCCCGACGCCTCCGACGAGCGAGCTCGAGGCCGCCGCCCGCGCGGCGCACATCCACGAGCGGATCGTCGAGCTCGAGGAGGGCTACGACACGCTCGTCGGCGAGCGCGGCTACCGGATGTCCGGCGGCGAGAAGCAGCGGCTCGCGATCGCGCGCGTGCTCCTCAAGGATCCGCGGATCCTGATCCTGGACGAGGCGACCTCGGCGCTCGACACCGCGAGCGAGCGGCTCGTCCAGGACGCGCTCGAGCCGCTCATGGCCGGGCGGACGACGATCGCGATCGCGCACCGCCTCTCGACGATCCTCGCGGCCGACGTGATCTTCGTGCTCGACCGCGGCCGGCTCGTCGAGCGCGGGCACGCACGAGGAGCTCCTCGAGCTCGGGCGGCCTCTACGCGGGCCTCTACGCCGAGCAGTTCGGCGGCGGCCTCGTCGAGGCGCGGTGCGAGGACGGCGTCGTCCTCACCTCCGGCGAGGTGCGTCGCCTCGGCCTCTTAGGCGGGTCTGACCGTGGCGGAGCGAATCGCCGCGAGCGCCGCGCTCCTCGTCGCCCTCGCGCAGGAGGTCGGAGACTCGGCGTCCGCCGATCGACTCCGGAGCGCATGCTCAGGATCTCGTAGAGCCGCTCGCCCGAGACACCCGGCCTCCCGCGCGGCCTCGACGATCGTCGCCACCCAGCCGAACGGCGTACCCTCGCGGTCGAACTGCCAGACCGGGTAGAGGAACTCCTGGCCGCCGGGCTCGCGGAAGCCGAGCAGCTCACCGCTTCGGCGCCGGACCTCGACCCGCTCGGGCTCCGTTCCGAGCCGGGCGGCGAGCCACGTGGCCGACAGGGACTCCCGGCGCAGCCGGGAGCGCTCTGACGCGGCAAGAGTCATGGGGCCGGAGCGTAACGGCCACGGCCGCCGTCGACTCGCAAGAACGCGTAGGGGCTAGGGCTCGCCCTACGCGTCTCCTCGTTCGACCGCCGGGGGGCGGGGTGGTCTCGACGAGAGGAACGCTACGGCGCTCGGTGCGAGCCGGCGGCTCGCCTCGATGCCGTCCAGATCCGGCATTCGGACGTCCATGAGACGACGTCGGGCGCCAGCTCCTCTGCGAGCCGAAGGGCCTCCACGCCGTCCGAGCCTCGCCCACCACCTCCACCTCGGGCTGCGCTTCGAGGATCATCCTGAAGCCGCCGCGGAGCAGCGCCTGGTCGTCGGCGATCAGCACCCGAATCGGCTCCACGGCGCCGGAGCCTACAGCCGCGCGCGCAGGCCCAGGACGGCCCGCACGAACTGCCGCGTCTCCTCGTACATGCCGACCTCGCGGAGCGAGCCAGGCCCCTGGTTGTACGCAGCGAGCGCGCGGCGCTCTCGGCCTCCGAAGTCGTCGAGGAGGTAGCGCAGGTAGCGGAGGCCGATGCGGATGTTGCCGGGCGGCGTCCTCGGCACCGAGTGCCCGATCAGCTCGGTCTCGGCGAAGCGCCAGGTGCCGGGCATGACCTGCATGACTCCCCAGGCCTTGACGGGGGAGACGACGCTCGGCTGAAAGCCCGACTCGACCCACGCAAGCGCCCTGGCGAGCTTGGGGTCGATCCGGTACCGGTGCGCCCAGTGGACGAGCGACCTCCGCACGCGCGCCCGCACGCGAGCCGAGCTCGGCGAAACGAGGAGCTCGGCGCGAGTCGCGGGCCCGTAGCGCCCGTCGACGGCCAGGCGCGCCCAGCGCTGGAAGCGCCGCGCCGCTGCGTCCGTGCGCGGGCCGAGCCCGCCGTCGATGCCTCCCGGCCAGAAACCCTGCCGGCGTAGGAGAAACTGGAGGACGCTCACGTCCCAGCCCACCCGGCCCCTGTGGAGCAGCCGCGCGCCGAAGAGCGGACGGCCGAGCCGGCCGAGCGCCTTCCTCGTCCGGGGCCCCGCGATGCCGTCCACCCGCAGCCCTTCCCGCCGCTGGAAGGCCCGCACGGCGCGCCGGGTGCGCGGCCCCAGGACGGCGTCCACCCGCGCCGAGTAAAGGCCCTGCGCCTTGAGGGCGACCTGGAGGCCCGCGACCTGCGGCTCGACGCCGGCTTCAGCGCCGGCCGCTCCAGCCAGCAGCGCGAGCGCGGCCACAAGAGTCGCCGTCGATGTCCTGCGTGCCATCCCGACCCCCTTGGCTTCGGCCGACGTGACTCCTCCCGGCTTGTACCGATCCTTACCCTCTCGGAGAATCACGGCATGGGCCAGGCCGAGCCGCCGCAGGACCGTCCGGCACTCGCTCGCCTTCGGGCGGCGCTCCGGCGCGCAGGGTTCGACGAGGCTGGAGTCCGAGCGGCCTTCGGCAGCGACGTCGTACCCACCGACGCCGCAGAGCGAGCGGCTGCTACGGAGCGGCTCGAGCCCGACTCGGCGCTCTCGACGCTCGTCCGGCTCTTCGTTCTCGAAGCGCCCGTCTCCAGAAGAGAAGCCGCACACGCGCTTGGAGAGGCGCTCGCCGACGCAGCCGCCCTCGAGCTCGTCGCGGAGGACGGCGATCTCCTCCGCCCGCTCTATCAGCTCCGGCCTTTCGGGCCCCTCCTCCTCATCTCGGACCTCGAAGCGATGGAACGCGACAAGGTGATGGGGGTGGCACCGTCTTCGGCGCTCCTCGCCCACGTGACGACTCGGCGGCAGGTCGACTCCGCGCTCGACCTCGGCACGGGGAACGGCGTCCACGCGATCGTCGCCTCGACGCACGCGCGACACGTGGTGGCCACCGACCTCAACCTCCGCGCCCTCGAGCTGGCCCGGCAGAACGCAGTCCTGAACGGGGCGAACGGGATCGACTTCCGCGGCGGCTCGCTCTTCGAGCCGGTGCAGGGGGAGTGCTTCGATCTCATCGTTTCGAACCCGCCCTACGTCGCCTCGCCTGACGCGGAGTTCACCCACCGCGACGGAGGACCCGCGATCTGCGAGCTGATTATCGGCGATGCCGGGTCGCACCTCTCCAAAGGAGGCCTGGCCTTCGTCCTCGCAACCTGGACGCATGAGGCCGACGGCGACTGGAGCGCTCCTGTTCGCGGGTGGATCGAGGACACGGGCTGCGACACCATCCTGCTCCGGTACAGGAGCGAGGATCCCGCGTCGTATGCCGCGGTTTGGAACGACCACCTCGCGGACGATCCGGCCCGCTTCCGAGCGGCCTGCGAGCGCTGGGTGAGCGCGTACGAGCGACTCTCGATCGGCGCGATCTCCTTCGGCCTCGTCATCCTCCGGCGCCGCTCCGGAGCCAACTGGGTTCTCGCCGCGGAGGCGCCGGAGCGGATCGAGTCGGCCGGCGACCACGTCGACCGGCTGCTCGCGGCACAGGACTGGCTCGCCGGCGGGCGGGATCTCGCCTACGAACGGCTCGTCCTCGCGAAAGACGCGCAGCTCGACGGCGGAGAGCTGCGCCTCGCCGAGGGATTCGGCTTCACCGCCGAGATCGACCCCTTCTTCGCGAGCCTGATCTCCCGTTTCGACGACCGAACGACGGTCCGCCAGGCGCTCGACACGGTCACGGCCGAAGCAGGGCTGGCGGCACGAAGGGACGACGTATATGCCGCCGTCATGCCTCTCGTCAGGCGGATGCTCGAGCTGGGCTTCCTCCTTCCGCGACACGCGGCGTAGCTGGCATCCTCAGGGCCATGTCCGGCGAGCTCGCCATCCGGCTCCGCGGCGCGGTGAAGCGCTACGGCCCGATCACCGCGGTCGACGGTCTCGACCTCGACGTCCCGGTCGGGACCTGCGTCGGCCTGCTCGGCCCGAACGGTGCCGGCAAGTCGACCACGATGCGGCTTCTGACCGCACAGGCGATCGCCGACGAGGGCGAGCTCGAGGTGCTCGGCTTCCGGCTCCCGGAGGAGTCGAAGGCGGCCCGCGCTCTCTGCGGCGTCGTCCCGCAGCTCGACAACCTCGACACGACGCTGACGGTGGAGCAGAACCTGCTCGTCTTCACGCACCTCTACAGGATCGCCCGCAAGGACCGCCGGGAGGCAATCGAGCGCTCGCTCCGGCTCGCCAACCTCGTCGACCGCCGCGACTCCCGGGTCGACAAGCTCTCTGGCGGGATGCGGCGGCGGCTTCTGATCGCCCGCGCGCTCGTCCACCAGCCGCAGCTCGTCCTCATGGACGAGCCGACCGTCGGGCTCGACCCCCAGGTACGGCAGGAGCTCTGGGCCTTGATCGACGCCCTGCGCGCCGAGGGTAGGACGATCCTCATGTCGACCCACTACATCGAGGAGGCGCAGCGGCTCGCCGACACCGTGCTGATCATGTCCCACGGCAAGGCAGTCGCCGCCGGGCCGCCGTGGGATCTCGTCGCCGAGCACGCCGGGGTCACGGCGGTGGAGGTCTACGGGGCGCCGGCGAAGCTCGCCGAGGTCGAGGAGTCCGCGCGGGCGGAAGGCTTCAGCACCCGCAGGACGGGGACGAGCGTCTCCGTCCTCGGGGTTGACGGCGCGGACGGCCGCGCTCCCGACGGCGAGCGGCGTCCGGCGAATCTCGAGGACGTCTTCGTGCTCCTGACCGGCGAGGAGATCGACTGATGGCCACGGCGACCGCGCCGAGCCCACGCGAGCGGCGGCTCGGCCGCCTCGAACGGCCGGCGCTGACCGGCGTCCTCGTCCGCGAGGTCGTCAACTACTCGTCCTACTGGCGCTCGTCGACCTTCTCGTCGACCGTCGAGCCGACCATCTATCTGCTGGCCTTCGGCTTCGGATTCGGCACGCTCGTCAGCCAGGTCGCCGGCTACGACTACGTCGACTTCATCGGAACGGGGATCGTCGCGACCGCAGTCCTCTTCTCGAGCGCGTTCCCGGCCATGTTCGGGACGTTCGTCAAGTATTCGTTCCAGCGCACGTACGACGCGATCCTGGCCGCGCCGGTCGATACGGAGGAGCTCGTCTCCGCCGAGGCGCTGTGGATCTCTTGCCGGGCCGGCGTCTACGGCTGCGTACCGCTCCTGGTCGCCATGGCGTTCGGCCTCGATCCGTCCTGGGGGATGCTGGCCGTGCCCTTCATCGCGTTCGTGTCGGGCTTCGGCTGGGCCGGCTTCGGCATCTCCGTCGCGGGCTTCGCCAACTCGTTCGAGAACTTCAACTACATCGTGAGCGCCGTCCTGACGCCGCTCTTCCTCGTCGCCGGGACGTTCTTCCCAATCAGCGAGCTGCCGGAGTGGGCGCAGGTGCTCGCGAACTTCAACCCGCTCTACCACTGCGTCGAGCTCGTCCGCCACGCAGTCTTCGGCTGGGACCCTGGGATCCGGTGCGGGCGCTCGTGCTCATCGGCTGCGGGCCTCTTGACCTGGCGCATCGCGATCTACGCGATGACGCGCAAGCTGATCGACTAGCTAGCCGAGAGCCCTACCCGGCGTGAAGTCCATGCGCTCGACGTAGAGCTCGGCCTGCATGCGCGGGATCGTTTCCGTGTTCGCGACCTGTTTCTGGTCGGAGAGGTTGATGAGCCCGACGTGATGGAGCGAGAGTCGGGCGAGAACAGCCTTCAGGTCCGGCGCGAGCAGGGTGATCTCGCCGGTCTTCTCGCTCTCGTCGCCGAACTCGCCCGCTAGAAGGAAAGACCTCTCCCACTTTCGCCAGGACGACTCGGAGGCGGCTGAGAAGGAGAGCCGCAGATCGGGCACCTCGAGCTTTCCAGGCTCGAACGCCCTTGCGCTCTCGAGGAGCTCACGCCGCACGGTGAAGCGGTCGATCTTGTTCACCCTCGTGCCGTCCAGACCATCGAGCTCGAACCTGAAGTTCGAGACGAGCCACGCCTTCTGCTTGCTGCCGACGGGCGGCTTCGACCCGTCGCCCCTCGCCACGTGGGTCTCCTCGGGCTGGAGCGCCAGGGTCAGGTACCCGGCGTCCTTGCTGCTCGCATCGAGGGAGGGGAACGTCGTCTCGGTCAGGACTGCGTTTCGGAACTGGAGCTCCTCCTTCGCCACGCCGGCGAGGTCGTACCTGATGATCGCACCGTTGATCGGTTCGCTCTTGCCCAGCCATGAGTTCGCGATCAGCTCGACGATCGGCGCCCGCAGACCTGTCTCGATCACGATCTCGTCGTACCGGATACCGGCGACCTGCTTCTTGCTGGTACCGCCGTCGCCGGGCTCCTCTACGACCTCGGCGCGTGCGCCGCCGCCCTGGACTGACTTGAGGGACCCGACCATTTCTTCGCCGAGCCTGAGCACGAAAGCCATGCCGTACGATCGAGGAGGTTCAGCGTTCGTCCTCGCATGGGCGGCCTCGACTCCAGAGCCCCCACCCGGCAGTCCGACCCCGGCCGCGAGTGCCGCGCCGGCCAGCCCGGCAGTCCCTTTCAACACCTGCCCCCGGGAGGTCTCCCGATCCCAGAAGCTCAGTGCATCCGCAGTGTCGCTCATCGTCCGCCCTTTTTTGTGTCGCATGTAACGAGAGCCAGTGACCTTATCGCGTCACAGCCCGTACTTCTAGTGCCGGGCGCCTTGGTTCGCGGCCGCCGGCTCCGCACGGAGCGTGGCGATCAGCGGATCGTGAACGCCTTCGCGGCCGGAGTCGGGTCGACTCCGTGCGCATCCTTGGCGCGGACCTCGAAGCGGTAGGAGCCTGGACGGAGCCCCCCGTGCGCCTTTGGAGAAGTGCACGCTCGCCAGAGCCGCTGCGCCGAAGTCGTCTTCCGGCCGGTCAGCCGGCACTGGAAGCTGCGTGGCGCCAACCCACCCGTTGCGGTGAACCTGAAGGTCGCACTGTTCTTCGCCTGGCTGATCGTCGTCCGCGTGATCGTCGTATTCAGGGGATCGGCCGGCCGGATCCTGAGCGTGAAAGTGTCGAAGCCGTCGCCCGGCATCCCGTCCATGCCTGTCGCGGTCACCAGATAGTCGCCGGGCGCGGCCCCCGTCTGCCCCTCGAGCCGGAGGCTCACCGCGCCGGGAAGAACGCCGGCACCGGATCTCGAGACCGTCGTGAGGAAGAGCCCAGGTGGGAGACCGGCCAGCTCGAGGCCGAGGCCGGGCCCTTCGGAGTCGGCGTCCGTCATCCAGATCGTCGCGGTGCTCGGCGAGGCGGCGCCCTGCTTCAGGGTCACGTCAGCCGCGCTCACCACCGGCCGCGCCTGGATGTCGAAGCTGTCGTCGGAGAGGTCGAAGAAGACGTTGCCGAGCGCCTCGACCTTGAACCGAACGTCCTGAAGCGGTTCGTTCGAGAGCGAAACCCCGTGCGATCCGTCGTTGGGGGTGCTGGCCGCAAGGACGCCCGGGAAGGTCAGTCCGCCGTCCGTCGACATGCTGATCTTCACGTGCGACGCGGAGATCGGCGCCGCGTTCGTGCCCGCCACGTCCCAGGTGAGCGTCTCGACGGTTCCCCCTCGGTGCACGACCCCGTCCTCGTCTCCGTGTGACGTGACGAGGAACGGCCCTGCGGCAGGGTCGAGCGTGACAACGGTGTCCGCGCTCGCCAGGCCGCGCTGCCCGTCGCGGACGGTGACCCGGAAGTGCAGCTTCCTGTCGCCGGTGCCGACCCAGTCGGCCGTGGGCAAGAACTCCCCGAAACACTCGTAATCGGTCGGACACGTGCCCGTGGCGGCGTTCGTGTTGCCGGCGACGATCTGCGCGAGATCCGGGAATGTCCGCGCGGGGCTCGTGCCCGGAGCGTTGAGGCCCGGCGAGTCGTAGGCGTCCGGGTCGAACGCGTCCTGGTCGCTCGAGCCGAAGATCCGAAAGAGCGGCCCGTCCGTCTTCGTGTTCGAGACGAGCGCCGTTCCGCTCGAGCCGCCGAGGTCGGTCTGCTCCCACGAGTACGTCAGGGCGTCCCCGTCGGGATCCGATGCGGCAGCCGTGAGCGTGAACGGCGTTCGCAGCGGGATCGTGTAGCCCGCCGGGGCGCTCGGGACGGGAGCCCGGTTGGAGGTCACGACGCTCGTCGAGCCGCCGTTCTCGCGGGGCCCGCCCTGAACCCTCTCTCCGACGAACCCGGTGACGCCGCCCGTCGTCTCGGTCAACCCGAGTGAGCCCAGGTTCGTCCCGGAGACAGTGCCGCCGAACAGAACCGTGAACCCGTCGTCCTCGAGCGCCGCGTCGGCGCTGTAGAGGTCGAAGATCTCGACGCTCGCACCGGGCACGATCGTCTCGATCGCGGCCTCGATGGCGTTCGGATCGTAGTTCGTGCCTCGCACGATGGGCACGGAGGTGGCTGCGCCGTAGGTGACTTTGAAGGAGTCGCCGCTCGCATCGAAGCCTCGCAGGGCCACGGTCTGTTCCTCGTCGTCGGAGCCCGGCGCCGCGGCGATGGTCGCGGAGATCTGCTCGTAGGAGCGCTGCGAGAAGTACGGGTCGGCGTAGGGCTGCAGCATGTCGCCGGGAACGCAGGATCCCGCGTAGGACATGATCGACGAGCCGCTGCCCGGCTCGACCGCACCCTCGGGAGCCCGGTTGGCGCAGCTGCCCTGTACTCCGTTGAACGAATGGCTGGCGCCGAGCTGGTGGCCGAGCTCATGCGCGAGCAGCAGGGCGTAACGATCCCCGACCGGTTGCTGGGCACCGCTGCATGCCCAGCCCTTGTAGGGGCCTCCGACGGTCCCGATCCCGGCGGACATCCCGCCGCCCGACCCGGGAGCGGTTGTACCGAGGAGGAGGTGGCCGACGTCGTAGTTGCTCGCGCCGACGAGCAGCCCGAGCACTGAGGACGCCCGTCGGACCGCCGGCACTCCACACGTCGAGAAGTGAGAGGGCTCGAAGCACGGTGCCGACCCGCACGGCCCGTTCGGGCCGGTTGCCTGGGTCGCGGTGTTGAGGTTGAGGGCATCGGATCCGGCCGCGAGGACGAAGCGGATCGCGGCCTCCTCCTCGAAGATCTGATTGATCCGGTTGACGAGAGCGACCTTTGCAGCCGTGACGTTCGCCGGGTTCGCGGTGTAGTCGAAGTACTCCGCGTAGGCGGGATTGCTAACGAGCGCGAGGCGATACGTGCGAAGCGTGACTGCCGAGCCCGGGGCCACGGCTGTCCCCGACGGCTTTAGAGCGGCGGCATCCTCGAGCGCCGCCAGGTCGTTCTCGATCGCAGCGAAGAGGCCGCGCGATGCGCCCGAGTCGCGGCCGAAGTAGCTGAAGTACGGGCCCGCGGTCCCGACGCGAGCGGGCTCGACGTACCAGGCGCCCCCGGGCGAGCGCACGGAGGCGTGGAACCCCAGAGGGCCGATATCGGCTCTGATCGTCGCGGCCGGGTCGTCCAGCCCCACCCCCCGATACGTCTTGATCTCCGGATGGAGACGCGCCAGCTCCGGGGGCATGAGAAACGTCTCCTCGAGGGCGAAGCGCTCGAACCCGCCCGCCGGAGCAGGCAGCGTGACGACGACGGCAGCCCGCGGGCCGTTCTCCCGCGGCGCCCGAGCGAGGGCCAACACGAACTCGGCCCGATCCAGCGCAAAGGCGCGCGAACCGGCCGGCTCGACCGTCGTTCCCTCCGCCACATCTCCGCCTTGGAGAGGCAACCAGGCGCCTCGCGTCCCGGCCGAGCCGGATGCGGCCGAAGCCAGGGCGACGGAGAGCGCCGCAACACCGCAGACGAGGAGCCGCGCCCCTCTCGCAAGACCCCTGAGACCGATTGTCTGACCCCCTCCCTCGACCGTGGTCGCACGGACCAAGGCATGGAACAAGGTACACGCCTTTCGGCATCCCGAGGGTGCTCGCGCGAGGCACGGTGGTATCCCCCACGCGGGGGATACAAGCCGCGGCCCCCCTTCTCATGCTGAGTTCTGTCAACGCAGAGAGGACTGGTCTGATGCGGCTCTTGCAGCTTCGATCCTGGGTCTACCGGTACGGGCTTCTGACAGCGCTCGTCTTCGCGGCGGGCGCCGGCAAGAAGTGGGGCTAGGGCTCTAGCCCGCAACGGATGGTTCGCGCGCTCCTCACCGCGCGGGCCTGGGTGGTCGGAACGATCGCGCTCGGCGGCGTCGCGCTCGCCGCGGCGGTCGTACAGCGTGCCGAGGCGCCGCTCGAGACGCTCGCGCTCCTCGCCGCGGCCGTCGTCTTCACCGAGCTCTTCCAGGTTCCGAGCGACGAGACCTCGGCGGAGCCCGGCGACGCGCACTCGTTCAGCTTCTCGTCGGGTGTCCACATCGCCGCCGTTCTCCTGATCGGCCCGTGGACCGCCGCGCTCGTCGCGGCGTTCGGGGTGGTCACGGTCGACCGCCTGCGCGGTGCGGCCTGGCGGCACGTCTCGTACAACGCTTCTGTCTTCGCGCTCGCGGCGGCGGCAGCGGGAGCCGCGTTCGCGGTCGCAGGCGGCACCCCCGGGGTCGTGCCGAGCCTCCCCGCCGACTTCCTTCCGCTCGGAGCGCTCGCGGTCACCTACTACGCCGTCAACTACCTCTTCATGAGCGCGGTCGTCGCGCTCCACACGGCGCAGCGATTCTGGCCGCTCGCCCGTGAGGCGACGATCGACGGGATCGCGCCCGCTGCGGCGGAGACGGGGCTCGGATTCGGGTTCGCGTTCTTCGTCCTGCACGAGCCTTGGGCGCTCGTCGCGCTCGTGCCGCTGCTCCTCGGCGTGTACCGCGCGACCGAGCGGCTCGCGCGGCTCCGGCGCGAGACCGCCCAGGCGCTCGAGACCTTCGCGAACGTGATCGACGAGCGAGACGTGTCGACGCACCGGCACTCCGCCCGCGTCGCGGACGACGTCCACGGGCTGGCCTCCGCGCTCGGCGCGCCTTCCTGGGCCGCCGGACGGCTCCGGTGGGCAGGCCGGCTCCATGATCTCGGAAAGATCTCGATCGACGCGGCTGTGCTCCGCAAGCCCGGAAAGCTCGATGACGAGGAGTGGGCCGCGCTCCGGCGCCATCCGCGGCTCTCGGCGCGGCTGCTCCGTCGCTTCCACTTCGCGAGCGAGGCCGCGCGAGTCGTCGAGCTCCACCACGAGCGCTTCGACGGCCGCGGCTACTACGACGTCGACGGGGCTGACATCCCCATGGCTTCGCACCTGATCGTCGTCGCAGACAGCTACGACGCGATGACAAGCGACCGCGCCTACCGCCGCGGGCTGGCGCCTGCTCGCGCACTCGCGGAAGTCGAGGCGAACGCAGGCACCCAGTTCCACCCAGCCGTGGCACGCGCGTTCGTCGCCTTCAAGCGCGGGCTCGACCCGTTGTCGGCCGTCACGAGGGCCGAGCGCGATGAGATCGTGAGCGGCCTCTCCGACCGGCGGCGCAGCGTCCGGCCGCGCCTCGACATGCGGTTGCCGGCCTTGACGGGGGCCGGCATTACCGCAGCGTTCCTCGCACTGGGCTTCGGGAGGCCCCAGCTCGCCGTGCCGGGGATCGCGCTTGCGGCGCTCGGCCTCACGCTGCGCAGGCTCGATTCGGCCCGTGCTGAGCGGCTTTCGGACGGGCTCTACGCGGCCCTCGAGCCGGGTTCGTCCGCGGAGAGCTTCGAGCGTCTGCACAGGGTCCTCGAGAAGCATGTCGGCCTGAGGTGGGCAGCCCTGATCGGATGGAACCACCGCGAGCTCGACGGGACGATCCTCCAAGCCTGGTCCCGCGGTCTCGAAGAGCCGAATCGGCTGGCGGTGACGAGCTGGATCCTCCGGGAGGCAGACGCGAGCGCCGAGATCCTGACCGCCTCTCCGGGAGAGCTCGGCCCGAGCGCCCTGGTCGCTGTGACGCTCGAGGACGGGAACGACGTCGCGGGCTACCTCGTCCTCGCCCTCTCGGGACGGTCGGAGATCGCTCTTCGGGCACTCGGGTCCTGCACGAAGCTCCTCGCACGCTCGCTTCTTCCCGAGACGATCCCGGCGGAAGCTCAGACGCCGGCGCGACGGCTCCGAGCCGTCAGCGCGGGACGCTAGATGTTCCTCCTCCCAAGCATCGCGCTCGGTCTCCTCCTCGCTGTGCTGCTCGGGGGGCGACCGTCGCGGCTCGCCGACCTCCCGCTCCGGCGCGGATGGGCCGTCTGGCTGTCGCTCGCCGGCCAGGTGGTGCTCTTCTCGCCCTTCGGCGGCCGCGTGCCCGCCGAGCTTTTCGAGCCTCTGCATCTGGCCACGTACGGCCTCCTCTTTCTTTTTGCCGCGGCCAACATCCGGATGCTCGCTCTCGTGCCGCTCCTGCTCGGGATGGCGTCAAATGCTGTGGCGATCTTCGCGAACGGCGGACGTATGCCAGTTTCACGGGCCGCGTGGGAGGCAGCCGGGTTGAGCGAGGCAGAGGGCTCAAACGTCGTCGTCGGCGGCGACCGTCTCCCGTTTTTGGGCGACGTATTCGCGCTCCCGGACGCACTCCCCCTGACGAATGTCTTCTCGGTCGGCGACATCCTGATCGGTATCGGAGCGGCGGCATTCATCGTCTCCGTCTCCACCGGAGACGGCACCCGGACCCTGGACGGCCGCCGGCTCCTGCGCCCCTTGCGATCGATGTCCTATCGGCGACTCGCGGCAGGCAAGCTCGTGTCGCACCTCGGCGACTGGCTCACCCTCGCAGCACTCGTTGGCTGGGTCTACGACGAGACGAGCTCCGTCGGCAACGTCGCGGTCCTGCTCCTCGTCCGGCTCGCTCCCCCGATCCTCGGCGGCGGGCTCGCGGCCGCAATCGTCGACCGGGTTCGGAAAGAACGGCTCCTCCTCTCCGTCGAGCTCATGCGAGGCGCGATGGTCTGCGCCGCGCTGCTCGGTGTTCTCACGGATCAGAAGGCTCCTGCCTTTGCGGCCGTCGGCGTGTCAGGAGTGCTCGCGGCTCTCTCCGCTGCCACCGTGCCGGCGCTCGTACCGTTCATTCTGGAGGAAGACGAGCTGCCCGCGGCCAACGCGGGACTCGGAGTTGCGCAGGACGGCGCCATGGCCGTCGGGGCGCTCACGGCCGGCGTCCTCCTCTCGTGGTCGGGCGCCGGGCTCGCGCTCACCGTCGACCTCCTGACGTTCATCGTGGCGGCCTTCCTCTACGCGGGAATCCGAACCCGGGAGCTGCCGGAGACCTTCCGGGAGAACGACGAGGAGAGCTCCGGGGTCGGGATCCGGGCCGGCGTCGCCTACGTGCTCCGTCGGCCGACGCTCGCCGTGGTCATCGGGGCGTTCGGCATCGCGACGCTCGCCACCGGCCTCACGAACGCCACACTCCCGCGTTTCCTCGGCGACCTCGGGCTCGGGACCGGCGCCTACGGGTACGGGCTCGCCGCGCTCGCCCTCGGGCTTGCGACCGGCCAGGCGCTCGTCGGGTTCGCGAGTGTCGGCGACGGCGGCGTCCGCTGGATCGGCGCCGGGCTCATGGCGATGGCGTCGCTCTTCGTCTGCCTGGCGCTCACGGAGCACGCACCGACCGCGATCCTGCTCCTCGCGCTGATCGGCCTGGCCGACGGCACGACCGATGTTCTCTTCGACACGATCGTGCAGCGGAACGCGGATCCCCGCTACTACGGACGGGTCTTTGGATTCTCCGCGGCGTTTATGACGACCACGATGATGGGAGCCGTGGCGGTGGCCCCCCTCGTGAACCGCCTCGGGCCTCCCCGCGAGGTCGTGCTCGGCGGAGGCGTGACCCTGCTCGCGGCGTCGGTCTTCGCGTTCCTCGGCGCCCGGCGCGGTCGCCGCATCGCGGAGGAGGAGGCGGCCGAAGCCGGCGTCGGTCGAGCCGAGCTCGTCACGCCGGTAGGGGCCCCGGCCGAGCCTGAGCGCCTGGCCCCCGTGCTCACGCTCACGCAGCCGCCGGCCGAGCCTTCGGAGCTCACAGCTGTCCGCGTGGTCGTCCGCCTCCAGGGCGGCGGCTCGGTCGTCGTCGGGAGTTTCGGGACCCGCGAGGTCGCAGCGGCGAAGGCACGGGAGCTAGTCGCCTATCTGACGGCGCTCGAGCCGTCCGAGTGGCCGGTCGTCGGCGACCATTTCCTGCGTCCGGAGGCCATCTCGTCGATCGAACTCGTGCGCGTCACAGTGCCGGACTGGCTCGCTGCAACGGAGCCGGAATCGGACTCCGACCAGAGCGCCGTGCAGTCGGCGGGTCCCGCCTGACGACGAGTCGGTTGCGCATCCGGGCCTCATGGGCCGTGCTGGACTCGAACCAGCGACCTTGGGATTAAAAGTCCCCTGCTCTACCAGCTGAGCTAACGGCCCCGCGATCGAGTATAGGCCCGGTCTGACGGCTATCCTCTCCGGGCCGCCCCCGTCGACTAGCGGCCCAGGTCACGGCCCTTTCAAGGCCGTAGCGCGGGTTCGAATCCCGCCGGGGGCACGGGCGGTTAGCTCAGCTGGGAGAGCGCCTGCCTTACAAGCAGGAGGTCGCAGGTTCGAAACCTGCACCGCCCACTCGAAACGGGATCGGACGACAGGACGGGCCCGCTCGGGGCCCGTCCTGATCTCCTGAGTCCGGCGTGCTCAGTCGTCGTCGCCTTCGTCCCCTCCGTGCGGGAGTCGATCCCGCGTCGTGACGTAGATGTCCGAGCTGCCCTCGGGGCCGGGGGCTCGTCCGAAGAGGAGCTGGAGCCCATCCCAGGAGAGGGAGGGCCTGCTCTCGGATGCCGTCGTGTTCACGGCGGTACCGAGATTGACCGGAACCGACCAGGGATCCCTGGTGCTCGCGCGGGTCGAGACCCAGATGTCCTGCGAGCCGACCGAACCGGTGCGGTTCGACGAGAAGACCACCTCGCGACCGTCCTTCCGCACGTTCGGCTGGATGTCGTTCGCGGCCGTGTGGTTCAGCTCCGCCACCGGCTCTGCCGGCCCGAAGCCGCCGCGGCCGAGGTGGCTCACGAAGATGTCGCCCGGGACTCCCGTGGCGCTCCGTGAGAAGTAGAGCTGCACCTTCCATCCTGCCGTCACGAGGGACGGGCCCTGCTCGTCGAGGCTGCTGTTCGGGCCATCAGGCGCGCACGCGAGGTGCTCGGGCTCGCGCCAGCCGTGCGCCGAGCTGTGCCGCGTGAAGTAGATGTCGCCGAGGCCGCAGCTCTCGGTGGTCGTCTTCCGGCTGACGAAGAAGAGCCCTTTGCCGTGAACGGGCGTCGGGCAGAAGTCGTCTGCCGGGGAGTTGACCGGCGCCCCAAGGTTCACCGGCGCGCCGAACGGAGCGTTCTTGCTCGGCCGGTGGGCGACCCAGATGTCGAGGTCGGTCCTCGTGTCGCCTGCGAATCGCGGACGGTTCGAGGCGATGTAGAGGCTGAGGCCGTCCGGCGACTGGATCGGGCAGCCGTCGAGGTACGGCGTATTCACCTCGGAGCTGTTCCCGTTGATCTCATCGATCTTCTCGGCCGTCGCCCAGGCCGAGAAGTGCCCTGCCTGTGCTGCCGCTGCCAGCAGCGCGGTAGCCACAACGGCCGCCGCCGCTCCCAGCTTGACCTTCAGACGCATGTCGACTCCTTCCGTCTCGTGTTGAAAACGACGAACGGAAGGCTCACAGTGGGCCGTGTGAGCGCGCGTGTGACGAAAACAGGGACGTCGTGGGCCTGAGCATTCAACTGCTGGGCCCGCCGCAGCTCGAGCGCAACGGCACGCCGCTCGCTGCGCCGCGCGGCCACAAGGCATGGGGGTTGCTGGCGTACCTCGTCCTGACGCAGCTCCCGCCGTCAAGGGAGCGTCTCGTGAGCCTCCTCTTCGCCGAGGCGGACGATCCGCTCGGGGCTCTCCGCTGGAGCCTTTCGGCACTCAGGCAGAGGCTCGGAGACGACGTCGAGCTCGGCGGCGATCCCCTGACGCTGACGCTCGGGCCCGGGACGCACGTCGACGTCGACGTCCTCACCCGGGGCTCCTGGACCGAGGCGGTCGCCCTGCCTGGAATCGGCCATGAGCTCCTGGACGGCATCGCCTTCCGCTCGAGCCCCGGCTTCGAGCTCTGGCTCGACAACGAGCGGCGGCACGTTGCCGGCATCACGATCGCGGTGCTCCACCAGGCGGCGCTCGCGTCTCTCGGCAGCGGCGAGGCGGTGACCGCGGCCGGCTATGCCTCCGAGGTCGTGCGCCTCAATCCCTACGAGGAGAACGCCCACGTCCTGCTCGTCCGCTGCCTCCGCGCCGGCGGCGACGCGGCCGCGGCCGCCCGGCACGTGGAGGCGTGCACCGAGCTCTTCAGGCGCGAGCTCGGGCTCGAACCGAGCTTTGCGCTCCGGGACGCGCTCAGGACGCCCGGTGAAGCAATCGCCGGGACCCGCGTGCCCGGGCGAACGTCCGTGCTCGCGCAGGTCGAGGCGGCCGAGGCGGCACTGATCGTCGGAGCGACGGAGTCCGGCGTTCTGCGCCTCCGCTCCGCCGTGGCGTCTGCGCGGCGCCTCGAAGATCGCGAGCTCCTGGCCGCAGCGCTCGTATCGCTCGGCGGCGCCCTCGTGCACTCTGCCCGCGGCACGGACGAGGAGGGGGCGGTGGCGCTCCACGAGGGGACGGTTCTGGCCGAGCAGACGGGGCGACCCGATCTCGCAGCGCGAGGTTGGCGCGAGATTGCCTGGATCCAGTTCCTCAGGGCCCAGTACGAGCGCGCCGAGAGGTCGGCAGCCCGGACGATGATTCTCGCCGTCGACCTCGAGGAGGAGCTCGGCTGGGCCGAGATCATTCGCGGATGCGCGCGTCACGATCTGGGCGACTACGAGGCGGGACGGGAGATCCTCACCGCGGCGCTCGAGCGGAGCGAGCGCATCGAGTCGGGCCTGCTGATGGGCTACGCGCTCTCGATGCTCGGCCGTCTGCACCTGATGCGCGGCGAGATCGAAGACGCCGTGCACCTCCTCGACCGGGCACTAGCGGAAGCGTCCGCGCGGGGCTTGACCGCCTTCGTGCCCTGGCCGGAGTCCTTCCGCGCGGAGATCGATCTCGCCCTCGGCGAGGTGGACACGGCGCAGGAGCGCTTCGAGCACGCCTTCGCGCTCGGCTGCGAGGTCGGCGATCCGTGCTGGGAAGGCATCGCGATGCGCGGCATGGGCCTCGCCGCAGCGGCTCAGGGCGACCTCGGACGCGCTCTCGAGCTGCTCGCGGAGGCTCCCAGGCAGTGCCGCCGCTTACCCGACACGTACCTCTGGATCGAGGCCTACTCGCTCGACGCGCTCTGCTCTGTCGCGGTCGACAACGGCGCCGAGGCGGCACCCCGGTGGATCGACAGGCTCGAGAGCATCGCGTCACGGCGCGGGATTCGCGAGCTCGTCCTGCACGCCGCCGTGTACCGGGCGCGGCTCGGAGAGCCCGGCGCGCTTGCAGCCGCCCGCTCCCTCGCGGCCCAGATCGACAATCCGTCCCACGACCGGTTGCTTGCATCCGCGGAGCTCGCCGCCGTCTAGACCGGAGCCTCGATCCGAACGATGAGTTTCGGCGCCGGGCGGGGTCGTACCACCAACAGCAACGAGAGAAAGGTTCCAGCCCGTGCCCACGGTGACACCACACCTCTGGTTCGACAACCAGTCCGAGGCCGCGGCCGAGCTCTACTGCTCGGTCTTCCCGAACTCCCGCATCCTCGGCGACGCGCCGCTACGAGAACACCGGGCCCGACAGCGACCAGACCGTGACGACGGTCGAGTTCGAGGTCGCGGGCCAGACGCGTGCATCGCGCTCGACGCGGGCCCGCACCTTCAAGCTCGACGAGGCCTTCTCGTTCTTCGTCGAGTGCGAGACGCAGGCCGAGGTCGACGAGTACTGGGACGAAGCTCACGGCGGACGGCGGCGAGGAGGGGCCATGCGGCTGGCTCAAGGATCGCGTACGGCGTCTCCTGGCAGATCATCCCGAAGCTCCTCGACGAGCTCCTCGAAGACGAGGACGCGAGCGCGCGAACAGCGTCATGCAGGCGATGCTCCAGATGAAGAAGATCGACTGCGACGCCCTTCAGCGGGCCTACGACGAGCCGCGCGCCGCGTAGCGCCGAGTGAACGCAACCGCCTTCCGGCGGTTGCTCCATACGAATCGCGCGAAGAGCGGCGCGATTCGCCCGGCCGCTTCGCCGCCTCCGACGTGCGGGAGGCGCCCGAAGGGCGCCTCCCTGTCTGCCGAGTGAGGGGTGGGTTACCCGGCGGTGTTGCCTTCCTGGAGGCTCGGGTCGACGGCCAGGCGCGAGAAGGCCGCCTCGCCCGAGAACTGGTCGTACTCGTAGGCCGTCACGGCCGGGCCGAGCACGTCCACGTTCGTCGCGTCGAGGTACGGGACCCACGGCACGACCTCCTCCATCAGGTACTTGTCGAGCTCCTTCCAGCACGTGAGTCGCTCGTCGCCGGTCAGCGGCTCGCACTCGTTGATCTGCTCGTCGACGCTCGGGATGTTCTCGACGTTGCCCTTGATGTTGCTCTCCTGCGCGAACTCGGGAGTCAGGCCGACCAGGGCGTAGTTCACGTTGCCCTGCGGCAGGATCGACGACGAGTCGAACAGCACCATGAAGGTCGAGGCGTCCGCGTAGTCCTTGCCCCAGCCCGGAACCGCGGAGACCGGCACGTTCCTGGTCGCGTCCTGGATGACCGGGTACGCATCCTCGAACTCGACGCGGGGTCAGCTCGATGCCGATCTTCGCCGCGGACTGGACGATGGTCGGCTCCATGATCGCGTGAACGGCGGCACGTTCCGGTTGACGAAGAGGACGCCCGTGCAGGCGTCGTCGTCGCACACGCCGTCCTCGTCCGAGTCGTACTTCGACTGCTTCATCTCTTCCTTCGCGGCCGTCCTCGTCGCCGGCGCCGCCCTCGGTCCCGTACGGGCGCGTAGTCGTCGAGCTCGCCGTTGAACATCGAGTCCGGAACGATGTGCTCGGCGATCTCGCCGCGGATCGGGCCGCCCCAGGCACGCTGGAGCGCGGCCTTGTCCATGATCAGGTTCATCGCCTTCCGGACGTGGATGTCGTCGAACGGCGGCTGCGTCAGGTTCATCGTGATGTACCACGTGCGGTCGCCCGCACCGACCTGGAGCCGGTCCTTCAGCTCCTCGGTGGTCGAGTAGCTGGCGGAGCACGTCCGGCGGCGGAGCCTCGACCTCTCCCTCGAGCTCACCCGCCTCGATCTTGTTGAAGATGTCCTGCGGGTTCGTGTTGATGGAGTAGTCGAAGCCGTCGACGTAGGTCGGCCGCGTCCCGTCGGTGGCCGGGTCGTAGTTCGGATTCCGCACGAAGCGCATGAAGCGGTTCGGGTCGTAACCCGAGACCGGCTTCGAGCGTGTCGCAGCTCGTGGCGTCGAGCTCGTCCGAGCCCTCGAGCATGTACGGGCCCGACGAGATGACGTAGCGGCCGTACTCGCCGGCCTGCTTGAAGCACCCCGCGACCTCCGGCGGGATCGGTCCGGCGGCCGGCATGGCCAGCCGGTACAGGAAGTCGCCGGTCGGCTCGGTCAGCGTGAACGAGATCGTCTTCGTCGTCGGGCGTCTTGATGCCCGAGATCTTGTTGCCCTTCTCTTCGAGGCCGCCGGCCTCCGTGAACTCGGCCATCCCTTCGATGACGGTGTAGTAGAAGCCGTACTGGGCGACGAGGCTCTCGGTCCCGATCCGCTCGAACGCGAAGGCGATGTCCTCCGACGTGACGTCGCGGTTCGACGCGGCGGGCCGAACTTGACCCCGTCCTTCAGCGTGAACGTGTACGTGAGCCCGTCCTCGGAGACCTCGCCGAGGTCGGTGGCGAGGTCGGGAACGAGCTCGTTCCCGGCGGCGCCGTTGACTTGTGCTCGTAGCCGACGAGCGTCCGGACGAGCAGGTTGTTGAAGAAGCGCGAGATCCGTGCCGAGGTACTCACCCGTCGGGTCGAACCCGCCGGTGTGGTTGAACTGCGTCGTCTGCGATCCGGTAGATGCCGCCCTTCTTGGGCTCGCCGTCGGCTCGTGACGGCCGGCGTCGTCGCCTGCGTCGCTCCGGCCCGTCGTCGCCACCGCCGCACCCGGCGGCCGCGAGGGCGAGGACGAGCGACAGCCGCGACGAGTGCGAGCGCGGACAGAGCGCTGCTTGCTCATGGCCGAGACCCCCCTGTCGTCGTGCGCATGGAAAGAACGCGTGTGCATTCCGCGCGTCACCCACCTTTCGCCTTGAAAATCAGCCACGGCGAATTCCGTGGCATCACGTGGTCAATGACGAAGCGGCTCGATGGGCGGTTAGGCCCGACGCGCTTATCGACCTATTAGCTGCGCTTCTCGCAGCATGACAAGCGCCCTAACTTCTTACCTTCCTGATGGCGCATCGCGGCGGCGATCTCGGCGCTCACGTCGCGCGCGACGCCGACGAAGGTGTGCAGCGGCCGGCGGGCAGCGATCGCTCGGAATGCCAGATGAGCGACACCTGCGCGGGCCGGCGCGTCCTGGCCGAGCTCGAGCCAGCTCGGTCGCCTCGAGTGAGAGGTCGAGGGCGAGCCGCGGGCACGACGGCGGCGCCGAGACCCGCCTCGACGGCGCCCTGGAGCGTCTCGTTCTGATCCGAGCGCGAGGACGACGTCCGGCTCGATGCCGCGCTCACGCAGGTACGTCGAGCACGATCCGGGTCGAGGGGCAGGAGCGGAAGCAGACGACGCGGCACGCGCAGGCGACCGTCCGTGCCGTTGCCGACGCAAGCTGCGGCACGAGCCGCCTGCCGGCCGGCACGACGAGGAGGAAGGGATCGAGGAGCAGCGCCTGGGTCTCGAACGGCCCGGCGCGCAGCGGCTCGACGGCGAAGGCGAGATCGAGCTCGGCGCGCTCGACCTGGTCCGACGATCGTCGATGTCCGTCACGGACTCGGTCAGCTCGATGCTGACGCCGGGCGCCTCGGTCAGGAAGCGGCGCAGCACCCGCGGCAGGATCCGCGCCCCGGCGGCCTGGAAGCTGCCGACCCGGAGCGTGCCGCGCTCGCCCCCGGCGAGCGCGTCGAGGTCGGCCTCGGCGGCGGCGATCCGGGTTCCGATCGCGTGCGCGTGCTCGAGCAGGAGCGCCCCGGCCTCGGTGAGGTCACCGCCCGCTGGCCGCCCGGCCGGTGCACGAGCTGCTGGCCCACGATCCGCTCGAGCGCCGCGATCTGCTGGCTGACGGCCGACTGCGTGTAGCCGAGCGCCGTCGCGGCGCGACTGAAGGACGAGCCCGTCGGCCACGGCCTCGAGCGCGGCGAAGTGGCGGAGCTCGATGCCCCGCTTCACCCATTCCGCGTGCCTTCGTTTCTGCACCTGCATTCACCGCGCCGCCTACCTCTCGGAGACGATCACCGTCCTCCGGCCCTGCCGCTCGCGATCGGCCCATTCACGATCCGGCCGCAAGACGCCTGCACCACTGTGCGACGACGGAGGCGCGCCTGCGGTTAGATCTCGACGTTTGCGCTGCGGCGTCCTGCCGGTTAGCTGACGGAGCGATGCCCGAGATCGGCTACGCACTCTCGTCCGAGGATCACGCCCCGAACGACCTCGTTCGCTTCGCGCGGGACGCGCGAGGAGGCCGGATTCGAGTTCGCGCTCATCTCCGACCACTTCCACCCGTGGATCGACGCGCAGGGCCAGAGCCCGTTCGTCTGGAGCGTGATCGGTGCGATCGCCCACGCGACCGAGCGGCTCCGGCTCGGGACCGGCGTCACGGCGCCGATCATGCGGATGCACCCGGCGATCGTGGCCCAGGCCGCCGCGACCTCGGCGGCGATGATGCCGGGCCGCTTCTTCCTCGGCGTCGGCACCGGCGAGAACCTGAACGAGCACGTCCTCGGCGACCGCTGGCCGGCGCCCGACGAGCGGATCGAGATGCTCGAGGAGGCCGTCGAGGTCATCCGGCTCCTCTGGCAGGGCGGGTTCCAGACGCATCGCGGCAAGCACTACACCGTCGACCACGCCCGGCTCTACACGCTGCCCGACGAGCCGCCGGAGATCCTCGTCGCCGGCGCCCAGCCGATCGCCGCGCGAGCTCGCGGCACGGATCGGCGACGGGCTCTGCAACTCCTCACCCGACCCAGGAGGTCGTCGAAGCGCTACGAGAACGTCCGGCGGCACGGGGCCGAAGTACGGGATGCTCCACGTCTGCTACCAGGAGGACGAAGGCGAGGCACGCCGGCTCGCCCACGAGCTCTGGCCGAACACCGCGCTCACGGGCGGGCTCGGCCAGGAGCTCGCGACGCCCGGTCTTCTTCGAGCAGGCGGCCGAGATGGTCACGGAGGACGACGTGGCCGAGCAGGTCCCGTGCGGCCCAGATCCCGAGCGGCACGCCGAGGCGATCCGCGAGTTCGACGAGGCCGGCTACACGCACGTCTGGGTGCACCAGATCGGCGAGAACCAGCGTGAGTTCATGGACTTCTACGTCCGCGAGGTCGTGCCCCGCTTCGGGTAGTCCGAGGGCTAGACGAGAGCTGTAGCGCCGAGCCAGGCGACAGCGACGCCGAGCCAGGCCAGCGCGGCGCCGTCGAGCGTGCGGTCGAGCCAGGCGTTCAGCCTGAGCGTCGGCCCGCCGAGGGCTCGCTTCCATTCGAGCCAGCGGGCACCGAGTCCCCTGAGGTCGTATGCGAGGCCGGCGCCCAGGACGACGAAGGCCAGTCCGCCCACCACCGCGGCGGCAGGAAAGACCAATAGACCGACACCGGCCAGAACGGCGGCGCCGATCACGCCGCGGATCGCAGCGCGCACAGGGCTGTGCTTTCCTCCGCCATCAACCCGAGCCTAGGCCTGTCCAGGACGCTCGTCCATGGGCCGAACGGCCTATCTCCCTGCTATTCGGCCCTATTTCGGTTTCCGATCGGCGATGTCGGGGAATACAGGCCTATCGACGGAGGCAGAGCTCGTGCCTCGAACGGTTACGAAAGGGGCTTTACCTATGGTTGGACTTGGACTTCTTGCGCTGGTCGTCGGGATCGTGCTCTGGTTGACCGTGATGCCTGCGGTCGGCTGGATCCTGATGGGCATCGGCGTCATCCTGATCGTCGTCGGCATCCTCATGGGCGCGGTCTGGAGCTTCAGTCGCGCAGCCGGCGGTCGACGCGCCACGTACTAGGCGCACAAGCGCTTGAAAACTCGACGACGGGCGCCGGCTACGGCGCCCGTCGTCTGTCTGGGCTCAGTTCGCCCCGGACGGCGGGCTGCTCGGGAGATTGCCCTGAAACGCACGCCTGGTCTCGGTGCGGAGCAACCAGGCAAGGCCGGCAATCGGGAGGAGAAGCGGAAAGAACCCGTATCCGAGCCCGTACGTAGTCCAGACGGTCGCGCGCGGGAAGAGATCCGGGTAGCCGAGGCTCAGGGTCCCGACGACGAGGACGCCCGCGAGCTCGAAGCCGCAGGCCCCGACGGCAACTCGCCAGGCACGCGGGTCGCGGCGCCGGAGCTGCGTGAAGGCGAGGACGTAGACCGCGGCGGCGGTGACCGAGAGCGTCACGGCCGCCGGCGCCTCGTCGAAGCGGGTTGCGACCTGGTAGACGGAGCGGCCGCCCGCCGCGAACGCGAAGAAGCCGTAAAGGAAGACGAGCGCCTGCCCGACGTCCAACCGAGGGGTGTCCGGAGGCCGCGCCACGACCGGATCATGGCGGGGAAGACCCGCAGAGCGCCCCGGGATCCGCTCCGTTCCAGCGGCTACAATGCCCGGCGCCCGGGGGCGTAGTTCAGTTGGTTAGAACGCCGGCCTGTCACGCCGGAGGTCGCGGGTTCGAGTCCCGTCGCTCCCGTTAGGCACCTGCCCGGCCGCGGTCGGGCGCGCCGCCCGCTGTGATCACACAGTCCGGGAGCAGCACCCGGAAGGAGGCTCCGCCGCCGGGTCGATCCTCGACCCAGGCGCGGCCGCCGTGAACCTCGGCGAAGCGTGACACGAGGGCCAGGCCGATCCCGAGGCCCGGCGTGGCCGAGAGCATCTGGGGGCCGCGGTTGAACGTCTCGAAGACACTTTGCTTGTAGTCGTCCGGGACACCGGGGCCGTCGTCCTCGACGGCGAGGAGGACATCGTTCCCATCGGCGTCGATCCGGACGTGGATCGAGCCGCCGCTCGGAGCGTGCTTCGCTGCGTTGACGATCAGGTTCTCGACGAGCCGCTCCACCTTCGGAGCGTCGACCGCCGCGACGAGCGGGCCGCCGCTTATGTCCACCCGGCGGCCGTCGAGCGGCGCGATGGCGACGGCCCGCTGCACGAGCGCGAGCAAGTCGGTGTCACTGCGCGCGAGCTGAACCACGCCGCGCCGGACCCGCTCGACGTCGAGGAGGTCGAAGAGCAGGCGCTCCAGGCGGCGAGCTCCCGCGACGATCTCGTCGACGATCTGCTCCGTCTCCGCGGGAGACAGCTCGGCGCGCCGGCGCTCGAGCGTGATCGCAAAGCCCAGGATCGAGGTCAGCGGCGTACGCAGCTCGTGCGAGACCGCCGAGAGGATGTCGTCGCGAAGCCGGTCGACCTGACGCCGCTCGGTCACGTCCTGGGCCGTTCCGAGCATCGCAATCGGCTCCCCGCCTTCGACGATCACCCGGCCGCGGCTCGAAAGGACACGCTCGGCGCCGTCCGGGCGGACGATGCGGTGCTCGAACGCGAACGGGCGATGCTCGGTAAAGGCTCGCTGGACTGCCTTGTCGACGAACTCACGGTCCTCCGGATGCAGCCGTTCGAGATACGCGGCGTAGTCCACGGGCGCGCTTCCGGGCTCCACGCCGAAGATGCGGTAGAGCTCCTCGGACCAGGTGAGGGTGTCCCCCCGGATGTCCCAGTCCCAGCTGCCGATGTGGGCAAGCGCCTGTGCCTCGCCGAGCTGCAAGGCGGTCTGCTCGAGCTCGGAGCGGCCGGCCTCTCGTTCGGCCAGAGTCGCTCCCATGACGAGCACGCTGACGGCGACGAGCGCAAAGATCGCCTGCGCGACCTGAACCCGCTCGGTCGGTGTGGACGCACCGATCGGAAGCTCGCCGGCGATCGCCCCCCAGGTTCCGATCGAGCCGACGAGGAAGCTCGTGGCTGCCGCGCCGGCGGCGTGGAAGCGGAGGGCTCCCCAGAGCAGGAAAGGAAAGAGGACGTAGGAGTAACGCCACGCGTCTCCCAGGAAGACAACGGAGCTGACGGTGGCCACCGCCGCGAGAAGGACGACGCCCTCGGCGACTTGCGCCGGGCTCAGGCGGACGTGGCGCCAGCCGTAGGCGACCAGGATGAGAGGCGCCACCATGAGCACGCCGACCGCGTCGCCGAACCACCACAGCACCCAGGCGTCGACGTACGAGCCCTGGCGCTCGCCGGCGATTGTCAGCACCGAGACGCCGTTCGTGGCGGCCACTGCCGTGCTGAGCAGGCCGGCTCCCACGGTGAGCGCGACCACGGTGCGCACACGATCGAGCTGGGGCCGGAAGCCGAACCTGCGCACGACCCAGGCGCCCCCGACAGCTTCGAGCGTGTTTCCGACCGCGATCCCGGCGGCCACCGCGACCGAGGCGTCGCTCGTCGCGTTGGCGACGAACGCGCCGGCCGCCACGGCGGGCCAGTAGCGCAGCCCGAGGATCAGCAGAGCCGCCAAGGCGATTCCCGAAGGCGCCCAGACCGGCGTGATGACGCCACGAGCGACGTCCAGTTCGATGCCGAGCTTGGCCGCGCCGATGTAGCAGCCCGTCAGGAGGAGGAGGGAGGCGACCGCGGTCAGGCGTCGCCTATCGGCGAGGTGGCGGTCAGGCATCACGCCAGGATCGTGCCTGACCTACCGGCCACCGGTCGCCACTCCGCGCGCGTGCGCCGGTCATAGGCTACGCCCGATGAGCGGACTCGAGCCGGCGGCGGGCCCTTGTCGCACGCGCTGATCCTGACCTACCACGCCGTCGAGCAAGGCCCCGGCCCGCTTCGAATCGAACCGGCTCTTCTCGCCCGTCACCTTGACGTGGTCATTGCTTCGGGGGCGGAGGTCGTCACGATCTCGCGGCTCGTGAACGCGCTCGGTGGGGGCAGGCTGCCCGAGCGCGCAGTGGCGATCACCTTCGACGATGGACTCGCGAGCGCCGTCCACGCGGCAGGCCCGCTGCTCGATGAGCGGGAACTCGTGGCGACGGTCTTCTGCGTCGCCGACCGGCTCGGCGGCCAGAGCGACTGGCCCTCGCGGGCGAGCTGGGCCCCATCCTTCCGCCTCGCCGGCGCCGAGGACCTGGCCGCCCTGGTGGAGCGAGGCTGGGAGATCGGCTCCCACGGGCTCGGCCACGAGCCCCTCGACGCAGCGGAGCCGGCGCGGGTGCGCTCCGAGCTCGCCGAGTCACGCCGCCTCCTCGAGGAGGCAACGGGCGGCACCGTGACCTCGTACGCCTATCCATATGGCGTGGTGCCGCCGAACGCAGGAGCCAGCCTCCTGGAGGCCGGCTACACGGCGGGCTGCACGACGCACGCAGGCCCAGTCCGTCCCAGAGTCAGTCCCCTCCTGCTCCCCCGTGTCGATGCGAGCTATCTGAGGCGGCCCGCGCTCCTCCTGGCCGCCCTTGAAGGCCGGCTCGACGCGTACCTGGCCGCCCGGGCCCTCGGCGCGCGCGCTCGTCGAGTTCTGCGCAGGGACTACGTCAGGGACACCCTGTGACCATCCTCTTCTTTATGCAGCACCTCGGCGTGGGCGGGGTGATCCGGCAGTCGGCCGATCAGATCGAGCTCTTGAACCGGCGAGGGCATCGGGCTTCGCTCCTGGCCATGTTCACGATCGACGACGACTGGAGGCCGCTCTGGACATCGTCGCTCCCTGCGGTCGATGTGCTTTGCGGCCGGGCACCTCGGCGGGCCGCCTCGGCCGTGCTCCCGTTGCTCGTCGCAACGGTTCGCCTGCGGCGGCGCTTGCGCGAGCAGGAGATCGACGTGCTGTATGCCGCGCAGGGCGGCGCGGTTCGGTTCATCGCCTGGCTCGCGACCCGGGGTGTGAGAACGACGGTGCTCGTCTGGGGAACTCAGGGCTTCGCGGCGCGGCGTCCACGCCACCTTTCGAACTGGAAGGTGGTGCTCCCGCACCGCTTGTGCGCGGCCGTCTCGCCCTCGGTCGCCCTCTTGATCGCGAATACGCCCGCCGGGCTCGAGCATCGCCGGCAACAGGGCTGGCGCTGTCGCACGCTGCTCGCCGTTCCGAACGGCATCGACCCAGGTCAGTTCTACCCCGAGCCGGATGCTCGTCTCACGGTGCGGGCCGAGTGGGGTCTCGGAGAAGAACCGGTCATCGGCCTCGTGGCGCGGCTCGACCCGGTCAAAGATCACGCCACGTTCCTGCGGGCGGCCGGCCTACTCGCTGCGCGGATGGAGGGCGTGCGGTTCGTGGTCGTTGGGGACGGGCCGCCTCTGCTCCGGCGCCGGCTTGAAAGCCTGAGCCGCGAGCTCGGACTGTCGGGCCGTCTGGTCTGGGCCGGCGTCAGAGAGGACATGCGGGCCGTGTACAACGCGCTCGACGTGCTCTGCCTCTCGTCCGTCAGGGAAGGCAGCCCGCTCGTGATTGCGGAAGCGATGGCGTGCGGGATCCCGTGCGTCTCCACCGATGTCGGCGACGTAGCGCAGCTGATCGGAGACACGGGCCTGATCGTCCCGGTCGGGGAGCCCGAGAGCCTCGCCGAGGCTCTCGAGGCGATGGTTCGGCGCTTGCCGGAGGTCGATCCGCTCGAGGTACGACGGCGGGTCGAGCGGCTCTACAGCGTCGATGCGTCGGTCGACCGGCTCGAGGCGGCTTTCGCCCGGGTCGCCCGCCCCGGCTAGCGGGGAGCCTGCCGCGAGGCGACGTGGAGCGGGAGGATCTTCCCCGCGGCGGTCATGTACGGCTCAGCCCGGACGACCGCAACTGTACGACCGTCGCGCCAGACGTCGGCCATGAGCTGGTTTCGCCGCTCGGATCTCAGATGGCCGAGAACCGCCGAGACGACCGCAGGCTCGTCCACCGGCCCGAGCAAAGGACGTATGAAGACGTTCACCTTCGGGAGTCCGCCGATCTCCTCCTCGACGAGCTGGTAGTCGCTCGGGTTGCCGCCGAACCGCGCCGGCAAAACCCGGTCGACGAGCTCGAGCAGATCGCTGCCCAGGAAGTGATTTCCCTCGCTCGTCAGCTTCTCGTAGCTCCTGATGCCGCTCATGTGGTGCATGAATCCGAGCTCGCCGAACGGGCAGCCGCACGTTCGCTCGGTCAGGACGCCGTAGTCCTCGCTCTCGACGTTGAGCATGAGCTTCGGTGAGCTCGGGAGCAACGTCGTGTAGTGGAAGGCGCCGACTTCGATGCCGCTCGCATCGACGTTCTTCGCACGCTGGATCACTGCCAGCTTGTCGTGGAGGAAGTGCATATCGTCGTGGGAGGCCGGGTCACCGCAGGCGACCGCGACCCGGCCCATCTCCGACATCGTGTAGTGGCAGACCGCGCGGCACCCCAAGCGCTCCGCGACGTCCGACTTCTGCGAGGTGTGCGGCTCGCCGCCGACGCGGAAGAACGTCCCGGCGATGTCGAGTCCTTCGGCCTCGGCGGCGAGGCACGCGCGTACCGCAAGCGCGGCCTGGGTGTCGAGCACCGCTGGCTGGCCCCGCCGCTTGCATTCGGCCAGCCACCGCGCGACCCGATTCGCTTGATCGGGCGGGCAGTGGCGGGGCGCCACCAGCCCGGCGCCGAACAGGCGGCCGACACGCACCGTGTACGAGGTGAACAGGCCGAACTTGAGCCCCTCCGGCCCGGGCGGCGCCTTGTACGGCGTGAACCAGACGGCGACGGGTTGACCCAGCTTGACCTGCCGGAGCGCGTTGTTGATTCCCGAGGCCGACGGTGGGATCGCGCGCCAGATTCCGAACGGGCGCTCCCAGAGCGAGAACGCCGTGCGAAAGAGGGCGTGGTAGGCAGCTTCGTACTCGATCAGGTCGAGATCGATGGAAACTCGCCTGCGCACCCCGCTCGACCCTCCGCTCGCGCCTTCGTAATGGCGCGAGTTCAGCGGATTGTCGAAGACGGCGTGCCCGGCCGGAACCGCGACACCGTTCCGTTCGAGCGGCTTGCGCCCCTTGAACTCGTCGAGGGTCACGTAGACGCCCGCGTCGAGAAGCCGGCCGAGTGCACCCTCGAGCCCGAGGTCGTCCACAAGCGCGGCTACGTCGCCGTGCTCGACTCCGGCCGTGTTCAGCATGGCCCCGTATGGACTGCGCGGATTTTGGTAGACGCCCCGCTCGAGGATGTCCAGAAAGATCCGCTCTCGATGGGCGAGCTGCTCCTCGATCCGGCGGCGCCCTTCCTCGACCGTGACGGTCTCCCGGAGGAACCGCGGCAGCCGGCGGGCGTACCGGCCGAAAGTGGCGAGATCCTTCGCGAGCGACCCCGGGGCGCGCTGCTCCAGGCCGGCCCAGCCTCGCCGGCGAATCTGCAGCGTCACTCGCCCTCGATCGGGTCGCCGAGGGACAGCAACTCTTCGTACCTGTCCTGCCACTCCTCTTGCTCGGCGACGTACGACTCGAGGTCGATCACCACGAGCTCGGCATCCGGCGGCTTCCCGAGACCTTCACGGGCTGGATCGACGTTGTGCTCGGCGAGGACCTCCTGTCCGTCGCTCAGGAGCCAGTCGACGTAGAGGAGCGCGGTGGCTGGGTGCCGCGCCGTCGAGACTACTCCGATGCCCTGCGGGCGCGACAGGACAGGCTCCACGAACGGCTCGAACGACACGGGCGCTCCGTCGTCGATCGTGTCACGCGCCAGATGGATGTAGTTCGAGACGGCGACGTGGAACTCACCCGCCCCGAGCAGCTGGGCCATGAGAGCGTGGCTCGACGCGACCCTCGCGTTTCGGGCGATCCCTTCCAGGAGCTCGTCGGTCTCGGCCTCGGACCTCCCGCCTCCGATCCAGTACTCGCGGAGCGCCTTGTACCAGTCGGCGTCGCCGAGCTCGAGCGCCACCTTGCCCGCCCAGCGTGGCTCGGCCAGCTCCTCGAGGCTCCTCGGCTCGTCACCTTCGGGCACGAGCTCGGTGTTCCAGCTCACGACGTAGCGGTTGTAGCGGGTCGCCGTCCAGCCTTCGCGCACCGAACCCTCGTAGAGGTCGGCCGCGTGAGGCGAGTCGTACGGGACGAAGATCCCGTCCGCGGCGAGCGTCGCCATCTCGCTACCGCCGGTCTCGACGACGTCCGCGCCGCGGAAGCCGGCCTCCACCTCCTCGCTCACGCGCTGGGCGACGGCCTCACCCTTGGAGCGGAAGACCGAGACGTCGATGCCGTACTCGTCCTCGAAGGCCTCGGCGACAGCGGTCTCGGTGTCCGCGGTCAGCGACGTGTAGACCGAGAGCTCACCGCCCTCGGCCTCGGCCAGCTCGACCAGCTTCTGGATGCGGGCCTCCCCCGTCAAGCCGGCGACGGCGGCGATCGCTTCCTGGACGCCCTCGCCGTCGTCTCCGCTGTTTCCGCCGCAGCCCGCGAGAGCCAGCGCCGCGACGATCGCGAACGCCGGCGCCCGGCGAATCCAGCGTCGGAGGGGTCGCACCGGCCACTCTTGTACCACAGCGCCCGCCGGGGAGTTACGTTGGGCGCCTGAGCGTCTCGCGAGCCCACGCTGCGGCCGAGCGACTGCCCCTTCTCGCGGCGATCGCCCTCGTCTGCACTCTCGCTCTTGTCCCCGTCGGCTATCTCGCTTGGAGGACCGCCCACGGCCCAGACGGGCTGGGGCTCGACAACTTTCGCGACGCCTACGGCGCCGAAGGCCTGGCGTCGCTCGCGGCCAACTCCTTTTGGTTCGCGATCGGGACGAGCACCGTCGCGCTCGTGTCGGGAACGGGGCTTGCCTACCTCGTAGCCCGAACCGACCTGCCGTTCAGGCGGCTCGTCTTCGTCGGCGCCCTCGTCCCGTTCATCATCCCGGGGATCCTGTACACGATCGCGTGGGTGCTGCTCGCGAGCCCGCGGATCGGAGTCTTCCGCGTCTTCCCCGTCGACATCGACGTCTTCGGCCTCGGCGGCATGATCGTCGTCGAGGGGCTCCACCTCTCGCCTCTGGTCTTCCTCCTCGTCGCCGCTGCGCTTCGCTCGACCGATCCGGCTCTCGAGGAGGCTGCCCTCACGAGCGGGGCGAAGCCCGCGACCGTCTTCCGACGGGTGACGCTCCCGCTCATCCGGCCGGCGCTCTACGCGGCGCTCCTCGTCATGGTCGTCCGCGCCCTCGAGTCATTCGAGACGCCCGTCCTGCTCGGGCTCCCGGGCGGAGTTCAGGTCTTCACGTCTGGCATCTGGCAAGCGCTCGACCGCTTTCCGGCCGACGTCGGCGAGGCGGGCGCCTATGCAGTGCCGCTCCTCTTCGTCACAGCCGCAGGGGTTTTCTTGTACGCCCGGCTCGCTCGAAGAGGGGCTCGCTACGAGACGATCACCGGCCGAGGCCACAGGGCCGCCAGGATCGAGCTCGGACGCTGGCGCTGGCCCGCCGCGGCGCTGGCCGGCGCCTACCTCCTCGTCGCCGCCGTCCTGCCGCTCTTCATCCTCGTCTATGCGTCGACCCGAGGCTCCTACGCGCCGCCCTCGCTCGACCGGCTGGCAGAGGGGAGCCTCGACCGCTACGGCGCGCTGCTCAGAGACGACGCAACGCTCCGCGCCGTCGGCAACTCGCTGCTCCTCGCCACTGCCGCGGCCACCGCCGTGATGGTGGTCATGGCCGCCGTCGCCTGGTTCCTCGTGCGGGGCCGCGGGCGGGGCCGCTGGCTCGTGGACGGCCTGGCCTCGCTGCCGCTCGTCCTCCCCGGGATCGTCCTCGGCCTGGCGCTCAGCATCCTCTTCCTCCGTGTGCCGCTCCCGATCTACGGCACGCTCTGGATCCTCCTGCTTGCGTACTTCACGCGCTTCATGCCCTACGGCCTCCGCTATGCGGTCTCGGCGATGCACCAGGTCGGGAACGAGCTCGAGGAGTCGGCGCGGGCGAGCGGCGCACGCTGGGGCCAGGTGTTCCGCCGGATCACGCTGCCCCTTCTCGCTCCCGGGCTTGCGGCCGGTTGGATCTATGTGGCGGTCGTCTCCGTGCGGGAGCTTGCGAGCTCGATCCTGCTCTTCTCGCCGGAGAGCGAAGTCCTTGCGGTCCGGATCTTCGTGCTCTACGAGGGCGGTCAGTTCTCCGAGCTCGCCGCCCTCGGCGTCACCGCCACGGTTCTCGTCACGCTCCTCGTCGCGCTCGCCTACCGGCTGGGGGCGCGTGTTGCGGTGTGGAGCGAATGACCCCGACCTCGGTCCTGACGGTTCAGGAGCTCGCAAAGACCTATCCCGGCGGCGAGTCCCCCGCCGTCGCCGGCGTCTCGCTCGAGATCGAGGCCGGCCGGACTCTGACGCTGCTCGGGCCGTCGGGCTGCGGCAAGACGACGACCCTCCGCTGCATCGCCGGCCTCGAGCGGCCGGACGCCGGCGAGATCGAGGTCGAGGGGAAAACGCTCTTCTCCTCCGGGCGGGGGGTGGACGTGCCGGCCAACCGCCGCGGGCTCGGGCTCGTACCGCAGTCCTACGGGCTCTGGCCGCACATGAGCGTCTTCGACACCACAGCCTTCCCGCTCACGGTCGTCCCGAGGCGCCTCCGGGCTTCGAAGGCTGAGATCCGCGAGCGCGTCGACCGTGTCCTGGCCGTCGTCCAGCTCACGGGTCTCGAGGAGCGCCGTTCCGGTGACCTCTCCGGAGGTCAGCAACAGCGCCTCGCCCTCGCCCGGGCGCTCGTCATGGAGCCGCCGCTCCTCCTCATGGACGAGCCGCTCTCGAGCCTCGACGCTCGGCTCCGTGAGGACATGCGGCTCGAGCTGAAGCGGCTCCAGCGGGAGCTCAGCGTGACAGCCCTCTACGTGACGCACGACCAGGCGGAGGCTCTCGGGCTCTCGAACTCAGTGGCCGTGATGAACGCAGGCCGGATCGAGCAGGTCGGCCGGCCGCGCGACGTCTACGAGCGCCCCGGTTCGGCGTTCGTCGCCGAGTTCATCGGACACGCGAACCTCCTGACCGGCACCGTGCGGGAGCGGCGCCCCGACGGCGGCTGCATGGTCGAGACGGAGATCGGGCTGATTGCAGCCGGCGGATGCAGTGAGGCGCCGGGGGCTCAGATCCTCGTCTCGATTCGCTCCGAGCAGGTGGTGGTGCACGAGGGTCGCGAGGCCGGCCCGAACCGCTTCGGGGGCGAGGTCGTCACGCGCGCGTACCGGGGCGAGTCGATCGACCACGTGGTGGACGTCGGCGGCCGGGAGATCCGGGCACGCACCGCGTCCTCGGCCACGCTCGAGCCGGGGACGCCTGTGGTGGTGGAGCTCCCGGAGAGCGCCTGCCTCGCCATCCCGGCCTAGGGAGGATTCAGCGTACCGAGCTCCCGTGCGCCACCGGGGCCTGTCCGGCGGCGGGGAGGGGGCTCGGCTCGACCCGGAGGATGCGCGCGAAGCCTGCGGGCAGCCACCAGTTCCAGCGGCCCATGAGTCGCATGATCGCCGGGACGAGCAGGGCCCGGATCACGGTCGCGTCGAAGATGATCCCGGCCGCGAGCCCGATCCCGAACTGCTTGATGTCGGTGCCCGGGCTCGTCGACAGGACGAAGAACGCGAACATGAGGACGAGCGCCGCGCTGGTCACGAGCTTGCCCGTGCGGGCGAGCCCGATCGCGACCGCGGAGGTCGTGTCCTTCGTCTCGTCGTAGGCCTCCCGCATCCGCGTCAGCATGAACACCTCGTAGTCCATGGAGAGGCCGTAGAGGAACGCGAAGATCATGAGCGGGATCCAGGAGATGATCGAGTCCGTCGCCGGAACGTTCCAGATCTCCTCGGCCCCGTTCCCCTTCTGGAAGATGAAGACGATGATCCCGAAGGCGGCGCCGAGCGACACGAGGTTCAGGAGCACGGCCTTGAGCGGCAGGAGCACCGAGCGGAAGGCCCGCGCGAGCAGGAGGTAGCTGATGAGCACCACGAAGATCAGCACGTACGGGAAGGAGCCGTAGACCGCGCGGACGAACTCGCGCTCCTCCGGCGGGATGCCTGCGAGCGTGACGCTGGTGCCTGAACCGAGCTCCTCGCGCAGCGCCGGGATCGTCTCGTCCTTCAGCTGCGAGATCGTCTCGCGGGTCTCCTTCGCGGAGCCGTCGGAGGTCGAGAAGGCCTCGACGAGCGCCAGGTTCTGCGTCTGGGCGCTCTCCGGGACGGCCGCGGCGGAGATCCCTTCGGACTCCTCGAGCGCAGCCTCGACCGTCCGTAGGTCCTCCTCGGTGTACTGCCCCTCGACGACGATCTCGAAGGGCTTGATGACGCCGGCGCTGATACCCGCGCTCTGGAGCGCCTCGAAGCCGGCGTGCGCGTCGCCCCCGCCCGGGAAGTCCTTCGCCTGCGCGTCGCTCGGGTTCAACTGGACGCCGTAGAAGAGGAGCGCGCCGACGACGGCCAGCCCCACGGCGGCGACCGGAATCGGGCGTCGCATGACGAGTCGCGCCCACCGATTCCAGAACCCCCGGTCGGGGTCGTCGCTTCCCTCGACGAGCCGTCTGGGCAACACGCGCAGGCTGTTCACGCGCGGGCCGAGGATGTAGAGCAGCGCCGGCAGGAGCGTGAGCGCGGTCAAGACCGACACCGCCGGTATCAGCATTCCACCGATGCCGATCGAGCGGATGAAGGGCAGCGGCAGGACGATCAGGCTGACGAGCCCGATCGCGACGGTGGAGCCCGAGACGACCACCGACCGTCCCGCATGGCGCATTGTCTGGACGAGGGCTCCCTCGCGGTCGGCTCCGTGCCGGAGCTCCTCGCGAAAGCGGAAGATCATGAGCAGCGCATAGTCGATCGCCACGCCGAGGCCGATCAGCGCCACGAGGAACTGGACGATGATCGAGACGTCCGTCAGGTACGTGAGCAGGTAGATGAGCGTGAACGTGTTCAGGATCGAGGCGACCGCGATCACGAGCGGCATCGCCACCGCAGGCAGCGCACCGAAGGTGAAGAGGAGGATCACGAGCGCCCCGGTCGCGCCGATCAGGGTTTCGACGAGCACGCTCGGGCCCTCCTGCTCGCCGCCGCTCGCCTCGGCGTAGAGCGCGTCGAGCCCGGTGACGTAGACGTTCGTGCCCTCGGGCGCCGCTTCCTTGAGCGCAGCCCGCGTCGGATCGACCTGGATGCCCTCGAACTCGAGCTGCCCCGGCGGGTAGATCTCGGCGAAGGCGACGCTCCGATCCTCGGAGAGGTACGCCTCGTCGCCGGTGGTGAAGTACGAGTTGACGCGCGCGCCGGGCGTGGCTTGGGCGGCTTGGTCGAAGGCAGCCTCGACGCCCTGCACCTGCGTGACGTCCTCGCCCTCCGTCTCGACCACGGCCACGAACGGCGAGATGCGGCCGTTCCCGAGCTCTTCGAAGGCCCGCTGGTTGGCTTCGTACGCGCTGTAGCCCGGGATGGAGAACTCCTGGAACCAGCGGTCGGCGAGCTGTCCGGCGGAGAAGGCGCCGAGGGCCGTGAGCGCGATCCAGGCGACGATGATGAGCCGTCGGCGGCGGATGATCAGGTGGGCGAGACGGGTCAACGGCGGTCGCTCCTACGAGAGGTCGGCAGTAGGACGGGCGGCGAGGGCAAGAGTCATCGGTCGGCGCGACGGGCTCGCGTCAAGCTACAGAAGAGAACCGGGGCCGTGAGCCGCCCGCACGAGTGCCGGCGCGGGCACAACCCTGGGTTAGCGCCGCTCGAGCGCGAGGCGGATGCCGAGGGCCACGAGGACCGCGCCCGTGACCGCTTCGAGCGCCTGACGGATCCTCGGCCGGCGGAGGAAGTCGCCGGCCTTCGCGACCGCGAACGCGTAGCCGGTCAGCCAGATGAGCGTGAGCGCCGAGAAGAGTAAGCCGAGCACGAGCAGGCCAAGGAACGTTCCGTCGCCGGTCGCAGCGAACTGCGGTAGGAGCGCCGGGAAGAACGCGGCCATCTTCGGATTCGTGAGGTTGCTGATCAGCCCCTGCCGGAAGGCGACAGCCGGAGCGAGCCGCGGCACCGCTGACCGGGCTCCGGCCGGCGCAGCCCCGCCGGAGCGAGACCCAACGGCGGCGAGGAGCGCCTGCACGCCCAGGTAGACCAGGTAGGCAGCGCCGAGGAGCTTCGTTGCGCGGAAGACCGGCTCCGAGGCTGCGAGGACTGCGGCCAGCCCGACGCTCGTGGCTACCGTCCAGACCCCCTGGCCGGCGGCGACCCCGAGCGCCGTGAAGACCCCGGCCCGTCGCCCGCCAAGCAGGGTGCTACGGATCGTGAGGGCGGTGTCGGGTCCCGGCGTCGCGATCACGACTGCGGCGACGACGAGAAAGGAGAGCAGCGTGCCGCTCACGCCCCAATCATCGCCGACGACCGCGCCATGCGTTCCGGCTCCGGTGACGACTCCGCGTTCAGCTTCTGGCTGAGGCGGGGAGGCAGGCCAGGTGGCTCACGCGTCGAAGGCTAAGACGTCGTCACTCTCCGCGCGAAGGGGGCTAAGGGCCAGCCGGTTTGATGGCGATAGTGATCGCATGAGGCGGATCGCAGCAGCTGTCCTCGCCGCGCTCGTGCTCGCCCCGGCCGGACACGCGGCGGTCACTCTCGGCCTCTACGGCGAGCACGATCGCTTCCGCGAGCTGACCGGCCAACGGTCGACCTCGAAGCACTACTTCCCGCCCTGGGACATGGGGCCCGGCCTCCTGGACCGCGCGCTCGAGAACCACGGGCCCGTACCGCTCCTCGCCATCCAGCCGAAGCTGCCGAACGGCGCCGGCGAAGCAATCACTCCGCGGGGCATCGCGGTCGGGAACGGCGACGCTTACCTGGTCCGGCTCAACCTGGCGCTCCATCGCTTCGGCACCCGTGCCTACGTACGCCCCATGCCCGAGATGAACGGGCACTGGGCGACGTACTGCGCCTACAACAAGGACGGGACGAAGCGGGGCCCCTCACACTCCCAGGCCGCGTTCAAGGACGCGTTCAGGCGCATCTACGTCATCGTCAAGGGCGGCTCGCGCGAGGAGATGAACGAGCGCCTCAGACACCACGACCTGCCGCGCGTCGACGTCGACCTCCCCGCCAACCCTCAGGTGAGCGTGATCTGGAACCCGCAGGGCTTCGGCTCGCCGAACGTCCCCGGCAACATGCCGGCGGCGTATTGGCCGGGCGGCGACTACGTCGACGTCGTCGGCAACGACCTCTACGACATCGCATACCGGGCGACGTGGGAGGCCGCCGACGACCTCTACGACCAGTACCCGGGCAAACCGCACGCCTTCCCTGAATGGGGCCTCTGGGGGATCGACGATCCGGCCTTCATCCGCCGGATGCGCGGCTTCGTGGACACCCACCCGAGGGTCGAGCTCCTCGCTTGGTACAACGGGCACCCCGGCCAGATCTGGGATCTCGCCACGAAACCCGAGAGCCGCAGGGCGTACCGCCGCCTGATCGTGCCTCTCGCCGGCTGAGGCCGGACGCCGCCGCCGGCGACTGAGGTAGCGTCTGCGAGACGCACGACGCGCTCGCTCTTCGTCGGCACCCAGGCCGGGAGCGCGATCTGGCTCTCGGTCGTCTGGCCACTCTTGATCGTGCTCGTATTCGGCTGGCTCTCGGTGTGGCGCCACCGCGCGCCGTCACGCTGACCGTGCTGGCGTAGCGCCTCCCGCTCGGGTCGGCAATCGGATGTGATCAGGCTGCCCGGCTGAGGTCGTCCTCGGTGAGGAACGACCGCAACTGGCCGAGAGCGACACTCGTCCGGCTTTTGACCGTCCCGAGAGGAATGGAGAGCCGCGCGGCGAGCTGGGATTGGGTTAGACCGCCGTAGTACGCGAGTTCGACCACAGTCCGGTGCTCGGCCGAAAGCCTCGCGAGAGCGAGCCGTACACGCGCGCCGTTGGTGGAGACCTCGACCATCTCTTCGGGGCCTCCCTCACGGACGTCCGCCGGCTCCGCGAGCTGACGTGATCGTTCCTGACGGCGGACGATGTCGACGGCGCGCCGGTGAGCGAGCATCGCGATCCAGCCCAATACGGATCCTTTCCGTACGTCGCAGCTCCCCGGCGAGCGCCACAGCCCGAGGAAGACGTCCTGTACGGCATCCTCGGCGAGCGCCCGATCGCGAATGACTCGCAGGGCCAGTCGGTAAGCGGACGAGGCATGCCGGTCGTATAGCTCTCCGAGGGCCTCTTCATCGCGTGCGGCAACCCGTTCCAGCAAGGCGGCGTCTGACAACTGCGATTCGTGCACAGCGCCGCGCATGTTCACATCTCCCCCCATTGGATACTGAGATCCAAATGGACGTGGGCTTGTTACAGATTATTTGCTGTATATGTTCAATCCGCCAAAACCAGCCGTGGCGTTCGAGCGTGAACATTGACGCGGGCGAATCCGAGCGTCATCTCGTCGCGGCGCTGCGCGCAGGCGACGAGACCGCGTTCGTGGAGCTTGTGGAGACTCACCAATCGTGGATGCTTCGGACTGCGAGCTCGTTCGTTCCTGCGCGGGCCGTCGCGGAGGACATCGTCCAGGAAACGTGGATCAGCGTCCTTCGGGCCGTCGATGGATTCGAGGGTAGGTCGGCCCTCCGGACGTGGATCTTCTCGATCCTCGTGAACGCGGCGAAGAAGCGAGCGGCGGCGGAGCGACGGACGGTTCCCTGGTCGGCGTTCGACGAACCCGCTGGCGACGAAGCGCTCGGCGATCGCTTCTTCGAGCCGAGCCATCCACGCTGGGCAAACTGCTGGACGTCGGCGATGCCCAACTGGGACGATGCACCCGACATCCGGCTCATGGCGGCCGAGGCTTCGCGCGTGGTGGAGAGAACGCTTGAAAAGCTACCGTTCAGGCAGCGCCTGGTGTTCACGCTGCGGGATGTAGAGCACTGGAGCTCAAACGAAGTTTGTAACGCCCTCGAGATCAGCGGCTCGAACGAACGAGTGCTTCTCCATCGGGCGCGCTTGAGGATCCGGTCGGCTCTCGAACGTCACTACGCGAGCGGAGAGTCAGCATGTTGAGTTGCCGCGAGGTGGTCGAGCTCATCACCGAGTACCTGGAGGGCGCTGGGTCGTCCGAGCAGCGCATCGGCGTAGAGCGGCACGTTGCCATCTGCCCACCCTGCCGTGGTTTTCTCGGCCAAGTCCGGCACAGCATCGCTGTGAGCGCCGAGTTGCCCGACGCCTCGATCTCGCCGGAGGTTCGCGACGCACTCGTGGAGACGTTCCAGACCTGGAGCAAGAGCCGGTGATAGCGCACAAGTTCCTGAGCCGCGGTGCCGTCGGCCTCTACAGCGGATTTCGCTGGCCCACGCCCGAGGGCGGCGAGCCCGGCGCCTGGGTCATGGTCACCGGGCCTCTCGTGGCCGGGTCGAACGGCGTGCACGCATGTGATACGGGTGCGCTGGCGGACTGGCTCGACGACGAGCTCTGGCTGGTCGAGCTCGACGACGACCAGTGCCTGCGAGCGGACGGCCTCCTCGTCGCGCGCCGCGGCCGGCTGCTCCGGCGCCTCGAGGAGTGGAACGAGCAGACCGCCGAGGAGTTCGCGCGCGCCTGCGTCCTGAGTGCCAGGGATTACGCGTGCGCCCTCCTCGAGGACGCCGGAGCCACTGAGATGGCCGAGGCGATCAGGCGCTCGCACGACTGGGACGAGCTCCAGAAGCTTGCAGCGTCGACCGGCCTCGATGAGGACGGCGAGTCACTCGTGCTTCTCGCCGACTCAGTCGAGCTCGCGCGCGGGGGCAGGCCGGAGCGCTACGGCTCCCACCCCGGTATCGAAACCAGGCCGAGCGCTGCGGCGCTCGCGGCGAATCTCGGCTTCGTGGCCGCGCATGCCGCCGGAACCCTGGAGGTCGCCCGAGCCGGTGACCCCTCGGTCTACGAGACGGGGCACGGAGAGGAGCGGGCACGGCAGCGCCAATGGCTTGCAGAACGGTTGCCGCCCGCGGAAGAGGCGGGTACGCACGCCGAACGCTCGCCGGAGAGAACCAGCTAGGCGTTCCAAGGAGGCACTGTCTCGTGCGCGGGGTGCTCGGGCCCTTCGCCCGGCGAACGGCCGGTTCGGCCCGGCGTGTTCGCGTGCGAGCCGGAGGGATCCTGCGCCTGGGGAGTGGGCTCGATGCCCTGCGTCTCCTCGCCGTCGTGCTCGTGCTCTGTCACGGGACTGCGCTACCGGCTGGGTGGCGCAGGAACCGATGGTTGAACCCTGACGACGCGGGTACGCGCAGGTCGACATCCACGAGAGAGGGGTTCAGATGGCAGAGAGCATGAGAGAGCAGGTCGTCAAGTACCTGACGGATGCGCATTCGATCGAGACGCAGGCGCTGGCGCAGCTTCGGACTGCGCCCGAGCTCGCCGGCGATCCGTCGATCGCGAGCATCTTCGAGGAGCACCTGCAGGAGACGGAGGGCCACGAGCGGACGACCCGGCAGCTCCTGGAGTCCTACGACGCGAGCCCGTCGTCGCTCAAGGAGAGCGTCATGGCCATCGGCGGCAAGGGCTTCGTGCTCTTCGCGCGCTCGCAGCCGGACACGACGGGAAAGCTCATGTCCCACGCCCACTCCTACGAGGCGCTCGAGGAGGCCTCCTACGATCTCCTCGCGCGTGTCGCGGAGCGCGCCGGCGAGGAGCGCGTCGTCGCGGCCGCCAAGGCCATTCGCGAGGACGAGCGACGGATGGGGAAGCGGATCGCAGACCACTTCGACCGCTCGGTCGAGGAGTCGCTCCGCGAAGTGCCGCGAGACGATCTCGACGAGCAGCTCAACAAGTACCTCGCGGACGCGCACGCAATCGAGGCGCAGGCGATCGAGCTTCTCGAGCGGGCACCGGAGATCGTCGACGATCCCGAGCTTGCTCGGATCTTCGAGGAGCACCTAGCCGAGACCCGCGAGCACCAGGAGCTCGTGAAGGCGCGGCTCGATGCGCGCGGCGGCTCGCCTTCGACCCTGAAGGACATCGCGATGAAGACCGGCGCGCTCGGCTGGGGCAGCTTCTTCCAGGCGCATCCGGACACGCCGGGCAAGCTGGCCGCCTTCGCGTACGCCTTCGAGCACCTCGAGATCGGCGGCTACGAGCAGCTCAAGCGGGTGGCCGAGCGGGCCGGCGATACCGAGACGGCGCAGATGGCCGAGGGGATCCTCGTTCAGGAGCGCGAGGCTGCGAAGCGGATCTCGGGCCAGTTCGACCGGGCCGTCGAGGCCTCGCTCGAGGCGGTCGGGGTTCGTTAGAGGACGAGCAGCGCGATCGCCGCGTACTGGCTGCCGGCCGCGGCGATCGTGAGCGCGTGGAAGAGCTCGTGGTAGCCGAACACGCGCGGGATCGGGTCGGGCCGCCGTAGGGCGTAGACCGACGGCGCCGACGGTGTAGAGCGCTCCTCCGACGAGGAGGAGCGCTGCAGCCGTCCAACCCGCGGAATCCAGGAGGACCGGAAGGGCGATGATGCCGACCCAGCCGAGCGTGACCGCCAGGACGGCTGCGACCCACTTCGGCGCGGTGTGCCACACGAGCCGCTGCAGAACGGCCAGCACGGCGCCGGTCCAGACGACCGCAAGAATGGAGTACCGCCAGGCGCCGTCGAGGACGAGCAGACCGTACGGCGTGTAGGTCCCGGCGATCAGGAGGAAGATCGCCGCGTGGTCGAGCCGCCGCATGAGCTCGCGCGCCGACGGCGTCCACGTCACGCGGTGGTAGATCGCGCTCGTCCCGAACGTGACCACGACCGAGCTCGCGAACACGGCCACGGCGACTCTCTCGGTCGGCCCTGTCGCCGCGGCGGTCAGCAGCGACGCCGAGGACCGCGAAGACGACGAACGCGTACTGGTGAAAGACGCCGCGGAGCCGCGGCCGCTCGAGAGCGCGGCGGCGCTAGCGATACCGGTAGACGATTCGTCCACGCGTCAGGTCGTACGGCGAGACAGCTCGACCTTCACGCGGTCACCGAGGAAGATCCTGATGCGGTAGCGCCGCATCTTGCCGGCCGTGTAGCCGAGCGTCTCGTGTCCATTGTCGAGCTGGATGCGGAACATCCGGTTGCGGAGGGCCTCGACGACCTCTCCTTCCATCTCGAGCTTCTCTTCCTTCTCCGGGATGGATCTCCTCCTTCCAGGTGTGGCGATCGGGCGGGCGGCACGGGGCCGCCCGCCCGCTCGCGGTCTAGCCGACCGGGGCGACGTTCGTCGCCTCGGGGCCCTTGGCGCCTTCGCGCGCCTCGTACTCGACGCGGGCACCTTCGGTGAGGCTCTTGAAGCCCTCGCCGGCGATGTTCGAGTGATGCACGAAGAGATCCTTCGAGCCCTCGTCCGGGGCGATGAAGCCGTAGCCCTTGTCGTCGTTGAACCACTTGACGGTTCCGGTTGCCATGAAACACCTCCCTTACCACGATCACGAACGGGTTGGGAAGCGCAACGCGCAGAACCGAACTCGCTCTTATCTTCCCCCAGCAGGCTAGCAGCGGGACGGCGCCGTTCGGGCGCCGCCCCCTCGATCCGACCTCTAGCGCCGGCGCACGGGCGGGGCCACTCGCCGCGTCCTGCCGGCCCTCCGTGGCCGCTCTGGAGCGATCGGGTGGTTCGAGCGAATCAGCTCGGCGGCGTCGTAGCGGGACTTGATCCGCCGGAGCCGCCGGTACACCTCGGGCCGGAAGAACTCGCTCGGGCCGTTCGAGCGCTCCCGGAAGTTGAGGTACATCTGGCGGGCTTTCCAGGGCGCCAGCCGCTCGTGCATTCGGTCAAGTTGTACCTCGATGGCCTCGGCGACCTCGGGGGTCGTCGGGATCCCGATCGCGAAGCCGAGGAACTCGGCATCGAGCGAAGCAAAGGCACCGTGCTCGGGCCGAGCTTCGGCCAGCGCGCCCCCCACGTGCCGGACCTCGAAGGACACGAAGGGCGAGCCGACGGCCAGCTCGACGAAGGCCTCGACCGTCTCCTCCGTCAGCTCTGCCAGCGTGAAGCCGTCGCCCCTCGCCGGAACGGGGTGAGGCGGATCCATGTGGAGCTCGGAAAGCTCGGCGATCGGAATCGTGGTCACGGTGTCCAGCGCGGGCCCCAGCTCACGAAGAGGCCTGAGGAGCTCCGCGCCCTCGTCCTCCTCGCCCAGATAGATCGCCTCGACGAGCACGTACGAGTTGCCGCGCAAGGACTCGGGAATGTCGGGGAGCGGTGGAAACTGCATGATCCGGCCGATCGTGGTCAGCTCGGGCGGTACGTCGCCTTGCAGCCACACCCGCCAGGCCTGGAGCACCTCCGAGGCCCGCTCCACCGGGAAGAAGAGCGCCCCGGCGTACACATGGGTCAGCGGAAAGAGCCGCAGCTCGAGCGCGGTGACGACGCCGAAGCTGCCGCCGCCGCCGCGAAGGGCCCAGAAGAGGTCGGCGTGGTTGTCCGCGTCGGCCCGAACGAACCGGCCGTCGGCTGTTACGAGCTCCGCGGCGACGATGTTGTTCGTGGACAGCCCGTGCTTGCGAGCGAGGAAGCTGATCCCGCCGCCGAGTGAGTAGCCGACGACGCCGACATCGGGCGAGGAGCCGGCGAGCGCGGCCAGCCCGTGCTCGGCCGCCGCGTTCACGACCTCCAACCAGACGACACCCGCCTCGACACGGGCGGTCTGCGCTGCGGGGTCGATCTCGACGCCGCGCATCCGCTCGGTCTTGACGAGGATTGTCCCGTCCAACGGCCCGAGCGGCGGGGCGTTGTGGCCGGTTCCCTGCGGCGCGACCCGCAGGCCGCGGAGCCGCGCGAAGCGGACGACCTCGACGACGTCTTCAGCCGACTCGGGGAGGGCGACTGCGGTGGGACGCTGGTCGACTGCCAGGTTCCAGGCCTGCCGGGCCTCGTCCCAGCCGTCGTCGCCCGGGAGGTAGAGGTCTCCTGCGAGGCGGGCGCGGAGCGCATCGAATGCCTCGAGGCTCTTCTCTCTTTGCATGACGTTCGGCATTGCTCCTCCTCATCGAAACGGGCGCTGCCCGGCCGTGTGTTCGCTGACGTGCCGAACGCTCGCAGGCGAAGCCTCTCGCCGGAAGCGAGCCAGCCGGTGTCCTTCGGTGCGGAAAGCCGCACCGGCACGTACGGCTAGGCGGGGGGCAGCGGCACGTGGGCCGGGCCTGCGTGAGTCCCTCGCCCGCGAACCGGCGGAGGCCGAGGAAACCGATCTCGTGGCTCGTCTGGCCCTCGTGGCGAGGTCGGCCAGCATCTCGCCGACGACGCTCGCGAACTTGAAGCCATGACCGGAGAAGCCGGCCGCGACGACGACGTCCTCGCAGTCGGGGTGCATGTCGATGACGAAGTGCTCGTCGGGGCTGTTCTCGAAGAGACACGTCGAGAGCGCCATCGTCGGCCCGGCGCCGTCCGGGAAGTAGCGCTCGCACGAAGCTCCGGAGCAGCGCCTCGTCGGTCGCGTTCGGCTCGCGGTCGAAGCGATTCGGGTCGACGCGCTCGTCGCGGTGGTGAAGCCGGCCGACCTTGAAGCCGGGGACGCCGAAGACCGGGAAGCCGTAGAAGATGCCCTCGTCGACGGCGACGCCGAAGGTCGGAAGTCGCTCCGGACTGAAGTGCTCCGGCGCGCGCGGCTGGAACCAGGCGAGCACCTGGCGCTCGGCGACGCAGAGCTCGGGATCGAGCCGGCCGACGCGGGCCGCCCACGCGCCGGCCGTGACGACCAGACGGTCGGCGCGTGTAGTCGCCGCGCTCGGTTTCCACCCGCACCCCGCCGCCCCCGCGCGACTCCCAGCCGCGCACGGCCTCGCGGGCCTGGATCTCGGCACCGTGCGCGTGCGCCTGCACCGACGTGGGCGACGATGCAGCGCTCGGAGAGGAGGAAGCCTCCGTCCGGCTGGAGCAGAGCCGGCACGTCGGCCGGGACGCGAAAGGCGGGATGGCGCCGGGCGAGCTCGCGCCCGTCGACGAGCTCGTGGCGCAGGTCGTGGATCGCGGCAGGACTCGAGCGACGTGCTCGACGAGGATCGTCCCCGACGTCCACGTAGCCCGTGACGTCCAGAGGAGCTGCTCGCCCGCCGCGGCCTCGAGTTCGCGCCAGAGCTCGTAGGCGCGCTGGAGGAGCGGCACGTACGCGCTCGCCCTCTGCGTAGGCGAGCCGGATGATCCGCGTGACGCCGTGCGAGGACCCCATCGCGTTCGGCACGTCGAATCGCTCGAGCCCGAGCACTCGCTTGCCGCGCCGAGCCAGGTGGAGGCAGGCGGCGCTTCCCATCGCCCCCACGCCGGCGACGATCACGTCGTAGTGCCGGTCGGGCATGAATCCCTCCTAGGCGGCGCGACAGTCGCCGCAGGAGCCGCGGAGCAGCACGTCGTGCGCCTCGAGCTCGTAGCCGAGACGTCCGCCCAGCCGGTCGAGTGCGTGCTCGAGCGGGCTGTCGGAGAACGGCTCGACCTTGCCGCAGTCGTCGCAGATCACGTGGTGGTGGTGGTCGCCGCTCGGAAGCGCCGGCTCGTAACGGGCGGCGTCCCCGAAGTCGACGCGCTGCACGAGCCGGAGCGCTCGGAGCTGCTCGAGCGCGCGGTAGACGCTCGCGAGCCCGACGGGCTCTCCGTCCGAGCGAAGCCCGTCGTGGATCTCGGTCGCGCTCAGACAGCAGTCCTGCCTCGCCAGGTGCTCGATCACGGCGTGACGCGCCTTGCCCCCACGACGGAGCGCCGCGGAGGCGTTGTCGACCCAGTCGTCGAGCTCGGCTTTGGAGGATGACGTCACGGCCGCTAGTCTAGCCATCACATGAGAACGATAATTGTTCTCATCCTGGCCACGTGGATTGCCGGAGGCTGTGGAGGGGATGACAACGGAGACGCCGGGCGTCAGATCGTGGCGCGCCACCTATCCGATCGCCTTTGCGGCGGCGGAGATCGCCGGCTCCGACCGCCGACGTCACGAACCTGACCCCGCCGGGCGTGGAGCCCCACGACGTCGAGCTCTCGGTGCGCGACGTCGAGGACGTGCGCGTCGGCCGAAGTCGTGCTCATGCTCGGCGGCGGGTTCCAGCCCGCCTTCGAGGACGCCGCGGAGGGAGCGCAGCGGCGAGGTCGTCGACCTGCTGGGCGGGATCGAGCCTCCTCCCTGCCGAAGACGATGCGGCCGATCCGCACGTCTGGCTCGATCCCGTGCTGTACTCGGAGTCGTCCGGCAGATCGGCGCAGCACTCGGTCGGGAAGAGACCGCCGCGGCGCTTGCCCGACGGCTGCGACACGCTCGACGGAGAGCTCGAGCGCGGCCTCGCCGACTGTGAGCGACGCGAGATCGTCACGAGCCACGCGGCCTTCGGGTACCTCGCCGACCGCTACGGGCTCGAGCAGATCGCCGTCACCGGCCTCTCGCCCGAGGCCGAGCCCTCGGCCGCCGAGCTCGAGCGGCTCGTCGACGAGGTGCGAGAGCCCACGGCGCGACGACGGTCTTCGTCGAGCCGCTCGTCTCGCCGCGCCTCGCCGAGACGGTCGCGCGCGAGGCAGGGGTCGAGACCGCGACCCTCGACCCGCTCGAGGGCCTGACCGAGGAGGAGCCGAGACGGGCGCGGACTACTTCACCGTCATGCGCGAGAACCTGGCCGCTGCGGGAGGCGCTCGGATGCCGCTAGCCGTCGAGCTCCGCGACGTGCTCCTACTGCGTACCCGGACGGGCCGCCGGTCTTCGAGGGCCTCGACCTCACGGTCGACCGCGGCGAGTTCGTGGCGATCGCGGGCCCGAACGGCGGCGGCAAGACGACCCTCGTGCGACTCGCGCTCGGGCTCGACCGGCCGAACCGCGGCGAGGTGCGGCTCTTCGGCGAGCCGGCACGGAGGTCGCGCGTCGCCGCGCGTCGCTCGGCTACCTCGCCCAGCGCTCGCAACTCGGACTCGACGCGCCGGCGACGGTACGGGAGGTCGTCTCGGCTGGGCGACTCGCCTCGCGCCGGGCTCCTCGGCCGGCTTGGCCGCGAAGACCGCGAGCACGTCACCGGCGCCATCGCCCGCGTCGGGCTCACAGCCGAGGCGGACCGGCCCCTGGCGCGCCTCTCGGGCGGCCAGCAGCAGCGGGCGTTCGTGGCGAAGGCACTCGCGTCCGAGCCCGAGCTTCTCGTCCTCGACGAGCCGACGACCGGGGTCGACGTCGAGGCCCAGGAAGAGCTGGGCGTGCTCCTGGCCGAGCTGAACGCCGGCTCGGCGTGACGATCCTCTACGTCTCGCACGAGTTCGGCGCCATCGAGCACGTCGTCCGCAGGCTCGTCCTCGTCCGGCACGGCATCGTCTTCGACGGCCCGCCGAAGCGACCTCCCCGGCCTCTGGCACGACCCGTCGCACGTCCATGTTTGAGTCGGAGTTCATGCGCCTGGCCTTCGCGACCGGCGCGATCGTCGGCGTGCTCGCGCCTGCCGTCGGGTTCTTCCTCGTCCAACGGCGGCTCAGCCTGATCGGCGACGGGATCGGGCACGCCGCATTCGCCGGGGTAGCGGCCGGCTACGTGCTCGGGCATCTCGCCGGTGCTGACCGCCGTAGTCGTCTGCCGTGGCCGCCGCCGTCGCGATCGAGTGGCTGCGCGCGCGCCGCCCCACCGCGGGTGACCAGGCGCTCGCGCTCGTCTTCTATACCGGGATCGCAGCTCGGAGTCGTGCTCGTCGCGCAGGCCGGCGCGCTCGACGTCGATCTCTTCGCGTTCCTCTTCGGCTCGATCCTCACCGTGACGACCGGCGATCTGATCCTCGTGGCGGTGCTCGGCGGGCTCGGCCTGGTCGCGCTCGCGCTGCTCTATCGGGCCCTGGCGGCCGTCGTCCTGGACGAGGAGGGGGCGCGGGTCGCAGGCGTCCCGATCGGGCGCCTGAACGTCTTCGTAGCTGTTCTCGCCGCGCTCACGGTCGCGCTCTCGATGCGGGTCGTCGGGATTTTGCTCGTCGCCGCGCTCATGGTCTTGCCGGTGATCGCCGCGACGCGAGTCGCGTGGAGCATGGCCTCGACGGTGCTCTTGTCGGTCGCACTCGGGCTCGCTTCGGTGCTCGGCGGCCTGACGATCGCGTACTACGCCGACCTGCCGCCGGGCGGCACCATCGTGCTGCTGGCGGCCGGCGCCTTCGTCGCGGCGAGCGGCGTCGCCGCAGCTCGAAAAGCCTAGCCGCGCCGAACGACGGCCGTGGCCTGCACGCGGCAGGTCGAGCTCGAGCCGTCCCAGACGTCTGCGGCGAGGATCGTCGCGGATCGCGCGGCGGCGCCACTACCGCGGCCGATGTGCCAGGTCGACACCCGCGAGTCGCTGAAGTAGCCGGCGTTCGCATTGTAGGTTGGTTCGACTCGCGTAATCCCCTGGCTCGACGTCGCCCCACGGTCCTGGGTGAGCCAGACGTCGACCTCGGCGCCCGAGGTGTTCTCGAAGCCGAGATTGCTTCCGGAAAGGCTCCCGCCGGCGCAGAACGCGCGAAACACGCCTAGTCCCGGAAGCGAAAAGAGCACGGACTCGCCGTCGTCACCCAGCTCGACCCTCTTCGTGTCGACCGCGGCGTCGCCCTTGACAAGCCCCTGCAGGGAACCCTCGCGGATATCCGGCCCGCCGAGCGAGTTGCGTGAGTTGTTCACGACGTCCTCGCTTCGGATCGTGTTGTTCACGATGTCGGAGCTCCGAACGGCGAGATGGGCCGCGACGCCGGTGCCGGTGAGGCCGAGGAACACGCCGGCTGAGGCGACCACCATTGCAGGCGACGGCCGGAGGAATCGAACCTTCATCGTGGAGCCCTCGCTTTCTCGTACGTGGACTATTGCGACAGGAGAGCCGTCGCCTGCACGAAGCACGGAGGCCCCGGCTGTCCGGCGAGGAACACGGTCGCGCGGACCGGAGGCCCGTCAGTTGTGGCGAAGTGATACGTCTCGAACCTGGTCACCGTCGTGTACGCCGTCCCCGCGGCCTGCATCTGGGGGTGGTACTCCGTCGTGCCCGGCGACAACTGCCGCCACCCCGCGACTGATCGACCCGCTTCAGCAACGAACAGAGTGCGGTAGCCGCTCGAGAACCCCTCGGTACCGCACCCTCCGCTCAGTCTGCCGATACCTGGGAGCCTGACGATGAGCCCTTCGGTGTTCACCTCCAGTTGGCGGCGGGCGAATCGCACGCTTCCCTTGCCCTTGACGAGCCCCTCGAGGGTGGCTTCTCGGATGTCAGACCCGCCGAGCGATAAGCGCGAGTTGTCAACGACGTCCTCGCTTCGGATCGTGTTATCCACGATGTCGGAGCTCCGCACTGCGAGATGGGCCGCGACGCCGGCGCCGCTTAGAGCGACGAACAAGGCAAGCGACGCGACGACGAGTGCCGGGGAGGGCTTCCTCAGGCAACGTCTCACGCCTGAAGAAAAGCACGCTCGTTACCAGGTTTCAAGAGTCCGTTTCCCACCAGCCGATGGGGAATCGACTCCCCTGAGCCAACCTAGGTTTCCCATGGCCAAGGATCACGGCCCGACCGTCAAGGACGACCGCCGCTACGAGGCTCCGCGCCGCGAGGGCGCGAGCAAGGAGAAGGCAGCTTGAATCGCCAACACCGACCCGAAGGTCGCCGGTCGCCGGGGCGGGCGGGCCGAGCCGTACGAGGAGTGGACTGCCGACGAGCTGCGTAAGCGGGCGCGCGAGATCGGCATCGAGGGCCGCTCCTCGATGAGCAAGCGTGAGCTGATCGGCGCGCTCCGGACTAACTAGGAAGCCCGCCCCGCGGCGTGGGCCCGCGGGGCGCCGGCGCGCGCGAGCCAGGCGTCGACGGCGTTGGCGCAGGCGCGGCCTTCGGCGATCGCCCAGACGATCAGCGACTGGCCGCGCCTCGCGTCTCCCGCTGCGAAGACTCCCTCGGCCGAGGTCTCGTACCCCGGCGCCGCGGCATTGCCGCGCTCGTCGCGCTCGACGCCGAACGCGTCGAGCAGCCCCGGCTCCGGGCCGAGGAAGCCCATCGCGAGGAGGACGAGCTCGGCCTGCACGCTCGCCTCGGTGCCCGGGAGCGGGTCGAAGGGCGGCCCGCCGCCGTTCCGGGCCCAGTGGATCTCGGCCACGTTTCCGTTCCCGCTGAAGTGAGTGGTCGTGATCGCGAAATCGCGCGTGCCGCCCTCCTTGAGCGCATAGGAGGTACGGAGCTTCATCGGCCAGCGCGGCCACGGCGTCAGGTCATCGGGCCGGTTCAGGGGCGGCTCGCCGAGGAGCTCGATCTGCGTGACCGACGCAGCGCCCTCCCGATGTGCGCTCGCGACGCAGTCGGCGCCCGTGTCGCCGCCGCCCAGCACGATCACGTGCTTCCCGGCCGCCGTGATCGCCGCCGGGCCGGTGTCGCCCGTCGCCACGGCGCGGTTGCGCCCGTACAGGTAGTCGAGCGCGAACTCGACACCCGGGAGCTCCCGTCCGGGTACCGGCAGGTCGCGCGGCACCCGGGACCCGGTCGCGATGACCACGGCGTCGTGCTCTTCCCGGAGCTCTGCGGCCTCGACGCCGACGCCGACCTCGACGCCGCAGACGAGCCCGACGCCCTCGGCGCGGAGCTGGTCGAGCCGCCGCTCGACGACGGTCTTCTCGATCTTGAAGTCCGGCACCCCGAAGCGCACGAGCCCGCCGCAGGCCTCGTCGCGCTCGTAGACCGTGACCGTGTGGCCGGCGCGGTTCAGCTGCTGCGCGCACGCGAGCCCGGCGGGTCCCGAGCCGACGACTGCGACGCTCCGGCCGGTCCGGACGCGCGGCGGACGCGGCAGGATCCTGCCTTCGTCCCAGGCGCGGTCGACGATCGCGCGCTCGATCTGCTTGATGGAAACCGCGCTTCCCTCCTCGATCTCGAGCACGCACGCGGCCTCGCACGGCGCCGGGCAGAGCCGCCCGGTGAGCTCGGGGAAGTTGTTCGTCCGGTGGAGCTGGTCGCTCGCGTCGTCCCAGCTCCCCCGGTAGACGAGGTCGTTCCACTCCGGAATCAGGTTCCCGAGAGGACAGCCGCTATGGCAGAACGGCACGCCGCATTCCATGCAACGTGCGCCCTGCTCGCGGAGCTCCGCCACCGGCAGAAGCCTCACGAACTCCCGGTGGTCGCCGACGCGCGCTCCCGGATCGCGTTCGTCGGGCTCGCGCCGCTCATGCCGCAGGAAGCCGCCGAGCTCGCCCATTACGCGGCTGCCAGTCCTTCGCTCTCGGGAGTGACGAAGCCCTCGCCGCCGGTCGAGAGACCCTGCGCGAGCGCCCGCTTGTAATCGCGCGGCATCACCTTCACGAAGCGCGCGAGCGTCGCGTCCCAGTCTGCGAGGAGCAACTCGGCGAGGTTCGATCCCGTCGCGGCCGCGTGGCGCTCGACGAGCTCGTGGACGATCTCGGCGTCGTCGGCATCCGGTTCCTCGAGCTCGACGAGCCCCGGGTTGACGCGCGAGGAGAACATGCCGTCGGCATCGAGCACGTAGGCGATCCCGCCGCTCATCCCGGCGGCGAAGTTCCGGCCGGTCGGGCCGAGGACGACGACGCGGCCACCGGTCATGTACTCGCAACCGTGATCCCCGACGCCCTCGACGACGGCGTGCGCGCCGGAGTTCCGAACCGCGAACCGCTCGCCTGCGAGCCCGCTGAAGAACGCCGTTCCCGAGGTCGCGCCGTAGAGAACCGTGTTGCCGACGATCACGTTCTCGTGGGCCGCGAAGCCGGCGCCCTCGGGAGGTCGCACGGCGAGCACCCCGCCCGAGAGCCCCTTGCCGGCGTAGTCGTTCGCCTCGCCGTGAAGCGTCAGCTCGATGCCGGGCGCGAGCCAGGCGCCGAAGGACTGGCCTGCCGAGCCGCTCGAGCCGGACGCGGATCGTCCCGTCCGGCAGGCCGGCGGCCCCGTGGCGGCGCGTCACCTCCCACGACAGGAGCCCCCCGACGGTGCGGTGGACGTTCCGGATCGGGAACGCCGCCGTGACCGGCTCGCCGCCGTAGAGGGCTGGCTCGGCGACCCGGATCAGCTCCCAGTCGAGCGCGTCGTCGAGCGGCGAGACCTGCGGCCGGGTCCGGCGGATCGCGGCATCGGCCGGCGCTGCCGGCGCCGAGAGGAGCTTCGTCAGGTCGACTCCCCGCGCCTGCCACTCCGCGACCGCATCGTCGGCCTCGAGGAGGTCGACGCGCCCGACGAGCTCCTCGAACCGCGCCACCCCGAGGCCGGCCATGAGCAGGCGCGCCTCCTCGGCGACGTAGAAGAAGAAGTTGACGACGTGCTCCGGCTGGCCGCGGAAGCGCTTGCGTAGCTCCGGATCCTGCGTCGCCACCCCCACCGGGCACGTGTTCAGGTGGCAGGCGCGCATCATCACGCAGCCGGTCGCGACGAGCGGCGCGGTCGCGAAGCCCACTTCGTCCGCACCGAGGAGAGCTGCGATCACGACGTCACGGCCGGTTTTGAGCTGCCCGTCCGTCTGCACCCAGATCCGAGAGCGCAGGCCGTTCAGGACGAGCGTCTGCTGGGTCTCCGCCAGCCCGATCTCCCACGGGATCCCCGCGAAGAGGATGGAAGAGAGCGGAGAGGCGCCCGTGCCGCCGTCGTGTCCGGAGATCAGCACGTGGTCGGCGTTCGCCTTGGCCACGCCTGCAGCGACCGTGCCGACGCCGACCTCCGCCACGAGCTTCACGGAGATTCGCGCCTTCGGGTTCGCGCAGCGCAGGTCGTAGATGAGCTGCTTCAGGTCCTCGATGGAGTAGATGTCGTGGTGCGGCGGCGGCGAGATCAGGCCCACGCCGGGCGTCGTCAGGCGGACTTGCGCGATGTAGCCGTCGACCTTGTGACCGGGGAGCTGGCCGCCCTCGCCGGGCTTCGCGCCCTGCGCCATCTTGATCTGGAGCTCGTCGGCGTTCGCGAGGTAGTGGGCGTTGACGCCGAAGCGTCCCGACGCGACCTGCTTGATCGCCGAGCGGCGCGAGTCGCCGTTCTCGTCCGGGACGTACCGGGCGGGATCCTCACCGCCTTCGCCCGTGTTCGAGCGCCCACCGATCCGGTTCATCGCGATCGCCAGGGTCTCGTGCGCCTCGCGCGAGAGCGAGCCGAGCGACATGGCACCTGTGGCGAACCGCTTCACGATCTCCTTCGCCGGCTCGACGTCCTCCAGCGGGATGCCGCCTCCCTCGGGGAACCGGAAGCGGAAAAGGCCGCGCAGCGTGCGCCGGCGCGAGTTGTCGGCGTTCACCGTTCGCGAGTACTCCTCGTACGTGTCGGAGCCGCCGCTTCGGACGGCGTGCTGAAGGAGCGCGATCGTGTCCGGGTTCCACGCGTGGTGCTCACCGTCGCGGCGCCAGGCGTAGAGGCCCACGACGGGGAGCAGCTCGTCGCCGTTCCCGGGCCAGGCGCGCGCGTGGCGAGCGAGGGCCTGCTCGGCGAGCGCTTCGAGCCCGATCCCGCCGATCCGCGAGGCCGTGCCGGTGAAGTACCGCTCGACGACCTCTGGGGCGAGGCCCACCGCCTCGAAGATCTGGGCGCCGCAGTACGACGGGATCGTCGAGATTCCCATCTTCGAAAGGGTCTTCAGGAGGCCCTTCGCAACTCCCTTGACCGCGCGCTGCTGCGCCTCGGCCGCGCTCATGCCGGGCGGCAGCTCGCCTCCTTCGACGAGCGCCGTGACCGTCTCGAGCATCACGTAGGGGTTGACCGCGGCCGCGCCGTAGCCGACGAGCACCGCGACGCTATGCACGCTCCGCGGCTCGCCGGACTCGACGACGAGGCCTGCCTGGAGCCGCGTTCCGGCCCGGACGAGGTGATGGTGAACACCCGCGACTGCGAGGAGCGACGGCAGCGGAGCCCGCATCGGGCCGACCCGGCGATCCGAGAGGACGAGGATGTTGGCACCGCCGACGAGCGCCTCGTCGGCCTCCCGGCAAAGCCGGTCGAGCGCCGCCTCCATTCCCTCTGGCCCGCCCGCGACCGGCCATGTGGTATCGAGCGTCCGGGAGCGGAAGGTCGCGTGGTCGACCTGGCGCAGACGCTCGAGCTCCTCGTCCAGGAGGATCGGGTTCGAGATCACGAGTTGGCGTGCGTGCTCCGCGGTCTCGCCCAGGAGGTTCCGCTCCGAGCCGACGCTCGCGGCGACGCTCATCACGACTTCTTCGCGAATCGAGTCGATCGGCGGGTTCGTCACCTGCGCGAAGAGCTGTTTGAAGTACGCGTAGAGAAGCGGCTTGCGATCCGAGAGCACGGCAAGCGGGAGGTCGTTGCCCATCGACCCCACGGCCTCCTCGGCGTTTCGCGCCAGTGGCGCGAGGATGACCTTCATGTCCTCCTGCGAGTAGCCGAACGCGAGCTGGAGGCGCCGGAGCGGCTCCTCGGCGCGCACCTCGGGCTCGCGCGCGCGGCAGATCGGCGAGCCGCACGACCTCCTGCTCGTACCAGCGCGCGTACGGGCGCTGGGTCGCGAGCTCCTGCTTCGCCTCGCCGTCGTCGACGATCCGGCCGCGCGCGAGGTCGACGAGGAAGAGCTTGCCGGGGCGCAGGCGGCCCTTGCGAAGAACGTTGCCCGGCGCGCACGTCCAGGACGCCGGCCTCGGAGGCGAGCACGACCCAGCCGTCCCGGGTCTCGAGCCAGCGGCCCGGACGCAGGCCGTTTCGGTCGAGCGTGGCGCCGATCACACGGCCGTCGGTGAAGGCGAGCGCCGCCGGCCCGTCCCAGGCCTCGGTGAGACAGCCGTGGTAGGCGTAGAACCCGGCGACCTCGGGTGAGATGTCGTCGCGGCCCTCGTACGCCTCGGGCACCATCATCGTGATCGCGTGCGGCGAGCGAGCGCCCGGCGAGCACGAGGAGCTCGAGGACGTTGTCGAAGGTCGCTGAGTCGGAGCCGCCGGGCCGCACGACCGGCAGAACCTTTCGCGAGGTCGTCGCCGAAGAGCTCGGAGGCGAGCTGCGACTCGCGCGCCCGCATCCAGTTCACGTTTCCCTGGAGCGTGTTGATCTCGCCGTTGTGAGCGACCAGGCGGTACGGATGGGCGAGCTCCCAGCTCGGGAACGTGTTCGTCGAGTAGCGCGAGTGGACGAGCGCGAGCGCGGTCTCGAGGCGCTCGTCGCGAAGCTCCGGGTAGAAGCCCGCGAGCTGGCGCGCGGTCAGCATCCCCTTGTAGACCAGCGTGCGCGACGAGAAGCTCGGGACGACAAGCTCGGGGCCGGCCGCGAGCTCGGCGACCCGCCGGATTACGTAGAGCTTGCGCTCGAATGCGTCGGGATCGCCGGCGAGCTCGGGCGAGGCGCCGACGACGACCTGGCGGATCCGCGGTGCGGCGGCCCGGGCGAACTCACCAGCCGCGGCCTGCTCGACGGGTACGTCGCGCCAGACGAGCAGGCGCTGGCCCTCGGCCTCGATCGCGCGCGCGACGAGGGCCTCGAGCGCCGCTCGACGCTCGTCGTCCTGCGGCAGGAAGCAGACCCCGACGCCGTAGGCGCCGCGCGGAGGCAAGGACGATCCCGACGGCGTCGCGAAAGAGCCGTGCGGAATCTGCACGAGGATCCCGGCCCCGTCGCCCGAGTCGGCGTCGGCGCCCGACGCGCCGCGGTGTTCCAGGTTCTCGAGCGCCGTCAGGGCGCGCGACACGGTCTCGTGTGACGCGGTTCCGTCGAGCCGCGCCACGAACGCGAGCCCGCAGGCGTCGTGCTCGTACGCGAGGGTCGTACAGCCCAAGCGCACGCGTCGGCCTCTGCGTCATCGCCACCGTGCCCCACCTGTCGGATTCGGGCTAGTCGGTGACGGTGGGGAGAGGGGAGGGCCGACTAGCCGGTGTGCGGGCGCGCGATCGGAAAGAGCCCGAAGATCGAGACCGTTCCGGTGTGGGGCCGCGCGCCTTTCACTCGGCCAGACGTTAGAGGATTGCGCGGACGGAACCAAGGAGTGGTACAGATCGGCTCGTGCCCGTGCTCGAGCTCTTCCCGGACACCGCCGGCAAGACCGGCGGCGAGCTCTCGATCGGCGGCCTGCGCGCGTCCGAGCTCGCCGCGGAGCATGGGACTCCGCTCGTCGTCTACTGCCGGGAGACGATCCTCGCGCAGGCGCACGCGTATCGAGAGGCGGCGCCGGACGCGCTCGTCGCCTACAGCGTCAAGGCCTTTCCGAGTCTCGCGGTGCTCCGCCTCCTCGGCGCGGAAGGCCTCGGAGCCGACGTCTCGACCCTCGGCGAGCTGCTCTTTGCCGAACGGGCCGAGATCCCGGGCGAGCGGATCGTGGTGCACGGCAACAACAAGAGCGACGAGGAGCTCGCAGCCGCCGTCGCCGTGGGCGCAGGGCTCGTGGTGCTCGACGCGGAGGACGAGCCGGAGCGGGCCGCGACGGCCGGCGTGCGGCGCGTCCTCGTTCGCGTCACGCCCGGGATCGAAGCCGACACGCACCCGGCGATCAGGACGGCGCACCATGGCTCCAAGTTCGGGCTCCCGCCCGAGGTCGCGCTCGACACCATCTCGCGCGCGCGTGAAGCGGGGCTGGACGTCGCCGGGATCCACGTCCACCTCGGCTCGCAGCTCCTCGAGACGCGAACCGCGCGGGCGAGCGTCGACTGGCTCGCGTCGTTCGCGGTCGAGTGCCGCGCGGAACTCGACTGGACGCCGGCCGTCGTCGACCTCGGCGGCGGGCTCGGGGTGCAACACGTCGAGGAGGAACCGACGCCGTCAGTGGCGGCGTTCGTCGGCTCGGTCCTCGAGCGGCTCGAGCACGAATGGGACCTCCTCGGCCTGCCGCGACCCGAGCTCGTCCTCGAGCCCGGCCGCTCTCTGGTCGGTCGCGCCGGTGTCACGCTCTACCACGTCGGAGTCGTGAAGCAGGCGAGCGAAGCCACGACCTATGTCGCGATCGACGGGGGCATGGCGGACTCCGCGGCCCCAGCTCTACGGCACGCGACTGACGGCGCGTCTCGCGGGCCGGGTGGACGCCGAGCCCGACGGCGTCTACACCGTCTGCGGCAAGCACTGCGAGTCCGGCGACGTGCTCATCGACCGCGTCGCCCTCCCCCGCCCCCGGCGGGACGATCTTCTCGCGGTGCCGGCCACGGGTGCCTACACGCTGGCGATGGCCTCGACGTACAACAGCGTTCCGAGACCTGCGGCCGTGCTCGTCGGAGACGGCGCGGCAACAGTCATTCGACGCCGCGAGCAGGTCGACGACCTCCTCGCGTTCGAGTCGCCCGGCTAGACGACCTCCCGAAGCGCGCCGGTCTCGACTTCGTACACGAACCCGCGCACCGCGTCCTTCTTCGGGACGAAGGGGCTCGACTTGATCCGAGCGATCGATTCGCGGACGTTCTCCTCGAGGTCGGCGAAGGTCTCGACAGCCCACTCGGGTCGCTGGCCGGTCTCCTGTTCGAGCGCGTCATGGAACTCGTCGTCCGTGAACGTGAGCATGCCGCAGTCGGTGTGGTGGATGAGCATGACCTCCTCGGTGCCGAGCAGGCGCTGCGAGATCGCGAGCGAGCGGATCTCGTCGTCTGTGACGACGCCGCCTGCATTTCGGATGATGTGCGCGTCTCCCTCACCGAGGCCCAGGAGCTCGTACGGGTTCAGCCGCGCGTCCATGCACGCGACGATCGCGAGGCGCTTCGATGGAGGAAGCGTCAGGCTTCCCTTATCGAAGCGCTCGCGGTATCGCTCTGCGTTCTCGACGAGCTCGTCGATAGCGCTCATCTCGCCTCCTCTGGATCGGGGAGCCGAGACTATACAAATTGAAGCTTTACTTCACGACGGGGCCGGCTCCGGGAGAGCCTCCGGCTTGAGAGCGGGAGCGAGCGTAGCCGCCGGCCGCGGGCTGTGCGAACCGGACACCGGCCAGGCCGGCCATGACAGGGGTCAGACCCCTGCCATGTCCGCCGAGGACGGGTGGAGCGTCGGCGCGGAACGTTCGTACTCGGAAGCCATCTCGACAGCGAGCCGCCCTTGCACCCCATTTCGTGCGCGTGCTCGCCCTGCGGGGCATAGGGCCGAAACGGCCATGGCAGGGGTCTGACCCCTGCCATGTCGGCGAGGGACCTGGCTCAACCCCGCGAGGGCTCCGGGCGCGGTGCGATCGCCGGCGCCGGCTCGCGGGCCGGGGCAGGGGTCGTGTCGTGCCTGTGCGAGAACCCGATGTGCGCGTGCGCGTCGGTTCCGTACCCGCCCGGCACCGGGATGTAGAACTCGGGATAGCCCCACATGCCGTGCTCGGACACGTCCAGGCCGGCAGTCTCGACGTCCGGGTTCGTCCGGATGCCGACCGTCACCTTCATCACCCAGAGGACGAGGTACGAGGCGCCGAAGGTGAAGGCGCCCACGGCCGCGAGCCCCAGCACCTGCACGCCGAGCTGGTGGAGGCCGCCGCCATAGAGGAGTCCGCCCGAGCCGGTGCCCAGGCGCTCGGCCAGCGCGGGCACGGTGAGGAACCCGAGCGCCAGCGTCCCCCACACCCCCGCCATTCCGTGCGCCGCAATCGCGCCGATCGGGTCGTCGATGCCGAGCCGCTCCACGAAGAGCGTGCCTCCGACCACGATCGCACCGGCTCCGAGCCCGATCACGATCGCAGCCCACGGCGCCACGAACGCACACGCCGCCGTGATCGCGACGAGCCCCGCGATCGCGCCGTTCAGCATCATCGAGAGGTCCGGCTTCTTGACGATCATCCAAGAGGCAGCGATCGCCCCGACCACCCCCGCGGCGGCCGCGAGGTTCGTGTTCAGCGCCACGTAGGCGAAGAACCCGACGCCGCCGAAGTCGACGCTGAGCGTCGAGCCCGGGTTGAAGCCGAACCAGCCGAACCAGAGGATGAGGACGCCGAGCGTCGTGTAGGCCATGTTGTGGCCGGGGATCGCGTTCGGCTCTCCGTCCGCGTTGAACTTCCCGATCCTCGGCCCGAGGAGAAGCGCGCCGGCCAGGCCCGCGAGCGCCCCCTGGTAGTGAACGACCGTGGAGCCGGCGAAATCCTGCATCCCGAGGCCGAAGAGCCACCCGTCGGGGCTCCACATCCAGTGCGAGACGACGGAGTAGACGAGGACGAACGCGACGCCGAACGCGAAGTAGACCCAGAGCCGCGTCCGCTCGGCCATTGCGCCCCAGACGATCGCGAGCGAGACCGCGCAGAACACGACCTCGAAGAGATAGCCGGCCGCACCGGGGATCGCCGCGAACCAGGAGAACGGCTCGGCGCCGACCGCAAGGAGATCGTCCACCGACGGGAGAAACCCCGAGCCGCCAACCAGCCCGTTCCCGCCGTCTCCGAACGCAATGCCGAAGCCGACGAGGTAGTAGACGAGCGAGGCGAGCGCGAGGACGAGGGCGTTCTTCGCCGCGATGTGGCCGACGTTCTTCATGCGGGTCAGTCCAGCCTCGACGAGTGCGAAGCCGGCCTGCATGAACATGACGAGGATCGCCGCCACGACGACCCAGATCGTGCTGGCCCCGATCGCGAGCTCTTCGGCGCTCATGCGGATTCGACCTCCTCCAGGCTCACGCCCGTTCGGTTGTGCACGACTCGACCGACGGGCGTCGTCCAGACGATCCCGTCGCCCGACTCCTTGCCGCTTCGCGCCGAGTCGACGACCGCAGCCACGACGGCGTCGGCGCGCTCGTCCTCGACGACGAAGACGAGGAGCGCCTTCGGCAGAAAGCGCGACTCGAAGACGCGCCCGCGGTACTCGTGGATCAGACCGCGCTGGCGTCCGTGGCCCACCGCCTCGATCACGGTCACGCCCACGTGCCCGGCCTCGCTCTCGACGGCGTCGATCACCGTCTCGACGCGCTCGCGGATGACGACGGCCTCGACCTTCGTCACCTCCGGCTCCTCCGATTCCTTGCCACCGCGCACCTCCCGTTCGCCCAATGCAAAAAGCCCCAGGTGGCTACACCTGAGGCTTCGTCGCCTTCTCCACGGCGCCGACGGCGGCGCCTGAAATCAGGCTAGGGGTGTCTTCGGACGGACGGGCCGCTCAGCCTGTGTTTCGAAGCGCGGCGGCGATCCCGGCGATCGAGCGGAGCAGCGGCTTCCGCGCCGCCTCGTCCCCGGCGCGGTACCGGCGCAGGAGCTCGACCTGGATCGCGTTCATGGGGTCGACGTACGGGTTCCGGAGCCGGATCGAGCGCTGGAGGACCGGGTGGCGGTCGAGGAGGTCCTGCTCCTCCACGATCTCGAGCACCGTGCTCACCGTCCGCTCGTGCTCCTCGAGGATCGCTGCAAAGAGGCGATCGCGGGCGGCCCCGGGAGGGACGAGCGCGAGGTAACCCTCCGCGATCTCGAGGCTCGACTTCGCGAGGGTCATCTCGAGGTTGTCGACGAGCGAGCGGAAGAACGCCCAGTCGCGGTAGAGCGCTCGCAGCTACTCCCGGCTCGCCCAGGTGCGCGAATGCCGTGCCGCACCCGTACCAGGCGGGCAAGAGCGTCCGGTTCTGCGTCCAGGCGAACACCCACGGGATGGCGCGGAGCGAGCCCAGGTAGTCCTCACCCTCGGGACGCCGGGCCGGCCTGGACCCGATCGCCAGTAGGCCGAGCTCGTCGATCGGCGTGAAGGAGCGGAAGAAGGGCGTGAACTCACCGTCCGCCCAGACGAGTCGACGGTAGGCATCGTGCGCCCGTTCGGAGAGTCGAGTCGCGACCTCGCGCGCGTCGGGGCTCGGCTCAACGCCGGCGACGGCAGGGAAGGCGGAGAGCAGGGTCGCGGCGAGCGCCGCCTCGAGGTTCCGGTACGCGAGTCCGGGCAGGCCGTACTTGAACGAGATCGTCTCGCCCTGCTCGGTCAGCTTCAGCCGGCCCGGAGGGTGACCCGGGGGCTGCGCGAGGATCGCGGCATGGGTCGGTCCGCCGCCTCGTCCGGCGCTCCCGCCCCGCCCGTGGAAGATCGTGAGCTCGATCCCTCGCTCCGCGGCCAGCCGGGCGAGCTCCTCCTGCGCGCGGAAGATCTCCCACTGCGCGGTCAGGAAGCCCCCGTCCTTTCCGGAGTCGGAGTAGCCGACCATGACCTCGAGCCGGCCGCCGCGCGCCGCCACGAGCTCACCGAACCGGGCCTCGTCCAGGAGGCTGCCGACGACGGCGGGAGCCGCGCGCAGGTCGTCGATCGTCTCGAAGAGCGGTACGAGCGAGAGCTCGAGACCCTCTTCCTCGGCGAGCTCGGCGACCGCGAGGAGGTCGTCTGGCTCGCGGGTCGCGGAGAGGATCACCGTGTCGACGGCCTGCGGGCCGTGACGCTTCCGTGCCGCCGCGACGGCTCGGAGGCTCTCGCGAACAGCGGGGGAGCCTCCGCGGACGTCGTCGGCGTGGCAGCGAACGTCGAGCTTCGCAAGCTGGAACCCGAAGAGCTCGACCCGGCGCCGGAGCGCTCCCAGCCGGCCCTCCGCCACGCGCGCTCCGCGGTTGGCCCGCAGGCTCGCGTCGACGAGCTCGAGATCGGCAGCAAGCTCCGCCGCCGTCCGGTAGCCCGGCTCCTCCGACCCCTCGAGCGTGTTTCCGAGGCGGCGCCAGACGAAGCTAAGCTTCCGGCGATACGGCTCGTCGGCGTTCCGGTCGCCGAGCTCCTCGACGTAGGCGGATAGCTCTCGCTCGTCGCGCTCGACCGACGCAAGGAGCTCGGGGGAAGCCTCGACCAGCGCGCTCGAGATGCCGATCGACGTCGCCAGCTCCCTGACCTCGGCTCGGTAACGCGAGAGGACCAGGGCCCGGGCACGGTCGAGGGCCTCGGCGACCGTCGCCGGGCCGGCGGCCGGATTCCCGTCCTGATCGCCGCCGATCCAGCTTCCGAAGCGAAGCGGCGACGGTGCGCCGGGGAGTCGCGCGCGAAAGTCGGCGAGCAGAGCGGTCGCCGCGTCGATCAGGCTCTGCTCGAAGAACCAGTGCCCGTTTCGGATCTCGTCGACGACGCGGGGGCGCCGGGAGCGCACCTCGTCGGTCTGCCAGAGGAGCGTGATCTCCTCGGCGAGCCCCGCGCGCACGCCGGCTTCCTCACCGGGGGAGAGGGCCGGGTCGTCGAGGCGCCCGAGCAGGCCGGCGACCCGCAGGTGGGCGGCGAGCACCGTTCGCCGGCTCGCTTCCGTCGGGTGCGCCGTCAGGACGAGCTCGAGCGAGAGCCGGCCGGCCGTCGCGGCCAGCGCCGCCTCGTCGACGCCCGCCTCCTCGAGTACGGCGAACGCCTCGGCCAGTGACTCACGCGGGCGGCGGTGCTCACGCTCGTACTGCCGCCGGCGGCGGATGCGGTGGTACTGCTCGGCGATGTTGACGAGCTGGAAGTAGAGGCCGAAGGCGCGGAGAACGGCCGCCTGGCGCTCCAGGTCGAGCTCGCGAACGGCGCCTGCCAGCGCCTCGCGGTCGGCGGCCCGGCCGGTCGCGCGCCCCGCTCGGGAGAGCTGCCGTATTCGCTCCTCGTCCGCGAGCAGGTCCTCGCCTTCCTGCTCGACGAGGACGGCGCCGAGCAGGTCTCCGAGGAGGCGGATGTCGCGCCGGAGGGCGGCATCGGGATCCACGCCCGCACCTTAAGGTGCGCGGGTGTCCATCGAATCACCGTCGCGGCTGGCGGGCCGGCGCGCCCTCGTCACCGGCGCGAGCCGCGGGATCGGCGAGGCGATCGCCCGGCTCTTCGCGGCGGAAGGTGCAGCGGTGGCGCTCCTCGCGCGGGACGGCGCGCGGCTCAAGGTCGTCGCCGGCGAGCTCGATGGAGCCGTGGCCGTTCCGGCCGACGTCAGCCACGCCCAGGACATTGCGGACGCGGTCGCGCGGGCCCACGAGGCGCTCGGCGGGCTCGACACGCTCGTGAACGCGGCCGCGGTCGACTGCGAATGGAGACCGACCGCAGAGCTCTCGGTCGAGAGCTGGGACGAGACGGTTGCGGTGACCCTCTCGGGCGCGTTCTACGTGTGCCGGGCTGCGCTCCCGCTCCTAGTCGCCAGCGGCGGCGGCGCGATCGTGAACGTCACCTCTGTCGCCGCGCACCGCGTCTGGCCCGAGGACGTCGCGTACGGAGCGTCGAAGGCAGGGGTCGAGATGCTGACCCGGACGATCGCGGTCGAGTACGCAGAGCACGGCATCCGCGCCAACGCTCTTGCACCTGGCGTCATCGACGCGGGGATGACCGACCTCGTGGAGAGCGAGGCCGAGCGCGCCGAGCTCGCGGGGATGCACCTCCTGGGCCGGCTCGGCCGGGTGGACGAGGTCGCCGAGGCCGCGCTCTGGCTCGTCTCGGATGCCTCGGGCTTCGTGACCGGGACGACGCTCGCCGTCGACGGCGGCTTTCTCATCGCCTAAGCGGATTCAGGCGACCCGGTACCTCTCGACGGCGTCCTCCACGAGTTCGACGCCGAGCCCGGGCTCGGTCGGCAGCCGAATTCGCCCGTTGTCGAGCTTCGGCTCCGGCCGTACGAGCTCGGCGCGTAGCGGCGACTCGTAGAGGTCGGGTGAGAGCGCCTCGACGAACGGTGCGTTCTCCGTCGCGGCCTGAAAGTGCCTCGCGGCCGCTGCTGTGATCCCGGTCTTCCAGCCGTGCGGGATCACGAGCGCGCCGTGGAGTGAGGCGAGCTCGGCGATCCGCCGGAGCTCCGTCAGACCGCCGCAGCGGTTCACGTCCGGCTGGAGGACGTCGACCCGGCCGCGCTCGAGCCATTCGCGGCATTCGTGCACCGTCGCGGCGAGCTCGGCGCCGCCGACGCGGGTCTCGACACGCTCGGACGAGCTTGCGGTGACCCTCGAGGTCGTCGTGCTGGAGGGCCGCCTCGGCGAAGTAGACGTCGCAGTCCTCGACCCGGTCGAGCACCCAGAGCGCGCTTCGCCAGTCGCTCCAGCGGTAGCCGAAGTCGAGCCCGAGCGTGATCTCAGGGCCGAGCAGGCGACGGCCCTCGAGGATGCACTCGACGAGCTCGGCGTCGGTTACGAGCTCGCCGAAGACGACCTCCATCTTGACGGCGCGATAGCCGAGCTCGAGCGCCCGGTGGAACTGAGCACCGATCGCCTCCATGAGCTCGTCGATGCCGCGGCCCTTGACCCCGCCGGGCCAGATCGTCGCGTACGGCGTGATCGCCTCGCGCCGCGCGCCTCCGAGCAGCTGGTAGACCGGCCGGCCGAGCTGCTGGCCGACGAGGTCGTGGAGCGCGATGTCGACCGCCGAGAGCGCGTGGATGCCGAGGCCACGGCGCCCGTGGTAGATCGTCTCCTGGTAGAGCCGGCGGTTCAGGGCCGCAAGCTCGAAGGGGTCGGCGCCCAGGAGGGCGCTTCGGAGTCCGCGGCTCCAGGCGAAGAGGTCGTCCATGAGGACGAGCGAGCGGACGGCCTCGACCGGCGCGTCCGCCTCGCCGATCCCAGCGCGGCCGTCCTCGTCCGTGATCCGGACGACGACCGTCTCGCGCGACCCGTCCAGGTCGGTCGGATCGACCGCCGGAGCGCGGAGCGGAATCGCCTCGACTTCGGCGATCTTGGAGACGGGGGCGCTCATGCCTCCGCATCCTCCCCGGTTGCGAAGGGGCGTGCGAGGAGCTCGTACCCGCACCGCTCGCCCGGCTCCAGCCAGCGGGCCTGGCCGTGCTCGATTGCGGCCGCAAGGCCGAGCGGGTGCGGCACGGAGGTCGGCTCGACCGCAAGCAGCTCGGCCTGGCCTCGCCAGGGGCCGCCGTACGTGCGCACCTCGTGCCAGATCCAGGCGTGGCGGAGCCACTCGGCGTTCCACGTCAGTTCGAGCCCGTGACCGTGCCGGGTGTTGCGCACGACCGCGCGGCCGGACGGGAGATCGGACACGCAGTAGAGGCGGCTACGCCTCTGCTCGAGCGGCCAGCGGTCGCCGCGCTCCGTCGATCCGTCGAGGAGCCGCACCTCGGGCCACGCCGCGGCGTCGGCAGGCGGCTCGGGCGGCCCGGCTGCCTCGTCGAGCTCGAAGGCGCGCCCGCCGGGGAGCTCGAGCTCGACGACAGGGTCGAGGAGCTCGAGGCCAAGGGCGATGTGCTCCAGGGCGACGAGCGGGGCACGCTCTGTCGCCGTTATCTCGACCGAAACCGCGAGACCGCCGTCACGAAGCGCCAGCCGCCGCTCGACGCTCAGGCCGTGGCCCGCCCACGCGAAGCGCGCCGAGCTCTCGCCAACGTCCTCGACCGACCACGGGTCGTTCGAGGCGCGGCCGTGGAAGCCGTGCTCGACGCCGGCCACGGTGCACGAGCTCCCTGCGTTCGGAAGCACCCCCTGCCAGCCGCCGCGATACGCCGCCGTCCATTCGGCCTCCCCGAGATCGCCGGAGCGCGGCGGAGTCGAGGCGAACGGCGGGCGCCCGAGGAGCTGACGGCCGGTGCGAAGCTCGACGAGATCGAGGATCTCCGCGCCGTGGCTCGGATCGGCTCTGACCAGCAGGTCGGCGGAGCGAAGAACGATCACGCAGGAGGAGGAGCCGTCGAGCCGCGAACCACAACCTCTGGGTCGCCGGGGACGACGACGTCCTCCGGCTCGGCCCCGAGGAGTTGCTCCACGAGCGCGTCGACTGCGGCGGCGCCCAGCTCGGCGAGCGGCATCCGGATCGTCGTCAACGGGGGCGTCAGATAGTCGGCGAGCGGCATGTCGTCGTAGGCGACCAGGGAGAGATCCTCGGGCACGCGCAGACCGAGCCCGGCGACGGCGTGGAGCACCCCAACCGCCTGCGCCAGGGTGCTGACGTAGAGCGCGGTCAGGTCCGGCCTCGACTCGAGGAGCCGCTCGGCGGCCTCCGCGCCGCCGCTCTCCGTGAACTCGCCTTCGACCTCGGGCGCGGATGCCGAGCCCCAGCGCATCGCGCGTGGCGCGCGGAACCCGACTGCGCGGCGCCGCGCGGGATCGAGCGTCCGTGGCCCGCCGACGTGCCCGATTCGCTCGTGGCCCAGGCCGACCAGATGGTCGAGCGCGGCAGCGCTCGCGCTCTCGTCGTCCATGACGACGTTGCGGTGCTCCCCCGGACGGCCCGGTTGACGAACACGTGCGGAATCGCGAGACGCTTCACGGAGCGAGACAGCGGGTGGCCCGGCCGGGCCGAGGCGACGACGAGGCCGTCGATGCGCCCGCCGCGGACGAGCCGGGCGAAGACCTCGTTCGTCTCGCGCGCGACGCCGTCCTCGGCGAGGAGAACGACGAAGTCGCGCTCGAGCGCGCGGCGAAACGCGCCGCGAACGATCCGTGCGTAGATCGGCGTGGCGAGGCTCGGAATCACGAGCCCGATCGCGCCGGTCTCGGCGCGGCGGAGCCCTCGGGCTGCGGCGTGCGGCCGGTAGTCGAGCCGCCGCGCGCTCTCGAGCACTCGCTCTCGCGTCCGCGGGCGCACGGATATCTGTGCCGAGTCGTTCAGGATCCGCGACGCCGTCGACTTCGAGACCCCCGCGGCGCTGCGCGACGTCGAGGAGTCGCGCCCGGGCGATCCGCTGGCCGTCCGTCTTCACGCCGGCCTCCGGTCCCGCGCCGGCGATGTCCGGCGAGGGCGGGTACGCGAAGCAGCGCGCCGCAGCGCCGCCGTCGACGGCCAGACAGGCACCGGTCACGAACGACGCGTCCGGCCCGAGCAGGAACGAGATCACGGCCGCCACCTCCTCGGCCTGCCCGATCCGCCCGAGCGGGATGCAGGCGGCGTACGCCTCGTACTCGGCCTCGGGATCTCCGAGCCGCGGACGCCGACCGGGCCGACATCGGCGTGTCGATCGCGCCGGGGCGCACGGCGTTGCAGCGGATCCCGGCCGGGCCGTACTCCACGGCGACCTGCCGCGTGAGTGCGTCGACGCCGCCCTTCGAGGCCTGGTAGGCGAACGCGGCGCGGGAACGCCGCAACGGCCTGGACCGAGCTGACGTTGACGATGGCGCCGGCGTCCGCGTTTCGAGGAAGCGTCCGGTCGCGACCGAGCACCCGAAGGCGACGCCCCGTCAGGTTGACCGCGAGCGTCAGGTCGAGGTCCTCCTCGCGGAGCTCGTGCGCGCGCGCCTCGATCTCGACGCCCGCGTTGTTGACCCAGCCGGCGAGCGTTCCGAGCCGCTCCGCCTCGTCCGCGGCGCGCTCATGCGGTTTCTCGTCGGACACGTCGCCGATGACCGGGACGAACCTCTCGCCGAGCTCGTCCGCGCACCGTCTCGAGGCCCGCCTCGTCGATGTCGACACCGACGACGCCCCAGCCGTCGGCGAGACACCGCTCGGCTGTTGCGCGGCCGATCCCGCTTCGCCGCGCCGGTCACGACGACAACGTTCACGGTGCCGCCCCCACCACGGGGAGCCGCGGCGCGGCCTCGAGCAGTCTCCGTGTGTACTCGTGCGAAGCGCCTGCGAGGAGCGCGGCCACGGGCGCCTCCTCACGAACATGACCGCCTTCGAGGACGACGACGCGGTCCGCGATCGCCGCGACGACGCCCAGGTCGTGGGAGATGAAGAGGAGGGCGAGCCCGAGCTCGGCTCTCAGCTCGCCAAGCACCTCGAGGACGGCTGCCTGCACCGAGACGTCGAGGGCCGAGGTGATCTCGTCGCAGACGAGGACGTCGGGCCGGGCTGCGAGAGCGCGGGCGATCGCGACGCGCTGGCGCTCGCCTCCCGAGAGCTCGCCCGGAAACCGGCGTGCAACGCGGGCGGGAAGCCGGACCCGCTCGAGGAGCTCGTCGACCTCCGCCTCGGCCTCGCGCCGCGAGAGGTCACGGAGCACCGTCGCCGGCCGGGCGATCGCGTCCTGGACGCGATGCCGCGGGTTCAGGGAGTCGTAGGGGTTCTGGAAGACGATCTGGATCCGGCGCCGCGCCTCTCTCGGACGGCTTCTGACCTTCCCGGCCGAGCGGGATGCCGTCCAGGAGCGACTCGGCCCGCCGTGGGCTCGTGCAGGCCGGCGACGACGCGCGCGATCGTCGTCTTGCCGCTCCCTGACTCGCCGACGATCGCGAGGCACTCCCCGCGGGCAACCGAGAAGCCGACGTCGCGGGCGGCCACGACGCGCTCCCGGCCGCGGCCGTGCTCGGCCGTGATGCTCTCGACGACGAGGAGCGGAACCGCCCCACCGGGATCGAGCCGCGGGTGCGGTAGCTCGCCGACGCCCAGCGCGTCCACCCGCGGCCATTCGAAACAGCGAACGAGCCGGGCACCGCCGATCTCCTCGAGCTTCGGGCGCTCGAGCACGCACCGCTCGACGGCCAGCGGAGCAGCGCGGCCGAAACGCACAGCCCTCGGGCCGCTCGCCCGGGCCGGGCGCAACGCCGGGAATCCCGTTCAGCCGCCTCGGCCTCGCGTGATCCGGGATCGAGGCGACGAGGCCGTGGGTGTACGGGTGCTTCGGCTCGCTGAGCACGGTGCGCGTCGGCCCCTGCTCGACGATCCGGCCCGCGTACATGACGGCGATCCGATCGGCGACCTGAGAGACGACCGCGAGGTCGTGCGAGACGTAGACCATCGCCAGGCCACGCTCGTCTCCGCAGACGCTCGATCTCGTTCAGGATCCGCGCCTGCGTGAGCGACGTCGAGGCCCGTCGTCGGCTCGTCGAGGACGACGAGCGGCGGCTCGCAGACGAGCGCGACCGCGATCGTCACCCGCTGCTGCTGGCCGCCGGAGAGCTCGTGCGGGTAGCGCCGGACGAACTCGGCCGTCGGCGGGAGATTGACGCTCTCGGAGCGCGTCCTCGACGGTCGAGAGCTCACGCTCGGCCGGGTGCTCGTCCAGCATGTCCTGGATCGTGCGCCGGATGCGGAGCGCGGGGTTGAGCGCGTTGCCGGGATCCTGGGGCACGTACGAGACCAGCCGGCCGCGGAGCCGCCGCGCCGCCCGCTCGCTCCGCCCGCTCATCGTCTCGCCGGCGACCGTGATCTCGCCGGCCAGACGATTCGGGCGCCCGGCTGGCAGTAGCCGAGGAGCGCGAGCGCCGTCGTCGTCTTACCGCAGCCCGACTCGCCGACCAGCCCCAGGATCTCGCCGGGCGCGACCGCCAGCGAGACGTCCTCGACGACCGGGTCGCCGTTCGCGAGCACGACCGTGAGGGCGTCGACCGCGAGCGCCGGCGGGCGCGGGCGCGCTCATGCCGGCACTCCCGACCCGCGAGTGGCCGAGGGACCGCGCGACGGCGTCTCCGACGAGGTTCAGCGAGATCGTCAGGAGCGCGATGAGCGCCGGCCGGAACGAGGATCACCCAGGGATTCAGCGACGAGCCCGTCGCGGTTCTCGCTGATGATGAAGCGCCCAGTCGGCAGCCGGCGGCTGCAGCCCGAGTCCGAAGAAGTTCACGGAGGCGACGAGGATGATCGAGTACGTGAAGCGAAGCCCGAAGTCGGCTGCGAGCGGCGAGACGATGTTCGGGAGGATCTCGCGCCGGAGGATCGAGAAGGTGCTCTCGCCGCGGGCCGCCGCCGCCTCCACGAAACCGCGCACCGACTGCTCGAGCGTCGCGGTGCGGACGATCCTCGCGACGAGTGGCGCCTGGACGATCGCGACCCCGGCGACGAGCGCGGTCTTGCTCGTCCCTGCCCCGGCGATCAGGACGAGGATGAAGAGGAGCGCCGGAAACGAGATGAGGACGTCGGCCGCCCGCATCAGGACGGAGTCGAGCAGCGAGCGCGAATACCCGGCGAGGAGGCCGACGAGCGCACCGGCCGCGTAGGCGAGGAGCGTCGCGAGCCCGGCGAGCGCGAGCACGCTTCGGCCGCCCCAGAGAACGCGCGAGAGGACGTCGCGCCCGAGCATGTCGTAGCCGAGCGGCGCCTCGGCGCTCGGTCCCTCGAACGGGATCCCGATCGACTCGGTCGGCCTGTGCGGGGCGAAGAACGGGCCCGAGGGCCGCGACCCCGAGCACGAGGATGAGGAGCGCGAACCCGATCGCACCGGTGACCGAGCGCAGGAAGCGGAAGCGCTCGCGCATCCCGTCGGCCGTGTGGGCGAGCGCGCTCACACCGACGTCCTGAGCTTCGGGACGAGCAGGACGACGATCAGGTCGGCGATCAGGTTGAGGACGATGTAGACCGCGGCGATGAGGATCGCGAGCGACTGCACCTCCCGCACGTCGCGGATGTTCACCGCCTCGATGAGCTCCTTGCCGAGACCCGGATAGGCGAAGAGGAACTCCGTGACGATGATGCCGCCGATCAGGAACTGGATGTTCTGGGTGAAGACCTGCACGCTCGGCGCGAGCGCGTTTCGCATCGCGTAGCGCCAGACGACGAGGCGCTCGCGGAACCCGTTCAGGCGCGCCATCTGGACGTAGTTCGTCCGCAGCACCTCGACCATCCCGGCCCGCACCATCCGGATCGACGCCGCCGTTGTCACCCCGAGCAGCGTCAGCACGGGAAGCACGAGCTTGCTCGGCTCGGCGAGCGGGCTGTCGCCCGGCGCGATCAGAGCGAGATCGGCGGCAGGACGTCGAGCCACGCGAAGAAGACGAGGATGAGGAGCGAGCCGATCACGAACTCCGGCAGCGAGATGACCGCGAGCGAGCTCACGGAGATCGCGTGGTCGGTCGGCCGGCCGGCCCGAAGCGCTGCAACGACTCCGAGCACGAGCGCGATCGGAATCATCAGGAGCGCGGTGATCCCGGCGAGCACGAACGAGTTGCCGATCTTGCCCTTGACGTCGTTCCAGATCGGGAGCTCACCTCCCTGCGCGTAGCCCGCCGCGGAGTTCCCGAGGTCGCCCGGTAAGGAGGCCGCCGAGCCAGTCGAAGTAACGCTCGTACGCCGGCCGGTCGAGCCCCATGAGCTCGCGCACCTCGGCCACGTTCTCGTCGCTCGCCGTCCGGCCGAGGATGCGCGCTCGCGGCGTCACCCGGGCAGGATCTCCGTCGCCGCGAAGACGAGGATCGGAGACCACGAGGAGCGTCAGGACGGCAGCGGCGATCCGCCGGGCGACGAACCAGAGCAGCGGGTGGCTCCCGCCGGCGAGTCGCCGGCGGAGACCTCGTCTGCGCGAGCCTCTGCCGTCGGCAACGGCTCCGGGCTCTCTAGACGTCGAGCCAGACGTCGCGGTAGTTCCAGCCGCCGAGGTTGAACCACGCGCTCGGGACGAGACCCTTCACGTGATTCGCAGCCGCGTCGAGGATCTCGAGGTTCGCCCAGACGATGTAGCCGCCCTCGTTGTACTGGACTTCCTGCACCTGGTGCCAGAGGTCGAGCGCAGTCGCCTCGTCGGTCGCGCCCTGCGCCTCGCGGATCAGCGCGTCGTAGGACTTGTCGCGCCAGTGCGTCTCGTTCCAGATCGCGTCGGAGAGGAGCGCCTGCTCGTACCAGAGCGCCAGCGAGCTGTACGTCCAGAAGGACTGGCCGAAGTCGAGCTTCGTGTAGAGCTTCGACGTGTCGAAGTACGCGTTCGGGTCTTCCTTCTTGATCTTGACCGTGACGCCCGCGTCCTTCGCCATCTCGGCGAAGAGCGTCGCCGCCTCGACGAAGCCCGGGACGATCTCGGAGGTGTGGAGCGTGACCTCGAGGTTCTCCTGGCCCGCTTCGGCGAGGAGCGCCCTCGCCTGCTCGATGTCCTGCTCGCGGGAGGGCAGGTCGTCCGCGAAGTTCCAGAGTCCCTTGCCCGGGGAGGTCGTTCGCCACGGTCGCGAACCCGAGCAGTCGCCCGGTCGATCAGCCCCTGGCGGTCCGGGATGAGCCGGAAGGCCTCGCGCACCTAGCGGATCGTCGAAGGGCGCGATGTCGACAGCCATGTAGAAGACCTGGATCGCGGTCGGGCTCGGCGCCCGGATGATCTGGATCTCGCCCGGTGTCGAGCTTCGCCTTCGCCTGCGTGGGCTCGATCTGGCTCATCATGTCGATGTCGCCGTTCAGGAGGGCGTTCAGCCGGGCGGCGTTGTCGGAGATCGAGATGTCCTCCCACTCGTCGACGTACGGCTTGCCCTCCTCCCAGTAGTCTTCGTTCCGAGACGGCGAGGCTTCGCTCGCCCACGGTGAACGACTCGAGCTTGAAGGGGCCTGTGCCGATCGGCTTCGTGAAGTCGGTCGTGCCGTCCTGGATGATCACGTTGTTCTGCTGCGTGAACGAGTCCGGGTAGGCGCGCGTTCGGGCCCTTGAGCGGAATCTCGAGCGTCAGGTCGTCGGGCGCGCTCAGCTCGGCGAGCCGGATCTTCGTCGACGCGCCGAGTGCGCGATGTGCTTCTTGTCGGCCCAGCTCTGGATCGTGTAGATGACGTCCTGGGCCGTGAACGGCTTGCCGTCGTGCCAGACGACGTCGGGCCGGAGCTTGAACTGCCAGACGGTGGAGTCGTCGTTCGGCTCCCACTCGGTGCGCCAGCCCGGGAGCGAGTTCGAGCTGGTTGTCGGCCCGGACGAGCAGGTCGTAGACGTTCAGGAAGCGCGAGGCGTCGATGAAGGTTGAGCCGCGCCCGGGGTCGAAGGTCTCGGCCTTGCCGCCGCCGACGTGGCCGACCCGGAGGCGACCGCCCCGCTTCGCGTCGCTTGCGTTGGTGCCGGCCGGTGCCGTCGTCGTGCCGGCGCCTTCCTCACCGTCGCCGCCGCCGCAGGCCGCGAGGAAGCCCGGTTGCGCTGACCCCGACGCCCGCGGCCGCCATGCCGCGGAGCAGATCGAGACGGCTCAGGGGGCGCTCGAAGACCCGGATCGGGACTCGGCGCGGCTGCTCGCCTTTGGGCTCGCCACCCGGTCGCTGCTCGCGTTCGGCCATGAATCCAACTCCCTTCGCTTCCGAATGCAGCCGGCCGGCCGCCGTTATCCCGTCGCGTTGACCCGCCGGTCGGCCGCCTGGTACGTTGCCCTGCCTGTTCGGGAAACCGGTTGCGCGACGAAATCACCCGCGCCTGGGAAAGTCAAGGAGGGCCGTGTCGGTCGCTACGCGGGCGGCGGTGCTGAGGGAGTTCGGGCGGCCGCAGACCGTCGAGGAGCTCCAGGTACGCGACCCTGGACGCGGCGAGCTGCTCGTTCGGCTGCATGCGGCCGGGGTCTGCCATTCCGACGTCGGCCAGGCGGACGGTGACTGGCCCTTCCCGCTTCCGGCCGTCCTCGGCCACGAGGGCGCCGGGGTCATCGAGCGCATCGGTCCCGACGTCACGGGCGTCGACGTCGGGACGCGCGTGGTTCTGAGCTCGGCGCCAGGGTGCGGCACGTGCCGCCATTGTGTCGTCGGCCGGCCGATCCTTTGCCAGCGCTCGCTGGCGGCGATGGAGGCCGGCGTGCTCACAACCGGTCCGTCGCCGCTCGAGGGACCGGAGGGGCCGATCGCGACCTACGCGCTCCTTTCGTGTTTCGCCGAGCACGCCGTCGTGGCTGCGCAGAGCGCGATCCCGATTCCGGACGACGTGTCCTTCGAGGCCGCCGCGCTCGTGGGATGCGCGGTGATCACCGGTGTCGGCGCCGCGATCGAGAGCATCGACATCGAGGCGGGGAGCCGCGGCGCGGTCATCGGCGTAGGCGGCGTCGGCATGAACGCGATTCAGGGCGCCCGGATCCGGGGCGCGGCCGAGATAGTCGCGGCCGACACGCTTTCCGAGCGCCTCGAGACCGCGGCGCGATTCGGTGCGACCGGCGGGCTCGACGTCCGCGACGAGGCGCGCGTGGCGGAGCTGCGGCGCTCGGCGACCCAGGACGGATTCGACTGGACGATCGTCACGGTCGGCGCCGTGGACGCGGTAAGGCTCGGGATCGACCTGCTCCGGCCGGGTGGTACAGCCTGCGTGGTCGGCCTCCTTCCACAGGATCAGCCCGTCCCCGTCGACATGCTCGACCTCGTGTACTACGAGAAGCGCATCGTCGGATCTGCGTACGGCACGCTCGACCCGCGCGTACTCATCCCGCGGATCTTCGATCTCGCCGGACGAGGGCTCCTGGAACTCGACGGGCTCGTTTCGGCGCGGCTTCCGCTGGAGCAGATCAACGAGGCTTTCGACCTCTCCCGTCGCGCCGAGGGCGTGCGGCCCGTGCTCGCGCTCGACGGCGCGTGAGCGCAAGCCTCCCGCTCGCGGGAAAGGTCGCGCTGGTCACCGGCGCGAGCCGCGGCATCGGGCGCGCGATCGCGCTCCGGCTCGCCGCCGAGGGAGCCGATGTCGGGCTCGTCCAGCGCGGAGCTGCCGCGGATGTCGCGGCGGAGATCAAGGCCGGCGGCCGGCGCGCCCATGTGGTGCGCGCCGACCTCGGCGAGAGCGGCGTTGCGGCGGCCGCCGTGAACGAGGTCGCCGACACCCTGGGCCGGCTCGACGTCGCCGTTGCGAACGCGGGTCGAATCGTTCGCAAGCCGGCACTCGAGCTCTCGCTCGAGGAGTGGGAGGCCACGATCGCGCTCAACCTGACCTCGGCGTTCGCGCTCTCCCAGGCCGCGGCGCGCCGGTTCGTCGAGCAAGGCGGAGGCGGCGCGATCGTGCACGTGGCATCGGTCCTCTCGTTCCAGGGCGGGCTGAACGTCGCCGCCTACGCGGCCGGCAAGGGCGGGCTAGTACGGCTGACCCAGGCCTTGGCGAATGAGTGGGCAGCTCAGGGGATTCGTGTCAACGCGGTGGCGCCCGGCTACGTCGAGACCGACCAGACTGAGCCGCTTCGCGCCGACGAGGTGCGCCTCCGGCAGATCAGCGAGCGGATCCCGGCCGGGCGCTGGGGAACGCCGGAAGACATCGCCGGCGCGGTCTCGTTCCTCGTCTCGCCGGCCGCCGAGTACGTCCACGGCCACGTCCTGGCCGTCGACGGCGGCTGGCTCGGCCGCTAACGGGAACTTCCGGCCGCCGATCGCGGTCGAAGTGGCATGCGAACGCCTGTACGGTGTCCGGGAGCGCGCGTTGGTCTCCTTGGGGCACTGCTCTTACGAAACGAATGCCTTCCGAACGGAGGAAGACGTCCACCTGTTCGTGCCGTGAATCGGCGGAACCTTCTGCGCGTTCAGACGTGCGGCGATCTCCTCCAGCGACATCCGTCTTCCAAGCATTGCGTTGATCCTCGTACGCCATTCGTAGTCGCGTTGGTTGCAGCGCAGATGCGCCAGCCGGACGTTGTCCGGCGTGAGGTGTCCGCCGTGCGCCCTGAGCTTTGGGTAGTGGTCGGGCGTCGGAGACCAATCGGAACGAGGCGATTTCGGATCGAAGTAACTACGCCCCCGGAAGCAGTAGCACTGTGGCATCTCGCAACGCACGTCGAGGAGCTGACCGTCCCGGGCCAGCTGCCGGAGAATTCCGCGAACTCCGAGGGCTTCAAGCCTCTCAACAACTGATGCTCCGGGGGCTGGTGCCGCTGGGAGGTGGCGGCTTTCCTTCCCCGCGTCTTCGGCTGGCGATCTCCTCCCGAAACCCCTCCTGCGATTCACCATTCGACCCAAGCCGTGGCGCCCGACTTGCTGCCGCCCTCAACGCGGCCTTTCGATCTGCCGCAGCCGGGACAGTCACGTCCGTTGCGATGGAGAAGGGCACTAACGAGAAACACCCTGCCGCACTGCGGGCAGGTGAAGGCGGCGTTGTTGCCGACCCAGTCCTCGCCCTCGCGCAGGCCATCAGATTCGAGTTCGTGCGTTGGCATACCGAAGACTTTAGTACCCACGTCACGGCGGCCCGGCCGCGCGGTTGGAAAGTACGAAAAGTCTTGCCCGAGAGCCAGAGCCGACGCCCGGACTCGAACCGGGGACCCCTTCATTACGAGTGAAGGACGAATGTCACGCAGGGTCCCGGCCTGTCACGAAAACCCTGGACAGGCCCGGCCCCAGCCGGTCACGCCGTGACAGAACGTGACCACCTCGGACAACGCCAACTTCGCACCAGCTTCGCACCGACTAGGCTGACCGACCCGATGGCGCAGCCGAGCTTCGACCTCAACGACATGCTCGAGACCCTCTCGCGGGCCCTCGAAGGCGAGCGCGTCGACGACCGCACCCTCCACCTCGCGCTCTCCGGCGCGGTCGTGATGCTCGCCCACCAGGTTGAGGAGCTCTCTGAGCGCATTGACGAGCTCGATCAGCAGCGCAGCTAGGCCTTTTCGCGGCCTCCTGCAAGGCGGAGTCAGTCGGTGAGGGCGTAGGCGAGGAAGCCGCCGACGACGGCGGTGGCGATAACGACCGCGGCGTCGCTGCCGAGGTCGATCGTGTACCAGTCGGCGATCGCGAAAAACACGCCGACGAAGGCGCCCACGAGCGCGCCGACCCCGATCAGCCGCTCCCGGCGTTTCGTCATCGCGACGGTCAGCCCGTGACGCGGTCGACGTCGACGAGACCGGCGCCTGAGGTATCGGGCTCGGGGAGTTCCGTTCGTTCGCGGTCGGCTGCGAGCGACCGTTCGAGCAGCGGCCCTGCTCGATCCCAGGCCTCCACGAGCACCCAGTAGCCCTTCGCGTTTCTGGCGATGCGTCCCTCGCGTCGCGCCGTCCGGACGAGCACACCGTTGGGTGCTTCCTCGAGCGCGACGATCGGCGAGCCGGCCCAGGCGACCGCAGCACCGACCTTTTTGCCGGAATCAGCGTTGAACACGCGGAGGAAGCCGGCCTTGTCGGGGTCAGTCCGGAACCGGAAGCCGGCGCTCTCGACCTCGAGGTCGCCGGGTTGTCGCTGAGCTCGTTCGACGGGCAGGCGAAGCTCGAGGTTGGCGCCGACGGCGCGGACGAGGCGGTAGAGGACGTCCCAGCTGGGCGACCGTCCGCCCCGTTCGATGCGCGCGACGGTTGACTGCGGCACCGCGGCCGCGACCGCAAGGTCGGATTGGCTGATGTTCATCTGGGAGCGGAGCTCGACGAGCAGCGCGCGGAGCGCGTTCGCCGGCGCCATGCGCTCGAGCTCGGCGGTGTAGCGCGGATCGGCCTCGAGCTCGGCGTCGAGCTCCTCGAGCGAGCCGGTCTCCTGCTCGACGAAGGCCTCGAAGTCTGCAGCGTCACTCGGCATGATTCACCCCTTTCGGCGGAGGAAGCGGGAGCGGAACTCCCCGAGCCGTCGCTCGGCAAGGAGCCAGTCTGCGTCGGGGAGCTTCTCGGTCGTCTTCTTGAGCGCGTGGAGCAGGAGGAAGTGCCTGCCTCCCACGTGCGCGTAGAGGACGCGGTACTCGTCGTTTCTCACTCGGGCGCGTAGCTCGCGGATCTCGCCCCGGACGGGCCGTGCGTGCGGCATCGCCAGGTTCGGCCCGTTCGCCTCCAGGAGCCGAATCGACTGCCGGATCTCGGCCTGGACAGGCGGGGCCTGGTCGGCGATGAATTCGTCCACCGGCTTGCGCCTGCGTTCGGTGATGAATGTCCTGACGCTCCACCTGTCTCGTCTCTCGCTCATAAGCAGAAGTATGCCTGATCCGGCATAACTTGTCAAGAGCGGATTAGGTATCGCCTCGGATGGTAGCCGATGCGCCCGGAGGCGCAAGTGCGCGGGCCGCCGAAAGCGCACGACGGCCCGCGCACGACTTGTCGTCGGCTCTGCTAGCCCTCGGGTGGACACCCGTCGTTAGGAGGTGAGGATCCCCGCCGCGGCGAGACAGAGGAGCGCCGCCTGCAGGGGTTCGTCGATCTCGCCGGCGAAGTAGCGCTCGAACTCGGCCAGCTCGGCGTCGAGCTGCTTGAGGAGCCGACGAAGCCGCGTCGCGCGGCGGAGCATCGCAGCATCCGGAACATCGGCCGTGCGAAGCCGCTCGAGGATCTCGTCGGCAAGGGTGCGGTAGTCCTGGCCTTCCGGCATCTGAACAGCCCCAGTCCGTTCGGTCCTTTCGGGGCGGGGCCGCAGATCCCGACGCTTTCCCCTGCCGCCAAAGATCCTACCCAGGGCAGCTACAAAAGTGAACATCCTCACTTCTGTCGTCAGACTAGACAACGCACCATCCGAACCGAGGCGCAAACTTCCTGCAAATGGATGCCTCCCGACGTATCGAGGTGCTCGAAGGAGACGTCGTCGCGCAGCTCGAGGAGTTCGCGGCCGCGTTCGGGTTCGACGACGGCGACTGGACGCTCGAGGTGCGCTTCCGCGGCGGCCACTACGAGAAGGCGTACTTCCACCGCGGCCCGGTCGCAGCCGTCGAGCTGCGCGCGCTCTCCGACACGCTGCTGGACCGCGCCCGACAGGCGCGCTAGCCTTATCCGTGACCGCCCTCCGGGGCCCGCTGCGGGCGTGGGGCGTTCTCCTGCCGATACTCGACGGGGAGCGCCAATGTCCGTCACGTCGATCGAGATCCCGCAGCGACTCGGAGAGACCTACGAGTGGGGCGAGATGCTCCTGCGTTTGGTCGAGCTCGCCGGCTGGAAAGTCGAGCGCGCAACCGGATTCGGCGGAGGCGTCCTCCTCTTCGCTCGCAACCGCGGCCGCGAGGTCACCCTAAGACGCGACACGTTCGCCGAGGCGGCGCTCGCTCTCCATCACGAGGTTTTCCGACGCGTCCAGCCTGCCGTACCGGAAGAGGAGCCAGAGCAGCTGACGATCGACCTCCTCGAAGCGACAAAGCGACCCGGCGTCGAAGCCCCGGCTGGACGGCACCTCGACACGTGCGATCGCCGCGGCGACTGTGAATGTGCCCACGTTCTCGCGACCGCCGGCACGCGCGACGCGGAGGTCCCCTTCTAGCTAGCTATGGCACGACGACTCTCAGGTCCTGAGCGCCAGATGCTCCGTCGACTCGTCAGCGATGAGCGTCGCCGGCGCCTTGGCCGCGAGCGAGCCAGGAACCAGCCGAACCCATGCGGGAGCAACGCGGAGCGGCGGGCGGCGATCGCGGCTGAGCTTGCGCGTGATGGCAACCGTTCTGATCGCGCGGTCGCCCGGCACCTCGGGGTTCATCACCTCACGGTCGGCACGGTGCGGCGAGAGCTCACGCCATGAACGAAGCCCGCGATGCAGAGATCCGCGCCTTCGCCATGGTCGCCGACGCCTGGCCGGCGACGATCATCCTCGAGTACCTCGCGCGTGAGCTCGGTCTCGACGAGGGCGACCGCGCCCTATGCGCCCGCTTCAGCGACGGGGCACTCCGCGTCACCGAGATCGAACGCGTCGAGCGTCGGTTCCGCTCCGACGTCGACCTCGACCGAGCCCGCTTCTCCGCCCACGGCTAATCAGGACCTCAGGGCCCAAAGATAGGCCGTCTGGCCTATTGCCTCTGCTGGCAACGCCCGGCAGGGTCCCGCGAGAGAAGCAGCCCCCCGCGACCTCACGCGCCTGGGCCCCGACCTTGAACGAAAGGGGCACGCGCGTGAACGGTCGCAGGGCGAGGGCCAGGAGACGAGAGCGACGGAAGGCCGCGCAGCACCGAACCTCTCCCGAGCTCCGTGAAGCACGAAGCGACCGCGACGTCGCGCTTCGCCGGCTGACGAGCCAGTACCAAGAGCAGCTCCGAGCGCTGAACGCCGGCTTCGAGCAGGGCAAACGGGCCATCTGGGCCCAGTACGACGAGCGGGCCCGGAAGATCCAAGAGGGCAAGACGCCGGTCGAGGCGACCGCGTGATCCGGGTCGTCGACGCGATGCCCTACGTGTCGCGCGCGATCGCCAACCCCACGCCAAAGAACGTCGACCTGGCCGTCGAGTTCCTCCGCCTCGCCCTCCGCTGCGACGAAGCCGAGGCCTGCCACTACATCGCGGAGCTCGCCGAATGAAGGTGCCAGCCTGGGCCTACCAAGGCCCGCCCCTCAGCCCGGGCGAGCTCGACGCACTCCGCCACGGCGCCCAAGGGCTCACGACACAGGAGCTCGCCGACAGCCGCGGCTGCTCGGTCGAGACCGTCAAGACCCAGCGCCGAATGATCATCGCCAAGCTCCGCGCCCGCAACTTCGCGCACGCCGTCGCGATCGCCGCCGCCCAAGGCCTTCTCGAAGGCCTCGACCTCCGGCGTCACTAGGCCCGGTATGCCAGGACCAAACGCTGGGTGGCGGAACACCGACCCTCGCATCGTCGAGGTCGCCGAGCGCGTATGCACACCGCCGCAACTCGAGGCGCTGAAGCTCAAGTCGTGGGGCTACGGCCGCCGACGGATCGCGCTGATGCTCAACCTCTCCGAGACCGCCGTTCGGGATCGCCTCCGCGCAGCGGCGCGCGCGATCGAAGGCGAGTTCGCGGCCATGCGAGGGATCGGATAGCCAACCTGACTCTCTGGATGGTGCATCGGGCCCTCGAGGCGGAGCAGGCCCGTCTACTCGCCCGCTTGGCGCTCGAGCATCGCTGGGACATCACCGACGAGCCGGAAGCGCCTGCTCACGCGCCGGGCGACGCTCGCGCGCTACGAGGGATCCCCGTCGTCGGCGTTCGCGGCGGTGCCGGCGGCGCCGTGTCGGGCAGCCGACCGACCGACGCGCTCAAGAAGATCGCGCGGGAGGCCGATAGAGGCCTGTAGCGGCTGCGAGACCCCCCGCCCGCCCCAGGTCCGTAGTGCGCCCGAAAGCCCGCCCGAGTCGGCGGGCTTTGTCGTTCCTTGAGAGCTTTCGCAGACAAGCGGTCGGCCGCTCAGACGGCTCGATGCACGTCCTGCCGCAGCCACGGCGCCCGTCTCCGCGAGAAGACCGAGCCGCGCACCTACAAGCTCCTCACCGCTCTCCTCTGCGGCAAGTGCGCCAGGTCCGGCGGCTGGCACGAGCTCCGTTTCGAGCGTGTCCTCTCCCTCAACGATCCGATCCCCCGCCGCTGATGGCCGAAGCCAAGTCGATCGTCCCGCTCCACCCCGAGGGACGCACCTGCACGTTCTGCTCCGACCCTGCCCGCGTGACAGGCCTACGAATCCCGACCTGCGTCGCTCACGCGCTCGACATTCGCCGAGCTGCAGCGATGCCGCTACCCGCCGGCATCCGCGACCACCTCTCGCTCTCCCGATGAACACGATCTGTCCCGACTGCGGCGCCATGGTCGACCGCGAAGACGCGATCGAGGGCCGCTGCCCCCAGCCCTGCGCACGCGAACTCCGAGCAGAGCGAAACCGGATCCGGAACGGACGCCCCTGGCGCTGGATCTGGGAGTCGCTCCGCTGGCGCTGCCAGACCAGGCCCGCCGTCCTCCTCCGCGACAAGCTCACCTGCCAAGACTGCGGCCGCACCGAGCTTGCCCTCGGCGAGAACGAGCGCCTCCTCGTCGACCACAAGAACGACGGCGGACTGCGCGCCGTCCTCTGCGCCATCGGACTCACCCGCCCCTGCTCCTGCTCGAGCTGCGCCCGCGCCTTCGACGTCGACGAGCTCCAGACCCTCTGCTCCACCTGCTCAGGTCGCAAGGACGGCAGCCGAGCCGGTCAGCCGATTCCGGCGGAATCAGGAGCGCGCACGTGAACGGCCGTCGTCTACCCGACGGTGAGCACTCGCCCTTCGACGCACAGCCCGGCGACTACTGGCGCGAGGACATCCCCGCCAGAGGATGGCGCTGGTTCACGATCACACCCAACGGCCACTACGGGAACCTCGGCGGCCACGAGATCGAGGAGCACGCGGACGGGACGATCACGGTCTCGCCCTCGATCAAGGTCTCGTCGCCTGGCGACGTCGAGCTCTACCACGGGTTCCTCGAGCGCGGCGTCTGGCGAGAGGCGTAGCGAGTGATCCCTGTCGAGCAGAAGGTTATGGCGATCTTCGACGAGCAGGGCGACAACGTGCAGCGCGGCGATTGCATGCGCGCCTCGGTCGCCTCGGTGTTCGAGCTCGGCCTCGAGGACGTCCCGCACTTCGTCGAGTTCGACGACTGGTACGGCGAGTGGATCCGCTGGCTTGAGGCGCGCGGCCTCAGCATCTACGACGCCCGGATCTCCGTCGAAGAGGATGACCCGGCCAAGCTGGGGTCCTGGCCGAGCGCCGGCTACTGGCTCGCAACGGTCAAGTCGCCCCGCGGTCGCGCGCGCTGCGCCGTGTGCAAGGGCGCCAAGGTCAGCGTCGACGAATGGGTCGGCGACGAGTACGTCCAGCACGACGAGCCGCAGCCGTGCAGCACCTGTGAGGCGACCGGCTTCGTCCCGTCGCTCCACCTCGTGGTGATGAACGGGCCCGAGCTCGTCTGGGATCCGCACCCGCGCCGCGAGATGGGCCACCTCGGCTACGTGAGCGGCTGGATCTTTCGAGCGCTCGACCCTGCCCGGCTACCCAGCGTCGCGCTGGTCGCCTAGGCCTCGAGGATGCGCATGCTGACGTCCACACTCGCTCGCTCGTTCGCCTGGGTATCCAGGCTAGGTCGGATGGTCAAGGGGGGGTGGGCGTCATGGGGCGCGCCCCAGGAGCACCCCGGTCAGCATCACGCGCGAAACGTCCACACGCCCCGAACGACATGGGAGCCGACGAGCTAGATGGCCCGCCAGGCTCACGACCTTGGTCGCCAGAAGCGCGCCTTCGCGGCGCCCGAAGAGGCCAAGCGCGCGCGGCCGCGGTCGAAGCCCCGCAGAGGCTCCCGCGGCCGCCCGCGTGGCCGCTTTCTGAGCTGGTGTCGAACCGCCGGCCACCCCTCGACGTGCTCATGCGCCTACTCGTGATCCTGTGCCGCGCCGGTCGAAGCGCCTCGTCGATCTCGTTCGCGACGAGACCTTCCTCGCCCGCAAGGACGAGCACCTACTTCGCGGGCCCGAGAAGCTGCCCTGGCTCGAGCTGGAGAAGGTTCGCCAGCAGGCTCTTCAGCTGGGGGTCGGCGGGGCGAGCTCTCCGCTGCGCGAGTTCGCGCTCGACTTCGAGCGCTCGCTGCGCGCCTACGGCAGCCGCCACTACCTCGGTGACCTACAAGCGCAGCTGCTCAAGCTCGGCCCGCCGGACAGCTTCCGACAGCTCGAGCGCTTCGCCGCCTGGGGCCACCGGCATCAGAAGGGCGCCAAGGCCGGCCAACGCTTCCAGTTCGCGAACTTCTGGAGGCTCTTCCTCGAGGAGTTCTGGCGGCGCGACAAGCACGGCCGCCGGATCTACAACGTTGGGCTCTTCGGCGCGCCGAAGGGTTCGGGGAAGTCACCGGTGACCGCCGTCCTCGGCAACCACGCGCTCGTGAGCGAGACCGACTCGCCCGAGGTGTACGCCGTCTCGGGCAGCCGCGACCAGACCGGCCATGTCGTCGACTTCGCCCGCATGAACATCGAGCGCGGCCCGCTCGCCGCCTGGCTCGACGCCGGCCGGACGATCCGCTGCGACGAGCACTTCGGCGAGTTCGAGATCCTCTCCTCGGAAGGTGACCTCGCCGCCGGCGGGAACCTCGCCGCCGGCATCGCCGACGAGTGGTGGCTCTTCCTCCACCGGTCCCAACGCGAGGCGATCAACTCCCTGATCGAGGCCCTCGTAAAGCGCGCCGGCCGCTCCTACTTCCTCGGGATCTCGACGGCCGGCTACACGAAGGCGAGCCAGCTCGGCGAGTACTACGACGGCGCGATGGCCCACCCGAAGGTCGAGGAACACCGCGGCGGCTACCTCCGGATCCTGCGCGACCCCGAGTCGGGCTTCCTGATGCACTGGTACGGCGTCCCCGACGGCCTCGACGTCGACATCGAGAACCGCGCGGTCATCCGCGCCTGCAACCCGGCGCCTTGGATCAAGCCGGCCGACCTCCTTCGCACGCTCTACCTGCCCGGCGCGAACGAGAACGATTGGCGGCGGCTCCACCTGAACCAGTGGACGAAGACCAAGGACGCCTGGCTCCCTTCCGGGGCCTGGGCCCGACTTCGGTCAGAGGCCTGGGTCCCGGAGGGCCGGGACATCTGGATTGCGATCGACGGCTCCTGGAACTACGACACGACCGCGGTCGTCTGGGCCGCCCGACTCGACGACGGCCGCATCGCCCTGCGCTGCAAGGTCTTCTCTGTCCGCGAGGACGTCCCCCACCACGTCTACATCCCCGGCGGGACGATCGACACCGAGGTCGTCGAGGCCTTCGTCTTCGGCGAGCTCGGGGAGCGCTACCGGATCCGCGAGGTCGTCGGCGATCCGAAGTTCCTGAACGAGATGCTCCGCCGGATCTCAAAGCGCGGCGTCATGGCCGCCGAGTTCCCGCAGAACTCAAAGGAGATGAAGGCCGCGTACCAGCACCTCTACGAGGCCGCGAAGGGCGAGACGATCACCTGGTACGACGAGACGAACGTCTTCGCCCGCCAGGTTGACGCCGCGGCCGCGGTCATGACCGAGAACGGCTGGAACGTCTACAAGCTCCGCTCCGAGGAGCCGATCGACTGCGTTCCCGGCGCGGCGATGGCCCGTCAGCGCGCCGCCCGCGACGGGGCCGCCGTCGAGCCGTGGGTGATCCGACGCTGATGCCCGTCTTCCTGATGCGACTTCTCTGGCGCGTCCGCGGCAAGCGGCGCGTGCGGCTGCACATGGTCGGCATGAACGAAAGCGTCGAGGGGATCCTCGCTGGCCGCTGGGGCGGGCACTACGTCGTCCTCTCGGCCTCGCTCGTCAACGCCCAGCGCGGCACGACCGTGAAAGGCCACGTCGAGGTCCCGGTCGAGCGTGTCCTCTTCGTCCAGGTCGATCCCTAGAGCCCATGTTTGTCTCTGACGGAGCAGGCCGGAACATCGAGCTCCGGTCGATGTCGGCCATGGAGTGGCCCTTCCCACTGCCGCCCGAGTACGAGGGCTCGCTGAGCGGGCCGATGACGCTGGACAAGGCCGTCGGTCTGCCGGCGCTGCTCGGCTGCCTCTTCCGCCTCGGCGAGGGCGTTGCGCTCCTCCCGCAGATCGTCTACGAGAACAGACAGCGGCGCGAGAGGGCGACCGACTCCGACCAGTGGCGTCTCCTCCACGAGCGGCCGAACGGCGACACGAGCCCCGGTGTCTTCCGCGGCGACCTGGCCTTCGGCATCGCTGGGGCCGGCGAGGCCTTCGTCCGCAAGTACAAGGTCCGCGGCGGCACGAAGGTCAAGGAGCTCGTCGCAATGGACGCGACGAAGATCACCCCACGCCGGCAGGGCGGCCGCGTCGTCTTCGAGGACCGCTCCGACGGCCAGGTCGTCACACGCAACGCCCGCGAGATCATCCACATCCGCGGCATCACCGTCCCGGGCGGCGTCCGCGGAATCTCCCGGATCACCGCGGCGCGCGTCGCGATCGCGACCGGGCTGAAGCGGCAGTCCTGGATCGGCGCCTACTACGACAACAACGGCGAGCCCCGCGTCATGCTCTCCTTCCCCGAGAACATGCCCCACGACGTCGCCGAGAAATGGGTGACGCTCTGGGACGCTGACCACGCCGGCGAAGGCAACTGGCACCGGACCGGGGCGATCGGCGGCGGCGCCACCGTCACGACGCTGCCCGTCTCGCTGAAGGACGCCGAGTTCGTCGAGTCGACGCGCATGACCGCAGAGCAGTGCGCCGGCCTCTTCGCCATCCCGCTCCCCTTCCTGAGCATCCCACGGGAAGGCTCCGACTCCGGGCTCTCCGAAGCCGACCGCATGCAGCTCGTCACGTTCGCGCTCGGCCCGATCTACGTCGCGATCGACGAAGCCTTCAACCGCGACGAAGACCTCTTCCCCCGCGACTCGGGTCTCTTCACCGAGCACCTCGCCGACGCGCTCCTTCGCCCCGACACCAAGTCGCGTTACGAGGCCTACAAGGCAGCCCGACAGGCCGGCTGGCTCACCGCGAACGAGATCCGCGCCCTTGAGAACTACCCCGCCCGCGAAGAGGGCGACGAGCTGCAGGCCACTCCAGTCGGCGGCGCCCCCAACGACCGCCGCCGAAGCAGCGAGCTCGACGAAGGCTCCAACGCCGACGAGGCAGGTCACAGCGGCGCGCTCGTCGAGAAGCTGGGCGGGCTCGCCGAGTCACTCGGCCGGCTCGCCGAGCGTCCGCTCGAGCTGCACAACCACGTCGACGTCGACGCCGAGCTCGGTCCCGTCCAGCTCGAGGCGAACCTCGGCGGCGTCGAGCTCAACGCGAACCTCCACACAGGCCCGCGCGGCCCGCTGGTCGTACGCCGCCAGGACGGCAGCGAGACCCGCTACGAGGCCGAGACCGAGGAGTAGGGGCCGATGGCGATCACCGCGAAGCTCTACCTGAACGGCGTCAAGGGCCTGAACAGCGGCCAGATCGACTGGGACGGCGACGACATCAAGGTCATGCTCGTGGGGCCGGGCTACACCCCTGACCAGGACGCGCACGACTTCCGCAACGACGTCGGCGCGAGCGAGGTCACCGGCACCGGCTATACCGCCGGCGGCCAGACCCTTCCCTCTCGCTCGGTCTCCGTCGACGGCGCGACGAACGAGACTCGCCTCCTCTGCGGCGACGTCTCGTGGCCCGGTCTCGACCTCGACGCTCCGGCGCGCTACGCGATCGCCTACAAGGCGCGCGGCGGAGCCGCCTCGGCTGACGAGCTCGTCGGCTGGACGGATTTCGGCGCCGACCAGGATCCCGCCGGCGGGACGCTCGCCCTCGACTACGACGGCACGAACGGCTTCGCGAAGTACACGGTCGCTTGATGGAGCTCCTGACGGACACCCGCAGCGCCCGAGAGGTCGCCCGGTCTCTCACTGCCGAGGCGCTGATCGAGCGTGAGATCGCCGCCGGCCAGGCTTTTGGCCCCTTCCATCGCGCCTGGCTACACGAGCGCGCCCCCGAGCGCGTGCGGCGCATGCTCGAGAAGGCCACGCTCCACCCCGAGCTCGTCGGCGCCCGGACCAGCTTCGCGTCCGCCGACCACCAGGACTTTCCGCCGGCGAACCTGCGCGCGGCGATCGCCACCACGACCACCGAGACGAACCTCTGGGACCCGGGGATCTGGGCGCTGATCCCCGCCTTCGACATGAAGGCCGGCAAGACCTACCAGGTCGAGTTCGGCGGCGTCATGGGCACCACCGGCACCCCGGCGATCTCGTTCCGGGCCCGCTGCGGGACGAACAACGCGGCGCCGCCCACCGGCACCGACCTCGGCGTCGGGCCGACCATGACCCTTGGCACCTTCACCGCTCAGCCCTTCTACGGCGAGTTCCAGATGGGCGTCCGCTCACTCGGCGTCGCCGCCAGCTCAGCCACCGTCACCGGCAACGGCTTCGTGATCTGTCCCGGCGCCGCGGCCGCGACGACCGTCGCGACCTGCGTGCTCGGCGGCCTGATCCCGACGACCGTCGACTACACCGTGAACCAGGGACTCGCCGTCTCGGTGATCTGGGGGACCTCGAACGCCGCGAACACGCTCACGCCGCAATGGATGATCTTCAGGAGCCTCAACTAGATGCCGAGGATGCACCGCCACGTCCCGCGGATGCCGCAGCCGACCTCGGTGCCGCAGCTGCGCGCACGCCCGAAGCAATCCGCGGCCGCGCCGAGCGGCGACGTCACGCTCGAGGTGCCGGTTAGCGAGAGCCTCGTCGAGGCGATCGCCCCCGAGCTCGGGCTCAGTGTCGCCGTCCCCTCCGCGACCGCGGCGCTCGCCGCCGTCACGCCCACGCTCGAGGTACGCCTCGGCATCCCGGCGTCGAGCGTCGCCGTGGCCCCGGTCGCGCCGGCCGTCACGCTCAGGATTCCCGTTCCGACCGCGGTGATTGCCGAGGCAGCCGTCGCGCCAGCACTGCAGGTGACGCTTCCCGTCGAGGAGCCGACAGTCGAGATCGAGGCTGTCCCGCCCGAGCTCGTCATCCAGCCGCCCGCCGGCGGTGGAGGCGGCGGTGGCGGTAGGACGGAGCGGAGCCTGCCAGTCGTCGAGAGACCGAAGCTGCCGGTCCGGATCGGCATCCCCGCCGCTCGCGCCCGGGTCGAGGCCATGCCGCCTCGCCTCCGCATCGAACCGCCAGCTGTCGTCGACGAGCCTGAGCTCGACGCGGAGCTCGCGCGGCTCCTGGAAGACGAGCTCGACGACGTCGCCGCCCTTTTCCACCTTCTCACGCCCGCCTAGAGAGGACGACCCAATGACCGACGAGACGCCGGCCGTCGAGCTGGAGCGCCAGCCTGCCCCTGAGGAGAGGGGTCGCTACGCGCACATCATGCGCGCCATCTCCGAGACGCCCTGGGCGATCCTTCCGGATCGGCTCGCGGCGATCCGGGAGATCGTCGCGCTTCGCGCCGAGGGGCACAAGCTGAGCCCCGAGGAGATCGAGGCCCGGGTCGGATCGGGCCCCTCGTCGCGGCAGCGGTACAAGGCCGGCCCCGTGGCCGTGCTGCCGCTCTACGGCGTCATCATCCCTCGGGCCACGCTTTTCAGCGAGATGAGCGGCGGCACCTCGGTGCAGGGGTTCCGTGCCGCCTTCCGCGACGCCCTCGAGGACGAGCACGTCAGCTCGATCGTGTTCGACGTCCACTCCCCAGGCGGCTCCGTCTTCCTCGTTCACGAGCTCGCGAACGAGATCCGCGCTGCCCGTGGCAGGAAGCCGATCGTCGCGGTCGCCAACGCGCTCTGCGCGTCCGCGGCCTACCACATCGCCTCGCAGGCCGACGAGCTCGTCGCGACGGAGACGGCGATCGTCGGCTCGATCGGCGTCTTCGCCGCCCACGAAGACTGGTCGGAGTTCTACGCGAGCGTCGGCCTCAAGACGACCCTGATCCACGCGGGGAAGCACAAGGTCGAGGGGAACCCGTTCGAGCCTCTCTCCGAGGAGGCGCGAGCCGCGATCCAGCGCGAAGTCGACGCGTTCTACAAGCTCTTCGTCGACGCCGTCGCCAAGGGTCGCGGTACGACCGCGGCCGCCGTCCGCTCCGGCTACGGGCAAGGGCGCGCGCTCACCGCCCGCGCCGCCATGGCGGAGGGAATGGTCGATCGGATCGACACGCTCGAGGCAACCGTCGCGCGGCTGCTTCGAGGCAACAAAGGCGGTACCCGTCCCAGCTCGTCGAGCGCGAGCGCGGACGACACGGCTGTCCTCGAGGAGGTCGCGAACGACCTGCTCGAGCACGGCTCGCCCGGCGCTGCTCAGCCCAGCGGCCGCGGCCGTGAGGACGACGGAGCCAGGGCCCTCGGGCTCGCGCTTCTCGGCCTCGCCCAAGACATGCGTCTGACCACCACAAGGAGGAAGAACCATGGCTGACGAGCAGCTTCAGCAGCTCGCGGACGACCTGCGCTCGACCTGGGAGGAGTTCAAGAACGTCAACGCCCAGGCCGAGGAGCAGGTCAAGAAGCTCGGCACCGAGACCGCCGAGACCAAGCAGGAGCAGGAGCGCATCCAGGAGCGCCTCGACGAGATCGAGGTGCGGATGACGAAGGTCGCCGAAGAGGCCTCCGCCACGCCCGCGCGCGACGGCGAACCCTCGATCGAGCAGACGGCCTTCCGCTCCTACGTGCGCCGCGGCGAGGACAAGATGGAGCACGAGCTCCGTGCCTCGCTCCAGGTCGGCGACGACACCGAGGGCGGCTACCTCGCCCCGTCCGAGGACGTCGGCGAGATCATCAAGGGGATCCAGGAGTTCTCCCCGATCCGCTCGATCGCCCGCGTGCGCTCGACGACCCGCCGCTCCGTCCGCGTGCCGAAGCGCACGCAGGTCGCCGGCGCCGTCTGGGTCGGCGAGACCGATCCGCGCACGGAGACGCAGAACCCGAAGTACGGCCTCGAGGAGGTCTCGACACGCGAGCTGTCCGCGATGGCGGACGTCTCCGTGCAGGACCTCGAGGACACCGCCTTCGACCTCGAGTCCGAGGTCTACGGCGAGTTCTCCGAGCAGTTCGGGGTCGCCGAGGGCGCAGCCTTCGTCGCCGGCGACGGCGTCGATGGCAAGCCCGAGGGCTTCCTCGTCCACCCGGACGTCGAGCTTGTCGCCTCCACCACGAACGACGTGGTCTCGGCGGACGACTTCATCAACGTCTACTACGCCCTCAAGGACGCATACGCCAAGAACGCGTCCTGGGTGATGCGGCGCTCCACGATCCGTGACGCCCGCAAGCTCAAGGACACCCAGAACAACTACCTCTGGCAGCCGGGCCTCGCCGGGCTCGCGCCGGCGACGATCCTCGATCAGCCGTACGTCGAGGCGAAGGACATGCCGGCGATCGCCGACCAGGCCAAGGCGGTCGCGTTCGGCGACTTCCGTCGCGCGTACGTGGTCGTCGACCGGATCCAGATCGCGACGCTCCGCGACCCGTACACGCAGGCCGGTAACGGCAACGTGCGCCTCTGGGCGCGCAAGCGGGTCGGCGGCCAGGTGATGCTCGCGGAGGCCCTCAAGATCCTCCGGATCGCCTAGCACCGCCTCTCCCGGGACCTGGGGCGGGCCCGGGTCTCACTCGATCAGCAGCAGATCCCAGCCCAAGGAGGGCTCATGTTCGACCTGCACAACAACATCAGCCCGGTCTTCTCGATCGTCACCAAGGTGCTGAACGACGACACTGAGGGGACCGGCACCGCCGTCGACCTGCAGGGCTACGGCGCCGCCGAAGTCCTCTTCCTGATCGGCGACTCCGGCGACACCCTCGCCGGAGGCCTGAATCTGCAGTGCAAGATCCAGGACTCCGAGGACGGGTCGACCGGCTGGACCGACGTCACCGGCGACGACCTCCTCGGCTCCGCGTCGATTATCGACGCGCCGGCCGAAGATCAGGTCGTCCAGGCGCTCGGCTACCTCGGCTCGAAGCGGTTCATCCGCGCGATCGTCGACACCACCGGCACCCACACGAACGGCACGCCGATCGGCGCCGTCGTCGTGCGCGGCCAGGGACGACACCGGGGCGGCCAGGCCGTCTAGCGGCCAGGAGTAGGGGCGAGGCTTGCCTCGCCCCTACTCGGCCTCGAAAAGAGGAGAACGAATGCTCGTACGCATGCTCACAGACCAGGCCGTCGCCTTCGACGGCATCCACGTCACCCAGCTCTCCGACGGCCAGGAGGTCGACCTGCCGGACGACTTCGCCGTCCGCTACGTCCGGGAGGGGCGCGCCGAGGCGCTCGAGCCGTTGCCCGACCTCGAGCCCGAAGCAAGTCCGGACGGATCCGAAACTCCGCCGGCAGCGAAGCCGCTCGCAGAGATGGGTCTTCGTGAACTGCTCGAGCGGGCCGAGACGCTTGGCGTCGAGGCGCCCAAGCTCTCCCGACTTCGGCTGCCCGGCACATCCAAGGCCGCCGTCAGGGAGGCAATCGAGGCGCACCTCGCTGGGGGCGCACAGAGCTGAACAGGATCCCGGGGCGACCCGGGTGATAGCGAAGAGGTCGCGTAGGCGAACGCGGCTCCGCCTCTTCGCACCGCATAGCGGCCGGCCCTTCTCACGGCTCCCTGCCGAAAGGGCCGGCCGCACCGGCTTTCTCACATGACCGACCACCGAGTCCACTTCAAGGGTGACCGCGAGCCCGACCTCGAGGGCATCGTCACCGTCGACGGCGAGATCGTTCCGCTTGCTGGCTGCACCGTGAAGCTGCAGATGCGGCTGGCGACGAGCTCGACGCTGAAGGTCAACGCGGCCGCGGTCGTCGTGAACCCGGCCACTGCCGCGGTGCGCTACGACTGGGCGGCCGTCGATGTCGACACCGCCGGCTTCTACGTCTACTGGTGGCACGTCACCGACGGCTCCGGCGAGGTCCTCACGACCGAGGAAGAGCTGCTCGAGATCCGGGAGCACGCACCGCTCGCCGGCGCACTCACGTCACTCGAGGCGGTCAGGCAACACCTCCAGAAGGACGAGGACGAGCGCGCGCTCGACCCCGAGATCGTGAGCGTCCTGCTGGCGACATCGAAGGCCTTCATGGCGGAGACCGGCCGCGAGTTCGCACCGCCGGTGACCGGCGTCACCCGCCGCTTCAGGGTGAAGCCGCGCCGCCGCAACCCGCGCACGTGCGCCTACCTGGTCGATTTCGGCCACTTCGACCTGCGAACCGCGACCGCGATCTCGCTGCATCCCGAGTCAAGCTCGCCGACCGTCCTGACCGCGCTCGAGGACTACGCTCTGGTCGAGGACACGAACCCCGACGCCGCGGGTGTGCACACCGGCCTCGAGCTCGCGGCCGCCGTCAGCCTCGCCTCCGACGTCGCGAGCCGCTTCGGCTTCGCCTACCTCGACATCACCGGCAACTGGGGCTTCCCGACCGTGCCGATCGACGTCGAGGAGCTCTGCAAGGTTCAGGTCGCGATCCACCTACGCCGCGAAGTGCAGGCCTTCACGAAGACCTACCGACTTGACGCCGGCTTCCTGGAGCGACCCGAGTCCATCGCCAGCCACGTCCGCCAGGGCCTCAACCGCTGGTCACGACCGAGGTTCGCATGAGCGCCAAGCAGCTTGCCGTCCACGCGACGATCGACGCCGGCCGCTCCCTCGCCTCGCTCCGGGCTGCGCAGCGACGCGTCCGGGAAGGCACCCGCAAAGGTCTCTTCACGGCTGCGACGCGACACGCGCTCCCTAAGGCCAAGCGCGAGAGCCCCTCGCGTCGCGTCCGCTTCCGACTCACCGTCGGCGCGAACCAGCGCTCCGCGTACCTCCAGATGCGCGTCGACAAGAGCGCCCCACACGGGCCGCTCCTCGAGTTTGGCGGCCAAATCCCGAACATCGAGCATCGCGGCCGCATCACGTTCCCCCGCAAGGCGAAGGCGCTCCGGATGCCCTGGGGGTACCGGGCGTCACTAAAGACGCCCCGCCGCTACGAGGGGCGCCACTTCATGCAGCGCGCCGTCACCGAGACCGCCGAGCAGGTCGTCGCCACCGCCGGCGACGTGATGGTCGGCGAGTTCGAGCGCGTCGGCCTCGACGTCGGAGCCCACTGATGCCGGACGACGCCCTCCTGATCGAGGAAGTCACCGCCGCGGCGAAGGCAACCCTGGACGGGGTCGAGGGCCTCAAGACCGTCTACGACCACGAGCCGCTCTCACCCGACGCGCTTCCCGCCGCGACGCTCGCTCCGCCACGGCTCGAACGGGTCGGGCTCGAGGAGAACGAAGACCAAATCGGCTCGGCCGACTGGAAGTACTTCTACGACCTCACCCTCTACGTCGCGCTCGACGAGCCGAAGACCGGGCAGAAGAAGGCAGCCAAGCTGGTCGGCCAGATCGTCCGAGCGTTCGACCGCAACCCGACGCTCCAGGTGAACGGCGTCGACACGTCCGGCGTCCACGACGCAAAGGTCGTGAGCGCCACAGGAACACCAGCCACCGACGAGGGGCAGCGCGAGGTCTACGTCTACGACTGCGTCCTCGCAGTGCTCCGCCGCCCCGACCAATAGGAGGAACGATGACGGAGAACGGACAAAACGTCATGCGCCATGGGCTGGTCCTCGACCTGCCCGGCGCTCCGCCGACCCCGCACCGCGTCGGCGACCTGAACGGCCACTACTTCGCCGACCAGGCGACGCTGCTCGAGGACGTCGGCCTGACGCTCGAGCAGGCGCAGGCGATCGACGCGGACGAGGGCTGCCCGCTCGTCCTCGTCGAGTGCGAGACGGCCGAGAGCGAGAACGAAGACGGCACGACGACGATCGTCAAGTCGTTCCGCCGCGTCGGCGTAGCCGGCGAGCGGCAGACGCTCCTCGCGCTCGGCCGACCGGCCCTGAACGAGGCGGCCGTTGCCGCCGGCGTCTCCGAGCCGGAGAAGCTCAAGAACAAGGACGAGGTCGCGGACGCGATCCTCGCTGCCCGCCAGGCCGCCGCGTAGGCGCCCTCACGGCCCCTAGACCACAGACAAAGAAGGAGAGCCGACCATGGGCTTCGGATACGTGCGCGAATCGCACGAAAGCACGCCTGGGAACGAGCTGAACTCGCCGACCCTGGCGACCAAGAAGATCTTCACGCGGCTGCAGGAGTTCACGCCGAGCCTGAACTCCTCACCGCTTATGCGCGACGACGAGCTCATCAACGTCGACGACGCCCTGATGGTCTTCCCCGAAAAGTACGACCCGACCTGGGCGTTCAAGGGTCGCTTCTACCCGGACGTGATGGGCTACTGGCTGACCACGCTCTTCGGCCTGCCAACGACGACCGCCGGCGACGGCATCATCACCGACCCGGCCGCCGCGGCCATCCCGGTCGGCGCGTATCGACACGTCTGGGCTGCGCCCGGCTCGCAGTCGGGGCCGTTCCCGAAGACGTTCCAGTCCGACGTCGCCTACTCGACCGAGGCGGTCTACTTTAAGGCCAAGGGGTGCGCGACGAGCGAGTTCTCGATCGACAACCCCGACTCAGGCGGCGTCGGCGTGAGCCGCTCCGGTCCCTGCCTCTTCCTCGACGAGCAGGCCAACCCCTCGCTCACACCCGCCTACGAGGCCGAGACGCTCGTCCCGTTCCTGCGCTCCAAGCTCGGCCTCACCTGGCTGTCCGGAAGCGCCCAGCCGGCCGACTTCACGCTCGCCTTCTCCCAGGAGGTGCAGCCTGTCCACAACGTCGGCTCCGGTTCCTTCTACCCCGACGAGATGTACAAGGGCGACTCGCCGATCACGCTGAGCGGCTCCGTCCCGAAGCAGCTGATCGACACGCAGGACTTCGCCGCCCTCAAGGGGCACACCGCGTTCGCGGCGATCGCCGCCTGGATCCACACGGCGATCATCGCGTCCGGCTACCCCTACAAGCTGTTCATCGAGATGCCCAACTGCCAGTACACCGAGGGCGGCCCCGCGGCCCTCACGAACGCCCGCCGGCGCGGGGCGCAGTTCAGCTTCAAAGCCACCCGCGGCGCCTCCACCCCCTCGTTCACGGTCACGCTCGTGAACGCGACCACGTCGTACGCATAGGCCGCGGATGGCGAAGCTCACCATCAACGACCGTGAGATCGAGATCGTCACTCTCGACCAGTGGACCTGGGCGGAGCGGCGGCTCGCGAAGCAGCTCACCAGGGAGATGACCGAGGCCGAGATGCTGATCGGCTGGCGGCAGAACGACCCGGACGTCTGGCTTGCCGTCGCCGTCATCTCCGCCCGCCGCGTCGACCCGACCATCAGGGTCGAGGACTTCGACGAGGTCAACTTCTACGACGTCACCCAGTCGGTCAAGACCGACGCCAGCGACGCTCCGGAAGGCGAGAAAGCGGAGGACGATGCCGGCCCCCCGGCCAGATCGGGCCCCGAGGCCCCAGAGCCCTCTACGGAGCCGAGCTCGCCCTCCTCGGAGTCCGCCCCCGCGACCTAGACGACCACTACTCCGAAACCGAGCTCGAGGAACTCCTCGCCGGCGCCGACCTCGCCGGCGCAGCCGCCCTCGCGCTCGTCTACCTCGCCCGCGTGGCCGAGCACTACACGCACATCCCGCTCCCCCGTCCCGCCGCCAAGCCGTCGCCCGACGGCGGCGGCGCGACGGCGGACGACCGCTCCGACGACCCCGACGTCGTCTTCGCAAAGCCCTCGCCGGCCGCACAGTCGGTCGTCGACCAGCTCCGCCGCCGCCGCGGCTAGCTGAACCCACCCCCACACGAAACCGAGGAACCCACCCTGGGACGCAACGTCGTCAGGTTCTACTTCGACTCGGACTCGACCGCGCTCCGGCGCGACCTGAACCGGGTCGAGCACTCGCTGCGCGGCACGAGCAGCGTCGGCTCACGCGCGTTCAGCATCCTCGGCCGCGCCGCCGTCGCCGGCGGCGTCGCCGTCGCCGGCGGTATCGGCGTCGCCCTCGATAAGGCAGGGACGTTCGAGCAGAAGCTCGACGTTCTCGAGGCCCAGTCGGGCGCGACCGCGCGCGAGATCCGCGAGGTCGGCAAGCTGAGCAAGGAGCTCGGCTCCGACCTCGATCTGCCGGCCACGTCTGCCTCGGACGCTGCCGACGCGCTGCTGGAGCTCTCGAAGGGCGGACTCAGCCTGCGCGACTCGATGGACTCCGCCCGCGCGGTCCTCGAGCTGTCCGCCGCGGCGAACATCGAGAACGGCGAGGCGGCCGCGTTCACCGCTAACGCGCTGAACGCCTTCGACCTGGCCGGCCGCCGCGCCGCCGACGTCGCCGACATCCTCACGAACGCCGCGGTCAAGTCGACCGGCGAAGTCTCTGACTACGCGCTCGCGCTGCAGCAGGCCGGCCAGTCAGCCCACGGCCTCGAGATCCCGGTCGAGCAGACGGTCGGGATGCTGATGCAGCTCGCCGAGGCGGGCATCCAGGGCTCCGACTCCGGCACGTCGCTCAAGACGATGCTGCAGCGGCTCGCGCCCACCACCGAGAAGGCGCGCGACCTGATGCGCGAGCTCGGGGTCGAGGTGTTCGATTCCGACGGAAAGTTCGTCGGAATCCGCGACGCGGTCGAGGAGTACGACAAGGCCCTCTCCCCGCTCTCCGACAAGGAGCGCGAGACCGCCCTCAACATTCTCTTCGGCTCCGACGCGAAGCGGGCCGCCAACATCATCCTCCTCCAGGGCGTCGACGCCCTCGACAAGAGCACCCGGGCAGCTTCCGAGCACGGCACAGCCCACCGGATCGCCAAGGCGCAAACCGAAGGCTGGAAGGGCGCCCTCGAAGGGTTCAAGTCCACCGGCGAGACGATCCTCATCAACCTCGGCGAGAAGATCCTGCCGCAAGCAACCGAGGGGCTGCGGGACTTCTCCGGCTGGCTCTCTGACAACGAGCAGGACATCCAGCGCTGGGCCGACCGGGCGATCGACGGCTTCGACAAGGCCCTCGACGTCGGCGGCGACGTCGTCGGCTTCCTCGGCACAGACTTTGGCCTCGGCGTGACCGGGTTCGCGGTCAGCGCCGGCAGCTTCGCGCTGCTCGCCGACGGGCTCGTGAGCAAGATGGACGGCGTCAAGCGCGCCGCCGGCCTGCTCGCCAGGCATCCGGCGCTGCTCGTCGCCGGCACAATGATCGGGCTCCTCGGCGGCCACTTCTTCGCGACCGCCAACGACGCCGAGGAGTTCAACCGGGCGATCGACGAGTCCGAGGACAAGCTCAACGCGCTCGTCGAGTCGACCAGTGCCGCGATCGACGCCGACCTCGACCTCGCGTCCGCCCGCCTGAACGCCAAGGAAGCCGCCGAGGCGGTCAGGGAGATCGAGAAGCGCCTGGCCGATGAGCGAGAACGCACCACCCCGAACAAGAAGCTGATCGGCGAGCTCGAGGACCAGCTCGCCCAGGCCAAGAACGCAAGCGCGAAGGCCTCCAAGGGCGTCGCCGACGCCGAACGACGCGCAGCCGAGGCCAGCAAAGCCAACGCGGACGCGACGAAAGCGAGCCGCGACCGCGTCGAAGAGCTCCGTAGCGAACTCGAGAAGCTCAACGTCAACAAGTTCGCCGAGCTCGGCACAGAGATGGAGATGCTCGGCAACCGTGGCGCCGGCGGACTCGACACCGCCGCCCGGTCAGCCGACCAGCTGCAGCGCAAGCTCAACCCCGAGGAGATCGAGAAGCACGCAGACGCGTTCAGGAACGACGCGAAAGAGGCCCGGGGTGCCGCGCGCGAGCTCGACCGCATCGCTGACAGCCTGGACAAAACCAAGCCGAAGCTGGCCGACCGGATCCGCAAGGAGGCAGACGCCGCCCGCGAGACCGCCGCTCACGCCGACATGGCGGCGCTCCTGACCCGAAAGCTCGAGCGGATCCCCACCTCGGCCGAGGTCACGGTCTCGATCAACTACCAGGCGCAGTTCCTCGGCTTCCGCGCCAACGCGAACCAGGCCAACGAGGCCTCGGACGTCTGGACAGGCGACGGTCTCATCGGCGCCCCCAGGCTCGGCACCTGGTTCGACACGAACACGAGCGCCGCGGTCATGGGCGGCGCCCGCGCGATCACCGAAGCGCAGCGCTCCGAGATCCTCGCACGGATGTTTCCGATGGCCGCCAACCCGGGCGGCCTCGTCCCAGGCGTCCTCGACGACCTCGGCCTCGCCCAGCGGATGGGGCTCAGCCTCACCTCCGGCAAGCGGGCCCCGGGGCGCACATCGTCAGGAGGCTGGTCGCTGCACGGGTCGGGGCGGGCGATCGATGTCGCCGGTTCCTCGGACGCGATGCGCGCCTTCTTCAACGCCGAGATCGGCCGACCCGGAATCGTCGAGCTCATCCACTCCCCGTACGCCTGGTATCCCGGCGTCGGCGTCGTCGGGATCGGCGGCAAGCTCCTCGCCGACCACTGGGACCACGTCCACGTCGGCGTCGCCGGCGACGGCATCGTCGGCACCGCCCGCCCGACCGGCGACGGGCCCGCGATGGAGCGCCGCCGGCGCGGATTCAACCTCGGCGACGTCGAGGACGTCCGCGACCGCAAGCCCAAGCGCAGGGACGGCGAGAAAGACGCCGCCTACCGCGACCGCGTCGAGAACTGGCACCGCCGCCGCGAGCGGCTCGCCAACGCAATCCGCCAGGCCGTCGAGCGTCGCATCGACCCGCTCCAGCGCCAAGAGGAGGTTCAGACCCGCGAGCTCGACCTCCTCCGCCGGCGCCTCGAGCGCCGTGGCGGCGGCCTCGACGCCGCCGACATCGCGAAGCTCAAGGCAGGCATCGACAAGATCATCAACACCAAACAGGCCAAGATCCGCGTCTACCACCGCGGCGTCCAGGAGGCCAACCAGCACAGCTTCCCCGGGCTCGCGCGCGAGTTCCGCCGAGCAGCCCAAGACGAAGAGTTCGCGATCCGCACGCTCCGCGAAGACAAACGCGAGATGCAACCCGACGACTCCACCCAGGCCGACCTCGAGGCCCAGCTCGAACAGGCCCGCGCCCAGGCCGCCGTCGCCGGACGCACCGCCGAGCTCGGCGAGGCCTTCATCAGCGCGCTCGGGCTCGACCCCGCCGCGATCGGATTCCCCGGCGCCGCCGGCGGCGGGTCGGGAGCCGGCTTTCGAGCCTCCGCCCGCGGCCGCGCCGGCGGCGGAGGTGGCACGCAGATCGTGCTGCAGTCGCTCGTCCCCCCGGACGCCCGCTGGCTGCGTCACCTCGCAGCGGCCTCCGCCGAAGGCTTCGGCCTGCAAGGACATCGCTCACCCACCGTCGAGCGGCTCCACGTCTAGCTAGATGCTCGTCGACGTCACCTCCAACAAGCCGGGCGCGACCGCGGTACGCCTCGTCGACCCTGACCCGACCGTCGACACCGGCTACAGCCTGATCGCCGCCGACTGGGGCAACGTCGCCTGGGAGACCGTCTTCTCAGGTCCGCGCGGCACGCAGGGCGCACGCGCCGCCGGCGCAACGCCCGCGAACAGGCCGGTGTCTCTCGCCTTCCGGATCCGCGGCGCCACCAAGACGCAGATGCTCGAGCGGGTCGCCGCGCTCGACGAGCTCGCCGACGAGCTCCGCCGGTTCGGTGGCCGCATCACCTGGCAATCCAAGAACCAGACCTACCGGCAGCACTTCGAGGTGCTCGCCGGCGCGTCGGCGACGAGCGTCTGGCAGCCGGCCGCCGAGCATGCGAACTGGATCGGGAAGACGCTCGACGCGATCTGCGGCCCCTATCTCCTCGGTGACCCGCTCGACATCCTCGACGAGTTCGCGAGCGACACCCGGGCCAACTACACCTTCGACTCCGGGACGAGCTCCGACCTTGCCGTGACGGGCGGCCTTCTCGACGCCGTCGCGAACCTGACGACCGAGAAGCGCGCTGTGCACACCGCCTACGGATATGCGTACGGCGACTGCCAGGCCACGATCAAGGCGACGCCGGGCGCGACCATCTCGAGCTTCAAGGCGGGCGTCGTCCTCGGCCGCGACGACCAGGACGACTACCTCGAGGTCTACGTCGACGACAACGGCACCAACTCGCGGCTCCGCCTAGACCTCGTCCAAGGCGGCAGCCGGACGAACAGGTCCTCGACTAACCTCGCCGCCCGCGTCGCGAACGGCACCCCGTTCTGGGTGCGCGGCCGCATCGAAGGCAACGTCGTCTTCCTCGAACACTTCACGAGCCGACCGACCCCGATGGGCGCCCCCACCACCTCGGCCTCGTACACCCTCACGACGGCCGAGGCGGCCCAGTTCGGGATCGGGACGACGGGCAAGGCCGGGCTCGTCTGGATCCCCCAGCACACGGACGCGACGCTCGACGACCTCGCGATCGAGCCCTACACCTACCGCAACGTCACCCTCCCCGACGTCCTCGAACTCCAAGGCGAGATCCCCGGGGAGGCGCCGGCCCTCACCGACGTCGAGATCACGCATTCGGGCGGTGCCGCGGCGCCGAAGTTCGCGCTAATCGGATGGTGGGAGAGACCACGGCTGGCGAATCTGCTCTGGAACGGCGACTTCGAGATCGGCTTTTCCCCGGTCACGTGGAGCGTCGGCGCGGTCACGAACATCGCCGCGGCGGCGTCCAGCCGTACCGTCGTCGCTGACGCCGGCATGTTCGGCGCGAACGCGCTGGAGGTGGTAACGCCGGCGACCGTCGACTCGGGCGTCTCGACGAAGATATGGCGTCGCTTCAGGCGCGGCGTCACCTACACGGCCGAGGTTTGGGTGCGAGCGCCGTCCTCGACGACTCAAGTGAAGCTCCGGCTTGGGAACTCGGCCGCGAACGACAAGGCTACGAGCTCGGCTGTTGCTCTGACTGCAGCGAAGCAGCTCCTCACGGTCACGTGGACACCGAGCGGGGATCGCGACGACGCCCATGTGGCCGTGCTGGTCAACGCGGCCACAGCAACAACGTTTCGCATCGACTCCGTCAAGGTGTACGAAGGCACAGCTGCTCCGACCGGCCAGAACCAGCTCGAGGGCCGGGGCGCGTTTCCCGCGCTAGGCATCATCGAGGCCGAAAACGACATAGGCGCCGGAACCGTCGCGAGCGCCAACTTCCGCTCCGGTGAGGCATCCACGGGGAATCTTGAGATCGCTATCGACCCGTCGCTGCTCGTCTCCGACGACTACTCCGACGAGATCGCGATCGAGGTGTGGTTCCGCGGCGAGGTCTCGGCCGGTGACACGGTTGTTGGCTGCGGCGCGAGCGGGCTCTCGACTGTCTCCGGGACCGATGTGCGCTACCCAGACGAGTGGCCTGACGGATTACTGACCTTCGTTACGCCAACCGCCACCGTGCGTCGGTTCTACCGCGTCGGGATCATCCGGTTTCCCACGGATCAGGGGCGCTACGACCTAGCCATCGGGGGCGACGGCGCCACGCTCGTCGACATCGACTACGTGATCCTCGTACCCGCCCGAGGTCGAGCCTGCAGCCCCACGGGGAAAAGCGAGACGGGCTATCCCCACTACCTTGCCGACACCGACGAGACGCGCAAGCGGATCCGTTCCGACCTTTCCGCCTACATCGACGCGCCGATCGACGCAGCCCCAGGGTCCGCGGCGCACGGCCTCGGCGGCGCTCTTCTCGAGTTCCCTCCGGGCAGAGTCGACTCTCTCGTCAAGCTCTCGTCCCTCGTTCCCGGCGACCCCACCTCGGGGTCGGCCACCGAGCAGCTCTCGCACGCCGCAACGGTCCACTACGCGGTCACTCCTCGCTACCACCTCGCACGCGCATGAGAGGCGACGTGCTGATCCGCTTCCACCCTGCCGCCGGGTCCTGGGAAGGCCTGGGCATCGACCGCTTCAAGGGCGTCACCGCCGAGGGGATCGAGGCCACGGCCAACGCTTGGGGCCCCGACCGGCTCGGTTTCGCTCTCAAGGCGCAGGCCGGCGCCGAGCGGCCCGACCTCGCCCCATTCACGCCGGTCGAGCTCGAGATCGGAGGACTTCGCTGCTGGACGGGCCGGACGATCGAAAAGCCCTCTCAGCCGGGCCAGCATCAGGTCGAGTGCGAGGGCTGGCAGTACCACCTGGACGACGACCTCTTCGACCGCCTCTACGTCCACCAGCGCCTCCAGGACTGGCGCGACATGCGCTCGCACCTCGACGTGAACATCACGAGCTGGCAGGCAGCTTTTGGCGTCGAGGTCGGCTCGGGCTCGATCACGATTTCGCTGCCACAGAACACCACCTGCGCGAACCAAACGAACGGCGGCGTCTTCTTCGACGCGGGGCCCGACTCGACGATCAAGCGCGTGATCCTCACCTACGAGAGCGGCGCGCCCGCCAACTTTCAACTCCTCCTGCACGGCCTCGACTCGATCGCCGGCGGTGCAGCGGAGACGGTCACGCTCGACGCGGCCCCGATCGCGGCCGGCCCGACCACGGTCGCTCACACTTTCACCACCGCCCGGCGCTTCGTCCGTCTCCTGATGCGAAACGCGACCGGCGGCGTCGTCACAGGCGTCGGCACGACCGACTTCGTGCGGCTGAGCTCCATCATCCTCTTTCGCGACACCGCGTACGAGTCAGGCAACGCCTCGATCCTCGAGGCCGACGAGGTCATCCGGGACGCGCTCGCCTTCGCACCACTCCTTAATCAGGCGACGGGCGAGATTTCGGACGCGACGTTCGCGATCCCCGAATGGCTGACCAGCGGCTACCTCTCGCCGCGCCAGGTGATGGAGGCCGTGAACGCCTACGAGAACTACCGGCTCAAGCTCGGCGGGGGCGACCTGAAGACGCTCGTCTTCGACTCGAAGCCGTCCGTCCCGCTCGTCGAGGTCGGCGAGTGGTCGGGAGCATCCTTCACGGACTCGTCTGTCTCCGGCGAGGAGATCTACTCGCGGGCGATCGTCGACGCGACCGGCCCCGACGGCGGCCGCCTCGTCGCGAAACGCACCCAGACCGGCACGCTCGTCGACCGCAACGGCTTCACCCGCTCCCGCGTTCTCCCTGTCTCGACGGCGGTCACGCAGGCGGTGGCCCAACGGTTCGGCGATCTGTGGCTCGAGGAGCACAGGACAGCCCCGTTCTCCGGCAAGCTCTCCGTCGAGGGAGACGAGGGGATCCGCTCCGTACAAGGGGGCGGCGCAGTCCCCGCCCACGCGATGCTCCTCTACGCCGGCGAGAAGATCCGGCTCTCGAACCGCATCGACCCGGACACCGGCGCGATCGGCCGCGACGGACGCATCGCCGCTGTCACGTACCGCCACGACGACCGCGCGGTCGAGATCGACATCGACGACCGCCGCACCAGCTTCGAGCGGCTGCTCTCCCGGTACGGCCTGCTCGTCGACCAGCTCTCGTAAGCCCACAACCCACTTCCGCCATGACTGATTCCGACGGAAACTCCCCTGTTTCCCGCGACGGGCTCCGCGCCGAGCTGTCCGACTTCAAGCTCGAGCTCTTCCGCGAGCTACGGAACGAGCTCGCCGACAAGGTCGGCTCGGCCGAGCTCGCCAGCGTCAAGCAGGCGCTCGGCAAAAGGCTTGACGACTACGAAGGGCGCCTCGAAGCACTCGAAGAAGAAGCGACTGGCCGTAAAGCCGTCACCGTCTTCAAGAGCGGCGCCCTCAGCATCGCGCTCACCCTGGGAGGCATCGGCGCCGGCGTCGGCACCGCCGTCCTCCTGAACGTCTTTCCAGACTAGGAGGCCCACTCTATGCACCGTCATCGAACCGTCCTCTGGGCGGCAATCACCGCTGCCCTCTTTCTCGCCGGTCTCGCCGGCCACCTGGTCGCTGACGACGGCGACAGCCGCCTCGGCTGGCGGCCGCCCGCCGTCGAGACGATCACCACGCCGGGCCCGACGCCCGACGTAGTCGTCGACGCCGACGGCCAACTCGAAGAGCGCGAGCTCGAGAAGGCCGACGCCGGAACCGGACCCGGCTCGCATGAGGACCTCGCCGACGAGCAGCCGCCCGGCGCCCCGCCCGCCGCCGCCGAACGCGTAGCCGAGACCCCCACGGCCGGGCTAACCGCACCGCGCCCCCTCGGCGGCGCCCAGATCTACTCCTGCAAGTACAGGCCTGTCCGAAACCAGTCGAGTCGCGGCGGTGTTCGGATCGAGCTTGCCGCCCTGCACTACGCCGTGATCAGAAACGTCCCCGGCTGGGCCGACATCGACCTCCTCTGGCGGCTCTTTGACGACCCCTCCTTTTCGGCGAGCTCCACCTACGTCATGGACTTCGAAGGCAACTGCCTCCAACTCATGCGGGAGTCGGCGAAGCCCTGGACGCAGGGAGCGTTCAACCCGGTCACCGTCTCGATCGAGATCATCGCGTACGGCACCGAGAGCAAAGCCGAATGGAAAGCGGCGCCGCTCATCAAGAACGGGTTGCTCGCCGCCTTATGGGCCGACGTTCTGAAGCGCAACGGGCTCCCGCCACGCCTCGTCGACCCGATCGGTTGCGGCGTCCAGGAGGCGGGCTGGACCGACCACGACGCGCTCGAGTGCCAGAACACTCACCACGACGTCAAGCCGAACTTCCCGTACGGCCTCTTCCAGAGCCAGCTCGAGCGCTTCTACTACATGGACGACCTCGTCCCCGTGTGGCAGGTCCGAGCGGACGGCGAACTCCTTCACCAGGAGCGCCAGCGCCCCGACGCGAAGCGAAGCGCCTACCGCCGCACCGTCCTCTGGATGCGCGGTGCCGGCTCGGACAAGATCCGCGCGGCCGAACGCGAGCACGGCCACGTCACGGTCCGGAAGACGAAGGTGCCGAGGGCGGCGTAGATGGCGGCGAAGCGCTGCTCAACCTGCGGGATCAACTACCCGCCCGGCCGCCTCGATCCCTGCTCCGTCTGCGAGGAAACGCTCTCCTACATGGGGAGCGCCACCGTCGACCAAGACTGGGCCGAGCTCGTGCGGCTCACCCAGGCCGCAGCACCCGACGAGACATCACGCGTGGAGGCCTGGCGACGGGAAGAGCTCGAGCGTGCCGGCTACACAGTCGAGCAGGTCGACGTCCTCGCCCCACGCGCTGACGTCGACCTGCATCTCGCCGTCGCACTGATCACAACCCGCGGCTGCTCCCGCGAAGTCGCCTTCGACATCCTCTCGTGAGCATCCAAGCAGTCGGCACCCAGCCGTGCGGCGGCCGCGCCTGCGCCGAGCACGTCGACGCGACGTCGACCTGGTGGCACTTCGCCGACCAGGCCGCCCAGCTGCGGTTCATCCTCCTGCTCGTCCTCCTGGCGCTCGTCCTCGGCGCCTGGATCGAGCAGCACTACCGCGGCGCGTAGAGACTCGCTGGCTCGGACTCGACTCGCTGCCCGTCGACGATGGCGGCGACCGAAACGATCCCGACGCGCCCGAAGGTCTCGCGTAAGCGAGCGGTTTGCACGACGGCCTGCCATGCCTCCCGGCCCGCGACCTTTACGGGGAGTTCCGCCCGCCAGGCGTGCCAGGCGGGGATAGCCTCGGCTTCCCCGGACAGGATCCAGACGTCGCTTAAGCGGACAGGCTCCTCGCTGTCGTTGCGGACGACCACGTGGAAGTACTCGTCCTCGGTTCCGGTCGATGTCGCGATCGCTCCGACGACGGTCACCGGCCAACTAGTCACGGGCCCATCGTAGGTCACTACAGCCCGCCTTCCTGCCGGCGCTTGACCTCGGCGACGTCGGCGGCGATGCCGGTCAGTAGGCCCTCGATGCGATCGAGGCGCTGGTCTGAGGAGAGCAGCTCCTCCGGGTCGAACCCTGAGCGGAGGAAGGTCTCGGGCACCTCGAGGAGCTCCGCCAGCCGCGCGATCTCCCAGTCGCGGGCCTGGCGACGGCCCTGGAGAACGCGCTCGAGCGTTCGAGCCGACACGTTCAGCTCAGGCGCGACGTCCGCGATCGTGCGGTCGCGCAGGACAAGCGCGGCGCGCACACGTCGGCCGAAGTCTGTGGTCGCGGCTCTAGGCGGCATGAAGCCTCGCGACTCTAGGGCGCGCAATTGTCCGTTTTGCCGACAGGTTGACGTTCATCCGACAGGTGCTGTAACGTGCGCCACCAATGTCGGTGGAGCACACACTCGTCGTCTCTGAAGCGACAACTGTCGGTGATCGCTTCCGCGTGGCCCGGATTGCAGCCGGGCTCACGCCGAACGAAGCGGCGCGGCTCCTCGGTGTCTCGCAGCGAACCTACGAGCGCATCGAGTCGGACGTGCGGGAGCCGCGCCGAGGCGAGATAGTCGCCTTCGCGCAGATCACCGGCCAGGACGTGGCCTTCTTCGGGGGCGGCTCCTCAGTCGATTGCGAGGCGAGGGTCCTACCGGACCCGCTCCCGGGCGTCAACGACGTCGTCGCGGCGGGCGATGCGCTGTGAGGCCCGACGACGCTCTCTCCCGTCGGGCTGACGGCGAGCGGCGGGGTCTCCTGACCGCTCGCGAGGCTCGCGAACTCGAGGGGCTCCCGCCTTTCGACCCGGACGAGGCTCGAACGGGGTCGGCGCTCTCCTGGCGTCAGCGGGTCGGGGTCTGGCTTGACTTGAACGCGGATTTCGCCGGTGCGGCCCTGTTGCTCGCGATCGGCTTTTTGGTCGGTGTCTTCGTCGGCGCTCTCGTGCAGAGCGCGTTCTTCGGTTAGGAGGCGGGTGCGGCTTGCTTCTTCCCGCGTGCTCCCTGGCCGGTCTTCTTCTTCCGCGTCCGCTTGACCGTCCGCAGGCTCTCCTGCAGGGCGGCGGTGAGGTCGACCGCGGGCGGCGGGGCGGGTTCCGCTTCCTCGGCCCGCACGACGGCGTCGTCGCCGGCGAGCTTGCTCTCGAGGATCGCGCGGAGCTGCTCGCGTTGGGTGTTGCGGAGCTCGGCCGGCTTGAAGGGCTTGTGGAGCTGCCAGAGGAGCTGGTCGGCGAGCTCGATCTCGGAGGCTGCGATCTCGGTGCCGACGAGTTGCTCAGTCAGCTCGGTTGTGGAGCGCAGGTCCTCAGCGTAGAAGAGCGTCTCGAGGACGAGGAGGCCGCCGGACGGGTCGAGCGCGCGGACGGCGACGATCGTCTCGCGTTCCCACATGACTGCGCGGCCAAGGGCGGCGAGGTCGTTCCCGCCGAGCGTCTTCGCGAGCAGGGCGTACGGCCGGCGGCCGATCTGCTCGCGGGAGGGGGCGAGGTAGTAGGAACGGTCGACGAGGAGCGGGTCGATCTCGCCGACGCCGATCGTCTGGAAGAGCCGGATGCCGGGCCCGTGGTCGGGAACGGAGGCCTTGACGTCCTCATCCTCGACGATCAGGTACTGGCCCTTGGCGAACTCCCACCCTTTGGCGAGCTCGTCGGCTTCGACGTCGACCTCGTCGAGGGGGCAGAAGCGCTTCTGCTTGACGGGGGTGCCGCAGTCGCGGTGCAGCGTCCGGAACGAAACGTCCTGGCGCTGCTGGGCGACGGCGATCCCGACTGGGATCGTGACCAGGCCGACGATCAGGTTGTCGTTGAGCAGGACGCGCGCCATCCGAACCTCCTCGTTCGCGCTCTCAGGACTGTCGCCTGCTTTGGCAACAGCCGTTCGAGAGTAGCCGCCGTCTCGGTCGGTGTCGCCCTGGCGGTCGTGCTCGTCCTCGCCGCGGCGGCGCAGGCGTCCTTCGTCTGGAACCACGAGCGGGGCTCTGCTATTCGCACGGAGCTCACCCGTGAGCAGCGGGCGGGGCACAACTACCGTGTCGCGCGCGGCAAGGCGATCCGGATCGCGACGAGTGAGTGCCGGGGGTCGAGCTTCCGCGACCGCCACGCGAAGCTGATCCGCCGCGAGCAGTTGGCCGAGTGGGCCTCCTGGCGGTACGGCGTCGCCCGAGTTCGTCACATCCACGGGCGACAGGCGGCGAAGGCGAGCCGGTGTCTGCCGGCGACGTGGCTCGAGGCGATCGACTACGTTCAGGCCGTCTACCCCGGCACCGCGGGGTGGATGCGCTCCTGCTCTGCCTCCGAAGGCGGCTGGGGCGGCTGGGTGCCGAACTCGCAGGGCTCAGGTGCGGGCGGCTGGATGCAGTTCATGGCCGGCACCTTCTACGGGGTCATCGACGAGGCGATCGCGCGGGCCCGCCGTGCCGGCCTGCACATCCCGGCCTCGGCGCGGTCGTGGTACTCACGCCTCGGGCAGGCGCTCGCCGCGGGGGAAATGCTGCTCGACGGGCGGCGCGGCGAGTGGGAGGGCTCCGGATGCTGACCCTCGTCGTCCCGATCGTCGTGCTGGTGGTCGCGCTGACCGCGGTCGCCGTTGTCTGGCACGCGGACAACGAGCGGCTCGACGAGCTCGAGCGGATTCTCGCTCACCGCCGGTCGCCCTACGACTGGGCGCTCGACCCCGAACTCGGCAGGTGGTGCCTGTGACCCGGGTCCATGTGAGTTTCTGGCTTACCACGAACGACGCTCGGTCGGTGGCCGAGCTCGCCGATGATCTCGAGCGGAAGATCGCGCCGGCCGACCCGGTTGACGCCGCGAACCCGGCCAACTGGCTCGTCCTCCCGCCCTACCGCGTCGACGAGTTTGCTGTCGCGCACGAGAGCGAGGTTTCCCTGTGATCTGGCGGCTGCAGCGCCACTGGATCCTGCTGCGCGCCCGCCGGCGCGCCGCGCGCCGCCGCGGCTACCTGATCGGAGGAGGCGCTTGAGCGTCCGTGTTCTAAATGAGGTGTTCGAGCATTCGCAGGCGCGGCTCTCGGCGCGGCTTGTGCTGATCGTCTTGGCGGACGCTGCCCACGACGACGGGATCACGTGGGTGCCGATCGTGGATCGGCCTGATGCGCGTCGGCTCCGGTCGATCGCGTTTAAGTCGCGGCTTAGCGAGCGGGAGGTCAAGGACTCGATCAAGGAGCTCGAGCGTGTGCTCCTCGAGGTTGAGGTGCGGAAGGCACGCCGCGGCCGCGCGCTGGTGAATGTGTACCGGGTTGTCGTGGGCCGGATCCGGGAGGTCGAGCCCGACTATGAGCGGCTCCCGTTCGAGCTCGACAGACCCTTTGGAGACGTCCCTGGACTGGGTGCAGATCCTGCACCTAGTCAAGAGCCCGGACTGGGTGCAGATCTTGCGGCGACTGAGTGCATTCCACTGCAGGGACTGGGTGCAGAGGACCGCAGCGACTGGGTGCAGATTACGCGTCCCTACGCGCGCGCGTCTGATCCGGACCCGTCAGTAGAACCGTCAGAGGAACCAGCAGCAGAACCCAAAGAGATCGGCTCTCCGTCTTTGTCGACCGAGGGTCCGGACGTCGATGGCGTTGGGGTCGCTGCTGCTGCTGCTCCCGAACCGCTGCGCGAGGCCGAGCTTCGCGCAGCCCTCGAGGGGCTGGCCGGCTATGACCCGTCAGATCGCAGCTCGCTGCCGCAGGTCGGGCTGCTCGCGATGCAGCTGTCGTCCGAGCGGTTTCACGGCGTGCTGGGCAAGGTGAAGGCTCGTCGGCGTGTCGCCAACCAGGTCGGGTTGCTCGTCATGTTCCTGCGCGACGAGCTCGCCCAGGACGCCCTCGCCGAACAGGCTGCGATGCGGGCCGCCCAGGCCGAGCTCGACACGCAGGTCGACGGGCGCCGCGAAGCCCGAGTCGCCAGGTGGAGCCTCAACCCGCAAGCGTGGATCGACGAGATCGGCATGTGGGACGACCAGCAAGACCGCGTCGAGCGCCTCCTCGTCGCCTTCGTCCCCGACCAGGACACCCGCGTCTCCGTCATGCAGCACTGGCACGCCCGCCGCGCCGAGCTGCGCGAAACACCCGACCAGGCATACGCGCGCTGGATCCCCGAGGCGATCGCCGCCGGCGCTCAGCACTTCCAGATCGAGGCGGCCGTCGACAGCTGGGACATCCCCCTCGACGCCAAAGCCGCCTACCTCGAACTCGCCGAGCGGACGCGCGCAGCTGCGGACGCGGCGTCCGCCGGCGAGAACAAGGAGCAGGCCGCCTGATGGCGACCGACGTTCGCCCGACCGCGATCACCATCGTGCGGCGCGGTCTCGACGAGCTCGCAGACGCGATGGAGCTGCCGAGTCGTCGCGGCGGCGACGGCCTTGCCCTCGTCAGCGTCCAGACGCTCGACGAGTGGACCGCCCAGGTTCGGGCCGCGAGCGAGCTCCTCGACGAGGTCGGCAAGACACCGCCGATGCCGGAAGGCGGCCGATGACCACGACGCTCGAATCCAAGGTGCGCGAGAAGTGGATGACGTTCGCCGCCTGGGCCGGCTACGGCGTCTGCGACGTCTGCGGAAAGCTCGCCCACCTCGCGCGCCAGCCGCGGCGCCGTGACCGCGAGTGCATCGACTGCTTCGATCAACGGGAGGCGAGAAACGCATGAGCGAGTACCTGCGGTACGAGCGCGAGCCCGACCGCCCGGGCGGTCGCACCAAGCGGTGGCGGGTCATCGCGAGCCGAGACGACGCGCTGCTCGGGCGGATCCGCTGGTTTGGACGCTGGCGGCAGTACGCCTTCTTCCCTGAGCCGAAGACGATCTTCAACCCCGACTGCCTCGACTCGATCGCGGCGTTCGCTCGCAGCGCCACAGGCGAGCAGCTCCGAGCGGCGAAGCGGAGGGGTGCCGCGTGAGCCCGGTCCAGAAGCGCCGGCGTCGGCGGAGCGCCCGGGCCAGGGTGCGCGAGGAGATCCAGATCGCGAACCGCTACGGCTACCGCTCCGTCTTTGTCGCTCCGGAGACCTCGGCCGCGCTCGGCTTACGGCCGCTGAACCGGCTCCTGCACCGGCACGGCTTCGGCGATGCGTTGCCGACGTCCGGTCGCGGCTGGCTGGCCGCGTTTCGGATGTTCGAGGCTCGGGAGGCGGCATGAGCCCCCGCGACGTCGACCAGGGGGCCGTCCACTCGGAGCACGTCGAGCAGGCGATCGGCGAAACCACCGGGTCGATCGTCCGCGAGGAGCACCTCGCGGACGTCCTCCGGATGATCGCCGCCGGCCGCGCCCTCACGACCGTCGACGCCCCTGCACTCGACATGGACCCCGCCCGATGACCACGTTCGAGATCCCCGCCGGCGCTCAGACCGAGATCGACGAGGCCGTGCAAGCCGACCTCGAGTCGCACGCCCTGGCCGCGGTCGATCAGGTGCCCGTCGAGGAGCTCGCCGCCGGCGACCGCGTCCTCATCGGCCGCCTGACCGGCTTCCGGCCCGTGATCCGCGTCGACACCTTCAAGGGCCACGCCGGCGACCCTGACGCCGACTCGCTGGTCGTCATCTACCGGCCGGCCGGTCCGGGGCTCGCCTGGGAAAACCGCGCCCGCGCTCACGGCGTCTCGCACTACCCCCGCGACGAGGCAAGTCTCGCCTGCAAGCCGCGCGGCGCCCTCGTCACCCGCTCCCTCACCCCCGAACCGCAGCAAAGTGAGACGCGAAAGCCGCGTCCCCGCCGCGGCTGGCAGGGCGGCCAGGAGCGCACAATGCTGCAGATCCTCGAAGACGGCGAATGGCACACGAGCGCCGAACTCGAAGAGGCCGGCATCGGCCGGCCGAACAGCCGCGCCGCCGCGCTCCGCGACAAGGGCTACGCGATCACGTGCGCACACGTCCCCGGCACCGGTGGAGCCGACGGCTACCGCTACCGCCTCGACGACCAACTCACGATGGGACGGGCGCGGTGAGCGTCGACGAAGCCCAGGGTGTCCGCTCCTGCCGAACCTGCGCCGCGACCGTCCGCTGGGTCTGGCGCAACGCCGACGAAGGCGGTCTCCTCGTCGTCGACGCAGAGCCCTCCGACGACGGGCGCTACCTCCTCGACGCCGACACGGGCGAAGCCCGCGAAGTCAACGACCACGAAGCGTGGCAGCTCCGCGAAAGCGGCGTCCCGCTCCACACCATCCACGAGTGCAGGAAGGAGGACTCCCATGGCTAGCCCTCTCCAGGAAGCCGTCGCGCTGACCTACGGCGTCGGCGGCAAGCAGCGCCGCCCGCCGGAGCTGAGCACGTTCCGCATCCCCGGGCTCTCGACCGTGCGCCGGGAGCTCAAGCAGGACGACCCGGTGATCGTCCACCTGGTGGATCCCGACGGCGAGGTCGTCGTCTCGACCCAGGGCCGGGTCACCGGGGTCGCGTTCAAGAAGCACTTCCCCCGCAACGGCCGACCGTGGGTCGAACGCATCCACGCCATCGAACTCATCAGCGACGACGAGGAGGACTGATCCATGGCAGCCGTCGAACCCGCTCTCCGCCCACCAACCTCCGTGATCGAGATCTCGCTCGAGGCGATCACGCCGGCGAAGGACAACCCGCGCCGCCAGGTCGGCGACGTCGCCGAGCTCGCCAGGTCGATCGAGACCGCCGGGCTGCTCGAGCCGCTCGTCCTCACGCCCGCGGCGAACGGGTTCACGATCGTCTGCGGTCACCGCCGCTACGCCGCCGCCAAGAAGGCCGGCCTCGTCACCGTCCCCGCGATCGTCCGCGAGTTCACGGAGCGCGAGCGCCAAGAGGCGATGCTGATCGAGAACCTCCAGCGCGAAGACCTCGCCGTCCTCGAGGAGGCAGACGCGTACAGGCGCCTCGTCGACCTGGGCATCTCGCAGCGTGAGCTCGCCGACCGGATCGGCCGGTCACAGGCGCACGTCTCCAAGCGGCTCGCGCTGCTCGAGCTGCCCGCCAAGATCCGGAAGGAGGTCGATTCCGGCGGAATCACGTTGGAGGAAGCCCAGGAGCTCCTCAAGCTCAAAGAGCACCCCAACCGGCTCGGCGCCGCCTGGTCGCGCCGCGGGCAGCACTACCGCGGCATCCGCGGCACGGTCGCCGACCAGCTCGAGGAGATCGAGCTCGACGCGAAGCGTCGCGCCGCCGAGGCCAAGCTCGAGAAGGAGGGCGTCCGGATCCTCCAGTTCAAGACGTCCGGCTACTACCCCGAGTCGCCCAAGGGCGCGACCGAGATCTCGAAGGAGGGCGGCTGGACCGAGCTCACGATCGACCCAAAGACGCACGCGAAGGAGCCCTGCCACGCCGCCGCGATCCACCCCCGCACCTTCGACGTCCACTACTTCTGCACCGACCGCAAGCGACACCCGAAGCTCAAGACCCGCAACGAGCGACACAGCCAGGGCCGCTCACAAGACGACACGAAGAAGCGGCAGGAGGAGAAGGACCTCGCCGCGGCGCGCAAGACACGCCGCGAGCTCGTCAGCGGCCTCCTCCGCCGGCGACTCCCCAAGGACGACGTCGTCGACGTCATCATCACGGCGTTTCTGCACCGCGTCGAGGCTGAGTCGCGCAAGGTCGCCTGCCAGCTCCTCGGGCTCGAGCCGGCCCTCGAGAAGAACCCCTACGGGACGTCGGGCGTCTCGAAGAGCTACTACAAGCCGATCGACGAACTCGCCGCCGGCAGCCGCGCCGACCGGCTCAAGGTCGCCCTCGCCCTCGCGTTCGCAACCGAAGAACGTGCCCTCGACTGGACATACGGCACCTGGCGCGAACGCGAGGCCGCCTGGCTCGACTACCTCGTCCGCAACGGCTACGAGCTCTCGCCCGCCGAGAAGAAAAAGCTCGGCAAGGCACGGAAGGCGCGCTAATGGACGCCGCGGTCGAGAAGATCCGGAGCGTCCGCGACTGGCTCGCGAACGAGGTCGACGCCGGCGACGAGGCGGTAGCTCTTCATCGCGATGCCCTCGACGAGGCCCTCGTGGAGATCGAGGCCGACCAGGCTGAGCTCGGGAAACAGCTAACGGAGATCGAAAAGCGGGTCGGCGGCATCGATGAGACCGTCGACGTCCTCGTCGCGTTGGCCCCGCCCGAGGTCCGTAACCAGCTTCGGGAGATTCGGGAGGACGGGTGAGCAAGCTCCGGATCTCGCCGAAGCTGGCGCTGCCGCTCGACGTCGCCGGCGAGGCGATCGCGATCCTCGCGAAGCGCGGCGCCGGCAAGACGAACACGGCCACCGTCGTCGTCGAGGAGCTCCACGCCGCCGGCGTCCAGGTCGTCGTCCTCGACCCGGTCGGCGCCTGGTGGGGACTCCGCTCGAGTGCCGACGGCAAGAGCGAGGGGCTGCCGATCGCGATCCTGGGCGGCCAGCACGGAGACGTGCCGCTCGAACAGACCGCCGGCGCGCTGATCGCCGACGTCGCCGTCGACAGCGGCGAGCCGCTCCTGATCGACCTCTCCGACCTCCCGACGAAGGCCGAGACGAGCAGGTTCGTGAAGGACTTCGCCGAGCGGCTCTACCGACGCAAGGCGCGCTCACGCGACGTCATGCACCTGGTGCTCGAGGAAGCCGACGTGTTCGCGCCGCAGAACCCGCGCGGCGGCTGGGGTGGCGACCTCGGGAAGATGACGGCTGCGATCGAGCAGATCGTCCGTCGAGGCCGCAGCCGCGGCCTCGGCATCACCATGATCACGCAGCGCTCTGCCGTCCTGAACAAGGACGTGCTCGAGCAGACCGACCTCCTGATCGCGATGCGCACGACGGGGCCCAAGGACAGGGAGGCGATCGAGCTGTGGGTCAAGGGGCCGAAGGGCGACACCTCAGGCGCCGAGATCATCGACTCGCTCCCCTCCCTCGAGACCGGCGAAGCCTGGATCTGGAACCCCGAGCGCGAGATCCGTGAGCGCGTCCGGATCCGCCGACGGCAGACGTTCGATTCCTCGTCGACGCCGAAGGCCGGCGAGCGACGCGCCGAGCCAAAGAAGCAGGCGACGATCGACCTCACCGCCCTCGGAAAAGAGATCGAGGCGACCGCGAAGCGCGCCGAGGCCTCCGACCCACGCAAGCTCCAGGCCGAAGTCCGCCGGCTCAAGACCGAGCTCGAGAAGCGCCCGAGCGAGGAGCGCATCGTCGAGGTCGAGAAGCTCGTCGAGGTTCCCGTTCCCGTTCTCGATGGGCAGGCGGACCAGCTGCGCGACGTCGTGCGCGAACTCGCCGCCGTCGCAGGCGATCTCGGCGAGGTCGGCGTACGGATCGAGGGCGTGGGGAACGGCATCATCACCGCGCTTGAGACCGCGGCCGTGGGAGCGGGGCGAACAGAGAGAGGTCGCACGACGGTACAGCCCCCACTCCGGCGGGAACCGGCCGAGGCTGTTGCACGTCCTTCCGCGCGGCGCCCCGCTCCGACTGCCGACCCCGGATCCCGGGATACAGGTGACGGCACTGTGTCGGGGCCGCAGCAGCGGATCCTGGACGCGCTCGCGGCCCTGGAGGCAATCGGCGTCCCACAGGCGGACAAGACACAGGTCGCCCTCTTCGCGAAGGCGAGCCCGAAGAGCTCGTCCTTCACGAACAACCTCGGCCACCTCCGAAACCAGCTCAGCCTGATCGACTACCCGGCCGGCGGCCGCGTCTGCCTCACCTCCGAAGGGCGCGGGCTCGCCGACGCCGGCGGCGCACCCAGCACCGTCGACGAGCTCCACGCCTTCGTCTACAGCCTCGTCGGCGGAGCCAAGTCCCGCCTCCTCGAGGTCCTCATCGCCGAGGACGGGAACCCGATCACCAAGGACGAGCTCGCCGGGCGCGCCGGCGCCTCCGTCTCCTCGAGCTCGTTCACGAACAACCTCGGCTCGCTCCGCTCTCTCGGCCTCATCGACTACCCCCAGCCCGGCTGGGTCGTCGCCCTCCCCGTCCTCTTCATGGAGGGCGCGTGAGGATCGAGGTCGGCGCCGAAGTGCTGCTCGCCGTCGAGGGACCCGCCTCGGGGCTCTACCACCTCCCCGACGATAGGGAGGGCCTCGCCCAGGCTCTCGTTGATGAGTGGGTCTTGCCGCGCACGTGGCCGACGCTCTGCGGCCTGGATGGAGCGCTCTACGTGCTCGACGGCGCCGTCCGTGATCTCCGCGCCTGCGCGGTCTGTCGCCGCCGCGCGGGCGCCGGCACCGTCCGCGCGATCCTCAGGGCCGCCGCGTGAGAGAGGCGGCTGCGGAGCGGTTGCGCGAGTCGGAGCACCTCCTCACCCTCGCCGAGGCGGCCGACGTGCTGCGCGTCTCGACGCGGTCGGTGAGGCGGCTGGTCGCGTCGGGAGAGCTGCGTCCGTATCGGGTTCTCTCGAAGCAGATGATCGACCCAGTCGAGCTCGCGGACTTCCTGGAGCGGGCGAGGGCGCCACGGCCGATCCCGACGCCCGGTGCTGTGCCGTTGCGGCCGCGTCCTTCGTCGACGTCTGTTCCTTCGTTCGCTGATCGTCTACGCTCGCGCCGGTGAGCATTCACCGTCGCTGCACGTGCAAGGCGACGTACGCGTTGAAGGCGCGAGCCTGTCCGCGGTGTGGTCGATCGACGCGCAGCTCGCGGCCGATCGTGCGCTGGTCGGAGGGCGGAGTGCAGCGCCAGCAGGTCTTCGATCGGGTGCAGGACGCGCAGAGCTTCGACGTCTCGATGCGCCGGGCGAAGCAGCTGGGACAGCTCGCGGCCGAGGTCATTGGGTCGGAGCAGACGTTCGCGAGCTTCGTGGCTGAATGGTGGGAGAAGTATGCGCTCACCTACCTGGCGCCAGGGACGCTCGCGTCGTATGCGCCGACACTCGACCGCTGGGTGATCCCGTACCTGGGGCCGCTCCGACTCCGCGACGTGAGCCGGGAGACCATGGACGCCTACGTGACCGCGATCGCCGCCGCCGGCGCGGGCGCGCCCACGGTGAACCGCTGCCTCGCGATCGTGCAGGGGATCCTTCGCCGAGCGGTCGAGTGGCGCCGCCTGCCGGCAAACCCCGCGGCCGGGATCCCACGCTTGGCGCACGTGCGGGACGACGCGATCGACGCTCGCACCCCGGAGACGGTGGAGGCGATTCGACAAACGATGGCGCTGCGCGACGCCGTGCTCGTCTCCCTCCTCGCGTACGAGGCGCTCCGACCTGCTGAGGCGTTCGCCCTCGAGTGGCGCGATGTCCTCGACGACTTCGGGATGCCCCGCGACCGCCTGCGCGTACAGCGGGCACTCTCGGCGCACGAGATCTCGACCACAAAGAGTCGCCGCACTCGCGAGCCGGAGCTCTTCGGCCCCGTCGGGCGCGACCTCGCCGAGCTCAACTTTCTACTCGGCCGGCCGGCGCGTGATCAGCTCGTGTTCGAGGACGCCCGCGGCAGCCACCTGCGCCGGCAGAACTGGCGCCAGCGCGTCTGGATCCCCGCCCTCGCTACGGCCTTCCCTTGCTCAGCCTGCGCCGGGACCGGAAAGCGGGAGCTTCGGCCGTGTGCACACTGCCGCGGCCACGGCTCAACCGGCTACTTCCGCCTGTACGACCTCCGCCACACCTGCGCAACGCTTCTGATCTACGAAGGCCGATCCCTCACCGAGGTCGCCGAGCACCTCGGCCACGCCGACCCCTCCGTAACGGCCCGCGTCTACGCGCACGTTTTCAAGGACGCCGCGAAAGCCCGCCGCCAGGTCCCGATCGAAGAGGCGATCGCCTCCGCTCGTCGCGCGCTCGCCGCGCAGGGTTCCGCGGGCTGACGGGAAACTGGGCGCGGTGCGGATCCCCAAGCTCTTCACGATCGGTTACGCAGGTTCGAGCGTCGACGAGCTGATCGCGCGTCTGCAGGCGGCCGGCGTCAAGAGGGTCGTCGACGTGCGTGAGCTGCCACTCTCACGGCGACGTGGGTTCTCAAAGTCCGCGCTCGCCCACGCTCTCGCCGACGTCGGGATCCAGTACGAGCACGTTCGCGCCCTCGGAAACCCCAAGCCGAACCGAGACCGCTACAAGGGCGGCGACGTCGCCGGCGGTGCCCGGATCTACCGGGCGCACCTCCACAACGGGTCAGCTGGCGCTCTCGTCGACCTGGCGGAGTCCGTCGACGGCGTGACGACCTGCCTGCTCTGCGTCGAGCCCGAGCACGACACGTGCCACAGGGCCGTCATCGCCGGCGCGATCGCCGAGCGGCTCCCGCGGCTCGCGGTCGTCCACCTGTAAGTCAGTCCTTCGGCGGCCAGAAGACGCCGAGGACGAGGAAGGCGTCGGGCGCCTGGTGCTGGTTCCCGACGAAGAGCATCGTGTCCTTGTCCTCCCCGCACATCCTCTCAAACCAGAGTTCGCGAATCTTCGCGAGCAGGACGTCGTCTCTCCGGTATTTCCACCGCCACGAGCGCATCGCCTGTGCCAGTTCCCAGTCGACGATCGACTGATGGTGACCGCGACAGTCGGGATCTGAGCATCGGTAGTGGTACTTGAACCGGTACGGGATCTTCTCGAGGCCTGATCGGCCCTCGTAGAGGAGGCTCGGCTGGTCGACGATGAACTGCCGCTCGGCGTCCCACTCAGCGGTGTCGGGCTCGATCGTGAAGTCCTCAACGTCTGCCGGCCTGAAGACGCCGAGGGACGTCCTGTCGACCTTCTGGCGCCGCAGGATCTCGCACATCGACTCGACGACGAGCGGCTCGACGAGCGGCCGCCGCTTGCCCCACTTCTTCTTCGAGTCGAGTGGCTCACCGACGCACTCGAGCGTATTGACCAGCGGCTTGTAGCTCTCGGGTCTGCGGTCGCTGCCGGGCCGCTCGACCTCGAGCCGGATGCGCTGGTACTTCCTGAACTGCGCCGAGAACGGGAGGTCCCGAAACGGGACGGGGAAGAGCCGGCACCACTCCGGCGTCGGCGTGTCGGTGCGGATGCCGGCGACGCAGACGACCTCGCCGTGGCGCTTGCTCACGGCGGGGTAGGCCTTGACGGTAACTAGGAGCTCGATCGTTTCGCTCGTGGGAGCCTCCTCCGACGGCTACCTCGTTCGTCGCATCTTCGCACCTGCTTCGCACTGGCCGGATATGCCGAGTTTGTGAATCGGCGTCGACGAATGCACAACCCCTGCATATCGCGACAAAGCCGACGCCCGGACTCGAACCGGGGACCCCTTCATTACGAGTGAAGTGCTCTACCAGCTGAGCTACGTCGGCGCGGGGTCATTCTAGCCCCGCGCCGGTTCAGCAACCGCCCTGGTGATTCCTGTTCGAGACCGACTCGACGCTGTCGCCCGCGTCGAACCGTCCCCTGCTCCGACCCACTCACCGCAAGCCGGTCTGCGTCGGTCCGTCGGGCCCTTCGCGGAGCGCGGGCAGCCTCGCATGGCGGCCGACGCCCGAAGGCGGCGGCCGCCATGCGCATCAGGCCCTACGGAAGGGTCACGAAGTCGTCCAGGAAGTTCCTGGCCGAACGCGTGTCGAGGCGGTAGGTCACATTCGTCGCGCGGCAGACCGCGTCGCCTGTGATCGTCGTCGCGGCGACGATGTTCGTCTCACCGCTGCCCCCGCCGAGGAAGTTCGGGCCTCCGGAGTCGCCGTAGCACGTCCCGGCGTCGCCCTTGGCCGGATTCCCGGAGATGTGGAGCCAGCTCTTAGTCACTGAGTTCAGCGTTCCGACGCCGGCGTAGCGAACGTCCGCATAGTGATACGTCTTGCCGCCCGGCCCATTGGTCACCGCTTGGGCTCCGTAGCCGACGGACGTGAACTTCGTTCCGCGCCTGAGGTTCCCGAGGGAGCCCGCCCCAGGCAGCTTCGCCGGCGCGATTCCGGTCACAGGCTCGTCGAAGACTACGACGGCGATGTCGCGAGTATCGGACTGGCGCTGATTGAAGCCCGGGTCCGCGTGCCACGTTCCCCAGTGCTCCTCGTCGGTGGCCGCGTCGTAGTCGGAAGCGAACGTGACCGCGATGCGATCGACATCCCAGTCGCAATGGGCGGCGGTCAGGAAGACGGTCGGGGAGATGAGCGTGCCCGAGCACGACGCCCACGAGCCGTCCGGATAAGCCTGTGGGGCGAGCAGGGCGCCGACGTTCGGGTGGTTCTCACCATCGGGCGCGCCGAACACGACCGCGCCGGCCGGAGACGAGCAGGCGAAGACGGCGACGAGCACGGTGGCCAGCGTGAGGGTGCGAAACATCCAGGTTCCTCTCAGGTAGTGGGCCTTGAAGGGTACTCCTGCCTCAGCCCCGACAACAGAGGTGCTTACGAGACCTTGACGGCTTTCCCGACGGCCTCGTCGACGGCGCGCAGAGTCTCCTCCGAGAGCTCGATTCCGGACGCGCTCGCGTTCGCCTCGACCTGCTCGGGCCGGCTCGCGCCGACGATCGCGGAGGCCACGTTCGGCTCGCGGAGCACCCACGCGAGCGCGAGCTGGGCCATCGTCAGGCCGGCCTCCTCGGCGACCGGCCTCAGCCGCTGGACGGCCTCGAGCATCTCGGGCTTATCGAGGAAGCGGCCCATCATCCCGCCCATGCTCTCGCTCGCTCCGCGCGAGTCCGCGGGCGGGGGCGAGCCGGGCGAGTACTTCCCGGTCAGCACGCCCTGAGCGAGCGGCGACCAGACGATCTGCGAGATGCCGTTCCGGGCGCAGAGCGGGATCACGTCGCGCTCGGGCTCACGCCAGAGGATCGAGTACTGCGGCTGGCTCGAGACGAACTTCTCGACGCCGGAGAGGTCGAGCGAGGCCTGGATCTGCTCGGCGTTCCACTCGCTGAACCCGAGGTAGCGAGCCTTGCCGGAGCGCACGACCTCGGAGAGCGCCTCCATCGTCTCCTCGAGCGGCGTGTCCTCGTCGTAGCGGTGGCACTGGTAGAGGTCGACGTAGTCGGTCCGGAGACGCTTCAGCGAGCGTCGATCTGCTTCTCGACCTGGCCGCGCGAGAGCCCGCGGTCCGTGTCGCGACATCGGAAAGTAGAGCTTCGTCGCGAGCACGTACGAGGAGCGCTCGCGCCGTGACGAGCACCTCGCCGAGGAACTCCTCCGCCTTGCCGCGCCCGTAGACGTTGGCCGTGTCGATGAAGTTGATGCCGACGTCGAACGCCTTGTCGACGCAGGCCTCAGCCTGCTCGCGCGGCACGCCGCCGCTGTAGGTGAGCCAGGAGCCGAGCGAGATCTCCGAGACCTCGAGGTCGGATGAGCCGAGCCGGCGGTATCTCACGTCCTGGCCACTTCCCGGCACTCGTCGATCGGAACCTCGACTGCGCGAGCCTCGCCGAGGTCGACGGTGCAGGCGTCGTTCAGCACCTGGTACGCCGTGACGACCCCGGTGCCGTGAGGGGTTTCGACCCGGCGGCCGACGCGCGGCGCGCGGTCGCGAAAGCTCCGGTAGAGCGGATGCTCGTAGGCGAGACAGCAGCGGAGCCGTCCGCAGAGCCCCGTGATCCGTCCGGAGCTCATCGCGAGGTCCTGATCCTTGGCCATCCGAAGCGTGATCGGCTGCTCGTGCGAGGGGAAGCGGCGGCAGCAGTGTTTCGTTCCGCAGAGCCCGTGATCGCCGCAGAGGCGTGCGGCTTCCCGCGTCCCGACGGAGCGGAGCTCGATGCGCTTGTGGAGACGCTCTCGGAGCGCCCTCATCAGCTCCTTCACGTCCGGGCGCTCCTCGCACTCGTACGAGAACACGACGCGAGAGCGGTCGAAGACGAGCTCCGCCGAGATCGGCTTGACCTCGAGGCCGAGCTCCTTCGTGACGGCCCGGAAGACGCGCATCGCCTGCTTCGCCTCGACCTGGTTCTCGCGCGCTTGTTCGAGGTCGCGCTCGGTCGCGCGCCGCACCACACGTTTGAGCGGCTGAGGAGGCGGTTCGCGAAGCGGATGGTGGGCCTTGACGACGCGGCCGAGCTCGTGGCCGCGCGAGGTCTGGCAGACCACCTTCTCGTTCCAGGCGAGCTCGAGACCGGCCGGGTCGAACGAATAGACCCTGCCGCCGGCAGAGAACACGACGCCGACCGCCTCTGTGACGACGGTGTTCGGGCTCACGCCGGCACAGCGGCGAAGGGCCGCAGATCGCGTCGCAGGCGAACGAAGAGCGCCTCGAGTGCGAGGCCGGCCTGAACGTTGAACTCGAAGGAGCGCCAGACATCCCGCACGGTCTCGGCGGCTCGCTCCGCGGCCGGGCCGCGCGAGGTATCACCGTCCGATTCGAGCTCCCCGAGGCGGTCGACGTTCTGCACCGCGTCGGACGCTTCGGCTGCGACGACCACGAGGTCGCGGTACCAGCCGGCCAGGGTGTCGAGCGCTTCCAGGATCTCCTCGCGCTCGGCACCGCGCTCGGCACGCCTGGCGCGTTGCTCCACCTCGCGCGGGCTCTCACCTTCGAGCGCGCTCCGCTCCTCTGCGGTGCGGGCCCGCTGCCCGCGGCGCTGCGCCAACTCCTCGATCCGCCGCGCCGCCGCCGCAGGGTCGAACTTCTCCTCCAGGTAGACCGCGCGTGCGAGCTCGATGACGGCTGCGCGGTGCTGGGCAGCCTCGTCGTCGAGGAGCCGCTCGGCGCGATCGAGCCGCCCCGCCGCGACGCGCGAGCTGACTTCGAGCCGCTCGCCCTCGAGGCCGCGAGCAGCGAGGTGTGCCTTGATCGCCCGCTGCGACAGCCTGCGAAACGGCACCGGCTGACAGCGGGAGCGGATCGTTTCGGGCAGGGGTCCGAGCTCGTCGGCGACGAGAACGACGACGGCGTAGTCGGGCGGCTCCTCGAGATCCTTCAGGAGCGCGTCGGCGGCGTCCTCGTTCATGAGGTGCGCGCCGAGGATGACGTAGACGCGCCGATCGGCCTCGAAGGGGCGCATGTGCAGGTCGCGCCTGAGCTCGCGGATGGGGTCGATCCTGATCTGGTCGCCGAGCGGCTCCAGCACGTACAGATCGGGGTGCGCGCGCCTGAGCACTCGGTCGCTCTCCCCGAGGAGCGCGGCGGCGTAGAGGAGCGCAGCCCTGCGCTTGCCCGATCCTGCGGGACCGTGGAAGAGGTAGGCGTGCACCGGCCCTTCGGAGAGCGCGGCCCGGAGGAGGCGCTTGGCCTCGTCCTGCTCAGGCAGCGTCTCGAAGCTGTCCACGGATCTCCCTGGCGATTCTGTCGACGGGCAGTGAAGCGTCCACGGTGGTCAGCCGCTGGCCGAAGGCCGCGGCGAGCTCTCGGTATGCCTCGCCCACGGCGGCCGCGAAGGCAGCGCCTTCACCCTCGATCCGGTCAGCCTCGGCGCCGCGTTTCCGCTCGGCCGCCTGCTCCGGCGTGAGCAGGAGGAGGAACGTGCGGTCGGGAAGCAGCCCGCCGGTCGCGAGGAGGTTCAGCTGGAGGACGCGGTCAACGCCCAGGCCGCGGGCGAGGCCCTGGTAGGCAAGCGAGGAGTCGATGTAGCGGTCGCTGATCACATAGGCGCCGCGCGCCAGCGCCGGGCGGATGACCTCGTCCACGAGTTGGGCGCGCGCAGCCGCGAAGAGCGACGCCTCGGCCCAGGGCGCGATGCTGCCGCCCCCGAGCAGCAGCTCGCGGACGCGCTCACCGAGCTCCGTTCCTCCCGGCTCGCGCGTGGCGACGACGTCACGCCCCTCTGCCAGGAGCGCCTCGGCAAGGAGCGCAGCCTGCGTCGTCTTGCCGGAGCCGTCGACGCCTTCGAAGGTGACGAACATGGGTGCGAAGCATACGAGGCAAGCCCGGCCGCCCAGTACGCTCCGCGAGGTGCGGGCTGTAGTCACAGGCGGCGCGGGGTTCATCGGCTCGCACCTCGTGGACGAACTCGTCGCGCGAGGCGACGAGGTAGCAGTCGTCGACAATCTCGTCACCGGGCGGCGCGACCGCCTCGACAACCGCGTTCGCCTCGAAGAGACCGACATTCGTGACGGTGACGCCCTCAGGGCCGTCTTCGTGGGGTTTCGGCCCGACGTCTGCTTCCACCTCGCGGCGCAGGCCGACGTGCGCGTGTCCGTGGAGCGGCCGGACTACGACGCCGACGTCAACCTGGGCGGAACCATTCGCGTTCTCGAGGCCGCCCGGGAGGTCGGCGCGCAGGTCGTCTTCTCCTCGACTGGGGGCGCGATCTACGGTGAGTGCGAGCGGCCGGCCGCCGAGGGCGATCCTCGCGCCCCCGTCTCGCCCTATGGAACGTCGAAGCTTGCCGCGGAGGAGTACCTGGCGACCTGGAACCGGCTCTACGCCGGCGAGCACGTGGCACTTCGATACGGGAACGTCTACGGCCCGCGCCAGGATCCACACGGTGAGGCGGGCGTCGTCGCCATCTTTCTGGGGCGACTGGCCGAGGGCCGGCCCGTGACGATCTTCGGAACCGGCCGCCAGACGAGGGACTACGTGTACGTGGGCGACGTCGTCGCCGCCACGCTCGCGGCGGCGGGTCAACGCGCTGCGGTCTTCAACGTCGGCACGGGCGACGAGACGTCCGTGCTCGAGCTCTACGAGGCATGCCGGCGAGCGAGCGGAGTCGACCTCGAGCCGGAGTACGCAGAGCCGAGACTCGGTGAGCTCGAGCGAAGCGTGCTCGATCCGGGGCTCGCCGCAGCCAGGATCGGCTTCCGAGCCGAGGTGAAGCTCGGCGACGGCATCGCCCGCACCTGGCGTTCTGTCACGGGAGGAGAGGTCGAGACGGGCGCGAACTAACGCGCTCCGTGGACTATCCCGTCGACTCACCTTCGCGCCGGAACTGGCGCGTGACAGCGCTCGCGGCGACCACCTTCGCCGCGCTCGAGCTCGTTCTGCTCCTGATCGTGGCGGTCGCGGCCTTCGGGCTTCCATTTGCGGAAGAGCGCAAGGCGCTGGCTCAGGCGGCGGTCGCATCTCCGCTCGCCGAGGTACCCGACGCCCGGCCGGCGGCGGAGGCTGGCAGACCCGCAACTGCCGCTGCCACCCAACCGCGCAGCGAGACGTCCGTCGTAGTCCTGAACGGCAACGGGATCACCGGTGCCGCCGACGTCGCGTCGCTCGACGTACGGAAGCGCCATTACGTCCTCACGGGCACCTCGAATGCACCGCGATCGGACTTCGCCCGCTCGATCGTCATGTACCGGGCCGGGTTCCAGGGCGAGGCCCATCGGCTCGCGCGGGACATTGGCGTCAGGCGTGTCGCTCCCCTCGACGGTCTGCGCGCGTCGGATCTCATGGGCGCGCAGCTCGCGCTCATCGTCGGCCGCAAGTAACGCGTCCGCGCCGGGGCGCGTGGCTACGCTTGCCACGTGCCCGACCCACTCCTCGTGCGCGCTGCCAGGCGCGAGCCCGTGGAGCGCACGCCCGTCTGGTTCATGCGCCAGGCCGGCCGCTCGCTTCCCGAGTACCGCGCCATCCGGAAGCGGCATGACCTCTTCTCCATCTGCCGGAACGCCGAGCTCTGCGCACAGGTCACGCTTCAGCCCGTGCACCGGCACGGGGTCGATGCGGCAGTCATGTTCGCGGACATCATGCTCCCCGTCCTCGGGATGGGGATCGACGTCGAGCTGGTCGAGGGCGTCGGACCGGTCGTCGATCAACCCATCACGAGGGCTGCGGACATCGAGCGGCTCCGCGTCCCTGAGCCGGACGAGGTCGTGCCCGAGTTCCTGGCTGCGATCTCCCTCGTTCGTGCGGAGCTCGAAGAGGAACGGGCGGTCGTCGGATTCTGCGGCGCGCCGTTCACCGTCGCCGGGTACCTGATCGAGGGCAAGCCTTCGCGTGACTTCCAGAACACGAAGCGGTTCATGTATGCCGAGCCTGAGGCGTGGCACGCGCTCATGGAGCGCCTGACGGAGACGTTCTCGCAGTACCTGGCCGCCCAGCTTCGGGCGGGCGCCGATGCGGTGCAGGTCTTCGACTCCTGGGTCGGTGCGCTGTCGGTGGACGACTACCGCGAGTTCGTCGCGCCGTACTCGGCACGGATCCTCGCGGCGGCCGACGCGCCCACCATTCACTTCGGGACGGGGACGGCCCACCTGCTGGCCGACCTGGCCGCAGCCGGCGGGGACGTGATCGGCATCGACTGGCGCGTGCCGATCGAGCGGGGCTGGGAGCTCGTCGGTCACGACCGCGGTGTCCAAGGGAACCTCGATCCGACGCTCCTGCTCGGGCCGTTCGAGCGTATCGAGGCCGCGGCCGTGCGGATCCTCGAAGCCGTCGACGGCCGGCCCGGCCACATCTTCAACCTGGGTCACGGTGTACTCCCCGCGACCGACCCGGCTGATCTGGGGCGTCTTGTAGAGCTCGTGCACGAGCGGACGAGCGCCGAGGTGCCGGCGTGAGCGCGCATTGGTTTCGCGCGCGAGTAACTCGGGTCCCGACCCTCCCCCCTGCTCACGCGCGAGCGTACCGCGGAAAAACGCACACGTGTGTCACGAGACGTAGGGAAAGCGTCACAGATCGTCCCCAGGCTTCCGCGCCGGGCGGAGGTTCTCGGTGACGACCGCTGTCGTCCTTATGGCCTACGGGAGTCCCGAACGGCTCGAGGACGTGCCGGCCTACTTCGCCGACATCCGCGGCGGGCGACCGGTTCGCCAGGAGGCGGTCGACGAGCTCGTCGAGCGCTACCGCCGCGTCGGAGTCTCGCCCCTGAACCGGATCACGGAAGCCCAGCGCGCGGGGCTCGAGGAGGCGCTCGGCCTGCCCGTCTACGCAGGCATGAAGCACTGGACGCCGCGGATCGCCGACGCCACGAAGCAGGCGACGAACGCGGGAGCCGACCACATCGTCGGCCTCGTGCTCGCCCCGCACTACAGCCGCATGTCCGTCGGCGGGTACCGCGAGCGCCTGGAGGCAGCCCTGAACGGCGACGCGGCACAAACGACCAGGGCAGACCTGACGATGATCGAGAGCTGGCACGACCACCCGCCCTTCCTCGACCTCGTCGCCGATCGCGTTCGGGAGGCAGGCCTCGACCCGGAGACCCATGTCGTCTTCACTGCCCACAGCCTCCCGGAGCGCATCGTGGCCGAGGGCGACCCGTACCGCGATCAGCTGCTCGAGACCGCCGCCGCGGTTGCCGATCGCCTCGACCGCCCCGGAGAACGCTGGTCGTTCGCCTTTCAGAGCGAGAGCCCGACCGGCGAGCCCTGGCTCGGCCCCGACATCCTCGACCACCTGGACGACCTCCACGCCCGCGGCGCGGCGAAGATCCTCGTGGCTCCGATCGGTTTCGTCGCCGACCATCTGGAGATCCTTTGGGACCTCGATGTCGAGGCAAGCGAGAAGGCTCGAACGCTCGGCGTCGAACTGAAGCGCATCCAATCCATGAACGACGACCCGAGGTTCGTGAGCGCGCTCGCCGACCTCGTCAGGAGCCGCACCCAGTGAGCACCCGGAGCTGCCCAGACTGGCCGACCCTCATCGAGGTCACGCCCGACCTGCATTTCAAGCACTACACGCTCGGCGAGGCCCGCCTCCCGGGCGAGGTGCTCGTCAACCTGCCCGACATCCCGCTCGAGGCGGTCGCGATCTGCGCCGACCTCGAGCACAACGTGTTCAACCCCGCCCATACCGACCCGGCGATCGCGGACGCCCTTCGCGAGACCTACTGGTACGACCTGGGCGAGTGGGCGAAGCAGGCACCGCGCACCGGCTAGCATCCCTGCGTGGGCAAGGGGTATGCAGAAGGCCCGGCCGCGGAGGAGCGCTTCGCAGACCTCGAGCGCGCCGAGCGCGGCAGCACCTCCGTCGCCACGCGCGAGCGGCAGGCGGTCTACGGCTCCACCGCCGAGCAGCCCGACAAGCACTTCATCGGCTGGCTCGACGATGTCGATCCGGATGAGCTCTTCGCGCGCGGGGAGGCCTGGGGGCTCTCGATCCTGCGCCGCCGGGCCGACGACCTTCCCTCGAACGAGGGATAGGGGTACCCCATACGGGGTAGCGCCGTCCCTCCAACGAGGGACTCAGCGGCTCGAACGCCCCACGCCCGTCGCGAGCTCGCGCACGCGCCCCGGGCCGCTCGTCTCTCGCGCGAGCGGCGGTGTGCCGTAGTCGGCGCCCTCCCGCATGCCCTCCATGAGCTCGAGTAGGGCCTCCACCGACGTGCGGCGCGGCTCCCAGCCGAGCTCGCTGCGCGCCCGGGTCGTGTCCATGAGCGGTACGCCCAGAGCCAGGTCGACCCAGCCCGAGGGAGTCGGCTGGAGCCGGAGCCGCCAGCTCAGAGCCACCACACCGCGTACAGCAGCGGCACGAACGGGCACGAGCCGCGCGCCGAGGGCTTCCGCCAGCACCGGCGGATCGAGCACCGGATCTGCCGCCACGTTGAACGCGCCGCGCACGTCCTTCACGATCGCGCGGCGGTAGGCGTCGCCGAGGTCGAGTGAGTGCACGCCCTGCACCCGCAGACCCTCGATGTTCGGCATGAATGGGACAAGCCCTGGCCGGAGGAGCGGCGAGGGTAGGAGCGGCCCGGTAAAGAGCCGCCTGATCCCCGTTGCGGCGTCGCGCTTGAAGACCAGGCCCGGCCGGAGCCGGACGACTCGCACGTCCGGGTTCTCCTCCTCGAATCCGTCGAGGAGCCGCTCGACGGCAGCCTTGTGCCGTCCGTAGAAGCTCGTCCGGACGCCCTTCGTGGGCCAGCTCTCGTCCACGGCGCGATCCTTCGGGCCGGGAGAGTAAGCACCGACCGAGGATGCATAGACGAGCGCGGGAACGCCGGCTTCAGCCACGGCGCCGAAGACCCGCACGCTTCCGGTCACATTGGTCGCGAACGTGACTTCCTCGCGCCGCGACGGCTGAATCAACCAAGCCAGGTGGACGATGACGTCGGCACCGCGGAAGTGCTCGACGAGATCGTCGTCCGTAACGTCGGCCTGCCGCCACTCCGTCTTCGGGAGCTCGATCGCGGGGGGCCGGCGCGCGAGACCGACGACCGAGTTCACCACCGGCTCGTCCGCCAGCGCCGAGATCAGACTCGTGCCGCTGTTCCCGGTCGCTCCGACGATGACGACGCGCATGAACGGAACGTCACCGGACGCGGAGGCCCTAAACGCGCTCGCACCAGAACACGTCGGTGCAATACCGGAGCGCGACCAGCTCGCGTCCACGGCTGGCGGGGTCGTCGGCGAGAAGTGAACGCACCTCGTCGGCGACGCGCGCCCGCTCGTCATCAGGTAGCGCGGAGATGAAGCTCACCGACACCACTCGATCCACGACGCGCTCGGACTCGAGTTCGTGCACGAGCCTGAACCGCGCGTGCTGGAGCGGCGTGAAGTGCGAGGTCAGGTCGAATGCGTGTCGCCAGACGCCCGCGAGGTACGGCGGCGCGTCGCCTCGATGGGGCTCCATGATCTCGCTGAGACGCGCCTGCAATGGATCGCGCTGATCGCGGCCGTTCCAGACGAGTCCGAGTCGTCCGCTCGGAGCGAGCACGCGATGGATCTCCTGGAGCGCGGCGTCGCCGTCGAACCAATGAAAGGCCTGTGCCACGGTGACCGCGTCGACGGAACGGTCGCCGAGCGGGATCGCCTCCGCGGTCCCTGCGAGCGCGACGACCTGGGGGAGGTCGGCTTCGATCCGCTGTCGCATGCCCGCCGCAGGCTCCACGGCCACGACGCGGGCGCCGGTCACGGCCAGGAGCCGCGTCAGCTTGCCGGTGCCCGCCGCGAGGTCGAGCACGGTGCAGCCGGGCCCGACCCGGAGCGCCTCGACGAGGTGCGTCACCGCTTCGGGCGGGTAGCTCGGCCGGCCGCGCTCGTACTCCTGACCGACCCGGTCGAACGCGGCGGCCACGGGGTGAACGGCGGCTGGCTCGGGCACCGGCCCATGGTAGGCGCGACCCCGCGCGAGTCGTCGGCTAGCCTCACGGCGACGTGGATGCGCTCCTGATCGTCGACTTCCAGAACGACTTCTGCCCGGGCGGCTCGCTCGCCGTTCCAGGCGGAGACAGGATCGCGGGGCCGCTCGACGAGATCGTCGATCGCTTCGACTTCGTGGTCGCGACGCGCGACTGGCACCCGGAGGAACACGGCTCCTTCGCCGGCGTGGAGGTCGACATGTCGAAGTGGCGCGGGACGGATCCGCCCTCGATCTGGCCCGTGCATTGCGTGCAAGAAACGAAGGGCGCCCAGCTCCACGCGAGCCTGAACCGGAACAAAATCGACGTTGTCCTCGACAAGGGCCAGGACCCGAACAGTCAGGGATACTCGGCCTTCCAGGACACCCGCCTCGGCGATCTCCTGCGCGCGCACGACATCGACAGGCTCTACGTGGCGGGCCTCGCCACCGACTACTGCGTGAAGCACTCCGTCCTGGATGCCCGCGCGGAGGGCTTCGAGGTCGTCGTCGTCGAGGACGCGATCCGCGGAGTCGAGGTCGAGCCGGGTGACTCCGAGCGCGCGATCGAGGAGATGCAGGACGCGGGCGCCGAGTTCGCGCCCGCCGAAGACATCGCGCCCACCGGCGTCGCCTAGCGCCTGGGTGGCCTAGCTGCGGGGGATGGCGACCTTGCCCGGCACGCCCAGCCCGGCGCGGCTCTTGGCCCGCACCGTGCAGACGTAGCGCTTGCCCGGCGTTAGGCCGTTGACCACGATCGGGAGCTTGTTCTGCTGCGTCGTCTCGGCGCGAACCGTTGCGCCGGCGCCCGGCCGGCAGACCGCCTGGTAGCCGCGCACCAGCGAGCCGCGGCGCTTCGAGCCCTCCGAGCGGATGACGCCCCTGGTCGACGTCTTGCGCTCCGCGCTCAGTTCGCGCGGCCTGAGCGGCTGCGTCTTGCCGTGAATCCGCAGCTTGCGCTTCGAGAACGTCATCCCGTCGATGACGACCTCGACACTGGCGGCGTTGATCGCGACTGTGGTCGTCGCAGCGCCGCCTGCGCCCGTGACGGCAAACGCTGCAGGGGTCAGCGTCCCCGGATCGTCAACGTTGTAGAGCCGAGTCAGCATGGCGTTTGGGAGCTTGAACTCCGCATGGCCCTGGAAGACGGTCGTGCCGTCGTTCTCGAAGTGCGAGTTGGCGACGTCGAGAATGATCGAGTTCGTGGCGAAATCGAGCTGGAGCGGCGTCGAGACCCAGTCCGTGTTCGATGCTAGATCGAACCCGCGCATGGCCGCTCGGTCTAGCGGATCGGTGACGTAGGCGAGGTCGTCGACCCAGCCGTCGAGGTACGCGGGGTAGGTCGGCTCGGGGTTGACGGGAATGCAGCTCCCAGCAGAGTTACAGCCGCCGTAGGCCATCCGCACGGGATCGACCTTGAAGCGCACCGTGTGATCACCGCCTCCGGTCACATCCCGGTCGATCTTCATGTTCTGCGAGCGCGAGAAGGTCTCTTCGGGGAAGACAGCACCCGTATTCAGCACCACCGCCCACGTCTCGCCCATCGACAGGGCAGACGTGCCGTCGATGACTCGGAAGTAATAGTGATCGGTGCCGTCCGGATCGACCCAGTGATCGGACCAGAACTCATACGAAGCGTCCGAAGGCCCGACCGGGCTGCCGTTTCGCTCGACCGAGATGACACACGGCCGCGGCCCGGCCGGGGTGCACTCAGGAAGCCCGTTCCACGCGGAGCTCGCTGTGGGAGCGAGAATCAGGCTGACTGCGAACGAGACGAGAAGCAAAGCAAGACGAGGCGACACCCTGGTGATTCCTTCCGTCGACGACCCTACGCCCTCACTATCACGCTCAACTCGGCTGTCTTCAAGACCCAAAGCGTTTAGTCCTCGCCCGAGCGGGCACGCAAGAATGGACACCTAGGGAGGCTCCCAACACGTGACGGGGGTCTCCGTCGTCACGTTGGTACAAGGGGGGATTCCATTGCACCGAGCACTCCTGCGGCATGGCGTGATCCTTGTTGCGATCGCCGCCTTCACGGCGCTACTGGCCGCTCCGGCCGGCGCGGGCACGGCACGTATTGCCACCGACCGCTACATCGTCGTCTTTGCTGGAGACCAGCAGGGAACCGGCTTCAACTTTCAGCGGACTCGCCAGACGGCGGTCGCAGCCGTAGCGGCTGCGGGTGGCACCGTCCTCCGTGACCTCTCGCAGGAGATCGGCACCGTGGTCGTCAGATCCGCCAACGAGAGCTTCGCAGCCGAGCTCGAGGCCACCGGCCTCGTCGAGTCCGTCGGCGCGGACTTCTCCTGGCTGGGCCTGCCCGGGGCTCCTCCGCCGACGACGGAAGACCCGGCCGAGGTGCGCCAGTGGGACATGAGGATGATCCGCGCCTACCGTGCCCACAAGACCGAGAAGGGTCGCCGGGCGACTGACGTCGGCATCCTCGACAGCGGCATCGACGGCTCGCACCCCGACTTCGTCGTCGGAGGCGCCACCAACGTGAACTGCGCCCGAAGCCGGAACTTCGTCCAGTTCGTTGCGGACGGCGGGCCGGGCGTCGGCAACCCTGACCCTTGCGTCGACAACCAGTTCCACGGCACGCACGTGGCCGGCACCGTGGGCGCGCAGAAGAACGGCGTCGGCATCGTCGGCGTCTCTCCGCGGGTCGAGCTCGTGTCGGTGAAGGTCTGCGACGCCAGCGGCTACTGCTATGCGACCGGGGTCGTCAACGGCATAACGTACGCCGGCAAGAAGCGGCTCGACGTCATCAACATGAGCTTCTTCGTCGACGACGACGAGTTCCAGGAGTCGACCGAGTTCAAGTGCAACTCGGATCCGACGCAGCGCACGTTCCGCGTCGCCGTGTACCGGGCGATCAAGTACGCCCGCGGCCGGGGCGTCACGCCCATCGCAGCCCTCGGGAACTCGGACGAGAACCTGAACAACCCGACCGGCGTCGACAACTCCGACTGCAAGGTCATCCCGGCCGAGACGAAGGGCGTCATCGGCGTCGCCTCGCTCGGCGCGCAGAGCGAGAAGGCCGGCTACTCCAACTGGGGGTTCCGCCCGACCGATGTCGCAGCTCCCGGCGGGAACGGCACCACCGGCGACTGCCGGACGACGATCCTCTCGACGCTGCCGGGCGCGTCGTACGGCTGCATCCAGGGGACCTCGATGGCGTCGCCGCACGCGGCCGGCCTCGCGGCCCTCATTGTCAGCCGCTACGGAACGCTCAGCCCGAACGGCGACATGAAGCTCCGGCCGAAGCGTGTCGAGCGGATCATGGAGGCGACCACCGTCGACATCGGTGCCCGCGGCTACGACAAGTGCTTCGGCAACGGGCGGATCAACGCCAACCGCGCCGTGAAGAACATCCGGACGAACGTGCACCGCGACGTCCCGGCCTGCGGCGAGCCGAACTAGTCTCGCAGGCGAACTGAGAAGCCGAGAGGGCCGGCCGCCGCCGGCCCTCTCGCTGTTTGCGTCAGAACGGCTTCACCGTCATGACGTAGATCGCCGCGGTGAGGATGCCGACGTCGATCCAGCTCAGCGTCCGCAGGCGGCTGATCTGAGACTGGAGCTCGGTCTCGGAAGCCTGCGACTCGCCGAGCGCGACCAGCTTCTTCCCGGCCGGGACGATCAGGGCCACTCCCAGGACGAACGTCGCCACGAGGAGACCGAGCCCGGCGCCGACCCAGCCGTCCTCGCTGAAGCTCCACGGCCCCTCGAAGACGAGCCAGAGACCTGCGCCCAGGACGACCAGTGCTGACGGGATGAAGAGCAGCGTCGCCAGCCGGTCGTCGTAGGCGCCGAGCCGAAGCACGCCCGCGGTGTCTCGGGCCCGCGCCATGAGCTCGACGAGGAGGAGCGACAGAAGCGCCGCCCCGAACCACGCCGCGGCGGCTAGGACGTGCACGAAGAGCAGGAGCTCGTAGAGCGTCACGAAAGACCCTTGGACGCTCTTCCTTGTGCCCCCCGCCGGCTCAATGCCGAAGACATGCGAGTCCTCCCTCCTTGACGACGAGGCGATCGGATCAAGCCACCGGCGCGAAGTCAAGTGATTAGGAGGGTTTGGCGGAAAGGTCTTCGTTGTCGGGTTGCGCCGCTCGTTTCGAGGCAAGGACGCAGGGAGTGTTCGTACCGTGAGGTACGGGCGCGACTGAGGACGCGGCCTGGGGGCGAGCGGCGCGGCCCGGCGGCTCAAGGCTTTTCCGTCAAGCCCTCATAGGGACTCCCGGCGCCGAGGCTAACCTCCGCGCGTGTCAGCGACCCCCACTCGCCTTGGCCGCCTCTTCAGCCGGGAGACGGCGGTTCGCGTCTTCGACAGCTACGCGACCCTGCTCGTCCTCCTGCTCGCGAACTTCTTCCTGCTCGAGCTCGTGGACGATCAGCGCTGGGGCGCCGTGGGCAGCACGCTGCTCTCCGCCCTCGCGCTCGTGGTCGCGATCAGCGATCCGGATACCGGCCACCGCCTGACGCGCCGCAGGGCGCTGCAGGTGGGGGCGGCCATCGCGCTCGCACCGATCGTCCTGCTCGTCAACTCGGCTTCGATCGTGGGCCTGACGTACCTGCTGCCGGTCGCGCTGCTCGTCACGGCCACGCTCCCGGTCACGCTGAGCCGGATCCTCCACCACCCCCGCGTGACGAGCGAGACCGTGCTCGGCGCGCTCTGCGCCTACGTCCTGATCGGACTCCTCTTTGCCTTCCTCTACCTCGCGGTCAGCGACCTCCGCGGCGGGCCGTTCTTCGCGCAACCGGGGGAGCACGTTCAGTCGGAGTTCCTCTACTACAGCTTCGTCACCCTGACGACGCTCGGCTTCGGCGACCTCTCGCCCGCACTCGGGCTCCCGCAGGCCCTGACGGTGATCGAGGCGCTCGTCGGCAACATCTTCCTCGTGACGCTGGTCGCGCGCCTCGTGACGCTCTGGGGCAGGCAGTCATACGACGACGCTCGCACGACCCACCCGGACCGCTGATGCGAGCGGGGCCGGCGATGCCGGCCCCGCTCGTGGTACCTCAGCCTGTGGGCGAGGCTTAGTCGTCGTCACCGCCGTGACGCCGTTGGTCGCCGTTCGCGGTATTCGGGATCTTGATCGCGAGCAGCTGGCCGTCCTCGCCCTCCGATGAGTTCGGCGCGAGCGTCGGCCCCGGCTGTGGAGCACGCGGGAACGAGTGGGCCTGAACGTCCAAGAGCCACCAGTCCTTTCCGAGCAGGTGGCTGACGTCGATGACGCCCGATGACTCCCACTGGAAGTTCGCGACGTCCACGGGCTTGGCCACCTGCGCCACCGGATACAGCTGTCTTCGAGCTGAACCGGTAGACGAGAACCCGGCTCGGGTTCGCCCGGAACGCCGACTCGCGATCCTCCTGGATCACAAGGACCTTCGAGGAGGCGTCCAGGTTGTCCGGGTTCACGATGTCGTCGCCGCCCGCGTCCCCGTCCAGGATTTTCTTCAGGGTCGCATGGGTCGGGTCATGCGGGTCGAAGTCGAACTGGTAGATCGCGCCCACGCCGCGTCGACGCGCCGGCCGCAGCCTTGCCCGTATCGGCGAAGTAGGTCCGCCACGGGATGTCCGGCCGCTGCGCCACGTCCTCGAGCCGCTCGAATCGGAAGGCGTCGCGGGCCACGGAAGCTGCCTTTAGGCTCGTCGAGTTCGCGTTCTCGGCCTGCGTGATCGGGATGAAGCGACCAGGCACGGACTCGCCCTTGACGACGTTCGTGCTCTGGTTCTTGGCCGGGTTGTCGGCCTTCCACACGTGCAGCTCGCCGTCCCGGCCGCGGAGTGCGCGGTCGAAGTCGTCGGCGATGTACGCGTACAGGTACGACGCGGTGCCCGGCCTGAAGTCGTCCTCGGTCGAGAGGAAAACCCACTTCTTGAGCTCGAGCGGGAGGACGTTCTCGTGCTGGAAGTGCCCGAAGTGCGGAGTCTCGACCCACATACCGGTCTCCGGATCCATCACGATCGAGCTGCCGTCGTGCGACGGTCCCGGCGGCTGACCCGCGATCGGGATGGCCTCTTCGCCCGTGAAGTAGAGCGGCCGGCCGTCGATGATCGACAGCGTCGAGGAGCAGAAGCGCTCGAAGCCCTCGTCCCCCTCGAAGAGGTACTCGGCGTCGTGTACCTCGTGCGTGTCGGAGTCGATCTCGAGGCGCGAGATCCGCGTATCGACGCCGGGTGGCTGGTTCGGGAACGAGCGGCCGAGCTCGTGGTTCATGACGACGGTGACGTCGGCCTTGTCGTCGTCATCGTCGCTCCGACCGCGCCAGCTTTCGTTGTCGTCATCGTCGTCGTCCTTGTTCCCGTAAGCCCCGAGGCCGTCCGGGATACCGGACATCTGGTACTGGCCGATCGTGTCGCCCACCGACAGGATCGGATCGATCACGACTCCGGGCGCCGTCGGAACCAGGTACGGCGGCTTGGCCGTCTTGAACCCTTCCTCCGACGATCCTGCGCCTGGCTTTGCGATCGCGACAGTCGCGATCGCAGCGACGCTCGCAAGAGCCGTAAGCACCACGGCCATGCGTCGTCTCTTCATAGCCCCCTCCTTCAGAACGCTCTCGGAAATGTGAACGGCCCGAGTATCTCGCCCGCGGCCGGAGACTTCAACGGGACGCGGTTACGAGGCGGTGTCGCGCTCGGTTCGATGTCGGACGCGGTAGCGCAGGTGAGTCACGCGTTCAGATGACACGACGCGTGTCTGCTCGAGCTCGGTGTCAGTGGCTTCGAGGCCCCCGAAGAGCCGCGTGCCTTCACCGAGCAGTACCGGCACGACGTGGATCTGCAACTCGTCGAGGAGCCCCGCGCGGAGGTACTGCTGCGCGACGTCGGCGCCTCCCGAGATCTGGACGTCCTTGTCGCCGGCGGCGTCGCGCGCTTGCGTGAGCGCCGACTCGATGCCGTCCGTGACGAAGGTGAACGTCGTGCCTTCGAGGGCATGCGGTTCGCGGGCGTGGTGTGTGAGGACGAAGACCGGCTTCGCGAAGGGAGGCGTGTCGCCCCACCACCCGTTCGCGTTCGGGTCGTCCTCCCAAGGCCCCGAACCGCCGGAGAACATCCGCCGGCCCATGATGTGCGCGCCGACTGCTGCGCTGTTCTCGGCAACGAGCTCGGAGTCGACGTTGACCTCGCCGCCCTCGAGCCCATGCGGCTCACGCCAGGCTTCCAGCGCGAAGGCCCACTCGTGGAGTTGCTCGCCGCCCTTGCCGAGGGGTTCGTCGAGGGAAGGCTCGGGCCCGGCTACGAACCCGTCGAGCGAGATGGAGATGTCAACTATCAGCTTGGGGATGTAGATAGGACTCTGCTGCGGGCCGAGACTCATCGCGGAATAGCAGCCCGCCGGCTTCGTTGACCTCTTTGTCCAAGTGATGTCAAAGAAAGGAGCTTGCAGATGTCAGCTGTCGAGACCAAGCAGGAGACGACGACCTGGCCCGACCTCGCGGAGGGGCTGTACTCGTTCCTCACCGGCCGGGGAACCACGATCGCATACGAGTTCGACGAACTCGAGGTCCTGGTGCCGCGCCATGCGGGCGACACCTCGCCCGGTGCCAAGTGGATGCTGAACGGCACCGTCCGGATTCGCACGTCCGAGCGCGGCCGCTAACTGACGTGCTGGAGATCGAGAGCGATCTGACGCTCACGCGCGGCGACGGCCGGCGCGGCTCCCTCGTGGCCAGCGGGCGCGACCTCGTCCTCGAGGTCGACGGCGCGGCCGGCCTCGAAGGAGTCGCCGGCCCCCGCGCGCTTCGATCGCTCGCGAAGTCGCTCGCGCACGCCGGCCTCACCCTCCGCATCGTGAGCGGCGGGCGTCTGATCGTCATCGCGGGCAGCGGCGTCCGTGCCGGGCTGCTCCACCGCGCTCTGGGTTACTCGCACGCTCGGATCGACCCCCAGTTCGCGGCACGCTCCGTGCTGACCCGTCTCAGGGGGCGGCGCTAAGGCGCCTCGACCCGGAACGGCGCCGACCTCGCGACAGCGCGATAGCCGTCGTCCAGAAGCAGGCGGATCTCGTAACGGCCCGGCGCCAGGGATCGGGACGGGATGTTCGTCGAACCTTCGACCCGCGCGCCGGTGTACTCGTAGACCAGGTAGTTGCCGTTCCCGCACGTGCCCGCCGAGCAGTTCTCCTGCGGCGGGCCCGGGTCCTTGCGGGCCCTGAAGACGGAGACCCAGTCGTACTTCATCCCCGGGGCCTTCGTCCACGCAACCTCGATGGGCTCGCCGGCCAGGTAGCTCCTCCTCGACGTCCTCACGATCGGCTCGGCGCCCGGCTCGTAAAGCCAGAAGGCGGAACGCGCGAGGATCTCTCCCTCGGCGTCGACGAGAGCGACCTCGTATGCGCCCGGCGCGAGCGGCTCGGTCGCGAGCTTGGCCGTGCCGCTGCTCACCGGCTGCGACGCGAGTGCCGCCTCGAACGCCTCGCCCGGGCGCACGACCGCGAGCCGAGCTCCCTCGCGCGCTCCGTGGACGCGGATCTCGAGAGGGTTCGATGCTCCACGACCCGAGAGGCGACCGCCACGAGAGCCGGCATCGGGGCGGGCGTGACCTCGAAGGTCGAGACGACGCCGCGGTGATCCGAGGGCCAGGGGTCGAAGCTCAGGTCGACGACGGTCTCGTTGCCCGCCTCGCCGAGGACGCGACTGTCGATCGCCTCGGCCGGGCCCGCCGAGACGACCCAGTCGATCCGGTCGTGAACCTCCCGCTTGATCGACTCCGGCCCGCCCGGCGTCCACGTGAAGCCGGGGCGCGCGACCGGATCCGCGTGAACGGCGCGGTAAGAGTCGGTGAAACCCGCGTCCACGAGCGCCTTTGACACCGGCCACTCGACCGGGAACGGGATGTCGTCGCGTGCCACGTCGGCGGGCGCCGTCCAGTCGAGGTGCGAAGGCGTATTGAAGTCGCCCGTGAGGAAGACTGGCGTGCCACTAGCCGCAAGCTCCTCGAGCGGCCCCAGCTGCTCCTGGAGTGTGGGTACCCGCAGGCGCTCCTCCAGGGCGATGACCTTCACGAGCGAGACGCCGTCGCGAAGCCGGTAGGGCCCGTAGGGGCTGGACGGAAGGTGTGTGTTGGCAACAGCAACCACGCGCCCCGGCTCGGGCTCGACGAGGACGTACGCCCCTTCAGCTCCGCCCGGATCGACGATCGGGAAGCGCGAGATGACGTGCGTGCGCTCGTCGAAGTACCAGCCGAGCTCCTCGGCGAGAGCACGGGTGTTCGCGGTCGGCTCCTGGAGCCCGACGACGTCTGCTTCGGACTCGCGGATCACGTCGGCGACGCGCGCGAAGGTCTCCGCACAGCCGGTGCGCTCGTCGCACCAGTCATCGGTCTCGAGGTCGAGCTCGTCGCCGCCGTAGAAGATGTTGAAGGCCATGACGCGGAGCGTCATCGGGCTCGAGCTCTTCGCCGGAGGTGGCTGCTCGTCGTCGCCGGCCCGCAGCCCGAACCACGCGGTGCCGGCGAGAACCGGCAGGAGCAGGGCAAGAAGAGCCGCAGCCCGAGGCGAGAGGCGCCGAGACACCTAGGCCGAGCCCGCTGCGACGAAGTCGGCGTAGCGCTTCTCGAGCCGCGTGGGATCGGGCCGCTCCGACCGCCGCTGAGGCAGCAGGATCGTCGTCCCGTGGAAGCCCTTGAGCAAGTCGAGCATCGGTCCATCCTCATCCTCGAGGAGCCGCTGCGAGACCGTCACCCCGTAGTCCGGCGTCACGGCCACGAGGTTCTGGTCGTAGGCACGATGGTGGATCGCGCAGAGACTGAGGCCGTTCGTGACGTGCGGCTCCCCGAGCACCTCAGCGTCGCCGACGATATGCGCGGCGTCGAGCAACCGCACTTCCTTAAGGCGGCAGATCGTGCACTGCGAGCGGTACGCGGGGATGACGCGGCCTCGGAAGCGGGCCTGGTGCACGCGGACGCGCATCTCGCGGACGGCGTAGCGCCGGTCGATCGGATCCTCGGAGAGAACCGGCTCGCGCTCGTCGTAGGGGCCGACCATCCTCCCCTGGGTGACGAGCACCTCACGTGCGACCGGATCGTCCTCCACGACGAAGCAGGGATAGAGCGGCTTGTACCAACCCGGCCTGGTTCCGACGAAGTAGACGATCGGGACCTGCAGCTCAAAGGCGGCCCGGAGCGCCCGGTTGTCGGCTTCGCCGGTCTCCCCGGCGCGATACGCGTAGAACGCACCGTCGTCGGTCTCGCGGTCGTCGTACGGCGACTTCCAGGACGTGTTGATCGATAGAGCCGCCGGGCCGCGTTGCGCTGCGGCCCGGTATATGCCCTTCATGTGCGCGAGAAACGGGATCTTTTTCCCGCGGAACGAGAATCCGTGCTGGAGCACGTCGCGGTAGGGCACGTCCTCGCCGAACTTCGCCAGGAGGACGTCCAGCGAGGCGAAGCACGAGCTCCGGATGTCGTCGTCCCGCACGCCGGAATCCTCCGAGGCGCGGAAGCGAAAAGCAACCTGCCGGCTAGGCGACGACGCCGCGCGCGGCCCAGGCGTACGCAGTCAGCGTGAAGGGCAGCTGCGGCAAGACGCGGCGGGAGCGCTCCTGAAGCTCGGCCGCCTCGGCCTCGCTTAGCGATTGCGCGTAAGCCCCCGCCGGGCCGACGCCGAGCTCGAACGGCTCCCACCACTGCTCGAAGGTCTCATAGTCGGCGCTCGCCGAGATCTCCGACTCCTCCACTTCGCCGAGCCCCGCCGCACCGAAAAGCTCGACGAGATGTCCCTTCCAGGTTCCGGGTCGACCGGACTCCGCATCCGCATCCGGATCGAACTGCCGCACGGCCTCCCAGAAGTGCGCGATCGGCGACCTGCTGCCAGCGTGATCCCAGACACAGGCCGCGACGACGCCGCCGCGGCGCGTGACGCGGGCCATTTCCCGCAGGCCGGCGACTGGGTCGGCCATGAAGTGGACGACGAGTTGCGCGAGAGCGACTTCGAAGGCGTCGTCCTCGAAGGGAAGATCCTCCGCGGGAGCCAACCGGACGTCGACGCCCGGGTGCCGCTGCCCCGCCGCGGCGACGAACGACTCGGAGGGATCCACGGCCGAGACGTGTTCGGCGCCGAGCCGCCGCACGAGCTCCGCGGTGAGCGCGCCGGGCCCGCAGCCCACGTCGAGAGCCCGCTGCCCCGCCTCGACGCCGGCGAGGTCGGCGAGCTGCGGCGCGAGCTGCGACGAGTAGCGCCCCATGAAGCGGTCGTACGACTCGGCGGCGACGTTGAAGGCCATCGCGCCCAGTGTCTCAGCCTGACTGCTTGACACCAAGTGCGCGGCGCTTCAGGTTCAGCAGTGGTGGCGATCGCACCGGACACCGGCATCACGCAGGAGGAGCTCGGGCTCAGCGGGCGGAACCACTCGCTGCCGCTCGAGGCCCTTCGGTATGACATCACGCCGGTCGGGATGCACTACCTCCTCACCCACTTCGACATCCCGCTCGTGGAGGAGTCGACCTGGCGCCTGGAGGTCGGCGGGCTCGTCGCGCAGCCGCTCAGCCTCTCTCTGGCGGACGTGCGGGCGAGGCCGGCGCGGACAATGGCCGTGACGCTCGAGTGCGCCGGCAACGGGCGGGCGCTCATGGAGCCTCGACCAGTGAGCCAGCCGTGGCACAACGGCGCCGTCGGGACGGCCGAGTGGACGGGCACGCCGCTCGCTCCGCTTCTGGAGGAGGCCGGAGTCGACGCGGGCGCCGTCGAGATCGTCTTCAGCGGCCTCGACCGCGGGATCCAGGGCGAGGTCGAGCACGCATACGAGCGGAGCCTCCCGGTCGCGGAGGCCCTGCGGGGCGAGATCCTGCTCGCCTACGAGATCAACGGCCAGCCGCTGCCGCCGCAGCACGGCTTTCCGCTCCGGCTGATCGTCCCCGGCTGGTACGGGATGACGCACGTCAAGTGGCTGCGCTCGATCACCGCCGTCGACGAGCCGTTCACCGGCTGGCAGCAGGACGTCGCCTACCACGTGCGCCAGTCCGAGGAGGAGCAGGGCACGCCGGTCACGCGCATCCGGCCGCGAGCCCTGATGGTGCCGCCTGGGATCCCGGACTTCCTGACGCGAACGCGCCACGTCGAGCCGGGCCCGTGCCGGCTGGAAGGCCGAGCGTGGTCAGGCTGGGCGCCGGTCGAGCGCGTCGAAGTGAGCGCCGACGGCGGCGAGACGTGGGCGGAGGCGGAACTCGGCGAGCCGGTCGGCGAATTCGCCTGGCGCCGGTGGGAGTACGTCTGGGAGGCGGGTTCCGGCGAGCACGAGCTCCTATGCCGGGCGGCGGACGAGGCGGGCAACACACAGCCGCTCGCGGCGGAGTGGAACTACGACGGCGTCTGCAACAACGCCGTGCAGCGCGTGGCGGTCGTCGTCTCGAGACGCTAGCCGGGCTACTCCCGCTCTGGGAGAGGCCCGACGAACTCGACCCCGTACTCGCGGCAAGCCTGCGCGATCTGGTCGCCGTCGACCGGCTCCGTCGACGGCTCACCGTCGGGGCCGGCGGGATGCGTGATCGCCCGGTAGAAGTCGCCGTGGCGCGGTGTGGTGAGGATGAGGTACCGCGCCGTATCGGACTCGATCCGGAATCCGTGCACGACGCCGCCGGGTACGTGGACGAAGGAGCCTGCACCCGCGCTCAGGGACGACGCGCCGTCGAAGAAGAACGAGATCTCGCCGTCGAGGACGTAGAAGGACTCGACGTCCTCGGCGTGGACGTGGAGCGGCACCCCTTCGTTCCGCCCCGCCGCCTCATCGACGAGGGCGAAGGCTCCTCCTGTGCTCTCCCCCGTGGCCAGGAAGTGCGAGGACGTGTCGTTCATCCAGCGGAGCTCGGCTTCACCCGCACGGTGCACATAGGCGCCGGCAGATCCCACAGGGCCTCCTTCACGTCGGTAGGCGGACAGTGTCTCACTCAGTAGCGTGGTTCCGATGTCGAGGGTCCTAGTAACCGGCATATCGGGGACCGGCAAGTCGTCGGCGCTCGCCGAACTTGGCCGACGCGGTTGTCGCGTCGTGGACACCGATCGTCCGGGCTGGCGCGAGTATCGCGCGTATGTCGAGCCCACCGACGAGTTGCACCGCGGGGAGTGGCTCTGGGTCGAGGAAGAGATCACCGGGCTATTGGACTCCGATGACGGTCGCACGCTCTTCGTTGCAGGGTGCGTGAGGAACCAGTCGAAGTTCTACGACCGTTTCACCGCGGTGGTCCTCCTCAGCGCCCCTGCTGACGTGATCCTCGACCGGGTCGCACGCAGAACGACGAACAACTACGGGAAGTCTCCACTGGAACGAGCGATGATCTTGGATGACCTCGCCAACGTCGAGCCGCTGCTCAGAGCGGGGTGCACGCATGAGCTGGATGCCAGCCGGCCGCTCGATGAGGTCGTCGCCGACCTGATGGCGATCGCTTCGCGCCCGACGACGTTCTGACGCGCCTCTACGCGGCGACCGGCGAGGGGTAGACCGGCTCGCGGCTCGAGCACGAACCGGCGCCTCGAGCCGCCCGGGGGACGTCGAAGTCGCGCGGGACGAACTCGGTCACGTGGGATCAGCGCAGCTGCTCGGCCAGCCCGATGAGGATGCCCTCGGGGCCTCGGACGTAGCAGAGCCGGTACACGTCTTCGTACTGGACGACCTCGTCGACGACCTTCGCGCCGTGCCCGCGCAGCCGGGCAAGCGTGGCGTCGAGGTCGTCCACGGCGAACATGACGCGGAGGTAGCCGAGAGCGTTCACCGGCGCGTTCCGGTGATCGGCCACCGTGGGCGGCGTGAGATAGCGGCAGAGCTCGACCCCACCGTGGCCGTCAGGCGGCCGCATCATGGCGACCTCGACGCGCTGTCCACGCAGTCCGGTGACGCGTCCCGACCAGTCCCCTTCGATCATGAGCCGCCCTTCGAGCTCGAGGCCGAGCTCCGCGAAGAACGAGATGGCGTCGTCGAGCGACTCCACGACGATGGCGACGCTGTCCATGCGCTGAACGGCCACGCGGCCATTCTTGCGGTGCGCAGGGGCTTCCCTCCGGTCGGCTGCGCTCGACCGACGGGGGCGAAACGTGGGAAGACCATCGTCCGGGCGCCAACCAGACGTCCACTCCCTGGCGTGGAACCGCCGATGGACGCGGCCTTGGCCGCGGAGCACGCCGCTTGGCCACTCATCAAGCCGCCAAGTTCGTCCGCGACGAGAGGGACGACTGGAGCGAGCACCCAGCCGTCCGCCGAGGACGAGAACCGCTTCACCGACGAGCACGGCTGGCTCCGACGTCGAGACCGAGAAGGTAATCGTACTGCTCCTTCGGGGTAACTGAATCAGGCAAGCCCCGACTGGGATGAGCCTAGTTCCCCCGGTCATCTCGATTGTTCGATCAGTGGAAGGACGCGGCGGCTGAATGCTGAGCGGCTAACTCCGAGCGCAGCCGGCTGCTTGCGTGCGCATCTAGCCGAGCCGCGGTGGTCGGCGAGACAACGCCCGACTCCTCGCCGGCCTAGGGGCCGCGGCGGCAGCCGCTCTCCTTTAACGTAGATCGAGGCGATGGAGGACGCGGCGGAGACGGAGTTCCTTGTCGAGTGCAAGGAGCTCGACGATCCGAACGCCTCGCTGCGTCAGGGCGACATTCTTGAGTGGCTCGGCGAACACGAAGATCCCTGGCGGCGGTTCGCGATCGTGGTGACAGCGGACTGCGACCTCGCCCATCAGAAGCACGCTGGCGTCCTGGCGTGTGTGCCGGTGCTCGCTCGCAAGGACTACCTCGCGCTGTTTCCACTGCCTGCCCGGCTGGCCAAGGCGAGGGCCAAGCTCATGGAGCGCGCAGGCGCTCTGATTCGTGAGTACCAGGAAGCGAACCGCCCCGACTTCCCGATCGCCCTATCCAATGAGGCGGTGGCGCGCTGGATCGATGCTGTCGAGGGTGCGGAGATTGTCGCAGAGCTTCGCGTTAGCGACGGGAAGAAGGCGACGCAGCTTGCGGACTTGGTCACGGCGATCAAGTTGTGTTCGCGCGCGGCGAGTGCGGGCGGGTTTGATCTTCAGCTCGACGCCCTGACCACGGCTTGGGTCGCAACCCAAGGAAAGTCCACCTTCGAGGAAAGGCGTCCCGCACTTGCACGGGAGCTCTTTGATCAGCTCGGACGCCTCCCAGGCGACGCGGTGTTCCTCCATGGGCTCTCCCCCCGGCACCGGAGCGGCTACGTGGCTTATCTCCGGGCCATCGTCAACGTCGACGAGCGCACCGTCGCTCGGCGCGTCCCCGACTTGCGCGACGGGGCTGTCGCCGCGAAGCGGATCGCACGACTTACGTCGCCGTACGTGTTCCATCTTTCCCAGATGCTCGGCCAAGTGTTCTCGGCGATCGGCCTGCCCGAGCGATACGAGAGCAGCCGGGACGCTTTCATTGTGAGCCAGGTTGCACACTATGGTGAGACATCATGAGCGGTGTGCCGACAGTTCTCAGTGTGGGCGCGCTCGATGCCCTCCTTGAGGGTTCGGCGAGCGCGGATGGCGATTCATCGATCTTCGTTGTCGCTCGCGAAGTCCAGGAGCGCGTGACGCACGTTGAGGTCGACGGGACATCGTTCTTCGTCCACGCGAGCGATGGTTCAGACGCTCGCCGCGTGGTCGTTCCGAACGCTTCCACCGTCGAGCGTCTGGAGAGCGATCACGGCTTTGCTCAGACGAGTCTCCAACGAGCGCACCAGATGGCGCTCCAAGCCGAGCGTTTGCCTTTGCGTCTCAATCCGACGTGGAGCCCGTATCGCCACAAGAACCTCGCGGCGTTCTTCGCGGTGCCACGGTCTATGGGGGCGTTGAGGTGGGTCGCGGAGGTGAACCCGCGAGGATCACGCGATGTCGTCCTGTGGGAGCTGACATCTCCGTCGGAACCAGTTGAACTGGAGCGGTTTCGGCCGCGGCTCGACGCGTACGCTGCCGCGGTTGCCCTTTGGGATGAGGCGCTTGTACAGGCTGAGAAACGCTTTGCGCGGCTCCATCGCACCGAGCGCACAGGGGTCAGCGAGACAATTGACCTCGAAGCGACCAGCTATGGCGCGGTTACAGGCCACCGCTCGTATTCCGCATGGCTTGACCGGCTCACTGAGGCGCAGAAGCGCTTCCTTGATAAGCCGGCGACGGTGTCGACGAGGTTACGCGGACCGGCGGGCACTGGGAAGACCTTGCTCCTCGAGCTGAAAGCGCTGCGTGAGCTCTATACGGCGCGCGAGGAAGACCGTTTCGTCCGGATCCTCTTCGCGACTCATAGTTGGGCTAACGCAGTGCAGGTCGATGCCGCACTGAGCCAGCTCGACGAGTCCGGTGATGTCGACCAGATCGAAGTTCTGCCGCTTCTCGCCATCGCGCAGGACTTGCTGCCTACCGAGAGACAAGGCCGTGGCTTCGATCTCCTCGGCGAAGACAATCTCTCCGGGAAGACCCTCCAGCTCAAGGAGATCGACGCCAGCGTCGACCGGTTCGTCAAGGGTGACTGGCTGGCATACGCGAATCGATGCACGCCAACGTTCGCTGAGCGAATCTCCGCTCCAGCTGCCTCGCCACAGCGCAACGCATTCGTGTGGGACCTAATGCACGAATTCGGATCTGTGCTCTCTGCGCACGGCATTCTGCCGGGCGTGAACGCGGCCCGGCAGTACTTGCCGCTGCCGCGGATGCCGTGGATGATGCCGCTCGAAACGGATGGTGAGAAGCAAGCGGTTCTGGAAATCTATAGTGATTTTGTTAATCGACTCCGCGACGACCACCTGCTCTCGAGCGATCAACTAATCAACGACTTCCTTAACTACCTCGTTACGTTCGCGTGGAACTTGCGACGGATGGACGACGGCTACGACATCATCTGCGTCGACGAGCTCCACTTATTCAACGAGCAAGAGCGACTGTCACTGCATTACCTCAGCCGAGATCCCGATCGCTTCCCGCTGATGTTTATGGCGCTTGATCCGCGCCAGTCGCCGACGGAGGTCTACACCGAAGGAGCGATTGGAGCGATTGCGGCTGGCGAGAGCGGAGAAGCTGAGGCGTCTTGGGGCACCGTCGACTCAGTCGAGCTGAAGACTGTTCATAGGTTCTCACCCGAGATTCTGCGCCTCGTGCGACACATCAACGACAGCTTCCCGGCGCTCGAACTAGGCGAGGAGTGGGCGTTTGGCGGAGATGATGTCGAGACCTCCGTAGCGGCGACAGGAATCAAACCGTCTGTGGTCACACACGGAACCAAGCAGGACGAGATCGCCGCCGCGTTCAAGTCGGCCGGGCGCCACGCCGGCAGTCTCAGCGGGGACGACCGCGTTGCGCTTGTCGTTATCGATCCGCTCGCGCTGAATGACTATGCGGCATTCGAAGGTGCACGGCCCAACGTGACCGTTATTCGCGGCCGCGACGACATTGAGGCGCTCCAGTATGCACGGCGTTCAGTCGTGGTCAGCGCAGCTGAGTACGTCGCTGGGCTGCAGTTCTCGGTTGTCATTGTTGCAGGATTCCCTGGCGACTCGAATCGAATTGCGAACCTAGGTCATCAGCAACGCCGGCTGCTGTCTCTTCTCTATCTCGCGGTGAGCCGAGCGACGAGGTTCGTCGAGGTTCACGTTAACGCCGAAGATGGTGGCGTCCCAGGCGTGCTTGAGTCAGCTGTAGAGGCGAAGATCGTGGAGCTCGACTCGGCGCTCGAGCATGCGTGACTTGCTAACGCTCGATCGCGCGCCTAATTGACTGCCGGATAGATCGCGCGACGCAGGATCATGCTCCACGCAAGCCGTCAAGCGGTGGAGAGGGCGCGCAGGTCTCTTCGGGAGACAATGAGCATGGACAAGTGCTACCGCCTCGGACTCTGAGCCCTGCATCAGCTTCCCGTAGAGCTCGTAGGTCGACTGGATCGACGCGTGGCCCATGTACGTGGATCGCGGCTCTCGTCGACGCCGGCGGGGACCGACGCAAAGGATCCAGTCCTTCGTCGAGGCCGACCGGCTCCAGGCCGCCGCGCCTGACATTTCGCGCGATGCTCCTGGCCGGATCGAGCAAGCGCACGCGGTCGAGGAAACCGCGCGCGCTCTAGCTACACCCGGTGTTCTGGCCGCAGTCCCGGCACGTGTAGCAGCGTGCCCGTTCCGCACCATCCGGCCGCCGCACTTGGCGCACTCCACCGCGTCCTCGTAGGCGTTGAAGAGGGCTGCCTGGCCTGGCGGGGCGGCCGCGCGGCCGCTCTCGGCGTCGCCGGCCGGCTCGCCTTCCAGGATCGCGTGCGCCTGCGCTAGGCGGGCCTTCACCTCGGGGCTCATGATTCCGAGCTCCTGCTGCTTGTCGGCGTCGAGGAACTTCTTGCCCATCCAGCGGAAGATGTAGTCGACGATCGACTTGGCGACGCGGATGTCCGGGTCGTTCGTCATCCCGCTCGGCTCGAAGCGCATGTGGGCGAACTTCGAGACGTACACCTCGAGCGGCACGCCGTACTGGAGGCCGAGCGAGACCGAGATCATGAACGAGTTCATGAGGCCGGCCAGGGTCGTGCCCTCCTTGGCGATGTCCACGAAGATGTCGCCGGGCGTCCCGTCGTCGTAGAGGCCGACGTGGATGTAGCCCTCGTACTCGCCGACCTGGAACTTGCGGCCGATCTCGGTCCGGTCGAGCGGCAGCCGCCTGCGCTCCTCCTTCGGCTCGGGCGGCGGCGCGGCGGCCGCGGTCGTCGCGCCTTGCCGGAGAGCGGCTGCGCGACCTTGCAGTTGTCGCGGTAGATCGCGATCGCCTTGACGCCGAGCTTCCACGCGTCCGTGATAGAGCGCCGGAGACGTCGTCGACCGTGGCCGTCTCGGGCATGTTCACCGTCTTCGAGATCGCGCCCGAGATGAACGGCTGGACGGCGCCCATCATCTTCACGTGGCCCATGTAGTGGATCGCGCGCTCGCCGATCGCGCAGTCGAAGACCGGGTAGTGCTCGGTCTTCAGGAACGGCGCGCCGACGACCGTGTTCCGGTCGTCGACGAACGCGACGATCTGGTCGACCTCGGGCGGCGCGTAGCCGAGCTTGTCGAGCGCCATCGCGACGCGTCTTGTTCACGATCGTGATCTCGCCGCCGCCGACGAGCTTCTTCGACTTGACGAGCGAGAAGTCCGGCTCGACGCCCGGTCGTGTCGCAATCCATCATGAAGCTGATCGTCCCGGTGGGCGCGAGCACGGTCGCCTGCGCGTTCCGGAAGCCGGCGACCTCGCCGAGGTTCGAGCGCGTCGTCCCAGGACTGGCGCGCGGCCGTCGAGGAGGTCGGCCGGGACCATGTCCGAGTCCTCGATGTTCCCGACCGCGGCGCGGTGCTTGGCGATCACGCCGATCATCGCGGCCGCGTTCGGCTGGTAGCCCGCGAACGGGCCCATGCGCGCGGCGATCTCGGCCGACTTCCGGTACGCGCGGCCGGTCATGAGCGCCGTGATCGCGGCCGCGTAGGCGCGGCCCTCGTCCGAGTCGTACGGGAGCCCGCGCGCCATGAGGAGCGCGCCGAGGTTCGCGTAGCCGAGGCCGAGCTGGCGGTAGGCCTTCGCGTTCCGCTCGATCTCGGGCGTCGGGTAGCTCGAGTAGCCGACGAGGATCTCCTGCGCGAGGAAGACGGTGTCGACCGCGTGCTCGAACGCCTCGACGTCGAGCTCGCCGTCCTCGCGGCGGAACTTCATCAGGTTGAGCGAGGCGAGGTTGCACGCCGAGTCGTCGATGTGCATGTACTCGGAGCACGGGTTCGACGCGTTGATGCGGCCCGTGTTCGGGCACGTGTGCCACGCGTTGATCGTCGTGTCGTACTGGACGCCCGGGTCGGCGCAGCGCCACGCCGCCTCGGCGGCCTGCGTGCAGGAGGTCGCGCGCGGGGATCGTCTTGACGACGCGTGCCGTCGGTGCGCGCGGTCAGGTTCCAGTCGGCGCTCGGCCTCGGCGGCCTCCATGAACGCGTCGGTGACGCGGATCGAGTTGTTCGCGTTCTGGTACTGGATCGACGCCCAGTCGGGCGAGTTCAGCGACATGTCGTAGCCGGCCGCCTCGAGGACGCGCGCCTTCTCCTCCTCGTGCGCCTTGCACCAGATGAACTCCTCGACGTCCGGGTGGTCGACGTCGAGGATGACCATCTTCGCGGCGCGCCGCGTCTTGCCGCCCGACTTGATCGTGCCGGCGGAGGCGTCGGCGCCGCGCATGAAGCTGACCGGCCCGGAGGCGTAGCCGCCCTTCGAGAGCTGCTCCTGCGAGGAGCGCAGGTCGGAGAGGTTGATGCCCGGAGCCCGAGCCGCCGCGGAAGATGACGCCCTCGCGGCGGATCCAGTCGAGGATCGAGTCCATCGAGTCGTCGATCGAGAGGATGAAGCAGGCCGAGCACTGCGGCTTCTCCTCGAAGCCGACGTTGAACCAGACCGGGCGAGTTGAAGGAGGCGAGCTGGTTGACGAGGATCGCCTTCAGCTCGGCCTCGAAGGTCTCGGCCTCCTCGTCGTCCGCGAAGTAGCCGCCCTCGCGGCCCCACGCGCCGATCGTCGTCGACGACGCGGCCGATCATCTGGCGCACGCTCGACTCGCGCTCGGGCGAGGACATGCGGCCGCGGAAGTACTTCTGCGCGACGATGTTCGTCGCCGTCTGCGACCAGAACTTCGGGAACTCGACGCCCTTCTGCTCGAAGACCGGCTTGTCCTTGCCGGGGATGAAGGCGTCGCGGATCTCCCACTCGATCTCGTCGAACGGGTCGCGCCCGGGGATCGTGAAGTAGCGCTGGACGCCGCAGGCCTTCGCGCCGCGTCGGCGACGGCGTTCACGAGCGTCTCGTCGGTGATTACGGGGCTCGTTTCGGTGCGCTCTGCGGACGCCATGCCTACCCCTCCAAGGTTATCGGTCGGGCTATGAGTCTCTGCGGGGCCGTGAGGGAGGGTCCCGCAGAGGGGGACCACAAGGTAGAGGGGTCCTCGGACGGAGCCGGTTGAGCGGGATTTGCAGGAAAATTCTAGCCGTTCGAGGGCGGCCTGCGGGACCGCGATACTGGCCCCGTGAGCACCGTCCATCCGGTCCGGCACCTGCTACGCGCGAAGGACTCGGTCGACGCGCGCTACCGCGAGCCGCTGGACGTCTCGGCCGCTCGCGCGGGCCGCGCATCTCTCGCCCGCGCACTTCAGCCGCGAGTTCCGGCGCGCCTTCGGGGAGACACCGCACCAGTACCTGCTGACGCGGCGCCTCGAGCGGGCGGCGGCGCTCCTGCGGATCGACGGACTGGGGCGTCGCGGACATCTGCTTCAGCGTCGGTCTCAGGAGCGTCGGGTCGTTCACGACATCGTTCGGGCGGGTCTACGGCATGACGCCGACCGAGTACCGCGCGGCGCACCCGCCCGCGGCCACGCACGCGCAGGTGCCGACCTGCGTGGCTGCAGGCGTACGCCCGCCCGGAGTCCAGCACGTTTCGAGAAGACGGGCCTGCCCGGCCCGGCTAGCGTCGACCTCAAGCGAACAACATCGGAGGTAGACGATGTTGAAGCAGCTCACACACACGCAGGTCTGGGTGCAACGACCAGGACGAGGCGCTCGCCTTCTACACCGAGAAGCTCGGGATGGAGGTGCGCGAGGACGTCACCGTTCCCGAGCTCGGGCAACTTCCGCTGGCTCTCGGTCGGCGTTCCCGGCCAGGACGTGGCGATCACGCTCATGGCGATCCCGGGCCCGCCCGTCTTCGACGAGGACACCCAGGCGGAGATCCAGGGCGATCATGTCGAAGGGGGCGTCGGGCGGCCTCTTCTTCGCGACGGACGACATCCACGGGAGCGTACGAGGAGCTCCGGAGCCGCGGCGTCGAGTTCTCGCAGGAGCCGACGGAGCAGCCGTACGGCGTCGACGCGGGCTTCCGCGACCCGTCCGGCAACCAGTTCCGGATGGCGCAACAGCAGTAGCCGGTCTGGGTAGGGCGGCGCCTGAGTGTCGCCCTACAATCCGGCGGTGGACGACGGGGCCCTCGGCAAGCACCTTCCGCCGGGCGGCCCCCACTACCGCGCGTTCGTCGGCCCGCCCGGCTGCTACGACCTCGCCGGCGCGTGGCAGTTCGCGCTGCTGAGCGCGCTCGGCCTCCGGGAGGAGCACTACCTCGCGGACATCGGCTGCGGCTCGCTCCGAGGCGGACGGCTCTTCATCACCTACCTCCTCCCGGGCCGCTACTTCGGCCTCGAGCCGCAGCGCTGGCTCGTCGAGCAGGGGCTCGAGCGCGAGCTCGGCTCCGACATCGTGCGCGTGAAGCAGCCGACCTTCCGCTACGCCGACGACTATGGGCTCGGGGAGTTTGGCCAGAAGTTCGACTTCCTCCTGGCGCAGTCGATCTTCTCGCACGCGCCGCCCGAGCAGATCCGCCGCTGCCTCGCGGAGGCAGCGAAGGTGATGCACGACGGCTCGATCTTCGCCGCCACCTTCTACCGCAGGAGCGCCGACCACGAGGGCAACGAGTGGGTCTACCCCGGCCACGTGGGCTACCGGCTCCCGACGATCGCCGGGTTCGCCAGGGAGCACGGGCTCGCGTGCCGGCCGGTCGACTGGGAGCACCACACGGGGCAGATCTGGGTCGTGTTCACGAAGGCCGGGGGGCGCGTCAAGCCGTCCCTCAGACCGCGCCGGCGGGCGCTCGCATGGGCGCATCAGGTCGCGAGGGTCGCGCGCGCGAGGGCGGTCGAGGTCCGGATCCGCTAGCGGGCCGGCCGACGTCCCTCAAGCGAGGGACTCCGCGAGCCGAAAACGACGGAGTGGAGACGAACGAGCGGCCACGTGTCGCCGTCGTCGTCGTGAACTTGAACGGCGGCGACGGTCATCGACCGCTGCCTCGACGCGCTCGCGCGGCAGACGGTTCGCGCCCGCGCGGATGATCGTGGTCGACAACGCGTCGACCGACGGCTCCGCGCGACGGGCTCGAGGCGCGGCATGCCCGGCGTCGAGGTCGTCCGGCTCGACGAGAACGTCGGCTTCGCGGCCGGCAACAACCTCGCCGTGCGAGCATGGCGAGCGACTGCGAGTGGGTCGCGCTCCTGAACCCGGACGCCTTCCCGGAGCCCGAGTGGCTCGAGCGCTGCGTCGGCGGCCGCAGGCGCAACCCCGAGTTCTCGTTCTTCGGGAGCCGGCTCCTCCAGGCGGACGCGCCCGGAGCACGCTCGACGGCACCGGCGACGTCCTCCACGTGAACGGGCATGGCCTGGCGCCGCGACCACGGCGACGCCGGCCGCCGACGCCGCGCTCGAGCGCGGCGAGATCTTCTCCGCCTGCGCCGCCGCCGCGCTCTACCGGCGCGACGCGTTCCTCGGGTCGGCGGCTTCGACGAGCGCTACTTCTGCTACTTCGAGGACACCGACCTCTCGTTCCGGCTCCGCCTCGCCGGCCACCGCTGCCTCTACGTCCCGGACGCGGTCGTCCACCACCTCGGCTCCGCGACTCGCGGGCGCGACGAGCGACTTCACGATCTACCACTCGTACCGGAACCTCGTCTGGACGTGGCGCGAAGAACATGCCGGGCGGCTCGTCTGGCTCTACCTGCCGCCAGCTCCTCGCTCGTGCAGACGCTGCTCCTCTGGTGGCGTTCACGTGCGCGGGCGGCCGGGCGTCATGCTCCGCGCCCAGCGGGACGCGCTGCGCGGCCTGCCGGCACACTGCTTCGAAGCGGCGGGGCGATCCAGGGGTAGCGCACGGTCGCGCTCCGAGGAAGTGCGGAGCGTGCTGCGAGCGCGGCCTCGCCGGCTACGTCACGACCTTCATGCACGGGTTCCTGCGGTTCTACGGGGCCGCCGACGGTGCCGCGGGACGGCCGGAGCCTACGATCGCGGCGCCGTCGTCGCGCGGAACGTGCATCACGAGCGCCGCCGCGCAGACGTGGCTGCTCGTGCCTCGCGCTCGCTGACGACGCCTGTCCTCGTCCACGGGCCTCGGGACCGAGGCGTACGGCGTCTACGCGCTCGTCCTCGTCTTCGTCGGCTACTTCGCGTTTCTCGACCTCGGGCTCGGCGTCGCGACGATCCGCTTCCTCTCGCGCCACCACGCCGGGAGCGGCGACCGGGGCGCGCTCGAGCGCACGCTTCGCACGGCTCGTCGGCGTCTTCCTCGTGCTCGGCGTCGTCGGGCGGTCGCGTCGCGGCCTCGCCTCGCTCGTCGTGGTGCTGCTCTTCGACGTCCGGGCGGACTCCGCGACACGCCGACGACCGCGCTCGTGCTCGCGGCGATCGGCTTCGCGGTCAACATGCCGCTCAGCCGTCTTCGGCGCCGTCCCGACGGCACTCCAGCGGATCGACCTCGCGAACGCGATCACCGTCTCCTCGGCGACGCTCGGCGCTCGCCGGCGCGGTCGGCGCTCGTCGCGGCCGGCTACGGCGTCGAGCAGGTGCTCGCCTGGACGGTCGGGCCGAGCGCCCTCGCGCTCGTCGCGTTCCTCGTCCTCGCGCGGCGGCTGCTTCCCGGGGTGCGGCTCCGCCCGCGCGTGCATCGGGCGCGAGTTGCGGGAGCTGGGCGCGCTTCGGGCTCGTGAAGTTCGCGAACCAGCTCTCCGTCCAGACCGTGCTCCACGTGGACAAGCTGCTCGTCGCGGCGCTCGTCTCGGTCGCGGCGGTCACGTTCTACGTCGTCCCGGTCCTCATCGCGCAGCGGCTGACGACGCTCGTCGGCACCGTCTCGGTCGCGTTCCTCCCGGCGGCGACGCAGCTCCAGCGCGGAGAACGACCGCCCGCGGTTCGCCGAGCTCGTCTTCCGCGCGGAGAAGCTCGTCGCGCTCGTCGTCCTCCCGGTCGGCGGCCGCGCTCGTCGTCTTCGCCGAGCCGATCCTCGACCTCTGGCTCGGAGCCGAGTTCGCCGAGCGGAGCGCCTGGCCGCTCCGCTTCCTCGTCGCCGGCTACGCGCTGAGCGCGCTCGGGACGGTGCCCGCCGTCGCGTGCGACGCCGTCGGCCGGCCCGGCGTGACGACGGCGTTCAGCGTCGTCGGAGCCGTGTTCAACGTCACGCTCTGCCTCGTCCTCATCCCGCGCTACGGGATCACCGGCGCCGCGCGTCGTCATCCTGTGCCAGTCGCTCGTGTTGCTCCCCGCTCTTCCTCTGGTTCTCGACGCGCCGCGTTCTCGGATCGGGCCTCGGCGACCTGGTCACACGGAGCCTCGCTGCGGCCGCCGCCGCAGCCATCGCTCGCGGCGTCGCTCATGGTCGCTGCTCCCGCTCGTCCACGGCTGGGCGATGCCGGCGCTCCTCGCGGGCTTGCGTCTCCGTCTGTCGTCTACGCGCGCGTCGCGCGGGTCGTCGGCGCGTACGACATCTGGACCGGGCGCCGCCCGCCGTCGCTGCGCGGCCCGCCGCCGTCGCCGACACGCCGTGAGCTCGCGCGACGTCGTCGTCCTCGGGATGCACCGGAGCGGGACGTCGGCCGCGGCCCGCGTCGTGAACCTGCTCGGCGTGCCGCTCCTCGGCGGGACGACCTGCTGCCCGCGGACGAGATCAACCCGCGCGGCTACTGGGAGAGCGAGCGGCTCGTGCGCTTCGACGACGAGCTGCTCGCTGCCGTCGGGCGCAGCTGGTCGCTTCCGCCCGCTCGCCCTCGGCTGGGACGACGGCGCCGGTCGAGACGGGCGCGGCATTCGAGCGCTTCGCCGTCGTCTTTCCGCGGCCGAGTGGGTCTGGAAGGACCCGCGCGCCTGCGTGACGCTTGCCGTTCTGGCGCGAGGCGTTCGGCTCGAGCCGGCCGTGTCCTCGTGCACCGGGATCCGCGCGAGGTGGCGACGTCGCTGCGCCGCGCGACGGGTTCGCGCTCGAGCGGTGGCTCGCGCTCTGGGAGCGCTACGTGCGGAGCTCGCTGCACGGCCGCGCGGCCTGCCGGCGCTCGTGACCGAATACGACGATCTCCTCGCCGATCCGGTCGCCTGGGCCGGCCGCGTCGGAGAGTTCCTACGCGGGCGCGGCTTCAAGGTCGGCCAGCCCACCCCGGCCGAGCTCTCCTGGTTCGTCGACCCCAAGCTCCGCCGGGCCAAGGCCGTGGATCCGGCGGCTGTCTCCCCGGAGCAGGCGGCGCTGGCGAAGCTGATGCGGGAGCTCGGGGGCGAGCACGAGCGCTTCGAGCCGCCGGCCCTCGGCCCGGAAACCGAGTCGACGGGCGACTTGCTGGCCGACCCGGTGCTCCTCGAGCTACAGAGCCGGGCCGTTCGCGCCGAGCGCCTCGCGCAGGAATACGCCGAGTCGCGGAGCTATCGCGCGACGGCGCCGGCGCGGTGGGTCGCAGGGCGCGTCATGGCCCTGGCTCAGAGCAAGCGCCGCGCAACCGCCCAGTAGGCGCGGAGGAGCGGCTCGAGGCTCGTGGCGGCCGACGGCACCTCGCGCATGGGCGGGTCCAGGCGATCCGTCAGGAAGCCGGCGGCCTCGCCGTCCGAGATCTGCCGCAGAGCCTGGGTGCGGCGCCGCAAGCGGGCCACCGTCGAGCGGTTCCGGAGGAGCCAGACCCAGCCGCGCCGCTTCTCACGCCACCAGCCGTCGCGGCGGGCCAGCACCACCACGCCCACCTCGGTCGCGAGCAGGAGCGGTGCGAGCAGCGCGAGCAGGCGACCCGAGTACGCCGAGAGGATCCAGACGAGCCGGTTTCGCTCCAGCCAGTAGTGCTTCTGGGGGTCGAGCGAGTCGTACGCGTAGGCGTGGCGGACCGTCGCGGCGGGCTCGACCACGACGCGGTAGCCGGCCAGCCGTGCGCGCCAGGAGAGCTCGAGATCCTCCTGGTAGAGGAAGAGCTCCGGGGCGAAGCCGCCGAGCTCGCGAAAGGTCTCCGCGCGGAGTGCGAGCGCGGCCCCGCTCGCGTAGGGCACGTCGTGGAGCTCGCCGGCGGGCTCCGCAGGCTCGCCCCAGCGGCCCGGCCACGCTAGGCCGGTCACGTGGACGACGTTGCCGTCCGCATTCAGGCGCTCGGGGTCGTCGGCCAAGAGGATGCGCGGCGCAACCACGCCGATCTCTGAGTCGCCGAGCGCGGCCGCGAGCGCCGCCGGGGCCGCGGGGTCGACCTCGGTGTCCGCGTTCAGGAAGAGGAGGACGTTGCCGCGAGCCTCCGCACCCCCCGCATTGCAGCCGGCCCCGTACCCGAGGTTCTCGTTCGCCTCGACGACCCGGACGCCGGCGAGGCCGCGCGCAGCCTCGATCTCGGCTCCACCGCCTCCGTTGTCGACAACGAGGATCTCGAGAACGCCCCGGGCCGCGAGCAGGCTCGCGAGGCAGCGCGTCAGCGCCTCACCCGAGCGATAGGCAACAACAACTGCGGAGACGCGGCCGGAGGCTGCCATCACTCGTTCAAGGGATGCCCGGCGATGCCGATAGAAGCGGCATGGAGCCTCGGCCTGCGGCCGTTCTCGAGCTGGACCCGGAAACCTGGCCAGAGGCGTACACGCGCGCGATCGAGCCGGCGCCTCGACGCACCCTCCACCCGCGGCGCGTGCTGCTCGCGCTCTTCGCACTCGCGGCGACCGCGCACGCCCTCGCCTCGCTTGCCCACGTCACGCCCGCCATCTTCACGGACGAGCTTCTTCACTCCAAGCTGGCGCAGTCCTTCGCGGCAGGCGATCCGTTCTCGATCCGAGGCGAGCGGTTCCTCTTCCCCGCGCCCCTCCCGGCACTCCTCCAGGCGCCCGCGTGGCTCTTCGGGTCGGTGCCCTTCGGCTACGAGGTCGCGAAGGTCCTGAACGCGCTCGTGATGAGTTCCGCGGTGTTCCCCGCCTACTGGCTGGCGCGGAGGTTCACGCGGGTGTCGTGGGCGCTCGGGGCGGCTGCGCTGGCCGTGGCCGCCCCGGCCATGCTCTACCACGCGTACCTCCTCTCGGAGGCGCTTGCGTATCCGGTCTTCCTCCTCGCGGCCGCCGTGATGGTGCGGGCGCTCGACACGCCGTCGCGGCGCTGGGGGCTGGCCGTTGTCGGCGTGTCTCTCCTGGCCGTTGCGACACGGACGCAGTTCGCCGTCCTGCCGGCTGCGTTCGCGCTCGCCGCCTTCACCGGAGGCCGGCGCCCGCTTCGCTTTCATGCGCTGCCGCTCGCCGCGTTCGCAGTCCTCGGCGGCATCGTGCTCGCCACGCGCGGCGCGGCACTCGGGCCGTACGAGAGCGCGCAGGAGCTCCAGTACGGCGTCGGCTCGATCGTCAAGTGGGCGGGCTCGACCGGAATGCTGCTCCCGTTCGCTGCGGGCCTGGTCGTCGTGCCGGGCGCGGTGCTCGGTCTGGCGCTGCTCGTCCGGAGCCGGGCCGACCGGGCAGTCGGCGTCTTCATGCTGGCGCTCGGCGGACTCGTGCTCCTCGCCGCCGGGGTCGTGGCCGCGGGTGACGCGGCGCGCCCCCTCGAGCGCTACGCCATCTACCTGCCGCCGCTCGCCGCAGTCCTCTTCTTCCTCTACGCGGAGCGCGGCGCCCCGTGGCGTCGGGTCTACATCGCGCTCGCTGTCGTGCTCGCCCTGGGCGCCTGGGCGGTGCCGTACGGAACGCTCGCCGACTTCCGCTTCTCCTTCGACTCGCCGACGCTCTCGGCCTACGGGACGCTCGCCAACTGGTTCGACCACGCGAACGCATCGACGGTGTTCGCCGGTGGCGCATTCTTCGCCGGGGCGCTCGTGGCCACCGTGCGACTCAGGCCACGGCTCGTGCCGGCGGTCGCCCTCGCGTCGCTCGTGCCGCTCATGTTCCTCACCACGGTGGCGTACGTGGGCGACCACGGGATGACGGAGAGCGCCTCTCGGTCCTGGTCGGCCGAGCCTGCCGATTGGATCGACCGGGCAGGCCTGGGCCGCGCCGACTTCCTCGTCCTGCCGTACGACCCGCCCTACTTCGCCTGGACTGCCGAGGCGTGGAACCGCGACTTCGGCCGGCCCCTCCGGCTCGGGGTGGAGACGCCGCGCACGGATCCGTTTCCGGGCGCGTCCGCCTCGGTGCGCTCGGACGGCGTGCTCCTCGTGGACGGCGAGCCCGCGGCGGCCGGCGTGATCGTCGTCAACGACTTCGGGAGCCGGGTGGACCTCGAGGGCTCCGTCGTGGCCCGGCCGCGCGGTGGGCTGACGGCAGTTCGGGTTCCCGAGGCGCCTCAGGTCCGGTCGCTCGCGGAGGGGCTCTACTTCGACGGCTGGGCGGCCCCGCGGCTTCGGTACTCGGTCTGGCCCGCGGCGCCCGGCGGCGGCCGCTACATCCTCGGCCTGTCGATTCCCGCAGGCATGGGCGCGCGGGAGTTCACCGTGAGCGTCGGCGAGCAGACGCGCGTCCTCCGGCTCGGTGCGGGCGAGCGGACGGAGCTCGTGATCCCGGTCGATCCGGGCGATGACCTCGTGCCGACGCTCAAGCTCGAGTCGGACGGCGGCCAGATCGTCGACGGCCGGACGGCCAACCCGAGGATCGTCGCCGCCCGCGTGGCCGAGCTTCGCTTCGAGCCCGCCGCCATCGGCATCTCGAGCTAGACACGCCCCTTAGAGCCATGACAGGGGTCAGACCCCTGACATGGCTCAGAGAGCCAAGTGCGAGCTGTCCCGGGGCCTGCAGGAATCCAGGACCGTCCCTACGACGAGCACCACGTTACGAACCGCGTCCCGCGGTGACCTGGTCGCTAGCGGACGACGTTGAGGCGGCGCGGGGTCTGGTCGTCGTCCTCGCGCTCGGCCAGCTCGTGCTCGAGGAGCGCGAGCCGCTGGGCGAGGCGGGCGTTCTGGTCGGCCAGGCGCGACACGACCGTCGAGAAGTGCAGGAGCACGACGAGGACGAAGAGGAGCCCGGCGGCGAAGAGGATCGCGGGTGGGTAGCTCTCGACCCCGGCCCAGCCGGCCACCGTGTTCAGGCCCTGCCGCCAGGCCGAGAGGACGAGGAGCACGGCTCCCGTCAGGAGCCAGAGCAGCGCGTAGCGCTCGCGGAGTCGCCGCGAGCGGATCAGCTCGACGACGACGGCGAGAAGGGCCAGCGACGCTAGCGTCGCGGCGATCGACACGGGGAGCGGCGTCATGCGGCCTCCGCGGGACGGCGCAGCAGCCCGACGAGGACCGCCACGAGGACCTTGACGACGTAGTAGGGCCCGGTCAGCCCGGCGATGGAGGAGCGTCCGCCCGAGCGGACCCGCATCGCCACCGGCACCTCGGCGACCCGGAGCCTGGCGCGCGCGACCGTGACCACGGCCTCGACCTCTGGATAGTCATGCGGGTACTCGTCCGCGAAGAGCGCGATCCCGCGGCGGTTGACGGCGCGGAAGCCCGAGGTCGTGTCCGTGAGAGCCTGGCCGGCCAGCCGGGAGGCCGTCCATGCGAAGAGGCGCATCCCGGCCCGGCGGAAAAGCGGTGCGCGGTAGAGCCCGCGTCCGGCGAACCTCGATCCGACGACGAGGTCGGCCTCGCCCGCGAGCAGCGGTGCGAGGAGTGCGGGCAGCTCGGCGGGGTCGTGCTGCCCGTCGCCGTCCACCTGCACCGCGATGTCGTAGGAGTGCTCGAGCGCATACCGATAGCCCGTCTGCATCGCCCCGCCGATTCCCAGGTTGAAGGGCAGGCTGACGACGCGCGCGCCTCGAGCGGCTGCGGCGGCGGCGGTTCCGTCAGAGGAGCCGTCATCGACGACGAGGACCTCGAGGCTGGGATCCACGGCGCGAATCTCGTCCACGACCGCGCCGACGGACGCCTCCTCGTTCAAGGCAGGCACGATCGCGATGCGCCGTGAGCGGCTCACCCCCTAGAGATCGGCCTGGGAGAGGCTGTGCTTGAGGTCTCTAAGGGGTAGCGAAGCGCTCTCGGCAGAGATCGAGCGAGTAGAGCGTCAGGACGATCGGCACGCCCTCGATGCTTTCCCGGTACTCGTTCTCGGCCTCGACCGAGTCGACCTCACGGAGGCAGCCCCGAAGAGCCTCGATCCAGCCGAGATGCCCGGTCCCCTGCTCGACGATGACGTCCGTGACGCCGTTCGTCTCCAGCCGCCGCCAGAGCTCATCACCGGGGAGCCCGATCTCGTACTGCGTCGAGCCGAAAGCGATCGCGCGACCCGGGTACCAGAGGATCATCGGGTGGCCGACCGTGATCACGGTCCCCTCGGCGGAGCGCGCGAGCTGCGCAAAGGCCCGGTACGTGCCTGTACGGCGCTCGATGTAGTTGTCGACGTTCTCGTACCCGGTCGCGACGGGCATGCGGTAGGCGAGTGGCTGGAGGCCCACGGGCAGCCATAGAACCGCGGAGGCCGCGAGCGCGGCGACGGCGATCCCGGCAGCAATCCGTCCCCGGTCGAGGAGGCGCGCGACCGCAAGCCCTCCGAGCCCGCAGATGACCACGAGGGCAGGCAGGAGGAACCGGGCCTGGTGGATCAGGCCGTACCACAGGAAGACGTAGGTCACGACGAGGAGCGCGGCGCCGAGCACGACCCGAGTCCTGACGAGCAAGACCGCCGCGACGGCGAGGAGGAACGCGATCGGCCCGACGTAGCGTCCTGAGCCGTAGTGGCCGCTGTGCCAGACGAGGTCGAGCGGCAGGTAGAGGAGCCGCAGCGGCAACTCGGCTCCGACCTCACGCTCGACGACACCGATCTCTGCATCCGTCGGCGTGCCCGCTCCGTCGAGATACGTCCCGCCGAAGATCAGCGGATAGACCGGATTCCCGCTCACGATGAGGTTCTTGAGGTACCAGGGCAGGGGGAGCGCCACCGCCGCCGCACACGCGAAGAGGGCGGCCCGCGGCAGCCGCCGGGCGAACGCGACGATTAGAAGGGCGGCAACGGTCAGGCCCCCGGCGAGGAGGCCGGGATACTTCACCGCCGCGACACCACCTGCGAAGAGCCCGGCCCAGACGGCCGCCGAGGTGGCTCCCGTCCGGATGAACCGAAGCGTGTGCCACGCGGCGAGGCCCGAATAGAGACCGAGCGGCACCTCGACGTAGGCGCCGAGCACATTCGTCGTGACGATCCCCTGAAAGGCGAAGAGGAACGCGGCTGCTGCGCCGACGAGCACCCTCCCACCGGCGAGCTCCCGGGCGAACCCGAAGACGACCAGGATGGCGACCACGCCGAGCAGCCCGGCAACCGCGCCTGCCGTCGAGAGCCCCGCGAGTGCCAGCCCCTGGCCGGCGAGGATCTCGGTCGTGAACGGGTTGAAGCTCTCCCAGCGCCAGAACGCGTCGGAGATCTCGCCGTCCTCGAACCAGAGCTCCGGGAGCGCGAGGTGGTAGCGCACCGTGTCGACAGCGACGGGCGGCGTGCTCGACGCCAGGAGGGTGAGCGCGGCGATGACACCCGCTCCGGAGAGGAGCAACGCGGAGGCGCGGCCGAGCGCCGGCAGAGCCGGCCTCCGTCCCCAGAGCCCGCGCTCCGCCCAGAGCGCGTAAGCGGCCAGGGCCAGCGTGACCGGGATCTGGAACCAGCGCTCGTACAGGCCGACGCGACCGGTGAAGTAGAAGACGAGCGCCAGCACGGCTGCTCCGAGAGCGAGGCGGCTGAGCGCAGCGAGCAGCGGCTCGGTCGCGGGGAGCCATCGCTCCGGCAGGAGCCGTCCTGCTCCGTACCAGGAGGTCGCGCAGACGAGCGCCGGGAAGACCGCGAGCGCGGTCGGGATCATCACCGGCTCCCGGCGCGGGCCATTGGGCGCGACCCTAACGCGTGCGGGAGCGAAGGTACCCGGCCACGCCGATCGGGCCTCCCGGAACACCCGCCGTGCCGGCGGGTTAGGTTCCGCGGTCGCGATGACACGGCCCGAGCCTCAGCCGCCCGTTCTCATCATCGGGATGCACCGATCGGGAACGACGCTCCTCGCCCGGCTCCTACGGGACTTCGGCCTGCACCTCGGCGCTCGACGCCGGTATCAAGAGGAAGCGTCTTTCTTCCGGAACCTGAACGACCTCTTCCTGGAGCAGGCAGGTGCCGCGTGGGACAACCCAGCGCCGATCTCGCACCTCCTAGCCGACGAGCCGGTCAGGGCGCTCACCCTCGAGTACGCGCACCAGGCGCTCAGGTCGCCTCAGGCAGTCTCGTTCCTTGGCAGGCGCGGGTTCCTTCGAGTCCGAGCGATCGACGCGCTCGCCATACCCTGGGGCTGGAAGGACCCGCGCAGCACCTTCACGTTGCCACTCTGGCTCGACCTCTTCCCCGAAGCCCGCGCGATCCACGTCGTCCGGCACGGAGTCGACGTCGCGCAGAGCCTCGTCGAGCGCAGTGCCCGGCAAGTTGAGCGCGCCCGCCGGCGCTACCTGCGCCGCCGGTGGGCATACGCCTTCCGGCCGAAGCAGAGGCCTTTCGTGCCGACCGTACGCTGTTCGACGCTCGAGGGGGGCTTCTCGCTCTGGGAGGAGTACGTCGACGCAGCCTCCGCGCACGTCGCCGAGCTCGGCCCGCGGGCGCTCGAGATCCGCTTCGAGGATCTCGTTGCCGATCCCCAGGCACGCCTGCGGGAGCTCGCCGGCTTCGCGGGCCTTGATCCTGCTGCTTCGGCTCTCGAGGCCGCCGCCGCGGCGATAGACACCCGGCGGCGGTACGCCTACGCCGCGGACCCCGGACTGCAGGCGTTCGCGGAGTCAGTCGCGCCTCGTCTGGAGCAGCGGGGCTACTCGGCCCAGCGCCCGAGGCAGTCCTAGCGAGCCCGGCGGAGGAAGGCGATCGCACCGGCGGGGACGGCGGCTGCTGCGCACAGGTGATGGATCGCATGCAGGCCGATCGCGGCGAGCCCGGCTGCCGGGCCTCGCCTCCGCGCCACGAGCACGTACAACCGGCCGTTCAGCGTGACCAGGACGGCGGCCGCTGCGAGGGCGCCGCGCGGGCGACCGCGGAGGAGGGCAGCGGCGCCTCCGAGGCTGGCCGCGGCGCTCAGGCGGTGGCGCCAGCCGAGGTTCAGGCTCGAGGGCAGTGTGCGGCGCTCCAGCATGAGCTCGACCCAGGGAACGCCTCGCCGCGCGAAATCGGTGCGCGCCATCGAGGCGACGGACCAGCGCTTCAGATGCGTTCCGCGGATCGCGGGGTCGAGCACGATCCGAAACCCGGCGGCCGTGAGCCGGAGCCCCAGCTCCACGTCCTCGATCGACGCCTCCCCATAGCGCTCATCGAAGCCGCTCACGGCGTCGAACGCATCGCGACGGAGCGCGCCGAGCCCCGCCCAGAACGTCTCCGCCTCCCCCGCAGCCTGCACGTGCACGTGGTGGTGCAGGAGGTTCCTGAAGGCGGAGACGGCCCCAGGTGCCTCGGGCGCCTCGTCGTAGGCGCCGAACACCCCGGCGAGCCCGGGATCGGCCTCGAAGGCGGAGCGGATTCGCCCGAGCGCGTCAGCGTGCACGATGACGTCGGCGTCCACGAAAACCAGCACGTCGCCCCGCGCCCGCTCAGCCCCGGCGTTTCGCGCCGCGGCCGGGCCGAGGCCGGCGTCCTCCACGACCACGACCTCGTCCGCGCGTGCGAGCGCGTCGACGCAGCGCGCGAGAGTGGGCGGCGAGTCGGTCGCCGGGACGACAACGGAGACGTGAGTCAGACCGGCGTTTCCCGCGCGGCGCCCGTCAGGGACGCGTGCAGGCGCGTGAGGCCGTCGTCGAGCCCGACCTCGGGCTCCCAGCCCAGGATCTGGCGGGCTCTCGTGATGTCCGGCTGGCGCACCTGCGGGTCGTCCACGGGCAGCGCCTCGAAGACGATCTCGCTCTTCGAGCCGGTGACGCGGATCACGGCGTCGGCCAGCTCGAGCAGGGTCATCTCGGTCGGGTTGCCGAGGTTGACGGGCAGGTGCTCCCCGCTCGTCGCGAGCTTGTAGAGCCCGCGAATGAGGTCGTCGACGTAGCAGAAGCTCCGCGTCTGGCTCCCGTCGCCGAAGACCGTGAGCGGCTTGTTCTCGAGCGCCTGGCGCATGAAGGTCGGGATGGCGCGCCCGTCGTGCGGGCGCATGCGCGGGCCGTAGGTGTTGAAGATCCGCGCGATCGCGGTGTCGACGCCCTGCTGGCGGTGATAGGCCATCGTGAGCGCCTCCGCGTAGCGCTTCGCCTCGTCGTAGACACCGCGGGGGCCGATCGGGTTCACGTTGCCCCAGTACGTCTCGGGCTGTGGATGCACCTGCGGGTCGCCGTAGACCTCGCTCGTCGAGGCGATCAGGAAGCGGGCGCGCTTGACCTTGGCGAGCCCGAGCATGTGGTGCGTCCCGTAGGACCCGACCTTCAGCGTGTGGAGCGGCAGGCGGAGATAGTCGATCGGGCTCGCCGGGCTGGCGAGATGGAAGACGACGTCGATCGGCTCGTCGACGAAGAACGGCTCCGTGAGGTCGTGCTGGGCGAAGACGAAGCGGTCACCGCGCAGGTGCTCGATGTTCTGCAGGGAGCCCGTGTCGAGGTTGTCGACGCAGATGACCCGGTAGTCCTCGGCGAGCAGGTGGTCGCAGAGGTGCGAGCCGAGGAACCCCGCTCCACCCGTGACGAGGGCAGTGCCCATGCGTCTCATCGTACTCACGGACTCGAAAAACGTCGGCTTATCGACCCTTCAGCGGCTGGAATCGCCTTCGGGCGAGGCTTCGCGTCCCACTCCCTGAGTGCGCACGAGCTCGACCCTCTCCCGGCGGCGCTTCCTGGCCGGCGCGGTTCCCGTGCTGGCAGGGTTGCCCCTGCTCCGGGCCGGGAGCGCCGGCGCGGGCGGAGACCACCCGGCGCCGGGTGACGTGGCCGGAGGCCCGGCGCCGGACCACGCGACCGTCATGGAGCGCCTCGCAAGCTCGGGCAAGCGCGGCGAGACCGCGACCGACGCGCTCCTCCGTCCGCCGCGGGCCGAGGCGGCGGAGCGCGGCCGCGTCCGGGAGCTCGAGCTCGTCGCCGAGAGCCGCGAGGTCGAGATCGCACCCGGGGTCACCTTTCCAGCCTGGACGTACAACGGCAGCGTGCCGGGGCCCGTGATCCGGGCGACCGAGGGCGACCTGCTGCGCGTGCGGTTCCGAAACGAGGCCGAGCACCCGCACACGGTGCACTTCCACGGGACGCACGCGCCCGGAATGGACGGTTCCGGCGAGCCGGTTCCGCCGGGCGGCTCCTTCACGTACGAGATCCGCGCGAAGCCCGCCGGGCTCCACCTCTACCACTGCCACGTGAGCCCCTTCGCCGAGCACCTGAACCGTGGGCTCTACGGCGCCTTCATCGTCGACCCGCCCGAGCCGCGTCCGCCCGCGCAGGAGGTCGTCCTCGTCCTCTCGGGGTTCGACGTGAACGGGGACGGGCGGAACGAGGTCTACGCGCTGAACGGGCGCGCGCTCGCATACCACGCAACGCCGATCGTGGTGCGGCGGGGAAGGCCGGTTCGGATCTACCTCGTGAACGCGACGGAATACGACGACCTGAGCTCCTTCCACCTGCACGCGGCGATGTTCCGGCTCTACAGGACGGGAACGGCGCGCGAGCCCGAGGTCACGGACACCGTGATGCTCTGCCAGGGCGAGCGCGCGATCCTGGAGGTCGAGTTCGAGGAGACGGGCCTCTACATGTTCCACCCGCACCAGTCGCGCCAGCTCGAGGGCGGCGCGATGGGCTGGTTCAGCGTCGTCGACACGGATGCAGAGGCCGCTGGCGCCGCAGTTGCCCTGAACGGCTACGCGGACGAGTTCGCCGAGTGCGATCCCTGCATCGACGAGCTCGGCGCCAAGGCGCTCCTGAAGTACTAGCGCGCTCCGAGGCACGCGAGACCGACACGCCCAACCGAGCCATGTCAGGGGTCTGACCCCTGACATGGCTCCTGCGGCCAAGCCTCTAGGGTCAGGCCGCCAGGGCCGCGTCGAGGTCGGCCAGGAGATCCTCGATGGCTTCGATGCCTGCGGAGAGACGGATGAGGCTCTCCGGGGCGGTTTCGCTCGCCCAGCGGGCCCGCCGCTCCCAGGACGACTCGATGCCGCCGAAGCTCGTGCCGGGGCGGATGAGCTCCGCGGCCCGCACGACCGCGTCGGCGGCGGCGGCGTCTCCGTCGAGCTCGAAGGAGAGAAGCGGCCCGAAGCCGCCGCGCATCTGGCGCGCCGCGACGTCGTGACCCGGGCCTTCGAGCCCCGGGTAATGGACGGCCCGCACGCGCTCGTGCCCGGCCAGGTGCCGCGCCAGCGCGAGGGCGTTCTCCGACTGGCGCTCGACCCGGAGAGCGAGCGTCCTGAGGCCCCGGTGCGCAAGCCAGGCCTCGAACGGGCCGGGGATCCCGCCGCCTGCCGCGCGCCAGGTACGCAGGCGCGCTACGAGCTCCTCGTCGCGCGTCGCCACCGCACCGAGCAAGAGATCCGAGTGGCCCGACGCGATCTTCGTCAGCGACGTCAGAGTCACGGTCGCGCCGTGCTCGAGCGGCCGCTGCAGGACAGCCGTCGCCACGGTGTTGTCGACCACGAGCGGCGCCCCCGCATCGCGAGCCAACCGGCCGAGAGCGTCGAGGTCCATGACCCGGAGGAGCGGGTTCGTCGGCGTCTCAACCCAGAGGACGGAGGGCGCGGCACCTACCGCAGCCCGGACGGCGTCGAGATCCTGGAGGTCGACCGGCACGGGCTCGACGAGCCGGCCGCCGAGGAGCTCCGTGAGGACGCGCATGCCGTAGTAGCCGTCCGACGGGAGGACCAGCCGCCCGCGGCCCTCCGTCAGCACCAGCGCCAGTGCGAGGCTCGCCGCCTGCCCGGAGGCGAAGACAAGCGCCGTCGCGTCTTCGATCTCGCCGAGCGCCGCTTCGAGCGCCGTCCAGGTCGGGTTCCCCTGCCGCGTGTAGGCGTACGGCAGGTCTCCGGGGTCGCCGGCCGACGTGAAGAACGACGCCGTGACGAGCGGAGGCGCGCTCGGGGCGCCGTCCGCGCGGTCGAGACCGGCGTGGACGAGCCGCGTGGCCGGCGCCAGGTCGTCGCGCACGCCGAGACTCTATTCAGAGCCGGGACGACCGCCTCACCCAGGCCTGCCTGGCCCGCCAGACGGGCGAGCGCCGGAAGGCGCGCAGAGAGACGGTCCAGGCCCCGAGCCGCGCGCGGAAGGCGGCGAGCTCCGCGGCAGCCCGGGCGCGGGCCGCTCCCGAAGGAGCCGGAAACGCGCGCTCGTATCCGAGCCGCCCGAGCAGACCGCCCGCGATCGCCTCGAAGAGCTCCTGGTCACCCGGGCTCAGCTCGTCGCGCCAGCGCCGCAGATCCGCCCGCGGCGGTTCGGCGAGCCGGGGGTGATCCTGGAGCCAGGCGGGATCCACGTCGCGGTGGTACTCGAGCTGGGCCGGCTCGAACTCGAGCCCCAGGAACCCGCAGACCTCTCGGAGCCGAGCCTCGGGCTCGGCCACGAGGTCCTCGTAGCGAAGCTCGAGATAGCGCGCGCCCCCGAGCCGCGCCCCGAAGCGTTGCGCGCCCTCGATCTCGAAGCGCCAGGCACACGCGAACTCGGCGAGGCGCCGTGGCCGGCCGAGGTTGAAGCGCGGCTTGCGCTTCATCGCCATGAAGGAGAGTCCCGCATCGCGCCCGTCCCGGACGATGTGGACGAACTGCGCGCCCGGGAACACGCGCTCGAGGAGATCCAGGTGCTGCATGTAGAGAGGGGTCTTGTCCCCGTAGCGCCGCTTCCCGCGCGACTCCGCGTAGACGCGGTAGACCGCGTCGACGATCTCGTTGAAGCCGGCGCCATCGGAGAGCCGAGCCCGCACGTCCTCCGGGGCCACGCCCCACTCCCGGACCCGGGCGATCCGGCCCAGGTCGTCGACGACATCGTCGACCGAGCTCCGGTTTCCGTGGCGATCCCAGAGCTGCGGAATGAAGTACGACTCGGATGGGATCGCGAGCACCGAGTTGCGGTCGAGCATCTCCTTCAGGAGCGTCGTGCCGCTCCGGGACACGCCGAGCACGATCACGGGCGCCTGCGTCGTATCCTCCTCGCGATGTGGGCTCGTCACCTGCGGCGCGTGAGCTCGGTGCACGTGGCGGCCGTCGCAGCCGCGGTGGTGGCGGTCGCCGCCTCGCTACCGGGCGCCATCGAGCTGTCGTTCTGGGAGGACGAGGCCGCTTCCGCCCGCGTGCTCCTGGCCTCCGGCCCGTTCGATCTCCTGTCCCGCATCAGGGCGACGGAGTCTACGCCGCCGCTCTGGTACGCCATCGCCTGGGTCGGGAGGGGTGCCGGCATCCCGGTGGAGTGGCTGCGCGGGATCTCCGTCGTCGCCTTCGCGCTCCTCGCCGCCGGGACGGTGCTCGCCGCCCGCCGCGTCGTGCCGCTCCTCGCCGCCGGGTTCGCCGGGCTCGCCGTCGCCCTCTCGGTGGAGACCATCGGCCGGGGCCGCGAGCTTCGGGCCTACGCTCTCTTTGCGCTCCTCGTCCTCCTCCTCGTCTGGGCGCTCGAGCGGGTGGCGGCGCGTCCAGGCGACCGGCGCGGCCTCGTCGCCCTGGCGGTGCTCGTCGCGGCCGCGACACTCACGCACTACTTCGCCCTCTTCACGATCGCGGCCGGGCTCCTGTGGCTCTGGCTCGAGCCGGCGGCCCGCCCGGCGAGGCGAGCGGCGACCGTGGCGGTCGGCCTCGGCCTGATTCCCCTTTGCGTCTGGGCGCCGGTGTGGCTGGATCAGTACGAGCGCGGAGGGCTCAGCTGGATCGGACCGTTCGACCTCGGTGACGCCGCAGGCGCCTACGGGCGGCTGGCGGCGCGGCCGCTGGCGGGCGTCCTGGAGGCCGTCGTCGTGGCGGCGGTGCTGGTGGGTTGCGCGATCCTCGCCCGCCGCTCGGCCACGGGTCGGCTCTATGCCCTCGCCGCGACGCTCCCGCTCGCCGCCACCGCGATCCTCTGGGCGCTCGGACCCACCATCTTCACGCCCCGGAACCTGCTCGCCACCGTGCCCTTCGCGTCGATCGCAGCCGGTGCGGCCCTGGCGGCGGTTCCGCGCCGCGCCCTTCCGGTTGCCGTGGCGGCCGGTGCCCTCGGCCTCGCCGGGCTGGTGTACCGGGCCGCGACCGAGACCGCGCGGCCCGACTACCGCGACCCGGCAGCCGAGCTCGTGGAGGCCGGCTGGGAGGCGGGGGAGGCGATCGCGCTCGTACCGAAGACGACGTTCCACGCGGCGTCGATGCCGCTCGGGTGGTACCTGCCCGGCCACCCGAACCTCCGTCCGGGCCCGCGAAGCTGCACCGTGAGGTTCGCCGTCCTCCCCGACCTCAGCGTCGTGGACGTCTCTGAGCCGCCGCCGGGAAGCTTCGTCCTCGTGCCCGGCCGGCCCGAGACCTGCGACTAGGAGGCTTTGACGGAAAGGCCGTTGAGCCGCCGGGCCGCGCCGCTCGCCCCGAGGCTGCGTCCTCAGTCGTGCCCGTACCTCGCGGTACGAACACTCCCTGCGTCCTTGCCTCGAAACGAGCAGCGCAACCCGACAACGAAGACCTTTCCGCCAAAACCTTCTAGCTCGGCTCGAACGCGTAGATCCGCTCGCGCCCGACGACGTAGACGCGCTCCTCGTCGGCTACGAGCGGCGTGTACTCGCCGTCGTCGAGCTCCCAGACGACCTCTCCCGACTCGGCGTCGAGCCCGAAGGTGCGCTCCTTCAGGGTCGAGAAGTAGACGACTCCCTGCATGACCGTCGGCGATCCCGAAACTGCGCTGCCGGCTTCGTACGTCCAGCGGACGTCGCCCGTCGCCGCGTCCAGCGCATAGAGGTTTCCGTCGTACGAGCCCACGTAGACCGTCCCGTCGGAGACCGCCGCAGAGGAGTAGACGTAGTTCCCGGTCGAGCGCGACCAGAGCAGATCGCCGGAGCGGGCGCCGAAGGCGTAGATCTTCCCGTCCGTGTTCCCGATGTAGACCCGCCCGTACGCGATCGCCGGGCCGGCGTAGAAGTTCCCCGCGCCGGTCAGGCCGCCCTGGCCCTCGCTCGACCAGCGCAGGTCGCCGCTCTCGGCGTCGAGCGCGTAGACCTTGCCGTCGTACGAGCCCGTGTACACCGCGCCGCGCCAGAAGGCCGGCGCTCCCTTGACGCGGTCGCCGGTCTCGAATGACCAGCGAACCTCGCCGCTCTCGGCATCGAGCGCGTAGAGCTTCTTGTCGAACGTGCCGAAGTAGAGCGTGCCCTCATGGAGGAGCGGCGAGGACTCGACGGCGCCGGTGTCGAACCGCCACAACTCCTCCCCGGTCTCGGCGTCCAGGGCCAGGAGCGCTCCGGAGGACGCGGTGCGCTCGGCGCCGAACGGGCTCATGAGCGGCTGGTAGACGACGCCGTCGCCGACCGCGGGGGAGGCGGCGGTCACGAAGCGGAGCCGCTTCTGCCAGACCACGTCGCCCGTCTCGGCCTCGAGCGCGCGGAAGAGCCCGAAGATGTTGGCCACGTAGAGGTTCCCGTAGGCGATCACGGGCGGGAACTCGATGAGGCGCTTGCCCGGGACGACCCAGAGCTCCTTGAACGGCTGCTCGTGGGGGAAATCGACGGCGTCGCGGGTCCGTTGGGCGTTCAGGCCGTAGATGGGCCACGGCTCGCTCCTGATCTCCTCCTCGGCCCGCGTGGTCGTCCGCTCGGTCGTCACGAACTCCTGCGTGGAGGAGCCGCGGAGGTCGCGCGTCTCGCGCTCGTTCCAGTACCAGGCTGCCCCGGCGCCGGCCGCGGCGAGGACGACGAGGACGAGCAGGCCGATCGCGACGCGCTTCTTCGTCACCCGCGCTTCCCCTGTTCCCTCGGCACGAGCGCGAACATACGCCGGATTCCATGGACGAGGAGCTTGCCCGCGTTCCCCGAGATCGCCACGTACTTGCCCTTCGGGAAGCGGAAGACCTCACGACCGGTGCGCCACGTCCAGCCGACGGTCTCGCTCGAGAAGTTCGACGCGTAGACGACGCCGGCGACGATCTGGATGGCGCCCGAGACGGCCCGTGAGACGCTGCGCGACCAGATGACGCTGCCGGTCTCCGCGGAGGCGGAGTAGACCCCGCCGCCGTAGGTTCCGTAGTAGACACGCCCGCGATACGCCGCAGGCGAGGAGTAGAGGTACGAGCCGACGGAGTTCCGCCAGAGGAGGCGGCCGGTCCGGGCGGAGAGGGCCGAGAGCCCGGAGAAGACCGAGGGCGCGAAGACCCGGCCGTCCGCGACCGCGACCGTCCCGTAGACGCGAGAGCCGGCGCTTCCGACCCAGATCGTCCGGCCCGTCCGCGCGTCGAGGCAGATGACGCGGCCGGCGTAGTCGCCGAAGTAGACGCGGTTCCCGACGAGCGCGATCGAGGACGTGACCTTGACGCCGCCGCTGTAGACCCAGCGGGGCCGCCGCCGTTCGAGGTTCATGGCGTAGACGTTCCCGTTCGTGGCCCCGAAGTAGGCGATCCCGTCCTTGATCGCGGGGGACGGCTCGGCGCGCCCGGTCGGATACGACCATTTCTTCCGTCCGGTCCTCATGTTCAGGACGACGAGCTCGCCGGGGGACATCGTGGGGACGACGAGCTCATTCCGTTCCGGGACGAGCCCGGGCGAGGCGGCCATGAGCGTCCCGACCCGCGTCTTCCAGAGGATCTCCCCTCGGTCGAGCTCGATCGCGTGCACCCAGCCCTCCAGGTTCGAGACGTACCCGACGCCCTTCCAGGTGACCGCAGGGAACTCCATCAGGGAGCCGACGCCCTGCCACCAGGCGAGCCGGTACGGAGGCCGCACCTTGATCTTGGGATGCGCCTGCGTCCGGGCGAGGTTGGCGCCGTACATCGGCCATTGGTAGGCAGGCCGGTAGATCTCGACCTCGAGCGGCTTGCGGCGATTGCGCGCCGCCGCCCAGACCTTTTCGGGCGAGTAGCCGCGGGCCCAGACGTGGTAGGCGGCGCGGCGCCGGGGCCGTTCGAGCTGGAGCGACGCGCGGCCGCGCGGGTTGGAGCGCACCCGGGTCTCGCCGATCCGGACTACGGCGTTCTCGACGCGCTCGCCGGTGTCGCCGTCGACGACCTTGACGAGGACGGGCGGCGGCGGAGGGGCCGGCTCCTCGACCTCGGTCTCGGTCTCGGTCTCGGCGGTCGTCGTGGGCTCGGCGCTGGTCGTCGGAGCCGGCAGCGGAGCGGACTCGTCGTCGTCGCCCGAGCACGCGGCGAGGCCGAGCGCGAGCACAAGCGCGGCGAGAGCCGCGAGAGCACGCAGGGCGAGGCGGGGCTGGCGGCGGGGCAATCTGTAAGAGCCGTCTCTGGGCGATCGAGCCGCCTCCAGGGTAGCTGCGGCGTCGGCTCCACCTCGCCGCCCACAAGGCCAGGGCCGCGTCGACTGCCTCTCCAGAGCGTCCTCCGGCAGGGTCTAGCGCCCGCCTCGTGAAGGATTGCGGGATGCACGCCGACGCGGGAGCGAGAAACGAGGGGCTGGCGGCGAAGTACGCACTCGACCGCGTGCTCGCCGCGCTGGGGCTCCTCGGGCTCTCGCCGCTCCTCGCCGGGATCGGGCTCTGGGTTCTCCTCGAGTCCGGGCGGCCGGTCGTGATCCGCCAGCTCCGCGCGGGCGAGGGCGGCGTGCCGTTCCGGATGCTCAAGTTCAGGACGATGGTGCGAGACGCCGTTGAGGTCGGCCGCCAGCTCGGGCTCGGCGAAGACCCGTTCGGCGTCGTCCGCGACGACCCGCGAATCACCAGGAGCGGCCGCTTCCTGCGCCGGACGAGCCTCGACGAGCTGCCGCAGCTCGTGAACGTCCTCCGTGGCGAGATGAGCCTCGTCGGGCCGCGCCCCGACCTCGTCGAACAGGTCGTGAACTACTCGCCGGCGGATCGGCGGCGGCTCGCCGCCCGGCCCGGCATCACCGGCTGGTCGCAGATCCAGGGCCGGGATGAGATCACGTGGCCCCAGCGGTTCGAGCACGACGCGTGGTACGTCGAGAACCGCTCGCTCGGGCTCGACCTGCGGATCCTCCTCGAAACGGTGCGGCAGCTGCGCCGCCGTGAGCCGGTTCCCGTCGAGGACCGCATGAACATCGAGCGCGCGCGGACCCGGCAACGCCCGGCCGGTGAAGGAGAATGACCCTCCGCGAGGTCGAACCAAGCGCCTGGGACGGCCTTCTCGACCGGCTCGGGCTCCGGGACGCGTACCTCCGGCGCGGCTTCGTCGAAGCCGCGTGCGTACTCGACGCGGGCCGGCCGACGCTCCTCCACGACGGCGGCGACTCGGTCTTCGCCTGCAGCGTCCGCGAGATCCCCGGTTCCGACCGGCCTGACGTCCTCACGCCCTACGGCTACGGCGGTCCCGTCTCGGCCGGCGGCTCGCTCGACGCGTTCTGGCCGGCGTACGAGGACTGGTGCGCCGAACGCGGAGTGGTCTCGACCTTCGTCCGCTTCCATCCGCTCTACGCCAACCACCGCGACGCGCCGGCCACCATCGAGCTGGAGCGCCTGGCGGACACGGTGGCCTGGCCGATCGGCCCCGGCGCCGACCCCGCCGAGACTCTTCATCGCCACCATCGGCGTCGCATCCGAAAAGCGGAGCGCGACCTCGAGGTCGCCGTGGTGGCCGGCCCGGAGCGGCTGGCCGGCTTTGCGTCGCTCTACGAGGAGGGAATGCGCGCGCTCGGCGCCGACTCCTTCTACCTCTTCCCCGAGGAGTACTGGCAGACGCTCGCGAGCGGGCTCGACCAGAGCCTGCTGCAGCTCGACGCGTTCCTCGACGGCGAGGTCGTGGCGAGCACGCTCTGCCTCTCGTCGCCGCCCTGGCTCCACTACCACCTGGGCGCCGCGCTCGAGGGAGGGCGAAGCGTCGGAGCCAGCCACCTGCTCCTCCTGGCCGCGGCGCGCTGGGGGCACGAGCACGGCTGTGAGGTCTTCCACCTCGGAGGCGGCGTGGGCGGCGCCGCAGATTCGCTCTGGGAGTACAAGAGCCGCTTCGCGCCCGATTCACTCGTGGAGGCCTGGGTCGGCAAGGCGGTACACGACGAGGCGGCGTACCTCAGGCTGTCCGGCGCCGACACGCTCGACCTCTCCGGGTTCTTCCCCGCGTACCGCGCGCCGCGGCGGTAGCGTGCCCCGCGGCCGATGAACGTCCTCTACTTCGACCCGAAGTTCGCGACGCCGCGACGGTTCGCGCCCACCCGGGCCTACTCGTTCGCGCGCCACCTCGTCGAGCACGGCGACCACGTCACGGTCGTCGGGCTCGACCGCCGGTACATGGAGCCCGGCCGCGTCGCGCCTCCGCCGGGGCGGCTCGTCGACCGCGAGACCGTCGACGGGATCGACGTGATCTGGATCGGGATCCCCTACGCGCAGCGGTTCTCGAAGTGGAAGCGGATCCTCTCCTACGGCGGCTACACGCTCGCCGCGACCCTCGCCGCCGCCCGCGTTCCCAAGCCGGACGTCGTCTACGCGTCCTCGACGCCGCTCACCGTCGGGCTCAACGGCCTCGCCTACGCGCGCGCCCGCCGGATTCCCTTCGTCTTCGAGATCCAGGACGTGTGGCCCGACGTGCCGATCGAGCTGGGCTTCCTCACGAACCGGGCGGAGATCGCCGCGGCCGAGTGGCTCGAGCGGACGCTCTACCGCGCCGCGGAGCGCGTCGTCGTCTGCAGCGAGAGCGCACGCGACCTCCTCGTCGAGAAGGGCGTACCGGCCCAGAAGCTCGTCCTCGTCCCCAACCCGGCCGAGAACGAGCTCTTCGGATCGGCCGACCCGAACCCCGCGTTCTTCCAGGAGCTCGGCCTGAACGGCCGCTTCGTCGCGCTCTACACCGGTGCGATGGGCAAGGCCAACGGGGTCGACCAGCTCGTTGCAGCGGCCCGCACACTCGACGAGCGCGGCGACGAACGGGTCGGCATCGTCGCGCTCGGAAACGGCAGCGAGCGCGCGTGGCTCGAGAGCCAGGCCGCAGAGCTTCCGAACCTCCACGTGCCGCCGCCTGTCGCCCGGGAGGAGCTGGCGCGGATCGTCCGCGCGGCCGGCGCCACCATCACGCTCTACGCGCCCTACAAGATCCTCGAGACCGGCTCACCGAACAAGTTCTTCGACTCACTGGCGGCCGGCAAGCCGCTCGTCGTCAACACGGACGGGTGGCTCCGCCGTGCGGCAGAGGACAACGAGGCCGGGCTCTACGTGCCGGCGGGAGACGGGCCGGCTCTCGCCGACGCTCTCGTCCGGCTCGCCGAAGAGCCTGGGCTGGCCGAGCGGCTGGGGCGAAACGGCCGGGCCCTGGCCGAGCGCGAGTTCGACCGGGACCTCCTCGCGGAGCGGTTTCGGGAGACACTCGAGGCCGTGGTGACCGCGGGGCGCACGCCCGCCGCGGCGTGAGCCGCCCCGTCGTCATCCTGGGCCTCCAGCCGGCGGGGCTCGCGCTGGCCCGAAGCCTCGGCCGGCGCGGCGTGCGCGTGACCGGGATCGCCCTCGAGCGCGCCGACTTCGGCCTGCGCTCGCGCTACCTCGCGGCCCGGCACCTCGTCCTCGGTGACGAGCCCGGCCCGCGGGTGCTGGACATCGTCCGTGCTGCGGCCGGTGACGGGCCGCTCGTCCTCGTACCCGAGCGCGATGCGCACGTCGACCTCGTCCTCGAGAACTGGGACGGGCTGCGCGGGCTCGCCGCGGTTCCGCTCCCCGAGGACCGAGCCGCCACCGAGGCGCTCCGCGACAAGGACGGCCTCTCGGAGGTCGCAGCCAGGGCGGGGCTGGCCACGCCGCGGACCGAGCCGGTTCCCACCGAGGAGGCGCTTCGCGGGCTCGACCTCCGCCGGCCGTTCCTCCTGAAGCCGCTCGAGAGCGAGCGCTACGCGGCCGCGTTCAGCCACAAGGTCGTGGTCGTGGGCGACTCGGACGACGGGCTCTCGGCCTGGCGGCGGGCCCGGAACGCGGGTTTCGAGCTCTTCGCCCAGGAGCTCGTGCCGGACTCGACGGACAGGATCCTCTCGCTCTTCACGTACGTCGGCCGAGGGGGAGAGCCACTCGGCTCGGTCGTCGGGCGCAAGGTGCGGCAGGGGCCCCCGAGCTTCGGCGCGAGCACGGTGTTCGCGGTCGAGCCCGACGAGGAGGTTCTCGAGGCGGGCCAACGTCTCCTGGCCTCGGTCGGCTATCACGGCTTCGCGCACGTCGAGCTCGTCCGCGACCCGCGGGACGGAGGGCTCAAGGTGCTGGAGGTGAACACGCGCCTCCCCGTCTGGGCGGGAGCTGGGATGAGCGGCCGCTACGACCTCGCGCCTCTCGCCTACGCGGACCTGTGCGGTGAGGACGTCTCGCCGCTCGGCCCGATGGCCGAGCGCGTCTCCTGGGTCTACCTCGCCAAGGACGCCGTCACGGCCGCGCGGCTTGCCCGGCAGGGCACCGTCGACCCGCGCGGGCTCGTCCGGCCGTACATCGGGCCGCGCGTCCCGGCCGTCTTCGCACGGGACGACCTGGGCCCGGCCGCCGAGCTCGTCCGCTGGCTCGCCGCTCGGGGGGTCGAGAAGGCCCGCCGGTCGTGAGCGGAGGCACGAGACCCGCGGCCGAGGCCGTCGTGAAGTCGCTCTCGGAACCCGAGCTGGCGGCCTGGAGACGCGGGCGCGGTGAGCGGGTGGTCGAGCAGAGCGGGCGCTTCTGGCGGATGTCCCGGCCCGGATTCTGGGAGCCGGTCCACTGGCTGGCACGGCTGCCGGCGGGTGACGTGCGCAGGCCCGGGCCGGGGCTCGGCTTCCGAGCGACGCTCAGCGAGGAGGACGCAGGAGCAGCGAACGGCGCGCTCTCCGCTCACGTGCTCGCCCCGGTCGCAGATTGGGGGCCCCACCTCCTCTCGAAGAATCGCCGCACCCGGCTCCGCAAGGCAACGCGGACTGTGGAGCTCGTCGAGCTGACGAGCCCGGCGCTCCTCGAGGCCCAGGGTCACGAGGTCGCCCTTTCCTCGATCGCGCGCACACACGCCGGCGCCGCGCCGAGCCGGGAGGCGTACGCGGCGGCCCTGACGCGAGACGACGTCGGAGGGCGGCTGACCTTCTTCGCAGGCCTCCTGGACGGGCTGCTCGTCGGCTACCTGGGCGGCTGGGCCGTCGACAGCACCGCCTACTTCCAGCGGCTGCACATCCGGACCGAGGCGCTCGCGAGCCAGGTTGGAACGGCGCTCGTCTTCGCGTTCGTGGAGGCGTGCGCGCGCGGCGGCGAGGTACGCGAGGTCGTAAACGGGCTCCACTCCCCGGAGGACGAGGGGCTGACGGCGTACAAGGAGGGGATCGGCTTCCCGGTGCGCCGCTACCCCGCCCGGGTAGGCCTTGTCCCGGGCGTGCTCCCCCTCTTGCGGCGCCTGAGACCGAACGCCGCCTACCGCTTGACGGGCCGGTGAGCGCCGCAGAGACCTCTGCGCGGGACGGGCTCGCTTGCGTCGTCCTGAGCTTCCGCTGTGAGCCCGGCCTGGTTCGTGCGGTCCGCTCGCTCCTGACCCAGGAGGAGCAGCCGGCCGAGCTCGTGGTCGTCAACTCGGGCGGCGGCGACGCCGCCGGCGTCCTGCGGGCGGCGGGCATCGACGTACCCGTGGTGGAGCGGGCCGAGCCGCTCTACGCAGGTGGGGCGCGCAACCTCGGCATCGACGCGACGTCGGCTCGCTGGGTTGCCTTTCTCGCCGCCGACTGCCACGCGGAGCCGGGCTGGGTGGCCGGGCGCCTCCGGGAGCACCGAGCCGGCGCGCTCACGGTCGCGAGCATGGTCACGAATCCGAACCCCGCGAACGACATCGCCGCGGCCGGGTTCCTCCTCGTGTTCGGCGTGCGCACGATCGTGAGCCGCCCCCGCCGCTGGGCGGCGTACGGCCTCTCCTACGACCGCTCGCTCTTCGAGCGCCACGGCCGCTTCCGGGAGGACATGCGGACGGGCGAGGACACCGAACTGAACGACCGCCTGAAGATCCTCCCCGCCTGGGCCCGCGACGTCAGGACAGCGCACCCGAACGCGACGACGTTGCGTGGGTTCGTGCGTGACCAGTGGACGCGGGCGCACCGGCGCGGCGCCTACTACGTGGCGCACACGACGAAGCCGCCGTTTCGCTTCGTGACCGGCGGCATGTGGACGCTCGCCCACTCCCTGCCTCTCGCCTTCGACCCGAACCTCCCGGGCCGCGGCCGCCCGTCCCGCGTCGTCCCGCTCCTCGTCCTCGGCACCGCCGTGCGGATCCTCGGCGGCCTGCGCGGCTACTCGGATGCGAAGGCGCGGCGCCGCGAGACGCGACGGAGCCGCAGGCCGGCGTCGTCTGTCAGGTAGGCGTATCCCCCGGGCTCCCAGCGCGCCTCAGGGTCGAGCGTCTCGTAGCGCCGGCGTCGGGCCCGTCGGCTCTCGGCCGTCTGAAAGCCGAGGTGGTAGACGAGGATGTCGGCTCGGGCTCGCCTCCGGCCGGCCGGCGCCCAACCGCCGTGCAGCGGCTGGTCGCTGAACCGGAGGCCGGGGTCGGCGCGGAAGAGCCTCGGCTGCCGCCGGTGGCCCCACGGCCCGTCAACCCGATAGGAGCTCTCATCACCCCAAAGGTCTCGGCGAGGCAGGGAGAGCACCTCGAAACGGAGGAGCTCCGCCCAGCCGATTGCCCGCTCGGCCCGGCGGCGAAAGGAGAGCTCGACGCGCTCGTCGGCGTCCAGGGCGAGGAGCCAGTCGGGCTCGTGGCGAAGCGCGGCGGCGACGAGATCGCGGCGGTTGGCGGGCTCGTCCCACTGATCCCGGTCGCTGGAGCGCCGAAGCAGCTCGACCACCAGCGGATGGCTCCTGAGTACCTCGCCGCTCCCGTCCGAGGAGCCGTCGTCGAGCGCGACGACGCCGTCGACCCTGCCCGCCAGGTTCTCGAGGTAGCCCGCGAGCAGCTGCGCCTCATCCCGTACCTGGAGGAGCGCGAGAAGCCTCAGCGACCTCCTTCGCGTGGGAGGATGCAGGCGCGCCGGAACGGTGTAGATGCGGGCGGGAATCAGCCGAGCATCTTCGCGAAGTGTCCCGAGTCGCGCCGGTACACGGGTACGAAGATCGCGAGGAGCGCCGCAGCGAAGCCGAGCGGGACGAGGAACTGCCACGGAGCCGGGCTGCGGCCGTAGAGCAGAACGTCGCGGTAGAGCTCGAAGACGCCGGTCAGGGGGTTCGCCTTGATGACGTCGCTGGCGGTGTCGGAGATCGACGCGAGCGGCACGAGGCCGGGCGCGAGGAAGAACGTGCCCCGGACGAAGCTGACCGCGAACGGCCGAAGCTCGGGGAACCAGAGCCCGAAGAGCGCGGCGGGATAGGCGACCGCGGCGGCGAGGACGATCGTGGTCGCCAGGACGAGCGGGAGCCAGGCGAGTGCCGCGGTCGGCTCGACGCGGTAGGCGACCATCATGACTACGAGCAGGCCGAGACTCGCCGCGAACGCCGCCGCCTCAGTCGTGACCGCCGAGACCGGAACCAGGACTCGCCGGAAGGGCATGTTCAGGATGATCGTCCCGCGCGCGATGATCGATCCCATCCCGCTGACGATCGACATCATGATGAGCTGGAAGGGAATCACGGCGCACGCGAGGCTGAGCCCCGGCGCCTCGCCCGGGCGGTCGAGCACGAAGACGACGAGGAGCAGGTAGACGCCGACGAGGGCGAAGGGGTCGAGGAGCCACTTCACCACCCGCCAGCTGCCGCGCCCGAAACGGGCACGGAGGTCGGCCTCCGTCATCGCGATCAGGAGCTCGAGGTCGCGCCGAAGTCCCTTCCGGGGCAAGAGCCGCGTGGACTCCTGCCTCGGCTCGGCCGCGTGCGTCAGCGGCTCGGCATGACCCTCGGTCCTCACGCGAGACGATGATAAGGAAGTCGTTTGGCCGCTACACGCGGGCCCGCTCGCCGAGCGGACTTCCGGGGAGGCCCTCCGTGCTCGCGCCGAGGGCGGCCAGAACCGTCGGCGCCACGTCGACGACGGCGCCGGGCTCGCCCGCACCGCCCGCCGGCGCCCCGGCGGGAAGGTAGAGCGCCCACGCCTCGTCCGTGTGCCCTCCGGCGCGCCCGGTCCCGGCTCCGCGCCGGGGAACTATGCCGAAGCGGGGCGAGGTGACCCCGGTCAGGCCCGTGGACGGCCGGTCGCTCCAGCGGACGGACAGGTCGGGAAGCGCATCGAGCCGCGGAGCGTCCTCGCCCACGACGTCCCTCATCCGGTCGACGGCGGCCACGGCCTCGCCTCCGTCCGCGTCCCGAAAGCTCTCGAGCCCTTCGACGATCTCGTCCTCGAGCGCCCGCGCCTCGGCCCGGTCGAGAACCCCGTCGCGCTCGCGGCCCCGGACATTCAGGCGGATGTGCCCCTGCTGGTCGCTCGGAAGGACGAACGCGGGCGTTTGGCCCCAGTCGACCCGGGCCGTCGCGAGGCGCGCCATCAGCTCTCGGGTGGCCGGGCCGTGCAGGGCGCGGGAGAGCCCGGCTCGAAGCTCCACGGGCAAGGAGGCACGAAGCCGCCACAGCAGGCTCCCGGCCGTCCGCGGGTCGTCGCCTCGGGCGAGAACGCGCGCCAGCATCTCCGGGAGGAGATCGACGCGGCTCTGGATCTCGTCCATGCCGAGCGGCGAGACGACCAGCACGTCGGCATCGCCGGGAAGCGCGTCGAGGATCCGCCCGAGCGCGCGGTCGGCTTCCGAGTACGTGTCGGCGAGCGTCGTCCGCAGCACCTCGGCCACGACCGGGTCGAGCTCGGCCTCGTCGAGCTGGGCGAGGTTCCAGAACTGGTGGCCCCCGAGGTGGGTCGCCAGGCAGGTCGTCCAGACGAGGTCGAACCGTCCGCCGCGAAGGAGCGTGATCGTCGCGTCCGCGATCCGCGAGGGCGCCTCGAGCACGACGCGCCGCATCGCGAGGAGATACCGAACCGACGGCCGGCCGAAGACCTCCTGCAGCGGCCTCGCGCGGCCCAGGGCGCGCTCGAGTCGCGCCGACATGCCGTCCGGCTGCGACCAGCGCTCGAGCGCGATCACGTTCCGGAACTGGCAGCCGCACACGACGATGCCAACGTCGCGCGGCGGGGGCCACGATTCGTAGGGATCGACAACGAGGCTCCGCAGGCCGGCCGTGGCGGCGCGTTCCCAGATGGTCTCGGGCTTGGGCTCGTGCATGAAGAAGCGCACGCGCTGGTCGGCCTGAGACCACTGGAGCGCGTAGTAAAGGCCGTGGTCGGCCGGCGGCAGGCCGCTATACAGGCTGTGGTAGGTCGACGCGGCGAGGTAGGTGGCGGGCGTCGACAGCTCGTGCATCCGGCCGCGGCGCAGAAGCTCCGCGTAGACGGGCATCCGCCCCTCGGCCGCCAGGCGATCGCAGAGCGCCCGGTTGACGGCGTCGAGCTGGAAGACGAAGAGCATCCGCGGAGCCTAAGACGCCGCGAGAACCATCACGACCCGAAGGCGCCGACGCCCTCGGGCGGCCACCTCACCTGCGGCCGCTCCAGGTCGAAGGCGAGCGACGATTCGCTCTCCGCGCTCAGATCGTCAGGGTCGAACACTGCGCGGAGCAGACCTTTGCGCCACGCCTTGCGGAGGGTCGCCTGGAAGATCCCGGCCGAGCTCGGGTTCAGGGTCCGGACTTGGTGCCACGAGTCGCCCTGCTTCCGCTCGATCTGAACCGCTCCGGGCGCGCCGGCCGGTGTCCGGCCCCAGAGCGCGATTCGCGGGCGGCTTTGGTAGGGGTAGGCGACGAAGGGGAAGCGGAAGGCCGTCAGCGAAGGCTTCGCGTGGTACCCGAGGCAGGTCGCCGGGTCGTCGCATGCGTACAGGCCCGACTGCCAGAAGTCGTAGGGAGTGGCGGCGTTCCCGTCGTCGCACCGTTTGGCGTTCCCAGGCACGGTCGCGGCGCAAGGGTCGTCGTAGACCCGGAACCAGGTGAGGACAGAGACGCCGCTCCTCCACATCCGGTGGATCGCCTCGGCGACCCAGCGGGAGTGGAGCTTCATCGGCACGCCCTTCGGGTCCGGGCCGCGCGAGTCCCAGGCGAACTCGGTCACCCAGAGCTCCTTGCGGCCTCCTCCCGGGAAGCGGTTCGCGTACCGGTTCAAGACGGTGCGGACTTCCGGCAGGTCGCCGAGCGTCACGTCCTCGGCCGCGTACGCGCTGTAGGTCGGCGGGCCGGGCGTGTACGGGTGCACCGACCAGGCGTCGAAGTCCATGCGGCGCTCGAGCGCCTCCCGCATGAAGAGGAGCGGCCCTGGGTTCCGTCCGACCCCGCTCCCCCGGCTGTGGTGGAAGGGCGCGAGGCCCCCGGCGATGATCTTGCTCTCGAGCTCCGCGGGACTGACTGCGACGTCACGAAGCCGGTCAGCCGTGAGGTTGACGAGCTCGCGGTAGTTGTCCGGCGAGACGAGCTTCCCGTTCACGTACTGCGGGAGGTAGAACCGCGGCAGGTTCACCTCGTTCCAAAGCTGGAAGTTGTAGACGCGCGGGAGAGGCGTCGCGTCGCCTGGCCGGACGTGGGTGCCGCTGTAGCGCGTCGCGACGACCTTCACGAACTGCGCAAACTTCGGAGGGGACGGCCGCCGGCCCCAGCCGCTCGGGTCGGGCTGGCGCAGGGCCCAGTCGGGCGCCGTCGCGATCGAGAGGATCGGCGTCAAGCCGTTCGCGGTCAGCTGCTTGATCAGGCTGTCGAGGCCGTCGAAGTGGTAGCCGGGATCATCCGGATCGCCGGGATCGACCGGCTCGATCGGAGCCACGTTCCGCCAGGTGACGGGGATCCGCACGTACTCGGCTCCGGCCGCGGCCATGTCCCCGTAGACGCTGCCGTTGGCCGGCGTACCGATCTTGTTGAGGCCCACGAAGCCCGTCTCGATCCCGCGCGCCGCCGAAGCGGGCAGCGCGAGGCCGAGCGCAAGCGCCGTCGCGCAGACGACAAGTCCGAGACCCCGGGCCACGTTCCAGAGTGTAGACCTCAATAGGCGCGGTTCTACCGGCGTCAGGCCTACCTCACAGAAGCTTCACAGGGCGCTGCGGCCGCGCTCCAGCCGCGCGGTGACCTGAAGCTCCGAAGTCCAGGTCGGGATCGGCAGTGCCCGACCCGCCGCGAACGCCGCGTGGTTGTACGCGCGCTTGAGCGCCACGAGCCCGCCGGCCCGCGAGTTGCCGGCGCCGACCACCGTCTCCGTGACGCCACGGAAGTGGAACTCCGGCTCGACAAAACCTGCCGGGGTAAGGAGCCGCCGCACCGCGTCGTCCGTGAAGTGGCCCACGTGGTCGTGGGCGCGGAAGTCGAGCCGGCGTCCTGCCCGGCCGAGCGCGCGCGCGTAGGGCCGCTGGAAGCGGAAGTTCGGCGTCGTGAGCCAGACGAGTCCTCCGGGTCGGAGCGCGCCTGCTGCCACGCGGGCGATCTCGTCCGGCGCCCGGGTATGGGCGACGACGCACCAGAGCGTGACGACATCGAAGGTGCCGGCCGAGTCCGGCCCCGTCTCGGCCAGCGCCCGCTCGGGGCCGAGGCGAGCGGCGGCGAGCTCGGTGGCGCGGGGGGAGACGTCGAGCGAGTACGCGTCCCAGCCGCGCTCGAGCGCCAGCTCGGCGAAGAACCCGACCCCGCCGCCCACGTCGAGCAGCCGCCGGCCCGGAGCCCGGCCGGCCAGGAGGTCGAGCGCGCCCGCGAAGTAGCGGCGCTTCGCATCCGTCCAGTACTCGCCCGGATCCTCGGGCGAAGCCTCGCTGCCGGCCCAGTAGTCCCCCGAGGTCGCGTCGACGAGCGAGCCGTAGCCACAAGCTGTACAGACGGAGAAGGCGAACCCGCCGATGCTCTCGGGCGCGGTCGGGGCGCCGCAGACCGCACAGGGCTGGCCGGGCCCGCCGCCGTCGGTCATCCTCGACGCTCCTCCGCGGCCGAGATCAGGCCGCCGAGCTTCTGCAGGAAGCTCGCCCGGGAGAACGTCCGAGCGCGCTCCGCGAGAGCCGAAGCGTCCCAGCTCGCCTCGGCGACGCGGCCTACGGCCGCGTGAAGCGCCTCGGGCTCGGCCTCGGGAATCAGGATCCCGTCAACTCCGTCGCGCACGATGTCGAGCGCGCCACCCCGGTCGAGCGCGATCACCGGCGTGCCCGCGGCGAGAGCCTCCACCATGGTGATTCCGAAGTCCTCCTCGCCGACGTGCACGAACCCACCGGCCCCGGCGTAGAGCTCGGCCAGCTCCTCGCGCGGGAGCCAACCACGCAGCTCGACATTGGGCGGCAGGCGGCGGCGGAGGTCGGCCTCGAGCGGCCCGACACCGACCATCGTCAGCCGGTAGGGCAGCCCTCTGAAGGCCTCGGCGACGAGCTCCGGGTGCTTGTACGGAACGAGCCGGTGCACCCAGACGAAGTGCTCGCGATCCTTCGGTCGCGCCGGGTCGAAATCCTCGACGTCGACGGGCGGGTGGACGACCTCGGCCTCGCGCCCGTAGAAGCGCAGGATCCGCCTGCGGACCGCATCCGAGTTGGCGACGTAGAGATCCGGCCGGCGCGAGGCCTCCAGATCGATCCGGCGAAGTCGCCCGGCCAGCCGCGCCAGGGCGGCGCCCCTCAGTCCGCCCGCCCTGGTGCCGTCGAGCTCCGGCAGCCAGGCGTAGCGCATCGGTGTGTGGCAGTAGCAGACGTGGAGCGCATCGGCGCGCGGCCTGACGTCGACCGCGCACGCATGAGAGGAGGAGATCACCAGGTCGTACTCGTCGAGCGGTAGCCGCTCGAAGTACCGTGACATGAGGGGCAGGAGGTAGCGCCAGCGGCCCGGATCGTGGCCCTCCTGGCGGAGCCCGGGCAGCGCGGCCAGGCGTGACTCGCGCACGATCGAGCTCGCCAGACGCGGCGGCAGGAGCTCCCGCGCGGCGTGGAACGTGAAGACGTCCGGCTCATGGCCGGGGGCGAAGAGCCCGGCCCGGATCGCCTCGACGACCCGCTCCGAGCCGTGATAGCCCTGGAACCAGTCGTGGACGATGGCGGCGCGGGCCGTGAGTCCCGTCTCGCTCATGCCCGCCGATCGTAGACTCGGCGCCTCCGATGGGCCTCCGCTTCCACCTCGTGCTGGCGACCCGGGGCCGTACCGCGGAGCTCGAGCGGTTCCTTGCTTCGCTCGCCGCCCAGGAGCGCGACGGCGTCCGCCTGACAGTCGTGGATCAGAACCCGGACGAGCGCCTGGAGCCGCTCGTAGCCCGGCACCGGACTCGAGTCTCACTGGACCGCATCCGCTCCGAGCCGGGGGCGTCGAGGGCGCGAAACGCAGGCCTCGGCGGCGACGAGGAGGTCGTGGCCTTTCCCGACGACGACTGCTGGTACCCGCCCGGGCTCCTCGACCGGGTCGCGGCCGAGCTCGACGCTCATCCGGAGTGGGATGGCCTGGGCGGCCGCTCCCTGGATGCCGCGGGCAAGCCCTCGGCCGCGCGGTGGGATGCGCGCGCGGGCGACGTCACGAGGCGGAACGCCTGGCGCCGTGGCCTCAACTTCACGCTCTTTCTCCGGCGGAGAGTCGTGGAGGCTGTCGGGCCCTTCGACGAGGAGCTGGGCGTCGGCTCGCGCGGCCTCTACCAGGCCGGCGAGGAGACCGACTACCTGATCCGCGCCGTCGACCTCGGCTTCCGGATCCACTACGACCCGAGCCTTGTAGTCCACCATCCTGAGCCGTTGGCCTCCCCCGGAGGGCTGAATCCCGCCCGCGCAGAGGGCTACGGCCGGGGCATGGGCCGCGTGCTCAAGAAGCACCGCTTCCCCGCGCCGTTCGCGCTCTACTTCTGCGCGCGTCCTCTGGCCGGCGCAGTCGTGGCGCTCGCCTCGGGCCGGCCCGAGCTCGCGAGGTTCCGCTGGCATGCCGCCCGGGGCAGGCTGGCCGGCTACCGGTCGGCCTAGGAGGGGCGGCGGAGCAGCCGCCGGACCTGCGGCAACGCGACGCTCAGAAGGGCAGCGCCGACCACCGCGAGGACGAGAAAGTGGATGAGCCCGGACATGAAGAGGTAGGTCCGCCAGAGCTCTGCGAAGCAATACGCGACGATCACGGATACGACGATGACGTAGCTCGCGTAGCGGGACGCGTGCCCGGCCACGACCGCAGCCAGAAAGGAGACCAGGGCGATCAGCGCAAAGGCGGGCAGGCCGATCGCGCTCACCATCCGCGCGAACGACGAGTTCGTCGCCAGGCCCTCGTCGATCTCGACCACGTTGCGGTAGCTGTCGGCCGTGCGTGTGGCGTCCTCAGAACGAAAGGGGAGGTAGGTCGGCGTCAGGTAGCGAAGGAGCGCCGCCGAGGCATCTCGCCGGACGACGGGCCCGAGCACGATGCGATCGACAATCACGCTGCCGCGTGCGTTCTTCGAGACGACAAGCGAGAGGGAGACCACGTAGCTCTCGCCTCCGGTGACCGGGTCCGGTAGCCGGTCCCCGATGACCTGCCACTCCTCGTCGACCTGCTGTCCGAGCGAGCGCGGCGGCCAGGCGCCGATCGTGTCGCCGATCTGCAGTCGGCCGTCTGCATCGCGCCGCGCCCACACGTCGACTCGGGCGCGCACATCTCCCACGCCACGGAAGCGAAGCCGCGCCGCGGCGGTAGCTCCACCGAGATCCGAGGCCGGAACGAGGCGGCTCGAGATCACAGAGGCAGCCACGGAAGCTCGGTCGACGTCGATGACGAGCGCCGCCTGGTCGGGTCCCGCGGCGTTCTCGTCGATCTCGAGCGGAAGGCCTCTGGATGCACCGATCGGCCGTTTAGAGGCTCTGGCGCTCACGCTCCAGACCAGCCAGCCGTTCATCCCACGTTCGAACGAAGCGTTCGGAAGCAGCGGAGCGTGATAGCTCAGGAGGCGGCGCCCATCTCGGTAGGCCACCTCGTTCGCGGTCGCGAGCGCCGCCTGGAACGGGGCGCCCAGGTAGGAGACGAACTCGCCGGCGTTGATGAGGAGCGGATTGCCCGTTCCGTGGTGCTGACGGTAGAACGCGCCGCTTCGGAGATACGTGAGCGGCGTCGTGACGAGGAAGAACACGAGCGCCACGACGACCAGGCCGAGCACAGTCACCCGCGTCCCCGGGCGCCTGTACACGAGGACCCCGAGTGCGATCAGGATCGCGAGCACGATCGAGAGGCGTGACGCAATCGCGGCGGTCAACAGGAGGAGCGCCACGCTCAGAACCTCGAGCCGCGTGACCCGGCGCCGGAGCAAAACCAGGGCGAGGGCGATGCCGCCCGCGGGGATCGCGGCGTAGCGCAAGGTCTGGATTCCCGCCGCATACGGGAGCGCCTCCCTGACCTCGTTGAAGCGCCGCCCGGCAATCGCGTCCACGAAGACCGACGGCTCGCGGATCGCGACGAGGACGTAGCTCGCCAGGACGCCCACGGCCGCGCAGGCCACGAGGCAGCGGTAGAGGGACTCGTCCTCGACTCGTTCTAAGAGCTCGCTGGGCCGAAAGCGCTGTCCGAGCCGCCAGCCCGCGAACGCGGCCAGAGCGATGGCGGCGTACCAGAGCAGAACGAGGCCGATCCCCCGCGTCGTGAAGGGTGCGCTCTCCTCGAAGCCCCGCCGGATCGACTCCGGCCACGGCACGGCCCAGGCCGCGAAGCTCAGGGCGCCACCGAGCAGGCACAGAACGTGCGGGCGGAGCAGGAGGTCGAGACGGACGCCGGCGCCGCTCCACGCCCGGACGCCTCGGCCCCGGGACGAGCGAACGCCGGGCTCTCCGGCGGCCGGCCGGGGAGCCTCGACTGCCTGCGCTCGGTCGGTCTCGGAATTCATGGCCGGGGACGGGCGGAGCGCCGTACGTGCACGCCGCTGCGTATTCTCGCGCGTCGTGACGACGCTCGTGTTGCCGGCAGGAGGCGGCAGATGATTCTCGCCGACAGCCGCTGGACGGAGGGCGGCCCACGCGACGTCCTCGGCATCGGCCGATTCGCCTCCGAGGTCCTCCAGAGGCTCTCCGGCTGGCAGCCGGTCGGGAGCCGGCTGCCGCTCTTGCATCCCCTCGAGCCGGCCTGGCTCGCCGCCGAAATCGCGCGCAGGCGGCCCGCGGTCTACTTCAGCCCGGGGTTCAACCCGCCGCTCGTGAGCCGCGCGCCGCTCGTCTTCACGATCCACGACCTCATCCACGTGCGCTTCGCGCCGGAGCGCGGCCTACGCCAGCGCGCCTACTACCAGCTCGTCGTCAGGCCGGCTGCGCGCCGGGCCGCAGCCGTGCTCACCGTCTCCGAGTTCTCGAAGGCGGAGATCGTGACCTGGGCGGAGGTCGAGCCCGAGCGCGTCGTCGTGGTCGGGAACGGCGTGTCGGCCTCGTTCGGGCCCGAGGGGCCGCGCCATGAGCCCGGCTACCCGTACGTCCTGTACGCCGGGAACGACAAGCCGCACAAGAACCTCCCGCGGCTCGTGGAGGCCTTCGCCCGCTCCGGCCTGGCCGGCGAGGTGCGCCTGGTGCTGACCGGGAAGCCCGACGGGCGCCTGGTCGCGCTCGCACGGCGGCACGGCGCGGCCGGGCGTCTCGTCTTCGCCGGCCGGCTGGCCGACGTAGAGCTCGCCGCCCACTACCGAGGCGCCGCTGCGGTCGCGCTGCCCTCGCTCTACGAGGGCTTCGGGCTGCCGGCGCTCGAGGCGATGGCTTGCGGAGCGCCAGTTCTGGCCGCACGTAGAGCGTCGCTCCCGGAAATCACGGGAGGTGCCGCCGTGCTCGTCGACCCGCATGACGTAGAGAACATCGCCGAGGGGCTGCGCACGGTTGCCGACGACGCGGAGCTCCGCGGGAAGCTGCGGGCGGGCGGGCTCGAGCGGGCGCGCGGATTCACCTGGGACTCGGTGGCGACGAGAGTGTCGGCAGCGCTCGAATCGGCTCGCAATGCGGTGCGCTAGCCTCAGGCGGTGAGCAAGCCCGGGCCCGGCGAGCCCCCGCTTCGCGCGGCGCTCCAGACGCTGTTCGGCGACGGATTGCGCGCGGTCTTGGCCCGAGGCGCCGGCACCGCGTTCGTCCTGCAAGGGGTCGGTGCCCTCCTGGCTTTCGCGCTCCAGGTCGCTCTGGCGAGGTGGATGGCCGTCCCCGACTACGGCTCGTACGCGTACGTCTTCGCGTGGGCCACGGTGCTCTCGGTGCCGGTCGCGCTCGGAGTGCCAGGAGTGCTCCTCCGGTTCGTCCCGACGTACGTCACCCAGGCGGATCAGGCGAGGCTCGGAGGCGTGATCCGGGCAGGAGCCCTGGCCGTGCTCGCGGCTGGGATCACCTTCGGGCTCCTGGGCTCGGCCGCGGTCTTCGCGCTCCACGAGACCGGCGCCATCGGCCGCTGGCAGCCTGCCCTCCTCGGAGTGTGGCTGACGCCGGTCCTGTCGCTGGCCCTCGTCGAGCGTGAGGCTCTCCGTGGTCTCCGGAGGATGGCACTGGCGTACGGACCCGGTTTCGTCCTCAGGCCCCTCGCGATCCTCACAGGCGCTTGGCTCGTCTGGCGATCGGCCGACGGGCTCTCGACGGACCAGGCGCTCGCGGTCACCCTCGTCGCCACGCTGGCGCTCGTCCTCCTCCAGATCGGTCCGCTTGGCTGGCTGACCAGCCGGGCCGTGGGCTCGACGGCGCCCCGGTTCGACCCCGCGACGTGGAGGCGCGTGGCGCTCGCCCTGCTCCTGACGACCGCGTTCACGACGATGCTCCGCCAGACGGACATCCTCGTGGTCGGAAGCCTCCTCGGCGCGGACGACACAGCGTTCTACAGTGCGGCGGCGAGAACGGCGTCGCTCGTCAGCTTCGTGCTCGTCGCGACGAACGGAATGGCAGCCCCGTTGCTCGCCGGGCTCCACGCCGCGGGGGACCACGCGGCGCTCCAGCGGCTGGCTACCACGGTCGCGCGCTGGACCTTCTGGCCTTCGCTTGCGTTGGCCGTCGGCCTCGCCCTCCTCGCCGAGCCCGTGCTCCGGCTCTTCGGCAACGAGTTCGCCGAGGCGCGTTGGGCCCTCGTTCTCCTCGTGGCCGCGCAGTTGGTCAACGCGGCGACGGGCTCCGTCGGCTACCTCCTGACGCTGACAGGGCACCAGAACGATGCCGCACGGGTCTACGGAACCGTGGCCCTGGCGAATCTTGCGCTCGTCCCGCTCGGCACCCTTACGCTCGGCATCGAGGGCGCGGCAGTCGCGACCGCGCTCAGCACGGTGGCGTGGAACCTCTGGCTCCACCGCCTGGTGCTTCGGCGGACAGGCGTCGAGGCTTCGATCGTTTCCGGCGCGTCGCTCGGCCGCCTGATCCGGCGCTAGCCGGCCGGAGCTAGGGTGGCGCGCGTGCCGCTGCCGAACTTCCTGATTCTTGGCGCGCCCCGAGCCAGCACCACGACGCTCTACGACGTCGCGCGGCAGCATCCCGAGATCTTCATGAGCCCGAACAAGGAGCCTCTGTTCTTTGCAGTCGAGGGCCTGAATCGTCCGTTCCTCGGGCCGCGCGACCAGCAGGGAGTCCGCGCTCTCAGGGAGTACGAGACGCTCTTCGATGCGGCACGCGGGCAACGGATCCTGGGCGAGGGCTCGACGAGCTACCTCGCCAGCGAGCGCGCCCCGGAGTGCGCCCGGCTTCACGTCCCGGAAGCGAAGCTCGTAGCGGTGCTGAGAAACCCTTCCGAGCGAGCCTTCTCCCACTATTCCCTCCACCGGAGCCAGGGCCGGGAGTGGCTCTCGTTCGAAGACGCCCTCGACGCGGAACAGGGGCGGGCGGCACTCGGCTGGTCGCCGGCCTGGCGCTACCGGGAAGCCGGCCGTTACGGGGAGCACCTCGAACGCTGGCTCGCTGCCTTCCCGGCGGAGCGGCTGAAGGTCTTCCTCTACGACGACCTGAAGGCCGACTACGCCGGAACGGTTCGGGAGCTCTGGGAGTTCCTCGGCGTCTCGCCGGGCTTCGAGCCGGAGATCTCCCGCTGGAGCGCATCGGGAACCCCGCGCAGCCGACGGCTTCACGCGTTCCTCTGGAGGCAAGATCACCCTGTCAAGCGCGCGCTCCGTCCCTTGCTCCCGAGACGGCTGAGGCAGCGTGCGCTCCACGCGCTCGTCGAGCGAAACGTGCAGCCCGTGGAGATGCGACCCGAGACGCGGCGCGAGCTCCTCGAGTCCTACCGGCACGACATCGAGCGCGCGGGCGAGCTCATCGGCCGCGACCTGACCGGCTGGCTCGACGGCGGCACGAGCCGCCCCGGCCCCGCGTAGGAGGAAGCGCCGTGTTCTTCCGGCCGAAGACGTTCCTCGCCAAGGTGCTTGCCCGGCTGCATCCTCTGCTGAGGCCGCTTCTTCCACACCGGCACGTGGTCTGCAGGGTCTCTGGCAGCCGGATCTACCTCGACCTCAGCGAGTCGCCGATGATGCTCGAGCGCGCCCTCGGCCTCTACGAGGTCGAGGAGCAGGCGCTCCTCCGGCGCTTCCTGGGCCCGGGAATGACCTTCGTCGACGCCGGCGCGAACAAGGGCGACTTCACCCTCCTCGCCGCCAGGCTCGTCGGGCCAAAAGGGCGCGTGGTCGCGATCGAGCCCGAGCCCCGGAACCGCCACTGGCTCGAGCGAAGCATCGCCCTGAACGGCTATGGGAACGTCGAGGTCGTCCACGCGGCGCTCTCCGACGAGCACGGCGAGACCACCCTCCACCTGAGCGAATTGAGCGGCCACCACACGCTTCTCTCCGACCGTCCCGGGCGGGACGCCGGTGCACTGCGCGTCGAGACCAGCAGGCTCGACTCCCTCCTGGGAAGTCACCCGATCGACTTCCTGAAGCTGGACGTGGAGGGCGCCGAGCTGCTCGCGCTCGCGGGCGCGACGCGGATCCTGGCGCGCGAAGAGCCACTTGTCGTCCTCGTCGAGATCCACCCGGAGCTGGGCGTCGATCCGGGCGAGGTCGAGAGCCTCCTCGCCGGCTACGGCTTCGGGTTCGATCCGCCTACGGACGTGGAGCCTCGATCCGAGGGGCCGACGCGGAAGCTCCTCGCCCTCCGGGGCCCGACGTAGCCGAAGCGGAGGAGGAGCGGCAGCGTCAGCGCGGTCACGAGCCGGCGGTCCGAGGGCGGCATGGAGCTCTCCCATTCCCGGTCGGCGCGGATCTGGACTTTTCCGCGGACGAAGCGATCGGGGTTCCCGTACATGAGATGGTGCACGCCCAGGGAAGCCGCAGAGCTGCCCACGAAATCGAGCGCGCCAGGAGCCGGCGGACGCCCGACGAAGGCCAGGAGTCGAGCAAGCTCCTCGCGGGGCGCGGCCACGAGCGACTCGTAGCGAACCACACGTCGCGGGACGCCGAGCGCGGCCACGAGATCCACGAGGAGGTTGTGGAGCGTCCAGCGAACGCCCGACCGCGCGGCCGGATGAACGGCCATGTACTCGTCATCCTCACCCCCCTGGGTCAGGGGCTTGCGCCGCCGCCACGAGTAAGCCACGGCGCGGCTGTCCCGGACGAGATGCGCCACGGCCAGCTCCACGCCGGAGGCGTGCCGAAGCGCAAGTGCGTAGTGGGGCGCCTTCCCCGAATCAACGACGAGCGAGGCGCCAGACACGACCCCAACAGCTAGGTAGACGCGCTCGATGTGCGCCAGGTAGAGGCGCAGGCGCTCCCCAAACGACGGGAAGAGACGGGGCAGGAGCAGAGCCGGAAGGTGGCGGAAGCGGATGACCTCTCCGTCCAGCGAGGCGAGCTCCTCCGCGTCCACGGCATCCCAGCCGCCGTACGCCTCCTCGCCCACGGCCGTCCAGAAGGGGCAGTCGTAGAGGCGTTCGCCGCACCCGCAGACGGGGTTCTCCTTGAGGCCACGGAGCGCGAGCAAGCGCAGCTCTCCGACCGCGACGGCGCCCGGGGTCTCGCCCAGGAGCCGGACGAGCAGCGTGCTGCCGCTCCGGCCCCAGCCGCCGATGAAGAGCACGCGCACCGCGGACCGCGACGCCGGGAGGCGGTCCGTGCCTAAAACGCGCCCCGGCCGGAGAAGACCGGCGCCGCGGTCATGAAGAGGATCCGCAGGTCGCGCCCGACCGAGAGGTTCTCGATGTACTCGCGCTCGACCGCTAGGCGCTCCTCGAAGGTGAGCTCGCCGCGTCCGTATACCTGCATCGGGCCGGTCAGGCCGGGCTTCACGTCGAGGCGGAAGCGATGCTCGGGGCGGTAGCGCTCCACGAGCTCGACCTGCTCCGGCCGCGGGCCGACGAGGCTCATCTCCCCGCGCAGGACGTTCCAGAGCTGCGGAAGCTCGTCGATGCTCGTGCGGCGGAGGAACCGTCCGACGCGTGTCACGCGCGGATCGCCGCGGAGCTTGAACATCGGGTCGCCGAGCGAGTCGAAGGGCACGAGCTCGGCGAGCTGCTCCTCGGCGTCGGCCACCATCGTCCGGAACTTCAGCATCCTGAAGGGGCGCCCGTCCCTCCCCGCGCGCCTTTGCGCGAAGAGCACCGGGCCGCGGCGCTCCACCCTGATCGCAGCCGCGGCCAGGAGGAGGAGCGGCGAGAGCACGACGAGCGCGACGAGGGCGCCGACGAGGTCGATGGCGCGCTTCAGGAGGAGCGTCGAGCGCGAGGTGTCCCAGGTGTTGTATTCCACGACCGGCAGGTCGGCGACGTGGTTCAGGAGGACGGCGGTTCCGAAGACGCCCCGGGCAGGCGGCACGATGCTCAGCTTCACGTGGCGTCTGCGGCAGAGCGCCACGAGCTCGGCGATCAGCTCCTCGTCGATGGCATTCGCGGCGAGGATGACGCGGTCGAGCCCGTCGAGCCAGGCCGGGCCGGCCCTGAGCTCGTCTGCGGTGACCGCGTCCCGCTCGGCCACGACGTCGAGGTGGATGTCGGGGAAGAGCTCGAGCTTCCGGCGCGTGGCGTCGGCGACCGGACCGCTGCCGACGATCGCGGTTCGCTCGCGCGGAGTCACGCGTCGCCACAGGTGACGGGCCGAGGCGCGGAAGGCGAGCGCCCCGAGCCCCGCGGCCACGCAGAGCCACAGCTTGGCTTCGAACTGAATCGCCCCGGCCGGGGTCACCTGCAGGAAGACCGCGGTCGAGACGGCGCCTCCCGCGGCCCAGACGGCGACGGCAGGAAGCTCGTCGACGGTCAGGTGTCGGATCATCCGGTGGTCGCGGTCGTAGAGCCCGAAGAGCTTCGCAACCAGGATCCAGCCCGGCAGGAACGCTGTCGCCCAAGCGGCATGTGGGCCGTCGGCGGTCAGGGCCAGGCTGGCGCAGCCGGCCAGCACCGCGAGCACGTCTGCGCCCGCAAGCATCCGGCGAAGCAGGGAGTCGCGTCTGAACGGCCGAGGCTCGGCGCGCGCTGCTGTCCGCTCGAGCGCCCCGTCAGAGGCCGCCTCGACGGGCTGTTCGGTGTGTTCAGCGACGCTCCTCATCCCGCTCGCCTCCCCGGGGCTGGGCAGCGCCGAGGATAGTCGAGGCCGATAGAGCCGACAAGCGTGGCGCTCAGGGCGTGGGATCGCGCCAGATGGGTGAGCGCGGATTGAGAGCCCGGGCGCGCTCGAAGCTCCGTCCGCCCTCTTCGGCGGCCCCGAGGTTGAGGAGGATCCGGCCCAGGAGAAAGTGCGGGCGCCAGTTCTCGGGATCGCGCTCGGCCGCGCCCCTCATCTCTGCCGCGGCCTGCTCCAGGCGCCCCGCCTGCTCGTGGACGAGCGCGAGCTGGATCCGTGGCGAGGCCGCCCACGGCTGGATGTCCCGCGCCGCGCGCGCGGCCTCGAGGGCCGTTGCTTCGTCCCCGCGTGCGGACGCCGCCTGGCTCCGCTCGACCTGAAGGTGCGAGAGAAGCACTACCGCCTGCGCGAAGACGACGCCAAGGCCGAGCACGACCGCGCCGGCTGCGAGCGCCGGCCAGACTCGCTGCCGCCTGCGGCCTGCGCGGGCCACCGGCCTTCCCGCGTCGCTGCTCGAAGCCGCTCCGGTCAGGAGCCCGAGCAGCACCATCCCCACGATCGAAACGACCGTCAGCTCCCACATCCAGTCGATCCCGGCCGCGATCAGGAAGGCGGCGAAGGACGCGACCAGCCCGGCGCGGAGCTGGCGCTCGCCGGGCGGGCCGCGCAGCGTGCGGCGCACACCGGAAGCCAGGCCGATCGCCAGGGCGCCGCCGAGGAGCAGCAGGCCGGCGATCCCCAGCTCGGCGAGCGTCTCGAGGTAGAGGGAGTGCGCGTCACGAACGAAGATCTGCAGCGTCCCGGTCCGGGCCCACCACGCCTCGTAGGTGCCCGGGCCGTGCCCGACGACCGGATGCTCCTGCCATTCGTCGAGTGCCGCCGTCCAGAACTGCCAGCGCCCGCTGCCGCCGCCGCTGAAGAGGTGAGCCCTGACCGCGTCGTCGTCGCGATCGACCCTGATCACGGGGTTCTTGAACCGCTCGAGCCGCTCGGCGGGATTGGAGGCGACGACACCTGCAATCGCTCCCGCGACGACGAGGGCTGTCAGGGCCAGGCCGAACCTGCGGCCAGGCCGGACGCTCGGCCCGAAGCGCACGAGGAGCGCGTAGACCACCGCGGTTCCGATGCAGGCAGCCAGGACGACGGCCGCCGCGCTTCCGCCCTCGGCCGAGGCGTCTGACGAAAGCGGCCGGTTGGCGAGCGCGGGCCGGTCGATGAGCGTGAGCACGACGAGCGCGACTCCGGGCGTCGCCGCGAGCAGCGCGGCCAGGACGCTCCAGCGCCGCTCGGCGAGCGCGAGAAAGGTGGCCACTCCCACACAGGCCGTCACGAATCCCCCACGCGACGACGTCAGGTAGATCGTGGCGGCGAGAGCCGGCAACGGGGCGAGTGCGAGACCCCGCAGGGCCGCATGCGAGCGCTCTGTCGCCGCCCGCAGGAGGAGCGGCGCCGCGAGCGCCACGAGGATCGCGAGTCCGTTCCAGTAGTCGAGCGGATAGCTGAGCCGAACCAGGAGACGCGAGAGGAACTCGGGCGGTTCCGCTTCGGGAAACGAGCCGGGGAAGAAACGGGACGAAACGGCGAGGACGCCGGTCGCGGCGAGGCCGATGGCGATCCCGTCGGCCCAGCGGCCAACCGTCGCCCGGGTAGCTACGAGCGCCGCGACGGCGAAGCAGCCGGCGAGGAGCGTGACCCGAGCCAGCTCGACGAGGACGCGCTCAGCGCTCGGCGCCCAGAGGAGTGCGAAGCCGGTCAGGAGCGCGTAGAGCCCGAGGAGGCCGCCCGCCACTACGGCGGCCCGGGGAAGGCGGCCGAGGGCGGGCACCCGGAAAGCGACGGCGGTCAGGAGCGCCGACCAAACCACGATCGCGGTCGCCGTCCGGCTCTCGAGGCCGTAGGTACCGCCGTCGTACGCGAGCCAGAACGCGATTCCGGCCACGCCGAGGGCGAGCGCCGGACCCCGCCAGCCAGTCTCGTTTGACACACGGGCGAGGGCACGCGACCATGCCGGTCTGGTGCCGACGGACGCCCGCCCTTGCTCCTCGCTGGCTGCCAGGTCGCGCCGGCTCGTCTGGGTGGGCGTGATCGGAGCTCTCTTCCTCGGCGTCGGGGGGGCCGCCGCGGCCGACGATCCGGGCGACGGTTCAGCGCCAGATCAATACCAGGAAGAGATCCCTACGAGCACTGGGTCCGAACCGACGGACGGCGGAGGTTCCGGGCAGGGCGGCTCCGGAGGAGACGAGTCCGAGGAGGGCGGGGCTGCTCCTTCAGCCGGCTCCTCGGACGGCGACGGCGGTGCTCCTGCCGCGGGCGATCAGGGCTCGTCGGGCTCGCCGGCCGACCGGATGACAGGGCCGGGTGAGGACGCGAGCGGCTGGACGAGCTACGCGCCGCTCACGGGCGAGGCCATCGGCCCGCCCGAGTCGTCAGGCGGGGTGTCTGGCGCCGTCTCGGCCGCTGCAGAGGCAAGCCCGTCCGTGATCGTGCTCCTAGCGTTGGCCCTGCTGATCCCGCTCGCTGCGCTCGCTCTCGCCACCGCGCGCGCCCGCCGCCGGCAGGCGTAGCGCCTACCCGAAGAGCGAAGCGCGGCCTGGCCGGCCCGCGACTGCCTGTCACGAAACTGCAACAGAAGCCGAGCGACTTCGTGACGGGAGCGTGAGCACCGGCTCCCAGGCGCTACCTTCGAGCCGTTCACACAGAGCGACCAGGAGGCAGACGATGAAGCTCATCGCCGCGCTTCCGGTCCTGATCGCGTTCCTGGTCGGCGCGTTGCCCGCGCACGCCTGGACCTGGCCCGTGGCGGGGCCGGTGCTACAGCCATTCGAATTCGAGGGCGACCCCTACGCCGCCGGCCAGCATCGCGGTGTCGACGTGGGCGCTCCGCCGGGCACGCCTGTCCTCGCGCCCGCGACCGGCGTCGTCTCGTTTGCAGGAAGCGTCCCCCGAAACGGGCTGACGGCAACGATCGCGACCGCCGACGGCTATGCGGTGACGCTCGTCCATCTTGGGTCGGTCTCGGTCGCCCGCGGCGCGCCCGTGGAGGAGGGCGCTGCCATCGGGACGATCGGACCCTCGGGCGAGGCCGAGCACGCCGCGGGCTATGTTCACGTCGGGATCCGCCTCGCAGGCGACCCGCACGGCTACCTCGACCCCCTGTCGCTCCTGCCGGCGCTGCCTGCGCCTCCGCCCATAGAGGACACGGCGCCAGGCGGGGATCTTCCAGCCGAGGAGCCCGTCGAGGAAGGGGGTGCCCCTGCAGAGCCGGGCGAACCGGAGGAGGAGTCCCCACCGCCCGATCCGGCCGTGGAACCGGAAAGCCCGCCGGATCCGGGCGGTGAGGATGCGACGGAGGAGACGCCTGCTGAGACCGAGCCTGACTCCGAGCCGGGCGAAAGCCCTCCCGTACCGGCCGAGGAGGAACCGGCCAAACCTCCCGCCGAGCCCGAACTCGAATCTCCCGAGGAGCCAGCCGTCCCGGCTCCTGCCGGTGACCGTCGGAGAACCACCCAGCCGAGAACGGCGGAGACGGAGACCGGCGGCGGAACCCACGGGGATCCTCGGGTCGGTCGCAGCGCGAGCGCCTCGGGGGAGCAACCCCACCCGCCCGCCTGGAGCCGCGCCGACGTGCCTGAGCGCGCCCTCGTCAGTCGCGCGGGCGAGACTCGGGAGCACTCGAGGCCATCAAGGCCGACCGCGGCCGGGAAACGGGAGCAGGACGCCGAGGGCAGCGGTAGGCCGGCGACCGTCCTGATCGCGGCTGCGCTCACAGCGCTTGGCGCCGCAGTCATCTTCCTTCGCCGGCGCCGGCGCGTTGGCCGAGCGTGGCCGAGCGCCCTTGCGCTGCCGACGTGCACCGCAGCGGCTCGCCACGTGGATACCGAAGGGAGCGTCGCTGAGAAGGAGGCCTCAGCAGCACTCGACGCCTGGCTCGCGGAGCTCCTGAGCCCGAGAGCCCCCTGCCTGGCCGCCGTCCGCGTGGGCCGGCCCAGAGAGCCCTGCCTGCAGACGCCGGCTCGACGCGAGGCTATTCGGTCGAGGGGCGTGCGGGCGAGGGGCGCACGCTCTGCCAGAGCAGGATCAGCGCTCCGGGCACCGCAGAGGCGATCGTGACCGCGTAGAACAAGAACCCGACTGCGAAGGCCGCATCGGCTTCCACGTCGAACCGCGAGAGGAAGGCGACGAAAAAGGCCTCCCGCGCACCGAGGCCGTTGATCGTGAAAGGGATCAACATCACCAGAAAGAGCAGGGGGCCGAGGATGATGTAGACGAGCGGCGACAGCTCGACGCCGACGGCTTCGCCGCAGAGCCAGATGCCGAGCACCCGCACGAACTGGACGAACGTCGTGATCGCCAGGACGGCAGCGACTGCGCCGTGCTGCGTGCGGTAGCCATGGAGGGCCGAGTAGACGCTATTGAGCGCGCGCTCGATCCTGATTCTGCGCCCGAGGGGGAAAATCCAGGTCTCGAGCATCACCCGGCTCCGGCGAGAGAAGACCAGCAGCAGGCCGAGCCCGACGAAAACGATCGAGATCGCCTCGATCCAGACGAAAAATCCGAGATCCGGGTAGCGGCCCGCGGCGATAACGAGGCCGGCAGCGACGAGAACGAGCGTGCCGGCGGCCCCGAGGACACGCTCCATGAGGATCGCGCCCGCCACTTCGCCTCGAGCGTTCGGACGGCGGCGCGCATGCTCGACGATCCGAAGGGCGTCTCCGCCGATCGACGTGGGGAGCACCTGCCCGGCCGCGTACCCGACGAAGTAGAGCTTGGTCAGCCAGCCGAGCGGCTCTCGGATCCCCTTGGACGCGAGCAGGATTTGCCATCGCCAGGCGAGGAGCCACGTCGTCGCCACCCAGATGGCGAGAGCACCCAAGAGGTAGCCGGGCGAGCTCGACAGGACGAGGTCGACCGTCCGAGAGACGTCGATCTGCCAGAGCAGGACGCCCACCAGGGCAGCACTGACGCCGAGCTGGAGCGCAACCTTGTAGGAGCGACGCACGGAAGCCCTAACGGGCCGTCGTGAACGCCGCGTGGACGCGCCGGAGCGCCGCAACCGCGTCCTGGATGTCGTCGGTGGAGTGCGCCGGTGAGAGCGGCAGCGACAGCACCTCAGCGCCGGCGCGCTCGGCAACCGGAAGCCGCAGGTCGGGAAACCGCCGGCGGTAGTAGCTCAGTCGATGCACGGGCAGGAAGTGGATGCTCGTCCCGATGTTCTCTTCGGCGAGCGCGCGCTGGTACTCCCCTCTGTCCGCGCCTGCCCGGTCGGGGTCGATCCGGACGATGTAGAGGTGCCGGGCGTGGGCATCCAGGCTGCTCGCCGCCGAAAGGGGCTCGATACCGTCGAGATCGGCGACACCGGCGTCGTAGGCCTCGAAGTGGCGGCGGCGGATCTCCGCGTGCTCCTCCACCTTGTCGAGCTGAACGAGGGCTAGCGCCGCCAGGACATCCGACAGATTGGCTTTGAAACCGGCCACCTCGATGTCGTAGAGGGAACCGTGGCCACGACGCATGAGCCGGAGCTCGCGCACCGCACCGGCCAGCCGCTCGTCGTCGGTCGTCAGGACGCCACCCTCACCGGCGGCCACGTTTTTCGTCGCGTAGAGGGAGAAGGCCGTTGCAGCCGAGATCGAGCCGATCTTCCGGCCGCGGTAGGTCGACTCCACGGCATGCGCCGCGTCCTCGACGACGGTGACTCCAAGGCTCAGCAGAGGGTCGAGATCCGCGGGTGCTCCCGCAAGATGGACGGGCATGATCGCCTTCGTGCGGCGAGTTACCGCGGCGCCCGCTGCCTCCGGGTCGATGTTGAGGTCTGAGTCGAGCACGTCGACGAAGACAGGGGTCGCTCCGGCGTGGACGACGACGTTCGCCGTCGCGGGCCATGTGATCGGCGGGACGATCACCTCGTCGCCCGGCCCGATCCCGAGCCCGACGAGAGCCAGGTGCATTGCCGCCGTGCCCGACGAGAGGGCGACCGCGTGTGCGGCGCCGACGTAGGCCGCAAAGCGCTCCTCGAGCTCCGCGGCCCGCGGCCCGCTCGTGAGCCAGCCGCTCCGGAGCGTCTCGACGACAGCCTCGACCTCCTCGTCGCCGACCGCAGGCGGCTGAAACGAGAGGAATGTCTCGCGTCTAGTTGTGGACTCGAGCCGCTGCATCGGCCGTGACGAAGCGTATGCGCTCCCCGGCGCGGTCGGCCCGCGCGAGCGCGTCGTCGCGGCTCTCACCACGAGCGATCACGTACCCCGCCCGGTCTGCACCCGTCCGAAGCGGTCCGAACGACCATCCGGGCGCCCTGTAGACACCCGCGTCAACCACACCGGGCTCTGTCAGCGCCTCGTCCAATCCCTCGACAGCGGCGAGCTCGCCTTCAGGGGCTACGAGGAAGCGGACGCACGCCCCGCCGACCGGCGCCGGTGCCGGCACCTCGGCTCGTTCGCCGAGCGCAGCACCGATCGCCAACGAGTTGAGGTCGATGCCGAGAGCGGCGTAACAGAGCTCTGCGTCGTGCCCGCCACCGAGTCGGGCGGCGACCTCCATGACCTTGGGGCCGTCGGCACCGAACCGAACCTGCGTGTAGCTCGGGCCCTCGCGAATCCCGAGCGCCTCGACCGCCCTGCGCGTCGCCCCGATGGCGAGGCGCTCGTCCGAGGAAGTGGGCCAGGCGTGCGCGAGCGCGACTCCGAAGGCCGCCGGCTCGGTGGTCAAGCGGTCGGTCACGGTGAGCGCGTGGAGGGAACCGTCCACGGAGAAGGCATTGACCGTCACCTCAGGCCCGTCGACAAGCTGCTCGACGAGGACGGCTCCCGACCGGGAAGCCAGCGCAGCGTGCTCGAGTGCGGGCGCGAGCTCATCTACGGTTCTGACCAACGACAGGCCGCGCTGTCCCTGGCGATCTGGAGGCTTCACCACGCACGGTGGCCGCAGCTCGAGCCCGGTGCCTCGGCCGTCGACGAGCTGCCACCGAGGTTGCGGCACGTCCGCCTCGTCGAAGCAGCGGCGCTGCCTCAGCTTCGAGACCGCCCGGGCGGCCGTGTCGGGGTCGATCGGATGAGCCAAACGGAGCTGGGCCGCTACCCCGGAGGCGATCGCGACAGGCCAGTCGATTCCCGGGGCGATGATCCCATCGACGCGCTCGGCGCGAGCGAGGCGCTCGATCCCATACTTGTCCTCGGCCGAGACGAGCGCCCGCCGGTCTGCGTACGCAAACCCGGGGGCGCCCGGATCGCGATCGCAGGCGATGACGAAGAGCCCGCGGGCGCGGGCCACTCGTAGGGCTCCGAGTTGCGCCGGGCCGGCGCCTAGGACGAGGAGACGCTGGGGCGCGTCAACACGCTCTCCCACCACTCTCGGCTCTCCGAGTACCAGGCGATCGTCCGCTCGAGCCCGCGCTCGAACGACGTTCGCGCCTCCCAGCCGAGCAGCTGGCGCGCCTTCTCCGTCGAACCGATATGGCGGTGTACCTGCCCGGGCCGCTCGTCGACGTGGACTTTCAACGACGTCGGCTTTCCGACTCCCTCGAGCACGAGGTTCGCGATCTCCGTCACCGAGATGTCGACGCCGGTTGCGACGTTGACGACCTCACCGGCAATCAGGTCGATGTCCGCCACGATTGCCGCCTCGATCGCCTCTGCATCGTCCTCGACGTACAGCCAGTCTCGGCTCGCGTGACCGTCACCGTGAATCGTCAGCGGCTCGTCCCGTAGCGCTTGGGTTATGAAACGAGGGATCACTTTCTCGGGGTGCTGATAGGGGCCATAGTTGTTGAAGGGCCGCATGACCACGATCGGGAGCTCGTACGTGACGAAGTACGAGTAGGCAAGACGATCGCCACCGGCCTTGGTCGCCGCGTACGGGCTCCTCGGGTTGATGGGATGTTCCTCGTCCATCGGCGCGTGCTCCGCCGTCCCGTACACCTCGCTCGAAGAGATGAGAATGAAGCGTTCCACCGGCGTGCGGCGAATTTGATCGAGCAGGATCTGAGTGCCTTCGACGTTCGTGGTTACGAACTCCGAGGCGCCTTCTTCGATCGACTTCTCGACATGGGACTCCGCCGCCGCATTGACGATGACATCGACGCTCGAGACGACGTCGCGAACCATGTCCGGATCACGAATATCACCGTGAACCAGGGTCAGGCGCTCGTGCCCCTGCACATCGGCCAGATTGCTCAAATTGCCCGCGTAGGTGAGCGCGTCGAGCGAGACGACCTCGTACGGCGTCGAGAGGAGGAGGTGGCGGATGAAGTTCGAGGAGATGAACCCGCAGCCGCCGGTAACGAGCACACGCTTGGCCGGCACGAAGCAGGATTCTAGCGTCGGTCAGCCCGTCGCCCGCCCCCCTACCGCACCCCGCAGCACGGCAGCTTCTCGGGGGGTGAATTCGCACACTTCTGTTTCCCACCTATGCGACTTCCAGCGGTAGGCTTGGCGCAGGGGAGGAGGCTGGGAGCGCCTTAGGCGCGTAGATAAGAACACCGCGCACCGGGCCGCGCCACCGCGGGACAAGGCGCCTTGGCACCCCGCTAGTGGGGGCGCGCGGTGATTACTGCGGACTCCCGCCGGGGTCCAGTGCCCCCGTCGGTACGAGCTCCCGCTCGACCGCGTAGAGCGGGCGCCCCTCGACGTCCCGCTGGATGCGGCCGAGGTACTCGCCGACGAGGGCCAGCATGAACCCCTGGATCCCAAGCACGCCGAGAACCAAAGACGCCAGGTACAGGAGCCCCGGAAAGTCGCCGCGCGCCGCCCAGATCACGGAGGCCCAGGCGACCGCGACGATCGCGAGCAGGCACGAGATGACGCCGATCAGAACGCCTGCCCACTGGATCGGCTGTGGCCAAAAGCCCGCGAGAACGTGCAGCGCGAGCCTGACGAGGCGAAACGGCGAATACCGCGACGAATCCCGGCGCGCCCGGTGCTCCAGGTCGACCTCGACGACGCTCGCGCCCGCGGCGAGAACGAGCGCTTTCGTGAACTTCTGCTTGCCGACCGAGCCGAGCACCGGTTCTACCGCTGAGCGCCGGTATGCGTTGTACGCGCAGCCGAAATCGGAGATGTCCACTCGCGTAAACCGCCGCAGCATGCCGTTGATCACCCGTGACGGAATCGTGCGGCCCCAGGCGTCTTCACGACCGACCCTCCGTCCGCTCGCGACATCGCTCCCAGCGTCGACCGCGGCGATCAGCTTCGGCAGGTCCGAGGGAGAGTTCTGGAGGTCGGCGTCCATGGTGACCACGATGCCGCCGCGCGCACGTGTGAACCCTGCGTGCATGGCGGGGTGCTGGCCGAAGTTCCGCTTGAAGCACAGCCCTCCGACCCGGGGATCGCCCGCGTGCAACCGCTCCACGATCTGCCAGGTTCCGTCACTAGAGCCGTCGTCGATCACGACGATCTCGAACGTGCGTCCGATGCCCTCGAGCACCTCGACGGAGCGGCTGCACACCTCCTCGAGCGTCGCCGCCTCGTTGAAGACAGGGATGACGAGCGAGATGTCCGGCGGAGCTCCGTCCCGGTGAACGGCCATTGTCGCTGGCGCAATGTCGGCCATGCCGCGCTGAGGCTACCCGACCGGCCGAGACCCTCCCCGCGTCCGATCGGCAACATCGTCTAGCCTCCAGACGGTGATGACCACCGCCTTCGAGGATCGCGCCAAGCTCATTCGGGACGATCGCAGCCACGGCGCCGGGTGGTTGGCACGGCAGGCCGTGGAAGCGCTTGCGGACGCCGTCGCCGAGGGAGCCGATCCCCTTGAGACCGGCCGAGCGCTGGTCGCCGCGCGGCCCGAGATCGGCGCCATCTCGGGGGCCGTGGGTCGTGTGCTCGCGGCTGCGCGCTCCCCGGAGCAGATCGCGGAGGAGGCGACGGCCCTCGTGGCCCTCAGGGATCGGGCGGCAAATTCGATCGCCGTATTACTTGGCCCCGACCTCAAAGGGACCGTCATGACGCATTCGGCCTCCGCAACCGTGCGCGAGGCGATCGTGCATTCGCCGCCGGACCGAGTCGTCTGCACCGTGTCCGAGCCCGAGGAGGAGGGCCGCTCGTTCGTCGACGATCTCGAGCGCGAGGGTCTCACCGTCGAGCTCGTAGCCGACGAGGATGCCGAGCACGCCGTCGAGAGCGTCAACGTGCTCCTTCTCGGCGCCGACGCCGTATTCGTAGACGGCTCGCTCGTCAACAAGATCGGCACGAGCGGCCTGGCCAAAGCCGCGCATGGGGCGGGCGTTCCGGTGCTCGTCGCTTGCGAGACGTTCAAGCTCACGCCCCACGAAGCAACTCATCCAGAGGGCGAGCGATGGGACTTGACGCCGGCGGAGTGCATCGACCGATACGTGACCGAGGAGGGCGCGTACCCTCCCTCAGAGATCGGAGCACTTGTGGATCGCACTCCGTTCTTACGTGCAGGTGCAGAGCTCCTCCGCGGCTAGCTCAGCCGAGACAGCCCTTGACGAGGTCTTTGGCCCACTGCTCGCCGAGAGCAGGGAGATCCATGGCGGCGACGACGTTCAGCAGCATCCCGAAGGAAAAGAAGGCGCGCAGATCATCCTCGCCTGCTCCGCTCGCCTCCGCCACGAACCGATACAGATCCGCGTAGCCGCGCCGGACTGCAGTCCGGATCTCTTGGTCGCTACACGCCGCATAAGCCTGGAGCTGAGCGAGGAGCTCGGTGCGGTCGCGAAGAAGCTGGATGTACGCCTGCCCCAGCGCGTCGAGCACACCGTCCGGCTCGACGCCACCAGCTGCGAGCTGGAATCGCTCCAGGACGTGACCGAAGCCCGCATCCACGCAGGCGATGAAGAGTTCTTTCTTCGTTCCGAAGAGACGGAAGAGGTACGGCTGCGACACGCCGGCGCGAAGCGCGATGCGCTCGGTCGAGGTGCCGTGTAGCCCGCGAACTGCGAACTCCTCGCGCGCGATGCCCACGACCTGGGCTCGCCGCGCCTCGGCGCTCATCCGAGGACGATTCGCCGTCGAGCTCATCTCGGTAAGTTAGCGGTTACTTACTCCATCGGTCAAGCCACTCGGGCGGCCGCGGCGAGACTCAGGTGACTGCAGGCCTGACCTGAGGCGACGGGAGGGCCCGACCGGCCCGCGCCGCCGACGGGGCATGCTTGGCTGACGGACGCAGCACGCCCGTCAGCTCGTCGGCGGGCGCCGGACGTCCGAACAGGTAGCCCTGAGCATAGGCACACTCGAAGGAGACGAGTGTCTTCACAACCGACGGTGTCTCGACTCCTTCGGCAACGACGCGTAGGCCGAGGCTGCGGCCGAGATCGACGAGCGAGCGCACGATCGCCGCGCGCCGCTCGCTGTCGAGGTTCGTGACGAAGGAGCGATCGATCTTGAGCTCGCTCAGCGGTAGCCGCTCGAGCTGCGCAAAGGACGAGTAGCCGGTGCCGAAGTCGTCGATGGAGAGCTGGACGCCGATCCTGGCCAGCTCGTGCGCGACCTCGGTGGCGCGGACGGGGTCGACCATGACCATGTCCTCCGTGATCTCGAGGACGAGGCGATCTGCGGGGACACGCCAGACGGCCAGCAGCTCGCGCACCTGCCCTGGGAAACGGGCGTCGACCAGGCTCCGCATGTCGAGGTTCACGCTCATGCGCAGGTCGAGTCCCTCGAGCCGCCAGGCCGCCGATTGCTCGAGCGCTTGATTCAGCACGGCTGCCGTCAGCTGCTTGATGACTCCCGAGTGGCTCGCGACGGGTACGAACTCGGAAGGTGGTAGGAGGCCGCGCTTGGGATGCCGCCAGCGAACCAGAGCCTCGACCCCTTCGACTCGCCCGGTCTCGAGCGAGAGTTGCGGCTGGTAGTGGATCTCGAGCTCGTTCGGGATCGCCTTCCTGAGCTCGCTCGTCACCGAAAGCTTCGTGGTGTCGTGGACGTCGTACTCGGCCGAGTAGTACGCGTGGCCTGCGCCGGTCTCCTTCGCGGTATACATCGCGACGTCGGCGTGCTTCAGCAACGTGTCCATGTCCTCGCCGTCGTCAGGGAACATCGCTACGCCGGCCGTTCCGCCGACGTCGATCGCAAGCGTGTCGAGCACCACTGGCTTGTCGAGCGCCTTGGCGATCCGGTCGACGACCTTGCCGGCGTCGCCCCGCCTCTCCATCGGAGCAACAACTCCGAACTCGTCGCCGCCGAGGCGCGCCAGCGTGTCCGTCTCGCGGAGCACTCGGCGAAGCCGGACCCCGACCTCCTGGAGCACGACGTCTCCCGCGCCGTGGCCAAGAGTGTCATTGACGTCCTTGAACCGGTCGAGGTCGATGAGGAGCACCGCCACCTCGTTATCTCCCCGACGCGCCCTGGCGAGAGCCTGCTCGACGCGGTCACGGAAGAGCCGGCGGTTGGGCAGGCCGGTAAGGCCGTCGTGGAGTGCCTGATGCTCGATCTCGTTCATCTGGTTTCGCATGCGGTCGGTGACCTTGCCGAGGATCGGAAAGAGCGAGAGGTAAAGGGCGAGCAAGACCAGTTCGAGGACGCCCGCAACCGGCAGGAAGACGTGCTTGGCCGAGGCTGCCACCGGCTCATAGTCCTGCGCGAGAACGAAGGCACCGGACAGGCCCTCACCGCGGAACCGGACTGGCACGGACACCCGGAGAACCTTCCGGTCTTGCTGCCCCGTCTGGATCGTTCGCGTCTCGCTACGTATGTGTTCGCCGGCGAGCGTCTTCTCGAGTTCAGAGGCACCAGCTGCCCGCTCTCCGATGAGCGCGGTGTCGGTCGAGTAGGTCACGACTCCCTGCGGGGACAGAAGTGTGGCGCGGAGCGTTCCGTCGACGAGCACCCTGCGCCGGAACAGCAGATCGAGCTCGGCTCGGCGCGCGCTGCTCACGGGCCTGGCGAAGTCTTGGGGGTCGAGACGATCGCCGAGCGTGATCGAGGCGAGGTACTTGGCGTGATACCTGACGGAGTTCTCGGCCTGCACCGTCGCGTATCCACGCACGAAGATCAGGATCGCAGCGGTCGCGAACGCAAGTCCCACGGCCGTGTAGATCGCGAAGCGAAGCTGGAGGCGCGGCAGCTTATCGGGCTCTTCCCAGGCGTGCTCGCACGCGCTGCGCTCCGTCCCCGGAGCACCTAGGGGCCCCGCATGTTGTGGCGCGCCGAGCGGCGCGCCACCGACGGGAAGCTCGACGCTGGACATCAGCTGGGCGTGTGGATCGGCCGAGAGCTCAAAGGGAACGCCGGCTCAGTCGTCGCCGTCATCGTCGTGGCCGTTGCCGTTGCCGTTGCCGTTGCCGTTGCCGTTGCCGTTGCCGTTGCCGTTGCCGTTGCCGTTGCCGTTGCCAGGGTTGTCGTCATCGTCGCCGTCGGCGTCGTTTCCGTGGCCATTGTTGCCGTCGTCGTCGTCGCCCTCGTCGTCGTCTTCGTCCTCGTCTTCGCCGGGCTCGTCGTCGTCACCCGGCTCGTCTTCGTCACCAGGCTCGTCGTCGTCGCCATCGTCGTCACCCGGCTCGTTGTCGTCACCCGGCTCGTCGTCGTCACCGGGCTCCTGGTCGTCGCCAGGCTCGTCATCGTCTTCGCCCTCGTCGTCGCCGCCGTCGTCGCCGGGCTCGTCGTCACCGGGCTCGTCGTCACCCGGCTCGTCGTCGTCACCAGGCTCGTCGTCGTCGCCATCATCGTCACCCGGCTCGTCGTCGTCACCCGGCTCGTCGTCACCGGGCTCGTCGCCGCCGCCGCCGCCATCGTCGTCGTCACCAGGCTCATCGTCGTCGCCATCGTCGTCACCCGGCTCGTCGTCGTCACCCGGCTCGTCGTCGTCACCAGGCTCGTCGTCGCCGCCGGGCTCCTCGTCGGGATCTTCTTCACCGGGATCCTCGCCGCCGTCGTCGGGATCCTCGCCGCCGTCGTCGGGATCCTCGCCGCCGTCGTCGGGATCCTCGCCGCCGTCGTCAGGGTCCTCGCCCCCGGGCTCTTCGTCCGGATCCTCGGGGTCTTCCTCTTCCGGGTCGTCCGGCTTACCGCCCGGGCCCGCGTCGGGGTCGTCCTCGTGAGGCGCACCTGGCCCGTCGTCTCGTACCGCCTCCGGGTCAGTGGAAGGCGCGAAAGTGATCAGCATCGCATCGCTGTCTGCCGGCTGGTCGGCGGGATTCCGCCGGCTCGGAGCCCGAGATCGGCCTGCCCCCCTCCTCCGGGTAAGCCAGGCCGGCGAGGAATGCGTACTGAGCCTCCTCTGCGCGGCGCTCGGCGAGGCTCGCCTCGACGACATAGCTCGGCAAGTCCTGGCCGTCGAGCGGTGATTTCAGGATGTCCCAGATCGGAGCCACGACTCGCTGCACGACCCCGTTGGGCATTGCGTATGCCGTACCGCCGACGACAGGAACGAGCGCGACCGTTCCGGCCAACGCGAGTCGGCTCAGACTTTCTGTCCGAGCGCGAAGTCGCAGATGTCTGAGTTTGAGTGGCCGCATTACTTTTGCTCCCGCGCGAGCGGGTCTCGAGCTGTGACCTGACCGTAGACCCGGATCGGCGTAGCGGCGGCTCCCCTTTTGGGTGATTCGGAGGTCTGGGATTCAGGCCACGAAGCGGGCGAGCGCCGTCGCTGCCGCAGCAGTCACGACCACCACGAGGATCGGCAGCCGCGCCAGGAGCGCCGCGGCGGCCGCGCCGATCCCGACCACTCGGGCGTCCAGCACCAACGTCCGATCCCCGCGCGAGGACTTGCGTGGCAACGAGAGCGGCGAGCAGTGTCGGGCCGAGCAGCGTGATGACGGCCAGCACCGGCCGGGGCAACTCTCGGCCGCCCAGGACGACCGGACCCAACGCCTTCAGGACAAATGTGGCCGTTCCGGCCGCCGCCACGACGATCCAGACGGTCACCGCCGCACCAGTCCGAGGAGACACACGGAGCTCGCCGCGAGGATCGGAACCCCTGGAGCGGTGAACGGAACGAGCGCAAGCGCGACGGCGGCGGCCAGGAGGGCGGCCATGAGCGTGCGCCGGTCGCGAACCAACGACACCAGAAGCGCAAGAAAGAGTGCCGGGAAGGCGGCGTCGAGCCCGAAGGCGCTCCGGGTCTCCGAGGAAGGAGGCGCCCAGCACGCCGAGCGCCGTCCCCCCGACCCAGGCAACGTAGAGAACGAGTCCGGCGCCGACGAGCAGACGCCTGCTGTACCGACCAGGGGCGATCGAGGAGATCGCCCACGACTCGTCGACTATGAGCTGCGCCTCGAGGAAGCGGCGCCAGGCCGGCCCTTCGAAGACAGGTCCGATCGAGATCGAGATCGGCGCGTAGCGCGCGTTCAGCAGCACGGCCGCAGCGATCGCCGCCGCCGCGCCTCCTCCCGCATCCAGCACGGAGATCGCCGCGAACTGCGCAGAGCCTCCAAAGGTGGTAGCGGACATGACGATCGCGGCAAGCGCACCCACGCCCGGCCGCCTCGGCGAGCACCCCGAAGGAGGCACCGAAGGCGAACGCGGCGATCGCGAACGGGAGGATCCTGCGCGCGCCGTCCCGGTACCGATGCTCGGCCACGTCTAGAAGCCGGGCACGATCTCCGTCAGCTTCAGCCCGGCGAGAACGAGGACGGCGGCGAGCGCAAAGCGGATCGTCCGATCCGGGAGCCGGACCGTCAGCTGGCTGCCCGAGCAGGATCCCGGGTATCGAGCCGACCGCGAGCCAGGCCACGGCGCCGAGGTCGACGTTGCCCGGCGCCGAGGTGCGCGATCCCGGCGGCCCAGAGCAGGACGGCGGCATGGAAGATGTCGGTGCCGACGATCTTCGACGCGGTGAGCGGAAAGAGCAGGAGCATCATGAGTCCGAAGAACGTGCCGCTACCCACAGACGTCAGGCCGAGCACGAAACCGCCAAAGAGCCCGATCAGACACGCACAGCACACGGTCGCGGTCCGTGAGGCGGTAGGGCCGGTTCGAGACGGGCTTCCGGTGGACGAGGGCGCGTGCGAGAAAGCCGAGGCCACCCACGACGAGCGCCCAGCCGAGGATCCGCGCGGAGACGTCGTTGATGTCCTCGCCGTACTGATCCTTGAGGATCTCGATGACGTAGACGCCGCCGAGCGAGGCCAGGACCGAGCCAAGCGCGAGCCAGAACGTCAGCCGGGCGTGCACGTGGCCGAGCATTCGGTGCCGCCAGGCGCCGATCGTCTTGAAGATCGCGCCGTGCAGGATGTCCGTGCCGACCGCCAGGACGACGTTGAAGTCGAAGACGAGGACGAGGACGGGAGTCATGAGACTCCCGCCCCCCATCCCCGTCATCCCCGACGAGGAACGCCGATCAGGAGCCCGGTGAGGGAGAGCTCCCAGGTCATGCGTCAGCGCTCGCGCGGAGCGTCGGCTACGAGCTCCGGTACGCCTCGATCAGCACCTCCGCGACCTCCGGCCGCGAGAACTCCGCCGGAGGCAGCTCGCCGTTCGACGAGGAGCTCGCGCACCTTCGTCCCCGAGAGGAAGACGTGGTCGTCGCCGCCGTGCGGGCACGTCTTCTGCGTCGCCATCTGGCCGCATACCTTGCACCAGAAGGAGTGCTCGAAGAACATCGGCTCGATGTCCGAGCTCGTGGGGCTCGAACTCGTCGAAGATGAGCTGAGCGTCGTACGTGCCGTAGTAGCTCCCGACGCCGGCGTGGTCGCGCCCGACGATGAAGTGCGAGCAGCCGTAGTTCTTGCGGCAGATCGCATGCCAGATCGCCTCCCGCGGCCCCGCGTAGCGCATGGCGGCCGGGAAAGCTCGAGACGACGACGCGATCCTTCGGGTAGTAGCCCTCGATCAGCACGTCGTAGGCCTCGACGCGGGTCGCGGCCGGCACGTCGTCGGACTTCGTCTCGCCGACGAGCGGGTGGATGAGGAGGCCGTCGACGGTCTCGAGCGCGCACTTCGTGAGGTACTCGTGTGCGCGGTGGATCGGGTTCCTGGTCTGGAAGCCGACGACCCGCTTCCAGCCCGCGCTCGGTGAAGAGGGCGCGGGTCTCGGCCGGATCCTTATGAAGCTCCGGGAAGGACGGCTCGACACGATCGAAGACCGTCACCGGCCCGGCGACGTAGCGGTCCGCCTGCGCGAAGAGGCGCGCGACGCCCGGATGCTCCGTGTCTGTCGTACGGAAGCACCGCTCGGCCTCGCGCTCCTTGTCGTAGTCGAAGACCTCCTCGACCTCGAGGACGGCGAGCGTCGCGCCCGGTCTCGTCGGCGAGCGCGACGCGGTCACCCTGCGGTGCGTCGGGCACGGCCAGGCAGACGGGGAGTGCCCAGGGGAGGCCGCTTGTCGAGGTGCATGTCTCCGAGCACACGCTCGTAGTCCGTCGCGACCCATGAAGCCGGTCAGCGGAGAGAGCGCACCCGAGGCGAGCATGTCGAGGTCGGAGACCTCGCGGGACGTGAGCGTCAGCGATCTCGAGCGAGTCGAGATCGTCCGGCCGCGGCCCCAGTGCGGTCGACGAGCTCGCCGCCGTGCGGCTGGATCAGCTGGTGACTCGGTGGCGACGCTCATCGGAGGCCCCCTCCCAGGGTGGGGACCCCCCGCGAGCCCTGCGGCGAAGGTACGCGCGCAGATCCGCGCGTGTGTGTGACCGAATGTGACGATTGTGTGCCGATTCGCTCGCGGTCATGCGCGAACTCCGGCCCGACGAGCCCGAGCTCCTCGAGACGCTCGACGACGATGCGGGCGCTCTCCTCGGGCGACTGGGTCTCCGTGTCGACGACGATCTCCGGGCCGTGACGGCTCCTCGTACGGGTCGTCGACGCCGGTGAAGCCCTTGATCTCGCCGGCGAACGCCTTCGCGTAGAGCCCGTTCACGTCCCGGCGGGCGCACTCGTCGACCGACGCCTTCACGTAGACCTCGACGAACGGGCCGTACTGCTCGACCAGCTCGCGCGCCTTGGCGCGCGTCTCCTCGTACGGCGAGATCGCGGCGCAGATCACGGCGGCGCCGTGGCGCGTCAGGCGCGAGGCGACCCAGCCGATCCGCTCGATGTTCGTGTCGCGGTCCTCCTTCGAGAACCCGAGCCCCTTGGAGAGGCGGGTGCGCACCGTGTCCCCGTCGAGGTACTCGACGAGCGCGCCACGCTCGTCGAGCTCCGGGCCGACGAGGTGCGCGATCGTCGACTTTCCGGAGCCCGACAGCCCTGTGAACCAGAGCGTGAACCCTCCGCCGCTGGCGCGGTCGCTCTCCGGGTGCTCGTGGGCGAAGATGTGCTCGGTCATGCGTCCTCCTCTGTTCAGGTCGTGAATACCGCATTCGAGCTTGTCGGATCCGGCCCACCGACCCGCGCGCTCTTCTTCGTCCGGCCGCGTCGGCCGGGTGCAGGGGATGCAGCCGATCGAACGGTAGCCAGCATCGTGAAGTGGGTTGTAGGGGATGTCGTTCGCGACGATGTAGTCCCAGACGCGCCGCTCGTCCCAGTCCGCGAGCGGCTGGATCTTCCAGACGCCGTAGCGCTCCGAGCGCTCGACCTTCCGCGCGTCCGCGCGCGAGGGCGACTGGTCGCGGCGAATGCCGGAGATCCACGCGTCGTAGGGCTCGAGCGCGCGGATCAGCGGCTCGACCTTCCGGATCGCGCAGCAGCGGTCCGGATCCGACTCCCAGAGGTTCGGCCCCTCCTGCTTGTGCTGCTCCGCGACGGTGAGCACGTCCGGCCGAATCAGCGTCAGGCCGTACCGCCCGACCAGCCGCTCGCGCGTCTCGTAGGTCTCCTTGAAGAAGAGGTGCGTGTCGAGCTCGATCACGTCGATCTCGAGCCCGAGCTCGGAGACCAGGTGCACGAGCACCGACGACTGCTTCTGCCAGGAGCAGCTCAGGCAGAGCCGACCGCCGAACTCGGCGTGCGCCCAGCGAATGACCTCCTCAGCTGGCATCGCGTCGAGCTCAGCCGGGCCAAGCGCGCCCGGGTAGCGACGCAGGCGCGAGCGTGCGTTCTCAGTCTGCAGCGGCAGGCTGCTCACGGAGCAGCACCTCCCTGAGCGTGTCGGCGCGCAGGCCGAGACGGAGCGTCTCGAGCGGAATGACCTCGTCGGGCGGAATGTTGCCCGAGGTTCACGTCGGGGCCGAAGTGCTTCACGAAGTAGCCCTGCGAGGCCTTTGTCGGCGCCTCGAAGACAACGTCGCCGGATGTCGATCTCGTGCGACGATCTCGTCGATCAGCCCGGTCCGCATCTCGCCGTTCGGCCGGAAGATGCCGGCCGTGCCGCCCTCGCGGCCCTCCGTGATCACCTTCCAGGCGCCGGCTTCGAGCTCCTCCTTGATCCAGCGCGACCCACTGGTAGGGCGCGAAGACCGTCGTCTCGTCCTTCGACCCGACCTCGGAGAGCACGACGAAGTCGCGTGCGAGCTCGGCGATCAGCTCGAGCTTCTCCTCGCGCTCGAGGCCGACCGTCCCGTCCGAGACCTCGACGTGGGTGATGCCGTAGTCGGCCAGCCAGCGTTCGATACTCGTCGAGCTTGCCGAGCCCGACGACCGCCTCGAAGAGCGTGCCGCCGCAGACCACGGGTGTGCCGTACGAGCGGCAGAGCTCGACCTTCTCGCGCAGGTTGTTCGTCACGTAGGCGGTGCCCCAGCCGAGCTTCAGGATGTCGACGTAGTCACCTGCCGATCTCGAAGAGCCCTTCGACGTCGTGGAGGGTCAGGCCCTTGTCCATGACGTGCGTGATGCCGCGCTCGCGCGGCTTTGGGCTCCGGGCCGGGACGTTCAGGAAGCCGTCGACGCTAGAGCCGGGCATAGAGATCCTCGAGTCGCTTCGCATCGCCTCGGCCTGGACGTCGTGGTAGAGCGACGTGCCGTGCGAGTCGATGCCGACGGTCAGCGGGCCGAAGTCCTTGACGCGGAACTTCCAGAGGCACTCGGGCATGAGGTCTTCCCACTCGACCTCCTCGATCTCCTCGATCTGCGTCGTCTCGAGGGCCGCGGCGCCGCCGACGATGGCGAAGTAGACCATTCCGAGCCGGCGCATCGGCTCGATCGCCTCGTCGGGCAGGCCGCCCTTGCCGCAGATCGCGCGCACGCCGTAGTCGCGGCCGAGCGGCTCCGTGAAACGCACCATGCGCGCGCTCGTGGTCGTCCCGATGCACATCTTCTCGTAGCGGCCCTCGCGCGACCTTGCGGACGTTGGGCGCCGTGTGAAGGAGGAACGCTCCCGTCAGATCCATCTGCGGCTCGCCGGCCCTGGTCGAACATCCGGATCTGCGTCCGGTCGCGGATACCGACGATGTGCCCGTCGACCGTCACCGAGTCGCCGGCGCGAAGCTCGCGGATCGTGGCCTCGTCCGTGGGGAACGTGAGTCGGTGCTCCGCCATCCTCACGCCTCCCGGTCGTAGTCGACGGTGCCGTCGGCAGCGATGTGCGCCGAGGCACGCCGCGCCGCCCAGCACTGGTAGTTGACCGCGACGGGGTTCAGGGTCATGTGCGTGTCTGCGTGCTCGATGTGGCACTGGAGCACCGTGACGTCGCCGCCGAGGCCCATCGGGCCGATCCCAGTCTCGTTCAAGAGGCCGAAGAGCTCCTCCTCGAGCTTCGCCACCTCGGGATCCGCGTTCCGCGTGCCGACCGGCCGGGCGATCGCCTCCTTGGCGAGAAACATCGCGTAGTCGGCCGAGCCGCCGATCCCGACGCCGACGATGCCGGGTGGGCACGGCTTGCCGCCCGCACCGACGATCGACTCGAGGACGAACTGCTTGATGCCCCTCACGCCGTCGGCCGGGACGCACATCTTCAGGAAGCTCATGTTCTCCGAGCCCGAGCCCTTCGGGAACGCACTTCACGTCGAGCCCGTCCCAGTCCGGCACGAACTCCCAGTGCACGATCGGCACGCGGTGCCCGACGTTCTGGCCGGTGTTCTCGCGCGTCAGCGTGTGGACGGTGTTCGAGCGCAGCGGATGCTCGATAGTCGCGCGCTCCGTGCCGTCGTAGAGCGCCTCGTAGATCCGGGCCGGGTGCAGCGGGAAGTGCTCGCCGACCCGGCAGTAGTAGACGGCGATCCCCGTGTCCTGGCAGACGAGGTTCTTCTCCGTGTCGGCGACTCGACGTTCCGGATGATCGTGTCGAGGACGCGCTGTCCGGGCGTCGAGGTCTCGCGGCCGCGCGCCTCGACGAGCGCGTCGCGGAGGTCCTGCGGAATGTCCTTCAGCGCCCAGACGTAGAGGTGCGCAGCGGCGTCGCGGACGGCGGTCTGGATGTCGGTCGCGACGGTGCTCATGCCGCGGCCCTCTCCGCGGCGGCCTTGCCGGCGCGTCGGCCGAAGACGCAGCACTCGAGGAGCGAGTTGCCCATCATCCGGTTCCGGCCGTGGGTGCCGCCCGCGATCTCGCCGCAGGCGAAGAGGCCCTCGACGCGTCGTCTCGCCGTGCTCGTCGATGACGAGCCCGCCGTTCTGGTAGTGGAGAACCGGGTACGTCAGGATCGGCTCGGTCAGCGGGATCGATGCCTGCGGCCCGGTAGCGGCGGAGCATGTACGGGAGCGAGATCTCGGCGTCGGCCGGCGGGATCCGCGTCGTGTCGAGCCAGACCCCCGGCCGGCCGTCGGGACTCTCGACACCTTTGCCCTTCTCGACCTCTTCGACGATCGCACGTGAGACCTCGTCGCGCGGCCCGAGCGAGTCCGTGAACTCGTCGCCGGCAGCGTTCCGGAGGACGGCGCCGTAGGCGCGTGTCGTCTCCGGGATCGAGTAGCCGCGCATCGACTCGGGCCAGAGGCCGCCGTTCGGGTGGTACTGAAGCGCGTCGAGGTCTCGAGCTTCGGCACCGAGTCCCGTCGCGATCTCAGTTACCTCGCCCGTGGCGCCCGGGTGGTTCGTCGACACCTCGCCCCGCTCGGCCGCCTCCCGGAAGCAGCGGCCGCCGGCCGCGAGGACAACGGAGCCCGCGTCGATCTCACGCTGCCCGCACCGCGCCCGCCAGCCGTTCTCCGTCGGCTCAAGCCCCAGGAGCGGCGACTTCGGCAAGGTCGTGATCTCCGAAGCCTCGACGGCTTCTCGGAGCGCTTTCGTGATCGCGAGCCCGGTCTGGTCGCCAACCTGGAGGAGCCGCGGACGCGAGGCGCCGCCGCAGCGAGCCAGCCGGTAGCCCCCGTTCGAGCGAGTGAACTCGACACCGTGGTCCTCGAGCCATGCGATCGTGCCGCGGCGCCTCGGAGGTCAGGACACCCACGAGCCGACGGTCGGCTGTCTCGTGGGAGTTCCGCCAGACGTCCTCGGCGTGAAGCTCGGGGGAGTCCTGCTCGCTCAGCGCAGCCTGGATGCCGCCCTGAGCCTTCGCTGAGTTGCAGGACTGGAGCGAGCCCTTGGCTGCGAGCGCGACGTGTGCACCGGCGCGATGTGCCGACAGAGCCGCGGTCAAGCCAGATGCGCCCGAGCCGACGACGAGCACGTCAAAGGACATGGTTTCCGCCACGACCCTCGGACGATACCACGATCTCACTAATTCAAACGATAAGTCTGAACTAATGCAAGCGGCATCGGTGCTCGAGCCGTCAGGATCTGCGCATGGCAGTCGACTCCCCCCGCCGGCGCTGGCCCAACCTCTTCATCGTCGGGGCAGGCCGGGCGGGAACGACCTCGCTCTGGCACTACCTCGGCCGCCACCCGGACATCTTCATGGCGGAGATCAAGGAGCCGTACTTTTTCACCGAGGAGCTGCCGACGTTCCAGCCGGCCGTGACGACCGAGGACGAGTACCTGCGCCTCTTCGCTGGGGCGCGAGGGGCGCGCTGGATCGGGGAGGCGACCCCGACCTACCTTCGCGATCCGAAGGCGCCCGGGAAGATTCACGCCGTCTCGCCCGAGGCGCGAATCCTCGTCCTCGTCCGGGATCCCATCGACCGCGCCTGGTCTTCGTACTGGCACGCTCGCCGCTACGGCGTCGAGAAGAGACCGTTCGACGAGGCTCTGCCCGATCGTTCATTGACGCCGGAGTCGCCTTCGTTCTACATCCGCGGGAGTCTCTACGTGGAAGGCCTCGAGCGCTATCGAGCGTTCTTCGGCGACCAGGTGCGCGTGCTCGTCTTCGAGGAGCTCTTCGCGGATGTACCCGGAGGAATGCGCAGCCTTTTCGAATGGCTCGATGTCGCTCCCGGCCCGGCCGCAGACCTCGTGCCCCTCGTCTTGAACGCCTACTCGAGGCCACGAAACAGGGCCGCCACGCGCTTCTACTCGGGACGCGCCGTCCGGTTCCTCGCCAAGCGCGCGATCCCGGTCAGTCTCCACCACCGGCTGGCGCGCCTCGCGCTCGTCCATGATGAGAAGCCACCTGTTCCAGCTCACCTTCGGGAGCGGCTCGCCGGGGTCTTTGCCGCCGACGTGCGCGCACTCGAGGAGATTCTCGGCCGCCGGCTGCCCTGGCCACTCGAGCGCTAGGCGGCTCAAGCGGGCCGCAGGCCGCGTCGATACCGAGCGCATGACGGTTCGCACGCTCGGTTTGCTCTCGTTCGTCGCCGTGCTCGCGATCGGCGGCTGGTTCTTCTCACAGCAGGCGAAGACGACGGGCCCGACCTCGGAACTGGCTCAGCAGGCACAGGCCGACGCGAGCGCCGGCGTGGCCGGCGTCAACTTCCAGGCCGCTACGGTCGAGCTCCAGGCTTGGTACGCGGCCAACGGCACGTACGAGGGAGTCACGCTCTCCCCGGGCTACAACGTCGTCGTGAGGCGGGCGGACGCGACTACGTACTGCCTCCAGGCAGGCTCGGGGACGACCGTCCAGCATCTGCGCGGCCCCGACGGCACCCCGCAGCCCGGCCCCTGTGTCTAGACGTAAGGCGCAGGCTCGACGCGCGGCGCGCCTGATCCCTCGACGCTCGCCCGCTCGCTGTCCCGCATACCGGGCAGGAAGAGGAACACGATCGTGAGGAATGCGCCCAGGATGCCGGCTCCGATCATCGTCTCCCGGACCCCGACCGCCTCGGCGATCGGCCCGGTCAGGGCGAACGAAACCGGGAGGAGCCCGATCGACACGAACCAGTCGAGCGACGTCACCCGGCCGAGTAGGTGCCGCGGCACGCGTTGCTGCATGAGCGTCATCCAGACGACCATCCCGGCCGTCGAGGCGCCGCCGGCGACGAACGCCGCGGCCATCGCGTGCCAGAGCTCGGTCGCGACCCCGTAGACCGCAACCACGCCCGAGGAGAGCGTCCAGGTGACGTACATGAACGTGATGTGCCGTCGAGGCAGCCGCCGCTGGCCCATGACGAAGGCCGAGAGGATCGCTCCAAGGCCGCCAGCCGCGAACACGAGGCCGAGGTCGCCCGCCGAGCCGCCGAGCATGTTCTTGACGATGTACGGCACGAGCACCTCCCAGGGGCCGTAGAACGCGAGCAGCGACACCGCGGCCGCCAGCAACGTCCCCCAGAGCCAGGTCTGGGAGCGGACGAAGCGAAAGCCCGTCGGCGATCTCCGCGAAGGCCGAGCTCCCGTCTTCCCTGGTCGGCACCGGGCGAGCCGAGATCAGCGCGAGGCAGACGGCCGAGATCGCGAACGAGCTGGCGTCGAGCAGGAACGCCCCGCCCGTCCCGAAGGCGGCCAATGGCGAGCCCGCCGATCGCCGGCCCGGCCATCCGTGACATGAGTGTCCGGACGAACATGTCCATCGAGTTGGCCTGGACGAGCAGCTCTTGCGGGACGATGTCGGGGACGATCGCTCCGAACGCGGGCGCGAAGAGCGCCTCGCCGGCGCCGTAGACAGCGACGAGCCCGAGCAGGATCGGAAGCGTGAGCTCGCCGGCCAAGCCGAGACCGCCGATCGCGCCCACCGCCGCGAAGCGCACGACATCGGAGACGATCATCACGCGGCGGCGGTCGAACCGGTCCGAGATCACGCCGCCGATGAGGAGGAACGCCACCATCGGGAGCGTCCAGGCGATGCCCACGACGGAGAGCGCGGTCGGCGCATTCGAGAGCTCGTACACCTGCCACGCGATCGCCACGAAGAAAATCCCGTCGCCGAAGAGCGAGACGGTCATCCCGGTCCAGAGCAGGGCAAAGTCCCGGATCGCGAGCGGCCGGAGCATGCCGAGGCGCTCGACGAGGCCGGAGCGAGGCTCCCGGGTCTCGGGGCTCAGCCCTTCCACGGGCCCTCCGACCCCTTCCGGAAGCTCCGCTCCAGGCGCCGGCGGGCACGCCGCTGCTCAGCGATGGCGCGGCCGTCCCGACGCTGCTCCATCCAGGCAAGCTCACGCTCGAGCTTGCGGTAGCTCTCGAGACGGGCGCCGTCCAACCGACCGTCCTCGACAGCCGCTCTGACCGCACAGCCCGGCTCCGCCTCGTGCGCGCAGTCGGTGAACCGGCAGTCCGCGGCCAGGGCGACCACGTCGGCGAAGGTCACGTCCGTTCCGGCTTCCTCGGCCCCCCAGAGGCCGAGCTCGCGCAGGCCTGGGGTGTCGATCACGACTCCGCCGCCCGGGACGAGGAAGAGCTCCCGGTGAGTCGTCGTGTGGACGCCCTTGCCGTCGCGGCGAACGGCGTCGGTGATCTGGAGGTCGGTTCCGAGCAGCCGGTTCACGAGAGTCGACTTGCCTGCGCCCGACGGGCCGACGAGCACGAGCGTCCGGTCGCCTGCGAGCTGCGCGCGGATCGCCTCCAGGCCGAGACCGCTCACCGCGCTCACCGCATGAACCGGGACGAGGGTGCGCGCGGCGAGCTCGGTGGCTTCCGATTCCGCATCCGGGCGGAGATCGGCCTTCGTAAGCGCTATGACGGGTTGGGCGCCGCTCTCCCAGGCGGCCGCGAGGTACCGCTCGAGACCTCGAACGTTTGTCTCGGCCTCGAGCGAGCTGACGACGACCACGACGTCGACGTTCGAGGCCAGCACCTGCACTACGGTCGCCAGGCCGGCGGCCTTCCGGACGATCGCGGTTCGGCGCGGGAGAACTGCGCGGATGAGGCGCGGGTTGCCGCGCGGGTCGATCGCGGTCCAGTCACCCACGGCCGCAACGGCGAAGGACGACCCCGTCGCGTGGCTGAGCCGCCCTGCCAGCTCCGCCGGCTCGACACCGGCCTCGGTGTGGACGGTGTAGCCACCGCGAAACTGCGCAGCGATGCGGGCCGGTGCCAACCCGTCCGCCCTGTACGGACGCATGGCTTCCGCCCAGGCGTCGTCCCAGCCTAGGGGGCGGAGCACAGAGCCGGTGTTCTTCCTCAGGGTCAAGCGAGTTCTCCTTGTTGTGCAGGGTCGACGGGGCGCCACACGCGCGCCCGAGCCCGTGAACCGAGGAGAGCTCTGCTAGCCGGGCGCGCGGAGGCCGTGCATGCGTTCGTGCGGGTCACTTGCAGTCATTGCGCGGCCTCCTTTCGTCGCTCGTCGGCCTGTCTGAGCCTACCTGACGATCCGGCGCGGACGCTAGCCGCCGAGCCCGCCGAAGATCGCGAACGGGTTCTGAGGCGCGACCTCCCAGGCCAGGCGGCCCCCGGGCTCGACCTGCACTCGGCTCCCGGCCGGCACCTCGTCCCCCAGCCGCTCGGCGAGCGCATGCGCCTCGTCCTCGTTCGCGGCACCGACGAGGAGGTAGGTCCAGCGCCGGACGACCGGCGTCCCCTCGCCCTCGAGCCGGTCGGCGAGCTCGTTGGTCGAGTCGTGGTCGGCCAGCTCGACCCGTACCTCCCACGCCGCCTCGCCGCTCTCCTGCGACTCGGCAGACTCGCGCGCCTGCAGACGCTCGTGCTCGGCATTCCATTCCTCCTGGGAGCGCGGGAGCGGCACCTCAGGAGCCTCCCAGCGCTGCTCGACCGGATGCCACCGGGCCAGCGCCGTCTCGGCCTCCATGGCGAGCCGGTCAAGCGTCTCCCGCACGATCACGTTCGCCTCGCGCGCGACGTCCTCGGTGTCCGCGTAGAGAAAAACCGTGCCCTCGTCGTCCGAGCTGACGGCGACGCGGTCGCCGAGTCTGGCCCGGCGCTCCCGCGGGAGCTCGGTTCGTTCCAGCTCGTAGACGAATGACGAGGCGTCCGCCTCCTCGACGAGCTCGACCGTGATTCGCCAGTCGTCCGCCATGGCGCGGGAACTGTACCGGCGCGTCAATAGACCGACCGGAGCAGCGCGGCAACGTCGTCGGCGGAGGCCGGCCTCGGATTCAGCTTCGCTCCCGGCCGCGAGACGACCTGCTCGGCGACCTCCTCCGGTGCCTCCGGAGGCAGGCCGAGGTCGCGGAGCCGCGCGTAGCCTGCGAGCCGAGCGAGGCCGGCTGCGCCCTCGGCCGCGTCGTCCGTCCCGATGGCATCCGCGAAGCGCCGCAGCGGCTCGGCCGCGGCCACCCGGTTGAAGCGAAGTGCTGCCGGGAGCACGACCGCGTTGAGCGCGCCGTGCGAAGCGCCGTAGCGTCCTCCGAGGGCCTGCGCCATGGCGTGGCCGAGCCCCAGGCCCGCCCCGGCGAGGGCTGCGCCTGCGTGCATTGCGCCCTCGAGGAGCCCGCGCCGGGCGTCAAGAACAGCGCCGTCCTGGAGAACGCGCGGGAGATGCGCCGCGATGAGCCGCGCACCGGCGAGCGCTTCCGCATCCGCCTCCTCGTTCCGTCCCCGCACGTAGAGCGCCTCCGCGGCATGGGCGAGAGCGTTCAGCGCCGTGCCGCCGGACTCGGCGCGCGGGAGCCCCAGGGTCAGCTCCGGGTCGTAGACGATTCCGACGGGACTGGCTCCGCCGCCGCCCGCCTTCACGCCTCGCGAGGAGTCGCGCATCCCGTACCCGCTCGTCCACTCTGCGCCCGAGTAGGTCGTCGGGACGGAGACCACCGGAACGCCGGCCCTGGCCGAGACGGCCTTCGCCGTGTCGATTGCGCTGCCCCCTCCGATTGCGACCACCCCGTCCGCCTCGGATTCGGCCGCGGCGGCCACGGCCTCCTCGACGGTCTCGACGGGCGCGTGCGGCTGAACGCCGGCGAAGGTCGCAACGGCTCGTGAGAGCGGCCTGGAGCCGCTCAGGTCGGCCCAGCGCGGCGTGGTGACGACCAGCGGCTGTGCGATCCCAGCCTCGACAGGACGGCCGGGAGCTCGAGCAGCCCCCAGCGGACGATCATGCAAGCCGCTCTCGCGCGAACTGGACGAAGGCCTCGGCCGCACGGGTGGGCTCCCGGCCCCGGCCGCGGACGAGGTAGATCTGCCGCGCGGGCTCGAGCCCCTGGACGCGCGCCAGCCCGAGCACGCCGGTCTCGAGCTCTCGCTCGATCGCGGTCCGCGAGATGAACGCGACGCCGTAGCCGGCGCCGACGGCGCTCTTCACCGACTCCTGGAGCCCGAGCTCGAGCGCAGACTCGAGGTCGCGCAGGCGCAGGCCCGCGCGTCGCAGCTCGGCGTCGACGACCTGTCGGACGCCTGCACCCTCCTGCATCGCGAGGAGCGTCTCCTCCCGCAGCTCGTCGAGCGTGATCTCCCGCCCGGCGAACCGGTGGCCGGGCGGAAGGGCGAGCACGATCTCGTCGACCACGAGAGGGTCGAATACGAGCGATCGAGCCCGCCCGCGCGCGCCGACGACACCCAGCTCGAGGTCACGCGCGGCGACTCGCTCCGTGACGGCCTGCGTGTCGGAGACGGTCAGGCTGACGTGGAGCCCAGCGTGGCGGCGCTGGAACTCGCAGAGGAGGATCGGGACGAGGCTGGCCCCCGGCCCCGTCGAGGCACCGATCGCCAAGGTGCCTTTGAGCTCGCCCCCCGCTTCCTGCTCGAGCTCGTCGAGGAGCTGCTGCTCGGCCTGGAGCAGCCGCTTGGCGTTCCGGTAGAGGACGAGCCCGGCCTCGGTCGTTTCGACCCGCCGCCCCGAGCGGTCGAACAACCGCTGGCCCAGCCGCTCCTCGAGCGACCTGACCTGAAGACTGACGGCCGGCTGCGTCACGCCCAGGCGCTCAGCCGCCTGGGAGAAGCTCCGGCGCTCGACGACCTCGCAGAAGGCGGCAAGCTGGCGCGTATCCATTAGCGGACACTAATACCAGGAACCGTGATCGATTACGGCGGAGGAGGCGGCGCGGCCTTCCAGGTCACCATCGCGTCGTGGATCAGCTGACGCAGAACCTCGGCGCCACGATCCCACGCGAGCTGCGCGCCCGCGTTCGTCGACGACTCGTTTGTGTACCAGCCGAACACGTACTTCCGGTCCGTGACGGCGCCGGACGTCGTGTTCTGGAAGGGGATGGAGATCCAGCCGCCCATCGTCCAGTGGTAGTAGAGCCCGGGCGGCCCGGGAGCGTCCAGCCCGTAGCTGCCGGCCTTCCAGGACATCTTCACCCGATTCCGGAAGGCGATCCGGTCGGCTGCCGAGAGCCCGACTGCCGTCGCCTCGCTTGCGACCGATTCGTTTGCGCCGCTCGCTGCTCGCCCCTGGATGATCCCGAGCACCCGGCTCAGCAAGCCGGTCCCGTTGTCACCGCTGAGCATGACACTCCGGAGCTTTGCGAACGCGGCGGCGCCGAGCAGTGTCCCGTTCGAGGCGCGCTCGTAGAGATTTCCGGAATCGACGAGCGTCATGGTGTTCGGGTTCTCGACCGCTCCATCCGGCCCGCTACCGCAGCCGATCAGATGGTTCGTGGAGATGTTCGGTGAGCCGATCGCGTCCGCGAAGCTGTTCATCCCCGCACGGCCGCCGAAGTTGGTGACGATCGCATTCGTGGCCCGGTTGTCGGACGGCTGCAGCATGGACATCAGCACCGTCGTGACGGTGTCGGTGGTCGCGCCCGTTCCGGTCGGACAGCTGCCGCTCTGGCCCGTGTACCAGGTGACCTCATCCGTGTCGAGGTCGATGAGGTCCTTGAGCGACGACTCCTCGTAGTCGTTGATCGTCTTGACCGCGAAGATGCCCTTGATCATGCTCGCCGGCTCGAAGACCCGCGTCGCGTTGATCGAGCTGATCGTGCCCGAGCCGACGCGCTTCAGGTGCTGCCCCCAGAAGCCCGAGCCCGAGACGGCCGAGCGCATGAGCTCGTTGACGCGTCGAGTCTCGGAGCTCGCGTTCTCGAGCAGAACGCCTGCGTACAGAGAGCCGTAGCGCTCGATGTCGATGACCCGCGCGCCGTTCTGATTCGCCTTGTCGAGGAGCTCCTGCCCGCTGTATCCGTAGTACCACCACCAGGCCTCGCCGGACTTGCGGTACATGACCACGTCGAAATTCCCGGTGCTCGTGCGCTCGATGTCGATCAGCCTCGCGTTGTTCGACGAGAGGAGCGCTGTGACCTGTGCTGCCGTGCGGCTGTAGTAGTACCACCAACTTTTCGCGTCAGAGCCCGTGTTTCGGATCATCACCGCCGTGATCAACCCGCTCGGCGTGCGGTCGAGGTCGATGATCCGTGCGTTGAGCTCGGAGACCTTCGAGGCGATGAACGTGGAGGATCCCGTCCACCACCACCAGGCTTTGTTGTCGGCGCCGGTCTTCTTCACCATGGCGCCCACGTAGCGGGTGCCCGAGGTGGTCGAATATGCCTCCACGTCGATGAGCCGGGCCCCGTTCGCGCTCGCCTTTGCGAGCAGTTCCGAGGAGGTCTGGCCGTAGTACCACCACCACGATTTCGCGTAGGACCCGGTGTTCGCGACGAACGTCGCCGCGAAGCGAAGCGGACTCGCCTGCACGACTTCGATGTCGATGAGCCGGTAGCCGGCGGTGACCCGGTTGTTCACGTCGGTGAGCGAGGCGTACGACAGCTGCCACCAGCCCGTGATCGCAGTCGAATCGCGGTCGTCCGCAGCCGAGGCGGGCGCCGCCAGTCCGAGCGTGAGGACAAGCGTGGCGGCGAGTACTGCGAGGCGGCGGGACATGGGGGCTCCTTTGAGAGGAATCACACGATCTTCCGCCCCCGTCAGAGCTGCGTCAAGCTACCGGAACCTGCCGGACCCTTCGCGAGTGGCCGGACTGCCGGTTCTAGACGCGTTCCGGCGCGCCGGCCGTCTCGCTGAGCCGTCGCGGGGCTCGTACCAGCTCGCCGAGCTTGGCGACGAGGTCGAGCGTCTCCCCCGCCTCGACGAGCCGCTCGAGCTCGGTCAGCTCCTCGTCGAGCCACATCGGGATCGACCGGAGCCCACTCGCAGCGCAGGATCTTCGGGTGCGCCGTCGGGATGGCCTCCTCGCCCGGGCCCCAGAGCTCCTCGTGGAGCTTCTCGCCCGGCCTGACGCCGATGAACTCGATTGGAATGTCGCGCTCGGGCTCCTTGCCCGAGAGCCGGATCATGTTCTGCGCCAGGTCGAGGATCCTCAAGGGGGTTCCCATGTCCAGCACGAAGATCGCGCCGCTTTCGCCGATTGCGCCCGCCTGGACGATGAGCTGCGCCGCCTCGGGGACCGTCATGAAGTAGCGGGTCATCTCAGGATGGGTGACCGTGACCGGCCCGCCTCGCGCGATCTGGCGACGAAAGAGCGGGATCACGGAGCCGGACGAGCCGAGCACGTTGCCGAACCGGACCGAGATGAATTGCGTGCCGTTCTGCTCCCGCGCGGCGGCGGCCGAGACGACCCACTCGCAGATGGACTTCGTCTGCCCGAGGACGTTCTGTGGGTTCACGGCCTTGTCGGTCGACACGAGCACGAAGCGCTTGGCGCCGACCTCCGAGGCGACTTCGGCAAGCACCTTCGTCGAAAGGACGTTATTCCGAACGGATTCGACCGGATTCGCCTCCATGAGCGGCACGTGCTTGTAGGCCGCTGCATGGAAGACGACGCCGGGCCGGTAACGCTCGAAGATTTCCTGCATCCGAGCGCGGTTCTTCGTGTCGGCCAGGAGGGGGACGACGGCGGCGAATCCCCGCTCATGGACGAGCTCTCGCTCGATCTCGACCAAGGGGCTCTCGGCATGGTCGACGAGGATGAGCGTCTCGGCGCCGAGTGCGGCGAGCTGCCGACAGAGCTCGGATCCGATCGAGCCGCCGGCGCCCGTGACGAGCACGGTCTCGCCTGTGATGTACGACGCGATCGAGGCGAGGTCGAGCTCGACAGCCTCCCGCCCGAGTACGTCCTCGACCTGGACCTCGCGAAGCTGGCGCGCGAGGTTCAGGTCGCCGGCGATCAGCTCGTGAACCGCAGGCAGCGTCTTCACCGGCACGCCCGCGTCGCGGCACGCCTCCACGATCTCCTGGCGCGTCTCGCCCGCGGCAGAGGGAATCGCGATGATCACTTCGTCGGGCTTGTGGTCGCGCAAGATCCGGGGCAGATCCTTCGTGGTGCCCATGACGCGGACGCCCTGCAGACGCATGTTGCGCTTGCGCACGTTGTCGTCCACCAGACCGATCGGCGAGTAGCCCAGCGCGGGGTTCCGAAGGATCTCGCGGAGGATGAGCTGGCCGGCATCGCCTGCGCCGACGACGAGCACCTCGCGTCCGCGCGCCACGAAGGCTCGCGGCGTGGGCCGCTCCATGACGGTCCTCGTCAGGAGGCGGGCACCCGCGACCAGCGCGAGCACGATCAGGAAGTCCATGACCGCGATGGAGCGCGGCAGCCGCAGATCCGAGACCGGGTTGGCGAGATAGACGGCGAGCACGGCAACAAGCGTCGCGACGGCCACAGCCTGCGCCAACCGCCAGATGTCTCGGATCGAGACGTAGCGCCACCAGTGGTTGTAGACCCCGAACGCGACCAGGACCGCGAGCTGGATCGGTACGACCATCCAGATCGTCCGGTCGAGCAGCCGCTCGTAGGCCCCGGGGATGCCGTAGTCGAAGCGCAAGGTGAAGGAGAGCCACCAGGCGAGCGTGATCAGCCCGGCGTCGACGGCCGCCTGCCAGATGCGACGGCGGCTAAGCAGGGTCAAAAGTCGTGCCCGGCGTGCGGAGGGGGGCATGAGAGCCGAGTCTATCCGCCGCTTCGCGGCCTCAGCCGGACTGCTCGACGGCCCGCTCGCGTGCCTTGCGGCGCACCCTTCGCACGACGAGATAGGCCACGCCTGCGGCGATTGCAGCCACGATCGCGTAGTCCGCGTAGCGCCAGTCCTCGTGGAAGCGTTCCCAGCTCTCGCCGACGCCGACGCCGATGCCTGCGAGCCCGAAGCACCACGGAATCGTCCCGAGGGTGGTGAGCACCGTGTAGCGCCAGAAGGGAACTTCCATGATCCCGGCCGGGATCGAGACGAAGGAGCGGACGATCGGCAGCATTCGGCCGACGAACACGGCCGCGTCGTCGTAGCGATCGAACCACCGCTCGGCCCGCTCCAGCCGCTCGGCGTTCAGGTGGAACCACTTCCCGTGCCGCTCGAGGAGCGGCCTGCCGCCGTAGATCCCGATCGCCCAGCCGAGGATCGAGCCGATGACGTAGCCGATCGTCCCGGCGAGAGCAACGGCGATGAAGCCCCAGCCGGTCGACTCGATCTCGGCACCGAAGAGGGTCGGCGTGTACCCGGCGAAGGCGCCGGCCGCGAGCGCGCCGCCGTAGACCATCACGAGCTCGCTCGCGGCCGGCAGGACCGCGTCGACGAGCATCAGAAGGAAGATTCCGTACAGCCCGTAGTCGCCGATCCAGCCGGTGATCGTCTCGGTGATGCTGTGCATCAACCGATTGTAGGCGCGGGCTCTGTCCCTTCCGCCTAGCGACCGCCAAAGGCACCGAGGCCGACCCGGGCTCGGTTCCCGGAGGAGTCCGCGGCTACGAGCGTCGCCTCCCATCTGGCGCCAACCCGGGGGAGACGGTGCGAGCCCTCGAGCTCGCGGGTGCCGAGCCGGATCCAGCGCCGACGCGTCGGCCGGTCGAGGCGGAGGGAGAGCCGGAGCCAGGGTGTCGCGCGGTCGCGGGCGCGCCATGAGAGGCGCCTGCCGACCAGCTCCGCGCCGATCACGGGCGCCTCACGATCGACGGCGACCGTCACCGGGTCGAACCGCACCATGGTCTTGTTGCCCGCCAGGTCGAAGGCAGTCAGCCGAGGTCGGTAGCGCGCCCGGCGCGAGCCCGGCCGGCCGCCACGTGACGCTGTGCCGGCCCTGGCCGAGGTGCATCGTCCGCGAGAGCCCGGGCAGGCGGAGGGTCACGGTCGACTCCTTCGAGAGCCAGAACGAGACCGTCGTCTCGTCCCGGAAGCCGTCGGCCGGGCGCGGGTAGAGGAGCGCGAGGCTCGGCCCCCCGCGGAGGAGCGGCGGTTCCACCGTGTAGCGGTCGAAGGTCGCCGCGGTGTTCCGCCAGAGCGGGTTACCAGTCCGCTCCCAGAGCTTTCGAAGGAGCTGCACGACATACACGTGGTAGGTGAGCGGCGATTCGTTCCTCGGCGAGTAGTAGCTCCAGTAGCCGGTGTCGAAGGTCGGGAGGAGTCGCGCCGAGGACGCGCGGAGACGCGCGGCGAATCTGCGTGCCGCAGCGTCTCCCGTCCGCCGCGCGTAGTCGCCGATCGAGAGCGCGGTCTGCAGCTGTGCGTTCAGGACGATGAGGCCGTTGTAGCTATAGAGCCGCACCCAGGGCCCCGCTGCCAGGCGCATCGTCAGGCGGCCCGGTATCGCCCTGTACGCGCGGCCGGCGAGGCTCTTCAGGCGCGGCTCGGCGAGGACATCCCCGGCCCAGGCGAGCGTCTGGGCGGCTGAGGCCTGGGCCATCCCGGAGGTCCACGGCACCGGTCCCCAGAACGGGAACGTGTACTCCCAGACCGTCTTGCCCGGCCCGCTCGCGATCGCCCGGGCGGCGAGTGCGGCGGCGAGCCTGCGTGCCTCTTCGTGGCGCCCGCGCCCGACCAGGCCGTTCAGGTGGGCGAAGTTCCCGAGCGGATGGAAGCGCAGCCCCTGGCCCGGGAACGAGCGGTAGAGCACGCCGTCCGAGTCGAAGACGTCCTCCTTGAGCGCCGGCAGCGCGTGGTCGCGGAGCCAGAGGCGGTTCAGGCGAAGCTCGGAGAAGTGGACGAGAGCGCGAGGCCGATTCAGGAGCCGCGACTGGCGAGCGGCATCGTGGAGCACCGCTCCGAGGTTCGCGGCGGCCGTCCACGAGAGCCTCGGGAGCGCGGTGCGAGTCCGCCAGAGCTCGCGGCGGTGGCTCGACGCGTCGGCCCGTGTGAGCTTGCCGCTCGCGACGGCGTGGCGAAGGCCGGTCGCCAGCGCGTGAGCGTCGGAGCTCCAGCTCGCGGCGCCGGGCGCGGCGAGAACGAGCGCCAGGACGAGCGCGAGTGCGGTAGGGAGGCTGCGGCGGGCCACCACTCCATGCGTCGAACCGCAGCTCCCGCCGGCCGACCCCCGTCCGGGGGGTCAGCGCCGGCTCGCGGCTCCGCGGCTAGAGCAGGAAGCTCGGCGGATCGTCGAACGCGGCCTCGACCACGATCGAGATCACGTAGCCGAGGACGAGCAGCAGGCCGGTCACCAGGTGGAGCTGGATGTTCTTCCCCATCGCCGGCATGAGGGCGTACGGGTTCTCGTAGGACTCGCGGAGCGCCCGCATGACGGGGAACGCGAGCGGCAGGGCTGCGAGCGGCGATGATCGCCGGCCGGGCGATCAGGCCGGAGAGCGCGAACGCCACGATGAGCCCGAACGTGACGCCGACGGCGACCTCGTAGAGCCGCACGACCGCGTCCTTCGAGAGCCGCACCGGGAGCGTCCGCTTGCCTGCGGATGCGTCGGCCGGGCGATCCGGCACCTCGTTCACGTAGAGGATGAGCGCGATCAGGATCCCGACCGGGATCGAGACGAAGAACGGCTCCCAGGCATAGTCGCCCGCCTGCACGAAGTAGGCGCCGAGCGCCATGATCGGCCCGAAGCCGAGGAAGACGGCGATCTCTCCGAGCCCGCGGTGGACGAGCTTGAGCGGCGGCGCCGTGTAGAAGAAGCTGATGAGCGCGCCCGCGACTCCGAGCCAGAGCAGGTTCCAACCCTGGAGCGCGGCGAGCAGGATCCCGATCCCGATCCCGACCGCGTAGAACCCGGCGGAGAGAAGCACCATCGAGCGCAGCCGCAGCAGGCCGTAGAGGATCACGCGCGAGCCGCCGCTGAACTGCGTCGGGTTCACGTTCGCCTCGTCGGCGCCGCTCAGCGTGTCGAAGATGTCGTTCGCCACGTTCAGCGCCAGGTGGATCGAGGCGCCGCCGAGGAGCGTGAGGAGTGCGAGCCACCAGCTGAAGTCGTCGCGGAGCCCGGCGACCGCGATGCCGAGCAGAATCGGCACGAACGTCGCCGTGAGGAAGGGCAGGCGCGTCGCCCTGAGGAAGAGCCAGCCGAAGGAGAGCTTCGGACCGATTCCGCGTCCCTGCTCGGTGGAGACCTGCTCGAAGTAGCGCCGAGCCTGCGGCACGCCGCGCTCGGAGAACTCGAAGAACGACATCTCCGCTCGTCCCAGTGCTGGACGCGCTCCGGCTCGAGCTCCAGGTGGCCGTTCGAACGGCGGAGCTCGCCCCAGAGCGAGACGTAGCGGCGCTCGTCGTAGCCGACTCCCGGTTGCGGGCGGATGTGGCTGAAGACGACGTTGACCGCTTCGCCGCTCGGGCGGCTGCGACGTCCTCACCGCCGACGGCGTCGAGGAGGACGACGCCGCGCTCCGAGCTCGACCCTGAACCCGGTCGCCACCGAGAACGGGTAGCCGTCGGGCCCGACGAAGGCGATCGACGGCGTGCTCGAACCGCTCCGGGAGGTCGCGCGAGGAGCTCCGGCGAGGGCTTCACGCGACCGCCTCGGCGAGCTCGAAGACCTGCGGCGGCCGGTCTGTGCGCCCGTCCTCCCAGAGGAAGGCTCGCCGCGGGCGCACCTCGATGATCGCGCGCTCGAAGAAGAGCGGCAGAGCCACGCGCTTGCCGAGGAAGAAGTCGATCGAGGGCTCCTTCTGGCGCCAGAGCGGCAGTACGCGCTCCTCCCAGCCCGAGTGTAGATCGGAGTCGTCGACCGTTGCGTCGCCCTGGATGGTCGCGCGCGCGAACCGATCGATCTGAACCGCGGCCGGGTCGCTGATCGAAATCGAGACCTTCGGATTGGCCTTGATGTGCTCGAGCTTCTTCGAGAAGAGCACGCTCGAGGTCAGGTAGATGAGCTCGCCGTCGTAGAGCGGGATGAGCGGGTGCGTGACCGGCCGGCCCCTCGCGTCGACGACCGTCAACTCCGAGACGAGCGCCGTCTCGAGCAGCTCCTCGATCGCGCTCTGGAAGTGCTCCCATGCGGCGATCGTAGTTCAGCGCCGCGCTCCACGACGGCCGAGGCGAGGGCGTCGAGGGCCTCCCGGTCGAGCGTCCCGTCGAGCGCCACGCGCGCCTGGTCCGCGTAGCGGAGAGCAAGGTCGCGAGACGTCTCGAGGGCACCCGAGGCGGCCACGCGGTCGAGCGCGTCGGGAACGTCCTCGCCGGCGAGAGCCCGCCGTACCTCGAGGTCCATGCTGGCCGCGAGGATGAGCGGAATGGTCGGGGTGCCGTCGCGCAGATCGAGGCCCGGCGCCTTTCCGGTCGTGTCGAACTCGCCCGCGCAGTCGAGGATGTCGTCGACGATCTGGAACGCGACTCCGAGGGCGAGCCCGTAACCGGCGAGCTGCTCGGCGCCGCCGCCGAGCAGGCACGCGGCCTCGAAGAGCGTGCCCGTCTTCAGGGAGTAACGGGCGATCACCTCGTCGACCGGCGTGTCCGGCCGGAACGCCTGGCGCCGCTGGAGGGCCTCGCCGCGGGCCAGGGCGAGCGACGGCGTTCGCCAGGAGCCCGACGGCGCGCTCGTCTCCGGTCGCGGCGAGGAGCGCGAAGGCGCGCGCGAAGAGGTGGTCGCCCGTCGCCTTGGCCGCTCGCTCGCCGTACGTCGCCCAGGTCGTCGGCTGGCCGCGGCGGAGCTCGGCTCCGTCCAGGAGGTCGTCGTGGACGAGCGTCGCCATGTGGACGAGCTCGACGGCCGCGCCGGCCGCGACGGTGTGCTCGGCGTCCCGCGAAGCCCGCCGGGGTCGCAGGTAGACGAGCGCAGGGCGGAGCCGCTTGCCGCCTGCGGCGAGCGTCTCGGCGGCGGCTTCGGCGACGACTCCGGGGTAGCGACACGACCGCTTCCTCGAGCCGCTCCTCGAGGCGCTCGAGGTACTCCTCGAGCCCCGGCGCGCGAATCGCTCCGAGTGCGTCGACGACCGTCATACCGGCCGATCGGCCGTGTGAAGCGCGACGATGCCGCCGGCCAGGAGACGCCAGCGAATGCCGCGTGAAACCGGCGCGCTCGATGGCGCCGGCGAGGTCCTCCGGGCCGGGGAAACGACGCACGCTGGCCGGAAGGTACGTGTAGGCCTCTCCGCCGGGGAGCAACTTGCCCGCGAGCGGGATCAGGCCGTCGAACCAGACGCGATAGAAAGGAGCCAGGAGTCCCGCGCGGTCGCGTGAGGTCGAGGCAGGCGAGCCGCCCGCCGGGACGCAGGACGCGCGCGAGCTCGGCGAGGCCGCTTCTCGAGGTCCGGCACGTTCCGGATCCCGAAGCCGACGGTAGCCGCGTCGAAGCACGCGTCCTCGAACGGGAGCGCCGTGACGTCGCCCTGAACCCAGTCGACCGAGGCCGACTTCCGACCCGAGGCCGACTTCCGACGCGCCCGCGCGAGCATCGACCCGGCGAAGTCGAGCCCGGTTACGACGCCGCCGGCCCGCTCGGCCGCGAGCGCGAGGTCGCCGGTGCCGCAGCACGCGTCCAGCACGCGGTCTCCCGGCCGTACGACCGAGTCGGCCGCGAGGCGCCGCCAGCCCCTGTCCAGGCCCATCGTCGTGACGCGGTTCATGACGTCGTAGACCGGCGCGATCCGGTCGAACATCGTCCGGACGCCGTCCGGGGTGAGCCGGCCGCCGGCGAACTCGGAAGGGGTGCTCACTGGCCGCCCGCCCGCGGGGCTAGCCGCCGCTCTCGTCGCCCTTGGAGGCCTCGAGGAAGGCCGCGAGACCTTCGAGCTCCTCCTGTTTCAGATTCGGGAACGCCGGCATCTGCGTCCCCGGCTTGATCTCCTGCGGGTTCCGAATCCACCTCACCCAGTACTCCTCGCCCCGGCCGGCCGTGCCAATGTCCGTGAGCTCCGGGGCGCCGATGTTCTGAGCGCCCTCGCCTGCGTAGACGTGGCAGTTCAGGCAGCCCACCCCGGCCATGAGCTTCGCCCCGAGTGCCACCCGCTCGTCGTCCTCGCACGGAACGTTGCCCTCGGTGCAGAGCACGTCGCCGCCGACCTCGCTCGGCTCCTCGGCGGTGGCGCCCTTGTAGGTGAGGATGCCCATCGACGCGATCACGAGGAGCCCGGCGACGACCGCCACCGGACGCCGGCCGATCCGCCGGTCGCGCCGCCGGTCGATGAAGGGAAGCGCGAAGAGAAGGATGATCAGGATCGTCGGGATCCCGACCGTCCCGAGGATCACCGACTCCGGCCACTCGAAGATCCGGAGGAGGTAGAAGAGGAAGAAGAAGTACCAGTCCGGGCGGGGCACGAACTCGGTCGTTCCGGGGTCGGCCTTCTCCGTGTAGAGCGGGCCGAGCGATGCCGGACGTCGCCTGCCCCCTCGCCGGCGGTGTAGTACCAGATGACGCTGAGGACGACGATCACCGTCACGACCACGAAGCTCATGACGGTGTCGTGGAACATCGCGTACGGGAAGAAGGGCTTCCCGCGCTTCTCGACGTCCTCCTTGTAGAGCTTGAACTGCTCCTTCTGTTCCTTGGAGCTCACGAGCGCTCGTCCTCCCGGCGGGCGGGCGCCGCCGTTGCCGTTCCCGCGGCGGGCGCGGCTCGACGAGGCCTGAGCGGGCGGCGCGCTTGCCGTTCTCCTCCACGTAGCCGGCCGCGTTCTTCGTCCACGGCGGCGGAGTGATCCCGAGCCGGATCACGAGGTAGAGGTGCAGGCCGATCAGGGCGAAGAGCCCGCCTGGAATCAGGAGCATGTGGATCGCATAGAAGCGCGGCAGTGTGTCGCCGCCGATCTCGGCGCCGCCGCGCAGGAGGTCCGCGAGGAACGGCCCCGCGATCGGCGCGGTGGCGTTGATGTTGATCCCGACCACCGTCGCCCAGTACGCGGTCTCGTCCCAGGGAAGCAGGTAGCCCGTGAAGCCCTCACCCATGGCCATCAGGAGGAGGACGACGCCGATCAGCCAGTTCAGCTCGCGCGGGTACTTGTAGGCGCCGAACAGAAAGACCCGGCCCATGTGGAGGAAGAGCAGGATGATGAAGACGCTCGCGCCCCAGCGGTGCATGCCGCGAACGAGCCAGCCGAGGGTCACGTCGTTCGTGATGTACTGGATCGACTCGTAGGCGCGGTCTGGGTCGGGCTTGTAGTACATCGCCAGGATCGCGCCCGTGAGCGCCTGCACGAGGAACGCGGTCAGCGTCGCCGAGCCGAGGGTGTGGAACCAGTTCGTCTCGCGCGGGACCTTTCGGAACAGGAAGTACTTGAGCCCGCCGACGAGGCCGGAGCGCTCCTCGAGCCAGTCGACCGGGTAGAGGACGAGCTGCTCGACCTGCTGCTGGCGCTTGCTCTTGGTTCGGGTCGCCATGTCGCTAGGGCACGTAGGGGTAGAAGATCTGCTCGGGGCCGTCGAGGTGGACGCCGGGGTCGGCGATCTTGTAGGCGCTGATCTTCGCGTCGGCGCCGGCGCCGCTCACCTCGGACGACGCTGTAGGACCGGTGAGCACGAGGCGGCCCTCGCGGATGGCGTACTGGTAGCGGTCGAGCGCCCGGACGGGCGGTCCGGCGACGCGATTCCCCTCGATGTCGTAGGAGCCGCCGTGGCAGGGGCAGCCGAACCCCGAGGGGGCCGTCGGCGTGATGGTCACCTCGCCCGCTGTCGGTGTCGACGCTCGCCATGTTCTCGTCGTCGATGACACCCTGCGGGCTGGACCGGGCAGCCGAGGTGAACGCAGCGATTCGAGATGATGGTCATGCTCGGCACGCCGTTCACGACGCCGTTGTTTCGGATGTAGGCGGTGCGCCGTCCGACTCCGACGTCGCGCACCGGCGAGTAGAACTTGGCGATCACGAACTGGCCCTCGGGGAAGTTGTCGAGCGGGCCCAGGTCGACGTCGTCGTACCCCTGGTTACGGAAGGACGGGATGACGGCGAAGCCGACTGCCGGCAGCGTCACGATCCCGCCGATCAGCGCGCCGATCCCCAGCGTGGCGCCCGACAGGACGGTCGAACGCGAGTAGCGCTCGATCTCGCCCTCGGCGCCTTCCTCCTCCGCCTCCGCGATGCCCGACGGCGCCTCCTCGGGCGGCGGCTCGCCGCGCACCTCGCGCGTGGCTTCGCGGATCCAGAGGTATCCGAAGACGACGGCGATCGCGGCGCCGATCGCGACGATCAGCCAGTTCGATGATGAGGCCGATGAGGAGGAGCGCGACGCCGCCGGCGAACGCGAACGGCCAGATGGTCGGGGTCGGAAGGTGCGGCGCCTCGTCGCCGTGGTGTCCGCTCGTCTCGTCCCGCCGGTCTAGCTCGTCGGCCACACGGCTCCTCTCCTGGCCTCGGCGCTGTTACAAGCGCCCGCATTGTTCCGCGGTGACGCGGCCGGTGTCAACGACGTGGCCGTTGCCTCAAAGAGCGAGAGATACTGACGATCCGGCGGCCTGGCGTCGCCGGTGCCTCGCACTTCCATGCTCTCGAGGGCAGGTCACGAACTCGGCGCCATTCTAGGAGCCCGCCCCCGGTCTGCGGCGTCAGTAGGCGCGGCGGGCACCGCCTGCGCGGCGCGTCGATGGCCGAGGTACCTGAAGGTCTGCCCGATGGCGATCACCGCGCAGGAAGTGAGCCCGACCACGAGCATCGCGATGATGATGTCGCGTCCTTCCTCGGCGGTCGACTTTTCCCGGACCTCCTGGAGGAACAGGAGTGCTGCGACGACGACGTCCATGCGCGGCCGATCTTAGACCACCCGGTCGGCGTGCAGTCGAAGCGCCGAGCTCGACCTCCTCGTCGCCGGCCCTGGCCCGCGCCAGGCGGTCGAGCGGGCCGGGGTCGCCCTCGCCTCGCGCAGGGCTGCGCGGGCCTCGGCGAGCTGGCGCCGTCCGAGCCGAGCCCCGCTGCCGTGGCCGCCCAGGCGGCACCGTCCGCCGCGGGTGACGTCGAGGCCGTCGGCACGCGCCTGCGCGCAGAGCGAGATGAGCTCGGAGAGGTCGCCGACCGTGGCGACGTCTCCGAGTGCCGCGATCCGGACGAGCCCGTGGGCGTAGAGGTAGTCGCCGAGCAGCACGGCCGTGTCCCGGTCGGCCGGATCGAAGAGCCGTGGCCTGCCGTAGTGGAGGAGGTAGCCCTCGTAGATCGTCTCGAGCCCGAGTGCATGCGCCTCGGCGCCGAGCGGCGAGAAGACCGACGTTTCGTCCCGAGCCTCGGGCGGGCGGAGCGCCGCGCCCCAGAGCGGGCTCTCTGAGCGAGCTTCCTCGGCGATCGTCCGCCAGATGCCCTCGGTGCTCACGCCAGGCCCAGGAACTCGGCGGTCGCTTCGACGGTCTGCGCCGACCTCTTCGGGGCCGTGCGCCGTCGAGACGAACATCGCCTCGTACTGCGACGGTGCGACGTAGACGCCGCGGGAGACGAGATGCCGCCACCAGGCGGCGTACGCCTCCGTGTCGCAGGCCTGGGCGTCGTCGAAGTCCCTCACCTCGGCGCGGCGGAAGAAGAGCGTCAGGAGCGATCCGACGCGCTGGACGCGGGCGCGCCCGGCCGCCGCCTCGGTCAGGCCGCGCTCGAGCTCGGCGGCGGTCTCCTCGAGCCGGCGGTAGACGGCACCCTCGCGTAGCCGCTCCAGGGTTGCGAGCGCGGCCGCTGTGGCGATCGGGTTCCCGGAGAGCGTGCCGGCCTGGTAGACCGCGTCCGGCAGGGGCTAGCTCGTCCATCACCTCGGCCGCGCCGCCGAAGGCCGCGAGCGGCAGGCCGCCGCCCACGATCTTCCCGAGGATCGTCAGGTCAGGCATGACGCCGAAGAGCTCCTGCGCTCCGCCGCGCGCGAGGCGGAAGCCCGTGATCACCTCGTCGAAGACGAGGAGCGTTCCCGCTTCGTCGCAGATCTGCCGCAGGCCCTCGAGGAAGCCCGGCTCTGGCGGGACGACGCCCATGTTCGCCGCGACCGGCTCGACGAGGATGGCGGCGAGCTCCTCCCCGTGGCGCTCGATTGCCTCCCGCACCGAGCCGAGATCGTTGTAGGCGCAGACGACGGTGTCGGCCGTGGCCGCCCTCGGGCACGCCCGGGGAGGACGGGATGCCGAGCGTCGCGAGGCCGGAGCCGGCGCTCGCGAGGAGGGCGTCGGCGTGCCCGTGGTAGCAGCCGGCGAACTTCAGGATCCGGCTCGCGGCCGGTGAAGGCACGGGAGACCCGAACGGCGCTCATGGCGGCCTCGGTCCCGGAGGAGACGAGCCGGACGCGCTCGACGGACGGCACCGCGTCGACGATCTCCTCGGCCAGGAGCACTTCGCGCTCGGTCGGCGCGCCGAAGGTCGTGCCCTCGCGCGCAGCTTCCCGGACGGCGTCGACGACCGTCGTCTCCGCGTGGCCGAGGACCAGCGGCCCCCAGGACATGACCCAGTCGACGTAGCGATTGCCGTCGACGTCCTCGATGCAGGCGCCCTCGACCGCGGCGCCATGAACAGCGGCTCGTCGACGCCGACAGCGGCCATCGCGCGGACCGGCGAGTTGACGCCGCCCGGGAATCACCTCGACGGCTCTGCGGTAGAGCGCCTCTGCGCTGATCCGGTCAGAGAGAGCGCGGATCAAAGCCAGCGCGCGACGTCGCGCGCCCAGTACGTGATGACCGCGTCCGCGCCGGCACGCTTGATCGCGGTCAGGCCCTCGAGCGCAGCCGTACGCTCGTCGAGCCAGCCGCTCGCCGCCGCGCTCTTCACCATGGCGTACTCGCCGCTCACGTTGTAGGCGAAGAGCGGCGCGTCGAAGCGCTCGCGCACTGCCGCGATCACGTCGAGGTACGGCAGCGCCGGCTTCACCATGAGCGCGTCGGCGCCCTCGGCGAGATCGAGCTCGCACTCGCGGAGCGCCTCGCGGACGTTGGGCGGATCGATCTGGTAGCTCCGTCGGTCACCGAAGGCCGGAGCGGAGTCGGCCGCCTCCCGGAACGGGCCGTAGAAGGCAGACGCGTACTTGGCGGAGTAGGCGACGATCGGGCGTCCGCTCGAAGCCGGCATCGTCGAGCGCCGCGCGGAGAGCGGCGACGCGACCGTCCATCATGTCGCTCGGCGCGACGACGTCGGCCCCGGCCTCGGCGTGGCTGACAGCGGTGCGGGCCAGGAGCTCGAGCGACAGGTCGTTCACGATCTCGTCGTCCGTCGACGACGCCGCAGTGCCCATGGCTCGTGTACTCGCAGAGGCAGACGTCCGTCATGAGCACGAGACCCGGCACCTCGCTCGCGAAGCGCGCGCGAGCGCGCGCTGGACGATTCCGTCGTCGTCGTACGCACCCGAGCCCGCCTCGTCCTTCTCCTCCGGGATCCCGAAGAGCAGCACCGCGCCGACCCCCTCGGCCTGCGCCTCGCGGGCCACCTCACAGATCCGGTCGATCGAGCGCTGCGCGATCGCCTCGAGGCCCTGGAGCGGACGCTCGACGCCCTCGCCCGGGACAGACGAAGAGCGGTAGGACGAGCTCGGCCGGGTCGAGTCGCGTCTCGCGGACGAGGGAGCGAAGCGTGGCAGTACGCCGGAACCGCCTGAGCCTCGTGATCGGAAAGGTGCTGCTCACGACGTCAATCTTCGCACGCCGAGCCGGGCTCCCGCCGCGAAGATCCCGAGCAGGCGCGCCGAGCCAGGCGGCCTCGATCGCCGAGCGTGCCTCCACGGATCGACGTCGTAGAGCGCGGACTGGAAGAACGACACCGCGTGCGAGAACGGGAAGACGTGCGAGACCCAGGCCGCCGGCGCGACCGACGCTTCGGGGAGGAAGCCGAGCAGGACGATCGGGACGGCGACGAGCAGCGCGACGAGCGATGCCGTCCGCGCCTCGCGCGCCAGCGACGCCGAGGAGCGTCCCGAAGGCGCCGAACGCGGCGCCGGCGAGGGCAAGCCCCACCGCGAGGATGCGGAAGCCGTGACCACGGCTGGGCTCCCCTCGCCTGCGATCTCGAGCGCTCCCGCGAAGACGACGGCGAGCCCGAGCCCGAACAGCGCACCGACGACGAGCGCGAGCGCGATCTTCGCGGCGACGAGCTCACCGAGACGGACGAGCCCGCGCGCCAGCCGTCCGATCGACGTTCTCGTCACGCTCGACCGCGATTCCGGCCGCGGCGAGGAGGATGCAGACGATCGCAAGCGTCAGCGCCAGCGCGTACGCCTGGAGCTGCGTGGAGAGGAGGCGCTCGCGCCGCTCCTCGTCCTCGGTCGCGGAGCTCGATCGGGTTCGCGGTCGCGCGGAGCGAGGCGCCCGTCTGGTCGAGCGCGAGCTGGGCCTCGTCGATGAAGTCGCGGAGCTCGTCGCACCTCGGCCGCGACCTCGGGCGACTGGGCTCGGCCGAGGAGCGCGTCGAGGATCTCCGCCGCGCGCGTCGAGCCCGAGCACGTCGAACTCGTTGCCGAGGAAGTTGCCCGTGCCGCCTGCCTTCAGGAGCTCCACGTAGTCGAGGTTCGCCTGGATGTAGGCGTCCTGGAGCGTCCGGTTCAGGTTGAAGACGAGCGCTTCCGTCTGGCGCTCGACCCGGCCGCGAGAGCCCTCCCCGCGCGGTGCGCAGGATGAGCGTCGGACTCTGCGCCATGCCGCGCAGGCGCGACGCGAAGCCGGCCGGCACGATGATCTCGGCCACGATGTCGCCGCTCGCGAGCCGCTCGTCGGCCTCCTCCTGGTCGAGAGCGGGATGAGGTCGACCTCGGCCTCGACCTCGTCGAGCACGGAATCGACGTCGAAGCTCTGGCCGCCGACGACCAGGGTCTCGGGTAGGCCGTCCTCGTCCACGAAGGCGACGCGCGGCCGGTCGGTCGCGAAGCTCGCGACGAGGGCGACGAGCGCCGCGATCGCGAGCGGGTAGGCGACGAGCGCGAGCGAGCAGGAAGGGCGAGCGGCCGAGGACGCGCAGGTCCTTGCCGAGCAGGAGCACGATCACCTTCCTCACGCGAACACGTCCGCGTCGGGAGAGCGCTCGTACTCGTCGTGCGAGCCGTCGAAGACGATCCGCCCGTCGAGGAGCACGACGACGCGATCGGCCGCGCGGGCGAGCTCCTCGAGGTTCTGGGTCACGAAGACGACCGCGCCGCCACGCTCCCGCACCTGGCCCGCGATGTCCCAGAGCGCCTGCCTGCGGCCCGGGTCGAGCGCCGCCGTCGGCTCGTCGAGGAGGAGGACGTCCGGCCGGCCGAGGAGCGCGACGGCCAGGTTCAGACGCTGCTGGTTCCCGCCCGAGAGGTCGGCCGACGGCTTGCGCTCGTCCGGCACCGCGACGGCGGCGAGAAGCCGGTCCGACTCCGACGCGCGCGTCGAGCCCGTCGAGGCGCGCGAAGAGCTCGAGGTTCTCCCGAGGAGTCGAGGCGTCGCGTAGAACGCCGGGCGCTGCGGCACCCACCCGACCCGGAGCCCCGCGCCGGTCGTGACGTTGCCGGCGCTCGGCCGGAACGCGCCCGCGAGGATCGCGAGCAGCGTCGACTTGCCGGCGCCGTTCGGGCCGATGAGCGCGAGGGTCTCCCCGCCCCGAACGTCGAGGTCTGTGGGCGCGAGCGCAGGCGTGCCGGCCGTAGTTTCGGGCGACCCCGCGGGCTTCGAGGAGTGCGGTCAGCGTCCGGCGCGCCTGTCAGACGTGGTGAGGGACGGCGGCTCCCACTCGGCGCCTCACTCTATCCCAGCGCATCCGTGGCCGGGCTCTTCGATCAGGAGCGGGAAATCCCTGCAAAGCAGGGAAATCGACCGACGCTTCGGCCGCCCGACTGGGACTGGACGCTCGAGATCGCACGGCTCGCTCGCGCTCGAGCCGCGGCCCGCGATCGCGGCCGGCCGCGGACACGCACAGTCCTCGCAAGGAGCGGCCTGGCACGGCCCGGCTCCGCATTGCAGGGCTCCGAGAGGCTCCGCTACGGTGCCGCGGATGGCTTGGCCCCAGGCCCCAGGGCTCGCCACCCGGACTGCGCACAGGGAGAGGGAACGAGCAAAGGCCCGTCGCGCACGGCGGATCGCAGCGCTCGTCGTGGTCGCGAGCGTCGCGCTCGTCACGCTTCTTCTCACTGCGTTCGGCTCGGGGGCGTCGGAGGAAACGACCACCGGTCCCGCACCGGCCGGCCGGCTGCTGCCCTCGGGCCCGCCGCAGCCGCAGGTCGTCGCGATGCTCGACTCCCTCCGGATTCAGGTTCCGATCGCGCAGGGTCGCGTGACGGCGATCGGCTACCACGCCTCTGGGCCCGAGGCGCTCGGGCTCGAGCCGGTCGGCGAGCAGCTGAACGCCGGCCTCTTCACGCGGCTCGTTGACAAGCTCTTCGGCCAGTCGAGCTCCGGGCTCGGCTACTACCTCCTGGACGGAGGCGACGGGCTCCCAGACCGGCGGGCTCGACGTCGGGGCTCCGGTCGAGACGGACGTGTACGCGCCGGTCGACGGCACCGTGATCGCGATCTCGGAGCAGGTCGTGAACGGCAAGATCTACGGCGTCCGGATCGACGTCCAGCCGTCCGGTAATCCCGGCTACGTCGTGACCGTCTCGTACCTGACGGCCTGACCCGTCACTAACGGTCGGGACGACGGTCGAGGCGGCGCGCTCGAAGATCGGGCGGGTCATCGACCTCTCCGCGGTCGAGAGCGCCGAGCTCGCGCGACTTCACCCAGGACAAGGGCCAGCACGTCCACCTCGAGGTGCACCCGGCCACGTCGCTGACTGCAGCCCTGAGCCTGAGCGTCAGCGGGCTCCTCTTCGACTTCGACGGGCTCCTCGTCGACACCGAGGGGCCTGCGTACCGCTCCTGGCAGGAGATCTACGGCGAGCACGGGCACGAGCTCGCCCTCGAGGAGTGGGTTGCGAACGTCGGCACGCTGGGCGAGCCCTTCGACCCGCTCGACCGCTCAGGAGCGACGGAGCGCGCGCCGGCTCGACCGCGACACGCTCGTCGAGCAACGCCTGGCGCGTGAGCTCGAGCTCTCGGGTGTCGAGGAGCTCCGCGAAGGGCGTCGCCGAGTACCTCGAGGCCGCGGCGGAGCATGGTCTTCGGGTGCGATCGTCTCGAGCGCGAGCGAGCCTGGGTTCGGAGTCACATCTGACCCGCCTCGGCAGTCGAGCACGTCTGGGCCTGCCGTCGTCTGCGCGAACGGCGACGTGGAGCGCGCCAAGCCGGCGCCCTCCTCTACCTCGAAGCGCTCGACGACGCTCGGCTCGACAGCCGCGGAGGCCGTCGCGTTCGAGGACTCGCTGAACGGCGTCCGCGCGGCGAAGGCGGCCGGGATCTTCACCGTCGCGGTGCCGAACCCGATCACGGCGGACTCGCGCTCGACGAGGCCGACCTCGTGGTGGAGTCGCTCGCGCGCCTCCCGCTCGAGGACCTCCTGGCGCGGCTCGAAATGCGTCCCGCCTCTTGACCCGCTTCCAGGCGGCGTCCGGTGCGCGCACCGGATGTAGGAAGATGCCGAGCCCGACTCTCCCATGAAGATTCTCTTCCTCGCCGACGTCTTCGGGCCCGCCGGCCGCCGCGCCGTCGAGGCGCGCCTGCCCGAAGCTCCGACGAGGAGCTCGGCGCCGATCTCTGCATCGTGAACGGCGAGAACGCGGCCGACGGCGCCGGCCTGACCGCGAAGCTCGCCGACAAGCTCCTCGCCGCGGGCGCCGACGTGCATCACGACCGGGAACCACGTCTGGCGCCGCCGCGACCTCTTCGAGGTGCTCGACCGAAGCCCGCGCGTCATCCGGCCGGCGAACCTCGGCGGGCCCCGACGCGCCCGGCCGCGGGCGTTACCGTCGTCGAGGCCGACGGACGGGCCGCCGGTCGCCGTCGTGAACCTCCAGGGCGCGCTCTTCCTGAACGTACGCGTCATCCGTTCGCCGATCGTGGACGAGCTCGTGGAGGAGGCGCGCGCCACGCACGCCCGTCGTGTCGTCGACTTCCACGCCGAGGCGACGAGCGAGAAGGTCGCGCTCGCCCGCATCCTCGACGGGCGGGTCACGGCCGTGATCGGCACACACACCCACGTCCAGACGAACGACGCCCGCGTCCTCCCGGGCGGAACGGCCGCGATCACGGACGCCGGGATGACGGGGCCGCACGACTCCGTGATCGGAGTCCGCGCCGAGCTGGCGATCGAGCGGATGCGGACCGGGCTTCCCGGTTCGCTTCCAGCCGGCCGAGAGGCGACGTGCGGATCGAGGGCGTCGTGGTCGACTGCGACGCGAGCGGGCGGGCTACGTCGTGTGAGGCCCTGCGCGTCCCGGTCGACTGAGCTCCCGAGCGAGGAGGGCGACGAGCGCGACGAGCACGAGGTCACGCGCGAGGACGAGCCAGGCCTCCGGACCGAGACTGGACGTAGCTCCAGTAGCGGTCCGGAAACCAGAGGTGGGTCAGGACGAGTGCGGCCGCGAGCGCGCCGACGGCAGCGGAGCAGACGACGAGCGGCACGAGCGGGATGAGCCAGATCAGGAACTGGGGTGAGAGCACTTTCCCGAAGGCGACGAAGGCCGTCACGGCGGCCGCCGAGCCGGCGAAGAGCCGTCGCCCGAGTCGCCTCTCCGCGCGACGAAGAGCACCCAGATCACGACGACGGCACATGACCTGGAGGCCGGCGTGCATCGAGGCGAGCGCGTCGGGCAGCGCGCCGGCGAGGTTCTGCGATCCGAACGACGAGACGACCGTCGGCTCGTAGAGACTCAGGCGGTCGCCGACGAGAGGAGCGCCGCGCCGAGGCTCTCGACCTGAAGCGGCCTCCCGCCTGCCGCGTCAGGCTGTCGGCGAGGCCGTCCGGCGCGATGATCGCGAAGGGGACGACGATCGCGGCTGCGACAGCCCCGAAGATCCCGAGGGACGTCAGAGCGGCTCGGCGTCCGTGCCGCCGCCCGACGTAGACGAGCGCCACCGGCAGGACGACGAGCGGATAGAGCTTCGCCGTCGCGGCGACCGCGAGGAGGCCGAGCCCGAGCCGGCTCCGGTCGCGGCCAGAGCAGCGAGCGCCGCCGCGAGGAGCGCCGCCGGCCACAGGTCGAAGCGAGTCAGGATGACGGGGCCGAGCGCGAGCGGCGCGAGCCGCGGCAAGACCGACGGCGGCGTAGACATGCGGAGCCGGCCGGCCCGGCGGCGACGAGCGCGTAGGCCAGAGCGCCGAGCGCCGCGAAGCCGGATGCGAGCATCAGGGCCTCGAAGACCTCGCGATAGTCCTCCCCTCCGGCCAGCGACGGAACGAGGAAGACGGGAAGCGCCCCGGGTGGGTACTCGAGCTTGAAGTCCCGATAAGGAACTTCGCCGTTCGTCATGGCGTCGCCGTAGCGCTGGTAGACCGGCGTGTCGATGATCTCGTTGTCGTCGAGCAGGCCGAGGTGCAGGAATCCCCACGATCCGGTCAGGAGAACCGCGCCGGCGAGCGTCGCGGCGGCCCAGAGCCGGAGGTCAGCCGGCGGGGACCAGCTCGCGGACCTCGTGGTCACGCGGGGGCTCCGGGGTCGGCTCCTCCGGCCGCGCGAGCGGCGCCAGGACCGCGATGGCTACGAACGGGAAGAACCACGGGATGTAGAGATAGAACCAGTGGGTCAGGACGAGCTCGAAGCCGATCAGCAGCGCACCCGTGAAAGCGGCGAGCTTGAGGGGCGTCCGAACTCGGGGCACGAATCCGAGTGCGAGCGCTCCGATGACGAGCAGGATCTTCAGCACGCCCTGGAGGACGTGCAGGTCGGGAAAGCCCGGGTACTCGTTCCAGTCCCAGATCGAGAACGGCGACGCCCGGTCGAGCTGCCAGCCGAACGTGCGCTCCCAGAAGGTTCCGATCGCACTCAGCGGGCTCGGCTCGAGAAACAGGATCGAAAAAGCGGCCAGCGTCGCGAGCGCGAAGCCCGCGGTGAAGAGGGCCGTCGCACGCAGGCCGCCGCGACCTAGAGCGCGCGGATAGCCCGCCCAGAGCGGGAACGAGGAGGAGCCCCGCGAACTTCGTCCACCCGGCCAGCGCGAGAAAGGCGCCGCGCGCGGGAGCCGCGGTCACGAGCCAGAAGCCCCAGACGAGGAGCGCCGGCATGATCGCGTCGTTCGAGTTCGAGCTCGAGACGTACTGGGTGAACGGGTACGCGGCCCATGCGAAGGCAAGTGTGGCGCCGAGGCGGGCGCCGCCGAAGCGCCGACCGACGAGCCCGAGTCCGATCAGCGCCAGCATGTCGAAGAGGATCGACGTGAAGTGGGCCGCCGGCAGATCGTCCCACCTGCCGGTCCAGCCGAACGCGAGGTAGCCCGGAATGTACGCCTCGTAGGAGACCGGCCCGTACGTGTCGCCGCGCCCGTTCGCGGACTCACAGCGGCCGTTCGTCTGGATTCGCTCCCGGACGTAGCCCTCCGAGTCGGCCTCGCCACACTCGCGCCCCTCGTCCTCGGGCATGTGCGCGTAGGGAACCTCGCCCTGGTCGGCGATCCGCTGCGCCCCGATCACGCCTGCGTAGCCGACGTCGATCACGTTGGAGGCACGAACGTTCAAGCCGATCTTGAACCCCGCGGCGAAGACCGTCGCCGCGAGGAGGAGCCACACGGGCCAGACTGCGCGGCCGGGAGTCCCTCGCCCCTTGACGCCGATCCAGAGCAGTCGGCCGAGCAGATAGAGGAGCGGCGGGTAGGCGAGGGGCATGGCCGTGAAGACCTCGCCGCGATTGAAGAAGACGAGCGAGAGCGAGAACGAGAGTAGGACGAGCAGGTCGAGATTCCGCAGGGAAAGCGGCTTCCGCCAGTTTGCGAGCCCGAGCAGAAAGAGCGCGCAGAAGCCGAGCCAGATCGCGGGGTCGTTGATCTTCCGGCCGAAGGCGCCGTCATACCCCCGCGCCATCTTCCAGGCGACCTGAGGCCCGGTCCAGGCCTCCGTCACCTCACTCGTCGCGTCCTCGAGCTTCACGAGCGCGATCTGGCCGGCCTCGCCGGGAGCCCACACCTTCACCGTCCAGACGCCGCTCTCGCGATCGAGCTCCGCGTCGTCGGTCAGCTTCTCGCTCTCGTAGCGTTCGAGCCAGTCGCGCACCTTCGGATGGGCGAGCGCCGCGCGGGTCGCCTGATCCTCGTTCAGACGGACGGCCGGGGCAGCCGCCGTGTCGTCCTGCGGCACGAACGGCGTCTCGACGAGATTGCCGTCCGAGTCGTAGACGGGCGACTGCGGCTGAGTCGTGGTCTGCCCGAGCCCGCTCGGCGCGGCGACCAGCGCCGCCAGCGCGGCGGCCGCGAGGGCCCGCTTCAGCGTCCGAAGCTCCAGAGCTTGTTCGCCACGAAGTTCCACGGCGTGACGAGCGCGATCGCAATCGCCTGCGCGGGCACCTTCGGGAGCCCGAGCGCGACAAGCGTCGTCAGGGCCGCGAGGTTCACGCCGAGCGCAACGAGCGAGACGAGCAGGAACCGCATTCCCTGGTAGACGAGATGCCCGCGCTCGCGGCGGAAGGTCCAGTGGCGGTTCCACCAGTAGTTGTTGGCCACGGAGACGGCGAAGGAGCACACCGCGGCCGGGAGGTAGTGGAGGCCGAGAGTTACGAGGGCGGCGAAGATCCCGAGGTTGACGGCGTAGCCGCTGGCGCCGACCGTGCAGAACTTGAGGAGTTGCGTCCAGTTGGCTCGCCGCCCGAGCGCGGCTCTGACGAGCGCCGGCACACCAGGGCGGCCCGCGCTCGCCTCCGAGTGGTTGGCCACGCCGAAAGGTTAGTTGGCGGCGGCGTGAGCCTCGACGTCGAACGAGAGGTCTTCGCCGGCGGCGACCTCGCCCAGCCCGTCGATTACGAACAGGCGAACGCAGCCTGCCTCGTCGAAGCGAAGGTCCGAGAGGGTGCCGATCGTGATCCCTCCGCGGCGGACTCCCGCGTCGAAGAGCGCGGTCAGGGTCCGGCCTCGTCCGCGGTAGAAGCCGTCCTCCATCAGGACGAGTGCCGAGGAGACCCCGACGGCGCCGTCGCCCGCATCTGTGTCCACGGCAGAGAGGGGCAGCATCCGGCGCTCGCCGTCGCCGCAGAGGATGACGAACCCAATGACACGCCGGCAGGCCGCATCCAGGAGGACATCCTCGACCTCGCCCAGCCGGATGCCGCGGAGGAGCACGCTCCGCCGCAGGAACCAAGACCCCAGGTGCAGCATCGTTCGCCTCTATTCCACGGGCACCAAGCCGGAAACGTGGGTTCGCCGGGAGGGTTTGGCGAGACGGTCTTCGCAGCACAACAACTGTTTCAATCAAACCCTCCTAATAGCCCTGGGCGCCGACGAGCGGGACGAAGCGGCACGGCACCGAGCGCGCCACCGCCGGCCCTTCCGGGCTTCGAACCACCAACTGGAGCCGCTGACCCTTCGGCCCCCCCACCGGCACGACCAGCCGCCCTCGCACCGCCAGCTGCTCGTAGAGAGCGTGCGGGAAGTCCGGGGCAGCCGCCGCCACGGCGACGGCGTCGAAGGGCGCCGCGCCGGGCAGGCCGAGCGAGCCGTCGCCGAGGTGAACCTCGACGCGCGCATAGCCGGCCGCTTCGAGGTTGGCCCGCGCATGCTCGGCGAGCTGGGGGATCCGCTCGACCGTGTGAACGTGGCAGCCGAGCTCCGCGAGCACAGCGGCCTGATAGCCCGACCCCGTGCCGATGTCCAGCACGCGATCGCCTCCACGCACCGCAGCGACCTCGCAGATGAGCGCGACCATGTAGGGCTGCGAGATCGTCTGCCCGTGCCCGATCGAAAGCGGCCCATCGTCGTAGGCGCTGTCCCGATCCACCTGGCGGACGAAGAGCTCCCGCTGCACGCGGCCCATCGCCTCGAGCACGTGCTCGTCCTCGATCCCGCGGCGGCGGAGCTGACGCGAGACCATCCGCCTGCGCGCCTGCTCGAGGTCACGCACTGACGCGCTCCGGAGCCTGCATGGAGGCGGGCGGGTCGATCCCGAGCCGGCGGAGTGCGAGAGGCGCGAGGTCGCTCGTCCGGGGCTCGGCCTCGAACGGCGAGCCGTCGAAGCCCGCGGCCAGGAGCGGGACAACGGAATCCTCGGCTACGAGCGACCCATGGCTCCCGCCGCCGACGTGGGCGCGCCCGCCCAGGTCGGCGAACTCGCAGCCGTCGGCGGCCGAGACCAGGACCTCGCCCGAGGTCGGACAGGTGAGCGCGCGCCAGGCGCGCTCGAGGCCGTTCGGGTACCGAGTGCCGTCGAGGAGATCCTCGTCGCCGTCCCGCCGCCAGCCGTCGTCGGCCGGCGCGAATCGGAGCTCCTCGCCGTCCCGGCGCGCGACGGCCCACCCATCCTCGAGGAAGAGCGCGAGGTCGACGCCGTCCGCGCCGTCCAGGCGCTCCGCGAGACCCCGCGCGTCGAGCCGGGCTCGCGGCAGGCGATAGACCATGCCGTAGCGATTCGACGCGGCCACGGCGATCGCCGAGTCCTCGGCCAAGCCGCTCCGGCGCCCGGAGAAGATGCGGAGGTCGTCGTAGGCATCCTCGATCCGGGCGACGCGCTCCACGGACGTCTGGCCGTGGTCGGAACAGACGACGATGGCGTAGCGCTCCAGGAAGTCTTCGAGGCCGCCCGCCGACTCGAGGAGATCCGCGAGGCACGCATCGGCGCGCTCGAGCGCGAGGTCGGCGCCCTCGGGCCCCGCTACGTGCGAGGCGTAGTCGTAGTCCGCCAGGTAGTAGACGAGAAAGTCGAAGCCGTCCCGCGTGACGAGCCAGCGCCCGACGGCGGCGGCGTAGGCGTCGATCGAGCCGTCCTCGCGCGAGCGAATCGCGAGCGGTGCACCCGTCCGGTCGGACTCGTAGAGGTTGAAGAAGAAGAAGCGCCGCGGCCCGTAGACGACCGCTTCCGAGGCGCGTGTCGCGGCGATGCCGGGGACACGGGCGCGGTGCGGCGTCCGGCCGCGGTAGCAGGTGAAGTTGATCGCAGCCGGGACGAGCCCGCCGTCCTCGACGGCCTCGAACACCGTCGTCGCACGCTGCGAGAGGTGCTCCTGCGTCATGTTCACGATCGTGTCGCGGAGGCCCTGACGTGCTCCGACCGCCCGCATCGCCGCGAAGGAGGATCCGTACTCGATGAGCCGCTCCTCGGTGCGGTGGTACCAGACGAGGTGCGGGATCCCGTGCGTGTCGGGGTGCGCGCCGGTTGCGATCGTGGTCAGGCACACGGGCGTCACCGAGGGAAAGGTCGTGATGCCGCGCGCGTAGTGGCCGGCCTCGTGCAACGCGGCGAGTGTCGGAAGACGCCTCGCCTCGAGCGCCCGCTCGAGTGCCACGGGCGTGAGACCGTCGATGACGGCGAGGACGAGCTTCTTTCCCTCGGCGGGCACCGGGCTAGTCCCGGGCGAGGACGCGGAGCCCTGCGTAGCGCTGCTCCGCCCGGCGGCCGAGTCGAGAACCGAGCACCGGGACGAGCAGGGCCTCGGCGAAGCCGACGAGCGGGATCGCCGCGAGCACCACGGCTCCGAGTGCCGCGGCCGGAAACGCCGCGGCTGCGAGCCGCCGGACCGACGCGGCGGCGACCGCGAGCCCCACTCCACCCGCGAGGAAAGCCCAGCCGGCGGCGAGGATCCCGATGGCGACGACGCCGCCGACTGCGACAGCCAGGATCACTGCGGCCAGCGGCCGCAACTGGGCGCCGCGGCTCAAGAGCCAGACCGTGGCCACCCCGGCCGCAACGCCAAGGCCGGTCGCGACGCCCAAGAGGTACCAGTCGAGAACCCCGTCCACGCTCGCCAGTCTAGCCCTGGCCTCTATCCTCGAATCCGCCGTGGAAATCGGGACGATCTTCGCCATTCTCCTCTTCGCGTTCCTGCTCCTGCCGCCGCTCCAGCGCCGCGCGCTCGCGATGCAACGGGCGCGGGCCCTCCGCGCGCTCGAGCAGGCACGCGGCACGCGGGTCATCGCGCTCCTCCACCGGCAGGAGACGATCGGGTTCCTGGGCGTGCCGCTCTACCGGTTCATCGACATCGATGACTCCGAGGCCGTCCTGCGCGCGATCCGGATGACACCGGACGAGCGGCCGATCGATCTCCTCCTGCACACGCCCGGCGGGCTCGTCCTCGCGTCGGAGCAGATCGCCTACGCGCTCCGAGACCACCCCGGGAAAGTCACGGTGATCGTCCCGCACTACGCGATGTCGGGCGGGACGCTTCTCGCCCTCGCGGCGGACGAGATCCTCATGGATCCAGCGGCGGTGCTCGGCCCGGTCGACCCGCAGCTGGGCGACATGCCGGCGGCCTCGATCGTGAGGGCGGTCGCCAAGAAGCCCGTCGATCGGGTCGACGACCGCACGCTGATCATGGCCGACGTGGCAGAGAAGGCCGTCAGGCACATGAAGGAGGTCGTCCGGCACCTGCTGCTGCGGCGGCTCGAGGTCGACCGGGCGGATGACGCTCGCCGAGCAGCTCGCCGGCGGGCACTACACCCACGACGATCCGATCACGTTCGCGGAGGCGGAAGGGCTCGACCTGCCCGTCGTGGCGGGCGTGCCCGAGGAGGCTTTCCAGCTCATGGCCTTGTTCTCGCAGGCCGGCGGGCGGCGGCCGAGCGTGCAGTACCTCCCGCTTCCGGCGCCCCTCGAGCGCGCCACGCGGCGGCACGAGCGCGTCTAGCCGGCCCGAGGACGTTTAGGTTTTGTCCCAAGTGGTAAGTACTTCCAGCGAGCGTCCACTGCCCGGGAGATACATGCCTCAGACCGTTCCGACTCTGCTCTTCTTCACCAAGACGACCTCAGGTCCGGCCCGCCGGATGGAAAGCCTGCTTGCCCACCTGGCCCGCAAGGAGCGCGATCGCCTCCGCGTCTCACGCATCGACGTGGACGCCTCTCCCGACTGGGCAGAGCGCTTCGTCGTCACGGACGTGCCGGCCCTCGTCCTCATCAAGGAGCGCCGCACCGTCGCGCGGCTCGAGGGCCGGGTCAGCGCTCCGCAGATCGAGCGCATGCTCGAGCCATACCTCGGCGAGACCGAGGTCGGCGAGACGGAGCAGGCAGCGGCCTAGCGCTCAGGAGGCCGGCTGTTCGAGCCGGCCGATGATGTCCAGGAGGAACTCCGAGGCGCGCGCGCCGTCGACCACCCTGTGGTCGAAGCTGCACGAGAGCCAGCCCACCCTGCGGATCGCAAGCTCGCCGTCGACGACGGCCGGGCGGTCGGCGATCCGGTGCAGACCGAGAATCCCGACCTCGGGGTAGTTGACGAGCGGCGTTGCAAAGAGCCCGCCGAGACGGCCGGCGCTCGTCACAGTGAAGGTCGAGCCGCGGAGCTCCTCCGGCTTCAGCGTGCCGGCGCGCGCGCCCTCGGCGAGCCGCCGGGCCTCCTCGTCCAGCTCGTCGAGGCTCTTCGCGTGCGCCTCGCGGACGACGGGCACCACGAGGCCCTCGTCGGTCTGAACGGCGAGGCCGAGGTCGTAGCGCTCGAGCAGCACGATCTCCTCACCCTCGAGGCGCGCGTTGAGCTCGGGTATCACCTTGAGGCCGAGCACGGCCGCTTCGATGAGATACGCGACGTAGGAGCGCTCGCCACGGACCTCTGAGAGCGCAGTCAGGTCGCACTCCTCGACGACGGTGACGGCGGGTACCTCGCGGTGCGCCTGAGTAAGGTGCTCGGCGATGAGCCGCCGGACGCCGCGGAGCGGCACGCGCTTCTCCGTGCCCGTGCCCGTGTCGGCCGGCCCGCCCGCGCCGGCCGCTGCGCGAACGTCGTCCTCGCTGATCCGCCCGCCGGGACCAGAGCCCTGCACCGAGGCGAGATCGACGCCCGCCGCGGCGGCGATCCGGCGCACAAGCGGCGTGGCCTGGACGCGCCCCGGCGCCGGGCGCGTTGACCCGTCCGTCTGGGCCGGTTGGAGCTCCTCGGCGGGCTCGCGCGGCTCGCCGGCCGGAGGTTCCGGGAGATCGCCGTCGCCGATCACGACGAGCGGCGTCCCGACCGGCACGAGCTCGCCCTCCCCGACCAGGATGCGCGCCACGACGCCCTCGGCCGGCGACGGGATCTCGACCGTTGTCTTGTCCGTCTGGATCTCGACGAGCGGGTCGTCCTCGGCGATCTCCTGGCCGACCTGCACGAGCCAGCGCGCGATCTCGCCCTCGGCCACGCCCTCTCCGAGGTCGGGGAGCTTGAACTCGTACGCCAAGAGCTAGTACTCCAGGAGCTCGCGCGCGGCGCGGACGACGCGATCAACGGAGGGCAGGTAGGCGTCCTCGATCGTCCAGTACGGATAGGGCACGTCGTAGCCCGTAACCCGCCTGATCGGCGCGCGCAGGTCGAGGATCGCCTTCTCCGCCAGCACTGCGGCCACCTCGGCCCCGAACCCGCAGACCCGCGGCGCCTCCTGGACGATCACGACCCGCCCGGTCTTGGCCGCCGACGCGAGCACCGTCTCCTCGTCGAGGGGCTTGAGCGTCCGGAGGTCGACCACCTCGGCGCCGGCGTCGAGCTCGGCCGCGGCTTTCTGCGCCACGTGCACCATCGACCCGTAGGCAACGAACGTCACGTCGTCGCCCTCTTGCACCACGCGCGCCTTTCCGAGCGGGACGACGTGCTCGCCGTCCGGCACCTCCTCGCGCCCGCTCCGGTAGAGGAGCTTCGGCTCGAGGACGACGACCGGGTCGGGCGAGCGGATCGCCGCAGACAGCAGGCCCTTCGCGTCCGAGGGCGTCGAAGGCACCGCCACCTTCACGCCGGGCGTATGCACGTAGTACGTCTCAGGCGAGTCCTCGTGGAGCTCGGGGGCGCGCACTCCACCGCCGTACGGCATCCGGACCGTGATCGGAAACTCCATCTTCCCGCCGGTCCGCCAGTGGTAGCGGCCGACGTGGCAGATGAGCTGGTCGAGGCACGGGTAGCTGAAGGCGTCGTACTGCATCTCGCACACCGGGCGCCAGCCGGCCATCGCGAGCCCCACCGCCGTCCCGAGGATCCCGGCCTCCGCGAGCGGCGTGTCGACGCAGCGATCCTCGCCGAAGCGATCGAGGAGCCCGGCAGTCGCCCTGAAGACGCCGCCCGCCCGCCCGACATCCTCGCCCATGACCATGACGTCGGGATCGCGCTCCATCTCCCCGCGAAGCGCGTCGTTCACGGCCTCGACGAGCGTCCTGTTAGCCATCGCGAAACCCCGGGGGCGGCTCGACATAGGCGTGCTCGAACACCAGCTCGGGATCGGGCGCGGGCAGTGCCTCGGCGGCCTGGATCCCAGCGCGCATGAACCCCTTTGCCTCCTCGCGCGCCTCCTCGGCCAGCGATTCGTCGAGGATCCCGAGCCGGCGCAGGTAGCGCTCGAACCGAATCAGGCACTCGTTCTCACGCTCCCGTTCGACGCGCTCGGCATCGATGTAGGCGCTCGGATCGTCGGCGGTCGCGTGCGGTGCCAGCCGGTAGGTGACGGCCTCGATGAAGGTTGGTCCATCCCCCGCGCGAGCCCGGATCGCAGCGTCCCGCGTGGCCTCGAACACGGCGAGAACGTCGCCTCCGTCGACCCGGACGCCGGGCATCCCGTAGCCCGCGGCCTTGTCGGCGAGCGTGGCGGCGCGCGTCTGAGCAGAGAGCGGCGTCGAGATCGCCCAGCCGTTGTTGTTGCAGAGCAGGATGGCCGGCGCGGCCATGACGGCCGCGAAGTTCGCGCCCTCGTGAAAGGCCCCTTCGGACGTGGCGCCGTCGCCGAAGATCGCGAGGGCACAGGTCGCCTCGCCGCGGAGCTTCTTCCCCCACGCGAGTCCGACCGCGTGCGGCACGTGAGTCGCGATCGGAACCGTGATCGACGCGACGCGGTACTCGGCCGGGTTCCACCAGCCGGCCGGGTGGCCTCGCCACCAGGCCAGGACGGTCTCCGCGGACATGCCTCGCAGGAGCCCGATCGCCGATTCGCGGTACGACGGGAAGATCCAGTCGGAGTCCGCGAGCGCGTGTACCGAGCCGACCTGGATCGCCTCGTGACCCCAGAAGATCGCGTAGGTGCCGATCCGGCCCTGGCGGTGGTAGACGACCGAACGCTCGTCGTAGGTGCGCAGGAGCACCATGCTCCGGTAGAGGTCGAGGAGATCGGACTCGGAGAGGCCGTCGACCTCGCCGTCCGGCAGTGACTCGCCGTCTCCGATCACCCTGCGCAAGTCGGACTCGGGGGCCGCCAACTGGGTCACGCCGACCGTATACCCGAAGTGAGCACGCTCAAGGCATCGCGCTCCGCCTCGAACCGGGCGCCCGTCACGTCGCCCAGATCTTCTCCGTCGACCTGGAGTGGCATCGGCCCGTCGCACTCGACCTCGATGGCGTCAGCGTCGTGGAGCGTGATCACGCCGCGAGACCGTACCTGGCCAGGCCGCACGAGCGCCCACCACGCGAGCCCCGGCAGATCCCGGGCCCGCACGTCCTTGGGCGCGACGAGGTCGAGGCCGAGCTCGAAGCGCGCTCTCGGTGCGACGCGAAGCGCCCTCCGGCCGACGTAGCTGTACGGGTCGCCGTTGGCGACCAGGGCGAACGCCGCGCGGCCGCGACCGAGGACGGTCAGAGCCGGCCGGAAACGGCCCCGCCGCGCGGCCAGGAGCCGGAGGAGCTCTCGCGTGAACCCGAGGTCGCCCGGCCGCCCCCCGTCCGGGCGCCGGCCGAGCCGGTCGACTGCGCGCACGAGCTCGGCGTCGAGGCCGATCCCGCCTGAGAACGTGAAGCGCCGGCCGTTCACGCGGCCGAGCGAGATCCGGCGTACCCGGGGCGAGCGCGCCAGCACCCGGGCCGCCTCGACCGGATCGCGAGGTAGGCCGAGCGCGCGTGGCAGGACGCTCGTTCCTCCGCCGGGGAGGAAGCCGACCTCGACCGCGTCGTCGAGACCGTTGACCGCCTCGTTGAACCCGCCGTCGCCGGAGAGGACGAAGACGCGCCCGACTCGCTCGCTCGCGTCCGCGGCGAGCTCGGTCGCGTGGCCGGGCCCTTCCGTGAGCTGGGTCTCGACGTCGCCGAGCTCCCGTTCCACCGCGGCCACGATCTCGGGCGTGACCCGGCTCGCGTGCGGGTTGACGATGAGAACCGCGCCGGCCACGTGCGCCAGCGTACGGAAAGCAAAACGGGAGCCCGTGGGCTCCCGCTTCGCCGGTGTCTGGTTTCGCTCGTTACGTGGCCGGGGGTGCCTCTTCCTCTTCGCCCTCCCTCACCTTCGCCGAGACGCACTTGCCGAACGCGTTTCGGCCGTTCTCGTTCGTGCCGTACTCCTCGCGGAACGCGTCGACACCCAGCTCCTCGCGCTCTGCCTTGCACTCCTGGGCTGCGTTCCGGATCTCGGCGCGATCCTCCCGGGACTCGGCTCGACGCTTGCTCGACACGCACATGCCGAAGGCGTTCCGGCCGTTCGGGCCCGTCCCGTAGGTCTCTTTGAAGGCCTCGGGATCGGCTTCGCGCTCGGCGCGGCACTCTGCGACGGCCTGCACCCTGTTCTCCGCTTCCTCCGCAGTCATCTGGCGGATGCAGCGAGCCATGGGCGCACGACCGTAGGTCGCCCTGAACGCGGCGCGTCCCATGCTCTCCTTGAGCGCGACGCAGTCCCTGACGGCACGGGCCTGGTCGCCCGGGGTGGCAGCCGCAGCCTGAGCGGCCGGAACCAGGAGGAGAGCGACGAGCGCTCCGATGAAAATGATGCGACGCATCGAGTGAGCTCCTTTGGGGAGGGCGGTTACCGACGCACCGTAGGAGCGAGGTGTGTGCGACGGTGGATGATTCGGTAAGGAAGCGGTAAAAGCCCGCCCCGAAAGGGTTACACGGGCGTCGAGTAGCCCCGCACGCCGTCGACGAGGAGCGCCCAGAAGCGGTCGGCGAGCTCATCCGTGTCGACGCCCGGGCGGAGCCATGTGTACGCCCAGTTCGCGGCCGAGAGAAAGACGAGCACGGCGGCCTCGTCGTCGAGATCGGAACGGAGCTCGCCCTGCTCGCGTCCCTCGCGGAACCAGGCGCCGATCCGCACCTCGTAGCGCCGGCGCTCGGCGACGATCTCCTCGCGGCGCTCCTCCTCGAGGTAACGCCACTCCTGGACGAAGACGGTCGCGATCTCGAGCTGCTCGACGACTATCCGGAGGTGCGCTCTGAGGGCAAGCCGGAGCTTCTCGACCGCCGGCAGCGAGTCGTCGATCTCGTCGAGCGCGCCGTGGAAGGCCCGCGCCCCCGTCCGCATCGCCTCGTGGAGGAGCTCCTGCTTGCCCGCGATGTGCGAGTAGAGCGAGCCCTTCTGGACACCGAGCGCCTCTGCGAGCTGCCCGATCGACGTGCCGTGGTAGCCGCGCTCGGCGAAGAGCCGAGCGGCGTGGCGTGAGAGCTCGTCCTTGCGGGTAGCCACTACCATGACACCCTAACGACCGTTCGGTTGGGAGGCGATCGAGTGAGCCGCGAGGCCGAGTTCAAGAGGCACGTGCAGGCGGGAGGCCAGTTCGAGACGGGCGACTGGATGCCCGACGAGTACCGCGCCCGCCTGATCAAGTTCATCGAGATGCACGGGAACTCCGAGCTCATGGGCGTCCTGCCCGAGCGCGAGTGGATCCTGCGCGCGCCTACGCTCCAGCGGAAGCTCGCGCTGACCGCGAAGGTCCAGGACGAGGTCGGCCACGCGCAGCTCATCTACCGAGTCGTCGAGGACCTCGGCAAGCCGCGCGAACACTCGCTCGACGACCTGATCGCCGGCAAGACGAAGTTCCACAACGTCTTCCACTACCCGACGAAGACCTGGGGCGACGTCGGCGTGATCGCCTGGCTCGTCGACGCGGCGGCGATCATCTCCCAGAAGGCGCTCCTCAAGTGCTCCTACGCGCCGTACGCCCGGATCATGAAGAAGATCTGCTGGGAGGAGTCGTTCCACATCCTCCACGGCCGCGACACGATCCTTGCGCTCGTGAACGGCACCGAGGAGCAGCGCGAGCTGGTCCAGGAGGCGCTCAACCGGTGGTGGGGCCCGCTCATGACCTTCCACGGGACGCAGATCCCGGCCGAGGAGGATCCGATGGTCGCGTGGCGCATCAAGAGTCAGGGCAACGAGGAGGCGCGCCAGCAGTTCCTCGACGGCTACGTGCCGCAGATCTGGGAGCTCGGGCTGACCGTGCCCGATCCCGAGCTCCGGAAAGACGAGGAGACCGGCCGCTGGCACTACTCGGAACCGGACTGGGAGGAGCTCAAGGCGGTCGTCACCGGCCAAGGGCCGAAGAGCGCCGAGCGGCTCGAGTTCCGGCGCGCCTCCCGCGAGGAGACCGGGTGGGTGCGCGACGCGATGCTGGCCGAGGCGGCGTGATCTGGGAGGTCTTCAGGCAGGAGCGCCCCGGCGCGGCGTTCCAGCACGGCGGGAGTCTCGAGGCGCCCGACCGCGCGTTCGCCGAGGCCTACGCGACGGAGTTCTACGGGCGGCGCAAGGAGTCGGTGGCGCTCTGGATCGTGCCGCGCGACGAGATCCTCGAGATCGAGGAGCCGTACGTGGCGGACGTCTTCGACCGCGACTACCGGCGCGTGGACGGGTATTCGCTGAAGCAGAAGCTCAGGGAGGCGCGTGAGCGCGCAGGCACCGCCGCAGACTGAGCTCCTGCTCGCGATGGCCGACGACGAGCTCGTCCTCGGCTGGCGCGACTCGGAGTGGACGGGTATCGCGCCGCTTCTCGAGGAGGACGTCGCGCTCTCGTCGATCGCGCAGGGCGAGATCGGCCACGCCCGGGCGCTCTACGAGCTCGCCGCGCGCGAGCTCGGGACGACGCCCGACGAGCTCGCGTTCGACCGCGCGCCCGAGGAGTACCGATCGTCGCCTCTTGCGGAGCTTCGCCTCGTGCCGGACTGGGCCCGGACGATCGCGCGGCGTTACCTGTACGAAGCGGCCGACGCGATCCGGGTCGAGGCGCTCAAGGGGTCATCCGATCCCGGGCTCGCAGGCCTCGCCGAGAAGATGGAGCGCGAGGAGCAGTACCACCGGCTGCACGCGGAGATGTGGACGGAGCGCCTCCGCGAGGAGCCACGCCTGAGCGCCGCCCTCGAGGAGCTCTGGCCGTACGCGCTCGGGCTCCTGGACGAGGAGCAGCGTGGCGAGCTCGCGAGTCGGGTCGGGCGCGAGCCGGTCGAGGCGGTCGAGCGCGGCTCGCACGCCGACGACTGGCCGGCGCTCTGGGAGGAGATGACGAGCGTTCGGCGCTCGATTCCGGGAGCGACGTGGTAACCGCCGAGCGCGTCTGGCAGGCGCTCGCCGACGTGCCGGATCCCGAGATCCCCGTCATCTCGGTCGTCGATCTCGGCGTCGTCCGCAACGTGGCCGTCGACGGCGACCGCGTCCGGGTCGAGTTCACGCCGACGATGCTCGGCTGCCCGGCGCTCGAGACGATGCGCGACGGGATGGCTCAGGCGATCCGCGGCCTCGGCGCGGAGCCGGAGGTCGAGGTCGTGAACGAGGATCCCTGGACGACCGACCGCATCACGCCCGAGGGTCGCGAAAAGCTGCGCGAGTCCGGCTTCGCCCCGCCCGCGCCGCGCGAGTCCGGCCCGGTGCAGCTCGTCCAGCTCCAGACCGGCGCCTTCCGCTGTCCTTACTGCGGGTCGACCGACACGCGACTCGAGAACATCTTCGGCCCGACCCCGTGCCGCTCGATCCGCTACTGCGCAAGCTGCCGCCAGCCCTTCGAGCAGTTCAAGACGGTCTAGGCCGGTAGGCTCGCGCGGTGCCGCGTGCGCCGCTCCCGCCCGAGCTCGATCGGTTCCTCGCGGCGCCGCGACCGGCGGTGGTCGGGACGGTCACGCCGAAGGGCACTCCGGTCACGACCCCATGCTGGTACGGCTGGGAAGACGGCCGCTTCACGATCTCGATGGCCTCCGACGGGCCGCGCGCCCGCAACCTTCGAAACGACGGGCGCGTGGCGCTCACGGTGCTCGCAGACGACTGGTACGTGCACCTCTCGCTTCTCGGCCGCGCAGTCGACATCCACGAGGATCCGAACCTCGCCGACATCGACGCGCTCTCGCAGCGCTATCTCGGCGAGCCGTACGAGGATCGCTCCTACCGCGGCGTGACGGTCGTCGCCGAGGTCGACCGCTGGCACACGTGGGGCGACCCCGCCACGGCCGCCTAGCGCCGGCAGGTGCGTTCACCCAGATCGGTGAGGCGGACGGCCCGGCACCGTGAGCGACAAGCTGTCTCGGCTCTGGTTCCGTGAGCTGCGTGAAGAGACGCGGCCTCCTCACCTACCTCTGCATCATCCTGCTGGCCCTGGGAGGTGCCGGGCTGTCCCTGGACCGATCGAGCCAGGCGACGGCCCCGGTCGTCCAGGCGTGGACGGACAGTCAGAGCGCAACGGACGACCGGTCTCCGGCTCCGGCCGACGCTTCCCGCGACGTCTAAGGACGCCGACGCCAGATCCGCGCGGCTCTTGACAAGCCGTCGTTATCGCACATAGGCTATATAGCCAAGATGCGATATGAGTGATAGCCCTCGCAATCCGATCGAGCGGCTCCGAGGAGCACTAGCCGGAGCCGACGAAAACGGCTGGTTCTTTGCCCAGATCGCCGACCAGGTCGTCGAGCAGAGGAAGGCGCGTGGGCTCTCGCAGGCGCAGCTGGCAGAGCTCGTCGCGACGACCCAGTCCGCAATCGCCCGCCTCGAGTCGGGGGGCCGCCCACCCAGAATCGACACCTTGCTCCGCATCGCCAATGCCCTCGACTGCGAGCTCGAGGTCGAGTTGCGGCCCCGCACGAAACCTTCCACAGGAGGTTCGTCATGAGCTATGCCCACGTGGACGTTGAGGAGATTCAGACGACGAAGAGCGAAAAGCTCCTCGCCGTCGTGCTCGCGGCATTCCTTCTCGTCGGAGGCTTCTGGGCTTACCAGAAGCTCGACGACACAATCGCCGAGGCGCTGGCACCCACCGCCGTCGAGCTTACGCCCGCGGATCAGGCTGCGATCGAACGGCTTCGGGACGCCGAGGAGGGACAGTTCGCCGCGCAGAACGCGGTCACCCGAACCCGGATCCGGCTCGAAGACGCACGCGAGGCCTACAACACTGCTTTGGCCGCGGGTGATCCCACGGCTCGTCTGCGCACGGAGTACGACGCGGCGCGGGCAGCCTATGCCGACGCTCGACGCGAGTTTGCGGACACGCGGGCGGCGGTGGTGGCCGCTCGACCCGACGCTCGGATTGCACAAGAACGTCTCGCGAGGGCGGAGCGCGCCCGCTTCGACCGACACGAGCTCGCCGCGTTCTTCGCACGGCTTGGATTCGTCCTCATCGCGTTCGCCGGCGCGCTCGTCCTCCTGAACCGCTTGCGGGCGCGGCGATCGAAGGCTCTCCCCCTAGGGTTAGCCGCCGTCGGCGCCACCGCTGTCCTCGCCCTCGGCATGGGTGGGGACTACGTGACCGACTACATCGACCCACTCGCCTACGGACCGTTGCTCCTGAGCGTCGCGGGCGCCGCGCTCACGATCCTCGCCTTCGTAGCTCTCCAGCGCTACCTCGCGCGCCGCATTCCCATCCGACGCGTCCGCAAAGGGGAGTGCCCCTTCTGCGGGTACCCGGTTCGAGATGGTGGCCACTGCGCCGGCTGCGGGCGCGCGGTGCTCGGTGAGTGCACGACCTGCCATGAGTCCCGGCGGGTGGGCACCGCGTTCTGTGCCGCCTGTGGACACGCCTGAGCGGCGCTAGCGGCCCCGGAACTCGGGTGCGCGCTTCTCGAGGAACGCGGTAACGCCTTCGGCGAAGTCCTCGCTCTCGGTTGCGGCAGTCTGTAGCTGCGCCTCGAGCTCGAGCTGCTCCTCGAGACTGCGAAGCGGCGAGCCGTCGAGGAGCCGCTTCGTCATCCCGATCCCCTTCGTGGGCATCGCGGCGAGCGTCGCGGCGAGCTCGGCGGCTCGTGGCGGCAGCGTGTCGGCCTCGACGACCTCCGAGACGAGCCCCCACGCGTGCGCCTCGGCGGCTGAGAGCTTGCGCCCGGACGCGAGCCACTCGAAGGCGCGCGCCTGGCCGAGCAGGCGAACGGCGAAGAAGGTTCCTCCGGAGTCAGGTACGAGCCCGACGTTCACGAACGCCGGCACGAAGCTAGCCGTGTCGGCCGCGAGTCGGAGGTCGCAGGCGAGGGCGAACGAGAGCCCCGCACCTGCGGCCGGCCCGTTCACGGCCGCGATCACCGGTTTCTCCAGGGCCCGGATCGCGAGCACATTCGGGTGGTACTGGCCGCGAAGCCGCGCCCCGATGTCCCCCGCGCCCTCCTGGAACTCCTTGAGGTCTTGACCGACGCAGAAGCCTCGGCCGGCGCCGGTCAGGACGACGGCGCGCACCTCAGCGTCCCTCGCCTCCCTGAGGGCGGCCGCGAGCGCCTTGTGCATGGCAGCGTTGAACGCGTTCAGGACATCCGGCCGGTTCAGCGTGATCGTGAGGACTGCGTCGTCCCGGCTGGTCTCGACCTCGGCCATCCGTTCTCCCTCCACTCAGGCCTAGCGGCCCTTGAAGTCCGGTTCGCGCTTCTCGGTGAACGCAGTCAGACCCTCGCGGGCGTCCTCGGACGCGAACGCGAGGTACAGCTGCTTGCGCTCGTAGTCGAGCCCGACCTCGAGCGTCGAGTCGTGGGCGCGGTTGACCGCCGCCTTTGCGAGCTGCTGCGCGACCGGGCCCTTCGACGCGATCGCCCGCGCGACTGCCTTCGCCTCCTCGAGCCAGGCCTCCCGGGCGACCACTCGCGCCACGAGCCCGGCCCTTTCGGCCTCGCGCGCGTCGAGGAACCGGCCCGTGAGGATCACGTCCATGGCCTTCGCCTTGCCGACCGCACGGGTCAGACGCTGCGTCCCGCCCGCGCCCGGGATGATTCCGAGCCCGGTCTCGGGCTGGCCGAACTTGGCGGTCTCGGACGCGACGATGAGGTCGCAAGCCATCGCTAGCTCGCAGCCGCCCCCGAGGCACCACCCCGAGACGGCCGCGACGAGCGGCTTCCGAAGCGTCCGAATCGCGTCCCACTGGCCCACTCGCCGCTGCGCCAGCATGTCCATCGCGGACGCCTCGGCCATCTCCTCGATGTCGGCGCCGGCCGCGAACGCGCGCTCGTTCCCCGCGAGAACCACGCAGCGGATCTCCGGGTCGGCGTCGAGCTCCTCGAGCGCTCCCACCAGCTCGTTCATGAGCTGCGTCGAGAGCGCGTTCAGCTGCTCGGGTCGGTCGAGGGTGACGACCGCGACGTGCTCTTCTCGGGTTACCCGGACGGCCACTGCCTAGGGCTCGCGCTTACGTCCTAGGAACTTCTTGACCGCCGCCTGCGGCTCCTCGGTCGCCATCGAGAGCGCGAGCCAGTCGCGGGCGTGACCGACCGTGCCGTGCCACGCGAGATCCCGCCAGAAGTTGAGCTGCTGCTTGGTGTAGCGCACGGTCTGCGGGAGCTTCGCCGCGAGCTTTTCGACGAGCTCGTCAACCGTCGCGTCGAGCTCGGCCGCCGGCACCACCCTGTTCACGAGCCCCCACTCGAGCGCGCGCTCGGGCGGGATCTCCTCGCAGAGGAAAAGGATCTCGCGGGCCCGCCGATCTCCGACCATGATCGGCAGCCACTGAGTCGCGCCGCCCGCCGGCACTGAGCCGTGCTCGGGCCCGACGTGGCGGATGAAGGCGTCGTCCACGATCACCGACAGGTCGCAGGCCATCTGGAGCTCGTTGCCGCCGCCGACGGCGATCCCGTTGATCCGCGCGAGCGTCGGCTTGCCGATCTCCCGCAGCCGGTCGTGCATGTCCTTGAAGGCGCCGAACCACTTCCAGTACTCGCCCGGCTCGCCGAGGTACTCCTGCGACCACGACTTGAGATCGGCGCCGACGCAGAAGGCGCGGCCGGCGCCCGTGACGACCACGACCCGGATCTCGTCGTCGTAGGACGCGTCCTCGGCCGCCCGCGCGATCTCCCGGAGCATCCGGAAGTCGAACGCGTTCAGGACTTCCGGCCGGTTGAGGGTGATCGTGGCCCGGGGCGGGCTCTTCTCGTAGACGATCCGCTCGAACCCGAGCTCGGCGGGGTCGACCGCTTCGGGGCGCTCGGGCTCGGTCACCTGTGATTCGTCCAGTGACGTTGCCACTTCTCTGGCGACCGCAACGCAAGCCGGGCAAGGACGCAGGGAGCGACGCTGATCCGGCGCCGTCGTTGCGCCGGCAGAGGAGCGGAGGACGTCGCTGGACGAATCACTTGATCTCGGCGAAGAGGACGTGGAACGGCACGCCGAGCTCCACGGCGTCACGGCCGGTGGCGGCGAACTCCGGCGTGCGGGACGCCGCGCGAAAGCTCTCCATGTCGGGAAACTCCCACTCGGCGTAGTACGCGGTGGATCGGGTCGCCCATCGGCGCGCCGAAGACCTTGCCGTGGCGGAAGGTGCCGCCCTCGACCCGGCGGCAGAGCTCCGCGTGCTGCTCGTACCGCTCCGGATCGGGCTCCCGCTCGTAGAGCACGAAGACGCGGATCACGCGCCGGAGCGTATAGCTTCGTCCCGATCGAGTCGGAAGGAGGAGAGATGGCCGGCAAGCTCGTCCATTTCGAGATCCCCGCCAAGGACGTCAAGCGGGGGCTCGACTTCTACAGCGGTCTCTTCGGCTGGGAGTTCGGGAGCTACCCGGGGCCGTACGAGTACCACCTCACTCGCACGGGCGAGGATCAGGGCGGGGCAGTGCACGACGCCGACGCGGGGCCGATCCCGGGGATCTTCCCGTACTTCGACGTCGATGACATCCAGGCCGCAGGGACACGCGTCCGTGAGCTCGGCGGCGAGGCCGAAGAGCCCGGCCCGGTGCCTCAGATGGGCTGGTACTGCCGCTGCCAGGACACCGAGGGGAACCACTTCGGGCTCTGGCAGACGGACGAGAACGCGCCGGTGCCCGAAGGCGCGTAGCCCCTAGGTCGCAGCGGAGAGCGACTCGGCCAGGATCTCGAAGCCTCGGTCGAGGTCCTCGTCCGAGACGACGAGCGGGACGAGCAGCCGCATCACGTTCCCGTACAGACCGCAGGAGAGGATCACGAGTCCACGCTCCCGCGCACCGGCCACCGTCGCCGTGGCAAGCGCGCCCGCGGGCGCCTTCGTGGCGCGATCCTCGACGAGCTCGAGAGCGAGCATCGGGCCGAGCCCGCGTACTTCACCGACCTTGTCGCTACGGCCCGCGATCTCGTCGAGCGCGGCCCGCGCCCTGTCGCCCACGTGCTCGGCGCGTGCGCGGAACTCCGGAGTCGCGACCTCGTCGAGGACGACGGCAGCCGCGGCACAGGCGACCGGGTTGCCGCCGAAGGTCCCGCCCAGCCCACCCGGCTCGACAGCGTCAACGACCTCGGCGCGGCCGGTGACCGCTGCGAGCGGTAGCCCGCCGCCGAGCGACTTGCCCGAGACCAGGAGGTCGGGCTCGACGCCGTAGCGTTCGATCGCCCAGGTGGGACCGGTGCGCCCCACGCCGGACTGCACCTCGTCGTCGACGTAGAGGATTCCGTGGCGGTCGAGCACCTCGGCAAGGCGGCCCGGGAAGTCGTCCGGCATGGCGATGAACCCGCCTTCGCCCTGCACCGGCTCGAGAACCGCACAGGCAACGGAAGCGGGATCCACCTCGGCCTTGAAGAGCGTCTCGAGGCCCGCGATCGCGTCGGCGGTCGAGACGCCGCGGTAGGGGTAGGGCGCGGGAGCGCGGTAGACCTCCGGCGCGAACGGCCCGAAGCCCTTCTTGTACGCGACCTTGCTCGTCATCGACATCGTCAGGAGAGTTCGGCCGTGAAACGCGCGGTCGAAGACGACGACCGCGGGGCGGCCGGTGGCGGCGCGTGCGATCTTGACCGCGTTCTCGACCGCCTCGGCGCCGGAGTTCAGGAGGATCGATTTCTGCTCTGAGCCGCGGCACGGGGAGAGCTCGGCGAGCCGGCGGCACACCTCCACGTACGGCTCGTACATCCCGACCATGAAGCACTGGTGCAGGAACGTGTCGACCTGCTCGTGGATGGCGGCGACGACCGCCGGCGGTCCGTGTCCGAGGTTCTGGCAACCGAGGCCGCCGGCGAAGTCGACGTACTCACGGCCGTCCACGTCCCAGACCCGCGCGCCCTCGGCCCGGGCCACGACGAGCGGCGGCGTCGCGACTCCCCGTGCCACGTAGCGGTCGCGTGCGGCGCCGATCGCCTCTGAAGCCGTGCTCTCTCTCAACGCCATGGGCCGAGTCTAAAGCGCCGCGCCGCGGCCCGAGTCCCGCCCGCGTGAAGAGTGCTCTAAGCTCGCGCGCCGTGTCAGGAAACGCCTTCGCCAGTCGCGCTCTCGCTCTTCGCCGGGCTGGCCGGTTCCGTGCAGGTGGCCGTCAACGGCGCCTTCGGAGAGCGCATCGGAACGCTCGAGGCGACCGCGTTCAACATCTTCGTCTCGGCGTTCATCCTGGCCGGGATCGTCCTCGTCGCCCGGGCCGGCTTCGGCGGGGTGCTCGAAGGCGTGCGGCAGCCCGCGTGGCTTTGGCTCGGCGGCGTTGCGGGAGCATTCGTCGTCGGCACGATCACGTTCGCGGGGCCACGGATCGGGGCGCTCGCGACGATCGCGCTCCTGATCGCCGGCCAGCTCGTCATGGGGGTCGTGATCGACCACTTCGGAATGTTCGGCGTCGAGCGGATCCCGCTCGCCTGGACGCGGGTCGCCGGCGTCGTGCTCCTCGCGGGAGGAGCGCTCCTCGCCCTGAAGCGCTAGATGCCGGCCAGGTCGTCCGGCCGGACAGGGACGCGTGCCAACTCGCGCCCGCTCGCAGAACGAAGCGCGGACACGATCGCCGCCGTCGACACGACGGTGGGCGGCTCGCCGACACCCTTCACTCCGAAGGGCGCGTCCGGCTCTGGATCCTCAACCAGCTCGGCGTCCACGCGCGGCATGTCGAGCGCCGTCGGGATCAGATAATCCGTGAAGCTCGCGTTGGTGATCACGCCCTCGCGCGTCTGGATCTCCTCCATGAGCGCGAGGCCGAGGCCCTGCGCGGTGCCGCCCTCGATCTGGCCCTGGACTGCCTGCGGATTGATTGCCCGGCCGACGTCCTGCGCCGTGCCGATCCAGACGACTCGCGTGAGGCCGAGCTCCACGTCGACCTCGGCGACCACCCGCATCGCCGCGCAGGCGAAAGCGACGTGCGCGCGCTCGCCGGTGATCTGGCCGGTCTCGGGGTCGAGCGGTGTCGTCCGCCTGTGGCGATAGACGCGCTCGACGTCGATCTCCTCGCCGCCGACCGTGCCTCCCCGAGAGTCGAGCTCGTCCCTCGCCGCCCGGCAGGCGAGCTGCACGGCACCCGCCGCCATCCAGGTCATGCGGGAGGCGGAGGAGGAACCCGCCGAGCCGACGGAGGCGGTCGTCGCGGGCGCAAGGACGACCTCATCGATCCCGAGCTCCGTCCGCGCGACCTGGACGATCACGTTCGAGACACCCTGCCCGACCTCCGCGGCCGCGCAGTGAACTTCGGCGACTGTCTTCCCGGCCGGGTCAGAGTGGAGGCGAACGCGGGCGGCCGTGTAGTCGTCGAAGCCCTCGGAGTAGCAGATGTTCTTGAAGCCGACGGCAAAGCCGACGCCGCGGCGGATGCCCTGCCCGCGCGTCGTGTTCCCGGTGCCGCCGGGGAGCCTGATCGGATCGCGGGGCAGCGGCTCCGCCTCGGGGATCGGGAGCGCGGCCGCCCGGCGGATCACGTCTGCGACGGGGAGGGAGCCGGTCACGCGCTGCCCGGTCGGGAGGACGTCGCCGGAGGCGAGAGCGTTCCGGAGCCGCAGCTCGACCGGATCCATGTCGAGGGCGGCCGCGAGCTTGTCCATTTGCGCCTCGGCCGCAAAGCACGTCTGCACAGCGCCGAAGCCCCGCATCGCTCCGCAGGGCGGGTTGTTCGTGTACACGCACGTCGACTCGATGAGCGCGTTCGGCACGGCGTAGGGCCCGGCCGCGAAGGACGCGGCGTTCGACGTGACCGCCGTCGAGCTCGAGGCGTACGCGCCGCCGTCGAGGAGGATGCGCATGCGCACGCAGGTGAGCCGGCCGTCGGCCGTGGCCCGGTGCTCGGCCCAGATCCGCGCGGGGTGGCGGTGGATATGGCCGACGAACGATTCCTCGCGGCTGTAGACCATCTTCACGGGACGGTCCGCGTGCAGGGCGAGCATCGCGGCGTGAATCTGCATGGAGAGGTCCTCGCGGCCGCCAAAAGCGCCTCCCACCCCCGCGAGGTGGATGCGCACCTGTTCCGGAGCCAGGCCGAGGCACGGCGCAACCTGGTCGCGATCGACGTGCAACCACTGGGTGGCGACGTAGACGTCCACGCCACCCTCGCCGTCGGGCACGGCCAGGCCCGACTCGGGACCGAGGAAAGCCTGATCCTGGCTCCCGAGGTCGTAGACGCCGGAGACGGAGACCTCGCCCTCGGCGTCAGGGTCGCCGTGGCGGATGACGAGCGAGCGGACGACGTTCGGCCGCGGATCCTCCCGGTACCCATGGCCAGTCGTCCAGCGCTCGGGATGAATCGGCTCGGCGTCGAAAGCCCGCTCCGGATCGGTGACGGGCTGCAGAGGCTCATAGGCGACGACGATGCACGCGGCAGCTCGGCGGGCCTGCTCGGGGTCCTCGGCCGCCACGACGGCGACCGGCTCCCCGAAGAAGCGAACCCGGTCGAACGCGAGCACCGGCTGGTCGCGGAACTCGAGCCCGTAGCGCTTCTCGCCCGGCACGTCCTCGTGGGTGAGGATGGCGTGGACACCCGGCATTCCGAGCGCCCCGGAGATGTCGATCTCCACGATGCGCGCGTAGGCGTGAGGGCTCCGAAGCGTGTGGCCCCAGAGCATCCCGGCCGCCTGGAGGTCGCTCGAGTACGCAAACTCGCCGGTCACCTTCGGGATGCCGTCGACCCGGCGTAGGCTCTCGCCGACGCGGCCGACCTGGAGCTCGGTCGGGGCGGCGCTCACTGCGTGCTCCTTGCCTGAGCCGGGGCGGGGGGAGGCTCGGCGCAAAGCCGTGCGCGTTCCGCCACGAATCGTGTGCCACGCGCGCGCATCTGCGCAGTACGCTGGTGCGTGAGCAGGGGGAGGGTCGGGACCCGAACTACACGCGTCAAGAAGAACCTCCCGCGGCGAGCTTCACGGCGTCGATGATCTTCGCGTACCCGGTGCAGCGGCACAGGTTTCCGGAGAGCGCCTCGCGGATCTCGTCGTCGGTCGGGTCGGGACTTCGAGTCAGGAGATCGGCCGTCGCGACCACGAGGCCGGGCGTGCAAAAGCCGCACTGCACGGCGCCCGTCTCGACGAAGGCCTGCTGCACCGGGTGCAGCTCCTCACCCCCACCCAGACCCTCGACCGTCACGACCTCGTGCCCCTCGGCCTGAGCGGCGAGCACGAGGCACGCGCAGACGAGGGCCCCGTCGAGGAGCACCGAGCACGACCCGCACTCGCCTTGCTCGCACGCGTTCTTCGACCCGGGCAGGCCGAGTCGCTCCCGCAGCGTGAACAGCAGGCTCTCGCCGCCCCAGACGTCGGCCTCGCTCGGCTCCCCGTTGACCGTCAGCCGGATCCTCACGCGAGGCACCTCTCGATCGCTCTACCGACGAGGACGCGGAGCGCATGCCGTCGGTACTCGGCCGTGCCACGAACGTCGTCGATCGGCCGGGCGTGCGCGACGACACTCTCGGCGAACGCCTCAACCCCGTCGAGCGAACCGCGCACCAGCCCGGGAACCGGGCCGGCTGAGCCGTAGGCGGCGCGAAGCTCGCCGCGCTCCCGGTCGGCAGCGAGCGCGAGGGAGACGACCGAGATCACCATGGCGTTCCGCGGGCCAACCTTCATGAACGTCTGCGGCGCACCGGAGGGCTCGACGCGGACACCCAGCACGAGCTCGTCCGCGCTCAGCACGCTCACCTTGGGGCCGATGAAGAACTCCTCGAGCGGAAGCGTTCGCCCGCCGCGGACGCTCGCGACCACCACCTCCGCGTCCTCGACGAGTAGGGGCGGCAGCGCGTCTCCGGCCGGCGACGCAGTACCGAGGTTGCCACCGATCGTGCCCCGGTTCCGGATCTGCGGCGAGCCGATCGTCCGCGCAGCCTCCGCGAGGGCGGGGAGCTCCTCGGCGAGCTGGCCGCGCATAGCCTCCGTGAAGGTGAGCCCCGCACCCAGCCAGACCGAGCCGTTCTCCCGCGACCAACCCCTGAGCTCGCTGACCTCGTTCAGGTTGAGGAGCGCCGGCGGACGGACCCGGTCGAAGTTGAGCGCGACGAGGACGTCTGTACCGCCCGACACGGGCAGCGCGTCCGGCCGCTCCGAGCGAAAGCGCAGGGCCTCATCGAGTGTCTTCGGGGTCAAGACGTCCATCGCAAACGGTTATACGACGCGCCGGAGGGAAATCCCAGGCGAAGCGTTAGGGTCGAACGCGTGGCTGACCTGAGCCGGCGGATCGCGGTGGCCCGGGGCGACGAGCCCGCGGATCTGGTCGTGCGCGGCGGCCGCGTCCTCTCCGTCTTCACCCGCGAATGGCTCGACGTGGATGTCGCCGTCGTCGACGGGAGGGTGGCCGGGCTCGGCGCCTACGAGGGCCGGGAGGAGCTGGACGCGGCGGGACGCTGGGTCGTTCCGGGGTTCATCGACGCGCACGTTCACCTGGAGACGACGAAGCTCCTGCCCAGTCAGTTCGCGCGTCTCGTACTCCCGCTCGGCACGACGACCGTGGTCGCTGACCCGCACGAGTTGGCGAACGCGCTCGGGGTCGACGGCGTGCACTGGCTCGTGGATGTTGCGGAGACGATCCCGCTCGACCTGTTCTTCATGGCGTCCTCGTGCGTGCCCGCTTCGAGCTTCGAGTCGCCGCGCCGGCCGTTCACCGTCGCCGACATCGAGGGTCTGTTGCGACGAAAGCGCGTCATCGGCCTGGCCGAGATGATGAACTTCCCCGGCGTCATCGCCGGAGACGAGCACGAGCTCGAGAAGCTCCGGCTGCCGGGCGCGGCGCACGTCGACGGACACGCCCCGGGCCTCCTCGGCATGGAGCTGAACGCCTACGCCGCCGCCGGCATCAGGTCGGATCACGAGGCGTTCACCGTGGCCGAGGGTCGCGAGCGGCTTCGCGCCGGGCTCTGGCTTCTCGTCCGCGAGGCCACCGCCGCGCGAAATCTGCGCGAGCTCATCCCGCTCGTAGCCGAAGTCGGTCCGTCGCGCATCGCCTTCTGCACCGACGACCGCGAGCCCGAGCACATCGCTGAGGACGGGCACGTGAACGCTCTCGTCCGGGACGCGGTCAGGTTGGGAGTCGAGCCAGCTGACGCGCTCACGATCGCCTCGCTGAACGCCGCCACGTGTCACGGCCTCGGGCATCTGGGTGCGATCGCGCCCGGCTACCAGGCCGATCTCCTGCTCCTCCCCGACCTCGAGCACTTCGTGCCGGAGCTCGTTCTGAAGGCCGGCGCTCAGGTCGGGGAGATTCCCGAGACGCCCGTGCCGGACTGGGTGCGCTCGAGCGTCCGCCTGAAGCCCGTCGCGGAGCACGACCTCCGGATCCCGTGGGACGGAGGAGCTGCACGCGTCATCGGCCTCGTGCCGGGTCAGATCGTCACCGAAGCTCTGAGCGACGAGCTCTCTCATCGGGACGGTTTCGCGGTCGCGGATCCCGCGCGCGACCTTGTCAAGATCGCGGTGGCCGAGCGGCACCTCGGCACGGGGCGGATCGGGCTCGGGTTCGTCCGCGGCTTCGGGCTCACGCGGGGGGCACTGGCCTCCTCGGTCGCCCACGACGCGCACAACTTCGTCGCGGTGGGCGTCGAGGATGCCGACATGGCGCGCGCGTTCGCGCGGCTCTCAGAACTCGGAGGAGGCATCGTCGTCGTCTCGGGCGACGTCCTCGCGGAGCTCCCGCTGCCGGTCGCCGGGCTCATGTCCGACGGCTCGCTCGACGACGTCGTAGCGCAGGGCAGAGAGGTGAACCGCGCCGCCGCCGAGCTCGGTGTCACCGCGCCGGCCCCGTTCCAGACGCTGGCGTTCCTGGCGCTCTCGGTGATCCCGAGCCTTCGCATCACCGACCAGGGCCTTGTCGACGTCGAACGGTTCGAGCTCGTGGGTCTCCGGGCGTGAAGACGCTCTTTCGCGGCGGCCACGTCGTGACGATGGACGCCGGTGGCTCGGAGCTCGCCGGCGGGTGGATCCTCGCCGAGGACGGCTTCGTGACGGCCGTGGGGGACGGTGCCGCACCCGTTGCGGACGACGTCGTCTACCTCGACGGCTGCCTTGTTACGCCGGGCCACGTCAACACGCACCATCACCTCTATCAGACCCTCACGAGAACCCGGGCACAGGAGGCCGACCTCTTCACGTGGCTGCGGACGCTCTATCCGCTCTGGAGCCGGATCGACGAGGAGTCCGAGTACGCCGCCGCTCGTACCGGCCTCGCGGAGCTCGCGCTCTCGGGCTGCACCACCGTCTTCGACCACCACTACGTCTTTCCGCCCGGCCGCGCGGGCATCGTCGAGGCCGAAGTGCGGGCGGCGCAGGAACTCGGTCTCCGGCTCGTCGCCTCACGAGGATCCATGGACCTCGGGGAGTCGGACGGCGGCCTGCCGCCGGACTCGCTCGTCGAGGAAGCCGACACCGTGCTCGCCGAGACTGAGCGCCTCGCCGGCGCGCTCCATGAGCCGGGGCCGGGTGCGCGAATCCAGATCGCCGTCGCGCCCTGCTCCCCCTTCTCCGTCACGAAGGAGCTGATGATCGACTCGGCCGCGCTCGCCCGCCGGCTCGGGCTCCTGCTCCACACCCACTTGGCCGAGACCATCGAGGAGGAGGAGTACTGTCGCGAGCTCTATGGCTGCCGGCCCGTGGAGTACATGGCCGAGCTTGGCTGGCTGGACCGCGACGTCTGGTGCGCGCACTGCGTCCACCTGTCGGCCGAGGACATCGAGCGCTTTGCCGCGACAGAGACCGGCGTCGCGCACTGCCCGACGTCCAATCTCAGGCTCGGTGCGGGCGTGGCGCCTCTCCACGAGCTCCTCGCGGCCGGGGTCCGCGTCGGCCTCGGCGTCGACGGGTCTGCCTCGAACGAGCGCGGCGACCTCTCCGCGGAGGTCAAGCAGGCGCTTCTCTCGGCGCGAGGACGCGGCGGCCCGGCGGCCCTCACCGCCCGCGCGGCTCTGCGGCTCGGCACGCGCGGCGGCGCCGAGATCCTTCGCCGGCCCGACCTCGGGGCCCTCGAGCCGGGAAGCTGCGCCGACCTCGCCGTCTGGCGGCTCGACCGGCTCGAGTTCGCCGGTGCCGACGACCCCGTCGCCGCACTCGTTCTCGCCGGACCGTTCCGCGTCGATCGCCTCTATGTCGGCGGCGAGGAAGTCGTGCGGGACGGGCACCTCGTCCGCGCGGACGAGGCCACGATCGCAAAGGAGCAGCGCCGACAGGCGGCGAAGTTTGCGGCATGAGCGCTTCGCTCTCCACCCACGTTCTCGATCTCGCCGAGGGAGCGCCGGCAGCCGGGATCCTCGTCGAGCTCCTGCGCGGCGGCGACATCGTGGCAAGCAGCGAGACGGACGCGGACGGCCGAGTGGCCGACCTGGGGGGCGACCTCGAGACCGGTCTGTACCGGCTCGTCTTCCACCCGCGCTCAACGTTCTTCCGGCGCGTCGAGCTCGAGCTCGAGCTCGAAGAGCGCCACCACCACATCCCGCTCCTCGTCTCTCCGTTCGGATGCGCGAGCTACCGCGGCAGCTAAGCGAGACGGAGCTTGCCGAGCTCTTCGAGGGGCGGACAGCGCTTGTCCGGAACCTCGCAGCGCTCGAGGATCCGCTCGCGCGCGCGGACGAGGCGATCGCGAGCCTCTCGGAGGAGGAGAAGCTCGAGGCGCTCGACGCCCATCCTCGGATTGGCGCGCGACGGCTCTCTAGCAGGTCGGCCGCCGAGCAGGGGACGGCCGACCCGTCGATCGAGGAGGAGCTCGCGGACCTCAACCGCGCCTACGAGCAACGCTTCGGGTTCCGCTTCGTCGTCTTCGTCAACGGCCGGCCCCGCGCAGAGCTCGTTCCGGTCTTACGTGAGCGGCTGGAGCGCACCCGGGACGAGGAACTCGAGACCGCCCTTCAGGAGCTGGTCGCAATCGCCCGCGATCGCTGGAGTGGCCCGTGATCCACTACGGCAAGTCGCAGATCTCCGTGTACCGCACGGACGGCAAGAGCGCGCTGCTCGGCGCAGAGGTCGAGCTCGACGTTTTCGGTGAGAACTTCATGCCCGCATACACGGAGGGCGACAACCGAGCCGTCGTCGCGACCGACACGATGAAGAACTTCGTGCACGCGACGGCGCTCGACTACGGAGGCGACTCCCTGGAGGAGCTGATCGACCTGATCGGAAGCCGCTTCCTCGAGACGTACGAGCATGTCGAGCGCATCCGCGTCCGGGCCCGGGAGGTGCCGTTCGAGCGCAAAAGCGACGTTCTCTTCCAGCGCAGCGACGGCGACGCGGGCTTCGCGGAGCTCGAGCTCGAGCGGGCTGGAGTGCTTGCCGAGCGCTCTGGGCGGCTGGGACTTCGGCTCTTGAAGATCACGGGAAGCTCGTTCGTCCAGTTCGCCCGCGACGAGTACACGACGCTCCCCGAGAGCGTCGACCGGCCGCTCTTCATCCATCTCGACGTCCACTGGCGACACGCCGACCGCGAGCGCAGAGTCGCGAGCACGGCCGTTCGCGACTCCGTGCTCGAGACGTTCGACGACTTCAACTCCCGGTCGATCCAGCATCTCGTCCACGAGATGGGTGTGCGCCTACTCGAAGAGCAGCCCGGGATCTCCGAGGTGAGCTTCGAGGCGCAGAACCGCCTCTGGGACACGGCCGAGATGTCGGACGAGGACGAGCGCGTCAAGGTCTATACCGACCCGCGCCCGCCGTACGGGATGATCGGGCTGACACTCAAGCGGTAGGTTCGCACCCCATGCTCAGGATCACGGTCGGAGACCTGGCGTTCAGCGCAGAGCTCGAGGAGGAATCGGCCCCGGCGACGGTCGCGGCGTTCCGCCGGCTCCTGCCGCTCGAGGAGCGCATCATCCAGGCGCGCTGGAGCGGCGAGTCTGCCTGGGTGCCGCTCGGCGGCCTCGACGTCGGGATCGGCCCCGAGAGCGCAACGAGCTACCCGGCTCGCGGCGAGCTCCTCCTCTATCCGGGCGGCGTCAGCGAGACGGAGATCCTCTTTCCGTACGGGCGGGCGTGTTTCGCGAGCACCGCCGGACAGCTCGCAGGCAACCACTTCGCGACGATCGTCCAAGGCCTCGACGGTCTGACCGAGCTCGGCCGGCGGGTGGTCTGGGAAGGGGCTCAGCCGATCCGCTTCGAAGAGCGCTAGCCCGCGAGGCGGGCGAGGGCGGCAGCGAGGACGTCGACGGCCAGCCCGACGTCCTCAGGGCTCGAGTCTTCGCCGGGATGGTGGCTGATCCCACCCTTCGACCGGACGAAGAGCATCGCGGCCGGCACGCCCGCCGCCGCGAGCACGCCGGCATCGTGACCGGCTCCCGAGGGAAGCTCGAAGACGGGTACTCCGAGCCGCTCGACCTCCTCGCGAAGGACGCTCGACAGAGACGGATCCATCCTGATCGGCTGCGTGACAGCAAGTGGGAGGGCGAGCCGCTCGACGAGCGCCTCGAGCCGCTCCTGGTCGGGCGCGCGGGCGTCGACGCTCAGGGTCACGCGGCCGGGAACGACGTTAGGCGACCCGGGCTCGACTTCGAGCCGCCCAACGGTCGCTACCGCACCGGAGACACCGGCTGCCGTGTCGCGTACTCGAAGGACGAGCTCGGCGGCCTGGCAGAGCGCGTCCCGACGAACGTCCATGGGCGTGGTTCCCGCGTGGCGTGCCTCGCCCTCGAGCACGACCAAACCGCGAGCCTGGCCCGCGATCGACGTGACGATCCCGACCGGCACGCCGGCCCGCTCGAGGGCCGGGCCCTGTTCGACGTGCAGCTCGAGGAAGCCGCCCGGCAGCGGCGAGGGTTCCTGCGGCCCGAGTCCCCGGCCGGCCGCCTCAGCGGCCTCCTCGTCGCCCAGGCGTCCGAAGCGCGCCCGGCTGCCGAAGCAGCCGCGTGGAAAGGCGCCACCCTCCTCGTCCCGAAAGGCGACGACGGCGAGCGGACGCGCCGGAGGCCCTCCCGCCGCGACGCGCTCCACGGCCTCGAGCCCGGCCAGGACACCCAGCACGCCGTCGAAGCGGCCTCCCTGAGGCACGGAATCGAGGTGGGATCCGACCCAGAGCTCCGCCTGCGCGGGGTCCCGGCCGCGGAGGCGGCCGAAGAGGTTGCCCCACCGGTCTGCCTCGACCTCGAGCCCGCCCTCCTCCATCCAGGCCGCAACGAGATCGTGTGCCTCCTGCTCAGCCTCCGTCAGGCCTGGCCGATTCGCGCCGGAGCCCCCGCCGAGCGCATCGACGCGATCGAGCCGCTCGAAGAGCCGCGCGCTCAGAGCGCGAAGGGATTCGACGGCTTGGGGCTCGTCGAAAGGAGGACGCTCTTCACTTCGAGGTAGGACTCGAGCGTCTCGACGCCGAGCTCGCGCCCGAAGCCAGATTGCTTGTAACCGCCGAACGGAATGCCCGGGAACGCCGTGTACGGCATGTTGATCCCGATCGTGCCGGCCTTGATCAGCCGGGCGAGGCGATGACCCCGGCCGGGGTCGCCGGTCCAGACCGTCGCAAAGAGCCCGTACCTGGTGTCGTTCGCGATCCGGGCCGCGTCCTTCTCGTCCTCGAACGGGATCACCGTGACGACAGGACCGAAGATCTCCTCCTGAGCGACGGCCATCTGGCTCTCGACACCGGCGAGAACGGTCGGCGGATAGAACGCCCCCGGCCCGTTCCGAGGCTCGCCGCCGAGCACGACCTCGGCACCCTCCTCTCGGCCTTGTTCCACGAAGCCGTGCACCTTCTCGCGGTGGCGGTCCGAGATCAGCGAGCCCATCTGCGTCTCCGGCTCCAGGGGATCTCCGACCTTGAGGCGCCCCGCGGCGTCGGCAAAGCGTGAGACGAAGTCGTCGTAGAGCGGCCGCTCGACGAGCACACGGGAGCGGGCCTCGCAGCTTTGCCCGGCGGAGTAGTAGATCGAGTACACGGAGCTCGGGATCGCATCGCCGAGATCGGCGTCGGCGAAGACGAGGTTCGGGCTCTTGCCGCCGAGCTCGAGCGTCAGGCGCTTGATCGGCTCCGAGCAGAGGCGCATGATCTCGCCACCCGTCTGGGTGGAGCCTGTGAACGCGACCTTGTCGACGCCGGGATGGGAAACGAGGTGCGAGCCGACCGTCGGCCCGTCGCCCGGGACGACGTTGACCACGCCCTGCGGCACCCCGACCTCGTGGGCGAGCTCTGCCAGGCGAAGCGCCGTCAGCGGCGTTGCGGCATCCGGCTTCAGGACGACGGTGCAGCCCGCTGCGAGCGCGGGCGAGAGTTTCCAGGCAGTCATCAAAATCGGGTAGTTCCAGGGAACGATCTGGCCGCAGACGCCGACGGGCTCCTTGAGCGAGTAGTGGAGGATCGATCCGCCGACAGGATGAGCCCGGCCTGCGATCGAGGCGATTGTGGTGGCGAAGAAGCGGAAGTTCTCGGCTGCGCCCGCGACCTCCGCCTTGCACGACGAGATGGCCTTCCCGACGTTTCGAGCCTCGAGCTCGGCGAGCTCCTGCCGGTTGTCGCGGATCGCGTCGGCGAGCGCGTGCAGGAGGCGCGAGCGCTCGGTCGGCGGCGTCTTCGCCCACGGCCCCTCGAGCGCCGCGCGGGCGGCGGCGACGGCCCGGTCGACGTCCTCGGGCCCGGCCATGGCCGCGCGGGCGAGTGGCTCCCCGGATGCGGGCTCGCTCAGGTCGCGGATCTCACCCGACGTCGGCTCGACTGAAGCGCCGTCGATGAAGAGCCCGAACTCCCGCTGCGTCGCCACGGCCATTCGCGCGCCACCTTAGCCGCGCTCGAAAACGGCTGCCTGGCCCTGCCCCACGCCGACGCAGAGCGTCGCGAGCCCGTAGCGGCCGCCTCGCCGGCGCAGCTCGTGCAGGAGGGTGACGACGAGCCGCGCGCCGCTCATCCCGAGCGGATGCCCGAGCGCGATCGCGCCGCCGTTCACGTTGACGCGCTCGGGGTCGAGCCCGAGCTCCCGGATCACCTGAAGGCTCTGCGAGGCGAACGCTTCGTTGAGCTCGACGAGATCCAACTCCTCGACGCCGATTCCCGCCCGCGCCAGCACCTTGCGAACGGCAGGGATCGGTCCGATGCCCATGACCTGCGGAGCGACTCCGGCCACGGCGCTCGCCACGAACCGGCCCAGCGGCTCGACGCCGAGCTCCCGGGCCTTCTCGTCGCTCGCCACGACGAGCGCTGCGGCGCCGTCGTTCAACCCACTCGAGTTCCCGGCGGTCACGGTTCCTCCTGGCCGGAACGCCGGGCGGAGCGAAGCGAGCTTCTCGGCGGTCGTGTCCGGCCGCGGATGCTCGTCGGCCTCGACGTCGCCAACTGCGACGAGCTCGTCTTCGAAGCGGCCGGCCTCGACAGCCGCCGCATGACGCCGCTGGCTTTCGAGCGCGAACGCATCCTGCTCCTGTCGGCCGACCGACCAGCGCTCGGCCACGTTCTCCCCGGTCTCGCCCATCGACTCGAGCGGGAACATCTCCTCCATCCGTGGATTCGGGAAGCGCCAGCCGAGGGTCGTATCCCAGGCGGTCTGGTTTCCGCGGAGAAAGCCCTGCTCCGGCTTGCCCAGCACGAGGGGCGCGCGGGTCATGGACTCGACACCGCCCGCGACGAAGAGGTCGCCGTCCCCGGAGCGAACCGCGTGGCAGGCCGACACGACAGCCGTCAGGCCGGAGGCGCACAGCCGGTTCACCGTCACCCCCGCCACCTCCTCTGGAAGACCGGCGAGGAGCCCGGCCATCCGGGCAACGTTGCGGTTGTCCTCGCCGGCCTGGTTCGCGCAGCCGAAGTACACATCCTCGATCTCCGCCCCGGGAACTCCGGCGCGCTCGACCGCCGCCGAGATCGCGAGTGCCGCCAGGTCGTCGGGCCGCACCTCCGCGAGCGCGCCGCCGTAGCGACCAACGGGGGTCCGCACGGCCGAGAGGATCACCGCCTCTGCCATGCGGCGATTCTAGGCGCGCCGGGGAGGGGCGCAGTTCCGCGCTACGCGACGAACTCGACGCGCACGCGGTCGAACGCGCCGGCACGCTCGCCCCGGGCCAGGAGCTCGCAGACAGCCTCGCGACCCTCGTCTCCATAGTCCTCGGTGCGTTCGCTTACGTACATGCCGACGAACCGGTCGGCCAGCGCCTCGTCGAGTCCCCGCCCGAGCCGCACGGCGTGCGCGAGCGCCCTCGGCCGGTCGGCCAGCCCGGCCGCGATCGACTCCCCGAGCACCTCCGAGAGGTCGCGAAGGGGCTCCGGGCCGAGATCCCTCCGCGCGACGTTGATGCCGAGCGGGAGCGGGAGACCCGTCTCGAGGAGCCACCACTCGCCGAGATCGACCACCTGCCGGAGACCCTCGGCCTCGTAGCCGAGCTGCCCTTCGCCGATCAGGAGACCTGCTTGGGCCCGCCCCGCCTTCACCTCCGCGAGCACCTGATCGCTCGGCACTTCACGGTAGGAGAAGTCGCTGCCAAGGAAGAGCCGGAGGACGAGAAAGGCCGTCGTGAGCCGGCCCGGCACGGCGATCTCGACCTCGCGCAGAGCCTCCGGCGAGAGCTCCTCGCTCGACACGACCACCGGGCCAGACCCGGCTCCCATGCTGGCGCCGTGCGGGCAGGATCACGTAGCGCTCCTGCACGAACGGATAGGTGTGCAGGGAGATCGCAGTCGCCTCGAGCCGTCCCTCGAAGGCCCACTCGTTGAGCGTCTGAATGTCCTCGAGCACGTGCTCGAACTCGAATCCCCGCGCATCCACCTCGCCCGCGGCGAGACCCCAGAACATGAACGCGTCGTCCGGATCCGGGCTGTGTCCCAGTCGGATCAGCAAGCGCCGGAGGGTAGCAAGCGCACCTGGGCGGCTCGCCAGGACGCGTCCTACACTTTGAGGTGTGTCGAAACCCGATCTCAGCGAGGCGATTCAGGACTACCTGAAAGAGATCTACAAGCTCGAGGCGAGCGGCGCGCGCGCGACGACGACCGCGATCGCCCGCAGCCTGGCGGTTGCTCCCTCCTCGGCGACGGCGATGGTCAAGAAGCTTGCGGTGCTCGGACTCGCGGACCATGCGCCCTACCGCGGTGTCGAGCTGACGGAGGCAGGGAGAAACATCGCGCTCGAGGTCGTGCGACACCACCGCCTCCTCGAGGTCTACCTCGCCGAGACGCTCGGGCTCGGGATCGACGCCGTCCACGCCGAGGCAGACCGGCTCGAGCACGTCATCTCCGAGGAGCTCGAGGCGAGGATCGACCAGGCCCTCGGTTTCCCGACGCACGATCCCCACGGCGATCCGATCCCCGACGCCGCGCTCAAGCTGCAGGCCCGCCCGCTTCGCCTGCTCGACGAGCTCGAGCCGGGCGAGAGCGCCACCGTGCGGCGCATCCCCGACGGGGACGCCGTTCTCCTTCGTTACCTGGCGGGCCTGGAGCTCGTACCTGGATGCCGGCTCGTCGTTCGCGCGACCCAGCCTCCGACCGGGCCCGTCACGGTCGACGTCGACGGACGCGAGCACGAGCTCACCCGGGAGCTCGCGGGCCAGATCGGCGTGGCCTAGCCCTCAGGCTCGGCCGAAGAACCAGCGCTCGAGCGGCTTCAGGAGCTCTTCCTCGCTGAACCGATCGACTTGCTCGTCGACCCCGTCGCCGGCCGAGATCTGGAGATCGTCCGACAGCGCGTTATTCGCCGCCTCGAGCGCGTCGCCGAGCTCGTACCCCTCGAAGACGTAGTCGTCGCGGCGTGGCCGCTTCTGCGCCCGGTTGCTCGGGTCGATCGCCCGGCCGACCGCCCAGACGGCGCCGGGCCTCCGCTCGATCCAGATCACGATCTCTTCCCGCGACCCGTCCTCGCCGACGCCGTGCAAGACGCGCTGGGCGAAGCGCATGGCTTCGGGGTCCCGCTGCACGGCGCCAGGATACAATCGGCGCCGTGGGATTTTTGCAACGCATCTTCGGTCGCGGCGAGCAGCAAGAGGACGCCGAGGAACGCCGGAGCATGTCCAAGGAGGAGGGCCTTGCGGCCTACATCGTCCGTGAGCACAAGGCGGGCCGCTCCGTCGACGACATCCTCGACGATCCCTACCTGAAGAACCGCGCGAGCGAGGAGCAGCGGCTCCGGCTCCTGGAGCGCCCCGAGGTCATCCGCGCCATCGGCGAGGATACGGCCGCAATGGCGCGCGAACGCGTCCAGGGCTCCTAGCGGTCGGAGGCCGCGCCGCGGCCGGGGAAATCGCGCCGGTGTCTGCGCGATTGGCATGGAGCAAGCGGCTTTCGGCCGGTGCGGTCATCCACGGGACGGATCAAGTCCGTCCCCTACAGGGTGGCGCCGAGGCCGCGCTCGACGGCTCGGTCGAAGACCAGCTTCGCCACGGCCAGGTCCTCCGCCGCGATACCGAGGCTCTTGAAGAGCACGATGTCGTCTTCGTTCTGGCGGCCGCGCTACCTGGCCGCCGACCACCGCGCGCGAGCTCGTGCACCTCGAGCCAGTCGAGGACGCCGCGCTCGACCGGCTCGGCGAGGTCGCCGGCTTCGAGCCGCGCCTGCTCCTTCGAGTCGCAGCACACGAAGCTCGCGCGAGTCACGACCGCGTTGTCGAGCTCCCGCGCCTCGAATCCGGTTCGCGCCCGCGGCGCAGACGAGCGCGCCGGGGTGGAGCCATTCTCCGCGAAGCACCGGATCCGGCGACGTCGTGATCGTGACGACGACGTCCTGCTCGGCCGCCTCTCGGTTGTAGTCGGCCGGCTCGGCCCCGAAGCGACGGCAGAACTCCTCGCGTCGCTCCGCGTTCCGGCAGAAGACGACGACCCGGTCGATGCGAGGGCAGTGCGGCCCGGATGCATTCGACCTGGCTCTCCGCCTGCCGGCCGCAGCCGATCACGCCGAGGCTGCGTGGCGCCGGGACGGGCAAGGTGCTTCGCCGCCACGGCGCTCGCGGCCCCCGTTCGAAGCCGGCCAAGCCAGTCGGCCTCGATGAGCGCCAGGAGCTCCGGCCGGTCGGCGGCAAAGAGCGCCACCACGAACCTGGCGCCGTCCGCGAAGCCGACGTACGTCTTCAGCCCGGAGACGCCGAGCTCGAGATCCGCCGCGCCCATGACGTGCAGGAGCCCGTCCGACGAGCCCGATCCGGTAGCGCGGCTTGTTCTCGACGACGCCGCTCGCCAGCCGCGCAAAGCAGCCCTCCACGGCGTCGACGCGTCAGCCGGAGAGAGGAGCGCTTCGACGTCGGCTTCGCGTAGGTAGAGAGGCATGCGCCTCTAATCTAGGCCGATGAGCTCTGTCGTCCGCGAGATGAGGGGGAGCCGACCGCGCCGTCGTGCGAGCTCGAAGGCCGCACGATTGCCGTCTTTCGCGACGGAGACCGCGTCTGGGCGGTCGACGCGGCGTGTCCCCACGCCGGCAATCCGCTCGTTCGAGGGAGACGTCGTCGGCACGACGCTCATCTGTGCCTTCCACGGCTGGCGCTTCGACCTCGAGACCGGCGCGTGCCTGCACGGCGAGGAGCCGGTGCGGTGCTACCCGGCCGAGCTTCGGGACGGCGAGGTCTGGATCGACGTCTCGACGGCCGACCCTACATCCTGAACGCGGCTCCACGGGTATCCCGGATCCGAGTAGCGATCCGGGTGCAGTAGGTACGCGAGGAGCTCGACGCCCTCGACGAGCCGAGGGCCCGGGACGCGAGAAGTAGCCGTTTGCGTCGACCGCAAAGACCTCTGCTCTCCCGCCGCGCCGGTGTGCCGAGCAGGTGTGCGCTGACGTCGAGCGTGACGACTTCCTCGAGCGTCCGGTCGAGGTCGAAGCCGCACGGAGCCAGGACGACGACGTCGGGCTCGAGCTCGACGACGTCCGGCCAGCGCATCCGGTGCGACGGCTCGCCCGACATCCCGGCCATCTCGCTGCCACCGGCGAGTGAGACCATGTCGGGAACCCAGTGCCCGGCGGCGTAGGGCGGCTCGATCCATTCGGACACGAAGACGCTGCGGCGTCGACTCGATCCCGGCGAGCGCCGCCTTGCACCCGCTCGACCCGCGTGCGCATGCCCGCGACGAGATCATCCGCCGCAGCGTCCGCACCGAGCCAGGAGCCGAGCGTCGCGATGCTCTCGAAGACGTCCTCGAGGGTCGACGGCGAGTAGTCGAGGACGCCGACGTCGAGCTTCGTGGCCGCGGCGACCTCGTCCACCTCGCTTGCGCGAGACGGCGCAGACCTCACAGAGCTCCTGAGCGACGACGATGTCTGCCTCGATCTCCGCCCAGACGTCCACGTCGATCGCGTAGAGCGTCTTGCCGTCTGCGGACGCCTGCGGACACCGCGCGTCGATCTCGACGCTCGACAGGTCGCCGCCCTGGAGAAGCGAGGCGGTCACCTTTGGTCGCTGCGGCGGCCTCAGGCGGCCAGTCGCACTCGTGCGTGACGCCGACGACCTGGTCGCCCGAGCCCGAGCGCGAACAGGATCTCGGTCGCGCCCGGGCACGAGTGAGCAGATCCGCACCTCGCCACCGTAGCCGAGGCGTCGAGCTGGCTCGACGCGGGCTGGCGTGCCGGGGATACTCCTGCGATGCCGTCCCGGGACTGGATGAGGGCCTTGCGCGAGACCGTCGGGCGGACTCCCGAGCTCGGCCGAACGCACGCCGTCTTCCTCGCCTCCTCGCGCTCGGGATCGGGCTTCGGATCGTGACGCTCGTTGCCTACCGACCCGGCGCTCTTCAGCCCCGACTCGCCGGCTACGTGGACGCGCCGAACGCTGGATCTTGCCGTCGCTTCACCCGCTCGGCTACTCGCTCTTTCTGAAGATCGGCGTTTCTCGTCTGGGACGACGTACCTGCTCGTGTCCGATGCGTCCAGCACCTGCTGGGCCTCGCGATGGCGGTGCTGCTCTACGCGATGCTCCTACGGCTCGAAGTCCGGCCTGGCTCGCCGCCCTCGCGACCGCGCCGGTTCTCCTCGACGCCTACCAGCTGAACATCGAGCAGTACGTCCTCTCGGACACGCTCTTCGAGTTCGCGATCGTCGCGGGCTGCGCCGCGCTCCTCTGGCGCCGACCCGTGCCGGTACCACTGGCCGTGCTCGCGGGGCTCCTCTTCGCGGCGGCGCAGTGACCCGCGCCGTCGGAGTCCTGATGTTCGTGCCGCTCGTCTTCGCCGTCTTCGTACTTCGGACTGCGGCCGGTTCGAGCGAGCGGCGCTCCTCGCGGCGCTTCGCTCCTCCCGCTGCTCGTCTACGGGGCGGCGTTCAAGGCCACGCAGGGCACGTTCTCCCTGACCGCCTACCAGGGCCGCTATCTGTACGGCCGCGTTGTCGAGTGGGTCGACTGCAGGAGTTCGCGCTTCCCGAGCACCAGCGGCCGCTCTGCCCGGGCGAGCACCGGGAGCTTCAGTGGACGTACCAGTACCTCTGGACGAAGCGCTCGCCGCTCTGGGACGTGCGCCTGCCGCCCGGTCAGGAGGTGAACGACGTCGCCGGGCGACTTCGCCCGCCGCGCGATCCTCGGCCAGCCGTCCACCTACGTCCGAACGGTCGCCGCGGACTCGCTCCTGACCTTCTCGCCGACGAAGCACGACCGGCGCAGGGGCGAGTTCCGGGTCTCGCAGTGGCAGTTCCAGCTCGAGCTCCCGATCTCGAACCACCAGCGCGGCTGGACGGTCGATCCGCCCGAGGAGTTCCGCCACGGCTCGACGGACGGCGAGATCGACCGAGGCCTCGCGAGCTTCCTGCGGACGTATCAGCGGTTCGGCTTTCGTCCCAGGGCCGCTTCTGGCCGCGTGCCTCCTGGTCGCCCTGGCGGCGGCCCTCGGCCTGGGCCGAGCACGAGCGTCAGGCCTGCGAGGCCCGATCGCGCTCTTCCTGGCGCCTCGGCGTCGTCCTCTGCGTGGGCAGCGTCGCGTCGACGATGTTCGCGTGGCGCTACCAGCTTCCCCAGCTGATCCTGCTCCCGCCGGCAGCGGCCCTGGGAATCACAGCCCTCCTGGGTTGGCGACGAAGCGGAGGCCGACGCGGCGGGCCCGGCTCGTCGCGGCTCAGAAGTGAGCTCGGAGACCAGCTAATCCGGCGCGGATCGTCATGGCGACGTTCGCGCCGTCGCCGGATCCACGCCGAGGAATGCGCCCGGCATGATTCGAACATGCGACCTCTGCCTCCGCAGGGCAGCGCTCTATCCCCTGAGCTACGGGCGCGGGGCGGTCAGTGTAGCGGCCGGGCGATCGCGTCTCCGACCCGCAGCTCGGCGTCGTCAGGGCACTTCGGCGCGGACGTAGCCGAGCGCTAGAACGGCCCCGTCGGCAGGCACGGCGCTCGTCACCCGACCGACGACCTTGCCGTCGAGGACGAGCTCGGCGTCGTACTCGGGCGGCGTCTCGCTCTCGATCCGGAGCCGCCGCAGACCGCGGTTCGCATGCCCGCGGTAGTGGAGCCGCGCGATCGGCTCCTGGCCCGGGTAGCAGCCCTTCGTCAGGCTGACAGCCCGCTCGACGAGCCCGGCCTCGGCCGGCAGCACGCGGTCGTCGAGCTCCTTCCCCCAGGCCGGCGTCCCGGCGGCGATGCGCAGCCGCTCGAGCTCGTCACTCCCGAGAGTCGGCACGCGGGTCCGCATCGAGAACCTCGACCGCGGGCTCGCCGTAGTCGTTCGTCGGGAGCCCCTCGCCGTCACCGAAGACCACGGTCGAGGTGTGCTCTTCGAGCTCGATCTCAGCCCGAGCCGCGAACCGAAACTGCAGCGAGCTGAGCCCGCACGGTCTCTCCAAGCTCGGGCTCGGTGAGAAGCAGAGAAGTCGTCATCCGAGCGCCGCAGGATCCGAAGCGGCGCGATGAGCCGAGCCTTCGGGGTGAGAAGGAGCGCATCGCATGACTCGCCGACGCCGAGCGCCTCGACGTCGTTGGAAACCATGCGCTGGAGGTAGTCAGCGGCCTGAGGCCCGCGGACGCCGACGAAGGCGCGAGGCCGAGCCGCAACGACAACTGACGGGAGAACGGAAGCCACGAACCCAAAGTGTAGGCACCGGCTACCTAGTGGCTCAGAGCCACAAAGTCGGACACGCCCAGGAGCAGCATGTGGCTTGCCCCCGGCCCCAGGAAAGCGAAAGGGCCCGGCTTGGCCGGGCCCTTTCAAGAGGTGACTCCCTCGAGAAGGGGGTCCATGGGGGAAACCTGGTTTCCCCCATGCCGTTTACATCATGTCGGGCATACCGCCCGGCATACCGGCGCCGACCGGCTGCTTCTCCGGTGCCTCGGCGACGACTGCCTCGGTCGTGAGGATGTTCTTCGCGATCGAGGCGGCGTTCTGGAGAGCCGAGCGCGTGACCATGGTCGGGTCGATGATCCCGGCCTTCACGAGGTCCTCGTACTCGCCGGTGTCGACGTTCAGACCGGACCCTGGCTGCCCTACCGGATCGGTTCGACGACGACGGAGCCTTCGAGGCCCGCGTTGTCGGCGAGCTGACGAATCGGCTCCTCGAGCGCCCGGACGATGATGCTCGCGCCGGTCCGCTCGTCGCCTTCGTAGCGAGTCGAGCTTGATGGAGCCGACCGCGTTCAGGAGCGCGACGCCGCCGCCGGGGACGATGCCCTCCTCGAGGGCGGCCCGGGTGGCCTGCAGCGCGTCCTCGACACGGTGCTTCTTCTCCTTCATCTCGGTCTCGGTGGCCGCGCCGACCTTGACGACGGCGACACCGCCGGACAGCTTCGCGAGCCGCTCCTGGAGCTTTTCGCGGTCGAAGTCGGAGTCGGTGTTCTCGACCTCCGCCTTCAGCTGCTTGATCCGGCCCTTGATTGCGCCCGACGTCACCGGCGCCGTCGATGATCGTGGTCGAGTCCTTGTCGACGACGACCCGGCGGGCACGCCCGAGCTGCGAGAGCTTCGTGTTCTCGAGCTTCAGGCCCATCTCCTCGGTGATGACCTCGCCGCCCGTCAGGATGGCGATGTCCTCGAGCATCCGCTTGCGGCGGTCGCCGAAGCCGGGCGCCTTGACGGCGACGGCCTGGAACGTGCCGCGGAGCTTGTTGACGACGATCGTCGCGAGCGCCTCGCCCTCGACGTCCTCCGACACGATGAGCAGCGGCCGACCGGCCTGAATGACCTGCTCGAGGATCGGAAGGAGATCCTTGACCGCGCCGATCTTCTGGTTGGCGATCAGGATGTACGGGTCGTCGAGCACGGCCTCCATGCGCTCGGCGTCGGTGATCATGTAGGGCGACAGGTAGCCCTTGTCGAACTGCATGCCCTCGGTGAACTCGAGCTCGAGGCCGAAGGTCTGGCCCTCCTCGACGTTCACGACGCCGTCCTTGCCGACCTTCTCGATGGCGTCGGCGATCACGTCGCCGATCTCGCGCTCGCGCGCGGAGATGGTCGCGACCCGGGCGATGTCGTCCTTGCCCGAGATCTCCTTGGACTGCGACTTCAGGCTCTCGACGACGGACTCGACGGCGGACTCGATGCCGCGCTTGAGGCCCATCGGGTTGGCGCCCGCGGCCACGTTCTTCAGGCCCTCGCGGACGATGGCCTGCGCCAGGACGGTCGCGGTCGTCGTGCCGTCGCCGGCGACGTCGTTCGTCGCCGTGGCGACCTCGCGGACGAGCTGCGCGCCCTGGTTCTCGAAGACGTCCTCGACCTCGATCTCACGGGCGATGGTGACGCCGTCGTTCGTGATGGTCGGGGCGCCGAACTTCTTGTCGAGGACGACGTAGCGTCCCTTCGGGCCAAGGGTGACCTTGACCGCGTCGGCGAGGGTGTTGACGCCGCGCTCGAGCGCCCGCCGTGCATCCTCGTTGAACTTCAACTCTTTGTGAGCCATTCAGTTTCCTCCGTTTCCGTTCTTAGGCGGCCGCGCCGGCCAGTTCCTTCTTCTTCTTCGAGCCCTTGCCGGAGCCGGCTGACGACCTTCGCGAGCACGTCCGACTCGCGCAGGATCAGGTAGTCGTCGTCGCCGAGCCGGATCTCGGTGCCGCCGTACTTGGAGAAGACGATCTCGTCGCCCTCAGCCAGGTCCATCTGTGATGTACTCCCCGTCCTCGTCCCGGGGGCCCGGGCCGACGGCGAGCACACGTCCGCGCTGCGGCTTCTCCTTGGCGGTGTCGGGGAGGACGATGCCACTCGTCGTCGTCTCCTCCTCCTCGATCACCTCGACGATCAAACGATCGCCCAGAGGCTGCAAATCCATCCACGTACCTCCTCTTTGCCTCTCTACCAGCGGATTTGCTGCTCGGCACTCTCATAGCGAGAGTGCCAACGTGCGATGATAGCGAACGGGCGCGAGCGCGTTCAAGACGTTTCCGGCACTCGCTCGAGCCGAGCTGCCGGAGCGGAGAAGGAGCGGCAGGGTGGCGACGCAGATAGCCGCGCAGAGCAGGAACGGAAGTCGCGTCGCCGGCCGCGTCCGCGAGCGCGCCGCCGACACTCGGGCCGACCGAGTTTCCGATCGGCCCAGGCGCCGTTCACGACTCCGAAGGCGAGGCCCTGCGTGAGGCCCGCGTTCTCGGCTGCGTCGGAGACGTGCGCGCTCGCCGGCGCGAAGAAGCTCCCGTAGGCGAGGAAGGCGAAGAACGCGACGCCACGGCCAGGAGCGCCGGGCGGGCCGGCCCACGCGAGCGCCACCGAGACCACGAGCGACGCGACGAGCGCGATTCGCATCGGAGCCAAGCCGACCGTCGCCGGTCCGAGTACCGGCCGATGAGCGGGTGCATGACGACCTCGGCTGCCGGCCCCGACGAGGAAGACAGCGCCGATCGCCACGGCTCCCCAACCGGCCGCCGCCAGGTCGAGCGGTAGGAGGACGGCCAGGACGCCGAACAGAAGCGCCGGCAGGAGCATCAGCCAGAGGCCCTGGAGAAAGCTTCGGTCACGAAGAACCGGCCAGAGCGCGCTCAGCGGCTGGGGGTCGGCCGGAACTCCGGGCGTCGCGAGCGTCCAGACGAAGAGCGCAACGCCGGTGAGGCTGACCGCGGCGAAGGTGGGGCCGATCCCGACGGCACTCGCGATCGAGCCGATGACAGGCCCGAGGAGTGCTCCCACGACAGCGGCGCTGATGGCTGTCCCGAGCACCTGGCCGCGCTGCGCCCGCGGCGCGGCTGTGACGAGCCAGGTGGACGCGCCGGCCCACGAGAGCGTGCTCCCGGCGCCCTGGACGAAGCGCGCGATCCCGAGCGTCCAGGCCTCCCCGGCGACCGCGAAGCCGAGCGATGCGAGCGACATGAGGGCGAGCCCGCCGAGCACCGCGTTCCGCGGGCCGAACCGGGCGACGGCCATTCCGCTCGGGAGCGCGGCTGCCGAGCGCGCCGATCGCGAACGGCGGCGACGAGGAGCCCGCTCCCGCCCTTCGACAGTCCGTACTCTCCGGAGAGCTCTGGGAGAAGCGGCGTCAACGCCGCGTAGAGCATCGTGTCCACGAGGACGATGGCGGCGCAGAGGATCATGAGGCGGCGCACGCGCCGACGATAGCCGGGCCGCGATCCACGGCGGATCGGTGGCGGCTCCTGCGTAGGGTTCCGAGCAATGAGGCGTGAGTTCTCGGCAGGCGGCGTCGTGATCCGCCGGCTCAAGGGCGAGTGGTACGCCGCCGTGATCCAGCCAACGGGAAAGGACGTCTGGGCCTTGCCCAAGGGGCTCGTCGACCCCGGCGAGGCGCCGGCCGACACCGCACTACGGGAGATTCGGGAGGAGACCGGCGTCGAGGGCCGCCTCCTCGGCAAGCTCGGCGACGTGCGCTACGTCTACACGTGGAGGGCCGAGCGGGTCTTCAAGGTGGTGAGCTTCTACCTCGTCCGCTATTCCGCCGGCCGGCTGGGAAACATCGCCCCCGAGATGCGTCACGAGGTCAGCGCAACCCGCTGGGTCCCGCTCGCCGAGGCCCCGCGCGTCCTCGCATACGGGGGCGAGCGGCAGATGGCCGACCTCGCCGCCCAAAAGGTCGTGGGCGACGTTCTATGATGCGCGACGCCCCGTGCGCGCCCTCGAGGAGCCCATGTACGCACTCAACTTCTACTCACCCCTGGTCGTCGATCAGCTCCGCAGCCGCCGGAAGACGGCCACGATCCGTCTCGGTGACAAGTCGGGGAAATACAAGAAGGGGATGGTCGTCCAGGTGCTCGTCGGCCAGCGCTACGGGCTTCGCGAGAAGGTCTTCGACGCCGTGATCGACAAGGTCGAGGTCAAGCCGCTCATGGATCTCTCGCCGCGCGAGATCGAGCACGACAACCCCGAGCTCAAGCGGCCCGACGAGCTCGCCGCCTTCCTCGGCCAGCTCTACAACCGCCCGGTCGGAGCCGAGGACACAGTCACCCTGATCCGCTTTTCGGAGATCCAGGGGAGCTAGGGAGAACGAGGCCGCGCAGCGCCTCCTCGTTGCATGGCGCGGGAGAACGGAGCCGCGCAGCGGCTCCTCCTTACGAATCGCGCAAGAGGCGGCGCGATTCGCCCGGCCGCTGCGCTGCCTCCAACACCGCCGGGCTAACGACCCTGCTTGCGGATCCGGCCGCCGAAGAGCTCGGCCGGCCTGAGGGCGGCTTCGCACTCCTCGCACTCGACCGCGAAGGCCGACTTGAACCGCGCGCCACATGCGGGACACGCGGCCCGGAGCTCGCCTCCGCAGTCAGGACAGGCTTCCGGCAGCTCGTGCGCCCACTCGTCGAAGAACCGCTGGGCGTGACCGCAGCCGAGGCAGACGGCGACCCAGTCGCCGAGGGTTTTCCGCCGCTCTTCCCGAAGCCAATCGGCCGCCTTGCCCATTGCCGACTGAGTCTAAAGACGGTCGGGTAGAGTCAACTCGGATGGCCATCGCCCGGGAAGCCGAGCCGGTCAGCTCGATCGGGGAGATCAAGGAGGCGGGCCTCGACCGCGAGGACCTCCTCGGCATCTACCGGCACATGCTCCTGACGCGCGGCGTCGAGGAGCGCGGCCACATCCTCTACAAGCAGGGCAAGATCCCCGGCAGCTTCTACACGGGGCGGGGGAACGAGGCTGCTTCCGTGGGCGTGGCTACCGCGATGGGGCCGGAGGACGTCGGCACGCCGCTCCACCGCGACATGGGCGTTCACATCGTCCGAGGCGTGGAGCCCTGGAAGATCTTCGCGCAGTTCATGGGCCGCGTGGACGGGCCGACGCAGAGGCCGCGACGGCAACGTTCACATGGCCGACGACAGGCTCGGCCTGATCGCCATGGTGAGCCACCTGCCGGCGATGCTGCCCGTCGCCGTCGGCTGCGCGCTCGCCTTCCGGATCAGGGAAGAGCAGCGCGTCGCGCTCGGCTGGTTCGGCGAGGGCGCATCCGCCCGCGGCGACACGCATGAAGCAATGAACCTCGCCGGCGTCAGGCACCTACCGATGGTTTTCATCTGCGACAACAACCAGTGGGCGTACTCGACTCCCACGCACCTCGAGTACTCCTGCGAGCACGTCGCCGACCGCGCGCAGGCCTACGGGTTCGACGGTGTCGTCGTCGACGGGACGGACGTGCTCGCGGTGTACCGCGAGGCCAAGGCGGCGATCGAGAAGGCACGCACGGGCGGTGGCCCGACGCTCATCGAGTGTCAGACGCTCCGCATGGAGGGCCATGCCGTCCACGACGACGCGTTCTACGTCCCCAAGGAGCTGTTCGAGGAGTGGGCGAAGCGCGATCCGCTCGAGCGCTTCCGATCCTGGCTTCGCGAGAACGCCGACTTGACCGACGAGGAGGAGGACGAGATCTCCGCGCAGGTGAAGAAGACGTTGAACGACGCGATCCGCAAGGCCGAGGAGAGCCCCCTACCCGAGCCCGAGGGCGAGCTCGAGGCCGTCTGGGCAACGCCGGAGGAACTCGACACGCCCCACCACAAGTAGGTGGCTCTCTGATGCCGGTCAAGACTTACCTCCAGGCCATCTCCGACGGGCTCCGCGAGGAGATGCGGCGCGACAAGCGCGTCTTCGTGATCGGCGAGGACGTCGGCGTGTACGGCGGCGCGTTCAAGGTCACGAAGGACTTCCAGCAGGAATTCGGCTCCTGGCGCGTCATCGACGCACCGCTCTCCGAGACCGCGATCGTCGGCGGCTGCACCGGCGCCGCGATCATGGGGATGCGGCCGGTGGCCGAGATGCAGTTCGCGGACTTCATCTCGTGCGCCTGGGATCACCTCGTCACCGTGGCGGCGAAGCAGCACTACCGCGCGGGCACTCCCGTGCCGATCGTGGTGCGCCTCCCCTCCGGAGGCGGCTTCTCCGGCGGCCCCTTTCACTCCCAGAACCCCGAGTCGAGCTTCGCGCACATCCCAGGGCTCAAGATCGCCTGTCCTGCGACGCCGGCGGACGCGAAGGGTCTCCTCGTGAGCGCGATCGAGGATCCGAACCCCGTCCTCTACTTCGAGCACAAGCACCTCTACCGCCGGATCAAGGACGAGGTGCCGGACGAGCGCTACACCATCCCCTTCGGCGAGGCCCGGATCCACCGCGAGGGCGACGACATCACGCTCGTGACGTGGGGGGCGATGGTCTACACGGCCGACGAGGCCGCCAAGCAGCTCGAGGACGAGATCTCCGTCGAGATCCTCGACCTGCGGACGATCATCCCGTGGGACCGCGAGGCAGTGCTCCGCTCGGTCGAGAAGACCTCGAAGGTCGTCGTCCTCCACGAGGACAACCACACCGGCGGCTTCGGCGCCGAGATCTCGGCGACGATCGCGGAAGAGGCCTTCGAGAAGCTCGACGCTCCGGTGAAGCGGATCGCCGCGCCCGACACGCCGGTTCCCTTCGCGCCCGCGCTCGAGAGGTGGTTCATTCCGCAGGTCGAGGACGTCGTGGCAGGCCTCAGGGACGTCGCGGAGTACTAGGGCCCGTGGCCACCGGAACCGCCGTCGACGTCGTGATGCCCCAGATGGGCGTGTCCGTTTCCGAGGGCACGGTCACGAAGTGGCTCAAGTCCGAAGGTGAGGAGATCACCGCGGACGAGGCGCTGCTCGAGATCTCGACCGACAAGGTCGACACCGAGGTGCCGAGCCCTGCGAGCGGAGTCGTGACGCAGATCCTCGTCCAGGAAGGCGAGACGGTCGAGGTCGGCGCGCGGCTGGCCGTGATCTCGCCCGAAGGAGCCGGCGAGGCCCCGACCGCGGAGGACGTTCCGGAGCCTGCGACCGCGCAGGCCGCGAGCGAGTCGACAGAGGTGGCCGGCGCCGACGGCGAGGCGGCCACAACCGAGCATGGCGAGCCGGAGGCCCCGGCAGCCGAGCCGACGCCCGAGGTAGCTTCCGCAGCCGCGCCGACGGCCGAGGTAACGCCGGCGCCCGCTCCTGCTCCCCAGGCGGACGCCGAGAACGGCGGCGGGGACGGCCGGGCCTTCGTCTCGCCGGTGGTCGCCAGGATCGCTTCGGAGCACGGCGTCGACGTCTCGCAGATCGACGGCTCCGGTCGCGGAGGCCGTGTGACCAAGAAGGACATCCTGGCCTACGTCGAGTCGGGCGGCGCAAGGGAGCCCGAGACGGAAGCGGCTGCCCCGGCGACGCCTGAAGCTCCCCCGCAGCCGGCGGCGCCGGAGCAACCGCCCGCGGCGGCCCCGAAGGCCCCTGCCCCTGCACCTGCCGCGGAGCCTCAGGAGGGCGAGCAACTCGAGCCGATCACCGCCATGCGCCGCGGGATCGCCGAGCACATGCGCCGCTCGCTCGACACCTCCGCGCACGTCACCTCGGCCATCGAGGTCGACATGTCGAAGGTGGTCGCGATCCGTGAGGGGATCAAGAAGGAGTGGCAGAAGGCTTACGGGGTCAACCCGACGTATCTCGCGTTTGTGGCGCGCACGGCCGTCGACACGCTCCGCGAGTACCCGTGGGTGAACGGCGAGATCCGGGGCGACCAGATCGTGACTCGCACCTCCGTGAACGTCGGCTTCGCGGTGGAGCTCGCCGACGGCAAGGGCCTCATCGTCCCGGTCGTCAAGAACGCCGAGACCCTGAACCTCCTCGGCATGGCGAAGGCCATCGCGGACGTCGCCAAGCGCGCACGGGAGAAGCAGCTACTGCCGGACGACGTGATCGGCGGCACGTTCACGATCACGAACCCGGGCGGGTACGGAACCTTCCACGGCACGCCGATCATCAGCCAGCCCCAGGCCGGGATCCTCGGCACCTACGCGGTCGTCAAGCGCCCCTGGGTCGTCCAGGACGAGCTGGGTCAGGACGTGATCGCGATCCGGCCGATCATGAACGTAACGCTCACGTACGACCATCGCCTCGTCGACGGCGCGTACGCCGGCCGCTTCCTGCGTGACCTCCGTGAGCGGCTCGAGTCCTGGGACGAGAGCGCGTACTAGAAGCGGCGCGCCGCTGGGCCACGACGTGGGAGCGCGGCTGGGCCGAGCATGACGTCAAGGCCATCGCTGCCCTCTATGCCGATGGCGCGGTCTTTCTCACCTCGCCCTTCCGAGAGGCGCTGTACGGCCCGGCCGGCGTCCGCGAGTACGTCGTCTGGGCGTTCGCCGACGAGACGAGCGCGAACGTGCGGTTCGGCGAGCCTGTCGTGGCAGACGAGCGGGCGACCGTGGAGTGGTGGGCGGTTTCGCGCTCGCAGGCGGGCGAGTCGACGCTCGCCGGCCGGCGTGTCGCTCCTCCGGTTCGACGCGGAGGGGCTCGTGGCCGAGCAGTACGACTACTGGCACGAAGAGTCGGGTCGACACGCGCCCCACGAGCACTTCGAACGCCGGTTGCCGGGGTAGCCTGGGAGCATGGCGCGCCGGGCCGATCTCCTGGACCTGGGCCTGACACCGTACGGCGAGGCCTGGGAGCTTCAGCGGTCTGTCGCCGCCGAGGTGCAGGCCGGGACGCGGCCGGACACGGTGATCCTCGTCGAGCACCCGCCCGTGATCACGACCGGGCGGCGAACCGGGCCCGGCGAGGTGCACGTGCCGGCGGACGCGGATGTCGAGCTTGTCGAGACCGACCGCGGCGGCAAGTCGACATACCACGGCCCGGGCCAGCTCGTCTGCTACCCGATCCTCGACCTGAACCGCCACGGCCGCGACGTCCGGAAGTACTGCCGCGACCTCGAGCAGGCCGTGATCCGGACGCTCGCCGCGTTCGACCTGAAGGCGACGAGGATCGAGGGCCTGACCGGAGTCTGGCTCGAAGGCCCTCCGCGGAAGATCTGCTCGATCGGGGTTCACATCTCGCGCTGGGTGACGACGCACGGATACGCACTGAACGTCGACCTCGACCCGACGCCGTTCACGCAGTGGATCACCGCCTGCGGCCTCGAGGACGCAAGCTTCACGACGATGGCGCGGGAGCTCGGCCATCGGGTCTCGCTCCACGAGGTTCGCCCGCAGGCCGCGACCGCACTGGCTGAAGTCTTCGATGTCGACCTCCAACCCCCAGAGACCGAACCAGCCACTCTCCTACAGCAACCATCCGCCGTTCCACGCCTCAGCAGCCTCTCGAGCCAAGTAGCTCCGAGCCACAAGGTCTAACGGGTTTCAGAAGTGTCTAGTCGGTATCGGCCAGGTAGTCGATGAAGGCCTGGGGAGGTCTCGTTCGGAAAGCAATGTCCAGCAGCACGTCGCCCACACCAGGCCGGCGGCCTCGCTGGCGGGCGTCGTGGACGATCCGTCTGACCTGCGGATAGCTAGGCCGAATCAGCTCGAGCTCACGCGCGATGACCCGCACGCGCCGCCATGTCTCTGCGATCGGAACGTCGCTGCGGTCGAGCCGCTCGATTGCGGCGACGAGCCGAGGGTCAGTTCGCGGTGCAAGCGCGACCACCCGATCATCCTGCCACTGGGCAGCACATGGCTTTGCCACGAATTTGCGCCGAACCTGACTTTGTGGCTCTGAGCCACTTGGCTGGTTCGCGCCTCGGAGCTCGTGCGCTCGGCTAGCGCCGCCGCCTTCGGGCGGCTCTACACTCCAAGACGGTGCAGGGCTCGCTTCCAGTAGCCGACCGGCCTCGGCGGCCCGAGTGGATGAAGGTGCGCGCGCCGAGCCCGGACTCGCGCTACTTCGACGTTCGGAAGCTCATCCACGGCCAGCGGCTGCACACGATCTGCGAGGAGGCTCGCTGCCCGAACATCGCCGAGTGCTGGGGGCGCGGCACCGCGACCTTCCAGATCCTCGGCGAGACCTGCACACGCGCGTGCCGCTACTGCTACGTGCACTCCGGCCGGCCCGAAGCCCCGCCGGATCCTCTCGAGCCGCTCCGGCTCGCGCATGCGGCGGCGGAGATGGAGCTCGAGCACGTCGTCGTCACCTCCGTCGACCGTGACGACGTGGCCGACCGAGGGGCGGCCCACTACGCCGCCACGATCCGTGCTCTCAAGGCCAAGCTCCCCCACGCCTCAGTGGAGGTCTTGACTCCCGACTTCCTGGGCGTCGAGGAGGAGGCACTCAGGACCGTGCTCGCCGCGCGACCCGAAGTCTTCAATCACAACATCGAGACGGTGCGGCGCCTGCACCGCAAGATGCGGGGCGCGAAGGCGAGCTACGACGGAGCGCTCCGGCTCCTGGGGCGCGCCAAGGAGATCGCCGACTATCCGGTGCTCACCAAGTCCGGGATCATCGTCGGCCTCGGCGAGACGAACGACGAGGTGGTCGAGACGATGCGAGATCTGCGGGCGCACGGCGTCGACGTCGTCACGATCGGCCAGTACCTCCAGCCGTCCGCGAAGCACGCGGCGATCGACCGCTGGGTGCATCCCGACGAGTTCCGCTGGTTTCGGGAGCGGGGCGAGGAGCTCGGCTTCGGCTCGGTGTTCTCGGGACCGCTCGTCCGCTCGAGCTACCGCGCGGACGAGCAGCGCCACGCGGCCGAGACGGGCCGCGGCTCCCTGGCCCTCTAGACACCAAGAGGGCCGCTACGCAGGCGGCCCTCTCTACGTCACGCGTCGTTAGACGCTAACTGGGAGGTTCCTCGGCACGCGCCGAGCCGGCGGTTGCCGCGATCGAGCCGAGCGTGAGCGTGAGGAGCGCGAGGACGAGCACTGCCGTCCGCCTCCGCCCTGATTCCTTCGCGTCCATGCCGAGCGTGTCTAGAGCCTTTCAGTAGAGCTGGTCGCCCCCGCCGCCAGGGACCGTGGGGCTGGCACTCAAACACGATGGAGGGCGCCCGCGGGCGCCCTCCATCCCTCTCGTATGCCTGTCGTTATGGAGCCGTGGTGAAACTCCAGATGTCGGAGTTACCCCAGGTGGGCGGGCATTCCACGTTCGGGGCCGGACGCAGGCCCTCCGCGTGGTTCGACGGGTCGCGCCGGTTCCGCGGGCTCTCTCTGAGCGGCTGGGCTGTGCCCGCCTCGACATCGTCGACGAACGCCTCGCGGAATGCATCGATGGCCGGGCAATCAGCCCCGGCACGCACGTCGTTCCAGACCGTGATCCCGTAGGTGTTCGTGGCGTCGGCCATGCTGTAGTCGCCGAGGAATTCCGCGACTAGATTGTTCTGGCTCGACGTTCGTGCGTCACCGGTCGGGCCGCGGTCGACATCGCTCCAGGCTCCAGGAGCGCCGTTCGCTCCGACCGAGGCTGTCCTGGTGACCCCCTGCGCGAGCCGCGGCGGCGCCAGAGCCGACGACTGCCATGGCTGCAGGAAGTTGGTGTACGTCGCGTAGAGGTCAGTCCCGTCCGGCGAGATTGCGAGCGCGGGAAAGTCCGGCCGATCGGCCGGCGGCGAGAGCGAGCCTCCATTCCGGTACGTCTGGCCACCGTCGACGGAGTACCGAACCTGTGCCCGCTCGTTCGGGCCTGGGCTCGTGTTCGTCGGCGTCGGACCGTCGCAGTAGGTGAAGATGACCTCGTCCGTCGCGCCGGCTCCGGTCGGGGCCCCGTTCGCGATGTCGACGATCGGGAAGCTGTCCGTTCTGGCGCCTGCGACGCCGTCGAAGCTGAACCGTGCGGTCGCCGGATCGAACTGACCGCACTCAGCCGCCAGCCGAGCCACGATCCGGGGACGCTCGAACGTCCGCCCGCCGTTGAAGGAGCGGGCCTGGAAGATCACAGGGCCGCGGGTGTGGATGTCGGTCCCGATCCAGAGAACGAAGACGACACCCCGCGAGTTGGTCTTGATCGCGCAGCCCTGGCGCCCGCCGGTCTGGGAGTTGTTCGTCGCGGCGGTGAGCTGCCGCTGAGACCAAGTGCTCCCACCGTCCGTTGAGCGGGCGACCAGCACCGGCTCGGGCCCGCTTCCGTTGCTCCGGAACGCCACGTTGCAGACGTACACGTTTCCGAAGTAGGGGCTCGACGCGGCATCGTCGACCGTGATCGCCTCCTTGTCGGAGAACGTCGTCGAGCTCTGCCTCGTGACGATGACCGGATCCATCCAGGCGGAGTTCGCCCCGGTCATCGCGGCCTCGAACTGGTCTGTCCGCGAGACCGTGATGGCCTCGAAGCCTCTGAACCTCTGCTGGCCGGGGAAGTTCGAGGCGAGACTCGCGTAGTAGAGCCTGGATCCGTTCGCCCAGGAGAACGAGCCGTTCGGCCCCGGCCGCGGCCCGAAGGCGAGAGTGGGATCGCCGTCAGAGACGAGCCCGTTCTCGTAGTACCTGGGCAGCGTGCCGATCGGGCCGACCGTTGGCACGCACTCGGCGGGACCGGTGCAATGCCGCGCCGTGTAGCCCGTGTAGTTCGGCTGGACCCACGAGTGACCAAAGTTGTTCGAGAGCGACACGCCGGAGACGCCGACACCCTCTGTGAACGGGCAGATCGTCGGGTCGCCCGCGTTGCAGAGTTCCATGTCGATGTTGTCGTTCGCGCCGGCTGCGGCGCGGTTCGGGTGGCTCGGGTCGATCGCGACCCAAGGCTCGTTCTGCTTGTTCTGGGAGAACTCCGTGTCGTTACTGCCCACGGTCACTTCCGCCTCCTGCGCCGACGCCGCTACAGCGAACGTCATTGAGACGATCGAGAGCGTCAGCAAGGCGATGAACAGCCGTCGCGCACCCTTACGCGTCATCTAAGCCCCTCCATGTGAGATCCCGGGAAACCGCGCTTCGACGCTACTCCTACACGTTGCGACGGTCAAATCGCCCCGTGTAAGCGTTCTATGAGGACTCAGGGAGTCCACCGCGCGTCATCGCGCGGTAGTCGAGCGCCTTGTCGAGGGTCTCCTCGTCCACGCCTCGCTCGCGGGCGATCTCGCGGAGCGGCCGGCCCGTCGAGGCGGCCTCCTTCACGATCTCGGACGCCAGGTCGTACCCGATGTATGGGTTGAGGGCCGTCGCGGCCGAGAGCGTCAGCTCGGCGTAGCGCTGCGCGTTCTCGCGGTTCGCCTCGATCCCGTCGACGCACTTCTCGACGAGGAGTCGGGAGGCGCTCGAGAGAAGGCGGATCGAATCGAGCAGGTTGCGCGCGATCACCGGGACGAACACGTTCAGCTCGAAATGGCCCTGCATCCCCCCGACCGTGATGGCTGCATCGTTTCCGATCACCTGCGCCGCAACCTGGGTCACGACCTCGGGAATCACGGGGTTCACCTTGCCGGGCATGATCGAGCTGCCCTTCTGGAGCTCAGGGAGGGAGATCTCTGCCAGACCCGCGCGGGGGCCCGAGCCCATCAGGCGGAGATCGTTCGAGATCTTTGTCAGCGAGACCGCGACGGTCTTGAGCGCCCCCGAAGCCTCCACGAGCGCGTCTCGCGCGGCCTGGGCCTCGAACGGGTCAGCGGGCGGCAGGATCACGAGCCCCGTGTCTTCGACGAGCAGCGCCCTGACGCGCTCGGAAAATTCCGGATGCGTGTTGAGGCCGGTGCCGACAGCGGTGCCGCCGAGGGGAATCTGGCCGACGCGGCCGAGCGTCGCCTCGACGCGCGCGATTCCCTGGCGCACCTGGGCGGCATAGCCGCCGAACTCCTGACCGAGCGTGACCGGCACCGCATCCATCAGGTGAGTGCGGCCGGACTTGACCACGTCCTCGAACTCGGCAGCCTTGGCCTCGAGCGACTCGGCCAGCCGGCTGAGTGCCGGCAGCAGGTCGGAGCTGATCTCGCCGGCCGCGGCCAGGTGCACGGCCGACGGAAAGACGTCGTTCGAGCTCTGGCCGAGGTTCACGTGGTCGTTCGGGTGCGCTCCATCGCCCGCGAGCGCCGCGATGACCTCGTTCGCGTTCATGTTGGAGGACGTGCCCGACCCGGTCTGGAAGACGTCGATCGGGAACTGATCGTCGAAGTCGCCCGCGGCGACACGATCGCCCGCCGCGGCGATGCGCTCGGCCAGGTCGGCGTCGAGGAGCCCCAGCTCTGCATTGACCCGGGCGGCAGCCGCCTTGATCCGGCCGAGCCAGTGGACGACCGGCGCGGGAATGGGCTCGCCCGAAACGGGAAAGTTCTCGACGGCCTTGCGGGTCTCCCCGCCCCAGAGCTCCCGCGGCGCCGCTTTCTCGCTCACGGAATTGAGTCTAGCCAGGGTCAGGCGACGAGCTTGATGCGCGCGCGGATCTCGGGCGACTGCTCGCGAATCCGCCGGCGAATCGACTCGTTGAGCGACTCCGACGGAGCCCACCCGAGGTAGTGGCACCGGGGGCACTCGCCGGCGTCGCCTCGTCCCGCGTCGTCCGCATGGACTCGACGAGGGCCGCCGCAGCGGAGGCACTCGACAGAGAGGTAGTTCATGGCCGCGGACAGATCGTGGAGGCCGAGCGGCGTCGCCGCGTCCCCCGGCCGAGGGAGCCTCGCCTTTGAGACAGAACGGCTCGCCTGATCCACAACGACAATCGCGCGAAGGCGGCGCCGTTCCCCCGGCCGCTGCGGGGCCTCCCGGCTAGTCCGTCGAGTACTTCGGCTGAACCTTCTCGCCGCGGATCTTCGCCACGGCCTGGTTCGCCGCGATCGCGGCTTCGCCGAAGCCGACCGAGATGAGCGTGATCTTGCCCTCGTAGCCCGCGACGTCGCCGGCCGCGTACACGCCGTCGATCGTGGTCTCCATGGTCGCCGGGTCGACGAGGATCTGCCGCTTTCCGTGGAGCTCGAGACCCCAGTCCGCGATGTGACCGAGGTGTGAGTGGAAGCCGAGGAGCGTGATGAGGGCCTCGCAGTCGACCTCCTCGAGCTCGCCTGTGGCCGTGTTCTCGACGACCAGCCGCTCGACGTCGCCGTTGCCGCTGGATCTCGCGAACCTCGGAGGGGACGATGATCCGCACTTTCCCCTCCTCCTCGAGCCGGCGCGCCTGGCTCACGGAAGACTCGAGCGCGCGGAAGCGATCGCGGCGGTGGACGAGCGTGATCGGAAGACGCGCCGTGTCCTGGAGACCAAGCGTCCAGTCGAGCGCGGAGTCACCGCCGCCGACGATGACGCAGCTCTTGTCCCGGAAGACGTCCTTCTGCTTCACGAAGTAGTGGAGCCCGCGGCCCTCCCACTCGTCGATGCCATCGACCCCGAGCTTCCGCGGCTCGAAGGCGCCGTGCCCCGCCGTCACGATCACGACTCGCGTCGGAAAGGACTTGCCGGACTCGGTCGTGATGACGAGGTGCTCCTCGCCGTTGGCCTGGACGCGGTCGAGCGTGGCGACCTCCTCGCCCAGATGCACCTCTGGGTCGAACTGGAGGCCCTGCTCGACGCAGAGGTCGACGAGGCCCTGGCCCTGCACCTTCGGATGCCCGGCGACGTCGAAGAGGTGCTTCTCCGGGTAGACCGCCGCGACCTGACCACCGAGCTGCTCGAGGCTCTCGACGATCCGGACGGACGCGTTCCGGTGTCCCGCGTAGTAGGACGCAGCAAGCCCGACCGGCCCGCCGCCGATGATGGTGATGTCGCAGACGTCGCTTGCCACGTGCCCTTTCAGCGTACCGAGTGGCTGGGTGTGCGACGGCCTATTCTTTCGTGCCTGCGCCATAGAAGCCCCGCCCCGGCCAGAAGGCCGCGCCTGGAGCGGGACGGTCTAGAAGTTCGTCTCTGCAGCCATGGAGGCCCCGCGGTTCTCAGCGACTTCGCATGAGAAAGCGCAGGCCGCACCGGAAGCAGGGCGGTCTAGACGTTCGTCTCTGCAGCCATGGAGGCCCCGCCCGGCCGAAGGCCGCGCCTGGGCCGGGCGAAGGCGCGGTTCTCAGCGACTTCGCACTAGGAGCGGAGGCCCGAGAGGGCCGGAGCGTTTACCCGGGCCTAGCCGCAGCCAGAGCCGCAGCCGCCGCCGGCGGCTGCCGGTGCCGGCTCGCCCTCGACGCCTTCCTTCGCCTGGAAGGAAGAGCCGCAGCCGCATGCGGCCTGCACGTTCGGGTTGTTGATCGCGAACCCGGCGCCCATGAGCGCGTCGACGTAGTCGATCTCCGAACCGCTGAGGTACGGGGCGCTGAACGGATCGATGACGACCGTGACGCCGTTCGACTCGATCTCGTTGTCGCCGTCCTGCGGGCCGCGGTCGAAGCCGAGCGCATATTGAAAGCCCGAGCAGCCGCCGCCCTGAATCGCGATGCGAAGGACGGAGACGTCCTCCTCGGGCTCCTGGGAGATGAACTCGCGGATCTTCTCGGCGGCGTTTTCCGTGACCGTGACCACGCTCGGATTCTACCAACCTGCCCGGCCGCCGAATCCCCCGACTTTGTGACGCTCATCGCACTCCGGATTCCCGCTCCTGAGGCCGAATTGCGGCCGCCGCCTCGGGCGAGCTTGTGCGGTTACGATGCGCGGCGGTGGCGGGCCCGCCCTTCGCATCGCTCGACGACTGGTTCCCGTTCCTCGCGTACGGCGCGATCGCCTTCATGATCGCCGTCTCGATGATCGCCTTCTCGTTCCTCTTCGCGACCCGGGCGCAGGCCGACGCGGGCGCAGGCGTATTCCCGTTCGAGTCCGGCGTCTCGACGGGCGCTCCCGAGCGGCAGCGCTTCACCGTCTCCTTCTACCTGACGGCGATGCTCTTCATCGTCTTCGACATCGAGATCGTCTTCCTGTTCCCGGTCGCGGTCGTGCTCGACTCGATCGGAACCTTTGCGCTGGCCGAGTTCGGCTTCTTCATCGCGATCCTCGGCGTCGCCTACGTGTACATCTGGAAGAAGGGCGCGCTCGAATGGCGGTAGAGCGCGACGCCGAAGCGGCCCCGGCTCGCCGATCACGGTCTGAATACCGAGCGGCTCCTGATGCGGAAGACGGGGACGCGGCCGGACGAGAGCAAGTTCGAGAGCGAGCTCCCGGAGCTCGAGCAGAAGCTGATGCTGACGACGGTCGAGAAGGCCGTCACCTGGGCCCAGGCCGGCTCGATCTGGCCCGACACCTTCGGGCTCGCGTGCTGCGCCATGGAGATGATCGCGATCGTCGGCTCGCGCTACGACGTCTCGCGCTTCGGGGCCGAGGTGTTCCGCTCGTCGCCGCGCCAGGCCGATCTCCTGATCGTCTCCGGCCGCGTCGCGCACAAGATGGCGGCGCCCGCTCCGTCAGATCTACGACCAGATGCTGGAGCCGAAGTGGGTGATGGCGATGGGCGCCTGCGCCTCCTCGGCCGGGATGTTCAACAACTACGCGGTCCTCCAGGGCGTCGACAAGATCGTCCCGGTCGACGTCTACGTGCCCGGCTGCCCGCCGCGGCCCGAGGCGCGTGCTCGAGGGCATCGTCCGCCTCCAGGAGAAGATCAAGGCCGGCATCCCGCCCGCCTACGAGATCCGACGGGTCGCCGGGTGAGCTACGAGGACCTCCCCGGCTTCGTCGAGACCCGCGCGGCGCTACGGCGAGACGACGGTCGTCGTGCGAGCGCGAGCAGCTCCTCGAGGCGGCGCGCGAGCTCCGCGACGAGCTCGGCTTCAACTTTCTCTCAGACATCACGCCGACCGACTACCTGAACTGGGGCGAGAAGGGCGTCGCCGGCTACTGGGGCAATCCCAGGGGCCGCGACCTGAACTCACCGGGATCCTGGGGGCTCCAGAAGCTGCCCGAGCCGAAGCCGAAGCGCTTCGCGGTCAACTACCACCTGCTCGCCATGCGCTCCGATCCGACGCGCATCCGGCTCCAGATCTGGTGCGACGACGGCGAGGACGTGCCGAGCGTCGTCGAGATCTGGCCGACCGCCGACTGGCACGAGCGCGAGGCCTGGGACATGATGGGCATCCGGATCACAGGCCATCCCAACCTGAAGCGGATCCTCATGGAGGACGACTGGGACGGCCATCCGCTCCGCAAGGACTATCCGCTCGGCGGCGAGCCCGTGCGCTTCTCGGAGGCGGAGTAGTGGCAGTGACCACCGAGCGCGGCGTCGTCGTCGGCCCTCCGATCTACGAGCGCTCGCGGATCCCGAGCCCGACCCCGAGCGTCCTCCAGGTCGACCGCGCCGCGATCGGCGACGACGAGGACGTCCTCCAGATCAACTTCGGCCCGAACCACCCCTCGACACACGGCGTCCTGCGTCTCGTCATCGACCTGAACGGAGAGCGGGTCGACGGCCTCGAGGCCGTGATCGGCTATCTCCACACCGGCTTCGAGAAGAACATGGAGGCCAAGAACTACTGGAAGGCGATCACCTACGCGCCCCGGATCGACTACGTCGCCTTCCAGAACAACGAGCTCGTCTTCGTGCTCGCGATCGAGCAGCTCCTCGGGATCGAGGTGCCCGCGAAGGCAACCTGGATGCGAACGCTCCTCTGCGAGCTGAACCGGATCCACTCGCACCTGATCTGGCTCGGAACCGGGGCGCTCGAGCTCGGGGCGATCTCGATGCTCTGGTACTGCTTTCGCGACCGCGAGGCCGTGCTCGACCTCTTCGAGCTCGTCGCCGGCTTCCGCATGCACACGCGCTACTTCCAGGCCGGCGGCCTCGCCGAGGACGTCCCGGTCGGCTTCTGGCACGAGTGCCGCAAGTTCACGGAGGAGATGCCGGCTCGCATCGACGACTTCGAGGCGCTCCTCGACAACCAGGCGATCTTCCTCGAGCGGACGAAGGGCATCGGCCTGCTCTCGGCCGACGACGCGATCGCGCTCGGCCAGTCCGGGCCCGTGCTGCGCGGCTCCGGCGTCGACTGGGACAACCGCAAGCGCTTCCCGTACCTCGCCTACGACGAGCTCGACTGGGACGTGCCGGTCGGCCTGAACGGCGACGTCTACGACCGCTACCGCGTCCGGCTCCGCGAGATGCGCGAGTCGGTGCGGATCATCCAGCAGTGCCTCGACGGGATGCCGGAGGGACCGTGGATCGCGGACGACCGCAAGGTCGTGCTGCCGCCGCGGCACGAGCTCCACACGTCGATGGAGAGCCTCATCCACCACTTCAAGCTCGTCACGGAGGGCTACCGCGTGCCCGAGGGCGAGGTCTACGTGACCATCGAGTCGCCGCGCGGCGAGCTCGGCTGCTACCTGTGCTCGGACGGCGGCCCGAGGCCGTGGCGGGTGAAGTTCCGGGCGCCGAGCTTCGTCGTCCTCCAGGCGACCGCGACCGCGATGAGCGACGCGCTGATCGCAGACCTGATCGCGATCGTCGGCTCGCTGGACAACGTGATGGGGGAGTGCGACAGGTGATCGGAGGCCGCGCAGCGGCCGGGCGAATCGCGCCGCTCTCTGCGCGATTCGTATGGAGCGCCCGCGGAGCGCGCCCGTTCGCCGGCCTCCGACGCTGGAGCCTCGATGCCTAACTCCGCCTCTTCACCGAGATCCAGGAGGTCGCTGCCCGCTACCCGGTGAGGCGCTCGGCGATCATGCCGGCGCTCCACCTGGCGCAGGAGCACTACGGTTGGCTGCCTCCGGAGGCCTTCCGGGAGGTGGCCGACGCGCTCGACCTGACTCCCGCGTACTGCCAGGCGGTCGCGAGCTTCTACGACATGTACCACCTCGCTCCCGTCGGCGAGCACGTGATCGAGGTCTGCACGAACGTCTCGTGCGCGCTCGTCGGGGCGCAAGCAGGTGCTCGAGGCCTTCCAGAGTCGAGCTCGGCATCAAGGCCGGCGGACACGAGCGAGGACGGTAAGTGGACGCTCCGGACGCTCGAGTGCGCGGGCGGCTGCGGGTGGGCGACGGTCGTCGCCGTCGATCACCGCTACCGCGAGCGCGTCGCGCGCCGACGACGTCGCCGGGATCGTGGAGGAGCTCCGTGGCGAGTAGCGGCGGCCCGATCGCAGCGCGTCGTCCTCGAGCACGCGGACGAGCGCGACCTCACGCAAGCTCTCCGAGTACGAGGCCGTCGGCGGCTACGGCTCGCTTCGTCGCGCGCTCGAGCTCGACCGCGGACGCGCTGGTCGAGAGCCTGCTCGCCTCCGGCCTGCGCGGCCGCGGCGGCGCCGGCTTCCCGACGGGCCGCAAGGCGAGCTTCCTGCCGAAGCCGGGCGACGCCAAGAACCCGATCTACCTGACGGTCAACGCGGACGAGTCCGAGCCGGGCACCTTCAAGGATCGCGAGATCATGTTCGCGAACCCGCACTCGCTCGATCGAGGGGACGGTCATCGTCAGCCATGCGATCGGCGCCGAGACGGCGTTCATCTACATCCGCGGCGAGTACCTGCGCGAGTACGAGATCCTCGCGCCGCGCTCGAAGACGCGCTCGCGGCCGGCTACGTCGGGCCCGAACGTGCTCGGCTCGCAGACCTCCGTGACGATCGTCCTGCATCGCGGCGCCGGCGCCTACATCTGCGGCGAGGAGACCGGGCTCCTCGAGTCGCTCGAGGGCAAGCGCGGCCAGCCCAGGTCGAAGCCGCCCTTCCCGGCGATCTCCGGCCTCTACGCCTCGCCGACGCTCATCAACAACGTCGAGACGATCGCGACTGTCCCCGACATCGTCCGGATGGGCGGCGAGACCTACGCGAAGATCGGCGTCGAGAACTCGGCCGGCACGCGCGTCTTCTCGCTCTCCGGCAACGTCGTCAACGGCGGCAACTACGAGCTCGAGCTCGGCACGCCGCTTCGGACGCTCGTCTACGACCTCGGCGGCGGCATCCCGGACGGGCGGCAGCTGAAGGCGATCATCCCGGGCGGCTCCTCGGTGCCCGTGCTCTCGGCCGACCAGATCGACACGCCGCTCGACTTCGACGCCATGGCGAACGCCGGGACGATGCTCGGCTCGGGCGGCGTGATCGTGATCGACGACCGCTGCTGCATGGTGCAGCTCGGCCTCCGGGTCGCGCAGTTCTACCAGCACGAGTCCTGCGGCAAGTGCACGCCGTGCCGGGAGGGGACGCGCTGGATGGTGCAGATCCTGAAGAAGATCGAGTACGGCGAGGCGTCGCAGGGCGAGCTCGACCTCCTGCTCGACGTCTGCGACCGGATCCTCGGCAACTGCCTGTGCCCGCTCGGCGACGCGGCGGCGATGCCGATCGCGAGCTACGTCGCCAAGTTCCGCGAGGAGTACCAGCGCCACATCGACGAGGGCGGCTGCCCGTTCGGCGGCGAGTCGAGCCTCGAAGGCGTCCTCTCGCCCGGTCGACCAGCACCACGCGCACTGCAGAGCCCAGATCGAGGTTCCGGTTCATGAGCTGGCGTAGGGCCGTGCGGGTGAACGGGCGCGCGCAGCGCGCCCTCCATACGAATCGCGCAAAGAGCGGCGCGATTCGCCCGGCCGCGCCCGCGGCCTCCAACACCCTGCCTGGGAGGGCCGCGTGAGCTCCGCCCGAGCTTGTCACGGTCACGATCGACGGGCGCGAGATCCAGGTGCCGAAGGGCACTCGGGATCGTCGAGACTGCGACCTACGCCGGGGTCGAGATCCCCGTCTTCTGCTACGAGCCGCGGCTCGGGCCGCCGATCGGCGCCTGCCGCATGTGCCTCTGCGAGGTCGAGGGGATGCCGAAGCTCCAGGCCGCCTGCACGCATGCAGGCGTCAGGACGAGCTCGTCGTCCGCACCGTCGGCGACGAGCGCCACGGCGGCCGAGGGCCAGAACGCCGTCCTCGAGTTCATCCTCCTGAACCATCCGCTCGACTGCCCGGACTGCGACAAGGGCGGCGAGTGCCCGCTCCAGGACCTGACCTTCCGCTTCGGCCCCGGCCGGACGCGCATGCACTTCCCGAAGCGCACGTTCGACAAGCCGATCCCGATCTCGCCGACGATCGCGCTCGACCGCGAGCGCTGCATCCTCTGCTACCGCTGCACGCGCTTCAGCGAGGGCATCTCCGAGGACGGCCAGCTCGTCGCGAAGAACCGCGGCGCGAACTCGATCATCGCGACGTTCGAGGACGAGCCCTACCGAGCGCACTTCTCCGGCAACGTCACCGAGCTCTGCCCGGTCGGCGCGCTCCTGCCCGACGACCTACCGCTTCCGCGCGCGGCCCTGGGAGATCGACAACGTGCCGACGGTCTGCGGCCTCTGCCCGGTCGGGTGCAACGTCTGGGTCACGACGCGCGAGGGGAAGCCGGCGCGCGTCCTCTCCCGGAACCACCCGGAGATCGACGACGGCTGGCTCTGCGACAAGGGCCGGTTCGCCTTCGACCACGTGCGCGCACCGGACCGTGTGCGCGAGCCGCTCGCTCCGGGTGCGACGCCGCGGCTTCGAGCCCGTCTCGTGGGAGCAGGCGGTGGACGAGGCGGAGCGAGGGCTTCGCGACGCGGGTGGGCCGGTCGTGGTCGCGTTTTCCGGCTCGGAGACGAACGAGGCGGCCCGGGCGCTCGCGCAGATCGTGCGAGTCGGGCTCGAGGACTCGAACGCCACGGCGATCCTCCCGGACGACATCGACCCTGCCCTCGACGCGTACCGGGCGCCGCTCTCCTCGCTCCGCACGGCCGATGTCGTGCTCGTCGTCGGCGACGATCCGGTCGTCGAGCGCGCGCCGGTCGTCGACCTCTGGCTCAGAGCCGCGCGACGCGACGGCGTCGACGTGATCTACGCGACGCCGGACGGCGACCCGCAGACGGGCCCGGGCGAGGCAGCATGCCTTCCTCGCGTCGCCGCCGGCCGAGATCGCAGAGCGGCTCCGGGAGGCAGGCCGCGTCGCCCTCGTCTGGTCGCAGGATCTGCCCGACGGCGGCCGGGCTCTCGCCGCTCTCGCCGGCTCGCTGCCCGGCGAGGTCGCCGCGTTCGTGCTCCCGCGCTCGCCGAACGGGCGCGGAGTCGCGCGGGCCTGGTACGAGGCCGGCGAAGGGACGGGCGGCGAACCGCCCGCGGAGGGCGAGATCGGCGCACTCGTCATCTCCGGTGACGAGGCCGCGTACGACCCGCGCGTGCTCGAGCTCGCCTCGCGCGCGAAGTTCGTCCTCACGACGGCGATGTACATGGGCGACCACACCCTCCAGGCGCACCTCGTCGTGCCGGGCACGAGCTACCTCGAGCGGGACGGCACAGTCGTCAACCTCGAGGGCCGCCGCGCAGCGCCAGCGCAAGGCCGTCGAGCCGCCGGGCGGCCTGAGCGAGCTCGAGTTCTTCGTCGCGGCTCGGCCGAGCGCTTCGGCCTGTCGATCCCGGCCTGGGCCGGTGAGCTCCCCGCCGAGCGGGCCGACCTCGAGCCGCCGGCGGAACCGGCGCCCAGCGCGGCCCCGGCGCCCAACCGAGCCGCCGCGCGCCGCCGCGCGGCCGCGGGATCCGCCTCGTTCGCTACCGGCCTCTCTTCTCGGGCCCGGCGGTCGAGCGGGTCGACGCGCTCGCCTTCCAGCGGCCCAGCCCCGAGGTCGAGCTCGCCTGGGAGGACGCCGACCGGCAGGGGATCGCAGCCGGCGACTCCGGTGCGCCGTGAGCTCGAACGGCACCAGCGTCGAGCTCCGTGCCAGGGTCAATCGCCGGCTGCAAGCCGGGCGTTGCTCGCATCGCCGACAGAGCACGCCGAAGGCCTCGCCGAGCACGATCTCGGTCGAGTCCGGAGGCGGAGCGAAGGCACTGACCGAGCTCAATCAGCCGTGGTGGATCGACATCATCAAGGCGTTCCTGGTCGCGAACCTCGTCATGGGGGCGTTCGCGTACCTGACCTGGACGGAGCGCAAGGTGCTCGGCCGCATGCAGCTTCGCTACGGGCCGAACCGCGTCGGGCCGTTCGGGCTCCTCCAGCCGATCGCAGACCTGATCAAGCTCCTCCGGAAGGCGCCGTTCGCGCCTGCCGCGGCGATCGACATCCTCTACCTCGCGGCCCCGGCGGTCGCGGTCTTCACTGCGCTCACCGCGTTCAGCGTCATCCCCTTCGGGCCGGTGTGGCACTGGGGTCCCGTACGACGTGACCGGCTGGGTCGTCGATGCGTCGATCGGGCTCGTCGTGATCTTCGCGCTCGGTGCGATCGGCATCTACGCGTTCGTCGTCGGCGGCTGGTCGAGCGATTCGAAGTACTCGCTGCTCGGCGCCATGCGCACGTGCGCCCAGCTCGTGTCCTACGAGGTCTCGCTCGGCCTCTCGGTGCTCGGCGTCGTGATCATGGGCCACTCGCTCTCGCTGGTCGAGATCGTGGAGCGCCAGCAGGACTACGCTCTGGTTCGTCGCTCCGCAGTTCGTCGGCTTCGTGTGCTTCTTCATCGCCGGCATCGCCGAGACGAACCGCGCGCCGTTCGACCTGCCCGAGGCCGAGCAGGAGCTCGTCGCCGGCTACCACACCGAGTACTCCGGGCATGCGTTTCGGCCTCTTCCAGACGGCCGAGTACATCAACATGATCACGCTCTCGGCGCTCGCCGTGACGCTCTTCCTGGGCGGCTGGGACGGCCCGATCCTCCCCGGCCCGATCTGGTTCCTCCTGAAGCTCGGCGCGTTCATCTTCGTCTTCATGTGGCTGCGCGCCACGCTGCCGCGGCTTCGCTACGACCAGCTCATGAAGTTCGGCTGGAAGGTGCTCCTCCCGATCGCGACGCTGAACGCCCTCGTGACGGCGGTCCTCGTGGTGGTGGTCGACTGACGTGACCCCCCAGCCGATCGGAACGCTCAAGGGCTTCGCCGTCACCTTCCGGCAGATCTTCAAGCGGCCGGTGACGCAGGAGTACCCCGAGTACAAGCGGCCGGTCTACCCGCGCTGGCGCGGCCGCCATCAGCTGCACCGGCACGAGAACGGGCTCGAGAAGTGCGTCGGCTGCTCGCTCTGCGCCGCGGCCTGCCCGGCCGATTGCATCCGGGTCGTCGCGGCCGAGAACACGCCCGACAACCGCGTCTCGGCCGGGCGAGCGCTACGCGCGGATCTACGAGATCAACATGAGCCGCTGCATCTTCTGCGGCTACTGCGAGATCGCCTGCCCGTTCGACGCGATCACGCTCGGCAACGAGTACGAGCTCGACCGAGTACAACCGGGACGACCAGATCTACACGAAGGAGATGCTGCTCGCGCCGCCCGTGAAGCGGATGCCGCAGGCCGACCCCGGCTCTCTACGACACGCCGCTTCCCGCCTGGAGGACGGACTCGTGATCGTCGCTCGCGTCTCATCGACGACGTCGGCAACGTCCTCGTCTGGACGGTCTGGATCTTCGCCGCGATCGCGCTCCTCGCCTCCGGCATCGCCGTGATCTCGTTCGCGAACCCCTTCTACTCGGCGCTCGCGCTGATCGCGAACCTCGCCTCGCTCGCCGTCCTGTACCTGCTCCTCGACGCGGAGTTCGTGGCGGCGGCCCAGGTGCTCGTCTACGCGGGCGCGGTGATCATCATGTTCCTCTTCGTGATCGCCTACCTCGGCGGGCAGAGCCGATGCGCCCTGGGCGGGCGGGCCGAGGCTCCAGATGGTCGGCGCGATCGTCGCCGCGGCCGCGATCGCAGTCGAGGTGATCGTCGTGATCGCGCTCAAGGCGACCGACGGGCTCTCCTCGGTCGACGAGGAGATCAGCGACCTCTACGGCTCGCCCGAGCAGATGGGCCGGCTCTTCCTCTCCGACCACCTGCTCGCGTTCGAGGTGACGTCGATCGTGCTCCTCGTCGCCGCGATCGGCGGCGTCGTGCTCGGCATCGGCGAGCGGGAACGGCGAAACGGACGGGAGGCCGTCCGAGCCATGATGGGTCCCGGGATCGCCGCCTACCTGATCGTCTCGGTGGTGGTCTTCTCCATCGGCGCGCTCGGCGTGCTCGTCCGGCGCAGCCCGCTGATCATCCTGCTGGCGCTCGAGATCATGCTGAACGCGGGCAACCTCGCTCTGATCGCGTTCGCGCGCCGGTTCGCCGACGGCGACGGGCAGATCTTCGCGCTCACGGTCATGGTCGTCGCGGCCGCCGAGGCCGTCGTCGGGCTCGGCCTCATCGTCGCGATGTCGAGGCAGCGGGTCGACCTCGACGTCGACAAGCTGACGAGCCTGAGGGGCTAGCGGGTGGAGATCGCCGCCTGGATTGCGCTCTTCTCGCCGGCCGCGGCGGTCGTGCTCCTGGCGATCGGCGGCAACCGGATCCCCAGGCGGCTCGCCGGCTGGATCGCGTCGAGCTCGGCTCTGGTTTCCTTCGCCTGCTCCGCCGTCGTCTTCTCGTTCCTCCTCGGCAAGGACGGGGAAGAGCGAGCCGAGCAGTACTCGACGCTCTACACCTGGGTGTCGACCGGCGCGAGCGAGGGCAGTGCGCCCGACACCTTCCGTGCGGGCCTGACGATCTCGATGGACCCGCTGACCGTCTTCATGATGCTCGTCGTCTCCGGGGTGGGCTTCCTGATCCTTTCCTACGCCGTCGGGTACATGCGGGACGACGCCGAGGAGCGGCGCTATCACGCCTACAAGGCGCTCTTCCTCTTCTCGATGCTGCTGCTCGTCCAGGCGGGGAACCTGCTCCTGCTCCTCGCCGGCTGGGGCCTCGTCGGGCTCTCGTCGTACCTGCTGATCAACTTCTGGCACCACCGACACGAGGCGGTGGCGGCCGGCAAGAAGGCCTTCATCATGAACGCGTTCGGCGACGCGACCTTCGCGCTCGCGCTCTTCATCCTCGTCCAGCAGACGGGCACCCTGGACTTCATCCCAGTCTTCGAGGCCGCGCCCGAGGCGTTGGGCGAGAGCACGACGCTCTCGGTGCTCGTCGCCCTCGGACTGCTCGGCGGCGCGGCCGCGAAGTCGGCCCAGGTGCCGCTCCACACCTGGCTCCCGGACGCCATGGAGGGCCCAACCCCGGTTTCCGCGCTCATCCACGCAGCCACGATGGTGACGGCCGGCGTCTACCTGATCGCGCGCACGCATTCGCTGTTCGAGCTCGCCCCCGTGGTGGCCGACACCGCCGCCATCCTCGGCGCCGTCACGCTCGTCATGGCCGGCCTCATCGCGCTCGTCCAGACGGACATCAAGCGGGTGATCGCGTACTCGACGATGAGCCAGATCGGCTACATGTTCGTCGCCGTCGGCCTGGGCGCATATGGCGCGGGCCTCTTCCACCTGATGACGCACGCCTTCTTCAAGGCGCTCCTCTTCATGGCGGCGGGGATCGTGATCCATGCGCTGGCCGGCGAGCAGGACATCCGGAAGATGGGCGGTCTGGCCCGCGAGCTCCCGCTGACCTTCCGGGTCTTCCTCGTGGGAGCGCTGGCGCTGGCCGCGATCCCTCCGTTCGCCGGCTTCTTCTCCAAGGACGCGATCCTGGCCAGCGCGGCGAACGCGGGCGCGCTCGGCTGGGGGCTCTGGAGCGCCGGGGCGCTCGGAGCATTCCTGACGGCGGTCTACACCTTCAGGCTCGTGTTCATCGTCTTCCGCGGCGAGCCGTCGCCCTTCGTCCGCGAGCACCTGCACCGGGAGCGCTTCGAAGGGCCGTTTTCGATGTTCTGGCCGGTCGTCGTGCTCGCGTTCCTCTCGCTGGTCGGCGGCTTCCTCCAGGTGCCGGGCCTCTGGCACGCCGTCGACCACTGGATCGAGCCGGTGGCCGAGTCGGTCGAGGAGGCCGGAGGGACGACCGCTTGGATCTCAGGGCTCGCCGCTCTCTTCCTCTCGCTCGCCGGGATCCTCCTCGCCTGGCGCCTCTACGGCCGGCGCGGCTACGGGCCTGACCGCCTGCGGCGCCGCTACTCGACGGCCGCTCGCGCGTTCGAGCGAAAGTTCTGGTGGGACGAGGCCTACGACGGCGCGTTCTACAAGCCGGCGGCGGGCACCGCGAACGGGCTCCTCCGGTTCCTCGAGCGCCCGCTCTTCCTCGGGTCTCTCCGCGGGCTCGGTCTCGGCGTGGGTGACGTAGGCCAGCGGGTGGCCCGCCTCCAGAGCGGCCTCGTGCGCTCCTACGCTCTCGCGCTGGCCGCCGGGCTCGCCGTCATGACCGTCGTCTTCATCGTCGTCGACTGATGCTGACCACCCTCCTCATCGTCATCCCGTTCGCAGGCGCGCTCCTGCTCTGGCTCCTGCCCTGGCGGACGAGCGCCTCGGCTGGCGGATTCGCGCTCCTCGTGGCCCTCGGCGAGCTGGCCCTCTGGGTCGGCCTCCTCGTGAACTTCGACTTCAGTTCAGGCGGTCTCCAGGAGAGCGCCGAGCGGGTCTGGTTCTCCGACCTAGACGTCTCCTACAAGGTCGGCCTCTACGACTGGTCGCTCTGGCTCGTCGGACTGACGGCGCTCGTGTCGGTGGCGGCGCTCGGCTACGGGCTCTGGGCGGGGCGTACGCGGCCACGAGCCTTCTTCGGCCTCCTGCTCTTCCTCCAGGGAGCCACGATCGGCGTCTTCGTCGCCCAGGACCTCCTGCTCTTCTACGTCTTCTTCGAGGCGATGCTGATCCCGCTCTATGCGCTCATCGGCGCGTGGGGCGGCGCCGGCCGGCTCAGCGCCACGATCAAGTTCATCGTCTACACGATGGCGGGCTCGCTCCTGATGCTCGTCTCGATCATCGCGCTCGGGCTCGATGCGGGCTCGTTCGACATGTCGTCCCTCGGCCGGAGCGACAACGAGTGGATCTTCCTCGGCTTCCTCGCCGCGTTCTTCGTCAAGGCGCCGGTCTTTCCGTTCCACGGCTGGCTGCCCGACGCCTACCGCGAGGCCCCGGCCGAGGTGTCAGCGCTCCTCTCCGGCGTGGTGTCGAAAACGGCCGCGTACGGGATCCTGCGCATCGTCCTGCCGACCTTCCCGGAGCCCGTGGCGGACTGGCGCCTCCCCGTGCTCGTGCTCGCCTCGATCGGGCTCGTCTACGGGTCGCTGCTCGCGTTCCGCTCGCCTGACATCCGTGGCGTGATCGCGTACTCGAGCCTCGCGCAGATGTGCCTGATCGTCATCGGGCTCTTCGCGTTCAACGACTCCGGACTGAACGGCGCACTCCTGCAGATGGTCGTGCACGGGCTCATCTCGGCCTCGCTCTTCCTGCTCGCCGGCGGGATCGAGCGGCGCACCTCGACCGGGGAGCTCCGGCTCATCGGCGGGATGGCGCGCGGGCGGCCGGTGCTCGCGACGTTCCTCATCACGGTGGGCGTGATCGCGCTCGCGGTGCCGGGGTCGGCGGCTTTCGCGGGCGAGTTCCTGATCCTGAACGGCATCTTCGGCCGCGGCTGGGGCTGGGCCGTGGTTGGGGCGATCGCGATCGTGCTCGCGGCGATGTACGTGCTTCGACTCGTTTCGGCCGTGCTCCACCGGGAGCCTGGGTCGGCGGTTCCGGAGGCGGCGCTCGACCTGCGGGCGATGGAGGTGAGCGTCGTCGGCCTTCTCGTAGCTGCGCTGCTGACGCTCTCGTTCTGGCCGGCCGCGATCACGGAGCGGGCGTTCGGTGGCAGCCCGACCCAGACGGTCGAGAGGAACTTCGAAGGGACTACCGGAGAGGCGGCACCGTGAATCCCGCCATCGACTGGGCAGCGCTCTCGCCCGTCCTGATCCTGCTCGGTGGCGCAGCTGTCGTCCTCCTGGTCGGCATCTTCCTGCCGCGCGGAGCCCGGCGCGGCTTCTCGGCTGTCGTCACCGTGGCCGCGCTGATCGGAGCCGGAATCGCGGCCGGCTGGCTCTTCGCGATCGACGAGACTGCGAGCGGGGTGGTGGCCGACGCGCTCCGCCGCGACCGGCTTGCGGAGCTGGCTCAAGTACTCCTCGCAGGCTCGGGCCTCCTCGCCGTCGGCGTCGTCTGGGCGGAGCCAGGGGACGAGCGGCGGGAGCGCACCGCGGAGCTCTACGCGCTCCTCCTGACGGCCGTTGCGGGCATGGCCTTCTTCGTCGCGGCCAACAACCTGATGACGCTCTTCCTGGGCCTCGAGTGGTTCTCAGTCTCGCTCTACATCCTGACCGCGATGGCGCCGAACCGGCTCGGCTCGCTCGAGGCGGCTCTCAAGTACCTGATCGTCGGGAGCTTCGGTTCGGCGATCCTGCTCTTCGGGAGCGCGCTCGTGTACGGGGCCACCGGCTCGCTCTACTTCGACGAGATCGCAGCCGGAGCGCGCGAAGACCGCTTCCTCTTCGTCGCTGGGCTCGCGATGCTCCTCGTCGGGCTCGGCTTCAAGATGTCGGCGGCGCCGTTTCACATGTGGACACCGGACGTCTACGAGGGCGCGCCCACGCCCATCACGGCGTTCATGTCCGCGGCGACGAAGGTGGCGGCACTCGTCCTCACCCTGCGGCTGCTGACCACGGCGTTCGCCCCCGAGGAGGATCTCTGGACGGTCGCCCTGGCCGTCCTTGTCTGCGTCTCGCTCGCGTGGGGGAACCTCGCCGCCCTCGTCCAGACCGACGTCAAGCGGATGCTCGCGTACTCGAGCGTCTCGCACGCCGGCTTCCTCTTGATGCCGGTCGCGGCCGGAAACGCGCTCGGCGGCCGGGCGCTCCTGTACTACCTCATGGCCTACGCGGCGATGTCGGTCGGATCGTTCGCGGTCGTGGCTGCGCGGGAGCGAGAGCTCGCCCGGCCCGTGACGTTCGCGAACATGGCGGGCTTCGGCTGGGAGCGGCCTCTGTACGGACTCGCGATGACGACGTTCATGTTCGGATTCATCGGCCTGCCTCCCGCCGGTCTCTTCCTCGGCAAGTTCTACGCGTTCAGCGCCGTCATCGACCGCGGCTGGACGTGGCTCGCTCTCGTCGGCGTCGTCGCTACCGTGATCTCCGTCTACTACTACCTTGGGCTTGTGCGAGCGATGTGGTTCAGTGGGCCGCAGGTGCGAGTGGCACCGGCCGGAGGCTCGCCGCCACGTGACGCGGCTCTGGCCGGCACCGTGCTCCTGTCGCTGGCCGTGACGGTGGGAAGCCTGTTCGCCGTCGATCCCCTCATCGACATCGCGCGGGACGCCGTGCAGATCTTCGACTTCTAGCGTGTCGGTCGTCGTTCTCGGGGGAGGGGCGGCCGGCGAGGCGTTCGTCGCCGAGCTCCGGAGGCTCGACGAGGACGTCCCGATCACGCTCGTGGAGCGGGAGCTCGTCGGCGGCGAGTGCTCCTACTGGGCCTGCATGCCGTCGAAGACGCTGCTCCGCTCGCCGGAGATCGTCGCGGCTGCGCAGCGGGCGCCCGGCGCGGCGGAGGCGGTTGCTGGCACGCCGGATGCCGAGCGCGTCTTCTGGTGGCGCGACCAGGTCGTTGACGGGCTCGACGACTCGGCGCAAGCAGAGTGGCTCGAGGGACTGAACGTCGAGCTCGTCCGCGGGGAGGGGCGGGTGCGAGAGCCCGGGATCGTCGTGGTCGGCGACCGCGAGCTGCCGTACGAGTCGCTGGTCGTCGCGACCGGCTCCGCGACATCGGTTCCTCCTGTGCCGGGGCTCGAGGGCCTGTCATTTTGGACGAGTCGCGACGTGACCTCCGCGCGCGAGGTGCCCGCGAGCCTGGCTGTTCTGGGAGGCGGAGTCGTCGGGTGCGAGATGGCGCAGGTCTACCGGCGGCTCGGCGCCGAGGTCGATCTCATCCAGATCGGGCCGAGGCTGCTGCCGCGCGAAGACGAGGAGGCCGGCGAGCTCCTGACGGCGTGCCTGCGGGAGGAGGGAGTCCGCATCCACACGTGCACGGAGGCCGAGCGTGTGGAGTGCTCCTACGCGGAAAGCTTCCACCTACGAGTCCCGGACGGAGAGGACATCCAGGCAGAGCGCCTCCTGATCGCGACCGGCCGCAAGCCGAGGGTCGAGGGGCTCGGGCTCGAGAAGGTCGGAGTGCGGCTCGAGAAGCAGGGCGTCGTCGTGGACGAGCGGCTGCGGGCCGCCGAGGACGTCTGGGCCGTCGGCGACGTCACGGGCGTGGCGCTCTTCACCCACGTCGGCAAGTACCAGGGGCGGGTGGCAGCACGAGACCTCGCAGGCCAGGAGGTCTGGGCGGACTATCGCGCGGTGCCGGCGGTAACGTTCACGGATCCGCAGGTCGCGTCGGTGGGCCGAACCGACGGCGACGGCACGGTCTGCGCCAAACGAACGTCGGCGTCACGACACTCGACCTACGAGCGCCCGAAGCGCAAGCTCTTCGTGAAGGTCTTCGCGGATCCGGAGCGCCGCGTCCTGGTCGGAGCGACGATCGTCGGCCCCGAGGCCGGCGAGTGGCTGGGCCAGGTCACGCTGGCCGTTCGCGCCGAGACGCCGATCGACATCCTCCGGGACACCATCCAGCCATACCCGACCTTCAGCGAAGCAATCCACTTCGCGCTCCGCGACCTGCCCATCTGAGCCATGTCAGGGGTCAGACCCCTGACATGGCTCAAACGCGGCCGGCGTCCCATCGCCATTTGGCGTGCTACAGCCAATCTCTTCGACGGGACTCGGCCGGCCGGGACACGTCGCGGGTCTGACCCCGGCCGTGGCCGCTACGGCCACGAGCACATTGCGCCGCGCGCGGCGGCCAGGTTAGCCTCTCGGCGTGGCGGTGGGAGCCGACCTTGTCGAGAGCCTCGGCGGCGTGCCGCTCTTCTCCGACCTCGCGCGGCCGCAGCTCGAGGAGATCGCCCACACGTTCGACGAGGAGATCGTCCCGGAGGGCCAGCGAGTGCTCCGCCAGGGGCTCTCCGGGTCCAACGTCTACGTGATCCTCGAGGGCGAGGCCGCTGTGGTGCTGAACGGGGAGGAGATCGCGCGACTGGCGCGCGGCGACTTCTTCGGCGAGGTGTCCGTCCTCCTCGGCGAGCCCCCGACCGCGGACGTGGTCGCCCGCACGGCGCTCCGGCTCGTCGTCGTTCCCGGACCGCAGCTACGGGACTTCCTGCTCCGCCATCCCAAGGTGATGTTCCAGATGCTGCGAACGGTGACGCTCCGCCTGCGAACCACGCTCGCGTGGCAGGGGTAGCGGATCGGCCCTACCCGCCCGGGGAGTACCCGGTGGTGGTCGTGGGGAGCGGCCCCGGCGGGCTCCAGACGAGCTACGCGCTCTCGCGCTTGGGAATCGACCACGCCCTCCTCTCCCGGGACGACGCGCCCGGCGGAATGTTCCAAAAGTGGCCCATTTTCCAGCGGCTCCTCTCCTGGACGAAGACCGACGCTCCCTACGCGCGCACCGAGCGCGAGTACGAGTGGTACGACCACAACAGCCTGGTCGCCGACGAGCCGGAGAACCGCGGCCTCGCCGCCGAGTTCCTGGATCGAAGCTGGATGGTGCCGAGCGTCCCGGAGATGACGGCCCAGCTCCAGGCCTTCGCGACGCGCTCCGGAGTGCGCGTCCGCACGGGGTGCACGTGGGAGTCGACCAGCCGGAGCGACGAGGGCTTCGTCCTCGGGACGAGCGACGGCGAGTATCGCTGCCGGATCGCGATCTTCGCCGTGGGTGTCACCGAGCCGCTCAAGTCCGACATCGCCGGCATCGAGGACGTACCCCACTACGCCGAGGCAAGGACCGACAAGGAGTCATACCGAGGCCGGCGCGTTGTCGTGATCGGCAAGCGGAACTCAGGTTTCGAGCTGGCCGACGCTCTCGTCCCCTGGGCCGCTCAGGTGCACCTCGTCTCACCTCGCCCCGTCGCCGCCGACGTAATCGCGCTCTCGACGGTGCGTGTTCGCTACCTCCAGCCCTTCGAGGATCACGCGTGGGGCGGCGGCACCTTCGCCGTGAACGCGGCGGTCGAGCGCATCGAGCGAGGCGCCGACGGCTGGCGCGTCCTCGCGAACGGCACGACGCACGAGGGACAGATCGTCCTCGAGGCCGACGACGTGATCGCCGCGACCGGCTTCCGAACGCCGCTCCTCGACCTGCCGAGTCTCGGCTGCGCCACGGTTCGCCAGGGTGTCCTCCCGGCCCAGACACACCACTGGGAGAGCGCCACGGTGCCCGGGATCTACTTCGCGGGCAACGCGACCCAGGCCGCGGCCGGGCTCCGCAAGCACGGCGTGGCGAGCGCCTCCGGGACCGTGAGCGGCTTTCGCTACAACGCGCGCCTTCTCGCCGAACGGATCGCCGAAGTTCACTTCGCCCGCCGGCGCCCGCGGAGACTGCTCGCAAGCGACGACGTCGCTCCGCTCCTCGCGGCCGCCGTGGCCCGCTCACCGGAGCTCTGGGCGCAGAAGTCGTACCTCGCCCACGTCGTGAGGCTCGACGGAGAGGACGGCCCGGTCGACGAGGGCATCCAGCCGCTCGCGGCGTTCCTCGACGAGGACGGTCCGGCGCGCTCGCCGGCGACGGTCGAGATGAACAGCGAAGGGGAGATCTACCCTGCCCTCTACCTCCGGCAGGGGAGCTCGATCCACGAGGACACCTGCCCGCCGCACCCCCTCCACGCCTTCGACGGGCCCGGCTACACGAAGCACGTCGATTCGCTGGTCGGCGCGGCCGCAATGACAGAGGCGCGACCCCGGCTCGCAGCCTGGGGAGCGCTCTTCACTCTGCCGCTCGTCGGGCTCGCTGTGCTCCTCGCCGTCCCGCGGCTCGACGTCACCTGGGAGAACCACCCTGCGCACTTCTGGCTCGTGCTCGGCGCGGCCGCGGTGACCGCCGTCCTCGCGTACGCGACCGGTGAGGCAGCTCGGCGCCGCGGCGACGCACGCCTCTTCCTCGTTTCGCTCTCGCTCCTCGTCAGCGCGGGCTTCCTCGGACTGCACGCGCTCGCGACGCCCGGCTGTCGTCCTCGAGGAGCCGAACGCCGGCTTCGTGATCGCGACTCCGATCGGGCTCCTGCTCGCTGCGATCCCAGCCGCCGCTTCCGGGTTCGTGGAGTCGAACGCGAGCCTCGCGCCGGCCGTGGTCCGCCGCCAGCAGTCCTGGCGGGCGGCGGCAATCGTGCTCCTGTGGGCTGGGCGGTCTGGTCGCTGTCCGGCCTGCCGCCACTCGACCGCGCGATCTCCTCGGAGAGCGCCACGCCGCCCCTCGCCGGCCTGGCCGCGCTCGGCATCGTCCTTTACGCCCTTGCCGCAGCGCGCTACGTACCGGTCTGGCGCGCTCGCCGGCGCGCGCTTCCGGCGAGCGTGATCGGGGCGTTCATCTTCCTCGCCGAGGCCATGGTCGCAATCGCCTTCGCGCGGAACTGGCACGCGAGCTGGTGGGAGTGGCACCTACTGATGCTGATCGCGTTCGGAGCGGTCGCGGTCGCGGCCCGCAGGCAGTGGCGCGACGAGCGCTTCAGCGACCTCTACCTGGAGGAGACGCTCGGGCGCTCTCGAGACGTGAGCGTTCTCTTCGCAGACCTCCAGGGCTACACGTCCTACTCCGAGCGCCACGGCGCCGAGTCCGCGACGGCGATGCTGAACGAGTACTACGGCGAGCTCGTGCCGCGGTCGCGCGCCGAGAGGCGAGCCGAGGTCGTCCTGATCGGCGACGCGGTCATGGCGCATCTTCAACGCGCGCGGGGACGACCGACGATCATGCCGAGCGCGCAGCGCGCACCGCGCTTGCGTTTCAGGCGCGAGCCGGGCACGTGCTGGCCCGTCATCCGGAATGGCCGCGCCTTCGGGTTGGGATCAACTCCGGCGAGGCGCGGGTCGGGCTCCTGGGAGCCGAGGGCGGGCGAACCTAGACGGCGACGGGCGACACCGTGAACCTCGCCTCCCGGCTCGAGGGTCAGGCGCGTCCGGGCGAGGTGCTGGTCGGTCGCAGCGACGCTCGAGCAGGCTCCCGGGCGCCGCCGTCGACGAGGTCGGCGAGCTACGGGTCGAAGGAAAGGAGCGGCCTGTCGCGGCCTACGTCCTTCGCGGCCTGCGCGCGGGCCGGCCGCTCGGCGAGGGCGACGAGGCCCTGGAGCAGGAGAACGACGAAGGCGGCCGCTAGGGCGACCGTCGCCGCAGGCGGGACATCCGGCGTCGGCGATCGCCGGGCTTCGCACCGCGGCGCCGAAGAGGACGACGGCGAGGAAGCACGCGGAGAGCGCGACCTGAAGCCGCCCGCGATCCAGTTCGATGACTCGCGCGATCGCAGCGAGGCCGGCGTACGGCGGCCACGCGGCACGCCGAGCATCAGCAGGAGGAACGAAGCGGAATGGAGAGCCGAGCGCGTCGCAGAGCGCGGTGAGGCAGAGGATGGCCGCGGTCGCCTCGAGAGCCGTGCCCGAAGTGCGCTCCATGGCCGGTTCTTCGCCGCGTCAGCGTGGATTCCTCGTTAGGCTCCGGCCGTTTCCGGAGCGAGGAGGATCGTCATAGAGCGGGTCTCAGCGACGTGTATCGCGCCGGCGCCGGGCGAGGCCGTGAGGTTGTGACCCGGCTCCGCTGGCTGGGTGCAACAGGGATCCAGGTGCCCGAGATCGCGGTAGAGGGCGAGGACGTCAAGGTGGCGGGCGAAGGTCGCGTGCGCGTCGGCGAGGAGGAGGTCGAGGCGCTCGTCCTGGACGACGTGGACGACCCGTCCCTGCTCGAGGAGGCACATGCGCGGGGAGTCCCGGTGATCGTGCGGGCCTCCGACGCGAGGGGCGTGGCGGCCGCGCTGGCCCGGCCGGAGGTCGCATGCGCGCTCGTCCAGCCTGACCAGAGGGAGCTCCGGGAGCTCGACCTGCGGCGGCTCAAGTATGGCTAGCGCGCGCGGGCCGCTCGTCGCCACCTACTCGCTCGTCGCCTGCGACCTGGAGCGCGGCGAGTGGGGTGTCGGCGTCCAGTCGAAGTTTCTCGCCGTGGGATCAGTCGTGCCCTGGGCGGCGGCCGACGTCGGGGCTGTCGCGACGCAGGCGCTCGCAAACGTCGCCTACGGGCCCGACGGTCTGGCGCTCTTACGAGAGGGTGCTCTCCGCGGCTGAGGTCGTGCGACGGCTGACGGAGGCGGATGAGGGTCGCGACGACCGGCAGCTCGGGGTCGTCGACCGCGAGGGCCGCGCGGCGACCTTCACCGGCTCCGCCTGTCTCGACTGGGCGGGAGGGACGACGGGCGCCGGCTACGCGGCGCAGGGGAACATCCTGGTCTCCGGAGGAGACCGTCGCGGGACTCGCCAGCGGCTTCGAGGGAAGCACGGGCCGACCGCTGGCCGGAGCGGTTGCTCGAGGGCTCGCGGCGGCTCAGCTCGCCGGCGGCGACCGACGCGGGCAGCAGTCGGCGGCGCTTCTGGTCGTCCGGCGCGAGGGCGGCTACGGCGGGATGACCGACGTCGCCGTCGATCTCCGGGTGGACGACCACGCTGAGCCGATCGCGGAGCTCCGGCGGCTCTACGACCAGCACGAGCTCCTCTTCGGCCAGACGCCGGACGGAGGAGTGGGTGCGAGGTCGACGACGAGCTCGCGGAGGAGCTCCGCCTGCGTCTGGCGGGCTCGGCTACGTGGACGACAGCCTCGAGCGGCGTTCAACGCCTGGGTTGGGACGGAGAACCTCGAGGAGCGCGTGCAAGGGCGTCGACCGCATCGACCCAGTCGTCCTCGAAGCGCTCCGCAACGCCTGACTCGGTCCCTTCCGCCATGTCCGGGGTCAGACCCCTCGCATGTTCCGTTCGGCCACGCCCTCCGTCAGCACGTGCGGCTTGAATCCTGGCGACTCGTGCGTGACCCCTCGGCTAGAGCGGCCATGTCTAGGGGTCTGACCCCGGACATGGCCCTCAGGACGGCGCCGTCGCCCGGGCAGGCGGACTCCCGGCGCCCGGGCTCGCAGCCAGCCGACGGCGTCGTGCTCCGGGCGCGCGACCAGGAGCACGGCGCCCGGTTCCTCGCCCGCGAGCGCGCCCACGAGCGCTTCGAGCCCCACGGCGAGCGCGAACGCCTTGTGGGCCTGCTCGCCGCCGAAGGGAACGACGTCCTCGGGCTCGCGCGGCCGGCCAGCACCTCGCCGTGCGTCGCCTGTCGCCATCGAGACGTCCGCGACCAGCGGCCTGCCCGTCCGAGCCCGGAACCGCGATCGCGAGCGGATTCGTGCCCGCTACCGGCGGCCCGCCGTCCGGAGAGGCGAGCCGCGGCGGTGACGTCGCAGTCAGCACTCCGACGAGCCCGGCCTCGGCGAGCGGACGCACCCACGTAGCCGAGCACGCCGGTCGGGAAGCACCGCGACGCGACGACGAGCCGCGCCCGCTCAGGCGGTGACGCGAGCTGCGCCTCCACGACCGCGTGGAGCGTCAGGTAGCCGACCGCGCCGCGCCCGTCCCACCGCTCGTAGCCCGGCTCGGCGACGACCCGTTCCGGCCGCGCCGCCGGATTCGAGACCGGCCAGCTCGCCGAGCCAGTCGATCCGCACGAGCCCATGTCCGATCCGACCGCGCCGCTCCGCCGTCCACGAAGTGATCCGCCAGCACGCGCCGCAGCCTCCTCGTCGAAGCCGAGCCCGCGCAGCCGAGCCAGCGCCTCCTCCCGCACGGCGACTACCCTAGCCGGGGATGCCCGCCGCCCTCGCCGCCCGCGGACTCACGAAGCGCTACGGGCAGACCGAGGCCCTGCGGTGGCGTCGACGTCGAGGTGCGCGGAGGGCGAGCTCGTCGGGCCTCCTCGGCCCGAACGGCGCGGGCAAGTCGACGCTCGTGAAGATCGCCTGCGGCCTCGTCCGCCAGACGTCCGGGAGCGCGCGAGGTCTGTGGAGCACCCGCCGGCTCGCACGCCGCACGCGAGCCTCGCTCGGGTACCTCGCCGAGCTCTTCCGTTTCCCGGGCTGGGCGACCGCGGACGAGGTGCTCGACGCTGCACCAGCGTCTGAGCGGCTCGACCGGCGGAGCCGCGCGAGCGCACCGAGCTCCTCGACCCTCGTCGGACTGCTCGACGCGCGCGCTCGAGCCGTCGACGAGATGTCGAAAGGGAATGCAGCAGCGGCTCGGGATCGCCCAGGCCCTCGTCGGCTCCCCGCGGCTCCTGCTGCTCGACGAGCCGACGAGCGCGCTCGACCCGGCCGGCCGCCGCACCGTCCGCTCGCTCCTCGAGTCGCTCCGCGACCGCGGGATCTCGGTGCTCCTGAACTCGCACCTCCTGAGCGAGGTCGAGCTCGTCTGCGACCGGGTCGTGATCATCGACCGACGGCGAGGTGGTCGCTGCTGGGAGCCCGCCGACCTGGCGCAGCCGGGCGGAGTCGAGATCGAGACCGGCCCACGGGACTCGCAGCCTTCCCCGGCGCCAACCGCGAGGACACGCCCCGCCTCGTGGCCGAGCTCGTCGCCGCGGGGGAGGAGATCTACGGCGTCCGCGTCGTCACCTCGACGCTGGAGGAGGTCTACCTCGAGGCGGTCGGCGAGGCGGACGCACCGTGAGCGGCGCCGGCGTCATCGTCGGCTACGCGATTCGGGAGAGCGTCCGCAGGCGGGTCTTCGTGTCGTCATCCTCCTCACGCTCGGTTTCCTCGCTCTCTACGCTCTCGGCGTCCGTCAGGCGTTCAAGGAGCTCGGCGAGCTTCACGGAGGGCAGCGGACGCCGTGGCTGTGCTCGACTCCGTCACCGTCGCGGGCACGACGCTGTTCGGGCTCTCGCTCTTCGCGACGCTCTTCCTCGGCGCCGTGCTCGCCGTCTTTCTGACCCTGAACGTCGTTCGGGGCGACGCGGAGCGCGGGCTCCTCCAGCCGCTCGTCGTCCGGCCGGTCGGGACGGACGACTCTGCTACTCGCTCGCTTCGGAGCCGCCGCGGCCGTCTGCGTCGCTCTACGTCTGGATCGTGTTCACGGCCGCCCTCCTGATCACGCACGCGCTCGGCGACGGCTGGTGGCCCGACCGCTTCGTCCGCCCCGGCCCTCGCTCTGGCCGGCGCCGTCGTTCGTCGTCGTCGGCCTCTCCGTCCTCGGGTCGGCGCTCTTCACCGGAACCGCGAACGGGATCGCGATCTTCATGCTCTTCGGCGCCGGGCTCGTCGCCGGCCTCCTGGGCCAGATCGGCGAGGCTCTCGAACTCGCCGACGCTCGACCGCGTCTCGACGATCTCGAGCTGGGCGCTGCCGTTCGAGGCCCTCTACCAGGACGCGCTCCACGAGATCAGCGCCGAGAGCTTCGGCCTGACGCGCGTGGCCCTCCAGCTCGGCCCATTCGGAGGAGCCGAGGCAGGCGGCGTGCCCTCTGGCTCTACGCCGCTGTCTACCTCAGCGTCGTGCTCGGCGCTCGCGATCCTCTCTTTCGCCCGACGCGACCTCTAGCAGGCGCTCCGCTTGCACCCAGCCGAGGCTGGCGACGGACACGACTCCGCTGGCGAGATGGCGCGTCCGCGTGACGAACTCGTAGCGGCCCGGCTTCCAGGCGCCGTTCGGGCACGCGAAGTCCCGTCTCGCTCGCATCGAGCTGGAACCCGAGGTTCGGACCGCCCTCCGCGCAGTTCGCCCGCTTGCGGGTGATTGCCTGGCCGAAGCCCTCGCTCGCGCTTCCTCTCGTCCGGAAGATCTCGACGCTGACGCGAAGCCTCCGCTCGGTCAGAGCACGACTGGGACTCGTTCAGCCAGCCGCCCATCAGGTCGACCGCCCTGTTCGTGAGCAGGACGCTCGACAGCACGCGCAGGTCGCCCTTCTTCGCCTCGGCGAACGCCGTGGTCTCGGCGCTTGCGGCTGCGGGGAGCGCGAGCGCTACGAGCGCCACCCCGGTGGTGAATGCGTTGCGGCTCATGTCTCTCCTCTCTCTCTGGCAGGCGACCCAAGCGTAGAACTCCCGGACCCGCTTGCCTAGAGTGCGCCGGTGCCTGCCGACCTGCTCCTGACCGGAGGACGGATCCATACCGTCGACCGCCGCGCGGACGACGGCCGAGGCGGTCGCGGTCACAGGCGGTCGGATCGCCGCGGTCGGCACCGCAGCCGAGCTCGCTGAGCTCGCGGGGCCGAAGACCCGCGTCGTCGAGCTCGACGGCCGCATGGTGCTGCCCGGCTTCCAGGACGCGCACCTCCACCCGCCGCACGGCGGGCTCTCGGAGCTCCAGTGCTCTCTCCACGAGGCCCAGTCGCGGGAGGCGTGCCTCGAGACGATCGCGAGTTACGCGGCCGAGTATCCCGACGCCGAATGGATCCTCGGAGACGGCTGGTCGATGGACTCGTTCGCCGGCGGCATACCGCTCAAGGAAGACCTCGATGCGATCGTCCCTGACAGACCTGCCTTTCTCACGAACCGCGACGGCCACGGAGCCTGGGTCAACTCGCGCGCTCTCGAGCTCGCAGGGATCAACCGCGAAACCGCCGACCCCGCCGACGGCCGGATCGAGCGCGATGCCGGCGGCGAGCCCACCGGGACGCTCCAGGAGGGCGCGATGGGTCTCTTCGACAAGCTCGTGCCGGAAACGACGCCGGAGGAGTGGGAGGAGGCGCTGCTTCGCGCCCAGGCCCGGCTCCACGCGTGGGGGATAACGGCCTGGCAGGACGCGACCGTCGAGCCCGAAACCCTGCCGGCGTACCGGGCGCTCGCCGAGCGCGGCCTGCTGACCATGCGCACCGAGGGAAACCTCCGCTGGACGCGCGATCGGGGCGACGAGCAGCTCGACGACCTCCTGGTGCGCCGTGAGCAGGGCACGGTCGGCCGGCTCCGAATCCGCGGCGCCAAGATCTTCCAGGACGGCGTGCTCGAGAACTTCACCGCCGCCGTCCTCGAGCCATATCTCGACGCGAACGGCAAAGCGTCGGACAACCGCGGCATCGGCATGCACGAGCCCGAGGAGCTGGCGCACATCGTCACCCTCCTCGACCGCGAGGGCTTCCAGGTGCACATCCACGCGCTTGCAGACCGCGCGGTGCGAGAGTCGCTCGATGCCTTCGAGGCGGCGGCCCGTGCCAACGGCCGGCGCGACGCTCGGCATCACCTCGCCCACCTGCAGCTCGTGCACCCCGACGACGTGCCGCGCTTCCGCTCACTCGGCGTGGTCGCAAACTGTCAGCCGCTCTGGGCCTGCCTGTCGGGCTACGTCGAGGAGTTGACGCTCCCGTTCCTGACGGAGGAGACGGCGCGGACGATGTATCCGTTCGGGAGCCTGCACCGGGCGGGCGCGACGCTCGCCTTCGGAAGCGACTGGACGGTCTCGACGGCGAACCCGCTGCCGCAGATCGAGGTCGCCGTCACGCGTATCTTCCCGGGCGAGAGCGGCGAGCCGCTCCTCCCAGCCGAGCGCCTCGACCTGCCGACCGCCCTCGCCGCCTTCACGATCGGGTCGGCCTACGTGAACGCGCTCGAGCGCGAGACCGGATCGGTCGAGCCGGGCAAGCTCGCCGACCTAGCCGTCCTCGACCGAGACCTCCTCGCGCCGGACGCTGGCTCGCCGAGCGAGGCGCGGGTGCTCGCCACGTTCGTCGAAGGCGAGCCGGTGTACGAGGACCCCGCGTTTCAGGGCTGACGAGAGCGACTACCAAGAGGACGTGGCGAGCTTCCCGGATCCGTTCCGGCACGGTGTCGCGAGCGGGGATCCGCTCGCCGACCGCGTCCTTCTCTGGACGCGCATCACGCTCGTGGACGAGCCGGAGCCCGAGGCGGCGTGGGTCGTGGCGCGCAATCCGGAGCTTTCGGACGTCGTTGCCGCGGGCGTCACGCAGACCTCCGAGAGCGTCGACTTCACCGTCAAGGCCGACGCGAGCGGGCTCGAGCCAGGCACCACGTACTTCTATGCCTTCACGTGCGCCGGGGAGCGCTCGCCCATCGGGCGGACGAGAACCGCACCCGCCGGAGGGGTCGACCGCCTCCGCTTCGCGCTCGTCTCGTGCGCCAAGTACACGGCCGGCTTCTTCAACGCGTACGGACGGGTGGCCGAGCGCGACGACCTCGACTTCCTCCTGCACGTCGGGGACTACATCTACGAGTACGGGAACGTCGATCCGAAAGCCAACGGGCCGGCGATCGGCCGCGCCGTCGATCCGCCGCATGAGTGCTGGACGCTCGAGCACTACCGGCGGCGCTACGCGCACTACCGGCGCGACCCCGACGTGCAACTCGTTCACGAGCGCCATCCGATCATCGCCACGCTCGACGACCACGAGATCGCTGACAACGCCTGGCGCGATGGCGCAAAGCTGCACGATCCCGAGAGGCACGGCGACTGGCAGACGCGCAAGGCGGCCGCTCTGCGTGCTTGGAGGGAGTGGCTGCCCGTCCGCGTCCCGCCTCCGCCCGACGAGGATCGGATCTATCGAACCTTCGCTCTCGGCGACCTCGCGGACCTCTTCATGCTCGACGGGCGGACGAACCGGGACGAGCAGACGCAGACCGCAGCCATGGACGATCCGGACCGGACTCGTCCTCGGACCTGACGAGGAAACGTGGCTCTTCGGCGAGCTCGAGCGCTCGGAGGCGACGTGGCGGCTCGTCGGCAACGACGTCATGATCGGCCAGGTTTTCACGAGCTACCTGCCAGAGGAGCTCGGCGAGCCGCTTTCCGAGGTCGGCGTCCTGACGAAGCGCGAGCACGGGCCCGAGCCCGACCAGTGGGATGGGTACACGGCGGAGCGCGACCGCCTCCTCCGGTTCCTCGAGGAGCGTGAGATCGAGAACGTGATCTTTCTCTCAGGCGACGTGCACACGGCCTGGGCGCTCGAGCTGAAGCGCCGGCCTGCCGATCCCGACGAGCGCCCCGCGGCCGTCGAGCTCGTCACCGCGAGCATCACGAGCGAGAACCTGGACGAGCACCTCGGCGCACAGCCCCGCACCGACTCGCTCCCGATCGAGCGCGAGGTCGCGAAGGACAACCCGCATGTCCGCTGGGTCGATCTCGACAGCCATGGCTACGTGGTCGTCGACGTGACGCCCGAGCGGCTCGAGGCCGAGTGGTGGTTCGTCGAGACGACGCAGGAGCGAACCGACGGCCAGCACCGGGCCGCGGTCTGGCAGGTGAAGGCCGGCGAGCCGAAGCTCGTCGAGGTCAGAACCTAGAGAGCCTCGGGCGCGACGGCGGTCGCCGTCTCGGCCGGCTCGCGGTCGAGCTTTCCGTTGGCCATCGTGTGGATCACGTCGAGGTAGGGCCGGGCCTCCTCGTTGTGCGTGGCGACGAGGCAGCAGGTGCCTTCCGCTGCCGCTCCCTGGAGGATCCGGAACACCTCGTGCGCCCAGCCTGCGTCCTGGTGGCCGGTCGGCTCGTCCGCGAGGAAGAGCCGCGGGCGCAGGACGACCGCGCGCGCCAAGGCGGTTCGCTGCTGCTGGCCCACCGACGTCTCGTGGGGCCGGCGGTTCGCAAGCTCCGTGAGCCCGAGCGACGCGAGCAGATGCTCGACGCGGCCGCCGAGCTCGGCCAGCCGGCCCGCGAGGCGCGCCGGATACTCGACATTCTCGCGCACGGTGAGCTCCTCCATGAGGCCGAATTTCTGCGGGAGGATCGCGACGTCGCTCCACGAGAGATCGGCGAGACGACGGCCCACCTCTCCCTCCCAGGCGATCCTCCCGGCGTCGGGCGTCTCCCAGCCCGCGAGCAGAGTGAGGAGCGTCGTCTTCCCGGAGCCCGAGCGGCCCATCAGCCCGACCAGGCGCCCTGGCTCGAGCGCCAGCTCGACGTCGTCGAGCGCGTGCACGAGCTCCGGGCCGCGCCGGTAGGTCTTGGTCACGCCGGTCATGGCGACGAGCGGCTCCACTGCGGCTCGCGCTGCCGGCTCCGCGCGGGACGGGACCTTCGGGGCCAGCGTCAGCTCGCCCTTGACGACACCGTGTTCGAGCTCGACGACGTCGTCGGCCACGCGGCGCACGTTCGCGTCGTGCGTCGCGATCACGAAGGCCGTCCCGTCCTCCGCGAGCCTGCGAACGATTCGAAGCAGATCCTCCCCGGAGCGGCTGTCGAGCTCGGCGGTCGGCTCGTCTGCGACCACGAGCTCCGCTCCAGCCATGAGCACGGTGGCAAAAGCGGCGCGCTGCTGCTCGCCCCCCGAGAGCTCGGCCGGGTAGTGGTCGCGCCGGTGCAGGATCCCGAGCTCGTCCAGGAGCTCCTCGGGCCCGGGCAGGTCGACGCGCGGAGTCTTGCCCGCCGCGACCCTGAGGTGCTCGTCGACCGTCAGGTAGGGAACGAAGTTGTCGGCCGGCCGTTGGAACACGTAGCCGACCATCGACCGGCGCACGCGGCGACGCCCCTTGCCGGGGAGTCGAGCCGAGGGAGAGACCCTTGACGAAGACCTTGCCCTGGGTCGGGACGTCGAGACCGGCCAGCAGCCGCAGGAGCGACGACTTGCCGCTTCCCGAAGCGCCGACGAGCGCCGTGACCGCGCCCGCGAGGAACTCGGCGTCGACGCCGCGAAGCGCCTGCACCTCCTCGGCGCGCGTGAAGTACGTCTTGGTGACGGCAGCGCAGGCGGCGGCGGGGCGCTCAGTCGGCAAGCCGCATCACCTCGGACACGTTGGCTCGCTCCGCCGCCCGGCTCGCAAGGAAGCCTCCCAGGAGGGAGAGCCCGGCCAGCGCCACCGCCGTCGCCCCGAGCAGGACGCCGGGTGTGGAGAAGATCGGATCCGGCGGGATGTCTGCCAGCGGATCGACGTCGCCGAGCACGACCCGGGCCGCGACGAGCGCGAGGACGACTCCGATCGCGAGAGCGGAGATCAGCATCGCGCGCGAGCTCCAGGACGAGGGCCGCCACGTGGACGCCGCCGGCGAGCCCCATGCGCCGCGAGAGCGCGTACGAGACGACGCGGCTCCGCTGTCGCGCCTGGAGATAGAGCAACGTCCCGACCACCGCGAGGAGCCCGGCCGCGAAGCCGAGCGCGCGCAGGAAGTCGAAGGTGCGTGTCGCCGACAGGATCGACGGATTACGGCGGATGTCGGCCGAGGTCAGCACGCTCGTAGGGCCGCACCGACGACGCCGAGAGGGCGGCGGCCGCCCGCTCGTCGTCGCCCTTGACCCAGAGCAGCGCCTCGGCTCCGGGCGTGTCGAGCGGGCTCGCGATCCCGAGCTTGTCGAACGCACGCTCCCAGCTCGCGTACGAGGCGACGACGAGCGGCCGGCTCTCGAACATCCCGGGGAACGCTGTCGCGCTTCCCACGACCCGATCGGCACGGGGGCGGAGTCGACGACGATCTGCGACTCGTCCGTGAGCTGGACCGCCCGCAACGACGACAGGGATGGCGTCGCCCTCGGGGCCGGCAAGCCTCTCGGCCAGCGTGCCGAAGCTCGTGTCAGACCAGCTCGCGTCCCAGAACGCGGCCTCCGCGAGAGTCTCTGGATCGACAGCAATCAGGTCGACCTGATTGCCCTCCTCGGTCAACTCGCCGCCCCGCACGACTCGCGTCACCTTCGTGATCGGAAACGGAAAGCCCTTTGGCGGCTCCTGGTCGTTGTTGATCGTGCCGTTGACGTTGCTCCCGACGAAGAGCGCCGACTTCGCGATGACCGAGCGCTCCAGCGAGTGCACGACCGTCTGCGCGTAGACGAAGATCCCGAGGGCAGAGCGCGCAGGCTGCGACAAGGAGTACGGCGAGGCGCTCTGCTCCGGCGAGCCTGTGCACGGCGAGGTACGGCCCGGCTGACAGCCGGCCGCTTCGCTCGCGCAGGCCACGAAGCAGCGGGCCCCACAGCCGGGCCACGAGCCCGGCGAAACCGGCCACGAAGAAGATCGGGAAGAGAAGCACGTACGCGCTCGGCCGCTCGACGCCGCCGGCCTCCTCGACGAGCGCGTGCCCGCTCGAGAGGCGCTGGAAGCAGAACGCTGCGCCGAGGAGCAGGGCGACCTCCCAGGGCACGAAGCGCAGGAGGCCCGCACGCTCGCGCGTCCGCCCCGAGAGCCCCAGGAACATGAGTCCGGCGACCAGCGCGAGGACGGCGAGCGCGGCAGGCACGCGGAGCGCTGCCACCTGGGCCGCGTCCAGGATCGCGGCCGGATCGACCGCGGCGCCTGGACCGACAAGCGAGATGACGCCTACGGCGACGAGGAAGCCGAGCGCGGTGCCGGCGAGAACCGGGAGAACCGTCTCCAACGCCGCCTTGCCCGCGAAGAGCAGAGGGCTCATGCCTCGCGCGTGCAGCAGCAGCGCCTCGTTTCGCCGCCGCGCGACGAGGAAGGCGCCTGCGGCGGCCACGACGGCGAGTGCGACGAGAGTCCCTGCCGTCGCCAGCAGATCGGCAGGCCCACGGAGGGCGGACACCTCCTCCTCGGCCTCGCGGATCACCGTAGGGAGGAGCGTCGAGGTCGCGCAGCGGAGGTCGCCGCAGCGAAGCGTGCGCGCCGCCTCCGTGGAGCGGGCCTGAAGGCTTGCCTGGAGGGCGCCGAGCTCGCGGTCGAGCTCCTTGGCCTGCTCGAGGGTCGGGCTTGGGTCAGCGAGCGGAAACTCCCACTGGATGTCGTTCGCATAGGAACGCAGCTCGGCGCTGACCTCCTGGTAGGTCTCCTCGTTCATGAGGAGGAAGGCCGGCGGCGGCGGCGCGTCGTCCGAGGGCGGGTAGATCTGCTCGTAGAGAATCCGCCAGAACGGCGTGCTCGGCTCGCTCCAGAGGGCGCGATAGATCCCGGCGACGGTCACTGTCGTCTTCCGGCTCACGCGCGGTGTGCCGTCGCTCTCGTAGGCGAGCGTCAGAGAGTCGCCGGGCCGCACGCCGAGCTGCCCGGCGCGATTGTCGGAGAGCCACACGCCCTCGCCGCCGCCGGCGAGCTTCGTCACGTGCGAGAGCGCGTCGGTGCGGTGGAGGAGGCGAACGGTCTCGACGCGCGCAGGCCGGCCGGACTGCGACGCCGCCACCTCGGCGCCGAGGAGCGTGAGAACGCGGGGGCCAAGGCCCGGGATTTCTGCCGAAGCTTGCCGGATCGCCGCGTCGCGCTCCTCGTGCGTCGGCAGTTCGAGCGCCGGCCGGATCCCCTCCGGCAAGACGCGGTCGCCCAGGTAGTCACGCTGCTTGAGCGTGAGGCCGGCTCCGAAGACCGTCGCGTCCTCGACCTCCTGGCGAAGTGCGGAGCTCCCCGCCGAGGAGAGAAAGAGCGGCGAGGACGCGGCCGCGACTGCGAGGAGCAGGGACCCGGCGACGACCGCAACGAGCAGCGCGGGGTAGCGACGGAGGACGCCCGGCGATCGCGCCCACAATGGATTCGACGCGCGCCTCGCGCTCACTCGCACGTCCGTTCAGACGCCCGGCCCAGAGCGGGGTTAGGCATTACGTTCTTCTACAGCACCGGCAGACGGGCGGTTCCGCGCGGCGCACATCCGTTGTGCTGGGATGGTGAGCTCGTGCCTGACGAAAAGCTTCTCCGCATCTACCTGAACGACCATCTGACGACCGCGTCGGCCGGAGCCGCGCTGGCCCGCCGCGCCCTGCGCTCGAACCGGGACGCAGACCTCGGTGCTCTCCTCGCCGCGCTGGCCGCCGACCTTGCGGACGACCTCGAAAGCCTCGAAAGCGTCATGCGCGAGCGCAGCCTGAAGCCCAGCGCCCTCAAGCGCTCGCTCGGCGTCGTCGGCGAGCGCATCGGACGCCTGAAGCTGAACGGGAGGCTCGTCTCCCCCTCCCCGCTCAGCCGCCTTGTGGAGCTCGAGGGACTCGGCCTGCTCGTGGCACACAACGCCTCACTCTGGCGGAGCCTCGAGACGATCGGCGTCGAACGCGCTTCGGCGCTCGCCGAGCGGGCCGAGCGGCATGTCGAGGCGCTGGGCGCCGCGCGGCACCGGGCCGCCCCGGCCGCGCTCGCCTCAGAGGCGGTGGAGTAGGATCGCCGCCATGGACGCAGAGCGAGCACGAAGCCTTCTGGCCGGCGAAAGAGAGCGCATCGAGCGCGACCTTCGTTCCCTCGCACCCGTCCCGGCTGACGAGCTTTCGTCGATCGATCAGCACCCCGGCGACGAGGCCAGCGAGCTCTACCAAGAGGAGAGTGACCAGGGCCGCCGTGACCGCCTGCGCCAGGAGCTGGAGGCCGTCGAGAGAGCCGAGAAGCGAGTCGAGGATGGTACGTACGGCGTCTCGATCGAGAGCGGCGAGCCGATCCCCGAGGAGCGCCTCGAGGCGTACCCCATGGCCGAGCGCACGATCGAAGAGCAGCGCCGCTACGAGCGCGGCTAGCTAGCTACTTCCCGCAGACAGCCGGCTTCGGCGGGCACCGGCCGATGAAGATCTGGATGATCTGCCCTCGGCCCCGGAGCGTCGTCGGGCTGAACGATGTGAAGACGCGGCGCTCGTTGTAGCGGCCGCGGACGACGAGCACGGTCTCACCGCTTTCGAGCTCGACCTCCTTGAGCCGCTCGCCGAACCGAGCACGGAGCTTCCTGACGCCGTTTCGCTCGAACATGCACAAGCCGCTCGCCAGGCAGAAGTTCTCGCCGGAGATCCCGAGCTGGCGAACGCGATTCCGTCCGTTCAGATAGACGTCGAAGATGTTGTTCTCCGAGTACTGCATGTAGCCGTTCTGGTTCTCGTAGAGCGGCGGCCCGAGCTCGTCGACCACCGCGGAGCGCCTCATCCCGAACGTGATCCCGGCGGCCCCGCGATTCACCTGAACCGTGCCGCCGTCGACCGCCGCCGGGGCAGCGGAAGCAGCCACGCAAGCAGCGAGCAGAGACCCCAGGAGCGCAAGTGCGGCACCGCGCATCGCTCCATGATTGCGCACGGCGGGCGGCTTTTCTAGGGCCGCCAGCCACGGTTAGACGACCGAAGCAATCTCGTTCGGCCATGGGCCGTGCAGGGATCGAACCTGCGACCTTGGGATTAAGAGTCCCCTGCTCTACCAGCTGAGCTAACGGCCCCGCGGCGGGGCATTCTAGCGAGGCGCTGGCTGCGGCTACGCGGGGCGCTGTAGGCGCCGGACGACGTACCACTCGAGGTCGCGGCTCGTCCTGAACGCGAAGGCGAGGACGCCGATGCCGGCTTGGGCGAGGTGCTTCGTCATGGGCTCGTTCCATTCGCCGCGGGCACGTGAATCCTTTCCAGCCTGAGAAGTCGGACGCAGACGTGGAGTCAGCTCCCCGCTGCCCGCGGCTCCGAAACCGGGCAACATCCGCGCGGCTCTCAGCCGACGACGCGGAGCTGGGGCGAAACGCCCCGCGCGGCGCCCGGCGCGCTCGCGACGGCACGGTAGGTGCCGTTTTGGAGCTCGAACGAGAGCGAGAAACGGCCGGCGGCGTCCGTGCGTCCCGTCTCGACGACCTGCCACTCCCCGCCCGCGCGGCGCTCCACCCTGACCTTCGCACCGGCACGGCCCGGGACGACGACGCCGGCGAGCCCTGACCGGTCGAAGGGCTTCGCGAACCGCACCTTCGCAGTGACCTGTACGCGAACCGGATCGCTCGCACCCTTCGCCGAGTTGACCCGGTACTCGCGCGTCATGTGCGGCTCGACCCTGGTCGAGAACCGCGCGTCGCTCGTCAGCTCCAGATCCTGGACTTTCGCCCAGGAGCCGCCCGGGCTCCGCCGCTCGAGCCAGGCTGCGCCTACCGAGCGCGCCTTGCCGACGAGACGCACGGGCTGACCCGACTCGATCTGCTTTCGAGAGGCGGCGATGTTGAGAACGCCGACCCGGAACCAGCTCGACCTCAGGCCGAGGACGTTCCGGACATCCCAACCCGCCAGACTCGAGTTGCCGCCTGTGCCGATCATCCGCATCTGCTCCACCCGCCGGGACGGATTGATCTCGGTGACGATGTCGCGCAGCGCCCCCTCGACGTAGCCCCCCAGCGCAGCGTCCAGGCTTGCCCTGGAGTAGCGGGTCGGGCCCCAGGTGTGGTACGGCGAGATCGTGTCCCAGCGGTCGCGCACCGAACGCAGGTACGGGATGGCGTAGTCGCCCCACGAGTCCTCGCTCGCAGCCGTGCGGCCGCCCGAGCTCGAGTAGAAGTAAGTCGTCGCCAGGTTGCCGTTGTAGGTCCGCACCTCGTTCGCCGTCGCCTTCACCGCGGCATTCGTCGACGGCTGCTCGGCGTCGACGCCGCCGTAGACCTGATCCCGTGTGTCGTCGTAGACGTCGAAGTACGTCCCGCTGGTGGTGTTGGCAAGGCCGTAGGAACGTGCTGCCACTGCCTGGGACTTGAGCGCCTCCGGATGCCACGAGGCGGGCATCTCCCACGGGACGACTCCCTGGAGGTAGGCCTGGAGGCCGACGTGGTTCACGATCGCGATCAACCCGGAAACCCTGCGGAGCACGATCGAGCCTCGGTACGGCCGCCCGCCGACCGAGATCGGACGGTCGTGGCGGCTGGCGGTCACGGGGGGCGCGAGGCTCCTGTTCCGCCCCTGTACGAGGATCTTGAAATCCGAGCCGATCGTCTTCGCGCCCGCGTCCAGCTGGAAGCTCTTACCGTTGCTGTCTTCGATCCTCCAGGCTGTGGGTGAGTACAGCGTGACGCTGGAGCGTCCGACGTCGAGAAGCGCTCTGATCGTCGTTTTCGAGGCGACGCCCGGTTCAGTGCCGGTGTAGAAGTGAGCGAGGATCCAGCGGTAGTCCTTTCCGTGGATCGCGTAGCCCTGCGCGCCGTACTGAGGCATTCCGATTCCGTGCCCCCACCCCTTGCCCCACACGTAGAAGACAGGCGTGGCCAGCGCGCTCGAGCAGAACGCGAGCACCGCGAGAGCCGCTGTGAGGACGAGGAGGCGACGCACGAGATTCAGACCCTTCTTCGGCAGAAGCGTAGCCGAGCCTCGTAAGGATTCGCTGAGTTTGCTTAGGTTCGCAGCGACCTCTGGCGTTTGGGCTCGGCCGCTGACGGCTAAGAATCCTGCGTGCCGGAAGCGAGGCTTCCCGACCGCTACGCCTCGCCTCGCCCGGTGGGGCGCGGCGGCATGGGAGAGATCTACCTGGCCGAGGACACCGTCCTCGGCCGGCAAGTCGCCGTCAAGCTGCTCGACGACCGATTCGCACGCGACGTGCAGGTTCGGGCTCGCTTCACGCGCGAGGCCCTGACCGCCGCCAAGCTCTCTGGGCACCCGAACATCGTCACGATCTTCGACGTCGGGGAACACGAAGACCGCCCCTTCATCGTCATGGAGTACCTGAGCGGCGGCACGCTCGCCGATCGGGCGCGCGCCGGGCGGGTTCGACCGGACGAGGCGGTCGGATGGCTCGCCCAGGCTGCCTCGGCGATCGACGCAGCACACGCTGCCGGAGTGGTGCACCGCGACGTCAAGCCGGCGAATCTCCTCCTCGACGAGCGTGGCCACGTCCAGGTCGGAGACTTCGGGATCGCGCGCGTTGCGGACGAGACGACAGCGGGCATGACCGCGGCCGGAACCGTCCTGGGCACCGCCGGCTACCTCTCCCCGGAGCAGGCGCGCGGCGAGCCCGCCACCTCCGCCAGCGACATCTACGCGCTCGCGATCGTCGCCTATGAGCTTCTCACGGGCGGCCGGCCGTTCGAAGGCGGCTCGGCGACCGCCGAAGCGGCCGCGCACATCAACCAGCCCGTTCCGCCCGCATCCGAGCAGGGCGTCGGGCTCCCGCGGGCGGTCGACGAGGTCTTCGCGCGCGCCCTCGCCAAGCAGCCCGAGGCTCGACACCGACAGGCCTCCGACTTCGTCGATGAGCTTCAGCGTGCGCTTCTGCGTCCGGAAGAGACCACCAGGGTCGCTCCCGTCGTCGCCCGCCGAGCCGATTCGAGGCCGCCCGTGGGCGCCCGGAGCGGCTCGGGCCCCCGCTGGGTCCCGGCCGTGATTGCGGGAATCCTGCTGGCAGCCCTGGCGGCCGGAGGCGTGCTCGCGGCCGTCATGAGCTCAGACGGAGACGGTGACACGAACACGCAGGGTGCGCAGAGCCAGGAGGTCAAGACGATCACGCAGGCGACCACGGTGCAAGGGGATCCCACGACCGTTATCCAGACGACCACGGCCGAGGAACCGAGCGAGCCGACCACGAGCGAGGAGGCCGCCCCCGTCGACAACGGCGGCGGCGGGCCCAAGGTGTCCTACGACGAGGCGGTCGCGCTCACCGATCAGGCGACCGGGCTCATGCGCGACGGGAACTACGCGGACGCGCTCCCGCTCGCCCTCCAGGCGTACCGGAGCCTGAGGGGTACGGGCGACATCTACGAGGCCTACGCCGCCTACAACTCGGGCAAGTCCTACGTCGAGCTCGGAGACTGCACAAAGGGCCTGAGGTACCTCGACGCCTCCGAGCAGATCCAGGGCCAGCGGTCGGAGATCGACGACGCCCGCGCCCAGTGCGGCTAGGTAGCGCCTAGTCGACCTGCGTACTGGCGGCGGTAGTACTCGCGGTACTCGCCCGACTTCAGGGGTTCCCACCAGTCGCGGCGCTCCCTATACCACTCGACCGTCTCCCTCAGGCCCTCCTCGAAGGGGCGCGCGGGCTGCCAACCGAGAGCGCGGAGCTTGGACGAGTCGAGCGAGTAGCGCCGGTCATGGCCGGGGCGGTCGTCCACGTGGCGGACGAGCGACGGGTCGGCGCCGGTCAGCTCCAGGATCCGCCGCGTGACCTCGAGGTTCTCGCGCTCGTCTCCCGCACCGACGTTGTAGGCCTGGCCGGTCGCGCCCTCCCGCAGGACGAGCTCGATGCCGGAGCAGTGATCCTCGACGTAGAGCCAGTCGCGCACCTGGCGGCCGTCGCCGTAGACCGGTAGCGGCTCGCCTTCGAGCGCGTTCGTGACGAAGAGCGGCACGAGCTTCTCCGGGTACTGGTTCGGCCCGTAGGTGTTCGACCCGCGGGTGATGGAGGCGTTCAGCCCGTGCGTGCGGCAGTAGGCGAGCACCTGCAGGTCTCCCCCCGCCTTCGAAGCCGAGTAGGGGCTCGAGGGGCGGAGCGGGTCGTCCTCTCGCGACGCGGCGCCCGGCTCGACGTCGCCATACACCTCGTCGGTCGAGACCTGGACGAACCTCGCCTCTGACTCGCGCGCCCACTCGAGGAGCACGTGCGTGCCGACGACGTCGGTCTGGATGAAGTCGCCGGCCGCGAGGATCGACCTGTCGACGTGGGTCTCGGCTGCGAAGTTGACGACGGCGTCGGCGCCCTCCCCCGCGCGCCGTACGGCCTCGGTGTCCGCAATGTCCCCCTGGAGGAAGACGTGCTCGACACCCTCGAGGTTTGCCCGGTTGCCCGAGTACGTGAGCTTGTCGAGGACGACGACCTCGTCGCCCGCCTCGGCGAGGCGACGGACGAAGTGGCTCCCGATGAACCCGGCGCCGCCGGTGACGAGCACGCGCATCGGCGGGATGCTAGCGGGGCCTAGGCCGCCGGCAGCCGCTCCAGGCAGGCCCGCAGGCCCTCACGCCAATGGGGCAGCCTGGGTGCGTCTGGACGCTCGCTTCGCAACACGGAGTAGGAGGGCCGCGGCGCCGGGCTCGCGAAGTCCTCGGTGGAGATAGGAACAACGGTGCAGCGGATCCCGGCCTCTTCGAAGATCGCCTCCGCGAACTCGGCCCAGGTGCACTCTCCGTCCGCGGCGACGTGCCAGATCCCCGGCTCGCGCTCGACGAGCACTCGCGACGCAGCGGCGAGGTGTCCGACGTAGGTCGGCGAGCCGCGCTGGTCGTCCACGACCCGAACCTCGTCCCGCTCGGCTCCGAGACGGAGCATCGTCCGGACGAAGTTCTTGCCGGTCGGCCCGAAGAGCCACGACGAGCGCACCACCCAGGCGCCCTCGCCAGCGGCAGCTTCGCCGTGGAGCTTCGTCCGCCCGTAGGCGGACAGTGGGCTCGGAGGATCCGACTCGACGTACGGCGAGTCCTTCAGGCCGTCGAAGACGTAGTCCGAGGAGTAGTAGACGAGCGGTGCGCCGAGCTCGGCCGCGTGCTTCGTGCCGCCGACGTTCACCGCCGCGGCTTCCTGGGGATCGGCCTCCGCGCCGTCGACGTCGGTCCAGGCCGCCGCGTGCAGGACGAGGTCGACCCGGCCGAGGCCTTCCGGCGGCGGCAGCGTCACGTCCCAGTCGTCGCGTGCGAGCGCCAGAAGCTCCTCGTCCGCAAATACCTCGGCGAGCGCCCGGCCGAGCTGGCCGCCCGCGCCGGTCACGACGACCCGCCTCACGCCCCGGCGTCGCGTTCCGACAGGATCGGCGTCTGGGTGCTCCAGAGGTGCCGCACCCGCGGATCCGCCCACGGGATCCCGTGCTCGTCGGGATCGGCCGGGTCGTACTCCTCGGTGACGTGGTAGCAGAAGAGGAGATCCGTGAGCGCCTCGAAGCCGTGGGCGTGCCGGCCGGGGATCCAGACCGCAACCGGGTTCTCCTCCCCGATGTCCTCCGTGAAGGTCTCACCCGTTCCCCGGTCGAGCACGACGACTCGGGCCGTTCCACGCAAGCAGGCGAAGAGGTCGTCCTGTCCGCGCTCGTGGTAGTGGAGGCCGCGGATGACGCCTTGCCTGGAGAAGGAAACGTTCGTCTGCCGCGTCGGCTTCGGCAGCTTGCTGTCCCGCCGAAGCTCGAAGAAGGAGCCCCGCTCGTCCTCGAAGACCTGGAGCGGGATGACTTCGAGGCCGTCGATCATCCCGAGTTGGCGCCGTGGGCGCGCACCCAGTCGTTGACCTCGTAGTACGCGTCGATGGACTCGCCCGCATCGCCCCAGAAACCGTCGAGCACGTCGTAGAGCATCGTTCCCTGATCCACGTACCAGTTGTTCACGTCCGTGATCTCGAGCTCTCCCCGGCCCGAGGGCTGGAGCGTCGGGATCACGTCGAAGACGTCCGCGTCGTAGAAGTAGATGCCGGTGACGGCGTAGGGGCTCGGCGGCGACTCAGGCTTCTCCAGAATCCGCTTTACGGTGCCGTCGCCGTCCAGCTCGGGCACGCCGAGATGGCGCAGATGCTCGGGATCGCCGACCTCCGAGAGGAGAATCCGGGCACCCTTCTCCTGCGCCTCGAAGGCTTCGACGGTCGGGCGGAGCGAGGACTCGACGACGTTGTCGGCGAGCATCACGACGACGCGCTCGCCGTCCACGAAGCGCTCTGCGAGCCCGAGCGCCTCGGCGATCCCGCCCGCCTGCTCCTGGTAGGCGTACGAGAGGCGGTCGATTCCGTACTCGTGCCCGTTCCCGAGGAGTCGCAGGAACTCGCCGGCGTGCGTGCCGCCGGTGACGAGCATGAGCTCGACGACACCGGCGCTCACGAGCGCCTCGATGGCGTGGGCGACCATCGGCCGGTCGTGAATCGGCAAGAGGTGCTTGTTCGTGATCCGCGTGAGCGGGTGGAGGCGGGTCCCAGAGCCGCCCGCGAGGATGACGCCCTTCATCGGGGCCGCATGCTACTTCCGCGCCCTGGGTAGGGAGCCGGCATGCGACCTGAGGACGAACGCGACCGCACAGAGCCCGAAGCACGGGATGAGGCCTCCCCCGAGGGCATGCCGTCGGATCCCGACTACCCGGCCGGGGCCGCCGAGCTGCCGAGGGCCGGCGCGCCGAGCGAAGATCCCTACACGCCTGAGCCCGGCCCCCGCGCCGGCGAGCAGTCGGCGTTCCGGGCTCTCAGGTGGGCCTGGATAGCGGTGCTCGTCGTCGTCGCGATCGTCGTCTGGGCCTTGGTTCGCTAGACCGCCGTCGCCGGCCGTACCTCGGTCCGGTCCGGAGTCGCAGGCCGGGTGAACGCCCAGATGCTCACGATCAGCACCCAGAGCGGCAGGCCCCAGATGAACGCGGCCCAGCCGATCCACGGGATGAGAGCGGCGATCCCGAGCAGGATGCTGAACCAGCCGAGCCAGGCCGGGAAAGCGCGCGTCCGCAAGGCGGCGACGCCCGCGGCGATGAAGAAGACGGCCACCGCGACCTCGGCGGCGATGAAGAACCCGTCTCCCAGAATCGACAACGCTTCGGCGGCTCCCGGCGACAGATCGCGGTTGAGCTCGCCCGCTGCGAACGAGGCCGCAGCCGAGGGCGCGACGAACGACATCGCAAGCGCGGCCGTGAGGATTCCGGCTCCGAAGAAGATGGGGGCCAAGCGTCCCACGCCTCCCTCGGCGAGATCGATTCGCTGGCGGATCACCCCGACGAACCAGACGAACACACCTGTTCCGACCATGAAGATGAACGAACCGGCGAGGATCGAGCCGTCGTTCTCCGCGAAGTACTGAGCGAGAACCTGGCCCGGCGCGTCATCGTCCGGCGTGTCGCCGGAGTCGAGCACCGCGATTCCGATGACCCAGAGGATGACCGCGAGAACGCCGGTCAGCGGCGCGATCCCCTTCCGGCCCTGTAGACGGTTCATGGTGGTCGACATCAGTCCCCCAGTCGGCTCGGTGACGGCGGCGAGCTTACTCGGGCCTCAGGACGGATCCTGAGCGCGCCAGGGAGTCAGACTCCGTACATGCAAGTCGGCGATGCCTTCGGGCGGCTCTTGCTCGACCACCTCGAGGGTCGCCCTGCGCGGGAGATCGTCGAGCGCGACGACGGGCTCATCCTGGACGCCGGCCGGCCGGACGCGTACTTCGCTCCGTTCCGCAGGTGGCCTGCCGCGGAGCGCCGCGCGCTGCGACTCGCACGCGGACGCGCCCTGGACGTCGGCTGCGGCGCCGGTCGTGTCGCTCTCCGCCTCCAGGAGCGCGGCCTGGATGTGGTCGCGGTCGACGTCTCTCCCGCCGCGGTCGAGGTCTCACGCCGGCGAGGCGTGCGCGACGCCCGCGTCCTGGCGCTGGCGGACGTCGACGCGCGGCTCGGCTCCTTCGAGACCGTGCTCCTCTACGGGAACAACTTCGGGCTCCTGAGCGGCAGGCGCCCGGGGATCCGCAGCCTCAAGAGGCTCCACCGGCTCACGACCGAGCGCGGCCGGATCCTGGCAGCCAGCGTCGACTGGTCGAAGACCGACGACCCCGCCCACCTGGCGAACCACGAACGAAACCGCCGCCGCGGCCGCATGCCCGGCCAGAATCGCCTTCGGATCCGTCACGGCCTGCTCGCGACGCCGTGGTTCGACTACCTGCTCGCCAGGCCCGAGGAGATGGCCGAGCTCGCGGCCGCGGCGGGCTGGAGGCTCACACGCACGTTCCACGACCCGGATCCGAGCCGGGCCTCCCTCTACGTCGGCGTGCTCGAGAAGGCCTAGAGCTAGCGCCCGGCGCTCGTGCCCACGGCAGGCCGGCTGCGAGGCTCGACCGGCGACGGCTTGACGCGAAAGACCTTCGCGACGTTCGGCGGCAGCCACCAGTTCCAGCGCCCGAAGAGCTTCATAGCGCTCGGGACGAGCAGGGCGCGGATGATCGTCACGTCCATGATGATCGCGGCCGCGAGGCCGAAGCCGAACTGCTGGAGGCCAAGGATGGAGCCGGCCACGAAGCCCATGAACGCGGCAAACATGATCAGGCCGGCCGCCGTCACGATCCGCCCCGTCTTCGCGAGCCCGAGCGCCACGGCGCGCTCGTTGTCGTGCGTGGCGTCCCACTCCTCGCGCATCCGGGAGACGAGGAAGACCTCGTAGTCCATCGAGAGCCCGAACAGCATTGCGAAGAGGAAGATCGGGATCCAGAACTCGATCTGATCGTAGGACTCGAGGCCGAAGGCCGAGCCCGCGCCGAGCTTGAAGACGAGGACGAGAAGCCCGTAGGCGGCGCCGATCGAGAGCAGGTTCATGACGATCGCCTTCAGCGGCAGGAGCAGCGAGCGGAACGCTCTGAGAAGCAGGAAGTACGTGGCGACCAGAACGGCGAGCACGAGCCAGGGGAAGGCGTCGTAGGCGGTCTCGATGACGTCGACCGAACTGGGCGGGCCCCCGCCGGCGAGCACCTCGACTCCGGCCGGCAGCTCCGCGCCGGGCACGATCTCGCCCCGGAGCCGGCGTGCGAAGTCCATCGCCTCGGGCGTTCCGTACTCGTGCACGGTCGGCACCTGGAAGTGGAGGTACCGCCCGCTTGGATCGACCCAGGGCGGCCCGAGCTCCCCGACGACGCCGGCCGCCTCGGGATCGGCCCGGATCGCCCCTACGAGCCGGCCCAGCCCGTCCCGCACCTCGGGATCGGCTGTTCCTCCGGCCCGCTGCGTGTCCACGACGACCTCCGTGGGCGAGAGCGCACCCGCGCCCACTGCCTCGGAGAGGACGTTCAGCCCCTCGACGCTCGGGAGATCCTGCGGAATGCCCTTGTTGGTTCCTGGCCCGACCTCGAGAGCGAGGACCGGGACGGCGAGCGCAAGGAGCACCGCCGACGTCGTGAGGGCAAACAGGAGCGGTCGGCGCATGATGGCGCGCGCCAGCCTCGCCCACACGTTTTGCTCGTCCTCGCGCCGGCGAAGGATCGCGGCCGGAACGACTTTCGTCCGCTCCAGCCGGTCGCCGGCGAGCGAGAGCAGGGCCGGGAGGAAGGTCAGGGCGCAGATCACCGAGATGACCGGGATGACGAGCCCACCCAGGCCGAATCCCCGCATGAAGGGGAGCGGCATCGCGAGCATGAGCGCCAGGCCGATCGCCACCGCGGTGCCGCTGAAGATCACCGCTCGACCGGCGGTCGTCATCGTTCGCACGACCGCGTCGTCGCGCGTTCCGCCTGCGCGCCGCTCCTCGCGGAAGCGGTAGACGATGAGGAGGGAGTAGTCGATCGCGATGCCGAGCCCGATCAGCATCACCATGTTCTCGAGATAGGTCGAGAGCTCCATGAAGTTCGCGAAGATCCAGACGATCGCGAGCGTCGTCGGGATCGCCGCCAGCGCGAAGAGGAGCGGCAGGAGCACCGAGAGCGTCCCGAAGACGAAGAGCAGGATGAGGAGCGCGATCGGGATCGCGATGAAGAACTCGCCCTTCTTGATGTCGTCGGCGAAGACGGGGTCGAGATCGGCGGTCACAGCCGGCGTGCCCGTGACGTAGAGCGTGCCGCCCTCGATCGTGCCGGCGGCCGCCCGGACGTCGTCGGTGTAGGGCTTCGCGTCGGCAGGCTGGAGCGCCGTGGAGACAGTGGCGGCGGCGACCCGGTCGGTGAGCGGCTCGACGGAGACGAGCTCGCCGCTCGGCACCGCCCCTGCGGCCCGAACGGCGGCGGCCTCGAGGTCGGCGCGAGCGGCTTCGGCGGTCCGTCCCGCGTCGGCTCGGAAGACGAGCTGGAATGCCCCGTCCGAGCGCTGGTTGAACTCGTCTCGCAGGACCTTCTCGGCCTGTGCCGTCTCGCTTCCCGGGATGGAGAAGCGGTTCGAGAGGAGCTCCGAAAGCCCGCGGGACGTCCACCCGGAGACCAGGAAAACGACCAGCCACACGCCCACGACGGCCCAGCGATGGCGAAGAACGAAGAGCGTCCAGCGCTCCATGCCGTCAAGCTAGCGAAGCAGGCTCAACGCGTGAGGCGGGCCGAACGAGCCTGCCGCCGAGCGGCTTTGCGAGCCTTCACACGATCCGTGTTATTGACCGCGCCGAACCAGACATAGACCCCTCCGGCTACCGTCCAGCCAGAAGCTTTCCGAGGCGGCGGAGCCGGTTCACGAGTCGACTCTAGTCCAAGCCTTCAATCTCGCCGCGAAGGCTCATCTGGAAGAATCTGCCTGGCCAAGGCGCGGTTTTCCAAGACGGTTCCAGTGGGTATGCCGTCAGAGGACTCGAAACGAAAGGACTGAGATGCGAGACAGAGTGACCGATGCGGTCGATACGGCCCGCCCGTACGTTGAGCGGCTGGCCCAGGACGATGATCTGCACAACCACGTCAAGAAGGCCTACGACTCCGCGCGAAAGATCTACGACGAGCTGATCGGCCCGTCCGGGCCCACCGGTGTGGCCATGCGCGTCGCGCGGGACAAGGATCTCCAGGACGAGCTCAGGAAGGCCGTCGAGGAGCTCCGCAAGGCCGGCGACCGGGCGCGCGGCGCCGAGTCGCACTCCGGCCGGAACATGACCCTCCTCATGACGGGCATCGCGCTCGGCGTGCTCTTCAACCCGATGACCGGCCCGGAGACACGGAAGTGGATCCGCGAGAAGGTCTTCGGCCCCGAGGACACGTTCGAGTACCAGTCGAACTCCTCCTCGAACGAGAGCTAGCCCGGGCCCGCATCCGGCGGCTGAGCGCCCGCCCTAGGGCTGGGGACCCGGCCGACGGTTCTGGAGGCCGCGGGAGCGGCCGGGCGAATCGCGTCGCCTTTTACGCGATTCGTATGGAGGGCGGGCGCAAGCCCGCCCGTTCTCCCGCGTAGTCTCCCCTCGGTGCGCACAGATCACTACCCGTTCTGCTGGGGCTGCGCCTACGGGGTCGAGGGGCTGGGCTTCGACTGGACGCTCGACGGCCGGCGCCTGACCGCCAAGCACGTCTTTCCTGAGCGCTACCAGGGTGCTCCGGGGATCGTCCACGGCGGTCTCGTTGCCGCGCTCCTCGACGAAGCCTGCGGCCAGGTGTCTCGTCCGGCAGTCTCGCCGGCCGTGACTTCCCGGCTCGAGCTCCGCTACCTGGCGCCCGTTCCCGTCGAGGACGAGCTCCAGGTCGGCGCCGAGCTCATCGGCGTCGACGGCCGCACCGCGACAGCGGAGGCGACGGTGCAGGACTCGAGCGGTTTGCTGCTCGCCCATGCTCGCGGCGAGCTCGTCCAGGTACGGCCCGAGTACTTCCTCTCGACCCCACAGGGACGGACACGCGGCACCGACTGGCTGCCCTGAGTCCCGCGCCGTCTAGGCGACGTCGGCGAACGCGTCCAGAGCGGCGACCGCCGCGCGGCGCTGCTCGGGAACGAGCGGCACCGGGCGAACGAGCGGCGGAAAGAGAATCCAGACCACCGAGCCGCCCAGATGGCGGATCACCGGCCGCCCGTCGGGCTCGACTCTGATCCGGTCGAAGTGAACCCTGCCGAGGGCCCGCTGGAGCCGCTCGTCACGCTCGAGCCTCGCTCCGAGCAACCTCCCTGCTTCGTCGTGGCCGCGCGACCGAAAGTCCACGCCACCGAGCTTGACGAGGCCCCGGCCCCGGCCCCGCAGCCCCCGCGACCCCGGAAGCACGGGCGCGTCCGTGGAGAGCTCGAGTGCATAGGTCCCGCCGAAGATCCTGCCCTGCTGGACGAGCCGGGCACGGAGGGGGCGGAGGCCGTCCCTGGTCAACCGCGCGGACAGGTTCTGACGCTCTACCTCGAAGCCGTCCTCTTCGAAACCCTCGAGGACCTCGGAGAACGCCTTCGCGGCACGCCCGCGCGCGTTCCACGCCATTCCTAAGGCCCGCCCTTCGCCTGGATCCGGTAAATGACCCCCTGCTCCCAGTCGGCCACGAGGAGCGCGCCTCGCGGATCGACGGCAAGGGCAAGCGGATGCGGCAGCCCCTCGACGAACGTCTCGACCGCTCGTGCCGGCCCACGCTCGTCCAGCACGAGCCTCACGACTCGCCGCCCGTGCTCCTTCGAGTAGTACTGCCCCCAGAGGGCCACGAACAGGTCGCCTCGATACTCCTCGGGGAAGGTCTCGCCGTCGTAGAACGCAATCCCGTCCGCCGACGAGTGCTCCTCCAGATAGGCGATCGGCGGCGTGACGCCGGCGCAGTCTCCCTGCAGTCGCTTCAGCCGGATGCTCGGCCAGCAGCGAGGCCAGCCGTAGTCGTTACCCCGGCCCGCGATCACGACCGTCTCGGCCGGCTCCGGCCCGTTCTCGTCCGGCAGGTTGTCCTGACCGTTGACCGAGACGAACAGACGGTCCGAGCCGGGCTCGAAGACGAGCCCATAGGGGTTCCGGAGCCCGGATGCGAACACCTGGAGGTCGGAGCCGTCACGCTCCACCGAGAGGACGGTGGCGCTCCGAAGATCATTCTCGGCGCAGACGTCGCAGGTCGAGCCGCTGCCGAAATAGACGCGCCCGTCCGGCCCGAGCGCGACGCCGTTCTGCTGGTGGAGCCCGAACGGCAGGCCGGTCACGATCGTCACCCTGCGGGCGACAGTCCCACGCCGTGTGAGCCGGAGCCGTTCGAGCTCGCCCATGTCCGCGACGTACGCGTCGCGCCCGTCGACGGCGATCCCGAGCGGGATCTCGAACCCCCCGGCGACCGGCGCCGGCGAATCGTCTCCGGGGCGGACGCGCACGAGAGTTCCCACATCCTGCGTGACGTAGAGCCCCCGCGGCCCGAACGCCATCGCGGTCGGGTGCTCGAGCCCCGAGGCGTACACCTCGGCCCGGAACCCCGGAGGAACCTCGACGCCTTCGGCCGGCTGCAGATCGAGGGGCTCGGGCTCATCGGCCGGAGGCTCGGCTTGCGTCGTCGTAGTCTCGATTGAGTCTGACGCCGAGACCGAGGACGGGGCAGGCGGCGGCTCCTCGTCCTCCGAGAGCGAGCATCCCCCTACGACGAGCGCGGCGAGCGCGGCGGTGGCCGCGACCCTCAGGGCGCCATTCCGCCGTCGATCCAGGAGCGAAAGAGCGCGACCCGCTCGGGCGGCCATTCCTCGTCGCAAGGCATCGTGCCGTCGTCGATCCGCTCCCAGATGTCCTCGGCGTGCTCGCGCACGTCGTCGTAGGAGCGCAGGTCGAAGGCGAAGAGCATCGACTCGACGTCGTCGTCGCGCCAGAGCGGGCGCGATGTCCGCTGCGAAGCTCGGGGTGCTCCGGCACCTAGCGAAGCTCTACACGAACCGGGAGCTTCTTGACGCCGTTGATGAAGTTCGAGCGCACGCGCGGCGCCGGGCCGGTCACCTCGAACGAGCTGATTCGCGGGAGGAGCTCCTCGAGCATGACCCGCATCTCGAGCCGCGCGAGGTAGGCGCCGAGGCAGTGGTGCGGCCCGAACTTCCCGAAGGTCACGTGCTCGTTCGGCTCACGCCGGATGTCGAAGCGGTAGGGATCCGGGAAGACCTCCTCGTCGAAGTTCGCCGAGACGTACCACATGGTCACCTTGTCCCCGGCCTGGATCGGCACGCCCGAGAGCTCCGTGTCGGCCGTGGCGGTGCGGCGGAAGTAGAGGACCGGCGAGGCGAAGCGCAGGATCTCCTCGAGCGCCACCGGGATGAGGCTCGGGTCGTCGCCGAGCTCCCGCGAGCTCCGCCGGGATGCTCCGCCAGGATCTGCATCGCGCGCGAGAGTGCCTGCCTGGTCGTCTCGTTGCCCTGCGATGACGAGCAGCGCGAAGAAGTTCGAGAACTCGCGGTCGGTCAGGCTCTCGCCGTCGACCTCCGCGTTGACGAGCTTCGAGACGAGATCGTCCTGAGGCTCGGCCCGGCGCCTGGCGGCGAGGGTCGGCGCCGTACTCGGCGAGCTCGACCGCAGCAGGGCTCCGGAAGGTGAGGAGCCGGTACTTCGACGTGTCCTCCGGTCGACCACGGCGTCGGAGTAGTCCGGGTCTGCATTGGCGATCATGCGGTCGCCGAGCTCGACGAGCTTCGGCGCGTCCTCGGGCGGGGCGCCCAGGATCCGGACGAGCACGTTGATCGGGATACGGCGCCGAGATCTCGTCGACGAAGTCGAACTCACGGAGCGGGAGCGCTGCCTCGAGGAGCTCGCGCGCCAACTCCCGAACGAAGTCCTCGTAGGCATTGACCGCGCGTGGCGTGAAGAACTGGCTGACGATGCGGCGGAGGCGCGTGTGCTTGGGCGGGTCGGTCTCGAGCATCGACCGGCGCGCCTCGAGCTCGTCCGGCTGGAGCTCCTCGATCGCGACGTGGCCGAGCTCGGAGGAGAAGGTGCGGACGTCGCGATGGATCGCGACGAGGTCGTCGTGCCTGGTCACCACCCAGAAGCCGTGGTTTGGCGCAGGCTCGGCGTGCCAGAAGACGGGCTCGTGGGCGCGGAGCCAGTCGAAGTACTCGAGCGGGATGCGCTCGACGAACGTGTCGGGGCTCGCGAGGTCGACAGTCGTCGGGTCGAACTCCCTTACCGCCATGCCCGCATCCCTAGAGGACGTTCAGGTACTCGCGGAGCTCCCATTCCGTGACGGAGCTCGTGAAGCGCTTGTGCTCGTCCCGCTTCAGCGCCACGAACGCGCGCACGAACTTCGGCCCGAGCGCCTCGTTCAGGTACTCGTCGGCTTCGAGCGCGTCGAGGGCCTCGGCGAGTGAGAGCGGCACGAGCGGCACGCCGTCGGCCGAGTAGGCGTCGCCCCGCGTCGCCGGGCCCGGATCGAGCTCGCGGTCGAGCCCGTCGATGCCGGCGAAGATGGCGGCGGCGGCCGCGAGGTACGCGTTCGCGGTGCCGTCGCCGACGCGGTTCTCGATCCGCGTCGCCTTGCCCCGCTCGGCCGGGATTCGGATGTAAACCGTCCGGTTGTCAGGACCCCACGTGACGGTGTAGGGCGCCATCGAGAAGGCGATGAAGCGCTTGTAGGCGTTGATCGTCGGCGCGAGCACAGCGGTCATCGCGCGCCCATGCTCGAGCTGGCCGGCGATGAAGTGCCGGCAGACGTCCGAGAGGCCGTCGGGTGCGTCCACGTCTTCGAACGCGTTCGTCGCCGTTCTCCCAGAGCGAGAGGTGGAGGTGGTAGCCCGAGGTGCCCTCTCCGTCGAGCGGCTTTCCCATGAAGGTCGCGACGAGCCCGTGCTTGGCGGCGATCTCCTTGATCGCGAGCTTCAGGAGATGCGCGTCGTCGGCGGCCTCGAGCGCCTCGGCGTAGCTTCAGGTTGATCTCCCACTGCGAGCCGAAGTACTCCTGGTTCGAGCACACGTAGGGAAGCCCGAGCGCGGTGACCGCGTCCTCCATCTCCCGGATGACGCCTTCGCTGTCGACGGCCGGGGTGTGGGTGTAGACGAGACCCGGCGTCGAGGCGTACTGCTCGTAGCCCGAGGCGCCCGGCCGGAGGAGGAAGAACTCGAGCTCGTGGCCGCAGGCTGCCGTGAAGCCGCGCTTTTCGAGCTCGGCGATCGCCCGCTTCAGGATCCCGCGCGGGTCGACCGCGAGCGACTCGCCGTCGAACTCCACATGTCGGCCATGCAGACGCCCGGTGTCCGACTCCCAGGGCAGCACTCGCAGGGTCGTCAGGTCGGGGTAGACCTTCATGTCGCGGAACTCGACCTCGCCGCCGAGCCCCGTCTCCTCGATCACCTCGCCGGAGTGCGCAACGGCGTACGCGCCGATGCAGAAGTTGACGCCGTCATCGCAGAGCTCCTCGAGGATCGAGAGCGGGACGACCTTGTTCCGCGAGACCCCGATCAGGTCGGTGAAGTGCACGCGGACGCGCTTGACGCCCGCGCGCCGCGCGTCTTCGAGGCAGGTCTCGGCGCTTCGCTCCTCGGTGACCGCCATGCGTCGAAGCTTACGGCCCTGGCTCGCGTCCGTGGGTCTGGGGCGTGCTGGACCCGGCTCCCGTTTCGTGGGTCTCCGTGCACTCGAGCTCTCGCGGTACACCTCCGCCGAGCGGCACCGGCCGGAACTGCGAGGCGACGTCGCGCGAGAACGCGAGGTTCACGAGGAAGGACAGGACGATCGAGACTCCGAGGAAGATCCCGTAGTTCCGATAGATGTCCTCGCGGATCTCGGGATCCGGGAAGATCTTGAATGCGGCGAGCGCGAGCAGCCCCGCGCCGATCAGCTGGGGTAGCGGGACGAGCGGTGACCGGAAGGGCCGCCGGGCATTCGGCTCGCGGACCCGCAGGATCACGACGGTCAGGTGGATGAGGATGTAGGCGGTCGCCCAGCCGAGCACGCCTGCGAGGATCAGCTCGATGAAGTTCTCGTCCGTTCCGAGGTCGATGAAGACGTTCATGAGGATCGGCATGAGCGCGACGGCCGCGATGCCGACGACCGGCGTGCGCGTCGAGGGCAGCAGATAGCCGAACATCGTCGGCAGCTGCCGCGTCAGAGACATTCCGTACAGGATCCGCGGGACGCCGGCGATGAGTGCGTTGAGCGTCGAGAGGGTCGCGGCGATGGAGATGAAGCCCATCCACCACTTCCCTCCGTCACCCAGGATCGCGATCGCCGCCTCCATGTGGGCGACCGGGCTGAAGGCGCCGAGCTGGTCGCCGGGCACGTACCGCGCCGCGGCGAGCCCGAAGAGGACGACCGGGACGGTGACGAGCGTCAGGCCGAGGAAGATCCCGAGGGGGATGTTCCGGCCCGGATTCTCGATCTCCTCGGCGAGGGGGCAGGTGTACTCCATCCCGACGAACGTGAACATGGCGATCCCGAGGAGCGTCGAAAGCAGGCTCCACGTGAACGGGATGTCGGGGAAGGCGCCGCCGATCGGGTCGCTCGAGCCCGCTCCGAGCGACGCCGATGAGGCCGAAGACGAGCAGTGAGACCGCGACCAGGCCGCTCAGGGCGACCTCGACCGCGCCGTAGGGCCGGATGCCGGCCGCGTTCAGGAGCGCGACGAAGAGCGACGAACACGATCACCCAGAACGTGGTCGCCGGGACCATCGGTCCAGAGGAAGCCTTCGATGATCGCGGACGGCGTGAAGGCCTCGGCCGCGGTCGGGAAGAGCATCACGGCGATGTAGCCGACGAGCACCGTCAGGGTTGCGAAGAACGGCCCGAGTCCGGCGCGCACGTACTCGTTCATCGAGCCCGCCTTCGGGAATCATCGTGGCGAGCTCGGCGAAGCTCATGCTCTGGAAGTACATGGCGAGGAGGCCGATCGCGAGCGCCGCGAGAAACACGTAGCTCGCGAAGAAGCCCGGCCGTGACGGACGCGAGCACCGTCGAGGCCACGATCAGTCCGAAGGTCGTCCCGATGGCAGTCGGCAAGCCGACCGCGCGTCGTTCGAGCCCTACGGCGCCACCTGCCGGACCGGAACCTTCAGAACGCACTGCCATGGCCGCACTCCCCTCTCGGCGGATTGTCCGCCTGTGCTTTCGACACCCGACGCGCGAATCATCTCGCCTGCGGCGCCTATCGTCCTACGTCTCGACCGCCGGAGCAAGCTAGGGTTGGCGCGTGCGGTTGGCGACCCTGGATGGCCGGGCCCACGTCGTGGTCGACGGACGGCTCGCGGACGTTGAACAGGCGAGCGGCGGCCGGCTGCCGGCCGACCCGCTGGCCCTGATCGGGCGGCTCGAGGAGCTCGACGGCCTCGACCCGCCGGACGACGCTCCTGCGGCTGAAGAAGCGGGGCTCGGGCCTCCGGTTCCGCGGCCCTCCAAGATCTTTGCGTGCGCCCTGAACTACCGCGGCCACGCCGAGGAGTCCGGGCTCGAGCTCCCCGACGCGCCGGTGCTCTTCACCAAGCTCCCGAGTGCGCTCGCAGGTGCCCAGGACGACATCGTGATCCCGGACGGCCGCGAGCGCGTCGACTGGGAGGCGGAGCTCGTGGTAGCCATCTCGCGGCGCGGCAAGGACATCAAGGCCGCTGACGCATGGGACTACGTTGCCGGGCTGATGTGCGGCCAGGACGTGTCCGACCGGGCCGAGCAGTTCCGGTCGGTCCGCCAGTTCACGCTCGCGAAGTCACGCGACTCGTACGCACCGACCGGCCCGTGGCTCGTCACCCCGGACGAGCTCGACGACCCGAACGACCTCGCCATCCGCTGCGTCCTCGACGGCGAGGAAGTCCAGTCGAGCCGGACCAGCGACCTCATCTTCCCGATCGCCGAGCTGATCGAGTTCGCGTCGTCGTGGGCGACCCTCGAGCCGGGCGACCTGATCTTCACCGGCACCCCGAGTGGAGTCGGCGACGGCCGCGAGCCCCCGCGCTACCTCCGGCCCGGCAACGTCGTCGAGACGGAGATCGAGGGCGTAGGGTCGATGCGGAACACCTGCGTGTCCGGCTAGCGACCGTCCTGTTCCTCCCCTGGTCGGCGGTAGCTGATCGTCTTGCTCGTGGCCAAGGCCTCGAGCGTCTCCTCCACGGTCATCAGGACTGTGGTCTCGACCGAGGCGAGGGCACCGCCCGCTGCGATGGCTAGGACGACGCCGGCCGTCGCGACGTTGTCGGGCGCCTCGAAGAGCGCGTAGCCGTCGTACTCGCCGAAGCCGTACCAAAAGCCCTGCAGGGTGCCGCCCGCCTGCTCGATGTACGCGCGCGCCGCGTCACGTCGATCTTCGGGGTTCTGGATGAGTCGCGACCACGTCTCGGGCGTGTAGCTGAAGCGCATGAGGTAGAGAGACATCGCACCTCCCGTTGCTAGATGGCGCGACCCTATGCCACTCGGGTAGGACGGGCGAGCACCTAGTCGACCTTCCACCCCGCGGTCGCGCTCCAGACGACCTCGTCCTCGAGCGGCGGACTCTCCTCGTGCTCGCCGCAGCCTGTGGCAGCGAAACAGCGGAGCCTCACCTCGCCCTCGGTGGCGTCGACGCGAAGGAAGCTCTTGAAGAAGGGTGGGCGGTCCCAGTCCCAGAAGGGGTAGTAGATCTCGGAGAAGTGGCCGCTCGGGAGCCAGCGGACGACGTTCGCCGCGCTGCGCTCGGCGGGAGTCGGCTCAACGGATTCGCGCTCGGGCGGGATGCCTGTCCACTCCGAGACGATTCGCTCGGCCGCGGCCGGCCGAATGCAGAGATCCTCCGGGCTCGGCACCCCACGGCCGACCAGAAAGTCCCCGAGCCGGCGGAGAGCCGGGTGCCCTGAGAGCTCGCCGAGCTTGGCGCTGTAGAGCTCGCTGAAGAACGAGAGCGAGTCGGCGCGAAGCGGGTACATCTGCACGTCCCGCTCGCGCACCGGGGGGAGGCCCGCCGTGGGGTTCGGCGCGTCGATCGGCCCGACCATGTGCGTCCCCTGCGTGAAGGCGCCGCCCCCGCCGCAGACGATGTACTGGATCGTGCGACCGCCGGGCGCGGCGACGGGATAGCGCTGGTAGTTGTGGATCTCCCCGGCGAGGTAGGCGATCACCCCGTGCTCGGGGTCTCGGATGAGATCGTCGACGGTGCCGCCCCCCTCGAGGACCGGCGGCTCGTAGCGGCCCTCGAACCAGATCGTCTTCCCAGCGACCGCGAGCTTCGGCCGCGGATCGCTGCGCGCCGTCTCACGGAACCACGCGGCCTGATCGTGATCGACGGAGCCGCGGATCCCGACGTCGAGCCCGAGGATGAGCACCGGCCCGGCGTCGAGGGCGAAGTACGGCCCGGGCTGCGTGGGCTGCGGCACCTCGCGGCGCCGGGCATCCCGCACGTCGCGTGCGACCTCATCGGGTGGAATCGGCCGGCGCCAGAAGGGACGGAGGAGGGCCGGCACGGCGTCGATCACGCCGGCCGGCACGTCTTCCCGGTCGCAGAAGTGGAACATGAACCCGTAGAGGCCGCCGTCGTCCCAGTCGTGGTTCCCCGGTACGGCGTAGATCGGCTTCCGGTAGTCGCGATAGGGGAAGTACAGCTTCCGCGGATAGTCGTTCGCGTCGCCGGCCGGATAGACGACGTCGCTCGCGATCACCATGAAGTCGGTGTCGGTGCCGATCCGGAGCAGGGGCGGCACGACCGCGAATTGCGACGCGTCTCCCTCGCCCGGGTCGCCGAGGACGAGGAACGACACGCCGTCCTTCGGTAGCTCCGTGCGAACCATGAGGTCGCGAGGCTCGCCGGCGAGCCAGGCGCGTCGCTGGTCGTTCGAGGGGTCATGCAGCTTCGCGAGCTTCTCGTTCCGCGCCTGGCGGCCGGTGGCGAGCGACCAGCGGAACTGCCTGATCGGGCCGGACTTCGGCTCGCCGGTCTCCGTCGGGACCGCGTGCGCTTCCTCGAGCAGCGCCTGATAGCTGCCCGGCTCACGGCAGCGCCACCCCGCTTCGCGCTCGGAGCGCGCCGATCCCTGTTCGCTCGCGGCCACTAGGCTCTGTGCTTACCCGGCTCCCAGCTCGCGCCAAGCGTCGCGCTTGCGAAGGCGGCCGGGGTCTCCTCGAGGTCGGTCGCCATCGTGTCGTTCCAGCGGTTCAGGAAACCGAAGAGCGCCACGACCGACAGCAGTTCGACGATCTGGCCGTCGTCCCAGTGCCGCCGGAGCTCGTCGAAGTGCGCCGGCGTCACGGCGTTCGGGACGAACGAGGCGTCACGCGCCAGGCGGAGCGCCGCTCGCTCGGCGTCGTCGTAGAGCGGGCTCGTCTCGAACTCCCAGATCGCAGCGATCTTCTCGTCCGAGACCTCGCGCATGCGGGCGTCGACCGCCTCGTGGGCCTGGCAGTAGCGGCAACCGGCGGCCCGGCTGGCAACCATGGCGAGCAGCGGCTTCAGACCCCTAGGCACGGTGCCTGTGCGCCAGATCGCAGTGATGAGGTCCGAGAGGGTGCGGACCGTCTCCGGCCGCCGGGCCATCGCGAAGAGGCTGTTCGGGACGAACGAGAGGGTCTCGTCGTAGCGCCGCCAGAGGTCTTCGAGCTCCGGCGTGTCCTCGCGCCTCAGTGGCGCGACGTGCGCCATCAAAGCCCTCGTAGGAGTCGGTGCGCGACGCCCTGGATCGTCCGCTCGCCGTACGCCTGGCTCGGGTTCCACTGGGTGAGGACGGCGACCGAGATCCGGCGGTCGCCTCGACGGAGCAGGGCGACCTGGTGCGTGACCCGGCCGGAACCCGAGCCCCAGCCGCCCTTGAACCAGATTCGCCACCCATCCGGCTTCACCGGCGGGATGCCCCAGCGCTGCGACGGCACAACCGTGGCCAGGAGCCGCATGCCGTAGGCGCGGTGGCGCTCCGGGAGATAGGAGTCAATCCTGCGGAAGAAGCGTGCCTGATCGCGCGGCGTCACCTCCGAGTGGCCCCAGATAGGCAGGTGAAGGACGAACTTCCGCATGCCGGCGAGGCTCGCGACTCCGTAGACGCCGGAGCTCCCCACGATCCCGATGATGCGGCTGGCCGGCTCGTTTGCAGAGCGTCGGATCATCGGACGGAGGAGGGAGCGGTCGTAAGCCGTCAGCGCCCGGTTGCGCACCGAGTCGCGGCGCAGGTAGGCCACGAGGAGCATCGCCTTCAGGACGCTGGCCGAAGGCGCCGCGCGATGCACCCGCCAGCCATGCAGGTGCCCAGCCCAGCCGGTGATCGCGAAGTAGACGGTTCCCTGCCGGACCTCCGCGAACGCGGCAGCGCGCTCCACGCGCTCGTCCCAGTCGACGGCGGCGCCGGCCGCCCCAGCGGCGACGAGCATTGCCACGCACGCGAGGGCAGCGATGCGATGTCCGGCGGCCATCAGTCGAGCGGCCGGCCGAGCGCCTGAAGCTGACCGCGCTCGATCTCGATCGCCTCGGCGTCGAAGCGAAAGTAGGTGCGCGGCGGGAGCGTTCCCCAAACATTCGAGGAGTGCGGCGTGTCTTCCCAGTCCCGCGGCTCGTGGTCGGGTCTCAGCTGCTCCATGTCGGCGTAGAGCTCGACGATCAGGTTCTCTTCGGGGATGCGGATGTAGGCGAACAGGCTTGCGGCGACGCCGTGGCGCCCGGGCCCCCAGATCACCCAACGCCCGTGCTTGGCGAGATGGTCGAGCGCGACGCGCATCTCACCGAAGTCGACCAGCTCGAGCGCGAAGTGATGGAAGTGGGCGGGCTCCTTCTGGACGAGTGCGTGGACGTGGTGGTCGGCGCCGAGATGAAGCCAGATTCCTTCATCGCCCAGGCGGTCCGAGACGCGGAAGCCGAGCTCGTCGCAGTAGAAGGCCGCCGTGCGCGGCGCGTCGGCCGTGAGGCAGTTCACGTGGCCGACCTTGCGCGGGTGAAAGGCGGGCAGCTCGGTCGAGAGCCGCCCGACGTCGGGAAACTCGCTTTCGCGCTCCGTCCACTCGACGATCTCGACGCCGTGCCCGTCCGGGTCGTGGAGGAAGAGCGACGGCGAACGGCCGCCCGGCCTGTCGGTGAGGTCGCCCGTCGAGCGCGAGGTCGCCGAGCCCGACGCCCGGCCGGAGCTCCCAGCCGGCGTGGTCGTAAGCCAGGCTCGCCGGACTGGATGAGCTCGAGGCCGTAGTCCTCGAAGGCACAGCGGAGGAACGCCCGTCGGCGTCGCGCTCGCGGAGCGTGAAGCCGAACTCCCGCGACCAGCGCTCCACGGCCTCGTCGAGATCGGCCACGCGCAGGCCGACGTGGTGAATCCCGACCAGATCGCTCGTCATCCCAGTCGCCCCATGCTCGGCAGTGTGCTGTACCCGCCCTTGAAGAAGACGAGCGGGCTCCCGCCGTTCCGACTCGCCTGGCAGTCCTCGACCCGCCCGAGGACGATGTCGTGGTCGCCCGCCTGCACCACGTCGTCGACCGAGCAGACGAGGTAGGCAAGCGCCCCCGGGATCAGCGGCAAGCCCCGGTGCGCACGGATCACGTCGAGCCCCTCGAAGTGATCCTGCCCGGGCTTGGCGAAGCGCTGCGAGACCTCCTCCTGGTTCTCGGCGAGGATGTTGACCGCGAAGTGGCCTGCCGACTGGATCGCGAGCGCCGTCCGGGCGCCGCAGGCGAGACAGGCGAGCACGAGCATCGGATCGAGCGAGACGGACGTGAACGAGTTCGCCGTCATGCCGTGGAGCTCGCCCTCGTGCGAGGTCGTGATCACGCTCACGCCCGTCGGGAAGTGCCCCATGACCCGGCGGAACTCGAGCGGGTCGACCTGCTTCGTCATTCCCGCAGGAACTGCTCCACGAGCTCGGTCGCGTGCTCCTTGTCGGCGAGCAGGTATGCGAGCGCGGTCATCCGGAACGAATCCTGGAGATAGAAGCGCTCGTAGAGCTCGCCGCGGCCGCCAAGCGCCGACCCGACGAAGTCCCAGGCGAGCCTGAAGGCACGGACGCGCCGCTCCGCGGATGCGTTCCGCGCCTGGAAGTAGCGATCGAGGTACGGCCTGATCTCCTCGGCGTCGAAGTCGGCCTTGGACGGCGTCGCCATGAACCCGCCGCCGCCGATCAGCTGGATCAGCTCGATCGTGCGCGGCACCCACTTCGGCATGAGGCCGCGCAGGGCGACGAACGAGCGCTCGTCGGGCACCCAGTCCTCCGAGCCCTCTGCTCCGAAGGAGCCTGCCTCGGCGGCGATGATCCCGGCTCGCGTCATCTCGAGCATCGACCAGATCTCACCGAGCTTCTCCTGGACGTGGTCGAACGAGTTCACGCCCGTCATGTCGGCGAGCGTGTGTGCGAGCCCGAACGAGAACTCGAGCTTCGCCCAGGCTCGCGTCATCGCCTGGTGGATGATGTGCGCGCGCCAGTGCGAGTCGGTGATGACCTCGCTGTGGAGCTTGGGATCGCCGTCGAGGAAGATCCGGTCGCGCGGCACCTCGACGTCGTCGAAGATGACGACGGCATCCATCTCGTCGAAGCGGCTCGAGAGCGGGTAGTCGAAGGCGGGCCGCTGCACCGAGTACGAGTCGCGGCAGATGAACTTGAGCCCCGGCGTCGACATCGGGATCGAGAAGCAGATCTGCGTACTTCGCGTCCTGCAGGCGAAGGTCGGAGCCCGGGTAGACCGCGAGCTCGTCCGAGAACGGCGCGAGCGTCGCGAGCATGCGCGCTCCGCGGACGAGGATCCCGTTCTCGGTGTCCTCGACCTTGTGGAGCGAGACCTCGCCGCCGAGCTGATCCGCCTCCGGCACCGAGCGGTCGACCTGCGGGTTCACGAGCGTGTGCGTGAGCGAGAGGTCGTTGTCGCGCATCATCTTCTGGTGACGGACGAGGTTCTCGGCGCCCTCCTCGTTGCCGTAGCGCCCCCAGACGTCGGCGCGGGCGGCGAAGCAGGCGAATGTGTAGTTCAGGTAGTCGGGGGTGCGGCCCATCATCCCGACGGTCGCGTCGGCGATTCCCTTCGAGGCGACGCGCCGGCGCTCGAGGTCGGCCTGCGACCTGGGCAGGATGTGCGTGACGCTGACCGGCTGGCCGGTGTCCGGCGACTCCATCAGGAACGTGTCGGGATCCTCGTGCTGGAGATCGAACAGCCGGGCCAGCGAGTGCGCCGCCCCCTCGAGCTTCGGATGCTGCGAGGGATCGGTGACCTTCTCGCCCTCGAGCCAGATCTCGCGTTCGTCGCCTCGCAGTCCTGCCAGGAACTGCTCGCCGGTTCGCGCGCCCGTGGTCTGCGTGGTGTCGATTGCCATTCGGTTCTAGATCCTCCTCGAGATGGTCTTGACGTCGGCGTAGAAGTCGAAGCTGTGGATGCCGCCCTCGCGGCCGATCCCGGAGTGCTTGGCGCCTCCGAACGGAGCCGAGAGGTCGCGCGACGTAGAAGCAGTTTGCCCAGGTCGTGCCGGCGACGAGCCTCTCGCCGAGCCGGTCGATTCGCGCTCTCGTCCTCGGTGAAGAGCGTTGCGGCGAGCCCGTACTCGGTGTCGTTGGCAAGGTGTACCGCCTCGTCCTCGTTCCCGAAGGTCTGGAGCGTGAGAACCGGCCCGAACACCTCGGCCTGGACGATCTCCATGCCCTGGCCGGACGTCCGTGAAGAGCGTTGGCTCGTAGTAGAGGCCGCCGAGCTCGGGCGAGACCCGGCCGCCGATGACGAGGCGGGCGCCGTCGGTCACGGCCCGCTCGACGAAGCCTTCGACACGGTCGAGGTGCTCGCGCGTGATCAGCGGACCGATGTCGGTGTCGGGTTCGCGCGGATCGCCGAGCTTGCGCTCCTCGACGCCGGCGAGGAACCGCTCGAGAAAGTCGTCCGCGATCGACTCCTCGACCAGGAGGCGAGTTCCGGCGAGGCAGATCTGGCCGGCGTGGTCGTACTGATAGGTCGCCTTCTCGACGGCGAGGTCGAGGTCCGCGTCCGCGAAGACGAGAAACGGAGACTTGCCGCCTAGCTCGAGGGAGACGGGGACGATGTTCTCGGCCGCAGCCCTGCCGATCAGGCGCGCCGTCGGGACGGATCCGGTGAAGGAGATGCGGGCGATCCCGGGGTGCGAGACGAGTGCCGCGCCCGCCTCCCGACCGATGCCCTGGACGACGTTGAGGACGCCGGGTGGCAGGCCGGCCTCCTCGGCGAAGTCCGCGAGCAGAGAGCAGGTCAGCGGCGCCCACTCGGGCGGCTTCAGGACTGCAGTGCAGCCGGCCGCGAGGGCCGGCCCGACCTTCCAGGTCGAGAGCATGAAGGGCGCGTTCCAGGGCGTGATGAGCGCAGCGACGCCGGACGGGTCGTGCCGGATCTGGTGGCGGTGGCCGTTCGCCTCCCAGACGCGCTCCTCGAGGTCGAGCGCGAACTGGGCGAAGAAGCGGACGTTGAGCGCGCCGCGCTTCATGACGCGCAGGCGGGAGGCCTCGAGGAGCGATCCGTTGTCGACGGTCTCGAGCGCGGCGAGGCGCTCGACGTTCGCCTCGATCACGTCGGCGAGGCGGAAGAGATGGTCGGCGCGGCCCTCAGGCCCGAGCGCGGCCCAGGCAGGGAAGGCCTCGCGGGCTGCCCGGACGGCGGCATCGACCTCGGCCGGTCCCCCGCGTGCCACCTCCGCGAGCGGGCTCTCGTCGATCGGCGAGAGGTCGGTGAAGGTCGTCGGCGGAGGCGAACTCGCTCGCCTCCGATGAAGTGCAGGGGCGACACGTCGACGCCTGCGATCGTCGCGGTCGCGCTCACGCGTGGCCCGCCAGCCCAGGACGCCGGGCCCCTTGGTGGGATACACGCGCGCAGATCCCCACCCGGGTGGGGAGAGGGCCACCCGCCACCCGGCTCGAGCCTATCGCCGGAAGAGCGCGCAGATGTGTGACGCTCTGCGCCGGGTGCGCGAAATCTCTCACCACGACGGGCTCACGCCGTTTCCTCCGGTACTGCAAGCGCGACGTGCCGGGCGTTCGGCGCTGTCCTCCGGCATCGTGCCGACCGCGGCCAGATCGTCCTTAGCTTCGACGACTCGGTTCGAGAGGCGGCCGATCCCGTCCACCTCGACCTCGACGACGTCGCCCGGCTCGACCGGGCGCGAGTTCGCCGGCGTCCCGGTCAGGAGGATGTCGCCCGGCTCGAGCGTGATCAGCCGCGAGAGATCGGCGAGCATGTACGCGAACGAAAAGAGGAGCTCCCCGGTCGATCCCTCCTGGACGACCTCGCCGTTCACGTACGTCCGCAATCGTCAGATCCGTCGGATCGACGTCGCGCTGCGTCCACGAGCTCCGGCCCGATTGGACAGAACCCGTCCTGGCCCTTTCACCCGGAGCATCGAGCCCCGGTCGGCGTGGCGAAAGTCGTGCACTCCGAAGTCGTTGGCCACCGAGTAGGCGTCCACGCAGGCGAGCGCATCCGCCTCGGAAACACGCTTCATCCGCCGCCCGACGATCAGGGCCACCTCGCCCTCGTAGTTCAGGTAGCGGCAGCCGCGCGGGCGCACAACCTCGTCGCCGTGGCGAGCGAGCGTGTTCGGCGGCTTCAGGAAGTACGAAGGAAACTCGGGCGGCTTGGCCATCGCGTACTCCTCGACGCGGCTCGCATAGTTCAGGTGCACCGCAACGATCTTCGTCGGCGAGAGCTCGACCGGCCGCTTCATTCGACTCGCTTCCCGCCGTCGACGCTGTAGGCGAAGCTGAGCCAGAAGCCCTTTCCGACCTCGAGCGGCGCGAGGAGCGAGAGCTCGTCGGCCGGCGACTCGAAGAACCGAAGCGTGGCGTCACCCTCCCAGATCGGAGAGACCTCCCGATCCTCCCCGCCCGCCCAGACATGCTCGTCGAGCGGTGCCGCCGCCCTTCTCCCACTCGGGGAAGTAGCGCGTGTTGAAGAGCGGCGGCGAGTTGACCGTCGGTCCCTCGGCCGACTCGCCGGTCAGCGTCAGAGTCGCCTCGGCGAGGCGCCGGTCGAACGACGCCAGAGCTCGCGCCGAACCTGCCGCCCGGCTCCAGCCGCGGTCCGGCCTTGCCGACTGTCACCGGCCGGGTCATCCAGATCGAGCCTGGCTTCTTCGGGAAGCCCTGGACGAGCCCCCGCACGAGGGGCATGCCTTGATCGACCCACATGAACGGACACCGCGTCACCGGCTCTCCGCGGTACTCGGCCGCCAGCACGACGAAGAACTCCTTGTACTGGGCCCGAACCGGGTCGAGCAGCTCTTCGTAGGAGTCCGAGCAGGACTGCCAGTCGGCGAAGATCGCCGCCGCCGCACCGAGGTCCGGGCCAGGGTCGAGCTCGGGTGGAAGGAACGCGCGGGCCGTCTCAGGCTCGGTGCGAAACTCGACGACCAGAAGGTCGCCCGAGTAGTGCCAAGGCGGCTCCGGAACAAGGGACGAGCGACCCGTAAGCGTCTGCGGCAACGAGTATCCGCGCAGCTTCTGCTCTGTCCGGGACTCGGTTTCCATCAGTTCCTCAGCGTACTTCGCCGGGCCGTCCCGACGAGTTGGATACAATATCCCAGATGAGGCTGAGCGGCCGAGTCGCGCTCGTAACGGGCGGAGGGACGGGCATCGGCGCCGCGGTAGCGCACCGGTTTGCCGCCGAGGGAGCCGCGGTCGTGATCACGGGCCGGCGCCGTGAGCTCCTCGAAGGGGTTGCAGCGGATACGAGTGCCACGGCCGTCGCGGGCGACGTCACGGATCCTGACCATGTCGCCGAGGCCGTCCGAACCGCGGTCGAGCAGCACGGCTCTCTCGACATCGTCGTCAACAATGCCGGTATCGGCGGGGCCGCCTGGCAGGAAGTTCTCGACGTCAACCTGAATGGGGCAAGGCTCGTTTGCGAGACCGCGCTCCCCCATCTCCTCGAGCGCCGCGGCTCGATCGTGAACGTCTCCTCGGTCTCCGCTTTCCACGCCCATGAGGGCGGCGCGGCGTACACCGTGAGCAAAGCCGGCCTCGTGATGCTCACCAAGCAGCTCGCGCTCGAATACGGCCCGAGCGGAGTGCGGGCGAACGCGGTCTGCCCTGGCTGGACGCGAACGGAGATGGGCGACAGGGCGATGGACTACGTCGGCAAGGGACACGGCATCAGCCGCGACGATGCCTACGAGCTCTTGGCCCGCCACGTGCCGCTCCGTCGCCCGGCCTTGCCGGAGGAGATTGCCGCGGCGTGCCTCTTCCTGGCCTCGGACGACGCCTCGTACGTGACCGGCGAGACGCTCGTGGTCGACGGCGGCGGGATGACCGTCGACGTGGCGATGCTGGACTGGCCCGCATGAGCTCGCTCGCGCCGCTCGAGATCGAGAGCCTCGCCGACCGTGTGTACCGGCGAATCCGCACGCTGATCCTGTCCGGTGAGCTGGCGCCGGGCGAGCGGCTGCGGCAGGAGGCGCTTGCACGAAGGGCTGGGCACTTCTCGAACGCCGCTCCGCGAGGCGCTGAACCGGCTGGCATCCGAGGGCTTGATCGAGTTCCGCCCGCACCGAAGCGCCGTCGTCGCGACGTTCACCCAGCGCGACATCGAGGCCGACTACGAGGCGCGGACGCTCCTCGAGCCGACTGCTGCTCGGCTCGCGGCGGAGCGGGCGCCCGTCGAGACTGCGCTCGCGCTCGAATCCGCCCTCGCTGCGCAGCGCGACGCGGGCGCCGATCTCGACCGCCAGTTCGAGGCCAACCGAGGCTTCCACGTCGGGCTGGTCGCGGGAGCGGGCAATCCGCACCTGACCCGCTTCGTCGAGTCGCTCTGGGGCGGGCGGATCGCGCCCGTCTTCTACGCCCGCCAGGCCCGCCGGCCCGGCCGATTGCGGCGCGACCTGCGCGAGCACGCGGAGATCGCCCGCCTGGTCGGCGCCGGCGAAGGGGAAGCGGCGGCGAGCGCCGTCGCGCGCCACCTCGCCGGGGCGCTCGACGAGCTACGGCACCGAGCCGGCCGCCCTTAGAGGTTCGGCTCGGCGAAGCCGGGCGACGACGTGTCGGCCGGCGGGGCCTCGCCGAAGAGGAGCGGCGACGCGAGAACGCGGGCCAGTCCGTTCGGGTCGAGACCGCTCGCCGAGGAGATGTCTTCGGCCTGGAGGATGATCGCGCCGGGTTGTGGCGCCTCGCCCGGCCGGAACCTCCGCGTCGAATGCGAGGTCGTCGAGCCGCCGCCAGGCGAGCAGGTACGCAGTACGGGTTGACGACGCCGTCGTAGCCCATCCAGAGGAGGCCCTCTCGGGTGGATCTCGAAGTGGAGGTGCGGGGGCGTTCCAGACCGCATCGCCGGTCGTGCCGACGAAGCCGATCACGTCGCCCGCCTTCACACGCGAGCCGTTGAAGGCGAGCGGCGTGTAGGCGGAAAGGTGCGCGTAGTAGAACTCGTTGCCGGCCTCGTCGCGAAGCCAGAGCCGGTTGCCGCCGATCGCGTTCAGACCGACGAGGAACAGCTCGCCGTCCGCGACGGCGAGCACCGGCGTGCCGACCGGCGCGAAGATGTCGTTCCCGTGGTGCCAGCCGGTCGCGGCTCGGGCGGCCTGGAAGTCGTCGTGAAGGATGCGTCCGGCCCGTAGACCGGAAAGACGTAGCCGCCGCTCGTCAGGTCCGGGCGGACGTCGTCGGGTGGGTCCTGGACGATCGGAGGCGGCGTCGGATCGGCTCCGGGCGGCTGGGCTGAGGGTCGCGCGGCGGATCGTCCGGCCCCGCGTTGCCGCCGTTCCCGCTTCCTGACCCGTTCCCGCTTCCTGACCCGTTGCCGTTGCCGTTTCCGTTCCCGTTGCCGCCGGGCTCGGGCTCCGGTTCGGGCTCCGGTTCGGGCTCCGGGTCAGGAGGCGGAGGCGGCTTCGGGGCCGTCGCGGACGCCTGGGCGTAGCCGACCGTGATGTCGGTGCCGGCGGGAAGCCCCGCGTGCGCGGCACTCAGATGGACGTGGAGACCGCTCACGAACACGCGCCGGCCGTGCTGCGCCGAACCGGTCCCAACGACGGCCTGCTCGAGCACGACGAGGTAGCCCCAGTCGCCGAGCGGCACACGTGCGTTCGGGGCGGCGCCGACAGCCTGTGCCGAGCACGGTCAGCCCGGACACCGACGAGCCGCCGAGCGAGCCCGAGGCGCCCTGCGCCGACGCCGACGCCGTGCGCCTTCACGGTCACCGACGACGCCGTGATCTCGCCGCCGAAGAGCGAGACGTTCGTGACGGTCGAGCTCGCGCTCGCCTCGAGCCCGCCGTGCCTCGAACGGCGCTCGCGCTCGTCGTGAAGCCACCGGCCGAGACGACGCCGGCCGCGTGCGCGAACGCTGCCCGAGCTCGACGAGCTCGGCGGCGCCGAAACGGCGCCGCCGGTGGCACCCCCGGCGGGCGAGACGACCCTGACACCGAGCGCGGAGGCTGCGGCATCGCGTCTGCTCGCCGGCCGCAGGCGCGGCACCTGCGGCGACGAGAAGCAGCGAGGCCACGACGAGGCCGAGCAGAAGCCGCATTCGCACGGCCCGAAGGGTAGCCCGGACGCGGCGCACGTGAGTCTCTATCGGCACGACGCCGCACGTCCGCGAGCGGGGCGACAGAATGCAGCCGACGTCGATCCGAGGGAGGAGCGCGCCGATGACCGAGACGCCGACCGAGAGCCTCGCCGCGATCGAGGCACTTCTGCACGAGCGGCGGACCTTCCCGCCCGTCCGACGATTTCAGGACGAGCGCGGTCGTCCGGACGACATCGGTCTACCGCGCGCCGCCGAGGATCCCGGCCGCCTTCTGGCTCGGGCTCGCACAGGAGTTCCTGACCTGGGAGCGCGAGCCGACGCAAGAGCCTCGAGTGGGATCCGCCGCACTGCACCTGGTTCGCGGACGGGCGAGCTCAACGTCTCCGCGAACTGCCTCGACCGTCACGTGCGAGGCGGGCGCGGCGACCGGGTCGCCTACCACTGGGTCGGCGAGCCCGAAGGAGAGACGCGGGACGTCACCTACGCGGAGCTCTACTCCGAGGTCTGCCGGCTCGCCAACGGGCCTCAGGGAGCTCGGCGTCGAGAAGGGCGACCGGGTCGGGATCTACATGGGGATGGTGCCGGAGCTCCCGGTCGCGATGCTCGCCTGCGCGCGGATCGGCGCTCCCCACGTCGTCGTCTTCGGAGGCTTCTCGGCCGACTCGCTCGGCGAGCGGCTCCGCTCGACCGAGGCGAAGGTGCTCGATCACGCAGGACGAGGGCTGGCGGAAGGGCGGCAAGGTGCCGCTCAAGGCGAACGCGGACGACGGCTGTCGACGAGACGCCGTCGATCGAGACGCGTCGTCGTTCTTCGCCGGACCGGCGACGAGGTCGCTGGAACGACGAGCGCGACGTCTGGTGGCACGAGCTCGTCGAACGTCGAGGTCGGACACCACGGCGCCTGAGCCCATGGACGCAGAGGACACGCTCTTCATGCTCCACACGTCCGGCACGACGGCGAAGCCGAAGGGCGTCCTGCACACGAGCGGCGGCTACCTCACGCAGGTCGCGGTCACGCACAAGTGGATCTTCGACATCCACGACGACACGGTCTGGTGGTGCGCGGCCGACATCGGCTGGGTCACCGGCCACAGCTACATCGTCTACGGGCCGCTCGCGAACGGCGTCACGAGCGTGCTCTACGAGGGCGACCCGGCGTATCCGGACTGGGACCGCCACTGGGAGATCGTCGAGCGCTACGGGGTCAACTCGTACTACACGGCGCCGACGCTCATCCGCTCGTTCGTGAAGATGGGCGACGAGTACCCGGGCCGGCACGACCTCTCGTCGCTCCGGCTCCTCGGCACGGTCGGGGAGCCGATCAACCCCGAGGCGTGGCTCTGGTACTGGAAGGTGATCGGCGGTGAGCGCTGCCCGATCGTCGACACGTGGTGGCAGACCGAGACCGGCGGGATCCTCATCTCACCGCTACCCGGGCTGACGACGCTGAAGCCCGGCTCGGCGACGGTTCCCTTCCCCGGCATCGAGCCGGAGATCGTGGACGAGGACGGCGAACCCGGTCGAGCAGGGCCAGGGCGGCTTCCTGACGGTCAAGCGCCCGTGGCCGGGGATGTTCCGGACGCTCTACGGCGACGACGAGCGCTACGTCGAGACGTACTTCTCCAAGTACGGGCCGGAGACGTACGTGACCGGCGACGGGGCGAAGCAGGACGAGGACGGCTACTTCTGGCTCATGGGCCGCGTCGACGACGTCATCAACGTCGCGGGTCACCGGCTCTCGACGACGGAGATCGAGTCGACGCTCGTCGAGCACGAGGCGGTCGCGGAGGCGGCGGCGACGGGCGCGATCCGATCCCGCACGCGGTCAGCAGATCGTCTGCTTCGTCCTCCTGAAGAGCGGCCGCGAGCCGAGCGACGAGCTCGCGCAGGAGCTCCGCGAATGGGTGGCGCAGAAGATCGGTAAGATCGCGCGGCCGTCGGCGGTGCTCTTCGGCGAGGACCTCCCGAAGACGCGCTCCGGAAAGATCATGCGCCGGCTCCTCAAGAACATCGCCGAGGGCGACGAGCTCGGCGACACGACGACGCTCAGGGATCCGGCGATCGTCGAGGACCTGAAGCGGCAGGCCGACGCCGCGCTTACGGCCGCTAGGGGCCCTTCGGGCTCGCAGGACGAGCTGGACCGCGACGATGACGAGGAAGCCGGCGAAGAGCTTCCGAAGGACGTCGTCCGGAAGCGAGGTCGCGATCGCCGTTCCGGCGACGACGCCGGGGATCGAGAGGAGGCCGATGACCACGGCCGGCCGCCAGCGCACGTTTCCGTAGCGGTGCTGACGCCAGGCGCCGACGGCCACGACCGGGATCATCGCCGCGAGCGACGTCGCCTGGGCCGAGAGCTGCGTCAGCTCGAGCGCGAAGACGAGTGTCGGCACGAAGAGGACGCCGCCGCCGACGCCGAACATCCCTGACAGCGCCCCGGCGAGAAGCCCGAGCGCCGCTGCGATCGCGAGCGCCGTCATTCCAGGAAGAGCGCGATGGCCACGCCGAGGATGAAGGCGGCGAAGAGGTAGAGGAGGGCCCGCGAGGTCAGGCGCTGCTGGAGCGCCGTGCCGACGAGCGTGCCCGCGACGGCCGGGACGCCGACGACGGCCGCCTCGCCCCACTCCACCTCGCCGAGCCCGCCGTAGTCGCCGCGCCGACGACGGCGGTGAAGGCGATCACGACCAGCGACGTCCCGGTGGCCTCGTGCCCGCCGAACCCGGCGAACAGGATGAGGAGCGGTACCACGACGAGTCCGCCGCCGACGCCGAAGAGCGCGCTGAAGAGACCCGCCGGCGAGCCCGATCGCGGCGAGAACCGGCAACGTCGGGGCATCGACTGGCCCCGACACGGCCGTATTCTAGGCCGGTGCCCGGCGACGACCTGCTTGCGCCGCTCCGCGAGGCGCCCGAGCGGAGCGCGCTCTTCTTCGACGTCGACGGCGTCCTCGCGCCGATCGTGGCGCGGCCCGAGCTCTCCGAGGTGCCGGAGGCGACGAGGGCCGAGCTCGAACGGCTGGCGGCCGCCTACCTCCTCGTCGCGTGCGTGAGCGGACGCTCGGGCGAGGACGCGCGCCGGCTCGTCGGCGTCGAGACCGCTGCGCGTGGTCGGAAACCACGGGCTCGAGCTCGATCCACGCGCGGCGGAGCTGGCCGAGTCGCTGCGGCAGTTCCGCGAGACCGTGCCGGAGATCCCCGGCGCCTGGATCGAGGACAAGGGGCTCTCGTTCACCTTCCACTACCGGGAGGCGGACGACCCGGAGGCGGTGGAAGCCTCGCTCGACCCGGTCGCCCGCCGAGCCGAGGAGGCCGGCTTCGAGGCGTTCCGCGGTCGCAAGGTGCTCGAGATCCGGCCCGGCTGTGCGGGTCAACAAGGGGACGGCGGTGCGCGCGCTCGTCCGCGAGTCGGGCGCGCGGCGCGGACTGTACGCGGGCGACGACACCACCGACCTCGACGCCTTCGACGGCCTCGGGATGAGCGGCCTCGAGCACGCCGTCCGGGTCGCCGTCGCGTCCGACGAGGGCCCGCCGATGCTCCGCGAGCAGGCGGACCTGGTCGTCGAGAGCCCCGAGGCGTTCGCCGAGCTCCTGCGCTCGCTCTAGCTCTTAACGGAGCAAGAACCCTGTGCCGAGCTCGTCGTCGGGCTCGAGGACGAACTCGTGTCGGCCCGTGAGGTGGGCCTCGCCCTCGATCTCCGTCACGACCGCCGGCCGGCCGTGCGCCTCGACCTCTTCGACGACGCGCGCCCGGAACTCGGTGCCGACGACGCTCCGGTGGAGGAGCTCGCGGCCCGCTTCGAGCTCGCCGCACGCGTCGAGGAGGGCGAGGCGCGCCGACGTGCCGCTCCCGCAGGGCGAGCGGTCGACCTCGCCGTCGGCGAAGACGGTGACGTTCCGCTGAGCGAGCGCGCCGCCTGACTCGCCCTCGTCCTGCCAGAAGATGACGCCGTAGATGTCGCGGATGTCGGGGGCGCCCGGGACGCGCGAACTCGCGCTGCGCCTCGAGGTCGTGCTTGATCTCGCGGCCGAGCTCGATGAGGCGGGCCAGGTTCGCCGGCTCGACCGGGAGCGGCGAGCGCACGCGATGCGTAGAAGGCGCCGCCGTAGGCGACGTCCACCGCCAAGCCGGCCACCTCGAGCCCCTCGCCTCGACCCAGGCCGGAACGTTCCGGAAGCGGACGCGGTCGCCGTCCGCCGACGACCTACGACAGGCGTCCCGAGGGGACGTCGATCGTCAGCTCGTCCTTCGTCACGACGACCTGTGTCGACGGCCCAGCGTGCGAGCGCGATCGTCCCGTGCCCGCAGGCCGTCGAGTACCCGGCGTTGTGGAAGAAGACCACGCCGAGGTCGGCGCCCTCGTCGTCGGGCTCGACGACGAAGCAGCCGTACATGTCGGCATGGCCACGCGGCTCGTTGACGAGGAGCTGCCGCACATGGTCGAGGTTCGCCGCCGCCCACCGGCGCTTCTCGAGGATCGTGGCGCCCTCGAGTGGAGGCACTCCACCCGTCACGATCCGGAACGGCTCGCCGGCCGTGTGGTAGTCGGTCGCGGTGACGACGAGCCGGTCAGCTGGCGCTAGTCGGCCCACCAGTCGCGCCGGCCATCGACGTCTTCGCGCGGAGCTTCACCGAGGTTGGGTGCGCCGACTACGAGGATCTCGAGGCCGTCCGGCCCGGCCTCGTAGCCTCGCCACGTACCGGGCGGGACGCGCACCGCGTCCCATTCCTCGAGCTCGACGATCTCGTCGTCGACCTTCATCCGCCCGCTCCCGCGCACGACCACATACACCTCCTCTTGCCTCTTGTGCGTGTGGCCGTACGGAAAGCGATAGCCGGGCGGGACGCGCTGGTAGGTGAGGCCGGATTCTTCGAGCTCGAGCGCCTTGGTCGCCGCGCGGAACTCCAGGTCTGGCGCCCCGTCGAATCTCGACCCGAGGTCTTCCAGATCCTCTTTGAGGTTCGTGAGCGTGAACGGCACGATGCAATCGTAGGGCCACCTCTGGCTCGGGTCGCCCGGTCTTCGCGTAGCGGCCTCTGCGACCGCACTACACGGTTCGGAGAATCTCCCACGCTCGCCGCACGTCAGCTTCTGTCGTGCGGAGGTTCCCGATCGCCAGGCGGAGAACGAGCCGGCCGCCGAGCTCCGTCGGCGAGAGGAACACCTCACCGGTCGCGTTCGCCGCGTCGACGATCGCGCGGTTCTCCTCGTCCGAGCCCTCGCGCCGGAAGCAGACGACCGAGAACCGGACAGGGGCGACGACCTCCCAGCCCGGCTCGACCTCGACCCAGCCCGCGAAGAGCCTGGGCGAGCCGCAGATGCTCCCGGATGACCGCCGCCAGGCCTTCGCGGCCGAAGCAGCGGATCACGGCCCAGAGCTTCAGCGCCCGGAAGCGGCGGCCGAGCGCCGGCCCGTAGTCCATGAGGTTCGTCGCCTCCTCGTCCGTGCGGAGGTACGCCGGGACGAGGCTGAAGGCGGCGCGGAGCATCCTCCGGTCGCCGCGTGAAGAGCAGGGAGCAGTCGACGGGCGTCAGGAGCCACTTGTGGGGGTTGACGACGAGCGAGTCAGCCCGCTCGACGCCCTCGAAGGCCCAGCGGAGCTCCTCGCAGACCATCGCCGAGCCCGCATAGGCGGCGTCGACGTGAAGCCATGCCCCGGCCCGCTCGGCAAGATCGGCGACCGCCGGCACGGGGTCGACGGCCGTGGTCGAGGTCGTCCCGACGGTCGCGACGACCGCCGCGGTGTCCTCGCCCACGACCTCTGCCAGCGCGTCCGGGCGAAGCCGGAACTCCTCGTCCGCCGCCACCTTGCGGAGCGGCAGCCCGAGGAGTCCGAGCCGCCTTGTCGACCGACGAGTGCGCGTGCTCGGAGCAGACGACCGCGCCACCGGGCCGGAGCTCGCGAGCAGCGGTCAGCGCCGCGAGCGTCGAGGTCGAGGCGGAGTCCTCGATGTGGCCGTGCCAGCCCTCCGCGAGACCCATGAGCTGGCGCACCCAGTCGGCCGCCAGCTCCTCGAGCTCCGTCGCAGCCGGGGAGCTCCGCCACAGCATCCCGTTCACGTTCAGCGCCGCGATCAGGAGCTCGGCCAGGATCCCCGGCTCCGAGCCCGAGATGGCGAAGTACGCGAAGAAGCGCGGGTGGTTCCAGTGGGTGATCCCAGGGAGAAGAACCTCGTCGAGGTCCCGGAGCACGGCGTCGAACGGCTCGGCCTCCTCGGGCGGCGAGGCCGGAAGCTGCGCGCGGATGTCGCCCGGCTCGACCTGGGCCAGCACGGGCAAGTCGCCGACGCCCTCGAGGTAGCGGGCGACCCAGTCGACCGCCGCGCGGCCGTCCTCGCGGAAGTCGCTCACCGGTTGCGCTTCCGAAGCGCCGCCACCTCGGACCACGGGCGCGCGTTCACGACGTCCGCCTTGGTCACCCAGCCGCGGCGGGCCTGCGCGACGCCGAGCGGCAGGTGCGCGAGGTGCGCGACCTCGTGCGCGTCGGTCGAGATCACGAGCTTCACGCCCGCCTCGACCGCCGCCTTCGCGTGGACGTCCATGAGGTCGAGCCGGTCGGGCTGGGCGTTGATCTCGAGGAACGTGCCGGTCTCGACCGCCTTCGCGAAGACCCGCTCGAGGTCGATCTCGTAGGCGCCGCGGCGGTTCAGCTTCCGGCCCGTCGGATGGCCGATCGCATCGACGTAGGGGTGCTCCATCGCGGCCACGATCCGGTCGGTGAGCTCATCGCGGCCGGACTGGAAGCCCGGCGTGGATCGACGCCATCACCCAGTCGCGCTCGGCCAGGACCTCGTCGCTCATGTCGAGGGAGCCGTCGCGGCGGATGTCGACCTCCACTCCGGTCAGGATCTCGAAGCCGTCGAGACGCTCCGAGAGCGCGGCGATCTCCTCGGCCTGCCGCTCCAGCCGGCCGTCCTTGAGCCGCTTGGCGTGGTCGCAGATCGCGACGTACCGGCGGCCGAGCGCCGTGCGCAGCCTGAGCCATGGCCTCGAGCGTGTCCGCCCGTCGGACCAGTCGGTGTGCATGTGGAGGTCGCCGTGCAGGTCGTCGAGCTCGAGGAGATCCGGGAGCCGGCCCGTCGCGTGCGGCGGCCAGCTCACCGCGGTTCTCGCGCAGCTCCGGCGGGATCCAGGCGTAGCCGAGCCGCTCGTAGAGCGCTGCCTCGGTCTCGGCCGTGAAGACGTCGTCGGTCTCGACGGTCGTGACGCCGTACTCGGACACCGAGAGGCCGCGCTTGACCGCGTCCTCGCGGAGCGCGACGTTGTGGTCCTTCGAGCCCGTGAAGTGCTGGAGCAGGTTGCCGAAGCACTCCGGCGGAACGACGCGGAGGTCGAAGCGAAGGCCGTCGTAGGAGACGACGGTCGCCTTCGTCGGTCCCTTGGCCACGACCTCGGCGACCCAGGACAGCCCAGCGAAGTGGCTCGTGAGCGCGGCCGGATCGGTCGCGGTCGCGATCAGGTCGAGGTCGCGGACCGTCTCGACCCGCCGGCGGATCGAGCCGGCCTCGGAGACCCGCTCGGCGGCCGGGTGCGCCCGCAGCTCCTCCACGGCGGCCTCGACGGCGGGAAGCGCTCGCCCGAGCAGCGTCCTGCGCTCGAGCTTCGCCTTCGGAGCGGACGAGCGCGGCGAGCACCCGCTCCTCGGTCTTCGGGCCGAGCCCGGAGAGCTCGCGGAGCTGCTGGCGCTCGGCCGCCGCGCGCAGCTCGTCCTCGGACGAGACTCCGAGCTCGGTGAAGAGCCTGCCGGGCCGTCTTCGGGCCGAGCCCGGGCACGCGCATGACGTCCACGAGGCCGGCCGGCACGCGGTCGCGGAGCTTCGCGAGCGCCTGGAGGTCGCCGGTCTCCGTCAGCTCGACGATCTTCGCGGCGATCGTGCCGCCGATCCCAGGGATCTGCGTCGCGCGCCCGTCGAGCGGCGAGCTGGGCCACAGGCGCCGCGGACTCCCGCATCCGCGTCGCGGCGCGCCGGTACGCGGCGAGCCGGAAGGTGTCGGCGCCGTCGAGCTCGAGCAGGTCGGCCAGGAGCTCGAACCGGTCGGCGAGCTCCGCGTTCGAAGGCAGGGTCTGCGCCACCCGGGCGATGATACGGCGGTGCGCCTGGTCGTCTGCCTGCCTACGTACGAGGAGCGCGAGAACCTCGAGCCGATGGTGCGCGCGCTCGGCGACATCTTCCGCGCGCCGCGGCTCGACGACGCGCGCGTGCTCGTCGTCGACGACGCCTCGCCCGACGGCACCGGCGAGATCGCCGACCGGCTCGCGTCCGAGCTCGACCTGGGTCGAGCGTCCTGCACCGCGAGCGCAAGGAGGGTCTCGGCCCGCTTACGTCGCCGGCTTCCGCCGCGCCCTCGCGGACGGCGCCGAGCTCGTCATCGAGATGGACTGCGACTTCTCCCACGACCCCGAAGGACGTGCCACGGCTCGTCGACGCAGCCGCTCACGCAGACCTCGTGCTCGGCTCGCGCTACGTGCCCGGCGGTCACGTCGAGAACTGGGGGCCCGTGCCGGCGGGCGGTCAGCGCCGCCGGCTCGTGGTACGCACGCGCGGTGCTCGGCCTCGGCTTTCGCGACCTGACCGGGCGGCTTCAAGTGCTTCCGCCGGGAGGTGCTCGAGCGGATCGACCTCGACTCGCTCTCGTCGCTCGGCTACGCGTTCCAGATCGAGACGACGTACCGCGCCGTCCGCGCCGGGCTTCCGCGATCGTCGAGATCCCGATCACGTTCACCGACCGCGAGGTCGGCGGCTTCGAAGATGACGAAGCGGATCGTCGCAGAGGCGATCTGGCGGATCCCGAAGCTCCGTCTCGACGCGCTCCGGCGAGCGTCTTTAGACGTTGCTACGCTGGCTGCGATGGGGATGCAGCGACGTCACTGACGCAAGCTTCGAGCAGGACGTGCTCGCGTCGGAGAGTCCTGTGGTCGTCGACTTCTGGGCGCCGTGGTGCGGCCCCTGCCGTGTCGTGACGCCGATTCTCGACGAACTGGCCACCCAGCACGGCGAGCGGGTTCGCTTCGTGAAGATGAACGTGGACGAGAACCCGCAGGTTGCAGCGCGCTTCAACATCCTCTCGATCCCGACGGTGATCCTGTTCGAGGGCGGCGAGCCGCAAGAGACCGTGGTCGGTGCAAGATCGAAGAGCCATTACGAGGGCGCAATGTCCCGCTGGCTCCAAGCCGCCTGAAATCCGGCTCCGCTTCGCGGAGCCATGACGATTTCAGGCGGATCGCGCTCGCCGCTCGTCCAGAAACGATGGGATTCGAGAGACACTTGGCACTTCTCCACGGGAACAATCCTGTGCCGCCGAGCGTCTGAAGGGTGTGCGTGTTCGCGCGGTCGTGGCTTCCTTGCTCGCTTGCGGCGCGCTGGTCGCCGGGTGCGCGGGAGGTGAGGGCTCGGGCGACGCCGACTGCGCCAGTGTGATCCGGTGGAACGGGTCGACGTACTGGGGCATCACCGCCCGCGTCGAGGTCGGTGGGTCGCTAGGGGAGGGGGTGTCGCCCGCTTGCAACGACTCGAACGGCGCATCCGAGGAGGACTCGCCCGTCGAGATCTTCGCCGTCCGTGGGGTCGATCCCGCAATCGCGGTGACGACCGCGTCGGATGTCGTGTACACGGCCGATGGCTTCGTCCTCGAAAGCCAAGCGCACCCGCTTCACGATGCGATCTTCGATCCGGGCGAGCCGAACGAGCGACGTGGCTGGACTTGCGAGGAGCCCCTCACCGTAGGCGCGACCGTGGCGTCCCCGCCCGGGCACGGGGTGTTCAGGGTGAGGGATGTCACCGCGCACGAGGATCTCTTCCGCGCTACCGACGATGGTCGCGTCTCCCTGGACGCGAAGACCGAGATCACGGGGCTCGAGCGAAAGGGCGTCCCCTACATCGCCGGAGAAGAGAAGCTCGTGCTTACCGTGCGGGCCTGCTCTCGCGGCGAGCGCCTCAAGCTCGTGGCTGACCGCATGGAGGCGCCCGGCTAGCGGAAGTGATCCCAGCCCGCGACGTCGAGCGGACGCCCGTCCCTGAGGAAAGTGACTCCCTCGCCCGCCTCGACACTCCCGACAACCGGGTACGGGAGGCGCTCGGCGTCGTCGGGGGTGAGCGCCGCGAGCAGCTCGTAGTCCTCGCCCTGGGCCCAGAACGGCTCGTCCCCCACCTCGGCCAGACGCGGGGCGAGGGGGAGCAGGTCGACCTCGACGATGAGCTTCACGCCCGAACGCTCGGCGATTCGCTGCGCGTCCGAGGCGATTCCGTCGGAGAGGTCGAGCATCGCGTGGGCGAGCGGGCCGAGTTCGCGTCCCGCGTCGAGCCTGTACGGCGGCCGGCGGTGCGAGCGGACGAACTCGTCGAAGCCCTCGAGGCCCTGCTCGAGGACCCGCAGGCCCGCGGCCGCTCCGCCGAGCGGACCCGTCACGACGAGCACGTCGCCGGGGCGAGCCCCGGAGCGGCCAGGCACTCGCTCGCTCCGCCCCAGCGCGGTGACCGAGATCGAGAGCTGCGGAGACGAGGTCGTGTCTCCCGCCGCGCACCGGAACACCCGGCTCGTTCAATCCCTCGTAGAGCTCTACGATCGCCTCGGCCTCGATCTCCGGCGGCGCGCCGAGGACGACGAAGAGCGCCTCCGGCTCCGCAGCCATCGCCGCCAGGTCGCTCAGGTTGACCGCCGCGGCCTTGTAGCCGAGGTCACGCCACGACGTCCACTCACGGCGAAAGTGCACCCCCTCGACGAGTACGTCCTGCGTGAGCACGCGCCCGTCGCCGAGCTCGGCGCCGTCGGCGTCGATCCCCTCCACGAGTCCCTGCCGCTCGAGCTCCGCCAGGAGCCCGAACTCACCGAGCTCGCTGAGCTTCAAGAGCGAAGACGTCGACCGGGCCTGAACCCGAGCCGATCTCAGTGAGGCCGGCCCGGACGGCCTCGGTGGCCACTTCCGCGGCCGCGCGCGCCGCATCCTCGAGCGACTCGCCGCGTGCCAGAAATGCGCAAAGGCTCGCCGAATGGGTGCAGCCGGCGCCGTGCGATCGCCTCGTCGCCGTAGCGGGCGACCGGGATCGGCGTGTGGGTCTCGCCGTCGAAGAGCCAGTCGACGGCTTCGGCGCCGTGCCCGCCCGTCACGATCACGGCGTCAGGCCCGAGCGCGTGTAGCGCCTCCGCAAGCTCGCGCCGGTCGGCGTCCTCCCGGTATGGCTCGCCGGCGAGCGCGCAGGCCTCGTGGAGGTTCGGCGTGATGACCGTCGCGAGCGGGAAGAGCCGGGACTTCAGCGTCTCGACCGCGTCGTCCTGGAGGAGCTGCGCGCCGGACGCGGCCACCATCACCGGGTCGACGACGAGCGGCACCGGGTTGGCCGCGAGGAACTCGGCGACGGTCTCGATGATCCTCCGCGAGAAGAGCATCCCCGTCTTGGCCGTGTCGACGCCGATGTCGGAGAAGACGGCCTCGAGCTCGGCCCGGATGAAATCCGCTGGCGCCTCGTGGACGGCGGTGACATCCCGCGTGTTCTGTGCCGTCAGCGCCACGATCGCGCTCATGCCGTGGCAGCCGAGGCGTGCGAACGCCTTCAGGTCGGCCTGGATCCCGGCGCCGCCGCCGGAATCGGACGTGGCAATCGTGAGGCAGCGCGGTACCGACACTCCGCAGCCGAGCGTACCAACGGCCCCATGCGGTTCACTGTCGGGATGGCCCTCGAGCTCGCCGGGTGGGAGTCGCTCCTCGCAGCCGAGGAGGTGGCGTTCACGACCGACGTGCCGGCCGCCGAGCCGGTGCTCGTCTCGCTCCCCGACGGGCTGCAGCCGACGCTCGCGGCGGCGCTCGCCGAGCGTGGCCTCGAGCGGCTCTACGCCCACCAGGCGGCGGCCTTCGAGGCGGCCGAGCGCGGGGAGCACGTCATCGTCTCGACCGGAACCGCTAGCGGCAAGACGCTCGCCTTCAACCTGCCTGTCCTGAACGCGCTCGCGGCGGAGCCGAAGCTCCGCACGCTCTACCTCTACCCGACCAAGGCGCTGGCGCAGGATCAGGCACGGACGCTCGCCGGCTTCCGGCTCCCCCGCCTGCGCGCCGCGATCTACGACGGCGACACGCCGACCGAACAGCGCTGGCAGATCCGCAAGTGGGCGAACCTGATCCTCACGAACCCGGACATGCTGAGCGTCGGCCTCCTACCGCACCACGACCGGTGGGGCGACGTTCTCGCGAACCTCCGTTACGTCGTCGTCGACGAGGCCCATGTCTACCGCGGCGTCTTCGGCTCGCACGTCGCCAACGTGCTGCGGCGCCTGCGGCGGATGGCGGCCGTCTACGGGGCCGAACCGCAGTTCCTGCTCGCCTCGGCGACGATCGCGAACCCCGGCGAGCAGGCCGCCGCGCTGACCGGGCTCGACGTAACGGTCGTCGACCGCGACGCAGCGCCGCGGGCCGAGCGCACCATCCTCTTCTGGAATCCGCCGCTCCTTGACGAGGAGCTCGGCGTCCGCGCCAGCGCGCTCGGCGAGGCTTCGCGGATCCTGGCCGAGCTCGTCGCGGCCGGCCAACGGACGATCTGCTTCGCCAAGGGCCGGAAAGCGGCCGAGCTGATCCACCGCTTCACCTGCGACCGCGTGCCGGAGCTCGCTGGACGGCTCTCGCCCTACCGCGCGGGCTACACGCCCTCGCAGCGGCGCGAGATCGAGCGGCGGCTCGTCGAGGGGGAGCTCCTCGGCGTCACGGCCACGGACGCCCTCGAGCTCGGCATCGACGTCGGCCTGCTCGACGCGGCAGTGAGCGTCGGGTTTCCGGGAACGGTGGCGAGCCTGCGCCAGCAGTGGGGCCGCGCCGGGCGCCGGAGCCACGGCCTCGCCGTGCTCGTCGCGGGCGAGGACGCGCTCGACCAGTTCTTCATGCGGGAGCCCGAGGCGCTCATGGAGCGGCGCGTCGAGGCGGCGATCCTCGACGGCACGAACCCGAGGATCCTCGACGGGCACGTGCGCGCGGCTGCCTTCGAGGCGCCGCTCGACGAAGCCGATGTGGCGGCGCTCGGCCCTGAGGCGCTTCAGCGGGCCGAGGTGCTCGCCGACGGGGGAGAGCTCCGCCGCACGAGGTCGGGCTACGTCTGGTCCGGCAAGGACTATCCGGCCGGCCGGCTCTCGCTCCGAAGCTCATCCCCCGACGCGATCACGATCGTGGAGCGAGAGACCGGCTCCGTCCTCGGCGTCGTCGAGCTCGAGCGCGCGTACTCGACGGTGCACGAGGGGGCCGTGTACCTCCACCTGGGCGAGTCCTACGCCGTCGTCGCGCTCGACCTGGAGACGCGCACGGCACTCGTCCAGCCGTTCAGCGGCGACTGGTACACGCAGGCGAAGAAAGAGACGACCACCGTCATCGAGGGCGTGGAGCTCGAAGGCGCTCGACTCGGGGTCGAGCTCTTCTTCGGCCGCGTCGCCGTCACCGAGCAGGTGACCGGCTACCAGAAGCGGTCGATCCGAGACGGAGAGCAGCTCGAGCTCGTCGCGCTCGACATGCCGGAGACGACCTTCGAGACCGAGGGCATCTGGTTCCTGCCTCCGGACGGGCTGCTGGCCGGCCTGGACACGATGCCGCGCCTCCTCGGCTCGCTTCACGCGGCGGAGCATTCGCTGATCGCCGTCCTGCCGCTCTGGGCGATGTGCGATCGCTGGGACATCGGCGGGCTCTCGACGAACATCCATTTTCAGACCGGCCGGCCGACGATCTTCGTCTACGAGGCGCACGCCGGGGGTGTCGGCCTGACCCGTCGTGGCTACGACGCATTCGAGGGCTGGGTCCGCGACACGGAGCGGCTCCTCGTCGGGTGTCCGTGCGAGCGAGGCTGCCCGAGCTGCGTCCAGAGCCCGAAGTGCGGGAACCTGAACGAGCCGCTCGACAAGTCAGGTGCGCTCGGGCTCCTCCGCGGAATGGTCGTTAACGAAGGCCGCTAAAGCGCCAGATCGCGGCGACGGCGAGGAGGAAGGCCGCCTGCACCCCGGCGAGAACGCCGCCGAGCGCGACGAGGTCGCCCGTCCTGCTGACAAGCCCGATCAGCATCACACCGAGGCCGATGCCGAGAAAACCGGCGCCGGCGACCATCCACCGCATCCAGACCTCGCGGCTCATCGCCCAACCCCCTCCATTCCCTCCTTCGCCGTTCATAACCCGGCCCGCGGGCTGCCCGCCGGCTGCTCCTCGCGGAGCTCGAAGCGACCGTCCTCCGCCAGGAGACCGCGTGCTCGGAGCTGCTCGGACAGAAGGGAGACGAGCCGGCGTCTGGCGCCCGGCCGCTCATCCTCGGCTGCGCGGAGGTACTCGCGGCTCACGAAGCCGATCCGGATGCCGTCGGAACCTGCCGCCCGAAGTGCCGTCACGGCCTCGTCGAGCGTGAGGGTGAGCTCGCCGGGGAGGACTGGCTCCGCAGGCTCGGGCTCCAGTTCGGGCTCGGGTTCCGCCGCCACAGGTTCGGGCGCGGGCTCGGGTTCTCGCTCGGATTCCGGTTCGGCCGCCACAGGCTCGGGCTCGGGCTCGGGTTCGGGTTCGGATTCCGGTTCGGCCGCCACAGGCTCGGGTTCGGGCTCAGGCTCCGGTTCGGGTTCGGGCGCAGGTGGCTCGGGGCGCGCGAGCGGCTCCTCTTGGACACGTCCGAACAGGCGGGAGAGGAATCCCATCGCAGGAACCCTTCGGGGCCGGCGCGGGCCATCCTCCCGCCGGTGTCGATTTTCGCGCCGCCCAATCGTCATAGAGTCGTACCCAACGCGAAGGAGGCACCGACCGTGCAGTACATGCTCTTGATCTACGACGAGGAAGACGGACTCCAGAACATGTCTGAGGACGAGCGAAACGCGTTCATGGGCGACTACTCCGCCTACACCCAAGAGCTTCGGTCAAGCGGCGCGTTCATCGCCGGGGATGCCCTCGAGCCCGTCGCGACGGCGACCACCCTGACGGTCCGGGACGGGAAGACGCTGACGACCGACGGCCCCTTCGCTGAGACGAAGGAGCAGCTCGGCGGCTACTACCTGATCGAGGCCGAGTCGCTCGACGTGGCGCTCGAGTGGGCGGCGAAGATCCCGTCGGCAAGCATCGGCAAGATCGAGGTGCGGCCCGTGATGGTCTTCGACCGCGAGGGGGCGCCGGCGAACTGAACGCCGACCGGCTCTTCCGCGAGGAGCGCGGGCGAGTCCTCGCGACCCTGATCCGCGTCCTCGGTGATTTCGACCTCGCCGAGGACGCGCTTCAGGAGGCGTTCGCGACCGCGCTCGAGCGCTGGCCTCGCGATGGCATGCCGGACGCGCCCGGGGCGTGGCTCTTGACGACCGCGCGGAACCGGGCCATCGACCGGCTGCGGCGGGAGCGGACCCTGCGCGAGAAGCTCGCCCAGCTCGAGCCGCTGGAGACGGAGGAGGCGCCCGTGAGCCCGATTCCAGACGACCGCCTGAGCCTCATCTTCACGTGCTGCCATCCGGCGCTCGAGGTCGAGGCGCAAGTGGCCCTCACCCTGCGGATGGTCGGGCGGCTGACGACGGAGGAGATCGCGCGCGCCTTCCTCGTGCCAGAGCCCACGATGGCGCAGCGGCTCGTGCGCGCGAAGCGGAAGATCCGGGTGGCGGGCATCCCCTTCGGCATCCCGCCCGAGCACCACCTCCCCGACCGGTTGACCGCTGTGCTCGCGGTCCTCTACCTCGTCTTCAACGCGGGCTACGGGCCGCCCGCGCGTGACGAGCTACTCGACGAGTCGATCCGGATCGGGAAGATCCTGGCCGCGCTCATGCCGGACGAGCCGGAGGTGCTCGGGCTCGTGGCGCTCATGCTCCTGCAGGACTCACGGCGGCGGGCCCGCGTGGACGAGAGCGGCGACCTCGTGCTGCTCGAGGAGCAGGACCGCGGGCTCTGGGACGCCGGGCGGATCTCCGAGGGGAGGCGCGTGCTCGACGCCGCGGTCAGTCTGCGGCAGCCGGGCTCGTACCAGCTCCAGGCGGCAATCGCCGCGGAGCACACCGCGCCGGAGACCGACTGGACGGCAATCTCGGCCCTCTACTTGCGGCTGCACGGCCTTCAGCCCTCCCCTGTCGTGGCGCTGAACGCCGCCGTCGCGATCGCGATGGCCGACGGCCCTGAGCGGGGCCTCGAGCTCCTCGAGCCGCTCGCGGCCGAGCTCGCCGGGTACCACCTCTACCACGCTGCGCGGGCAGACCTCTTGCGCCGACTGGGGCGCGACGCGGACGCCGCCGGCGCCTACCGGCAGGCTCTCGAGCTGGCGCCGAGCAAGTCCGAGCAGCGCTTCCTGCAGCGACGGCTCGCCGAAACGACTTGATGGGCGGCCGAGGGGGAAGTCCGCGCAGCATGCGGCGGGAGGGTCGTCGTGAACCGGACGGCGGCAGCGGGCTCAGTAAGTGCCTCGGAGGTGGGGATGGGGCCTAATCCTCGCGCTGGGCGGGTCTGGCTCGGACGCCCTCCATTCGGCCGCCAGGAGCGAGAAGACGTCGAGGTCGACGAAGCGGTCGTAGAGCCGCTCGCCCGCCCGCTCGACCCCCTCGTGGCGAAAGCCGAGCCGCTCCGGGATGGCCCGGCTCCTCGCATTGCCCGTCGCGGTCTTGATCCCGACCCGGTTCAGGCCAAGCTCCTCGAACGCGATCCGGACGAGCGCCCCGGCGGCGCGCGTCGCGAGACCGTGACTCTGCCGGCCCTCGGCGAGCCAGTAGCCGAGCTCGACCTGGCTGTGCTGCCAGTCGATCTCGTGGAATCCGGCCACGCCGGCGATCTGCTCGCCCTCGACGATCACGAACTGGGCGCTCTTGCCGGCCGCGGCGTTGGCGCGCTCCGTGTTCGCCCAAGAGCGCAGGTCGTCTTCGGTCTGCGTCCCGTCGAGCCACGGCATCCACTCCCGCAGGTACGTACGATTCGCGTCGACGAGCCGGAAGAGCTCCCCCACGTCCTCGTCCTCGACGGGGCGGAGTCTCACCTCGCCGCCGAGCTCCGCCGAGAACGCGTCGAGCCTCACCGCAGCGCGTCGAGCGCGCGGTCGATGCGCTGACGGCTCCGAAGGACGGGCTCGAAGAGATCGCCGTGGCGCTCGATCCGCTCCCGCACCACACCCATGCTGAAGTCCTTCGGGTCGAGATCCTCCGTGACCTCGTCCCAGCGCAGCGGCGTCGAGACAGGGGCGCCGGGGTGGGGGCGCACGGAGTAGACGGACGCGATCGTCTTCCCCTCGCCGTTCTGGTTCGCGTCCACCAGCACCCCGCGACGCTTCGCCTTCGACCACTCGGTCGTCACGAGCTTCGGGTGAGCACGGGCGAGAGCACCCGCGACGATCTCGGCGAACTGGCGCGTGTCGCCGTACGTGTAGCGCCGCTCGATCGGCACGAGCACGTGGATCCCGTCCGAGCCGCTCGTCTTCGGACAGCCCTCGAGCCCGAGCGCGTCGAGCACCTCCTTGACGAGGAGCGCGACCTGGACGCACTCCTTGAAGCCCACGTCGGCGGAGGGGTCGAGGTCGAAGAGCACGAAGTCCGGGCGGTCCGGCTTGTCGACCCGCGAGTACCAGGTGTTCAGGTCGATGCAGCCCATGTTCACCATCCAAAGGAGCGCGAGGTCGTCGTTGACGAGGGGGTAGGCGATCGTCCGCTTCTCTCGCGTCTCTCGCGACGTCGAGCGATACCGCCTCGTCGGGATCCAGTCGGGCATGTGCTTCGGCGCGTCCTTCTGGAAGAAGTGGCCGCCCTCGATCCCGTCGGGGTAGCGCTTCATCGTGAACGGGCGATCCTTCAGATGAGGAACGAGCACCGGCGCGACCTCGCGGTAGAAGAGGAGGAGGTCGCCCTTCGTGATGCCGTCGTCGGGAAAGAAGACCTTGTCCAGGTTGGAGAGCCGAAGCGTGCGCCTGCCTCGCTTGATCTCGCTCTCCATGGGGAGCTCGCGCCTCACGTCCCCCGCAGTCTTGTCGTCCCGCAGGCCGTGGTAGCGCGGCGCGCGGAGATGGCCGTCGTGCGTCCATTCGGTGAAGCCGACCTCGGCCACGAGCCGCGGGGATGCCCAGACGATCTCGTTCTTGCGGATGCGCGGCATCTTCGGGACGACCGTGAGTGGGCTCGTCTTGCGCTCGAGCGGCCTGAGGCGGCGGAGAAGCCGCTGGATCTCTTCCTCGCCGAAGCCGGTGCCGACGTTCCCCGCCCAGACGAGGTCGTCCCCGTGGCGGACGGCGACGACGAGTGACCCGAAGCTCCTGGAGCGGCGCCCCTGGCCGCGGGTGTAGCCCACGATCACGAACTCCTGCTTCTGAAGGCCGGGCTTGACCTTGAGCCAGTTCCGGCTCCGCTTGCCCTGCTCGTAGACGCTGGCGCGCTTCTTGGCCATGACGCCCTCGAAGCCCTCGGCCGTGACGACCTCTGCGAGCGCCGCGCCATCGTCGAAGGCCTCAGAGAGCCGCACGGTGGCGTTTCGGCCGTCGAGGAGCTCGGCCAGTCGCTCGCGGCGTTCCGTCAGCGGTCGCTCGACGAGGCTTTCGCCTTCATGTTCCAGGAGGTCGAAGGCGTAGTAGGCGAGCGGCGCATCACCACCCTGCTGGAGCTTCGAGAAGCTCGGCCGCCCCTTCTCGTCGAGCGCGCACACCTCGCCGTCCAGCACGCAGTTGCTCGTGCGGAGCGCCCGAGGCAGCGCGCTCGCCACCGGCGCGAAGCGCTCGTTCAGATCCTGGTCGCGGCGACTCCTGAGTCGCACGTCGCCCCCGCGTAGGTAGGCGATCGTCCGGAACCCGTCCCACTTGACTTCGTAGAGCCAGTTCCGGCCGGACGGCAGCGACTCGGAAAGGGTGGCGAGCATCGGCTCGTACTCCCGCTTCGCGCCGGAGCCAGGCGCAGCACGATCCGCGTCGCGCTTCTTCAGGAGCAGCCAGTTCTTCGGGTCACCGTCGAGCTTGGCGGGCACCAGTGTCCAGATGCCGTTCAGCCGCTCGCCCTCCAGCCGCACGGTCAGGCCGCCGTCCCGCTTCTCCTCCTCGAGCTCGTAGGTGCCGTGATCCCAGATCTCGACCGTCCCGGCCCCGTACTGCCCCGCCGGAATCTCGCCCGCGAAGGTCGCGTACTCGAGCGGGTGATCCTCGACGTGCACCGCAAGGTGGCGCTCTCCGGGCTCAAGCGGGATCGCCCTTGGGGACAGCCCAGCTCGCGAGCGCTCCGTCACGCTCGAGGCGGAAGTCGTAGTGCAGCCGGCGAGCGTCGTGTCGCTGGACGACGAAGATGGGCCGCTTTGCCTTCTTCTTCCCGCCGCCGAACGGCTCAGGAGTCTGCTTTCGGTCGCGCTTGCGCTTGTACTCGTCGAGCTTCGCCATGGCCGTAAGCATGCCCGTCTCGAAGAGGTTCCGAGCCCGATGTTTTGCCGCACGGGATTCGCGGAATGTCGTTCACGAGAGAGCTTTTCTCAGCCGACCTGGGGGGGTTGGCACTTGGGGCCGGCTGAGTACCGGCCCCAAGGCTTTCCAGGGGCGGGAGTCGGTCCGCCGATCAGCGAGCACCGATCAGCCGGCGAACACACCCATGGCGCGAAACTTCGCGCGGCGGGCCTGGCGGCGCTCGACCTCGGGTCCGTTGCCCACATCCTCCAGGGCGAGCTTCAGCGCCTCGCCCAGGAGCCGTGCGGCCTCGTCGTGGTCGGCGTGCGCGCCCCCGGGCGGCTCCGGGACGATGCCGTCCACGACGCCGAGCTCGAGGCAGTGCTGAGCATCGGGCTTGAAGGCGGCTGCCGCCTTCTTCGCTTCCCCGGCGTCGCGCCAGAGAATCGCGGCGCAGCCCTCCGGCGAGATGACGCTGTAGATCGCATTCTCCTGCATGAGAACCCGGTCTGTGACGGCGATCGCGACGGCTCCACCTGAACCCCCCTCGCCGATCACGCAGGAGATCGAAGGCACGCGAAGCCGGAGCATCGCAAGCTGACAGCGGGCGATCCAGCCTCCCTGGCCGTGCTGCTCCGCCTGCACGCCGGGATAGGCGCCCGGGGTGTCGACGAGCGTCACCACCGGGAAGCCGTGCCTGTCGGCGATCTCCATGGCGCGCATCGCCTTGCGGTAGCCCTCGGGGTAGGCCATGCCGAAGTTCCGCGCCGTTCGCTCCCGGATGTCGCGCCCCTTCTGATGGCCCACCAGGACGACGGTCCCGCCCGCGAAGCGTGCGAGTCCCGCGACGATCGCCGGATCGTCGGCGAGCGACCGATCGCCGTGCAGCTCTACGAAGTCGTCGCAGAGCCGCTCCACGTAGTCGAGGGTGTACGGCCGGTCCTGGTGTCGGGCGAGCTCGACGGAGTGCCAGACCTCGTCCGCGTCGGGCTCGGCCTCCATGCGCTCGATCTGGCGCTCGAGCCGGGCGAGCTCGCCGGCGACCCCGGCGCCGCGGAGGAGCGGTAGCCCGCGGAGCTTCGTCAGCCGCTCCCGGAGGCGCAGCTGCTCGGCGTCGCGCACCTTCGGGTCAGCTGCCATTGGCGAAGAGCGCGAGGAGCCGGCCGAGGAAGGGACGAAGGTCGGGCCGGGCCACGATGGCGTCTACGTGACCGAAGCGGAAGTTCGCCTCCGTGAGCCCGAAGTCGTCCGGGAGCTTCTCGCGCGTCGTCTGCTGGACGACCCGCGGCCCCGTGAAGGAGAGGAGAGCACCCGGCTCGGCGACGATCACGTCTCCGAGGCTCGCGAAGCTCGCGAGGACGCCCGCGGTCGTCGGATGGGTCATGACCGTGACGAACGGCGCCGGCGCCTCGCGCAGGAGGTCGACCGCAGCGATCGTCTTCGGCATCTGCATGAGGGAAAGAATCCCCTCCTGCATGCGTGCACCGCCGGAGGCGGTTACGCAGACGAGCGGAGCGCGGCGCTCCGCGGCGCGATCCGCGGCGCGCGCGAACTTCTCCCCGACGGCACTCCCCATCGAGCCGCCCATGAAGGCGAAGTCCATGACGGCGAGCTCGCAGGGACGGCGCTCGATCGAGGCGGCTCCCGCGACGATTGCGTCCCCGAGGCCGGTGGCCATCTCGGCCTCGGCGATCCGCTCCGTGTAGGCCTTCAGGTCGTAGAACCCGAGCGGGTCTGCCGAGCGGAGCTCGGCGTCCTCTTCTGCGAAGGTGCCGCGGTCGGCGAGCTGGGAGATACGCTCGCGAGCCCGAACGGGGAAGTGGTGGCCGCACTGTGGGCAGACGCCGAGCGCGGCCTCCAGCTCGTCGTCCCGGTAGTGCGAGCCGCACTTCGGGCAGGTGTTCGGATGCTTCTTTCCGTCGAGGACCGGAGGGTCACCGCGGTGCTCGATGGAAACGTCGATCCGGCTCGCCATGAAGGCGGCTATCGTAACCCCCAGAGCCAATCGCCTCAGGCCGCCTGGCCCTGTGCCTTGCGAGCTGGCTCAGAAGAGCGCTACAGACCCAGAGCCGTGGTGAAGCGGTGAAGCTCCTCCGCGTTCTGCGGCGCGGCAGTCAGGCCGGTGAACCCGACGCCCGCGACCGGCACCGCGGCTCGGACCCGCTCGAGGATCCCAACGGCTTCGCCGAGAGTGAGGCCGCCGGGCTCCGGCATGTGCATGGTCACTCCCTGATCCGGTTCCAGGACGTCGCAGTCGAAGGCCACGTACACCGCCTCGGCCCCTGCGAGCGCCTCGGCGACGGCGTCGGGGCCGATCCGGATCCCGCTCGCCGCGATGAACTCCTCCTCGGGCGCATCGAGGCTCCGGGCGCCGACGAGCGCCGTGTCCGCGGCCTCGACACTCCCTCCGTCGAGGATCGCGCGGAGCGGCATGCCCCACAGGTTCCCGCTCGGAGAGGTCTGGGGTGTGTTGAGGTCGCCGTGCGCGTCGAGCCAGACGACCGCGAGGCGGTCGTGCCGGGCAGCAAGGCCCTCGACTGCGCCGGTGTGGGCGCAGCAGCAACCGCCGAGGACGACCGGCCGATCCGGGAGAGCCGCGGCGAGGCCGAGCGTCTGTTCCCGCAGCGTGTCCTCCTCGACCACGGCGACCTCGGGATACGGGAGCGGCAGGAAAGCAGCCTCCGCCATCGCCTCGCCCTCGGCTCCCCACGCACGCGGCACGCGGACAAGGCCCGCCTCGAAGCTCGCGCCGCACGCGTGGCACTCGTACGCCTCTCCGAGCGCGACGGCAGTCAGCGTTCGGCAGTTGGGGCAGCGAGCGCGCAGGCGGCTCACGCGGACACGGTACCTGCGGCGATGTCCTTTTCGTAGGCGATCGCCCCGAACGAGGTGCGCATCCCGACGGACTCGTAGAGCCTCGTCGCGCCTGTCTCGTTGGCCGCGTCGACAGCCAGACCGACTCGCCTCTCGCCCTGCGACCAGAACTCCGCCAGGCTCCGAAGGAGAAGCGCCCGACCGACCCCGAGCCCTCGCGCCTCGGGCACGACCCCGAGGGTGCCGATCCAGCCCATGTCGAAGCGCCTGGGCAGTCCCGAGGTCTCGCCGACGAGGACGCCGTCCCGCTCCGCCACGAAGTAGTACGTACGGTCGCCGCCACTGGCCTCGTCGGCATCGCGCCACCACGCCTGCGCCGACTTCGGCACGTGGCCCCAGTGGCCGTCGAACGCTCGCTCGAACACGTCGTGGAACGCGAGCTCCTCCCCCGCCTGAACGGGCGGATCTCCACGTCGGGGAGCTCCGGGACGACCGGGGCCGCCTCGAGGTCGACGAGCATTCGGAGCCAGCGCCTGACGCCCCGGTAGCCCTCGGCTTCGAGGAGTCGCCGGCCGGGGCCGTCGTTCACGCTCACGTAGGTCTCGAGCTTCGGCCCGTGCGGCGCGAGCTCGCGGCCGCGGGCCTCGATCGTCCGAACGAGAAAGCGGCCGAGCCCCCGTCCCCGCGCCTCGGGATGCACGATACCCGTCGGCCAGCGCTCCGCGGGATGAACGCGAGCGCGAGCCCGTAGCCCACCAGCCTCGTTCCATCGCGGACGAGGACGACGTCACGCTCCAGATCGGCGGACGACCACTCGTCGCGCACGTCGTCGGCGGTCGTCTCCACCTCTCCGTCCTGCGCGCGCTCGACCGTGCGTATGAGCTCGGCCACTTCGCCGGAATCCGCCGTTGTCGCCGCCGAGGCGACGAAGGGCTCGGGCGGCGCGAGGCTCACGCGGGGGAAACGAGGCGGTCGAGCGTGTCCGCGAAGCCCGGACAGGTCGCGCAGCTCGGCCGTGGGCGGCGGGTCGGGCTCCTCCTCTTCCCTGTTCATCCAGACGACCGGGACGGCCAGCTCGAGGCACGGCGCGACGTCGTGGAAGAGACTCGCAGCCACGTGGACGTGCCGGTCGCGATCGACGTCGGGCCGCTCGAAGAGCCGGTGCCAGTGTCCGTGGGCCGGCTTGTAGGAGCCGGCCTCGCGGGCAGTGACCACGGCGTCGACCGGGACGCCGATCGTCTGAATCGACGCATCGAGAAGCTCGGGATCGGTGTTGGAGAGAATCGCCAGCGACCAGCCTCGCTCGCGCAGCTCCCACAGAGCTCGACCGGCCACCTCGGGAAACGCCTTCCAGCTGCGACAGCGCCTCTCCGAGCGCATCCTCGTGCTCCGCCGCGAGCGCCAGGCCCTGGCTGTCAGCCACGAGGCGGAGCGACTCGGCCATCACCTGCCGATACGGCTTGGCCGACCCCTCTTGCACGCGCGGCTCGATCTCGTGATAGCCGGCCAGCACGGTCTCGAGATCCGCCTCCGGCCAGAGCTGGGCGAACGTGGATCGGAGGCCGCCGTTCCAGTCGATCAGCGTGCCGTAGCAGTCGAAGCTCGCCCACCGCGCGGGTTCGGCCATGCCTCGAGTCTAAGGGCCGCTAGCCGCTGAACTTCTTGAAGACGAGGCAGGCGTTGTGCCCGCCGAAGCCGAAGTTGTTCGAGAGGACGTGCTCGACCGGAACCTCGCGCGACTCGTTCGGGATGTAGTCGAGATCGCATTCGGGATCGGGATCCTCGTAGTTGATCGTCGGCGGGACGACGTTGCGACCGACCGCGAAGATGCAGGCGATCGCCTCGATCGCGCCCGAGGCGCCCAGGCAGTGGCCGGTCGCGCCCTTTGTGGAGGAGATCGGGCGTCTTCCGCGCCTTCTCCTCGCCGAGCGCGAGCTTGATGACCCGCGTCTCGCTCGCATCGCCGAGCGGGGTCGAGGTGCCGTGCGCGTTGATGTAGTCGATGTCGTCGCTCGACACGCCCGCGTCGTCGAGCGCCATGTGCATCGCCCGCGCCGGGTGCCGCCCGGTCGGGTCTGGCTCCGTGATGTGCTGCGCGTCGGACGACAGCCCGTAGCCGAGGAGCTCGGCGTAGATCTTGGCGTCGCGATTCTTGGCGTGCTCGAGCTCCTCGAGGACGACCACGCCGCCGGCCTCGCCCATCACGAAGCCGTCGCGTTGCGCGTCGAACGGGCGGCTCGCATGCTCCGGGTCGTCGTTCCGCCGCGAGAGGGCGCGCATGGCGCCGAAGCCGGAGATCCCGACCTCGGAGATCCCGGCCTCCGTTCCCCCGGCGAACATCACGTCGGCCCGGCCGAGGCGGATCGCGTCCATCGCCTCCCCGATCGCCATGTTGGATGCGGCGCACGCGGTGCACTGGGACGTCAGCGGCCCTCGCGTCCCGAGCTCCATCGAGACCCAGGCCGCGCCCATGTTCGGAATGATCGCGGGAATCGAGAGCGGGTTCACGCGGTCCGGGCCGCGCTCGATGAGCGTCGAGTGGCAGGCCTCGAACGACTGGAGGCCGCCGATGCCGGTCGCCACCGAGACACCGATCCGCTCGGTCTCGGCCTCGACGTCGAGCCCAGAGTCCTCCTCGGCCATCCGCGCCGCGGCGAGCACCATCTGGGCGAAGCGGTCCATGCGCCGCGCCTTGCGCTTGTCGATCCACTTCGGTCGGATCGAACTCCTTGAGCTCGCAGGCGAACTGCACCGGATACTCGCTCGCGTCGAAGATCGTGATCGGGCCCGCGCCGCGACTTCCCGGCGGTCAGGTTCTCCCAGAAGCGTCTCGGCGTCGTTGCCGAGCGGCGTCACCGCGCCCACCCCGGTCACGACCACACGCCGTCGTCCGTTCTCCGAAGCCAAGCTCTCCTCCTACATCCCCAGGCCGCCGTCGACGAGGAGCACCGCCCCCGTCACGAATGCGGCCTCGTCAGAGCAGAGAAAGCGTACCGCACGGGCGACGTCCTCCGGCTCGCCGAGTCGCCCGAGCGGCGTGTTGCCGAGGATGGCGTCGCGCACCTCGTCGGGCAGCACGCCGGTCAGCTCGGTGTCGATGTAGCCGGGCGCGATCGCGTTCACACGCACGCCACGAGTTCCGAGCTCCCTGCGCGAGCGACTTCGTCAGCCCGATGATCCCGGCCTTCGACGCCGCGTAGTTCGCCTGGCCCGGGTTGCCGTGGATCCCGACCACGCTCGTCAGGTTGACGATCGAGCCGGAGCGGCGGCGGAGCATCTTGCGCGAGACGGCACGGCAGGTGTTGAACGTCCCGCGGAGGTTCGTGTCGAGGACCGCGTCCCAGTCTTCGTCGCTCATCCGCGCGATCAGCGCCGTCGCGCGTGACGCCCGCGTTGTTGACGAGGCAGTCGAGGTCGCCGAGCTCCGCCTCGACCTGCTCGACGAGCGCCGCCGCCTGCTCCGGGTCGGCCACGTCGCCGGCGACGGCGATGCCACCGATCTCGCCCGCGATCTCCTCCGCCGCGTCCGCGCTCGCGCGGTAGTTGACCGCCACGCGGGCGCCGGCGCGCGCCGAGCTCGCGGCAGATCGCCGCCCCGATCCCACGTGACGCCCCGGTGACGAGCGCGACCTTGCCTTCGAGTGAGCGAAGTCCGCCATCAGGCTGCGGAGAGCGATCTCCTCGAGCTTCTCGAGCGACGCCGGGTCGCCGACCGAGAACGTACGAAGCGACCGGTCGCAGCGCCGGACGAGGCCCGCGAGCACCTGGCCGGGCCCGATCTCGACGAACGTGTCGACCCCGTCCTGCACGAGCCCGCCGACGGCCTGGGTGAACCTGACCGGGCCGGTGAGCTGCTCGAGGAGGAGCTCGGCCACGCGCTCCGCCGACTCGAGCTGCGCCGTCACGGTCGACATGAAGGGCGGCGACGGCTCTCGCGAACGAGAGCCGCTCGAGCGCGGGCCGAAGTCGATCGGCTGCTCGCGCGACGAGCGGGCTGTGGAAGGCGCCGCTCGACCCGGAGCTTGACGGTGCGGCGCGCACCGCGCGCCGCGGCCTCCTCGAGCAGCCTGTCGACGGCGGCGTTCTCGCCCGAGACGACGAGCTGGCCTGGGCAGTTGTAGTTCGCCGGCCACACGTTCTCGATCTCCCGGCAGAGCTCCTCGACGACCGCGTCCTCGAGCCCGAGAATCGCGGCCATGGCGCCCGGGTGCTCCTCCGCGGTGGCCGCCGTCGCCTCGCCTCGCTCGCGAACGAGCGCTACGGCTCCACGGTCGGAAAGCGAGCCCGCAGCTGCGAGCGCCGAGTACTCGCCGACCGAGTGCCCGACGACGTAGTCGGCGCGGATGCCGCGCGCCTCGACGGCCCGCAGGCACGCGAGCGACGTGGCCACGAGCGCCGGCTGCTGGAGCTCGGTCCGCGTCAGCTCCTCGATCGGGCCCTCGAAGCAGAGCTGCGCGAGATCGAAGCCGACCGCCTCGGAGGCCTCCTCGTAGACGGCGCGGGCTTCCGGGAAGGCCTCGGCCATCTCGGCGCCCATCCCGACCTCCTGCGAGCCCTGGCCCGGGAAAGCAGAACGCGACCTTCACCGACGCTCCCTCGTTCGACCACGTCATGACGACCGAACCCCAGGTGAGCCCGGCGCCGACGGCGCTCATGAGGACGACCGAGCCCGGCTTGAGCCGGCCGTCGTCGACCGCCTCGGCGAGCGCCAGCGGAATCGACGCCGACGACGTGTTGCCGTACCGGTCGATGTTCACGACGCACCTTGTCGTCCGGCAGGCCCATGTCCTTCGCGGCGTGGTCGATGATCCGCTTGTTGGCCTGGTGCGGCACGTAGAGATCGACGTCGTCGAGCTCGAAGCCCGCACGCGCTCGAGGAGCTCTCGCGCGGACGTGACCATGACGCGCGTCGCGAAGCGGAAGACCTCGCGTGCCGTTCATCTTGATGAACTGGGCCTCCTGGGCCAGGCTCTCGGGCGTGGCGGGCATCCGGGAGCCGCCGGCCGGGATGCAGAGATCGTCGCCGCGTGAGCCGTCGGCGCCGAGCTCGAAGCCCTCGAACCCGCCGTCCTCCACCCGCTCGACGACGGCCGCCCCGGCGCCGTCTCCGAAGATGATGCAGGTGCCGCGGTCGTTCCAGTTCGTGATCTTCGAAAGCGTCTCGGAGCCGACCACGAGCGCGCGCTCGGCGAGCCCTCCCGCGACCGCGCCGTAGGCCTGCGCGAGGGCGTAGATGAACCCGCTGCACCCGGCGAGGAGGTCGTAGGCGGCGGCCTTCGAGGCGCCGAGCTCGTCGGCGACGATGCAGCTCGTCGCAGGGAAGAGCATGTCCGGCGTCGCCGTGGCGACGACGATGTAGTCGATCGTCCTCGCCGCCCAACGCCGGCCCGCTCGAGCGCCTGCGCGGCAGGCCGGTAGCGCGAGGTCGCTCGCCGCCTCGGTGTCGGCGGCGATCCGCCGCTCCCGGATCCCCGTCCGCTCCACGATCCACTGGTCGTTCGTGTCGACCATCGTCTCGAGGTCAGCGTTCGTCAGCACCCGCTCGGGGACGTAGGCGCCGACACCCGTGATCCCGATGCGCGCGCCGTTCTCGCCGACGCGCCCGATCACGCGGTCTCCTCGGTGACGGCAAAGGTCAGCGTGCCGCGGACGGCCAGCTCGCCGTCGACCGTCGCGCGCGCCTTGCCGCGGCCGATCGGGCCGCGCACCCGCTCGAGCTCGCAGACGAGCTCGAGCTCGTCGCCGGGCGTCACGAGCCGCTTGAAGCGGACGTCGTCGATCCCGGCGAAGAGCGCCAGCTTGCCGCGGTTCTCCTCCTCGGAGAGAACGGCGACCGCGCCCGTCTGGGCGAGCGCCTCCACCATGAGCACGCCCGGCATGATCGGCCGCCCGGGAAAGTGCCCGGCGAGGTACCACTCGTCCTCGCGCACGCGCTTGCGGGCCACCACGCGGACTCCCGGCTCGAGCTCGGTCACCTCGTCGAGGAGGAGGAACGGATCGCGGTGGGGAAGGATCGCCTCGATCTCCGCCCTGCCGAGCCGAGCCGAGCTCACGCGGGCGCGCGCTCCTCGAGCCCGGAGCGAAGGCGGCTGCCGGCCCCGGTGCACGTACGACTTCGCCGTGCCGATCGGCATGCAGGCGCGGCGGGCGACCTCCTCGTACGGAAGGTCGAGCGCGTCGCGCAGGACGACGACGGCACGCTGGTCGGCCGAGAGCCGCGAGAGGCCGTCGACGAGGTCACGGCGCAGGTCGGCGAGGAGCGCCAGGCGCGTCGGGATCGGAGTCGTCTCCGGCGGCCCGCTGGTCGGAGAGAAGCGGCTCGGTGGAGCGGACGCGCTTCCGCGCGTGGAGGTCGCGGCAGGTGTTGACGACGAGCCGGTGGAGCCAGGTGGCGAACTGCGCGTCGCCGCGGAACTGGCGGATCTTCGTGCAGAGCTTCACGAGCGACTCCTGCGCGGCGTCGCGAGCGTCCTCGAGGTCGCTCATGAGCTGGGCCGCGAGCCGATTCACCCGCGGCCCATGACGCTCGACGAGCGCGTGCAAGGCCGCCGCGTCGCCGGCTCGCGCCTTGGCCGCGAGGGCGAGGTCGGAGAGCTTCCGGTATGCGAGCAGGCGGGCGTTCGCCATGGTCTGCTCGGTCAGACGGGGGGGAAGCCCGGACGGTTGCACGAGGCCGTTAGTGTAGTCCGGCCCGCCCATGGCCGACTCGCTCGCTCCAGACGCTGTCGAGCCCCTGCTCGGCGGGCGGCTTCGGGGAGCCGTACCTCTATCGCGAGTCCTGCGAGTCGACGCAGGTCCTCCTCGACGCCGACGCGCCCGAAGGAGCGGTCGCCGTCTGCGACGAGCAGACCGCGGGCCGCGGACGACTAGGGCAGGCACTGGGCGGCGCCGCCGGGCACGGCGATCCTGATGCCTCGATCCTCCTACGCCCGCCGCCCGGGCGGCCGCATCCCGGAGCTCTCGCTCGTCGGCGGCGTCGCGGCGGCTCTGACGGTCGAGCGCGCGCACCGGTCTCTCGGCTCAGATCAAGTGGCCAAACGACGTCATGCTGAATCGCCGCAAGGTCGCGGGTGTCCTCGCCGACGCGGACGGCGAGACCGTCGTTCTCGGAATCGGGCTGAACGTGAACCAGACCCGCGACGAGCTTCCGGCCGAGACGACCGATGCCGGCCGGGTCGCTCCGCACGATCGACGCCGTCGTCCGTGACCGAGCCGCCGTGCTCGCCGACCTCGTCCTCGAGCTCGAGCGCAGCTACAGGCTCTGGGCCGCCGGCGGTCTCGAGGAGCTCTATACCGAGCTCGGATCCCGCGACTTCCTGCGCGGTCGCCGCGTCGACGGTTGACGGAGCCGAGGGGATCGCGGTCGGGATCGGCCGGGATGGCCTGCTCGAGGTGAAGGCCGAGGGCGGCGAGTCCCGCCGGGTCGAGAGCGGCGAGGTCGCCTACGTGCGCTAGCTAGACGACCCGGGCACGCCCGACAGCGCTCGCGTTCCCCGCGTCGTCCCAGCCTCGCACCCGCACGCGCTGGACGTGCAGCGGGCGCCAGAGAATGTTCCGGCCCGCGGCGCCTTCGACTTCCACTCGCGCCCGGCGGCCGAACCTGACGACAGCCCGGCCGGCCTCGTCGAGTGTGAACCGGATCCGCGTGCCTCTGGACGTGCGCTTCGCCGACACGTCCGAGAGAACCGGGTGCCGCGTGTCGAGGCGGATCGCGCTTCGGTGGCGTCGGGTGCCGAGCCGGGAGGTCGCCGCGATTGAGACCGTGTACGAGCCGTCGGCGGTCGCGGGGCCGAGCACGCCGTCCCAGAGGATGGTCTGCGCGCCTGCAGGCAGAGCTCCCTCGAAGATCGGGGCAGCCGTCCCGCCTTCCGCCCGAACCACCACGCGCACCTCAGCGGTACGGCGAAGCCTGAAAGCCGCCTGGGCGGCGTCGAGCTGGCCGTCGCCGTTCGGCGAGAAGGCCTCCGGCGAGACGCTGACGAAGCCCAGCGTGCGGTCGAGCTTCACCGGGATCTCCTCCACGTCCGTCTGTGAGCCCGCACGAGCCCGGAAGCGGAGGGTGTAGCGGCCGTCGCCGATCCCCTCTCCAGTGAGCTTCGCGCCTCCCCAAGTCAGGGAGCGATCCGCATCGGGGACGATCGTCCACGGCAAGACCTTGGCGACGACCCGGCCGGCCGGGTCGAGGGCGACGATCCGAACCTCGGCGGGCAGGTTCGTCCGCCAGAGGAGAGTGGTCGTGTCCTTGTGACCGTCCCCGTCGGGTGAGAAGACGCCGGCGCTCCTCGTCGCCGAAGCGAAGCTGAGGGTCTGACCGGGCGGCGGTGGCGGCACTCCTCCTGCTCCGAGCAGCCCGGTCGCTTCGAGCGCGTCGCCGGCCGAGATCACCCAGCGATACGTGCCGGCGGGAACGAGCGTCGAGTCCCAAGTCCAGTCCACGGCCTCCCCCTCCCCGGCGCCGGCTGCGACCGTGACGCCGTCTCCGTCGGTAACGGTCACGTCCCAGGCCTGTGCCGGGTCGACCGTGGCTCGGAACCGCAGGGCACCACCGAGCGTTCCGATCACGCGCGGCCTGTAGATCTTGGGTGCGCCGCGTGCGCGAACGGACTCGGCGATGGCTGGCAGTTGTGCATAGAGCGCGCTTCCCGGGCAGGTGGTCGGCCCTGTGTCGCGGTGCCCGGACACGGCGCGGAGGCGCACCTCGCGGCCGGCCGGATAGAGCGGGTTCCCACCCGAGAGCCACGTCAGCCGTGAGGTCGGGTTGACGTGAGCCTGGTCGAGCCGCCAGGCCAGGACGCGAACGAGCGCTCGCCGCGCACCCTGCGCGATGGGAGCGCTCGAGAAGGTGCCGAGGATCGAGACACCAACGCTCCCGGTGTTGAACCCCTGAGCGTGTGCCCCGACGACGTTGGCGGCGATGCCGCCACCGCGGCCCTCGAAGATCTGCCCGTAGTGGTCGACGAGAAAGTTGTAGCCGATGTCGTTCCAGCCGTTCCCCTTCACGTGGTAGGTCTGGATGCCGCGGACGATGGCCGCCGACTGGGCGGGCGAGGAGGGCTGCGCGCCCGCCGTGTGATGAACGACCGAGAACGCGATCCGATCCGCGTAGGAGGGCTCGCCTCGCACAATCGACTCGTCGGCTCCCCAGGCGCCCCGGCTGATGATCTGCGGCTGGTCGGCGCGAGCCGGGCGACTCGGGCGGGCGGCACCCGCTACGGGGCTCGCGAGGAGGAACGTCCTGGCCTGCCGCACGTCGCCGGAGACGTTGAGCTGGTAGCGGTCGGAGGAGCCGACCCAGAGCGGGGTGCCAAGCGTCCAGCCGCGCATCTGTCTCCTCTCGGCGCTGCCCCGGTCGGGGGCGTCACCCGGCTCGGCCTGGGCGTCGCGCCAGGGACCCCATGCTCCGCCCGTCCGGGCGGTACGGACGAAGACCTCGCCGGAGCCGCGCCAATGGACGCCCACCATGTTGAACCTGTAGGGCGCGTCCGCGGCGGGTAGCGCCTTCCAGTCCCAGGCTGCAGCCGAACGCTGAGAAGGGATGACGACGTCTTGCGCCTCGATGCGCACGCCGGCGGCGGCTGCGCTCGGAAACGCCAGGAGAAGGACGGCTGCGGCGAGGGCGAAACGTGGCACGGCGGAAGGCGGTGCGGCTCCTACTGACCACACATCGGCCGCGAGGGCAAGTGACTGAAGGGCCCCCAGATACAATGCTTACACCCCGATGCGGAGCCTCCTTCGCATCTCTCTCGCCGCCGCGCTCCTAGGGCTCGCGGCGGGCGCGGCCGTGGCGCAGACGCAATCGGGCGAGCGCCCCAGAGCACTGGCCGTCGAGTTCGAGAACGACGTCAACCCTGTGACGCAGGACTACCTGACGGACTCGATCGAGCGTGCCGAAGAGGAAGGCTACGACGCCGTCGTCCTCCTGACCGACACGCCGGGTGGCCTCGACTCCGCCATGCGCGAGATCATCAAGACGATGCTGGCCTCGGAGGTGCCCGTGGTGCTCTACGTCTCACCGCCGGGCTCGCGAGCCGCTTCGGCGGGGGTCTTCCTCGCGATGGCGGCCGACGTCGCTGCGATGGCGCCGCAGACGAACCTCGGCTCCTCGACACCGGTCGCGGCGGGGGGCGGTGAGATCCCGAGCGACCTTCGGAAGAAGGTCGTGAACGACGCCGCGGCCTACATCGCGGAGCTCGCCAGCGAGCACGGCCGCAACGCCGAGTGGGCCGAGGATGCCGTGCGCGAGGCAGCGAACCTTGGCGCCCAGGAAGCGCTCCGGATCGACGTGGTCGACTTCGTGGCGCCCACCTTGCCCGACCTCCTCGATCAGATCGACGGCTTCGAGACCAAGCCGAAAGGTCTCGTGCTCGAGACAGCCGGAGCGCAGATCGAGACGGTCGAGATGTCCCTGTGGAAGCGGATCCTGGACACTGTCATCGACCCGAACATCATCGTCCTCCTCATGTCCATCGGCGTGCTCGGGCTCACCGTCGAGATCCTCAACCCGGGCCTGATCCTGCCGGGCACGGCAGGGGCGATCTCGCTTGTCATGGGGCTCTTCGGACTCCAGGTCCTGCCCGTGAGCGCGGCCGGGGTCTTGCTGATGGTTCTGGCGCTCGCCTTCTTCGTCGCCGAGGCGTTCATCGCGACCCACGGGGCCCTTGCACTCGCGGGCGCGGTCAGCTTCGTCTTCGGAGCGCTCCTCCTCTTCGATCCCGCCGGGGAGGCCTACCAGGTCTCGCTCTCGGTGGCGCTCGCGGTCGCGGGCACGCTCGCGCTCGTGGCGGCCTTTGCGGCGGCGAAGGCCATCCAGGCGCGGCGAGCCCGGCCGCAGACCGGGCGGGAGGAGCTCGTCGGCGAGGCCGGTGTCGTCCGGGAGGCGCTCACGCCCGAAGGGTTCGTCTTCGTACACGGCGAGCTCTGGCGCGCCCGCGCCTCAGGCGGGCCGATTCCCGCAGGAGCGCCTGTGGTCGTCGAGGAGATCGGCGACGACCTGATGCTGACCGTGAGCCGCTCGGCGGAAGCAAGCGTGACGCCGACGGCGGTCTAGCCTAGAGACGGACACGTAGACTGACGCCATGACCGCCGGGCTTGTCGCCATCGCCGCAGTCGTCGCGGTCATCGTCTTCATCCTCGCGGCCTCCGTCCGCGTTGCCCGCGAGTACGAGCGGGGCGTGATCTTCCGCCTCGGTCGCCTTCTCTCACCGCCGAAGGGGCCAGGTCTCTTCTTCCTGATCCCGATCATCGACAAGATGGTGCGCGTCGATCTCCGCACCGTCACGTTGAACGTGCCGCCGCAGGAGGTGATCACGCGCGACAACGTGCCCGTGCGCGTGAACGCGGTCGCGTACTTCAGGATCGTCGATCCCGAGAAGGCGATCGTCCAGGTCGAGAACTACATGGTCGCGACCTCGCAGATCGCGCAGACGACGCTGCGGAGCGTGCTCGGTCAGCACATGCTCGACGAGCTCCTCTCGGAGCGCGACAAGATCAACGCGATCCTCCAGCAGATCATCGACGACTCCACCTCGCCCTGGGGCATCAAGGTCTCGATCGTCGAGGTCAAGGACGTCGAGATCCCCGGCGGCATGCAGCGCGCCATGGCACGCCAAGCCGAGGCTGAGCGAGAGCGGCGCGCGAAGGTGATCGCCGCCGAAGGCGAGGCGCAGGCCTCGGAGCGGCTGAAGGACGCTGCCAACGTCCTCAGCGAGAACCCGATCTCGATCCAGCTCCGCTACCTGCAGACGATGCTCGAGATCAGCTCCGAGCGTTCCTCGATGATCATCCTGCCCTTGCCGCTCGACCTCGTGCGGCCCCTCCTCGACATGGCCGATCGCGCCTCCTCGAGGGACTCGGGCTGAACCGGGCGGCTGCCGGCGAGCTCCGCCGGGATCCGCTTTCAGGCCGCTGGACGGTTATCGCGCCCGGCCGCGCACGCCGCCCCGGCGCCGCCGCAGGCGCGCCGACGACGCTGCCGGCGCTGATCCGGCCGACTGCCCGTTCTGCGAGGGCCACGAAGAACGAACGCCGCCCGAGACCTTCGCGGTGCGCTCGACCGCGAGCGCGAGCCCGACTCGCCCGGCTGGATCGCCCGGGTCGTGCCGAATCTCTACCCGGCCCTCGAGCGCCAGGAGGTGGTCGTGCACTCGCCCGCGCCACGTCCGGAGCATCGCCGAGCTCGGCGCGCGAGGAGATCGCGGCGGTCGCAGAGGCCTGGGGCACACGGGCGCGCGCCGGCGCGGAAGGACGGGCTCGGCTACCTGCACGCGTTCGTGAACGAGGGCCGCGATGCCGGCGCCTCACTCGCACACTCGCACTCCCAGCTCGCGTGGCTCCCGGAACGGCCCCCGCGGTCACCGCCGAGGAGGGATCGCCATGCCGACGTCTGCAAGCTCGTCACCAGCGAGCTCGAGGACGGGAGCCGGGTCGTCGACGAGCGACGACGGAGCTCGTCCTCCTGGCCGCGTACGCCGGCCGGCTGCCGTACGAGTGCCTCGTCGCTCCGCTGCGAGCACCCCCGCGGGCGCGGCGTTCGATTCGCGAGCTGCTCGCCCGCGCCCTGGCGCTGCTCGCCGAGGCCGTGCGGCGCGTCCACGACCTCGAAGGCCGTGTGCCGCTGAACGCGTGGCTCCACGACGGAGACGCACTGGCATCTCGAGCTCCTCCCGCGGATCTCGGTGCTGCGCCGGGCTCGAGCTCGGCGCGGGCGTCCACATCAACACGCTCCGCCCGAGGAGGCGGCCGACCCGGCTCCGCGGCGCCTAGAACTCCTAGGGAGCTACGGCGCCGTCGGCACGAGCCGGCACGGACCGATTTCCATCCGTGCGCTCGCGCTTGAACTCAGAGGCGGCGTCGATCGCGGCGCGTCAGGTTCAGGCCCTTGTCCTTCGCCTGCTTGATCAGCATCACGGTCTCGACTGCGTCCATGTCGTAGATCCGCTGCTTGCGGCCCTTCGTCGGGATCTGCGCCTTGTTCGTCCAGTAGTCGAGCTGCATCTTGGAGATGCCGGCGACCTGGCAGACCTGGCCGAGGTACAGCTCGATCTTGTCGAGGTGCTCGGCGAGGTCAATCGGTTCGAGGAGGTCGACCTGTCGGGTCGCCATCGCGCTGCCCTTTCGAGCGTGCGGGGTGGCCCGCGCGCAACCCTACCACCGGTCGCGGCGGAAATTCTGCCGAATTCCTGCGAAAACCTCGGCCGAAACTAGGTGTCCGGTTCGACGTCCGACCCGACGGGCGGCTCCGGATCGGCCTCACGTATGGCGGCAGGCGAAGCATCCGTCGGAAGTGCGTCCTCCGCCTCGACGTCCTCCGCCTCGACGCCGTCTGTCTCGGCGACCGGCGCCAGCGTCGAGACTCTGCTCGTCTCCGCGAAGCCGCATGACGATGACACCCTGCGTCGAGCGGCCGAGCCGCTTGATCTCGTCGACCGGCATGCGGATGACCGTCCCGCCGGTCGACATCAGCATGACGGCGCAGCCGTCCCGCACCACAAGCGCGCCGGCGAGCTGGCCACGCGCCTCGGTGAGCTGCACGGTCTTGACGCCGAGTCCGCCGCGGCCCTTGAGCGGATACTCGTCGATGCGCGTCCGCTTGCCGTAGCCGTTCTCGGTCACGACGAGCAGGTCGTGGTTGTTCCGCGCCAGGCTCGCCGCGATCACCTCGTCGTCCTTGCGAAGCTTCATGCCGATCACGCCGCCGGTCGCGCGGCCCATCGGCCGCGCCTGCTTCTCGTTGAAGCGGATCGCCTGTCCCTTCCGCGAGACCATGAGGATGTCGTCGTCCCCGTCCGAGTGAAGCGACCGCGACGAGCTCGTCGTCCTCGCGGAGCTTGATCGCGATGATCCCGTCCGCCTTCAGAGGGGTGTTGTACTCCTTGAAGAGCGTCTTCTTGACGATGCCCTTCTTCGTCGCGAGCACGAGGTACTTAGCCTCCTCGAAGTCGCGGGTGGCAATGAGCGTGCGAACGCTCTCGCCCTGGCGGAGCGGCAGGAGGTTGACGATCGCGCGGCCCTTCGACTGGCGGCTCCCGAGCGGAAGCTCGTGCACCTTCAGCCGGTAGATCTTGCCGACCGAGGTGAAGAAGAGCAGGTAGTCGTGAGTCGAGGCGACGACGAGGTGCTCGATGTAGTCGTCGTCCTTCAGGTCCATGCCCATGACGCCGATGCCGCCCGCGCCGCTGCTCGCGATACGTCGTGACCGGGAGACGCTTCACGTAGCCCGAGCGCGTGATCGCGACGACCATGTCCTCCTCGGCGATCAGATCCTCGAGCTCGAGCTCCTCCTCGGCGGCGACGATCTCGGTGCGGCGCTCGTCGCCCTTGCCGTAGATCGACTTGATCTCGAGCAGCTCCTCGCGGATCAGGCCGTCGATGCGCGCCTCGTCGGAGAGGATGGCGCGGAGCTCCGCGATCCGCTCCTGGAGGTCGGCGAACTCGTCCTCGATCCGCTTCCGCTCGAGGCCGGTCAGCCGCTGGAGCCGGAGGTCGAGGATCGCCTGCGCCTGGATCTCGGAGAGCTCGAACGTCTCGATCAGGCCGGCGCGCGCCTCGTCCGGATCGGCCGATGCGCGGATGAGCGCGATCACCGCGTCGAGGTTGTCGAGCGCGACGAGGTAGCCCTGGAGGACGTGGGCGCGCTCCTCGGCCTTGCGGAGCTCGTACTTCGAGCGGCGCGTGACGACCTTGCGCTGGTAGTCGAGGTAGTGACGGACGAGCTCGAGGAGCGAGAGCGTCCGCGGGCACTCCGTCGACGAGCGCGACGGCGTTGTAGCCGAACGTGGTCTGGAGCGCCGTGTGCTTGTAGAGCTTGTTGAGAGCGACCTGCGGCACGCACTCGCGCTTCAGGTGGATCTCGAGCCTCATGCCGGTCCGGTCGGAGAGGTCGCGGATGTCCGCGATCTCGGTCAGCACCTTGTCGTTGACGAGCGCGGCCATCTTGGCGATCACGCCCTCGTCGCCGCCTTTCTTGACGCCGAACGGAAGCTCGGTGACGACGATCGCGGTCCGGCCGCCGCGAAGCTCCTCCACGTGCGCGCGGGCGCGCATGACGACCCGGCCGCGACCAGACCGGTACGCGTCCTTGATGCCGCTTCGGCCGACGATGATCGCACTGGTCGGGAAGTCCGGGCCCTTGATGTGCTTCGAGAGCCGCTCGACGTCGATGTCCGGGTCGTCGATCATCGCGACGATCCCGTCCACGACCTCGGTGAGATTGTGCGGCGGGATGTTCGTCGCCATGCCGACCGCGATCCCGGACGAGCCGTTGACGAGCAGGTTCGGGAAGCGCGACGGGAGGACGGACGGTTCCTTCCGCGACTCGTCGTAGTTCGGGACGAAGTCGACGGTGTCCGCGTCGATGTCCCGCAGCATCTCGGTGGCGAGGCGCGTGAGCCGGCACTCGGTGTAGCGCATCGCCGCGGCCGGATAACCGTCGATGTTCCCGAAGTTGCCCTGGCCGTCGACGAGCGGATAGCGCATCGAGAACGGCTGGGCGAGACGGACGAGGGTGTCGTAGATCGCCTGGTCGCCGTGCGGGTGGTAGGAGCCCATGACGTCGCCGACGACGCGCGCGCACTTCTTGTACGGGCGGTTCGGCTGCATGCCGGCCTCGTGCATCCCGAAGAGGACACGCCGGTGCACCGGCTTCAGGCCGTCGCGCACGTCGGGGAGCGCACGCGCGACGATGACGCTCATCGCGTAGTCGAGGAAGCTCGAGCGCATCTCCTGCTCGAGCTCGCGAGTCTCGATGCGGCCCGGGCCCAGAGGTTCGACGCTAGACATCGAGGAATCTCACGTCACGGGCGTTCTGCTCGATGAACTCGCGCCGCGGCTCGACCTGGTCGCCCATGAGCATCGAGAAGATCCGGTCGGCCATGTGCGCGTCCTCGACCTCGACGCGCATGAGCGTGCGGCTCGCCGGGTCCATCGTCGTCTCCCAGAGCTCCTTCGGGTTCATCTCACCGAGGCCCTTGAAACGGCTGACCTGGATGCCTTCCTTCGCGAGCTCGAGCGCCGCCTCACGCAGGTCGCTGGAACGTCTCGACATGGCGGGAGCGCTTGCCGAGCGCGATGTCGAACGGCGGCTTGCCGACGGCCTTGACGACCTCGTCGTAGGCGCGGCGCAGGCCCGCGTACGAATCGTGGCCGAAGAGGGCGTCGGGAACGTCGACGTGGTTCGCGGCGCTCGTGTCCTTCTCGATCACACGGATCCGAAGCGAGTCGGGCCGACGCGGGTCGACGGCCTCGAGCGCGTAGCCGTTCACCGAGAGTGCAGTCGAGCGCCGCACGCACGGCGTCGGAGTCCGCGTAGTCCACCTCGACGAGGCGGTGCTCGACGGCGAAGCGTCCGGGCGTCGGAAACTCGCGGAACTCGGAGTCGACCTTGGCGAGCCAGCCGTCGAACGTGTGGAGCCGTTTCGTGAACGTGCTCCACTTCGCCTCCGTCAGCCGCGAGGTCTCGCCGTCGCGGTCGGTGACCTCCATGTCCTTGATCCGCTCGCGGACGAGGAGCTCCTCGAACTGCGACTCCTTCTCGACGTACTGCTCCTGGTTTCCGATCTTGACCCGGTAGAGAGGCGGAACGGCGATGTAGACGTAGCCGCCCTCGACGAGCTCCTGCATCTGGCGGTAGAGGAACGTGAGGATCAGCGTGCGGATGTGCGAGCCGTCGACGTCGGCGTCGGTCATGACGATGATCCGGTGGTAGCGGAGCTTCTCGAGGTCGAACTCCTCGCCGATCGACGCGCCGATCGCGGTGATGATCGCCTGGATCTCGGCATTCGAGAGCACCTTGTTGATGCGGTTCTTCTCGGAGTTGATGACCTTGCCGCGGAGCGGGCAGGATCGCCTGGAACTGCCGATCCCGCGCGTCCGTCGCCGAGCCGCCGGCAGAGTTGCCCTCGACGAGATAGAGCTCGGCCTCGGCCGGGTCGCGCGTCTGGCAGTCGGCCAGCTTGCCGGGCAGCGAGCCGGCGTCGAGTGCGCCCTTGCGACGGGTCAGCTCGCGTGCTTTTCGCGCTGCCTGCCGAGCGTTTCGCGCCGCGACCGCCTTCGTCACGATCTGCTTCGCGTCGGCTGGGTTCTCCTCGAGGAACTCTGCGAGCTTCTGGTTGACCGTCTGCTCGACGAGGCCACGCACCCAGGGATTGCCGAGCTTCGTCTTCGTCTGGCCCTCGAACTGCGGGTTCTGGAGCTTCACGGAGATGATCGCCGCGAGGCCTTCGCGGACGTCTTCTCCCTCGAGGTTCTCCTCCTTCTCCTTCAGGAGACCCTTGTCGCGCGCGTACTTGTTGAGCGTGCCGGTCAGCGCCGCCTTGAAGCCGGAGAGGTGCGAGCCGCCCTCGTGCGTGTTGATGTTGTTCGCAAACGAGAAGACCGACTCGACGTAGGACGAGTTCCACTGCATCGCGATCTCGACGGTGCCGTCGTCGGTTGACTCCCTCGAAGTAGACGACGTGCTTGTGCACCTCGTCCTTCGCATCGTTGATGTAGGCGACGAAGTCGCGGATGCCGCCCTCGTAGTGAAACTCGTGCTTCTCCCCGTCGGCGCGCTCGTCGATCGAGGCAGATCCGAAGTCCGCGGGTGAGGAACGCCGTTTCGCGGAGCCGCTGCACCAGCGTCTCGATCGACCACTCGATCTCCTCGAAGATCTCGGCGTCGGGAAGAAAGGTGATCGTCGTTCCCGGTGTCGTCCTTCTCGACCTTGCCGAGCTCCTCCATGTCGCCTGTGCGGTACTCCGCGGGTGAACTCCTGGCGGTAGCTGCTTGCCGTCACGCCGCACGTCGGCGACGAGCGACTCGGAGAGCGCGTTCACGACCGACACGCCGACGCCGTGGAGGCCGCCCGAGACCTTGTAGCCGTCGCCGCCGAACTTGCCGCCGGCGTGAAGCTTCGTGAGGACGATCTCGAGCGCCGGGCGGCCCTGCTCGGCCATGACGTCGACGGGGATGCCAGAACCCCAGTCGCGCACCGTCACCGAGTTGTCCGGGTGCAGCGTCACCTCGACCCGCTCGTTGCGGCCTGCGAGCGCCTCGTCGACCGAGTTGTCGACGACCTCGTAGATGAGATGGTGGAGCCCGCGCGCGCCGGTCGAGCCGATGTACATGCCCGGGCCGGAGCCGGACCGGCTCGAGTCCTTCGAGGACGGTGATGTCCTTGGCGGTATATGTGGTCTCTGTCATGAAAAAAGCCCTGGAAACGGGCCGAAAATCGGCACTAGGCCAGTGTACCAGACCCAGCCGGTCGTCCCGTCAGCGCGAAAGGCTCGCCGCAGCGGCCCTCGCGACAAGCTCGCGGAGCTCCGGATCGCTCGATCGGCGCAGCGATCTCCGCCGCCTGGGCGCGCTCGGTCGGACCCGCCTGGCGCGGCGTTCCGCGACTGAGTCGGCACGCTCTCGGCACCGCGCTCCGGCAAGCGGCCGGCAGCGAAGCGGAGGTGCGGCGGCGACTCGTTCCCGAGGTGCTCGGAGAGGCGGGCTCGAACGGTCTCCTCGAGCTGCGTCAGCTCGAAGGCCCAGGCGCTCGAGCTCGTGGCGACGTGCAGCGTCCCGTCTCGTGCAACACGCGCCGGCCAGGCATTGTCGGCAATCGCCTGGCCCACGGCTCCAGGCCAGGCCGCCACGATCTCGCCGATCGAGCCCTGCGGGCCGAAGCGACCGAGTTCGCCGCTTGATCTCTTCCCCGATCGGCTGCGGACCCCAGCCCCACTTCATGCGGCCACCGCCTCGCCGGGGGTGACCCGGACGAGCGCGTCAGGCTCGCGGGCGCCGCGTGGGAGCGCAGCTCTCCGAGGTCGCGGTCACCACCGTCTGACCGCCTTCCGGAAGCGCAGCCAAGAAGCGCTCGGCGCCGCGACCTCGTCGAGTTCGGAGAGCACGTCGTCGAGGAGGAGGAGTGGCGGAGCACCGCGCCGTTCGCCGAGGAGGAGCGCCTCGGCCAGGACGAGCGCGAGGACTGCGCTTCGCTGCTCGCCCTGTGAGCCGTAGCTGCGTAGGTCGCGCTCGCCGGCTGAGATCCCCACGTCACGCAGGTGTGGACCGATCCCCGTGACACCGCGCTCGATGTCGCGGTCGAGGCGCGCCTCGAGCGTCGGCAGCCCTCGAGCGGGCGGGGCTCGTAGCGAAGGGAGGCGCCTTCGAGGCCGAGCAGACCCGCCGACTCCGACGAACCCGGCGCCGAGGAGCGCCACAAGCTCGGCGCCGAGCAGCGTCGAGCTCCGTGCCCGACGTCGGCGACGCGCTCTGTCCACGGCGCGACCGCGTCTCGCGAGCTCGCCGCCCGCTCGGACGCGGCGGAGCGCCTCGTTTCGCTGGGCCAGCGCGCGGCCGTAGTCGGCGGCGAGGGTCGCGCGAGCGGGGAGCACGCGGCCCAGCATCCGGTCGAAGTAGCTCTCGCGGACGATCGGGCCGCCCTTGACGACGGCGAGACGGTCCGGGATGAAGGCGAGCGCGGCGAGCCGCGGCCGCGAAGCTCCTCGCCACTTCCGAGGGCCGCGCCGTTCAGGAGCACACGCTTTCGCTCACGCGGCTCGATCGTGATCTCTGTCCGGACTCCGCGAGCCGCCCTCGCGGCCTGCGAGCGCGACCCGAGCCGCCGTGCGTGCCGAACCGGACGAGCCGGGCCTCGGCCCGCGTGCGCGGCGAGAAGCCCTGCGACGCCGACATGGAGCGCCTCGAGAAGGTTCGTCTTGCCGACGCCGTTCGGACCGGTCACGAGCACGAGCCCGGCAGGCAGATCGAGCTCGAGGCTGCGCGTACGAGCGGAAGTCGCGGAGCGAGACGTGCTCGACGATCAGAGCGCTAGCGCGAGGCGGATCGGCATGATCAGGTACAGGAAGTCGTCGCCCTCGCCCTGCACGAGCCCGGGGCGCAAGGGGCTGATGAGCTTCAGCCGCACGTGCTCGTCGTCGACCGACTCGAGCCCGTCGCGGAGGAACTCGGCGTTGAACCCGATCTCCATCGGCTCGGCCGAGTACTGGATCGGGAGCGACTCGCGCGCCTCGCCCACGTCCTGCGTCTGCGCGGAGATCGTCAGCTCGCCCTCCGCGAAGCGCAGGCGGAGCGGAGACTTTCGCTGTGCCATCAGGGCTGTTCGGCGGACGACGTCGAGGAGCTCCTCCCGCGGAGATCGTCACCTCGGCCTCGAAGCTCTCCGGCAGCAGCTGCCGGTAGTTCGGGAACTGCCCGTCGATCCGGCGGGCGGTTAGCCAGACGTCGTCGACTCCGAACACGATCTGGTTCTCCTGGACGCCGATCTCGATCGTCTCGCCGTCGCCGGCCTGCGCCACGCGAGCGAGCTCGCCGAGCGCGCGAGCCGGGACGATCGCCTCGAGCTCCTGGCCCGGGCCCCTGCTCGAGCGCGGTCTCCTTGACGCTCAGCCGGTACGAGTCGGTCGCCGCCATGACGAGCTTTCCGCCCTCGAAGCGGACGAGGACCCCGGTGAGGACGGGGCGGGACTCGTCCCGCGAGGCCGAGCGGCTGACCTTCGCGATCGTGTCGAGCATCGCCTGTCCGCTCGACCGAGAAGGTCGAGTCTGGGCGCGATCTCCGGCAAACGCGGAAAGTCGTCGGGGCTGTAGGTGTGGAGCCCGTAGGAAGCGCTTCCGCACGTGAGGTGGGCGATCCCCTCCTCGGCGCGATGCTCGATCGTCACGTCGCCCGCAGGCAGGAGCCGCACGATGTCGACGAGCAGCCGGCCGGGAATGACGACGGCGCCCTCTTCCTCGACCTCGGCGTCGAGCGCGACACGCGAAGCGAGATCTCCATGTCGGTCGCCGCGAGCGCGAGCCGCCCCGCCTCGGCCCGAAGCATGATCCCGGTGAGGATGTTGACGCTCGTGCGGGTCGAAACGGCCCGCCCGACCACCCCGAGCTTGCCAGCGAGCTCCTCTCGAGGGCAGGTGATCTTCATACGGGTGGCGACCACCGTATCGATGGACGTCATTCTCTTTTAAATCCTTTCGAAGTAGTCATAGGGAGTGTGCATGACGGGGAAGACGGTGCTCAGGCCGCTCCAGAGCCGGGAGCAGCGTGTGGACGCACACTGTGAGGAACCGAGAGGTTTCTACAGGCTCGGACGCGGTTCGGCGCGGGTTCCACAGATCAACGGGCTCTATCCACAGGCGAGTTTTCAACGGGCCTGCTTGATGCGTGCCGTGAGCTCCTGCACGAGGTTGTAGACGCCTCGGTCCTCCTGGATGAGCTTCGCGATCTTCGAGGTCGCGTGGATGACCGTCGTGTGGTCGCGCCCGCCGAACTTCTTGCCGATCTTCGGCAGGGAGCTGTCGGTCAGCTCGCGGCAGAGGTACATCGCAACCTGGCGTGGGTAGACGATCGATTGCGAGCGGCGATGGCCGGTCAGCTCGCCCATCGACATCCCGAAGCGCTCGATGACCTCCTCCTGGATCCGTTCGATCGAGATCTCGGGCGCCTCGCCCTGGGGAAAGACGTCCTTCGAGAACCTCCTGGGCAAGCTCGACGGTCATCGGCCGGCCGGTCAGGGACGAGAACGCGACGACGCGCGTGAGCGCACCCTCGAGCTCGCGGATGTTCGTCGAGATCCGCGACGCGATGAACGAGAGGACCTGCGGGTCGGGCACGTGGATCCGGTCGGTCTTCACCTTCTTCCGGAGGATCGCGATGCGCGTCTCGAGGTCGGGCGGCTGGATGTCCGTGATCAGGCCCCACTCGAAGCGCGAGCGCAGGCGCGCCTCGAGGGTCGCGATGTCGCGCGGCGGCCGGTCGGACGAGATCACGATCTGCCGGCCGGCCTCGTAGAGCGCGTTGAACGTGTGGAAGAACTCCTCCTGGATCCGCTCCTTGCCCTCGAAGAACTGGATGTCGTCGACGAGCAAGACGTCGTAGTGGCGGTAGCGGTGCTTGAAGCCCTCGATGCGCTTGTCGCGGAGCGAGTTGATGAAGTCGTTCATGAAGGTCTCGCTCGTGACGTAGCGCGCGGCGAGCTCTGGGGTGTGCTCGCCGACGTACGCCGCGATCGCCTGGAGGAGGTGCGTCTTGCCGAGGCCCGGTGCCGCCGTAGATGAAGAGCGGGTTGTAGGCCTGTGCCGGCGCCTCGGCGACAGCGAGCGCCGCCGCGTGGGCGAAGCGGTTCGACGAGCCGATCACGAAGAGGTCGAAGGTGTACTTCGGGTTGACGCCCTCGACCCGCTGGGCGGGTAGCGCGGGCAGCGGACTCTCGCGGGTCGGGCTCTGCTCGCGCACCGCGACGCGGACGTGGCGCTCCTCGCCGAGCACGTCGCGCGTCGCCGCCTCCACGAGCCCGAGGAAGTGCCCCTCGATCCATTCGCGCGTGAAATCGTTCGGAACGCTGACGACGAACGCCTCGCCGTCGAGCTCGGCGCCGGCCGCTTCGGCGAACCAGGTCCGGAAGGTCGTTTCGTTCAGCGCCTCCTCGAGCCGAGCCGCGATTTCGGTCCACAATGTCTCCGCGCTCAGCTCAGTCGAACGCTCGACCAACCCGTCTCCTCGCTCCTTGCCAGACGTCGGGGGAGCGGCGACTATAGCAGCCGCCTTCCGGCCCGCTCAATGTGAAAAACCTCGACGCGAAGAACAGCGCTGATTTGCAGGGATCTTTTGCGTTATCCACACCCGTCTCCACAGTGTGGAAAAGGAGTGCGATGCGGCTCGCCATGCGCGCTCTGACCTGTGGAAACCCGGGCTCCCAGTGAGCCGCGCCGGCGGTCGAGCGCACCTCGCCCGAAGCGGTCGCGCGTCCCGAAGGAGCCGCACGGGCCGCGGGGCTATACTCCCTCGGCGGTCGCCTCCGAGCGACCTCTTCTTTGCCGAGATCTCGTGAAGCGAACCTTTCAACCGAACGTCCGCCGGAGGAAGCGGCGCCATGGATTCCGGGCCCGGATGCAGACCCGGGCCGGCCGGGCGATTCTGAAGCGCCGCCGCGCCAAGGGCCGCAAGCGCCTCTCGGCCTGAGCCCCTGCCCGGCCGCCCGTGAAGCGTCGCAACCGTCTCTCCCGCTCGCGGGACTTCGACGCGGTCTTCCGGAAGGGCCGGTCGCGTGTCGACGCGCTACCTCGTCCTCTACTCCTTCCCGCGGCCCGACGAGGCGGAAGAGGAACCGCGTCTCGGCCTCGCCGTCTCCCGAAAGGTCGGCGGCGCCGTGGAGCGAAACCGGATCAAGCGCCGCCTCCGGGCCGCCTTCGACGAGCTTCGGACGGGCCTGCCGGCCGGCCACGACTACGTCCTGATCGTCCGACCCGGCTTCGGTGAGACCGCCGAGGCGCACGGGCTTCGACTGGGTCCTCGCGCGCGTACGCGAGGTCTTCGGCCTGGCCCAGGGGGTCGCCGCGTGACCGCTCCTCTCCGCCTGCTCGTCACGCGGCTACCAGCGGCTCGTGAGCCCGCTTCTTCCCGGCGCGCTGCAAGTACCACCCGAGCTGCTCGCAGTACGCGCTCGACGCGCTCCGCGAGCACGGACTCGTGCGCGGGCTCGTCCTCGCCGGCTGGCGGCTCCTCCGCTGTAACCCCTGGAGCCACGGCGGCGTCGACTACGCCGCCGACCAGACGCTCTTCAGGCGGAGGCCGGCATGAGCGCACTTCCTGCTTCCGCTCGCCCTCCTCGAGCCGATCGAGCGGCCGCTCACCGCGGTCCTCGAGTGGCTCCACAGCTCGATCGGGCTCACGTGGGCGCTCGCGATCATCGTGCTGACGCTGATGGTGCGGATCGTGATCGTGCCCCTGACCGTGCGGCAGATCCACTCGATGCAGCGGCTCCAGGTGCTCGCGCCGGAGATGAAGGCGCTCCAGCAGAAGTACAAGCACGACAAGAAGCGCCAGCAGGAGGAGATGATGCGCTTCTACCAGGAGAACCAGGTCAATCCGCTGGCCTCGTGTCTCCCGATCCTCCTTCAGATCCCGATCTTCATCTCGCTCTTCTTCGTCCTCAGGGACTTCGAGAAGGAGGTCTACCCCGAGTACCCGGGCTCCGAGCTCGGCTTCCTCGGGATCATCCCGTCGATCACCGACGACATCAGCTCGCACTGGTCGGGCTGGCTCCTGATCGTCCTCTACGTGACGAGCCAGGTCGCGTCGACGTACTTCATGTCGGCGACCATGGACAAGCGCCAGCGCTACCTCTTCATGGCGCTGCCCGATCGTTCTTCATCCCGTTCATCATCAGCTTCCCGATGGGCCTGATGCTCTACTGGACGACGACGAACCTCTGGACGGTCGGGCCAGGGCGTCGATCACGCGGCGGCTCGTGCCGAAGCCTGCCCCGGCGCCGAAGCGCTCTTCCCGGACGCCGGCACGGGGTGAGGAGGCTCCGTCCCGAGTCGGAGCCGAGGCCGCGCCGGCGGCGGAAGACGGAGCCAAGGCGCCCGCCCGCCGCCGGTGGAAGCGCCGTGCCGAGCGGCCAGCGACGGGTGCGACGGCGGAAGAAGCGGGGCCCGCAGGCCCGCCGGCGATGAGCGACGAGAGGCGAGCCGACGGCCGCGAGCCGGTCGAGGCGACGGGCGAGACTGTCGGCGAGGCGAAGTGGGCCGCGCTCCGCGAGCTCGAGCGGCTCTTTCCCGGGCCTCGAGAAGGAGAACGTCCGCTTCACGGTCGTCTCCGAGGGCGAGCGGGGCCTGCTCGGCGTCGGGCACGTCCCTGCGAAGGTGTTCGCGATCCTCGAAGGCCCGGCCCCGGAGCCGCCCGCGCCCGAGCCGCCGCCCGCGGACGAGGAGCCCGGCTCGCCCGCCGCACGCCTCCGCGGCTTTCTCGAGCACGTCTGCGTCGCGCTCGACCTCCCGGCCGACGGTGACGGTCACCGAGCAGGACGACCGGATCGTGGCGACGCTCGGCGGCAGCGACCTCGGAATCGCGATCGGGAAGCGCGGCCAGACCCTCGACGCGATCCAGTACCTCGCGAACGCGGTCGTCTACCGGCGCAGGCCCGAGCGACGCCCGACCGCAAGCCGCTCGTCGTGGACGCGGCCGGCTATCGCTCTCGCCGCCAGACCGCGCTCGAGCGCGATGCGGAGCGCGCAGCGCGGGATGCGATCCGCACCGAGTCCGCCGTCGAGCTCGAGCCGATGAGCGCCGTCGAGCGGAAGATCGTGCACGTCTTCCTCCAGGAGCTCGGCGGCGTCGAGACCGCGAGCGAGGGCACGGAGCCGAACCGCCGCATCGTCGTTCGTCCGCTCGGCTCCTAGGCCGGCGTGGACGACCCGCGCGTCGAGCGCTGGCTCGAGGCGCTCGTCGCGACGCCCGGGCTGACGGCGATCACCGACCTGGAGGAAGCGCGGCGAGTCCACGTCGACGACGCGCTCGTCGCCGCGCACCTGCTCGAGCGCGGGCCGGTCGTCGACGTCGGCTCGGGCGGCGGCTCGCCGGGATTTCCGCTGGCCGCGGCCCGGCCGGAGCTCGAGTTCGTCCTCCTCGAGGCGACCCGGAAGAAGTGCGCCTTCCTCGACGAGCAGGCGGCCGCGTTTCCGAACGTGTAGGTCGTCTGCGACCGGGCGGAGGAGCATGCCGCCGCCGAGGGCCGCGAGGCCTACGGGGCCGCGGTGGCCCGGGCGCTCGCGCCGCCGCCGGTCGCGCTCGAGTGGTGCCTGCCGCTCGTCGCGGTCGGCGGACTCTGCGTTCTCTATGCCGGGGCGAGGTAGAGGGCGACCTCGAGCGGCGTCGCCGCCGAGCTCGGCGGCGGCCCGCCGGAGCCACGTCCCGGTGCCGGCACCGAGCGGCGGACTCTCGTCGTCGTTCGGAAGTCCGAGCCGACACCCAGCCGTTTTCCTCGCCGCGCCGGCGTGGCGAGGAAACGTCCGCTCGCCTGAATAGCCTGGTCAGGTGCCAGGCACCATCGTCGCGCTCGCGAACCAGAAGGGCGGCGTCGGGAAGACGACGACCGCCGTCAACCTCGCTGCGTGCCTCGCAGAGGCCGGCGAGCGCGTGCTCGTCGTCGACCTCGACCCGCAGGCGAACGCGACCTCGGGCCTCGGCGAGTCGGCGAACGGCAGCTCGTCGTACGACCTCCTCGACGGTGCGCCGGTCGGGGAGCTCGCACACGCGACGCGCTTCGCGAACCTCGACCTGATCCCGGCCCGCCGGGAGCTCGCGGGCGCGGCGGTCGAGCTCGCGCGCGGAGTCTCGGGCGAGACGTTCCTCACCGAGCCGCTCGCGCCTGCCCGCGAGCGCTACTCCTACGTCTTCGTCGACTGTCCGCCCTCGCTCGGCCCGCTGACCGTGAACGCGCTCGCGACCGCCGACCGCGTGCTCGTCCCCGTGCAGTGCGAGTACTACGCGCTCGAGGGCCTGACCGAGCTGCTCGGCTCGGTCGAGCGGGTCCGCGGCGGGCTCAACCCGCGCCTCGCGATCGCGGGCCTGCTCCTGACGATGGCCGACTTCAGGACGCGGCTCGCGAGCGACGTTGCCGTCGAGGTGCGCCGCGCCTTCGGCGACCTCGTCTTCGACGCCATCGTCCCCCGGAGCGTCCGGCTGGCCGAGGCGCCGAGCCACGGCCTGCCGATCACGGCCTACGATCCCACGTCGGCCGGCGCCGACGCCTACTACAAGGTGGCGAGCGAGCTTGTCGACCGCACCTAGCCGGAGAGGCCTCGGCCGCGGGCTCGAGGTGCTGCTCGGCGGCGCGCCTGCCGAGCGACCGAGCTCGCCCAGCTCCCCGTCGGCGCCATCCGGGCCAACGCGCGCCAGCCGCGACGGAGGTTCGACCCGGAGGCGCACGGCGGGCCTGACGGAGTCCGTCCGGGCGCAGGGTGTCGTCCAGCCGATCGTCGTCCGCCCGCTTCCGGGCGGGACGTACGAGCTGATCGCCGGCGAGCGCCGCTGGCGAGCGGCCAAGGCCGCCGGGCTCGCCACGGTGCCGGCGCTCGTCCGGGAGACGCGACGACCGCGATTCGCTCGTCCTCGCGCTCGTCGAGAACGTGGCGCGCGAGGATCTCTCGCCGGTCGAGGAGGCGCGCGCCTGCGCGGTGCTCATGGACGAGTTCGGGCTCTCGCTGGGCGAGGTCGCAGAGCGCGTCGGCCGCTCGAAGCCGTCGGTGTCGAACCGTGTCCGGCTGCTCGAGCTCCCGGACGACGTGCTCGGCCTCGTCGAGCGCGGGACGATCACGGAGGGCCATGCCCGCGCCGTGCTCGCCGTGCCGGACGACGAGGGCCGGCGGGCGCTCGCGCGGACGATCGTGCGGCGCGGGCTCTCGGTGCGAGCCGCAGAGCAGGCGGCGCGGTGGTCGGGTGCGCGCACGAAGCCGCGGCGCTCGACCGCCGGTCGATCCCGATCTCGCGGCGCGTGCCCGGACGGCGCTCGAGCGGCTCACCGGGGCGCCCGTCCGAGGTGGGCTCGAAGCGGGTCGAGATCCTCTTCGCCGACGAGACAGAGCTCGCCGAGCTCGTCGAGTCTCTCGAGCGAATCGCCGCGTAACTCTCTCGACGCTTCGTCCGTTGTAGAGCATGACCGAGCTCGAGACGCTCCAGGCGATTCGTCGCGACGAAGCGCTACGGGAGGTTGTCGTCCGGATGGCGCGCCTCGCCCGGCGGAACCGCCTCGGAGACTTCACGCGAGCGGTCGCCGCGGATCCTGAGCTCGGCAGCGGCACAAAGGCGTGGATCGGCGCTCTGGCGGCCGACGAGCCCTGCCTTCATGCCGTCGAGACTTACGTCTCGGCTTAGCTACACTCCGCGCTCCCGAGGGCGATTAGCTCAGTTGGTTAGAGCGCCGCTCTGATAAGGCGGAGGTCCCTGGTTCGAATCCAGGATCGCCCATGTCCTCCGGGCAGCGCGCGGCGACAGCGAGGAGCCCGAGCCATTTCACGGCTTCGACTCGTAGGCGCCGATTTCGCAGCGGTTCTGCTGCGGACGCCGGACGCCTCGCTGATCCTTCGAAACCGAGCACCCGGATCTTGGAATCGCGTTCAGGGCATCGCTCTCCGGCCCAAGGGCGATCGTCTGCGTCGGGCCGCCGCGGTCCGCGAGTGCTCGGAGGCTTGCGGTTCCTCCGAGGTGGTCGGATGGGCGTGGCGTCGTGACGACGCAGCCCCCTGGTCTTGCGATCAGATTGTTGCCATTCGACGTGACCTCGCCGCTGCAGTCGCGATGGATCGTCGCGCGGTTCGCCGCGATCAGCGTCGCCCGCAGCTCGACGGCGGCGAGAATGGACAGGAGGCCGCCGGCCCTGAATTCAGGCATGGCGCCCCGGCCTCCGACAGAGTTGTTCGCGATGGTCGTGTGCACGAGCTCGAGGAGCGTCTTCCCTGCGATCACACCGCCGCCCACCGCGTACGCCTGACCGCCGGGCGAGCTCGTCTCGGCGAGCGCCCGGGCGCTGTTGGCTGCGACCGTCGAGTTCACGAAACGCGCCGACGGGACCGAGCTCAGGTCGATGCCCCCAGCGCTGGCGTAGGCCGGGTTCGTCCCTGTCGCCGCCGCTCGGATTCGGTTCCGGCTGATGGTCGAGCGGAGCAGCTCGACCGGGTTGTTGAAGATCTCGATGCCTCCTCCGACTGCGCCCGCAGTCCCTCCCGTCGAGGAGGCAACCGCGGTGTTCCGGTCGATCGTCGAGCGGTCAGCGCTGATCGGTCCCTGCGTCCTGATCGCGCCTCCCCGTGCGTCGGCGTCGTCCGAGGACGCGGCCTCGACCCGGTTGGACACGAGCCGCGATCGAGCGAGCACGACACCGCCGGCATCGCTCGCGCCCCAGATCGCCCCGCCGCCGGCGGAGCTTCGCAGGCCGTCGGCCGAAGCCGTGGATCCGGAGACGCGGCTCTTCGTGAGCTTCGCGCCGGTGACGAAGACGTAGAGCCCGCCGCCGTAGGCGTCCGCACTCCCCGCCGGCGAGACTGCGTCGACTCGGTTTGTCAGGATCTGGGTGCGGGATGCGACGGCCCGTGTCGCGTAGACCGCGCCACCCACTGCATCGGCGTTGCCGACGATCGCATCCGCGATGGCTGCATTCCCCTCGAGGGTCGACCCGATCAGCGTCACCCGCGGGCCCTCGAACTCGGTTGCGACGCCGCCGCCGTTGGCGGCGGGAGAAGGGCCGTCGGCCCGGGCGGTATTTCCGCTGATCTGGGAGCGGATCGCGCGCAGCCCGTTGTTCACGAACAGGCCGCCGCCGGCCGCGAGGGTCGGGTTCGCGTTGCCGACGGCGGTGGCGACGTTTCCGGACACCCGCGACCGTTCGAGCCGGACGAGGCTGCCGGCGTAGATGCCGCCGCCGAATACACTCGGGCCGCCGTCTTCGAGGCGAACGCGGTTCTCCCGGACGACGGATCGCCTGAGGGTGAGCGGTCCGGACGATTCGATGCCGCCGCCCCGCAGCCGCGCGAAGTTCCCCGCGACCGTGGTGCGGAGGAGGATGAGTGTCCCGTCGACGCCCAGGATCCCGCCCCCGCCCCCCGTGGCGTTGCCGTCGACGATCCGGAGATCTACGAGCCGTAGCGTCCCTGGTCCGAGCTTCTGGAGCGTCGAACCGGTGTCGTCACCGTCCAGGGTTGCGTGTGGATCCCCGTCGAGCGTCAGGGCCTTGGCGACGACGTAGTTGCCGTGGCACGTGCCGCGGACGAGCAGCGTGGAGCCCGGCGGCGCGGCCGCGATCTTGGCCTGAAGATTCTGGGTGGCGCAGTTGACCCGGATCGTCGCGGCACCGGCGTTCCCCGGCCAGACCGCGGCGGCGGCCACCGCCAGAAGCGGAACCGCCAGCCCGCGTGCTTCTCGCAAGTTGGCCACGCAGCCCATTCTGCTACGCCGCGTCCGGAAGTTCTAGGCTGGAAAGAGCGGGTTGTCTCCGCCGGCTCGCCGGTCTCGTCGTTCGAGCCGCGGGTCTCTGAACGCCCTCGGGCATGCCCGCGGAAAGGATCTGGACGGGCCCGCGTCACGACTTCGCGGCTGCTTTCTGGCGGCATTGGCGAAGGTGCTCCGTGTGGAAGAACGGTCAGTATCATCAGGCCGGGGACGCCTCTATGCAGGAGATGGTCATCTACGGAGTGAGCTTCGACATGGTCGGCAAGCAGCCGATCGTCCTCCTCAAGACCACTGAGGGAAACAAGTTCCTCCCGATCTGGATCGGGCACCCGGAGGCGGCGGCGATCCTGATGAAGCTCCAGGGCGCGAACACGCCGCGGCCGATGACTCACGATCTCGTGACCGAGGTGCTCGAGAAGCTCGAGGCGCGCGTGACCCGGATCGCCGTAACCGAGCTCCAGGACAACACGTTCTACGCGCTCATCACCGTGGCCGTGAACGGCTCCGAGATCGAGATCGACTCACGGCCGAGCGACGCGATCGCGCTCGCGGTCCGCGCCGGGGCGCCCATCTTCGCCGCCGACTCCGTCATCGAGGAGAGCGGCATCGAGTTCGAGCACGAGGACGTGAACGAGGAAGAGGTCGTCGAGGAGTTCAAGAAGTTCCTCGACGAGGTGAAGCCCGAGGACTTCTCGGCCGAGTCGTAGGCGGCTAGCCCGCCGCCTCGGCCTGCTTGTCCGTTTCCGGAAGGCCGACCTCGCGCTTCGTCAGGTCGAGCACGTGACCGTAGAGCTCGACGAGGCCCTCGGCCGTGAGCGGCCCTCGGTTGGCGCGCTGGAGGTACTGGATCATCCAGCCCTCGCGCTCGGGGTTCAGGACCTCGTAGTTACGCGAGGCCTTGTACTCCCAGAGCCGCGCGACGAGCTTGAGCCGTTTGTTGAGCACCTCGACGAGGGCGCGGTCGTTGTCGGAGATCTGCTCGCGGATCTGCCGAACGACCGGATCAGAGCTGGCTTCGTCCATGTGCTGAGGATAGACGGCCGCAGCCGCCAGGCTCAGGGGAAGACGATGATCCGCGTGCCGTAGCCCCAGCGGGAGTAGAGGCCGGGAGCGATCCAGAGAGGGATGCGCGCGCACCCGTGGCTCGCGGGCCAGGCCGGCACGGAGTGGTAGCCGTGGATAGCGAACCCGCGGAGGAAGAAGAGCGAGTAGTACATGTGGACGGCGTTGTAGTCCGGCCACCTTGCTGTAGACCCGGAAGCTGCCGACCGGCGTGTTGCCGGTCGCGCCCGTCGAGGTGTGGATCACGTTCACGACCTTGCCCTTGCGCACTTCGTAGATGACCTGGTGCGCTTTCGAGATCTCGATGTGGTCGCCTCGAGGGACGCGCGCTCTCGGCGTGCTCGACCGTGTCAGACGCCGCCAGAGCATCGGGCGTCATGCGACCCGTCCTCGAGAGTCCATGCACCTTCTGGAAGGCGAGCACGGCCTGGGCCGTGTCATCGCCGTAGTAGGTGGTCACCCCTCGAAGCGCGTACTGGCGCTCCTTTAGAAGACGCTCGAGCGCGCGAACGGACGGGTTCTGTGCGCCGACGCTCAGGTACGGGAGCCCGAGCTTTCGCCGGCGAGTCTCGACCCGGGAGGCGAAGCCGCGGTGCGGATGGACGGCGAGGCGGACCCAGACGGGCTTTGCGCTCCCTGTCGGGAGCTTGATCTTGAAGACCCCGAACTCGCCCACCCGGACGCGACGCACGGTGCCTTGCAAGCGGCGCTTGAGAACGCCCGCGTCGGCGGGCTGAAGCCGACCACGCAGGAAAAGGTCGTGCCCGACGACGGAGGTGCCGGTGATCCGAGTCGTCAGGCGCGGTCTGATCCGGACGGCAACCGGATCGGACTCGACGACGACGGGGTCGTCCCCTACGACCGGAAAGCTGGCTCGGGCCACGAACGGCCCGGGCCGCCTCAGCCGGAGCCTGGTGGCGAACTCTCCGCCCGCGTTCGTGAGCAGTCTGGCGACGAGGCGCTCGCCGGCGTCGGTGCGGCGGTAGAGGTGCACGCGGATGTCCTCGGCGGCCGGCTCCACTCGCCCGAGGAAGCGCACGATCGTCCCGTGGAGCACCACGTCACGGCCGGCCGACAGCGTGACGACCTCGCCGTCGGCCCGTGCGGATCCCGGCGCCACGAAGGCGACCCCTACGACGCCGAGCACGAGTGCGCGCCGCACGAGCGAGAATCTACAGAGCGCCGCGGTCAGAAAGAAAGGATCGCCACGCCGAGCGCCAGACCGTTCCAGGCGCGTGGGTGGGATGCACGGCCAGACGCTCCCGGACCGGTAGCGGATCCACGCGAGGCCGGCCCCCAGGACGAGCAGCGTCGGCAGGCCGATCAGGAGCCCGTGGGCGAGCGCGAACGCCGCCGCGGAGGCGGCGATGGCGAGGGCCGGCCCGGCGAACGCGAGCACTCGGACGCCCAGCCCGCGGAAGAACGTCTCCTCGACGAACGGTGACCAGGAAGAGCACGGCGGCCGATCCGGCCACGAAGACCGCGGCTTCGGCCGGACTCCCAGCGCTCGGGAACGAGACCCTGCTCCTCCGTCGCGTCTCCGAACTGCGCCGTGACCGCCGCAGCAATGAGAGTCGCCACGATCACTCCCGCTCCCGCGCCGAGCCACCGGGGCTGGAAGCGCTTGAAGCCGAGTGTCCGTCGCGGAGTCCGAGCGAGTAGCCGGCCGCGATTCCGACCGTCAGAGGAGAGGATCACGCTGTACACGACGAGGCTGCCGATCGCGAACTCCCCTCGAACAGCGGGTTGTCATCGGTCGTCTCCTCGCTGGCCAGGGCACCGGCGAATCCGAATGCGATCTGGACAGACTGCCAGGACGGCCCACGCGAGAAGCGGGCCGAGGACGGGCGCTCGCCGCTCCTCTGCGCGCTGCTCGGTGCGAGCCATGCTGGAAGCCTAAGGAGCGCCGAGGCCGATCCGCGCCGGCAGAGTCGCGAGCGGCGTCGGCTCGAAGGCGAGCCCCGCAGCCCGGGCACCCTCCTCGTCGACGTCGTCGTCGCCCACGTGCAGCGCGCGGCTTGCCTTCACGCCGAGCCGCTCGAGAACCACCTCGAAGATGCGCGGGTCGGGCTTCTGTACGCCTGCCTCGGCGGCGCTCACGACGGCGTCGAACCAGCGACCCACGCCATTGCGGTCGAGCTGCTCCTCCAGAGACACGTCCCAGTTCGCGACGCAGGCGAGCGCGAGTCCGGCGGAGCGGAGCGCTGCGAGCGCCTCCTCGACACCGGCGAGCGGCCGAAACTCGAGTGCTCCCGACGAAGTCCTCCACGAAGCTCGACGGCTCGACCGGCGCCCCGGCGGCCTCGAGAAAGACCCGGGCGCATTCGGTCCGGAGCACGAGCAGCGTCTCGGCGTCTCGTCCCTGGTGTGCCCGCGGGACGTAGTGCGCGACCTCGGCTCTCGAAGGCGGCGCGGATCACGGCCGGAGGACGCTCGTGGCCCCTGCCGCTCGAGTGCACGACCGAGCTCGGGGACCGGGTCTGCGAGCTCCACGAGCGTCCGGAACGCGTCGACGGTGACCGCGTCGAGCTCGCTAGCGGAAGGCATCGGGATGGAGCGCGCGGGCGATCTCCTCGAGCGCGTCCGCCACACGCGGGCCGGCCGTGGTGACGAGCGCGGCATCGAGAACGACGAACCGGCCCTCCTCGACGGCTGTCAGACGCCGCGTTCGCGGATCAGAGCGGAGGCGGCGGAGAGTCACGCGGCTGTCCGAGGTCGTGAGGTACACCTCGGGATCGAGCTCGGCGAGCTCCTCGAGGTCGAACGGCTCGAAGCCCGGAGTCGGCCCGCCGATGCTCCGGCCCCCGGCGCGGCGGATCAGGTCGCCGAGGAGCGAGCGGGCCGGGACGGTGACGAAGAAGCCGGTGTCGACGAACACGGTCGTCGGCGGCCGGCCCGAGACTCGCCGCTGGACGGCGGCGACTCGCTGCTCGAGCTCCGCCGGCGAGGCGCCGCGCCGCGACCGGTTCCCCGACGAGGAACCCGAGCTCGACGATCGCGCGCTCGGTGTCGTCCACCGAGTCGGCGGGCTGCTCGTAGAGCGCGGCGCCGGTCCGCCGGCTCGCGAGCGCCACGTCGACGGAGTCGGTGGTCCGGGTGGCGACGAGGAGGTCGGGCTTGAGCCGGACGAACATCCGAGACGTCGACTTGCCCGGTCAGCGTCGCCACCTGGAAGGCCTCGGCGGGCGACGCCTTCGACGCCGGCTGGAACCCCGACGAGCCGGCTGCCGATGCCGAGCTCGAGCAGGATCTCAGCTCCGTCAGGAGCGAGCGCGACGATCCGCCTGCGGCCGCGTCTCGGCGATGGTCGGCTGGTCTCCCCGCGCCTCGCACCGTGACCGGGTAGTCGACGCCGAGGTCGCCGATCGGCTCCGCGCGCTCGCCACAGCCGACGCCGAGGAGCGCGGCCGCCAGAGCCGGGAGGAGCCGGAGCATCAGAGGGCCTGGTTTCATCCGAGCTTGCCGATCGGGGAGTATCCCGGCCGTGCGCTACTTCTCGCCCGAGGAGGCGAACGCCGCACTCGCCGAGGTCGCGACCACTCGTCGAGCGCCTTGTCGAGGCGCGCCGTACATCGTCGAGCCTCGAGGAACGACTCGGAACCGTTCGCGCCCGGGTGCTCGGAAACGGCGGCGGCCTCGATCCGGCCAAGGTGGAGGACATCCAGGGAAGAGCGCTCGAGGCCGCCAAGGCAGTCCTCGAGCTCGCCGAGCGACTCGACGAGCTCGGCGTCCAGGTCAAGGATCCGGACACAGGGCTCATCGACTTCCCCGCGCGGCATCCAGACGGGTCAGACGTCCTTCTCTGCTGGCGACTCGGTGAGGACGAGGTCGGCCTTCTGGCACACCCTCGACGGCGGGTTCCGAGGCAGGAAGCCGCTCCCGTTCGGCAGAACATGACACGGTGGAATCGGAGTGGCTTGCAGCGCGCCGCGATCGCCGGCGTCGTCTTCTTGCTTGCGCTCGTGCTCGCGCGACTGGTCGACCGCGCAATCGCACGGCGCCTGAAGCTCGAGCCCGAGGCTCTGACGCGCTACCGCGTGCTGCGGCGAACAGCGTTCGTCGCGATCGCCGTGGTCGGTCTCCTCTCGGCTCTGCTCGTGGTTCCGGCGGTGCGCGCGGTCGCAGGCGGGATTCTCGCCTCCTCGGCTGTCGTCGGGCTCGTGCTCGGCATGGCTGCGCGAACCACGCTCGGCAACTTCATCGCGGGGCTCTTCCTGGCCTTCACGCAGCCTCTTCGCCTCGGTGACGAGGTCGAGGTGGGAGGCGAGGGTGGCCGCGTGTCGGAGATCGCGCTCACGTACACCATCCTCGAAACCGCGAGCGGAGCCCGTCTCTACATCCCGAACGAGAAGTTGGCCTCCGATACCATCAGGAACGCGACCATCGCGCGGCAGGAGCATCTCGCTCAGGTCGACGTGCCGGTGCCCCTCTCTGCAGATCTGGACCGCGTCGTAGCAGCTCTCCAGGAGGAGGCCGGGTCGGTCGATGAGGCAATCGAGTCGAAGGAAGCACGAGTTACGGTGACGCAAATCGAAGCTGAGCGAGCGATCGTGACGGTGGCCGCGTGGGCGCGGCCCGGAAAGGCGGCCGCTCTCGAGTCGGATCTCCGCCGAGCGTCGCTGAGGCGTCTTCGCGCCGACGGAGTCCTCTAGTGGCCACCGGGGGGAACGGCAACGGCCGCACCGGCAACGGCAAGCCCAACGGAAACGGCAGCGGACGCAAGAAGAACGGGAACGGCAAGCACGGAGCGGCCTTCTACGCCAACCACCGCCGCCGCGATCGAAACCGTCGCCGCCGGGAGCGCTCCAACAAGCGCCGGCTGTTCGCGTTCTCGACGCTCCTCGTGGTCGTCGGGCTTCTCGCGGCCCTCGCCGCCGCTGCGTTTACAGGCGCCACCGCCTTTCGGAACAGCTGTGACCTCGACTCGCTCCGCCCGGTCACGATCGGCGAGAACTCCTTCGTCTATGCGGCGGACGGATCGCTCCTCGGCGCCATCCCGGCGGAGAAGAACCGCCAACCGCTCGACTTCGACCAGATTTCGCCCTGGGTGCTCAAGGCGACGGTGGCGATCGAGGATCGCCGTTTCTGGGAGCACGGCGGGCTCGACTACGAGGGCATCATCCGTGCCGCGGTCAAGAACCTCGAGCAGGGCAAGATCGTCGAGGGCGGCTCGACGATCACGCAGCAGCTCGTTCGGAACCTCTACATCGGGAACGAGCGCTCCTTCGAGCGGAAGATCAAGGAGGCCTGCCTGGCGCTCAAGCTCAACGAGACGCTGGACGAAGGAGGCGCATTCTCGAGACCTACATGAATCAGGTTCCGTACGGGAACCACGCGTACGGGATCGAGGCGGCCGCCCAGACGTACTTCGCCACGCTCGGCCAAGGACATGAACCTCGTCCAGTCGGCTCTACTCGCCGGACTCCCTCAGGCGCCCTCGGCCTACGATCCCTTCGCCCAGCCGGAGGCCGCGCGAGCGAGACGCGACGAGGTTCTCCTCGCGATGCTCGCAGTCCGGCGAAATCGACCAGGCGCGGTACGACAGGCCGTTGAAGGCGCCTCTTCGGCTCCACCGTGGCGAGCTCTACACGAAGATCCGCGAGCCGTACTTCTTCGGCTACGTCCGCGACCTCCTGATCAAGAAGTACGGCGTCACAGCCGTGCGAAGCGGTGGGCTGAAGGTGCACACCACGATCGATCCTCGTTTCCAGAAGTTGGCAAAGCAGGCGATCGAGACCAACCTCTATCTGAGCACCGATCCTGCGTCCGCGCTCGTCTCGATCAATCCGAAGAACGGCGCGATCCGCGCCATGGCGGCCGTGGCGCCAGGCCGCAAGGGGCTCCAGTTCAACCTGGCGGAGCAGGGGCGGCGGCAGGCGGGTTCCTCGTTCAAGACCTTCGTGCTGGCCGAGGCGATCAAGCAGGGCATCAACCCGGACTCCACGCGCTACATGTCGGCGCCCTTCACGTGGCAGCCGGATCCGCTCTCCGAGCCGTGGGAGGTCTCGACCTTCGACCACTCGTACTACGGCGTCTCGACGATCCGTCAGGCGACGATTCGCTCGGACAACACCGTCTATGCGCGCCTGACGCTCGACGTCGGGCCGGAGAACGTGGCGCAGACCGCCCAGGAGATGGGGATCAAGACCAAGCTCGAGCCCGTGGCCTCGATCGGGCTCGGCTCGAACGCCGTTTCGGTGCTCGAGATGGCCTCGGCCTACGCGACTCTGGCCGCGGGCGGCATCTACTCGGAGCCGATGGCGATCCGGAAGGTCGTCCTGCCGAGCGGCAAGGTCGATCCGGCCTGGGGCAAGGGGAAGCGCGAGCGGGTCATGACGGACGGCGAGGCCTACGTCGTGACGCAGATCCTTCAGGAGAACGTCCTCGGCGGCACCGGCACCGCCGCGAACCCGGGTCGGCCGGCAGCGGGCAAGACCGGGCACGACCGACGACTTCGCCGACGCGTGGTTCGCCGGCTACACGCCGAACCTCGCGACAGCGGTGTGGGTCGGCTACCCGAACGCGCAGATCGAGATGCGAAGCGTGCACGGGATCTCGGTCTCGGGCGGCTCCTTCCCGGCCATGATCTGGCACGACTTCGTCGTCCCGGCGCTCGAAGGCTCGCCGGTCCTCTCGTTCCCGCTTCCGACTCAGCCGGCCGTCTGGCTCCCGTTCCACGGCCAGTGGGCGTTCTACGGGCCGCCGCCGGGCGAGGACAAGGACAAAGACAAGGACAAAGACAAGGACAAGGACACGACGAGCGACTCGACAACCACCGAGCCGCCCCCGACGACCACGGAGCCGCCTCCGACGACGACGGAGCCGCCCCCGACGACGACGGAGCCGCCTCCGACGACCACGCAGTCCGGCTAGCAGGATGAGCCGCCGGGCCGCGGCTACCTCGACGTCGAGCGAGCGCGGCGCCTCGGCTGCCACAGCTCGATGGGTGCGCGGGGCTCGTCTGTGTCGGGGCGACGGCCATCGCCGTCCTGGCCGGGACGCAGGCCGGTGCCTCGCTCGTCCCGGAGCATGGAACGGCGTCGATCCGCTGGAACTGGCTCTTCCTCGGCGCGGTCGCGCTGGCGTTCCTCGCGTACCTCGCGGGGCTCAAGCTCCTCGAGCGGGCGGGTCGCGCCCGGCTCGGCGCAGTCCTCGCAGTGGCGGTCGCGGTGCAGCTCCTCCCGCTTGCGGGCCCGGTGCTCGCGACCACCGATCCGTACACGTACTGGGACTACGGCCGGCTCTGCGGCCGTCCACGGCGCGAATCCGTACGTGGTCACACCGAGCGAGTTCCCCGACGACCCGGCGTACTCGCACATGGGTAGCCGCTGGTACGAGACGACGACCGTCTACGGGCCCGGGTTCACGCTGCTCTCGGAGGGCCATGCGGCCGTCGTCGGTGAGTCGGACGAGGCCGCCGCCTGGCTCTACAAGGTCCTCGCCGCGGCGTCCGTCCTCGCTCTCGTAGTGCTCGCGGCCAGGCTGGGGCGACGGCCTGCCTTCTCGGCCGCGTTCGTGGGCTGGAACCCCGTGCTCGCGGTCCACTTCTCCGGCGGAGGCCACAACGACGCGCTCATGATGGCGCTCTTCGTCGGCGGGCTCGCCCTGGCCGCCTCCGGCCGGCGGCAGCTCGCTGGAGCCGCCTGGGCTGCTCTCGATCGCGGTCAAGTGGGTGCCGCTGCGTCTTCCTCCCGCTCCGGCTCCTCGCCGACCGGACGGCCGGCCGACGCATTCCCTATGCGGGGCTCGCCGTCGCAGCCGGAGCGCTGGCCGGCCTAGCTTTCTGGCGCTACGACACTCGCCTGGCTCGAGGCCGTTCGGGCCACTCGCGGACAACCTGCGAAGACGGGAGCCGTTTCTCGCTCCCGAGCCGCCTCGTCCAGCTGACGGGCCTGCCGGAGTCGGCGGCTGCCGTCGCTCTTCCTCGCCGCCTTCGCAGCCTTCTACCTCTGGCTCCTGAAGCGAGGCCTGGCGGGGCCGGGCTCGGCTGGCGCTCGCGGCGGGCGGCATGCTCCTCGCGAGCGACCTGGCTCGTCCCGTGGTACGCCGTCTGGGCGGTTCCGCTGGCGGCCATCGAGGACGATCGCGCCGCGCGTTGGCTCGCGGTCGGGCCTCTCGGCCTACCTCCTGCCCGCGTACGTCCCCGTCTAGGGCCCGGTTGTCGTCACGTCGGTGGGAGACCGTCGTCGTCGTCGGCTCGTGTCAGCGTGGTCGGCTGCGTCGTCGTGTCCTCGCTGGTCGTGGGCTCGGTGGTCATGGGCTCGGTGGTCTGGATTGTCTCTTCGGGTGGCGGCTCCGGCCCCGGGGCAGGGGCTTCCGTCGTGGCCGCCCGGGTCGTTCGCGCGCTCCTGCGTCTGGGCGCCGTCCTCGTCTCCGGTCACGAGGACCGCGGCAAGGATGCCGCCACCGGTGAGGAGCACCAGAGCCGCGAGGAGAGCGGCGAACCGGCGGCGTCCGTGCTGTTCGCGGCAAGCCGCGCGAGGTAGGTTGCGAACCCAGGACGCGCGTGCGGTCGGAGTCCGCCGCTCCGGGGAGGACGATCGTCGCGGGCTCGGCGAGGAGTCGCACGAGCGTCGACGCCCGTCCGCAGGCCGCGCTCCGGGCGACTTTGGCGAGCGCCTGCTCGGCGAGCGCCGCGAGCGCCGGCGGCGCATCGGGACGGACCGACGTGCACGGGGCGGGGCGTCGCTCCGGTGGTGCTTGAGCGCGACCTCGAGCGGCGTGCTGCCGGTGAACGGAAGCCGGCCAGTCAGGAGGCGGTAGAGGATGACGCCGAAGGAATAGACGTCGGCCGGGGGCCCAGTCGGCCCGCCCTCGGCCTGCTCGGGCGAGAGGTACGCGGCGGTGCCCATGATCGTCCCGGCCTCGGTCAGCGTGGCCTGGCCGGCCGCGCGTGCGATGCCGAAGTCGGCGAGCTTCGCGCGGCCCTCCGAGTCGAAGAGGACGTTCGAGGGCTTCAGGTCGCGGTGGACGATGCCGCTCTCGTGCGCGTGTGCGAGACCGGCCGCGATCTGGGCTGCGAGGCGCTCGGTCTCGAAGTCGGGCAGCGGCCGGCCGCCGCGTGAGCCGGTCTTCGAGCGTGCCGCCGGGGAGATACTCGAGGACGAGTAGGGCCGACCTCTCGGTCTCGCCGACGTCGTAGACTCCGGCGATGTGCGGATGCGAGAGCGCCGCGATCGCCCGTGCCTCCCGGACGAGCCGGATCGGGTCGGCGCCGCCCGCGAGCAGCTTGAGCGCCACGAGACGTCCGAGCTCGCGGTCTTCGGCCAGCCAGACCTCGGACATGCCGCCGCGCCCGAGCAGCTCTCGGAGCTCGAACCGGTCGCCGATCACCTCGCCGGACACGGCCGGTTAGCCTAGCCCCCGCCGATGGCCGAGCCTCGTCAGCTTGGAGGAGGCACAGCGCCTCGTGCTCGAGCGCGTGCGGCCGCTCGAGGCCGAGCGCGTGCCCGTCGAGCGTGCCGCGGGCCGAGTGCTGGCCGAGGCGCCGGCGGCCGTCACCGATCTACCACCCTTCCCGAGCTCGGCCATGGACGGCTTCGCCGTTCGCGCAGCCGAGGCGCGCCGTCGGGCTGTCACTCCCCGTGGTCGCGCGAATCGCGGCCGGAAGCCCGGCTGACCGCCCGCTCGAGTCCGGCGAGGCGATGGCGAGTCTCGACCGGCGGCGTGGTGCCGGACGGCGCCGACGCCGTCGTCCCGCTCGAGCTCGTCGACGAGCGCGACGGGACGATCGACGGTGCGCGCAGGCAGTCGAGCCGGGCGCCAACGTCCGCGGGCGCGGCGGCGACACTCGTGCCGGCGAGCCGGTGCTCGAGCCGGGGACCGAGCTCGGCCCGGCGCAGATCGGCGCTCTTGCGGCAGCGGGTGTCCACGAGGTCCAGTGCCGGAAGCGTCCGCGGGTCGGGATCCTCGTGACCGGCTCGGAGCTTCGCCAGCCCGGCGAGGCGCTCGAGCCCGGGGAGATCTACGAGTCGAACGGGCTCCTGCTCGCGGCCGCGCTCGCCGAGGCCGGCGCGGTCCCGGCTCAGCTCGGCGTCGTACCCGACGACGAGGACGCGCCTCGAGCGGACGATGGAGCGGGCGCTGCTCGGCTTCGACATGCTCGTCACCGTCGGGCGGCGCCTCGGTCGGGCCCCACGACCTCGTCCGGAAGGTGCAGGCGGGCTCCGAGCCGAGGAGGTCTTCTGGGGAGTGGCCGTCAAGCCCGGAAAGCCCGTCGCGTTCAGCATGCGACGTGCGCATCCGCTCTTCAACCTGCCCGGGAATCCGGTCTCGGTCCTCGTCTGCTTCGCGCTCTTCGTGCGAGCCGGCGGTGAATGCGCAGCTCGGTCTGCCGGAGCCGCTGCCCGGCGTTTTCACGTGGAACGCTCGTGCGGCTCGGTCCGCCGGAACGAGCGAACGGCATGAGTTCGTTCGCGCGCGCAGTCGTCGTGAGGGCGACGAGGTCTTGCTGGAGCCGCTCGGCGGCCAGGAGTCGCACATGATCGTTCGTGCGGGCGCCGCAGACGCGCTCGTCTCGGTCGAGCCGGGCGCCGGCGAGCTCGATGCGGGCGAGACCGTGCGCTACCTGCCGCTCTAGCTGGAGAGACCCGGCGGCGCTCGTCGTCGACCGCTTCGAGTGCTGCGCCGCCGGCTCGCCAGCACGGCGCGGCGGATCGTCTCCCGGATCGGGCCCGCGGAGCCGGACGCTCCTCCGGGGCGGGTAGGGCGCGTAGCGGCCGACGGCCAGCGCGCCCATCTGAGCGGCGACCGCCGCCCAGGCGAGCGCTCACGAGGATGAGCGGCAGCGACACGTAGCCGACCGACGCGAGCGTGGCCAGGTACCAGAGCGCGTCGACGTCCGAGCTCGTACCGCACGGCGAACGAGGCGACGAGGAGCGAGCGGCCCCACGAACCCAGCCGCGTAGACCGCGAGCCGGAGGCCGAGCGGCCGGTCGCGAAGCTGCGGGAGCCAGATCCAGGCGTGGAGCGAGGGCAGCACGAAGACGAGCGCGAACGGGTTGACCGCCGCGACGACGAGCGCGACGACCGCCAGGCCGAGCAGCGCGGCCAGGTGGCCGCCGAGCTCCTCGCCGTCGTCGGGGCCCGCGTCGGCGACGAGCCGAGGCCGCGCGACGACCCAGCCGAGCCCGAGAGGAGCGCGAAGCCGAAGAGCGCGAGGAGCGGCCAGTCCGCCGCCTCGGCGGATGTCGGGGTCGATCGGCCGTGCCGCGCCGTTCGGGAAGATCCCGGCGAAGCTGAAGAGCGCGAACACGGCACCGATCCAGAGCCAGACTCCGAGGCGGCTCCGGAGGCTCCGAAGGGCCGGGCCGAGCGCCACATGCCGCCGTCGCAGGCGCGCGAAGAGGTCGACCGTCGCCGCGAGGACGGGGACGAGGAGCGCGATCAGGAGGAGCTCGATCGCCCAGCCGCGCAGGAAGCGCGAGCCGATCGTGACGTAGGCGGCGGTTCCGCTCGCCGTCTCGGGCGCCTGGTCGAGCGCGCCCGAGCAGAGTCCTGGGCCGAGCGGCCGAGGTCTCCGAGCCGCCGGCCCGCGAGCGTCTCCGACGTCGTCCTCCGCGGCCGGCGGCGGCCGCACGCCGGCGCTCGTCAGCGTGACCGCCGGGATCCCGCGAGCGACGAATGGCGCCTGGCCGTAGAGGCTGAAGGGAAAGGCGAGGTCGACGAGCTGCGCCAGCGTGCCCGGGTTCCTCCGGGGCAGCCCCGGCCTGGGTCTCGATGCTCTGCCGTCGCCGTTGCGACGAGCGAGATCGCGGGCGAGCGCGCCGTCTCGCCGGTGAAGAGAAGCCGCGGAGGGCCGTCTGCCGCCCACGGCGTCGAGGTTGACGACGGCGGCGACCGAGGCCCGACCGCCGATCAGCGCCTGCGCAGGAACTCGGGGTCTCGCGCGAACTCCGCCGCTCCGAGCGAGCCGTACGCGCCACCGTCGGTCGAGAGGAAGACGAGCGTGTGCGCGAGCGTCGTCGAGGCGACGTTCCGCGCCAGCTCGATGAGCGCACCGGTCCCGGAGGCGTTGTCGTTCGCGCCCGGCGAGAGGCCGAGGTCGTCGCGGTGGGCCATGACGACGATCGTCTCCGGCGAGCGACCCGGGCGCGATTGCGATCAGGTTGACGAGCTCGCGCTCTCCGAGCCCCGGGATGTCGGCCCGAGAACGTCTGGCGGTGGACGCGCAGCCCGTAGTCCGTCGAGCCGGTCCGTCACCCACGTTGCTGCGTCCGTCCGCACCCGTCGTGCCCGGGCCGCCGGTCTGGGAACTGCTGGGCGAACTGGCTCGCGAACTGCGTCGCAGTCTGGCCGTCGAACGACGGGTCGAGGCGCGGCTGCGGCAGCGGGCTCGGCTGGCCCACCGTGAATGCGAGCGCGACGAGGCGCCGCGACGACCGCGAGCCAGCCGGCCCGGTAGATCCGGCCCGAGACGCGGGCGTTCGAGCGACCCGCGCCGCGGCCTGCGTCGCCTGGGCTCCGGTTACACCCGGCCAGTGTAGGCCGGCCTTCCGGTCTGCGCCGGGGCGCCGCGAGCGGCGCCGCCTATCCTTTGAGAGATGGCACGCCTCCGCGAGCATCCTCGTCGTCGACGACGAGGAGTCGATCCAGAAGCTCCTGACGTACCCGCTCGAGCGCGAAGGGTTCGAGGTCGTGCAGGCCCGCGACGGCGAGGAGGCGCTCGATCGGTTCCGCGAGGGCACGTTCGACCTCGTCGTCCTCGACCTCGCGCTGCCGCGAAGCTCGACGGGCTCGAGGTCTGCCGGCGGCTTCGGGCCAGCTCGACCGTGCCGATCATCATGCTCACCGCGCGCGACGACGAGGTCGACAAGGTGCTCGGCCTCGAGCTCGGCGCCGACGACTACATCACGAAGCCGTTCTCGATCCGCGAGTTCCGAAGCCGCGTCGAGCGCTTCTACGCCGAGCGAAGCTGACACCGGCCGAGGACGCGGACGAGACGATCGACGTCGACGGCGTGCACGATCGACCTGGCCGTCGCGCCGGTCCAGGTGGACGGGCCGCGCCGTCGAGCTCACCTATCTCGAGTTCGAGCTGCTCCGGACGCTCGCGACGCACCCCGGCCGCGTCTTCAGCCGCCAGACGCTCCTCGAGCATGCTCTGGGGCGGGTCCGACTACCGCGACCCGCGGACGATCGACGTCCACGTCCGCCACCTGCGCGAGAAGATCGAGCCCGACCCGAGCGACCCGCGCTACATCCTCACCGTCCGCGGCGTCGGCTACCGCTTCCGGGAGACGCGATGAGGTCGCTGCTGCCGCTCCGCTCGCTGACGATGAAGCTCGGACTCGTCCTCTTCGGGCTCGTCTTCGTCGTGATCGCGATGCTGCTCCTGCTCGTCGTCGTGCCGCGGCTCGAGTCGCGGCTCGTCGACGCCCGGATCGACCGCATCGAGCGCGGCGGCGCCCTCGGTCGCGAGCGCGATTCGCCGGATCTGGCCGACGCTCAGATCGTCAGGGAGCGCGCTCGCCGTGCTCGGCAGCGCGGCACGACGCTCGCGTCGTCGTCCTGACGCGGCTGGGCAGCGACTCGCTGCACGGTCGTCGGCGGACTCGACGCTCGCCGAGTCGCGAGTCTTCGCCCAGCGATCCCCTCGCGCTCGCGAGCACTCGGGACGCGGACATGCTCGAGCGCGGCCGGGTCGAGCGCGACGGCCGCTCGTTCGCCGAGGTCGCGTTCCCGGCCGGCGACGACGATCGTCGTCCTCTCCGCCCCGCTCGGCGACGTCCTCAGAGACGCTTCGATCTCCTGCGGAAGAGCCTGCTCGTCGCCGGCGGCGCTGGCGCTCCTCGCCGCGGCCGTCCTCGCCTACGTCGCGGCGTGGGGGCTCACCCGCCGTCTCCGCCGCCTCGAGGCCGCCGCCGAGCAGATCGCGGCCGGCGACTTCTCCCAGCCGGTCGTCGACCACGGCCGCGACGAGGTCGCGCAGCTCGCCCGAGCCTTCGAGAACATGCGCGAGCGTCTCGCGCATCTCGAGCGCGCGCGCCGCGAGTTCATCCAGAACGCGTCGCACGAGCTCCGGACGCCGCTCTTCTCGCTCGGCGGCTTCCTCGAGCTGCTCGAGGACGAGGATCTCGACGAGGCGACGCGCCGGGAGTTCCTGGCCGAGACACGCGGCCCAGATCGATCGCCTCGCGAAGCTCGCCACCGATCTCCTCGACCTCTCGCGCCTCGACGCCGGCCAGCTCGACGTGATCGAGGGAGGACTTCGACTTGCTCGACACCGTCCGGATCGTCGGCCGACGAGTTCCGGCCGGCGGCCGAGTCGACCGGCCACGACCTCCGGGTGGATCGCCGAGCGTCCCGTGACTGCCTGCGCAGACTCCCAGCGAGCGCTCCAGGTCGCGCGGATCCTGCGTCCAGAACGCGCTCCGGCACACCCCAGACGGGACGCCGTGTCGCGCTCGGGGTGAGCTCAGGAGGGACGGCCGGGCCGTCCTCGAGGTCACGGGACGAGGGGCCCGGGCATCGCGCCGGACGCGCTTCCGCACCTCTTCGAGCGCTTCTACCGGGCGCGAGGGCGGACGTACGTCCGGAAGCGGTCTCGGGCTCGCGATCGCCTCGGAGCTCGCGCGGCGGATGGACGGCGACCTCTCGGTGCACTCCGGCCCGGCGAGACCGTCGTTCGGCTCGTCCTGCCTCGGGACGGGCTCCGCGCACCCGTTTCCACGGGAAAACGGAGCCGGCCGCGCGAGGCAGCCGGCTCTCGCGGCCCTGCCCGCGCCGGTTCGCGACTACGCTGAGCCTAGGTGCCGTCGCCTCGCCCCACGTCTCTCGCCGTCGTTGCCGTCGTCGCTGCGATCCTCGGCGGCACGACCGCGCTCGCGGTCGGCAAGGCGACGGGCTGGATCGACGGCGGCGCGAGACCGTTCTCGTCCCGGTCGCGACAACGGTGACGAGCGGAGGCCAGGGGGTCAGCTCGACCGAGCCGACGAGTCCGACTGCGCGGCCGCTGCTCCGGCAACGGATTCGACCCGGGGCGAATCTACGAGGCGCGCTCGAGCGGCGTCGTCACGATCTACGCGCTCTTCGGCACCCACGTCGAGGACGGCGTCGGGCGGCACCGCGCAGGGCTCCGGCTTCGTCGTCTCGCCTGACGGCTACATCCTCACGAACTCGCATGTGATCACGACCGCGGGCGAGGCGCGCGCCCGAGGAGACGCCCGAGGTTGCGGACACCGTCTACGTCGAGTTTCCGAAGCGGCGAGCGCGTCTCGGCCGAGGTGGTCGGCTTCGATCCGTTCGACGACGTCGGACTCCTGAAGGTCGATCCGGCGGAGCAGCGCCTCGACCCGGTCCCGCTCGGCGACTCGAGCTCCGTGGTCGTCGGCGATCCGGTCGCCGCGATCGGCAGCCCGTTCGGCCAGACGACCTCGCTGAGCGTCGGCGTCGTCTCGGCGACGGAGCGCTCGATCGCCTCCCTGACGTCGACATTCGATCTCGTCGACGCGATTCAGACCGACACGCCGATCAACCGCGGGAACTCCGGCGGCCCGCTCTTCGACGCGCGCGGGCGCGTGATCGGGATCAACGCGCAGATCCGCAGCGACTCCGGAACCGCCGAGGGAGTCGGCTTCGCGGTTCCCATCAACTCGGCCAAGCGCTCGATGGAGCAGCTGATCGCGACCGGCGAGGTTCGCTACGCCTGGGTCGGGGTCTCGACGCAGACCGTGACGCCTGCCATGGCCGAGCAACTCGGGCTCGGGCGCCGAACGCGGCGCCGCGGTCCAGCGGGTCGTCGAGGACAGCCCCGCCGCGGCGGCCGGCCTCGAGGCCGGCATCGCAGGACCAGGAGACCTTCGAGGGCATCCAGATCCAGACCGGCGGCGACATCATCGTCGCGATCGACGGCGAGGAGGTCGGACACGGCCGAGGACGTCGTTCGCGAGTGTCTCGGTGCTTCTTCCCGGCGATCGCATCGTCTTCACCGTCGTCCGCGACGGCGCAGCGGCTCGACGTCCCGTCGAGCTCGGCGAGCGACCGAGCTTCGTTCCGGGCGAGAACTAGCAGCAAGCCCGCTAGCCGCCTCGTCGCTAGCCTCGGCGCGTGGCCGCCCGGCCGATCGAGGACACGATCCTGCTCGGCGACTGCCTCGAGCTCCTGCCGCGCTTCGCCGACGAGAGCTTCGCGCTCGTCTATGCCGACCCTCCGTTCAACACCGGCCGGACGCAGCGTCGGACGACGCTGGAGACGATCGGCCGACGCCCGACGGGGACCGGAACGGCTTTGCGGGTCGCCGCTACCGCGTCGCGAGTCGCTGTCCGAGTCCTAGTACGCCGACAGCTTCGACGACTACCTCGGCTTCCTCGAGCCTCGCCTCCGCGAGATGCTCCGGCGCGTGCTTTCGGACGACGGGCACGCTCTACCTCCATCTGGACTACCGGGAGGCGCACTACGCGAAGGTGCTCCTCGACGAGATCTTCGGGCGCGACTGCTTCCTGAACGAGATCGTCTGGGCCTACGACTACGGAGCGCGACCGCGCCGCCGCTGGCCGGCCAAGCACGACACGATCCTCGTCTACGTCAAGGACCGCGACAGCGCTACTGGTTCGACGCGGCCGAGGTCGAGCGCGAGCCCTACATGGCACCGGGCCTCGTGACGGCCGAGAAGGCCGCTCGCGGCAAGCTCCCGACGGACGTCTGGTGGCACACGATCGTCTCGCCGACCGGGCCGCGAGAAGACCGGCTATCCGACGCAGAAGCCCGAGGGCGTCGTCCGCCGCATGGTGCTCGCGTCGACGCGGCCGGGCGACTGGTGCCTCGACCCCTTCGCGGGCAGTGGCACGCTCGGCCGGCCGTGGCGAGAGCGGTGCGGACGCCACTTCGTGCTGATCGACACGAACAGCGAGGCGGTGAGCGTCATGCGCACGCGTCTCGCAACGGTGCCGAAAGCTGCCGAAAGCTCGAAGAGCCTGGCCACCTTCCCTAAGGTTTAGCGTACGGCGTCGGCCGGGAATGACTGACTGCGTCGGCCGACAAGCGGAAGGGCGTAGCGTGACGTGAGCGACGAACGGCGCTGGCGTGGTAGCAGCTGTCGATCCCGGCAAAGGCCGAGTACATCGTCCTCTGCCGGCTCGCGCTCACCGGCCTCGCCCGCAGCCGGCCGCTCGACCCGGAGGTGCTCGCCGATCTGAAGCTCGCGCTCACCGAGGCCTGCTCGAACTCCGTCCGGCACGCCTACGAGGAGGCAGAGCCGGAACGGTGGAGGTGCGCTACGAGCTCGCCGCTGACCGGCTCTCGATCGAGGTCCTCGACGACGGCTCGGGCTTCGACCCGGAGGCCGCGGCGAAGGACGACGGAGAGCTCGACGAGGGCGGGCTCGGCATCGCGATCATCCGCGCGCTCGTCGACGAGCTCGAGATCGAGTCGAATGGGTCGGGCTCCGCGCTTCGCTTCACGAAGTTCCTCGCCTGACCTTTCGGTCAGCACCCGCGTAGACCCCGTCCCCGTCTGTATTCTCGGCCGCCGTGCAGCTCCACCAGGTCAACGTCGGGCAGAAGTCCCTCGCCGACTACGCGCACATCGCCGGGCGAGGCCTGATGGATCAGATCAGGGAGCTCGCGGCGCCGCTCGAGGGGAAGCGGGTACTCCATCTGTCGGCGACCGCCTTCGGCGGGCGGCGTGGCCGAGATCATCTACACGCTGATCCCGCTCATGCGCGACGCCGGGCCTCGACACCGAGTGGCGCGTGATCGAGGGCCAGGACGAGTTCTTCGACGTCACGAAGGCGATTCACAACGGGCTTCAGGGCGACACGACCGACCTCACCGAAGACGGGCAAGCAGATCTTCCTCGAGTACAACCGCCGGAACGCCGAGGCGCTCGACGGCGAGTACGACTACGTCATCGTCCACGACCCGCAGCCGGCGGGCATGGCCGAGCTTCACGAAGTCCGAGGGCGGCACTGGATCTGGCGCTGCCACATCGACCTCTCCGAGCCGAACGCGGAGATCCTCGACTTCCTCCAGCCCGATGCTCTGCGCCTACGACGCGACAGTCTTTCACCGGCAGCGAGTACGTGCCTCCGACGGGCCTGCCTCCTGCTTACATCTGGCCGCCGGCGATCGACCCGCTGGCGCCGAAGAACATGGCTCTCTCGCCCGAGGACGCCGCCTACATCGTCGACCAGTTCGGGATCGACGTGGCGCGGCCGCTCGTCACGCAGGTCTCGCGCTTCGACCCGTGGAAGGATCCACTCGGGGTCATCGAGGCCTGGCGACTGCTCCGGGAGACTCGCGACGACGTCCAGCTCGCGCTCGTCGGCTCGATGGCTCACGACGATCCCGAGGGCTGGGACTACTACAGCCGCACCGTCGCCGCCGCGGACGGCCATCCCGACATCTACATCCTCTCGAACCTGAACAACGTGGGCTCGGTCGAGGTGAACGCCTTCCAGGTGCACTCGGCAGCGCTCGTCCAGAAGTCGATCCGCGAGGGGTTCGGCCTGACAGTCACCGAGGGTCTCTGGAAAGGGCGGCCGATGGTGGCGGGGCGGGCCGGCGGGATCGTCGACCAGATCCAGGACGGTGAGACCGGCTTTCTCGTCGACGACGTGGAGGGCTGCGCGAGGGCGCTCGAGCGCATCCTGGAGGATCCCGCAGCCGCACGTGAGATGGCGCTCCGCGGAAAGGAGTACGTGCGCCGCCGCTTCCTGACGCCGCGACTCCTTCGCGACTGGCTCGCGCTCTTCAACCGGCTCGCCGGCCGTGAGACTGGGGACGCCGAGCTCGTCACCGCCGCCCAGGCGAGCTAGTCCGGCCTGGGCGCAGAGGCGAGTACGCTCCGCGCATGGCGGAGCGACGCCGGCTGATCGTCGTCTCGAACCGGGGGCCGGTCTCGTACGCGCGCGAGGACGGTGAACGCGTCGCCAGGCGCGGCGCCGGCGGCCTCGTCACCGCGCTCCGCAGCCTCGTCGACCACCACGACGTGACGTGGATCGCGAGCGCGCTCGAGCGACGAGGACCACGCGGTCGCGGAGGGAAGCTGGAGGCGAGCCCGTTGACGAGACTTCTCGCGACGGCTCTCCGTATCGACTCCACCTCGTCTCGCACGACCCTGACGCGTACGGGCGCTTCTACAACGTCGTCGCGAATCCGACGCTCTGGTTCACCCAGCACTACCTCTGGGGCCTCTCCGAGCAGCCCGTCCTCGATCACGCTTTCCACTCTGCGTGGCAGGAGGGCTACGTCGCCGTCAACCGCGCCTTCGCCAGGGCCGTCGTCGGCGAGCTCGACCGCCAGCCGGATGCCGCGGTGTTCTTTCACGACTACCACCTCTACGTCGCCCCGGCGCTCGTCCGGAGAGCGAGGCCGGAAGCGACGCTCTCGCACTTCGTCCACATCCCGTGGCCGGAGCCGGACTACTGGAGCGTCCTTCCGGCCGCCATCCGCCGGGCTGTCCACGAGGGACTGCTCGCGAACGACGTGGTCGGCTTTCACACCGAGCGCTGGGTGCGGAACTTCCTTCGTGCCTGTCAGGACGTGCGTCGGGATCGAGGTCGACTTCGAGCGCGGCGAGGCGAGCTTCGCCGGGCGTACGGTGGCGGTCCGCTCCGCGCCGATCTCCGTCGACCCGGACGAGTTCGAGGGGCTGGCCGGAAGCGAGGCCGTGCTCGCAGGCCGGGGCGCGAGCTCGAGCGAACGCGCCCCGAGCGCCTCATCCTCCGGGTCGACCGCACCGACCCGTCCAAGAACGTCGTGCGCGGCTTCCGGGCGTTCGAGCTCTTTCTCGCGGGCCACCCCGACTGGCACGGCCGGGTCGGGCATGCTGGCGCTTCTCGATCCGTCGCGGCAGGACATCCCCGAGTACGCGGAGTACCTGGTCGCGATCCAGCGGGCTGCGCGCGAGCTCAACGACCGTTTTGCGACCGCCGGGTGGACACCGCTCGAGCTTCGGGTCGGCGACGACTTCCCCGGCTCGATCGCGGCCTACAAGCAGTTCGACGTCCTGCTCGTCAACGCGATCTTCGACGGCCTGAACCTGGTCGCAAAGGAAGCTCCGCTCGTGAACGAGCGCGACGGCGTGCTCGTCCTCTCGGAGAACGCCGGAGCCTACGAGGAGCTCGGTGAGTGGGCGCTCGGCGTCAATCCCTTCGACGTGGCCGGGCAGGCGCGCGCTCTGCACGAGGCGCTCTCGATGGCGCCCGGGGAGCGCACCCGCCGCCGCGAGGCGCTCTGCCGCTGGGTTCGCGAGCACGACATCGAGCGCTGGATCGAATTCCAGCTCGACGCGATCGACGAGGCCGCGGAGCGGGCCGGACGTACACTCGAGGCGCGATGACGACAGGGAGAGCCGGAGCTCAGCCACGTCGACCGGGAGGGCACCGTGAAGATGGTGGACGTCGGCGCCAAGCCGCTGTCGCGGAGGCGCGCGACCGCCCGAGCATTCGTCCGCATGAGCCCGGACACGGCCCGGCGGCTCGGCTCGCTCCCAAAGGGCGACGCGCTCGCGACCGCGCAGATCGCGGGGATCATGGCCGCGAAGCGAACGGCTGAGCTGATCCCACTCTGCCACCCACTACCGCTGACGAGCAGTCGACGTGCGGCTGGAGGTTGAGGCCGGGGGTGTGCTCGATCGAGGCCAGTGCGGAGACGACGGCGCAGACCGGCGTCGAGATGGAGGCCCTGACCGCCGCCGCCGTGGCTGCGCTTACGGTCTACGACATGGCGAAGGCGATCGACAAGGACATGGTCGTCGAGGACGATCCGGCTCCTCGAGAAGATGAAGGAGCCCGCGTGAGGGCAGCTGTGCTGACTGTTTCCGACGGCGTCGCCGCCGGCGTGCGCGACGATCGGAGCGGCGATCTCCTGGACGAGCTCCTCCGTGCCGACGGCTTCGAGGTCGAACGGCGGGTCGTGCCCGACGAGCCGGATCAGATCGCAGCCGGGCTCCGCGAGCTCTCCGAGCGCGCGGAGCTCGTCGTCTCTACCGGCGGCACCGGCGTCGCGCCTCGCGACGTCACTCCCGAGGTGACGCGCGGGCTGCTCGAGACGCGAGGTGCCCGGCATACCGGAGGCGATCCGGGCCGCCAGCGCCTCGAAGACGCCGCACGGACTGCTCTCGCGCGGGACGGCAGGGACACTCGGGCGCGACGCTCGTCGTCAACCTGCCAGGCTCGCCGGGCGGCTGCCGGGACGGCTACGAGGTGATGCAGCCCGTGCTCGAGCACGCGCTCCGGCTCCTCGCCGACGAGCCGACTTCGCACCTTCAGACATGAGGGTCGCGGTGCTCTGCGACGTGCACGGCAACCTCGATGCGCTCGAGGCGGTGCTCGCAGAGGTCGACCGGGAGGAGGTCGACGCGATCGTCTTCGGCGGCGACATCGTGGCCGGCCCCAGGCCGAGTGAGACGCTGGCCCGGATCGAGCGGCTCGGCGAGCGAGCGCTCTTCGTCCGGGGCAACGCGGATCGCGAGCCCGGTGACTGGGTCGCCGAGCGGCTGAGCGACAGCTCAGCGCCGCTTCCTGGGAGGCCTCCCCGACGCGCAGCGGCTCGACGTCGACGGCCTCGGCCCGACCCTCTTCTGCCACGGCTCGCCCAGGTCCGACGCCGAGATCCTCACCGCCGTGACGACCGCTCGAGCGGCTCCGAGAGATCCTGGCCGGTGTGGAGGAGCGCGTGGTCGTCTGCGGGCACACGCACCATCAGTTCGACAGGCTCGTGAACGGCGTGCGGGTCGTCAACGCGGGAGCCGTCGGCATGGCGTACGAGGGCCGGCCCGGTGCCTACTGGGCCCTGCTCGGGCCGGACGTCGAGCTGCGCCGTACCGAGTACGACTTCCGGCCGCGGCGGAGGCTTTTCGCGCGAGCGGCTTCCCGGACGGCGCCGAGCATGCAGACACGCTCTTCGGCAAGCCACCCACGGCCCTCGAGGTCGCGGAGCACTTCGAGCGGCAGGCGCTCGAGGCAGCGTCGTGATCCGTGCCCGCGGGCTCGAGCGGCGGTTCGGCGACAAACGCGTCATCTCGGGTCTCGACCTGGACGTCGGCGACCGCGACCTTCTCCTCGTCACCGGGCCGAACGGCTCGGGCAAGTCGACGCTCCTCGGCCTCTGCGCCGGCCTCCTGGCACCGACGCGCGGCACGCTCGAGATCGGCGTCGAGCGTGGTGAGGTCGGGTACCTCGCCCATGAGCCGCTGGTCTATCGGGAGCTGACGGCGCTCGAGAATCTCGACCTCTACGGCCGCCTTTACCGCGTGCCCGAGCGGCGCGAGCGAATCGGAATGCTCCTCGAGCGCTTCGGGCTCTGGGAGGCACGCCACGAGCGGGTCGCGACGTTCTCGCGCGGGATGACCCAGCGGTTGGCGCTCTGCCGGACACTCCTGCACGAGCCACGGCTCGTGCTCCTCGACGAGCCGCTACTCGGGGCTCGACGCGGCCGGCGCCGAGCTGCTCGACGACGAGCTCCGTGACCTGGCCGGCACGCGCGCCCTCGTAGTCTCGACGCACGACCCGGCTCGTGTGAGCCCACTTGCGAGCGTCCGCCTGGAGCTCGCCGCGTGACCTACGCCGCCGACGTCGTCGCGCTCGCCCGCAAGGATCTGATCCTCGAGATGCCGGTCGCGCGACACGGTGCCGGCGATGCTCCTCTTCGTCGTCTCGGCGCTCGTGACCTTCCGCTTCGCGCTGCCCGCCGACGCGTCAGACCTCGCCGCGCAGGGCCTCCTCTGGATCGGGATCGTCTTCACCGCGCTCCTCGGCCTGACGCGCTCGTTCGCCGCCGAGCGCGACCAGCGGCTCCTCGACGGGCTCGTCCTCGCCCCGTGCGACCGGAGCGCAATCTGGCTCGGGAAGGTGATCAGCGTCCTCGCGTTTCTGCTCCTCGCGGAGGCCGTCGCGCTCCCGGCCTTCGCACTCTTCTTCGCGCCGGTCGACGCGACTCTCGTCGCGGCGGTGCTCCTCGCCGATCTCGGGATCGCTGCGGTCGGGACGCTCCTCTCGGCCATGGCCGCGGCGAGCCGGACGCGCGAGCTGCTGCTGCCGCTCCTCTTCCTGCCGCTCGCGATCCCGATCGTGGTCGGCGGCGTGGGCGCCTCGGTCGCCGACGAGCCGGGCCGCTACCTCGGGTTCCTCGGACTCTACGACGCTCTCTTCGCCGTCCTCGCGTGGGCGACATTCGAGTACGTCGTCACCGAGTAGCTCCGGTTTTGCGATCCTTAGGTCGGTCACCGTGGTGACGTCCTTCCGGCAAAACCAGGCTGTCGCGCTCTCGGCTGCGGCGCTCGTTCTCCTGCTCGGCGGGACGGCGCTCGCGTTCTACTGGGTGCCGAATGCGCCGCTCGAGGAGTTCCGGCAGCGGATCTTCTACATCCACGTCCCGGTCGCGCTGACGGCCTACGCGGCGTTCGGGTGGGCGGCTTGGAAGGCGCTTCGGCTTCTCTGGACACGCGAGGAGCGCTACGACCTCGAGAGCTACACGGCCGTCCACATGGGCGTCATCTTCGGCGTTCTCACGCTCGTCACCGGCTCGATCTGGGCGCGCACGTCGTGGGGGGTCTGGTGGAGCTGGGGTGAGCGGCAGCTCGTGCTCTTTCTCGTTCTCTTCCTCTTCTACTCGGCCTACTTCATGCTCCGCTACTCGACCGAGCCCGGGCCCGCGGCGGGCCAACATGTCGGCGGTCTACGCACTCTTCGGCGTCGTCCTGATCCCCGTCAGCTTTCTCGCCATCCGGCTGGCCGGAGAGCCTCATCCACCCGGTGGTCTTCGACCGGAACGTGGACGAGAACCTGGCCTCGAGCCAGCTCGTCACGTTCCTCGTTTGCCTGGCCGGGACGCTGACGCTCGCCGGCGCGCTCTACCTGAACGAGCTGCGCGGCAAGCGGCTCGACGCGCGGCTGCGGGAGCTCCGCGAGGCGGCGCCGTGAGCGTCGGCCGAGAAATACGTGACGGCCGCGTACCTCGTCGTGCTCGCCGTCGTCCTCGGCTGGATCGCGATCCATGCGCTGAGGCTTCAGCGGCTCGACCGCGAGGTACGCGACTCGAGGAGCAGGGGACGACCGCGCGGGAGCCGGCCCCCGAGAGCGAGGCTGTGGAGGCCGGCCGGCGGTGACCGAGGCGGCGCTTCTGCTCTTCTGGCCCGCGGCGTTCGCGTACGGCGAGGCGACCGTCGCCTATGCCGGCGAGCTCGTTCGCCCGGGGCGGACCCGCGGGCTCGCGATCTGGGGTGTCCGGATCGGCTGGCTTGCTCAGACCGCCCTGCTCCTGGCCCAGGCGGCCAGCGCCGACGGCTTCCCGTGGGGTACCTGGGCGGGCTCGCTGAACCTGTTCGTCTGGATGTGCGTCGGCGCCTACCTCATCTGGGGCTGCCGGAGCTCCTTCGCGCTCCTCGGTCTGGGCGTCATGCCGCTCGCGCTCGTGCTCTTCGTGCTCGCCTGGGCCGCGGGCGGCGCGGGCGCCGGCAGGCGGAGCGAGTTCGGCGATGCGTTCCTCGCCGCGCACGTCGGCCTGGTGCTCGCCGCGTTCGCCGGGTTCACGCTCGCGGCGGCGCTCGCGGGGCTCTACCTTTGGCAGGAGCGGCGGCTCAAGCTCCGTGCCTCCGGAGTCCTTCGTCTCCGGGCGCCCTCGCTCGCCGCGCTCGACCGGCTCACCGCCCGCACGATCGCCGTCGCGCTACCGCTGCTCACGGTCGGAATCGGAATCGGGTTCGCCCGCCTCGAGGCCGAGGGCCGCGGTTTCGATGCCGTCGTCGCGCTCGCGCTCGTGGCCTGGCTCCTCTACGCGGCGTTCCTCGCTCTGCGGCTCGAGCTCGGGTGGCGCGGGCGGCGCACGGCCTGGCTCGCGCTCGCGGGCTTTCTCGTCGTCATCGTCCTCCGGGTCGGCGTCACGCCGGTGGCGCACTTCTAGTCATGCACGTCGTCCTCGTCGGAACCTCGCACCGGCGCGCCCCCGTCGAGCTCCGGGAGCTCGTCGCCTTCGGCTCGACGCAAGCCGGCGAGGTCGCCCGGTCGCTGGCGGGGAGCGGCGAGGCTGTTGCGCTCTCGACCTGCAATCGCACCGAGCTCTACCTCGCGGCCGACGATGCTCGACGTGGCCCGCGAGCGCGCGCTGGCCGAGCTGACGAGCCTCTCCAGGCTCCCGGAGGACGAGCTCGCAGGACTCGCTCTACTCGATGGCGGACGACGCTGCGGCGCTCCACCTGTGCCGAGTCGCAGCCGGGCTCGACTCGATGGTGCGCGGCGAGGGCCAGATTCTGGGTCAGGTGCGGACGGCGTATGAGGCCTCCCAGGCCGCGGGCGCCTCCGGCCCGACGCTCCACCGGCTCTTCCGCCACGCGCTTCGGGCGGGCAAGCGGGTTCGAACTGAGACAGGAATCGCCGAGAACCCCGCGTCGATCGCCTCGGCTGCGGTCGAGCTCGTGGAGCGCGTCTTCGGCGAGCTCGAAGGCAAACGGCTCCTCGTCCTCGGAGCCGGGAAGATGGGCGAGCAGACGGCGGTCGGGCTCATCGCGCGGGGCGCGACCGACGTCGTCGTCGCCAACCGCTCGCCCGAGCGGGGCGCCGCCGTCGCGGCTCGGTTCGGCGCGCGTGCCGACCGGGTCTCGAGGATCTCGAGGGAGAGCTGGCAGCCGCCGACGTGGTCGTCGCCTCGACGAGCTCGCGCGGCTTCATCGTGAACGCCGAGCAGGTCGAGCGTGCCCTCCGCGGCCGGCCGGGCCGGCCCCTCTTCTTCGTCGACATCGCCGTCCCGCGCGACGTCGACCCGGAGGTCGACCGGCTCGACGGCTGTTACCTCTACGACGTCGACGACCTCGAGCGGGTCGTCGCGCAGCGGGGACGACGGCCGCGCCGCCGAGACCGCGCGCGCAGAGGCCGATCGTGCTGGAGGAGGCCGAAGCGTTCCGCGCCTGGCGGCTCTCGCGCGACGTCGTCCCTGCGATCGCGTCGCTCCGCGAGCTCGCGGAGAGCGATCCGGCGAGGCGAGCTGGCCCGGGCCGAGGCTCGGCTCGGCGATCTCTCGCCGACCGAGCGGCAGGCGGTCGAGGCCCTGACGACGCGAATCGTCGACAAGCTCCTCCACCTGCCCACCGTTCGGCTGAAGGAAGCGGCCGCGGCGGCCAACGGGACAGCCGACGGGGTTCTCTATGCTGACGCGGTGCGTCACCTCTTCGGGCTACGGGAGGACGAGCGCTGAGAGTCGCTCGGCTCCTCGTCGGCCGCCCGCTCCCGGTGCAGACGCCGTATTCCTTCCTACGGCCGCGCCCGGCTGGTTCGCGGCGCTGCTCCGAGACGCGTCCAGTCTCCCGGGCACGCTCGTGCTCATTCGTCTCGGCTCCCGCGGCAGTAGGCTCGCGCTCACGCAGGCCGAGCTCGCCGCCGGCCGACTGCGCGCGGCCCACCCCGACTTCGACGTCGCACTCGTTCCGATGACGACCGCGGGCGACCGGGACCGCTCAAAGCCCTTCGGCGAGATCGGCTCTCGCGGCGTCTTCGTCAAGGAGATCGAGGAGGCGCTGCTCGAAGGCCGGATCGACGTGGCCGTGCACTCGGCCAAGGACATGACGTCGACCGACGCGTCGGGACTCTCCGTCGGCGCCTACCTCGAACGCGAGGATCCACGTGACGCGCTGTGCGGCGCGACGGAGCTCGTGCCCGGGATGCGGATCGGGACGGCTTCGGCCCGTCGCCGCGTCCCAGCTCCTCGCCCTCGAGCCGGGGCTCGAGATCCTGCCGCTCCGGGGCAACGTCGACACGCGCCTCCGCAAGCGGCTCGAGCGCGAGCTCGACGCGATCGTGCTCGCCGCCGCGGGTCTCGACCGGCTCGGGCTCGAGCGGGAGATCGGGCTTCGCTTCGATGCCGACCTGCTCGTGCCGGAGGCTGGACAGGGGGCGCTCGCGCTTCAGGTGCGGACCGGCGAGGAGGCGCTCGTCGCTGCCGCCGACCACGCCGAGACTCGGCGCCGGGTCTCGGCCGAGCGCGCCTGCGTCGGGCGGATCGGCGCCGGCTGCCTCGCGCCGGTGGCCGCCCACCACGACGGCACGGCGCTCACCGCGCTGATCGCCGCCGAGGACGGCGCCTGGATCGAGCGGCGGCGCGGTGAGGATCCGCTCGCGCTCGCAGACGAGCTCGTGGCCGCCGTGCCGGCGTGAGCGTCCGCGTCCTCCTGACGCGCGCCGCAGGCGGGAACGACGAGCTGGCGCAGCGGCTTGCTGCCGTGCCCGGGATCGAGACCGTCGAGTGCCCGCTGATTCGGATCGCGCCGCTCGAGGGCCCGCCCCTCGACGCCTCGGGCTACGACTGGGTCGTCCTGACGAGCCGGATCGGTGCTGAGCTCTTCTTCCGGCGGGTCAGCGGCGAGGCTCCGCGGATCGCCGTCATCGGCCCAGGCACTGCCGAGGCAGTACGCGCTCAGGGGTTCGAGCCTGCGCTCGTCGCGAGGCGGTCAACCCAGGAGGGCCTCCTCGAGGAGCTCCCGCAGCCCTACGGGCGCGTGCTCTTCGCGGGCGCGGAGGACGCACGTCCGTTCCTGGCCCGCGAGGTCGGGGCCGACACCGTCCCGCTCTATCGCACGCTCGCCGAGCGGCCTGAGTCCATCCCCGACGCGGAGCTCGTCGTCCTCGCCTCCGCGTCGGCGGCGAGGAGCCTGGCCGCGCTCGAAGCGCCGGCCCTCCCGTGCGTCTCGATCGGGCCGGTCACCTCCGAGGCGGCGCGCGAGGGTGGGCTCGAGGTGCTCGTGGAGGCGCCGACCCACGACGTCGAAGGCCTCGTGAGCGCCGTTAAGCTCGCCGCATCGCGCGTCCGCTCATCACGCTCCTGACCGACTTCGGGCTCGAGGACGACTTCGTCGGAACCTGCAAGGGCGTCATCAAGCGGATCGCGCCCGACGCCGACGTGGTCGACATCACACACGGCATCGGCGCCCACGACGTCCTCCAGGGCGCCCTCGTGCTCGCTGACACGCTCCCCTACTTCCCGGTCGGGGTTCACGTGGCCGTCGTCGATCCGGGCGTCGGCACGCAGCGCAAGGGACTCGCCGTCCGTAGCGGGGACGGACGCACCTTGGTGGGGCCGGACAACGGCCTCCTGCTGGTCGCAGCAGAGAAGCTCGGCGGCGTCGAGCTTGCGGTCGAGCTCACCAGCGCAGACCACCGCCTCGAGCCGGTGTCGAAGACCTTTCACGGCCGGGACATCTTCAGCCCGGCTGCGGCGCATCTCGTCGAATGGCGTCGAGCTGGGCGACCTCGGCCCCGAGGTTCCGGCCGGCGAGCTCGTCCACCTCGACATCCCGAAGGCCGAGGTTGGACAGACGCGCCTGCGTGCCCGGATCCTGTACGTCGACCGGTTCGGCAACGTGCAGCTCGGGGCGACGCGCGAGGATCTCGAGCGCGCCGGGATCGTCCCTGGAACGCTCGTCGAGGTGGAGTCCGGCCTCGACGCCTTCTTCGCAGTCGCCGCTCGAACGTTCGCCGACGTGCGTCCGGGCGACGTCGTGCTCTACGAGGATGCCTACGCGAACGTCTCCCTCGCGCTGAACGGCGGCAGCGTGGCTCAGGTGTTCGCGGCCCGTCCGGGCCGGGAGCTCATGATCCGCCGGATCGAAGGGTGAAGGAGCGCGTCGAAGCGCTCGGCCGGCGCTTCGCTCGGCTCGCCACGGACTCCGTCGTCGCGCGCCCACGGCTCTGGCGCCTCTTCCGCAGGCCGGTTCGCGCCCAGTTCGAGCGCCTGGCGCCGATCTGGGACGACCGGCGCGGGCCCGAGTCGCTGATCTCGCTGGGCGCGGCGCTCGACCGCCTCGAGCTGACGCCCCGTCGCATCCTCGACGTCGGTACCGGGACCGGCGCCGGCGCGCGCGTCCTCGCACGCCGCTTCCCGAAAGCAGAGGTGGTCGGCGTCGACCTGGCTCCGGCGATGATTCAGGAGGCCCGGCGTCTCGTGCCCGACGATCTCGTCGGGCGCCTTGCCTTCGAGACCGCCGATGCGACCGCGCTTCCCTTCGCCGACGAAGCCTTCGAGCTCGTGGTGCTCCTGAACATGATTCCGTTCTTCGAGGAGCTCAGGCGTGTCACGGCCCCGGGCGGCGCGATCGCTTTCGCGTTCTCCTCGGGCTCGGCGACGCCGATCTACGTGCCCGCCGAGACGATCCGCACCCGCCTCGAGGCCCTCGGTTTCGAGCGCTTCGAGGAGCTCGCGGCGGGCGGCGGAACGGCCGTGGTCGCCTACCGCGCCACGCGGGCCGTCACGTAGGCGTCGCCGAGGTCGACGCCGTTACCCGGACGTAGCGTGATGGGCGGCCGCGGGACTCCGAGTCCCCTCGCCGGCCGGATCAACCACTCCGACGGGCCCGACTTTGTGAACCTCGCGAACTTCCACCCTGGGCGCATATGAGCCAAGAAGTCAGGTTCTGCCCATACTCCCGACTCGCATCGAGGCGCTCTGGTGGCGGCGAGAATCGCCTTGGAGCACGGGTACACTGTCGGCCGCGGCGAGGTAGCTCAGTTGGTAGAGCACACGGCTGAAAACCGTGGTGTCGCCGGTTCGATCCCGGCCCTCGCCATCGGTTCGTGGCCGCGAAGTATCCTCGCCCGGTGCGGGTCGATCGAGTCGCGATCATCGGCGCGGAGCTCGATCTCGGCTCGGGCCGCCGCGGGGTCGACATGGGCCCGTCGGCGATCCGCTACGCGGAGCTCGGCGAGCGCATCGCCGCGCTCGGAATTGGCGCGCGCACGACTGGGGCAACGTCGCGACGTCGCTCCGCGAGATCATCGAGATGCGCAGCGAGCGCGCTCGCTTCCTCTCGGAGATCAAGCAGACCTGCGAGCTCGTGGCGCGGCGCGTTGCGACAGGCGGCGGAGGCCGGCTACGTGCCGCTCGTCCTCGGCGGCGACCACTCGGTCGCGCTCGGGACGGTCGGCGGGATGGCGTCGAGCCGCGGCGCCGGAGCCGCGCTCTGGTTCGATGCGCACGGTGACCTGAACACGCCCGAGACGACTCCGAGCGGCAACGTTCACGGCATGCCGCTCGCGGCGGCGCTCGGCGCGATCCGAGGACGGCTTCGCGAGCGAGGCGCTGGCCCCTGCCCGCGCTCGATCCGCAGACGCGTCTCGCTGATCGGCGTCCGGTCCCTCGACGGCGGCGAGCGCGAGCTCGTCGGGCAGCTCGGCCTCGCCGTTCACACGATGAGCGAGATCGACCGACGCGGGCTCGAGGAGGTCGTGCGCGACGCGCTGGCGCGAGCCGAGGGCGCTCCGTTCGTCCACGTCTCGCTCGACATGGACGTCATCGATCCCGACGTGGCGCCGGGCGTCGGGACGCCGGTTCGCGGCGGGTCTTTCGTACCGGGAGGCGCATCTGGCGATGGAGCTCGTCGCCGAGTCCGGTCTCCTCGACTCGCTCGAGATCGTCGAGGTCAACCCGATCCTCGACCGCGAGAACGAGACGGCGAGGCTCGCCGTCGAGCTGGCCGCGTCGCGCGCTGGGCGCTCGGATCCTCTGAGCCGGTGCTCTCCTGAGCGCGCGGCCGAGCGCACGGGAGCGACTCGACGCTCAGTCCGGAGCGACCGCGCTCGTTCGTTCCGCTCTCGGCGCACTGTCGGGACACCCACGCGTGCGCTTCTTCGCGTTAGGCTCGATGCCGGGTTAGGCGGGAGGGGTCGGGTCCTCGACGTCTACGCGCGCGTCAATCTGATTCGTGCGCTCGTCGGCTTCCTCGCCGCTTCCGCTCGGCTGGTAGTACGTCTTCGGCCCTTCAGCTCGTCCGGGAGGTAGTCGACCTCGTACCCGGCCGGGTCGTTCGGCGGGTACACGTAGCCCTCGCCGTGACCGAGCTTCTTGGCGCCGAAGTAGTGCGTGTCACGGAGGGTCTTCGGCGGCCGGGCAGCGCCGTGCTCCTGCACGTCCGCCTGCGCCGCCCTGAGCGCGGTGAGGACGGCGTTCGACTTCGGCGCGCGCGCCAGGTAGATCGCCGCCTGGGCGAGGTTCAGCTGCGCCTCGGGGAGCCCCACGTGCTCGAGCGCATGCGCCGCGGCCACGGCGACCAGGAGCGCTCGCGGGTCGGCGTTCCCGATGTCCTCGGAGGCATGGACGATCATCCGCCGCGCGATGTAGCGCGGGTCCTCGCCGCCCTCGAGCATGGCGGCGAGGTAGAAGAGCGTCGCGTCCGGATCAGAGCCTCGAATCGACTTGATGAACGCCGAGGTGAAGTCGTAGTGGGCGTCGCCGCCCTTGTCGTAGACGAGCGGTCGCTTGCGGGCCGCATCGCTCGACGTGGCGCTCGCTCAGCGCGGACGCCCTCGGCCTGCCGCGGTCTGGCGCGGCCAGCTCGAGGATGTTGAGCGCGGCGCGGGCGTCTCCGCCGGCCTTCCGGGCGATCAGCCCGACCAGGTCGTCCGGGAGCTCGGCTCCGAGCTCGGCGGCGCCCCGGCGGACGACGACCTCGAGCTCCTCGGCCGTGAGCGGCTGGAGCTCGTAGATCTGCGTGCGCGAGAGGAGCGCCGAGTTGACCTCGAAGTACGGGTTCTCTGTCGTCGCGCCGATCAGGGTCACGAGGCCGCTCTCGACGGCCGGAAGCAGCGCGTCCTGCTGGGCCTTGTTGAACCGATGGATCTCGTCGAGGAAGAGAATCGTCCGCCGGCCGCCGCGCGCCGAGCCGCTCGCGGGCCTCGCGCGAGCACGCGCGCGCACGTCCGCGACCGAGGCCGAGACCGCGGAGAGCTCCTCGAACGCCGCTCCCGTCGTCGCCGCGACGATTCGCGCGAGCGTCGTCTTGCCCGTGCCCGGTGGGCCGTAGAAGATGGCCGACGCGACGCGATCCTCGGCGATCGCGAGCCGGAGGGCGGAGCCTTCGCCCGACGACGTTCTCCTGGCCGACGAAGTCGTCGAGCCGAGCGGGCCGCAGGCGTTGCGCGAGCGGCGCCACGTCTGCGAGCCGTTCGTCGGCGGCGTCGCTGAAGAGGTCGCTCACCCGGCAAGTATTGCCCGGGCCCGCGAGCGGCGCGAGCCGGCGTGAGGCACTGATCCGCCGGCATGATGGAGATCACGGAACCGGTCGACTCGGAGGGATGGCGCTCGCCAACGGCGTGCTCGTCCACGGGCCCGAGCACTGGGCGTGCGCGATCCGCGGCCGCGACGGGCGACTCCAGGTCGCCTCCGGGCGGAAGCCTTTCATCGCGGGCGAAGCACGGTCCGCGTGCGCTCCAGGGCCCGCTCAAGCTCGCCGAGGTCTTCGCGCTCCTGCCGGTGGTCCGGCAGCACCTCCCGGAGGCCGGCTCGCCTTTCGCGCAGCCTCGCGTCGCCGTCACGATGGGCCTCTCGGCCGCGGCCGTGCGGGCACTCAGGCTGCAGCCGGCTCACGCCCGCGGCGCAGGAGGCGCTCGGCGCCGCTCGCCTCGCTCGTGCCCGCGACCGTCGCCCTTCGCGGGACGGCGCTCGCCGAGTACCACGGGGCCGAGCACGTCTCGATCGGAAGCTACGAGCACGGCGAGCAGCGGCGAGCGAGAGCACGAGCGCTGCGGCTCGCACCTCGTCGGGCCGCTCCTCCTGACGAGCGCCGTCGGCGGTCTGGCCGCTCGCCGCGTCCGAGGGCCGCTGCAGCCGCTCGCCCGGATCGGCGCCGCACTCGGTGCCGTCAGCGCCGTCGGTCGAGGTCTTCGGCTGGATGCAGCGAAACCGCGAGCATCCGGTCGCCGCGCGCGCTGGCGCGACCCGGACACGAGCTCCAGCACCGGCTCGTGACCGCCGAGCCCTCCGCCGAGCAGCTCGAGGTCGCGAACGCGGCTCTCGCCGCGTGCCTCCTCCTAGAATCGCCTCATGGCGACGGAAACGGCGAGATCACGCCTCCCGCCTGAGATCTTCGACCTCCCGGTCGAGAAGATGCGGGAGGGGTACTACACCGACGCCTACTTCAACCATGCGCGCGCGACGCTCGCTCGCCGACGACCGGCGACCCGCGTGGTCATGCAGGTCTTCCAGAAGCAGGACGCCTACGTCGGTGGAATGGACGAGGCGATCGCGATCCTGAAGCTCTGCTCCGAGGACTGGGACGACCTCGATCGTCCACGCGCTCTACGACGGCGACCGCATCGAGCCCGGGGAGACCGTGATGACGATCGAGGGCGACTACACGTCCTTCGCGCACCTCGAGACGCTCTACCTCGGCGTGCTCGCGAGGCGCACGCTCATCACGACGAACGTCGTCCGCGTTCTCGAGGCGGCGAACGGCAAGCCGATCATCTTCATGCCGGCCCGCCACGACCACCACCGTGTCCAGACCGGGCGACGGCTACGCGGCCCACGTCGGCGGCCTCATCGTCGGCCGGCCCATCGGCGTCACGACGGACGCGCAGGCCTCCTGGTGGGGCGGCAAGGGCGTCGGCACCGTGCCTCACGCGCTGATCAGCGCCTACGGCGGAAACACCGTCCTCGCCGCCACGAAGTTCGCCGAGTGGGCTCCCGACGACATCAACGTCACGGTGCTCGTCGACTTCGAGAACAACTCGGTCGAGACGGCGCTCGAGGTCGCGCGGGCGCTCGGACCGCGGCTCTGGGGAGTCAGGCTCGACACGTCCGAGTCGCTCGTCGACCGTTCGCTCTGGAACGAGCTGGGCGACTTCAGGCCGACTGGTGTGAACGAACGGCTCGTCCGGAAGGTGCGCGAGGCGCTCGACCGACGACGGCTTCGAGCACGTCAAGATCGTCGTCTCCGGCGGCTTCGACGCCGAGCGGATCAGAGCCTTCGAGGAACGCGGTGTGCCGGTCGACTCCTACGGGGTCGGCTCGTCGCTCATCCGCGGCTCGAACGACTTCACAGCCGATGTCGTCCTGACGGACGGCCGCCCGTCGGCGAAGGCCGGCCGGCGCTTTCGGCCGAACGATCGGCTCGAGCGGGTCACCTAAGCGCGGGTAACCGGAACGTCTCCGCCGCTCCTCCCTACGAATCGCGCGAAGTGCGGCGCGATTCGTAGGCCGCTCCGCGGCCTCACCACGGGGTTCAGGGTTGGCCACCAAGTGCCGATAGCCCACACTGAGGGTATGGGAGCAATCTGGGAATTCATGCAGGACGTGCTCGGCGTTCTGTACGTCTGGTTGCCGCTGATCTTCCTCGGCCTGCTCGTCTGGCTCATGTGGAAGGCGGTGGGGCTCATGCCGCGCGTCAAGCCGACCCAGGTCGAGCCCGCGTCCAAGTCGTCGGTCACCTGGGCCGACGTGGCAGGGGTCGACGAGGCGGCGTCCGAGCTCCAGGAGGTCGTCGACTTCCTCCTCGACCCGCGGCGCTTCGGGAAGCTCGGGGCACGCGTCCCGAAGGGGATCCTGCTCTACGGCCCGCCCGGCACCGGCAAGACCCTGCTCGCCAAGGCGGTCGCCAACGCCTCGGGCGCCAACTTCTTCTCCCAGAGCGCCTCGGCGTTCGTCGAGATGTTCGCCGGCCTCGGCGCCTCCCGGATCCGAAAGCTCTTCGACACGGCCCGGAAGAACGCGCCCGCGATCGTCTTCATCGACGAGCTCGACGCGGTCGGCATGAAGCGCTCGGGCTCGAGCTTCAACCGAGAGCACGACCAGACCCTGAACCAGCTCCTCGTCGAGCTGGACGGCTTCGGCGGAAGCGCCGAGGTCGTCATCATCGGCGCATCGAACCGGATCGAGGATCTCGATCCGGCGCTCCTGCGACCCGGACGCTTCGACCGTCAGGTGCTCGTCGGCGCCACCCGACCTCGCGGGTCGCGAGGCGATCCTCGAGGTGCACACCCGCGGCAAGCCGCTCGCAGACGACGTGAAGCTCGACCAGCTCGCGCGGCAGACGGCCGGACTGACCGGCGCCGACCTGGCGAACCTCTGCAACGAGGCCGCGATCTTCGCCGGTCGTGCCGAGCGAAGCCGAGATCGTGAACGAGGACTTCGACGACGCCTTCGAGCGGGTCGTCGCCGGGCTCCAGCAGCGCAAGACGATGACCGAGAAGGAGAAGCGCGTCGTCGCCTACCACGAGGCCGGCCACGCGCTCGTCTCGCACCTCGTCGGCGAGCCGATGCCGGTCCAGAAGGTGACGATCGTCTCCCGCGGCCAGGCGCTCGGCTACACGCTCCACATGCCGCAGGAGGACAGGTTCCTCCACACGAAGGAGGAGCTCGTCGACCGCATGAAGGTCCTCCTCGGCGGCCGCGCCGCAGAAGAGATCGTGTTCGGCGGCGGTCACGAACGGAGCCGCGAACGACCTCGAGCGCGTGACGGCGATCGCCCGCGCGATGATCTTCGAGTACGGCATGGGCGAGGAGGTCTCCTCGCGCACGGTGCGGGCCGACAACTACGCGCTCTCCGAGCAGACGAAGCAGCTTCGCGACGCCGAGCAGGCCCGTCTCACCGACGAGGCGTTCGCGGAGGCCGTTCGCCTCGTCGTCGAAGCACCGGCGCTCGCTCGACGCGATCGCGAACGCGCTCCTCGAGAAGGAGACGATCGACCGCGAGGAGCTCTCGCAGATCCTCGAGGGCGTCGAGCCGGATTCGCGCTCCAGCGAGTCGATCGGGATGCCGCGCGTCGTCTCCCTGCCGGACTAGGAGGTTCCGCGGTCGCCGGCGCGGTCTCCGGCACCCGGCCGCTAGCATCCGGCCCGGTGCAGGTCATCGGCGTCCACCACGTGTGCATGGCGGTCGACGACCTCGAAGGTGCGGTCGAGACGTACACGCGGCTCTTCGGCGCCGAGGTCGAGCTCCGCGGCCGGGTGGAAGAGCAGGGCGTCGACGCCGTCTACCTTCGACGTCGGCGAGGGCCGTGTCGAGCTGGTCTCGCCTCTCGCCGACGACTCGCCGGTCGGCAAGTTCCTGGCGAAGCGCGGGCCGGGGATGCATCACGTCGCGTTCGAGGTCGAGGACGTCAGGGCGGCTGCGCACGAGCTTGCGGCGACGGGTGCCAACGTGATCGACCAGGAGCCGCGGCCCGGGCTCGGCGGCAAGGAGGTCGTCTTCGTGCATCCCGAGACTCTTGGCGGCGTGCTCGCGGAGGTCGTCGGTGCCTGAGGAGCGCACGCGGCTCGAGATCGCGTTCGACGGGCGGCCAGATCGTCGGGGCCCTCGTCACGGCAGAGGCCGCAGAGGCTCTCCGCAGGCGCTGAACAGCGATCACAACGGCGCACATGAGCTCGAGGCCGAGGACGGGATCTACGTGCTCCCGCTCGCGCGGATCGTCTACGTGAAGCGTTTCTCGCGCGAGACGACGATCGGCTTCGGCGGCAAACCCTCCTAGCTCCCGACCCGGTTGCAATCCGGCGGTTCTCTGCTTGGGTGCGACCGGGGGAGACCACTCGGGTCGAGGGAGGGTACGTCCGTGGAGCCGGCCGCAGCCGTTCGGGAACGCGCGCTGGTCGAGCGTGGACGCGCAGGCGACCGCGATGCGCTGGCGGGGCTCTATAGCCTGCACGCCGCGCGGATCGAGGCGTACCTCGCCGGGAGCGTCGGCAATCGGCACGACGCCGAGGATCTGACGAGCCAGACGTTCAGCCGGATGCTGGAGCGGATCGACCGCTACGAGGATCGCGCCCTGCCCTTCTCGGCGTGGCTCTTCCGAATCGCGAGGAACGCCGCGGTCGACCACTTCAGGTCGACGCGCCGCGAGCGCCTCGAGCCCGAGCTGTCCCGAGCCACGGGGGGCGCAAGCGGCCGCGCGGTCTGCCGAGGAAGCAGTGCTCACGCAGTTCGAGAACCGGCGCGTGGTGGAGCTCGCGCAGGAGCTGTCGGAGGATCAGCGGCGCGTTGTCGCGCTACGCTTTCTGCTCGGCAGGTCGAACGCGGAGGCGGCGGTTGCGCTCGGCAAGACCGAAGGCGCCGTCAAGTCGCTGCAGCACCGCGCGCTCGTCTCGCTCGAGCGCGAGCTAGCCTCGCCCTAGTGGCCCTCGAAGTCGGCATCGTCGGTCTTCCCGAACGCCGGGAAGACGACGCTCTTCAACGCGCTGACGCAGGCCGGCGCGGAGATCACGGCTTACGCGACCGTCTCCGAGAAGGCGAACGTCGGGATGGCGCCGATCGCGGACGAGCGACTCGGGCAGGTGGCTGCCGTCGTCGGCGGCTCGCAAGGTGACGCCGGCCGCCGTTCGGGTCGTCGACGTGCCCGGCGCCGGGCCGCGCGCTCCTCGGGAACCTGCGCCAGGTCGACGCGCTGCTGATCGTCCTGAACGGCTGGGGACCGGACGCCGACGCCGCGGCCGATCGCGAGACGATCGAGCTCGAGCTGCTCCTCGCCGACCGCGAGCATGTCGAGCGTCGGCTCGAGCGGGTCGAGAAGCAGGCGAAGTCGGGCGACGCGGCGCTGCGCGCGGAGGCCGTCGAGCTGCGAGGCGCTCCTGGCCCATCTCGACGCGCGGCAGGTCGCTCGGGGAGTGGCCGCGTGAGCTGCCGCCGGAGCTCGAGCCGCTGACGACGAAGCCGCTCATCGAGGTCGTGAACGGGCCCGGGGGCATCGACGCGAAGCTCGAGGCCGAGCTCGCCGAGCTCTCCGAGCGAGGAGGCGCGCAGACTTCCGCGAGGGCCCCTCGGCTCTCGACGAGGTCGTGCGCAGGCTCTTCGAGGCACTCGGCCTCCTGAGCTTCTTCACCGCGGGCGACAAGGAGACGCGGGCCTGGACGCTCCGCCGCGGCCAGACTGCACTCGACGCTGCGGCGACGATCCATACCGACATCGCACGTGGCTTCATCCGCTGCGAGGTGATCTCGCTGGAGCGACCTTGTCGAGTGCGGCTCGCACGCCGAGGCCGCCCGGCGCGGGCTCCAGCGCCTCGAGGGAAAGACCTACGAGGTCGATGACGGGGACGTCCTGAACATCCGCTTCAACGTCTGAGATCCGGCCCGGCCAGGCCGGGCGACAGCGACCTGGCCGATCGGCTCAGGCGAGCTGCCAGGCGTCGTCGCAGATGACGGGCACACTCGCGCCGCCCGGCTCGATCGCCGTCGACCTCGACCTCGGGGCCGCCGATCATGAAGTCCACGTGGAGCGCGGACTGGGAGACTCCGAGTCGCCGTCAGCTCCTCCTCGTCTTGCCCTCCGCGCCCTCGACCACGAGTCCGGTGAAGCCCGCGCCGTACGCGATGTGAGACGTCGCGTTCTCGTCGAAGAGCGTGTCGTAGAAGACGATGCCGAGCTCTGCCGACGCGCGAGGAGCCGTCGACGAGAGCGACCTCGCCGAGGGTCGCAGAGCCCGCGTCGCTCGCCACCTGGCCGCGCACGACCTCTGCGCCCGACTCGGCCTCGACTCCGACGACGCGACCGCCCTGGAAACGGAGCTCGAGCCCCTCGACGAGCGCGCCCTCCGTGAGGAGCGGCCGCGTCGAGCGCACCGTGCCCTCCGTCCGGCGGGCGTCCGGCGTCGTGAAGACCTCCTCGGTCGGCAGGTTCGGGACGTGCTGCCGGCCCCAGACGGTCGTCTCGTGGGCGCTCTGCCAGGTGGCGCGCTCGTGCAGGCCGACCATCAGGTCGGTGCCCGGGCCGCGGAAGCGGAGCGCGTCGAAATGCCGCTCGTTCAGGAGCTGCGCCCGCTCGACGAGCCGGTCGATGTGCTCTTGCCAGGCGGCGACGGGGTCGGGCTCGTCGAGCCGGATCGTGTGCGCGATCGCCTCCCAGAGCCGCTCGACGTCGGGCTCGCCGAAGACCTCGCGCGCCCAGCCCTCCGTCGGGAAGCCGACGATCGTCCAGTTGACGAGGCGCTCGTCGATCTGCTTGAAGGCGAGCTTCGTCTCCTCGGTCCGTCTCGCCCGGGCGAGACGCTCTCCGTCCACGTCGTCGAAGAGGTGCGGATCGGGATGCCCGCGGACGAGCAGCATGGCGCCCCGCTCGTCGAACGCGTGCAAGCGCGTCAGCACCCAGGGAGGCGTCCAGCCGATCACGTCGTCGGCGGCGCCCTCGACCATGGCGCGGCGCACCTGCTCGTCCTCGTACCAGACGTCGACGTAGCGCGCGCCTCGCTCGTAGGCGGCTCGGACGAGCGCGCGCACGAAGGGCGCATGCTCGACGTAGGCCGTCAGCTCGAGGTTCTGCCCCGGCTCGAGGTTGACGCCGACCTCGAGCACGAGCTCGCGCATATGCCTCGAGCCGCGCCTCTAGGTCAGCTGCCACTCGTCGTCTCGGATGATCGGGACCGCGGCGCCGCCCGGCTCGACGCCGTCCACTTCGATCTCGGGGCCGCCGATCATGAAGTCGGTGTGCACCGAGGACTGTGAGACGCCGAGCTCCCACTGCTCGTCGGGCGTCCAGCTCCTCGGCGCCTGACGTTCTTCGCGAACCCCTGGCCGTACGCGATGTGGCAGGTCGCGTTCTCGTCGAAGAGCGTGTTGAAGTACGTGAGCCCGGTCTGGCCGACGCGCGAGGAGCCGTCGACGAGCGCGACCTCGCCGAGCACCTTCGCGCCCTCGTCCTGATCCATCTGCTCACGGACGACGTCGGCGCCCTTCGTCGCCTTCACCTCGACGGCGCGGCCGCCCTCGAAGCGTCATCTCGAGGCCTTCGACGATCTTCCCCTGGGCAACGAGCGGGCGCGTCGAGCGGACGATTCCCTCTGTACGCCGGTAGTCCGGGGTCGTGAAGACCTCCTCGGTCGGCATGTTCACGATGTGGAAGATCCCCCAGCCCGTGTCTCGCCGGCGGAGAGCCAGCGCGTGTCCTCGATGCAGCCCGACGGTGAGGTCGGTGCCGGGCCCTCGGAAGCGGACGCGTCGAAGCCGCGCGCCTCGAGCGCGCGCGCCCTCGCCTTCAGCCGCTCGGCGTGCTCTCGCCAGGCCGCGACGGGGTCGGGCTCGTCGAGGCGCACGGTGTGGGCGATCGCGTCCCAGAGCCGCTCGACGTCGGGCTCGCCGAAGATCGTCCTGCGCCCAGCCCTCGGTCGGGACGGCCACGATCGCCCAGTTCACCTTGCCCGTCGTCCGCTGGTCGAGCATGACCTTCGTGAGCTCCGACTTCCGCGAGCGGCCGACGCGCGACGGCGTCGACGTCGTCGAAGAGGTGCGGATCCGGGTGGCCGTGGATCGAGAGTGAGGCGCCGCGATCGTCGATCGAGTGCTGGCGCTCCAGCTGCCAGGGAGGCGTCCAGCCGATCACCTCCTCGGGCCCGAGCTCGATCATCGCCTTGCGGACGTGCTCGTCCTCGTACATGACGTCGACGTAGCGAGCGCCGGCGGCGTAGGCGGCGCGGGTGACGGCGCGGACGAACTCGGCGTTCTCCGGAAAGCGACTGGATCTCGAGGTCTGGCCCGGCCTCGAGGCGCGAGGCCCACCTCGACGACGAGGCGCGCGTACGCGTCGAGACGCTCGTCGCCGTTCATGGCGCGGATGCTACGTGCGACGAACGAGCTCTCGACCGGACGCGTGGCCGCGACGGCGTCGAGCTGGTTCGCGTGGACGAGCACGGCCGCCTCGGCGGTTCGTGCGGCCCTCGCGTCGTGGTGCACGGCGACGCGTGGAGAAGCTCGGCCCGGACCGTCCGCGTCGAGCGGCCGCCGCGCGCTCCTCGATCAGCCGCAGTCCGAGGTGGACGTGGCCGAGCAGCTTGCCCTCGTGGGTCGGCAGGAAGAGCGGCCCGCGGTCGAGCTCGCGCGAACGCGCCCACGTCGTGGAGGAGCGCGGCCGCGAGCAGGAGGTCACGGCGCAGCCGCCGGTGGAGCTCGCAGACCTCGCGGCAGAGCGTCGCCACGCCGACGGTGTGCTCGAGGAGCCCGCCCGCGTAGCAGTGGTGGCCGTCCGGGGTCGCGGGGAGGCTCGCGGAGCCGCGCGCGGAAGCTCCGCGTCGCCCACGAAGCCTGCGACGAGCTCGCGGAGACCGGGATGGGAGATCTCCTCGGCGAGGAACTCGAGGAACCCGTCGAGCTCGTCGAGATCCCGGCGCGCCTCCGGCACGAGCTGCGGCCGGGTCGGCGCCTCGGCTCGTCTCGAACGTCCGCACGTCGAGCTGGAGCCGGTCCCGGAACCGCTCCACGCGGCCGAGGACACGCACCGCGTCGCCCTCGTCGAAGCGCCCCTCCAGAAGCTCGACGTCGCTCCAGACCCGGGCCTCGATCCGCCCGCTCGGATCGACGAGCTCGAGCGCGAGGTACGGGCTGCCCGTCCGTCGTCTTGAGCCGCTGCTTCCGGGCGACCGCGAAGACGCCTTCGACGACGCGATCCTCGGCCAGCTCTGCGATTGGAGTCGCGACGCTCACGGCCGCAACTCTACGGACGAGACCCGGATGCTAGCGTCCGGCCCCGTGGCCTCCCTGAAGCCGTTCCGCGCGCTTCGCTACGACCCTGGAGCGCGCCGGGCTCGCTCGACCGCCTCGTCGCACCGCCGCACGACGTCGTCGACGCCGCGAACTGCAGGAGCGAGCTCCTCGCCGAGAGCCCGTGGAACGCGGTCCGGCTCGTGCGGCCGGAGACGCCGCGAGAAGGCCGCGGCAGACCTCGCGGCCTGGCGAGGCGGAGGGCATTCTCGTCCGCGAGGAGCGCCCGGCCGTCTGGCTCCTCGAGCAGTCCTTCACCGGGCCCGACGGCGTCGCGCGAACGCGCCGCGGGCTCGTGGCCCGGGTCCGGCTCGAGCCCTACGCGACAGGGCAGATCCTTCCGCACGAGCGCACGTTTCGAGCGCTCGAAGTCGAAGCGGCTCGCGCTCCTCCGCGCGACCCGGACGAAGCTCTCGCCGGTCTTGCTCCTCCACGAAGGAGACGCCCCGGCGCCCGCCGTGGGCGAGCCCGACCTCGAGGCGACGTTCGACGGCTCGCGCTCGCGCCTCTGGCGGATCGACGATCCGGCCGACGATCGAGGCGGCGCTCGCCGCGGTCCGCGGCCGCCTCGTGATCGCCGACGGCCACCACCGGTACGAGACCGCGCTTCGCTTCCACGAGGAGGACGGTACCGAGGAGACTGCCTACGTCCTGGCCGTCCTCGTCGCCCGCGACGACCCCGGGCTCGTCGTCTTTCCGACGCACCGGCTCGCGCCGGTGCGCGCCCGATCTGAACGGCAGCCTGCGGCAGACGCACGCTCGCCGGCGGCGCGGCGAGGCGCCTCGAGCGACTCGGCGCGGGCTGCCGCGCGATCGCGCCGCCTTCGTCGTCCTGCGAGCCGGAGCGGACGGTGCTCGCCGAGAGCGAGCCGACCGGAGATCCGCTCGAGGATCTCGACACGACCGCGGTCGAGCGCGTCGCCCGCGGCGAGCTCGGATTCACGGCCTTCGCCGACGAGGCCGAGGCGGCCGTCCGGAGCGGTCGAGCCGCAGCCGCGTTTCTCGTCCGCCCACCCACGGTGGAGCAGATCGAGGCGGTCGCGCTCGCGGGCGAGACGATGCCGGAGAAGTCGACGTACTTCTTCCCGAAGCTCCTCTCGGGCCTTCTCTTCTCCCCGCTCGACGAATGACCGACTGGCTCGCGGTCTGCCGGGAGGCGACAGACGCGGTGCGGGGCGAGCTCGCGGCCCTCCCGACCCGGCCGAGCGCGAGCCGGGTCTCGGCGCCGGCGTCGGCGGCGACGAGACGACGGCGATCGACGACTGCGGCAGAGCGCGCCATCGTCGGCGCGGCTCGAGGAGCTCCATCGGGGCGGAGTCGACTTCACGCTCGTCTCCGAGGAGCTCGGCGAGCGGCGCTACGGCGAGGACGCGGACGAGCCTCCGCGTGGTCGTCGACCCGATCGACGGGAGCGTGAACGCGAAGCGCGGCATCCCGTTCTTCGCGGTCTCGATCGCCGTCGCCGAGGGGCCGACCATGCGGGACGTCGTCTTCGGCTACGTCGCCGATCTGGGGAACGGCGAGGAGTGGACGTGCCCGGCGCGGCGAGGGCGCGTTGCTGAACGGCGAGCCGCTCGAGGGGCCGGGCCCGAAGCAGCCGATCGAGATCCTCGACTTCGAGGCGACGACGCACGGAGCGCGTCGCCGAGCAGGCCCCTGCGATGGCGCGACTTCGCGGATCGCCTGCGCGTCATGGGCTCGCTGGCGCTTTCCCTCTGCCACCTGGCCGCGGGCCGGGTTGACGCCGTGTGCTCGCTGAAGCCGTGCCGCTCGGTGGACGTCGCCGCCGCGCAGCTCCTCGTCCGCGAGCGCGGTCTCGCGCTCGAGCTCCCGGACGCCCCGCCGTTCGGCGAGGCGCCGCTCGACCTCGTCGGGCGCTCGCGAGTCGTCGCGGGCGCGAGCGCCGAGGTCTGCGCGCGAGCTCGCTAGCCGGCTCGGAGCGCGCCGCTCGAGCCGCGTCCGTGAGCGCGGCTTCGACCGCGGGCCAGTCGTCGTCGGTGATCGAGTAGTACGCGGAGTCGCGGAGCTCGCCGCCGCGGACGAGCATGTGCTTTCGGAAGATCCCCTCGAACTGCGGCCGGGAGCGCAGCGAGTGCGCCGCGGGAGCGCTCGTTGCGCGCGTCGGTCTTGAACTCCACCCGCATGCAGCCGAGCGGCCCGAACGCGTGGCGCAGGAGCAGGAGCTTCGCCTCGACGTTCACGCCCGTCCCCCACGACGCGCCGCGCGTGCCAGGTGTAGCCGATCTCGAGCCCGCGGTGCTCGGGCCGAAGCGTCAGGTAGCGCGACGAGCCGACCGGCTCACCGGTGTCCCGGAGCAGGATCGCGTACGGCGCCGAGAGGCCTCGATCCGCCTCGGCGAGGGTCGTCGTCGAACCAGCGTCGGAACGCCTCCGGCTCATGGGAGACGGTGTTCAGCCAGCGCCAGACCTCCGGGTCGGCGGCGGCCGCGGCGAGCCCCTCGCGGTGCTCGGGCCCGAGCGGCTCGAGCACGACGAGCTCGCCCTCGTGCCGCGTCAGGAGCGGCTCGAAGCTCATCCGAGCCGCGGCTGTGAGTTGACGATGTGCGCACGGCGCCACCTCGTGCCGAGAACGCCGCCGCGACCGAGCTTCACGCGTGAGGATTCCGGTCGTGCGCGTCCACGCCGACGTACCGGTGAAGACGAAGTTTCCGAGGCTCCAGGCGACGAGCTTCGGTCCCGCGCGCCTCGCCGCTCGCGCGGCTGGAGGACGTGCGGGTGCGAGCCGAGCACGACGTCTGCGCCGCTTCGGAAGCGCCAGGCCGCCCAGCCAGCGCTGACGCGCCGCTCGGCGAGCCGTCGCTCTCGATGCCCCAGTGGAAGTAGACGACCACGAGGTCGTGCTGCCTCTGCGCGCTGCCGCACGTCCAGCCTCGATCAGATGCGGAAACGCGGGCGTGGCGCCCGAGCGGCCGAGCCCGGCGTCGAATCCGAGCGGCCGGACGTCGGAGAAGCCGAGGAAGGCGACGCTGAGCCCGCCGAGCTCGACGACTGCGGGCCGGCGCGCGCCGTCCAGGTCGCGGCCGCCGCCCATCTTCGTGAGGCCGTAACTCCGGATCGAAGCGGAGCGTGTCCGCGAACGCGACGCGTCCGTAGTCGAGCGAGTGGTTGTTGGCGAGGCTCACGACGTCGACGCCGGCGAACCGCGCCGTGGCGCGGAGCGCCTTCGGCGGCCCGCGGAACGTGTACTCCTTGCCCGGCCAGGCGTGCCCGCGATTCGAGACGGCGGTCTCGAGGTTCGCGACGGTGACATCGGCCCGGCGCAGGACAGGTGCGACGTCGAGCCAGGGATAGCGCGGGCCGTGCTGGCGCATGGCTGCGCCGACTCCCTCGCCGAAGGCGACGTCTCCGACGGCCGAGAGCCGAAGCGGTCGGACGCGGACCCGACCCACGCGCTGCGGATCGCCACCGGCGACCGACCTGGAGGCGCTGGCGACCCGAGCCCGGGAGACGCGCTGCGAGCACGTAGTCGCCGAGCGGCCCGGAGCGTGTCCGCGCCACGATCGCGTCCGTCGGCTCGGAGCACGACCCGCTCGTCCGGGTAGGCGACGCCGCGAACCTCGATCCGGCCCGCCCGGCGCGACCCACGCCGGGAGCGTGCTCGTGACGCGGATCGGCTTCGCCGTGCGCGGGACGGACGAGCGAGGCCGAGCGTCGGCCGAACGACGAGCCAGAGCAAGAGGCCGAGCCCGGCGAGCGCAAGAACGATGAGGAGGCGAGGGCGGGCGGGCGCCACCCCAGGAATGTACGACGCCGGCGGCCGAGCTCCTAGCTCGAGCTGCGGCGCTGGTCTAGGCGCTCGAGCCGGGCCACCGCCTCCCGGCTGGAGCCGCCGTTCCAGCGCGGCACCGCCCTTCACGACCTCGAGGTTCGGGTAGGCGCGCCGCGAGCCGCGAGAGCACCGCGCTCGGCCTCCTCTGCGGCCGCGGCCATCGTCGCCGAGAGCCCGATTGCGTCGGCACTCAGATCCTTGGCGAGCTCGAAGGCGTTCTCGAGCGGCGTGTCGGCGCCGAGGTAGACGACCTGCCAGCCGTCCGCGTGGAGCAGTACCGCGAGGGCGAGGAGGCCGCACTCGTGCCGCTCCTCGGGAACGCAGGCGAGGACGATCCGCCCGCGCGTGCCGTGGACGGCACCGTTCAGGAGCGATCGAGCTTGCCGCGCACGATCTCGGTCAGCTGATGCTCTTGCGCGACGGTGCGCCTCGCCGGCGCTCCAGAGCTCGCCGATCCGGTCGAGAGTCGGTCGGATCACTTCCGTGATCGCGTCCTCCGCCGAGAGGAGCGCGAACGCCTGGTCGACCGCCCTGACGACTCGCTCGGGGTCCGGCTGAACTGCCCCGGCGACGATCTCTGTCGACGAGCTCCTCTGGACGTCGCGGCGGGCGCGTCGGTGCTGCCTGCGAGGAGGCGAGCGGCCTCTCCGATCCGGTAGCCCTCGGCGAGCCTCGCCTTCAGCCACTCGACCCGCAAGACGTCGCGGTCGGAGTAGCGGCGGTGCGACCCCGCTGTGCGCTCGGGCTCGAGTACGCCGTAGCGCTGCTCCCACTTCCGAAGCGTGGCAGACGGGATTCCGGTCCTCCGTGCGATTGCCTGGATGTTCACGTCACCGTCCTCTGGGCTTGGACAGGTCTTTGACAGAGTCTTAGCCCTGCTACGTTAGTTCGTGATGCGGCCGTCGCGCGAACAGCTCGATTCGCGCGCTCGCGCGCGTAATCGACCCCGAGCTCGGCCGCTCCGTCGTCGAGCTCGGCATGGTGCGCCGCGCCGAGGTCGAGACGACGGGACCGCGGAGGTCACGATCGCGCTGACCGTCGCCGGCTGCCCGCTTCGCGCGAGCTTCCAGGAGCAGGTCGACCGCGAGCTTCTGCCCCTCGACGGCGTCGAGCGCGTCGAGCTCTCCTTCGACGTCCTCAGCCAGGAGGAGAAGGAGGCGCTGACGGCCAAGCTTCGCGGCGGCGTCGCTCCGAGGAGCCAGGGCACTCTCGGTCGACGAGAAGACGCGCGTGATCGCGATCGCGAGCGGCAAGGGCGGCGTCGGCAAGTCGTCGCTCACCGCCAACCTCGCTGCCGCCTTCTCGCAGCCTCGGGCACCGGACCGGGATCGTCGACGCGGACATCTACGGATTCTCGATCCCGCACATGCTCGGGATCGACCAGAAGCCGGTCGTGGTCGACAAGATGATCGTGCCGCCCGTCCGCGGCGACCTGAAGGTGATCTCGATCGGGATGTTCCTCGACGAGAACCAGCCGGTCATGTGGCGCGGGCCGATGCTTCATCGCGCACTCGAGCAGTTCCTCTCGGACGTCCACTGGGGCGATCTCGACACGCTCGTCGTCGACATGCCGCCGGGCACGGGCGACATCGCTATCTCGCTCGGGCAGCTCCTGCCGCGAGCCGAGGTCGTCGTCGTGACGACCCCCCACGCGGCCGCGCAGCAGGTGGCCGTCCGTGCCGCGCAGATGGCGGTCAAGACGAACCTGCGCCTGCTCGGCGTCGCCGAGAACATGTCTTGGCTCGTCGGGACAGGACAGGAGCTCTTCGGGTCGGGCGGCGGCGACGCGCTTGCCGCCGAGATCGGCAAGCCGGTGCTCGGCCGGATCCCGTTCGATCCTGAGCTCGGTGCCTACTGCGACCGAGGTGAGCCGATGGTGCTCGCCGAGCCCGAGGCCGAGGTTTCACGCGCCATCATCGACCTGGCAGAGGCGATTGCCGGGAACGAGCGCGAGCGGGGCGTCGGCATCCGCAAGCCCCTGCCGCTCGTCCAGGTCTCCTAGGCCCTAGGGCGCGTCCGGCTCCGGCGACTCTTCGAGGGAGCGCTGCGGCTCCTCTCGCAGGCGAACGAAAGCGGCGTTGGCGAAGTCGGCGATCGCGGTCGCGCTGAAGATGCTCGTCGCGAAGCGGGCCTCCCGCGGGGCCAGGACGTGTGCGTAGGCGAGCCCGGCCGCAGTCCAGATCCCGACGCAGTACGGGCAAGTGAGGAGCCTGCCGATCACCCGTCCGGAGCCGGTGCGCTTCGGCCGCGTTGCCTCCGGATCCTCCGTCACCGGCGCGCGCAGGAAGATGGTGATCTCCTCCTTCGTGAGCAGGCGGCCGAGTTTGTAGGAGGCGAGCCCGATCCGGATGAGGTCGGTGGTCGGCGGCCGCTCCGGAAGACGGTCCCGCTCGACGACGAGAAAGCCGGCGAACAACGCGAGAAACGCGGCGCTCAGCCCGGCGTACTCGACTGTCGGCTGTTCGTCGGCCACAGCTTTCATTTGCCGGTGGGGCGGTGCCGCAAACGGCTCACCCGGATGTGCCGGTCTGGTCATGGGGAGCTCCGACCGGCTTAGATTCCGGCGAGCCGCGCTGGCGGAGGTAGATCGTGAAGACCGCCATCGTTCCCACGGCCAGAAACTCCGATTGCCAGTTCTGGAGCGTCTTTTCCCAGAAGTCGGGGTCGATGAGGTATCGAACCCAGGAGATCTCAGGGTCTCCGTGCTGTGCTTGCTCCGTATTGAAGACCCGCCAGTGGGCAATCGACTGCGCCGCCCAGGACGCAAGGAAGAAGGTCGCCATCGCGAGGAGCAGCGAGTTCTCGTAGACGCTCGTCCGCCACCCGCGAACGCGAGCCCAGGCCGGGGCGCCGGGCCCCGCGTAGCCGCCGATGCGCTGCATCTGATCGGACTCGAGGCCGGCGTTCTCGGGCGGCTTCGACTCGTTCGACCCGCGCTGCACGAGCCAGACGGTCGCGAGGATGAAGGCTGTGAACTGGAGGAACTCCGACTGCCAGTTCTCCATCACGGCACCCCAGAACTCCGGCGAGGCCACGTAGCCGGCCCACGAGATCGTCTCCCCGCCATGCTGCACCTCTTCTGCGTTGTGCAACCGAAGGCCGGCGAGTGACTGGCCCGTGAGCGTCACGACGAGGAGCGTGAAGAAGAAGAGCGAGAGCGAGTTCTCTCGGACGAAGCGGCGCATCGCTCACACGCCCGCCGCGACGAAAAAAGCCACCGCGAGACCGGCCACGATCGTCGTCAGGTAGAGCCAGAAGACGAAGCGCACGTCTAGCGCCTCTCGAGCGCGGCGACGAGCTCGTCCTTGGACATGTCCGCTCGTCCGCGGATGTCAGCCGCCTTGGCCAGCCCGTAGAGCTCGTCCTTTGAGAGTTTCCCCAGGTCTCCGCGCCCGTCACCGTTTCCGCCTTCCCTCGAGCCGGCCCCTTGCATGGCCTCGAGGCTCGCGCGCAGGGCATCGAGGAGATCCGGTGGTCGCTCGGGCTCGGCCTGCGGCTTCGGCGGTTTCTTGCCCTTCTGCTTTGCGCGGATGATCTCGCAGAGCGCGTCCCGGTAGGTGTCCTCGTACTTCGTGACGTCGAACTGCCCGCTGAAGCTCGCGATGAGCTGCCTTGCCATCTCGAGCTCGCGCTTGTCGATCTCGATTCCAGCCGGGGCGACGTCGTCCACGGGCCTGATCTCGTCGGCGAAGAACATCTTCTCGAGCGTGATCGCCCCCTCGCGGATTCGCAGGCAGCCGAGGTGCTGTTTGCTCCGCATGACGTACTTGGCGATCGCTGCGAGGTTCGCCTCCTCCATCGCCTGGACGAGGAGCGCATACACCCGTTCGCCGCCGTCGGCCGGCCCGAGGTAGTACGTCCGCTCGAAGTAGATCGGGTCGATCTCCTCGTAGGGAACGAAGTCTCGGATCTCGATGGTCTTGTGAGTCTCGGGCTCGGCCGCCTCGAAGTCCTCGTCAGACATGTGGACGTACTCGCCCTTCTCCCACTCGAAGGCACGGACGATCTCGGAGTCGGGCACCGGCTTGCCTTCCTCCTTGCAGACCTTCTCGTAGCCGATCCGGCTTCCATCCGGCGCGTGGACGTAGTTGAAATGGAGATCCTTCTCCTCGATCGCGCTGTACATCCGCACAGGCACGTTGACGAGCCCGAAGGAGATGGAGCCGCTCCAGATCGCTCTCGGCACTGCGCCCAGTCTCCCCTTCCAGGTGCGGCTGTGAAACGCGTTGGTGAACCCTCCGCGCCCCACCTCGGCCGGGCGCCCTGCCGTTGGTGCGTTCATGCTCGAAAGCGCACGATCTTGTCGAAGGCCCGAGGCCGAGGCTTTCGTTAGGGTTCGCGCCGGGCCAGCCCGCTTTCACGCTTGCGCAGACGGTCGATCATCCAGATGGTGCTCGTCGGCCTCGTGGTCGGCGCGGTCGTGGCCGTGGTGGCGGTGGCCATCCCCTGGCTGCCCGAGGACGCAAGCGACGAGGCCGACCGCGGTCGACCTCACCTACTGGGTCGTCACGATCATCTGCATCGCGATCTTCGCGCTCGTCGCGGCGGTCACGATCTACGCGGTCTGGAAGTTCCGGGCGGCGCCCGACGACCTCGAGGACGGGAAGCCGATCCACGGGAACACCCGGCTCGAGATCGTCTGGACGCTCATCCCTACGATCCTCGTCACCGCGATTTCGGGCATCAGCGGCTGGGCACTCCTCGACATCCAGAACGTCGTCCGAGGGGACGAGGGTCGTCAACGTGACTGCGCAGCAGTTCGCCTGGAGCTTCAGCTACCCGAACGCCGGCGACCGTGCGGTCGGGGAACTCGTGCTCGAGCAGGGGACGACCGGTCGAGCTGCGGCTGACCGCGAAGGACGTCCTCCACTCCTTCTGGGTGCCGGAGTTCCGCATGAAGCAGGACGCGGTGCCCGGGATCACGACGCGCGTCAAGGTGACGCCGAACGAGGTCGAACACGTACGACGTGATCTGCACCGAGCTCTGCGGGCTCGGCCACTCCGTGATGCGGGCGCAGGTCCGAGTCCTCTCGTCCGAGGATTACGACGCGTGGCTCCAGGAACAGCCGGGCGAAGCGACGGGCGGCGAGGGCGGCGAGGCCGACGGGCAGGCGATCTTCAACGAGTCTCGGCTGCAGTAGCTGCCACGCGCTGGCCGACGCCGGAACCGACGGCCCAGGTCGGACCCAACCTCGATACTGTCCTCGAGGGCGTGGACGCCGACTACGTGAGGACCGCGATCGTCGATCCGAACCAGGAGATCTCCGAGGGGTTCCAGCCCGGCGTCATGCCCCAGGACTACGGCAGAGCAGATCCCCGACGCCGAGTCTCGACGCGCTCGTGGACTATTTGCTCGAGGCAACCGGAGGCCGTCGCTGATGGCAATCGAGACCTCCCACCACCCGCCAGCGCACGCACCGCACGGGACGCCTCCGCCGCGCCGCGGGCTCCGCCGCTTTACGGGGCCGGGCTGGCTCCGCGCGTTGTGGATGACGCCGCTCTTCCTCCTCGTTCTCGACGGGTGCCGTCGCCGGGGCGCGCTGGGCGCTCGACTACGACCCGATCCTCGACTTCCAGCCCTGGGTCACGACGCTTCTGACCGTCGTCCCGTTCGGATTCCTGATCGGGATCGGCGGCTTCGACTACTGGGGCCGCTACATGGTCGGAAAGCCGACCGAGCCCGAGGACCACTCTGGCCACGGCGCCCGATGCTGGCGCGACTACTTCCGGGTCAACACCGACCACAAGGTGATCGGCGTCCAGTACGTCGTGACGACGATCTTCTTCTTCATCGCCGCGGGCCTCATGGCGATGTTCATTCGCGCCGAGCTTGCGCGGCCGGGCTCGCAGTTCGTGGACACCGAGACCTACAACGGCCTCTTCTCCGTCCACGCGTCGCTCATGATCTTCCTCTTCATCATCCCGGCGTTCGCCGGCCTCGGGAACTACGTCATCCCGCTCATGATCGGCGCGCCGGACATGGCGTTCCCGCGCCTGAACGCGCTCTCGTTCTGGCTCCTCCCCATCGCCGGCCTGATGATGCTCGCGAGCTACATCGTGAGCCCGTTCGCGGCCGGCTGGACGAACTACGCGCCGCTCTCGGAGGTCGCGCCGGACTCGAACATCTTCTTCCAGATGGCCGTCCAGTGGGCGGGCGCGAGCTCGATCATGACGGCGCTCAACTTCCTGGTCACGATCATCACCATGCGGGCGCCGGGGATGACCTTCTGGCGCATGCCGCTCCTCGTCTGGGCGAACTTCGCGACCTCGACGCTCGTCGTGATCGCGACGCCGTTCATCGCCGGCTCGCAGTTCTTCATCCTGCTCGACCGGGTCATGCACTTCAACTTCTTCGACCCGACCGAGGGCGGGAACGTGCTGGCGTACCAGCACATCTTCTGGTTCTACTCGCACCCGGCCGTCTACATCATGATGCTGCCCGGCTTCGGCATCGCCTCGGAGGTGATCGCCGTGTTCTCGCGGAAGCCGATCTTCGGCTACCGCCTGATGGCGCTCTCGCTGATGGCGATCCTCGTGCTCGGCTTCTCGGTCTGGGCGCACCACATGTTCGTGTCCGGGATGCAGAACTGGCTCCGGATCCCGATGATGGTCACGTCGTTCCTGATCGCGGTCCCGACCGGGATCAAGGTCTTCAGCTGGCTTGCGACCTTATGGGAGGGACGGATCAGATTCACGACGCCGATGCTCTTCGGGGTCGGGTTCGTCTCGATGTTCGTCCTCGGCGGGCTCTCCGGGATCTACCTCGCCTCGGTGCCGATCGACATCCACGCGAGCGACACGTACTACGTCGTCGCCCACATCCACTACGTGCTCTTCGGCGGCTCGCTCTTCACGATCTTCGCCGGGATCTACTACTGGTTCCCGAAGATGACCGGCCGGATGTACGACGAGCGGCTCGGGCAAGATCCACTTCTGGCTGACGTTCGTCGGCTTCAACGTCACGTTCTTCCCGATGCACTGGCTCGGGCTCCAGGGCATGCCGCGCCGCGTCGCCGACTACGCGCCCGAGTTCGGCACGCTCAACTTCATCATCTCCGTCGCGTCGTTCGCGCTCGGCGCCTCGACGCTCGTCTTCCTCTACAACATGATCGTGAGCTGGCGACGCGGCGAGCCTGCGCCCGGGCAACCCGTGGCGCGCGCTCACGCTCGAGTGGCAGGTCTCCTCGCCGCCGCCGATCTTCAACTTCGACGCGATCCCGCAGGTCGTCGGCAGTCCGTACGAGTACGGCGTTCGCGGCGCGCGGCACGCGGTGCTTGCCCGAGGAGGGCGCGGAGGCCGGCGAGCGCGAGCGCGAGGCCGAGGAGGTCGTCGTCCGGTGAGCGCGGCCGGCAGCCTCGCCACATCCTCGTCCTCGCGAACGAGACCGTCGCCGGCAAGACGCTCATCGACGCGCTCAAGAGCCGCGGTTCGCCCGGCCAGATCCGCGTGACCGTGATCAGCCCGCAGAACGACTCGCGGGCCGGGTTCGTCGTCTACGAGACGAGTCGCCGCTCGGCCGCGGAGCGGCGCGTCCGCCGCACGCTCGACCTGCTCCACGAGGCCGGGATCGCGGCCCGCGGCGCCGTCGTCGACCCGGATCCGCTCCAGGCGCTTCGCGACGGCGATCGAGGAGTACGAGCCCGACGAGATCATCGTCTCGACGCACCCGGAGCTCAGGTCGGGCTGGCTGCGGGGCAACCTCATCGACCGGGCCCGGAAGTGCGCCGGCTCGATCCCGGTCGAGCACGTCGTCGTCGACCTCGAGGCCGAGCGCGAGACCGCACACGTCCTCGTCGTCGCCAACCAGACGATCGTCGGCGAGCCGCTCCTCCAGGCGATCCGGGAGCGGGCCGAGGAGTCGCCGGCCGACTTCACGCTCGTCGCGCCCGCCGACGAGTCCGGGCGTCGAGCAGACGGCTCGAGGCCGCGCTTCGACGGCTTCGGTGCGGCCGGGGTCGAGGCCACCGGTCACATCGGCGACGGCGATCCCTACGCGGCCGTCACGAACGCCGTCCACGACGAGCGGGTCGACGAGATCGTCATCTCCACCTTCCCGAGCTCGACCTCGGGCTGGATGCGGCGCGATCTCGTCGGGCGCGTCAAGGACGCGACCGGCCTGCCCGGTCACTCACGTCGTCGTCGAGCCGAGCGAAGCGCGGGCGGCAGCGGGCTAGCGTGGCCGCGCACGCCCACGCCGAGGAGCACGGGGCCCACCCGCCGACGGCGCACCAGAGCTCGCGCGTCGACTCGCGGCTGCTCGGGATCTACCTCTTCATCGCGTCCGAGGTGATGCTCTTCGGGTCGTTCTTCACGATCTACTTCTTCGCGCGGGTCGTGAACGGGGTCGAGACGTGGCCGCCCGAGCCGTTCGAGCTCCCGGTCTACCTCGCGCTCCTGAACACGATCATCCTCGTGAGCTCGAGCTTCACGATGCACTGGGCGCTCCAGTCCATCAAGCGAAACCATCGCGCGGGACTCGTCGCCGGGCTCGGCCTGACCTTCCTGCTCGGCCTGACCTTCCTCCTCGATCCAGGCGCGTGAGTACACGCGGCTCGGGTTCGCGCCGAGCGACCTGCGCGTTCGGCTCGACGTTCTACGGGCTGACCGGACTACACGGCCTGCACGTCTTCGTCGGGCTGAACCTGCTGCTCTACGCGCTTCATCCGCGCGGTGCGGGGCCATTTCGGCCCCGCTGCCCACGACCACCTCGGCGTCGAGCTGCCGGGGATCTACTGGCACTTCGTCGACGTCATGTGGATCGTCGTCTACGTGACCGTCTACGTGATCTAGAGGCCTGGGCATGCGGAACCCGCTTCGGACCGAAGCGGAGGCCTTCAGCTTCGTCCTCGTCGCCGCGGCGTGCTTCCTGGCGCTCGCGCTCGCGGTCGCTTCGGGGGTCGCTGGGTCGGGATCGCGGTCTTCCTCGCGCTCGTGCTCGGGATCGCGGTCGGGATCTACATTCGCTCCGACCCGAGGGTCCGCGAACCTGCGGTCTGGGAGCGGACTGCGCCCGACGGCCGCCGGCGCATCCTCGTGATCGCGGACGAAGCGCCGTGCCCGAGGCGCTCCGCGAGGAGGTCGTGCGTCGCACGCGGGCGTCGAGGCTGCTGAGGCTTTGGTCGTGGTGCCGGGCTGGGCCGCGGCGACCGCTACGACACGGCGGCCGAGGCGATGCGCACCGACGCGTCGCGGCGCGCGGACGAGCTGGCTGCGGCGATCGGGCAGGGCACCGTCGACTGCCTGGGGGACGGTCGGCGACGAGGACCCGCTGCACGCGCTCCGCGACGCGCTCCGCACGTTCAGAGCCGACGAGGTCGTCGTCGGCCGCCCGGCTACGGGCTTAGCCCGCCCGGTTCTCGACCACGTACTGCGCGACGGCCTCGATCTGCTCGTCCGTCAGCTGGTCGCCGAACGCCGGCATCTGACCTCCGCCGTTTCGGATCTGCTCGATCGCCTCCGGAGGGCGATCTGGGAATCGTCGAGGTTCGGGCCGATCGTTGCCGGTCGAGCCGGCGGCCTCGAAGGTGTGGCAGCTCGCGCAGCTCGGCTGAAGATCGTCTCGCCGTCGGTGCTGTCGGTCGGTCCGCCTCCTGCGGTGCAGCCGGCGGGAGTGTTCTTCGCGATCGACGCGCACTGGGACACGAACGCGGCGATCGCGATCCGATCCTCCTCCGGGATGTAGTCCGTCGGTCTCTTCCTCGTCGAAGTCCGGCATCGGCGGCACCGGAATCTCCATCTGGCCGAGGACGACCTCGAAGAAGGTGCTCTCGTCGAACTCCTGCTTGCGCGCGTACCCGAATGCGTCGTCGAGGTTGGGGCCGATCTGACCCTGCGTGTTCGCGGCGCCGCAGGACATGGCAGCCCCCACACGTCTCGACGAAGAGCTGCTTGCCGGTGTCGAGGCTCGCGCCGGTCGACTCGGTCGTCTCCCCGGCGCAGCCGGTCGAGCGCGAGGGCCGTCGCGCCGAGAACCACCGCTGAGGAGGAGCAGGCGCCGCAACGGGCTATGTCTGAGCGGCCTCGCTCGAGCCCGCGAGCGCTTCTTCCCGCGAACCGTAGATCGGGAAGACCTTGTCGAGCCCGGTGATCTCGAAGATCTTGGTGATGTTCCGGTCGGTGCAGACGATCGAGAGCTGGCCGCCTTCCGGGCGCAGGCGCTTGACGCCGCCCACGAGCACTCCGAGCGTTGTCGAGTCGATGAACGTCGTCTCCGAGAAGTCCACCACGACGTGCTTCGCGCCCTCGCCGATCACGTCGAGGAGCTGTTGCTTGAACTCGGGAGCGGTGTAGAGATCGACCTCACCAGCGAGTGCGATCACGTACGTCGTCCTCGTTTCGCTCCGTCTTGATGTCGAAGTTCATCCCGGCCGGTTCCTCGCCTCGAAGTCCGGCGTACCTTAGCGGGACGGCCTAGCCGCCGTCCGGCGGTGCATTCGCCTTCAGGGCGCGTGATTGGCGGCGCACGAGCGGCGCGTTCGGGTCGTCGGGCGCGAGCTCGAGGAACTCCTCCCAGGCCGTGATCGCCTCGTCAGTTGCGCCGGCGAAGAACTCGCCTGCCCGAGCTGAAGGTAGTGGTTCGCCTCTTCGGGCTGAAGCTCCGTGAGGCGCTCCCAGGTGTCGGCCTGCTTCGTGTAGGTCGACGTCGTCTCGAGGATGAGCTCGTTGACGAGAGTGCCGGTCTTCTCCTGTTCGAGCTGTGTGATCGGCCCCGAGAAGCTTTCGGCGAGCGGGCTCGAGGGGTCGGTGATCTCCGACGAGAAGCCCGACCCCGAAACGCCGACCTGAGCCAGCTGCGAGCTCGGCTTGCTGCTCTTGCGCCCGAGTGCCGTAGAGCGCCGCCAGCGTGCTCAGGGCGTCGGCGTCTTCGGGCCGGCCCTCTGTGAAGCGCTCGAGGTGCGGGATCGCGGCCGGCGATCTGTCCTTCGGTCTGGAGCGCGGTGGCGAGCTCGCGCCGAGCCTCGAGGTCGTTCGGGATTCGTCCTCGACCTTGGCGCGGGCGTCGCTCACCGAGGGCGTATCGGTGCTCGGGCCGCTGCCGAAGAGGTCGGCCAGGTAGTCGCCGACGCCCGAGCCGCCGGCGCCCACACCGAGGAAGACGAAGGAGAGCGCGAAGATCGGCCGCGAGTGCGAGGAAGACCCACTTCGCCCGGCGGCGAAGCCGGCAGAAGAACATCTGATCCTCGCAATCCGCCGGAGGTGCGCTTCGGGCTTGCTGCTGCGCCTCGAGGCGGGGCAGGCGTCCGCGGGCGCTGCGACGCCGCTGCGACGAAGCTCGTGCCAATCCGTCACTCCCTTCCGGTACCGCTTCTCGCCGTGGACATGGATGCGCGCGACTCGTTCTGGAGAGCCGCCGAAGACGACCGCCGCAGCGGGATCAAAAGCGTAGCGAGTCCGCGCGTCTGGCTAGACCGACGTCGTCGGCCTCACCGGCCGGCAGCCCGTGGAGGACGCCGGGTGCTAGGGCTCCCGTGTGCTAGGCGTGCCGGCCTCGCGCCGGGCGCGCTCGGCTTCGAGCTCACGCTCGAGCTCGAGCTCGCGCGCGGTCGGCCCGCGCGCGGGCTCGAGCTCCGCTTGCCTCGCCCTCCTTCATGCCGTCGCGGAACTCGTCGGGCGTCTCGACGAGCGCGTCCTTGAACTCCTCGCGAGCTCCGGCCGAGCGAGCGCGCCATGTCGGGCAGCCGCTTGGCGCCGTAGAGGAGCACGATCACCGCGACGATGACCACGATGCCCCAGAGTCCGATGGTTCCCATGTCTCGTTACCTCCCGGTTAGGACTCGCCCGTCCCGGCGAGCGGTTCGCGTGCGTGCTCCAGTTCTTCGACCAGCGTCGCTCGAAGTAGACCGCGGCCCAGATCGAGCCGAAGTAGAGCGCGAAGATCGGCGCCATCATGATCAGCGTCGTGATCGGATCGACGCCGGGCAGGATGACGGCCACGACGGTGCAGAGAACGACCCCGATCCGCCACTGGCGCCTGAACGTCGCCGCGGAGACGATCCGCAGGCGCACGAGTCCGAGTACGAGGATCGGCACGAGGAAGAGCGTGCCGAGGCCGAACAGCACCATCGTGGCGAAGCGGTAGTAGTCGCGCGCGCGGATCTCGATGTCGTAGAGCTCGGCGTCGAAACCGAGCAGGAACGGCATCGCGCGCGGGAGCGCCACGAAGTAGCCGAAGGCGACGCCGCCGGCGAAGAGGATGGTCGCGACGATGACGACCCGCGCGACCGCCTTCTGATTCGTCTCCTGGAACGCGGGCGCGAGGTATGACCACATCTGCCAGAGGAGCACCGGCAGCGCGACCGCGAAGGCCGCGTAGATCGAGACCGAGAGCGAGGTCATGAACGCCTCGGCCGGCGCGATCGTGATCGGCTGCTTGCCCGTCCGGCAGGGGCCGGTTCAGCGCCCGGATCAGCTCCTCGTGGAAGGGATAGATGACGCCGAACGCGACGGCGAGGGTCAGCAGGCTGATGATGAGGCGCTGGCGCAGCTCGTCGAGGTGCTCGACGAGCGTGACACGTGTCGCCGTGACCGAGGCGACGCGGGAGCCGCATGGCCCTAGCTGGCGACGCGCTCGGTGTCGCTCTTCGATTGGCCGAGCTCTCGGAAGCGGGGGTCGGGAGCCTCGGCCGGCGGGTGACTCGCCCGCTGTTCCTCGGGCTTCTCGTTGCCCGAGACCGAGTCCTTGAACTCGCGGATTCCGCGACCGACGGAGCGGCCCATCTCGGGCAGCCTCTTCGGCCCGAAGACGAGCAGCAAGACCACGAGGAGGATGATGAGCTCCGGTGCCCCGATATTGGGCATACGGTCGAGGATAGCACCGGGTTCGTGGCTCGGAAGCCTTCGGAGGCCTGGCCCCGAGCCGCTAGACTGGGCTTGTCACGAGCGGGCTGCCCGGGCCCTGCCGACGACTACGGAAAGGCTGTCACAAGCTTTGGCGCTACTCGAGATCAAGAACCTGCACGTCACGCTCGAGGACGGCACGGAGATCGTCCGCGGCGTCGACCTGACCGTCGACCCGAACGAGGTGCACGCGATCATGGGGCCGAACGGCTCCGGCAAGTCGACGCTCGCCTACGCGCTCATGGGCCATCCGGCCTACGAGATCACCGAGGGCGAGATCCTCCTCGACGGCGAGGACGTCGTCGAGATGGAAGCCGACGAGCGGGCCCAGCGCGGCCTCTTTCTCGCGTTTCAGTACCCGCACGCCGTTCCCGGCGTGACCGTGGCGAGCTTCCTGCGCTCTGCCGTGAACGCGATCCGGAAGGCGCGAGAACGGCGGCGAGGACGACCCGATCAAGATCCCGGAGTTCCGCAAGGAGCTGACGGAGGCGATGGAGTCGCTCAAGGTTCCGAAGGAGATGACGAGCCGGTACCTGAACGAGGGCTTCTCGGGCGGCGAGAAGAAGCGCGTCGAGATCCTCCAGATGGCGCTCCTCAAGCCGCGAATCGCCGTGCTCGACGAGACCGACTCGGGACTCGACATCGACGCGCTCAGGATCGTGGCGAAGGGCGTGCAGCGCCTCGTCGGCCCCGACATGGGCGCCGCTCGTCATCACGCACTACCAGCGGATCCTGAATTACATCAAGCCCGACTACGTGCACGTCTTCGCCGACGGCAGGATCGTCGAGGAAGGCGGCCCGGAGCTCGCCCACAAGCTTGAGGCCGAGGGCTACGAGGCGTTCATGCCCGTGGCCGCGACGACGGGAGGTGAGAGCTGATGGCCACGACCGAGAGCGAGATCGTCCAGGGAATCGGTTCCGACTACGAGGTCAAGTACGGCTTCCACGTCGACGAGGACTACTTCTTCAAGTCCGGCCGCGGGCTCTCGCACGAGCTCGTCGACGCGATCTCCTCGCACAAGAACGAGCCCGACTGGATGCGCCGGTTCCGCCACAAGTCGCTCGAGTACTTCCTCGCCCGGCCGCTGCCCGACGTGGGGCGGGAACGTCGCCGAGATCGACTTCGAGAACATCTTCTACTACATCCGCCCGACCGAGAAGCAGGCCAACTCCTGGGAGGATCTGCCGAAGGACATCAAGGACACCTGGGACAAGCTCGGCATCCCCGAGGCGGAGAAGAAGTACCTCGCCGGCGTCGGCGCGCAGTACGAGTCCGAGGTCGTCTACCACAAGCTCCAGAAGGAGCTCGAGGACAAGGGCGTCATCTTCCTCGACACGGACACGGCCCTCCGCGAGCACGAGGACGTCTTCAAGCAGTACTTCGGGACGGTCATCCCGCAGAACGACAACAAGTTCGCGGCGCTGAACTCGGCCGTCTGGTCGGGCGGCTCGTTCATCTACATCCCGCCGGGCGTGCGGCTCGAGATGCCGCTCCAGGCCTACTTCCGGATCAACGCCGAGAACATGGGCCAGTTCGAGCGGACGCTGATCATCGTCGACGAGGACGCCTACGTGCACTACGTCGAGGGCTGCACGGCGCCGATCTACACGACCGACTCGCTGCACTCGGCGGTCGTCGAGATCATCGTCAAGCCGCGCGGACGCTGCCGCTACACGACGATCCAGAACTGGTCGAACAACGTCTACAACCTCGTCACGAAGCGCGCCGTCGCCTACGACGACGCGACGATGGAGTGGGTGGACGGGAACCTCGGGTCGAAGCTGACCATGAAGTACCCGGCCATCTGGCTCCTCGGCGAGCGCGCGCACGGCGAGGTGCTCTCGATCGCCTTCGCCGGCAAGGGCCAGCACCAGGACGCGGGCGGCAAGTGCGTCCACGTCGCGCCGAAGACGACGTCGGTGATCACGTCCAAGTCGATCTCGAAGAACGGCGGCCGCGCCGGCTACCGCGGGCTCCTCGAGGTGGCGAAGGGCGCGACCGGCGCCAAGTCGAAGGTGGTCTGCGACGCGCTCATCCTCGACGAGGAGTCGCGCTCGGACACGTACCCGTACATCCGGATCGACGAGAACGAACGTCGACATCGGCCACGAGGCGACGGTGTCGAAGATCGGCGAGGAGCAGCTCTTCTACCTGATGAGCCGCGGCCTCTCGGAGGCCGAGGCGAGCGCGATGATCGTCTCCGGGTTCGTCGAGCCGATCACGAAGGAGCTTCCACTGGAGTACGCGGTCGAGATGAACCGGCTGATCCAGCTCCAGATGGAAGGCTCGGTCGGCTAGGACGGACGATGGCGATCGTTGAGAAGCTCGACTTCGTCGGCGGTGCCGTCGCACGACCCCGAGCGCTCGATCCGCTTCTACACCGAGACGCTCGGCCTGCGCCGCGACGACCACGCGAGCTTCGAGTTCTGGGTCGGGCGAGCACGTGCTTCGGCATCTGGGAGCCCGAGAAGATGGGCATGGAGTTCGTGCCCCAGCAGAACGCCCACTCGGCGCTCCACGTTGAACGACGTCGCGAGGCGCGCGCCGAGCTCGAGGCGAAGGGCGTCGAGTTCTTCGGCGAGACCTTCGACACCGGTGTCTGCCACATGGCGTTCTTCAGCGACCCGGACGGCAACGACCTGATGCTGCACCACCGGTATGCCTCCTACGAGAGCTGAGGCGCTCGAGGCCTACCGCGGCCTCCCGGTTCCGGACACGACCGAGGAGGCGTGGCGCTTCACCGACCTGAAGGGCTTCGACCCGGAGTCCTTCGGTGGCCAGAACGGCCATGTCAGGGGTCAGACCCCTGACATGTCCGAGCGCGCCATGGTCGAGCTGGACACGGCCGGAACCGCCCTCGTCACCGAGGACGGGATCGAGATCGAGCGCGCGCCCGACGGGATCAGGTTCGAGCCGCTCTCAGAGGATCACCCGCGCCTGCACGAGCTCGTCGGCTCGGACGAGAAGTTCGCGGCTCACAACGCGGCGGTCTGGAAGCACGGCCTCCTGGTCGAGGTGCCGAAGGGCGTCGTCGCTCGAGAAGCCGCTCTACGTCCGGATCGCGAACTCGGTCGAGAACGGCTCGCTCTTCTTCCGGCTGCTCGTCGTCGCCGAGCCCGAGTCGCAGTTCTCCGTCATCGAGGAGTACGCGTCGGAGTCGCCCGACCTCCCGCTCGTACACGAACGTCGCCGTCGAGCTCTTCGTCGAGCAGGCCGCGAAGCTCGAGTACGTCTCGATCCAGAACCTCTCGCGGGAGACCTGGCACTTCGCCTCGCACCACGCGCGCGTCGAGCGCGACGCCGAGCTCGACTGGGTCGCCGGCGGCTTCGGCTCGAAGAAGGGCAAGATCCGGATCCAGAACGACCTCGCCGGCCCGGGCGCGACCTCACGCGTGACGGGCGCGTACTTCGCCGACGGCTGCCAGCACCTCGACTACGACACCTTCCAGGAGCACGAGGCGCCCTCGACGACCTCGGACTTCGCCTTCAAGGGCGCGCTCCGCGACAAGGCGACCTCGGTCTGGCGCGGGATGATCCGCGTCGAGCCCGACGCCCAGAAGACGAACGCCTACCAGGAGAACCGGAACCTCCTCCTCTCGCCGCAGGCCCACGCGGACTCGATCCCGGGCCTCGAGATCATGGCCAACGACGTTCGCTGCACCCACGGCGCCACGATCGGGCAGGTCGACCGCGAGCAGCTCTTCTACGCTCATGGCGCGAGGCCTCTCGCGTGCGGAGGCCGAGCGTCTGATCGTCCGCGGCTTCTTCAGGACATCCTCGACCGGATCGAGCTCGAGCCGGTGCGAGAAACGCTGGGCGCCGCCCTCGAGGCGCGCATCCCAGAAGCGTAGCGCTCCCCGACTGATACACCGCGGGCTCTGCTCACGCCCGCCCCGCTCCCGCGCCGTGCTCTTGCTCGGCTCTTCCGGCTCATCTGGGGCGACGACGTCGAGCCCGCGATCCGAGGGCTGCTCGCCTTTTCGTTCGCCGAGACGCTTGCCTTCGCGTCCCTCTGGACGTACATGGCGATCTGGGCGATCGACGAGCTCGAGGCTTCGAACGGGCACGCTCGGCGTTGCGCTGCTCGCGAACTGCGATCGCGAGTGCGGTCTTCGGCTACCTCGGCGGGCACCTCTCGGACCGCGTCGGCCGCAAGCCGCTCATGGTCGTCGGTCTCGCGTTCCAGACCGCGCTCGTGGTCGCGCTCGTCTTCGCAGACGGAGTTCTCACCGGCCTCGTCCTGCTCGTCGCCGTCGCGGCGGCCGCCGGTGTCTCGATCGGCGCGAGCCAGGCGCTCGTGCCCGACCTCGTCGAGCCCGCTCGCCAGGAGGAGGCGTTCGCGGCGGTCCGCGTCGCCTCGAACCTCGGCGTCGTCGTCGGCCCGCCGGTGGGCGGTTTCCTCCTCTGGGGCGAGCGCTGGGGCCTGTTCTTCCTCGGCCTCGCGGCTCTCGGCGCCCTCGCACTCGTCGTCGCCCTCCGCTGGGTGCCGCGCCGCGGCGCCTACTCGCCGGAAGGGCCGCCCGAGCGCGGCTCGCTCGGGGTCATTGCTCGCGACCACATCTTCCTCGATCTTCCTCGGCTCGACGATGCTCGCCTACATCGTCTACGTCGGCTTCGAGGTCGCGATGCCGGTCGTGGTCGTCGACTCCTACGGGCTCGCGCCTTCGACCTGGGGCTTCCTGATCGTGATCAACGCCGCCGCCGTGGCTTTCCTCCAGCTCCGCCTGACAAAGCGGGTCGTCGCGCTACTCGCCGGCTCTGCGACTCGGGGTCGCGATCCCCCTGATGGGCCTGCCGTTCCTCCTCCTGACCGTCGACACGAGCCTCGCCGACGATCGTCGTCGTGCTCGTCCTCTTCGTGCTCGGCGAGATGCTCTGGGTACCGACGTCGCAGGCGATCGTGGCGCGGCTCGCGCCTGCCGATGTGCGCGGCGCCTACATGGGCGTCTTCAGCTCGAGCTCCTCGGTCGGCTTCGCGCTCGGCCCGCTCATCCTGCTCCAGCTCCGCGGCGCAGCCGGGGACCACGCGATGTGGCTCTTCCTCGCCGCCGTCTCGCTCGTCGCTGCCGCGGCCGGCGTGCTCGCTGCTCGCCAGGCCGAGCCGCCGGCCGTGGCGGAGCAGCCGCTGCTGGAAGGCCCCTCGGTACGATGAGTCCATGGCCGTGAGCACCGAGCCGAAGCTCGACGCCGCGCGCGTCCGCGCCGACTTTCCGATCTTCGCGCAGACTTCGCACGGCAAGCCGATCGCGCTACCTCGACTCCGCCGCGAGCTCCCAGAAGCCGCGCCAGGTGCTCGAGGCGATGACGCGCTTCTACGAGACCTCGTACGCGAACGTCCATCGCGGGGTCTACGGGCTCGCGGCGCGCGCGACCGAGGCGCTCGAGGAGGCGCGGGAGAAGACGCGCGCCTTCGTGAACGCGCCCGCGGCCCGCGAGATCATCTTCGTCCGGAACGCGACCGAGGCACTGAACCTCGTGGCGTACTCGTGGGGCCTGAACCGTCTCGGGCCCGGCGACGTCGTCCTCGTCACGGAGCTCGAGCACCACTCGAACTACGTCCCGTGGCAGTACGTGGCTCGGCGAACGGGAGCCGCGTTCCGGATGCTGCCGCTCGACGACCAGGGCGAGCTCCGGCTCGACCTCCTCGACGAGACGGTCGAGGGCGCGGGTGACGTGAAGGTGGTCGCCACGGGCTACGTCTCGAACTCGCTCGGCACCGTGAACCCCGTCGAGCGGCTGTCGGCCTGGGCGCACGAGCGTGGAGCGATCATGGTCTGCGACGCGGCCCAGGCTGCTCCGCACCGGCGGATCGACGTGCAGGCACTCGGCGTCGACTTCCTGGCCGCGTCCGGCCACAAGATGCTCGGGCCGAGCGGAATCGGCTTCCTGTGGGGCCGCGCCGAGCTCCTGCAGGGGATGGAGCCTTTCCTGCTCGGCGGTCACATGATTCGCAAGGTCGGCTACGAGGCCACGAGCTGGGGCGAGCTTGCCGGCCAAGTTCGAGGCGGGCACGTCTCCGATGGCCGAGGCGGTCGGGCTCGGCGCCGCGATCGACTACCTGGAGGGAGATCGGCTTCGAGGCGATCGAGCGCCACGAGCGCGAGCTCGTCACCTACGCGCTCGACCAGCTCGCGGAGATCCCCGGGGTCACGACCTTCGGGCCGCCGCCCGAGCGGCGCGCGGGCATCGTCCTCTTCGACGTCGAGGGCGTCCATCCGCACGACGTCGCGCAGATCGTGGACTCCGAGCAAGGCGTCGCGATCCGCGCCGGGCACCACTGCTGCCAGCCTCTGATGCAGAAGCTCGGCCTGACGGCCACGAACCGCGCCAGCTTCTACGTCTACACCGTTCAGGAGGAGATCGACCGCCTCGCCGCCGGGCTCCGCAAGGTGCGAGAGGTCTTCGCCTGAGCGAGGCGCCCGAGGTCCGCTTCTGCGACGAGACGGACTTCGGTTTTGGGTGGGTCGACCAGGCCGGCGGTTCCGTGCCGCGGACGTCCCACGCGCTCGCGATCGATAGGCGCGTCTACGTCGTCGATCCCGTGGAGGGAGCCGAAGTGGAGGAGCGCATCAGGGCCCTCGGCGAGCCCGCCGCCGTGCTCGTCCTCCTTGACCGCCACCGGCGCGACAGCGACGCCTTCGCCGCCCGGTTCGGAGTGCCCGTCCGCGAGACGCCCTTCGACGGCTTGCCAGACGCTCCCCTCGAGGTGAGGTCGATCCTGCGGAATCGCTTCTGGCGCGAGGTCGCCCTCTGGTGGCCCGAGCGGCGCGTGCTCGTGCTCGCAGACGCGCTCGGGACGCTCGGATATATGAAGGCGGGGGACGAGCCGCTCGGCGTTCACCCTCTGCTTCGGCTACGACCGCCACGCAAGGCGCTCGCAGGTCTCGCGCCCGAGCACATCCTCTTCGGGCACGGCGAGGGGCTGCACGGATCCGGTGCCGCGGCAGCACTCGAGAGCGCTCTGGCGAGCGCGCGCAGGCGCATCCCCAGCTTGGCCCGCTCCCTCGTCACACGCCGGTGAGCGCCCGACCCGCGGATACGATTGACGGCGTGTCCGAGCTGGAACAGCTATACCGCGAGGTCATCCTCGACCACTACAAGAACCCCCGCGGCCACGGTGACCTCGAGGAGCCCGATGCGACGGCCGAGGGCCAAAACCCGCTCTGCGGCGACGAGGTCTCGATCTTCGTCTCGTTCGGTGCCGACGGCGAGACGATCGAGGACGTGAGGTTCCGCGGCCGTGGCTGCGCCATCAGCCAGGCGTCCACCTCGATGCTGATGGAGCTCGTGCAGGGCCGGAAGGCGAGCGACGTGGCCTCCATGGAGCGCGACGAGCTGCTCGACGAGGTCGGCATCCCGCTGACGCCCGTCCGGCTCAAGTGCGCGCTCCTCGGGCTCGGCGTCCTGAAGGTCGCGCTCCATCGCTCCAAGGGCACGCCCCTCCCCGAGGGCTGGGAAGGGCTTGACGAGCTCGAGCTCACCTAGCGGTTGACCGACCTGACGGTCTGCCCGGTCGAGGAGCTCCCCCCGGGGGAGATGAAGCTCGTCCACGCCGGCGAGATCTCTGTCGGGGTCTACAACTGCGACGGCTCGTTCTACGCACTCGAGGACCGCTGCTCCCACGACGACGGCCCGCTCGTCGAAGGCGATTGGGAGCCCGAGGAGTGCGTCGTCGTCTGCCCGCGGCACGGCTCTCGCTTCGACATCGAGACGGGCAGGGCACTGACGCTGCCGGCCTACCTTCCCGTCGAGACCTTCCCGGTGAAGGTCGAGGACGGCCTCGTCAAGGTCTCGCTCTAGACGGTCTAGACTCCCCCGTATGGACGAGCGAGCAGAGCGAATCGGGAAGAACGAGGCGCTCTTTCGCGAGGTGAACGAGCGAATCGAAGAGGTCGCGGACGGAATCCGCACGGAGTTCCTCTGTGAATGCGGCGACGTCGAGTGCACGCAACCGGTCACGCTCGCCCTGGCGGAGTACGAGCTCGTCCGGGCCGAGCCTGACCGCTTCGCAGTCCTGCCCGGCCACGAGCTGCTCGACGTCGAGGAAGTCGTCGAGAGCCACGAGGGCTATGTCGTCGTTCGGAAGCATCCGGGCGGGCCCGCCGAGCTCGCCCAGTCGCGAGATCCTCGCTCGTAGTGCTCGACGATCGGGTTCTCGAGGTGCTGCGCCGCCTCGAGGCCGAGGATGCAGAGGAGCGGGAGCGGGGTCTGCCTCCCGCGGAGCGCTCGCGGGCCGTCGCGCCGATCGACGGGGCGCTTCCTCTTCTCGTTCGTCGCGCCGCAGACGGACTGCGAGGTGCTCGAGATCGGCGGCTCGCGCGGCTACTCGTCGATCTGGCTCGGTGCCGGCGTCCGCCACCTCGGCGGCCGCGTGCTCTCGCTGGAGAAGAATCCGGAGTCGGCCGAGGCGTGGCGCCGGAACGTCGCCGAGGCAGGTCTGGACGGCACTGGGTCGAGCTCGTCGAGGGAGACGCCTTCGAGTCGCTTCAGGCGCTCGACGACGTCTTCGACGTCGTCTTCCTCGACGCCGAGAAGGACGACTACGACGCGCTCTTCACGCTCGCGCGCGAGAAGCTCGAGCCCGGCGGCGTCGTGATCGCCGACAACGTGCATCTCCCACCAGGAAACTCTCGGCGCCTACTCCGAGGCGCGCCAGAACGACCCGACTCTCTCGTCGGTGACGGTGCCTCTCGACCGCGGCCTCGAGGTTACGGTCGTCCTGCGCGGATCTCTATAGTTGAGGTAACCGCGGAAAGGGGGTGGTCCGACTGAGTTATGACAGTACGGGCAGTGGAGGTACTCGCTCGTAGGGGCGTGTTCCCGAGACCTACGGGGAACCGCCTAGCCAGCGTGGGGGACGTGTAGCGCCTCTACGAAATCCAGGCGAGTTTCCGAACGGGGGGCCTCCGGGCCCCCCGTTTCTTGCTCCCTCAGCGCCGTTCGAACGGCGAGCTCGACCCACACGGGCAGGTGATCCGAGCCCACCTCCGGCCCGACCTCACGCTCGGCCGCGGCGAGGTCGCGCGTCACGAGCACGTGGTCGATCGGGATCCGGAGAACAGCCGGGCAGGAAGGACGGCCAGGTCGCCTCGAGGCCGTAGCCCTCCCGCGTGTCCTCGAGGTCTGCGTCGTCCAGGACGCTGCTGATAGCGGGCCGACCACGGGGTCGTGTTCAGGTCGCCGAGCACCATCCCCGACGGCGTCGCGACTTGATCGCTTCGCCGGCCGCGCGCGAGCAGCCGCTCGTGCGCGGGCGGCGTCGCCGGACGTACCGGGCGCCTCGGGTGGAGGAGCGCGAGCCGGATCGGCTTCGAGCGCCGCCTGCGACCGTGACGAGCAAGGAGCGGGAACTCCGGACCCGGCCGGGAAGACGACGCTCGTCGTCGGAGAGCTGCCGGCGGCTGAAGACCCCGAGGCCCCACGGGCTCTCGCGCACCTCGAGCAGGCGGTGCGGGTAGGACGCGAGAGCCGCTCTCGAGCGCACGCTGCCCAGGCGCGGCGTGAGCTCGAGCGCGCCGCGAAGACGTCGGGCTCGGCGCTCGCGGATGAGATCCGCGACCGCCTCGTAGTCGTCGTTCCGCGCGTCCAGGTTCAGGACGAGGATCGGTCAGCTCCCGCGTGCCCGTCCTCGGGCCGGTTCGCGTCGTCCCAGAGCGGGCGCGACGACCGCGAGGTTCACGACCGCGAGCAGCGAGCGCGGTTCCTGCGACGACGAAGCTCCGCGCAGGAGCGCCGCGGCCAGACGCGACCACGCCCAGGATGAGCGCGTACTGGACGCGGAAGTGGCTGCGAGGTCGAAGTACCACGCGAGCCCGCCGGCGAATCCCGCCAGCGTGAGCGCCCCGAAGAGGGCCGTGCACGGCCGCGGCGACGCGGCCCCGGCCGCGCGGCTCGCTCAGGCTGCCGCCCGGCGAAGCTGCTCGTCGAGCGCCGATCGGCTCGACGCCGAAGAGTCTCGTTGGCGGGCGCCGGCGTCGCCCACGTTGTCCGCGTCCTCGAGCATCGTGAGCTGGTCGCGCGTCACGGGCGGGTTCGGGAGCCACTCGACGACCGCCGCCCCGGCGCGCATGACGGGCATCGGGACGTGGACCGTCGGCCGGCGCCGGACGCCGAGCGTGCGGCGAAGCCTGGCGAGGAAGTCGTTCCAGGTCGATCTGGTCCGGCCCACCGAGGTCGAACGTGCGCCCGCTCGCCTCGCGCGTGCTCGATCGACCGCGCGAAGAACTGCGCCACGTCGTCGACCCAGATCGGCTGCAGCCGCCGCTCGCCGTCCCCGGCCACCGGCGTCACGGGCGCGAGCCGCACCTGGCGCATGAAGAGCGGCAGGATGCCGCCCTCGCTTTCCGAAGATGAAGCTCGGCCGGAAGATCACGTGGTCGAGCCCGGACGCCTTGACGGTCTGCTCCATGTCCCACTTGGCGCCGTAGTAGGGCACGAGATCCTTCGAGCGCTCGTCGGTTCCGAGCGCGCTCATGAGGACGAAGCGGCGGACCCCCGCCTCCTTCGCCGCGGCGACGAGGTCGCGCGTGCCCTGCTTCATGACCCGCTCGAACGGCTCCCGCCGCGGCTCGGCGATGATGGCCACGAGGTGGACGACGTGCGTCGCAGCCCTCGACGGCGCGGCGCAGGCTCTCGGCGTCGGTCACGTCACCCTGCACGAGCTCGCAGCCCCAGTTCGACGAGCGTCTTCGACTCCTCGCGAGGCGGGGTCGCGGACGAGCGCGCGAACCGGCCGGCCCTCGGCGCGGAGCGCGTGAACGGCACGTGCCGGCCCACGAACCCGGTTCCGCCGGTGACGAGGATCACGCGAAGTTCTTCCAGTAGCGGCTCGGCGTCGGGCCCTCCTGTCCCTGGTACTTCGAGCCGAGGGTCCGGCGCCGTACGGGCGTCGCGGCCGGCTCCGTCAGCTGCACGAACGAGAGCTGGCCGATCGGCATTCCGACGTAGAGCGTGATCGGGAGGTTCGCCACGTTCGAGAGCTCGAGCGTGACGTGACCGTCCCAGCCGGGGTCGATGAAGCCGGCCGTCGAGTGGATCAGGAGCCCGAGCCGGCCGAGCGAGCTCTTGCCCTCGAGGCGCGCCACGAGATCGTCGGGCAGCGTGACCCGCTCGAGCGTCGAGCCGAGCACGAACTCGCCCGGGTGGAGGATGAAGGGCTGCTCCTCGTCCGAGATCTCGACGAGCTCGGTGAGGTCCTCCATCGGCTCCTTGACGTCGATGAACGGGTAGCGGCTGTTCCGAAAGACGCGGAAGAACCGGTCGACACGCACGTCCAGGCTCGACGGTTGGAGGAGCGCCTCGTCGTAGGGATCGATCCCGATCCGGCCCTCGTCGAGGAGGCGCTTGATCGTGCGGTCGGAGAGGACCATCGGGGACGTCACCCTATAAGCTCGAACGCGATGGCCACGACACGTGCGATCCGCGTCCAGACCGAGCTTCCGGGCCCGAAGAGCAAGGAGATCCTCGACCGCAAGGAGCGGGTGATCGCCGACCCGCTCTCGATCTACCTGCCGATCGTGATCGCCGAGGGAGAGGGCGCGCTCGTCACCGACGTCGACGGCAACACGTTCGTCGACTTCGCCGGCGGAGTCGGCTGCATGAACGTCGGGCACTCGAATCCGCGGGTGGTCGAGGCGGTGCAGGAGCAAGCGGCGCGGTTCACGCACACGGACTTCACGATCGTCCCGTACGAGAACTACGTCGGGCTCGCGGAGCGCCTCGTCGACCTCGTGCCGATCTCCGGCGAGACGCGCGTCGCCTTCTTCAACGCCGGCGCCGAGGCGGTCGAGAACGCGGTCAAGTTCGCGCGCTCGTACACGAAGCGCCCGGCCGTGATCGCGTTCGACGGCGGCTTCCACGGCCGCACGCTGCTTGCGCTCAGCCTCACCTCGAAGACGCACCCGTACAAGGCGGGGCTCGGGCCGTTCGCGCCCGAGGTCTACCGCGTGCCGTTCCCGAGCTCGTACCGCGGGCCGGACACGGAGACCGCGCTCGCCGCGCTCGAGGACGCGTTCCGGACGAAGGTCGCGGCCGAGGAGGTCGCGGCGATCGTCTTCGAGCCGGTCCAGGGTGAGAGCGGGTTCATCGTGGCGCCGCCCGAGTTCGTGCGCGGGCCTGCGCCGGATCTGCGACGAGCACGGCATCGTCCTCGTTGCCGACGAGGTGCAGACGGGCTTCTGCCGCACGGGCCGCGTCTTCGCCATGGAGCACTACGACGTCGAGGCCGACCTGATCACCGTCGCCAAGTCGATCGCCGCCGGGATCCCGCTCTCGGGCGTGATCGGCCGCGCCGAGATCATGGACGCGCCCGGCGACTCCGCGATCGGCGGCACGTACGTCGGGCAACCCGGTCGCGATCGCAGCCGCCCACGCAGTCCTCGACACGATCGAGGAGGAGCGGCTTTCGGAGCGCGCCGAGTCGATCGGCGAGACGATCCGTGCCCGGATGGAGTCCTGGCTGGAGCGCTTCGACTGCGTCGGCGACGTCCGCGGGCTCGGCGCGATGCTCGCGATCGAGCTCGTCAAGGATCGCGGCACGAAGGAGCCCGACGCAGAGCTCGCCACGCGCGTCGCCGAAGCCGCCTTCGAGCGCGGGCTTCTGCTCCTCAAGGCGGGCATCCACTCGAACTGCATCCGCGTGCTCGTCCCGCTCGTCATCACCGACGAGCAGCTCTCCGAGGCCCTGGGGGCCTGGGAAGAGGCGCTCGAAGCCGTCGCGGGCTAAGCCCTCCTAGTTCTCGAGAAGCAGCCAGGCCACGCTGATCGGTTCGCCCGCGGTCGCCGCCGGGCTCACGACGATCTGAAACGAGCCGTTCGACCTAACCACGTGCAGCGAGCGCCCGCCCGGATCCTCGAGAAACGTGCAGAGAACGACGCTCGTCGTCTTCGCACTGGCTTGGGTGACACTCACTGAGGTTCCGCTGGCCGGGACAGTGGCGACACCGGAGGTTTCGAGGTCGGCCGATCCTCGCACCACGAGCCCCGTCCCTCCGCTGGGGGCCTCGAACCAGCCGCCAACGCCCTCCGCCCGCTCGGTGACGCCGTAGACACCGATCCCCTCGCCGGTCGTACCCTCTGCCCGCCCCTCGACGCCGGTGCCCTGGGGGCTGAGCGTCATGCCCTTTACGCCGACCGCATCGCCGGTATCGGAGAGATTCTCGCCGCGGACTCCGACGGCGTTCGGTTCGCTCGCAGTGCCCGAGACGCCGGAGCCGGTGCCGCTGCTTGCGTTGTGGTCTCCATGGACTCCTGAGCCGATCGGGCTGTTCGTCGACCCCAGGACGCCGTAGGGCACGCCGCCCGTCGAGGCCGTGGACAGGTTTCGCCCGACGACGGCGGCAGTTCCAGAGGACTCGCCCCGGACGCCGAATGCGTCGCCGCCCGTGGCGGTGTTCTTGCCGAGGACGGCGATTCCAGCGGGTGCGACGCTTGTTCCCAGGACGCCGACCGGAGCTCCGGAGGCTGCGCCCGCAATACCTCGAACTCCCCGTCCCTGAGCCCCGTTGCTGAGGCCGAGCACGCCGAAGGGGCCGATCCCCGTCACACCACGTGCGTTTGTCCCGGACGCCGTTCCGAAGACCCCCGAGCGGTCGGCACCGCCTGACGGCGAAACACCGCGGATGGCTGTAGCGCCAGAGCAGGTCACAGACGTGGATGCGCTCGTAGGGTTGTTGACTCCCTTGTGGACCGCTTCGGGATCGTTCGCCGCGTCGGCTTCTTCAGGACGGGCGAGCGCGCCGCCGAGCATCGCGAGCAGGCCACCTAGGCCTCCTGCGAGGAGTGTTTTTCGCGTCGGCGTGGCTGGAGCTTCGGGTGCCATTCGGGCCTCCTCGGTAGATGGGCGGCCCGCCGGCCGCGAGGCCAGGATGCTAGTACGCCGTGTTGCGAAAGCCTAGGGCTGCAACGGCCGCGGGCGGGGCTCGGGTAGAACCCGGACGTGGACGTAGGCGAGGTGATCGCGGATCGCTACGAGCTCGAGGAGCTCTCGGGCACCGGTGGCATGTCGAACGTCTACCGCGCCTACGACGATCTTCTCGAGCGCCGCGTCGCCATCAAGCTCCTGCACGAGCGCTTCTCACACGACAGCGAGTACGTCGAGCGCTTTCGGCGCGAGGCAACGGCCATCGCGCGGCTCTCCCACCCGAACATCGTCACGGTTATCGACCGCGGCGAGTGGGAGGATCACCAGTTCATCGTCTTCGAGTACATCGAGGGCGAGACGCTGAAGGAGCTCGTCGAACGCGAGGGGCCGCTCACCGTCCGCGACTCGCTCGTGCTCGTCCGGGAGATCGCCCGCGGGCTCGCCTTCGCCCACGGCCACGGCGTCGTCCACCGGGACGTGAAGCCGCACAACGTCATCATCGACCGCGAAGGCACCCCGAAGGTCACGGACTTCGGAATCGCGCGCTCCCTCGACCGCGAAGAGGGTCTCACGACGACCGGGACCCTGCTCGGAACGAGCGACTACCTGGCACCGGAGCAGGCCTCCGGCGATCCGGTCAGCGAGCGCTCGGATCAGTACTCGCTCGGCGTCCTCCTCTACGAGCTCCTGACCGGCGAGGTTCCGTTCCCGGCCGAGAGCCTCGTCCAGGCGGCGATGCGACACCTGAACGACCCCGTGCCGAGCGTCCGCGACGCTCGTTCCGACGTGCCACCCGCCGTCGACGAGCTGGTTCGGACGGCGATGCAGAAGCGCCCGGAGGACAGGTTCGCCTCGACCGAGGCCTTCGTCACGGCGCTCGAGGCCTGCCTGGCTCCCTACGACGAGGACACGCTCTCGGATCTGCCGCTCGCCGGACGCAGAGCAGAAGCGGCCCCGGCGCCGGCGCGCCGAGCTCCTCCGAAGCGGCGTTCGCGGCCCAGGCGCCGCCGCCTGGTCGCGGTCGTCGCTGCTCTGCTGGTCGCCGGCGGGCTGGCCGCGCTCGGGGTGCTCCTCTTCCGCGACGGCGGCGACCTCATTCCCGGAACTGGTGACGGCGGCTCCGGCGACGACACCCCGCCGATACGGCTCCGGGCAACCGCCGACTACGACCCGGAGGGGGACGACGTCGAGCACCCCGAGGTCGTTGCAGCCGCGACCGACGGCGATCCGGCCGACCTTCTGGACGACGGAGACGTACTCGATCTTCGAGAAGGCAGGAGTCGGCATCGTGGTCCGGGCCTCGGCGCCGGTCGACGGCGGCACCATCGTCGTCCGCTCGGACGAGGATGCGGGCTACACGGCCGAGATCCTCGCGTCGGCCCGGGCCGACGGCGGCTTCGAGCCTGTGTCGGGCTCGCAGACGGTCGCCGGCCGAGCTGCTTTCGAGCTCGACACCGCCGGCGAGGAGTACCGCTTCCTCCTCGTCTGGATCACCGAGCTCGGGCCGAGCGGCCGAGCGCATGTCAACGAGGTCACGCTCCGCGCGAGCTAGAACTCGAGACCGGCACGACGGTCGCGGCGCTCGAGGGCGAGGTCGACGAGCCGGTCGAGCAGCTCGGCGTACGGGATCCCCGACGCCTCGAAGAGCTTCGCGTAGACGCTCGTCGCCGTGAAGCCGGGAATCGTGTTCAGCTCGTTGACGAGCACCTCGCCGTCCTCGCGCACGAAGAAGTCGACCCGCGCCATGCCCTCGCAGTCGGCCGCGACGAACGGCGGCGACGGAGAGCTCCTGCACGCGCCGCGTCGCCTCCTCGCGTGATTCGGGCCGGGACGACCAGCTCCATGCCGCCCTCGTCGTACTTGGCGGCGTAGTCGTACCAGTCGCTCGAGAGCGTCACGATCTCGCCGACCAGCGAGGCGATCGGCTCGTCGTTCCCGAGCACGCCGCACTCGACCTCGACTCCCGCGCACGAACTCCTCGAGCAGGATCTTCTCGTCGTGCTCGAAGGCGAGCTCGACCGCAGCCGCCAGCTCGTCCGGCTCGTGCACGATCGAGATGCCGACGCTCGAGCCGAGCCGGGCGGGCTTGACGACGACCGGGTAGCCGAACGGGTTCTCGACCCGGTCGGCGTGGCGTTTCAGGGCGGTGACGCTCCGCACGACCGGGATTCCCTTGTCCCGCAGCACGGCCTTGAAGAGATCCTTGTCCATGCAGAGCGCCGAGGCCGTCACGCCCGCACCGACGTACGCGACGCCCGCGAGCTCGAGGAGACCCTGGACGGTGCCGTCCTCGCCGAACGGGCCGTGTAGAACCGGGAAGACGACGTCGACGTCGCCGAGCGGCTCGGGCGAGCCGGCCTCGATCGGGAATCGGCAGGTCCGATCCTGTCGGCGTCCCCCGCGACACCGGCCTCGACCTCGCGTTCCGCCCGTGGATCCGAGCTCCCAGGCGCCGTCCCGGCCGATCTCGATCTCCTGCACCTCGTACCGCTCCGGGTCGAGGGACTCGACCACGGAGCGGCCCGAGGCGAGCGACACGTCGTGCTCGCTCGACCGCCCTCCGGAGAGGACGGCGACGCGAATGCGGCTCAGCCGGTCTCGCCTCCGTCGGAAGCCCGGGTCGGCAGCCGCGGCACGCTACTCACCGTCACCGTCACCCTCCGGGGCCGGTTCGACGAACGTGGCCGACGTCGATCGTGACCGTCGAGCCCACCTCGGCCTCCTCGCCCGGGTCCGGACTCTGTTCGACGACGACGTCGTCCTTCGTCGGATCGTCGGTCTCCTCCTCGATCGACCTCGACCTCGAAGCCGGCGGCCTCGAGCTCGTCGACGGCGCTCTCGCGATCCTGGTCGAGGACGTCGGGCACCGAAGCCGTCGCGGGGCCGCTCGACACGCTGATCTGGACGGTGCTTCCCTTCGGCGCCTCGGTTCCGCCGACCGGGTTCTGCTCGACGACGGTGCCGGGCTCGGCGTCGGACGGCACCTCGACGGCCTCGACTTCGAATCCGGCTTCGCGGAGCGACGAACGCGCGGAGGCGCGGTCGAGCCCGACCACGTCGGGGACGATTGCGATCTCGTGGCCGACGAGACACGACGAGCGTGACTGTCGAGCCCTCGACGGCGCGGACGCCGGGCGCCGGGTTCTGCCGGATCACGTTGCCTGCCTCGACGTCGGGAGAGAACTCCTCCTCGCGCAGGGTGTCGAAGCCCGCGTCTCCGAGGATCTCGACGGCGTCCCCGTACGGCTCTCCGACGACGTCGGGAACCTCCGCGCGCGGCTTGCCGATGGAGACGAGGATCGCTCACCGAGTCGCCCTCCGGAACGCGGCGGCCGCCGGCAGGATCCTGGTCGATGACGAAGCCGCGCTCGCACGTCCTGAGACGGCGGACTCCCGCACGTCGACCTGCGAATCCTTGCGCCTCGAGCCGCTCGACGGCAAGCTCCTCACCGAGGCCCGTCACATCCGGTACGGCGACGAGCGCGGATCCCTGGAGCTCGTCCTGGATCTGCGAGACGACGTACCAGCCGGCGAGCGCAGTCGCGGCGAGGAGCAGGACGACGAAGAGCCACGGCAGCCAGCGTCGACGGCGTCGCGGAGGCTCCTCGCGTTCGTAGCGGGGCGGATAGGGCGGCGGCGGCCGGCGCGGCGCCGAGGGCTGCTGGCGCGGCAGGGGGCGAGTCGGCGGCGGCGAGAGGACCTGAGTCGCCTGCGTGACCGGCAGGCCCGAAAGGACGGCGGTCGCGGCCGTGCGCGGTCTCGGGCGAGAGCGGCAGGCCTGCCTCGACCCGGTCGAGATCCTCCTGGAGCTCGTCGGCGGACTGGTAGCGATCCTCCGGCTCCTTGGCGAGCGCGCGCAGGACGACCTGGTCGAGCTCGTGCGGCACCTCGGGGCGGTGCGTCGAAGGCGGCTTCGGCGTCTCGTTCAGGTGCTTCATCGCGATCTCGATCGCGGAGTCGCCGATGAACGGCACCTGGCCGGTGAGCATCTCGTAGAGGACGATGCCGAGCGAGTAGAGGTCCGACGCCGCGGTCACGGGCGCGCCGCGGGCCTGCTCGGGCGAGAGGTACTGGGCCGTGCCCATGATCGAGCCCACCTCCGTCATCTGGGAGGCGCCGGCCCGCGCGATCCCGAAGTCCGTCACCTTGAGGCGGTTCTCGCTTCCGAGCAGGATGTTGTGCGGCTTGATGTCCCGGTGGATGATCCCGTGGCGGTGCGCGAACCGAAGCGCGCCGAGGATCTGCTTCGCGTAGTCGATCGCCTCGCCGATCGGGAGCGGGCCGCGCGTCAGGATGAGCTCCTTCAGGCTGCGGCCCTCGATGACCTCCATGGCGATGTACGGGAGTGCCGTCCGCCTCGCCGCGGTCGTAGATCGAGACGATGTTGGGATGCGAGAGCGCCGCGGCCGACTTGGCCTCGCGGCGGAACCGCTCGTTGAAGAGCTCGTCGTTGGCGTAGCGCTCGTTCAGGATCTTGATCGCGACCCGGCGGCCGAGATCCTCGTCCTCCGCGAGGTAGACGTTCGCCATCCCGCCCGAGCCGAGCTTCCGGAGGATGCGGTAGCGCTCGTCGAAGAGCGTGTTGATGAGGGTGTCGGAAACGGCCAATGGTCCTCGACTCAGGCTACGCGGTCCCGCCCAGGATCGCCTCCATGACGGCCTTTGCGATCGGCGCAGCCGTCGCAGCCGCCGGTGCCGCTCTGGTTCGTCAGAGCGCGACCGCGATCGCGACCTGCGGGTCGTCGGCCGGAGCGAACGCGATGAACCACGTGTTGTTGGCTCCGGCCTGGCCGGTTTCGGCGGTGCCCGTCTTGCCCGCGATCTCGACGCCGGATATCTGTGCGGACGTCGCCGTACCGCTCGCCACGACCCTGGTCATCATGTCCGTGAGGTCGGCTGCCGTCTGCGGCTTCATCACCTCGCGGTACTCCTTCGGCTCGAGGCGGGTGATCGTCTTCCCCTTCGGGCTCACGATTCGCTCGACCACCTGGGGCTCCATGAGGACGCCGCCGTTCGCGACGGCCGCCGACGACCATCGCCATCTGCAGCGGCGTCACGAGCAGGCGCTCCTGGCCGAACGCGAGCCGGCCGGGATCGACGTCCTGCGGATTCTCCGGCCGGTAGAGCTTGCTGTCGTCGTAGAGGCCGCTCGGCCAGCCGTTCCTCGGACGGCGTCTCGAGCGGCGGATCCTCGTAGAAGCCGAAGCGCTCCGCGTAGTCGAGGATCAGATCGGGGCCGAGCTCCTTGCCGATGTTGCAGAAGACGGAGTTGACCGAGTTCTCCATGGCGGTCGCCGAAGTCGATGTTCCCGTAGACCTGCGGGCCGCCCTGGTCCGAGTAGTTCGAGACACGCTGCCCGTACTCGATGCAGTAGCCGGGGTCGTCGAAGCGGCTCTCGGGCGTGTACCTGCCGCTGTCGAGCGCCGCCGTCGCGGTCACGACCTTGAACGTCGAGCCGGGAATGAAGAGATCGCCGGTCGCCCGGTTGACGAGCGGCGCGGCCGGCTCGCACGCACTCTCGATCTGTCGGATCTGCCCGAACTGCTCCTCGACGAGGTTCGGGTCGTAGGAGGGACTCGACGCCGAGACGAGGAGCCGCCCCGTGTCCGGTTCGAGGGCGACGACCGAGCCGCAGACGCCCGAGAGAGCGTCCATCGCGACCTGCTGCGGTCGCAGACGAATCGTCGTCACGACGTCGTTCCCCTGCCGCGTCCCGCCCGTGAGCGTGTCGCTGGGCCCGGTCGAGGAGCGTCGTCAGGTCGGCGTTCGACGCGGTCAGGTAGTCGTTCAGGGACTCCTCGAGGCCCGGTTCGAGAGCGCTGGATCGTCGAGTAACCGACGAGCGGGGCGACGAGCTCCCCGGTCGGGTAGCGGCGCAGGTACCAGGTCTTGCCCTGCACGCGCTTCTTCCGGTTGATCGGCGAGGGCCGTCTTGCCGTCGGCGGCGTAGATCAGGCCGCGCTCGATCGTCACCTGGCGGACGATGAGCTGCGGATTGCCGCGTCGTGCCTCGAGGTCGGGCGCCTTCCAGAGCCAGTAGCGTCGACATGCCGACGAGCGCGACGAAGAGCGCGGCCAGGACGAGGAAGAGCCGGCGGATCTGGACGTTCACGGCTCGCGGTTCACCCGGTTCGAGACGGCCAGGAGGAGCGCGAGCAAGAGAAAGTTCGCGACGATGCTCGACCCGCCGTAAGAGACGAAGGGCAGCGTGATCCCGGTCAGCGGGATGAGCCCGATGACGCCGCCGACGATGATGAACGCCTGGATCGCGAGCGTCGCCGTCAGGCCGGTGGCGAGAAGCTTCGAGAACCCGTCGTCGGCGAGCATCGCGATCCGGAAGCCGCGGTAGCAGAAGACGAGGAAGAGGAGCACGACGGCGGCGCCGCCGGCCAGCCCGAGCTCCTGGACGATGGCGGCGTAGATGAAGTCGGTCTCGAGGAACGGGATGTACGTGCTCGCCGCTCGGCTGGAGGAGCACTCCCTCGCCCAGGCCGGCTCCGAAGACGCCCCCGCCCGAGATCGCGTAGATCGACTGGACGAGCTGGTAGCCGTCGTCGAAGGGGTCTGCCCACGGATCGAGCCAGATCGAGAAGCGCTCGGCCATGTGCGGGGTGACGCGGTAGAGAGCGACGGCGCCCGCGACGAAGAGCCCGAGTCCGACCAGCGACGTACGTCCAGCGCGCCGTGGCGACGTAGAGCATCGCGAGGAAGATCGAGAAGTAGAGGAGCCCGCCGCCGAGGTCGTTCGTCTGGAAGAGGACGAGCATCGCCGCGCCCCAGATGACGAGCAGCGGGCCGAAGTGCTTCGGCGACGGAAGTCCGAACCGCCCGACTCCCATGGCGAGCATCTCGCGGTTGTCGCGCAGGTAGCCGGCGACGAAGACGACGAGGAGCACCTTCGCGAACTCGCCGGGCTGGAAGGCGATCGGGCCGACCGAGACCCAGAGGTTGGCGCCGTTGATGGTGGCACCGAGCTTGGGCAGCGCCGGCAGGATCAGGAGCGCGACCGCGAGGATCCCAAGTGTGTACTTGTAGTCGTCGAGCCGCCGGTAGTCCTCGCCGACCACCAGGACGGTCAGCGCGAACAGGGCGACTCCGACCACGACCCAGACGCCCTGGCGGAGCGCGAGGTCTGGGTCGATCCGGTAGACGAGGGTCAGGCCGATCGCGGTCAGAAGACCGACCAGCGGGAGCAGGGTCTGGTCTGCCTGCGGCAGCCGGAATCGCAGGACGACGTGCGCCGCGACGAAGAGCGCGAGAAACAGGGCCGCGTAGGACAGCGAGCCGGTGGAGAAGGTCTCGGCGTCCTGGCGGACGATGAAGACGCTCGTGAACCCGGCGGCGGTCAGCACGCCGACGAGGAGCAGGTTCACAAGCTCGCGGTTCCGGACCCTCAGGGAGTCGCCTCCTCCTCGTACGGTGCGATGCGCTCCCGCGCCTCGTCGTACGACACCAGCGAGTGGTCGAAGAGCGACTGCCGCTCCTCCGGAGAGAGCTGCACGGCCTGGAGGCCGCTCACGTACCGGGCCCGGTAGAGCTGGGCGCCTCCCCCGAGCTCCCAGGGAACGCCCTGGTAGATCGCAACCGCGCCGTTCTCCTCCGCGCCGACGAAGTAGGCGCTCGAGAGCCCCCAGAACGCAGCGGCGACGAGGAGGCCGATCGCGACCAGGACGGCCAGTCCCCAGAGGACGCCGCGGCGCAGCCTGGGCCGCGGCTCGGGCTCGGCGGCCTTAGCTGCCGCCTCGGGCGCCTCCTCCCAGTGGGCGACCCGCGTGTCCGAGACCGGCTCGAGCCCGGTCAGCGTGTCCTCGAGATCCTCGGTGTCGCCGCGGCCGTTGCCTGCGACGAGCGTGTCGTCCAGCGACTCCCCGGCCTCGACTCGGAACAGCACCACTGTGATGTTGTCCTCGCCGCCCCGCTTGTTCGCGGCCTTGATGAGGGCCTTCGCCGCCTTCTCGAGGGTCTCGCACTCGCGGACACGCCTCAGGATCTCGTCTTCCGGCACCATCGACGAAAGCCCGTCGGAGCAGATGAGGAAGACGTCGCCGGGCTCGGCCTCGACGACGAAGGTGTCGACGTCCACGTCGTGATCGGTGCCGAGCGCACGGGTGATCACCGAGCGCTGCGGGTGATCCTCGGCCTCCTCGGGCGTCAGGCGGCCGCTTCGGATCAGGTCTCCCACGAGGGAGTGGTCTTGCGTGACCTGCTCCAGGCCGTCCGCGCGGATGCGATACGCGCGCGAGTCGCCGACATGTCCGATCGCGAGGACGCTCTCCCCCAGGAGCGCGGCCGTGACCGTCGTGCCCATGCCCGAGAGGCCCGGTGTCCTCCTGGGCCCGCTCGTAGATCCGCCGGTTCGCCTCCTGAATGATCGCCTGGAGGCGCTCCTCCGGGCCGAGAGCGTCCGCCTCGTGGAACTCCCGGAAGGCGGCCGCGACCAGGCGGGAGGCGACCTCGCCTGCCTGAGCCCCGCCCATCCCGTCGGCGACCACGAAGAGCGGCGGCTCGACGACGTAGGAGTCCTCGTTCCGGCGCCGCTTGCGGCCCGGGTCGGTCGAAGCGGCTTGCTCGCCGAGCCTCATCGCTCGAGCCGCATCTCCGTCTCGCCTATTCGCAACGTGTCCCCTTCCCGGAGCCTCATGCGCCCTCGAATCTGCTCGTCGTTCACGAACGTCCCGTTCGTCGAGCCGAGGTCGTGAACCCACACGCCGTCGCGCTGCGCCTCGACGCGCGCGTGGTGGCTCGACGCGTACTCGTCTCCATCCAGGGCGAGCGTGTTGTCGTCCGACGCGGCCGATCGTAATCGGGACGGCGCCGGTGTCGTAGCGCGCCCCGATCGGGAGCACCGGGCTTGCAAGGATCGACGAGGCCAACGGGGAGCTGCCTCGCCACCTCCCCGACCGGCTCGGCGCGCGCCTGGGCCGGGGCCATGATGAAGCTCTCCTGCGGGACTCGGAGCTCTCGAGCCGCCGAGCGGACGACGCGCCAGATGAAGAAGTAGAGCAGGAGCAGAAAGAGTGCCTTCAGACCGAGGAGAACCGGCTCCACCGGCTCGCCTAGCCTTCTCGGTCGAAGGTCAGGCTGGTTCGTCCGAGGAGGATGACGTCGCCGTGCTCGAGCTCGGCCCGCTCGACCCGGGAGCCGTTCACCTCGATTCCGTTCGTCGAGCCGAGGTCGACGACCCAGTAGGCCGCCGTCCTCCTGCCTGATCTCGGCGTGGCGGCGAGACGATGTTCGGGTCGTCGAGCGTCACGTCGCAGTCCCGCGAGCGCCCGATCACGAGCCGCGCGCTTGGTGAGCTCGATGCCGTCGCCCGTCCAGAGGACGGCTGCGGAAGGCGCGTGCGCGAGGCCGAGCCGCTCGGCTTCCTCGGCGCTGACGGCCGCCGTGTCCGGGGCGGGCGCCTTGAAGATCCTCGTCTCGCCGACGTCGGCCTGCTCGACCGGCAAGGCCGCAGGCGGAGGAACGGCCTGCGCTCCCGGAGCGCCGGCCGGAGCCGGATCCGCGGCGGGCGGAGCATCCTTCTTGCGGCTGCACGGTCCGGGTCGCGATTCCGAACTCGCCGACCGAAAGGTCCTCGTCCTCGTGGAGGGTCACCTTCGGGCGTCGAGAGCAGGGCGTAGCCCTCGCGGCGTGCGTGCTCCGAGAGATAGTCGGAAAGCTCTGTGAGGAGGGAGTCCTCGTAGGAGGAGAACTGCTCGCGGTCGGAAGGTGAGAGCCAGAGCTGGTACTCGTTCGGGACGTAGACGCGCGAGACGGAGACGGTGCGGTGGTCGTCCATCTCCTTCGCGAGCTTCCGGGCGAACTCGACCGGCTGGACGTGCGACCTGAAGGCGCGCCCGAAGGCGCCCTCTAGGACCGACTGGATGCCGTGTTCGATGCTGCGAAAGACGCTCATACGCCGGGCTCAGGTGAGCGGCCGCCAACTCTGGCGCAACCGGTACTGCAGTTACCGGCCGATCACCCGGCCAATTGTGCCCGAGCCGGGGAATCCTGTGCCTCCTGGCGTAGCCGGAGGAGCGCCAGCGCCGAGGCGGCAGTCCACACTCCGAGCGTCACGAGGAGCGCTCCGACCGCCGGTTCCCCGGCGGCGGCGGGAAGGAGCACGACGCCGCCGAGGTAGGCCGAGCCCCAAAGCGCCAGCCCCCACGGCCCGGCTGCGAGAGCGTGGGAGGCTGTGGCCGCGGCGAGGCCGATCACGAGCGCTGCGAGAACGAGTCCCGGCCGCGCCGTCACGGCACCGAGGAGTGCGCCGGCGGCGTCGAGGGGCCCCTCCAGACCGGCGAGCGTCCGACTGGTGCCCGGTGGGTCTTCCGCGAGCGGGAGCGACCGGCCCGTCAGGGCGCAGACTGCGGCGCCGGCGAGAACCCCCGCGAAGGCGCTCACCCCGCGCCGGGCGGGGCCGGCTGCGCCGAGCGCGGCGAGCGGCAGGAGCGTGATTGCGCCCAGGGGCGCCAGCAGCCCGCCGGCGGCGAACACGAGGCCTGCCGCTGCATCCCGCCGGAAGATCAGGAGCCAGCCGGCGGCCACCGCGGAGTAAGCGAGCGCAAGCCCGAGCGAGAGGTTCCCGAGCGGCAGAACCGGGACGGCGAGCGCGAAGGCGAGACCACCGGCCGGGCTCCGGAGCGCGACCCCCGCCGCCACGGCTGCGAGGAGGAACGGCCAGCCGCGTGGGAAGAACGGCAGGAGCACCGCTGAGCCACCTGCCGTCAGCGCGGCCAATCCAGCGTGGACGGCACGACCTTGCAGGGTTCGCCGCGCGGTCACCGGTCGTGGGCGTCGCGTTCGCTCCTCGCCTGCCGAGCGCAGGTCGCCGGCCGCACGCCGGGCCGAGGGTCGCCGGCGCGGGTCGACCGCCAGCATCCGGTCGACGGCGACGCAGAGCGTCGCGCGGCAGGTCGGGGCGCTCGCGCGCCAGTGGGCCGGCCCCCGCTGCGATCCGCTTCGCGGTCTCGACGGGCGACGGTGCCTGGAACGGATGGAAGCCCGCCAGGGCCTCCCAGAGGATGACCCCGACGGCCCAGACGTCTGCCGCCCCGGCCGACTCGGAGCCGTCCAGCCGCTCGGGCGCGATGTAGGCGAGCGTGCCGGGGACGTCTCCGGTGGCGGTCAGCCCGTCGAGCTCGTCGAGGCGCGCAAGGCCGAAGTCGAGGAGCCGCGTCGAGGTCTCAGGTCCCTCCTCGAGCATGACGTTGGCCGGCTTGACGTCGCGGTGCGCGATCCGCTTCGCGTGCGCGTGCCCGAGCGCGTCGAGGATCTGAATGCCCGCCTCGATGGCGGTCGAGTCGTCGACCCCGCCCGAGCGGAGGGCGTCACGGAACGTCCTGCCACGAACGTATTCGTAGGCGACGTAGACGTGACCGTCGTCCCGGTGGAACGCGAGCGCGCGGAGGCAACGCGGGTGGCGAAGCCGCGTCGCCGCCTCGACTTCCCGCTCGGCCCGTGAGCCGGCCTTCCCGGCCCGAGCCACGATCTTCAGGGCGACGTCGCGCTCGAGGTGCTCGTCCCGGACGAGCCAGACGGAGCCCGAGCCCCCGCTCCCGAGTGGCCGGAGCGGCCGGTAGCGTCCGAGCACGAGGTCGTCGCGAGGCAGGTCGGCGGCGCTTTGCAAGGCCTGACGCTCTTTTCCGCGTGCCGGGCGAGTCCTCCATTTTTCCCAGCAAACCGCGAGGCATGGCCGAAGCGGGTGTTAGACTCGCCCGACCTCCGCCCGGCTTTCGCCCCGTACCGAACCCCCTGTGTTCGAGCCCCGTCAACGTCGCGACTCCGAAGAGATCGAGTTCGATTTCTTCGATGACGCGCCGACGCGCGAGGCGACCGAAGTCGAGCGCGAAGCCGCTCCGGCGCCGGCGACTTCCGCGTCGGCCTCCCTCGGGCGGCCTGCCGCCCCAGCAGCTCCGGTTCGCGGCGCTGGTCGTCGGCCTCGTCGTCGTGGTCGTCCTCCTGATCGTCTGGGTGTCGAGCTGCCAGAGCGACAAGACCGGCCGCCTACGAGGACTACCTCGGCTCCGCGGCGGAGGTGACGAGCTCGTCGGATCGGATCGGCGGCGAGCTCCGCGCCACGATCGCGCGGCCCGGGAATCAACCTCGGCGACCTCGAGCAGGCTCTCGACGGTCTTCGCGGCCAGCAGGCTCAGCTCGTCGCGCAGGCCCAGGAGCTCGATCCGCCCGGGCCCGCTTCGCGAGGAGCAGGACAGCCTCGTCGAGGCCATGCAGCTTCGGGCCAGCGGTCTCGCGGGGCTTGACGCAGGGCTTCGCCCAGGCCGGCCAGGACGGCGGCGCGCGCGCCGACCGGCACAGCGCTCGCCGAGCAGGCCAAGCGCTTCGTTGCGAGCGACGTCGTCTACGACGACCTCTTCCGGGCCCGCGCGCAGGAGACGATGCGCGAGGAGGGGGTAGCCGGGGTCGAAGTTCCCGACCTCGTCTTCCTGACGACGCCGGAGCTCTCGCGACGCCGGCGACCTGGACGGCCCTAGTGCAGCGGCTGACCGCCAGTCCCGACGCAGGCGGCCTGCACGGAAACCAGATCGAGGGCGTGCTCGTCCTGCCCGGCGGCAGGCGCCTCTCGCCGACCGAGGAGAACACCGTCGAGGCCTCGGAGGAGACGGCTTTCCAGGTGCTCGATCCGAAACAGCGGCGACAGCCTCGAGACCGGCGTCGAGGTGACGCTCAGGATCATCCAGAGCCCGAACTCGATCACGAAGAACCGACGTCATCGATCTGATTCAGCCGGGCCAGACGAAGAACGTCGTCTTCGGAGACCTCGGCGACGTGACGATCGCCGAGCCGGCGACGTTACGCGTTAACGTTGCGCCGGTACAGGGTGAGACGAACACCGGCAACAACTCGGCCGAGTACAGCGTCATCTTCTCGTTCGGCTAGCGGAGGCCGAGCTCGGTGAGCAGCGACATCGCCGGCTGGATTGCGATCGGCGCCGCCGCGTGCCGCCGGCGTCGCGCTCCTCCTCGCGCTCGCGTTCTACCTCAAGCTGCGCCGATTGCGGCAAGCCCAGCAAGTCCTCCTCGGCGGGGGACGCGACGACCTGGTCGACTTCGCCGTCTCGCTCCAGGGGCGGATCGACGACCTGCACCGCGCGGTCGAGGAGGTGGGTCTCGGCCTCTCGCGCGTCGACCAGCGTGTCGACGGTTGCCTCTCGCACACCTCGATCGTCCGCTACGACGCGTACGAGGATGCCGGCGGGCACCAGTCAGCGTCGCTCGCCTTCCTGGACGCGGCTCGCTCGGGCCTCGTCGTCAGCGCCATCCAGGGACGCGACTATGCGCGCATCTACGTGAAGGAGCTCGATCGTGGCCGCGCTCCGATCGCCCTCTCGCCGGAGGAGCAGGAGGCGGTCGACCGGGCCATGGCCATCTGATCGCGTTTATGAGAGATTCCGGGGCGGAGGTGGTGTAGGTGGAGACCAGCCTCGTAGTCCGGCCATACAAGCCCGAGGACGAGCCGCTTCTCTTCGGCCTGGCGAGGCTCGACCGGGGCGCCGACACCCTGACGCTCGAACTGCTCGGGAGCGAGACCGTCTTCGTCGCTGAGGTCGGTGGCGCCGCGGCGGGCTACGTGGCGGTTCACCACGAGGGGGCGACGGCGTGCGTCGAGCAGCTCTTCGTGAGCCCCGAGCACGAGGGCGAGGGAGTGGGGCGGAGGCTCCTCGAGCACGCGGAGGGCTTCGCGATCTCGGAGGCGGCCGAGACGCTGCAGGTCGTGGTCGAGCCCGGAAACGACCGGGCGAGCACGTTCTACCGCAGCCGGGGATTCGTGCCCGCAGGCGGTGACCGGTGGGAGCTCGTCCTGCCGCGCCGGTAGCCGTGCCGTCCTGGCTACACTCCCGCCCGCGATGAAGCGGTACGACTACAGCAAGCCGCTGACGGAGAAGCAGCTCCGGCGGGGCAAGCACCGCCGGCTGATCGCCGGGAACTGGAAGCAGATGGGCCAGCGGCAGCTCGACTACATGCAGGGCGTCGGCCTCGAGCCGCAGCACCTCCTGCTCGATGTCGCTTGCGGCCCGCTCCGCGCCGGGATCCGATTCGTCGACTACCTCGAGCCCGGGAACTACTACGGGATCGACATCAACCAGAGCCTCCTCGACGTCGGCTACGACAAGGAGATGCCGGACGAGCTGCGCGAGAAGCTCCCGCGTGACCACCTCCGCGCAACGCAACGGTTCGACGTGGACTTCGGGGTCGAGTTCGACTACGCGATCGCGCAGTCGCTCTTCACGCACATCTCGCTGAACGACATCCGGCTCTGCCTGGCCCGCGTGGCCAAGGTGCTGAAGCCTGGGTGCTCGTTCTACGCGACCTTCTTCGAGGCGCCCCCCGACTTCCCGGTCGACGGCGTCATCGACGAAGGTCTGGCCAACAACCGGGCTCGGTATGGAGAACGAAACCCGTTCTGGTACTGGGCCGGCGACCTCGAGTGGGCGGCGAGCTTCTCCCCCTGGGAGTTCCGCTACATCGGGGACTGGGGCCACCCGCGCGGCCAGCAGATGGTCGAGTTCGTCCGCTCCTCCTGACGGCTCGCGTCACCCTCGTCCATGAGTACGATTCTGCGTGCAAGTGGCGCACGTACTGGTTCTGAACGCAAGCTACGAGCCGCTGAACGTGACAAGCGTGCGGCGCGCGCACGTGCTCGTCTTCAAGGGCAAGGCCGAGGTGATCAAGGATCTCGACAAGCCGCTCCGCTCCGCCGCGGCGCAGTTCGTCTGGCCGCACGTAATCCGGCTCTTGAGCTACGTCCGCGTCCCCAAGGCGGTGCAGCGAAAGATCTCTCGGCGCGCGCTCTTCGCCCGGGACGGCTGGCGCTGCCAGTACTGCGGGTCTGACGGAAAGCTGACGCTCGACCACGTCGTCCCCCGGAGCCGGGGGGGCCTGTCCGTATGGGAGAACGTCGTCGCCTCCTGCGCACCCTGCAACATGCGGAAGGGAAACCGGACGCCTGAGGAGGTCGCGATGAGCCTTCGAGAGGCCCCCCGCGCGCCGACGCCCGCCCTCTTCGTCACGCTCGCGGCTGCGAGGATTCCCGACGGCTGGCAGCCCTACCTAGCCGCCTACTCGTAGCCGCGACTGCTCGCTGGGCCTCCGGACCGCTTCAGCTGAGCGCAGCTTGGTCACGTTTCTGAACCCGGACACGTACACCGTGTCCCCCACCGGCGCCGCCGGGTCGTACCGCCCGGTGGGGTGTCGGTACGCGACGCGGCCCGTCCCTCGCCAGAGTGCCACGATCTCGCGGCGGTCGTGGAGGGCTACCCACAGGTGATACCGCGTCGCTACCAACCCGCCGTAGATCTGGGACGGGAACTGCCGCCGCCAGATCAACTGTCCGTTCTTCGCCGCGAGTGCCGCCACCCTTCCGTCGAGGCCTGCGCACCAGACCTTCTGGCGATTTGCCGCGCAGTCGGAGTAGGCGAGCCCGTACACGGCTCTGCTCGCCCAGACGGTACGGCCGTTCGTGGCCCGAAGCGCCCAGACGACTCCTGACTTCGGAAACACGTAGAGCCGCTGCCCGACCGACGCCGTCTGCGCGTAGATATTCCAGGGGCCGAGATTGCGCTGCCAGGCGACCCCACCCGTGCGCGGCCGGTACGCCCGCACGTTCCCGCAGTAGTCGGCGGCGACGACGTAACGGCCCGTCCAGGTTGGGGACTGCCAGGACAGACCGCACATGGCGCGCGACCACAACCGCCTCCCCCAGATGTCGAACGCGACGACCCGGGACGTCTTCGTGTCTGGCTTGTTGGCGGTTACGTACACCCGTCCTCGCACGACGAGCGGCGGCCCCTCGGTCCTGAGCCAGATCCGAGGATGGAGCGGACGGCGCCAGACCGTCCGGCCCGTGCTCGCGTCCAGCTTGAAGAGGGAACCTCGCGCCGGTGCCTTGTCCGCGCGTCGCTGCGGACCGTTCAGGTACAGGTGCCCTCTGTAGAAGGTCGGGATCGTCGCCCAGGTCCGCCGCAAGTTCCGCCGCCAGAGGACTTCGCCGGTGTCAACGCTCAGTGCGAAGGTCGTGCCGCCGACGGTCGTCCCGTACACGCGACCGTCGCCGACCACGACGCCGAACTCGAGCAGCGGGCCGCATCTCTTCGTTGGGGTGCACCAGGTGTCTTTGGCTCGCGTGGGCTTCGTCGTCCAGAGACGTTCGAACGGCGCCTGAGCGTGGGTGCCCATCGACGAGTTCGCCCGCCCCGGTCCTCCTCCGTTGGTCGTCCAGTTCGCCTGGGCGGCCTCCGCACAGGAGAGCGCGGCAACGAGAGCCAACGCCACTATGTTCCACCGCCGCACCTCTCGCGCCAAGCAGACCTTCGTTGCCGTCAGGGAGTGACACCTCGCGACAGACGTGGTTCCTCTTCGCGTCGCCCTGCCTAGTATGAATCAACGAACCGCTCGAGCAGACGTCGGGCCCCGCCCGACCGCGAGGGTGCTTAGGGCAGGGGCAGCGCCTCGACAGCCTGCTGGGCTTCCTCGAGGAGGTCTTCCACCGTCGAGTCGACGGCGAGGAGCGGATCGTCGGGCAGCGGGGCAGGCGGTGGCTCGGCCGGCGGAGGCTCGGCCGGCTCGGGCGTGCCCGGCGGCTGACCGGACGGCGGCGCGGGTGGGTCAGTCGGGTCCGGCTCCGCAGCGTAGACCGGTGCGTCGGCGCTTCGGTCGCGGTCGAGCGGCACGGCCGGGGCGGTCGTGACGAGGACGGGGCGCCCCGGCCGCGCAGCCCCTGGGCCCGGCTCGGGCGGAACCCGCACCACTGCAGCCGGTGTCCGTTCGATCTCCTTCGGCGGGATCGCCGGCGCCTCGGAGGAGATTACGAGCGTCGCTGCGAGCGGAGCCAGGACCACTGCTACGACGAGGAGCGCGGCGGCGGCCGGCTCGCGAAGCCTCCTGGCGACGTCCCCCAACGTCGGCATGTGGAAAGTGGAGCAGGAGCCCGCCAGGGCCGCATCCCTCGTTCGGGGGCCGCGGGCTCCCCGACGAGGGGGTGCAGCGTCCGGCCGCGCTCCGGCCCAAGGCCTCGACCGGCTAGGGCACGGAGATGCGGCGCTCGCAGCCCGTTGCGCCGTCGGTTCCCGGGCCGCCCGAGCAGACGTCGTCGCCGGCGCCGCCGACCAGGACGTCCGGCCCTCCGCCGCCGCAGAGCCCGTCCGGGCCACCGAGGCCCAGAAGCCGGTCCCGGCCACCGAGGCCGAGTAGGCCGTCTGCCCTCCGTGTCCCCCGAAGCCTGTCGAGGCCCGAGGTTCCGACCCGGTTGACGACGACGCCCTCGCAGCGGACGAGCTCGTAAGCCCCGATGTCGCAGCGGCCTCCGAGCGCTCGCGGCGCTCCGCGCTGGTCGACGCCGAGACAGGCCGCTCCGTGGCCGAGCGCGTCGCTCCCAGGCCGGAGGGCCAGGGTGTGTGTCGGCCCGCCGTTGTTCGCGAGCCGCCCGAGGCGAGCGTTTCCGACCCGGTCGTTCGGCCTGTCGAAGCAGCGATTGCCGCCGGTCTCGAACTCGAGGTTGTGCCCGCGGGAGGTAATCGGGGTGATCTCGGCGCAGTTCCCGGTGGCCGAGGCGCCGCCGACGATCGAGCTCCTGGCCCGCAGGACGCCCTGGTTGTAGACGTTGTCGCCGTTCGGCCCGCCGGGCGCCGCGCGGTTCTTCGTGAAAGTGACGTTTCTGAGATCCGCTGTCCCGAATTGCGTGTTGCTGAGGCCGCCACCGAAGCCCTGGCCGCGCGGATCCTTGTTTCCCGTGACCGTCGAGTTCGTGAGGGTCAGGACCGCCTGGTTCATGATTCCGTCGCCCGAGCCCACGAACTCGTTCTCGGGCGCGGGCTTGCCGGCGCGGTTTCGCGCGATGAGCGACCGCTCGATCGAGACCGGGAAGTTCTGCGCGCCGCCGAAGTTTCCGAGGAGATGAATAGCGCCGCCGAAGAAACCCGCGCGGTTCTCTCTGAACGTTGTGCGCTCGATCCGGACTGTGTTCGCAGCGGCAGGGTCGAAGTACGCGGCCCGGAGTCCGCCACCGAAGCCGTCTGTTGAGTTTCCGGCGACGACCACGCGGTCGAGCACGATTCGGCCGCCCTCGGTGTGGAGTCCGCCGCCGGAGTTGTCCGCGCTGTTCCCGCGGATCGACGAGTTCCTCAGGGTGACGTTTGAGCTGAGCGTGTAGATTCCGCCGCCCTGCTCGCCGGAACTAGAGCTGGTGGCTTCGTTCCCCGAGACGACCGAGTCGGTGAGGACGAGTTTGGCGTTCGCCACGCCGATGCCGCCGCCCTCGAAGGCCTCGTTCCCTTGCACGACGACACGGTGGGCGCGTGTCGGCCTCTGAGACCCGTAGAGACCGCCTCCGGAACCGCTCGGTGCCTGATTGTCGCTGAACGTCGTGTTCGCGATCGTGCCGCCGTAGAAGAGGTTGGCTCCGCCTCCGCTCGAGAGGTCGGCGAGGTTTTGCGAGAAGACGCTGTCACGGAGGACGACCGGCGCGCTCGAGTACAGGCCTCCTCCCACGCTCCCGTGATTGTCGAAGAACCGGACGTTCGTGATCGTCACGGGAGAGCCCGCGTGGATTCCGCCGCCGTAGCGCATGGATGGATTCCCGGGCTGCCCGTGCTGCACCGTCAGTTTCGAGAACGTAACGCGCTCGGTGCCGGCCTCGACGTAGAAGAGCCGGTCGAGGTTGGCGCCGTCGAGCTTCGTGGCGTTGCGTCCGGCGCCGTTGATCGTCATTGGCGAGGTGACGTTCAAGTCGCCCTCACCGGGCGGGTTCGGAATGTCCGACGAGAAGGACTCGATCTCGATCTTGAACGTGCCGGCTGGGACCCGGATCGTGTCCGCTCCGTCACCACGCCGGCAGCCGCCGAAGGGCTCGTCGGTGTTCGCGGCCTCGATCGCCTCTCGCAGCGCGCAGCCGGTGCCGGGGCCGCCTCCGTACTCGTCGTTGTCGGTCGTGACGTTGATCGTCGCCGCTTGAGCCGGTCCGGCCAGTGCGAGAGCACCAAGTAGGACAGAAAGACCCCGACCAAGCCGCATTGCGCCTCAACCTAGTACGAAGCGTCGCATCCTTCAATGGCGCCGACCCTCTGTCCGACACCCTCGTATAGACTGCGGTCAGTCGAGGCGACGTGGCCTCGGGCTCATCGGGCCCGGGGCTCTTTGCATTTAAGGAGGCTTGGTATGGCGATGGTGGAACGGCGAGAGCGGGCGACGAGTGACCCGGCGCTCAGGCGCGAGGTGGTCGAGCGGGTCGTCAACGAGGACATCAAGTTCGTGCTCCTCTGGTTCACGGACATCGAGGGGCACCTGAAGAGCTTCGCGATCACGCCCGCCGAGCTCGAGAACGCACTCGACGACGGCATGGGCTTCGACGGCTCGTCGATCTCCGGCTTCAACGCGATCGAGGAGTCGGACATGGTCGCGATCCCCGATCCGGCCACCTTCCAGCTGATGCCGAACGGGGGCTCCAAGGTCGCGCGGATGATCTGCGACGTCGTCACGCCCGACGGAGATCCCTACGAGGGCGACCCGCGCTACGTGCTGAAGCTGCGCGCTCGAGCGGATGCGCTCGATGGGCTTCGACACGTTCAACGTCGGGCCCGAGCTCGAGTACTTCCTCTTCAAGACGAACGAGGGCGAGCCGCAGGGTCTCGACGAGGGCGGCTACTTCGCCATGACGACCCTCGACGCCGCGACCGAGCTTCGGAACGAGACCATCGCGGCGCTCGAGTCGATGGGCATCCCGGTCGAGTACCACCACCACGAGGTGGGCCCGTCGCAGCACGAGATCGACATGCGCTTCGACTCGGCGCTCGACATGGCCGACCACACGATGACGTACCGCCTCGTCGTCAAGGAGATGGCCCAGAAGTACGGCGTCTACGCGACCTTCATGCCGAAGCCGCTCTTCGGTGAGAACGGGTCGGGCATGCACACGCACCAGTCGCTCTTCGCGGACGGCCGGAACGCGTTCTACGACGCGGACGACGAGTGGCACCTCTCGGACGCGGGCAAGGCGTTCATCGCCGGCCAGCTCCGCCACGCCCGCGAGATCAGCGCGGTCTTCGCCCAGTGGGTGAACTCGTACAAGCGGCTCGTGCCGGGCTACGAGGCACCGGTCTACTGCGCCTGGTCGCGCCGGAACCGCTCCGCGCTGATTCGGATCCCGCTCTACCACCCGGGCAAGGAGCAGGCGACCCGGGCCGAGATCCGCTGCCCCGACCCGGCCTGCAACCCGTACCTGACCTTCGCGGCCCTGCTCCACGCAGGCCTCGAGGGGATCGAGAAGGGCTACGAGCTCCCTGAGCCGATGGAGCAGAACCTCTATCACCTGACGGCCGAGCAGCGGAAGGAGCGGGGCATCGTGGCGCTGCCCGGAGACGCTCGGCGAGGCGATCGACGAGCTCGCCGGCTCGGAACTCGCCAGGAAGGCGCTCGGCCGGCACGTCTTCCAGCGCTACGTCGAGCTGAAGCGAAAGGAGTGGGACGACTACCGCGTCCAGCTCACGCCGTGGGAGCTCGAGAGGTACCTGGCCGCCCTCTAGGGCAAGGCGCGATGGGATGATCGGCCGGTGACGGCCGACGTCCTGGTCATCGGCGGCGGGTTCGCGGGCGTAACAGCAGCCCGCGATCTCGCCGCCTCAGGCCGCGGTGTGACCCTCCTGGAGGCCCGGCCGAGGCTCGGCGGTCGCACGTGGTACAGGCCGTTCGAGGGGACTGACGTCGAGGTCGAGATCGGCGGCGCCTGGTTCTCGCTCGAGCGGCAGCCGCCGCTCGCCGAGGAGGTTGCGCGCTACGGCGTTTCCGTGGTGCCCGTTCCGGAACGGCGTCGCGGACGCTGGTTCACGGGTGGGACGCGCAGACGCGGGCGGCCGGTGCCGAAGGGCGAGGCCGCGGTGCTGCGGCAGGCGCTGGCAGATATCGCGGCGCGGGCGCGCTCGGCCGGAGCGGACGACGACGTCGCCGTCTCGGAGTGGATGAGCGAGCTCGGCGTGCCGCGTGCAACGCGCGACTACGTTCTCGCGTGGGCGTCCTTCATGAGCGGCGCAGACGCTGCCGAGGTGTCGATGCTCGAGGTGATGGCGCTCGTGGCCGAGGGCGACGGCTCGCCCGCCTCGCTGGCGGACGAGATCGGCGAGCATTTCGAGCGTGGCACCCGCGCTCTCCTCGACGCGATAGCCGAGGACTCGGGAGCGGAGGTCAGGCTTGGCACGCCGGTCGTCCGCGTGGCCCAGGATGGCGATGGCGTCACGGCGACCGTCGCCGATGGCGGGAGGTCGCGGCCGAGGCCGCCGTGCTCGCGGTTCCGCTGAACACGCTCGCGGCGATCGAGCTCGACCCGCCACTCGGCGCGGAGCTCCAGGCGGTCGTCGCGCGACGGCCATCCAGGCCGCTCGAGCAAGGTCTGGCTGCTGGCGGAGGGCGTGCCGGACGGGCTCGTCGTGCCTCGGCTACGGGACGCCTTTCAATTGGCTCTCCTGGGAGGGCAGGGTCGGTGATGCGAGCTTGCTCGTCGGCTTCGCGAGCGCGGACGTCGAGGATCCGGAGGCCGCGTTGGCCGCCTACGCGCCCGGCGCGCGAGTGCTCGCGACCGACTCGCACGACTGGGTCGTCGATCCGTGGTCGCGAGGGACGTGGCTCACGAGCCGGCCCGGCTGGACGTCCTCGGGTGCCCTCGCAGGCTTCGCGCGGTCTCACGGCCGTGTGGTCTTCGCCGGCTCCGACTACGCGGAGGAACACGCCGGCTGGATCGCGGGCGCGATTGTTGGAGGCCGGCACGCCGCCCGCCAAGTCGTCGCAGGGCTTGCGGCGTCCGGCGTCTAATCGTCGAGCAGGACGCGGACACGCTGCGCCATGGTGAGGTTGCCCTTGCGCTCGAAGAGGGCGAGGGCGGCCTCGAGCGCCTCTCGTGCCTCGTTGGTGCAAGCCATCGCCCGTAGGACCCTCGCGAGCGTCAAGAGCATGTGCCCGTTGGCATCCAGGTAGTCGGTAGCTCCAAACAGGGCCACCGCTTCGCGAGCCAGCTCGAGCGCCTCGTCATGGCAGCCCTTTTGCACGAGCAGGAGGGCGCGCACCTGCCTCGTGCGCGCTTTTACATCGACGTCGTCGGTCTGGGCTAGATGCGCGATCTCGTCGATGATCCGCTCGGCGTCCGCGTCGCGGCCCCGCGCGACGAGCACCGCCGCGAGATGGCAGCCCGTCGTGGCACGGAAGGCCGTCTCACCGAGCCCGCCGAGGAGCTCATAGCCCCGGCGATACTCGCGCTCGGCGGCCGTAAGATCGCCCGCCAAGTCCTCCACGGCGCCCGAATACTGTGAGATAGCCGCACTCCGGAGCTCGAGGCCGAAGTCGTCGGCGACGCTCTTGGCGCGGGCGATCTGCGCGCGAGCCTCTTCGAAGCGCTCTTCCATGGCGTCCAGGCCGGCGGTCACCTCGGCCATGAACGCAGCAACCTTGGCGCTCTCGAAGGCGGATCGCGGCAAGGCGTCGATGAACGCTCGCCCCTCGCTCACCGGCGCGGGCCCGTGGTACTTTGCGGCCGCCCACCACGCGTACGCGTCCCGCTCGAGGTTGGCGTCGCCGGCTCGGCCGGCCTCCTGGACTGCTCGATCGAACGCCTCCTCGGCGTCGGCGGCTCTGCCCAGGAAGAAGCGTAGGTGGCCTGTCATCGCCCATGCTCGGGCGAGGTCGGTGTGGTCTCCGACTCGTTCCAGCTCGCTGACGATCAACTCCGTCTCGTCGAGATGACTCGGCCGTCGACACCGTGGGATCGGTCTGGCCGGTGACCTCGATCTCCTGGAGGCGTGCACGCGCGATGAGTCGCTCGTCGCCGACCCGGCGTGACAACGCGGCGGCCTCTTCGAGAACGGCTCCGGCATCGGCGAGTCCGCCGCCGTGGAACAGGGAGTCGGCCAATCGCAACAGGAGGGCAGGTCGTCGGGCAGTCCTCCTCGGGAAGGAGCGCATCCGCCCGGCGCAAGAGACTCTCGGCGGCCCTGACGTCGCCTCGATCGGCTGCGACACGCCCGCCGCGGGCGAGATGCTCCGCCGCCAGCTCGCCCAGGCGCCTGGCCGCCTCGTCGATCGGGCTGAGCTCCGTGCGATACCGGTAGGCCTGCTCGAAGTGGTAGCCGACCATCTCGTCGAGCTCGATGAGCGAGCCGGCCTGCGTCTCCAGCCAACGGGCGAAGCTCTCGTGAAGCGTGGCGCGGGTCGACTTCGGAAGCGCGTCGTACGCGGCGTCTCGGATCAAGAGGTGCCGGAAGCGGTAGGCGTCCTCACCAGGCAGCGTCGCGCGATCGGGCCGGACGAGCTCCTTGCGGACGAGCGTCGTCAGACGCGAATCGATCTCTGCCTCGGCGGGTGCGAGCGCCTGGACGGCGCCACGGTGAAAGACCTCGCCTTCGACCGCTCCGCATTCGAGCACGCCGCGCTCGGCTGCGGCGAGCTGATCGAGCCGGGCCGCCAGGAGCGCCTGGATCGTCGGCGGCACGATCACGTCGCCGTCGGCGCCCTCCTCCTGGAGCATCGCAAGCATCTCTTCCAGGAACAGCGGGTTTCCGGCCGCTGTCTCGCGGATGCGTGCCTGAAGCGAAGGGTGGAGGTCGTCGTCGCCGAGCAGCCTTTCGATCAGCTCGTCGGCCTCGTCAGGAGCGAGCGGCTCCAGGAGGACGGTCGTGGCGTTCAGCAACCCGCCTGCCCACGTGGGTCGCGTATCCATGAGCTCGGGACGGGCGATGCAGAGCAGGAGGATGGGTGCTCCACGCGACAGACCTGCGATGTGCTCGATCAGATCGAGGAACGTCGCCTCGCCCCAGTGGATGTCGTCAAAGACGATGACCAGGGGTGTCTCGGCCGCTCTGGCCTCGAAGAGCTTGCGCACGGCCCACGCTGTCTCCTCCGGGGACGAGGGCGAGGCGGCTTCCCCGAGAAGTGCGGCGATCGGAGCGGCGACTTCGCGCTCGTCACCCCGGAGCTGGAGCACGACTTCGACGACGGGCCAGTAGGTGATCCCCTCCCCGTATGAGAGACAGCGGCCACGCGCGACCGTGGCATCGATCTTCTTCAGGAACTCGGCCGCGAGCCGCGACTTGCCCACCCCGGCCGGCCCGAGCAGCGTGAAGAGCGAGCACGAGCGTTCGGTCACGACGCGCTCCCAGGCGTCGCCGAGGAGTCGTCGTTCGCGCTCCCGCCCTACGAGGGGCGCGTCGAAGCGGCGCGCGTGCCCAGGTACGTCCCGCGCCACAGACCGGAGCCGGTACGGCGTGAGAGCCGAGCTCTTTCCTTTGAGCTCGAGTGGAGCGCGTCGATCGACCTCGACCGCGTTGCGCACGAGCGCGTACGTCTCGGGCCCGATCAGGATCTCGCCGGTCTCGGCGGCCTGCTCGAGCCGCGCCGCCACGTTGACCGCGTCCCCCGTCGCAAGCCGCTCCTCGGTCCCGGTGACGACCTCGCCGGTGTTGACGCCGATCCGAACGGCGAGCGTTGTCCCGTAGTCGCGCTCGAGGTCGCCGTTCAGCTCGACGAGCGCGTCCCGCATGCCGGCCGCCGCTCGGACGGCGCGGACTGCGTCGTCCTCGTGCAATACTGGCACTCCGAAGACGGCCATGACGGCGTCTCCGATGAACTTCTCGACCGTGCCGCCATGGCGCTCGATCACCGCCCGCATAGCGTCGAAGTAGCGGGCCATCACTGCTCGGAGACTCTCCGGATCGAGCTGCTCGCCGAGGGCGGTCGACCCGGTCACGTCGCAGAAGACGACCGTGACCGTCCGCCGGCTCTCATGCGCCGTCGATTCCTCCTCGACAAGCAGGGCGCCACAAGCGCCGCAGAAGCGAAAGCCCTCAGGATTGTCGGAGCCGCAGCTCCCACACGTCGGCACGCATCGAGTGTAGGCCGTTGCATCCTGCCTATCATCCAAAGCGTGGACCGCTCCGCACGCCACCTGCGGCTCGTGCTGGAGACGATAGCGGCAGTCAACTCGACCCTCGATCTCGGCGAGCTCTTCGATCTCGTCGCCGCGAGGGTCGCCGAGACCTTCGACGCGGACGCGTGCTTCGTCTACCTCTACGACGAGGCCGCGGACGAGCTCGTGCTCCGCGCCTCGTGCGGAACCCGCGTCGAGGAGCTGACGCGGGTGCCGAAGATGCGGGTCGGCGAGGGGATCACCGGTGCGGCAGCCGCGGAGCGGGCGCCCGATGATGATCCCGCGCGACGCGCACCTCGACCCGCGCTTCAAGGCATTTCCGAACCTGCGGGAGGAGCAGTACCAGTCGATCCTGGCCGTGCCCATCCTGGCCAAGGAGCGCCTCGAGGGCGCGCTGAACGTCCGAACCGAGGAGCCGCGCGAGTTCGAGCCGGACGAGATCGAGCTCCTGATGGCCATCGCGGGCCAGGTCGCGCAGGCGATCGAGAACGCGAAGCTCTACGAGCACGCCCAGCAGCGCGTGTCCGGAGCTCGAGGCGCTGTCCAGGATCTCGGAGGCCGTCTCGGAGTCTCTCTACCTCGAGGAATCGCTCAGCGCGATCGTCCGAACGACGATGGACGCCGTCGGTGCGACGGGCGCCGCGCTCGTGCTCGAGGACGGCAAGATCGCGTGGCCCGAGGGGATCGGCCGGCCGGCACGCGGTCCGGCTGCCGCTCCGCTGGAAGGGCCGCCAGATCGGCGAGCTCGTCTGCGACCGCGACACGCCCTTCACGACCGACGAGAGTAAGCTGCTCGCGTCGATCGCGAACCACGCTGCCGTGGCGCTCGAGCAGGGCCGGGCGGTCATGCGCGGCGTCATCGCCCAGGAGATCCACCACCGGGTCAAGAACAACCTCCAGACGGTCGCGTCGCTCCTTCGCCTCCAGGCCCGGGCGCCCGGAACCGATGCGTCGAAGGCGCTCGAGGACTCGGTGAACCGGATCCTCGCGATCGCGGCCGTGCACGAGGTGCTGACGGAGCGCCGGGACGACGACGTCGATCTCGGCGAGCTCGTCGAGCGGCTCCGCGCCATGATCGTGCAGGGACTCGGTGCAGGGAAGGATGTCGAGTCGCAGGTCGAGCCGGTCTCGCTTCAGGGCGAGCGGGCAACGGCGCTCGCGCTCGTCTTCGCCGAGCTCCTCCAGAACGCGCTCGAGCACGGCGGCGACCGGGTGCGGGTCGAGCTCGGCCGGCGGAACGGGCGCGGTCTCTCTGACCGTCTCCGACAACGGCGGGTGGTCCGGCGACGCGACGGACGGCACCGGGCTCTCGATCGTGCGCGCTCGTGCGCGACGAGCTCGGCGGTGAGCTCCTGCTCGAGGCCGACGGGGGCCTCCGCGCCGAGATCCTGTTCTCGCCCTGTAGCGCTCCTAGATTCTGCGTCGTGCCGTACGCGTCGTCGACGCGTCGCGACTTCGAGGGCCGTCGCAAGCAGATCCGCCAGGCGCTCGGCGTTACGGCCTTCGGTATCAACCAGTACGACTCCCCGCCCGGCTTCGAGGGTCTGAGCCACGACGAGCTCGATTCGGGCCAGGAGGAGGTCTACGTCGCGCTGGCCGGGCACGGGGACGATCGTGATCGAGGGCGAGGAGCTCGACTTCGGCCCCGGCCGCTACGTCTTCGTGCCACCGGAGCTGACGCGGCAGATCGTCGCCGGCTCGAGGGTCTGTCGTATCGTCGTCGTCGGGTCGACGCCCCGGCGCCTACATGCCCGCGCGAGCGATGGGCCTCAGGATCCTGGTCGCCGAGGACGAGACGATTATCCGGCTCGATCTCGAGAAGACGCTCGAGGACGCAGGGTTCGAGGTGTGCGCGGCGGCGAAGGACGGCGAGGAGGCGGTCGAGCTCGCGCGGAGCGAGCGGCCCGACCTCGCGATCCTCGACGTCAAGATGCCGCGACTCGACGGGATCGAGGCTGCGCGGCGGATCCTCGCCGAGCGGCCGATTCCCGATCGTGATGCTGACTGCCTACGGCCAGGCGCGAGCTCGTGTCGCGCGCCGTGGAGGCCGGTGTCTTCGGCTACCTCGTGAAGCCGTTCCGCGCGGGCGACGTACTGCCCGCGATCGAGGCGGCGCGAGCGCGGCATGCGGAGCTCGAGGCGCTCCGCGAGGAGGCCGAGTCGCTGGCGGAGGCGCTGGCGACACGAAAGGTCGTCGAGCGCGCCAAGGGTCTGCTCATGGAGCGCGAGCGGCCTGTCGGAGCAGGACGCGTTCGCACGGCTGCGGCGCGCCAGCCAGGTCTCGGGCCGGCCGCATGGGCGTGGTGGCCGAGGCCGTGGTCGCGACGTTCGTGGACGCCGGCTTGGCTGACGTCGGCGGCCGCGTCATCGAGCTGCGGGACGCCGCGGCCGGGCTCGACGCCGTGGTCGTCGTCGACCACGAGCTCTTCCCGGTGTCGGCCGGCGGGACGCGGATGGCCCCCGACGTCGACCGTGGAGGAGGTTGCCCGGCTCGCGCGCGCGATGACCTGGAAGTTCGCGGCCTGCCGCTTGCCGTATGCAGGCGCCAAGGCGGGAGTCCGCTGGAGCGGGACGGCGATCGGGCTGCCGTCCTCGCGGCGTACCGCCATGCGCTCGAGCCGTTCGCGGAGGACGTTTCTGACCGGCCCGGATCTCGGCACCGATCCGCTCGACTACCTCGAGGCTCCCGAAGGGCGAGCTGCCGCTCTGGGCGCGAGCGCACGAGGGTCTCGGGCATGGACGACCTCGCGACCGGTCACGGCGTCAAGGCCGCCGCCGAAGCCGCGCTCGGACGCCTCGGCCGCTCGCTCGACGGGTGCGACCGTCGCGATCGAAGGCTTCGGCAAGGTCGGGTGCCGGCACGGCGCGGGCGTGCGCCCGGGCAGGCGCCACGGTGGTCGGGGTGAGCACGGTCGAGGGCTCGTCGCGGACCCGGGCGGCCTCGACGTGGAGGCGCTGCTCGGTCTGCGCGCGGAGCACGGCGACGCGCTTCGTGGAGCACGCACCCGGTTGCGGTTCGGCCGCGCGAGGAGCTCTTCGAGCTTCGACTTGCGACGTCCTCGTCCCGGGTGCGCGGCCCGACTCGGTGACATCGCGAGGTCGCGGAGCGGCTGGCGCTGCGCTGTCGTCTCTCCCGGCGCGAACGCCCCCTACGGCGCGGGCGCGCCCGAGGCGCTGCACGGCGCGCGGCATCGTGGCGCTACCTGACTTCGTTGCGAACTCCGGCGGCGTGCATCTCTACGAGAGCGTCGCGGGCCTGCCGCCGGCTCGCAGCGCTCGAGCGGATCGAGGAGCTCGTCGGTGGCGCGATCAGCGCGCGTGCTCGACGCCGCAGACGAAGCGCGGGATCACCCCGATGGCCGCCGCGCTCGCAGGACGCGCGCCGCTGGCTCGCCGAGCAGTTCCCGGCCGAGCGCACCGTGGTGGCCGAGCTTTTCGCGAGCAGCTAGGTCGCGCCACGGCCCCACCCTGGGTGGGGAAAGATCCACCCACCACCCGAGGGCCGAGCCTAACGCCGGAATGCGCGCAGGTGCGTATCCGAATGTGCCGAGACTGGGCCGGTTCGCGACGCCCTAGCGGGCGACCTCGTCGACGAGCTGCTCCCACTCGGCCAGGAGAGCCCGCAGGTCCTCCCGCGCCCGGCGGTGGGCCGCGATCGTGTCGACGTCCGCCCAGTCCTCGGCCAGCTTCGCCTCGAGTCTCGCGACCAGCGCTTCCTGGGCCTCGATCTCGGCTCTCGATCTCGGCGACGCGGGTCGCGCTCACGGCTCCGCTCGGGCTCCCGGCTCGACTTCGCCTTTCTAGGCTTGGGTACTGCGGCCGGCGTCTCAACGGGCTCGGAAGCCCCAGCGGCTCCGAGCTCCTCGCGGCTCGCGGACGTAGTCGGCCCAGCCGCCGTCGTAGAGCCGCACGCGTCCCGTCCTCGATCGCCGCCGTCCGCTCCGCGACCGCGTCGAGGAGCGCGCGATCGTGCGAGACGAGGAGAATCGTCCCGGGAAACGCTTCGAGCGCCGCCTCGAGCGCCTCGCGGCTCTCCAGGTCGAGGTGGTTCGTCGGCTCGTCGAGGACGAGGAAGTTCGCGCCGGAGGCGACGAGCACCGCCAGCGCCAGGCGGCGTCGCTCGCCGCCGGAAAGCGCTGTCACCGGCTTCTCGTGCGCCTCCCAGCCGGAGAAGAGGAACCGACCCAGCAGGTTCTGGGCCTTCGGCCGGGTCAGCCCCGTCATGATCTGGACGCAGTCGAGCACCGAGCCGCGCTCGTCGAGCTCGAGCGCGTGCTGGGAGAAGTACGCCGGCTACGACGCCGTGGCCGAGCCGTGCCGAGCCGGCCGAGCGGCTCGCGCCGCTCGAGGAGCGTCTCGAGGAGCGTCGTCTTCCCAGAGCCGTTCGGCCCGACGAGCGCCACGTGCTCGCCGCGCTCGATCGCGAACGAGACACCGTCTAGCGAGGTGCTTGTCGCCCTGCCGCCAGCTCGAGGTCTCGCAACTCGAGCACGGTCCGGCCGCTTCGAGGCGGGTCGAGGAACTCGAACCCGAGCGACCTCGCTCGGCGCGAGAGGAGCGCCACCTCGCCCCGGACGTCGGTGCGCTCCTTCTCGAGCCGCTGGATCTGCGTCAGCTTGGCCTGCGCCTGCTTCGCCTTCGACTTCTTGTAGCGGAACCGCTCCACGAAGCGCTCGAGGCGCTCGATGTCGGCTCCGAGCCGCGCGGCGTTCTTCTGCGCGTGCGCCATCCGCTCGGCCTTCTCGCGCCGCCAGGCGTGCCACGGGCCCGGCGAAAGTACGTCGACTGGCCGGCCTCGAGCTCCATCGTCGCCGTCGCCACCGCCTCGAGGAACCAGCGGTCGTGCGCGACGAGCACGATCGCCGCGTCGAGGCTGACGAGCTCGCGCTCGAGCCACTCGAGGCTCGCGATGTCGAGGTGGTTCGTGGGCTCGTCGAGCAGGAGGAGGTCGGGATCTCCGGCGAGCGCCCGGGCCAGCGAGGCACGCGTCAGCTCTCCGCCCGAGAACGTGTCGCAGCCGCCGGTCGAGGTCCGCGTCGAGGAAGCCGAGCCCCCGGAGCGCCGTCCCGGCCCGGTCGCGCCAGCGGTAGCCGCCCGCGTGCTCGAGCCGCGCCTGCGCGCGCGAGTACGCCGAGAGCGTCGCCTCGTCGTGGCTCCCACCCGCCATCGCCGCCTCGAGCCGCGCCAGCTCGCCTTCGAGCGCGACGAGGTCGGCCGCGCCCGTCAGGACGTACTCGCGGAGCGTCAGCGCCCGGTCGAGCGGCGGGCGCTGGTCGTGGAGCGCGATTCGCGTCCCCTTCTCGAACGCGAGCTCGCCGCCGTCGATCGCCGGTCTCGCCGATCGAGCATTCGGAGCAGCGTCGTCTTGCCGGCGCCGTTCGGCCCGGAGAGCGCCACCCGGTCGCCGCGCTCGACCTTGAACGAGACGCGGTCGAAGAGCGGGTCGCCGGAGAGCTCCTTGCGGAGGTTCGATGCGATGACGACGGCCACGCCCCCATGGTGGCACGCCGCGCGGCGCCCGGCGGATCCGGCTCGCGGCGACGCGGCTAAGGTTTGGACCCGGAGAGCCCTGGAAGGGCTGAAGAGGAGGTGGCGGTGAAGGACATCGAGCGCCTGTCGATCGACACGATCCGGACGCTGTCCATGGACGCAGTCCAGCAGGCGAATGCCGGGCATCCCGGGCACGGCGATGGCGCTCGCGCCGCTCGCGTACCTCCTCTACCGAGAGACGATGCACGTGAACCCGGCCAACCCGTACTGGGAGGACCGCGATCGCTTCGTCCTCTCGGCCGGTCACGCCTGCGTCCTCCAGTACACGACGCTCCACCTCACGGGCTTCAACCTGGCCATGGAGGAGCTCAAGCGCTTCCGCCAGTGGGAGTCGCTGACGCCCGGCCACCCCGAGCACTTCCTGACGCCCGGGATCGAGACGACCACGGGCCCGCTCGGCCAGGGGATGTCGAACGCGGTCGGGATGGCGATGGCTGAGAAGTTCCTGGCCCAGCGCTACAACCGGCCGCGGCACGAGGTCGTCGACCACCGCACGTACGTCATCGCCTCGGACGGCGACCTCATGGAGGGCGTCTCGGCGGAGGCCTCGCTCGCTCGCCGGCGCCTTCGGGCTCGGCAAGCTCATCGTCTTCTACGACGACAACCGGATCACGATCGACGGCACGACGGCGCTCTCCTTCGACCACGAGGACAAGGACGAGCGCTACGAGGCCTACGGCTGGCACGTCCAGGTACGTGGAGGACGTGAACGACCTCGACGACGCTCCGGAGCGCGATCACGCGCGCGCAGGAACGACGAGGATCGACCCTCCTTCATCCGTCGTCCGGAGCCACATCGCCTACGGCGCGCCGAGCGCGGTCGACACGGCGAAGGCGCACGGCGCGCCGCTCGGCGAGGACGAGGTGCGTGCGACCAAGGAGGCGCTACGGCTGGGATCCCGACCAGCACTTCCACGTGCCGGACGAGGTCTACGAGCACATGAAGCTCTAGGGAGAGCGGCGACGAGTCCGAGACCGAGTGGCGCCGGCGCTTCGAGACTGGCGGGCCACCTATCCGGCGCTCGCCGAGGAATGGGACCTCGCCTGGCGCGGTCAGCCGACGCCCGGCTGGGCCGAGGCGCTCCCCGCCTTCGACCCCGTCCGAAAAGGACGCGCTCGCCACGCGGGCGGCCGGCGCCAAGGTCATGGCCGACTTCAAGCGGCTACGTGCCGACGATGCTCGGCGGCGCCGCCGACCTCGTCGAGTCGACGAAGACGGCCTTCGACGGGGCGGGCATCTTCTCCGCGGAACTTCGCGGGCCGGAACATCCCGTTCGGCGTCCGCGAGCACGGCATGGGCTCGATCGTGAACGGGCTCGCGCGTTCACGGCGGGATCGTGAAGCCGTACGGCTCGACCTTCCTTGTCTTCAGCGACTACATGCGTCCGGCCGTGCGGCTCTCGGCGCTCATGAGCCTTCCCGTCGTCTGGGTCTGGACGCACGACTCGGTCGGCCTCGGCGAGGACGGCCCGACGCACCAGCCGGTCGAGCACTACATGGCGCTTCGGGCGATCCCGAACCTGTGGGTGATCCGCCCCGCCGACGCGAACGAGACCGTCGATCGCGTGGAGGTCGCGCTCGAGCGCACCGAGGGCCCGGTCGCGATCCTCCTGACGCCGCCAGAACGTGCCCGGTGCTCGAGCCCGAGGAGGTCGCGGGCGCCGAGCGCGGCGGGCTACGTGATCTGGGAGGCCGAGTCCGTGAACGGGGGCCGTCCCGACCTGATCCTGGTCGCCACCGGATCCGAGGTCGCGCCGACGTCGAGGCGGGCAAGCGCCTCGAGGAGCGAAGACGTCGCGGCCAGGGTCGTCTCGCTGCCCTGCTGGGAGCTCTTCGAGGAGCAGCCCGTCGGAGTACCGCGACTCGGTGCTGCCGCCCGAGGTCGATGCGCGGCTCGCCGTCGAGGCCGGCGTCTCGCTCGGCTGGCACAAGTGGGTCGCGGACGGCGCGAGCGTCTCGATCGAGCACTTCGGCGCCTCCGCGCCCGGGCACGACCGTCCTCGAGAAGTTCGGCTACACCCCCGAGAACATCGCGAGCCGCGCGCAGGCGCTCCTCGAGCGCCGGCAGCGCGTCTAAGGAGGAGAACCATGGCCAAGTCCAACCTGCACAAGCTCTCGGAGGCGGGAGTCAGCGTCTGGATCGACAACCTCTCGCGCGACCTGATCCAGGAGGGCGAGCTCGAGCGGATGATGCGCGCAGGACGCCGTCGTCGGCATCACGTCGAACCCGACCATCTTCCAGAAGGCGATCTCGTCCGGGAACGCCTACGACGAGCAGCTCCGGGAGGTGCTCCTGAAGGAGACGGACGACCCGAAGGAGATCTTCATCGCGCTGGCGGCGAAGGACGTCACCGACGCCTGCGACCTCCTCCGGAAGGTCTGGGACGAGGGCGGCGGCAAGGACGGCTACGTGTCGATCGAGGTCGACCCGACGCTCGCCTACGACACCGAGGAGACCGTCGAGCAGGCGACGCGCTTCCACGAGGAGATCGACCGGCCGAACCTCTTCGTGAAGATCCCGGCCACGAAGCCCGGCCTCCCGGCGATCGAGGACATGATCGCCAAGGGCAAGTCGATCAACGTCACGCTCATCTTCTCCCTGAAGCGCTACACCGAGGTCGCCGAGGCCTACATCCGAGGGCTCGAGCGCCTCGTGGCGGGCGGCGGCGACCCCGACGACCGTCGCGTCGGTGGCGAGCTTCTTCGTCTCGCGCGTCGACACGGAGGCCGACAAGCGGCTCGACGAGATCGGCGGCCACGACGACCTGAAGGGCAAGCTCGCGATCGCGAACGCGAAGCTCGCCTACGAGCGCTACCAGGAGCTCTTCTCCGGCGAGCGCTGGGAGTTCCTCGCCGGGCACGGCGCCTCGCCGCAGCGGTGCCTCTGGGCGTCGACGTCGACGAAGAACCCCGAGTACCGCGACGTCATGTACGTCGAGGAGCTGATCGGCGAGATGACCGTGAACACGATGCCGCCGGAGACGATCGAGGCTTTCCAGGATCACGGCAAGGTCGAGCCGGACACCGTCGAGCGGGACCTCGACGAGGCTCGCGCGCTCTTCGACAAGCTCGCCGAGGCCGGCGTCGACTACGACGACGTCACCGAGACGCTCGAGCGGGAGGGCGTCGAGAAGTTCGCCGACTCGTTCAAGGAGCTCCTCGACGGCATCCGGACGTCGAGCCGAGCAGCTCGTCGCGGCGTGAGCCGGAAGGGACGCGAGCCCTGAGTCCCGTGTCGACCGCCGAGCTCGTCGAGCGGATCTGGGCTCGCGACGCGACGGTCTGGACGGGCTCGGACGAGGCCCAGTGGCTCGGCTGGCTCGACGAGCCGAGCCGGATGCAGCGAGCGCGTCCCGGAGCTCCTCGAGTTCGCAGACGGTGTACGGCAGGACGGCCTCGCCGAGGTCGTCGTCTGCGGCATGGGCGGCTCGAGCCTCGCGCCCGAGGTGATTCGGCGGACGTTCGCGGCCGAGCACGTCCACGTTCTCGACACGACGCACCCGCGGGCGATCCGCGCACTCGAGGACTCGCTCGACCTCGAGCGCACGCTCTTCGTCGTCTCGTCGAAGTCGGGCACGACGCTCGAGACCGCTGAGCCACCTGGAGTACTTCTGGGCGAAGACGAAGCGACGGCTCGCGCTTCGCGGCGGTCACCGACCCGGGCTCGGCGCTCGAGCGCATCGCCGGGAGCGCGGCTTTCGCGCCGTCTTCCCGGGCGAGCCGACGATCGGCGGGCGCTACTCGGCGCTCTCGGTGTTCGGGCTCGTCCCGGCGGCGCTCGCCGGGCGTCGACCTCGAGCGGCTCCTCGAGCGGACACTCGAGATGGCCGAGGCCTGCCGGCTCGACGAGGGCAATCCCGGCCTCGAGCTCGGCGAGCGGCTCGGACGCGGCTGGCAGGACGGCCGAGACAAGGTCTGATCGACCCGAATCCGGACGGCTTCGGCCTCTGGGTGGAGCAGCTCATCGCGGAGTCGACAGGCAAGGAGGGCAAGGGGCTCGTTCCGGCCCCGGGCGAGCAGGCCGAGGGCCCCGATCGCCAGCATGAGGAGGTTCGTGTCGAGGACCCGTACGAGCTCGGGTCAGGAGTTCTACCGCTGGGAGTTCGCGACCGCGGTCGCCGGGGCGCTCGATCGGCATCAACCCGTTCGACCAGCCGAACGTCCAGGAGGCGAAGGACCGGACGAACGAGATCCTCGAGAGCGGCGACGATCCGGCGCTCGAGCCAGAGGGCGAGCCGTTCGCCGGGGCGGAGCCGGGGGACTACGTCGCCATCCAGGCGTTCGTCGAGCCGAGCGAGGAGAACGCGCGCCGGCTCGAGGCGCTCGCCGAGCGGGCGCGCGTCGAGACCGGCTGCGTCGTCACGCACGGCTTCGGGCCGCGATACCTGCACTCGACCGGCCAGCTCCACAAGGGCGGGCCGCCGTCGCGGCGTCTTCCTCCAGCTCGTCGACGACACCGGCGAGGAGCTGCCGATCCCCGGCCGCGACTTCGGCTTCGGACGCCTGATCCGCGCCCAGGCCGCCGGCGACTACGCGGCGCTCGAGGAGCGCGGCCTCCGGGTCGCGCGTGCCCGCTGGGAGGAGATGACCGCATGAAGCTCGCGATGATCGGCCTCGGCCGCATGGGCGGCAACATGGTGAAGCGGCTCGAGGCCGAGGGCCACGAGCTCGCGACCTACGACCGCTCGGGGAACGGCACCGCGGCGTCGCTCGAGGAGCTCGTCGGCCAGCTCGAGCCGACGCGCGTCGTCTGGGTGATGGTGCCCGCCGGCGACCCGACGCAGGGCGTCATCGACGAGCTCCTCGGACCTTCTCGAGGAGGGCGACGTGATCGTCGACGGCGGCAACTCGAACTTCCGGGACTCCCAGACGCCGCCACGAGGCAGCCGCCGAGCGCGGGATCGACTTCGTGGACGCCGGCGTCTCGGGCGGCATCTGGGGCCGCGAGGTCGGCTACTGCCTCATGGTCGGAGGCGACGAGGAGGCGGTCGCGTGCGGTCGAGCCCGCGTTCCGCTCGCTGGCGCCGGAGGACGGCTACGCGCACGTCGGGCCCGTCCGGCGCCGGCCACTTCGTGAAGATGGTGCACAACGGGATCGAGTACGGGCTCATGCAGGCCTACGCCGAGGGCTTCGAGGTCATGGCGAGGTCCGACCTCGACCTCGACCTGAAGGACGATCGCGGGCATCTGGCGCTACGGCTCGGTCGTCCGGTCGTGGCTCCTGGAGCTTCTCCATGCGGCGCTCGAGGAGGACGCGCACCTGGACGAGATCCGCGGCTACGTGGAGGACTCGGGCGAGGGCCGCTGGACGATCGCGGAGGCGATCGCCGAGGACGTTCCCGTGCCGGTCATCAGCGCGGCGCTCTTCGCGCGCTTCGCCTCGCGCCAGGAGGAGTCCTTCGCGGCCAAGGTGACGGCGGCGCTCCGCAAGCAGTTCGGCGGCCACGCGGTCGCGCGCCGTCGAGAGAAGTCGCCGGGGCCGCGATGACGCAGGTCGCCGAGCAGGAGAATCCGCTCCTCGAGGGGCTCCGGACGCGCCGGACGCCCGAGCCGTGCGCGCTCACGATCTTCGGCGCCTCAGGCGACCTGACGCAGCGGAAGATCTTCCCGGCCCTCTACGCGCTCGCGTTCCGCCGGCTCCTCCCCGAGCGCTTCGGCGTCGTCGGCGTCGCGCGCACCGAGATGTCGGACGACGAGTTCCGTGACCGGATGGAGGAGGCGGTCAAGGAGCACGCGCGCGACGAGTTCCGCGAGGACGTCTGGCGCCCGCTCGCCGAGGGCACGCGCTACGTCTCGACCGACTTCGCCGACGACGACGGCGAGGACCAGGTTCGCGAACTGCCTGAACGCGCTCGACGAGGAGCGCGGCACCGCCGGCAACCGGGTCTACTACCTCGCTGTTCCGCCGGCGGCGATCGGCGACGATCGTCACGGAGCTCGGCGAGCGCCGGCGCTCCGACGGCTGGACGCGGCTCATCGTCGAGAAGCCGTTCGGACACGATCTCGAGAGCGCGAAGACGCTGAACGAGTGCATCCTCGAGCACTTCGAGGAGAGCGAGGTCTTCCGGATCGACCACTACCTCGGCAAGGAGACGGTCCAGAACATGCTCGTCCTCCGGTTTGCGAACGGGATCTTCGAGCCGATCTGGAACCGCCAGTTCGTCGACCACGTCCAGATCACGGTCGCCGAGTCGCTCGGGATCGAGGGACGGGCCGGCGTTCTACGAGCAGCGCCGGAGCCGATCCGCGACATCGTCCAGAACCACATGCTCCAGCTCGTCTCGATCACGGCCATGGAGCCGCCCGATCGACTTCACGGCGGACTCGGTGCGAAACGAGAAGGTCAAGGTGCTGAAGGCGATCCACACGCCCGGCCCGAAGCACGTCGTCCGCGGCCAGTACGGGCCCGGGCTACATCGAGGGCGAGGAGGTCGCCGGCTATCGCGAGGAGCCGGACGTCGGCGCCGGACTCGACGACCGAGACCTTCGTCGCCGCCAAGCTCTACGTGGACAACTGGCGCTGGGCCGACACGCCGTTCTACATCCGGACGGGCAAGCGGATGCCGCGGCGCGAGACGACGATCGCGATCCAGTTCAAGCGCGCGCCCCACCCGCCCTTCGAGCTCGACTCCGCCGACGCGCTCCGGCCGAACGTCCTCGTCGTCCACATCCAGCCCGACGAGGGCGTCTCGGTCGGCATCGGCGCGAAGGTGCCGGGCCAGGGCATGACGATCCGCACGGTCAACATGGACTTCCTCTACGGCGGCGCGTTCCGGACCGGGCTGCCGGAGGCCTACGAGCGCCTCATCCTCGACTGCATGCTCGGCGACGCGACGCTCTTCACCCGCGCCGACGAGGTCGAGGAGCAGTGGGCGATCGTGGACGCGATGGTCGCGCCCTGGAAGCGCGACTCGCCGGGGTTTCCGAACTACGCGGCCGGCACGTGGGGCCCGCCGGCCTCGCGACGAGCTCATGCACCGCGACGGGCGCTCGTGGAGGCGGCATTGAGCGAGCTCGCGTCGGTCCGGGCGATCGAGCGCGAGATCGCGACGGCTCTCGCCAGGAGGAGTCCGGGCCGAGAAGCCCGCGCTTCGGACGAGCTCGATGACCCATGTCGCCTGGGTGCCGGAGCGCTGGGTGAAGCAGGCGCGGGGCACGCTCGACGGTCTCGCCGAGCGCCATCCGTCGCGCACGATCCTCCTCTTCCCCGAGCCGGACTCCGACCGCGACGTGATCGAGGCCGAGGTCGATCTCCGGTGCTTCGCCGGCGGCGGCGCCGGCCGCTCAGGTGTGCTGGGAGGTCGTCGACGATCCGCTGCTCGGCGAGCCGCGCGGCCTGGCCGGCCAGCGTCGTCGTGCCGCTCCTCCTTCGCCGATCTGCCGGTCTTCCTGCGCTGGCGCGGCCCGCTCGGTACGAGCGAGGGCGAGCGCGAGCTCGATCGCGGTCGTCGACCGGCTCGTCGTGGACTCGTCGCGAATGCCCCGACCTCGCAGTTCGAGTTCTCGGCGCTCCAGGACGTGCTCGACGACGTGGTCGTCTCGGACATCGCCTGGGCGCGAGCGCGTCCGTGGCGCGTGGCGGTCGCGGCGCTCTGGCCTGACGTCGCAGAACGCGTCGACGATCCGGGTCGCCGGCCCGGAGGCGGACGCGCTGCCTCCTGGCCGGCTGGCTCGAGCGCGCGCCTCGACCGGCGAGGTCGAGCTCGAGCACGAGCCCGCGGGCGAGATCGAGCTCGTCGAGGTCGACGGCCGACGCGGCCGAGCCGGACCGCGTCGACACGCGAACGGCGAGCGACCTCCTCTCGGACGAGCTCGACGTCTTCCAGGCCGTCGACCGCCGTGCTACGAGGAAGCGAGTGCGGCAGCCGGTCGACGCGGCGTCGCGGTCTAGCTGACCGGCTAGGCGGTGACTAGCCGATGCGGAAGCGGCGCGGATCGACGCATGGTACCTCTGCGGATCGCTCCACGTCATGCCCTGTGGCGAGGCTCGGCGATCGACGTGTCGATGCCCACGGACGCGGTAGTACCAGACGTCCGGGCTCAGGTTGAGCTTCGCGGCCGTCGCCGGCGTGATCGTCCGGCCGGCGCGCTTCCACGGGTTCTTCGTCCTGCTCCACTGGATCTCGTACTTCGTCGCGCCGGGCGCCGGCTGCCAGCGCGACGACGACGCGACCGAAGAACGACGGCGTCGGAGCCGCTCGCGGGCCGAACCCTGCCGGCGGCGGTCAGGCCGGAGACGTACGGGCACGCCGCTCGCCCGCTCGACGACGACGGCGCTCGTCTTGCCGAACGCCATGCGCTCGCCGGCCTGGCACATGATCCTCGGCGAAGTTGACGTCGTGGTACTCGACCTGGTTGTCGGCGTGTCGACGTACGGAACCGCCGCGACGACCGTCCACCAGTAGCGGCTCGTGCGGCCAGTCGGTGTCCCAGAGCCCGGTGCGGCGGTCGCGAGCCTGACCCTCCGGAACGGCTCGTTCGGGTCCTCGGGAGAGTCGGAGTCGGTTCCGGCCGCGTAGATCTGCGTCGCCGCCGGCGTCGTAGACCTTGCCTTCGCTCTCTCCCTCGCCGGCGTCGGCGAGGTAGACGCTGACGGCCTCGGCGTCAGCTTGCAGGGCTCGGCGGGAGCGCAAGCGGGCCGGTCAGGCGCGGGACGTACGCCGGGCTGCCGACGAGGTCGGAGACGTGCACGCGGTTCACGCAGTCGTCGTCGGTGTAGACGTAGACGTGGAAGAGCGGGCAGTCGACGCCCAGTCGCGGCGATGTCGGCCGGGCACGGGGTCGCGCTCGTCGTCGCCGTCCCACCAGAAGCCGGGCACGAGCTCGTGCGGGCTCGGGGCCGCCGGTGGTGCCGGTGACGACGACGAGCTCGCGCGGCTGCGGGAGATCGCGCCGAGGAGGTCGATCGGGCCGGCGGTGATGCCGGGCTCGATCGTCTCGTTCTCGACGCTCCACGGGCCGTAGGAGACGACCGGGATGTCGTTCATCGGGTTGCCGGTCACCTCGCGGACGGCACGGACACGCCAGTAGACGCCGCCTCGACGGCGCCCTGGTCGTTGTCGAAGTAGCTGCCGGGTCGTTGTGGAAGGTGTAGTACTCGCGGAGGTCGGCTGCCGTCGTCGCGGTCTTGATCTTCTTCGACCTCGCCCTCTCGTGGTCGAAGGTGAACGTGACCTCGTAGGCGGTCGCGCCTTCGACGGGCGTCCAGCGGATCATCCCGGGCCGCGGATTGGCGCCCGGTCGAGAGGCTGGCCGGCGCGCCGGGCGAGCGGAGGTCGAAGCCGTAGCTCGTCGCTCCAGCCGGTGGGCCGGTCGCCGCACGAATCCGCGCACGCGCGCGAACCAGGAGTAGCCGGTCGTGCCCGGTCACCCAGGGGAGCGTGAGCGGGACGGTCGTCGAGCGGCGCCTTGAGCGCGTCGTTCTCCCAGACGATCGAGTTCTCGGAGAACGTTCTGGCTCGTCGAGAGCTGGAACTCGTAGCGCGACGCGCCCGCGCACCTGCGACCAGGCGAAGGAAGGCGTGCGCGCGAAGGTGTGCGGCGAGACGCGACTCGTTCGAACGCAGGAGGAAGCCGTGCAGATTCTGGGCGTGCGGCGGCCGTCGCGGCAGGCGCGACGACGAGAGCTGCGATGAGCACGGCAAGAACACGGGCGAACATGGCGTCCCGGCTTGTTTCGGCACTTGCGTTGCCTCGGCTCTCCCTCCTTTGGGGGAGGGGTGTCTACTCCAGCGCGCGGTAGATGATCGCCACGACGATCGAGCCCGCGAAGAGGACGAGCGCGAGCGCGAAGAGCGCGAGGCCGAGGCGGACGTTCTTCCTCGCTAGCTCCGGATCCATCAGCCGATCACCAGCGGGTCGACGGCGAGCGCCACGAAGAGGAGCGCCAGGTACGCGAGCGAGTAGGTGAAGAGGCGGCGAGCGTGCTCGGGTGTCGTCCGGCGCGCGAGCACGACGGCGAGGACCAGGAAGACGGCTCCGAGCACGAGCGCGACGGCGAGGTAGAGCCAGCCCGCCGCGTTGGCTGCGAACGGCAGGAGCGTCACGACGATCAGGACGAGCGTGTAGCGGACGATCGACCGCGTCGTCTCGGCTTCGCCCCGGACGACCGGCAGCATCGGGACGCGCGCGGCGGCGTACTCGCGGCGGATGAGGAGGGCGAGCGCCCAGAAGTGCGGCGGCGTCCAGAAGAACACGATCAGGAAGAGGAGGAGGGCCGGCAGGGTGAGATTCCCGGTCGCCGCGGCCCACCCGACCACCGGCGGCACGGCGCCCGCGGCGCCGCCGATGACGATGTTCTGCGGCGTCGTCCGCTTCAGCCAGCGCGTGTAGACGAGGACGTAGAAGAGGTTCCCGAAGAGCGCCAGGGCGGCGGCCAGGATGTTGACCGTGCTCGCAAGGACGACGAAGGAGGCCGCGGAGAGCGCGAGGCCGAATTCGAGTGCGCGCTCGGGTGGGATCCTGCCCGCCGCGACAGGCCGCTTCTCCGTCCTCGTCCCCATGAGCTTGTCGATGTCTCGGTCGAGGACGTGGTTCAGTGCCGAGGCGCCGCCGCAGGCGAGCGCGAGCCCGCCCATTGCTGCGGCGAAGAGGCGTCCAGGAGACGTCGCCGGCCGCGCCGGCGAAGAACCCTCCCGCGGCCGTGAGGAGGAGCAGCGTCATGATTCGCGGCTTGGTGAGGGTCACGTAGTCGCGCCACGGCGCGCGAGGGGCCGGCGATCGGTCACGGAACGTCACGCCGGCCGTCACCGCCGAGGCCGCCAGCGCGACTGCGCCGAGCGCGACATGGAGGTCGACGGCCCAGCCCGCCCCGTTCGCGAGCGCGACCGCTCCGCCCAGGCCGATCTGCACGACGAAGAGCGCGAGCGCCGCTGCGGCCGCCAGCACGAGGTCGCGCCGCTCGGGTCGGCCCAGCCGCGCCGCGAGGAACGTCGCCGCGAGCAGCGCGAGCGCGACGAGCACGGCTGCGTCGTGCGTGAGCGCGTGCTCGCCGGTCACGACGACGACCGCGATGGCCGCGGTGGTGCCGACGGCGAGGAGCCGGAGCCAGGCGCTCGGAGCGCTCACTGCTGTTCCTTGACCTTCAGCCGCACGTCTCGGAGCGGACGGTAGCTCGACACGTAGGGAACCCGGTCGAAGTTGTGCGGCGGCGGCGGCGAGGTCGCGTACCACTCGAGCGTGTCGGCTCCCCACGGGTCGGCGCCGACGCGCGTGCCGCTGCGCCAGCTCTTCGTCATGTTCGACGATGAAGACGAGCAGGCCGACCGACATGACCAACGTCCCGATCGTGGAGATCAGGTTGTACGTCCTCGAAGATCCCGCCCTCGCTCGTATGTGTAGACCCGCCGGTTCATCCCGAGTGAGGCCGACCATGTGCTGCGGAAAGAAGGCTGATGTTGAAGCCGACGAAGACGAGCCAGAACGTGATCTTGCCGAGCCGCTCGTCGTACATCCGGCCGGTGATCTTCGGGAACCAGTAGTGCGTGCCGGCGAGGACGCCGAAGACGGTGCCGCCGAAGAGGACGTAGTGCAGGTGCGCGACGACGAAGTACGAGTCGTGCGCCTGGTAGTCGAACGGGAAGAGCGCGATGAGTATCCCGGAGAGGCCGCCGAGCGTGAACGTCGCGATGAAACCGAGACAGAAGAGGAGCGGCGTCCGGAGGTCGAGCTTCCCGCGCCAGAGGGTCGCAAGCCAGTTGAAGATCTTGACCGCGGTCGGGACGGCGACGGTCAGGGACGAGGCGAGGAAGAAGGCGTTCAGCCAGACCGGGAGCCCGACCGTGAACATGTGGTGCGCCCAGACGAGCATCGACGCGAAGGCGATCCCGATCGTCGAGAACGCGACGGCCTCTGTAGCCGAAGATCGGCTTCCGCGAGAAGACCGGGATGATCTCGGAGAGCATCCCCATCGCGGGCAGGATCATGATGTAGACCTCGGGGTGGCCGAAGAACCAGAACATGTGCTGGTAGAGCACCTGGCTCCCGCCCTCCGGCGGCACGAAGAACGCCGGTGCCCGCCTGCCGGTCGAGGAGGAGGAGCGTCGACGGCGGCGCTGATCGTCGGCAGGGCGAGCACGAGCAGCACCGAGTAGGCCTCGATCGACCACACGAAGAGCGGGATGCGGAGCCACGTCATCCCGCGCGTCCGCATGTTGTGGATCGTCACGATGAAGTTGATCGCGCCCGCGAGCGAGCCGATCGACGGTCAGGTGGATGCCGAGGATCCAGAGGTCCTGGCCGACGGTTGGGCTGTACGTCGGGCCCGAGAGCGGCGGGTACGCGGTCCAGCCCGAGCTGGCGGCGCCGCCTTCGACGACGAAGCTCGCGAGGACGACGAGCCCGCCGAGGAGGAAGAGCCAGAACGAGAGCGCGTTCAGGCGCGGGAACGCCATGTCGGGGGCGCCGATCATGAGCGGCACGAGGTAGTTCCCGAAGCCGGCGAGGATCGGGACGACGAAGAGGAAGATCATCGTCGTCCCGTGGATCGTGAAGAGCTGGTTGTAGGCGTCGCGCGTGATGAACTCCTGCTCGGCCTGGCCGAGCTGGAGCCGCATCAGCACCGCCATGACGCCGCCGGCGAAGAAGAAGAAGAACGCCGAGACGATGTAGAGGATCCCGATCCGCTTGTGGTCGAGGGTCACGAGCCACTGCGTGACCGCGCCCTGCTTCCAGGTCGGCGCCCGTGCCCCGGCCTACGCCACCTGCGCCTCCACTCTGCTGTCCGGGCGGCGTCGAGAGCTGCTCGTTCGACTGGATGTACTCGATGAGCGCCTCGAACTGGAAGTCCTCCCAGCCGGTCCCGACGGCGGGCATGTAGCCGTCGATGTCCGGTTCGTTCTGGCCATCGAGGAGGAGGCGCTTCAGGCTCTCGGGCTGAGCATCGTCCCGTTCCCCGCGACGATCGGTCCGACGAGGCCGGCGCCGTTCGAGAGGTGGCACTTGGCGCAGACCGCGTTCCATTCCTGGCGCGCCGAGCTCGACCGGATCGACCGCGTCCGGGGCGTTCTCCGCGAGCCAGCCGTCGAACTCCTGGGCGCTCACCACCTCGACCGTCGTGTCGCATGACGGCGTGCTGGACGCCGCAGTGCTCGGCGCACTTGCCCTGCGTACGTGCCGATTGTCCGGGGCTCGAAGTTGAGCACGTTCGATCCGGCCCGGGATCGCGTCGCTCTTGCCCGTGAGCTCGGGTACCCACCAGCTGTGGTTCACGTCGACCGCGTTCAGCTCGAGCGCGACCGGGCGGTCGACCGGCAGGTAGAGCGTGTCGAGCGAGACGGCTCCGTTCGGGTACGCGGTACAGCCAGTAGAACTGGTGTGCGTCGACCGGACGGTGAGCACGTTCGCCGAGCTCGCGGGCTCGGCCTCGACGTCGCCCGCCTTCACGAGCGTGAACGCCGCGAGCCCGGCGAGGATCACGGCGGGCACGAGCGTCCACACGATCTCGAGCCGGGTGTTGCCGTGGATCTGCGGGCCCTCCTCGTCGGCGGCGGTCGTCCGGCGCCGGCGGAAGCGGACGATGAAGATGATGAGCGCCGTCTCCACGAGGACGAAGACGACGGCGCTGACCGCCAGGGCGACCCAGTAGACATCTCGGATCGCGTCTCCGCTCGAGGTCTCGGAGGACGGAGGCGCCAGGCCGCCGTTCTGCGCGAGCGCCGCCGCCGGAAGAGCGAGCGACACGAGCAGGATCGCGGTGACGACACGCTTCCAGGGCACGGCCGCGGCCATTGTATGTGGGGCTTCGAGGCTCCGACCACATAGAGCGGTTTCACTCGAACGAGGGATTTTGCTTTCTGCCAGGCGATGGTTCAGTAGGTCTGGATTCGCCTGTCGATCGAGGGAGAGAGAGCGAATCGCGAGGGGAGTCCGACGGTCTAGGCTTCGGCTACGCGGTGACCGAAGCCTGGACTGTCCCTCTGCCGGAAGGCGTCACCCAGCCGTTCGAGGTCTACGTGAACGGCGTGCCGCAGAGGCGCGGCGTCGACTACGACGTCACACCGGGCGTCGCTCCGGTTCCGGAAGCCGCTCGCACAGGAAGGCCGCCTCGGGTTGCTCCGCTGGGCGAGCATCTTCCTCGGCGTCGCCGGCACCTACCGCAAGCACGACTCCGTCGACGTGATCTACGAGGTCGACGGCCGGCGGTACGTCGCTGCGAACCTCCGGGTGGTGGAGCCCGCGGGGCAGGCGGGCGAATCGCGCCGCTCGTCGCGCGACTCGTAGGGAGGGCACGCGGACGTGCCGGTGCTGGAGCCCGCGGGGCGGGCGTTCACACCCGCCCGAGCACCGTCCCGTCCGGATCCACCCTCACCGCGGTGGGCACGAGGGCGACGCCGTACTTCCGGGCCAGGTCGGGTCGCTCCCCGACGTCGACCGAGACGACGGTTCGGCCCTCCGATCGGAGCCGGCGCTCGAGCTCCCGGCAGGCGCTGCAGAGCGGATGCGTGAACTGGACGACGAGGCTGCCGCCGGCTCCCGCGGGAGCGCCGATCTCGACGAGGTCCACGCGCTCGAGCGCACGTGAGCGAATTCCCCGGAGCCGCGCGCCGATCCGGTAGAGCTCGCAGCCCACGCAGAGCCCGGACGTGGCCGCGAGGAGAGCGAGACCCGCGACGAGGAGGCCGAGCGCCCAGCCGAGCGTCTCGAGGCCGACCCAGTGTGAGACCGCGGCGCCGCCGAGAAAGACGACGCCGACCAGGTTGGCGAAGCGAGGCGGCCGCGAGTCCTCGATCGGACCTTCCCCGAACCGGGGCTGCACGAGCTCGAAGTAGGCGAGGCACGGCAGGCAGTACCGCCGGCCGAACGTGAGTCCGACGGCGAGCTGGAGAGCCAGGATCCCGAGCAGCGGCCACCAGCCGGTGAGGAACGAGACGAGTGCGAGCGAGCCGATCACCGCCTGGTTGACTCGCGGCGCCCGTGCGTCGATGACGTCGAGGTCGTCGTAAGGATCAGCGGTACGGCTGTGCTTCACAAAGTAAAGCTACACCGCGCTGAGGTCTGCCGCGGCCTCGAGCGGCAGGACGAGCTCGAAGCGTGCCCCACGCGGCTCTCCCGGCGTATAGACGATCTGGCCGCCGTGCGCCCGCGGCATACGACTGTGCGATCGCCAGGCCGAGACCGGAGCCCCCGGCGATGCTTGCGGCTTCGTCGTCGCGGGAGAAGCGCTCGAAGAGGCGCGGCACGAACTCGGGCGCCACGCCCTCACCGCTGTCCTCGACTGCGAGGCGGAGCATCGCCGCCTCCTCTTTCGCGGCCACGCGGATCGGGGGTGCGCCGTACCGGAAGGCGTTCGTGATCAGGTTCGAGACGACGCGGTCGAATGCGTCCGGATCGGCGTAGACCTCGAGCGCCGGCTCGAGGTCGAGCTCGACTTCTGCGAGACGCTCGGCGGCAGCCATGAGCAGCAGCTCCTCGACTCGCCGGCGGACGCGGAACGGCCTCGGTCGCACTTCGATCGCTCCCGCCTCGAGCCGCGAGAGGTCGAGGAGCTGGTCGACGAGTCGGCGGAGCCGGTCGGTCTGCTCGAAGAGCGTCTTCCGCAGCTCGAGCAGTTGCTCGTGCGTCGAGCCGGTCACCGCGGAGATGGAGCGTCGCGGCGATGCCGTGAACCACGGCCGCGGGCGTCCGGAGCTCGTGGGACGCGAGCGCGACGAAGTTTCGCGCGACCTCGTTCAGCTGCCGGAGCTCGCTGGCCTCGAGTGCACGTTCGAGGTAGACCCCCGCAACGGCGCCGATCGTCGTGAGCACGTCGAGTGTCGCGGCTTCGAGCTCGAACCGCGCCCCCTGGCGGTCGGCGCCGAGGATCCCGAGGCATCGTCCTTCCGACACGAGCGGCACGGCCAACGCGGAGCCGAGGTCGAACTCCTCGACGAGTTCTGCCGTGATGGCTTCGTCCTGCGCCACGTCCCCGACGAAGACGGCCTCGCCGCTCTCGAGCCGCCTGGAAGAAGAGCGGCTGATCGGCGAGCCGGAGGCCGCGCGGTAGCTCCTCGAGCGGCACCCCGTGCGCCGCGATGGGTGTCAGGAGGTCCTCCCTCGTCGAGCCGGAGGATCGTCGGCGCGGGTGAACCCGAAGGTCTGCGTTACCGTCGCGCAGATCCGGTCCAGCAGCTCTTCGACCCCCGCGCGGCCCTGGGCCGCAGCCTGAGAGAGGTCGTACAACGCGCGTAGCTCGGGCGTCAGCTCGCGCACCTCGGCATGATGACCGTCCGCGTTTCCCACGGCAAGGAGGATTTCCTGAAGCCGAGCCGTTTTCCTCTCACGCCGCGTGCCGGAGCCGGTCGAGCGCGAGCTCTCCAGCCTCTTCGCGCTCGAGGTGCACGAGCCCGAAGGCGCGCCGACGCGGGCCGAGCTCCTCGCCGGCGTCGGCCGGCCGGCAGGGTCTCGTCGACGATGCTGACGGACCGGGTCGACGAGGAGCTTCTCGACGCCGCCGGCCCCGAGCTGCGCGTCGTTGCGAACTACGCCGTCGGGTATCGACAACGTCGATGTCGACGGCGGCGACTGCGCGCGGGGTCGTCGTCGCGAACACGCCGGACGTGCTCACGGAGGCAACCGCCGAGCTGACACTGGCGCTCGTCCTCGACGTCGCCCGCCGAGTCTCGGAGGGCGACCGCCTGGTGCGCTCGGGTAGCGCCTGGGAGTGGTCGCCGACGTTCATGCTCGGGCTGCGGCCTCGGCGGGCGCACGCTCGGCATCGTCGGACTGGGGCGGATCGGAAACGCGAGGTCGCGCGGCTGGCGACCGCCTTCGGAATGGAGGTCGTCTACACCCGCGGCCGGGGCCCGTACGAACGCGTGGAGCTGGCGGAGCTCCTCGCGCGCTCCCACGTGGTCAGCCTCCACTGCCCGCTCGACCCCGGAGACGCGCCACCTGATCGGCGCGCGCCGAGCTACGCGCGATGCGGCGCAGACGCGATCCTGGTCAACACCTCCCGAGGGCCGGTCGTCGACGAGGCCGCACTGGCCGAGGCGCTCGCCGCCGGTGAGATCGCCGGCGCGGGGCTCGACGTCTACGAGCGCGAGCCCGAGGTACACGGAGGCGCTCCGGGCGCTCCCGAACGTCGTCCTCGCGCCACACCTCGGGAGCGCCACGGAGGAGACGCGGATCGCCATGGGGATGCTCTGCGTCGAGGCCCTCCGAGCGGTGCTCCTCGAAGGGCGGGCTCCGGCGAACGCTGTCAATCCGGAGGCGTTTCGCGGCTGACGAAGCCCACGGCCCCGTGGCCGGCGAACCTCGTCGCTATCCTGGGAATCGATGCCCCAGCCTCGGCTCGAGGACCTCAATTCGGGCTTCGTCCAGGAGCTCTTCTCCCAGTACCTCACCGCGCCGGAGTCGGTCGGACCCGAGTGGCGCGCGCTCTTCGAGGAGGCTCCGGAGGAGCTGCTACGCCACCAGCCGCTCCTCGAGCGCCTCCGGGAGCTCGCACCGACGAACGGCGGCAACGGCGCCGCCGTCGACGCGCCGCACCGGCTCCAGCCAGACGTCGACCCCAGCCGAGGCGCTCGACCGCGAGCTCCTCGGCGGCGTCGCGGCGGCCATGGCGCTCATCAAGGCCCACCGCATGCACGGCCACCTCGCCGCCCGGCTCGATCCGCTCGGGAGCGAGCCTCCCGGCGATCCGGCCCTCGAGCCGGAGCGCCTGCAGCCGAAGCTGACGCCCGAGCCTCCAGGCGCGCATCCCTGCCTCGGTTCTTCGCACCTACGTCCCGGGCGAGACCCTCGCGGACATCCTGCCGCGCCTGCGCGAGACCTACTGCGGGACGATGGCCTACGAGATCGAGCACATCTCGAGCCACGAGCAGCGGGTCTGGCTTCGGCGCGCGATCGAGTCCGGCGAGTTCCGCCGGCCCCTGGAAGCCGACGAGCAGCGGCTGCTGCTCACCCGCCTCTCCGAGGTCGAGGGCTTCGAGCGCTATCTCCGGCGCGCGTTCCTCGGCCAGAAGCAGTTCTCGATCGAGGGTCTCGACGCTCTCGTCCCGATGCTCGACGTTGCGCTCGAGCTCGCCGCGGCGAACGGCGCCGGCAAGGTCGTGCTCGGAATGGCGCATCGCGGCCGCCTGAACGTGATCGCGCACACCGTCGGACGCCCCTACGACGTGATCCTCCGCGAGTTCGAGGGCGAGCGCCTGCTCGAGGCGGTCACCGCGGATCCCGAGGGCGGGACCGGCGACGTCAAGTACCACTACGGCGCGCGACGGCACGCGGCAAGACCCCGGCCGGCGAGCTCGAGGTCGTGCTGGCCTCGAATCCGAGCCACCTCGAGTACGTGGATCCCGTCGTCGAGGGCATGACGCGTGCGGCCCAGACCGACCGGGCTGCGGCCCGCGACGCCGCACGATCCGACCCGCGCGCTGGCCCGTCCTGATCCACGGCGACGCGGCATTCCCGGCCGAGGGCATCGTCGCGGAGACCCTCAACCTCCAGGCGCTGGCCGGGTACTCGACCGGCGGCACGCTGCACGTGATCGCCAACAACCAGCTCGGCTTCACGCACCGACCCGTGCCGAGGGCCGCTCGACGCGCTATTCGAGCGACCTCGCGAAGGGCTTCGACGTGCCGATCGTCCACGTGAACGCGGACGATCCCGAGGCGCGCTCTGCGCGCGGTGCGGCTCGCCATGGCGTTCCGAAACAGGTTCGGCCACGACGTCGTCATCGACCTCGTGGGCTACCGCCGCTTCGGCCACAACGAGGGCGACGAGCCCGCCTACACGCAGCCGCTCATGTACGAGACGATCGAGACACCATCCGATCGTGCCCGCGAGCAATACGCGGCGCGGCTGGCCGAGGCCGGCGTCGTCTCGAAGGACGCAGGCCGAGGAGCTCGTGGAGACGGTTCAGGCGCGGATGCGACAGGCTGCACGAGACAGCTGCGCGAATCACTCGAGACCGGCGGCGGCGCCGCCGCAAGGAGCGCCGGCCCGGGCCGGGTCGGCGAGGAGCAGGCCGAGACGGCGGTAGCAACCGGAGACGCTCGAGCGCCTGAACCGCGAGCTCCTCCATGTCCCGGAAGGATTCACCGTGCACCCGAAGCTGGCGCGCCAGCTCGAACGGCGCCATGACGACGCTCGGCTCCGGCGGCGGGATCGACTGGGCTCAGGCCGAGGCGTTCGCGTTCGCCAGCCTGGCCCTCGAGGGCAAGCCGGTGCGCCTGACGGGCCAGGACACCGAGCGAGGCACGTTCGCGCACCGCCACCTCGTCCTCCACGACGTCGAGACCGGCGAGAAGTACGCCCCGATCCAGCACCTCGAGGGCGCGCAGGCGCTCGTCGAGGTTCACAACTCGCCGCTCTCGGAGATGGGCGCGCTCGGCTTCGAGTACGGCTACTCGGTCGCCTCGCCCGAGGCGCTCGTCCTCTGGGAGGCGCAGTTCGGCGACTTCGTGAACGCGGCGCAGGTGATCGTCGACCAGTTCATCGTCTCGGGGCTCTCGAAGTGGCACCAGACGTCACGCCTGACGCTGCTCCTGCCGCACGGCTACGAGGGCAACGGGCCCGAGCACTCGAGCGCGCGGCTCGAGCGGTTCATGCAGATGGCCGCGCAGGAGAACATCAGGATCGTCAACGCGACGACCGCGGCGCAGTACTTCCACGTCCTGCGCCGACAGGCCCTCCATCCCGAAGGCGCGGCCGCTCGTCCTCTTCACGCCAAAGAGCCTGCTCCGCTACCGCGAGGCCTCGTCACACGTCGACGAGCTGGCGAACGGCGGCTTCCGGCCGGTCCTGGACGACCCGGCACTCGACGACGAGGCACGCCGGCGGGCCGAGCGGCTCGTCGATCTGCACCGGCAAGGTCTACTACGACGTCGTCGGCCACGAAGGTCGCGACGCGCGGGACGAGATCGCCGTCGCCCGCCTCGAGCAGCTCTACCCGTTCCCGGTCGGCGCAGTACGACGAGCTCCTCTCTCGCTACCCGAACCTGAAGGAGCTCCTGTGGGTGCAGGAGGAGCCGCAGAACATGGGCGCCTGGCGCGCAGTCCGGCACCGGCTCGAGGAGGGGCTCCCGTCGGAGGTGCAGCTCCGCTACTGCGGCCGAGCCTGGCGGGCGAGCCCCAGCGAGGGGTACCCGACGGCGCACCTACTGGAGCAGGACCGGATCGTCTCCGAGGCGCTCGGCCTCTGGCGTCAGTAGGCCCAGGGCGGCCGGTCGGGCGGCTCGTAGGCCTCCGCCTCGACGCGGGTGCGGAGGTCGTCCTCGCTCCGCTCCTCGTCGGGGTGCGCCTCCGCGACATGCTCTCCCAGGGCCGAGACGAGCGCCTTGTCGTCGTCTGCGACGACGAGCTCCTCGCACCAGCAGCGGACGGCTCGCATCGCAGCGAGTCTAGACGGGTCCCGCCGCCGTTCGAGATCGGACGGGCGGCGCCGCCCGAGCCGTTGATCCTGTTCCAACGGCTCGGGGACAGCGCTCGCCGGGCGCGGTGCCCACCCCGGGCGTCCCCGGCCGGGCCTAAGCAGCGTTGACGAGGTCCCCGTCGTCGGCCTGGAGGCCGTCGAGCTGGGACGCGAGCCGGTTCAGGCCCTCGGCCTCGAGCTGCCGAACGCGCTCACGGCTGACCTCGAGCGTCTTGCCGATCGCCTCGAGCGAGACGGGCTCGCCGTCGAAGCCGAACCGGAGCTCGAGCACGCGCCGCTGCCGCTCGGGAAGCGTCTCGAGCGCCTTGCGGATCTCGCTCCGGCGCAACGACTCCGACGCTTCCTCGGCCGGATCGGACGAGGTCTCGTCGGAGAAGAGGTCTCCGAGCTCGCCGTCGTCGTCCCCGATGGACTGGTTCAGCGACGCAGTCACTTCGACCGCACCGAGCGCCTCCTCGACGTGCGTCAACGAAAGCCCGCTCGCGTTGGCGAGCTCCTCGAGGGAGGGAGCCACGCCGCGCTCGACCTCGAGCCGCTGGCGGACGCGATTCAGCTTCTGGCGCCGCTCGTTCACGTGCGTCGGCACACGGATCGTCTTCGCCTGGTTCGAGACTGCGCGCTGGCAGGCCTGCCGAATCCACCACGTGGCGTACGTGGAGAACTTGAAGCCCTTGCGCCAGTCGAACTTCTCGACTGCGCGGTTCAGGCCGATGACGCCCTCCTGGATCAAGTCGAGGAGCGGCAGGCCATGGCCCTGGTACCGCTTGGCGATCGAGACGACGAGCCGCAGGTTCGAGTTGATCATCAGCTCCTTGGCGGTCTCGTCGCCGCGCTCGATCCGCTTCGCGAGCGCGATCTCGTCGGCCGCGGTCAGCAGCCGGTAGCGCCCGGCAGTGTTCATGAAGAGCGTCAGCGCGTCGGTCGTGCCGAGCTCAGCCGGGGTCGCGGGAACGGGCCGCGGCTCGGCGGTCTTTTCCTCGCTCGGCGCGGGCTCGCCCGCGATGTCGACCTCGCGCTCGTCCAGCTCGCGCCGGAGGTCTGCGATCGCCTCTTCACCGAGGTCGTGCTCGACGGCAAACGCCTCGAGCTCGTCCTCGGACACGGCGCCGCGCTCCTCGGCCGCTTCGACGAAGACGCTTAGCTCGTTGAGTTCCGTGATGGTGCTCGTCGTAAATCCCCCTTGCGCTTTCGTGTTGTTCCGCGCCGCTGCCCTTTGGCTCAACTGACGCAGAGGTCTTGCCTGCCACGTGGCTCCCGGGCGGCGGCATGCCGCAGGGTGCCTCTCGGCCGGCGTTACAGGTCTAAACGACTGCGCCGACCTCGATATTCCGCGCTCCGTGGGCGGATTTCCCGCCCTGCGCATACCCAAACATATCTATGTCTGACAGAGCCTGCGCCACACGCGATACTTGCGCCGCCGCGGAGGGGGCGTCGGCTGGCGTGCTGCGGACGGCTTGGAAGCGGACGCGCCCAGGGCCTCGCGGGCTCAGGCCGGGCGGGATGGCCTGCGGAGGAGGGCCAGGAGCGCCGGCCCCCGCTCCTCGGCGGCAACGTCTCCCAGCCCGAGGTCGGCGAGCAGCAGCCGGAGCCGCTCGCCGGCGTCAGCCTCGCCGATCACGAGCCGATCGGCGATCTCCTGCGCGGAGCGGCCCTCGGCCACGAGCTGAGCGAGCTCGGCGTCTGCATCGGAGAGTCCGGCCAGCGGACCGCCGAGCCGCGCGCGACCCACGAGGAGCGAGACAACTTCGGGGTCGAGCGCGGTGCCGCCGTCCCCAACGCGCCGAACGGCCGCGCCGAAGTCGAGCACGTCGGAGACCCGGTCTTTGAGCAGATAGCCGATGCCGCCGCTGCCGTGCTCGAGGAGGTCGAGGGCGTAGGCGGGCTCCGCGAACTGCGAGAGCACGAGCACTCCCACGCCGGAGTTGCTCCTCCGGATCTCGAGTGCCGCGCGGATCCCCTCGTCGGTCTGGGTCGGCGGCATCCGGATGTCGACGATGGCCACGTCGGGGTCAGTCCGCTCGATCTCGTCCAGGAGCTCGCCGGCCGAGCCGGCCTGGCCGACCACCTCGAAGCCGCATTCGTCCAGCACCCGGACGACCCCCTCCCGGAGCAGCAGCGAGTCGTCGGCGACCACGACGCGCAGGCGAGTCGCACCGGGCGAGACGCCGGGCTCGACGTTCCGGAGGGACGGAAAATCGTTCTGAAGGCCGGGAACGACGAGCTGGTAGAGGCGTTCCGGGCGGGGCAGGCCGCGGAGCCACTGCGCACCCAGGTCGCGGTGCTCGAGGTCGTCGGCTCGACCGAGCGCAGCCCTGGTCGGCTCGGAGAAGAGCACCTGGCCGCCGTGGCCGGCCGAGCAGATGCGCGCGGCTCTGTGGACGTCCAGTCCGACGTAGTTTCCGCCGCTCAGCGTGGGCTGACCGGTGTGGACGCCGATCCTTACGCGGAGTGGAACCGCGGCCAGCCGCTCGTCCGCTGCGAGCGACCGTTGAATGTGCGCGGCGGATTCCATCGCCTTCCGGGCGTCCGAGAATGCCGCGAACGCTTCGTCGCCGAGGCAGTCGATCTCGGCACCCCGGTAGCTGCCGACAGACGAGCGGATGAGCCGGCGATGCGCCTGCAGGACCTCGGGGTACTCGTCGCCGAGCTCCGCCACCATCGGCGTCGATCGCTCGATGTCGGTGAAGAGCAGCGTGACGGTGCCTTCGGGGAGCTCGCGCACAGGCTCGCCTGAGTCTACGGTTGCACGGGCGCCCGCTCACAGCGCCGTATGGCGAGGGCGGGCGGCTTGGCAGCCCGTAGAATCGCCGCCCGTTGAGTGCTCCCCGCTTAGTGGTCGTCGGTCTCGTCGGGGCGCTCCTCGTGGCGACGACGACCGCGTTCGTGGCGACGGAGGCCCTCAAGCTCAAGCGGCCTCCTGTGGGAGAGATGCGCGGCGACCGGGCGTTCGCGCCCGGCTGCGGCTGCCCGCGCCGGCTTGCCCGCGTCACCATCCGGCTTCGCGAGGACGACGCCCTGGAGGCGTCGATCGTCGACGCCTCCGGCCAAACGGTGCGCGTCCTCCGCGAGGACTTCAGACCGGGACGTGGCCGTGTCGCCCTCCGCTGGAACGGTCGAAACGACGAGCGCCAGCTCGTGGGCGACGGCGCGTACCGGCTTCGGGTTCATCTCGACGAAGCGGATCGAACCGTGACCTTCTCGAGGCGGATTCTCGTCGACACGCAGCCGCCGACTGTCCGGCTCCTCGGTCTCGAGCCGACGACCGTCGGCGCGGTGGAGGAGATCGAGCTTCGGTTCGAGCTCAGCGAGCAGGCACGGGCCTTCGTGCGGGTCGACGGCCGCCGTGCAGGCCGGCTCGGGCTGCTCCGGCGCGGGCTGCGCGAGGCCGGGTGGCCCGGAACCATTCGAGGGCAACAGCTCGAACCCGGCGTCCATCGGCTCGCGCTCGTCGCGCGCGACCGGGCCGGTAACCGCTCGGAGCAGAGCCAGACGCTCTCCTTCACGGTCTCGAGCGAAGCGCGATGACGCTGGAGCTCCTCGCGCGCCTCGGAGGCCTCGCCGCCTGGGGCGGCCTCGCTCTCGTCGTCCTGGGCCGGCCCCGTCCAGCCCGGTTGGCAGGGCTTGCGCTCTGGGCGATCGGACTCGCCCTCTTCGTGCCGCTCCTGGCTCCTTCCGGCCAGACCGGCGCGGTCGCCGCCGGAGCAGTCGGCGTCGCCGTCCTCGGGACAGGAGTCGCGTTCTTGCTCCGGCGGGTGCCCTGGGCGCTCCCGTTTCTCGCGCTCGCGGCCGTGCCGGCTCGGGTGCCGGTCGAGGTCGGAGACGAGTCGGCGTCGCTTCTCGTCCCGCTCTACGTCGTCGTCGCCGGGGCAGCCGTCGCGCTCGGCTGGAGCTTGTGGCGGGACCGGGGGCCGATCCGCGAGCTCGGCCCGATCTCCTGGCCCCTCGTTCTCTTCGTCGCGTGGGCGAGCAGCTCCGCGTTCTGGGCAGACGATCCGACGGAGGCGTCGATCGACCTCTTCTTCTTCCTCCTGCCCTTCGGCCTCCTGGCCGTCGCAGTCGCCCGGCTCCCCTGGCGCGACGAGGCCCCCGCGTGGCTCTTGCGCCTTCTCGTTGCGATGGCGCTCCTCTTCGCGGCCGTGGGGATCTGGCAATGGGTGACCCGGGAGATCTTCTGGAACGAGAAGGTCGTCCGGGGGAACGAGAACTCGGTTTTCTTCCGCGTCAACTCGCTCTTCTGGGATCCCTCCATCTACGGCAGGTTCCTGATGCTCGCGATTCTCGCTCTGCTCATCGTCCTCGTCTTCGGGCGCCTTCGAACCCGGCTCCCTTTCGTCGGGGCCGCGCTCGCGATCCTCTGGGTCGGGCTCCTGTTTTCCTTCTCGCAGTCGAGCTTCGCCGCGCTCCTCTCGGGGCTCGCGCTCCTGGTGCTCCTCGCCTGGCGAGCGCGAGGAGCGCAGGCACTCGCCGCACTCATGCTGCTGGCGATCCTCGTGTTCTTCCTGGCGCCGCCGCTCGAGCGCGCGCGCGAGAAGCTGACCGATCCGAGCTCGGAGAGCGTGAACCGCGCCACTCGTGGCCGTTCCGACCTCATCACCAAGGGCCTCAGGATCGCGGGCTCGAGCCCGGTCGTCGGCGTGGGTATCGGGAACTTCGCCTCGGAGTACGAAGAGCGCTTCGATCCTCCCGGCCGCCTCCGGACGCCTTCCTCCCACACGACCCCTGTCACCGTGCTGGCCGAGACCGGAGCGGTCGGCCTGGCGCTCTTCGCCTGGCTCGTCTTCGCCGTGGGCCGCCTCGCCTTCGGCACCGGCCGCGGCGGGCGCGACCCCCTTCGCCTGACGGCGCTCGCGGCCGCCTTCGGTCTCACAGCGATCTTCGTACACGCCCTCTTCTACTCGGCGTTTCTCGAAGACCCGATGACGTGGGGCCTGATCGGGCTCGCAGCGCTCACCGGCCGCGCGTTCGGGTCGGCTGGGGAACGCGACGCCGTCGGGAGTGACTCACAGCCGGACCGCGCTAGCGTGGCGCCGTGAGCCCGAGCGAGCGCGACCCCGACCGCCCGATCTTCATCGTCGCCTGTCCCAGGTCGGGCACCACGCTGCTCCAGCTCATGCTCCACGGTCACCCGCGGATCGCGATCCCACCCGAGACGCGGTTCCTCCTGCCGACCTACTTCGAGCGTCTCTCCTTCGGCGACCTCGAGGTCCGCCGGAACCGGCGCCGTGTGGCGCGGTTCGTCCAGCGGCCGAAGACCCGCTTTCGCGACCTGGGGCTCAACCGGCGACGCGTTCGAAGGCAGATCGCGGCCGGGCCGCCGACGCTCGGCTCGCTGCTCGCGACGGTGTACAGCTCGTACGCCGAGCGCTTCGAGCGGCCGCGCTGGGGCGACAAGCGGCCCGCCTACCACGGCTACATCGAAGTGCTCCTACGCCTCTTCCCCGACGCACAGATCGTCCACCTGGTTCGCGACCCACGCGACTGCGTGGCGTCTCTGAAGCGGGTGCCGTGGTGGAAGCAGTCGGTCTACCACTCCATCTCGGCCTGGGCGCAGTCGATCGACAACACGGACGAGGCCCTCCGGCGCTGGCCACGGGCGGTGACGCGCGTGAGCTACGAGCAGCTCGTCGCCGACCCCGAGCCGAACCTGAGAGAGCTCGCCGAAGCCCTGGGTGAGGAGTACGACCCTCAAATGGCTGAGCCGGAGCGTCTCTCGGGCGTCGCCGTGCCCGAGCGCAAGCACTGGCACGCCAACACGCGCGGCGGCCCGAGCCCGAAGTTCATCGGGCGCTGGCGCTCCGATCTCGAGCCGTGGGAGGTCGAGCTGTGCGAGCACGTTCTCGCCGGGCGAATGGAGCGGCTGGGATACGAGCGCAACGGCTCCGCGAGGCCGGGCCCCGAGCACCTCGTACGCTACGCCTATGTTCACCGCACGCGTGCGGCTGTGCGCAGGCAGCGGCTACTCCTCGACCGCTGGAGGCGCCGGCGGGAGCCGAACCCGGTCGCGGCCCTCCCTGTGCGGGCTCGCGCACGTCGCTGAGAGCCCCGTGCGGCCCCGGTGGCGCCGGGGCCCGACCTCCGGGACACGGCCTGCGTGCCTCGGTAAGCTGCGCCGCCGGGAGGACGGCAGATGAGCGAGGGACGCGAAACGCTGGGCTCGATGGCGCTCCGCCGGGCACGGCTCGGGGCGTATCGCCTCCTCCTCTCACAGCGGGCCGTATACCGGGCCCTGCGTGCCGCGGTCTCACCGAACATGCTCCTCGCCACTTCGGCCGAGCCGAAGGCGAGTGAGCGCTTCGCGAGCTTTGGCGTGCGCGCGACCGTGCTCGCGTACTTTGCGGACTCGCCTGCCCGTGCGTATCAGATCAGGCAGTGGATCCCCGTCCTCGAGCAGCTTCACGAGCGGCAGCCCGTCCTGCTCCTGACCCGGAACATCGACTCCTTCACGCTCCTCCGCGAGACCACAGACCTCCCAATGGTTTTCGCGCGCCGGCTGCGTGACCTCGAGGACGTCCTCGACACGACCGACGCGAAGGTGTGCCTCTACGTCAACAACTCGACGCAGAACTTCCAGCCGCTGAGCTGGCGGCGCTCGCTGCACGTCCACCTGAACCACGGGGAGAGCGACAAGGTCTCGATGTCCTCGAACCAGGCGAAGGCCTACGACGTCGTGTTCGTGGCCGGCGAAGCCGCGGAGCGGCGCTACCTCGACAACCTGATCGCCTTCGACGGCGACCGGCTCGTCCGCGCCGGGCGGCCCCAGCTCGACGTCGAGCTACCCCGCGTGCTCGCGCCGGCCTCCAGGCCCACGGTGATGTACGCGCCCACGTGGGAGGGGGACACGGCGGCCATGGACTACACGTCGCTCGCGAAATACGGCGGGCCGCTCGTCGAGAAGCTGCTCGCGCACGGCGGCTTCCGGATCGTCTACAAGCCGCATCCGCGCGTGGTGCAGGGGTCACCGCCCGTCACCGGCGCGCACGAGAGAATCATCCGCGCGCTCGCAGCCGCCAACCGCTCGCTCGAGCCGCTCGAGCGCCACGTGGTCGAGATCGAGGAAGACATCCTGCCGTTCTTCTCCACCTGCGACGTGCTTGCCTGCGACGTCTCGAGCGTCGCCCTGGACTGGCTCTACCTGCGGACGGAGGCGCCGCTTTGGCTCTTCGACCCCTACGGCGACCGTGAACAGCTCGTCGAGGCGTCTCCGCTCGCCGCGAGCGTCGGCGTCATCGACGCAGCTGCGATGCGTGACGTGGCGACCACCATCGAGGCGAGCCTGGAGGACGATTCGTACCGCGCGTCGCGCGAGGAGGCACGGAAGTTCTACTTCGGGGACCTCGCGCCCGGCGAGAGCACGCGGCGCTTCCTCGAGGCCGTCGACGAGGTCGTGGCTCGCCGCGACGCGCTTCTCGAGGCGAAGCGGGCCAGCGGGCTCGAGGTCGGCGCGGGCGTCGCCTGAGCGCAGTCGCGATGACCCCTCCCTCGATCGTGATTCTCGCGGCCGGTCTCGGTGTCCGCCTCGGCCGTCCGCTCCCCAAGCCCCTGACGCCCCTGCGGGACGGACGCTCCATCCTGGGCCAGCAGCACGAGGCTCTCGGGGCAGCCTTCCCCGGGAGCCGGATCCACATCGTGGTCGGCTTCAAGCACGAGCTGATCATGGAGGCCTTCCCCGGCTCCCTGTACGTCTACAACCCCGACTACTCGGAGACGAACACGTCCAAGTCGCTCCTCCGGGGGCTCCGGCTGGCGGGCGACGGCGGCGTCGTCTGGCTGAACGGCGACGTCGTCTTCGACCCTCGGCTCCTCGCGGAGCTTGCAGCCGTACGTGGAGAGCGACCAGACCGCGATCTGCGTCAACGAGGAGCGCGTCGCCGACGAGGAGGTCAAGTACGCCCTCGATGCCGACGGAAACGTCAGCGAGCTCTCGAAAGCCGTTGAAGCCCCCCTCGGCGAGGCGATCGGGATCAACTTCGTCGCCTCGAAGGATCGGGAGACGCTCATCCGTCACCTCGAGGCGTGCGACGACTCCGACTACTTCGAGCGCGGCCTCGAGACGGCGATCGCGGCTGGAGAGCTGATCGTGAAGCCCGTCTCCGTCTCGCACTACGCCGCCATCGAGGTCGACACCGAGGAAGACCTCGGCGCGGCCAACGAGACCCTGGACGGCGCGGCGTGAAGATCGTCGTCGTCGGCGCGGGCTCTTGGGGCTCGACGTTCGCCTCGGTCCTTGCCGAGCGCGAGCACGAAGTCTGGCTCCAGTGCCGCGACCCGGAGCAGGCGCGGGTGATCGCGGAGACGGGGCGGAACCCGCGCTACGCGCAGGACGCAGACCTCTCGCGGGTCGAGCCCTGCGTGGACGGGGAGGCGCGGGAGGCACTCGAGGAGGCAGAGCTCGTTTGCGTGGCGGTACCGAGCGCGGCCTTTCGAGAGGTGGTGACCGGCCTACCTCAGACCGGCGCTCCCGTCCTGAGCCTCGTCAAGGGTTTCGATCCCGAGTCGGGTCAGCGGCTCTCCACAGTCGTGAACGGGCGCCCGGTCGCGGTGCTCGCCGGGCCGAACCACGCAGAGGAGATCGCGGCCGGACTGCCGGCGGTCGCTGTGATCGCGAGCTCGGACGAGGAGCTCGCCAAGCGCCTGCAGGAGGCGATCATGTCGCCGCGCTTCCGCATCTACACGAACGGCGACATTCTCGGCGTCGAGGTCTCGACCGCGGCGAAGAACGTGATCGCGCTCGCCGTCGGCATGACGGACGGGCTCGGCCTCGGCGACAATGCCAAGGCCGCAGTCGTCACGCGAGGCCTGGCCGAGATCCGCAGGATCGGCCGCGCCCTCGACGGGCGCCCTGAGACGTTCTCGGGCCTCGCCGGGATGGGCGACCTGATGGTGACGTGCTGGAGCCGGCACAGCCGGAACCGCCGCGCCGGGCGAGCTGATGGCGCAGGGTCGCTCGGCCGAGGAAGCCGTGCGCGAGATCGGGATGACCGTCGAGGGGCTGACCACGGCGCCCGTTCTCCGCGACCTCGGACGCCGCCTCGGTGTCGACCTGCCCATCACGGAGGCTGTCTGCGAAGTCCTCGACGGCGGCGATCCGCACGAGATCGGCCCGAGCCTCATGCGGCGAAAGCCCACGTCCGAGTAGACCGACAGGCTGCGCCGCCCGACCGCTCTTGGCAAGGTACGCCTCGTGAATGCGGCGACAACCTCGACGGCGTCCTCCCCGGACGGGGGCGCCCCGCGTCTGACCGGCGTGCGTGAGCGGGCAATCGAGGCCTTCCGCCACAAGCTCGGCGAGCGCACCTTCGCGCCTGTCGTGATCGTGATCGCCGCCTACAACGAGGAGGAGTCGATCGGCGGCGTGCTGGAAGCGATCGCCGCCGGAGGCGTGTGGACTTGGCGTCGACGTGCTCGTGATCGACGACGGCAGCGAGGACGGGACAGCCAGGGTCTCGAGCGAGCATGGAGTGCTCGTCGTCAGGCTGGAGCGAAACTGCGGGCACGGCGTCGCGCTTCGAGTCGGATACGAGCTGGCCCGGGAGCACGGCGCTCGCTTCATCGTCACCCTCGACGCCGACGGGCAGTGGGATCCGCTCGAGATCCCGCTCGTGCTCGAGCCCGTCGTCTCGGGCGACGCCGACTTCGTGGTCGGCTCGCGGATACTCGGCCGGGCGGAGACTGACGATGCCTTCCGCCACGCCGGCGTCCGCTTCTTCGCGGGGCTCGTGCGTCTTCTCACCGGCGTCCCGGTGACGGATACGTCCAGCGGGTTTCGCGCCATGCGCGCCGAGCTGACCGGCCTCGTGCGGCAGGAGCAGGTGCAGTATCAGAGCTCCGAGCTCCTGATCGGCGTCATCTACGGCGGCTACCGCCTCGCCGAGCGGCCCATCGTGATGCACAAGCGAACGGCCGGAAAGAGCAAGAAGGGCCACAACCTCCTCTACGGATTCAGGTACGCGCGCGTCGTTCTCGGGACGTGGTGGCGGGAGCGCCGCCGCTCCCGGAGCGCGCCGGCCGTGGAGCAGGACACCTCGTGACGCAGAACGTCGTCTCGACTCCCGAGCGAACGCAGGCGGGGGAGACGACGGCCGAGCTTCCCGCGGCGCGGCGCCGCCGGCTCCCGCTCGCGAGCGTGCGGGCGCACTGGGTCTTCGCACTTCTGCTGGGCGCCGGGGCGGCTCTCAGGATTGCGACGTCGCTCGCCTACCACCCGGCCCTCCTTCGGGCGGACTCCGTCGGATACCTCAGGAACTCTCAGGGCCTCGCGCCCTCCGACTTCCACCCGATCGGTTACCCGGCGCTGCTCCGGCTCCTGCCCGTCGAGGCAAGTCTCGCCTTCGTCACGGCGCTCCAGCACGTTCTCGTCCTGGCTGCGGCGGCAGTCCTGTACGCGCTGCTCTGGCGACTCGGGGTGTCCGGCTGGCTCGCCGCGCTCGCGTCGGCGCCCGTCCTCCTCGACGCGTACCAGTTGAACATCGAGCAGTTCGTTCTCTCCGAGGCGCTCTTCCAGCTTCTCCTCGTGAGCGTGTGCGCGGCGCTCCTTTGGCGCCGACCTCCCCGCCTCCCGGTCGTAGCTCTGGCCGGCCTCCTTCTGGCCGCCGCCACCTTGACGAGAGCAGTGGCGCTCGTGGTCTTTCTTCCGGCCGCACTCGCCGTCCTCGCTGCGAGCGTCCCGCTCCCCCCGCGGGCGCGCCTCATCCGCCTCGCCGTCCTCGCAGCCGCGTTTGCCGTGCCGGTCGCCGGCTACGCCGCCTGGTTCCAGTCCGAGCACGGCGAGTTCGGGCTCACGAGTTACGGCGGTCGAATCCTCTACGGTCGCGTCGTCGAGTTCGGGGGCTGCGAGGGGCTCGCTGTGCCTGCTCACGAGCGTCCGCTCTGCGTGGACGAGCCCGCAGGCAGCCGCCCGACTGCGAACGAGCTCATGTGGTACCGCGCGCACTCCCCGTTTCCAGGGCTCGAGCCTCCGTCCGGAAAGACGGCGAACGAAGTGGGAGGCGATTTCGCGCGGCGCGTGATCCGGGCCCGTCCGCTCTCCTACGCGCGGGTGGTCGCCTCCGACCTGCTCCAGGGATTCGCGCCGACGAAGACGACCAACTACGACGACCTGCCACTCGACCGCTGGACCTTCCCGACTCGCTACCTCGTGCCACGGGACGATCACAGCTGGGCCGGCGCTCGCGCGTCCGGCCTGCCCGAGGACTATGCGGAGGAGCAGGCCGACTCGATGCTCGCCTCCGGCCTGCGGACGTACCAGCGCTTCGGCTACGTCCCGGGCACAGTCCTTGGCCTCTGCCTCCTGGCGGCGCTCGGGGCCGCTCTCGGCCTCGGTCGGAGCAAGGAGTCCGGCCTGCGTGCACCGGCCCTCGCGTTCGCTGCGATCGGAACCACGCTCCTGGTCGCCGTCGCCGTGACCACAATCTTCAACTGGCGCTACCAGTTGCCCCAGCTTGTGCTTCTGCCGCCCGCGGGCGCGCTCGGGCTGGCGGCCCTCTTCGGTTTCCGGGATGAGCGCCGAGCCGCCTGAGCAAACGGAGCGATTCGAGAGCAGGGCCGCCGCAGCGGCACGAGCGGCACCTCGAGACGAGCCGACCCCTCCGTGGCAGAGAGTCGGCGGCACGCTGCTCGGGGTCCTACGCGGCCACTGGCTCTTCGCCGTCCTCGTGCTCGCAGGCGTGGCTCTTCGGGTCGTCACGCAGGCCGCCTATCGCCCGGCGATCTTCGGCATCACCGATTCCTACTGGTACCTCGAGCAGTCCGAGAATCTCGGCCCGGCGGAGCTGCGGCCGTTCGGCTATCCGCTTTTTCTCAAAGTGCTGCCGCTCGGTTGGGGGCTCGAAGTCGTGACCGTGCTCCAGCACCTGCTCGGACTCCTGATCGCCCTTCTCGTCTACAGCCTGCTCCTGCGCCTCGGCGTCCGGCGCTGGCTGGCCGCGCTCGCCGGCGCGCCGCCCCTGCTCGACGCCTACGTCCTGAACGTCGAGCACCAGGTACTCGCCGAGACCCTCTTCCACGCCGTCCTTGCCGGAGCCGCGGCCCTTCTCCTCTGGAGACGTCCGTTGACGTGGCCGCTTGCGGCCGCGGCGGGCCTGCTCCTGGCCTCGGCTGCTCTGACCCGCTCTGTCGGTGCGGTTCTGATCCTTCCCGCCCTGGCCGGAGCCGTTTTCCTGGCTGGTTCCGGTCGTCGCCTCGCGGTGACGGGAGCGCTCTTCGCGGCCTTCGCCGTGCCGCTCGGCGGGTACGCGGTGTGGTTCCACTCCCACCACGACGTCTACGGCCTCAGCCGGACGTCGGGTCGCTTCCTCTACGGCCGCGTCGCGCCGATCGTCGACTGCACTCGGTTCGCCATCCCGGTAGGGGAGCGGGTGCTGTGCCCGAAGGAGCCGCTCGGGGAGCGCCTCGACGACTACGCGTACATGTGGGGGAATCGCACGCCGGTCAACGATGTCGTCCCGCCGCCGGGGAAGACGCAGGACGAAGTGGCAGGCACGTTCGCTCGGCGGGTGGTTCGCAACCAGCCTGTCGACTACGCGGAGCTCGTCCTGCGGGACTTCGCGCGCGGCTATCTCTCGCCGACGAAGGAGTCGACCTCGAGCGGCTACCGCGTGCACCCGTGGCAGTTCCAGGAGCGCTTTCCGATCTTCTACCTCGGTCAGACCTGTCCGCCGGGGCCGGGGGAGGCCCGGTCGTACTCCGTGGGTTGTGAGCGGCGCGCCCGAAAAACTGCCGGCGTCCTCGCGCTCTACGGCCACGAGCGGGGTACGGCGAACGAAGGGCTGACCTCGTTCCTGAGGGCGTACCAGAGCTTGGTCTACGTTCCGGGCCCCCTGCTTCTTGCAGCGCTGCTGGTCGCGATCGCGGGTGCGGTCGGAGTTGGACGCGCTCGGAGCTCAGGCCTTCGCACCGCCTGCCTCCTCCTCGCCGGCCTTGCGCTCTCCCTTGCCCTGGCAAGCGCGATCGCGTCGAGTTTCTCCTGGCGCTACCAGCTTCCGCAGCTCTTCCTGCTCCCGGGCGCCGCCGCGCTCGCGATCACGGCGATCACGGGCCGGCGTGAACGCCGTGATCGGACCGACGAAGCCGGGCCGCGCAGCCCCTGACCAGCGCCTTGCGGGACACGAGCAACGAGTTCCCGGAGCCTCAGCCGAGCGACCAGGGATCGACCGAGCGGCTTGGGGGGCGCTGGAGCGAAAGGGTCGGCCCGGTCCGCCTGGACTGGCTCGTCTGCGGAATCGTGCTCTCGCTTTACGCGGCTGCCCAGCTCTGGCTCCTGCTCGGCCCGCATCCTTTCGACCCGGCCAGGTACTTCCAGTCGGCGGTCAGGTTCCCGGAAGCGGCGGCCGATTACTGGACGCTTCGAATCGGGCTGGTCGCGCCGGTCGCGGTCGCGGTTCGCGCGCTCGGCCCGTCCGAGGCCGCGCTCTATGCGGTTCCGATCGCGACGGGCCTCCTTCTCGCCGGGTCGGTCTACTGGACGATGATCCTGCTCTTTCGGCAGCGGCTCGTCGCCGCCTGCGCGGCTCTCGTCACGGTCCTGAACCCGCCGTTCTTGCTCAACTCGAGCTCGATCTTCCCGGACACGACCGCCACTGCGACGTTCACAGCCGGGATCCTGGGCCTGGGCCTGGCCGGCTCGTGGGGGGAGCGAGACCGTAGCGGTCGGCGCGCCTCGGTCGCCGCCCTCGCTGCGGGTGTGCTCTTCGGTTGGACGTATCTCGTCAGAGAACTGAGTCCCGTGCTCCTTCCGGCTGTCGTCGCGGCTGTCGTTCTGTTTCGGGTACCGCTCCGGAGGCTGCTGCTCGGCGCCGCTTCCTGCCTCATCACGGTGGGGCTCGAGTTGGTCTACGGAGCCCTCGTGCACGGCGATCCGCTCGTGAGGGCGGAGGTGATCCTGGATCGAGCCGACCGCCCCCTCGGGCCGGCTCGGCAGGCCGCGTTGGAGCGGCTGAACGAGCAGATCGACGATCCGTTCGCCGCCTCCCTCGTGCTGCCGCGGCTGTTTCTCGGCTGGGACTCCGGCTGGATCCTGGTCGGGCTCCTCTGCGTCTTTCTCCTCGGACTCGTCTGGATCCGCAACCGCCGCCTCTGGGTCTTCGGAGCGTGGTTTCTGACCGTCTGCGTCGTGATGGCCCTCATCGGTCTCTTTCCGCTCTCGTCCGGCGAGCCGATCATCAACAGCTCGAACATCCGCTACTGGTATCCGGCCCTTCCGCCTTTGGTGATGGGCGCCTTCGGCACCGTGGCTCTCCTCGCCCGGGGGCTTCTCCCGATGGCTCGAGGCGCCCTGGCCGGCGCCTTCGCCGCCGTGCTCGTCGCACTGGCGGTGATCATCCCCGGCACGCTCGAGTTCCGAAGCTGCGCGGCAAAGGACATCTGGCGGAACGATCCCGGCGAGCGCTGGGACGATCTGCGCGGTTGGCTCGCCGGCCCCGAGGCGGCGCGCTACGACTTCCTCCGGACCGACGGGCTGACCGTCCGCCTGGTGCCCGCGTTCCAGCGGACCGTCTTCGGCGACCTCCTCTGGCCGGGCCGGCCGCTGGCGGCACCGGGCCGCGCTTTTCTCAGGCCCCCCTCCCCGGGCACGCTGATTCTCGTACACAAGGATCGATTCGTCCGGGCCCGCGCCCGGGCTGAGAGGCGCCTGCTCGAGCTGGGCCAGAGCTGGCGTCCCCTCTTCGTCAGCGAGGACGGCAGGATGGTGATCCTCGGTCCGGGCGGGGCTGGCGACGCCGCCCCCGACGACTGGGCCGATCTCTTTCCGACAGTAAACCCCGCGGGCGCGGAGGCAGGCGAGTGCGGTCTCGACCCCTACCTCGGGCGCTAACAGCTCGCGGTTTCGCGCCGGGGAGCCGGGCTGCGGGCTCCGAGACGGCCGGGCGCGTGTGGAGAGCTTGCTACCATCGAGCGCCGTGTCAATGCCCCACTCAACACAGAGCGGAGCCAAGCCGTGCGACTTCTGATCCTTGGCGGAGACGGGTTCTGCGGCTGGCCGACCTCGCTCCATCTGTCGCAGCGCGGGCACGATGTCCTCGTCGTCGACAACTTCGCGCGGCGGAACGCGGACATCGAGCTCGAGGCGTCGTCGCTCACCCCGATCGCGCCCCTCGGTACGCGCATGGAGGCCTGGCGGGAGCTAACCGGGCGCGAGATCGGCTTTCGGCGGCTCGACGTCGCGGAGGACTACCAGGAGCTCCTCGAGCTGATCCGCGAGTACCAGCCTGACGCTGTCGTGCACTTCGCCGAGCAGCGCGCCGCGCCGTACTCCATGAAGAGCGCCTGGCACAAGCGCTACACGGTCAACAACAACCTGAATGCGACCCACAACCTCCTCGTCGCCATCGTCGAGTCGGGCCTGGACGTCCACGTCGTCCACCTCGGGACGATGGGCGTGTACGGCTACGGGGCCGCCGGCGTGCGGATCCCCGAGGGCTACCTGCGCGTCAAGATCGAGAGTGACGACGGGGGTCACGTCGAGCAGGAGATCCTGTTCCCGCCCAACCCGGGCAGCGTCTACCACATGACGAAGACGCAGGATCAGCTCCTCTTCGCCTACTACAACAAGAACGACGAGGTGCGGGTCACAGACCTCCACCAGGGCATCGTCTGGGGCACACAGACGGATGAGACGCGGCTCGACGAGCGCCTCATCAACCGCTTCGACTACGACGGCGACTACGGGACCGTCCTGAACCGGTTCCTCATGCAGGCCGCGATCAGCCATCCGCTCACGGTGCACGGAACCGGTGGCCAGACCCGCGCCTTCATCCATCTGCAGGACAGCGTGCGCTGCATCGAGCTCGCCATCGAGAACCCGCCGGAGCACGGCGAGCGTGTCCGCATCTTCAACCAGATGACGGAGACGCACCGTCTGATCGACCTCGCCGAGCTCGTGGCGCGCCTGACGGGCGCTCAGATCGACTTCGTGGAGAACCCGCGGAACGAGGCAGCCGAGAACGACCTCTACGTCGAGAACCGCCAGCTCCTCGACCTCGGCCTGGTGCCGATCACGCTCGAGGAGGGTCTCATGAACGAGGTCGCCGAGATCGCTCAGCGTTACGCACACCGTTGCGACCGCAGCAAGATCCCCAGTCGGTCGCTCTGGCGCCAGCCGAAGCGGCTGACCGCTCCCGCGGTCGAGAGCTACAGCCCGAACGGGAACGGGGACGCCGTGGAGGATGGGGCCCGCCTCCTCGCCCACGAGCTCCCCACGCCGCCCGCCCGGTAGGGCCGGCGAACTCGAAGGAAGCGATCTCCCGGCGAGTCCTCGTCACCGGCGCCTGCGGCTTCATCGGCGCCAACCTCGTCCCTCGCCTGGCTGCTGCCGGCCTCGAGGTGCGAGGCCTCGACAACCTGACGCGAGGCAGATCGCGCCTACCTGGCCGGCCAGGAGGTCGAGCTCGTCGAGGCGGATGTGCGGGACGGCGCCGCGCTCGCCGCGCGCGCTCGCCGGCGTCGACGCCGTGGTGCACCTCGCCGCGTTTGGGAGCGTGACCGACTCCATCGCCGAGCCGTTCGAGAACTTCGACGTGAACGTCCGCGGGACGCTTGTAGTGCTCGACGCCTGCGTGGCCGCAGGCGTGGAGCAGGTCGTCTTCGCCTCCACGGGCGGAGCTGCGCTCGGCAACGCAGACGCCACCGGTCGACGAGGGCACGCTCCCGTGGCCGATCTCGCCGTACGGCGCCGGAAAGGTCGCGGGCGAGGCGTACTGCCACGCGTACGCGGGCGCCTTCGGCCTTGCGACGACCGCGCTTCGATTTGCCAACGTGTACGGGCCCTACTCGGCGCACAAGCGCGGCGCGGTCACGTCCTTCATCGAGCGCGCGCTCGCGGGCGAGCCGCTGGTGATCTACGGGGACGGCGGCGCGACACGCGACTTCCTCTACGTCGAGGACATCTGTGACGGAATCGTCTCGGCGCTCGAGCGGCGCTTCCCCGACGACGTGTTTCATCTCGCCTCTGGCGTCGAGACGTCGATCGAGGAACTGGCTCGTCTCGTGCTCGCACTCACGGGCGCCCAGGTGCCGCTCGAGCACCTTCCGTCCCGCCGCGGGGAGGTCGAGCGGAACTTCGCGCGGTCGACGCGGGCTGCCGAGTCGTTCGGCTTCGCGCCGCGCTACGAGCTCCGCGAGGGACTCGAGCGCACGGTCGAGTGGTTCGCGGAGCGCCGGACGCAGGCAAGCTCGGGCGCGGCAGCGCGCCGGTGAGCGCCCGCTCGGGGGCACCCGCGTCTCAGGACGACTGGAATCGCCACTGGTCGGATTTCGCCGACCTCGCTGCCGAGAGCCCTGCGAAGGCATTCCGGCACCGGCTCGTCGTCGGGGCACTCGCGGAGCAGGGAAGTCCTGCAGCGGATGCTCGACATCGGCTCGGGCTCGGGCGACCTGGCGGTTCGCGCTTCGAGCCGCGTTCCCGGACTGCCGAGCTCCTGGGGCTCGAGTTGAGCCGGGTCGGCGTCGAGCGGGCCCGGGCGCGGGTGCCGGCGGCGACGTTCCTCGAACGAGATCTCCTCGAGGAGCACGAGGTGCGCGGCGGAGCACCGCGCCTGGGCGACGACGGCGGTTTGCTCGGAGGTGCTGGAGCACGTTGACGGAGCCGGGCGTCCTCCTCGCGGGCGCTCGGCACTATCTCGCGCCCGGGTGCCGCCTCGTCGTGACCGTTCCGGCCGGTCCGATGTCCGCGTTCGACCGTCATATCGGGCATCGCCGGCATTTCACGGTCGACACCCTTCGCCGCACTCTCGAAGACGGCGGCTACGCGGTGGAGTGGGTGCAGCGGCGCCGGCTTTCCGTTCTTCAACCTTTATCGACTCGCCGTCGTCGCTCGCGGACGAGCGGCTCAGGAGCGACGTCTCGAGCCGAGGGCGGGGGCCCGCCTCTCGCCGCACGACGTCGCGCTGCGAGTGTTCGACGTCCTTCTGCGGGCGGGCGCAACGCGCGGCCGCCGGGGCTGGCAGCTCGTTGCGAGCGCGACGCTTCCGCGACGGCTAGTCGCGACCGACCTCGGCGACGCACAGCAGCGATTGGCCGAACGGCGGCGTGACGAGGCGCTCGAGGGCGCGTGAGGCAGGAACGACGACGGCGTCGTAGACAGCCGGCGAGCCGCGGGTTCGGCCGATCGACGCCGCCTCGGCGAACCGCCGCCCACCAGGCCAGCCCGCCCAGGAGGTTGACGGGGTGGACGAGGCGGACGCCGAGCCCGGCGCTCTCGACGACCGCACGCAGCGTGGCCGGCGTGTAGCGGCGCACGTGGCCGAGCTTCCGGTCGAAGTCGCCGTAGAGCTGCATGTAGGCCGGCACCCAGAGGACGATCGTGCCCCCCGGGCTGACGACGGCCGCGAGGTCGCGGAGCGCTGCGACGTCGTCCTCGATGTGCTCGAGGACGTTCATGGCCACCGCCGACTCGACCGGCTCGCCGAGCTCGAGAGCGCCGGGCAGCTCCGCCCTGATGACCTCGACATCACTGCGTCCGCTGTAGGTCTCCCGCAGCCGGGCCAGAAAGAACTCCTCCGCGTCCGCGAGGACGAGCCGCTCGAGCCCTGCGGCGGCGAGCTTCTCGGAGAAGACGCCCAGGCCCGCGCCGAGCTCGAGGACAGATGCGTCCGAGGTGCGGTCGAACGGCGGCCCATTCCCACTCGCGATAGCGCGGCAGGCGGGGTTGCTCCAGGAGGATACGCCGAGAGCACCGGCGGGGGTGCGGCTTCGAGCGGCGCCTCCGGCTCGGTCAGATTTCCTCCTCGGCCGTCTCGTCGGCCTCGGCGTCGTCGTCGCCCACGCCCAGAAAGCGCTCTGTACTCCTCGATGACCGCGTCGGGCTCGTCCTTCATGACGAGCTTGCCCTCGTGGAGCCAGATCACCTCGTCGCAGAGCTTTCGGATCGTCCGGAGCCCGTGGCTCACGATCAGGATCGTCCGCGCCTCGGCGCAGAGATCCCGCATCTTCCGGAAGGATTTCCGCCGGAAGCGGGCGTCGCCGACCGAGAGCGCCTCGTCGATCAGGAGGATGTCCGGCTCCAGATTCACGGCGACGGAGAACGCGAGCCGGCTGAACATCCCGGAGGAGTACGTCCGCATCGGCAGGTCGATGTAGTCTCCGAGCTCCGCGAACTCCGCGATGTCGTCGAACTTCGCGGCCACCTGCTCCCGGCGTCAGGCCGGCGGCGAGTCCGCCGAGGACGACGTTGTCGCGGCCCGTCAGGTTCGCGTTGAAACCGACGCCGAGCGCGAGGAGCGTGCTCACGCGGCCGTCCACCACCGACGCGGCCCTCGGTCGGGCGGGAGGATGCCCGCCACCGTTCGCACGAGCGTGGACTTTCCCGCGCCGTTGACTCCGATGATGCCGAGGACGGTGCCTTGCGCCACGTCGAAAGACACGTCCTGGACGGCCTTGATCTCCTTGACCTGCTTCTGGCCGCGCGCCGTGCGAGAGAGGAGCCTCCGGATCGTCGGGCGCCGAACCACGGACGTGCGGTACGTCACGGAGAGGTGGTCGACCTGCACCGCGCTCGCTTCCGCCACCGCCGTCGGCTCGGCCGTCTCCGTCAGCTGCGACTCAGAGGCGGACAGCGAACTCACGCTCCCGCGAGACGAAGAAGAGCGCTCCCACGACGAAGGTGACGAGCGCCCAGGCGAAGCTCCAGCCGATCCAGGCGAGGTCGGGCTGATTGCCCGAGTTGACGACGTCGCTGAGAGTCCCGAGCATCGGATACATCGGGTTCGCCGCGACGAGCCATTCGACCGACGACGGAACCTCGTTTACGTACCAGAGGATCGGCGAGACGTAGAGCCAGATCCGCAGCGAGTAGCGCAGGAAGTACTTCAGGTCGCGGAAGTAGACCTGCGTGGTTGCGACGACCAGAGCCGCTCCGAAAGCGAAGAGGACGAGCGCTGCCAGGATCGGGAAGACCCAGAGGAGATGGAAGCCGAGCGGCAGGCCGACGGCCAGGTGGACGACCAGGTAGAGGCCGACCATCGGCAGGAAGCGAAGGAGCGAAGCGAGGACCGAGGACGTCGGGAGGAGCATTCGCGGAAAGGCGGTGTTCATGATCAGCTGGCTGCCCGCGACGACCGACCGGGCTCCCTGCTTCACTGCCATCGTCACGAGTCGGAAGGCGAAGAGCGTCGCCATCAGATGAGCGAGAAAGACGGCGCCGCGATCGCCGCCCCGGATGATCTCGACGAGGAGGAAGAGCGCGAGCGCGAGGAGCAGCGGGTTCAGGATCAGCCACAGCTGCCCGAAGACGGTGTTGAAGTACCGGGCCCGGACGTCGGTGCGCGCCAGCTCGATCACGAACTGGCGGCGGCGCCAGACCTCGCGCGCGTAGGAGCGAAGCGGCGGCAGGCCGATCTTGTGCGGCTCGTAGACGTGGCGCTCGGCGCCGTAGTCGTCGTAGCCGGGTGCTCGCTCTGCGACCGTGCTCACCTGTGCCGCACCTCCTTCCTGGTCGTCGGTCTCATCCGCTTCCAGCCTAGCCCCGGACCACCTTTCGCCGTCATGCGGGGAATCACTTCAGGCGGTCGGAGGCGAGAATCGCCGCCCCGTGGCCCACGACGGCGACGAGAGCGGCGGCTCCCAGCACGGCGAGGAGCGTCCGCGTGCCGACGAGACTCCCGGCCGCTGCGTCGACGACCGCGGCCGCGAGGGCGAGAAAGGACGCTTCGACAGCCTGGAACGGACGCACGAACGGGAGGAGCCTGACTCCTTCCCGGAACCTCAGCCGGCCGCCTTCCGAGGGCGCCTGCTCGGGGGCGACGGGTCGTCCGGCTCGCAGCCGCGCGATACCGGCCAGGTGTGTCTCTGACTTCAGGATCAGGATGAGCACCGCGACGAGGAGCCCGAGCGACGTCCAGCCGTCAAGGGAACCCCAGCCCTGCGCGGCCCGGACGCCGAGCCCCGCGGGGAGGGCGGCCTCGGTGACGTAGTGGGCGATCTGGTCGAGGTAGATGCCGCGCGGCGAGTACGAATTCCGCCAGCGGGCCACCTCGCCGTCCGAGCAATCGAGGAGCACCTGGAGCTGGATGCAGAGGACGGCGCCGGCCGCCGCGAGGATCCCGGGGAGGGTCAGGAGGACCCCGGCGAGGAGCCCGGCCGGGATCATGAGCGCCGTGACGACGTTCGGCGTCAGTCGAGCCGCGAGCAGAAGGCGTGTGAAGTAGGGCGAGATCCGGCGCATGTACAGCCTGGCAGCCCAGGTCTCCTGCGCCCCGCGCTCGGTCACGGACGCAGGCTGGGTCACGGACCGGAGCTCGGCGATCGTCGGAGTGGCCGTGCTCCGCTCACCCTCCGAGCTCACTCGAGCGCCCCCGGCGCAGCTTCCGGCGGGCGCTGCCGCCCGCGCCGGCCGGCCCGGATCCAGCTGGCGGCGACCTCCCCCGCAAAGAGGGCGCCGAGCGCGACCGCGCCGACGACGAGCCCCTCCTCGAGGGCTCCGAGCGCCGCGAGGATCCCGGCCGCGACGAGCCTGAGCTCCCAGCCGCCGGCCAGGAGCCCGACCAGTCTCGGCGGAGGCGGCCGGCCGGATCCGTCCCGACGGAGGCCGTCGTAGTGATGAAAGGCGATGGCGGCCAGGAATGCGAAGCAGGCGGGCAGCGCATCCGGCTCGGCTGCGGCCGTCAGGGCGATAAGGCCTCCGTACTCGAAGGCGCGAACGAGGGGCGGCACGAGCCAGGCGAGTGGCCCGGGCGCGACGCCCCGCGCCAGCACGCGGCCCAGGCGCGACGCCAGCGGGCCGTCGTCGCGGAGGTCGGCCGGGTCCTTCATCCGAGTACGGCCCGGACGGTGCGGCGGGTGGCCGGGTGGTCGTACGCGACGCGACCGGCCACGGTGTAGACGGCCGCGAGCCCGCCCCATATGAGGAGCGCGAGGAAGGTCGTCCTGGGCGTGGTGAGCGCCGCCGTGACCGCGATGAGGACGAGCCGCTCACCGACCGGGAAGCGGATCAGCCGGTGGATCCAGGTCGTGAGAGCAGACTTTCGCACCGCAGCGCGGACACCGCCGGCACCAGCCCCCGGCACGGCCGCCGGCCCGGGCACTCTGGCCAGGCCCGCGCTCACGTACGCGGCGTCGCCGAGGTGGCGAATCGTCTGAAGCGCGAGAGCGCAGGCGGCAAGCAGCCAGACGTCGTCGTCGAACCCACGGGCGGAGCCGACGGCGAGCGCGGCGTAGGCGGCGTACTCCTTGGCCCGGTCGCACACGGAGTCGAGCCAGCCACCGAACGCGGACTGCCGGCCCGTGTACCTGGCGAGAGTCCCGTCGACGCCGTCGAGATAGAAGGAGCCGATCAGGAGGAAGGCGCCGGTCACGAGCGAGGCCCGGCTTCCGAGCGCGAAGCACCCGGCGGCCCCTAGCCCGACCCCCAGGGAGACGAGCGTGACCGCGGTCGGAGCGACGCCGATGCGGGCCGCGGCACGCGCCAGGTACTTCGTATAGGGGTTGACGAAGAACGTCGAGAAGAAGCCGTCGTACGTCTTGACTGAGGCGTCGAGCCGTGCTCGCTCGTCAGCGCGGGCGGCCCCGTCCGGCTCGGGTGATTTCCTCTCTGCGACGGTCATTTTCGGCGACACAAGGGTACGGACTCGGTCCGGCGGAGGCGCGACGCGGAGCGGTAGCTGTGGCGTCCGCCACTTTCGAATCGCTTACATCCTGCTGACGCGACCTTCTCAGGCGCTCGTTAACGTGCCGCCCCGCCCCCCCGCAGCGGTCGTACGCGCGCCAGGCGCCGACCGAGCTTTCTCCCCGCGTGGCGGTGCACGCTCATGGCAGCCGCGTTGTCGCTCATCAGGCGAGGGAATGCGCTCAGGTGGGGCGCCGGCCTGCCGATGACGAAAGGGATGCGCCGCTCTTTCGTCGCTCTCGCTCTCGCCGGCCTTGCCGGAGCCGTCGCCCCCGGGGCGGAAGCCGCGCGGGGTCCGTGCATCCCGGGGCAGGCGCGTCCGCTCTGTTACCACTGGGAGGCGCTCGTAACCGCCGTCCACGACGGCGACACGATCAGCGTCAACACGATCGGCGACGGCGTCCCGCGGATCCAGCGCGTCCGGCTCACCGGAATTAACGCGATGGAGCTGACCCGCTACAGCCACGACCCGGATCTGCGTCGCGGCTACTGCCACGCGGTCGGGGCCGCGAACCGGCTGCACAGCCTGATTCGTGGAGATCGGGTGCGAGTATCGGCGCAGCATCCGTCGAGCCGCTCGGGGAATCGCCTTCGCCGAGCCGTCTACATCCGGTCGAACGGCCGTTGGGTCGACCTGGCGAAGCTCATGATCGACGAGGGCCGCGCGCTCTTTCACCCGAACCACGCGGAGTGGGCGTGGAACAAGCCCTACGCCGCGGCCGCGCAGCACGCGGCCCGTCGAGGCCAGGGCCTCTGGGACACGAACGCATGCGGTAGCGGTCCGAGCGAGGGGGCCAGGTTCCGAATCTGGGTCAACTGGGACGCAGACGGCACGGACGGGCCCGGGAACCTGAACGGCGAGTGGGCGAAGATCAAGAACACGAGCGGCTCAGACGTCGGGCTCGCCGGCTGGTGGTTTCGCGACTCGCACCTGCGCTGGTTCAGGTTCCCGTCGGGCGCGCGTGTCCGGGCCGGGCGCACGATCACGGTCTACGTCGGCAGCAGGCCGAGCTGGGATAGGAACCGGTCGACGCACTTCTACTGGGGTGAGCGCGAGGCGGTCTTCGAGAACGTCAGGCGTTCTCACGGCGTCGGCGACGGCGGATACCTCTTCGACCGTCAGGGAGACCTGCGGAGCTGGATGATGTACCCCTGCCGCGTGGCCTGCGGAGACGCACTCCGCGGCAAAGTGAGGGTCTCGGCCCAACCGCGCGCCCCGGAGAAGGTCTTCCTGCGCAACATCTCCTCGTCGACGGTGCGCCTCGAGGGCTACGTCGTCGACAACTTCCCGTGGATCTATGCGTTTCCCGCGGGAACACTGCTCCATCCGGGCGAGCGGCTCCGCCTGGTCGTCATGGGCTCGCCCCGGCGAAACACGCGGCTGGTGCGCTACTGGAACAAGCGCACGTACATCCTGAACGACCGGGGGGACCGGGTCGAGCTCCGAACGCAACGCGACATCAGGGTGGATTGCTATGCGTGGGGACGCGAACGCTGCTGAGCGCCTGATCGCAGACCCCTCGATCGAGGGCACTAGTAAGAGGGATCTCGGCTAAGCCCGCGTCACGCCGCGCCGATGAACGTCTCGATGAGACTTGTGCGGCTTCTCTTCGCTCTAGGTGCCCTTGCCTGCCTTTTCGCCGCGGGCGCCGAAGCGTCACGCGGGCCCTGCATCCCGGGGAAGGCCAAGCCGGTTTGCTACCACTGGACCGCCGACGTCCACTCGATCGGCGACGGCGACACGATCAAGGTCGACATCGACGACGACGGCACGACCGCGGTCAAGCGCGTCCGTCTGACAGGGATCAACGCCGCCGAGCTCGACGTCTATAGCCACACGCCTGAGAACCGCAGCGGCGACTGTCACGGCGTCGAGGCGGCGAACCGCCTCGACGAGCTGATCGAGCGCGCGGGCGACCGCGTCAGGCTCTCCGCCCAGGATCCAGCCAGCAGGTCCGGCCCCCGCCTCCGGCGGATGGTCTCCGTGTGGTCGAACGGCCAGTGGACTGACCTCGCGCAGATCCTCGTCGACGAGGGTCACGTCCTCTTCCATCCGAACGGCAAGGAGTGGGCGCGGAACGCGTCGTACGCAAGGGGTGCGCAAGTCGCCTCCCTCGCGGGCCTCAATTATTGGGACACCGACTACTGCGCCTCCGGTCCCGACCAGGACGCGCAGCTCCAGATGTGGGTGAACTGGGATGCGGACGGCGCCGACAACAGCGCGAACGTGAACGGCGAGTGGGCGAGGATCAAGAATCTCGGCGTCAGCGACGTCGACCTGAGCGGCTGGTGGTTCAAGGACTCGATGCTCCGGGACTTCCGCTTCCCGTCCGGCTCCACGCTTCAGGCGGGCGGGGTCATCACGGTCTACGTCGGACGGCGCCCGAGCTGGGACTCCAATCACACGACCCGCTTCTACTGGGGCGAGCCCGATCCGGTCTTCGAGAACGTGAAGCCGGCGCACGGCGTGGGGGACGGCGGCTACCTCTTCGATCGCCACGGCGATCTGCGCGCCTGGATGATGTATCCCTGCCGGGTCTCGTGCACCGACCCGCTCGCGGGTCAGGTCACCGTCGTGGCTCAGCCTAAGGCACCGGAGAAGGTCCAGCTGAAGAACATTGGGACTGTTCCGGCGAACCTCGAGGGCTACGTCGTCGAGAACCTGCCCTGGAACTACGTCTTCCCGGCCGGCGTCGTGCTCCTCCCCGGCGAGCGGCTGAACCTCGTCGTGCAGGGGCGGCCGAGCAACGACTCCCGTCTGACCCGCTACTGGGGCAAGTCGCGGTACATCCTGAACGACCGCGGCGACGTGGTCTCCCTGCGAACGCAGACGAACGTGAAGCTCGACTGTTACTCGTGGGGCCGCGGCCGCTGCTGATCGACTGCGGCTAGGCGGTGGTCGCGAGCGGGTTGCCCTTGCGGTCGAGTACCTTGCCGACCGCCATGCTCGAGACTCGACCTCCGTCGAGCATCCAGAAGAGCGTGATCACCTTTCCGCGGGCGAGCCGGCCCTTGAAGCAGTAGCGGAAGCTGCCGCCGTAATCCGGCGAGTAGGAGCGGCACTTGATTCCGTCGATCGTGTTCTTGAGCGCACCCTCACGCGTTCCGAGACCGACGTTCGTGCCGCGGACCTTCACGGTCTTGTTCCAGGTCGAGACGTACTCGACCTCCCGCGGCCGCCCGGCGAAACCGACCGTCATCTTCTCGCGGTTCCAGGTATAGCCCTCCTTGCCGCCCGAGCTTCCCCCGGAGTCCCAGTCGGTTCCGAGGATGCCGTAGACCTCGGGCTTGGTCATGCCCATCGCGACGTAGGCGATGCTCTTGCCGAGCACGAGGACCGGCGGCGGGATGACGAGCTCGACGGTCTCCGACCATTCCTCGGGGCACACGTCCAAGGGGCAGAGCTCCGGCCCCTCGACGGCCGAGACGTGCACGAAATAGCGCGCGGGCGGGAGTTGGCGGTCCGACGTCCAGGAGGTTTGGTTGACCCTAAGGGTGCGGGAGAGGTAGGGGTTCTTGAACGCGCCGTTCGCGGTCGTGACGCCCGTCTTCGAAAGCTCGAGCGTCGCCGACTGGTGGCCTGCCGGCAGAGTCCAGGCAACCGAGGCCTTCCCGTACTCGTTCTCCGCCGTCGTGATCGTCGGCGCCGCCGCGCCGGCAGGGGAGGAGACGCCGAGCGCCGCGGCCAGGAGTGAAGCGAAGATCAGTGCACGAGGCGCGGTCCGAGACGCCATCGTTTCCCCTCTTTCGATTCCGCCGCCATCATTACGGATCGGAGCACAAAGCTCAATGTCGCGTCGCCGCTCTTGCGTGCTTCGCCGTACGATGCCTGGATGGGCGCGGCCGGCGATCGGATCCTTTCGGGCCAGGTCGCGCTGATCACAGGCGGCGGCCGCGGAATCGGGCGGAGCGTGGCGCTCGAGCTCGGCGCGGCCGGGGCCGAGGTCGTGGTCGCGGCGCGGAGCTCCGAGGAGATCGACGAGACCGCGCAGCTCGTCGGCGGGACTGCGATCCGCTGCGACGTCTCGGATCGCGCGGACGTCGAGCGGATGGTCGACCAGGTCGAGTCCGCGCACGGGCGCGTCGACCTGCTAGTCGCGAACGCAGGGATCGCGATCGACGATGACGCCGCCTGGGAGATCGAGCCGGACGACTGGTGGCGTGTCTTCGAGGTCAACGTCCTCGGCGTCTACCTCTGCTGCCGGGCCGTGATCCCCGGGATGCTCGCCCGGGGCGGCGGCCGGATCGTCAACGTCGCGAGCGGCGCGGCGTATCTCCCGGGCTCTTCCAGCCCGGCGTACAGCGCGAGCAAGGCCGCCGTGCACAGGTTCTCAGAGACGCTGGCCCGTCAGCTCGAGCCCCGCGGCATCCCGGTGTTCTCCATCAGCCCCGGTCTCGTCCGCACCAAGATGACCGAGGGGAGCTTCGGCGACGACGCGCCGTGGACGCCGCCCGAGCTCGCACCGCGACTCGTCCGGGCTCTCGCGTCAGGCCGGCTCGACGCGCTCGCGGGCCGCTACCTCCACGCCGAGCACGACGACGTCGACGACCTCGAGCGTCGTGCCGACGAGATCGTGGCCGAAGACCTGAACGCGATCCGCCTGCGCCGCTAGGTCGCCACGAGGCGTCCTGCGAGTTTGCGCCTGCTTGGGTGTCACCGCTGCGTGCCCCTCCTCGACGTCGCACGCTCCGCGTCTGAAGCTCGCTATCCACGCACTTGCACTGACGCTGCGGCTCAGCCCTCGCCGCGTACGACCTCCGCCAGCGCCTGTTCGCGCTCGATGGTGAGCTGAAACGGCCACTTCTTGTATCCAGGAGCGCAAAGTGATTCACTAACTAGACTCCCCGCGGATCCGGTGGCGCAGCATGCGCGCTCGGCCCCGAGTACGTCCACAGAGGGGACAACGGGCAGGGGGGAACAAATGCAGAAGCGTCCGATGGGTCGGCCGTCGCCGTCGCTAGTGATCTCGCTCGTCTCGCTCTTCGTCGCACTCGCCGGGACCGGCTATGCGGCCACGGGCGGCACCTTCATCCTCGGACGTTCCAACACTGCGACCACGCCGAGCTCGCTCTCGGCGCCTATCGACGGCAAGGCGCTCCAGCTCACGAACACGAGCACCGGTGGAAGCGCGAGCGCTCTCGGTCTGAACGTAGCCCCCGGCCATGCCCCCTTCACCGTGAACTCGGCGACGCGGGTGGGGAACCTGAACGCCGACCGGCTGGACGGACTCGACTCCGCCTCATTCCTGCGTACGAACCGTCCGAATGCGAGCGGCCCTCTGGCGGCGACGACGGCGAGTGGGAACGGACTGCAGGGAAGCACCTCTGATGCTGGCGCAAGCGGTGTCTACGGCGAGAACACGAGCGGCGCGGGATTCGGGGCCGCGGGGCGTGCAGGGACGAATGGCATCGGAATCTACGGCGACAACACGGGCACCGGCTGGGCCGGTTACTTCAGCGGCAAGGTGCATCTGGGCGGGGCGCTCGATTGCGCAGGGTGCGTATCGAGCGGTGACGTCGCCCCGGGGACGTTCGCCCCATCCGGCATCGGCGACTGGGCGAGCAAGCGCGACACGGTTGCGACCCGTATCGCCTTCTGCGACTGCGCCTGGCGCTCGGACGGGACCCTCAGCCAGGGGGTCGGGACGCCGACGGGCGTCTCGTCGATCACCCTCCCCGCTGGGACCTGGCACATAGACGTCTTCATGACCGTGGCCAATCTCGCGAATTTCTCCGCCCAGAACAACGAGCGCAGGGGCGCGTGCGGGCTTTTTGTGGACGGCAGGGTCTACCCGACTCGCTTCATCATCCCCGGTGGGGGCAGCCACGAGATGACGTCTATGCGCACGGTCGCCCTCGGCCCTGCAGGCGGAACGGTGTGGGTCCAGTGCTTCATCATTAGCAGTCCGAGCCTCTCCGGACAGGACAGCTTCGTCGAGACGTGGGGCGTCTACTACGAGGCCTTCAGGGTCGGCGACAGCGTTCCGTCGTCCTAGGAGGCGGACGAGGCAGACGGCCCTGACGGGAGACGAACACCCGTCGCGTCCAGCTGCTTCGACGTCGCCGCCTTCGCGACGTCCGTGCGCGGACCCGGGTCATTGCACCACGAGGATGCCCCCGGCCGGAATCGAACCAGCGCACGCGGTTTAGGAAACCGCTGCTCTATCCACTGAGCTACGGGGGCCGCGCGACAGGGTACCGCCGGGCCGACGCGCGCTCCGCGCGCCGGCCCGGTTGAGAGGATTAGCGCGGCTGCCAGGCGGGCGCGAACCCGCTCGAGTCGACCTGGGTCTTGTCGGCGCCGTTCGCCGCCCTCATCGTCCAGATCCCGAGGAAAGTGCCCGGGTCGTAGTCCTGCTTGTCGAACACGATGCGATTCCCGTCGGGAGACCAGACCGGCTCGTCCGCTCCCATGTCCTCGCCGTAGTCAGCGAGCTTCACAAGGCCCGACTTGTCTGCGTTTACGCGGTAGATAACTCGCGTGTTGCCTGTGTTCGGCGAGTGCACAAAGACGATCGCGCGGCTGTTCGGCGACCAGTCCGGGGCCCACGCGCTCGAGAGCGACGGCGCGATCGAGGTCACCGACGCGGGCCTTCCTTCCGAGTTGATCGTACGCAGGACCTGGTTCGCCCCCGTCGGGCCGCCGACGTAGGCGACCTTGGTGCCGTCCGGCGACCAGACGCCTTGATCCATGGAGCCGCCCACGTTGCGTGCGAACTCCGTCTTTCCCGTGCCGTCGAGCCTGATCGTGTGAAGCCGCCGGATGCCCTGCGGGTTTCCGTCGTACTGCGAGAACAGGATCAGGCTCCCGCTACGCGAGAATGACGGATTCCAGTACTGGCCCGCGGTCTTCGTGACCTTCTTCTCGCCAGACCCGTCTGCGTTCATGATCCAGATGTTCCGACTGTAGGGGTCGGGGAAGCCACCCAACACGACGTTCTTCAGGAAGACGATCTTCGCGCCACTCCTCGAATAGCTTGGTGCTGAGACGGTTCCCTGTGCGAGAACCTTGTCGGCCCCGCCGCCGGGCGCTTGGCTGACGATCTTCTGGCTCTTCACGAACGCGATCTTGCCGTTGTCGCCCCCGTACGTCGCGAACGCTGGCGACGCCGAGATGGTGATGATCAGGCACGCGAAGACGCCGATCAGACGATTCCTATTCACTTGTAACCCCCCTGGCCGCAGTTTCGAACCACACTACTCGTGATTGAGGGCCATACCCATGGGCCGCTCGGCCCATCCTGGCTCGTACAGGGCCTACGGGCGGCTGGGCGATCCGGAGGTTCTCACTGCCTGAGCAGGCTGCGCTCGGCGATGCAGTCCTTCGCCCAGGCCTCGACCTTGCGGGCCAGGAGCTCCCGCTCCTGCCCTTCAGTCAGCTCGATCCGTACCTGGTGCACGGACGCCTCGGCTTCGCGGTCGAAGCTGTAGCGGTTCTCGCTCACGATCACGACCACTTCCATGTCGTCGAGGAGGGAACGTGCGAGGCGGTCGATCTCCGCCTGTGTTGCGTCCCGGCCGGCGTGCACCCCGAAGTTCACGACGACCTCGGTTCCGTCGTGAGTCTCGTTCGCGAAGACGAGAGTTCGATCGCCCATGGAAGGGCTATACCGCGCGCGGCTCCCACTTGAACATCCGAAGGGCCAGCGCGAAGCCGATCGCGCCCCAGACCACGAGAACGGCAACGGATCCGATCTCCGTTTCCAGGCCGTTGCCGTCGACGAAAACCTCGCGGAGGAGCTCGAGCAGGTACGTGAGCGGCAGCACGTCCGCGATCGCCTGGAGGAAGCCGGGCATTGCGTCGCGCGAGAAGAAGACCCCCGAGATGAACGTCATCGGCAGGTAGACGGCATTCACGATCGCCGACGAGCCTTCGGCGTTTCGAACGAGGCCCGTGATCGCCAGCCCGAGGGCTGCGAAGGCTGCGACGCCGAGCACGACGGCTACCGCGAACGAGCAGCGGTGCCTCCGGCCAGTCCGCGTCAAGCAGATAGCGGCCGACGACGAGCTGCGCGACGATCTCGAGCACGATCACGACGAGCGTCGAGGCAATCACGGCCGCGAGGTAGAGGGACGCACGGGAGCGGCGTTCCGCGCACGCGCTTGAGGACGCCGGACTCGCGCCGCACGACGATCGTGATCGCGAGCCCGGCGAAGGCCGTGGCGACGATCGCCGTAGCCGAGCAGGCCTGCGAGGAGGTACGTGGAGGCGCTCACGCCCTCGATCGTCTCGTCGCCGTAGGCCGAGCCGAGCAGGAGCAGCAGGATGATCGGCAGGAGGAACGTGAAGAACGCCGCCTCGCGGCTGCGCCAGAAGAGCCGCTGCTGAGCCCGCGAGCTCGTGAACGAAGAGCTTCACTCCGCGGCTCCTCCGCCGTCAGCTCGAGGTAGACGTCCTCGAGCGTCCGCCGCGAGACCTGGAGGCCCTCGAGCTCGCGGCCCTCGGCGAGCGCCTCCCGCGTCAGCTCGTTCAGAACCCGGGTCGGCTCGTGCGTGCGTCAGCACGACGACCTCGCCGTTTCTCCGATAGCGGATCTCGACATCGGCACCGCCACCGAGGAGGTCTGCAGGCGGGCCGATCGCGACGATCCGCCCGGCCCGGAGAATCGCGACGCGGTCGGCCAGGTCCTGTGCCTCCTCCATGTAGTGCGTGGTCAGAAGGACGGTCTTCCCGAGCTCGCGGAGGCCGCGAATCGTCTCCCACGCCTGGCGCCGCGCCGCTGGATCGAAACCGGTCGTCGGCTCGTCGAGGAAGACGAGCTCCGGATCGCCGACGAGCGCGAGCCCGAGATCGAGCCGGCGGAGCTGGCCGCCCGAGAGCGTCCGGACGCGCGCATCGCGCTTCTCCTCGAGGCCCACGAGCTCGAGGACTTCGCGCGTGTCCCGCGCCGCCGGGTAGTAGCCGGCGAAAAGCTCGAGCATCTCGGAGACCGAGAGCGTCGGATACACCGCTGAGGACTGAAGCACGATTCCGATTCGGGCGCGGAAGGCCGGCCCGGTCTGCTCGGGGTCCTCGCCGAGCACGCGAACTTCGCCGGCCGAGCGCTTTCGATAGCCCTCGAGGATCTCGACCGTGGTTGTCTTGCCGGCGCCGTTCGGACCGAGGAGTGCGAGCACCTCGCCCTCCTCATGCGTGAAGTCGATCCCGCGGAGCGCCTCGACGGCGCCGTAGGACTTCCGGAGCCCGCGGACCTCGATCGCGCTCAAGACGCGAGGCTGATCGCCAGCGAGCCCGCCGGTGGGAACTCGACGTCCGGCTCGCCGGTCAGCGCGGCGGCGATCTTCGAGCAGTCCGGCTGGTGGCCGACGGCGATCACCGTGCCGCCACGCTCGCCTGCGGCCTCGGCGACCCGCTCGGGCGTCGCCCCGGGCGCTAGCCGCTCATCGACGTCCGTGGTCGAGCTGAGCGCGCGGGCCAGGAGCTCGCCCGTCTCGCGTGCTCGCAGGAGCGGGCTCGTGAGGATCGCCGTCGGCGCTACGCCCTCGGAGCGAAAACGCTCGCCGAGCGACCTGGCCTGCGCCCGGCCGACCGGGGTCAGAGGCCGGAGCTCGTCGGGCGACCCGGAGGCCGCCTCCGCGTGGCGCACGAGAAGGAGCTTCATCCCGCGTGCCAGGATAGCTCCGGGGTTGATGCGTCTCCCAAGCGACGGGAGCACCGGTCGAGAGGCCAGAATGGGAGCGTGGGGGTGCAACGAGGACCGCGTAAGCCTCGCCGTGCCGGTCGAGCGCGCAGTGACGCCGAGCGGCGACGGCTCGCTCAGGCCGCGCAGGAGAGACGTCGTCGCGAACGGGTGGATGCGCCGGTTCTCTGGTGCGACGGCGGCTCGCGGGGAAACCCGGGCCCTGCTGCGCTCGGCTACGTTCTCGAGGTTCCGGACGGGCCGACGCTGACATACGCCGAGACAATCGGCCAGGCGAGTGTCAACTCGGCCGAGTACCAGGCCGTGGTCGCCGGGCTCGAGCGCGCGGCTGCGCTCGGCCTCTCCGGCGTCGAGGTACGGCTGGACTCGCGTGTGGTCACGGAACAGCTCACCGGCGAGCGGGATCCGCGGAATCCGGAGCTCCGTGCTCTGCTCGACTCGGCCAGACGTGCGGCCATCGCCGTTCGGCCCGTCAGCTACAGGTGGATCCCGCGCGAGGCGAACGGCCGGGCCAACGCTCTCGTCGCGGACGCGCTCGGACTCTCGGCGGAGACGGGTTGAGCACGGCGCTTGCACTCCTGAAGCGCCGGCGGGTGGCGGCTGTGCTCCAGATCGCCGGACTGGCCATCGTGTTCGGCTTCCTCGGCTACGCGACGCGCAACGTCTGGGACGACGCCGGTCCTCGCCTGCGCGACGCGAGCATGCTCGACCTCGGGATCGCCTTCGCCATCCTCGCCGCCTACTACCTCATGTTCGTCGAGGGCTGGCGGCGGATCCTGATGGCGTACTCGATCCACGTCCCCTACCGGATCGCCTTGCAGGCCGAGATGCTCTCGATGCTCGCCAAGTACGTGCCCGGAGGGATCTGGACGCCTGCCGCGCGCATCGTCGCCATGCGCCGAGCGGGGGTGAAGGACACGGGCACCGTCCTCGCCTCGGTGCTCCTGGAGGCCGGGCTCTCCGCAGTCGCCGGGGTACTTGTCTTTCTCGCGACCCTTCCGACGGTCTCGGGGGCCGACGCCCCGCTGATTCCGCTCGTCGCCTTCGGAGTGCTCGTCGTCGTCCTGCTCCACCCGGCCATCTTCAGGCGCCTCGCGCGGGTCGTGCTGCGTCCCTTCGGCTCGCCGGACGTGCCGCCGCTCCGCTACCGGACGATGCTTGGTCTCCTCGCGTACTACTCGGTGTCATGGGTGGTCGGAGGCGCGGCCGTGTACTTCCTCCTTCGCTCGGTCGACGCCGATACCGCAGCTAGCGCCATTCCCTACCTCGGCGGCGTGAGCGCAGTCGGGGCGATCGTGGCCGTGCTCTCGATCATCGCTCCGTCGGGGCTCGGCGTCCGCGAGGCATCGATGTACGGGCTCATGCTGGCCGTCGCAGCCGAGGGGGCGGCGCTCGGAGCGACGGTCCTGAACCGCATCGCCATCACCGTCGTCGAGGCGGCGCTCCTCCTCGCCGGCATCCTTGCGTGGCGCATGCGGATGGACACGCACGAGCTCGACGACCTCCGGGCCGAGAGCGAATCCCTCCGCCAGCCCGCGGGCTAGCGCTCCTTCTCGAGCACGATCCCGTACCGCGGCGAGCCGTCGTCGAGGAGGCGGGCGACGCGCCAGCCCGAGCCGTCCACGAGGGGCCCGACCTCGTCCGGCGCGAGCATCACGTAGCGAAACCACGGGCTCGCGTGCGTGCGGAAGCGGACGCGGATGCGCCGGTTCGCGGTCTCGCGGTGCTCCGGCTCGAGCCGGGCCGGGTCGACGCTGTCCGTAACGAGCCGGCCGCGCTCGCCTGTCAGGCGGTGGAGCCGGAGGAGGAGCCGGCGCCCCGCCGCGTCCGTCCCCGCGAGTCCCAGGTTGTTCCGGAGGATGAGGATGGTGTCGAAGAGTCCAAGCGACTCGTCGACGTCGCAGAGGGCCAGCGGGCGTGCGTCGGCCACACCGCGCCGACGGGCCACCTCGACGGCGAGGGGGGATTCGTCGATGGCCACCACCTCGAGACCCTTCTCCTGCAGGGCGAGCGCTGCCCGTCCGGCGCCGCAGCCCACGTCGAGAACCCGGCCTCGGACGAAGCGAAGGACGCGCCGCTCGGTCCGCGGCCACTTTCGGACGGGCTCGAAGTAGTCGCTCGGGTCTCCCGCGTAGACGAAGCCGTCGTCGCGCTCCATGATCTCGTGGCTCTCGCGGCCCTCGTACGCCGCGAGGAGCAGCCGGCCGTAGGCGTCCTGAGCCTCGTCGAGCGGCGCCAAGGCTCAGCCGGCGGTCGTCTCGGCCGGCTCCGCCGCGGGCAGGTACCCCCAGGCGGCGGCGAACGGCCGGAGCTCCGGGGGAATGTCCGCGGCGGCAGGGAGGGCCGCAGCGGCCTGGACCCGGCCGGTCCTGATCTTCTCGCGGAAGTCTCCGATCCCCTCCTCGAAGCGGCCGTGGTCGAAGCGACCGTACTCGAGCATCCGTGGCTCCCAGACGATCCCGAGGAAGTCGCAGACGCCGCGGACGACTCCTTCCGGGTCTGCCGTGAGGTCCTCGTAGCGGACGACGTGGCCGGGGAAAGCACTCCGGGCTCGTTCGAGGGCTTCGCAGTAGCGGCGGACTAGATCCAGGCGGTCGCTCTCCTCCCGGCCCGGGAGCTCGGTGACCGAGCGAGCGATCTCGGCGGGGTGACGGAGCAGGAAGATGAACCGCGCGTCGGGCCAGCACTCGGCAATCCGGTCTGCGATGAAGACGTCGTTCGGCGTCTTGCAGACCAGGAGCGGCTTACCGCTCCTGGTCTGGATCCTGTGCAGGACGCGATCCCAGAGGAGGTACTCGAGCCGGCGCTCGCCGAGCCCGAGCTCCTTCATCGCCTGCTTGCTCCAGCGCTTCGTGAGCTTCACACGGGTGTAGCGGAAGTGGAGCTCGTGGGGCGCATGCACCTGGGAGTGGCTGTTCAGGATGACTCGCAGGAGAGTCGAGCCGGATCGAAGCGTGCAGAGGATGAAGACCGGAGCGCGGACGAGCCTCTCGCCTTGACGGCCTGTCGCGGCGCCCCGGGCTCCCCTTCGACGTAGCTCGTAGCCCGTCGAGCGGGCGAGCGCGCCGTTCAGCGTCCGCTTCCAGCCCACGGAGGCCGATTCTATCGCGGGGTGTCGGTCGCTCGGGCCACGCTCTCCGCGGCTCGCCGAGTGGCGAGAAGTTCTTCGAAGAGCGCGAGCCAGCGGGGGCCGACCGCCTCGATCGTGTACTCGCGGGCCGTGGAAACAGCCGCTTCGGCGCAGCGCCGGCGGAGCTCCTCGTCCTCCGAGAGCGCCCGGATGCCCGCGGCGAGCGCTTCGACGTCGCCGTCGGGAACGAGGATGCCGTTCTTGCGGTCCCGGATGATCTCACCGGGTCCCGTGGGGCAGTCGAACGCGACGACGGCCATGCCTGCCGCCATCGCCTCGAGCAGGACGAGCGGGAAGCCCTCGAATCTGGAGCTCAGGACGAAGATCGAGGCGTTGCGCATCTCCTCCGCGACATCGCGCGCGCCCGGGAGCTCCACCGAGTCCTCGAGCCCGAGGCCTGCGATCTGGCGCCGGAGTTGCTTGCGGAGGGCGCCCTTGCCGCAGATCCGGAGCTTCCAGTCGCCCGGCGCGGGCGGAAGGCCGGCCCACGCCTCGACGAGCAGGTCGAAGCCCTTCTGCGGCGTCAGCCGGCCGGCGGCGAGAACACGCTTGGCCGAGAGATCGGCCCGGACGCCCGGGATCTCCCGCACCGTGTTGGGGATGACGCGGACCGGCGGAGGGTCGCCGAGGTGTTCCTCGAAGCGCTGCCGGTCTGCCTCGGTCAGGACGACGAGCGCGTCCAGCCTGTCGTAGAGGCTCCGGATCAGGGTGCGGGTCTCCTCGTCGTGCGCCTGGAGGTGAAGCTGCTCCTCGCCGATCGCGATCGTCTTCCGGGGAGCCAGCTCGGCGAGCAGGAAGTTGATCCCCGGCCGGGTGCCGACCACGAAGCCCGTCCGGCCCCGGAGCCGCCGAACGAACTGGAGATCCAGCCAGAGGCTCGCCGGCTCCGCCGGGCGGTCCGGCGCGGGGAAGAGCACGCTCTCCTTGGAGGTCAGGTACTCGCGGAGCCTCCTGGCCACTGGGCGCTCGCGCCGTTCTCTCCGGTCGTCGATCGCGGTCATCCTCACGCCGGGCGGCGACCCGAAGAACGCGTCGTCTCGGGTTCGAACGAGGCTCAGGATCTCGACGTCGTGGGTCGGCGCCAGGTGAGCGGCGAGGTTGTGGACCGAGCGGATGGTGCCTCCCATCCCCCAGGCGCTCGAGAGGACGAAGGTGACGTGGCGGGAATCGTGCTCCCCGGCCGAGGGAGCCCCGCGCGCGTAGCGGACGAGGAACGCGCGGAGCGCCGAGCGGGTCGGTCGCAGGACGGAGTACTTGAGCTCTCTGGCCGGCCTGGCCAGGCGGCGGCGAATCCGCTTGGGGTGCGCTCGGGTCATGAGGGCATAGGGCGCGGCGGGGCCGACGGGTGGCCAAGGGTAACCGAGGCGGCGCCGTGCTTCGGCCTGGGACAATCAGGCCATGCCGGCCTTTCGGTATGTAGTGGCGGACGTCTTCACCGATACGCCGCTCGCAGGCAACCAGCTCGCTGTCTTCACGGACGCTCGCGAGATCCCGGAGGAGCAGCTCCAGCCCCTCGCCCGGGAGATGAACTTCTCGGAGACGGCGTTCGTCTATCCGCCCGAGGGCGAGGGTCACGTGCGCCTGCGCATCTTCACGCCGACGGCGGAGCTGCCGTTCGCCGGCCACCCCGTGCTCGGGGCGGCCTTTGTCCTGGGAGGACCGCTCCAGCTCGTCGTCATAAACATCGAGACGACGCAGGCTCTCATTCCGGTCGAGCTCGAGCGCGAGGGCCCCCGGATCGTCTTCGGCTGGATGCGCCAGCCGGTGCCGGTCGTGAGCCCGTTCGAGAAGGAAGCCGAGCTGTTGGCGGCACTCGGGGTCGAGCGGGCAGCGTTGCCGGTCGAGCTCTACGACCTCGGGATCCGGCACGTCATGGTCGCGCTCGACAGCGCTGATGCGGTCGGCGCCGTCGAGCCGCACCTCCTGCGGCTCGCCCGCCTGCAGGGAATCGTCGGGACGAGCTGTTTCGCCGGCGAGGGCCCCACGTGGAAGACGCGGATGTTCGCGCCCGCAGACGGCGTCCCCGAGGATCCGGCGACGGGTTCGGCGGCCGGGCCGCTCGTGTGCCACCTGGCACGACACGGACGGATCGCGTGGGGCGACGAGATCGAGATCTCGCAGGGTGCCGAGGTCGGCCGGCCGAGCACGCTCTTCGCGCGTGCGTTCGCATCGGACGGCCAGATCGAGCGCGTCGAGGTCGGCGGCTCGGCCGTGGTCGTCGCGCGCGGCGAGTTCCGCCTCTAGCGGCCGAAGCTCTAGCCGAGCGAGCCAATCGACCGGCACGCCTCGAGGTGGAACTCGACGGCGTAGCCGAGATCGTCGATGTGCACCCGTTCGTCGCGGTTGTGGAACCCGCTCCCGTAGACCTCGTTCGGGGTGTGGCGGAACGGCCAGAACCCGTACGCGACCGTGCCCCAGGCTTCGCGCATGTAGTGCGAGTCGGTAAAGCCGGTCGACATCGTCGGGAGGAGCGTCGCCTCCGGATCGCGTCGAGCCAGAAAGGCTCGGCACACCTCCTCGAGAGGCGTGCCGAGTGGAGAGACCGTGCCGCCGACCGGCTTCTCCAGGAACTCGAGCTCGAAGGGGACATCGTCCCCGAGAGCGCGGCGGAACTCGGCCTCGAGCTCGTCCGGTCCGCTCCCGGGGATGACGCGGCAGTCACACTCCACACTCGCCCGACTGGGCATCACGTTTCGCGCTGTGGAGCCACGCAGGCGTGTCGGCGCGATCGTCGTCGCAAAGAGCGGCGGCAGCCACTCCCTGAAGGAGGGGTGGAGTGCCTCCACCCGCGCCAGGACCGCGTCGAGGTCGCCGTCGAGCCCGCCGGCGAGCTCCTCCAGCATCGCCTCTGTCTCCGGGAGGAGTCGCCGCTCGGTGCGATGCTCGGCGATGCGCTGGATCAGCGTCGCCAGGCGCGGCACCGCATTCGCGCCGGCGGTCGGAGTCGAGGCATGACCGGCTTCGCCGAGCGCTGTGACGAGCGTGGGAAGCGTTGCCTTCTCGCCGACCTGCAGCGGCACCACGACCCGGCCGTCGGTCAGCGCGAGGCGCTCCCCGCCCCCCTCGTTCAGCGCGTAGTCGACGCGCAGGTCGGGCCGCGCCTTGACGAGCCAGACCATCCCGACCTCCTCGGTCCCGTCCTCTTCGTCTGCCTCGGCGAAGAAGAGGAGATCCCCGCGCGGCGTGAAGCCCTCGCGGGCGAGGACTGCCATGGTCACGGCCCGGGTCGCCGTCTCGTTCTTCATGTCGACGGAACCGCGCCCCCAGAGGAACCCGTCGTCGTCGACGTGGCCCGAGAAGGGCGGGTGCCGCCAGTCGCGCTCCTCGGCTGGCACGACGTCCGTGTGTCCGACGAGCCCGAGCGACGGCCCCTCACCGGAGCCGGGTATCCGCGCCACGAGGTTGGCGCGTTCGGGATCTTTCACGACGAGCTCGCACGCGACGCCGCTCGCCTCCAGGTAATCCTTCAGGAGCACCGCCGCAGCGGTCTCGCCTCCGGGCGGGTTCGAGGTGTCGACGCGGATCAGATCGCGGAGGAGCCCGGCCGCCTCGTCGCGGAGCTCGCGCTCCGTCACGGGCTATCCCCAGGCGACGTCGAGGATCTTCGGCAGCTCGAGGCGAAGCGCACGCCAGAAGAGGCCGCCGTCGTGGGAGACCCAGATTCGGTTTCGGGCGGCCAGGAGCACATCGTCGGGATTCTCTCCGACGGCGACGGCCCGCGCGCGACCGAGTCCCGCGCCGCGCTCGCTCCAGGTCACGCCGCCGTCGTGCGAGACGAGCAGGGGCGGCCTGCGGTCGAGAACGAGCACGACGGTCGAACCGAGGGCGTCCACGTCGAGGAAGGTCTCCTTGGCCCAGGACGGCACGAGGTCGAGTCGCCTGGCCCTCACGATGGCGTCGCCGGGACGCCGCTCGAGGAGCTCGTCCTCCTCGGCGTCGCCACCGAGCCCCAGGACGTAGACAGCGTCTTCGCAGCCGGCGAGAGCGATCACCGGCCGCGGACTGCGGCAACTCCGCGCGCGGGCGCACCCTGGCGAAGCACGGCGTAGAGGAGGAACGCGACCGCGAAGGCGGGCAGGGACGATCCGGTCCCGAGCGAGCCGGCTTCGGGGACGCCGTCGAGCCAGCCGGTCCACCACCCGGGCCCCGTCGGATGGATCCACTGGTACGTCGCAAACCCTGCGAGCCAGGCGACGAGGCCGCTCCAGCGGACGGACACCTCGTCCGCCGCGCCGAGGGCGAAGTCGGCGGCGAGGACGCCGAACAGCGGAACGAAGAACGAGCCGAGCAGGAACAGGAAGGTCTGGTACTCGACGAGGTCGATTGCGAGTGCGCCGGCTACGGCGACGGCCGCCGAGCCGAGCACGAGCAGGGTCTGGGGCGCTCGGGGCAGGAGGTTCTGAATCGACATCGCAGCCGAATAGACGTTCGCGAAGGACTCGTCTGTCTCGTCGACGGTGAGCGCGAGCAGCGCGAGCGCGCTCGCCGCGGTTCCGGCCGCGATCGCCGGAAGGATCCCTGCCGGGTCGGTGAGACCGCGCGAGAGAAGCAGGAGCGCGCCGAGCGCGAAGAGCCAGGCGTGCGGCACGAGGTACCCGAGGGCTGTGCCCCAGAAGGCGTCTCGGGGCCGGCGCGCAAACCGCGTGTAGTCGGCGGCGAGCGGCAGCCACGACGCCGACATGGCGATGGCCAGGTCGACGCCCTGCCAGAAGCCGAGCCCGCCGTCGCGGGGCTGCGACCAGAGGGCGCCGAGGTCTGCCTCGGCCAGCGTCCACCAGGTGAGGTAGGCGAGGGACGCGGCAACGACCCAAACGGCAAAGCGCCGGACATAGGTGCGGACGAACGAGATCGGGCCGAGGAGTGCGAGCGCGGTCGTGATCGCTCCGAAGACGAGCACCCAGAGCCAGCGGGCCTCGAACCCGAAGACGCGCTCGGCCAGAGCTCCGGCCGCGGTCGCGATGACGATCAGCTCGAAGGTGGCCCAACCCAGGTTCTGGAGGATGTTCAGGCCGCTGGGGAGGTAGGAGCCGCGCCGGCCCAGTGGGGCTCGTAGGAGCACCATCCCCGGGACGCGCCGCTCGGCCCCGATCCATCCCGCCAGCCCGAGCAGCGCGTTCCCGAGCAGCGCGCCGACGAGGATGGCGAGGAGCGCCGCGGGCAGACCGAGCGCGGGCACGAGCAGAGCTCCGGCGACGAGCACGAGGAGCGACGTCCCGAGGTTCCCCCAGAGGAGGAACATGTCGAGGAAGGAGAGCGTCCGCAGACGCTCCGGCACGGGGGTCACGCCCCAGGAACGATCGTTCGTGCTCATCCGGCTCCCTTCGCTGGCATTACCCAGATCAGGTTCGTCGGGTCAGGGCTCCCGAAGCCCTATCTCAGCCGCTAGTCGGCGGCACCCCGGCTGCGGGCGAGTCTAGCGCCTCGCCGGCTGCGCGAGCTTTGCGCCGGCACCATTTCGCGGCGGGGCCTCGAGTGCGCGGCGCAGGAGATCCTGCTCGTTCAGATCGGGCTCGGGCCTGAAGTCTCGCCAGGCCAGGATGTGCTGGAGGTTCCGTTCGCCGCTCAGGCCGAGGGCGATGCAGCGCGTGACGCTCGGCCGGCCCAGCCTCTCGTCCTCCTCGGTGTTCAAGAGCCGCTCGACCGCGGCCGCCAACGGCTTTCCGTCCGCCGTGGTGCCCTGGTAGGCGAAGACGTCCAGGAGGTCGGTCGCCGTGCGGATCCCGAACCGGCGGAGGTCATCGAGCTCCGACGGCATGGGAGCCTGCTCCGACCCGCCGAGCAGCTTGCGTTCGCGCGCGGGCGGCCGGTTCGTGTGCAGACGCAGCAAGGCCTGATCGACCCAGTCGATGAGCCGCTCGGGCGGGATTCGCGTCCGGAGGAGCGCGTTCCCGAGGTCGGTCGTCGCCAGGTTCTGGACGTCCTCGACCCCCTCCTCGACGAGGCGCGCCTCGTACCAGACGTTCATGCCGTCGAGCTCGCTGAGCGGATTGTTCGCCTCGAGTGACCGGACGAATCGCTTCAGCAACACGGCCACGATCGACTGGAGCGCCTGCCAACCGATGCTCGGGAACACGCCGATGGCGAACGCGATCGCAGACCGCTCCGCCTGGCCGAGCGACTCCGGGAGGACTGGGTCGAGGACCCAGACCAGGAGGATCACGATGATGATCCTCATCGTCGCGTTGACGTAGGCGGTCGGCTTCAGGTCGTTCTGGAAGAAACGCCGCACGAGCATCTGGAGCACGAAGAAATACGCGCCGAGGAAGGCGAAGGCGAAGGACTCGACTGGAATCGCGGGCAGGCCGCGGAGCTCGAAGTCGCCCGGGGTGAACGAGCGGCCGAATACGGTCTCGGGCTGGACGACGAAGACCCAGCCCAGCGTGATCAGGAGGGTTGCGAGGAGCACCTGGAGCTTGTGGGCGCGTCCGAGCCGCATCGCCTTGGGAGCCAGGCCGCGGATCGTCTGGTCGCCCGGATGTTGTGCGACCCCGTCTAGCTCGTCGGCAGGGAGCGGTCCGTAGAGCTCCTCGAACCGGCGTCGGTAGACATTCCCTTCTTCGTAGCTCTCGTGCTCGGGGCTCTCGACGTCGTCGCCCACCTGCCGGCGGGCCTCGACCCAGCGCCCGTAGAACCGGCTGGTCTCGGGAGGCGCGGGCAGGTTCGAGTAGTCGTCCGCGTGCAGCCGGAAGAGCGTCAGGACGTACTCGCGCCAGACCGTGGGAGTTTTTCGCGAGGCGAACTGGAGGTACAGGATCGCGGGGAGGAGCGAGAAGTACGCGACCGCGAAGATCTTGAGCGCGACGATCTTGTCGTCGGTCTCGAGCAGGATCGTGAGCGCGACCACCGCTCCCACGAGCAGGACGAACATCGAGTAGTCGTAGAGCCGTGCGAGCTTGCCGACCGTCCAGCCGAGCGGCGCTCTCGCAGCCTTCCAGCGGCCGTGGGCTCCGATCCTCGTTTCTGCGGACATGACGCCTCCCTGTGGGAACGCCTCGTGCCGCAGGCCGAGGTGAACCCCCGTCTTACGCCTCCGCCTCGCTCGTGTCAAGCGCCTCGGCGGGGGCCAGGCGTCTGATCGTCTCGATCGCGCGGGAGAGAGCGGCCTCCGTGAAGAGAAAAGGCTGGGCGTTTCCGAGCTGGCGGATCGGGCCGTCGAGCTGATCCGACCCGAGCGCGCCGTTCAGGGCGTAGCGGAGCGGGATCTCGTGGCAGATGACGAGCACGCGCTCGTAGCCCCTTTCGAGGAGGCGCTGGTAGGCGTCGGCGTAGCGCCGCGCGGCGTCGTTCAGGCTCTCGCCGCCTGGGAACGCGTCCTCACGCGTGTGCGCGCGCTTGAAGTCGCGGTAGGTCTCGAGCGACTCGCCGTCCAGGTCGCCGACGTCGATGTCGTTCAGAAGCGGCTCCTGGATGAACGGAATCTCCCGGCCGGCCAGCGCGAGCTCAGCCGTCCGCCGGGTTCGCCCGAAATCCGTGTGGACGCAGGCGTCGAACGGCAGGTTGGCGAGCTGAAGGCCGAGGAGGCGCGCCTCCTCCTCGCCCTGCTCGGTCAGCGGCACCTCGACGGATGGGTCGCCGTTCACCCGCCCGAGCTCGTTCAGCCGGGAATGCGCGTGCCGTGCTATCACGATTATCGGCGTCTCCATCAGATCACGACGTGCTCTTCCCGCACCGTCCCTTGCTCGAACCGGTCGAGGGAGAACGCAGAGAGGTCGAGTGTCGGCTCGCGGCCCGCCACGAGCTCGGCGAGATGCTCTCCGACGGCCGGCGCCTGCTGAAAGCCATGGCCCGAGAAGCCGGTCGCGTAGAGGAACCGGCCCGGGTCCGAGACCTCGCCGACGATTGCGTTGTGATCCGGGCTCATCTCGTAGTAGCCCCACCAGGAGGAGCGGACGGGGAGCTCCGCGAGGGTGGGTATCCGCTTGGCCGCGTGCGCCGCCAGCTCCTCGAGGTCAGGCTCGCGCCCGCCGAAGACGAGCCCCTGCCCTTCGCTGTGGAAGTAGAAGCCCGTCCCGAAGTCCACGGTCAGGGGCAGCGGCGAGGGGAGGCCGCCCGACTCGGGCGTGTAGTGCATCCAGCGGCGTGCCCCTTCGACCGGAAGCGGAATGCCGGCGAGCTTCGCCACGTCCCGGGACCAGACTCCGGCCGTGCAAACCACGGTATTGGTGGAGATCCGGTGGTGCAGCGTCTCGACGCCCCGGATTCGGTTGCCTAGGACGTCGATGCGGGTTGCCTCCTCGCCCGTCTCGACCCGCACGCCCCGTTCACGTGCGGACGCGACCCAGCCGGCGACCACGGCTTCGGGCGTGACGTAGCCGTCCAGCGGGCAGAACGTGGCGGCCAGGACGCCCGAGGTGTCGAGGCCTGGCACGAGCTCTTCAGCCTCCGCGACCGAGATCTCGCGCGAAGGGACGCCCAGTTCGGACTGGAGCCCGAGCGCCCAGCGGAAGAGCTTCACATCCTCTTCGGCGTCGAGGAGGAACAGGTAGCCGGCCTGGTGGAAGTCGATCCCGGTTCCGACTCGCTCCTCGAAGTACTCGAACTCGGCGATGGAGCGGAGAGCGATCTTGACGTTCAGCTCGTCGGCGAACTGCGCGCGCACGCCGCCGGCCGACTTGCTCGTCGAGCCCGCCCCGAGCGAATCTCGCTCGAGCAGGACGACGTCCGTGATCCCGAGCTCGGCCAGGTGCCAGACGGTGCTGGCACCCATGGCGCCCCCGCCGATCACGACGACGTCGGCGGAGTCCACGGACACGGCGCCATTGTGCCCGGGCGGGACGTCCGCCACCATGCGAGCCGTTAGGCTCCGCGCCGTGCACCGCTTCGGCCGCGGGACGTCCGACGCCTAGGCGCGTCCTCGTCACCGGGGCGACCGGGTTCCTCGGACGTCACCTCGTCCCGCTCCTCGCCGCCCGCGGAGACGACGTTGTCGCGCTGGTGCGGCCTCGGGCGGATGCAGCATGGCTCGAAGAGCTCGGGGTTCGCGTCGTGCGCGGCGAGCTTCTGGCCGGGGACGCGTTGCGGGCCGCGAACGGCGTCGAGCTCGTCTTCCACCTCGCCGGCGTGGTCTCGCACGAGCCTGGCGAGCTCGGCCGGCTCCGGGAGGTGAACGTGAACGGCGTGCTGCGGGTCCTGGAAGCGGCGCCGGGCGAGGCGCGTGTCGTCCACGTCTCGAGCGTGGCGGCCGTCGGGCCCGCGGCGGGGCCAGACCGGCCGGCAACCGAGGCACAGCGCTTTCCGGAGCGGGCGCTGCGCTACCCGTACGCGGCGACGAAGCGGGAGGGCGAGGTCGCTGCGCTCACCGCCGCCGAGGCAGGGCGCGACGTCGTCGTCGCGTGCCCGGGCTTCCTGCTCGGCCCCGGCGACGTCTACGGGATCTCCACGTGGCCCGTGCGCCGCTATCTGGACGGCACGCTTCGGATCCACGAGCCCGGCGGGCTCTCGCACGTCGACGCGCGGGACGTGGCGGCGGGGCTCCTGGTGCTGGCGGAACGCGGCACGTCCGGCGAGCGGACGATCCTGACGAACCGGGAGGGAAACCTGAGCCATGCGGAGCTCTTCCGGCGGATCGGCGAGGTAACGGGGGTTCGGCGCCGGATGGTCGGCCTGCATCCCAAGGTCGCGGCATTTGGCGCCCGGCTCGTCCCGTGGCCCGTGAAGCCGGGCGAGGTCAGAGCCGCCGCCAACTGGTGGTTCTATGACCCGGCGAAGGCAGAGCGGGAGCTCGGCTGGTCGCCGCGTCCGATCGACGAAACCATCCGGGACACGGCTGCGGAGCACATGTCAGGGGTCTGACCCCTGACATGGCCGAAGAGGACGCATCAAAACCGGTCGAAACTGTCGCGCCCGCCGCGGAGCTAGGACATGGGGATCTGCCGCAGGACGCGCGGCTCGATCCGGTCGAGTACCTCCGTGAGGCTCTCGCCTGTCGCGGTGATGCCGTGGTTCCGCAGGCCGATCACCGCGTGCGCGGGATCTTCCTCCTGCGCCAGGAGCTCCGAGACGCTGACGGCGAGCTCCTCGGTGCCGCAGGGATAGTTCACGTCCGTCGCCGGGATCCCCTCGACCCAGGCATGCACGTGGAGGATGGCGCCGACGTCCGGGTGCGCCTGGTAGATCATCCAGTGTTCGATCGCATCGACGGAGACGCGCCGCGGCTCGACGTTGGGCGGCACGCTCAAGATCATCTTGTTCTCCACGGGGTCGTAGCCGGTCACGAGGAGGATGTCCCGCCCGGGCACGTCGAGCTTCGTCTTGTCGACGCCGCTCGCGCTCATCCAGAAGCGCGTTTCGTCCTTCCGCTCCGACAGGTTCCCGTAGGAGAGCCCGCCGATCCCGTAGAGCCGTTTCACGTGGCGGAGCTCGCGCTCCGAGAGGAGATCCTCGATGGGGAACGGCGCCGGAAGAAGATCGAGGTCGCCCATGCGGATGCCCGCTTCTCGGATCTCCTCGGTGATCTCGTCGCCCTCCCAGAGCTCTTCCTCGAGGTCGGTGCGGAAGTCGTTGTCGATCACGAGCTTCGACTCGGCGAGGGGCACGAGCCGATCGATCGTGCCCTCGGCCAGGACGGCGTCGTCGTCCGCCTCGACGCCGTAGTGGCCGCGCTCCATCGTCGTGAACCAGACGCCGCGGCCCGGCACGTAGCAGAGCGCGATATTCGCGAGCGCCCGAACGAGCAGCGGATAGTTCACCTTGAGGATGTCTTCCGGAACCTCCGGCAGCTCCTGTATGGCCGCCGCGAACGTGCCGCGGGACTTCCGCCGGAACGGGCGCGCAGTCTCGGCGCTCACGAGGTTCAGGACGAGCTCGGCGTCGTCGGTGGATTCGACGCGCTGGTAGCCGCGCCGCTCGAGCGCACTCGTCAGCTGCCGGGCGAATTCCTCGAAACGAGGCGACGTCGGGGCGCCTATGAACGCGAAGGTCATCGGTGGGCCAGTCTACCGCTCGCCTCGGCAGCGCCCTCGCCGTCTAGGGCGTGAGGGTGCGCCGTAGCTCCGCCAGCTTGGCACGCATGGATTTCTGCACGATCCCGAGGGCTTCGGGGTCGCCCTTCAAGAGCGCCTTCGTCATGAGCTGCGCCTGCTCGAACGAGATGTGCGGCGGGAGCGGCGGCACCTCCGGATCGACCTTGACTCTGAGCACGCAGGGCCTGTCTGCGGAGAGTGCGTCGGCCCACGCGTCAGCCATTAGGTCTCCCGACTCGCACGAGATCCCCTTGAGGCCGCAGAGCTCGGCGAAGGCCGCGTAGTCGAGCGCTGGGATCGTCTGGGATGCCGGGTACTTCGGATCGCCGGCCATGACCCGCTGCTCCCAGGTGACCAGGTTCAGGTCCTGGTTGTCGAAGACGCAGAAGACGAGTGTCGGGTTCCCGCTCCAGCGAGTCTCCCAGTACCGCTTCACGGTCAGGAGCTCGTTCATGCCGTTCATCTGGAAGGCCCCGTCGCCGACGATCGCGACGACCGGCCGGTCCGGGAACGCGAACTTGGCGGCGATCGCATACGGGACTCCGGATCCCATCGACGCGAGGCCGCCCGATAGCGACGCGAGGTTGCCTCGCTTGAGCCTCAGAAACCGTGCCAACCAGTTGGTCGTCGAACCTGCGTCACCCGTCACGATCGCATCCTCCGGAAGCTGCTTCGAGAGCTCCCAGAGGACGCGCTGCGGGTTCATGGGGTCGGCGTCCTGGAGCGCCTGATCCTCCAGGATGCGCCACCAGTCGGCGACGCCGGACTCGACCTCCGCCCGCCAGGCTCTGTTCTCCTTGCGCTGCAGGAGTGGGAGCAGTTCGCGGAGCGTCTCGCGCGCGTCGCCGACGAGGTGCGCGTCCATCGGGTACCGCATCCCGATGTTCCGCCCGTCGAGCTCGATCTCGACGCCGCGTGCCTGGCCCTCCTTCGGGAGCCACTCGGCGTACGGAAAGCTCGTCCCGACCAGGAGCAGGGTGTCGCAGCCCATCATCAGGTCGTAGCTCGGCTTCGAGCCGAGCAGGCCGATCGGGCCCGTCACGAAGGGCAGGTCGTCGGGGAGCACCGCGCTACCGAGCAGGGCTTTCGCGACGCCGGCTCCGAGCAGCTCCGCTACCTCGACGACCTCGTCGGCTGCCTCGCGGGCACCCTGGCCGATCAGGATCGCCACTCGCTCGCCCTCGTTGAGGACCGCCGCGGCGCGCTCGAGATCGGCACGCCTCGGCACGACGCGCGGGTCTGACCACCCGACCGACGAGAAGACCGAGCCGTGGTCGCGCGGCGGCGACGGAACGGCATCCTCCTCCTGGACGTCGTTGGGGAAGACGAGCGTCGCAACCCCTCGCTGCGAGAGCGCCGCGCGGATCGCCCGGTCGACGAGGTGGCGCGCCTGAGCCGGGTGTGCGCAGGTGTGAACGTACTCCGAGACATCCTTGAAGAGCGAGTGCAGATCGACCTCCTGCTGGAAGTCGGCGCCAAGCGAGATCGTCTGCTGCTGACCCACGATCGCCAGGACGGGCTGATGGTCGAGCTTCGCGTCGTAGAGCCCGTTCAGGAGGTGGATCGCGCCTGGCCCGGACGTGGCGATGCAAACTCCGAGCTCGCCCGTGAACTTCGCGTGGCCGCACGCCATGAAGGCTGACATCTCCTCGTGCCTGACCTGGATGAGCTCCGGGTTGCCGTCGGCCCGGTCGAAAGCGCCCAGGAAGCCGTTGATCCCGTCGCCCGGGTAGCCGAAGACGCGGCGGACTCCCCACTCCGTGAGGCGCTCGAGGACGAAGTCGGCGACGATCACGTCGTCCGCGGCTCCGGACGCCTGCCCTTCAGTGTCTCTCGCAGGAACTGCATCGCATCCCCTCGCTCGCCGCGCGATCTCTACCCGCGCCAGAGCGGCGCCGAACCTCGTCTAGCCGGGCCGCTGGAGGCGGTCGAGCCCGCGATCGGTCAGCGTCGGCCGCTCCGGGTCGAAGTGCTTCCCGATCGCGCGCGCGTAGGGTCTCGACACTCGGCTGGCGTAGGCGCCGAAGCCCTCGGCACGCACCGGCTTCAGGTCCTCTCGGTAGGGAACCACGACGTGCTCGCGCGACACGGACATCGCCGACGAGAGGAACGCGAGCCCGACTCCCGCGGAGATCTGGAGGAGCGGCCGCCGCTCGGCAGCCGCCGTCCGCCGGAGCCCGTCGTAGAGCGCCGCCAGCTCGGCTGCAGAGGGGAGTGCCTCCTTGCTCGTCCGGAGCTCCTCGAGCGAGGCGCGGAGCCCGGCGAGCTCGACGGGTGGGATGTCGATCAGCCGAGCGGTGCTGCCCGAGCCGTCCTCGAGGGCGCGCAGCAGATCGTCCACCGAGCCGACGTCCAGCTCCTCACCGACCACACCGGCTTCTCTGAGCTCCGCTACGAGCGCGCCCAGGTAGACACGCGAGCCGCGCAGGAGGTCGGAGGCGCCGGCGAGGAGCCAGAGCGGCGAGAACCCGAAGGCCGCGATCGAGCCGAGCTCGACGACGTTGCCCGCGCCCTTCCTGACGGCGATTTCCCCGACGGGCGGACCGGCCTTCGCCGTCCCGGCGCGCTCGACGCCGCCGACGAGCTCGATCGTGATCCGGAGCAAGTTCGCCGCCGTCGCCTCGTAGAGCCTCGAGCGCCTGACGAGGCGGGGAAGAACGAGTGTCCCGCCCTCGTGGACGAGACCACCAAGGGCAGCCGCGACGGCTCTTACGAGCCGCTCCGGGAGGCTCAGGAAGTATCGGCCTCGCCGCAGCCGCACCGGGTCATCGTACGGGCTGGGTGACGTTGCGACCGCGGGAGATCTTCTCCGACCGCCGAGTGCTTAACCCCGCCTTAATCCGCGGTCAATCTCTCTGAACATGCTCGGGCTATAACGACGGCATGAAGACTTTCGCTGCACTCCTGACGGCTGCCGCACTCGGCGGCGGGCTGGCCTTCGGCGTCGGCACCGCGGTGTGGGACGGCGGCGCCACCACGACTGTCGTTCGCGACGCGAGCCTCGCGACGAACGTCTCTCAGCCGCAGACGACCGATGAGCAGGGCTCGCAGGCGCTCGCGGGCCGGATCTACGAGAACGCCGCGCCCGGAGTCGTCCAGGTGACGTCGAGCATCCGGCAAGAGGATCCGCTATTCGGCGCGCCGCAGCAGGGCCAGGCGCTCGGTTCCGGCTTCGTGATCGACAAGCTCGGCCACGTGATCACGAACTTCCACGTCGTGGAGGGCGCGGACGAGGTCTTCGTGAACTTCTCGGGTAACGACCGGATGAAGGCTGAGGTCGTGGGAGTGGATCCCTCGACCGACATCGCCGTCCTCAAGATCGACGCGAACCAGCGGGCCCTGACTCCGCTCCCGCTCGGAAACTCCGACAGCGTGCGCGTCGGCGAGCCGGTCGTCGCCATCGGCAATCCCTTCGGCCTCGACCGGACCGTGACGGCCGGCATCGTGAGCGCCGTCCAGCGCGAGATCGTCGCGCCAAACGGCTACCCGATCGACAAGGTGATCCAGACCGACGCGGCGATCAACAAGGGGAACTCCGGAGGCCCGCTCCTGAACGCGCGCGGAGAGGTCATCGGCGTCAACTCGCAGATCGAGAGCGAGTCCGGCGGCAACGTCGGCATCGGCTTCGCGGTTCCGATCAACACCGTTCGTGAGGTTGCCGCGGAGCTCATCGACGACGGCGAGGTGGAGCACTCGTACCTCGGCATCCGTATGCAGACCATTGACGAGGCGCTCGCGGGCTTCGCGCGGGTTCCCGACAAGGGCGTGCTCGTCACCGACGTCGTCCCCGGTAGCCCGGCTGCCCGGGCCGGCCTGCAGGGGGGCGACACCTCGGTGGTCGTCGAGGGCCAGACGTACAGCCTCGGCGGCGACGTCATCACGCGGGTCGGTGAGGAGCCCGTCGAGACCGCCGAGGAGGTACAGGAGATCGTGAGCCGGAGCGAGCCTGGAGACGAGCTGACGCTCGGCCTCGACCGCGACGGCTCGGAGGAGACCGTGACTGTGACGCTAGGCCTGCGACCCGCCGACTCGGGTTAAAGGCCGGGAGCCCAATCCCCTCTGGGCTCCCAACACTTCCGTCGAACCGAGCGCATCGCTCGGCGGCACGGAAGCCAGAGGTCGGAGGCCCGTCCCGCCTGCCCGGGCCTCCGACTTTTGTTTCTCCGCGTCTTTGGGGCTGAAGCGTTGAGTCGCAGAAGCGTGCTGGACGGCCCAGGGCGGCGTCCTCGGGCACACCCGTAGCCTCCGGCTACGAGCGCGCCGCTGCGTCCTTGCCCTGAACCACCCAGCGCACTCGTGCGACGAAGCTCGCTTCAAAAGACGCTCCGTTCTTGCGTCGCCTGCCGCTCTATGGTTTCGGCGTGATTCCGCGGGCCTTCGGCGAGAGCGAGCCCTTCTCGCTCGGCGTCGAGGAGGAGCTCTTCGTGATCGACCGGCGCACACTTGCGCCGGCGGTCGTGCCCGAGGGGGCGCTCGACGGCGAGCGGCTGAAGCGGGAGCTCATGGCGGCTGTTGTCGAGCTCGCCACCGAGATCTGCGGGAATGCTCGGGAGATCGAGACGACCGTCCGCGACCTCCGGCTCGACCTGCTCGGGCGCCTCTCCGAGCACGGGCTCGCGCCGGCGGCGACCGGCACCTGGCCGACTGCGATCCCGGAGGAACAGGAGATCGCCCCGGACGAGGGCTACCTGCGCTTCATCGAGTTCGCCGGTTCTTCGGCGCGCCGGCAGTTCTGCTCCGGCCTGCACGTCCACGTAGGTGTCGAGAGCCCGGAAGCGTGCATGGCCGCCCTCGAGGCCGTACTGCCCTGGCTGCCCCTCCTGCTCGCGGTCTCGGCCAACTCGCCGTGGCTCGGTGGCCGCGAGACCGGCCTGGCCTCTACCCGCGCGGAGATCCTCGCGCTCCTGCCGCGTAGCGGGGCACCACCGGTCTTCGACTCCTATGCGGACTGGGAGCGCTACGCGGAGCGCCTCCTCGGACTCGAGCTCGCAGATACGTACCGGCGGGTCTGGTGGGATGTCCGCCCGCATCCCGCCTTCGGGACGCTCGAGGTGCGAATGCCCGACCAGCCGACCCGGGTCGAGCTGACAGGCGCCTTCGCCGCGCTCATCCAGGCGCTCGTCGCGACGGCCGAGCCGGGACCTCCGGCCGACAGGGGCATCTACGCCGAGAATCGCTGGGCCGCCTTCCGGTACGGCCCGGATGCACGGCTCATCCATCCCGACGGTTCGCGGCTCGCCGGCGTCGGGGAGCTCCTGGGCGAGCTGGTCGAACGGATCGGCCCCAAGGCCGAGGAGCTCGGCGGCGGAAAGCTGCTCGAGCGGCTCCCCGGCCGGTCGGGCGCCGCGGAGCAACTCGAGCTCGGCCGTCGCGAAGGGCTCGAAGTCCTCTGCCGCCGCCTCCTCGAGCTCACGTAACCTGGCTGGGGTGCCCGTCCAGACCGAGACGCTTCAAGTAGCGGGAGTGCGCTGCGAGCGCTGCGTCGCGCGTCTCGGCGCTGCGCTCCAGCCCCTCGAGGGGATCGAGGCGGCAAATGCGAACCTCATGGGCCAGCTCACGCTCTCTTGGGACGACGAGCGGATCGAGCGTGACGACATCGTGGCGGCTCTCGGCCGCGCCGGATTCCCCCCGACAGTCCAGGTATAGAGCGGAATGACGGTGCGGCAGCCGTCGTTCACCTCCCTGTAGTGTCGAGCCGTGAGCGAAGCCCAGACGGATCCGCGCCGGCTGGCCGAAGACGCCCGCGACCGCGTGCGCTTCGAGGAGGAAGCACTCGAGCTCTCCGATCAGATCTATCGCGTCGCTCGACGGCTCGTCTCCTCGCGCGAGGAGGCGGAGGATCTCGTGCAGGAGACCTACGCACGCGCGTTCCGGAGCCGGCGCTCCTTCACGCCGGGCACCAACCTGCGTGCGTGGCTCTTCAGGATCCTCACGAACCTCAACATCGACCGGGGCCGCCGCGAGCAGCGGACTCCGGACATCCAGCCCATGGAGGAGGGCGACTACTACCTCTACAACCGCCTCGAGCAGGACGCCGGCACCGAGGACGAGTCGCAGATCGTCGAGCGGCTCTCCCAGGACTCGGTCGTCCAGGCCCTGTCCGCAGTCCCGCACAACTTTCGTGACGTGCTCGTTCTCGTTGACATCGGCGACTTCAGCTACCAGGACGCGGCGCAGATCCTCGACGTCCCCGTCGGGACCGTCATGTCCCGCTTGCATCGCGGCCGTCGTATCCTGAAGAAGGAGCTTGCGGAGACCGCAGTGGAGGCGTCGTGATCGACCCGTGTGCCAAGTGCGAAGAGGTGCTCCAGCCGTATCTCGACCGGGAGCTGACCGAGGATGAGCGGGCCGAGGCCGAGGCGCACCTCGACGACTGCAGCTACTGCCGAAAGCGCTACCGCTTCGAGGAGTCGCTCCGGCGCTACGTTCGCGACGCCGCAGCCGAGACGATGCCGCCGGAGTTGAAGGCCAAGCTCGCGGCGCTCAGAACACCGCTCGTCTAGCGCTCAGCCCGCGCGGTCGGTTCCCACGATCACGATCAGGCGGCGCTTGTCGGTGCCGCCCGGGAGCGCCGTGATCGCCACCCCCAGATCTTCTGCCAGCCGGCTTGCGATCGCTTCGGCGCCCGGCGGGAAGTACACCCTCGTCTCCACGTAGTCGCGCCGGTCGGCGTTGCCCACGTCGCCGATCCTGTGCGCGAGCGGCCCGCCGATCTCGTTGGCTATCTCCGTTGCTGCGTTGGGAGTTCCGGTGCCGTTGTACACGTCGACGCGGACCTGCCACGGGGGCGGGAGCTTGGCGGAGGCCTCGGCCGAGCTCTGCACGGTCGCCGGTCCGGGCGCCGAGCCGATCGGGCCCGGGCGGACTGCGAGGAGCGCCACGGTTGCGGCGAGGACGACGATCGCGGCGCCCGGAAGATAACGGCGCACGCGTCCGAAGCGTGGGCCCGGAGTCAGCGGAGGGACGGGGAGGCCTGCGAGCTCCCGCGCCTCCCGCTCCGAGATCCCGAGGGCGGTGCCGTACACGAGGGTCGCTGCGACGGCTCGGTCCACCGATGGAAAGCGATAGAGGCGGTTCTCCTCGAGCGCCTTGACGTCGTCGACATGAAGCCGTGCGCGGGCTGCCGCCTCCTCGACGGTCAGGCAGCGGCGGAGCCGGACGGCTCCGAGCGGAGATTCGGTTGCGACTGCGATTGCCATGCGACGTAACTGACTTCGGCGGGCGGGTGCTCCGCCCTCCCAGAGCTATCGGCAAGACGCTCCCCGGCTAAAGAGCCCGCGGGGTTCTGGAGGCCGCGGAGCGGCCGGGCGAATCGCGCCGCTTTTTGCGTGATTCGTATGGAGGGCGCGCCTGCGCCCGTTCACCCCCAGCGGCCCTGCAAGCGCCCCGGGAAGCTAAGGACTCGCCGCGATCGCTTCGATGTCGGCGAGCTGGACGAGCTTCACGACCGTGCGGCTCAGCAGGCGCTGCTCCTCTTCCGTCTCGGCTTCGGGGAGCGTGCGCCAGAGGTCGCGGGCACAGCCGACAAGGGCCGCGATCCGCTCGCGTTCTTCGACCTGCCCGTCCCGCTCGGCGCATGCATTCTCGGCGAGCCCGAGCACGCCGACCGAGTCCTCCTGCCGCATCCAGATGAGCGGGGTCGCCATTGCGAGGTAGTGGTGGATGCGAGCGAAGGTCATCGGCTGCTCGAGCGTGCGGCGACCGATCGGCTCGGTGGGCTCGACGGGCGGCTCGCCGTCTCGGATGCGAAGGGCAGTCCGGCCGAGCAGGTCACGGAGGCGCTCCTCCCCGAATCCACTGGTGCCGGCTGCACGGAGCGTGTTCGCGAGCGAGTTCGGCTGCTGTCCGTACGGATAGTCAGACGCGTAGAGGAGCTGTTCGGGCGGGATGCGGCTGAAGGCGTCGAGGAGGTCGACGGGGCTCCACACCGAGGTGTCGAAGAAGACGCCGGCTCGCCCCGCGAACATCTCCGAGAGCGAGGCGAGATCTGCGATTCCGAGGTGCGCGATGATGAGCTGCGCCTCCGGATGCCGCTCCGTGAGCCGGCCGAGCTCGGCAGCGATCGGGGGGAGACCGCGCCCTCCGTGGATCAGGATCGGCACGCGGCGCTCGGCGGCGATCCGAAAGACGGGCTCCAAGCGTTCGTCGTTCAGGCGGAACTTCTGGGCGCGCGGGTGCAGCTTGATTCCACGAGCCCCGAGGTCGAGGCAACGCTCGGCCTCGGCTTCGGGCTCCTCGGAGAGGTCGAGCCGGACGAAGGGGACGAGGAGACCCTCGGACCGCTCTGCGGCTTCGAGCGTCCGGTTGTTGGCCGCGCGAAACGCCGGGTGCCGGTCGGGCTCGTCGAGGCAGAACGCGAAGGCTCCTCGGGGCGACCACTCCTGTAGGAAACGAATGAGCTCGTCGAGCGGAGCGACGAATCCGTCGATGTCCCGCCCGACGTGGACGTGGGCGTCGAAGACGTCCGCTCCCTCGGGCACCAGCCCTCGAACCTCGGCTTCGTAGTCCGCGAGGAGGCCTCGAGCGCGTTCGTACACGTCGTCCGCCACCCGACGGAGCCTACCCTCGGTCAGCGCAGCGAAGCCTGGTACGAGAAGGCGCCGTTGTCGTGCCGTGGGTCGCCTTGACACGAGTACCAGGTGCTGTTCCAGCAATCGAACCGGGCGCTTGCGTTCAAGAGGAGCAGCTCTACGCGTCGGACTCGCTCCCCGAACGGCACGGTGAGCCGGCCGTTGCCACGCGGACCGAGCCAGGCGCGCCGCGTCTCGCGCGCTCCCGACTCCCGCACGACCATGATCCTCGCCTCTGAGCCGCGAGCGCGGTTGGGCAGGTCGAGCTCGAGGAGGAGATCAGCGTTGCGCCCGGCTTGACCGCCTCGCCGGATTGCGACCCATCGGCCGGCGAGGTGGTCGAGCGACATCGTATTGCCCGCCACGCGGTTCGCCGGCCCGACCGCGTGCCGCCGGGCCGTCGGCGAGACGAGCCGCGGCAGACCGGGCAGGTCGTACGAGTCCCTGGGCCGCCGGTTGGCCACCTCGAACTTCGCCAGGACGCGCCGCAGGCTCGTGTCCTCGGCCGCGAGGACGCGCTTGATGCCCTGCGTCGAGTAGGCGTCCGGGCGTCCTTCGCGCGCATCGAGGTGCCGCCAGATCCGCCGGATGACCCTTGGCCCGCCGAGGCGCTCGGAGAGGTAGTAGAAGAAGATCCAGTTGCCGTAGACCGAGAGCGAGCTCGGGTCGCTCGAGTCGAGCGGCAGACCCGGGCGCGTGATGTGGCTCGTCTCGAGGTACTGGTAGTTGTCGTGGATGCGCGGGTAGACGACCCATTCCATGTAGGTCGCGCCGCCCTCCATCGCCCAGATGTCCTCGCCGGCGTCGAGCGCGAACTGCTCGGCATGGTGCACCTCGTGGGCGAGGGTGACCTTGTTGGCGCGCTGGCCGCTCGTGGCCGGAAACTCGCTCGGGGAGAAGTTGTCGTCGACGACGCAGTAGGCCGACACGTCCCACTGGCCCGGCTGCAGAGCATCGGGATCGTCAGTGGTGCAGTAGCCGTAGTAGCCCTCCTCGCCGATGTTGGCCAGGTAGACGTCCAGCGCCCCGTTCGGGTTGCCGGTGGGCTTGATCGACGAGCTGTCGTCCTTGGGCCTCGGGAAGCCGATCTCGTCGACCTGCTCGGCGTACACCTTCTCCATCGCGGTCGCGGTGCGGTCGATCCAGTCGGGGATGCCGTCACCCTCGGCGCCCGCCTGCGGGGGTGCGTCCTCCGTCGTCTCCACCCAGTGGACGCACCAGCGCGGGGTCGCGCGCGGCTCGCACACTGGGCTCGCGGGTGCCTCGGTGGTCGTCCACCCGTCGCCGTAGATGTCAGCGGGGCCGTCGCTCGGTCGCGCGAGCAGCCTTTCGGCCGCCTCGCGGTCGTCGCCCTCGAGCTCACCGACGCGGAAGGCGAGGTCACGCAGGACGAATGTGGCCGCCCTCGGGTCGAGCCTGTCGACCGAGCCGTAGCGCCGCTCGACCGTCCCGCGCGCGAAGAGAGCTCGCGCGCGCTCGAGCGCGTACTCGGCCTCGGTGAGCTCCCCGGCGACGAGTGCGCGGCTGAGTGCGTCCGCCGGCGCCTGCGTCAGGGGAACCGCCTTCGTGCCGGCCGCGGCAGACCCGACGAAGCAGGCCCCGAGAAGAACGGCAAGGGCGAGCAGGGCGGACAACCGGACAGCGGTCATGGACAGGCTCCTCGGACGAGTGCGAACGAAAGAAAAGACCCCGCGCGGAGGGTAGCTGCGAGCGCTACTCGCGTCCACCCTCCGCGCGCGGGGTCGTGCGCTCGTCTAGGAAACTACGGTGACTCTGACGTCGAAGGTGTTCGAGCCCGTGTAGTTCGTCGCGCTCGAGTTCGTGTAGACGATGACCACCTTGTCGATCGTCGCCGAGTTGAACGGAACGGAGTTCCCGTTCGCGACCTGGACCACCGTGTTGATCGTGCCGTCCAGGTTGAAGGCGATCGCACGCATGTCGGTCGCCGACCCGCCAGGCCGCGAGACCTGCGAGAACTCGAGTGTCGAGCTCGGCCCGGTTGTCTGGGGGTCATACCTCACGTAGTCGTTGGAGCGCTTCAACATCTCGATCTTGACGACCTCGGTGCCGGATTCCTCCGAGCGATCCACCGGCGCCGGGCGTGGTGTTGGGCGTCGCCGTCGGATAAGAGTTGCCCTCGCGGTAGTGGCCCGATGCCCCTGGGGCGCTGTTCCACTGCCCGAACGTCCGCATCTGCGCAATCAGGCTCGTGCCGCGATCGGAGAGCGCAGGCGCAACTGCCTTGAAGCCTTGACGTGCGCCACCGACCGCCTTCTCCCAGATCCGACGGATGATGACCGGCGAGTCGCCGGCGCCCGCGCCGAGGTTCTCGCTCAGGTGGCGGTAGAAGATCCACGTTCCGTACTGCCACAGACGGCCGTCGTAGGTTTCGTCGAGCGATAGCCACGGCTCGGAGCCGAGCGGGCTGTCGACAAGGTACTGGCGACTGTCGTTGACGGAGGTGAAGACCTCGTCCTCCATCCACGTCGCCGTGCCCTCCATCATCGTCCGGTTGTCGAAGAAGTCGTAGGCGAACTGAACTGCGTGGAAGAACTCGTGCGCGAGCGTGACCTTGTTGGCGGCGTCGCGGTTTGCACCGCTCGTGAACTCGCTCGGCGAGAAGTCGTCGTCGATCACGCAGTACCCGGATGTCTGGCGGTGCGAGCTCTGACTGGTACGAGGATCGTCGGTGGTGCAGTAACCGTAAATCCCCTGGTCTCCGATGTTGGAGATGAAGATGTCGATCTTCCCGTTCGGGTTGCCGCCGCTGTGACCGCCTGACGCTCTGTCCGGAAGAGGCTTCTTGTAATCGTAGGCGACAATCTCCTTATTCCAGGTCGCGGTCATGTTCGCGATCGTCCGGTCGACGTAGTCGGGCCGGTTGTTGTTCGGGCTCGAGTCGACGAGCGAGGGCGCCTCGTTCGTCTTCGTCACCCAGTGGATGCAGAAGCGCGTGTTGCAGAAGCGCTTCTTGCTGCCCTGCGCCGTGCCGTTCCAGCCGGCTGGGCCCTCGAAACCCGGCCCGTCAGTCGGGCGGGCGAGCAGGTCGTTCGCAAGCTGGCGATCGGCTCCCGAGAGGCGGGCCTTCGCGGCGACAAGGTCGCGAAGGACGATCGTCGCGTCGCTGGGTTGGACGCCGGCGACGGCGCTTCGGAACCGGGCGTCGACCTCGGCCGGTGCAAAGACGGCGAGCGCGCGCTGGAGCGCAACCTGAGCCGAGCCGTTGCTCGGAGTGCCAGTGGCCTTGGCGACCGACCGGGCAGCCCCGGCCGAACCGGCCGCGACGAGCGCCAGGGCCAGTGCGACCACGACGAGAAAGATTGGCGTACGTGCTCTGGACATGACTACCCCTGACCTCGGACTCGGTTGGAAAAGGTGCGAACCCACTCGAAACTACTCCGCTCCAGTGGCCTTGTCTAGGGTGATCATGGCCGTTCGGCAACGAGACCGCGGGGGCCAGTCGCTCGTTCGGGTTAGAGCTTCTGCAGCTTCAGCGTGTAGTTGCCTGCGTTTGGTGCGCCGCTCGAAGGCGGGTAGAACGCATTGGCCTGGAAGTAATACGTCTTCCGGGTGGGGACGTTGAACGTGACCCGCTCGGTCGGACCTGCCCCGGCCGCCCCGGTCAGCAGCTGCGAGGTCTGCCAGATTTCGAGGGTGCCTGGCTTATACACGTAGAGGTCGAAGTTGCGTCCAGCCTGTCCAGTGAGGGTCAGGCGATATCTTCCGGGGCCGAGCGTCCGCTTGTAGACGTCGTTGGCATCCCCACCCCAGCGGAGCGAGCCGCTCACCGTGGCGGCGCTGGAGGCGGCGCGGAGGGCCCCGCCGAGGAGCCTCGCACCGTTGATGTTCCCGTCGGACAACGGCGTCGCGTTTCCGACGCCGGCGGTCAGCGCGTTGTTCGCGTTGGCGCGCCCGTTCGTGAGGATGAACGACCCGTTGGGAACCGGGTTCACGAAGATGCTCGAGATCAGCGTGCGAAGAGTGGCCGGCTTGTCGGTTCCGCGCATGATCGCGTTCTTCGTCTCAACGGCTGTGAGGCTTGGGCGCGCACCGCGCACGAGGCCGGCCAGTCCGGCCGTGTTCGGGGTGGCCATGGATGTGCCGTTGAAGCTCGCGTAGATCGTCGACAGGCATCCACCGTCACCACTCGGAGGGCCACTTGTGTTGCACCCCGTTACCGAGCTCGCAATGTCCACGCCTGGAGCTGCGATGTCCACGGAGTCGTGACCCCAGCTCGTGAAGGCGCACTGGCTCGGCGTGTTGCCGCCGAGGAGGTCGCAGCCGGTGAAGAAGCCGAACTGGTCGTTGTGGTTGCTGGCGGCTACGGCGAGGATGTTCGGGAGCGTGAAGCTCGCCGGGTAGGAAGGCGCCGCGCGGCCCTGGGCGCTGATGCGCCCATAGACGTCGTTGTCGAGGCTCGAGTTTCCGGCTGCTATCACGGCGAGGAACGACGCGTTCTTGATCGCGTTGCGGAGCGACATCGAGAACGCGGGACCGCCGAGGCTCATGTTCACGACCTTGGCGCCCTTGGCCTTCGCGTAGTTGAGTGCAGTGACGATCCAGGCGTCGGTGATGACGCCGTCGCTGTCGCGCATGACCTTCAGGCCCATGATGTCGCACGAGGGGCACACCCCTGCGATGCCGAGCGAGTTGTTGGCCGCGGCGGCAATCGTGCCTGCCACGTGTGTCCCGTGCGTGTTCCCGCCCGGGACGCTCGCCGGCGCGAGCAGTGTGCTGTCGTTGTTCGCGAAGTCCCAGCCTCTGATGTCGTCGACCTTGCCGTTCCCGTCGTCATCGAGCCCGTTGGGCGATGCGCCTTCACCCGGATTCGTCCAGAACTGGCCGGCGAGATCCTGGTGAGTGACCTGAACTCCGTCGTCAATCACGGCCACGAGAGTGTTCGCACCGAATGCGGCCGAGGTGTCCCAGGCCTCGGTCACATCCATGTCGGCGTCGTTCGTGCCGGCGGCGGTGAACGCGGTGGGCTGCTGGAAGGCGTCCGACACGACGTGCTGCTGGGTCGAGTTGCTGAACGCCCAGAGATGCGTGAAGAACGTGTCGTTCGTCGTCAAGTACCGCTCGCGCAGGTAGTTCGGCTCTGCGTAGGCAACCCGTGGGTCGGATTCGAGGCGGGCGATGGCCCTTCTGAGCGAGAGGCCCTTCGGCACCGTCACGAGGTCGAGCTTGCCACCGAGGCGGTGGACACTTCGCGCGCCGACCACGGCTCGATGAAGTCGCCTGGAGGCAACGGTGCTGACCTCGCTGCTCAACCCGACCAGGAGCTGGCCGGGCACATGCGGAGCGAGTCCGCCTGATCCGAACTTCTCGATCTGCACGGACGAACTTCCAGCTGCGGCATTCCCCGAGAGCATCAGAGCCGCCATCGACACGGCGACGACGAGGAAGGAGCGGGTTCGAACCGGAAAGGGTAGTGAGACTTGCGCCATTCGCCGCGAAGTTACTCCTCGCATGCCTCATTGTCCAGACCCGGCAGGGCCAATTAGGACAGGAGACGTCGCAACGCGGCTTGGGTAGCATCGCGGGCCAGTGCCGAACGTCCTGATCCACGCAGACACGGTTCGCTCCGCCGAGCTTCGGCACGAGGTGCCGCTCCTGATCGGCGACCCCTTCGTCTACCTCGAGCAGAACGGCACGCGGCTGGTCTACACGAGCTCGCTGGAGGCGCCGCGGCTCGAGGAGGTCGAAGGGCTCGAGGTCGTCCTAGTCGAGGATCTCGGCTTCGACGAGCTCCTGGCGAGCGGACTCGACCGGCCCGGGATCGAGCGCGAGCTCGTGCTCCGGGCCTGCCGCCATGCGGAGATCGAGTCGGCGGTCGTCCCGCGCAGGTTCCCGCTCGACACTGCCGACCACCTGCGGGCCAACGGAGTCGAGGTTCAGCCGGACGGCGATCACTTCGACGACCGGAGGCGCGTCAAGAGCCAGCCGGAGCTCGAAGGAATCCGGCGCGCGCAGCGCGGCGCGGAAGCGGCCATGGAAGGGATCCGTGCCCGCCTCCGCGAGGGTGGGGAGGTGGCCTGCGAGGAGCTCCAGGGCATCGCGCTCCGCACCTTCACCGAGCACGGGCTGACGGCGCCCGATTCGCTGATCGTCTCGCACGGCGCTCAGACCGCAGTCGGCCACGAGGGCGGGCACGGACGGGTTGAGCCCGGTGAGCCGATTGTGTGCGACCTCTTTCCGCAGGACACGAAGTCGGGCTGTTTCGCCGACATGACGCGCACGTTTTGCCTAGGCGAGCCGCCCGAGGAGCTCGTCGAGTTCCACCGTCTTTGCCGGGAGTCACTCGATCGCGTCTACGCCTCGATTCGCGCCGGGATCACCGGGAAGGAGCTTCACGCGATCTCCTGTGGGCCCTTCGAGGAGGCGGGCCACAAGACGCAGCTCACAAAAGAACCCGGAGAGGTACTGGCGGAGGGCTTCTTCCACAGCCTCGGACACGGCGTGGGGCTCGAGGTCCATGAGGAGCCGGGCCTCGGCCGGACCGGCGGAGAGCTCGTCGAGGGTGACGTAGTGGCTATCGAGCCGGGCATCTACCGGCAGGGCTTCGGCGGCTGCCGGCTCGAAGACCTGGTGCGGGTCACCGCCGACGGCTGTGAGCGGCTCACCGATTTCCCCTACGACCTGACGCCGTAGCCGGCCCGCTACGCGGGCACGGCCAGCAGCTCTTCGAAGCGCGCGGCGTCCTCGAACGGCCCGATGACGGCCAGGCGCAGACGCTCGCTTGCGATCACGTCCTGCGCGACCCGCTGGACGTCCTCCACGCCGACGGCGTCGAAGCCCGCCAGCACCTCGTCGGGCTCCCGGACACGACCCTCGAGCACCTCGCCGCGGAGCCCGAACATGATCGTCCCCTTCGGGTCCTCGAGTGACAGCACGAGCCGGCCCTTCGCGAAGTTCCGCGCCTTGTCGAGCTCGTCGGTCTCGAGCGGCTCGTCTGCGATCCGCTCGAACTCCTTGGCGATCGTGGTGATCGCCTCGTCGATGCGCTTGATATCGACCCCGCCCTGTGCGTAGAGCGTGCCGGCGTCGGTGTAGCCCTGGTTGAACCCGTAGACGTAGTAGGCGAGCCCGCGACGCTCGCGAACCTCCGTGAAGAGCCGTGACGACATCCCGCCGCCTAGCGCCGTGGCGAGCAGGTTGAGGGCATAGCGGTCGGGGTGGTCGAGCGGGTAGCTGTGGACGCCGAGCCTGACGTGTGCCTGATCGGACTGCTTCATGTGCACCTTCACCGGTGTCCCGTTCGAGCTGACCTCGGCCGGGGGCGGTGCGCCCTCGCCGCCCCCGGGCACGTCGCCGAGGAGATCCCCGAGGCGACCCACCGCGTCGTCTCCGATCGCGCCGGCCAGGCCTGCGACCATTCGGGGCGCCCGGTACCAGCGCTCGAGGTAGTCGAGGAAGGTCTCACGCGTTGCGGAGCGCACGGTGTCCTTCGTGCCGATGATGTCCCAGCCGAGCGGCGTGTTGCCGTACAGGAGCTCGTCGTACACGCCTTCGAGGAAGTCGCGAGGCGTGTCGTAGTACATGTTCATCTCCTCGATGATCACGCCCTTCTCGCGGTCGATCTCCTCGGGATCGAACTTGGAATTCCGCAGCATGTCGACGAGTACGTCGAGCGCGGTGTCGCGGTGCTCCGCCGCGCACTTGACGTAGTAGCCCGTGTACTCCTTGCCCGTGAACGCGTTGAACTCGCCGCCGATGGCGTCGATCTCGCTCGCGATGTGCCGGGCGGTCGGCCTGTTCTTCGTGCCCTTGAAGAACATGTGCTCTGCGAAGTGGGCGATTCCGTTCGTCTCGCGGGTCTCGTAGCGCGAGCCCGCCGCGAGCATGACGAAGCACGCGACCGATTTGGCCTGAGGCATCTCCGCGGTCAGGACGCGCAGGCCGTTCGGGAGGACGGTCTTCTCGAAAACGTTCACGTTGTCGCGAGGCTCCTTGTCTCGTAGGTGTCGATCTTCTGGCGCCATTCGTCCGGCACCGGAATCGACGTGCGGGTGCCGTAGTCGAAGGTGACGTGGACGGTCGAGCCGTCGGCGACGAGCCGGCCGTCGCCGCCGTGAATCTCGAACTCGAAGCGGAAGCTCTTGCCGCCGATCTCGGCGACGCGAGTGCCGATCGCGAGCGTCTCGCCGAGGAAGGACGACGCCCGGAACGCGATTCGAGCCTCCGCGACGATGCCGAGCTCGTCGAGCTCGAGCGGCCCGAGTACCTCCTGCATGTAGGCGAGCCGGGCAGACTCGACGTAGCTCAGATAGGCCGCGTTGTTCAGGTGGCCGAGCGCGTCGAGGTCACGGAACTCAACCGGCTGGCTGAAGACGAAGCGGAAGCCCTCCACGCGCCGCATGGTAGCTTCGCCCCCTCGTGCCGACCCCCGGCGAAGCAACGCGCGCAGCAGTCTTCGAGCAGCCCGAGTGGTTGGCCGGCGTGGCCGAGCGCGTCGGCGCACGGCGCTTCCCCGAGGGCCGGCTCCTGTTCACAGGGTGCGGAACCTCGTTCCACGCGGCCCAGGCCGCGGCCGACCTCGCGGGCGGCGAGGCGCGCCAGGCCCTGGAGCTCCTGCTCCGGCCGGAGGAGGCGGATCTTCTCGTCGCGTTCAGCCACGAAGGGACGACGCCGCTCACGACCGAGGCGGTGCGGGAGTTCCCCGGCCAGACGTGGCTTCTGACCGGGGCTCCCGAGAGCCCGCTCGCCGAGCTGGCGGACGAGGTGATCCAGGTCGCCCCCGAGATCGAGGAGTCGTACTGCCACACGAAGAGCTACACAGTGGCGCTCGCGGGGTGCGCCGCCCTGGCCGGGCGCGATGTCTCCGGAATCGCCGCCACGGCGGCCGCGATCCTCGGGTCGTCACTGCCCGTCGAGGCCTCCGACCAGGAGCGCTGGCTGATCGTGGGTGCCGGTCGCGACTGGCCCACGGCCCAGGAGGCGGCGCTCAAGCTCCGCGAAGGCACGTTCGTTGCGGCCGAGGCCTACCACACCGAGCAGCTCCTGCACGGCCACCTCGCCGGGATCGACGAGACGGTGCGCGCGGTTGTACTCGAGGGAGAAGGCCGGGCCGGCGAGCGCTCCCGCGACGTCGCCCGCGCCCTCGCCGAGATCGGGTCGCCGACCGAGCTGCTGCCGCAGGTCGCGGGCTGGGAGCGTCCGATCCTGGGGATCCTCCCCTTCCACCTCCTCGTGCTCGAGCTCGCGGAGCGACGCGGCGTGAACCCCGATCGGATCCGCTGGGACGACGAGCGCTGGAAGCGAGCCCGCGACAGCTACGACTAGGGGTTTGACGAAGCAGTCGTTGTGCACCCAGGCAGCGAAGACCGTTTCGCCAAACCCCCTTAGCGGATCACCAGCCCGCCCTTGTGGCGCGCCCCCTCGAGGAAGCGGAGCCAGTCGCTCCACAGCTTCTCGTCGGCCATGGCGGTCGGCGGCTCGGACGCGACCTCGAGCGCCCCTTCGATCTGCTGCGGGGTCACGCGCGCCCGCTCCTCTCCGGTCTGCGGCGTGAGCTTCTCGACCGGAAACGCCTCAGCCATGCCTTGCAGCACCATCTCGCGCCGGAGGGCGTCGACCTCTCGCTCACCGAGCCAGACATGGCCCGTCAGGCCGTCGTTGAACGCCCACCAGACGTTGACGCTCATGCGAGCCGCTCGAGCTCGGCGAGAAGCCGATCGACCTCCTCGGCGCTGTTGTAATGGACAAGCCCGACCCGCACGGCGCCGTCCGGCAGCTCCAGCCGCTCCATGATCTCGAGCGCGTAGTAGTTGCCGGCCCAGACGGCGATGTTCCGCGCGGCGAGCTCCTCGGCGACGTCGGCCGGCCGGCGGCCGCCGACGCTCAGAGCGAACGTCGGCACGCGGCCCTCGAGCCCAGGCGGTCCGTGCAGCCGAACGCCGTCGGGTAGGCCGGTGAGGAACCGTTCCGCGAGCCCTCGCTCGTGCGCCTCGATTGCGTCCCAGCCGAGCGACTCGAGGTACTCGATTGCGGCTGTTGTCCCGGCCAGCGCCTCATGGGCGAGCGTGCCCGTCTCGAAGCGGTGCGCGACGGGGTCGTCAGCGGCCGGGCGAACCTTGTAGGGCCGCCAGCTCTCGAGGACTTCCCGTCTGCCGTAGAAGCCGCCCGCATGAGGGCCGAAGAACTTGTAGGGCGAGCAGAGCAGGATGTCGACGCCGGTCTCGACGACGTCGATGGGCCCGTGTGGGGCGTAGTGCACTGCGTCGACCCAGGCGAGCGCGCCCGCGTCGTGCGCGAGGGCCGCGATCCGGCTCACGTCCGTGAGCGTGCCGACCGCGTTCGAGGCCCAGGGGAAGGCGACGACCCTGGTTTTGGACGAGAGCTGCCGCTCCAGATCTGCCGGGTCGAGCCGGCACTCGTCGTCGACGTCCACGAACCGGACGACGAGGTCGCGATCCCGTGCGAGTTCGAGCCAGGGGGCGATGTTCGCGTCGTGGTCGAGCCGCGTCACGACGATCTCGTCGCCGGCCCGCCACTCGCGGCCGGCCGCCCGCGAGAGCGCGAAGTTGAGCGTCGTCATGTTCGGCCCGAAGCCCACCTCGTACGGAGACGCTCCCAGAAACCGGCTCAGCGCCTCGTGCGCTTCCCGCACGACCTCCTCGCTCCGCCGACTGGTCTCGAACGACCCGCCGAGATTGGCATTCGAGTTCCGCATGTAGCCCGCTACCGCCTCGACGACGGTGTCCGGTACCTGTGTCCCTCCGGGGCCGTCGAAGAACGCCGTCGGGCGCTCGAGTGCGCTGAACCGCGCCCTGACCGCGGCGACGTCGAGAGCGACGGTGCTCACCGAGCTGACGCTAGCGCATGCGCGAAGATCGCCTTTGTGGCGTTCGTCGTCTCGTGCCTCTCCGAAGGGCTGTTGCTGGTCGACGGCGATCGGGTGGAGCGCCTCGACAGCGTGCCGAGCGCCGGGCTGGCCGCAGCGCCGACCCGGACTGCGCGTGCGGTGCACGATCCGGCAGAGACCGCGACAACGGGTCAGATCCTGTTCCCAGGGTGCGGCTCCTGGCGAGTGCCCGGGTTGCGAGACGCGCACGAGCTCGCCTGGGACGGCGACCTACTCGCGTGCGTATCGACGCTCGAGAACGCAGTCCTCTGGGTCGACCCAGGAGGACGGGTCGTCAGGCGCTGGAACGCGCCGGGCGACGGGGACTGCTGGCACCTGAGCGGCGTCGCATCCGCCGGGGCGGGCCTGCTGGTAGCGGCCTTCGGACGGTTCGGCTCCCATCGCGCCTGGGCCGAGGCCGACCGGGCGTGCGCGGGCTTCGTCCTCGAGTTGCCGTCGGCCCGGGTGGTCGCGAGCGGGCTGACGTCGCCCCACAGCCCACGGCTCGTCGACGGCACCCTCCTCGTCTGCGACAGCGGGCGGGGGGAGCTCGTGGTCGGTTCCCGGCGCGTGCGGGTCGGCGGCTGGCCGCGCGGAGTCGCCGTCACGGCGACCGAGCTCGCCGTCGGCGTCAGCGCGCCGCGCGGGACCCAGGGCCACGCGCACCTCGTGCTTGTGCGCAGGAGCGATCTGAGCGTCACCCGGCGGGTTCCGTTGCCAGTCCGTGAGGTCTTCGATGTCGCCGAGCTGTCCGCTCCAGAGGCTCTGGCTCTCGCCTGCCCCAGACCGGCGCTCTCTTCGACGACGCCGCTTCGCCCGGCCGATCTCCGGGCGGGCGTCGAGGCGCCCGAGAGCTTGCGCCTCGCCGCAGGTGCTCTCTCGACACTCGGGTGCGTGGTCACGAATCTCGGCTCGTCGACCCTCGCGAGCGCGAGCCCATACCCGGTGGCGCTCGTGACGTCCTGGCATCCCGGAGGCCGGGCGCTCTGGTCTCCGCTGCCTCGCGCGCTCGAGCCGGGGGAGAGCTCTGGAGCCCCGGCGCGCGTGCTCGCGCCGGCCATCCCGGGCGCGTACCGGCTCGAGCTTCGGCTCGTCCAGGAGGGCGTCGCCTGGCTCGATGGAAGGGCGCTGGCCGACGTAGCGGTCACGTGACGTCGGCCGTCCCCGACGTCCTCGCACCGGGGCTTCGGCTCGTCTTCTGTGGAATCAACCCCGGTCGACGCTCCGCCGCAGCCGGCGCACACTTTGCGAACCCCCGGAACGACTTCTGGCGGCTCCTCCATGACGCGGGCTTCACGCCACGGCTTTTCGAGCCCGCCGAGCAGCACGGGTTGCTCGAGCTCGGTCTAGGGCTTACCAACGCGGCGGAGCGAACGACGAGAGGGAGCGGCGATCTGCGCCGGGCCGACTTCGCCGGCACGGCCGCACGCCTCGAAGCGCTCGCTCGAGACCTCCGGCCGGGCGCGATCGCGTTCGTCGGCAAAGAGGCCTACCGAGGCGGCTTCCGGGAGCGCCCGAACCTGGGCCGCCAGGAGCGCCGGCTCGGGGAGACCTGGCTCTACGTCCTGCCGTCCACATCGCCCGCCAACGCGTCGGTTCCGTATGCGGAGCGCCTCCGCTGGTTTGGCGCTCTCCGAGAGGAGATGGAGTCTCCGGCCTAGAAAAGATCCGGTCGAAGGCGCATAGTCCCGGCAATAGGCGAGCGCGGCAGAGAGGCGGTATCGGTATGAGGGGCACACGAGGGATTCGAGGGTTGATCTCGACTCTGGGCGCCGCCGGCGCCCTCGTTGTGACAGGAACCGCAGCCGGGGCTCCAGGGGAGTGCCCGGAGCTCATGCCCCTCAGCGGTGTTGCCGCCGGGATGACGGGCGAGGGCTGGACCGTCTCACAGGGAACGACTCCGGAATCATTCAGCGGCGAGGTTCTAGGAGTCCTCCCGAACGCCATCGCGCCGGGCCGCGACATGATCATCGTCGAGGCCACGAGCCCCGCCATCGACGCCGCCGGCGGAATCTGGGCAGGAATGTCCGGGTCGCCCTTCTACGTCGACGACAAGCTCGTCGGCGTCGTTGCCTTCGGACTAGACGTTCGGACCTTCGCCGATCGCCGGGTTGACTCCCGCTCGGGAGATCCGCCAGGTCCACCAGTATCCGGTTGGGTCGAGCGCGCGTGCTCCGGCGAAGGTCACCCTGCCGAAGGCGCTCGCCCGAACGGTTGCGCGCCGAGCCGGCGTTTCCGCGCAGGCCGCCTCCTCGCTCAGCCGGCTCAAGACGCCGGTCAGCGTCTCGGGCTTGAACCTCCGAGGCTTCAAGCGCCTCAACGGCATGGCGAGGCGCGCCGGCGCCGAGATCGTTGCGTACCGCGGCGCGTCTGCGGCAGCCGTCCCGGCGGCAGACCCAGCCGAGATCACGCCGGGCGGGAACTTCGCGGCGGCGCTCTCGTACGGGGATGTGACGATCGGCGGCGTCGGGACGACGAGCTACGTCTGCGACGACCGCGCAGTTGCCTTCGGCCATCCGTTCTTCTTCAGCGGCGCCACCGCCGCGGCTGCAAGCGTCGCCGACGCTCTCACTGTCGTCAGCGACGGAATCACGACGCCCTTCAAGCTCGCAACGATCGGTGGCACCGTGGGCATCCTCGACCAGGATCGACTCGGCGGGATCCGCACGCTGCTCGGGACGACTCCGACCACGATCCCGATCGAGACGAGCATCGCCTCACGCGATACGAACCGCTCGCGGCTCGGCCAGACGGACGTCGTCTTCGACGACTTCCTGCCGGACCTCGCCTTCTTCCACCTGCTCGGAAACATGGATTCCGTCCAGGATGCGATCGGAGAGGGATCGGCGCGGCTCGGCTGGACGATCACAGGCACCGATGCGGGTGGGCAGCCCTGGACGCTCCAGCGGCGTGACACGTTCGCGTCCGAGTTCGACCTTTCGTTCGAGTCCGCGATCGGTTTCGCGGACGAGCTCTTCGCGATCGGCCAGTTCCAGGACGAGGGTGTGACCGTCGAGGACATCCAGCTCGGCGGCTGGGTCGAACAGGACTTCAAGAGCCTCCGGATCAAGCAGGTGCTCGTCAGGCAAGGCGGCGAGTACCAGGCCGTGAGCGACGAACTGATTGCCTCGCCCGGCCAGCTCGTCAGGCTCCGGGTCGTGCTGAAGCCCGCCGGCGGAGGGCCTGAGCGGCTCGCACACCTTCAGGTCCGCATGCCGGACCGCTTCCGCTTCGCCGTCATCGACGTTGTCGGCGGGCCCGGCGACCAGTTCTGCGAGGAGGAGTTCTGCGAAGGGCCGGACTCCTTCGATGAGCTCCTCGAGGAGCTACGGACGAAGCGTCAGCACAACGTGCTCTCCGGCTTCGGTCCTGAGCGGCCAATCGCAGACCGAGCGATCCGTCGACACTCGCCAGTTCGGCCAGTTCGTCGAGGGCCAGCGCACGATCTTCGTCTCCAGGCCGGGTGCGGGGGGCGGGGCTGGCGGGGGCGAAGGCTAGGGCGGGATTGGGCGGCCGGGCGTCCTTCGCGGCGTCCGGCTAGCCGATCCAGCGGTTCGTGATCGGCACGCGCCGGTCGCGTCCGAAGGCCTTTGGACGCAGCTTCACGCCGGGAGGCGCCTGACGCCGCTTGTATTCGGCGCGGTCGACGAGCGCCAGCGCCCGTTCGACCACGTCGGGGTCGAATCCGTTCAAGGACAGCTCCTCGCGCGACTGATCAAGCTCCACGTACGCCTCGAGAACTCCGTCGAGCTTCGCGTACGGTGGCAATGAATCTTCGTCGATCTGCCCCTCGCGCAGCTCGGCGCTCGGCGGGCGCTCGATCGTCGTCGCCGGTATCAGCTCGCGGCCGGCACGTTCGTTCAGGTGCCGGGCGAGAGCGAAGACATCCGTCTTGAAGACATCCTTCAATGGCGCGAAGCCTCCTGCCATGTCGCCGTAGAGGGTCGCGTAGCCGACGGAGAGCTCGCTCTTGTTGCCGGTGGCCGCGAGAAGCCAGCCGAACTTGTTGGAGAGCGCCATGAGGAGAGTCCCACGCACGCGAGCCTGGACGTTCTCCTCTGCAACATCGGGCTCCGTGCCCGCGAACGGCTCGGCGAGCGCCTGAGCGAACGCCGCGACGATGGAGTCGATGGGAATCTCGAGGAACCGCGAGCCGAGTGCCTCGGCTGCTGCGCCGCGCGTCGTCGCGCGTCTCCTGGGACGAGTACCGCGACGGCATCGACACGCACACGACGCGCTCGGCGCCGAGTGCCTCGACCGCGAGAGCAGCGGTCAGAGCCGAGTCGATGCCTCCCGAGAGCCCGAGCACGACCTCGCGAAACCCGTTCTTCTCAACGTAGTCCCGTAGGCCGAGCTCGAGCGCCAGCCGCATCTCCTCGAGGCGTTCCAGCCTAGGCGCGACCTCGGGCTCCACTGCGGCCTTGACCTCGCGAGCGCGGCCGAGGTCGACGACCGGCGCGTCGACAGACGGTCGCTCGCGGGCCAGGGCGCGGCGCCGTGCGTCCCGCAGGCGCCGTCCGATCGCAGTCGCGGGCTCGATGTCGACGAGCAGGAGCGCCTCCTCGAACGCCGGGCCTCGCGCGACCGTGCGGCCGTCCTGGTCGATCACGAGGCTCTGCCCGTCGAAGACGAGCTCGTCCTGGCCCCCGACCGCGTTCACGAGGACGACCCAGCAGACGTTGTCCCGGGCCCGCGTGGCGAGCATCTGCTCCCGCTCCAGGCCCTTGCCGAGGTGGAACGGCGAAGCCGAGATGTTTGCGACGACGTGCGCGCCGGCCAGGGCGAGGTCGGTGGCCGGCGGCCCCGGCTGCCAGATGTCCTCGCAGATCGTGACGCCGACGAGCGTCTGCCCGAGCTGGAGGAGGAGCAGCTCGCGGCCGGCTTGGAAGTAGCGGTCCTCGTCGAAGACGCCGTAGTTGGGGAGGAAGCGCTTGCGGTAGACGGCCCGTACCTCTCCAGCCGCGCAGACCGCGCACGCGTTGAAGAGGTCACGGTCGAGGTGAGGAGTGCCGACGAGAGCGGCGATGTCTCGCGTCTCGGCGGCGATCTCGGCGAGAGACCTCGCCGCAGCCTCGAGGAAGCTCGGTCGAAGCAGGAGGTCCTCGGGCGGGTAGCCGGTGACGGCGAGCTCTGGAAAGAGCACGAGGTCGGCGCCGGCTTCGCGGGCTTCCTCGAGCCGCGCGAGGATGCGGTCACGGTTCCCGTCCAGGTCGCCGACGACGGTGTCGATCTGCGCGAGCGCCAGCCTCACGACACAGAGGGTAGCGGTTTGCGACTATCCGTCGAAAACTAGCTCAGACCTACACGGCCCGGGCGAGCTCGTCGAGCGACTCGGGGTTCTCGAGCGAGGAGAGGTCGCCGGGATCCTCGCCGATCGCCCGAGCCCGAATCGCCCGGCGGACGATTTTGGCGCTCCTGGTCTTCGGAAGAGCGGAGACGAAGATCACGCGCTCGGGTCGGAAGGCTTTCCCGAGCTCGTGCGCGGCCGTGCTTCCAATCTCGGCGGCCAGCTCCTCACTTGCCTCGGTGCCTGGGCGCAGAGTGCAGAAGACCCAGGCGACCTCGCCCTTGACGTCGTGCGGGATCCCGACCGCGGCGGCTTCGCCGACCGCCGGGTGGGCGACTGCGGCCGATTCGAGCTCGGCGGGCCCGATCCGCTTGCCGGCGATGTTGAGCGTGTCGTCGGAGCGACCGTGCAGGTACCAGTAGCCGTCGGCGTCGACCGAGGCCCAGTCTCCATGCACCCAGATGCCCGGGAGGCGGCGCCAGTACGCGTCGAGATAGCGCTCGGGGTCTTTCCAGATGCCGCGCGTCATGCCCGGGAACGGCTTGCGGCAGACGAGCTCTCCGACTTCGTCTGTGCCGAGGAGCGAGCGGCCGTCACCGTCCACGACGTCCATCGCCATTCCGAGGGCCGGGAGGCCGAGCGAGCATTCCTTGATCGGGATAGCGGGAACGGGCGAGAGGAAGCAGGCACCCACCTCGGTGCCTCCCGAGCAGTTGATGATCGGGCAACGGCCTCCGCCGACCCGCTCGGCCAGCCAGCGGTACGGCTCCGGGTTCCAGGGCTCGCCCGTGGTCACGATCGTCCGCAAGGACGAAAGGTCTGCGTCAGGGTCGCCGTGCTGCCGGAGCGCCCGGATGAGAGTCGGGGAGCAGCCGAGCACCGTGGCGCGCTCTTCCTCCACGAGCTGCCACAGCCGGTCGTGCGGCTGATCGGGCGCACCCTCCATGAAGATCAGCCGCGCCCCGACGGCTCCTCCGCCGACGACGGTCCAGGGCCCCATGATCCACCCCATGTCCGTGGAGAAGAGGATCGTGTCGGCCGGATCGGCGTCGGCCTGATAGGCGACCTCGCGGGCGATCGAGACCAGGAAGCCTCCCTGGACGTGCAGTACGCCCTTCGGCTTGCCGGTCGTCCCCGACGTGTAGGCGAGAAGGTAGGGCGCCTCGGCGTCGACCCAGGCCGGCTCGAGCACGCCGGGGCAGCCCTCGACCGCCTCGTCCCAGGTCAGGTCGCGGCCCTGGCGCATGGGAACGTCCGCCCCGAGTCGCGGCCAGACCACGACGTGCTCAACGCTCGGCGCCTGGGTGATCGCCTCGTCGACGATCTCCTTCATCGGCACCTCTCGGCCGCGGCGGAACGACCCGTCGGCGGTCACGACGACGCGGGCCCCGGAGTCGGCCAGACGTGCCGCGACGGCGGGGGCGGCGAACCCGGAGAAGATCGGCACCTGGATCGCACCGATATGCGCGCAGGCGTTCGACGCGATCAGGACCTCGAGCGACATCGGGAGGTAGAGCGCCACGACGTCGCCGACCTCGACGCCGAGCGCAGCGAGGGCTTCCGCGAAGCGCGTGACTTCCCGGGACAGGTCTCGGTACGAGATCGTCTTGCGCTCCCCGTTCTCCCCCCGGAAAGCCGCGGCCTCGTCGTCCGGGCGCCGTTCGGCCCAGCGGTGGACGCAATTCCAGGCGATGTTCAGCGTCGAACCGCCGAACCACGTCGTCCATTCCGGCCCGCGCGACACGTCCAGCACCTGAGTCCACGGCGTCCGAAACTCGAGGCCCATGTCCTCCACGGCAGCCGGCCAGAACCACTCGGGCTCGTCCTGGGAGCGCTGCTGAAACGCGCGGAAGTCGTCGAAGCCGTGGTTCCGCATGAAGCCGACGACCCGGGCGCGGTCGAGGACTTCGGGGCTCGGCTCCCAGACCACCTCCGGCACGCCGCGAAGCCTAGTCAGCGCCGGCGGCGGAAGAAGCTTCGGTCCCGCCCCGGCTCACCTGCGCCGAGTGTGTCCGAGGCCGCGGCGACGTCGCCTGTGGTGAGCGTCTGAAGGGCTGCGGCGTCGATGTCGCCGAGGTCCTCATGGCCCGCGAGCCGGAGGGCATGGGAGTTGAGCGCCTGCTCGAAGACCGTCCGTGCGAACCGAGCGTTTCCGAACCCTGGGCCGCGTCGGCTCCGGTCGAAGAGCCGGACGAGCTCCTCGGCGGCACCCGGGCCGAGTCGGTACTCGAGATCGGAGGCGAATCGCTCGGTGATCGCCACGAGCTCGCCGGTCGAATAGTCCGGAAAGACGATCTCGCGCGCGAAGCGCGAGCGAAGGCCGGGGTTCGAGTCGAGAAACCGCCGCATGAGCTCGGGGTAGCCCGCCACGATCACGACGAGCCGCTCGCGGTAGTCCTCCATCCGCTTCAGGAGCGTCTCGATGGCCTCGGGGCCGAAGTCCATCCGAGTCTCCTCGCGCGCGAGAGCGTAAGCCTCGTCGACGAAGAGAACCCCGTCGAGGGCACGCCTGACGACGCGGTCGGTCTTGATCGCCGTGGTCCCGACGTACTGGCCGACCAGCCCCGCCCGGTCGACCTCGACGAGGTGGCCGTTTCGAAGGAGCCCCATCGCGCGGTACATCTCCGCGAGGAGTCGCGCCACCGTCGTCTTGCCCGTCCCGGGATTTCCCACGAAGACGAGGTGCTGGCTCGTTGCCGCCTCCGGGAGGCCGCGTTGCTTCCGCTCGGCCTGAACCTGGAGAAAAGCGACGAGCGCTCGAACCTGTTCCTTCACGCTCTCGAGCCCGATCAGGCCGTCGAGCTCGGCCTGGAGCTCCTCGAGCGACCGCGCCGGCTGTGAGCGGCGCTCGGGACCGAGCCGCTCGATCTGGTCGGCCAGCCACTCGGCCTCGGGCGTTGTCTCTCGCAGGCGCTCGCCGAGCTGGCGGAGCGCGCGTCCTGCGTCCTCGAGCGGATTTCGCGGCATGCCGAGACGCTACCCAGCGTGCCCCGGCCTGAGACGCCTTGGCACCTGCGGAGCCCTCGACTCCAACGAGGGATTGCGTCGGCGCCTGATGGAGCCGACCAGATATCCGTGTCCAGAAAAGGCGACGACCCGGAGACATCGGCTCTGCGGCCCAGCCGAGCCCCCGGGTCACTGTCGCCGCGCTTTTGCGCGCGACCCCCACTTCTATGCCTGGCGTCCGGCCGAAGTGCGAGCTAGCCCGGACTATAGAGCGTGGAAGAAAGAAGTCAAGTGGGGTTGTGAAGTGATGAAACCTTCGTATAGTTCACCGTAGAGAGATTCACATGCCGCACTCGCTCACCCAGCCGCAGACCTTCGCGCCGTCGCGAAGCACCGGACGCGCCGGCCTCGGCGATCGCGTCAGGCAGCTTCGCGTCAATCGCGGGCTGACCCAGAGCGACCTCGCAGGCGAGCGTTTCTCGAAGGAGTACCTGAGCCAGATAGAGCGGGGCAAGACACGGCCCACGCCGGAGACTGTCGAGTGGCTCGCTTCGCGTCTCGGCGTCGACCGCTCGTTCCTCGAGACCGGTGTCTCGTCGAGCGATCGCGACCGCGCGGAGGGTGTCGTATCGAGGGCCGAAGCAGCGATCGAGGCTCACGACTACGCGGAGGCCGTACAGATGCTGACGGCCGTTCGCGACGCGCTCGAGAGCGCATCGGCGCCGCACCTGGAGCTCCGCGCTCTCCTCGCTGAGTCGTGGGCTCGGATGTACATGGGCGAGATTCGGGTAGCGACCGAGATCCTCGGCCAGGCGCGCGATCTCGCCGAGGGCCCGGAGTTCACGAACGTCGACCGCGCCGAGGTTCTCTTCCGCCTGGGCTGCTGCCGCTGGAACCTCTCGTCGATCGCAACCGCCTCGGCGCTTTTCACCGAGTCGCTCGAGCTCGCCGAGCGGTCAGGGCTCCCGTCCGATCGCCTGCGCTCCAACATCCTCGGCTGGCGGAGCCGCTGCCACCAGCGCCAGCGCGACTGGGAAGCCGCCCGCGAGGACGTCGAGCGAGCCCTCGAGCTTGCCGAAGCGCTCGACGACGAGAAGACGATCGCGCACCACTACTTCCAGGCCTCGCTGATCGCGGAGCGGAAGGGGCAATGGGTACTCGCCCGCACGTACGCCGAGAAGGCGAAGGGGATCTACGAGAAGCTCGCCGACCAGGTCAACGCGAGCAAGCTCCTGAACAACCTCGGCGGCCTGAACTTCCTGCTCGGGAAGCCCGACGAGGCCGTTGCCTATTTGAAGGACGCGTTCCGCGTCGCGCTCGACGTCGGGAGTCAGGTGGACGCCGCCTACGCGGTCTCGTCACTGGCGCAGGTCCATCTGCGGACCGACCAGCCGCTCCTCGCGGAGGAGCAGGCGCGCCACGCACTCGAGCTCCTCGGCGATCGAGTCGAGTTCATCGACGAGATCGGCAACGCCCAGCTCGTTCTCGGCCGCTCGCTCCTCGAGCAGGAGCGGCTCGGCGAGGCCGAAGAAATGTTCGATCGCGCCGAGGAGAGTTTCGAACAGCTCTCGTCGGCCAGCCATCGTGCGGCCGCATGGGTCGCGAAGGGCGATCTAGCCGCGAAGCGCGGTGAGGATCGCGAGGCGGCGCAGCTCTACCGACGTGCCGCCGAAGCGCTCCAGGACTTCCGATTCTAGAAAGGAGGTGTCACTCGTGAAGCTCAAGGCCACCCTCGCACTTCTCTCCCTCACCCAGCTCGCTCTCTTCCTGGCGAAGCTCCAGGCGTTCACCGGCTTCCAGCACGGCCACTAGTTCGAGACTGGGGTCAGGACTCGGCGGCGAGCTCGCCGCGAACCACGTCGCGCAGGCTGACGATGCCGAGCGTGCGCTCGCCGTCGACCACCGGTAGATGGCGAAAGCCGTGTTCGAGCATTGTCCGCGCGGCCTCGGCCGCGGTCGTCGACTCCGCCGCGACGACGGGATCGCCGGTCATCCACTCCCGGACTCGACCCTCACTCGGATGCACGCGTCCCGCCATCGCCCGGAGCAGGTCGCGTTCGGTCAGGATCCCGATCAAGCGCCCGTGGTCGAGGACGACTGCCGAGCCGACGTTCTGATCCGCCATGCTTTGCGCCGCCTCGGCGAGCGTGTCCTCGGGAGCGATGCTCAGGAGCTCGTCGGACATGAGTTCTCCGAGCTGTGTCATGGGACGCGAGCATAGCGACGGCCAGGCGGAGGCCCGGCTCTCCGCCTTAGCCCCGCAGGACGGGACGAGTCAGGCAGGTGGGGCCGCCGTCGCCCTTCCTCGAGATCTCGTCGCCGGAGTACACCCGCACGTCGACCCCTGCAGCCTCGAGGCGCCGGCGTGTCTGCGGGTTTCCGTCCAACGCGAGCGCCACCCGAGGGCCGAGCGCGAGCACGTTCGCGCCCATCGAGTCGAACTCCTCGTCGGGAACCTCCACGAGCTCCACGCCTCGCTCCTCGAGGAGCTCGACGAGTCGGGTCGGCAAGAGCGGCAGATAGACCACCGCGAGATCGACGTCGAGCGGCGAGATCAGCGACATGAGATGCATGACTTCGCGGCGGCCGCGCCAGTGGGGCAGGTCGTAGGCGATCACGTCCGCATCGGGCACGGCCTCCCGGAGCGCCGCCAGGCCCGCGTCGTTCGTCCGGTAGCCGAGGCCGACGAGCAAGGTTCGCTCGTCGAGCCAGAGCGTGTCGCCGCCCTCCGCCGTGGCCGGGGCCTCGAGCCGCGCAGCGATCGGGACGCCGGCCTCGACCAGGTCGGCTGCCATCGCGTCGACCTCGATCCGGCGCCCTGCCTTCCCAGGGCGAAGCAGTAGCGCCCCCCGGTCGGTGACGAGCGCCGGGTCGTACACGTAGACCGAGTCCGGACACGAAGGGAGCGGCGTTCGGGCGACGACGACCTCCGCGCCTGCGTCGGCCAGCAGGCCGCAGAAGGCCTGGTGCTCGGCTTCGAGCCGGCCGAAGTCGGGCTCGGCGCGCCAGCCGTACGCACGCCAGGCCGCAACGTCTTCTCGCCGGGGCGGGCGCACCAGCACGCGGCGGAGAGGCGCGGTCATGTGCCGGCACCCGAACGTCGCTTCGCGCGCCGTTTTCACGCGTCTAGTGAAGCACGTCTGGAGCCGTGGTTGGGCCACTCCCACTCGGCTACGCTCCTTGCATGGAGACGGTCGGCGGTCTCGTCGCTCTGGAGGCCGGCGGCGGCTGCGCCGCCAAGTACTCGGCAGCGCGGCTCGAGGAGCTCCTCCGCGGTTTCGCCCCGGCCGACTCGGAGAACCTGCTCGTAGGACTCGCCCCGGCGGACGACGCTGCGGTCTACCGGCTCTCGGACGAGCAGGCGCTCGTCTTCACGGTCGACTTCTTCCCCCCCATGGTCGACGACCCTGGCATGTTCGGGGCGATCGCGGCGACGAATGCGCTGAACGACGTCTTCGCGATGGGTGGCAGGCCTCTCCTCGCGCTGTCCGTGGCCGCGTTTCCGGAGGAGCTCGAGGTCGCCACGGTTCGGGCTGTGTTCGACGCCGCGGCCGCCAAGGTTGCCGAGGCCGGCGCCGTGCTCGCAGGGGGGCACACGATCCGGGACGAGGAGCCGAAGTACGGCCTCGCCGTCGTCGGAACCGCGAGTCCCGCTGGGTTGTGGCGCAAGAACGGCGCCCGGCCGGGGGACGCCGTTTTCCTCACGAAGCCCCTCGGTACCGGGCTCGTTCTGGCCGGAGCTCGCCAGGGCGTCATCGGCGGGAAGGAGCTCGACTCGACCCTGGAGGCGATGACGACGCTGAATGCCGCCGCCGCGGACGCCATCCGCCCGTTCGAGCCGACGGCCGCAACGGACGTAACCGGCTTCGGCCTCCTAGGCCACGCCCACGAGGTAGCCGAGCGAAGCGAGGTTCGGCTCAGGCTCGAGGCCGCGCGGCTGCCAGCCCTCGCCGGCGCCGTCGCCGCCGCCGAGGCCGGGGTCCGAACCGGTGGCGATCCGCGCAATCGCGATTACGTGGAAGGGGTTGCGGAGCTCCGCGAAGTTCCCGAGGCGATTGTCGCGCTCGCGTTCGATCCTCAGACGGCAGGCGGGCTCCTCTTCACCGTCGCGGCGGAGCGCGCGGCGGTCGTGGCGGCGACCACCGGCGCCGTTCGGATCGGCTGGGTCGAAGCCGGCCAGGGGGTGGTGCTCGAGTGAGCGTCGCCGAGCGGCCGGCGGGCCGGTTTGACCGCGTCCGCGGACGCGTCCGCTCGTTTACTCCGGAGGGGTTCCGCCTGGCCGCTTACGTCGCACTCGGCTCGCTCTTCGTCGTCGTCGCGACCGGGGCGGTCGTGCGCCTGACGGCTTCCGGTCTCGGGTGCGACAACTGGCCGCGTTGCGGCGAGACTCCGTTCCCCGAGAAGGACTTCCACGCGCTGGTTGAGTTCGGGAACCGCGTCGTCGCCCTCGGGGCGATGGTGTGCACGGTCGTGGCCGCTCTGGTCGCACGCCGCGTGACGGGCCTGCCGCGTCGCCTGCGTCTCTGGGCCGCCGTCGTTGCCGCCTCGGTGTTCGCGCAGATTCCCCTCGGCGGCCTGACGGTGATCTTCGAGCTCCACCCGCTCCTCGTCATGGCCCATTTCCTGCTGGCGCTCGTCGCCGTCGGGCTCGCAGTCCTGGTGGCCGTCGGGGCGGACCTCCACGCGCACGGAACGCCGACCGAAGCCACCGCCGGCCCGTTGCGCCTGGTCGCCGCGGCTCTCGTGCCGGTGGCCCTCGTGGTCGTCGTGACAGGCGCCTTCGCGACAGCGGCCGGTCCCCACTCGGGAGGCGCGGACATCGAGCGCCTCGGCGTCCTCGTCGACGCCGTCTACGTCCACGTGCGCGCGACCGCCGTGTTCGGGGTCGCGTTCCTCGCGCTCCTCGCCCTCCTGTGGCGCGCGCCGACCCGGCTCCGGGTCGAGCGCACCCTGGCTCTTGGGATCCTCGCCTTGATCCTGGCTCAGATGGCGGTGGGGGAGTTCCAGTGGCGAAACGCGCTGCCGTGGTGGCTCGTCCTCATCCACGTGGCGCTCGCGACCGCGGTCTGGGCTGGAATCGTCGCGCTCGCCGCGCGGCTCTTGTCACACCCTCGGGAAAAGGCGTCACGAACGTGACCCATCCGGGCGCTTTGCCGGAGTAGGCTCGGCGCGGGGAGGAGGCCGGGAGCACCTAGGGACGCGTCAAGACGTAGCGCCCGCGCACACACGCCAGGAGCGCAGCGGCCGGGCCGCTCCCCACGTCTCGTAGACTCAGGCCGTGGCCGAGCACCTGCGCATCGAGCGCCTTCCGAGCCTGCGCCAGCCCGTTCTTGTCGCGGCGTTTCGGGGCTGGAACGACGGTGCGCAGGGCGCCTCGCTCGCCGCCGGCTATCTCGCCCAGCAGCTCTCGGCCCGCAGATTCGGTGATATCGACCCTGAGGAGTTCTACGACTTCCAGGCGACGAGGCCAATGGTCGCGCTCGAAGGGGGCATGACCCGCAGGATCGACTGGCCCGAGAACGCGCTCTACCACGCGGAGCTCCCCGGCACCGATCGGGACATCGTGCTGCTTCTCGGCATCGAGCCCAACTTGCGTTGGCGGACGTTCTGCTCTGCGGTCGCCGGACTCGCCGGTGAGCTCGGCGTCGAGCTCGTAGTCACGCTCGGCGCGCTCCTCGCCGACGTCCCCCACACGCGGCCCGCTCCCGTGACCGGGTCGGCAAGCGATCCGGGCAAGGTCGAGGAGCTGGGCCTGACCGTCTCCCGCTACGAAGGGCCGACCGGGATCGTGGGCGTCCTTCACGACGCCTGCGGAAACGTCGGGCTCCCGTCAGCGAGCCTGTGGGCCGCCGTTCCCCACTACGCCTCGCTCGCTTCGAGCCCGCGGGCTGCGCTGGCACTGTGCTCCCGTCTCGCGGCGCTGCTCGGCGCGCGCTTCGAGCTCGACGAGCTCGAGCAGGCTTCTGAGGCGTACGAGCGCCAGGTCAGTGAGGCGGTTGCCCAGGACGACGAGACGGAGGCCTACGTGCGCGAGCTCGAGCGCCGCCGCGACGCGATGGGCGAGAACCTCGACCTCCCGTCCGGCGACACGCTGGCTGCGGAGCTGACTCAGTTTCTCCAGGAGCACGAAGCGCGGCGGCGGGACGAGGAAGACGAACCCGCGTGAGCTCGGCCTAGCCGAACGTGAACGCGTATGCCTCCGTGCCAGGCTCGAACCGGAGGTCGAGGATGCGGTCTCGCGCTTCGGAGGAGGACGCGAGGGTGTACAGCTTGTCGGCCGTCACACGCACCGAGTCCAGGCGCTCGCCGTCGACCTCGACCTGGACGGTCTTCGGCCGGGAGCTCGTGCCGAGCACGAGATAGACGTTGCGTGCGCGGTAGCGGAGCCTGACCCGGGCGTCCTGCCCCGCGACGATGCGCTCGCCCTCGACAGTCCAGCGGCCGCCGTACGCGACGCCGTTCGCCGGCAGGCTCTCGGGCAGGGTGTACTCCGCCTCGCGACCCGGGACGATCTCACCGCCCCGGAACCCCGCCAGGCGCTCGTAGCCGAGGTACGTCTCCGGAGTCTCGACCCCCATCGCTGCCTCAGCCTCGACCTCTCCGGCAACGGGCGGATCCAGGACGGGCTCCGCGAGCAGAGTCCGGATCACCTCCTCCTTCTCTTCGTACGCACCCTCGCCGAAGTGTGCGAAGCGAACATGACCGCGCCGGTCGATGAAGTACGACGCGGGCCAGTAGCGGTTCGCCCACGCGTTCCACGTCCCATAGCCGTTGTCGAGCGCGACCGGGTAGCGAACCTCGAGGCGCTCCACGGCCGCTTCTACGTTGCCGAGCTCCCGCTCGAACGCGAACTCCGGCGTGTGGACGCCGACGATGACCAGGCCGTCGTCCCGGTAGGCCTCGTCCCAGGTACGGAGGTACGGAAGTGTCCGCAAGCAGTTGATGCACGAGTACGTCCAGAAGTCGATCAGGACGACCTTGCCGCTGAGGCCTTCGAGGGAGAGCGGCCGCGAGTTGAGCCAGGCCGTGACCGCCCTGAACTCAGGCGCCGGCCCGTAGTCGTCCAGCCTGCTCTCCTCGACGGCGGCTCGCTCGCGCCCCACGAGCTCGTCGATTGCCGCTCCCGCGGCGGCGGACTCCTCGAGTCCCTGGAGGGCGCGTGTGTAACCCGGCACCTGCGTCTGCAGCCGTAGGTCGAGCTCGAGGGCCATGAGGAGAGCCACCAGGACCATCAGCCCTCCGAGAGCCGGCCGGATCACGCGCGCTCGCTCCCGGAGCCAGGGCAGGGCGAACCCACGCTGCGCCGCGACGGCCAGCGCCAGGAGAACGGTGCCGGCCCCGAGTGCGTAGGCCAGCGTGACGAAGACGGCCGCGGCGGAGAAGCGCTCCGTCGCCGCGACGGTAGAGACGGCGGCGATGACCGGCCCCGCGCACGGCGCAAAGACGAGCCCGAGGCTTGCGCCGAGCAGGAACCCTCCGCCGACGTCGCCGGGGCGGCGCCGGCCGAAGGCCGCGAACGGGCGCTCGAGGAGCTGACCGAGCCGGGGCAAGAAGAGGGAGAGCCCGACCACCAGGACGATGGCGATGGCCACGTTCCGGAGCAGGTCGCTGGGCAGCCCGAGAGCAGAGAGGAGCGCGGTCGCCGCCAGCGTGAAGGCCGTGAAGCTCGCGACGAGCCCAGCGACGATCGCATACGGCCTCCGTGGCTCCCCGCTCGCACTGCCGGCGAAGACGATTGGAAGTACCGGCAGGACGCACGGCGAGATTGCCGTGACGACCCCGGCCACGAAGGCGATTCCGACGAGAACAAGCACCTCGGGTAGAGGGTAGTTAGGCCGCGGGGCCGCGGGGCCCGGGGGCCGGGGCTGTCAGGCCGGCGTCAGCCTGAGACGGTTTCGGCGGGCGGGGCGTCCCGCTCCGCAGAATGCTCGACGGGCGCGTCCGCCTGCGGCGCCGCCCCGTTCTGCGCGCCCTCGGACGGCTGCTGGGTGACCTGCGTCTGCCCCTGCGACTTCGACTTGCGCTTCCGGCGGCGACGACGGGAGCGGCCGCTGTGCTGCTTGGGGGCGGGGAGGTTGTCAGCGAGCGCGTTTGCGATCTCGGACGGCGAGCCGAGTCGCTCGCGCGCCTTGTCGACGAGCTGCTGCGCGGTGGGCGTGTACGACTCGGCGGAGGCCAGCAGCGCCACCGCGACGTGGATCGGCTGCTCGAGCGCGACGTTGACGAGCCGGGCAGCGTTCTCCTCGTGGCGGTGCCCACGAGAGTTCGTGAGAGCTCCAAGGAGCCGCTTGGCATCCGGGAGATCGGCGCTCGCGCGGCGATCCTGGAGCTTCCGGGTCGCACGGGCGAGCTTCCAGACCCACCGCACGACGATGTCCTCGGGAGCCTCGACCTTTCCTTCGCCGAGCGCGCGCAGGAGCACGCGCACTCCGGCCACCCGATCCTTCTCCCAGGTGGGGGCCAACGTGACCATGGAGACCAGGTCGTCGAAGCTCGCGCGGTCGATCGAGATGGCGACGCGGTCACCGAGTGCGGCCAGGCGCAGGCGGCGGTTCGGATTCTCGGCCGCGCAGCTCATGAGGAAGGTCTCGCGGCACTCCCGGGACGCCTTGGCGAGCTTCTCGGCGAATTGCTGTCGCTCGTCGAAGCGCACCTGGCGGCCTGCAAGTCGCGCCCAGAGAAGCTGTTCGTCGTCTGCGAGCTTGGCCGGGTTAACGCGCTCCCACTCCCTCGTGATGACGACCATGCGCCGGCGCGGATTCGGTGTCACCGGCGCGAGCCATGGCGCCGGGGAGAGCTTGCGGCGGGCCCGGCGTTGAATCCGACGCCGCGGCGCCGGTGTGACGCGCGCGCCGGGCCGGTAGAAGTCGGAGTCGAGGAGGCTGTGGAGTGTGATCGTCCGCTCGTTGTGGGTCGCTGCCGGATCCACGAAGTCGACGACGACGCCTGCCTCCTTGCGCGGATGCATCCTCATGACCCGGCCGATCCGCTGCTGGTAGACGCGCCGGCTCGCGGTTGGGGCGAGATGCATGCAGACAGTTGCGCGCGGCGAGTTCCAGCCCTCCGCCAGGAGCTGCGCATTGATCAGGACGTTGATCTCGCCGCGCTCGTAGGCGGCCAGAGTCTCGGCGAGCTGGAGCGGCGGCGTCCGCCCGCTCACGGCCTCGGCTCTGAGGCCGGCGGCGCGGAACTCGCGGGCCAGGTTGTACGCATGCTCCACGCCGGCCGCGTAGACGATGCCCGGGGTGTTGTCGAAGCGGTCCCGGAAGAGGCTCGCGGCGGCTTGGTTGATCAGCTCGTGGTCGAGCACCTTGGCCAGCGCCTGCTGCTCGTAATCGCCGCCGACGATGGGCACCGACGAGATCGCTGCCGCGGGCGGCACACGCAGGCAGCGGAGAGGTGCGATCAGGCCGCGGCGGGCCGCGTCTCCGAGCGGCAGGTCGTCCACCGAGGCGGGGAAGACGTCGGAGACCTGCTTGGCGATCAGCTGCTCCGTGGCAGTCATGCCGACGTAGACCGGCTCGGGGAAGCTCCGGATCGCGGCGCTGGTCTTCTCGCCGAGAGCGGTGTGCGCTTCGTCGCAGATGACGAGCTGGTAGGCCGAGCGTGAGATCGAGCCGACGTGGCGGGCGAACCACGCATAGGTCTGAATCGTGATCGGATTGCCCGCAAGCGGCTCCTGGCCGGTCTCGATCGCCGGCCGGAAGCGATCACCGTAGCCCTCCGTGGTCAGATCGCCCTCGAACTGCTTCACGAGCAGGCGGCGGTGCGTGAGGATCAGGATCCCCATCGTTCGGGCGGCCTCGACGAACCCGCCTGCCGCGATCGTCTTCCCTGACGCCGTCGGGTGGCGGAAGCGAAAACGACGGACGGCTCCGGGGTCTTCGGGCTCGGGCTCGTCGTCCAGCTCTTCCGCTGCCTCGGGCTCCGGCTCCTCATCCCCGTTGGCCAGCTCGTCTGCGAGGGGCTCGAGCTCGCCGTTGCCGTTCTCCTCCTCGTCGGAGGTCTCGAGCTTCGCGATCAGCTCGGTCAGGAGGCCGGCGAGCGCGTCGATCTGGTGGCGGCGGAGCTCCGTGCCGGAACGGAGTCGCGGCGGGTGATCCGTGATGACCCGCTCCAGTCCGAGCACGAGCGTGTAGCGCACCTTCCACTCCGAGGAGGGCGAGCGCCTTCCTGCTTCCATCTCGCTCAGGGCGTCGTCGAGCGCCTTTCGGCGCGCACGACCCGGCGCGAGCGCCTCGGCGGCGTTCTCGTCAGGCCGGAGGAACGGCTCCCCGGCCCAGCCTTCGGCACGAAGGGCGGCGGCCTGTAGGCCATCCGTCCCTTCCGACGGGATGGTCGGATGGGTGATCGCTTCCTGCATGGGTGCAGCGCACGGGCGCTGCTAGGTCTACAAGGGTGCCGGCGCGAGGGCGCGGCAGACCTCAGTATAGACGACCTCGGGCGAGGTCAGGCGTGCACGCGCGAGGCGACCTGTTGCTGCATTCCGAGCGCGAGCTTCATGTACTCGTACGCGCGGTCTCGCCGGTCCTCCGCCTCGTGGAGCGAGGCGAGCTTGGCGTAGACGTCTGCGACGTAACGGCTCGGGTTGCTCGGTTTCAGGTACTCGACGGCGAGCTCGTAGAGCTCCTGAGCCCGCTCAGGCTGGCCCAGCTCCGCGTAGACGTCGGCGAGCAACGTGTACGTCCGTCCGGCGTCCTCGGGCAGCGCGTCGCCCAGCTCGTTCGAGATCCGCATCGCGAGACTGGCTGCCTCCTCGGTTTGACCGAGGCGAGCCAGAGCGCGGGCCTCCTCGATCCGAAAGTGCGCGAGCTCCACCGGCGAGCCGCTCGCCTGGAGGAGCGGCCAGCCCTCACGAAGGTGCTCGAGTGCGGACTCGACGCGGTCGCTGTCGATCTCGAGGTGGGCGATCAGCTGGTGTGCTAGCGCCCGGAAGTACAGATCCTCCGTGGACTCGAGGGTTGCGAGCGCCATGCGCCCGTAGCGGACGCCGGCCTCGTGCTCACCGCGCTCGGCGAGGAGGCGGGATTGCGAGAAGTAGAGCCTGGCACGGCTGACGGGGTCGGTCAGTTCCTTGCCCTCCGTGAGGGCGCGAGCCAGAACCTGCTCGGCTCGCGAGAGGTCGCCGTTATCGATCAGCGCGTAGCCGAGCAGGCAGGCGAAGCGCACGGTTTGGATTCCATCCTCGCGACGCTCGCAGGCGCGGACGCACTGCTCGAAGATCGAGATAGCCGGAGCCAGCTCGCCGAGACCCGCATAGGAGCGGCCCAGGCTCTCTGCCAGGCCGGGGCGGTCACATTCCTGATCGCCCGAGATCGTGAGGGCCTGCTCGAAGTGGCGGATGGCGCCCTTCAGGTCGCCTGCGCGGAACGCGAGCTGCCCGAGCCCTTCGGCCGCCGCTGCCCGAAGCACGGTGTCGGAACCGTCCGCGCCGAGCTCTTCGTAGAGCCTGCGTGCCTCAGTCACCTCGCCGAGGCGAAGTGCGAGCTCTGCGTCCATCAGCTTGGATTCCCGCTCCCGGACGTCACTGGCCCCGGTCGCGAGCCAGTCTTCGGTGACACCGAGGCGTTTACCGAGCTCGCGGAGGAGCTGAAGCGACGGAATGCGATCGCCGGCCTCGATCCTGGAGATGTAGGCCGGAGAACAGCCGCTGAATGCGAGCTGGCGCTGACTCAGGCCTGAGGCTTCGCGAGCCGCCTTGAGGCGCTCGCCGACCGCCTTCGGACTGTCAACGTGCTGTGACTTTTGTCTGGGCATTTTGTTTTCGTTGTGTAATACTCGCTCGACTCCCGGGCCCGGGGCTATCCGAATCGACCAGGAAAGGATGGTTCCGGGATGAAGCTGCGTCTTGTTGCGCTTTGTGGCTCCCTGCTCGCGGTCGCTGCGCTTGGTGGCGGCCTTCCTTGGGGCGGGTAGTCGTCGGGTAAGTCCTCCAGGGTGGCGGGGAGGGTTCTTCCCGCCACCCGCCTTTCTCAGTCTACGAACGATCTCCTTTGGTCAACTCCCCCATCCGGGGGCGCCGTCGCAGAAGCTCGGGCTGGTCGCCCCGGAAGCTCCCCTCCGGCAGCCATCCTGAGGTCAGCCCGCAAGCCGTGCGAGCGTAGCGACGATCCCATTCGGCCGCAGCCCGGGCCGGTGGAGCGGCGCAGGGCGTGTCTGCGTGGAAAGGGCCGCGAGTAGCGTGGTCATGGTGAACACAAGAGTAAGCTCGTAGTGTCAAGAAACCTCCCCCGAGTGGGTGAGATCCCGGATCTCTTCCGAGCGGTGATTACGCTCCGTCCGTGATCTGGGCGGAGCATGCAGAGCGCGCCCACCGCCGTTTCGCCGACGGGGAGCAACGGCTGCCGCCCGACCCCGAGGCGCGCGACAAGCAGCTCGTACGGATGGCCATGGCGGCGAACACGGCCGGCCTCGCGCGCTTGATGGAGGGTCGGCAAGAGGAGGCGCGCGAATGGTTCCTCCGTTCGGCGAAGTGCTACCGGGAGAGCTGGGAGCACGCACCGCCCGGGAGCTGGGGCAGGCCGATCGGAGCGCTCAAGGCTGTCGTCCTGGCCGGGGACATGGTTGCCGCAGCGGAGACCGGTACGTGGGCAGCCTCGCTCGGGTGCGAGGAGGCGGAGTCGCCGATCGCGGTCTACGCCTCCACGCTTACGGCCCTGGTGCTCGGCCACGACGGCGATGCTGCTCGACGGGCCGACAGGCTTCGCGACGACGCTTCGTTTCCCCCGGCAACCGCGGCCGCCCTCTCTGCTTTGAGTCACAGGGAGCCCGCCCGTTACCGCGTGGCCCTCGAGGGCGTCCTTGCCGACTTCGAGTCCCGGGCCGACTTCCTCGAGAATCTGGCCGTCGCCGACACCGTGCTCGTCCTCGAGGCACTCGCCGAACGGCGCGGACTTGCAGTCAGGCCGGTCTCGGAGCTGCTCCCGTCGGCGGGTTGAGCAGAAGGCCCCAGCTTGCAGGAGGCGTTAGAGTCCCCGACCCATGGGACGCGGCTCGAGGCGGATCAGACGCTGGCAGAACGACCGGCAGCGCAAGAAGAAGGAGCGCGAGAAGCGGCAGGCCGAGGAACGGCAAGGCGAGAGGCGCCGCGGCCGGCGAGGCGCCTGATGGCGCTCGTCACGGCCGTTCATCTCTATGTCACCGACCTCGACCTAGCCGTCGACTTCTACTCCCGGCTCCTCGGCTATGGCCCGCAGGCCGCGTATGACGAAGGGGAGAGTGCGCACAGCGCGTTCTTCGTTCTCGAGGCGAGAACCTACCTCGTGCTCACCTGGGATCCCGAGCGGGGTCGCGAAGTGGGCGGCAGCGCGCGCCTCGAGCTCGCCTCGGACGACGTCGAGCGCGAGATCGGGCAGTTGCGAAACCGCGGGATCGAGGGGGGCTCGCTCGCGCGCACCCGGTTCGGGACCGAGGTCTACGACCTGGCCGACCCGGACGGCCATCTGATTCGGATCGGCCCCGCCTGGACGCTGCACGCGATCGAGGGCGCCGTCTAGCGGCCGGAGAGCGCTCCGCGTGCTCGATGCGCCGACCCACCGCGGCCAGAACGGTGAGGGGCGGAGCCTCCCTCCGAGGGATTCCACACCGGCTCGACTCGGCCACAGTACGGCTCCCCTCGAATACTGCGGATCGAAAGGCGGCACATGACTGCGGTTCAGATCAAGCGGAAACTCCGCAACTTTCCCCACGCCGAGCTCCAGCGGCGCATCCTCACCGGACGGGTGACTGACAGCGGTACCTAGGCGACCACGAGGCGGTCGCCGGCCTCGAGACCGCGACGCTCGCACTCACCGGCTGCCAGCTCCAGCACGGCTCGGGCACCGCGACCCGAAGCCATGCGCCACGGGCCAAGCCCCGGAACAACCTTCAGGACACGGAGCTCCCGATCGAGGAAGACCACGTCGATCGGGAAGCGCATGAACCACGTGTGGACGGAAGCCGCGGGGCGGAGCAGAATGCCTTCGCCCCGCGGCAGATCTCGCCGCCCGAGCAATCCCCGCATCCTCGCGAAGGGACGATCGGCGACCCGGCACCGATCACAAACCGGGCCGCCGTCACGTCGCTCGAGCTTCGTCTCGGGTCTTCGCACCAGCCCTAGAACCCGATGTGGATGTGGTCGTGGTGGTCGGCCATCGCGAACGAAGCGCCGCCGAGGCCGATCAGGGAGATGACCTGGCGGGCCTGGAGGCCGGCCGGGAGGAGCAGGGTGGCGCGCACTGCCTGCTCGGTGACGCTCCCCGGCGCCTGGTTGCCGACGATCGACAGGCCACCGAGCGCCGCGATATCCACGGCCAGCCCGTAGATGTGCGCGGACACCACGCCGGGGCGTGAGTAGACCCGGTGTCCGGACTGCAACGAGGACACCGTGACCTGGCCGAAGCCCTCCGCCAGGTAGCGGAGCATCACCAGGACGCGGATGTCGATCCGGTGAGCGGCGATGTCGCTGCGGCCACCTCCGTAGATCGAGATGCGCGGGTCCGAGAGCGTGAGGCGCTCGAGCCGCGACTTGGCGGCCTCGAAGCCGGTGACCAGGGCCCGAAGCCCGACCGCCCGGTGGAGCCGTGCGGCGGCCACGGCCCGGTCGGCGAATGCCGTCCGGCCTCGCAGTGCGAGTACCGCTGACCACTCGTCGCTTCTGGCACCGAGCTCGACGAGCCGCTTCGCCAGCGCACGCATGTGCGCCGGGCTCGCCGGAACGCGTCCGATGTTCCCGTCCGCTCGGAGGACGCCGAGCACGAGGGCCCAGTCGGCCTGCGCACGCGCGGACTCTGTCCGAAGCGCCCGCGCAAAGGCGGGAGTCAGACGGCGCGCCGCCGGAGTGGGGCCAGGAAGCGACCGGTGCAGCCAGATGGTCGCTCCGCCACTCGCCTCCCCGATCTCAGGGTCAGGCGGCACCGGAGTGTTGACGAGCGGGTCGTCGTCGTTGATCACGGGCGGGCCGTCGGGCTCAGGAGTGGGCTCCGGCTCGCCGCCATCGCCGTCCTCGCCGTCGTCGGGCTCTTCGCCCGCGCCGTCCTCGCCTTCCTCACCGTCGTCGGGCTCCTCGCCCTCGCCCGGATCGGTCTCCGTCGGCTCCTCGCCCGGGTCGGTCTCCGTCGGCTCCTCGCCAGGCTCCTCGCCTGGGTCCTCGCCACCGTCGTCCGGCGGGGGCTCCGTGCCGTCGTCCGAAGGCTCGGTCTCGGTGGGCTCCTCCTCCGCGGGGGGCTCCTCGGGTGCCGGCTCCTCGGCCGTGGTGGCATCGTCGCCGGAGGCGCTCGTGGCCTCGGTCGACGTCGAGCCGGTCGCTTCGACCGCCTCCGCAATCATGTCGCCGGCGCCGGCTGAGAGGGCTGCACCCGCGAAGAAGAGTGTCGCGAACGCGAGGCTCGTCGCCAGCCTTCGCTGTCGGGTCCGTGGCCTGGCGCCGGAGCGCCGCGGCCGTTCGGATTCAGTCGACGCGAGCTCCGGGAGCTCGCGGTTCTGCTCGAGATCGAGCGGCACCGACGGAGCCGCCAACCCAACCGCTTCCTCCGGCTCGCGTGTGAAGAGCGCCCACCCAAGAATAGAAAGGAAGAGCGCGCGACCGGCATAGCGTCGTGAACGTGAAGTGCGATGTGGCATTACCAAGCTCCCTCAATTTCGAGCGCCGAGGCCGCCACACGACGCAAACCCGACCAAACGTCCTACCGCGGGCCGCGCACGGACTGATCCCCATCTCAGCGGCCCGACCCGCTTCGGGCATCCCCCTTCGGTGTGAGTTAGCGAGGAATCCCGCAGGTGGGGGATACCCGCGCCTCTGTTTCGACCCATGATCGATTGCAACTGAGCAATTCGGCGGAGCGGTCACGTCGAACCTGGGAGGTTTCTTCGACGTGACCAAGCTATTCGCCGAGCGGTTCAAGCGGGCTAACCGTTTTGAACTCGTCGCTCTCTCTTGGCACGGTTTTTACACATGTGAGCGCGCCGGGGGGCGCGCCGATGGCGAGGAAGGGAGGTGAATTGCATGCAGGCGTACCTTGGGTACTGGGTCGAGAAGCTGAACAGCATCAAGACCCGTGAGGACGGCCAGACGATGGCCGAGTACGGCGTCGTCCTCGCCGTCATCGCGCTTGGCGTCGTGGTCGCACTCGGACTTCTGTCCGATTCGATCAGTGGCGCTATCGAGCGCGTGCTGCCGTTCCTCGGCGGCTAAGCACCAGAGGCACATGGCGAACGGGTGGGCTCCCTCCGGGGAGCCCACCCCCTCCAAATCAAGACAAAAGAGTAGAGCGTAGGTGGGGTATGTGGAGACAATCAAAAACGCAAAAGGAGCGCGGGCAGACGTTTGTCGAGTTCGCCCTTGCGCTGCCGATTCTGCTCGTGATCCTGTTCGGGATCATCCAGTTCGGCATTGCGTTTCACGATTACATCACTCTGACCGACGCAACGCGCGCAGGAGCACGGAAGGCCGCCGTGGCGAGGTTCTTGCCCCCGGCCGAAAGAACGAGCGCGGTCGCAACCGCCGTTCGGAACTCGGCGCAGAACCTCAACCAAGCCGAGCTGACGCCGGCCGTCTCCTCGAGCTGGACCAGGGGAGGCGAAGTCACCGTCACCGCGACCTATCCGTACGAGATCAGGCTCTTCGGCATCCCGGTCCGCGAGGGGCTCCTGACCAGTCAGACCACGGAGCGGGTCGAATGAAACGGCTTCGACGCGAGGAGGGGCAGACCGTCGTCACGCTGGTGCTCTTCCTGTTCGTGATCGTCGGAATGCTTGGTGCAGTGCTCGACGTCGGCGCGTGGTTTCGGGCGGACCGCCAGCTCCAGAGCGTTGCCGACGCGGCAGCGCTCGCCGGCGCCCAGGAGCTCCCGGGCAACGCGGGAACAGCTACCGCGCAGGCGGTCGCTTACGCCGGCAAGAACGGAGGCACTCTCTCGGCGGGGAACGTCGCGGTCACGACTGACCAAGTCTCAAACGACACGATCAAGGTGACGGTCAGCGACTCCGCTCCCACGGTCTTCACGAAGCTTCTCGGCATCGATTCGGTTTCGATCGGCGCCTCAGCGAAGGCACGTGCCGCCGCGATCGGCGAAGCGAAGTACGTGGCGCCCATCGCGGTCGACATCAAGCATCCGCTCCTTCAGTGCTCGCCCGAACCGTGCTTCGACCAGCAGACGACACTGGATCTGACGAAGACCGGCCCGGGCGCGTTCCGCCTCCTCAACCTGGACGACACCAAGGGTGGCACGGGGCAGAAGATCCTTGCCGACTGGATTTTGAACGGTTACAACGACTATCTACCGCTCGACTGGTACTTCCAGGATGCGGGGGCCAAGTTCAACTCGTCCGAGGTCAAGGAAGCGCTCAATGCGCGCCTTGGCGACGAGCTCTTGTTCCCTATCTATGACCAGGTCATCGGCGGCGGGTCGAACCTCGAGTACCACGTCGTCGGTTGGGTCGCATTCGTCGTCACCGGGTTCAAGGGACGCGGCAGCTCCGGTGAGATCGACGGCTACTTCACCGAGGTGACGTGGGATGGCCTCGCGAGTACGAATCCGTCGGCTCCCAGTTTCGGTGCCAGAACCATCAGCCTTATCGAATAGCAATTCGAGACGAGAAAGCGTGGTGCAATGACTTACAGAATCAAGAATGTCGGATTGGCCGTAGCGCTTGCGCTCGTCGCGGGGCTCATGGTCACGTTCTACGTCTCCAACTACAAGGAGAGCATCCAGGCCGAGGAGGAGACGGTCAAGGTATGGGTTGCTGCGCAGGACATCGCTGAGGGAACGACCGGCGAACGGGTTATGGACACGGGGCTGCTCGAGGCTCAGGACGTCGCGCGAAAGAACGTGGCGCCGGGCGCCATTTCGAGCCCCGACCAGCTCGAGGGCACCGTCGCCACGCAAGCGGTGTACGCGGGTGAGCAGGTATCGGCCCTTCGCTTCCAGCCTGCGGAACAGCGTGGTGTGCGGTCGCTGCTCACCGGTTCGCTCCGTGCCGTGCAGCTTCCCGGCGACAAGAACCAGCTTCTCGCCGGCGTGGTCAAGGAAGGGGATCACGTCGACGTGATCGGGAACTGGAAATACCCCGAAAGCGGTCAGGAGCACATCACGAGAGTCGTTCTTCGCGACATCCTCGTACTGACCGGTGCTGAAACCGGCGTGGCGACCGGCCCCGAGATCGCGTCCCCCCAGGGGTCGCTCTCTGTGCTCCTCGCACTGACCGACGCGCAGTCCCAGAAGCTCTTCTTCGTCGCGAAGAACGGCGACTGGTCGCTCGCGCTCAGGCCGCCGGAAGACGCAACCGATAGTCCCGAAGGCCTCGAGACCGCCGCAACGCTGCTCGCGGACGGTCTCAATCCGAATCAGCTTCGTCAGTTCCGCATCGAAGGGAGCGCCCAATGAGCGTCCAGTCCCCTGCTCTCACCCGCGAGCGCGTCCGGATCTTCATGACCGGTGCGTGCGACGGGCTCCACGACCTGCGTGAGGCGCTGGAGAGGCACCTCGAGGTCGAGTTCGTCGGCTGGGCCGAGCACGTCTCCGAAGGAGCATCCGTCCTCACCGGTGGCCACCTCGGCGTCGTCCTTCACGGGACACGGGGCGACTTCCCGCGCGACGAGCTGGCGAAGATCCGCGAACACACGCGGGCTCCGGTGATTCTTCTCGCATCGGGCGAAGCCTCGGCCGTGCTCGAGGAAGCGCTCGACGAGGACATCGCCGACGTCCTCCTCCTCCCGCAGATGACCGAGAACGTCGTCTTCGCCATCCGCAAGGCTGCACGGACGGGCGGGAAGACCCAGACGGGTGGCGGCCGCCGCGGACGGATCGTGACCGTGTTCTCGCCCAAGGGCGGCACCGGCAAGACCTGTATCGCCACGAACAGCGCGGCGGCGGTCGCGAAGTACGAAGGCAAGAAAGCCCTGCTTCTCGACCTGGACCTCCAGTTCGGGGACGCGGCCATCATGCTCGGGATCGAGCCCGAGAAGACGATCTATGACCTCGTCGTCGCACCCGGCGAGCTAGACACAGAGAAGCTCTCGGGGTACGTCACACGTCATGCGTGCGGGCTCGACATCTTGCCGGCCCCGCTTCGCCCCGAGGATGCCGAGCTCGTCACGGAGGCGAAGCTTGCGCAGCTTCTCGAGGTCGCGCGGGAGTCATACGACGTCATCGTCGTCGACACCTCGCCGTTCTTCCACGGCCCGATGCTGGCGACGCTGGACCGGACGGACGAGCTGCTGCTCCTCTGCGGTCTCGACGTCCCGACGATCAAGAACGTACGGCTAGCGCTTCAGACGCTCGAGCTCCTTTCGTTTCCCGAAGAGCGGATTCGCGTCGTCTTGAACCGGGCCAACTCCAAGGTCGGGATGAAGCCGGGCGAGGTCGAGGCCGCCCTCGACGTGAAGGTGCGCTTCGAGGTTCCGAGCGACCGTGCCGTGCCGATCGCGGTCAACCGCGGGAACCCGGCCGTGCTCGCAGACGGGAAGGGCGATTTTGCCCGCGCCGTCCGGGCCATGGCCTCGCAGCTCGTCCCGGTCGAGTCCGACAAAGCCGCAAAGCGGCGCTGGTTCGGTAGGTAGACCATGGGCCTACACGACAGGATCAAGGGCAACGGGTCGGCCAACGGCCACGCCGCGGCGGAGGCTCATCCGGCCCTCTCGGCCGTCCCTCAGGTTCGCGAGCCGGCCGAGGAAGCCTCGGTCGACCCTTACGCCGAGCTGAAGACGCGCGTCCACCACGCGTGCATCGCAAAGCTCGGGCCTCAGCTCTTCTCCAACCAGACGTCGGAGAACCTGACCGACCAGGTGATGCGGGCCGTCACCGAGCAGCTCGCGCTAGACCGCACGCCGCTCACTCGTGAGGAGCGCCGGCAGATCACGCGCGAGATCGCGGACGACATCCTCGGGTATGGGCCGCTCGAGCCCTATCTCCGCGACGACACCGTCACCGAGGTCATGGTCAACGACCACGACAAGATCTACATCGAGCGGAGCGGCAAACTCGAGAAGACCCGCACGGCCTTCGTCGACGACGCACACCTGATGCGCATCATCGACAAGATCGTCTCCCAGGTCGGCCGGCGCATCGACGAGAGCTCGCCGATGGTGGACGCACGCCTTCCGGACGGGAGCCGCGTCAACGCGATCATCCCGCCGCTTTCGCTCCGCGGCCCGACGCTCACGATCCGGAAGTTCTCGCGTGACCCGTACACGATGGACGACCTGATCAACTTCGGCTCGGTCAGCGCCAAGTCCGCGCACTTCCTCTCCGCGTGCGTCAAGGGGAAGCTGAACGTGTTGATTTCCGGTGGTACAGGCACCGGTAAGACGACGATGCTGAACGCGCTCTCGGCCTTCGTGCCCGGCGACGAGCGGATCGTGACGATCGAGGACGCGGCCGAGCTCCAGCTGCAGCAGGACCACGTGATCACGCTCGAATCGCGTCCCGCGAACATCGAAGGCAAGGGGGAGGTGCGGATCCGCGAGCTCGTTCGAAACGCACTCCGCATGCGCCCCGACCGGATCATCGTCGGCGAGGTCCGCGGTCCCGAGACCCTCGACATGCTTCAGGCAATGAACACGGGCCACGAGGGCTCGCTCACCACGGTCCACGCCAACTCGCCGCGCGACGCGCTTTCGCGCATCGAGACGCTCGTCCTCACCGCGGGCATCGATCTACCGCTTCGAGCGATCCGTGAGCAGACCGCAAGCGCGTTCGACCTGCTTGTCCAGATAACGAGGCTCGTCGACGGATCGCGTCGCGTCACGCATGTCACCGAGGTGCTCCGCATGGAGTCCGATGTGATCACGCTGCAGGACATCTTCGTCGCGAAGCCCCCGGATGAGGATGCGGCGAGCCAGCAGCAGCTGACGGGGAAGGGCTTGCTCGCCCCACTCGCGTGCAGCGGTCTCAAGCCGCATTTCCTCGAGAAGATGGCTGCGAACGGTGTCACGCTTCCGCAGAACTTCTTCGAGCAGGAGACCGATCTCTACCGGCCCTCCTTCGCGGCTGCGAGCTTCAACCGATGAGGATCGCGAAAGCCACCGCTTGGCTCTGCGCTACGGCCCTGGTTCTTGCGAGCACGGCCGTCGCCGCGCTCGAGGTCAAGGGAGTCGATGCGAGCGGTCATCCCACCATCCGGGCGACCGTCATCACGGATGCGCCGACCGAGATCGCGCCGACGCTGACCGAGAACGGCCGAGCTGCCGCGGGGCTCAAAGCGGAGAACCTCGCGGCGGGCAAGAGCGTGGTCGTTGCCATCGACCGCTCGCAGTCCATGGAGGGTGCGCCGTTCACCGACGCTGTCGCGGCCGCCCGGGCGTTCATCGCCGGCAAGGCGGCCGAGGATCGCGTGCAAGTGGTTGTCTTCGGCTCGACTGCGCAGGCCCTTACGTCGTTTTCGTCGGCGACGATCGACGCCGACGCGGCGCTCCGGAACCTCACGGTCGATCAGCGCAAGGGGACGGCGCTCTACGATGCCGTCGCTCTGGCCGCGGAGTCGAGTGCGGCCGAGGCCCGCCCGGCGCGGGTTCTCGTTCTCCTGACGGACGGCGACGATCTGTCGAGCCGCACCAACATCGAGGAGGCAGTCAGCGCAGCGCGCGACGCGAGCCTCTCTGTCTACGCGATCGGCATCGAGGGACGCGGATTCGATCCAGCCGCATTGCAGCGAATCACGGGTGAAGCCGGCGGCAGCTACTACGCCACGGCTTCGACGGAGGCCTTGAGCGACGTCTACGCCTCGATCGCGGAGGAGCTTGCTCGGACGTGGCAGGTCGAGTACGTCACGGCCGCACGCCCCGGAGACCGGATCGAGCTGCAGGCGTCTTCTCGCGGCGAGCGATCCCCGATCGTCGACTCTCGAATTCCGGGTTCGACTCCGCTTTCCCCCAAGCCGGAACCTTCACCGCTGCTTCAGCCGCTGCTCGATCACCAGCTCGGGCCGGTTGCTCTGGGCGCAGCCGTGGGGCTGTTGCTCCTGCTGGCTGCCGCGTTCGCGTTCGCAGGCAAGAAGGGCGCCTGGCTCACACGACGGCTCGAGCCGCACGTAGGGGAACCCAACGATGTGAAGGTCGCGGGGGCCGGCGAACGGCTCGCTCTCGCTGCGGGGCTGTTCCGGGCGACGGAGCGCACGTTCGGCCACATGCGGCCGTGGCGCCACGTGGCGAGCCTGCTCGCCCGTGCCGATCTGCCGCTTCGCACAGTCGAGTTCTTCTACATCGCAGGGGGATCAAGCCTCCTCGTGGGGATCCTGGTCGCGGCGGCGGGTCCGCCCACGGCCGCGATCCTGATCGGTCTCGTGGGCGGGGGCCTCTTGCCCTACTTCTTCGTCTCATTCAAGGCTCGGCGCCGCTTGAGAGCGTTCGAGAACCAGCTTCCGGATCTCCTCATCACGATGGCCGCTTCCCTGAAGGCTGGGCATAGCTTCCGTCAGGGGATGCAGGCCGTCATCGACGAGGATCAGGAGCCGACGGCGAAGGAGTTCAAGCGCGTGCTCGCCGAGACGCGGCTCGGGCGGCCGATGGATGCGGCCCTGAGCGAGATGGCGGCTCGGATCGGATCCAAGAACTTCGAGTTCGTCATCACAGCCGTGACGATCCAGCGCCAGATCGGCGGCAGCCTCGCCGGAATCTTCGACATGGTCGCGGACACAGTCCGTGACCGCCAGCAGTTCGCCCGAAAGATCAAGGGCCTGACGGCCATGGGGCGGATGTCCGCATACGTGCTGATCGGCCTGCCCTTCTTCGTCCTAGGCGTGATCACGCTCGTGAACCGCGAGTACATGAGTCCGCTCTGGCACACGGACACGGGCCACAAGATCCTGATCGTCATGCTCGTGATGATGGGCTTCGGCTCGCTCGTCCTTCGAAAGATCGTCTCCTTCAGGGGGTAACCGGTGCTGTTTCTGCTCTTCGGTGTCGCCTCACTCGGACTCGCCGTTTTCCTCGTTGGAGAGGTGGCGACACAGCCTGCGCGTCAGCGCGCGGGGTCGATCCGCCGCGCCGCGAACTACGGGACGCGGCAACGGTCGACCGAGCGGGCCAGCGCGATGCCGTCGGGTTTCGCGAGCGGGCGCTCGGCCCGTTCGCAACGAGCCTCGCCCGCGGTCGTCCTGCGCCTCAGTCCACGCTCGACGATCGACTCGATCAACACGAAGCTGCTCGCCGCCGGGCTCGGCCGGACGGTGTCGCCGACGACCTACCTGGCCGCCAAGGCGCCTTTTCGCAGCCGGCCGGCTTCGGTGGCGGCGCGGTGCTCACCTCGATCGATGGGGAAGAGCGTCGGCGGCAGCTCTCGCGCTCAGCCTCTACTGTCGCTCTGCGGGGTCATGGGCTTCGTCATCCCCGACCTCTGGGTCACGATGAGGGCGCGAGCCCGCAAGGAGCGCGTCCGCGCGGAGCTCCCGGACGCGCTCGACCTGCTCGCCGTCAGCGTCGAGGCGGGCCTCGGCTTCGACGGGGCGATCTCGAAGCTCACCGAGCACATGGACGGGCCCGCTGGCCGAGGAGTTCTCGCTGACGCTCGGCGAGATGCGGATCGGCGAGAGCCGGTAGGAGGCGCTCAAGAAGATGGCGCAACGGGTCGACACGCCGGAGGTCGCGGCGTTCAGCCGCGCGATCATCCAGGCCGACCAGCTCGGCATCTCGCTCGGCCGGATCCTGAAGGTGCAGGCTCAGGACACGAGGAACCGGCGTCAGGCGGCGGCTGAGGAGCGTGCGATGAAGGCGCCGATCAAGATGCTGTTCCCGACCGTCGTCTTCATCTTCCCGGCCATGTTCATGGTCATCCTCGGACCGGCGTTCCTGAACCTCTCGAAGCTGTTCTAGTTCCAGCAGCCGGGTACCTCTGCGGGGCCGGCCTCTGTTCTGCGCGCGAGCGGGTCGTCAGGAAGGCTTGACGACGCGGAGGCCGGCCGTCATTCCGGCCGCCTCGTGGCCGGGCAGCGAGCACCAGAGCCTGAAGGTGCCGGCGCGAAGGAGGCCCGGAGCTCGCTCAGGTCGCCCGGCGCCGTCCGCGGCACACGGCGAGTCAGCTTGCCGCCGTCCGGCGCAGGCGCAGGTTGTGGTCGTCCTCGCCGCAGTTCACGAGCTGGATGACGGCCGTACCTGCCCGGAGGCTGGAGCCGCGAGAGCGTGTAGCGGAACTCGTCGGCGCCGACCTGCAGGCGGGCCGGCGGTGCGTCGCCGGCCGCGAGCCGCGCCTCGGCGGAGCCGACCAGAGACGCCGCTGCGAGGCCTGCTGCCCCGAGGGCTCGCTGACTCCGAGGCGCCTCACGCGATCACCGCCGGACGCCCGAAGGCAGCGGCGTTCGGGATGATCCCGGCTCGGCGTCGGTGCCGAGCCATTGCTCCAGGAGCGAGCAGTAGAGGGCGCGGTAGTCGGAGGTCGGCGCGAAGGTTTCCCTCCGGAGTCGAGGCCGGTCGAGAGGCCCGGGAACTCGCCGATCATCTGGCCGCGAACCGGGGATCCCGATCACGAAGGCCGAGCCCGGCGGCTCCGTGGTCGGTGCCCGAGCCGTTCTCCTCGGCGCGGCGACCGAACTCCGACCAGACCAGCGTCACGACGCGGTCGGCGAGGCCGCGCGCCTCGAGGTCTCGCTGGAAGGCCAGCAGGCTCGCGGCGGTGACGGCTCAGGCCGTCCTCGAGCTCGACGACCTGGTCGTCGTGCGTGTCGTAGGCGCCGGGTGCCCGGAGGCGACACAGTGGAGTGGGAGACCGGCGTCGATCATCGCCGCGAGCCCGGCAAGGCCGTCTGGGAAACTCGTCGTCGCTCGTCCGGGTAGGCGACCGGGCGTGCGGTCGCGTCGAAGCTGCGGAGCAGCCGGACTCGAAGCGTGGTCGACCTGGATGGCGACCTTCGCCGGCTGCGCGAAGCGCCGCGATCGCGACGCGCGGCTGGACGGCACCGAGCGTGCCGATCGTCGGGCAGCATCCTGGTTTCGACCTCGCCCCAGACTCCGCGGGCCCAGAAGTCGTATCCGTCCGGACTCTCGAGCGTCGCCACCGGCACACGCCCCGTGGCCAGCGACGGCTGGAGCTGACCAGTCGAGCGAGAGGCCCTGGAGCGGGTTGTCGGAGCTGCCGACGCGGTCGAGGTAGCGGCCGATCCAGCCCGTTCGGAGGTCGGGCTCGTCGCGCCCACCTCCCAGTAGTGCCGAGAGGTGAAGTGCGACTGGTCCGGATCTGTGTAGCCGATCGCGGGCATCGTCGAGACTTTGCCCTCGGCGTGGAGCGCGGCGAGCGGCGCCGCGGCCGGATGCCAGCGCAGGCGCGAGTCATCTCGGAGAACGGCGTCTGCCGACTCCGGGCGGAAGGGCGAGCGTCGGGCGGAGGTCTGCGGTAGCGCGAGTCGCCATCCGGGAAGAGGATCGGACATCGAGTCGGCCCCGCCCTCGAGGAAGACGGAGACGAGCACGCGGCCGGGCGGGGTCGAGGCCGCCGCGCGCGACTGCCCTCGTCCAGCAGGTCGGAAGCTCGAGCTTGCTCCGCCGTAGACGCCGAGAGGAAGAGCCCGGCCGAGCGGACGAGAAAGGTGCGCCGGTCGAGGCCGGTGCCGGCGGGAAGAGGCATGCCCGGCTCGATCGGCAGGCAGGCCCGCGGCCCGCCTCGGCCGACGGCCCGCCGCAGAGGCGCGAGCGCGAGAGCTCGTTGCAGTGACAGGAGCGGGAGGGAGTCATGAGCCATCAACAGGTCTGGTAGTCCGGGGACATCGGGATGAGCTGGCGGAGAGCGTTCTGGATCAGCACGGGGTAGACCTCTTCCTTCCAGTCGTCGTCTGCGTCAGCGATCGCCGCCTGGGCGAACCCGACCAGCGCGTTCCGCGCGTCGGCGCCGAGATCGTGGGCGAGCCCCAGAAGGCGATCGCGCGCTCGACGAGCCTCGACCGGCGTCGAGAGGCTCCGTGCCCGCGTCTCGTCGTCCGGATCCTTGGTGTAGGGCTCGAGCGCGTGGTTGGCCGCGTACCAGCGGCCGCGGAACGTGGCCGTGTCGAGCCAGCGGACTCGTCTTGCCAGCCGGCCACGTTCGGCGGGTAGAAGAGGTGCTGCCCGCCATGTCCCCGAGCCACGCCCACGCGTCGGTGTCGACGCCGCGCCCTTAGCCCTCGCAGCATCCCGGCGACGAGCACGATCGGCGGCTTCACCATCCGCGGGCCCTTGTAGAAGTCCGGGTGCTTCAGGATCGCCGTCACGACCGGCCTGCACGTCGTAGCCGCTCTGTGACGTACAGGCGCTGGAGGGCGAGCCGCGTCATGGCGCTCGGAGGCTTCGGGATGAAGTAGCTCCATAGCTTCGGGACGAAGAACGACGGGTGCCGCGGGTGCTCGAGCGCAGAGCCGGCAGGCGTCCTCGCCAGTCGAACCTGCCCGCGCTTCCCGAAGATCCGTCTTCAGGCCCGTGTCGTGCCACTCGCCGGTCGAAGCGGAAGTTCGACCGGGCCTGCGTCGGTCCAGTCGTTTCGGAAACCCGTGAGTGCGCGCGCCTGCTCGCGCACGTCGCGCTCCGTGTACCCGCGGTTGACGCCGAGCGTGAAGAGCTCCATGAGCTCGCGCGCGTAGTTCTCGTTCGGCTCCCAGCGGGTGTTGTCGGCCGACGAGAGCCAGAGGATCATCGCCGGGTCGCGTCGTGACGTCGACCGGAGGAGGTCCGAGAACGAGCCGAGCGCTCGCTGCCGAAAGAGTGCGTTCTGGCCGCAGCATGAGCTTCTGCGAGCCGACGCCGTCGTTCGAGGTCGCGAACCAGTCGTGCCAGACGAGCGTCATGCGCTCGACGAGCGGCCGGCGCGTCCGCACCATCCGGTCGAGCCACCAAAGATGATCGTGGCCCCAGGCGTCGTGTCGGCGCGAGCGGGTCGCCGTCGACCTCGCGGGCCGCGGGCCGCGTCAGCCGTTCCCGCGGGGGAGACACGAGCGAGTCGACAGCCCGCGGCAGCCCGAGCTTCGCCAGCTGCGTCGGCCTGACCGGGCCTCGGGCCGAAGCCGGCACGCCAGAGGAGGCGCTCTGCTTCGCGCCGTCCGAACGACCCCTGTAGACGGGTAAGCGCCAAACCGCTAGGTCTGCTCGGCCGTCCTGCGGCGTCTGACCTTCAGCGCCCATTCGTCTTCGCGGCTTCTTGAGCGCTCCCTGAACCTGTGCGACGTAGGTCTTCAACTCGTTCTCCTTCGCGAGCAGCCGCTCTTCGAGCTCCGCGAGGTCTGCTCGCGGCGCTCGAGCTTGTCCTCGCGGATGCTCGACATCGGCCTGTGTCTCCGGCCTCGCGCTCCTCGACCTCCGCCTCGCGGTCGTCGAGCTCGTGGATCCGATCCTTCATCGTCTCCTCGAGCTGGGTGAGGCGCTTGTCCTTCTTGTCGAGCTGCTTGCGGACCGAGGTGGCGAGCTTCTCCTCCGTCTCGATCTCGCTCTCGCGGGAGGCGAGCTCGTGCTCGCGGTCGTGGAGGCGCGGCTCGAGCTCGTCGAGCTCCTCGCCCGGCGTGCTCCTCCGACTCGATCCGCCCGACGTGCGCCTCGCGCCTGCCCAGGTCGGCCTCTCGGGCCGCCAGGTCGAGCTCGCGGGCATCGAGCTCCTCGAGACGGTTGAGTGCCTCCTGCGCCGCCTCGCCGCCGTTCGTCATCTCGTTCTCGAGCCGCTCGGACTCGACGCGGAGGCGGTTCTCCAGATCGACCAGCTCGTTGCGGCGCGCCGAGATCTCGGCGTCGCGGTTGCGAGCTCCTCGGCCTGCGCCGTCAACGCGGCGGCCTCCTTGGCGAGCTCCCGCTCGCGCGCCGCGAGAGCGTCCTCGCGGGACTTCAGATCTTTTTCGGCCTCGCGGACGGCGGTCTCGCGCTCGGCCACGCGTCCGCTCTGAGACTCTCGGCGGGCGCGGAGCTCTTCCTCGCGCTGCTCGAGAGTCTGCGCCCGCCGTTCGAGCTTCGCTTCAGCAGCCTCGGCCGCGCGAAGACTTCTTCTCGACACCGGCGGCAACCTTGTCGTGCTCGCGCTCGCTGGCGCGGAGCTCTCCCAAGCGTGTCTTGAGCTCCTGCTGGAGGGAGTCCAGCCGCCCCTGGGCCTCGGCGAGCTCCTCGCGGCCCGTACGGAGCTCCTCCTCGGCGTCGGTCGGCGCTCGTCCGGACTGCCTCGACCTCGTCGACCCGCTCCTCCAGAACCCGTTCGCGCTGCTCGAGGTTGGTCTCGCGCTTCGTCGAGCTCAGCGGCTCGCGTCGAAAGCGCCTCCTCGAGCTCGAGCTCGCGGTCCTGCGTCTCGACCTGCGTCGTCAGGAAGGTGCGGAGATCCTGCTCGCGGGCGATCGCGGCCTGGAGCTCGGCTCGGACGGCCTCCACCTCGGGGTGGGAGCCGTTCGTCCTGCCTTTCGGAGCCGCGTCTGCCACGGCCTTGCCCGCGTCGAACTCTGCGCTCGTCGCGTCGAGAACCGCCTGGGCAGCGTCGCGACGGCGCTCGAGCTGCGCACGTAGGCCGGTCCCGAATCCCTTCTCGGTCTCAGCAGCGGTCTTGGTGGCGTCTTCGGGCATACGGCTCCGTCGGCTGCATCGGCGTTTGCGCGCCCCAGCCTTAGCCCCCGTCGAGGGGTACTCCGTCTAGCCGGCGGGAACGGTCCAGCCTCGCGCCAACGCTCGAGCGCGGCCCACGCGGCGATCGTGTCGCCCGAGACCTGGGCGTTGAGGGAGCCCGGGTCACTCGCCCAGTGCAGCTCCGCGACCTTGGTCTCGTCGGGTACCGGCTCGGCACCCTCGCGGAGCGTCGCGTGGTAGACGACGAGCGCGGAACCCGAGTCGTCGTTCAAGCACACCGCCACCGGGCGGAAGCCTTCGAGATCGCCGGGTGCAAGGCGGATCTCCTCCTGCGCGTCGGCGAGCACGGCCTCGCGCGGGCTCTCCTTCAGGGCAAGGCCGCCGGAGGCAGACGCCGTCCAGAGGAGCGGATCGCGGCCGATCGAGGGCCCGCGGAGCTGAAAGAGCGTCACGCCCTCCGCTCGCTCCACGAATAGCTGAACCCCGAGCGCGAACCCGAGCCGGTAGGCGAGCGTCGGCTCCTCGAAGACGACGAGCGCCTCGGCGTAGCGGCCGGCCCGGCGGAGGAGCGCGCCCTCGGGCGCGACTCCGTGGCAAAAGGCGATCGGCCCGTCGAAGCGGCCGGGCGTCCGGGCGAGGAGCGAGCGCGCGTCCGCGACCGCCCTGCGCCACCGGCCCTTCGATGGGCAGGGCGAACGGATAGGTCCGGAAGACAGGCTCGCCGTCGAGGAGGACGATCGCACGCACGCCTTCAGTGTTCCGCGCGGGCCCGACGGCGCGCGCCGCTAACCCCGCCCGAGCGCCTCGTCGAGCGCGGACTCGAGCTCTTCTCGCGTCGCCGTGCCGTCGACTCGTGCCACGACGAGCCGGTCCCGGTCGAGGAAGAGCGTGGTGGGCAAATCCTCGATCTCGAGCCCCGCCGCGAGCACGCCTTCGGGATCCGAGATCGATGGGAAGGCCCAGTCGAAGCGTTCGTAGAACGCGCGTGCGTCGGCCGGCCCGTCCTGGAGGTCGAGGCCGACCACTGCGACCCGGTCTCGGTGCTTGCGTGCGAAGCCGGCCAGCGCTGGTGCGCCTCGCACGCACGAGGCGCACCACGACGCCCACACGGTGAGCACGATCGTTCTCTTCTCCACGCGCGCGAGAGAGACCGGCTCTCCGGTCACGGGATCCTCGCCCTCGAGCGCGGTCACCCGGACGGGGACTTCGATCGTGCCGCTTGCGCCGGTCGACTCCGCGGCGCCGTTCCCGTCCGCGAGCATGAGGCCGGCGACGAAGATCCCCGCCAGGCCGGCGAGAGCCAGGACGACGGAGGCAACGAGGAGGCGGCGGCCGGTCACCGTGGCGAGCCTAGCCTGGAGGTCGGTTGGGTATCGCGGCGCGATCGTCTAGGTTCGGCGCGTGCCCGAGCTGAATCAGGCCGGGGTCAGCCTCCGTCGCTGGATGCGCCGCCAGCTCCGCCAGCCCACCCCGGAGCGTGAGCACCTCGAGGCGGCCATCGAGGCCGGCGACGTGGACGAGGTGAGGAGGCTAGTCGTCCGCTCACCCCTCTCGGAGGCCCAGCGCCGCTACGTCGAGTCCTTGCTCGTCGAGTGGGAGCGTGCACTCGCCGAGCTTGACACCGAGGCACAGGCGGGGGACGCTTGAGGCCCCGGGAGCCAGGCAGGCTGCGGCAGGTTCCCGGAGCCCACGATTCCGACCCGGGAGGACTCTCGTGTTGACCGCAGCCGTACCCAGGAGCCGGACATGGCCGGCCTGAATCTCTTTCGCCGCGCTTCGGGCGCGCGTGGCCAGCACCCGCTGGGCCGCCGCGAGCCGACTGATTTCCAGCACGTGGAGCGGTATCCGTACAGCGCGGTCGCTCCGCGGGCAGTCGCGAACGTCGAGCGCGTCTTGCGCCTCCCGTGGTGGGGCTGGAGCCACGACCAGGGAAAGGAAGGCTCGTGCGTCGGCCACGGCATCGTCATGGAGCGGGCGATCACGAACATCGCCCAGGCGCAGCGGCTCGGGCTCCCGGCGGGTCGCCGCTATGACCCGATCGACCTCTGGAACGAGGCCAAGCGAATCGACGAATGGGACGACACGAATCCGGGCGACGACAACGGGACGAGCGTCCGCGCCGGCTACGACATCGCTCGCACGAAAGGTCTGTGCCGGGTGACCTTCATGCAGATGGGCGCCGACGGCGTGCCGGCGCCGTTTCGTCCGCGGCCGCGCGACCGGGCGGAGGGCGTCGAGCGAAACCGCTGGGCAAGCTCGTCCGACGAGGTGCGCACTGCGATCGCGGGCGGCCTGCCTGTCGCGATCGGCGTCAACTGGTACTCGGACTTCGACCGCCCGGTCTCGAAGGCCAGCTCGGGCGGCGGCACCGAGATGTGGATCGGCGAGGGCGACCTCGGCCGCCGCCGGGGTGGCCACTGCGTGTGCATCTACGGCGCGAGCGACGACCGTCAGGCAGTCAAGCTCAAGAACAGCTGGGGCCGCGAATACCCGCTCGTGTGGATGCCGTACGAGACCCTCGACCGCCTGATCGACGAGCACGGCGAGGTCGCGATCGTCACCGACAGGTAGGCCGGAGGCCGCGGAGCGCCCGTTCACCCGCGAGGACTGCCAGCCGCCCCGGCGAAAGGGACGGCATGCCAGAAGCCCCGAAGCCCCCGCCCCTGCTGGCCGCCCTCAGTCTGAACCGCGGCGAGCTAGATCCAGCGAAGCTCGCAGCGCTCCTAGCTCGAATCAGCCAGCCCGCCCGCTAGGAGGCCGCGTGAGCGGCCGGGCGAATCGCGCCGCCTTTGCGTGATTCGTATGGAGGGCGCGCCTGCGGCGCGCCCGTTCACCCCCGGGCCCTACGAAGCCTCGTCGAACCTGCGCCCGACCTCGGGCCAGTTGACGACGTTCCACCAGGACGCGAGGTAGTCGGGCCGCCGGTTCTGGTACTTCAGGTAGTAGGCGTGCTCCCAGACGTCGATCCCGAGGATCGGCGTCATTCCCTCGGAGACCGGCGAGTCCTGGTTGGGCGTCGAGACGACCTCGAGCCGCCCGTCGTTCACGACGAGCCAGGCCCAACCGGATCCGAAGCGGTTCACGCCGGCCTCGGAGACCTTCTCCTTCAGCGTGTCGAGGTCGCCGAAGGTCGAGTCGATCGCCTCGGCGAGCGCCCCCTCGGGCTGGCCGCCGCCGTCAGGGCTCATGATCTCCCAGAAGAGCGAGTGGTTCGCGTGGCCGCCGGCGTTGTTCCGGACGGCTGCCTGCTTGTCGCCGGGGATCTGGTCGAGGTTCCGGAGGACTTCGTCCACGTCCTTGTCAGCCCACTCGGTCCCCTCGAGCGCCGCGTTCGCCTTGTCCACGTACGCCTGGTGGTGCTTGTCGTGGTGGAACTCCATCGTCGCCTCGTCGACGTGAGGCTCGAGGGCGTCGTAGTCATACGGAAGCGGCGGGACGTGGAAGGCCATTGCCTGCGTTCTCCTCTCTCGGGTTCCGCGGCCACTCTACTCATGGGCGAGGAGCTCGAGGAGCCGCGCCGCGTAGGCCGGGGCCGTGGGCTCCTCCTCATGGCGGAAGTAGCCGTAGACCTCGAGCCCGTCTGCGAGGAGCGGGCGGATCTCGCCGGCCAGGGCGACGAGATCTCCCTCCCCGTAGGGCGGGCTGCGGAAGCGGAGGTAGCGGAAGGTCGCAGCGCCGTCCAGGGCGTTGACCCGGGCGACGCCGTGCGCGTCGAGTCGTTCGGTAACCGCCGGGTCGGCCCACGACTCGTGGCGGAAGTCGAGCGCGTAATGAAGCTCCGGGTCGAGTGAGCCGAGGAGGATGATGAGGAAGCCGTCGTCGCGAGCCTGCGGCACCTTGACGCGGATGGGCCCGAGCTTCGAGCCGAGCGCGCGGACGCTCGACTCGAAAGCGTCGATGCCCTCGACCCGCCCGCGGCCCGTGACGCGGCGGCTCATGGTGACGCCGAAGCGGAACCCAGCCGGAACCTCGGCGGCCCAGCGCTCGAACTGCTCCTCGGCCGGGAGCTGGTAGAAGGTCGAGTTCAGCTCGACGGTAGAGAGGCGCTTGCCGTAGGCCCTGAGGAACTCGTTCGGCTTCGCCTCGGCAGGGTAGAAGTCTCCTCGCCAGGACGCGTAGGAGAAGCCGGAGGTTCCGACATATGGCCCTGTTAACCTCGGGGTCATGGCGGTCTCGCCTGAAGTCCTACCGGAGAACTGCGTCCAGGTCCTGGATCACGGGTTCGTCCGGCTCGACGACGCCATGGCGACCGACCTCTCCGTCGTGAATGCCGCGCGGGTTTCCTTTGCGCGGCGGAAGGACGAGATGGACGAGTCCGACGAAGGCCTCGTTCGGTTCCTGATGCGCGACCGGCACGGCACGCCCTTCGAGCACAACTCGTTCCGGTTCCACGTCCGGTCACCGATCTTCGTCGCCCGGGAATGGATGCGCCACCGGGTCGGCTCGTTCAACGAGTTCTCGATGCGGTATGCGAAGGCGACCGACGACTTCTACGTGCCGGAGCCCGACGACGTCAGGTCGCAAGTCGGAAAGCCGGGCGCCTACAGCTTCGAGCCGGTCGATGCGGAGCTCGCCGAGACGGCCCGCGAGGCGCTCCAGGACGTCTACGAGCACGCGTTCGGAACGTACGAGCGCCTCGTGGAAGCCGGCGTCGCCCGGGAGCTCGCGCGCTCGGTGATCCCGGTCGGTGCGTACACGGAGTTCTTCTGGACGGTGAACGCGCGGGCGCTCATGAACTTCGTCTCTCTGCGAGCCGCCGAGACCGCGCAGCGCGAGATCCGTCGCTACGCCGAGGCGTGCGAGACGTTCCTCGCCGAGCGGATGCCGGTCACGCACGAGGCATTTCTCCAGAACGGCCGCGTCGCTCCCTGACCTCGCGCGCGCGGAGCCGGCGCCTCAGGCGCGGTCGATCGGTGCACGCAGGAGCCAGGGCGGATCCTCGTCTGTCGGGGGCGTCCGGGCGCACCGCGGTGACGACCCACTCGTCGTACGCCGCGAGCCGGTAGGACGCGTTCATGCGCACCTCCGTCTGCCCGTCTCCGGCGCGAAACGTCCCGCACGGGCCCGCGTACTCGCCGTCCTTGGAAAGCCAGAGCACGAAGTAGCCGCCCGGCGGCAGCTCGGGGAGCCCCTCGGCCGCGAGCTCGAGCGTCCAGTTGCCGTCCTCGCCCGCCGTTCCCACGCGAATGAGCGCCGAGGCGCCGGGCGCGCTCTCCGTCGCCGCCATCGTGACGGTCCGAGTCGCCTCGAAGCCGTCCGAGCTCCCGGCGAGCCACGCCCCCGTCGCTGCGGAGAGGGCCACTAGGAGGGCGGCGGCCGCTACCACGAGCGCCGTTCGGCGCCGAGTCCAGATCGGTGTCGGCGTACCTGCGCGGACCGCCTGGGTCAGGCTCGCCGGCACCTCGGGGGGCGGCGGCACGGCGCGAAGCAGAGCATCGACGCGCTCGAGCTCACGTAGCTCCGTCTCGGCGAGATCGTCGCCGACGAGCTCCCGGAGGTCAGGCCTCTCGCTCATCCCTGCACCTCCTCCAGGAGCGTGGAGAGACGCGCGAGGCCGGCGCGGGTCCGGGTCTTCACGGTTCCGAGTGGCACGTCCAGGTAGCTCGCGATCTCGCTCTGCGAAAGCCCGCTCCAGTATGCGAGCTCGAGGACGCTCCGCTCGCGCTCGGGCAGCCGCTCGACCGCGGTGTGGACACGCCAGGCGAGCCAGGTCAGTTCGGCGAGCTCGGCCGGGCCGTCCTCGACGGCTGTCTGCTCCGGGCACGTCGACCGCGGGCTCGACCCGCTGCCTTGCGCGGTCGATGATGGCGTGTCGTGGCGACCGCGTAGAGCCAGGCCGAGGCGGTGCCGCGCTCCCGGCGGTAGCTGCGCGCCGAGCGCCAGATGGCAGCGAAGGTCTCCTGCGCCGCCTCCTCGGCCCGGCCATGGTCGCCGAGCTGGCGGCGCGCCATCGCGAGGACTGGCCGCGCGAAACGCCGGTAGAGCTCCTCGAACGCGTCCCGATCGCCGCGCCCGGTCCGCTCGATGAGGATCGCGTCTGGCTCGATCGCAGAGATGGAAACACCCATACAACGGGCCGGTACGAAACTCAACCGGCCGCGGTTCTTGACGGCTTGACGAGCCGGCCGCCGTCGACGACCAGCGTCGTACCCGGTCACGAACTCGGCTCCGAGGAGGAACGCGACGGCGTTCGCGACGTCCTCCGGGGAGCCGATCGCGGCCGAGGAGAGACTCGGCCGCCCGCCGTTCCTCCTGGCCCGGCTCCGCGGCGACGGTGCCGGGCGCGATCCCGCAGACGCGCACTTCGGGAGCGAGGGCCCGCGCGAACACGCGCGTCAGCATCGCCTGCGCCGCCTTCGCCGCGCAGTGTGGGCCGAAGAGCGGCCACGGCTCGTACGCCGCCACGTCCTCGATGACCACCGCGAGCCCGACCTCGGAGCGGCGAAGCCAGGGAGCCGCGGCCTGGAGCGTGAAGAACGTCCCTTTCGCGGTCGGTGTCGACCGACGTGTTCCAGTTCTCCTCGGTGACTTCTTCGACCGGCCGAGGGGCGAATCCGGCCGACGCCGCGCAGACCACCACGTCGAGTCCGCCGAACCGCTCCGCGGCGCGCGCGACCAGCTCGCGGGCCTCCTCCGGCCGAGTCAGGTCGCCGTCGCCGCGACCCGCGGCCAGCACCCTGTACCCCTCCTTCTCGAGGCGCGCTGGCGATCGCCCGCCCAACGCGGCCGGTTCCGCCGGTCACGAGGGCAGCGTGCGGGGATTCGGCCATGGGGGAACGATAAGCTCCCGCCCGAGCCACAGGAGAGGAGACACCGGACGACGATGGCCACCCTGGCGTTCAACCACGAGGAGATTGCGGCACGAGAGCTCCGGCCGGAGCTCTACGACATGGACGGCATCTCGCGCGCGTCCGTCGACGCCCACTACAAGCTCTACCAGGGCTACGTGAACAAGCGGAACGAGATCCTGGGCAAGCTGGCCGAGGTCGACCTCGCGACCGCGAACCAGGTGTACTCGGAGATCCGCGAGCCTCAAGGTCGATCTGACCTTCGCGATCGGCGGCGTCAAGAACCACGAGATCTACTTCGAGCACCTCGGCGGCGGCGGCGGCGACCCGGATGGGCTGATCGGTGATCTGATCCAGCGGGACTTCGGCAGCGTCTCGAACTGGCGCGACGACCTGAAGGCGACGGGCATGGCCGGCCGCGGCTGGGCCTGGACCGCCTACGACTGGGACGAGGAGCGCCTCTTCAACTATCTCGGCGACACTCAGAACACGTTCCCGATCTGGAACGCGACGCCGCTCGTCGCGCTCGACGTGTACGAGCACGCGTACTTCCTCGACTACCAGACCGACCGCGCGTCCTACATCGACGCCTTCTTCGGACAACCTCGACTGGGGAGTCGTGAACGAGTGGGTGTCGAGGTACCAGATCCAGACCTGAGCGCGGTGTAGGTGGTCGAGGCGCTCGCGATCGCCACCGGCTACCTCCTCGGCTCGATGCCGTGGGGGTACTGGCTGCCGCGCCTCTTCCTTCGCTTCGACATCCGGACCGCGGGCAGCGGGAACCCTGGCGCGACGAACGTCTGGCGCGTCCTCGGCTTCCGCTGGGGGCTGACCGTCGCTCTCCTCGACCTGGCCAAGGGCCTCGCCGCGGCGCTTCTCGGCCGCTGGCTCGGTGGCGACCTCATCGGCGTGCTCGCCGGCGTCGCGGCGATGGCCGGCCACTGGCGACCGCTCTTCCTCAAGTGGGGCAAGGGCGGAAAGATGGTGGCGACCACCGGAGGCATCGGCCTCGGGACTCGCGACCTTCGCGAGCCTCGCCGGCGCCGGAGTCTGGATCGTCGTGTTCCTGGTGACGCGCTACGCGTCGGTCGCGTCGATGGTGAGCGCGGCCACACTGCCGCTCTTCGCGCTCCTCTTCGGCGCGTCGTGGCCTGTCGTCGCGTTCACGGTCGGCGCCGCGTTCGGCATCGTCCTCCTCCACAAGGCGAACATCAGGCGCCTCTTCCGGGGCACGGAGAACCGCTTCGAGCTCCGTCGCCGCCGCGCGCCGCAGAGCGCCTAGCGGAGCCGGATCTCAGGCGGCAGAGAGCCAGTCGCGTAGCTCGGTGTGGCGGGCCGAGTGTTCGCCCGTCTCGAGCTCGCGGCGGAGCTCGCCCACCGTCCCGAACCGTTCCGCGAGGACCTCGTGGTTGTGGATCGTCTCGAAGTTGATCTGCCGCGCGAGGACGAAGTCGTCGTCCGCGAGAGCCTCGACCTCCTCGAGCGCGCTCTGGACGCTGAGCCGCACCGAGTCCTCGACGAAGCGCGGCGCGAGGTGGGCATGCTCGACGACGAAGAGCTCGTCCGGCCGCTTCAGGAGCTCGTAGATCGGCGAGCTCATGGAACGCTCGATGATTCCCGACGAGATCCTGTGCGTCGAGCCGGAGCTCCGTGCCGAGGTAGAGCGTGCCGCGGCCCCGCTGGTTGTGCGTCGCCAGCGGGACGAGCTCGAGGATCCGCTCCACGTCGACCTCGTCGAACCCGGCGTCGCCGAGCCGCTCGGCCGCTCGCTCCTGACCATGCCCTGCGCGCAAGGGCAGGCATTGATCCCCGTCGCCTCGGCGCCGACGACCCGGCGCGTCGCGTCGGGCGTCGCGGCCGCGATCCCGATCAGCGTCACTAGCTCCTGAGTCCTGAGCCCCGTGACCGGTGTCAGGCGCTCCATCGGGTAGCGGGCGCGGATCGACACCTCGGCGCGGCAGGCGTCCTGGCGCTCGACGATGTGACGGGCGATGTGCTCCGCCAGCCGCTCGACGAGCAGCGTCTCGCCGATCACGAGCTCGTCGATCGCCTCTCCGAAGAGCTCGGGGAAGCGCGACATGTGAACGCCCTTCTGGGCCGGGTCGAGGTCGACGAAGCAGTCGATCTCGGCCGAGACGAGCGCGGATTCGCCGCCGTGCTGCATCCGGACGGCCTTCTCGACGCCGGTGACGCCGACCCGCGACAGGCCGATCCGGACCTCAGGTGTCGAGGCCTGGAGATCGAGTGCGGGCGTCGTTCCGCTCGCTCACGCGGCTAACGTAGCACCCCCTTGACGGACGACAGCTTCGCGCGCCTGGTGGCGCTCGCCTGCCACGACCTCCGCACGCCGCTCGCGACCGTGCACGGCTTCGCGAAGACCCTCCGGCGAGTCGAGCTCGCCGATCCGGCGCCGCGCTACGTGGAGATGATCGAGGCCGCTTCGAAGCAGATCGGCGACCTCCTCGAGGAGCTCGCGCTCGTCACGAGGATCGAGGAGGGCCGGTACGAGCCGCCACCTGAGGGAGGTCGATTCGCTCGGCGCTCGTGCGCGACGGCCGCCGCCGAGGTGGATGAGGAAACCGGGGTCGACGGAACCGGCGCCCCTGTCCGCGTCGACGAGGAGCCGACCCGGCGGGCGCTCGGGCAGCTCATCCGCGCTACGCGGCGGCACGGCGGCCTCGAGTCCGTCTCCGTCCGCGTCGCCGGGCCGGCAGTCGAAGTCGGGCCGCTGACGAGCTACTCGGCCCCGGTCGTGCTGGGAGAGGAGCTTCGCGAGCTACAGGCGGCGGCGGCGGTCCGCCTGATCCGCGAGCTCGGCGGCTCGCTCACGCGCGACGGCGACCTGCTGCGGGTCGAATTGCCGCCCGCCTAGGACTCGGCTGTGCGGTGGATCGCGAAGTCCGTCGGGGCCAAGGCGCTCGGCGCGCTCCCGGGGGCCGACGCGCTCCACTACGGCCTGCAGCGTCACGTCACCCGGAGCCTGCCGGCGGGCAAGCGGGTCTCCAGGCGTCAGCGCACGCGCGCCGTCGCCCACCTCCGGGCCTATCTCGAGCACGGGCCGGAGAGACCGCTCGGCGAGGCGTCGTTCTACGAGTTCGGTGCCGGGTGGGATCTAGCGGTTCCCCTCGCCTACTGGACGCTCGGCGTGGAGCGCCAGGTGCTCGTCGATCTCAAGCCCAATGCCCGGCTCGAGCTCGTCAATCACGCGCTCCGGCGGCTTCGGACGAACCGGCGGGCGCTCAGGCGCCGCGCGGGCCGCCCGGTGCGCGACCCTGGGTCGTCTCTCGGCTCGCTCGCAGAGCTCGAGCCGCGCTTCGGAATCCGGTATCTCGCGCCGATCGACGCGCGCGCGACCGGGCTGCCTCCCGCGTCGGTCGACTTCGTCTCGAGCACGAGCACCCTCGAGCACATCCCGGAACGCGACGTCGTTCCCATCTTCGCCGAGTGCCGGCGGCTTCTCCGGCCGGACGGCCTCCTGAGTGCCCGGATCGACATGCGCGACCACTTCTCCTACGCCGATCCGCGCGTCTCGCCGTACAGCTTCCTGCGCTACTCGCCGCGCGCGTGGCGGCTCTTGAACTCGCGCCTCCTCTACCAGAACCGGCTGCGTCTTTCGGATCACCTCCGTCTGATCGAGGCGGCCGGCTTCGAGGTCGTGTCGGTGGATGCCGGGATGCCGGGCCCGCGAGGCCGCAGAGCACTCGCCAGCTGCCGCTCGCAGAAGAGTTCCGCCGGTACGCGCCCGACGATCTCGTCGCACAGACGGCGTTCGTCGTGGCGCGGCCTCGCGTCGGCTCCGGCGTCTAGCCCGTCGGGTTTCGCGTATGACCCTGACGGGCTCGCCCGGCGGCCCGACGCCCTTGAAAGCTGCGGTCAGGGTTGTACCGTCGGGCGCTACTGCAACTGAGGTAGGGGGTCTTGGGATGAGGGGGGTGTCCGGTAGCCCGACGCGCTGGGCTCTCGCGCTGGGTGGGATCGTGCTTGGGACGCTCGGGCTCGCGGGCATCGCGGCTGCGCAGCACGGGGGCGACACCGAGCACCTGCCGCCGATCAAGAAGAACGTGTCGGTGGTGTCGCGTCTCGAGCCCTCGAGCCAGGGCCAGGTCGGCTCCAATCAGATCGCCGACGTAGCCGTCCTGAACGGCTACGCCTTCCTCCAGTCAGGCGTGAACTGTCTGGATCGGGGCTTTTACTCCATCGACATCCGGAATCCGGCGAGGCCGCGAGAAAGGGCTTTCCGCGCCGCTCTGCCCGCGCACGTACCACTCCGACGCCCACGCCATCTCGCTCTCGACGGCGTCCTTCCGCGGAGCGCTTCTGGCCGTGAACAATCGGCCCTGGACGAGCGCCGGCGCCGGCGGCTTCGACCTCTACGACGTCTCGAATCCGGCCAGGCCCAAGGCCCTCGTTCGGGGCTTCGGCGACCGTGGAGGCGAAGGGGCCCTCACGGGAACGGCGACGCAGGCCCACGAAGCGAGATCGGTCTTCGCCTGGCAAGCCGGTCGCAGGGCCTATCTCGCAGTCGCCGACGCCACGGAGGGACACTCCCTCGACATCTTCGAGATCACGAACCCGAAGAACCCGGTACCTGTCCGCGAGTACGACCTCACGACGACCGCTCCGGGCGCGATGAGCGACTCAGCGAACGACAAAACGTTGCGCCTCGAGGACGTCGTCGTCAAGCGCGTCGGATCTCGCTTCCGCCTCTTCGCTTCCTTCTTCGACGGCGGCTACATCCGATTCAACGCAACGGTCCCCGCGGCACTTCAGTACGAGGCGGACTCCGATTTCGGAACGAGCGACCCACTGACCGGGTTCGACCCCGGCGAGGGCAACGCTCATCAGGCCGAGCTCGGCTACGACAACCGGCTGCTCCTGACGGCGGAAAACGATTCCGAGCCGTACCGCGGCTCAGAGTTCGACGGCTGGGGCTACATGAGCCTCTACAGCACGACGCCCGACTCGAACGGGAAGTTCCCGCTCCTCGATGCCCACGCGATCAAGGAGTCGCTGAACCCGGACTATGCCTCTGGTTTCGGCGACCTCTCGATCTCGGAGCAGGCCGTCGACCCGACAGAGCCTCTTTCCTACGCCTCTTACAGCTCGGGCGGTCTGCGTGTCTTCTCGTTCGAGACGCGGAAGATCACCGAGCAAGGCGCGTTCATCGCTGAGGGGGGGAACGACTTCTGGGGAGTCGAGCAATTCACTGCACGGAACGGACAGAGGTACATCGCAGCCTCGGACCGTGACTTCGGCCTCTTCGTCTTTCGCTACAGGGGGCCGCTCGCCCCGGCGAGGCCAACGTGCCGGGGTGCGACGGTATCCGTGCGCTCCGGCGGCTCGGTGCTCGTCCCGGTCAGATGCACGGACGCCAACGGCAACCGCCTGAAACGCTCGATCGCGCGACGCCCGGGCAAGGGCTCGCTCGGCCCGATCGACCAGCGGGCTCAGAAGGTCCGCTACCGGCACCGAGGCGGCGGCGCGGGGCGCGACTCGTTCACGTTCAGGGCGAGCGACGGCGCGGCGAGCTCGGCGGCCGCCACGATCCGAATCAGAATCGTGGCCTAGGAGGGATTGGCGATATGACCGTTGTGCCGCTGGAGCGCGCTGTCCCTCGCAGGGCGGCGTCCTCAGTCGCGGCCGTACCTCCGGGTACGCCCGCTCCCTGCGTCCTTGCCCTGCAACCTCCAGCCCACCCCTGCGACGAAGGCCATATCGCCAATCCCTCCTAGCGGAGAAGCCGCGAGAGCCGGCGGTCCTTGAGGACACGGCCGCCGGTCTGGCACTCTGGGCAGTAGAAGATCGTGTGCTCGTCGAAGTCGACGCGCGCGATCGGCGTGCCGCACACGAAGCACGGCTCGCCCAGGTGGTTGTGGATCCGGTGGGCCTTCTTGTCCGGGACGCCGCGCTCGCGAAGCTCGAGGCCCTCGGCAAGCACGCTCGCGTATCGCGCTCGGCCAGGCGCTCGACCTCCTCGTCGTCGAGGTCGGTCGAGAGCGCGTACGGCGAGAGCCTGGCACGGTGCAGGATCTCGTTCACCCAGGCGCGGCCGATTCCGGCCACGACGCGCTGATCGCGGAGCATCGCGTGGAGCCGGCGCGAGTCGCCCGCGAGGATCTCGGCCAGGCCGCTCGGCATCGAGCTCGTCGGCCTCGGGGCCGAGGTGCTCGAGCTCGGCCTCGATCGCCTCGGGCCGGAAGAGACCCGACCTTGGCGCGCTTCTTCGGGCCGCCCTCGGTGAGGACGAGCGTGCCGCCGTCCTCGAGCGTGAGCTTGAAGGCGGGCGTCTTCGGCTGCTTCGCGCCGGGCTCGTGGAACCGGAGGCGCCCGGCGCTCATCAGGTGCACGTGGAGGACGAGCTCGCCGTCGTCGGTCGGGAAGAGGAGGTGCTTGCCGCGCCGGCCGCGCGCCGGCGAACCGTCCGACCCTCGAGTGCGTCGGAGCGGCGGGTCGAACGTCTTCAGCGTCGCGATGTGCGCCGGGCCCGCCTTGGCGACGCGGCGAGGCGCTCGAGCGCGCTCGCCGAGAGGCGGCGTCTCAGGGCCTCGATCTCGGGAGAACTCGGGCATAGACGTTCCGCCTGTGGACGCGATCAGCGTATCCGTGCGCCGTGGCGACGTCGTCGAGTCGCGGCACCGCGTCCATGCCGTCTTCGTGCAGGCCGGGGAGGTCGTCGAAGCCTGGGGAGACGCCGAGCTCGTCACGCATCATACGCTCGGCCGCGAAGCCCTTCCAGGCGCTCGGGCTCGCCCGTGACCTCCCGGACCTCCCGGCCGAGGAGCTTGCGATCGCCTGCGCCTCGCACGAGGCGCTGCCCGAGCAGCTCGCGGCGGTCGAGGCGCTGCTCGCGCGGGCGGGCGCCAGCGAGGACGACCTCGAGTGCGGTCCGGTCGGCGGCCTCGGGTCCGCCACAACTGCTCCGGCAAGCACGCGGGCATGCTCCTCCGTTGCCGTGCTGAACGGCTGGGAGCGCCGGGGCTACCGGCTGCCGGGCCATCCGCTGCAGGACGAGGTCCGAGCCGACGTGGCCGCGGCGCCGCGTCTCGCCGAGGACGAGCTCGCAGACCGCGGTCGACGGCTGCGGCGTCGTCGCGTTCGCCCTGCCGCTCCGGGCCGTGGCACTCATGTTCTCCCGGCTCGCGGCGGCGAGCTCGCCGGCGCCGAGCGGGTCGTCGCGGCGATGCGCGCGCACCCGCGGCTGATCGGCGGGCCGACCGCGCACGACACGCTCGACGATGGAGGGCCGTCGCCGGCGCGATCGCCAAGCGAGGCGCCGAGGGCGTTCTCTGCGTCGGCCTCGCGGACGGGGCCGGGCTCGCACTCAAGGCCGAGGACGGCGCGAGTCGTGCGGCCGGTGCCGCGCTCGGCGTCCTCCTCGGCGATCGACGTCGCTCAATCCACAGGTCGTCCGGAACAGCCGCGGCGAAGAGGTGGGGGAGATCGTGGCGGACGGGCGCAAAATCCGTGTCTGGCGCTTTTCCACAACCCGTCATAGAATCCGCAGCCTGTTGCCTGAGCCTGGGGGATTCGTCTCCTCCGGCTCTTTTCGTTTCCCCGGGCGCGAAAGGACGGTGTAGATGCTCACGGTCGACATCACCCTCCCCGACGTGGAGGAACTGCACAAGCTCGTCACGGAAGGACAGGAGAAGGGCTTCCTGACGTACGACGAGATCGTCGGGGGGCTCGAAGAGGTCGACCTGACCAAGGAGCAAGTCGAGGACTTCTACACCTACCTCATCGACCACGGGGTCGAGCTCGTCGAGGGCGTCGAGCACAAGACGCCGCCGCACGAGCAGCCGGCGCTCGCCGAGGACGCGAAGACGGCCGCGCCGAAGCTCGACCTCACCGTCGAGCCGTCGCTCGACTCGCTGCGGCTCTACCTGCGCGAGATCGGAAAGGTTCCGCTCCTGACCGCCGACCAGGAGGTCTCGCTCGCGAAGCGCATCGAGCGCGGAGACATGTCGGCGAAGACGCAGATGATCGAGGCGAACCTCCGGCTCGTCGTCTCGATCGCCAAGGGCTACCTCGGGCCGCGGGCTCTCGTTCCTCGACCTGATCCAGGAGGGCTCGCTCGGGCTCATCCGCGCGGTCGAGAAGTTCGACTACCGCAAGGGCTTCAAGTTCTCGACGTACGCGACCTGGTGGATCCGCCAGGCCGTGACGCGCGCCATCGCCGACAAGGCGCGCACGATCCGCATCCCCGTCCACATGGTCGAGAAGCTGAACAAGGTCGTCCACATCGAGCGCCAGCTCGTCCAGCGGCTCGGCCGCGAGCCGACTCCGGACGAGATCGCCGAGGAGCTCGAGATCACGACCGAGGAGGTCCGCGAGATCCTCCGCATGGCGCAGCTCCCCGTCTCGCTCGAGAAGCCGATCGGCGAGGAGGAGGAGTCAGAGCTCGGCGACTTCGTCCAGGACGATCAGGCCGAGTCGCCCTTCGACTCCGCCTCGCTGAACCTCCGCCGCGAGGACATCGACAAGACTCTCGACGCGCTCCCCGAGCGCGAGCGGAAGGTGATCGAGATGCGGTTCGGGCTCGACGGCGATCAGCCGCGCACGCTCGAGGAGGTCGGCCGGGCCTTCGGCGTCACGCGCGAGCGGATCCGCCAGATCGAGAACAACACGCTGAAGAAGCTCGAGTCGCTGCCCGAGGCGCAGGGACTCAAGGAGATCGTCTAGGAGGCCGCTAGCGGCCGCGCGAGTCTAGGCCTGAGCGGCCGACTCATTCGCGCGCTCAGACGCGACGAAGAGGCGGCAGTGCGGGCACTTGAACCCACGGTGGCGGGTCTGGGTTGCCGGCAACGGCTCGGGGGCGAACGTCTTCTTGCAGTGCGGGCAGACGACCTCGCGTCCGCCTTCGTCCTGTTTTTCGCCCACGCGGCCAGGATAGCGGCCGGGTGCTGCGTCTACGGTTCCCGTTGTGAGTCCCCAGCGCCGCACCGCTCTCGTCTCCGTCGGCGCCGCTGCTGGCCCTGATCGGCCTGAAGCTCGGAACCGGTCTCGCGACCGGGAGCCTCGGGCCTCATCTCCGAGGCCGCGCATTCGGGAACGGACTTCGTGGCGGCCCTTCTGACCTTCTTCGCCGTCGGCGTGGCCGTGCGGCCGGCGGATCCGAGCCACCCCTACGGGCACGGCAAGGCCGAGCATCTGGCCGCGCTCGCCGAGGCGACATTCCTCGTTCTCGCGTCGCTCGCGATCGGCGCGATCGCGGTCGCGCGACTCCTCGAGGGCCGGCACGAGGTCGACGCGACCTGGTGGGCGCTCCTCGTCGTCGGGGTCGTGATCGTCGTCGATGCTGCGCGCGCATCCGTCTCGTTTCGCGCGGGGCGGCTCTACTCGAGTCCGGCGCTCGTGACGAGCGGCTTCCACTTCCTCTCTGATCTCGGCGGCTCGATCGCCGTGCTGGTCGGGCTCCTCGCCGCCCGCGGCGGATATCCCGGAGGCCGACGCGGCTGCTGCTCTCTTCGTCGCGGTGCTGGTACTCGCGGGAGCCGGCCGGCTCGTGCGCCAGAACGTGGACGTGCTCATGGACCGCGCGCCGGCCGCCGCGGAGGAGGCTGCGCGCCGCGCCATCCAGAGCCTGGCGCCCGATGTCGAGCTTCGCCGGCTACGGATGCGCCGCGCGGCCGGGCGGCACTTCGCGGACGTCGTCGTGGGCGTGCCGCCGGGAGCCGCGGTTCAGCAGGGTCATGCCGTCGCCGACGCGGTGGAGGGCGCGGTCGAGGAGGCGCTGCCCGGCACGGACGTGGTTGTTCACGTGGAACCCGCGAGTGAGTCTGATGCGGCGCTTCGCGAGCGCGCTCATGCGGCCGCGCTCGGGGTCGCGCGCGTGCGGGAGATCCACAACGTCAGCGTTCTTCGCGTGAGCGATCACGTCGAGATCTCTCTGCATCTCAAGCTGCCCGGCTCGCTCTCGCTCGACGAAGCCCACGACGTGGCCACCGAAGTGGAGGAGGCCATTCACACGGGCGTCCCGGAGGTCGACCGCGTGCAGACCCACCTCGAGCCTCTTGCCGACGACTCGGAGGCGGAGCAGCTCGTTTCCGGGGAGGAGGTCGAGCGGGTGGCGCGGACCGTGAGCGAAACGACGGGACGTAGGCCGCGCGAGCTCCGCCTCGTCCGAACCGACGAGGGTCTCGTAGCCTTCTTGACCCTGGGCATGGACCCGGGCCGCGCTCTCGCCGCTGCGCATGCAGACGCGAGCGAGATCGAGGAGCGCATCCGCCACGCGCACCCCGAGATCGCTTACGTGGTCGTGCACACGGAGCCCTAGGGGGTTGACGAACCCCCTAGTCCGCGGCCCAGCGCGAGCGGTGGGCTAGGGAGTCGTCTCCGCCGGGAAGGGCTGGGCGTCCGCGGGCGCCTCGACGCTCACCGGCTCGTTCGGGTTCGCGATTCCGAGCTCGAGCCGGAAGTGCGCCTGGCCCAGCGGCCCGAGCTGCTCGAGCAGGCTGTCCGGAACGTTCGCGCCGAGGCGAAGATCGATGACGAGGCTCCGGAGCAGCCGGTCTTCCGCTCCGGTCAGGATCTCGACGGCGGCACGCTCGGTCGCTCGACGCAGGGCCTCCGCGTCGTCGCCTTCGATCTGCGCCGCCTCACCGCCCTGGAACGCGGCCAGGAGCGCGAGCAGGTCGTTTGCGGTCTGGACGACATCGAGCTCGGACGTGATCCGGTCGGTCTGCACGCCCCCGAGCTCCTCGCCCTCGGCGACCTGGGGATCGACGAGCCACTTGTCGAGCGCCAGCGCGCCGAGGCCCTCGCCGGAGCCGTCCTCCGAGGTGCCGGAGTCGCCCGAGCTGAGCTCTCCGCTCGCGGCGCGGAGGCGGTCAGCCTGCTCCTCCGGCAGGACATAGGTCTGGCCGTTGGCCTCGACGAACGCCTCCTCGCCGGTTGAGATGAGGGTCACCGTGGCTTCCCTCTCGGCGGCGATCTGGGTGTACGCGAGCTCGGCGACCGGCAGTCCGTCGTCCCGGAGCTCGAAGGGGCCCGTGAGCTCGAAGCCCGCCCGCGCATCACCGCCCTCGGCGATGAGCGAGAGCGTCAGCTCACCGCTTCGAATCTCGCCGAGGTTGGACGCGGTCTCCGAGAGGGCGTCGTCCGCACCGCCGCCCCCGCACGCGGCGACGCCCGCCAACGATCCGAGCAGGAGGATGAGAGCTGCCGTGTGCCGCACTACCCGCCTGTCGTCGTGGTCGTCTCGGTTGTCGCGGTCTCCGTCGGCTCGGTTTCCGTCGTCGTCGTCGTCGTTTCGGTCGTGTCCGTCTCGGTCGTGGCGGTGTCGGTCGTCACTGTCTCGGTGGTCTCGACAGTCTCCCCGTCGTCGTCGCGCTCGTCATCGTCCTCGTCGCGGTCGTCGTCATCCCCGTCGTCGTCGCGATCGCGGTCGGGTACGAGCTCGTTGTCGAGAATCCAGCGAAGCCGATCCATGAGCTCGTCGATCCTTGCCTGCAGCACGTCGAAGGGAAGGTCCTGGCGCAGGAGCCTGCGGAGCGCCGCGCGAATCCGGTTCAGCTCGCTTCGGCCGTCTGACGTGAAGTGGACCGGCCCTTCGACGCCGACGACGAACTGGTAGGCGGCTGCGAAGGTCTCGCAACTCGTGCACTCGTAGTTCACGGCCACCGCGACGTTCTCCGGCTGAACAACTGAGGGGTCGCTTGCGACCAGGACGACCTGGACGGCTAGCGCGACCGTGCGGCAGTCCTCGCACTCCGAGTACGCGACCGCCGCATTCGTGTGGTCGATGACGTCGCTCATCGTCTGCCGCACGTCGAACGCGAAGTCGAAGATCGAAGCTCCGTCCTCGAGGTTGACAGCGACGGCGATGTTGTCGTTCGGGTTCTGCGCGTCCTCGTCGTCGTCGGCCCACGCGGGCCCGGCCGCCAGCCCGAGGGCCGCGAAAAGCGCGAGGACGAGAAGGAGGAGGCGCTTCTTCACGGGGTTCCTTCCGTCGTGGTGGTGTCGGTCGTCTCGGTCGTCGAAGTCGTCTCGGTCGGGGTCGTCTCCGTGGTGCTCGTGTCAGTGGGCTCGGTCTCGGTCGTCTCCGTCGGATCGGAGCCGGAATCGGGCTCCTCTTCGACCGGCGCCGGCTGCTCGCCCTCGTCGCCACCCGTGCCGGGGGCGCCGTCGCTGACCGTCGGCGCTCCGCCGAGCTCATCGAGGCGCTCTGGGGTCAGCCCCGGCCGGCCGGACGGAAGCTCTTGCAGCTGGGAGACGGCGCCCTGAACCGTGCCGCGCTCACCGGGTTGGATCGGCCGGTAGTCGCCGTTCGGCCACCAGACAAAGGCGAGGAGGGCGACCACTCCGGCGCAGGCCGCGGCTACGCCGCCCTGCCGGAGGACGTTCCCCTCCGCCCAGCGCCAGGCTCCGACAGCCCCGCGGGAGCCCGCACGCGAGAAGGAATAGACCATCCCGGCGGCCGGTAGGGCGAGGGCGAAGATCTGAAGCCCGCTGACGAGGGCCGCCAGGGTCCGGCCGTCGTCCCAGCGCACGCCTGCGGCGTCGGCGTGCACCCAGAACGAGTCCCAGGCCGTCGCGAAGATCCGCGGTGCGTTCACGATCATCATCAGGAAGATGAAGCCGAGGAACGGAATCAGGATGATCACCCAGGCCGTGACGACACCGCGGACCCAAGGCTTCAGCTCCTGGGCCTTCTCGGACACCTTGCCCGGGATGAGGCTCTGGAGCGTCGGCTTGATCCGCATGAAGAGGTCGGGTACGCCCGTCATGTCGCTCAGCACGTAGTAGCCGTCGAACCGAAGCAACGGCAGGAGCTGCTGCAAGACCTGGAAGTGCTGCAGGAGGATCAGGACCAGGAGCGGCTCGAAGCCGGTCGCGAGGTAGACGCCGATCGTCCCGAGTACGAAGAGACCGTTGAAGACGATTCCGCCGAGATCGGTCCGAACGCGGCCCCACCGTCCGAGCCGGTAGGCATCGGTGACGTCGGTGTAGAAGGCCGGCCAGACGACGTAGATCCCCGCGCCCATGACTCCGGGCCGGGCGCCGCCGTACCTCGCCGCCGCCGCGTGGCCGATCTCGTGGAGCGCTGTTGCTGTGACCACCGCGCCGAAGACCATGAGGAGGAGCAACGGGTTGTAGACGAGCTCACGAGTGCTCTGTCCGATCCCGTGCACGAAGAAGAGCCAGACGTCGACCGCGACGATGCCGGCGATCACCGCGGCGAGCGTGATCGGCCAAAAGATCGGCCGGAACACGGCCGCTATCCGGTTGACGGCCCCCTCCGAGACGAGCGCGACTCGGAACTTGAGCGCCAGGAGCGGGTCGACCTTCTGGAGCTCGGGGCTCGACCCGTCAGCCTGCGCGAGGATGCCGAGCGGGCGCAGGCGCTCCTCCACGAGCATGCGCACGTCGTCGGCTTGGAGGCCGCGCTGGGCCCGCTCGGAGACTCGCTCCGCCATCTGGTCGTAGGTGGCGCTTCCGTCCGCTGCCTCTGCGACGTAGAAGAGGAGCTCCGGCATCTGGATGGTCTGGCCGTCGGCGCGCCGGGCGATGAAGGGCGCCTCCTTGTAGCCGGAATCCTTGTACTCGCCGACGAGCTCGATCCCGTCGGCGACCTTCGGCCGCTCGCCTGCGTCGCTCGACGCGGCTCCTGGCTGCCGGCCGGCCTCGCCACCAGCGGCCCCGTCGTGCTGGCCTGCCCCGTCGCCCGCCGCTGCATCCGGCCGGCCGGCTCCGTCCCGAGCAGCGGCATCCTGCTCTCGCTTGCGGGCCTCGGCCTCGCGCTCAGCTTTGTCGGGGACGGTCGTGATGGTGGCTCCTCGGAGTTCGTGGTTGTGCGCGAGGGGCGGCACGCCGGCCGCCCCTCGCACCTGACAGCGAGCGAGAGCTAGTTGCTCTGATCGATGTCGACGTCCTGCTCTGCGTTCGCGTAGGCGACCGAGTTATCCGAGAGGATGTTGGCCGCGACGGCCGCGTTGACCGGGGCTGCGATGTTCGCGTTGATGAGCGACATCGCCGCGCGCTCCGGCAGCGCCTCGCCGGCGAGCTCGTCGAGCTCCTCGCGCGAGAGACCGCGGTACTCCTGAGGCTGATCAGTCATGTGGTGTTCCCCCCTTCTCTAGTTCGACTGGGTGATGTCGGCGTTCTGCTCGGCGTTCGCGTAGGCGATCGAGTCGTCGGAAGCGACGTTGAGCGCCACCGCCGCGTTGATCGGCGCTGCGAGGTTCGCGTTCACGAGCGACATGGCCGCCCGCTCCGGCAGCTCCTCGCCGGCGAGCTCGTTGAGCTCCTCGCGGCTGAGCTTGCGGTACTCCTGAGGCGATTCGGACAAGATGTCCTCCCTTAGTTGGACTGGTCGATGGGCGTGTCCTGCGTCGCGTCCGCGTAGGCGATCGAGCCGTCCGAAAGGACGTTGGCCGCCACGGCCGCGTTGACCGGGATTGCGATGTTCGCGTTCACGAGCGACATGGCCGCCCGCTCCGGCAGCTCCTCGCCGGCGAGCTCGCTGAGCTCCTCCCGGGTGATGCTTCGGTACTCCTGATTCTCTGCCATCAATCCTCCTTCTCGTTTCCGTGCTCTCGCCGTTCCTCCGAGACGACCGTCCGGCCGGAGCGCTGCACGACGCGCTTCCGGCTCGAAACCTTCGTCCGCTGGGCTCCCGAGCCACCGACGTTCGCCGAGATGACGGCATCGACGTCGGCGGCCGCGTTGACTCCCCGGCCGGCTCGTCGGAACGTGTGTGAGAGCACCTCGTGGATCCGCACGGGAGGCCTATTCCGCCGACGGCCGGCGCGGGAACATGTCGTCAACGTTTGTTGCTCGTACGTCAGGGAGGATTGACAGCGGCCACACCTGGGCAAGACGTGTGAGTGACGCGCTCCGAGGAGTTGGTGAGCCGAGCGGCACGGCTCGATGACCCCGAGGCAGGTCTGCGGGCGATTTCGGCGCTTCGAGCGCGCCTGAACGCGCTCGAGGAGGAGCACATACGAAACGCGCTCGCCGCGGGGCAGTCCTGGGGTGAGATCGCCCGCGTCCTGGGCGTCAGCCGGCAGGCGGCCCACAAGCGCTTCGCCGAGCGCTGCCGGCCCGACGCGGGGCCACCCGCCGCCACCGGGGTCGGCGCCACCGCCCAGGCGAGGAGAGCCGTGCGGATTGCCTCCGAAGAGGCGGCCTCTATGGGGCACGTCTCGGCCGGACCGGAGCATCTTCTCCTCGCGCTTCTCAGGGACGATGTCGGGCCCACCGTGCAGGCGCTGGAGGAGCTCGGCGTCCACTACAGCGCCGTCCGGCGCGAGGTGCGCGCCCTCTACGGCGAGTCGGACAAGGCGGGGGCGGAGCCGAGCTCCCGCCTGGCCCCGATCTCGGCGCGCGCCAGGCAGGCCCTGGAGCGGGCGGTACGTGCGGCGGTCAGCTCGCAGGCCGACGAGGTCGGAGTCGAGCATGTGCTGCTCGGCGTCCTCGGAGATTCGGTAGGTGGAGCGGTCAGAGCCCTGGCGGAGCTCGGGATTTCCCCGCGCCGCGTCGAGACCAGGCTCAGGCGCAACCTCGACGACGTACGTCCTCTGGCGGGCGCACTACCATGAAGCCCTGATGCGAATCCGGAGGGCCACGAAGCCAACGACGCGCTGGGACGAGGACAATCGGATCCCGGTGAACCCGGCAGTCTTCGTCGTCTTCGCCGTCCTCGCGCTCGTGCTCGCCGGGCTGTTCCTGCTCTTCGCCTTCGTGCTGTAGCTACTCGACGTCGGCGCGCGCGCCGCTCGACCTACTCGCCTACGGCACGAGCCGGAAGGGGCTCGACCGGTCGCTGACCTCGATGACCTTCTCCTCGCCGCCTTCGTAGCCGTCGCCGAGCTTCTCGTCGAGGGTCGCACGGAGCTCCCCGGTCTGGGCCAGTTCCTCGACGATGTCCGCGCCGCCGATCAGCTCGCCGCGAACGAAGACCTGAGGGATGGTCGGCCAGCTCGAAATCGCCGAGAGCTCTTGGCGGATCTCCGGATCGGGGAGGACGTCGATGGCCGTGATCGGCGAACCTACCGAGCGCAGCGCCTCGAGTGCCCGCTGCGAGTTCCCGCACATAGCCTGCTCGGGCGTGCCCTTGATGAACACGGCCACGGGCTCGGTTTCGATGACGTTCTTGATCCGGTCGTGCAGCTCCTGGCTCATACCTCTCCTCGGGTCTTGATTCGCAGTTCGTGAATGGTGCCATCCGCGAGCGGCGCCGCGAGCGCGTCGTAGACGAGCCGGTGCTGCTCGACGAGCGGGAGCCCCTGAAAGCGCGGGCTCGCCAGGGTCACCTGGAAGTGGTCGCCGCCGCCGGTCCGGTCCTCGACGGCGAGTTCCCGCGCGTCCGGGAAGGCATGGCGTAGAAGCTCCTCTAGGCGGGCGGTCACGCGAGCGACGATAGCAGCGCCGAATCCGGCGATCCGGCTAGCATCGAGGACAGGTATGGCCGACCAGGAGACGCTCACAGTCGGCGGCCGGGAGCTCACGATCGTCCGCCTCGACGCGCTCGGCGCGGACGTCACCCGTCTCCCGTACACCCTTCGCGTGCTCCTCGAGAACGTGCTTCGGGCGGGCGCGGCGGACGAGGCGCAGGCGATCCTCCGGTGGGATCCGGGCGCCGAGCCGAGCGACGAGATCTCCTTTCGGCCCTCACGCATCCTCCTGCAGGACTTCACGGGCGTTCCGGCGATCGTCGACCTCGCCGCGATGCGGGACGCGATGCGGCGACCTCGGCGGCGATCCCGGAGCGGATCAATCCGCTCCTCCCGGTCGAGCTCGTCATCGACCACTCCGTCCAGGTCGACGAGTACGGGACGCGCCGGGCGATCCTCAGGAACACCGAGCTCGAGTTCGAGCGGAACCGCGAGCGCTACGCCTTCCTTCGTTGGGGGCAGCGGGCGTTCCAGAATTTCAGCGTCGTGCCGCCGAACACCGGCATCGTCCACCAGGTCAACCTCGAGTACCTCGCGCGCGTCGTCGAGACGCGCGAGCTTGACGACGGGCAGCTCTGGGCCTTTCCGGACACGCTCGTCGGCACGGATTCGCACACGACGATGGTGAACGGGCTCGGCGTCCTCGGCTGGGGCGTGGGCGGCATCGAGGCCGAGGCCGCGATGCTCGGGGAGCCGGTCTCGATGCTCTTGCCGCAGGTCGTTGGCTTCAAGCTGACAGGCGAGCTCCGGGAGGGGGCGACCGCGACCGATCTCGTTCTCACCGTGACTCAGATCTTGCGCGAGCTCGGCGTGGTGGGAAAGTTCGTCGAGTATCACGGGGACGGGCTCGACAGGCTGCCGCTGGCCGACCGGGCGACGATCGGCAACATGTCGCCCGAGTACGGCGCGACCTGCGGCTTCTTCCCGGTGGACGGCGAGACGCATCCGTTACCTGGAGCTGACGGGCCGGAGCGCCGAGCAGATCGAGCTCGTCGAGACCTACTGCAAAGCGCAGCGGCTCTGGCACGACCCGCGTGTCGAGGCCCAGTACTCGGAAGCCGTCGAGCTCGACCTCTCGACGGTCGAGCCGAGCCTGGCCGGGCCTCGGCGCCCGCAGGATCGCCTGCCGCTCTCCTCGGCGAAGGAGTCGTTTCTCGAATGCGCTCGGCACCTTCGGGATCGATTACCGAAACGGGGACTCGGAGGCGATCGAGACCTTCCCTGCCAGCGACCCGCCCGGCTCGATGGCTCCGGGCTCGGACTTCACGCCCGACCCCGGCGCCCCCGTCCCGGAGCCCAGCACGCCTGCCGCGGGTCACCGCCGGATTCCAGTCGACCTTGACGGCGAGAGCTTCGAGCTCGACCACGGGGCCGTGGTCATCGCCGCGATCACGAGCTGCACGAATACCTCGAACCCCTCGGTGATGATCGCCGCCGGACTGATCGCCAGAAACGCTGTCGAGCGCGGCCTCGAGCGAAAGCCGTGGGTGAAGTCCAGCCTCGCACCGGGCTCGCGGGTCGTCACCGAGTACTACGAGAAAGCGGGACTGACGCGTTACCTCGACGAGCTCGGCTTCCAGACGGTCGGCTACGGGTGCACGACCTGCATCGGGAACTCGGGCCCGCTCCCGGAGCCGATCTCGGAAGGGATCGAGGCAGGCGACCTCGTCGTCTGCGCGGTGCTCTCGGGGAACCGCAACTTCGAGGCGCGCATCCACCCCGAGGTCAAGGCGAACTACCTTGCCTCGCCGCCGCTCGTCGTGGCCTACGCGCTGGCCGGGCGCATGGACATGGATCTCGTCAACGAGCCGCTCGGACAGGACTCCGAAGGGGGCGACGTCTTCCTCCGCGATCTCTGGCCAAGCGCGCAGGAGGTTGCCGACACCGTGGCCGAGGCCGTCCGGGGGGAGATGTTCCGCAGCACTTACGCGGACGTCTTCACGGGCGACGAGCGCTGGCGGGAGCTCGACATCCCCGAGGGAGAGCTGTTCGCCTGGGACCCCGACTCCACCTACGTACGCCGGCCGCCCTACTTCGAGGGCATGAGCCTGGATCACGGCAAGGTCGAGGACGTCTCCGGGGCCCGGTGTCTCGTGTGGGCCGGCGACTCGGTCACGACCGATCACATCTCGCCGGCCGGCTCCATCAAGCTGGAGAGCCCGGCCGGCCGCTATCTCGTCGAGCACGGGGCAGAGCGCAAGGACTTCAACTCCTACGGCTCCCGCCGCGGGAACCACGAGGTGATGGTGCGCGGCACGTTCGCCAACGTCCGCTTCCGGAACCAGCTCGTGCCCGAGAGCGAGGGCACATGGACTGTCCACCTGCCCTCGGGCGAGGAGACGACGATCTACGAGGCGTCGGAGCGCTACCTGGCCGAGGGAACGCCGCTGGTCGTGCTCGCCGGCAAGGAGTACGGCTCCGGCTCGTCGCGCGACTGGGCTGCGAAAGGGCCGAACCTCCTCGGCGTCCGCGCCGTCATCGCAGAGAGCTTCGAGCGAATCCACCGCTCGAACCTGGTCGGGATGGGGATTCTCCCGCTGGTCTTTCCCGCAGGCGAGACCGCCCAGAGCCTCGGGCTGAGCGGGCTCGAGACGTTCGCGATCAGGGGCGTCGAGAACGGCGAGGCGCGCGAGGCGCGGGTGACGGCTACGCCCGACGACGGCAGTGAGCCGGTCGAGTTCACAGCGCGGGTCAGGCTCGACACGCCGCGCGAGCGCGAGTACATGCGCCACGGCGGCATCCTGCCGTTCGCCCTCCGCCGGCTGGCATCCGGCTAGCGAGCCGCCTGAGCCGAGCGGGACTGCGGCGGCGACTCGCCCTCGATCTCCATTCGCGGGAGCCAGCCGAGCCAGCTCGGCAGGTACCAGTTCCGCTCGCCGAGGAGCTTCATCGCGGCAGGCACCAGCACCGAGCGGACGATCGTCGCGTCGATCAGAAGCGCGATCGCGATCGCCGAAGCCCATCTGCTGGAACATGACGAGGTCACCCGCGGCGAAGCCCGAAAAGACGGCGACGATGATGAGCGCTGCGCCCGTGATGATCCGCGCGGTGGAGCCGATCCCGAAGCGCACGGCGTCGGTCGTGTCGCCCGAGAGCGTGAAGCGCTCCCGGATCCGGCTCAAGAGGAACACCTGGTAGTCCATCGAGAGCCCGAAGAGGACGGCGAAGAGGAAGAGCGGCACCCAGGCCTCGACGGTGTCCACCTGCTGGAAACCGAGGAGGCCGGCGCCCCAGCCGAACTGGAAGACGGCGACCAGGAGGCCGTAGGCGGCACCGACCGAGAGCAGGTTCAAGCCGATCGCAGTCCCCGCGATCACGACTGAGCGGAAGGCGAGCGTGAGGAGCACGAAGGTCAGCCCGAGAACGAAGAGCAGCACCCAGGGGAGCCAGAACTCCATGACGTCGAAGTAGTCGATGTTCTCGGCCGTGCGGCCGGTGACGAGCACCTCGGCGCCGACACCCTGAAACGCGGCGGGGACGTACTCGGCTCGCAGGTCGCGCACGGCCTCGACGGCCTCGTCCGAGAGCGCGTCGGCCGATACCGGCACGGTCACGACGGCCAGGCCACCTTCCGAGTTCGTCTCGACCGCGGCCGCGCCGAAGCGGGGGTCGCCGCTCAAGCGGTCTTCGAGCCTCCCGACGGCCTCCTGCACGTCAACCGACTCGACGTCGCCGGCGACGACGACCTCGGCCGGGTCGGCACCGGCGCCGGGGAACGATTCCTGGAGAGCGAGGTAGCCCTGCTTCGACGTCAGCGAGTCCGGCAGGGTGCCGATCCCGGCTGCGCCGATGTTCATACCGAGCACGGGGAGCGCGAGGACGATGAGGAACACCGTCGCGGCGACGAGCGAGACGACCGGCCGGCGGAGGACGCGGTCGACCACGGCACCCCATAAGCGGCTCTCGGCCAGGGCTCCACTCGAGAGCCGGCGGCCGACGAAGGGAATCTGGAGCCGGTCGATCCGGTCGCCGAGAAGCCCGAGCACCGCGGGCAGCAGGGTCAGCGCTGCGACCACGGACACGATGCCGACGAGGATCGCGCCGACAGCCAGGCTCCGCATGATCGTGCTCTGGACGAGCAGGAGGCCGACCATCGCCAGCACGAACGCCGTGCCGCTGAAGAGGACGGCCCGGCTCGCCGTGGCGCCCGCGCGGCCGATCGCGTCGAGCCTCTCTGTGCCCGCCGCTCGTTCCTCGCGGAAGCGCGACACGACGAAGAGCGCGTAGTCGATCCCGAGTGCCAGCCCCATGCCGGTCAGCATGTTCACGACGAAGATCGAGAGCTCGAACCCCTGGGCGAGGAGCGCCGTCAGGCCGAGCGCGACGACGATCGAGACGATCGCAAGGACGAGCGGCATCGCCGCGCTGACGAGCGCGCCGAAGACGAGCACGAGGATGATCAGAGCGGCCGGAAGCCCGATCCGAAGCTCACCGTTTTGGAGGTCTCGCTCGGAGACCTCGTTGATGTCGTGGTCGGTCGTCGCAGTCCCTGTCATGGCGACGAGGAACCCCTCCTTGCCGTTCTGCTCCTCGACTGCCTCGATGAGGGCGCCCACCGTGTCGTCGGGGTCGCCTTGCAGGCGGATGGGGATGAGGACGGCATGACGGTCGGGAGAGACGAGGCTCTCGTCCTCGAGCGGGTTGCCGGCTGCGGCCACAGAGCCGGTCCGGCGGCCGATCTCGACGAGCTCCTCGAGCCTCGTGCGGAACGCGCGGTCGTCGATGGTCAGCTGGTCGGAGCGCACAACGACGAGCTCCGTCGACGCGTTCTCGAGTCGCTCCGGGAAGCGCTCCTCGATCAGCTCGTAAGCCCGGTCCGACTCGGGGTCGTTCGTCACCCGGGCCTCGGTGGAGAGCCCGTCCCCGAGGAACGCGCCGACCGCGACGACGGCGAGGGCCATGGCGACGAGCCAGGCGACGATCGTCCGCCAGGGCTTCGCCGCGGAGGCTCGCGCGAGGCGCTCGGTCAGTCCCGGTCGATCGCTTCGGTTACTCGCCACGCCGGGAAGTTAGCACTCACTAACCTTATCGTCAAGGATGCGGGCGGCGCCGCGCCGAGACCGCGCTCGGGTCAGCGATCCTGCAGCGAGTCGAGACCGACCGCGAAGGCGAGGACGAGGCGGCGGTCGGCGTCGGAGAGGCCCGATTCGAGCTCGAGCACATAGCGGTCTCGAAGCTTTCCGAGCACGCGCTTGTAGGAGCCGACCTGCTGCCCGTCCCGCATGAGGGCGAAGTTGAACGGGAGCCAGGACAGGATCGACAGGTAGTCCGGGAGGAGGCCCGCGATCCGCCGGACGATTGCAATCGGCCAGCTCGACTCATAGGCCTCGAAGAGCTCGACGCCGTTCGTATCGCGTACGTGCCAATGGCTCCGGATGAGCGAGCGGGCGAAGTCCTTGTCGAGGAGCCCGATCGGCGTTCCGTCCGCATCCAGGACGTCATGGCGGCCGCGAAACTCGAAGACGGTCTTCGCCTTGATCATGAAGACGTAGGCCTCCGCGTCCGGGTCGACGCGAAACCTGATGTCTTCCCGGATCGAAAGCTTCTTCTGTTTCACGAAGAGGAGCGGCCGGCCCTCCTCAGAGGAGCCGGGCGCCGGGACGCTGATCCGGTACTCGTTGTCGAAGGCCTTGAAGACCTGCTGGATCAGGAAGCGATTCGAGCCCTCGAGCAGCCCGAGGACGGCGGCGGGATCGTCTTTCGGAGCGACGCTCACCGTCGCAACCTAGCGCGCATACACGGTCGAGGGATGTGCATTTGGCGTCTGGAGGCCGTCATCTCCTGGCAGAGAGCGCAAATGCTGCCACTCCGGCCCCGAACGGCGTTCGTTCGTTCCTTGCACGCGGGCGCGCGACGACTGCCCCTGCCGCGTGAGGACGGCTTCAGCATGATCGAGATGGTGATCGCGATGGCGCTCTTCGCCATCGTCATCACTCCGCTCGGCGGCGTCATGACCGCCACGCTCTCGGCCCAGGCCGGCGCCAAGGAGCGAACGCTCGCCCAGCAGGCCGCGCAGGCCGTGGTCGAGGAGATCCGGGGCATGCCCTACGACGACGTCGGCCTGACGAATTGGAATCCCGCGGGGCGGCTCACGGGCAGCCGCCAGATCTCGCTGCAGGGTCTCAAGGCGACGATGGCGACTGAGATCACGTACGTGAACGACCCCGTCTCTCCTGACTATGCGACGTATGCCGATTACAAGCGTGTGGTCGTCGCCATCACTCGGAACCGAGACGGACGCCAGCTCGCGAAGGAAGTGACCTACGTCGCGCCGCCCGCCGGCACCGGCACGGCGCGCATCATCAAGGTGCAGGTCGTCGACTACGCGCTTCGGACCGCCGTCGAAGGGGCGTCCGTCTCCCTCGCGACGGGTCCGAGCGCGCCCCGGATGGATCGAACCGACGCGACGGGCTGGGTGCTCTTCCCCGATCTCGTTCCCAATCCGTCGACGGGCTCGCAGGCGTTCTACGACGTGATGGTCGCGGCCACCGGCTATCAGACCCTTCGGGACGATCTCCCACCGGCGGCCCAGGCCCACACGAGGATCGTCGCCGGCCAGACCTTCAGCACGGTGCTCCAGGTCTACAAGCCCGCCACGATCTTCCTCCAGGTCACGAACTCGAACGGCACGGCGTATGCCGGCACGGCACCCGTGACGGTCTCGTCGCCGCGCGGCACGCAGACCTTCAATGTGACGGGCGGCTCGGCGACGGTCACCCAGGTCGCAGGTGAGCCCGTCGTGCCGGGTATCCAGTACACGGTGACGACCGCCGCGAACGGCCAGTTCGCGGGCGTGGCGAACCGGACGGTGCCCAACAACTACCCGCTCGACCTCACCTCCACGTTCCAGCTGGGACTCCAGACGTACGCGACCCGGACGCTCATCGTGCGCGTGCAGCGGACGAACGGCAGCTCGGTCTCCGGCGCGAGCGTCCTCGTCCGCGGCGGGCCGGTGCCGGTTCACCTGACGGGCACGACGACCTCGACCGGCCGGGCCGTGTTCACGGTCCCCGCCGGTTCGGGCTACACGGTGGACGTCACGAGCTCGGCAGGCGCCGGAGCGTGGAGCGGCGCCGTCAACTCGGACCTGACCGCCACGGTGACGGTGCGCCCATGACCTCGCGACTTCGAGCCCTGCGGTCGGAAGCCGGCGTGACCCTGATGGAGCTGATCGTGACGATCGCGCTCATGGCCGTCCTCGGCACCGGCTTCACGGCTGCCGTCCAGATGACGAGCCACTGGAGCACGGAGCTCCAGGACGAGGCCGTGAGCCAGAACGAGATCCGGGGCTCCTTCGAGCGGCTCGTCCAGGACCTCAGGCAGGCCTACGTTGGAGACGGGTCCTCTCCGATCGAAGTCATGAACGCCACTCAGATCACCTTCCTCTCGCCCGACCGCGCGACTCCCTTCCACCTGCGCCGCATCTCCTACCGCCTCGTGAGCGGCCGGCTCGAGCGCGCGTTCGCCACTAGCACGGATACGGACGGAGCGCCGTGGCAGATTCCGACGCTCGGGCCGTGGCAGAAGCAGATCGGAGGAGTGGCCAACGGGACGCTCTTCGTCTACAAGGACGCGGCCGGAAACGTCACGGCCAATCCGAGCGAGCTCCGCACCGTCGAGGTGACGCTCCGCGTCAAGTCGACGAACTCGTCCGTCTCCCGGCTCACGTACAAGACGAGCGTCTCGCTCCGGATCCAGGCGGCCCAGGGATGAGCCGGCTGCCTCGGGCAAGAGAGGAGCGCGGCTTTGCCATGGTGCTCGTGATCGGGCTCGTCACCGTGCTCGGCGTCGTGTCGCTGACGCTCATCGACTTCGCGAGCTCGGAGGCGAAGCGGAGCCGCACGGCTGTCGTCCGCGACGCGTCCTACCAGGCCGCGGAGGCGGGCCTCAACGACTACATCGCAAAGCTCTACTCCGACCAGCTCTACCACTCGCACTTCGTCCATCCGGGAGAGTCGACGCGCCGCGCAACGGACGGGACGCTCGTGAGCGGCGGCTCCCCGTGGTCGAACGGGCTCGGCTGGACATACCCGAACGGCCGGGACCGCTGGCGGCAGCTCTCGAACGGCTACGAGTACAACCTGAGGATCACCCCGCCGTCGAGCAGCGGCGGGTCGATCCACATGATCTCGACCGGGCGTCCGGGCGGCAGCGTCGACAAATCCGATTGGCGCGTGATCGAGATGAAGATCAGACCAGCCTCTGTCGCCGACTTCCAGATGCTCGCGAACGCCGACATCTCGTACGGCTCGACCGCGACGACCTACGGAAAGATCTACGCCGGGATCGACTCGAACGGTGTCCGGCACAACGTCAACCACACGGGCACGGCTCACGCTGACGTCTATGCCGAGGGCAGCGTCACAGGCTCGCCCAGGCTCATGAGCGGCGCGCGGAAGTACGACCGGAACACGATCCGCACCGTGATCAAGTCGCCGATCAACTTCGCCGACTTCATCAGCTCCCTCGTAGACATTCAGGCCGCGGCGCAGGCGGGCGGGCTCTATCTCAACAACGGCACCGTGGCCGGCTGGCGGCTCACGTTCAACGCAAACGGGACGGTGAGCGCTCAGACCTGCCAGCGGACGAGCAACCAGGACATCGCCATGACGGCGCCGACCTGCGGGCTCGCGACGAGCTATCCGGTGCCGCTGAACGGCGCGATCTACTCGCCGCAGAGCGTGGTCGTGAGCGGGCAGGTGAACGGGCGCGTCACGGTCGGGTCGAACTCGAACGTCGTGATTGCCGACAACATCTCCTACGTCCAGGACGGCGACGACGTGCTGGGGCTCGTCGCCGCGAATGACATGCTGGTCGCCCAGTACGTGCCGAACGACCTGAGCTGGCGCGCAGGAACGATTGCGCAGACCGGCTCGTGGCGCTCCTGGTCGAACGACGGGAGCCACGGCACGATGACCTTCACGGGCTCGACGGCAACCGCGGACGGCGGCTCGATGAGCCTCTTCCGCACACGTGTCTACCAGTACGACGACACCCTCTACTACCTGCCGCCGCCCTGGTTCCCGACTGTCCGGGACGCGTACACGACGCTGCTAGTCCGCGAGCTCCCCTCCAACTAGAGACCGGGAATCTCACGCGGGCCGCCCTTCGTTCGTTAGAGAGCGGATGGATGCGGTCGAGCAGTCCCCCGGGCGCGAGCAGGACGCCGGCGCGCGCCGCGACGCGCTCCTGGCGCTCGGCGCCGCGTTCGTCACGGTCGGTTTCTGGGCCTCCGCCTTCGTGGGGATCCGCGACGCGGGCGAGGAGCTCTCGCCGGGCGCGCTCGCACTCGCTCGGCTCGCCGTCGGGAGCGCCGTACTCGGGCTCGTCGTGGCCCTCCGTCGCGAGCCGTGGCCGGGGCGACGCGACCTGCCGGCGCTCCTCATCTGCGGCGTCCTCTGGTTCGGGCTCTACAACGTTGCGCTGAACGCCGCGGAGCAGCGGGTCGACGCGGGCACGGCCGCCATGCTCGTGAATGTCGGGCCGATCCTCATCATCTTGCTCGCCGGCGTCCTCCTTCGGGAGGGGTTCCCGAGGAACCTCCTCGCGGGCGCGGCGGTCGCCTTCGCGGGCGTGGCGGTGATCGCCTTTGCGGACTCCCAGCGCGGGGTCTCCACCGTGGGCACGCTTCTCTGCCTCGTCGCCGCGGCCGCCTACGCCGCGGGCGTGGTGAGCCAGAAGCCCGTGCTCGCGCGGGTGTCGGCGCTTCAGGCGACCTTCGTGTGCTGCCTGGCCGGGACGGTCGTCTGCGTGCCGTTCGCCCCCCAGCTCGCCGGCGAGCTCGGGGAGGCGCGCAGCTCGGCAGTCGTCTGGGCCGTCTACCTCGGCGTCTTTCCCACCGCACTTGCGTTCACGACCTGGGCCTTCGCGCTCGCGCGGACGGACGCCGGGAGGCTCGGCACGACCACGTACCTGGTTCCGCCGCTCTCGATCCTCATGGGCTGGGCGTTTCTCGGGGAGTCGCCTGCCGCGCTCGCCTTCGCGGGAGGAGCGCTCTGCCTCGTCGGGGTGGCGGTCGCACGCCGGCGACGCCGCCGCCCGGCCGGGTCGGGCCCTCCCCCCTAGAGGGGAACAGAGCAGCCTTCCGCGGCCGAGCGGTAGAGCGCCTCGATCGTGCGAGCCTGGCCGAGTGCGTCGGCTCGGCCGAGGAGCGGCTCGGCCCGGCCCCTGATCGCGTCGCTCAGATTCTCGAGCTCGAGGCGGTAGGAGTTCTCCGGCTCGACCTCGATCCGCTCCACGCCCGTTGCGGTGCGAAGCTCGATGACGGGCTTGCGCGCATGCCACGGGTCGTCGAGGAAGAGCGAGCCCTCCTCGCCGATTGCCTCGAGGTCGTCGCGCACCGGGAGGACGAGGCCGCAGTCGAGCTCGCCCAGGACGTCGTCCGCAAAGCGGAGCGCCCCGGTGAAGAGCTCGTCCACGCCGCTCGCGCTCTCGACCTGGCGGCCGAAGACCTCCACAGGCTCGCCGGCCAGGAACCGCGAGCCGCTCACGCAGTAGCAGCCGACATCCATAAGCCCGCCGCCGTCAAGCTCCGCGTTCAGGCGCACGTCCCCCTGGTTGCCGAGCGGGAAGCTGAAGGAGGCGCGGACGAGCCGAAGCCGGCCGATCGCGCCGCCGTCGACGAGCTCCTTCAGACGGGCGGTCTGCGGATTGTGGCGGTACATGAAGGCCTCCATGAGGTGGAGGCCTGCGGCCTGGGCGGCGTCGAAGGCCCGCTCGACCTCCTCCGGCCTGCGGGTGAGCGGCTTCTCGCAGAGGACATGCTTGCCGGCCTCGAGCGCGCGGATCGACCAGTCCACGTGCATGGAGTTCGGGAGCGAGATGTAGACAGCCTCGATGTCAGGATCCTCGAGGAGCGCCTCGTAGCTTCCGTGCGCGCGCTCGAGCCCGCGCTCGCGTGCGTAGGCCGAGGCGCGGCCCTCGTCTCGGCTCGCGACGGCGACCACGTCCACGCGGTCCGATTCGCGCGCGCCGGCGAGGACCTGGTCGTTGATCTTGGCCGTTGACAGGAAGCCCCACCTGACGGGAGCGTCTACCCCCATGACGGCTCCGTCACGGGGCGGAAGGCGGTCTCGAGGATCCGGTGGTTCCGCGCCCGGGTGAGGACGAAGAGCACGACCTCGGCCACGTCCTCCGAGGTCATCATCCCCGCGAGCTCCGGCATGTCCTCGGTGCGTCCCCTGCCGATCGCGAAGTCGGTCGCGACCCCGCCGGGGCAGACGTTCGTGCACCGAACGCCCTGCTCGCGGAGCTCGTGGTCGAGCGCGCGCGTGAAGCCGACCTGGGCAAACTTCGAGGCGCAGTACACAGCCTCGAGCGGGAGGCCGCGGCGGCCCGCCTCGGAGGCGAGGGTCACGATGTCGGCGCCGTCGCTCCGGAGCAGGTGCGGGAGCGCTGCCCGCACCGCGTAGAGCGTGCCCTTGACGTTCACGTCGATCATCTCTTCGAGGTGCTCCGGCGGCAGGTCGAGGAAGGGGCCGTAGGCGCCCACGCCGGCGTTCGCGACGAGGATGTCGATGCCGCCGTGAGCCTCGGCGGTTGCGGCCGCGAGACTCTCCAAGTCCTCGGGCTTGCGCACGTCGCAGGGCTGCGCGACGGCGCCGTCGATCCCGAGGTCGTCGCCGCTTCGCGACGCGAGCCCGAGCCGGACGCCCTGGGCGTCGAGCGCCCTGGCGACGGCGGCTCCGATGCCGCGGCTCGCGCCGGTGACGAGTGCGACCTTTCCACTCAGCGATGTCATGCGTCCTCCAGGGGTCGTAGGGCTGGGTAGAGCGAACGAAAGCGTTGGTAGCCGTCCTCGTAGGCTGCGCCCCAATCCGCCACGGGCTCGACGGTCTCGGTGACGCGTACGGTCGCGGCGACGGCCTCGTGGACGTCGCCGAAGATGCCTCCCGCGACCCCTCCGAGGAGCGCTGCACCGTAGGCGGCACCCTCTTCCGCGGCCGTGCGTTCGAGCGGGAGGTCGAGGACGGAGGCGACGATCCGAAGCCAAAGGTCGCTCCGCGCGCCGCCGCCCGACACCCGTGCGACGAGAGGCTCGACGCCGAGCTCCCGGAGGAGCTCCAGAGAGTCCCGGAGCGCGTAGGCAACCCCCTCGAGCACGGCGCGAACCAGCGCGCCGCGATCGTGGCGGAGCGTCAGGCCTGCGAACGCGCCGCGCGCGGCCGGGTCGAAGTGCGGCGTCCGCTCGCCGGTCAGGTAGGGGAGGAACGTGAGCCCCTCGACGCCGGGTGGCCAAGCCTCTGCCTCGGCGATCAGCGCGGCGAAATCCGCGCCGCGCGCCACGGTGTCCCGGAGCCAGTGGAGCGAGCCGGCGGCAGAGAGCATCACGCCCATCGCGTGCCAGCCGTCCGGCACGGCGTGGCAGAACGCCTGAACGCGGCCCTCGCGGTCGGCCGCGTACGCAGGGAGAGCCGCGAAGACGACCCCGGAGGTGCCGAGCACGACCGAGAGCGGGCCGGGCCGGTCGACTCCGACGCCGAGCGCGCCCGCCTCCTGGTCGCCCGCACCCGCCGCGACCACGTGGCCCTCCGCGGTTCGGCCCGATGCCTCCGGCGACTCGAGCACGGGCGGCAGCCACTCGGACGGAACCTCGAGCGCCGCCAGCATCTCGTCGCTCCAGCGGCGACCGGCGACGTCTAGGAGAAGCGTGCCCGAGGCGTCGCCGGCGTCGGTCGCCCGCTTGCCGGTGAGGCGGAGCCGCACGTAATCCTTGGGGAGGAGCACGTGGGCGATCCGGTCGTAGAGCTCGGGCTCGTGCCGGCGCATCCAGACGAGCTTCGGAGCCGTGTAGCCGGGGAGAGCCCGGTTGCCGGTCAGCTCGACGAGCCGCCCGAGCCCGAGCTCGGACTCGATCTCGTCGCACTCGGGCGCCGAGCGCTGGTCGTTCCAGAGGATCGCGGGGCGGAGGACCCGCTCCTCGGCGTCGAGCGCGACGAGGCCGTGCATCTGACCCGAGAGCCCGATCCCCGCCACGTCCTCCGCGCCGAGGCCGGCGAGGGCCGACTCGGTCGCGTTCCACCAGAGCCCGGGATCCTGCTCGGCCCAACCGGCTCGCGGGGTCTCGAATCCGTAGCCCTCCTCAGCTCTCGCAACCACCTCGCCTTCCGGGGAGAGAGCGAGCGCCTTGACGCCGGTCGTCCCGATGTCGAGCCCGACGAGCGTCGTCATCCGAGCGCCAGGCCGGCGCGCTCGATCGCCGCACGGGCGAGCCGCTCGTCCTCCTCGCCGGGAAGGCCGCTGACGCCGATCGCGCCGACTTTACGGCCCTCCGCGAAGGCAGCGACGCCGCCCTTGAAGAAGCTGAACTGCGGATCGAAGCTCGCGAGCTCTGCCGGGTCGTCTCTCACCTTGGCGGCGAGCTCTCCCGTCGACGACGCGTCGCTCCGCGCCGCGGTGTAGGCCTTTCGCTGCGCGTTCAGGCGCGTGTCCGGCGCGGCCCCGTCCATCGTCGCCGCCGCCAGGAGCTCACCATGGTCGTCTGAGACGTAGACAGAGACGGCACTCGGAGCCGCCTCGACGACCGCGTCTACCATGGCCTGAGCCTGCGCCAGCTTCACTCCTTGGCTCCAAGGGCGGCGTAGACGAGCTCGTAGGCGCGCACCGCGTCCTTCTCGGCCTGTGCCTCCCGGAGGGCGGCGTCGTCGATCCGCGCCGCGACCGAGTCGATGAAGCGCCACTGGAGGACGCTTCGCCGCACCGCCGCGACCGCGTCCTCCGTGTAGGGGTAGAGGTCGAACCCCAGCCGCTCGTCGCGGTCGCCGTAGCCCGCGCGCCTGAGCTCGACGGCGAGCTCGAGCGTCTCCATGAACGCCGTCGCTCCGACCATGTTGTCGTCGTCGAAGTCGCCCCAGCCGGAGTTTGCGTGCTGGTGTCCGAGCAGCCCCTCGGCGGCGAGGAGCGCCGCGTACTCGGCCAGGTTCTCGCCGTTCATGATCAGGTGCTGCCAGTCCATGTTGACCTTGACGTTGTCGAGGCCGCGCTCGCGCCAGCTTGTGGACGACATGGAGCGTCATCCCGATGTTCCGCATGAAGATCTTCATCGCGGGCTCGGAGTTCTTGTGCTCGAGAAAGAGGAAGACACCGTGCTCCTGGCAGCGCTCGGCGGCCTCGGCGATGCCGTCCACCAGCCACTTCCAGCTCTCGCCGTAGGGCGTCTGGAACGGGTAGTTGTAGCCCTCGATCCCGGGCCAGACGATGAAGTTCGCGCCGATCGAGCCCGCAAGGTCGGCACCCTCGCGGGTCAGGCGCCGCGCCTCCTCTCGCGTCGCGGCGTCCGGCGACGTCAGGCCGCCCCGGCCGAAGCGCGGGTCGAGGTGGAGACCGGCGCAGAGGCAGTAGATGCCGTGACCGTCGAGCGCGTCGCGGACCTCGTCGAGGTTCTCGGACGACAGCTCGGCCGGGTAGTGGAACTCGTAGTCGTCCATGAGGTCGCCGAGCCCCGCGACGGCCCGGCGGACACGTTCAGCGGTCGTCTCGTCCCGATGCTGCGGCTGGTAGCCGACCGGCATGAAGCGCGTCACCATCGGGCCGAGCGCCCAGATCCCGAGACTGGTCTTCATCCTTGCCTCCCCTCAGTCAAACGGAGCCCTCGAAGTAGCGCTGTGCGAGCGCCCACGCATCCTTCCCGCAACGCGCTCCCACCCGCCGGCCCGCGAGGTCGTCGGGACGGACGTGGATGCCCATGTAGAGCCGTCGAGCGCCCGGCGTCGTCGGCCGCGTCGAAGTAGGTCGCCCAGGACATCGTCAGATCCTCGCTCGGACCCTGCTCGACGCGGAGCGACCCGGTCGGCACCGGCACCTCGTGAATCCCGCCCGGGAAGTACGAGCTCCCGGTGAAGGCGGTGAGCACCTCGGCGGCCGCGCGGCTGAAGGTGCTGTGCCCGGACACGTAGCCCGCGAACGCGGGAGAGACGAACGTCGGCAGCTGGTAGGGGACCCACTCGACCGCGCGGATCCAGCTGGACGCCCTTTGATTCTCGCACCCGGCTCCTCCGGGAATCCGGCCCACGTCCGAACGGCGATCTCGCCGGCGTGGGCGGCGAGCTGCGCGTGGCGCTCGCCGCGGGCGCTCGATGCGCGGGTGACGACCTCGACGAGCCCGGGGACGAGCGGCAGTCCGGCCGGGTCGTAGGAAGGACCATCCGGGCGGCTCGACTGGCCCTGGCCGCCCAGGTAGCGGATCATCGAGATCGGCCGCGCCGAGTCGTAGAAGCGCTTCGCCCCCCAGGCCGCGATCGCGGCGTCGTGCACCGCGCCGTTCAGCGCGAGGTAGAGCTTGACGTCCCATTCGAGCCGGTCGACCTCGGGGCCCCGGCCGCCGATCGCGAAGCTCAGCCTGGCGGCGTCCGAGACCTCGTTGGCGATCGTGTTCCAGTGGCCTGGCGGGGTCTCCGAGCTCGGCCCGTCGGCCCAGAACTCGGCCAGCGCACGCGCGAAGTCTCCGCGCCGAACGACGTTCGGCTCGTACGGCTCGCCGGTCACCGGGTTCACGTCGTGGCCGGTGCCGTCGTTCGCGCCGAGCGAGTTCCCGCCTCGTCGGCCGGGCCGATGTCGATCAGCTTGCCGTCGGTGGGGTCCAGGCGGCTCAGAGCCGGAGCACCTCGATCGCAGCGCGCTTGAAGGCCTCGGTCGTCCGCGGGTCGTCGAGCTTCGGAGCCGAGCCTGGATCGATGGGGAGCCCGTCGGGCGCAGCCGGCAGCGCGAAGCTCTTCACGTGCCCCCACTGCGGCCCGATGAACGACTGCACGCTGCCCGGCATCGGGAGCCCGTTCTGGGCCACGATCCTCGCGAGCGCCAGCGGCTGCCAGCGGCTGGGATCGCACCATGGTCGTGCCCGGCTCCTCGACGACGAGCGGCGGGTTCACAGGCTTGTAGGTCGGGTCGGCGTAGCGGCGTGCCTCGTGCGCGCCGTCGTTCGCCCCGATGGGCGATAGCGCGGGCGGCGATGCGGTTTCCGAGCGCGGCCGGCGAGTCGCCCTCGGTCTCGGTGTAATCGACGCGGAGGCAGAGCGATGCCATCGTCCCCGCGAGCTCGTCGAAGGTCTCCTGGAGGCCCGGACGCGAGCGAGTACCGGTGGAGGAGGACTCGATAGGCGGCGAAGCTGATCGCCGTCTCGCGCGCCTTCGCGACGTCCTCGGCTGTCCGCTTCTCGCGGACGAAGTAGCCGCGCGCGTCCGGCTCGTACGCGGCCCAGGCGTCCCACATGACCGCCGAGAGGTGGAAGAGGTTCCGGGCGTGGACGGTGGGCGCCGGAGTGTCCCGCCTGATCGCGTCGAGGAGCGCCTCGTTCCAGACGCGGGCGACCGACCGGCCGTCGAGGTCGCGCGGCGCGCAGTCGTCGACACGGTAGTCATCGTCGGAGTTGTCGCCCAGGGAGCAGCCGCCGAGCGCGACAGCCGTCGCGAGCGCCAGCGCAGCGAAGCGCGCGCGGCTCACGGTGCTCCGACCTCGACGAGGTGGTTCGCCGCTACGTCTTCGAGCGTCGTGGTCTCCCCGCCCGGCCAGCGGACGGTGACGCGAAGCGCCCGGGTGGCCTCTCCGAGCCCGAAGTGGAGGCGGGGGTCCTCGGAGGAGAGGTAACTCGAGCCTGCGTGAATCACCTGCCGGAGCGTCTTGCCCCCGGGCAGGACGACGGTGACCTCGGCCCCGGGAGGCGAGCCTTCGAGAGCGACCACGAGTCTGTTCCCGTCCGCAGCCCGGTTCTCCAGGAGGACGAGCGGCCCACCGACCTCGACGACTGCGACGTCGAGGTCGCCGTCGTTGTCGTAGTCGGCCGCGGCGCTTCCGCGGGCGAGGAGCCGCCCGACGGCGCCGAGACCGAGCTCGGCGGACGCGTCCTCGAACCGCCCCGGCTGCCCTTCCGCGGCAAGGTTCCGGTAGGCATAGAGCGGCTCGGCGTCGGCTTGCAGGTCGGTCACCGGTATCCGGCCGTTCGCCAGGACGAGGTCGAGGTCAGTGTCGAGGTCGAGGTCGAGCCACGTCACGCCCCAGCCGGTCGAGCGGCTGAGATCGAGACCGAGCTTGTCGCGCACGTCCATGAAGGACGGGTCTCGCTCGTCGGGAGGGTTGCTCCGGTAGACGGCATGGACCTGGCCCCGCGAGTTCGAGACGAAGAGGTCGGCGCGCCCGTCGCCGCTCCAGTCGCCCGCGGCCACCCCCATGCCGCTCCCTGGATCGGCGACGCCGGCAGCAGCGGCGCGCTCCTCGAACCGAAAGCCGAGGCCGGCCGGATCGGCCTTCGCTCCGCCGGGCCAGAGCACGGTCTCGTAGAGGCGGTTCGGATTGGTGTCGTTGGCGACGTGAACGTCGAGGTCGCCGTCGCGCTCGAAGTCGTGCAGGACGACGCCGAGCCCGTACGCGAAGCGCGTCACCTCGAGCCCGGCCCGCTCGCCGACCTCGCGAAACGCGACCCGGCCGTCCTCGGAGCGGCCGGTGCTCAGGAAGAGGAGGTCACGGCGGCCCAGATACGTGTTCGGGAAGCCGAGCGTCGCCTCCGGGATCCGGTTCGCCTGGTCGACGTAGCCGGTCACGACGAGGTCGGGCCAGCCGTCGCGGTTCAGGTCGCCGGCGGCTGCGCCGGTGTGCCAGCCGAAGACGCCGACGCCCGGTCTCTTCGGAGGCCTCCTCGAACTCGCGGCCGCCGTCGTTCCAGAGGAGAGCGCTCCGGTCGGCGCCGGTCACGTAGAGGTCGGTGTGCCCGTCGTCGTCGAGGTCGGCGGCGACGCAGCCCTGGCCGCGGAGCGCGAGCCCGGCGCCGGTCTCCTCGGTCACGTCGGCGAAGCGGCCCTCGTCGTTCCGGAAGAGGCGCGTCGTCGGGCAGCCCGCCCTCGGCGAGCCACTCGTCGTGTTCGCTCAGCGCCCACGCCGTTCGACGACGAACAGGTCGAGCCAGCCGTCGTCGTCGTAGTCGAGCCAGCAGAGCCCGCCGCCCATCATCGCGGGCGGGTCCGCCGAGGCGTCCGCTCCGGAAGGCGCCGTGGCGAAAGTCGAGCCCGACCTCGGCGGCGACGTCGACGAGTTGGGCGCGCCTCTCGGCGCCCTCGGTGCGCGGGAGCGTCTCCTCACGCACGTCGGAGCCGCAGCCTGTGCCGAGCGCTGACGAGCGCAAAGAGGGCTCCCGCCAGGCGGAGGTCGCAGAGCCTCGACACGGCAGGCCTCAGTCCAGTCAGACGCCGCCGCGAGCGGCGCGCCGGCGCTTCGCGAACGCGTCGACGAGGACGGCGCCGAGGAGCACGAGCCCGGTGATGACGAACTTCGTGCCTGAGGCGAGGCCCATCAGGTCCATGCCGTTCTGGATCGAGGCGATGACGAGGGCGCCGAGAGCGCGGCCATCACGCGCCCGATCCCGCCGAAGAGGCTCGTGCCGCCGATCACGGCCGCGGCGATCACGAGGAGCAGCAGGTTGCCGCCGCCTGTGTTCGTCGCGACCGACCGCAGGCGCGAGGCGAGCATGATCCCGCCGACCCCGGCCATGAAGCCGCTGATCATGAAGACGATGATCCGGACGCGGTCGACGTTGATGCCGGCCCGCCGCGCGGCCTCCGCGTTCCCGCCGACCGCGTAGACGTGGCGCCCGAAGCGCGTCCGCGCGGCGATGAACGACCAGAAGGCCAGGAAGCCGCCGAGGATCAGCGCCACCTTCGGGATCGCCGCGGTCCTGGTTCAGGTACCAGACGGCCAGGAACGTCACGACGGCGAGGCCGACGGTCTGGAGCACGACGAGCGTCACCGGCTTCGCGGCGAGGTCGCGCGGCACGGCGCGCCAGCGCCGTCCGGAGCTGGAAGACGGCGAAGAGCCCCACCACGACGACGGCCAGGATCCAGCCCCAGATGTCGCTCAGGAAGTCGTTGGCGATCCCGACCAGCGTGTCGTCCTGGATCCGGATCGTCCCGGCGGTCGAGTACTGCGTGGTCAGGATGAGGACGACGCCGGACCAGATGAGGAACCCGGCCAGCGTCACGACGAACGACGGCACGCCGGCCTTCGTGATCACGATCGCGTGCAGGAAGCCGATCGCGGTGGTGACGAGGAGCGCGAATCCGATCGCCGCCCACCACGGCCAGTCCGGTGTCGCCGGGGCGTAGCGAGGAGCGTCATGACGACGCCTCCGACGGCGCTGACGAACGCCACGGAGAGGTCGATCTCGCCGATCAGGAGGACGAAGACGATCCCGATCGCCATCGTCGCGATCGCCGCCATCTGGAGGATCAGGTTCGTGAAGTTCCGCTCGGTGAAGAAGTTGTCGTCGAGGAATCCGAACGTGATCAGGATCAGGACGAGGCCGACGATGATCGGAAGCGAGCCGAGCTCGCCGGCCCGCACGCCCTGCCACCAGAGCCGCGACGTAGCCGCGAGAGGGTCTGCGGAGGCGCCGCTCTCGTCGACGGGAGCCCCGGCCGCGCCCGGGCGCGGAGCCGAGCGGGCGCGGTGCCGGCGGTCACGCTGCTCGACCTCCTCGCGTCGCCATGCCCGGCACGTGGTCGAGCGTCCCGGCCGTGATCGCGTGCACGACCTCCTGCTGCGTGGTCTTGGCGCGCTCGAAGACGCGCCACGCGCTGGCCCAGCCGGAGCACGGTGATCCGGTCTGCGACCTCGAAGACGTCGTGGAGGTTGTGCGAGACGAGTCGCGACGCCGAGATCGCGCTCCGCCAGGCGCCGCACGAGGTTCAGCACCTGACGCGTCTGGGCCACGCCGAGCGCGGCGGTCGGCTCGTCGAGGATCACGACGCTGCGAGTTCCACATGACCGCCTTCGCGACGGCGACCGACTGCCGCTGACCGCCGGAGAGGCCGGCCACCGCCTGGCGCACCGATTGGAGCGTCGTCACCGAGAGGCCGTCGAGCGTCTCGCGGGCCGAGCGCTCCATGCCCGACTCGTCGAGGACGACGCTGCCCTGCGTCCGCTCTCGCCCGAGGAACATGTTCGCGACGACGTCGAGGTTGTCGGCGAGCGCGAGATCCTGGTAGACGACCTCGATCCCGAGCCGCGCCGCGTCCCGCGGACCGTGGATGCTGGACTCGCTGCTCCGTCGACGTAGCACCTCGCCCTCGTCGAAGGGGTAGATGCCGACGATGCCCTTGATGAGCGTCGACTTGCCGGCGCCGTTGTCGCCGACGAGCGCCATCACCTCGCCGGGCCGGACCTCGAAGTCGACCCGGTAGAGCGCCTGGACGGCGCCGAAGGCCTTCGAGACGTTCCGGCACTCGAGGAGCGGCGAGTCGGCCATGGCTGATTCTCTCACTGGACGGTCGGAGGAGGGCGCCCCGCGTGGAGCGCCCCCTCGTCATCCGTGCGGCTAGCCCTGCTCCTGGCAGAAGTCGGTCTCGCGCGACGTCGCCGCGTGCAGATCTCCTCCACGGTGCGGAACCCGTCCGCGATCACGGTGTCGGCGATGTTGTCGGCCGTGACGCCGATCGGCACGAGCGCGAAGTACGGCACGACGCCCTCGCCCTCGGGCGCGTCGGCCGGCTGACCGTCCTCGGCCTTGATGCCGATCAGCGCGAACTCGGCCTCGACGTCGATGTCGGCCGAGGTCCTCGCCGTCCCGCAGCGCGAGCGCGACCGCGGCGGCGACCTCGGCCTCGGCCTCGATCGGCTTGTAGACGGTCATCGTCTGCTTGCCGAGCAGGATGTTCTGGATCCCGGCGGCCGTCGCGTCCTGGCCGCTCACCGGAGCGCCCTCGATGCCCGGCCGCCTCGAGCGCGTTGATCGCCGAGTTGGCGAGGCCGTCGTTCGCGGCGAAGACGGCGTCGACCTCGTTGTTCGCGTCCGTCAGGATCTGCTCCATGATCGTCTGCGCCTGCTGGTTGTCCCAGCCGGGCACGTGCTGGTCGGCGACGAGCTCCCAGTCGCCCGCGTCGACGCGCGCCTCGACGGTCTCGGCGTAGCCGTCGCGGAAGAGGAACGAGTTGTTGTCCTCCTCGCCGCCGTTCAGCATCACGACGCGCGGCTTCGGCGACGCCGAGCGCGTCGATGGCCGGCTCGAGCTCCTCGGCCATCGTGGCGCCGACCTGGACGTTGTCGAAGCTCACGTAGGCAGCGCCGCCGGAGCCGCCGGTGTTGAAGCGGTCGTACTCGACGACCTCGACGCCGGCGTCCTTGGCGGTGTCGATGATCGTCGCGCCCGGAGCCGGTGTCGATGCTGACGAGCAGGATGACGCTGGCGCCGTCGGCGATCGCCTGCTCGGCCTGCGCCTGCTGCTGCGCCGCGTCGCTCTCGGCGTTCACGATGTTGTACTCGACGCCGGCCTCCTCGAAGGCCTGCTCGAAGTAGCGCCGGTCGTCCGTCTCCCACCGCGGCGAGCTGGCGCTGTCGGGCAGGAGCACCCAGATGCTTCCCTCGCCGCCGCCGTCACCTTCGGAAGCCGCGCCTGTGTCACCACCGCCTCCTTCGTCGTCGCCGCCGCAGCCGGTCGCGACCGCCGCGAGCGCGAAGACGAGCGTGAGGAGCATGACGACGAGCCGCCACCGTCCTCCACTTGCTCTCGATCCGTACACGAGTTCCTCACTTTCCTTGGGGACGTCGGCCTGCCGGTTCGCCGCAGGGAGAGACGTTAGGGCCAGCCTACGACGAATTCAAGGCGCTCTGTGGGTTTCCCGGCTGTTCCCGGCCTCGAGCACGGCGCCCCGGGAGGCCGACCCCACGAGGGCCCGGTAGCGAGCGAGGACGCCGCGCGCGGGGGAGAGGTCGGGCGGCACCGATCCCGCCAGGCGCGCCCCGAGCTCTGCCTCGTCGACCTCGAGTTCGAGCCTCCCCGCGTCGACGTCGATCACGATCGGATCGCCGTCCCGGACGAGAGCGATCGGGCCGCCGCGCGCCGCCTCCGGCGACACGTGCCCCACCATGAGGCCGCGCGTCGCGCCCGAGAAGCGGCCGTCGGTGACGAGCGCGACCGAGTCGCCGAGTCCCGCGCCGACGACCGATGCCGTCACGCTCAGCATCTCCCGCATCCCGGGCCCGCCTGCCGGCCCCTCGAAGCGGACGACCAGTACGTCGCCTCCCGCGACCCGTCCGGCTCGCACCGCGTCCGTGCAGGCCTCCTCGCTCTCGAAGACGCGCGCCGGGCCCCGGTGTGAGCGGCGGTCGGTTCCTGCTGCCTTCACCAGGCAGCCGTCGGGAGCCAGGTTCCCGCGCAGCGCGTAGATCGACCCGGTCGTCTTGAAGGGTTCCTCGAGTCGGTAGAGGACGTCGCCGTCCGGCTCGGGAGCGTGGGCGGCTGCCTCGGCGAGCGTCGAGCCCTCCACGGTGGGCGCCGTCCCGTCGACGAAGCCGCCCCGAATGAGCTCACGGAGGAGAGCGGCGGTTCCACCCGCCATGTGGAAGTCGACGGCGGTGTACCGACCCGACGGCGCGAGGCTCGCGAGCACCGGCGTCCGCTCGCCGAGCTCGGCGAGCTCCTCGATCACCAGGGGCACTCCGGCCTCGTGGGCGATCGCGAGCAGGTGGAGGACGCCGTTCGTCGAGCCGCCGGTGGCGGCGATGCCCGTCATCGCGTTAAGGATGGCGCGCCGGTCGAGGAAGGTCCGGGCCGTGAGGCCTCTCTCGGCGAGCCGGATCGCCGCCTCCGCGGCACGGGCCCCGGCCTTGCGCTTCTCCTCGAGCTCGTCCGCCGGCACGAGCCCGTCTCCGATGCAGGCGATCCCGAGGCAGTCGAGCGCGACGGCCATCGTGTTGGCCGTGAACTGCCCCGCGCACGTGCCGGGGCCCGGGCAGGCGGCGCGCTCCAGCTCGTCGAGCTCGGGGCGAGTCATGAGCCCCCGCTCCTCGGCGCCGACGGCCTCCCAGACCTCCTGGATCGTGACGTCGCGCCCCTGAAGGCGCCCGGGCCGCATCGGCCCCCCGTAAAGGACGACGGCCGGCTTGTCCACGCGCGCGAGGGCCATGAGCGCCGCGGGAACCGTCTTGTCGCAGCCGACGAGGCAGACGAGCGCGTCGAAGTCGTGCGCGTACGCCATGAGCTCGATCGAGTCTGCGATCACCTCGCGCGAGACGAGCGAAGCCCGCATCCCCGGCGTGCCCTGCGTCTGGTTGTCAGAGACGGCGATCGTGTTGAACGGGAGCGCAACGCCTCCGGCGCCGGTGACCGCTTCGCAGACGTCGTCGGCCAGCCCGCGCAGGCCCAGGTTGCACGGCATCGTCCCGCTCCAGGTCGAGGCGACCCCGACGATCGGCCCGGCCAGCCGGGTGGGGTCGATCCCCATGGCGCGGAAGTGCGCCCGCGCCCCCGCCCGCTCCGCTGCCGTGGTGAGCCCGGCCCTGGCCCGCCGGCGAAGAGCGCGCTCGTCCATGCGGCGAGTCTAAGCCCGGTCGGGGTCCTAGCCCGATGCGGCCCGGCAGCGGAGCAGCCGCCCCGGGCCGCTCACCCTTACGCCGCGCGCGATCCGTTTGCCTTCGGCTGCGGCACGATCCGGATGTAGGGGCGCGGAGCCTTCCAGCCGTCCGGCCAGATCTCCTTCGCCGCCTCGTCCGAGACGGAGCCGGCGATGATGACGTCGTCGCCCTGCTGCCAGTTCACGGGCGTCGCGACCTTGTGCTCGGCTGTGAGCTGCAGCGAGTCGATCACGCGCAGCACCTCGTCGAAGTTGCGCCCGGTCGTCATCGGGTAGATGAGGATCAGCTTGACCTTCTTGTCAGGACCGACCACGAAGACGTTCCGGACGGTCTGGTTGTCCATCGGGGTGCGTTCGGCTGCATCCCCCGAGACGTCCGCCGGCAGCATCCCGTAGAGCTTCGAGACCTCGAAGTCGGAATCGCCGATGACCGGGTAGTTCGGAGCGGCGCCCTGCGTCTCCTCGATGTCCGCCGCCCACTGCTCGTGCTTGTCGGTCGGGTCGACGGAGAGGCCGATCACCTTCACGTTCCGCTTGTCGAACTCCGGCTTGATCCTCGCCATGTAGCCGAGCTCGGTCGTGCACACGGGCGTGAAGTCCTTCGGATGCGAAAAGAGAACCGCCCAGGAGTCTCCGATCCACTCGTGGAAATTGATGCGGCCTTCGGTCGTGTCGGCCTCGAAGTCGGGCGCTGTGTCGCCGATCGAAAGTGACATGGAGCCTCCTTTACAGATTGAAGTATCGCCACTTTAGAGCAACGCCGGGGGCCGGGCGCGCCAGCTGCTCGGCGATTATTGCCTGGCGCGGCCCAGTCCGAAAGGATCGGCGCGTGTACTCGCAGGCAAGCGCGACCGAGCCGTACGTCGTCGTGGCCGAGCGGAAGAGGCGCGTGAACTTCCTCTGGGGATTCCTGACGCTGGCGTTCGGGGCTGCGCTCGTCCGTGGTCACCTGGGCGCGGAGTCGACTGCGAGCCGTGTCGTCGTCGACCTGATCCTTGGGCTCTTGCTCGTCGGCTCGATCTCCGCCTGGGTGTGGTTCCGCCGCCATCCAGCGCGGCTGGAGATCTCGGTCGAGGCGGTCACATTCGCGCACCGCGGCCAGACGCGCTCTGTGAAGCTCGCGCGCTCATCGGGCGACCTCTACGTGCGCAGGACGATGCTCGGTGGCACACACCCGCTCCTCTTTCTCGGAATTACCGGCTCCGACGAGGTAATTCCGCTCCAGATGTTCGACCTGGAGGAGATCGAGGCCGCCTCTGTCTCCCGGGGGTGGCGGTTCGTCGAACCTCCTAGACGCTGATCAGGAGGCCCGTGACGTACAGGACTGCCACGCCCGCGAGAATGCCGCCGACGCTCGCCGGGTAGAGCGCGCGGCCGGTGCCGTCGCGCAGCACGGGGACGAGCTGGACGATCACCTGGACGATGGCCCCGATCCCGATTCCGATCAGGAACGCGGCAACCTCGGGGTTGTACGCGGACGCGCCGACGAAGGCGCCGACGATCGCGGGCCCCCCGGCGATCAGCCCCAGCGCGCCCAGCGCAGCCAGGGACGGCCGGCGCCCCTTGGCTAGCGGAGCGACGATCGCAAGGCCCTCCGTCGTGTTGTGGAGCGCGAAGCCGAAGACGAGAAAGGCGCCGAGCGCGAGCTCCCCGATCGCGTACGCGGAACCGATGGCGAGTCCCTCCCCGAGGTTGTGGAGCCCGATGCCGATCGCGACGAGGAGGGAAAGCTGGAACGCGTGGGCCCCCTGCTCCCTGGCGCGCTTCCGGCGGCCGACCAGGTAGCGGTCGAGCGCCACGAGGGCGAAGAAGGCGATCGCCGCCCCGATGAAGAGGAGCTCCACCCCGCCGAAGGCGCCGGAGCTCTCGGCCGCCACCTCGTTCCCCTCCAGGTAGGCGTCAACGGCGAGGAACCCGAGCAGGCCGACCGTGAAGGCCATGAAGACGCGGATCCAGTTCTCCCGGATCTGGGCGAGGAAGGGGAGGAAGAGCATGCCGAGCGCGACCGGGATGACCCCGACGTACACGCCGAGCAGAGCCATGAGCCCGAAGAAGCTGCCGTCGGCCTCGGGTGTCGCGACGGCCAGCTCGATCTCGTGCTCGACGGTTGCGCCGGTCGACGTCAGGAGCGTCACGAGGAGCGGAGAACCTTCCTGCCACGGGTAGTCGAGTGTGAGCGTCTGGCTGCCGAGGCGATCCACTTCCTCGGGGTTCTCGGTGAAGTTCACGTACGTGTCGTTCACGAAGACCTGCTCGACGTCGACTGGATCCGGGCCCACGTTTCGCACGCTGAGCTCGATCTCGCCGGGCCGGAGGACGGTGCGCTCGACGCCCAGCTCCTCGACGGGCGGGCCGGTCCGGTCGCCGAGCGTGTCTCCGCCCAACGTCAGGAGCGCGGCGAGCGCCGCGAGGATCAGAACGAGCGGGATCGCGCCGAGGGCCCAGGCCGGGAGGGATCGTCGTCCGCCTCGCCCTGTGGCTGCCGGGCGGGCCGTTTCGTCCTTCGCGGTCACTCTGCCTCGAAGAAGCCCATCCAGCCGAGGTCTGCGAACTCGGTCTTGTGGGCGTGGAACATGAAGAGGCCGGGGTGCTTGAAGCGGAGCTCGCAGATACCGCGCTGCGCCTGGCCCAGGACCACGGTGTCGGTGAACTCCGTCGGCTCGAGCCGCGTGCCGGTGGGGTAGTAGTCGAAGAACGTCGCGTGCGTGTGGAACGAGTTGATCGGATCGAACTCGAGCGCGTTCACGAGGTAGATCCGGACGAGCTCCCCTTGCTTCACCCCCACGGGCTCGTTCATGTGGTGGAACGCAATCGTGTTGACGGCGTAGAGCTGGTTCCCCTGGAAGTCGAAGTTGGTGTTGAAGCCGTTCATCACCATCACCAGCTCGTCCGCCTCGGCCCTGCCCTGCTTGGGATCGCAGATGAACGCCCCGTAGAGGCCGCGCGCGATGTGCTCGGCGAGCGGCGCGACGTGGCAGTGGTAGAGGTGGAGTCCGAACGGCTCGGCCTCGAACTCGTAGGTCGTGCTTCCGCCGGGCTCGATGATCCCGGCCCCGACCCCAGGCACGCCGTCCATCTCGGGCGGATGGAATCCGTGGAAGTGAACCGTGTGGGGATGCTCGGAGGTGTTGACGAAGCGCACGCGCATGAGGTCGCCCTCCGTGGCACGTAGCGTGGGACCCGGAACGCGTCCGTTGAATGTCCAGGCCGGGAACCTGACGCCGGGCGCGACCTCGATCTCCTTGTCCTCGGCGACCAGCGTGTACTCACGCAAGAGACGGCCGCTCGCCAGGCGCCGCGTGATTCCGTAGTCGAAGTCCCGCAGGATGTCTGTCGGGTTGAAGCCGTTGGCCTCGTGGTCGACGACATCGCCTTGCTTGAAGGTGGGGCCCGAGTTCCCTCCTCCGTGGCTCGGCCCGCTGCCGTTCCCGTGTCCCGAGCTCGAGCCGGCCGCGAGGTGCTCAGCCGCCGAGTGGTCGTGGCCGAGGGCCAGCTTGGCGAGCGGGCCGGCCGCGAGGAACGGAGCGGCTCCGGCGATCACCATACGTCGGGTGAAACGAGGTTTCGACACGACTAAAACGTTAGCAGCGAAATTTAGTCGCGTCTCAAGTTAGGGCGAGTATCCCTTCGAGGGAGAGGCCTCTAGGCGCGCGAAAGGCCGGGCTGGCACCCGGCCTCCGCTGGTCAACTACCGAGAACGCCTGCAGGACGCCCGCCCATCCTAGGCACGGGGTCCGGATGTCGTCCGGCGCGACGGATACAAGTTGCGGTGGTTGCTTCCTGGCAGAGGTAACCGGGTCAACTACAAGAGGAGGTACGACGCCGTGGGAACCTTTTCGATCACCGCAGTCCACCTGGAGCGGGCTCCAGGGGCCACGCATGACCACATCGCTCGCGTGATGCTCCTCAATCAGGTGCGGGATTACTCCCGCGCTGAGATCATCTACGCGATCAGGGCGGGGGATCAGTTCTACACCTACGCCCTCGACCTCCGAAGATTCGCCACTCGGGGTTATGTCCGCGATTCCGTGCATCCGAACGGGACGCGGTTGCGGCTGCTCACTAGCGGTCGCTCCGCGTCCTTGTACGGCTGGCTCGTATAGCCGAGTGCGACCGCCACAGCGTCGGCGAGCAAGCACACGAAGCGCTCCGCTTCCGGGACGCGAGACAGTGATTGGCAGTCGGCCGTCGATGACGAGCGATAACGCTGTCGTCGTTCTCTCCGATCGCGTGTTCATGAATAAGCGGAACCGTCCAGCCGTCACGACGACCGTGATGAGAAAAGGCCAGACAGTCTCGCGGCCAAAGGGCGGAAGCTGTCGACGCGGAACGCAATCCGCCCGCGCTCGTGTACGTCCACTCGTGTCCGCAGTGCTACGCGGACGACTACATCACGACGCACCCGGACAACACAACGAAGAACAACCTGCTCGACCTTCCGAAGTATTAGGCCGCTTCGGCGGGGTTATGTCCGCGATTCCGTGCATCCGAACGGGACGCGGTTGCGGCTGCTTCACTAGCGGTTGCTCCGCGTCCTTGTTTGGGTGGCTCGTATAGCCGAGTGCGACCGCCACAGCGTCGGCGAGGAAGGGGACGAAGCGCTCCGCTTCCTCGACCGAGACGGTGATTGCCAGTCGGCCGTCGATGACGAGCATGACGCTCTCGTCGTTCTCTCCGGTCGGGTGAGCGTGAATAAGCGGAACCGTCCAGCCGTCCACGACGACTTCGTGATGGGAAAAAGGTCCAGGAAAGTTCACGCGGCCAAAGGCCGGAAGGCTGGTCGACTCGCTGGACACGCTCCGTAGAGAGTGGCTGGAGGGTCGGATGTTGTCCGACCAACCTGCGAGAATCCCGCATAGATAAAGCGAACGCGCCGCAGGTAGCACCCCGCGACGCGCTCTTGCCAACAAGGAGCGACCAGTGCCCCCAGTTGACCGCCGTAACCCTACTCGCAGAGGCATCCACCAACGAGCCTGTCGTCGCGCCCCCGCCTCGGAAGTCCGCCATGTCCCTCAGGCGTACGACGTCGTCGGGACGTGGCGGCGCCGCGGGACGTGCCTTCGCCACGTCTGCGGAGCACCGCTCGCGATCGGTCCTCCTGCTCGAGGCGGGACCCGACGGCGAGCCGACGTACCCCGGAGCTGCAGGGCGGCTGGACGATCGATCGCGAGTTGTTTGACTGGGGTTACGAGTCTAGCCGCACGCGGGTGAAGCGGTAAGCCCGTGCGGCGCAAGCGCGTGCTGGTGGAACGTCTGGCAGACGCGGCTTCACGCCGCGCGGGAGGCGACCGATCTTCGAGCGGTCGTCCACGTCCTTCAGCGGTGGGTCTGGGACGCCGTCGCCGTACCTCGTCAAGCTCGAGCACGCGCGATTCGGCGCGGCGGCATCTCCGCGAAGCACCGATCCGTCCTCACGCGAGCTCGATGAAGACCCTACGAAGACGGCGTGGCGGCGTTCAACCGGCTGGTCGGAACCGGCTTCCGTGGGACGAATCCGACGCGCCACCGCCGTCCGGGGAGGTCGAGGCCGACGAACGTACATCGGCGGGGCGCAACGCCGCGGACGACTACCTGCCGCTCGCCGCGACGCCTCCCAACCTCACCATCCGCGGCGACGCGCACGTCGATCGGGCCGTCATCGCGGGAACGGAGGCGGTCGATGTGCGACTTGGCGGCGGGAGGATCGTCGACGCCGGACACGTCGTCCTCTGCGCCGGCGTCTACGGCAGTCCCGCGATCCTGCTTCGCTCCGGGGTTGGGCCAGAAGGCCCGCTCGCCGATCTACCGGGAGTCGGCGCCAACCTCGTCGACCACCCCTCCGTATACGTCGACTTCGGCTACCAAGGCTCCGGTCGCGCGGCGCCTGCTCTGCACACGATCGCCACCTTCCACAGCTCGGGGCGATCAAGCGCCGATACGCCCGACCTGATGTTCTGGCTGGCCGACCCGACCGAGGAGGACACGGAGTTCGGTGCCGAAGTGGTCCTCTCGGCCGTACTCGCGCGGATCCGTGCGCCTGCGCTCCGACGACCCGCACGACCCGCCGCTCATCGAGCTGCCGAACCTGAAATCGACCGGTCCGACCTCGAGCGCCTGGCCGAGTGCTACCGGCGCGCGCTCGACCTCGCCGCCCAACCCGTGCTGCGCCGTCACTGCGCCGGCCCCGAACCAAAGGAGCCCGAGGATCTCGAGGCGCTGATCCGGAGAGAGCTCTTCTCGGTTCCGCACACGGTCGGCACCTGTGCAATGGGATCCGTCGTCGATGCATCAGGCAGCGTCTTTGGCATCGAGCGCCTCAGTGTCGTCGACGCATCGATCATGCGCGACGTGCCGTCGGGATTCACGCATGTCCCGACGGTGATGATCGCCGAGCGGCTCTCGGAGCGCATCGCGTCGATGCTCTGAGCCTCAGAATGGCCGCCGAGCTTCAGTTGAGCCCCTCCTCGGGTGCGAGGCGCGGACGGCTTCCGAGAGGGCTCGGCCCGGGCGATGTCGAGGGCGCGCGAGCCCGGTACGACCTACGCGGGCCGCGAGGTCCTCCAAGAGCACGAAAGCCGGGCGAGCCGCTGGAACGAAGAGACACGTACACCGAGACCGTCGAGGGGTTCTTCGGCAACTTCAAATCCGGCCTGACCGGGGCGCACCACGCCGTCTCGCACAAGTGGCTTCAGGGCTACCTGAACGAGTGGACGTGGCGTTACAACCGTCGCGAGTCCGCAAAGCCGATGTTCCGGGACCTCCTTGAATCGGCCACTCCGCGAGCCTAGATCGCGCACAACATTCGCAAGATTTGTCCACAGATTTGCGGCCTCGGTTCAACCGCTTCGGCGAGCAGCTCGACCCGGAGGCGTTCCGGCGCGTGATCGCGCGCTACTTCGATGCGGCTCGGAGCTGCATCGAGCGCGCACGGCGGCACAGTGGAGAAGTTCATCGGCGACGCGGTCATGGCCGTCTTCGGTGTGCCGACGGCGCACGAGGATGACGCGCTTCGCGCCCTGCGGGCCGCAGCCGACATTGGCGTCAGTCGCTCGACGGCCTTGAACGTGGAGCTCGAGCGTGACTACGGCGTCTGCGCTGCAGCTGCGGACCGGGGTGAACACGGGCGAGGTCGTCGCCGGGACCGAGGAGCGACTCGCGACGGGTGACGCGGTCAACGTCGCTGCCCGGCTGCGAGCAGGCGGCGCGAGCCGGGCGAGATCCTGCTCGGCGAGCCGACGCTGCGGCTCGCTCGCGGCGCGATCCACGCGGAGCCGGTCGAGCCGCTCTCGCTGAAGGGCACAGCGGAGCGGGTGTCCGCCCTACCGGTCAGCTCGCGCGTCTTGCTCGGGCGCACCGCAATCGAGCGGCGGGGCGCGAGCCGCTCGTCGGGCGAAGCAGCGAGCCGGGACGCTCGGAGCTGCTTCGACGCAGCGGTGGACGAGCGGCGGAGCCGGCTCGTGACGTGCTCGGGCCGGCGGCTTCGGGAAGTCGGGGATCTCCAAGAGGCAAGCGCTCTCGCTGGCGACGCCGCGGTTCTCGTTCGGACGCGTCTGCCATACGGCGAGGGCATCACGTACGGCCGCTGCGCGAGATCTTCGCGGCGGCGTCCGCCGAGGCCGAGCTCGACAGGCGCGGTCGGCGGCGACGGGGCCGAGCGAGGTCTTCTGGTCCGTCCGGAAGGCGGTCGAATCGGCTTGCGCGCGAGCGCCGCTCGAGCTCCTCGTCGACGACATCCACTGGGCCGAGCCGACGCTGCTCGACCTGATCGAGCACCTCGTCGACTGGAACCGCGACGCCCAGCTCCTGCTCCTGTGCCTGGCGCGGCCGGAGTGAGCGAGCGCGATCGGAGTGGCCCGGAGGACTCGCGCTCGATCTGTCGACGTGGATCCCCTCGGATGGATCGCGAGAAGTGTCGCGCGGGAGATCGATGAGTGAGAATCGACAGAGGCGTCGCGGAGGTCGGAGGTGAGATAACAAAAGAATAGAAGGAAAGGAGCGTAATGCACGGCGTAGTCGCGACTGTCCGTCGGGCCGACGATGAAGTAGTCGAACAGAGCATCCACGACGTCGAGCGTCCACTCCGCCTCGGCCTCCGTTACGTTCACTACCTCTGCGGTTCCGTCCGTCTGGGTGTGGGCGCCGAAATCCGCTATCTCCCTCAGGTAGTGGAGCCTCTTGCGTATCGCGGTCGGGTAGCTCGTATCCGCGCGGACGGAGTCGATGCGTTCGGGCAGCCGAAACTGAGTCTGGTCCGCGTACCTCTCCAAGAGGTCGGCCAGGATTCGCCGCGACATGACCGCCGACATGCGCGGACTGAGCCTCAGAATTACGGCTGCTTCTATGTAGTCCGTCCTAAACGGCTCAGGACCAAATCATGTACCTCCCGCTGAACGAAGTCAGCGAACTGCGGTCGGGCGAACCATGAGTCTGAGGCGACCCCTATGGGGGCACCGCCGACAAAGCGCCGCGTCGCCTCAGTGATTCGTATGACGATCTCGCCGCAGTCCTCCTTGGCGCACTTCATCCAATCGACATGGACGTGGGTGCCGTCCGGGGTTGCGATTGTCGCGTCGTCGTTTCCGTACGCCGCCACGTCCCATTCGTGCATCTTCATCCTGTCGGTGGAGAAGCCCACCCAAAGGGAGTCCGGCGTGTTCTCTCCGCACTTGGGACAGCGCATAAACCCTCCTGCCGTCGCGGGTCGCTCGGTGACAACACCGAAGGCCGGATGATCCCATCCAGCGAGAGTCACGGCCTTACCCTCTCCCTCGAAGGGATACTCGCCCAAGTTAGGGCGATTTCCCTCCTAGGGGCGAGGCCCGAGGCGTGAAGAGCCCTCTTCCGGACTCGAACCGGAGACCCCCTCCTTACCATGGAGGTGCTCTACCAACTGAGCTAAGAGGGCGAGCGAACGATTGTAGCCTCGGGCCGCGTGCCGCCAGGTCGGCGGGAGAGCGCTCGTGTGGCACCCTCTTCTGGTGGATCTGGAGCTCCGACGGGCGGACGGGGATCGGCGCCTCTACCTGCTCGATGGGGTGGGCACTCTTCGCCTGACAGGTTTCTTCGCTCGCTCAGCCGTGGCGGAGGCCGACGGCCGCCGCTGGTCGTTCGGCCGTAGTGGGTTCTGGCGAAACGTCATCCGGGCGAGCGAGGCGTCGGAGGTTGGCGTGGGGGAGTTCGAGCCGCGGACGTTCAAGCGAGGCGGCCCGCTTCGCTGGGAGAGCCGCCGGCTGACGCTCAGCCCCGCGAGCCTCTGGCGATCGCGCTACGCGCTCGTCGAGGACGGGCGGGAGCTCGCGACTCTGGACAGCAAGGGCTGGGGGCGACGGCCGGTCGCCGTCACGGTGGGCGAGGTAGTCGACCCGGGGCTCTTGCTCTTCGCGGCATTCGTCGTCCGCAGCCTCGCAAGCGACGACGGCAGCTCTGCCGCGGTGACGTCCAGCACGGCTGCGTCGAGCTGACTCTTCGTCTCTTCGCTGCGTGTTTGGCAAGTCCGGCGGTAGGTTACGAGGACACCGTGCTTCGAAAGCTCCTCTGGACAGGGCTCTACGCAGGCATCGGCGCCGGCGCGACCATCGCAGCCCGGCGCGTCGCTTCGCGTATCTGGCGCCTAGCGACCGGCGAGTCGCCGCCCACCAGGAAATGACTCGCGGCGACAAGGCTGTCGAAAAGGGCTCCGCCAAGCTCCGCGACCTGTCGCGGAAGGCGGCCGGGCGTGGCGGCGTGGCCGAGAAGCTCGCGCAGCCGCTCGCCGAGGACGCAGCGTTTCTCCGGAAGCTGAAGCCGAGCCTGATCGCGGCCCGCGCGAAAGGTCAGGCGCCGACGGACGGCGCTCCGGGCCAGGAGCCGGTGACGCCGCCGGGGCCGCAGATCTCACGGCCGCGCCCACGCAAGAACGCAGGCCCGAACCCGTTCGCCGTCGTCGGCGGGATGTTCGGCGTCGGCTACTTGCTCGCCAAGGTGATCGACTGGAGGGGCCATGCCCACCCGAACGACTAATGGCGTCGGCGGGGCAGCGAAGCAGGTCGCCGAGCACGCGAGCGCGCTGGCACGGCTGGAGATGGAGCTGGCCTCCCTCGAGCTGAAGCAAAAGGTCGCGAACATCGGCCTCGGCGCCGGCCTCCTGATCGGCGCAGCGCTCTTTGGACTCTTCGCACTCGGCTTTGCGCTCGCGACAGCCGCCGCGGCGCTCGCGATCGTCCTCGACCTGTGGGCTGCGCTCCTCATCGTCTTTGGCAGCCTGCTCCTCCTCGCCCTGATCCTGGCGCTCGTCGGGCTCGGCAGGTTGAAGAAGGGCACGCCTCCCGTTCCGGAGCAGGCGATTCAGGAGGCCAAGTTGACTCAGGAGGCGATCCGGAGCCATGGCTAGGAGCGGACGCACGGCAGCGGATGTCCGGAAAGACATCGCGCACGAACGGGACGAGCTCGCCGGAGCGGTCGAGGAGCTTCGGGGCGACCTCGCCTCGGCCACGGATGTCGCCGGAAAGATCCGCGGGAATCTCCCGGCCGTCGCAGCAGGGGCCGCCGGCCTCGGCTTCTTCGTCGCGGGTGGCCTCGGTGCGACGATGCGCTACGTGGCCCGTCGCGGCCGCGAGGGCGACGAGAAGGCCCGCGTGGGCCGCTTCCGGATCCTGCAGCGCTAGCTCTCGGAGACGCTGACCCCAGCCGCGTCGAGCCGATCGGCGATCCCTGGCCGTGGGCGACCGCCCGGCTAGAATGCCGCGCTTCGGGGGAGTTCCCGAGTGGCCAAAGGGGACCGGCTGTAAACCGGTTGGCTCCGCCTTCGGAGGTTCGAATCCTCCCTCCCCCATAGGAGTTCGCAGCGCGTCGTGGTGTTGGAGGCCGCGAGGCGGCCGGGCGAATCGCGCCGCCTTTCGCGCGATTCGTATGGAGGAGGGCGGGGGCGCGGCGGTGTTGGAGGCCGCCGTGAGGCGGCTGGGCGAATTGCGCCGCCTTTCGCGCGATTCGTATGGAGGCGCGCAGAGCGCGCCGTTCACCCCCTAAAGCGGATGCCCCGCAGAGCCGATGGTCGCAGTGGCTGCGCCATGGACCTCGATTCCCTGCTCCAGCACATGGTTGAAATCGGCGGAAGCGACCTTCACCTGAAGGTCGACTCGCCTCCGCTGGTGCGCGTCGACGGCACGCTCACACCCGTGATCGGGGAGGGGCAGCTCGACGACGAGACGCTCGAGCGCTTCGTCGACGTCGTCACGGTGCGGACTCCTCGCAAGCGCGAGGAGTTCTACGAGCACGGTGACCTCGACACCGCCTACGTCAGCCCGGGCAACGGCCGCTTCCGCGTCAACGGCTACCGCCAGCGGGGCGCGATCTCATTCGCTTTCCGTTACATCCCGAAAACAGTCCCGAGCTTCGAGCAGCTCGGTCTGCCGCCAGGCGTCGAGAAGCTCGCCGAGGAGCACCGCGGACTGATCCTCGTCACCGGTGCGACCGGCTCGGGCAAGTCGACGACGCTCGCGGCGATGATCGACAAGATCAACCGCACGCGGAAGCAGCACATCGTCACGATCGAGGACCCGATCGAGATCGTCCACGACGACAAGGGCTGCATCGTCAACCAGCGCGAGGTCGGGCTCGACACGGTCTCGTACCTCGAGGGCCTCCGCCGCGCGCTCCGCCAGGACCCCGACGTGATCCTGATCGGCGAGCTCCGCGACGAGGAGTCGGCGCGCGCCGCACTTCAGGCTGCCGAGTCGGGCCATCTCGTCCTCTCCACGATGCACACCATCGATGCCGCCGAGACGATCGGCCGCATGGTCGAGTTCTTCCCGCCGGCCAAGCAGGATATGACCCGCCAGATCCTCGCAGGCGTCCTCCGCGGCGTGATCAGCCAGCGGCTTCTGCCTCGCACGGATCACGGCCGGATCGCAGCCGTCGAGGTGATGGTCAACACCGCCCGCATCGCCGACCTGATCCGTGACGCGCGCTCGGAGGAGATCACGGAGGCGATCGAGGACGGCTCCTTCCACCTCATGCAGAGCTTCTCGCAGCATCTCGTGCGGCTCGTGCTCGACGACGTGGTCGACTTCGACACCGCGGCCGCCGCGGCGACCAGCCGCCACGACTTCGAGATCGAGGTCGATCAGGCTCTCCGCCGCAAGCAGGTCGAGGAGGGCGTCGCCGAGGAGGCCGCCAGGGACGAGGAGCACGCCGACGACGAGGACGACGAGGCCGTGGGCCTGCGGGTCGCCGGCTGAGGGTCGAGATGCGACGCCTGCTTCTCGTGTCGACCCTGACGCTCGTGCTCGCCGCCGTCGGCGGGAGCGCGACGAGCGCTGCCGACCTCCCCAGCTCCTCAGTCCCCAACGGGCCCGGAATGGCGCTGCCGCCGAACTGGACGACCCCGCCCGCGGTCTACGAGCGGCGCACCTACGACCAGCTCCTCGCGCTCTGGCGCGCGGCCGGGGCCGCCTACGACGTCCCGTGGCAGGTTCTCGGCGCGATCAACAAGATCGAGTCGGACTTCGGCCGGAACATGGGCCCGAGCTCGGCAGGCGCGCTCGGCTGGATGCAGTTCATGCCGGACACCTGGCTCCGCTGGGGCACCGACGGAAACGGCGACGGCGTGGCAAGCCCCTGGAATCCCGAGGACGGCGTCTACTCGGCCGCGCGCTACCTCGCGGCAGCCGGCGCGGCGACAGACCTCTCGCGGGCGATCTTCGCCTACAACCATGCGCAGTGGTACGTCGACGACGTCCTCGAGCTGGCGCGCCTCTTCGGGGAAGACGGTGGCGCGTTCGGCGCAGGCCTCAACTCGAGCCTCTTCGCGTCTGGCTTTCCGACCCAGGTGACCGGCCCACAGCTGGTGTTCGCCGTCGACGACATCGAGGAACGGATCGCCGACGCCCGCGTCCGCGTCAGCCGCGCGCGCCAGGCCATGGTCGCCGTCGAGCGCGAAGCCGACGAGCTCGACTGGAAGATCCTCGAAGCCCAGCAGGCGGCGGGCGACCCGAGCCTCACGAGTGAGCAGTTCACCGAGATCGAGGCCGAGGTGACCCGGCTCGCTCTGGAGCGCGACGGGATTGCCGAGCGGCTCGCGCGGCTCCAAGCCCGGCTCGACTACGAGGTCACGCGGCTCGACGAGCTCCGAAAGGAGGCCGCGACCACCCAGGGCGCGGTCACCTTCACGAGGCCGGCTGCGGCTGCCTTCGGCGGTGCGTTCAGCTCCGGCGACTACGTCTTCCCGGTCGGCGGCGGCGCGAGCGTCGTCTCGACCTCGCACGGCCACCACGACTATCCGGCCGCCGACATCGCAGCACCAGAAGGGTCGCCGGTCTTCGCGCTTGCGGACTCCGTCGTCGTAGACGCGTGGCCCACGTCGAACGGTCGTTGTGGAATCGGCGTCAAGATCCGCGCGGACGACGGCGAGGATTACGTCTACTGCCACCTCGCGTATCTCGAGACTGGGATCCAGCCTGGCGCCGCGCTGGCCGCCGGCGCTCCGGTCGGCATTGTGGGGATGACTGGCAACACGACCGGGCCGCACCTTCATCTCTCCTACTGGCCCACGCACTCGTACCCGCAGGACGCGGCGTGGTTCCGCTCCTTCGCCGGCCGGGCTTTCAGCTGGCAGGACGGCGAGCGCGCCGGGACCGGCTCCGGGCCGCAGATGTTCGAGGTCGTTGACTCGGACGTCGTGACCTTCACCCAATAGAGGCACGAGGGCTTGCCTCGGCCTGCCGATTCCAGCTGTATGACTGCGCGCCTAGCCGCGATGCTGCCGCGGCTCTTTGCTCTTACCGCGATCGGCCTCCTTGCCGCGTCGTCGCTGACGTTTGCCGCGGCGACCCGCAAGATGGAGAAGAAGGAGTCCGCAGCCGCTCCGATCCAGGCCGGCCCACGCACGATTCGGATCCCCGACGTCCGCGGCCAGGCCTACGTGTTCGCGAAGGGCATCCTCGAGGACGCCGGGTTCTCCTGGCAGGTCGTCGGGTCGGTCAAGGGCTACGCGGCGAACCTCGTTTCAGTCCAGGACCCGGCTCCCGGTCTCGAGGTGCTCGACAACGGAGCGCCCACGATCAAGCTTCGGCTCGAGCGAAATCCCGACTACTCGGAGCGCGGCCTACCCGAAAACACATCTTCCTTTGCCGGCTCGGAGCTTCGGCTCGCCGACGACCCGCTGCCGGCGGCGGAGAAAGAGCCGGCGGTTCCCGCCGACGAGCCCAACGAGGACGAGCCGACGGAGGAGCCGAAGGAGCAAGAACCCGCCGAGGCCGCGAGCCGCGAGCCGGACTTCCTCGTACCCGGGGCGCCGGCCGAGCCGGCCGACGAGATGCCTCTTCCCGACCGCGCCCGGCTCGTCGAGGAGCGCGTCGGTGCCGCGCGAACGCCGACGGCAGAGCTCGTCGACTGGTGGCTCTACCAGCATTCCTGGATCGTGACCGGCGCTCGTTTCGGCTGGCAGGACGGCGCCGAGGCCCTCCGGATCCTGATCCGCGTCGACGGGTCGATCGAGAAGCGGTTCGGTTTCGGCGCCAGGAGCACCGCCGTCGCCGAGCGCGCCCTCGCGGAGGTCGAGCGTGGAGGCCGCGGTTAGGCAGCCGGGCGAATCGCGCCGCTCTTGTGCGTGATTCGCAGCGAGGAACGGCGAGGCCGTTCCGCTCACGCCGGTGGGTGACCTCCCAGGCGCGGCGTCTCCGTCGTCGAGCTCCTCGTGGTGCTGATCATCATGGGCACGATCATGACTGCGCTGACGACGCTGTTCGTCCGCGGCATGAAGGCCGAGCTCGACGCGGACACACGTTTCCGGGCGCAGGATCAGGCGCGCCTGGCAGTCGACCGGATGCGTCGCGAAGTGCACTGCGCGAGCGGCATCGTGGCGACGGCCTCGACGGTGACGGCCACGCTCCCGGGGCACTGCCCGAGCGCGGTCAGCGCGACGACCACGACCGTCGTATACAGCTTCCAGAGCGCGGGCGCGAGCCGCTACAAGCTCCGCCGGGCGGTGAACGGCGGCGCGGCAGTCACCGTCGCCGACTACATCACGTCGGACAGCGCCTTCGCCTACACGGCGCCGTCGACGTCCTCCCTCGGGAAGCTGAACGTCGACTTCCGGGTCAACGTGAAGCCGGACGAAGGCTGGAAGACCTGGCGCCTCCAGACGGACATCGTCCTCCGGAACACCACGCGAGCCTAGGTGGCGCAAGCGTACGCGGGGCCATGCTCGATCGAGGGATAGCGGACTCGCCGATCTGCGCCGACCCTTCGAGAAGACCACCGAAAGGTTCACTCATGCGGTTTTCCAGGCTTCTGCGGCGCCTTCGGCGGCAAGACGGGATCTCTCTCGTCATGGCCGTCGGAATCCTTGGCGTGCTCTCCGTGAGCGGGACGACGCTCATCTACTACTCGAGCGCGAACGTGCGGAGCGCCGAGTTCTCGAAGGAGAACGCGAGCGCCTACGACCTCGCCGAGGCCGGGATCAACGAGATGGTCTCCGTTCTCTCGAAGCCCGAGAACAACGCGCTGAAGTCGAACCTGCTGCCGGTCACGACGACCGACGTACGAGAACGGCACAGTGACGTGGTCGGGGACGCTGAACCAATCGACGCAGACGTGGGCTATCACGTCGACAGGCCGGATCGACAATCCGACGGGGCCCGGAGCCAGCGACGTGACCCGGACGCTGACGGCGAAGGTGCCGGTCGTCCCGACGGTCACCCAGCCGCTCAACAATCCCGCGTGGGACTACATGTTCTCGACCCGAACGGGCAATACGTGCGATCAGACGCTGAACAACAACGTCGGCGGCAGCCTCGCGCTTCTACGTGATGGGCAACCTCTGCGTCTCGAACAACGCGGTCCTGACTCCGACGAACCTCGTCGTCGGCGGCAACCTCAAGCTCGATAACAACTCGAGCGTCGGGACGTCGGGCGCTCGCACCGAGACCTACGTCGGCAAGGACTGCGTGTATGGAACCAGCTCCACCCCGAGCAACGTCGTGGGCGCCTGCGGCGGCTACACCGACGCGAACCTGACAGCGAACAAGAGAATCTGGGGCAAGTACCTGAACGGCTCGGGCCAGTACGTCAACGGTGTCGGCGCGACTGTTCCCGTGCTCGCGATCCCGGCAGCGGACTTCCCGACGTGGTACACGAACGCAATGCCGGGGCCGTCTCAGGCGTGCACGGCCGTGAGCGGGTCGCCGCCGCAGTTCGACAACAACACCGCCCGCGACAACAGCAACCCGATTCAGGACCTGACACCGGCGTCCTCCTACACCTGCCGGGTCGGCCCGGCCGCGGCGACCGACTCGACCACGCTTTCCGGAGCCATGACGGCGGCCGCCACGACGCTGACCGTCGCTTCGGCCGCCGGCTTCCCGACGTCGGGTACGTACACGATCAAGGTCGACAACGAGTACATGGTCGTCACCGCAGGAGCAGGAACCACGACCTGGACCGTCACGAGGGCGCCAGCAGGGCACGGCCGCGACGACGCACAACTCCGGCGCCGTTCTGACGCACATCGATCCGGCGACCGGGGAGCTCTCCTGGAACGCGACGACCAAGGTGCTCACGGTGAGCGGCACGATCTACATCGACGGGAGCGCCCAGATCACGAACGGCGCGTTGAACCAGTACAACGGCCAGGCGGCCATCTACCTCTCCGGCAGCCTCAACTTCAACGGGAAGCTCTGCGGCGGCGTCTCGGGCGTGACTGCGACTTCGCGGCCTGGAACCCGAACACGGAGATGCTCACGTTCGTCACCGAGCGGGCCGGCCAGGGCGGCGTCTCCGCGGGGAACGGCATCCAGTTCGCCAACAACTCGAGCTTCCAGGGCGCGCTCTTCGCGAACAACGGCGCGGTCTCGTTCGGGAACAACTCGAAGTCCGACGGGCCGATCGTCGCGTCGCACATCATCCTCTCGAACAACGTCTCGACCGACTCGTTCCCGAACATCGTCACCGTGCCGGTCGGGAATGCCGGGCAACCCGGCGGTCTACGCGCAGCCGAACCCGCCGCAGCTCTACAGCGGCTAGCTCGTAGCCGCCGATAGAGAGAGGGTGGAGCTCGCCCTCGCCGGACTCGTCTTCGCGCCCGCGCTCGCCGTCGGGAGCTTCTTGAACGTCGTCGTCGCACGGCTGCCCGAGAAGCGCTCGCTCGTCAGTCCGAGGTCGGCCTGCCATGTCGTGCGGCCAGCGAGCTCGCCTGGTACGACAACGTCCCGCTCGTCTCCTACGTCGTTCTCCGCGGCCGCTGCCGGAGCTGCGGAGCCCCGATCGGCGTCCGCTACCTCGCCGTCGAGCTCGTCACGGCGCTTCTCGTCGCCGCCTGCTTCTTCCGGTTCGGGCTCTCCGGCGAGGCGTTCCTCGCCTCGTTCTTCTGCGCCGTCCTGGTCGCGCTCTCGGCGATCGACGTCGAGCGGCGGATCCTTCCCGACCGGATCGTCCTGCCGTCCTTCGCCGTCGTCCTCGTCGCGCACGTCGCGCTTCGAGCCCGACCGGGCCGTCGAATGGGTGGCCGGCTCGCTCGGCGCCTCGCTCTTCCTCTTCCTGGCGCTCCTCGCCTATCCGCGCCGGGATGGGGATGGGCGACGTGAAGCTGGCTCTCCTGCTCGGCGCGATGCTCGGAAAGTACGTGTCGCCGTCGGGCTCATGCATCGGCTGGTCGCCGCCCTCGTGCCCTGCGGTCGTGCTGCTCGCGCGGCACGGGCATGAAGGCCCGCAAGATGGGGATTCCGTTCGGGCCGTTCCTGGCCTTCGGCGCCGTCGTCGCGCTCTTCGCCGGCGAGCGGCTGCTAGACGCGTACCTGGCCGGCTTCTAGACCGACCGCGCGGCCGGCCTCACGCGCTGTCGATCCCCCCTCTCAGGGATTCCGCCGCGGAGGCCGATAAATCGCTTAGGTGGAGTTCGACGACCTGCATCAGATCAGAGGGCCCGGCGCCGGCACCGACGGCGACGGTTCGGCCTGCCCGAGATCTCGGGCGAGCCGCTTCGCGGTGCGGGAATCGCGCCGAACCCGGTCACCGAGCTCGTCGCCGACCTCCTCGAGACCACCGGCCTGATCGCCCCAGACCGGCTCGCTCAGGCCCGCTCGCGCGCCGGCACGGGCTCGTTCGCCCAGGCGCTCGTCGAGGAGGGCGTCGCGCCCGGGCTCCGGGCTCGCGCGCGTGCTCGCCTCGACGCACCACCTGCCGTTCGTCGACCTCTCCGCGGCCGGCGATCGACAAGGCCGCGCTCGACGCGATTCCGACCCACGTCCTCGAGCGGGCGGTCGCCCTGCCCTACGCCCTCGAGGGCAACGTCCTCAAGGTCGCGATCGCGGACCCGACGAACGTGCAGACGATCGACGAGCTTCGGCTCGCGACCCGCTACACGCTCGAGGTCGGTGTCGCGCCGCGCGAGGACATCGAGATCGAGCTTCGCCGCAAGGTTCGCCAGAGCGAGGCCTGGGAGCGGGCCGCGCTCGTCGAGGACGAGCTCGAGGTCGAGGATGAGGACGACGAGGCCGACGATCTCGAGGCCGACGACGGCGTCTCCGATGCGCCGCTCGTCCGGCTCGTCAACTCGATCATCCTCCAGGCGGCCGAAGACGGCGCTTCCGACGTCCACTTCGATCCGCAGGAGGACGCGCTCGTCGTCCGGCTTCGCGTCGACGGCGTGCTCCACGAGGTGCAGCGGATCCCGAAGCGGCTCTCCATGGCGGTCACCACACGCCTGAAGGTGCTCGCGAAGCTCGACATCGCCGAGCGCCGCAAGCCGCAGGACGGCCGCATCTCGCTTTCCGCCAAGGCAGCAGGGCGCCTCCTGGACATCCGCGTCGCGGTGCTGCCGATCGGTCGAGGGCGAGATGATCGTCATGCGCCTCCTCGACAAGTCGAAGAAGGCGCCGACCCTCGAGGAGCTCGGCCTCGCCGACGCGATGCGGGCGCAGCTCGAGGAGATCATCCGCAAGCCGACCGGCGCGCTCCTCGTGACCGGGCCGACCGGCTCGGGTAAGTCGACGACGCTCTACGCCTCGCTGGCGGAGATCAACCGCCCGGAGGTCAACATCATCACCGTCGAGGATCCGGTCGAGTACCGCCTCGTCGGCCTGAACCAGGTGCAGGTGAACCCGCGGGCCGGAATGACCTTCTCGGCGGCGCTCCGCTCGATCCTCCGTTCCGATCCCGACGTCGTGATGGTCGGCGAGATCCGTGACGTCGAGACCGCCAAGATGGCGATCGAGGCCGCGCTCACTGGTCACTTCGTCCTCTCGACGCTCCACACGAACGACGCGCCGGCCGCGCTCACGCGGCTGAACGAGATGGGCGTCGAGCCGTTCCTGACCGGCGCGGCCGTTTCGGCAGTCCTCGCGCAGCGGCTCGCGCGGAAGCTCTGCACGCACTGCTGCGAGATGTACATCCCGACGCGCGACGAGATGCTCGCGGCCCGGTTCTCCCCCGAGCAGGTCGCGGCCGCGGACGGCATCAGCCTCTACCGCAAGCGCGGGTGTCCGCGTTGCGGCCAGACGGGCTACAAGGGCCGGATCGGCGTCTACCAGCTTATGGTCATGACGGAGGAGCTGGGTGCTCTCGCCGCCCGCCACGCGAGCCGCGAGGACATCGAGCGGGCCGCGATGGAGAGCGGCATGAAGATGCTCTGGGACGACGGTCTTGCGAAGGCCGCGTCGGGCCTCACGAGCCTCGAAGAGCTCGGCCGCGTCCTCGTCTAACCCTGCCCCTCCGGAGCATGTCCGGGGTCAGACCCCTGACATGCCCACCGTGGCCGGTGCTAGGCGGTCTCGCAGCCCAGGAAGGTCAGGGCCTGCATGGCCTCGTCCACGAAGGCGTTCGCCTGAAGGAGCGAGGGGAAACGGTACGGGCCGGGGCGGAGGGGATCCACCCTCAGGCCCGAGACCGGATATACCTCGGCGTCGACGATGAACTCGCCGTTCGTCTCGACACAGCGGAGCGTGACGACCTGACGGCCCTCCTTCCGCGCGGAGCGAACCGCGAGCTCCTGCTCTCGGTTCGTAGCCCCCGGGGGAGCGGCATCGGGCTCGTGCTTGGTCTTCGCGGCGGCAGCGCGCTTCTTCACAGGCTTGCGAGCTCGGTCGCCTGGGCGATCGTCTCGCGGTCCACGTAGTCCGTGAACGTCGCGACGGCGCCGCGCCAGCGGACGAAGACGAGCACGGCCGGGGCCGCACGCACGCCGTAGCGCTTCGCGAGCAATGCTGCCGAGCGGCTGTCGGTCGGCGTGACGGCTACGAAGCCGGCCCGAACCTCGGCCGCGCCGGCCCGAGCTTCCCGAACCATGAGGCTGTCGAGGGTCGAACCCGGCGTGTAGAGGACGGCGACGACGACGCGGTGCTCGGCGAGCTGCCGCTCGAGGGCGGAATCGGTGCTCGAGCCGACAGCGCACGCCGGAGCGCCGAGCCTCTTGGCCAGCACGCTACCTCGGTCGTTGTGTCGGAAGGCGCGCGCGTTCAGATTCACGAAGCGCTCGACATCCTGGTTGGCAAGCGCCTCGGCGGCGCTTTTCTCGAGGCTCACGAACGAGGCGAACTCGCCTAGCATGAGCTTCACGCGACGCGCATCCGCCTTGGCGGGCTGAAGGGTCTTGAGGCGAGTGAGCGCGGACTCCGCGAGCGCGATCGTCTCAGGGAGGAGCGCGACTAGATCCTCGGGCCGCTGAGGCTCGCCGAGCTCGGCGACGCTGTCGTTCAGGCCGGCGCAGATCTCGTTCGCCTGCTTGCGCCACTCACGCCCCGCCAGCCGATCGGCCTTGCGAGCCGCCCGGGCCTCCGCCTTGGTGCCCGGCTCCTTCGGCCCTTCGTCTCCGCCTGGAGCCGCCTGCGGCGGCGGGCTGGGCAAAGGCTCTTCCACCGGGGTGCCGCTGAAGGCCATCGCGCCGACGCCGAGCCCGAGGAGGGCGACGACGGCGATCGGGATCAGAACGCGAAGACGGAGCTCCTGCCGCATACCCTGTCTCTATCGGCGGATCGCGGCCGCACCTTGACCCGGAACCCGCCTCGCGTAGCGGGTGGCACGGGCCTCTCTGACGAGGTCTCCTGTCGGGAACTCCACCGCGGCCACCAGCAGGAGGACGAGCGGTGCCAGCCAGTAGGCGGCGTAGAACACCGGGTCGAGGACGAGCCGGACAAAGACTGCCGCGAGCGGAGCCGCCCAGATCACAGAGGAGCGGCGGCGAAGCGACCAGGCGACGCCTGCGCCGGCGGCTACCGCCGCGACGGCCTGCAAGGCCCGCACGGGCCAGGGGTAGGCGGAGCCGGGCTCCGCGACGACGGAGAGAAGCGTCCCGGACGCCACGCTCCACTCGTGCTCGAGCATCGCGAAGTCCCCAAGGAGGACGAATGGCGCGAGCAGGGCGGCGGTGACGCCGACGGCCGCCGCGACCCCGCGAGCTGCGCCGCGCACGGCAGGGGCCGCGGCGAAGATGCAGATGCCGAGCACACCCCAGAGCTCGAGACCTGCCGAGAGCCCGACGAGGACACCGGCCCAGCCGGGCTCGCCGCGGCGGAGGACCAGACCCGCCAGGACCCAGAGAAGCGGGATGAAGAGCTGTGCGGGATGGCCGTCCAGGTAGGCCGAGGACGAGAGCCCGAGGACGAGCGCCGCCAGCCCGCCCAGGAAGAGCACTCCTCGGCTGGCGGTGATCCGCCGCAGGATCTGGAGCACCGCTGCCATCGCCGCGATCTCGACGGCATACGCGAGCACAGCCCCGAGCGAGACGCCGATCGCGTCGGAAAAGTGCGAGAGCGCTCCCAGGAGCGCGAGCTGCACCGGGCCGCTCTGGAGGACAGGGTCGGCGTAGACGTCGGCCCAGTCCGAACCGAAGAGCTGCTCCCCTGCGTGTGCGAAGAGGATGACGTCGCCGGCGTCGCCGTGGAGGTCGAGCGTGGCGAGCAGTCCCGCCCCCCCGAGCGCAGGCAACCACCAGAACCGAGCGAGCACATCCATGTCACAAGGATCGGCGTGGGCGGCTCTGCGCTTGAGAACGGCTGCCGCGCGGGTTCGACGTTAAAGGGAGAGGGCGCGGTTTCCCGCGCCCTCTCCAGTTCAACCGTGGTACCTGCGACTAGCAGGGACCGGAGGTGATGTCACCGCCGGGACCGTTCAGGTGCCACTGCTTGCCACCCGTCTTGGTGGAGTCGTTCGAGATGCAGTACGCCGTGCCCGTCAGGCTCGAGAACGCGACGTCCTTGATGCCCTGGTCGTAAGACGACTTCAGGCCCGCGAGCGTGATGCCCACGTAGGTCCCGTTGTCGGCGAAGAACGCCTCGACACCGGGGACGGCCGCACGGACGTTGGCCCTCGCGGCCTGGTCGTTCGCGCGATCGCGGAACTTGAGGTACGACGGGATCGCGATGGCGAGGAGGATCCCGATGATGATGATCACGACGAGGAGCTCGATGAGCGTGAAACCACTCTCCGAGTTACCGCGCGTAATCCGCTTCCTGAGCCGGTCGATGAGCATGTAGTAGCTCCTCCTTTTAGGCGTAGGCAGTTGGCTCGCCAGCCTGTATCGGCGTCTACGGCCGATTGCCGGTGCACCCAAACGAGGGATTTCAGCTCCCGCTCAAGAGCCGTCGGGCGCCTGCCGATACGAGCCGCGGAGGGAGCCATGGAAGCCACGTACGCAGCGCATGGAGTTACAACGTCGCGGGCAGTTCGCTCGATCGACGACCTGCTCGAACAGATGGTCGCGAGAGGCGCGTCCGACCTACACGTAACCGTCGGCGCGGAGCCGACCGTGCGCGTCATGGGCCAGCTCGAGCGCCTGCAGGAGTTCGACCGACTCATGCCGGACGAGACCCAGCGGCTCCTCTATCGCATCCTCTCGACCGAGCAACAGAAGCACCTCGAGATCAAGCGCCAGATCGACGTCTCGTACTCGATCCCCGGCCTCGCGCGCTTCCGCGTCAACGTCTACTTTCAGCGCGAGAGTCTCGGCGCGGCCTTCCGGATGATCCCGGCCGAGCTGAAGACGCTCGAGCAGCTTGGGATGCCGGAGGCGATCTCGGAGCTCGGCAAGCGGCCCCGCGGCCTCGTTCTCGTCACCGGGCCGACCGGCTCGGGCAAGTCGACGACGCTTGCAGCCCTGATCGACGAGATCAACCAGTCGCGCGCAGATCACATCATGACCATCGAGGACCCGATCGAGTTCCTCCACCGGCACAAGCGCTGCATCGTCAACCAGCGCGAGATCGGCCCCGACGCCACGAGCTTCGCGGAGGCCCTTCGCGGCGCGCTCCGCCAGGACCCCGACGTGATCCTCCTCGGCGAGATGCGCGACCTCGAGACGATCGGCACTGCGCTGACCGCAGCCGAGACGGGGCACCTCGTCTTCGCCACCCTTCACACGCAGGACGCGCCCTCGACGGTAGACCGTCTCATCGACGTCTTCCCTGGGCCTCAACAGGAGCAGGTGCGCGTCCAGATCGCCGCGACACTCCAGGGCGTCGTCACTCAGACGCTTCTGCCGCGCCTCGACGGCAGCGGCCGGGTCGCAGCCGTCGAGATCCTGCTTCCCGACGACGCCGTGCGGAACCTGATCCGCCAGGCCAAGGTGGAGCAGATCTACTCGGTCATGCAGACCGGCACGCAGCGCGGAATGCAGACGCTCGAGCAGAATCTGGCCGACCTCGTCCTGAGGGGCGTCGTCGCCGTCGACGTCGCGCTCGCCCGGTCGAGCCGGCCCGACCAGCTCGAGGGCATCCTGAAGCGCGGCGGCATCGAGACGCCCGGCCTCCAGGCGGCGGTGGGGTAGCCATGGCGCGCGAGGTCGTGGGACTGAAGATCGGCGCCTCGCGGCTCGTCGCCGCGCGCGTCGCCGTGAACGGATCCGTCGAGCTCAGGCAGCTCGCCTCGGAGCCCCTTCCGCGCGGAGTCTTCGTCGGCGGAGAGGTCAAGGAGCCGGAGGCGCTTGGCCGCGCTCTGAAGGCGTTTTTCAAGAAGCACAAGCTCCCGAAGCGAAACGTCCGGATCGGCGTCGCCAACAACCGGATCGGCGTCAGAACGATCGAGCTCCAGGGCATCGCAGATCCCAAGCAGATCGCGAACGCCGTTCGCTTTCGCGCGCAGGAAGCGCTTCCGATCCCGCTCGAGCAGGCTGTCCTCGACTTCCAGGTGCTCTCGGAGGAGACGGGCCCCGACGGCGTGCCGCGGAAGAAGGTGCTCCTGGTCGTGGCGTACCGCGACCTCGTCGACGGCTACCTCCAGGCCTGCAAGGCCGCCGGGGTCAGGCTCATCGGCGTCGACCTCGAGGCCTTCGCGCTCCTTCGGTCCTTGCTCCCGCCAGTCGACGGCGAGGCCGCCGCGGTGGGCGAGAAGGCGGCTCTCGTGGCTGTGTCCGTTGGCTCGGAACGCTCTGTGCTTGCCGTCTCGGACGGTCACATCTGCGACTTCGCTCGCGTGCTCGCCTGGGGCGGCTCCTCGCTCACCGGCGCAATCGCGCGCGCGCTCGAGGTCGACGTCGACGAGGCCGAGCGCATCAAGCGCGAGCTGACACTTGACGGGTCCGGCTCGCCGGAGGGCCTCGGCCCCGAGCAGGCCGCGAAGGCGCGCGAGGCCGTGCAAATCGGCCTCCAGACGTTTGGTCGCGAGCTCGTCTCTTCGCTCCAGTTCTACCAGTCCCAGGAGGGGTCGCTCGGCATCCGCGAGGTCGTCCTGGCCGGCGGCGGCGCCCAGCTCCCCGGGCTCGCCGCGGCCGTCCAGCAGATGGTCGGCGTCGCCGTCCGGGTCGGCGACCCCTTTGCCTCCCTGACCGTTGGCAAGAAGGTGAAGGGCGAGCCGGGGCCTGGCGTCGCAGTCCCGATCGGGCTCGGGATGGGAGTCTGATGCCCGACTGGAACAAAGAGATCAAGCTCTTCGGGCGCTCCAAGGAGAAGCCGGCCGCCGCACCGGAGCCCGAAGCTGCGCCGGCAGTCGCCGCCGAGAAGCAGAGCCTCCTGAAGAAGGAGATCAGCTTCTCGCTTCGCCGCAAGGACAAGGCACCGAAGGAGCCAAAGCCGGAGCGCACGAGAACGGAGAAGCCGTCCCGGGCCGAGGCCCGTGCGGCAAAACGCGAAGCGCAGGCTGCAGGCCGGGCGGCAAAGCCCTCCCGCGCAGAGCGGCAGGCGGCGAAGCGGGAGGCCCGCGAGGTCGCCAAGGCCGAGAAGGCCGCGAGGAAGAACGAGCCGAAGCAGCCCCGTCGCGAGCGGAACGCTGCGCCGACGCCGTCGGTGCCGCTCATGCGCGCCTTCAACCTGCTGCCGCGTGACGACCTCCGCGAAGGGCGTGGACGGCGGCCGAGCAACGCGCAGCTCGCCCTGGCAGTTGTCGCTCTGGTCGCGTTCGCGGCTCTCGGTGCCTACTTCCTGATGCTGAACGCGAGCGTGGCAGACAAGCGCTCGGAGGCCGACAGCCTGCGAGCCGCCGTGGCCGCCCGACCCAATCCCGACCCGGCTCCGTCGCCCGACGAGGAGGCCGACGTGCAGCTCCAGCAGGAGCAGCAGGCCCGAACGGCGGCGCTCGCGACGGCGCTCGGCCGCCGGGTCGCGTGGGACAGGCTCCTCCGGGAGTTCTCGCTCGTCGTGCCTGACGACGTCTCGCTGACCAAGCTCGCCGCCGCCGGAGGCGGTGCCGGCGCGACCGTGGATCCCGCAGCGCCTGCCGGCACCCCAGCTCCAGAGAGCACGTTCACGATCGAGGGGTACACGAAGAGCCAGGAATCGGTGGCTCGCCTGCTCGCCCGGCTCAGCGTCCTGCCAGAGCTCTCCACCGTCGACCTCGAGTCGAGCGTGGCCACGGAACTCGGCCCGGCCAAGACCAAGGTCTTTCAGTTCGTGATCAGAACCGTCGTCAAGCCTGTCACGGGGTCGACGCTGTGAAGAAGCAGGTCCCGCTCACTCCCGTCCTCGCCGTGGCGCTCGCCATCGTCCTCGGGGTGTCGTACTTCATGCTCATCCGCCCGAAGGCGGCCGAGTCGACCAAGCTGGACGAGGAGATCGTCGCGCTCGAAGCGGAGGCGGCGATCGCCGGTCCCCAGGCCCCGGCCGAGGAGCCGCGCGTCCAGATCGACGTCGCTGACCTCTTCCGGCTCGCCAAGGCGATGCCGGACGGCTCGGACATGGCCGGGATCATGCTGGAGCTGAACGGGATGGCCGCCTCGGCCGGGATCACCTTCATCTCGATCCAGCCGGGCGAGCCGGTGTCCTTCACGGATGCGAGCGCGCTGCCGATCAACCTCACGTTCCTCGGCAACTACTACGACCTGACGGACTTCCTCTACCGCATGCGCAACCTCGTCACCGTGAAGGACGGCGTGCTCGACTCGAGCGGCCGTCTCTACACGCTCGACGCTCTCGATCTCCACGAGGCTCCAGCGCAGAAGTTCCCGATGATCGAGGCCGTCCTGACGCTCTCCGCCTACTCCTATGGCGCCGCAGCGATCCCGTCGGCGCCAGGCGCTCCTGTGGCAACGGACACGACGAGCACGACCACCACCGGGACGACGACGGGCACGACCACCACCGAAGAAACCTCCACCGACCCGCCGGATGCGCAGGCAGCCGGAGCAGGGAGCTAGGCGATGGCGAAGCCCAAGGGCGAAGAGATCCTCCGCAGGCAGAAGGAGGCCAAGCAAAAGAAGATCCTGATGGTGTTGGGGCCGATCTTCCTGCTGCTGATGATCTGGCAGGGCCCGGGTTACCTGAAGATGCTGACCGGCGGCGGCGAGCCTGCCGCAGTGCCCACCGAGACGACGACGGGCGCTGTCCCCACCACGCCTGACCCTTCGACGGCGCCGCCTCCCTCCACGGTCGCTCCCGGGGGAGCCCCGGTCGGAGCGCCTACCGAGACTCCCGTGGGCCTCGCTGATTCCGACCGGCTGCCGACTCCGGATTCGGGCCAGCTGATCGCGTTCGATCGCTTCGTCGGCAAGGACCCCTTCCGCCAGATCGTCGACACGACGACGCCCGTCGCGCCCCCTCCGACGGTGACGCCGATTCCGACCGACCCCGGCGGCTCTGGAAACGGCACCGATCCGGGCGGGAACGGCGGCGGCAACGACCCCGGCGACGACGACGATCCGGCCACACCGGCTGCGGCGGTTCTCGAGGTCAACGGAGTCAAGGAGGTCGTCGCGCTCGAAGGCGAGTTCCCCAAGGGCGAGAAGCTCTTCGAGCTGACCAGGCTCACGCGCTCGAGCGCCTGGATCGGCCTCGTCACCGGCGAGTACTCGAACGGCAAGGACGCGATCGAGGTTGACGTCGGCAAGACGCTGAACCTCGTCAGCCAGCCGGACGGAATCCGCTACACGATCAAGGTTCTCTCGATCCGGCTTCGGTAAGCCGGGCGGGCACTACAGCACCGCGCCCTCACGCACCCATCTCGGCGAGGCTGTCACGGGTGAGCCGTCTGAGCCGTCCCCGAGAGGATCTGGACGCAGTCGGCTCGGGTGCCCGCGCTGCCGTACACGGGCGAGCCTTGCTCGAGCTTTCGCTCGCCCTTCTGACGTCGAGTCGCGCTGTGGGTGGCCGCCGGTGAACGGGCGAGCTCCGCTCGCCCTCCTGACGTCGAATCGCGCTGTGGGTGGGCCGCCGGTGAACGGGCGAGCTCCGCTCGCCCTCCTGACGTCGAATCGCGCTAAAGGCGGCGCGATTCGATTATAGGCCGGTGGCCTCGTCGAACGTGGACGTCGCGCGGGCGTAGACGCTGCCAGTCGTCGGATTCCTGACGACGATCGTGACTCGCTTCGCGTTCCGGCCGGTGGTGCCGGCCGAGTTCTGAACCAGCTGCCAGGTGACATAGGTATCGACGCGGTAGCTCCGGTCGTCGGCGCCCGTCACGGTCTCCGTCGGGTGCCAGTTGGTGCAGGGCGCCGTCCCGCAGACGGGAAGATGGACGCGCTGCTTCGCCGCGACCGTCGCGCCGGCGCTGTGTGCGGCCGCCGTCGTGGCGTCCTGCCCGCGCGAGACTGTCCAGGTGGCTCCGCTCAGTGCCGTGACCAGCATGACTTCGCTGCCGAGCTTGATCCGAAACGGCGCCGCGGTCGGAAAGCCGCTCGTGCCAGAGACGGTTAGAGCTGTCGCGGTGTCCGTGACCGCTCCGGCGAGCGTCGTGGTCGGCGAGTCCGCGCGGTGGGCCGGATCGGCCGAGTAGACCGCGTCCGCCGCCGCCACCTCGGTGTCGGACAGGCCGATCGCCGTGAACTTGACCGCCCGGAAGTTCTCCATGCGCCCTTCGGCGAGGGCGGCTGCGGTCGAAATCGCAGGCCGCGCGCTGGATCTGCACCATCCCCGAGTTCATGAGCGTGAAGACCGCGAGGATCCCGATCGAGAGCACCGAGACCGCGATCAGGAGCTCCATCATGCCGAAACCCGCCTCAGGGGAGGCGTCTCGGACCGCACGTAGTCGCCGCGTGAACACCTGATTCCTCATCGGCAGCGGTCGCTTCGGCCTCAAGGCACAGGGGAGGGATGCCGACTGAAGGCACTGGATGGCTTCGTTCGCCTACAGCGCCATCAACGCCGAGGGCCTCGAGCTCTCAGGTGAGGTCAACGCGCCCGACGAGACGTCGGCGCGCGAAGCCTTGCGCGTCCGCGGGCTGCTCGCCCTCGAGTTGACGCAGCGCGCGTCGAGCTCCCAGGGCATCGGCGTGGCCGTCAAGAAGGTCAAGCCGAAGTCGCTCCAGATCTTCTCGCGTCAGTTCGCAACGATGATCGAGGCCGGCCTGAACGTCGTGACTGCCCTCGTCATCCTCGAAGAGCAGACCGAGGACAAGAAGTTTGCCTCCGTCATCTCGGAGGTTCGCGCAGACGTAGAAGGCGGCCTGCTCCTCTCCGAGGCACTCGCCCGCCACCCTCGGATCTTCTCGCGCCTCTACATCGCCATGGTCGAGGCAGGCGAGGCGGCCGGAATCCTGGATGTCGTCCTCGACCGCGTTGCGATCCAGATCGAGAAGGAGACCAAGATCAAGCGTCGCGTCAAGGGCGCGATGATGTACCCGCTCATGGTCTTGCTGTTCGCGACGCTCGTCCTGATCGGCATGCTCATGTTCCTCGTCCCGGTCTTCGTCGGCATCTTCGCGCAGCTCGGCGGCGACCTCCCGACGCTCACGCAGTACGTCCTCAAGGCGTCGAACATCGTCCGGAACCAGTACTACATCCTCTTCCCGGGCATCGCGCTCGTCATCTGGTCGTTCTTCCGCTTCAAGAAGACCGAGACCGGGCGGCGTCACTGGGATCGCTTCCGCATGAAGCTACCCGTGTCGATTGGCTCGACGATCATGAAGATCGGCATGGCGCGCTTCTCGCGGACGCTCTCGACGCTCGTCGGCTCGGGGGTCGACATCATCCGCGCCCTCGAGATCACCGGCTCGACGTCGGGCAACAGCCTGATCGAGGACGCCGTCGTCGAGGTGCAGGGAGAAAGTGCACCAGGGCGTGCCCATCGCGGTGCCGCTCATGGAGGATCCGCTCTTCCCGCCGATGGTCTCCCAGATGGTTCGAGTCGGCGAGGAGACCGGCGAGCTCGAAAAGATGCTCGGGAAGATCGCCGACTTCTACGAGGACGAAGTCGACAGCGCCATCGCGACGCTTACCTCGGTCATCGAGCCGCTCATGATGATCGGCGTCGGCCTGATGGTCGGAGTCATCATCATCAGCATGTACCTGCCGATGTTCAAGCTCCTGTCACTGATCGGCGGCTCGTAGCCGGACAGCCGGCAGTCGGCCGAAACGCGGTCGGTTCTCGCCTACCTCGCTAGACGGCTGCGAACCGCTTCGCCGCACGGGCCCGTGCTCGCGCGGCCTCGACCTCGCGGTCACGAGGCTCGGCACGGGTAACGAGAGAGTCGAGCAGGCGCCTAGAGGCGTCGGTGACCTCGTCGACGGCACGCTCGAACGCGGCCTCGTTTGCCTGCGACGGCTTCGTCGAAGCCGCTGATCTTGCGAACGTACTGGAGCGCGGCGGCACGAACCTCGTCTTCGGTGGCGGACGGCTCGAAGTTATGGAGGGTACGAATGTTCCGACACATGAGGCCATCCTACTCACCACGCAGGTGACTCTCCGCGAGCGGCTCGCCCGGCGAATCGAGGCAGGAGGCCCCATCCCGTTCGCCGACTACGTTGAGGCGGCGCTCTACGATCCCGCCGCCGGCTTCTACACGCAGGGCCCGAAGCTCGGTCTGCGCGGCGCGTTCTCCACGGCTCCCACACGGCAGGTGCGGTACGCGGATGCCCTGGTCGCCGAGGTGCTGGCCTGCCACGACGCGCTCGGGAAGCCCGCCGGCTTTGCGCTCGTCGAGGCCGGGCCCGGGGACGGAACGCTCGCGAAGGCGCTTGGGGACAAGCTCGCGGGGGTCGTCTCCGAGCTCGTCCTCCTCGAGCGCGCCGAGGGGCTGAGGTCAGCCCAGAGGGAGGCGCTGCGTGGAAGCCCGGTGCCGGTCAGGTGGGCAATCTCTCCCTCGGAGGTTCGGGTCGGGGCGGGAGCCGTGATCGCAAACGAGCTCGTCGATGCTCTGCCCTTTCGACCTGCTCCAGTGGCCGGACGAGGTACTCGTCGGTCGCGCCGCGGGCGATCGGCTCTGCGAGGAGCTCCGGCCTGCGCCTCCCGAGCTCGCCGCCGCGCTCCGGGCCGAGGTGGAGCCCCGCCCGGGTGGCCGCTACGCCGTCCGCCCGCAGGCGCCGGCCTTCCTTCTCGGCCTCGCGTCGATGCTGAGCCGTGGCCGGCTCCTGCTGGCCGACTACGGCGGGAAGGGCCTCGAGGTGCACACCGGCCGCAACCCCGTCCGCACGTACGTCGGCGGCCTGTACGGTGCCGAGCCGCTCGAGGCGCCCGGGTCGCAGGACATCACAGCCGACGTCGACTTCGGGCCGCTGCGCCGAGCCGCCCGGGCGGCGGGTCTGACCGAGCTCGCCTACGAGCCACAGGAGGAGCTGGCGTCAGCGGCTCGCACCCGGATCGGGCGGCCTCTTCGACCCGGCACCGGGCGCACTGGCCCGCTTCAAGATGCTCGTGCTGGAGAAGCGCTAACGCCCCGGCCGGAGCGTCACGACCGCGTCGACGCCGCCGCTCTCGGCCTCCCGGAGCTCGACGGTGCCGTCGTCGGCCTCGACGAGCCGCTTCACGATCGCGAGCCCGAGCCCTGAGCCGGAGCCGTCGCGGCGCCCGCGCCAGAAGCGGTCGAAGGCGCGCTCACGCTCGACTGCCGTCAGGCCGGGGCCCTCGTCGACGACGTGGAGCTGCACGACGGCTCGCCTGCCGCGCTCAGCCACGAGGCGCACCGCCCGGCCGCGCGGGGAGACCTCGAGCGCGTTCGAGAGGAGGTTGTCGACCACCTGCTCGAGCCGGCCCGCGCCGGCTCGGGCGACCGGCGGCCTGCCGACTCGGCGACGAGCGCGAACGCCTCGCTCGTGCGGCATAGGCCTCCCAGGCCTCCGCCCGGCTCTGCACGAGCTCGCCGAGATCGACGGGCTCCGCCGGCGCCTCCGCTGCGTCGGCGTCGCGCGAGCGCGAGGAGGTCCTCGACCATCCGGTTGAGCCGCTCCGCCTCGTCGATCGCGCGCCTCGAGGTCGCCGCGCCCGCTCGGCTCGACGTCTCGCGCTCCAGGTTCTCGAGCCGCAGGCGAAGGGCGGTGAGGGGCGTCCGGAGCTCGTGCGAGGCGTCCGCGACGAACTGCTCCTGGGAGTGCAGCAGGCTCTCGAGCTTCGCGGCCGTGTCGTTGAACGACGTGCGCGAGCTCGCGCACCTCCGGGCGGCCCGCTCGCGGGCGCGCGCGCGTCAGGTTCGCCCCGGCCGAGCTCGGCGGCGGCGGCTCGACGCGCCGGAGCGGGCCGGTGATCCAGCGGGCGAGGAGCACCCCGATCCCGGTCGCGCCGACGAGGACGATGCCGGCGATCGCGAGGAGCGTGAGCCGGTAGCGGCGCACGCGGTCGTCGAGCTCGAGGTCGGGTACGTGATCCGCACGGCGCCGTCGACGACGCCGCCCGAGGCGACCGGGCACGGCGACGTAGAGGAGGCGCGTCCCGAGCGTCTCCGACGCGCCGGATCCCGCTCACGACCGCCCCGGCGAGGGCCTGCGTGAATCTCGGGCCGCGTGGAGAAGTCGCGGCCGATCCTCGAAGTCGCGGCGAGCGTGTCGACGAGCGACGACGCCCGCCCGGGCCGACGACGACCACGCGGCCGCCCGTGTCCCGCGGCGTACTCGACGCGCGATCTCGCGCACGCGGACCGAGCGCCTCGCGCGTCGCGGGCCCGCAGCGGCGTCCTGGGCGAGCGAGCCGAGCGCGACGGCGTCCCGCTCCACCTTCGCCGTCAGATCCGCCGCGCTCGTTGCGCGCCTGCGTGATCGCGAGCGGCACCTCGAGCACCGCCAGGACGAGCACGGTGAGGCCGAGGTAGCCCGAGCAGGAGCCGGCGGCTCACGTCCGCGCGAAGCCGCAGGCCGACGCCGCGGACGGTCTCGATCCAGCCGGGGTCGCCGAGCTTGCGCCGCAGGGAGGCGACGTGGACGTCGATCGTCTTCGCCGAGCCGTACCAGGTCGTCTGCCAGACCTCCTCGAGGATCCGCTGGCGGCTCACGACCGCGCCCGGCTCGCTGCGCGAGCAGGGCCAGGAGGTCGAACTCCTTCGCGGTGAGCGGGATCTCCTCGCCGCCGAGGACGACGCGCGGTGCGCGCGGAGTCGACCTCGAGCTCGCCGACGCGTGAGCCTCGTCTCCGGCGCCTCCCCGCGGCCGCGCCGGTCCGCCGCGTGACGGCGCGGATCCGCGCGACGAGCTCGCGGAGGCCGAACGGCTTCACGACGTAGTCGTCCGCCCCGAGCTCGAGGCCGACGACGCGGTCGACCTCCTCGCCCTTCGCGGTCACGACGATGATCGGCACGTCCGAGCGGGCGCGGAGCTCGCGGCAGACGGTGAAGCCGTCCATGTCCGGGCAGGCGCAGGTCGAGCAGCACGAGGTCCGGCTCCGGCGCCGCGAGCGCCTCCGCGCCCGTCGCCACGCGCGTCGACCTCGAAGCCCTCGCGCCGCAGTCCCTCCGCGAGCGGGCTCGGCGATGGCGTCCTCGTCCTCGACGATCAGGAGCTTCACGGCCGCATCGTGGCACGCCCGCGGACGAGCGCCGCGCCGGCCTTCCGAACCTTTACCTGCCTGCTGGCGCGAGTCTTTGCCGCCGCGAGCCCGCCCTTACCGAGCCGCCTCCTACGGTCGGACGACCCGACAAGGAGGCACGCGAATGGCCCGCAAGCACGCACTTCTCATCTCAGCTCGCAGTCGCGCTCGCGCTCGTCGCGGGGACGTTCGCCGCGGTGCGGACGACCGAGCTCGGCGCGTCCGCGTCGACTGCGACCGAGCGTCTCGCGACCGACAGCTCGCGACGCGCGACCGCCAGCTCGACAGGATCGCGAAGCAGATCCGCGCGCAGGCCGCGCAAGCGGCCTCCGACGCTCCCGGGCTCGCGTTCCGGTTTCGTCCGGATCGGCGACGGCGGCTCGTTCGCCTCCGGCGGCTCGCTCTCGTCCGGCCCCGGGCCCGGCCCGCAGGTGCTCGTCTCGAACTCCGGCCCCGGCTCGTCGCGACAGCGGCCACGACGACCACGACCACCGACGACCACGGACGACGACGACCGGGACGACGACCGCGAGGATCGGCAGGACGACGCCGCGGATGCGGCGGAGGACCGCGCCGACGATCGCGACGACGCCCGCGAGGACGACTCGGGACGATGACTGACCACGTCGCCCGCCTCTACGCGCTCGCGCTCGGGAGCCTCGTCTTCCTCGTCACCTGGGCGGTCGTCGCGGCGAATCCCTTCCCGGAGGCGAAGCCCGATCCCGACCCGCGGCTCGCCGCGCTCCAGAAGCGCGAGGTGCAGCTCGGCCGCGAGCAGGAGCGCGCGAACCAGCTCGTAGCGCGCCGCTTCGCGGTCTACGAGCGGAAGCTCGCCGAGCAGCAGCGCCTCCAGGCTGCGCTCGACGCAGCCGCCACGCCTGTCGCCGCGGCCGCCTCCCCGGTCGCGGCGACGTCACTCTCGGCGCCGGCAACCGCGCCCGCGGCACCGGCGGCGCCCACCGTCCAGGTGACGTCGTCGGCCGCCGGTCACGTCCTCGGGGAGCTCGTGATGCTGCGGCACACGTTCGCGGCCATGGGGACGACGTCGAGGCCCTCCTCGAGTCGGCGACGGCTCCGGAGGCCCGGCTGCGCTCGCTGGCGGTCGAGGCCGAGTTCGAGCGGCTCGAGGGCGTCCTCTCCCGCTTCCGGCCGGACTCCGCGCTCTCGCGAGCTGAACCGGCGCGGCCGGATCGACGGCCAGCCCGAGCTGGCCCGGGTCGTCGAGCTCGCGCTCGCAGGCACGGGACGCAGACAGGCGGGCCGCTTCGACCCGACGATCCACGACGCTCTCGTCGCCGCGGGCTACGACCGCACCTTCGAGCACGTGTCCCCCGTCGGCCACGGCCGACTGTGTGGCTCAGAGCCACTTGGCGGGCGGGCGCCGTCCGGGTCGACGGCGACTCGGTCGAGCTCGGGCCCGGCAGTCCGGCTCGACCTCGGCGGGATCGGCAAGGGCTACGCCGTCGACCGAGCGGTGGCGACCCTGGCCGGCTTCGGACCCTGCCTCGTGAACGCCGGCGGCGATCATCGCGGTTGCCGGCCTGCCGCGGGCGGAGACGTGGGCGGTCTCGCGTCGAGACGCCGGCCGGTCCGCTCACGCTCGGCGCTCACCTCGGGCGCGCTCGCCACGTCAGGCCGCGACCGCCGCCGGTGGATCCGCGGCGGCGAGGAGCGCCACCACCTGATCGACCCGTCGAGCGGCCGCCCGGCCGACTCGCCGTGGCTCCGCGTGACGGTCGCCGCGCCGACGGCCGTCGCGGCCGAGGTCGCCGCGAAGGACGTCTTCCTCGGCGCCGCGCCATCCGGCCGCGACGCGGTGCTCGTGGCGTCTGGACGGCACGGTGACGAGGACGGGGGTGCTCGCATGAAGCACGACCCGACCTTCTGGTTTCTCGCGCGCGCGAGCGGGCATCGCTGCCTACGGGCTCCTGACGCTCTCCGTGGTGGCGGGCCTCGTCGTCAAGTCGAAGCCGTTCGGCCCGGCCCTTCGCCAGCCGACGGCGGTCGACGCGCACCGCTTCCTCGCGCTGCTCGGCCTCGCGTTCGTGGCGTCCACGGGATCGTGCTCGTCCTCGACGAGACCGTCGAGATCTCGCTCGCCGCGCTGGTCGTCCCTGGGCTCGCGCCGCTACCGGCCGCTCCCGACCGCGCTCGGCGTCCTCGCCGGGAATCTCATGCTGCTCGTCTACGTCTCGTTCGCGCTCCGGAAGCGGATCGGCCAGAAGAACTGGCGGCGTCTCCACTGGGCGACCTACGGCATCTTCGCCGCCGCGACGGCGCACGGCCTCTTTGCCGGCACCGACTCCGCGGCTCCCTGGGCCCTGGGCCTGTACCTCGGCGCCGTCGGAGCGGTCGCACTCGCGACCGCCTGGCGCGCGCTGCCAACCGCGACCCGCAGGGTCGCCGTCCCGAAGGGGGACTCATGAGCACGTACCGCATCCAGATCGACCGCTCGCTCTGCAGCGGGTTCGGCTCGTGCGCCGAGCTGGCTCCGCAGGTCTTCGAGCTCGACGGGTCGGGTGTCGCCGGCACACGCGTCGGCGAGACGGACGACGAGTCGGTCCTCGACGCGGCCGGCTCCTGCCCGATGGGCGCGATCTCGGTCTTCGAGATCGAAAGCGGAAGGCAGGCGGCGTGAGCGCCGGGACCGTGGTCATCGTCGGCGCAGGCCTCGCCGGCTCCCGCTGTGCGGAGACCCTCCGCGCGGAGGGCTTCGGCGGCCGGGTCGTCGTCTTCGGCGACGAGCCCCACGCGCCCTACGAGCGGCCCGCTCTCTCGAAGGAGCTCCTCGCCGGCGCGCGGGAGAGCGTCGAGCTTCGCCCGGAGAGCTTCTGGGCCGAGCGCGGGATCGAGCTCCGGCTCGGCGAGCGGGTCGAGTCGGTCGACCTGCTCGGCCGCGTGGCCGGAGGAATCCAGTGGGACGCGCTCGTGATCGCCACCGGTGCGCGGGCGCGGCGGCTGCCGGGCGCGCAGCCGGCGGGCGTTCACGTCCTCCGGACCCGCATGGATGCGGACGCGCTTCGAGCCGAGCTCGAGCCTGGGTCGCGGCTCTGCGTGATCGGCGCCGGTTTCGTCGGAGCCGAGGCCGCCTCGACCGCGCTCGCGCTCGGCGTCGACGTGACGCTCGTCGAGGCCGCGCCGCGACCCTTCGTCCGGACGCTCGGGCCCGAGGTCGGCGGGCTCCTCGCCGACCACTGGCGCCTGCAGGGCGCGGACGTGCGGCTCGGAGTCGGCGTCGACCGGATCGAAGCGGGCGCCGATGGTCGCGTCAGCACGGTCGTCCTCGCGGACGGCGCCCGGATCGAGTGCGGGGCCGTGCTCGTCGGCATCGGCGTCACGCCGGCCGGTGAGCTCCTGAACGAGGAGGCCGGGATCCCGACGGATGCCTGCGGGCGTACCGCTCTCGAGGACGTCTATGCCTGCGGCGACGTCGCGAGCGCGTACCGGCCGGCTCTCGGCCGCCGGCTGCGCGTCGAGCACTGGACGAGCGCCGCCGGCCAGGCCGCGTCGGTCGCGCACGCGATCCTGGGCCGCGAGCGTCCGTACGACGACCTGCCGTATTTCTGGTCGGATCAGTTCGGCCTCAGGCTCCAGTACGTCGGCCATGCCGAGGACTGGCACCGCGTGGAGATCGACGGCGGGCCCGGCGAGTTCACCGTTCGGTACCGCGACGAGGTCGGACGGCCCCTCGCGGCCCTTGTCGCCAACCGGCCGCGCGAGATCGGCGCCCTCCGGCGCGAGCTCGGGTCGGCCCTGTCCGAGGCGGCGTAGGGTGAGCGCGATGAAGGTCATAGCCATCACTCTCGCCGCCTGTCTCCTCGCCGCGAGTGCGGCCTACGCGGCCACATCCCTCCTCGACAACGCGAGCGGAGCCGGCAATGACCCGGTCGGGAATCTGAGCCCGGTCGGCTCGATCGGCTCCGACGGCACGTCGACGGAAGACCGGAGGACGGGAACGGACGACGACGATCGGACGACGACCGACGAGACGACCACCGAAGGCACGACCACGGACGACAAGGGCGGAGACGGCGACAACTCCGGCAGCGGCTCCGACAACTCCGGCCACGGCGGTGGCGGAGACGACGACTAGGCCCGGTCGGCCCACGCGGGATCGGGGATGCTCGCACCCCCGACCCGTGATCGTGGAGGCCTGCCCGGTCGCCGATGCCACCTGTGTGGGGATGGTGCTGGCCGGGCGGCCTCAGGAGACCTCGTCTGTCGTTCTCCTCGTTGAGGACGAGGCGGTCGTCCGTGTGCTCGCGGGCGAGATGCTCCGTCTGCATGGGTATGACGTGATCGAGGCTGCCGATCCGGTCGAGGCGCTCGAGCTCGCCGGCCGCAAGCGCTTCGACGCCCTCGTCACCGACGTCGTCATGCCGAAGATGAGTGGACGCGCGCTCGCTGCCCGCCTCCGGGAGCGCGAGCCGAACCTGCCGATCGTCTACACCTCGGGCTACTCCACCGACGCGGCTCTTCGCGACGGGGAGCTCGAGCCGGGCGCCGTCTTCCTCCAGAAGCCCTTCGGCGTCCGTGAGCTCGGGCGCGCCGTCCAAGCGGTGCTCGGAACGCCGACCCGGCACGCGGCATAGCTCAGCCGCCTGCCGTACCGGCGTGCACGGTCTGATAGGACCGGCACCATGGGGGGCGGTCAGCAGACGCCCGGAGAGGATCTTCTCAGGCTCGCCGAGGAGCAGGCGGCCCTTCGCCGCGTGGCGACCTTCGTGGCGAGCGGCTCGTCTCCGGAGGCGGTCTTCGGGTTCGTCACCGAGGAGACCGCCGCTCTCTTCGGCGCGGAGAGCGCGGCGATTCTGCGGTTCGATGACCTGAACGAGCGTGCCGTCGTCGTCGGCCGGTTCGGTTCGTTCGAAGCCGTCCAGCTCGGTGCCGGCTTTCCGCTCGAGGAGGAGAGCGTGACCGGCGAGGTCTTCCGCACCGGCCGCCCCGCCCGGATCGATGACTATGCGGGCAAGAGGAGCGAGATCGCGGAGCTCGTCCGGCAGGCGGGTTTCCGGAACACGGTCGCCGCTCCCGTAACGGTTGGCGGCCGGGTCTGGGGCGCTGTCCTGGCTGCCTCGAATCGTGAGGAGCCGCTGCCGCCCGACACCGAGGATCGTCTCGCCGACTTTGCAGAGCTCGTTGCGCTCGCGATCGCAAGCGCTGACGCCCGCGAGGAGCTCTCCCGGTCGAGGGCGCGGCTCGTCGCCGCGAGCGACACGGAGCGGCGCCGGCTGGAGCGGAACCTCCACGACGGCGCGCAGCAGCGGCTGGTCACGCTCGCTCTCTCGCTCCGCCTCGCGGAGAGCCGGCTCCCCGGGGATCCCGAAGCGGCCGGCTCGCACATCGCCTCCGCCCGCGAGGAGCTCGACCTGGCGCTGGAGGAACTTCGTGAGCTCGCGCGCGGGCTCCACCCGGGCTTCCTGACGCAGCGCGGCCTCGCGCCTGCCCTCCAGTCGCTGGGAGAGCGGGCGCCGATCCCGGTCCGGATCGCCGTCGAGGCCGGCGGCCGCTGCACGGAGGCCGTTGAGGTCGCGGCCTACTACGTGGTTGCCGAGGCTCTTGCGAACGCGATTCGCTACTCGGGAGCCGACGCAGTCGACGTCAGCGTGATTCTCAGAGACGGCACCCTGGCCGTCGAGGTGGCGGATTCGGGCCGCGGCGGAGCCGATGCGGCCAGGGGGACCGGGCTCCGCGGGCTCGCCGACCGTGTCGAGGCCCTAGGCGGACGCCTCGCAGTCGAGAGCAGGGCCGGCGAGGGCACACGGGTCCGTGCCACTCTTCCCGCCGCCGGATGAAGGACGCGCTCCTCCTCGTCGACGTCGTCAACGACTTCCTCCACGAGGACGGCGAGGCTCTCCTCGCCTCCTATCGGCGCGCGTACCCGACGCTTAAGGCAGCCATCGAGCGAGCTCACGGGCTCGGTGTGCCGGTCGTCTATTCGAACGACAACTTCGGCGTGTGGGACGGGGACGTCGGGCGGCTCGTCCGCCACGCGGTCGAGGAGGGCCGGGGCGGGGACCTCGTTGAAGCACTCGCGCCCGGCGACGAGGACCGTTTCGTCGTCAAGCCTCGCTACTCGGCGTTCGATCACACGCCGCTGGTGCTCGTGCTGCGAGAGCTCGAGGTGGAGCGAGTGCTGATTGCCGGCGCCGCGACCGAGATGTGCGTCGTCCAGTCGGCGATCGACGCCCGCGAGCTCGGCTTCAAGGTCTCGGTGCTTCCGGAGGCGTGCTCTTCGGTCGACGAGGAGAACGCGAGGCTGGCGCTCGATTACGTGGCGAAGGTCGTTCGCGCGCGGCTCCAGGGGCTGGACGAGATCGGCCGCGGTCAGTCTCCGTCGAAGTAGGATCGCTCTATGGGCCGGTTCCCCGAGGCGCTCAACGACCAGGTCGGCCGGGAGTTCGCCGCTTCTCAGCAGTACGTCGCGATCGCTGTCCACTACGACGCCGAGACGCTTCCGCAACTGGCGGCGCATTTCTACCGGCAGGCCCTCGAGGAGCGGAACCACGCGATGATGATCGTCCAGTACCTGCTCGACGCCGGTGAGCCCGTCCGGATCCCCGGGATCGACGCGCCGCAGGCCGAGTTCGGCGATCTCGTCTCGCCAGTCCGGCTGGCGCTCGACCAAGAGAAGCAGGTGACGCAGCAGATCGTGGAGCTCGCGCGGCTCGCGCGCGAGGAAGGCGATCTTGTCGGCGAGCAGTTCCTCGGCTGGTTCCTCGAGGAGCAGCGCGAGGAGGTGGCGAGCATGTCGTCGCTTCTCGCGGTCGTGGAGCGGGCCGAGAGCTCGAACATCTTCCTCGTCGAGGAGCACCTGGCGCGGAACGCGGGGAACGAGGGCGAGCCGGCCGGCGGGCCGCCGGCCGCGGGGGGCGCGCTGTGACCGGTGCCTGCGGCTGCGGGGCCGTTCGGTTCGAGATCACCGAGGCGCTTCCGGCCGGCCTCTACTGCCACTGCACTCGCTGCCAGCGTCGGACCGGGACGGGCGCGTCGGCGAACGCCAGGCTCGCGCCGGGCAGCGTCCGGTTCCTCGCCGGAGAGGACAACCTCGGCGGCTGGCCCCCGAGACCGGCGCGGAGAAGCTCTTCTGCCGGAGCTGCGGCTCGGCTCTCTTCAGCCGCACCCCCGGTGCTTCGGACTACGCAACCGTGAGGCTCGGCGCGCTCGACGAAGACCCGGGCATACGGCCGCAGTGGCACCAGTACGTGGACTACGCCGTGTCGTGGGAGGAGATCCCTGACGACGGCCTGCCGCGCTATGGCGAAGCGAAACCCGACTAGTCGAGCGGGACGAGCCGCGTGCCCGCCGCCTTGAAGCTCGCGACGACCGGCAGGCCGCGTCTCAGGCCGAGCCGCTCCGCCGACGCGGTCGTGATCTCCGCGGTGATCGGCCCGACCCGGACACGCATCCGGTTCGCGACGGGCACCAGCGAGGCGACTTCGCCCCGCACGTGGTTCTGAGTGGAGTCCGCCGGCGCCTCGAGCGCCACCGCGATCTCCCACGGGTAGACGACCACGCCCACGCGCCCCTGGGCCGTCATCCGTGGAGCGGACGAGGAGGCCGTCGCCGAGCTCGACGTCGGTGAGCCCGTCGGGGGCCGGACGTCGCCGTTCCGACGAGGAGGTTGCCTCCCGCAAAGTCGGCCACGAACGGGCTCGCCGGCGACGCGATCAGGTCGCTCGGCGCACCGCTCTGGACGATCTCGCCGTCCACGAGCACGGAGACGTTCCTGGCGAGCGCAGCCGCGTCGGCGAAGTCGTGCGTGACGACGAGCGTCGGAATATCGAGGTCCTCGAGGAGGTCCCTGAGCTCCTCGCGCACGTGCGCTCGCGTGCGAGCGTCGAGCGCGGAGAGCGGCTCGTCCAGGAGCAGCACCTCGGGCCTTCGTGCCAGGGCGCGCGCGACGCCGACCCGCTGGCGCTCTCCACCCGAGAGCTCGCCGGGCCGCGCGTCAGCGAGCGGCCCGAGCCGGAACCGCTCGAGGAGATCTCCCAACTCGCCCCTGGCCCCGTAGGCGACGTTCCGCCGGACGCTCAGGTGCGGGAAGAGCGCGTACTCCTGGAAGACGAGGCCGACCGAGCGCTCTTCGGGCGGTAGGTTCACGCCGCGCTCGGTGTCGAGCCACACCCTGTCGTCGATCGCGACGCGGCCGGACTCGGGCTTGAGCAGGCCCGCGATCGCCCGCAGAACGGTCGTCTTCCCTGCGCCCGACGGGCCGACGAGCACCGAGGCCGCCCGGCCGACCTCGAGCTCTAGGGAGAGCCGGAAGTCGCGAAGGGGATGGGCGAGTCGAACGTAGAGCGCTGCCATGAGGGTAGAAGCTTGACGGCGAGGAGGACGACGGCGGAGAGGAGGACGAGCAGCGCCCCGATCGCGATCGCGACGCTCCGGTCCTGGTCGAGCTGCGCATAGATGGCGAGCGGGAGCGTCTGGGTGACGCTCTGGAAGCTCCCGGCGAACATGATCGTGGCTCCGAACTCTCCGGTTCCCCGGGCCCAGGCAAGGGTCGAGGCCGCGCCGAGGCCGGCTCCCGAGAGCGGCAGAGCGACGCGGGCGAACGTCTTGAAGGGACTTGCTCCGAGCGTCCGCGACGCGTCCAGGAGCGTCCGGTCTAGCGAGGCAAAAGTCGCCACGGAAAGACGGACGTAGAGCGGGAGCGCGACGAAGGTGACGGCCATGACGACCGCGAGCTGCGTGAAGGGGATCTGGAGGCCGAGCGTGGACAGCTCCTCGCCGAGGAGCCCGCGGCGGCCGAACGCGGCGAGCAGAGCGATGCCTGCCACCGCCGGCGGCAGTACCAGCGGGAGCTCGAGGGCGGTGAGCACGACATCCCGGCCGCGGAACCGGCGCGTGCCGAGGAGGTACGCGGCCGGCGTCCCGATCCCGAGGACGAACGCATGCGAGATCAATCCGGTCTTGACGGTCACCCAGAGCGCGTCGAGGACAACCTCGCGCCCGAGCTGCGCGACGAGCGTGGCCGGCGAGACGCGCAGGAAGAGCGCGACCAGCGGAACGAACAGGAACAGGACAACGAGCGCCGCGCAGACGACGAGCGTGAGCTCGAAGAGCCGCCTCACGGAACGCCGAAGCCTGCGGATTCGAGCGCCTTTCGCCCGCGGTCCGAGAGCACGAGGTCGACGAAGGCCTGAGCCGCCTCCGGGTTCTCAGCCTCGGCGACGACCGCGATTGGATACTCGACCTGAGCTTGCGCGTCCTCGGGGAGATCGATCGTCTCGACGTCTTCCTGCACCGACCTGACATCGGTGACGTAGACGAAGCCTGCATCGGCCTCGCCCTGCGACACCTTCGCAACGACGGCCTTCACGTCGTCCTCGTTCGAAACGACGTTGTCGAGCACGTCCGACTCGCCCATGTTCTCGAGCACCGTTCGCGTGTAGTCCCCGACCGGGACGCCCTCGGCGCCGACGACGAGCTTGACGCCAGGTTCGGCGAGATCCGCCACGGACCCGATGCCCTCGGGATTGTCCGAGGGGACGATCAGAACAAGCTTGTTCGTCGCGAAGATCCGTGGCTCCTCGACGAGCTCGGCCTTGAATAGCTCGTCGGGGTACTTGGGGCTGGCGGCGGCATAGACGTCGGCCGGCGCCCCCTCCTCGATCTGAAGCGCGAGCTCGTCCGAGCCGGCGAAGTTGAACTTCGCGCCGGGGTCGAGCTCTTGGAAGACCTCGGCCAGCGATGAAGCGGCAAAGACCGTCGCGCCGGAGGCATTCGATCCGTCCCCGTCCTCGCCACCGCAGCCAGGAGCCAACACGACGAGCGCGGCGACGATTGCCGCCACGACTCTCAACGCTCGACCATCACCGAGGTCGCCTTGACGAGCGCGGTGGCGGGCATACCCGGCTCGAGCCCGAGCTGCTCGGCGGCTTCCTGCGTGATCACCGCTACGACGCGCGTCGGCTCCGTGGTGTCGATCACGACCTGCGCGAGCAGTCCCTCGATGCGCACCTCGCGCACGACACCGCGAAAACGGTTGCGGGCCGAAAGCCCGTGCTGCTCGCCGCCGCCGCGGATTCGCTGAACCTCGGAGGCAGGCACGACGCGTCGGTTCGCGGTGTCCCGTTCGACACGAATTCGGCCCTGTCGGTCCCAGCGGCGCAGGGTGTCGAGACTGATCCCGAGGCGCCGGGAGGCTTCGCTGGCTGTAAGCAGCTGCTTAGGCATGACCTATGCAGACGCGAAACTATCATGACCTCGATGTTTTTCCGGCAGGTGCTTCACGAGGATCTCGGCTGCGCTTCCTATGTCGTCGCGGACGGCGGCGAGGCGGCGATCATCGACCCGAAGTGGGACGTCGAGGACTACCTCGAGCTCGCTGAGGACAACGGCTTCCGGATCTCCCACCTCCTCGAGACCCACAACCACGCCGACCACGTGTCGGGCCACGGCCGCTTGGCAAAGGCGACCGGCGCCATGATCCACGTGTCTCGCGAGGCGGGCGCCGCTTACGAGCACGTGCCGCTCGCCGACGGCGATTCGGTGGCCGTCGGCGACGTCAAGATCACCGCCATCGCCACCCCGGGCCACCGGCCCGAGCACCTGGCGTTTGCGGTCGAGGACGGCTCGCGAGGCGGGTCGCCGTGGCTTGTCATCACCGGAGACTCGCTCTTCGTCGGCGACCTCGCACGGCCCGACCTCGCCGTCGAGCCGGAGGAGGGCGCCCACAGCCTGTACCGGTCGGTTCGCCGTCTCCTCGAGCTCGAGGACTTCGCCGAGGTCTGGCCTGGCCACATCGGCGGGTCGCTCTGCGGCGGCGCCGGCATGAGCGAGAAGCCGGGCTCGACGATCGGTTTCGAGCGCCGCTTCAACCATCTCACCCAGCTCGACGACGAGGCGCGATTCGTCCGCGAGCTCACGGGCGAGCTCGCACCCCAGCCACCGAACTTCAAGCGGATCGTGGAGCTGAACCGCGGCCCCCTCGTCACGGACCTGCAGACGCTCGCCCCGCTCGCGCCCGCACGTGTCGAGGGCCTCGTCGACCGCGGCGCTACCCTCCTCGACGGACGGGCGCCGCGCGACTTCGACGCCGCGCACGTGCCCGGCTCGATCAACGTCACGACGGTTCGGGCCGCGGTCGGCACCCGGGCCGCCTGGGTAGTGGATCCCGAGAGCGACGTCGTCTTGACCGCTGCCTCGGATGCCGAAGCCGTCCGGTTCGGCCGGCTCCTCGAGGCGGTGGGCTTCCGCACGCTCGCCGGCTATCTGAGCGGCGGCATCGAGGCCTGGCGAGACGCCGGCTTGACGCTCGACTCGACCCCGGCTCTCGATGTCGGCGGCCTCGCCGACCGCCTGAGGCGGCGAGACGTGCTCCTCCTCGACGTGCGGGACGACAACGAATGGGACGAGGGGCACGTGCCCGGGTCGCTCCACATCCCGTATCACGGCCTGGCCGCCGGCGTACCTCCCGAGCTCCTGAACGGTCGCGAGATTGCGGTCGCCTGTTCGGTCGGGAACCGCAGCTCGATTGCAGCCTCGCTCCTGCGTCGAAGCGGGGTCGAGAACGTTGTCCATGTTGCTGACGGAGGCGTTCAAGACCTCCCGGGCGAGGGCATCGAGCTCTCGAGATCGAGCTAGGGCTCTTGCTACACTCAGGCGCGCGCGGCGGCGTAGCTCAGCTGGTTAGAGCAGCGGAATCATAATCCGCGTGTCGGAGGTTCGAGTCCTCCCGCCGCTACCTCCTCGCCCACTGAGTCAGAAGAGAGAGCAGAGATTTGGCAACCGGAGTCAGAGTCGCAATTACGCTCGCGTGCACCGAGTGCAAGCGCCGTAACTACCAGACGAACAAGTCCAAGCGGAACACGCCGGACCGCTTCGAGACCCGCAAGTACTGCCGCTGGTGCAGTGGCCATACGCTGCACCGGGAGACGAGATAAGTGGCCCGTAGCTCGCGGACGAGGCGCGGACGGCGGAGCGCCGACTACCAGGCGCCCGCGGTCAAGTCGCGCACGCGTGAGGAGCGGCGCCCCGAGGCTCGTCCCGTCGAGGCGGCGGTCGAGTCACCCCGAGGTCGTCCGCGTCGAGCGCGGCCGCGGCGGGTTCTTCGGCTTCACCCAGGAGTCCTGGGGCGAGCTCAAGAAGGTCGACTGGCCCGGCCAGCGCCAGCTGATCTCGGCTACCGTCGCCGTGATCGTCGCGGTCGCGGTGGTGGGCGTATTCCTCTGGGGAGCGGACGGCGTCCTCTCACGACTCGTGCGCGACGTCATTCTGAACATCTAGCCGAGGAACGGACGCGCATGTTTCGCTGGTACGTCATCAACACTTACTCAGGGCACGAGAACAAGGTCAAGACCAATCTCGAGCACCGCATCGACTCGATGAAGCAGCAGGTGCGCTTCCGGCGAGTCGTCGTGCCGACGGAGCAACGGATCGAGACGAAGGACGGCCAGCGCGTCCAGATCGAGCAGCGCGTCCTCCCCGGCTACGTGCTCGTGAACATGGACATGACCGACGAGGCCTGGACGGTGGTCAAGAACACGCCCGGCGTGACCGGGTTCGTCGGCTCCGGCACGAAGCCGGTGCCGCTCTCGCAGATGGAGGTCGACCGGATCCTCCAGACGGGCGCGACGGCCGACCGTCCCCGCGCGGTCGCCCAGTTCGAGCTCGGCGAGTCCGTGAAGGTAACCTCAGGCCCGCTGTCCGACTTCGACGGTGAGATCGTCGACGTGAACGCCGACCAGCAGAAGCTCAAGGTGCAGGTGAACATCTTCGAGCGGCAGGTTCCCGTGGAGCTGTCGTTCGACCAGGTGAAGAAACTCGACTGACGCATGGCGAAAAAAGTCCTCACGCTCATCAAGCTCCAGATCCCAGGCGGACAGGCCAACCCGGCACCGCCGGTCGGCCCTGCGCTGGGCCAGCACGGGGTCAACATCATGGAGTTCTGCAAGGCCTTCAACGCCGAGACCGCGCAGGCAGCCGGCCGCATCACCCCGGTCGAGATCACGGTCTACGAGGATCGCTCGTTCACCTTCATCACCAAGACTCCGCCCGCCGCGGTGCTCATCAAGGAGGCGTTGAACCTCGACAAGGGCTCGGCCGAGCCGAATCGGGACAAGGTCGGCCGGCTCTCGCAGTCCCAGCTACGCCAGATCGCCGAGACCAAGCTGCCGGACCTGAACGCGCGCGACGTCGACCAGGCGATGCTCGTCGTCGCCGGCACCGCCCGCTCGATGGGCGTGGAGGTCGAGAAGTAATGGCCAGTCACGGAAAGCGCTACCGGAACGCGCGCGCCGCGGTCGACCGCGAGACGCTCTACTCGCCTCTCGAGGCGGTCAAGCTCTTGAAGGGTGCGCCGGACACGAAGTTCGACGAGACAGTGGAGGTGCACTTCAACACGGGCCTGAACGTCCGCCACGCGGATCAGCAGCTCCGGGGAACGCTGATGCTCCCGCACGGGACCGGCAAGGAAGTGCGCATCGCAGTCTTCGCAGAGGGCGAGAAGGCCAAAGAGGCTCAAGACGCCGGCGCCGACGTCGTCGGTTCGGCCGACCTCGCGACGCAGATCGAAGGTGGCTTCGACGAGTTCGACGTCGCGATCGCGACGCCGGACATGATGGGCACCGTCGGAAAGCTCGGCCGCATCCTCGGGCCGCGCGGCAAGATGCCGAATCCGAAGGCCGGCACGGTCACCTTCGACATCGCGAAGGCAGTTCGAGACTCGAAGTCCGGCAAGCTCGAATACCGCACCGACCGCGGGGCAAACGTCCACCTCGCGATCGGGAAGAAAAGCTTCTCGGAGCGCGACCTGCTCGAGAACTACGCGACGATCATGGAAGAGATCGTGCGGGCCAAGCCCTCGGCGGCGAAGGGACGCTACATCCGCTCGGTCACCCTGACGAGCTCGATGGGGCCGGGGATCAAGGTCGACCCGAGCCGCACCCGCGACATCGTCGAAGAGCTAACCGAGGAGTCCGCAACCGCCGCGGCATAGACGAGACGACCATCCCGTCGCCAGAGACAGCCGGCAGCGCAATGCAGCGCAGAAGCCCGGCCGAGGCGGCCGTCAGGAACGCACTTCCGCGCCTCCTCTCGTGCCCGCCTCCAGGCGGGCACGAGCCGTTTCAGGGAGGTGTAGTGAGGAAGGATCAAAAAGAAGAGGTCGTCAAGGAGCTCGTCGAGCGCCTCAAGGCGACCGACACGCTCATCGTCGCCGACTATCGCGGCCTGAGCGTGACCGAGATCGACGGCGTCCGGACGGAGCTCATCTCCCACGGCGCCCGCTTCTCGGTGGTGAAGAACACGCTGACGAAGCGCGCGGCAGATGAGGCCGGCATGCCGGAGCTGAACGAGCTTCTCGACGGCCCGACCGCGATCGCGTTCGTCAACGAGGGCGACATGGTGGCCGTGGCGAAGACCCTGAGCGAGACCGCGCGTCGCACGCGCGTCCTCGAGCTCAGGGGCGGCATCCTGCAAGGGAAGCCGATGTCGGCCGAGCAGGTCCGAAACCTCGCGACCCTGCCGCCGCTCGAGACGCTTCGCGGCCAGGTGCTCGGCGCGATCATCGCGCCGCTGAACGCGATCGCCGGCCTCGTCAACGCGCCGCTCCAGAACCTCGTCGGCCTTGCCGACGCCCGCATCGACCAGCTGCGCGAGCAGGGCGACACGTCGGGCGAGACAACGGAGCCCGCCGCCGAGGAGCCCTTCTCTGCCGAGGAGCCCGTTGCCGAAGAGCCTGTGGAGGACGCCGAAGGAGAGGCAGACGCCGAGACGGAGCCGGAGAAAACCGTAGAGGAAGCTGAAGTGGAGCCGGAGGCAGAGGCCTCCGCAGAACCCGAAGAGACCAAGGAGGAGCAGTAATGGCTGCAAGCGCGGTCGACAAGGTGTTCGACGAGCTCGGAAAGATGACCGTGCTCGATCTCGTCGAGCTCAAGAACAAGATCGAGGAGGAGTGGGGCATCACGGCCGCCGCTCCGGTGGCGGTCGCGGCACCCGGCGCCGCTCCCGGTGCGGCCGGCGGGGACGGTGCGGCCGCCGAGGAGCAGACGGAGTTCGACGTCGTCCTGACGGGCGCCGGCGACAAGAAGATCCAGGTGATCAAGGTCGTCCGTGCGGTCACCGGCCTCGGCCTGAAAGAGGCCAAGGACCTTGTGGACGGGGCGCCGAACGCGATCAAGGAGGGCGTCGCCCGCGAGGAAGCCGACTCCATCAAGGGACAGCTCGAAGAGGCCGGCGGCTCCGTCGAGGTGAAGTAACGGCGAAGCGCGAGCCGGCACGTCCGAGCGAGGCCGCGGAAGCGGCCTCGCTCACGTGCAGGGGCGGAAGTTGTCCCGCCCGCGGCCTTCGAAGCGGACAATCGCGGAATGCGACCGATGATCCCCTCGGCAGGAATCGCCCGGCCGAGGCGCCGCGCGCGTCTCGTCGCCCTGCTTGCCGTGCGCGACGGTATGGGCTACCTACCGGGCTACGTGGCGAACGTCGGCTCTCAGGTGGACGGCGTCGTCGCGCTCGACGACGGTTCGAGCGACGGCTCTCGCGAGCTCCTTGCCGGGCGGCCCGAGGTGCTCGAGCTCCTCGACAACCCGCCCGAGCGGGCGGCCTGGGACGAAATGGGTAACCACCGGCGGCTGGTCGAGGCCGCGCTCCGTCACGGGGCGGACTGGGCGCTTGTCGTCGATGTCGACGAGCGTCTCGAGCGCGACTTCCGCGTCCGGGCCGAGCGAGTCATCCGGCGCGGCCGGCTCCTCGGCAGGTCAACGTTCCGCGTGCGCCTCCGCGAGCTCTGGGACTCCCCCGACCATTACCGCGCGGACGGGATCTGGGGCCGGAAAGCACCACCCAGGCTCTTCAGGCTCCGGGCCGACCACGAGTTCGACACGGCGAAGGTGCACGGACTCAAGCCTCCGCTCCAGGACCGGCCCTATCCGCGCGCCGACCTTGTCGTCTACCACCTGGGGATGCTGACCGCCGAGGGCCGGGCGCAGCGGCGCGCCCGCTATGCCTGCCTGGATCCGAACGGCACCTGGCAGCGTCAGGGTTACGACTATCTGGTCGACGAGAATGGTCTTCGGCTGCGTCCGGTTCCGGACCTGCGGGGCTGGGGCGAATGAGCTGGGCCCGTCGGGTTCGGCGCGATCAGATCGCGCGGAGGATCGCCCTCGCGCTCGGCTACGACCTCGTGCCGCGTAACGCGTACTCGCCAGTTCCCGAGATTCCGCCGGAGGCCGACGATGCCTGGATGCGGCCGGCACCGATGCTCGGCGTCGACCTCGATCCCGACCGGGATCTCGACTACGTGCGCGCGGAACTCGCGCCGTTTCTGGCCGAGTGCGCGGCCGAGCGGGCGAGCGGGCTCGGGAACGGGTTCGAGCTCTGGAACGGGTACTACCAGGCCGGGGATGCGGAGCTCCTCTGGGCGATGATCCGACGGCTGAAGCCGCGCCGGGTCCTCGAGATCGGCTCGGGCCACTCGACCCTCGTGACCGCGGCGGCCTCCCTCCGGAACGCCGCCGAGGGTTCGCCGGTCGACTTCACGGCCGTCGACCCGGAGCCGCGCGCGGTCGTAGCCGTCGGGGGGGTCACGCGGCTCGAGCCCACTCGCGCCCAGGATCTCGACCTCGAGACCTTTCTGGCCCTCGAGGACGGCGACGTGCTCTTCGTCGACAGCTCGCACGTCGTCAAGCTCGGCGGCGAAGTCAACCGGCTCGTGCTCGACGTCCTGCCAAGGCTCCACCCCGGCGTGGTAGTCCACTTCCATGACGTCTTCTGGCCCTACGAGTACCCGCGGCCGTGGTACGTGCGCGGCACATACTCGACGGAGCAATACCTCCTCCAGGCCTACCTGGCCGACAACCCCGCCTACCGGATCCTCTTCGCGGCGCACGCGGCGGCGCGGGCGCGCCGCACCGAGCTCGAAGAGCTCATCCCAAGCCTCCGGGAGAGTCCCGAACACGCTCCGGCGGCGCTCTGGCTCCTCCGTCAGAGCTAACACGGGGAGGGCCGCCGTTTAGCCGGCTGGCCAATCGGCGGCGATCGCGCTACAGTTTGAAGCCGGACGCGGTCACCCGCGCGCTAGCCCTTGCGCGGGAGCGGCCGTGTTTGCTACCTTTACGGGTCGCGCCGCCTCTTGCCGTTTCCGCACGCGTCCTTGTCGTTACACCCTGCCTAGAGGGAGGACCTTTTTCTTGGCCACCAAGGCTGCTTCGCCACGTCCCCGTAAGAATTTCTCCCGCCTCAAGCATGTCCTCGACCTACCGAATCTGATCGACATCCAGGTCGCGTCGTTCAGGTGGTTCCTGGACGAGGGCCTGCGCGAGACGATCAACGACATCTCGCCGATCGAGGATTACACGGGCACGCTCGCCGTGGAGTTCGCCGACTACTGGTTCGAGTTCCCGGAGAACCCGCAGGCCACGATCCGCGAGTGTCGCGAGAAGGACATGACGTACCAGGCGGCGCTGCACATGCAGGTCAGGTTCGTCAACAAGGAGACAGGCGAGATTCGCGAGCAGAGCGTCTTCATGGGCGACTTTCCGCTCATGACGGAGCAGGGCACCTTCATCATCAACGGGACCGAGCGCGTCATCGTCACGCAGCTCGTCCGCTCGCCGGGTGCCTACCTCATGGAGCCGAAGGACGCGGACAAGCAGGTCTTCATCGCGAACCTGATGCCGAGCCGCGGCTCGTGGCTCGAGCTCGAGATCGACAAGAAGGGAATCGTCTACGCGAGGATCGACCGGAAGCGCAAGCTTCCGATCACCACGCTTCTGCGCGCCCTGCCGGCCGTCGACGGCTCGACCGGCGAGGAGCTCGACCTCTCGACGAACGAGGCGATCCTCAAGGAGTTCAAGGACAACCCGTTCATGGCCATGACTCTCGAGAAGGACACGACCACACGCGAGGAAGAGGCGGTCGTAGAGGTCTTCAAGAAGCAGCGCCCGGGCGAGCCGCCGACGCTCGAGAACGCGAGAAATCTCCTCCGCGGGCTCTTCTTCGACCCGAAGCGCTACGACCTCACGAAGGTGGGCCGCTACAAGCTGAACCAGCGGCTCGAGGTCGATGTGCCGGACGACGTGCGCGTCCTGACGACGAAGGACATCGTCGCGCTCGTCAAGCGGCTCGTCGACCTCCCGATGCGCCTCGGCCTCCCCGAGGACTCGAAGGACTACGCAGCCGACTCGCTGACGTTCTCGCGCGAGCCGATCCGGAACGAGCTCGACGAGTACGAGGACTTCGGCAACCGCCGGCTCCGCACCGTCGGTGAGCTGATCCAGGAGGCGTTCCGAGTCGGTCTCTACCGCATGGAGCGGGTCGTTCGAGAGCGGATGACGACGGAGGACGTCGACACGATCACGCCGCAGACGATCATCAACATCCGCCCTGTCGTCGCCGCGCTCAAAGAGTTCTTCGGCTCCTCACAGCTCTCGCAGTTCATGGATCAGACGAACTCGCTCGCCGGCCTCACGCACAGACGCCGCCTCTCGGCACTCGGCGCCGGCGGCCTGACGCGCGAGCGCGCGCCGATCGAGGTGCGCGACGTGCACCCGACCCACTACGGGCGCATGTGCCCGATCGAGACCCCTGAGGGCCCGAACATCGGCCTGATGGGATCGCTTGCCTCCATGGCGACCGTCTCGGAGTTCGGCTTCGTCCAGACTCCTTACCGCGTCGTCGAGAAGGGCAAGGTCTCGGACAAGATCGTCTACCTCGACGCGGCCGAGGAGGAGAAGTTCACGATCGCGCAGGCCAACGAGCCGGTCGATGAGAAGACCGGCAAGTTCCTGAACGACACGGTGCTCTCGCGCGGCCCCGGCGGCGAGCCCGTCACCGCCGACCCGAAGGACGTCCAGTACATGGACGTTGCTCCGGCCCAGATCGTCTCGGTCGCGACGGCCCTCATCCCCTTCCTCGAGCACAACGACGCGAACCGCGCGCTCATGGGCGCGAACATGCAGCGTCAGGCCGTGCCGCTCCTCATCACGGACGCACCACTCGTCGGTACCGGCCTCGAGTACCGCGCAGCCGTCGACACCGGCGACGTGGTCGTCGCGACGAGCGCCGGCACGGTCGTCGACGTCGACGCGGAGAAGGTCGTCGTCGAGGCCAAGGAAGGCAAGGACGAGTACGACCTCGTCAAGTTCATGCGCTCGAACCAGGGCACGCTCATCCACCAGAAGCCGATCGTCGGCCTGGGCGACAAGGTGAAGCAGGGCGACGTCCTCGCGGACGGCAGCTCGACCTCGCAGGGCGAGCTGGCGCTCGGCAAGAACCTGCTCGTCGCGTTCATGCCGTTCGAGGGCTACAACTTCGAGGACGCGATCGTCCTCTCCGAGCGGCTCGTCAAGGACGACGTGCTCTCGTCGATCCACATCCACGAGTACGAGATCGACGCGCGCTCCACGAAGCTCGGGGACGAGGAGATCACGCGCGACATCCCGAACCGCTCGGAGGAGTCGCTCCGCGACCTCGACGACCGGGGCGTCGTCCGGATCGGCGCCGAGGTGGGCTCGGGCGACCTGCTCGTCGGCAAGGTCACGCCGAAGGGCGAGACCGAGCTGACGGCCGAGGAGAAGCTGATCCGCGCGATCTTCAAGGAGAAGGCGCGTGAGGTCCGCGACACCTCGCTCAAGGTTCCCCACGGCGAGGGCGGCAAGGTCATCGACGTGAAGACGTTCTCCCGGGAGGCGGGCGACGACCTGTCGCCGGGCGTCAACGAGCTCGTCCGCGTCTATGTCGCCAAGAAGCGCAAGATCGCGGAGGGCGACAAGCTCGCCGGCCGCCACGGGAACAAGGGCGTCATCGCCCGGATCGTGGCCGAGGAGGACATGCCGTTCCTCGAGGACGGCACGCCGGTCGACGTCGTCCTGAACCCCCTGGGCGTTCCCAGCCGGATGAACATCGGCCAGATCCTCGAGACGCACCTCGGCTGGGCTGCCGCGCACGGCGTCTTCTCCGAGGACGGGGTCAAGAACGGCCCCACGCCGATCGCCACTCCCGTCTTCGACGGCGCGACGGAGGCCGAGGTCGACGAGGCGCTCGTCGAGTGGACGCGGCAGAACCCCGATTCGCCGATCACGTTCAAGGTCGATCCCAAGCGGCGTCCCGGGCGGCGCACGTCCGGGAAGGCGCGGCTCTTCAACGGCAGAAGCGGCGAGCCGTTCGACCAGAAGGTGACCGTCGGCTTCATGTACATCCTGAAGCTGCTCCACCTCGTCGACGACAAGATCCACGCGCGCTCGACCGGCCCGTACTCGCTCGTTACCCAGCAGCCCCTGGGCGGCAAGGCGCAGTTCGGCGGCCAGCGCTTCGGCGAGATGGAGGTGTGGGCGCTCGAGGCCTACGGCGCCGCCTACACGCTCCAGGAGATGCTCACGATCAAGTCCGACGACACCGTCGGTCGGGTCAAGGCCTACGAGGCGATCGTGAAGGGCGAGAACATCGCCGAGCCGTCCATCCCCGAGTCCTTCAAGGTGCTCCTGAAGGAAATGCAGTCGCTGGCACTCGACATCGACGTCCTCTCCGAGGAGGGCGGCCCCGTCGAGGTGCGGGAGGAGGACGACGAGCTGCTCCGGGCCGCGGAAGAGCTCGGCATCGACCTCTCTCCCGGCTCGCTCCGGGCGGCCGCGCGGCCCGCGACGGCAGAGGAGGTCGAGGAGGGCGCCGAGGCGATCGAGGAGGCTGGAGAGACCCAGCTTCCGGCCGACGAGGCACTCGTCGACGTCGGCGAAGACTCCGGCGACGTCGTCGGCGGCGAGACACCCGCGGAGGAAGCGGCCGACCTGGCCGGCCCCTTCGCAGAAGCACCTGACCTGGCAGACCTCGAGATCGAAGACTGAGGAAAGAGAGAGCTTTGATCGACATCAACAATTTCGACGCGATCCGAATCGGCCTCGCGTCCTCGAAGCAGATTCGCGACTGGTCCTCCGGCGAGGTCACGAAGCCGGAGACGATCAACTACCGGACTCTCAAGCCTGAGAAGGACGGGCTCTTCTGCGAGCGCATCTTCGGTCCGACTAAGGACTGGGAGTGCTACTGCGGCAAGTACAAGCGAGTCCGCTACAAGGGCATCATCTGCGAGCGCTGTGGCGTCGAGGTGACGCGGCAGAAGGTTCGCCGCGAGCGGATGGGCCACATCGACCTGGCGGCCCCCGTCTCGCATATCTGGTTCTTCAAGGGCGTTCCGAGCCGGATCGGCTACCTGCTCGACATCGCTCCGAAGGAGCTCGAGAAGGTTCTCTACTTCGCGGCCTCGATCATCACGGCGGTCGAGAACGACAAGCGGCAGGCGGATCTCGCCGACCTCGAGGACAAGGTGCGGGCCGAGTCGGAGCGCATCTACGTCGACCGCGACGAGGCGCTTGCTGCGCTCGAGGATCGGCTCTGCGCGCCGGCGCGACTTCTTCACGAAGGGCAAGGAGAAGAACTTCGACGAGGACGACGAGTTCTGGGGCCGCGGTCTCCTCTCGTGGGCCGAGGAGCAGGGGCTCCCGCCGCTCGAGGAGGCGCGCAAGCTGGTGGGCGGCCTCTTCGTCGACGGTGGCCGAGCAAGATCACGACCGAGGACTCGAAGAAGATCCGCGAGCTCGTCCGCCAGGCCGCGATCCGCGACGACCGCCAGCTTTCTCCGCGCGAGCTCGACCAGGTCGGCGAACGCTGCCGTCCAGATCCGCGAGGCGTGCGGCCGCTCCAGAAGGAGTACGACAAGGCGACCGGATCGAAGAAGGGCGCGGTCACGAAGCACATGAACAAGATCCTCGACGCGCTCTACGCCGGCGAGGAGCTCGAGGGCGATGACGCCGAGCTCGTGGCGTCCGTCGACAAGAAGAACCTGGAGAAGGCGCGCGAGCTCGGCAAGGGGCTCCTGCGTGAGCTCCTGGAGACCGCCGAGGCGAGCGCGTCGGCCGACGAGATCCGCGATCTCGCGAACGACCTCTGCCTGAAGGCCGAAGGCCGGATGCAGAAGGAGGACCTCGACGCGATCGTCCAGTGGGCGCTCAAGGTGCGCGAGATGTACCTCGACATCGAGTCGAGGCGCGCGGACGCACGGGAGGCAGGAGAGGACTCGGTCGCTCGCCTCGAGCAGACGTGGCAGCTCTTCCGCGAGATGGAGCCCAAGCAAGTCGTGAACGACGAGATGCTCTTCCGCGAGCTCAAGGACCGCTTCGGGTCGCCCTACGGCTTCGGCGTCTACTTCCGGGGCGGCATGGGGGCGGAGGCGATCCGCGACCTCCTACGCGACCTCGACCTCGCCGCCGAGGCGAAGTCGCTTCGCGAGACCATCAAGACGTCGAAGGGCCAGAAGCAGAGCCGGGCGATCAAGCGGCTCAAGGTCGTGAGCGCCTTCATCACCTCGGAGAACAAGCCCGAGTGGATGATCCTCGAGGCGATCCCGGTCATCCCGCCGGAGCTTCGACCGATGGTGCAGCTCGACGGCGGCCGCTTCGCGACGAGCGACCTGAACGACCTCTACCGGCGCGTCATCAACCGGAACAACCGCCTGAAGCGGCTCCTCGACCTCGGCGCGCCGGAGATCATCGTGAACAACGAGAAGCGGATGCTGCAGGAGGCCGTCGACGCGCTCTTCGACAACGGACGCCGCGGCCGCGCCGTCACCGGCCCGGGCAATCGCGCCCTGAAGTCGCTCTCCGACATGCTGAAGGGAAAGCAGGGCCGCTTCCGGCAGAACCTGCTCGGCAAGCGCGTCGACTACTCCGGCCGGTCGGTGATCGTGTCGGGCCCGACGATGAAGCTCCACCAGTGCGGCCTGCCGAAGCTGATGGCGCTCGAGCTCTTCAAGCCGTTCATCATGAGCCGGCTCGTCGAGCGCAAGGCCGTCCAGAACATCAAGGCCGCGAAGAAGCACGTCGACTCGATGGCGCCCGAGGTCTGGGACGTCCTCGAGGAGGTCATCGCCGAGCATCCCGGTTCTCCTGAACCGCGCGCCGACGCTGCACCGCCTCGGGATCCAGGCGTTCGAGCCGGTGCTCGTCGAGGGCAAGGCGATCCAGATCCACCCGCTCGTCTGCCACGCGTTCAACGCGGACTTCGACGGCGACCAGATGGCTGTCCACCTGCCGCTCTCCGCGGAGGCGCAGGCGGAGGCACGCATCCTCATGCTCTCGTCGAACAACATCCTCTCGCCGGCACACGGGAAGCCGCTCGCCACGCCGACGCAGGACATGGTGCTCGGCGGCTACTACCTGACGTACTCGACCGGCCGACCTCGATGCGACGAACGCCGAGGACCTCGACCCGCGACCGCGCCGGTTCGGCTCCGAAGACGAGGTCGTGCTCGCGCTCGACGCGAAGCAGTGTCGCTTCAGGACTCCGATCGAGTACCGCCGGAACGGCGAGGTCGTGCTGACGACCCCGGGCCGCGTGATCTTCAACGAGGCGGTCGGTCGATCACTCGGCCGCGCGCTCGGCGACGGGTTCGAGCAGGCGACCAGCCGTACATCAACCGGACGCTCGGCAAGAAGGAGATGAACGAGTTCATCACCGAGCTCGTCGACCGGTACGGCGCGCTCGCGCTCGCGCTCGGTGCTCGACACGATCAAGGAGCTCGGGTTCCACTACGCGACGCAGGCCGGCGATCACGGTCTCGAAGAACGACATCGTCATCCCCGAGTCCAAGGAGAAGATCCTCGAGGAGTACGAGGGTCGCGTCAGCACGATCGAGGAGCAGTACGACCGCGGTCTCATCACCGAGGAGGAGCGGAAGGAGCGCATCGTCGAGACCTGGACGGAGGCGACCGACCGCGTCGCCGAGGCCATGGAGGACAACGCTCTTCGCGCTGAACCCGATCTACATGATGGCCAACTCGGGAGCCCGCGGATCGTTCAAGCAGATCCGCCAGCTCGCCGGGATGCGTGGTCTCATGGCGAATCCGAAGGGCGACATCATCGAGCGGCCGATCAAGGCGAACTTCATGGAGGGCCTGTCGGTGCTCGAGTACTTCATCTCGACCCACGGCGCCCGGAAGGGGCTCGCCGACACGGCGCCTTCGCACCGCGGACTCGGGCTACCTGACCCGACGGCTCGTGGACGTTTCCCAGGACGTGATCGTGCGTGACATCGACTGCGGGACGAGCGGGTGCATCGAGCTGCCGCTCGTGACCGCGGACGGGCTCAACCGCTCGCTCCCGGGCCGTGTTCTCTCCGCCGACCTGCGCAAGCCGCTCAAGGACGGGAAGCCGGGCAAGACGGTGCTCGCCGAGAAGGACGAGCTCATGACGAACGCGGCGCTCGTCCGGATCGAGGCCGACCTCGACCCCGAGCAGAGCGAAGGCATGACGGTTCAGGTGCGCACCGTCCTCAAGTGCAAGAGCGAGTTCGGTGTCTGCCAGCGGTGCTACGGCACGTTTCTCGCCACGGGCAACCTGTGCGAGATCGGCGATGCCGTCGGCATCGTCGCCGCGCAGTCGATCGGCGAGCCCGGCACGCAGCTCACGATGCGGACGTTCCACACGGGCGGCGTCGCCGGAGCCGACATCACGCACGGTCTCCCGCGCGTCGTCGAGATCTTCGAGGCGCGGAACCCGAAGGGTGCCGCCAAGCTGGCCGAGGTTGGCGGCCGGGTCTCGCTCGAGGAGAACGAGCGCGGAGTCAAGGTGACGATCGTCCCCGACGAGCCTCGATGAGAACGGTGAGCCGCTGGCGGACGTCTCGTTCCAGCTCCCGCGCCGAACGAGGCTGCTCGTCGCCGAAGGCGAGGTCGTCGAGCCGGGCGACGCGATCCACGAGGGATCACGGACGCCGGCCGATCTCCTACGGCTCAAGGGCGCAACGTCGACCGAGGTCTACCTCGTGGACGAGGTGCAGCGCGTCTACCGGTCGCAGGGCGTCGACATCCACGACAAGCACATCGAGCTGATCATCCGCCAGATGATGAAAAAGGTGCGGGTGGAGAGCGCGGGCGACACCGACCTCCTCCCGGGCCAGCTCGTCGACAAGGTCGTGCTCGAGCGCGAGAACGCCCGGGTGAAGAAGGCGAAGAGCGAACAGGCCACGTTCGAGCCCCTGATCCTCGGGATCACGAAGGCGTCGCTCGCGACGGAATCCTTCCTCTCGGCGGCCTCGTTCCAGGAGACGACGAAGGTACTCACCGACGCGTCCATCGAGGGGAAGGTCGATCGCCTCCTGGGGCTCAAGGAGAACGTCATCATCGGGAAGCTGATCCCGGCGGCGACTGGTCTCAAGCGCTATCGGACGGTCGGTATCAAGCCGAGCGACAAGGTGCCCGCGTCCGCACTGCGGAGGCCTGCCACCGAGGAGCAGCTGCTCGCGGCGCTCGAGGAGATCGGTTCGGACGGCGACGCGGCCGACCTCGGGATGATCGACTTCGACTTCGGCGGCGCGCCGGAGCCCGACGGCGAGCCTGCGCTCGACGCCGGGGAGGCGATCGAGATCCCCGAGATCGACTCACCGCTCGACGAAGAGGCCAAGTAGGAGTTCGTTGGCGGAGGGGCGGCGTGCGAGCCGCTCCTCCGCGCAACACCGGGAGCCGGAGCGGCGTTCCTCGGTTTCCTCCGCTCTTTGCATAGAAAACGGCCCGGTCGCGCTAGACCAACCTTCGCCAGTTTTCTACATTCTCGAAGTCGGTCGGGAGCCGCGGGTTGCCGTTGCCTGCAGGCTCCGGTTCTCCACAGAATCCACACCCCACTGGGGAGAGTTCACCGTACGCGGGGAAAGGCGTCAGGCCCCGTCATTCGCTGCAATTGCCTGGCCTTTGCCGCTCTCCTTGGCCCGGTAGAGCGCCTCGTCGGCTCGTTCGAAGAACGCAACCGGGTCGTCGCCGGGTCGGAGCTCCGCGACGCCGGCGGAGATGTGCAGCCGGTCGACGGGCCCGGTCGCCGAGTTGCCGATCGCGAACTGGAGGCGCCGATAGAGCTGCTCGGCGTCGACGAGCCCTGACTCGGGGAGGATGACGGCGAACTCGTCGCCGCCGACTCGGCAGGGCACGTCGGAGGTCCGAACGACGGAGCGCACGCGATCCGCGAGCTGCGCGAGGACGGCGTCGGCGCCGAGATGGCCGATCCGGTCGTTGATCGCCTTGAAGTCGTCGACGTCGAAGAGGAGCAGCGCGAGCTCCCGGTCGTAGCGGGACGCCCGGGCGGACTCCCGCGCGAGCGTGTCGTGGAAGTAGCGGCGGTTGTGAAGGCCCGTCAGGGCGTCGAGGTCGGCGAGCCGGCTCGCATCCCGGTACCGGGTCGCGTTCTCGATCGCGGGCCCCGCCCCGGCAGCAAGCTCCTCGAGCGCGGCGAGCTCCTGCTCCGAGGGTTCGCGCTCCCGGCCGCGCCAGAAGACCGCGAGCGTCCCGACCGCCGTGTCGCCACCCGCGAGCGGCACGGCCAGGCCGCCGCAGATGCGGGTCGCATCAGGCGCGTCGCCGGGTGCGTAGCGGTACGCGATCGCGACGGCCCGTGCACCCGTCTCGGGGGTGGGCGGAAGCGCCTGACGTTCGGCTTCCTCCCGAGACATACCGGCGGTCGCGAGCAGCGGCTCCTCCTCGGGCCGGGGTACCGCGAGTGTCGCGGCGTCGACGCCGGGGAGCTCGAGGGCGGCGTCGAGAACCCGCTCGGCCAGAACGTCCAGGTCGATCGTCGAGGCGAGACCCGAGAGCCGGTTGCTCCTCCGCAGGTCGTCCCGGGCGCGCTCGAGCTCGCGCGAGAGGTTTTCGAGCATCTGCTCGAAGCGCTCGTCCGATTCGCGAAGCATCCGCTCGACGTTCATGTCGGGGCCGCGATTCCGCCGCGAGCGCAAGAGCAGAACGAGAACGAGGAGCGCGAGCGCAAGCGCGATTGCGGCGGAGCCGATGGCAGCTCCGACCGCGACCCATGTGGTCGTGTCGAGAAAGATCATCCGGGAACGCCGTCCGGGGTGTTGCCGCTGGTCGGAGAATAGTGCTGTTTTGCCGGATTGACACCCCCGTGGGGGCACGGCGAAGCTGCGCCTCGCTTGCTACCATGGCGCGAGGTTCGGGGCGGACACATGGTCCGCGCCGGCCTTTCTTTGCGTAGGAACGACCAGGGAGCGAGAAACCAAGCCATGCCGACCGTGAACCAGCTCGTGCGCAAGGGCCGCCAGGCCCCGTCGAGCAAGACCAAGACGCCTGCTCTGCGTGGCGCGCCGCAAAAGCGGGGCGTCTGCACGCGCGTGTTCACCGTCACGCCGAAGAAGCCGAACTCTGCGCTTCGCAAGGTCGCCCGCGTCCGGCTCACGAACGGAATGGAGGTCACGACCTACATCCCCGGCGAGGGTCACAACCTCCAGGAGCACTCGGTCGTCCTCGTCCGAGGGGGTCGCGTGAAGGATCTCCCGGGCGTCCGCTACAAGGTCATCCGCGCCGCACTGGACACCGCGGGCGTCTCGGATCGCCGCCAGGCGCGCTCGCGCTACGGCGCCAAGAAGGGTGGCGCGTAGGTTGGCGGCCCACTCCTTCCAGGCTCGCGCCCTCAGAGGCAACCGCTGATGCCCCGCCGCGCAGAGATCACGCCGCGCCCGCTCGAAGCGGATCCGGTCTATGAATCGACCCTCGTCACGCAGGTGATCAACAAGGTCATGACGCGTGGGAAGAAGTCGACGGCCGAGCACATCGTCTATTCCGCGCTCGATCAGATCCAGGAGAAGACCGGCCGGCCGCCTGTCGAGGTGCTCGAGCAGGCGGTGAAGAGCGTCACCCCGGTGCTCGAGGTGCGCTCCCGGCGCGTTGGCGGTGCCAACTACCAGGTGCCGATCGAGGTCCCGCAGCGCAGAGCCCGAACGCTCGCGGTGCGCTGGATCGTGGGTTTCGCTCGCGACCGGCGTGAGAAGCAGATGCAGGACAAGCTCGCAGGGGAGATCCTCGACGCGCTGAACCAGCAGGGGGGCGCGTTCAAGCGCAAAGACGATCTCTACAGAATGGCGCAGGCCAACAAGGCCTTTGCGCACTACAGGTGGTAACCGGAGAGAAGACGAGATTGGTGGCTGAGAAGACTGCAACCGTCCCAGGCGGCAAGGTGGCGCTCGAGAAGGTCCGGAACATCGGGATCATGGCGCACATCGACGCCGGGAAGACCACGACGACCGAGCGAATCCTCTACTACACGGGGCGCACCCACAAGATGGGCGAAGTGCACGAAGGCGCTGCCGTCATGGACTGGATGGCGCAAGAGCAGGAGCGGGGGATCACGATCACGTCCGCTGCGACAACGGCGTTCTGGCGCGATTTTCGTATCAACATTATCGATACGCCCGGGCACGTTGACTTCACCGTCGAGGTGGAGCGGAGCCTGCGCGTGCTCGATGGGGCGATCGCGGTCTTCGACGCGGTGGCAGGAGTCGAGCCCCAGTCCGAAACCGTGTGGCGACAGGCCGACCGCTACCGCGTGCCGCGGATCGCGTTCATCAACAAGATGGATCGCGTCGGCGCCGACTTCTTCGGCTCGGTTCAGTCGATGGTGGATCGCCTTGGCGCCCATCCTGTCCCGGTCCAGCTTCCCGTCGGCCAGGAGGACAACTTTCGCGGGGTCGTCGACATCGTTGAGATGAAGGCGATCGTGTGGAACGACGATCTCGGCATGAACACGGAGATCGAAGAGATCCCGGAGGGGCTTCGGGAGCAGGCCGAGGAGTACCACCACCAGCTGATCGAGTCCGTCGCCGAGCACGACGAGGAGTTGCTGGAGACCTATCTCACGGAGGAGTCGGCGGTAACGCCCGAGATGATCCGTCGCGCACTTCGCAAGGCGACGCTCGAGATCGCGGTCACGCCGGTGTTCCTCGGCTCCGCCTTCAAGAACAAGGGCGTCCAGCCGCTCCTCGACGGGGTGATCGACTACCTGCCGAGCCCGCTCGACGTCCCGCCCATCCATGGGCGTGACCCCCGCACCGACCACGAGCTCTCACGCCGCCCGGCCGAAGACGAGCCGTTCTCGGCGCTCGCCTTCAAGGTCATGAGCGACCCGTACGTCGGCAAGCTGACGTACTTCCGCGTCTATTCCGGCAAGGTCGCCCAGGGCGAGCGCGTCCTGAACGTCACCACCGGCAAGACCGAGCGCATCGGCCGCCTCCTCCAGATGCACGCGAACCACCGCGAGGAACGCGACGAGATCGGCGCGGGCGAGATCGTCGCGGCAGTCGGTCTCAAGCAGACGACGACTGGCGACACCCTCTCCGCGGAGACGGCGCCGATCCGGCTCGAGTCCATGGATTTCCCGGATCCGGTCATCTACGTCGCCATCGAGCCGAAGACGAAGGCCGACCAGGACAAGCTCTCGCAGGGACTCCAGCGCCTTGCTGACGAGGACCCCACGTTCCGCGTTCGAACGGACGAGGAGACCGGCCAGACCTTGATCGGCGGGATGGGAGAGCTCCATCTCGAGATCATCGTCGACCGCCTGATGCGAGAGTTCTCGGTGGACGCGGGAGTCGGCCGCCCTCAAGTCGCGTACCGCGAGACCGTCGGCAAGGCAGTCGAGAAGATCGAGGGCCGCTTCGTCCGGCAGACCGGTGGTCGCGGCCAGTACGGCCACGCGGTCATCCACCTCGAGCCCGCCGAGCCGGGCGAGGGCTACGAGTTCCTCGACAAGATCGTGGGAGGCAAGATCCCCCGCGAGTACATCCCCTCCGTCGACCTCGGAATTCAGGAGGCGATGGAGGCCGGCGTACTCGCGGGCTACCCCGTCGTTGACGTCCGCATCTCGCTCGTCGACGGCTCCTACCACGACGTCGACTCGAGCGAGATGGCCTTCAAGGTCGCCGGCTCCATGGCATTCAAGAACGCAATGCAGCGGGCGAAGCCGAAGCTCCTCGAGCCCGTCATGGCGGTCGAGGTCGTGACGCCCGAGGACTACGTCGGGGACGTCATGGGCGACCTCTCCTCGCGGCGCGGCCGCGTCGAGGGGATGGAGCCCCGCGGGAATGCCCAGTCGGTTCGGGCGCACATCCCGCTCGCCACGATGTTCGGCTACGCGACCGACCTGCGGTCGATGACCCAGGGGCGAGCCACGTTCACCATGCAATTCGATCGGTACGAAGAGGTGCCGCAGTCGATCGCCAGCGAGATCGTCTCGGCGGCGCAGGCGTAAAGAAACCGGAGGAACGATGTCGAAGCAGAAGTTCGAGCGCACGAAGCCGCACGTCAATGTCGGCACGATCGGTCACATCGACCACGGCAAGACGACCCTGACCGCGGCGATCACGAAGGTCCTCGCCGAGAACAACACGGGGACGTCCTTCACCCAGTTCGACCAGATCGACAAGGCGCCGGAGGAGAAGGCGCGCGGTATCACGATCGCGGCCTCCCACGTGGAGTACGAGACGGCGAATCGCCACTACGCGCACGTCGACTGCCCCGGGCACGCCGACTACATCAAGAACATGATCACGGGCGCTGCCCAGATGGACGGCGCCATCCTCGTCGTCTCGGCGGCGGACGGCCCCATGCCGCAGACGCGGGAGCACATCCTCCTCGCCCGACAGGTCGAGGTGCCGTACATCGTCGTCTTCCTGAACAAGGCAGACATGGTCGACGATCCCGAGCTCCTCGAGCTCGTCGAGATGGAGGTGCGGGAACTCCTCACGAACTACGAGTTCCCCGGGGACGACATCCCGATCATCGCCGGCTCGGCGCTCAAGGCACTCGAGGGCGACGAGGAGTGGACGCCGAAGATCCTCGAGCTCATGGAGGCCGTGGACACCTACATCCCGGAGCCTGAGCGCGACATCGACAAGCCGTTCCTGATGCCGATCGAAGACGTGTTCACGATCACCGGCCGCGGCACCGTCGTGACCGGCCGCGTGGAGCAGGGCCAGGTCAAGGTCGGCGAGGAAGTCGAGATGGTCGGCATCCACCCAGAGGTTGCGAAGACTGTGGTCACCGGCGTCGAGATGTTCCAGAAGCTCCTCGACTCGGGCCAGGCCGGCGACAACATCGGCGCTCTCCTCCGCGGCATCAAGCGTGAGGAGGTCGAGCGCGGCCAGGTGCTCGCGAAGCCGGGCTCGATCACGCCGCACACGCACTTCAAGGCCGAGGTCTACGTGCTCTCGAAGGACGAGGGCGGGCGACACACGCCGTTCTTCAACGGCTACCGGCCGCAGTTCTACTTCCGGACGACGGACGTGACCGGGAACATCAAGCTGCCCGAGGGCCAGGAGATGGTCATGCCCGGCGACAACACGAACATGGAGATCGAGCTCATCCAGCCGATCGCCATGGATCAGGGCCTGCGCTTCGCGATTCGCGAAGGCGGTCGCACCGTCGGTGCCGGCGTCGTCACGGAGATCTCCAAGTAGGAGGAGACCCGTACGGGCGGGGTTCGCCCCGCCCACGGCCCTTCAGGGACACATGCCACAGCAGAAGATCCGCATCAGGCTCAAGGGATACGACCACTCGCAGCTCGACAAGTCGGCGCTGTCGATCGTCGAGACGGCACAGCGGACCGGCGCCACGGTGACCGGGCCGGTGCCCCTGCCCACGGAGAACAACCGCTACACGGTGCTACGCGGTCCGTTCAAGGACAAGGACAGTCGCGAGCACTTCGAGGTGCGAACGCACAAGCGGCTGATCGACATCCACTCGCCGACCCCGAAGACGGTCGATTCGCTCATGCGGCTCGACCTACCTGCCGGCGTCGATATCGAGATCAAGCTGTGACGGCAGCCCCCTTCCTCCCATCTCGCACTCTCATGCGCGCTGCAAAGCGTCGCCTCGCGGCGTCCTCAGTCGCACCCCTAGCCTCCGGCTACGAGCGCTCCCTGCGTCCTTGCGATGCTCGCTTTTCGCGGCCTGGGAGCGCGATCTGCTCAGAAGGTGACTGCTAGATGAAGGGAATCGTCGGCAGGAAGCTCGGCATGACCCAGGTCTTCGATGAGGAGACTGGGTCGCTCACGCCTGTGACGGTGCTCGAGGCGGGGCCGTGTCCCGTGGTCTCCGTGCGCATGGTCGACACCGACGGCTACGACGCAGTCCAGCTCGCCTTCGACGCGGTGCCGGAGCGCAAACTCCAGCGGGCCCGGCTCGGCCACCTCCGGAAGAACGGTGTCGAGCCGCACCGAAAGCTCGTCGAGATCCGCGGCCCGCACGAGCTCACGCCCGGCGAGATCGTCACCGTCGAGGCTTTCGAGCCCGGCGAGAAGGTCAAGGTCTCCGGGGTCTCGATCGGCAAGGGCTTTCAGGGTACGGTCAAGCGCCACAACTTTGCCCGCGGCCCGGTCACGCACGGCTCTCACAACGTCCGGGCTCCCGGGTCGATCGGCGCTTCGGCGACCCCGTCGCGCGTCTTCAAGGGGATCAAGATGGCCGGTCGAATGGGCGGCAAGCGCGTCACCCAGGTCGGCCTGACCATCGTCGAGACCGATCCCGAGCAGAACCTCCTGCTCGTCAAAGGCGCCGTGCCGGGCCACAAGAACTCGATCGTGGTCGTCAAGGAGGACAAGCGCTAGTGGCGGCCCCGAAGGCACCCATGCTCGACGCCTCGGGCAAGAAGGCCAAGGACGTCTCGCTCGCAGAGGCGATCTTCACGGCCGAGGTCAAGCCGCATCTGATCCACGAGGCCGTGCGCGCCGAGCAGGCCGCGGCCCGCTCCGGCACGCGCGCCACCAAGTCGCGCGGGCTCGTCTCGGGCGGGCGCTCGAAGCCCTGGCGCCAGAAGGGCACCGGCCGTGCGCGCCAGGGCACGACGCGGGCGGCGCAGTGGACGGGCGGCGGCATGGCCTTCGCGATCTCGCACCGCAATTTCGCCGTCAAGGTGAACCGAAAGGCACGAAAGGCAGCGCTCCGAAGCGCGCTCTCCCATCACGCAGCCAACGGGACGCTTGCCGTTGTCGATGGCGGGAGCTTCGACGAGCCATCCACCAAGCGAGCCATCGCGTTCGCGACCCAGTGGGACAAGGGCTCGCCGTACCTCGTCGTCGCAGAGCCGGAGGAGCAGACGCTCGTCAAGAGCTTCCGGAACCTCGAGGGCTCCCTCGTCCTCGAGCCGTCCGAGCTCGAGGTCGGCGCCCTCGTCTGGGCTCGTGCTGTCCTCGTCACGGAGGCTGCACTCGACCGCATCCAGGCGCTGGCCGATGGCGGCGGTCGGGGAGGCGTGGCCTGATGGACTCGCGCCAGGTGTTGCTCGCCCCCGTGGTCTCCGAGAAGAGCTACGCGCTGATCGAGCAGAACAAGTACTCGTTCCGCGTTCACGAGAAAGCGCACAAGACGCAGGTACGTCAAGCCGTGGAGGAGCTCTTCGACGTTTCCGTGCAGGGCGTGAACATCGTGAAGGTGCAGTCGAAGCCGAAGCGCCGCGGGACTTCGCGCGGGCGCAGGCCAGGCTGGAAGAAAGCGATCGTCCAGCTCGCGCCGGGCGACAAGATCGAGATCTTCGAGGGAGCGCAGGTTTAGCTGATGGCCCTCCGCAAGTACAAGCCGACGAGCCCGGGACGCCGCTTCCGCAGCGTCTCTGCCTTCGACGACGTCACGAAGAAGTCTCCCGAGAAGAGCCTGACCGAGGGCATCGGGAAGACCGGCGGGCGGAACAACCGCGGCCGGATCACCACGCGCCACCAGGGCGGCGGGCACAAGCGCCGCTACCGGGTGATCGACTTCAAGCGGACGAAGGACGGGGTGCCCGCGAAGGTGGCCTCGATCGAGTACGACCCCAACCGGTCGGCGCGGATCGCGCTCCTCCACTACGCCGACGGCGCCAAGTCCTACATTCTCGCGCCGGCACGGCTCGCGGTGGGCGCAGACCGTGGAGTCCGGGCCCGGGGCGGACATTCGGCCAGGCAACGCGCTGCCGCTCGCGAACATCCCCACCGGCACGCTCGTCCACAACGTCGAGCTGAAGCCGGGCAGGGGCGGGCAGATGGCACGAAGCGCAGGCTCCGGGATCCAGCTCGTCGCAAAGGACGGCCCGTACGCGGTGCTGCGCCTTCCGTCGGGCGAGATGCGCCGCGTGCTCCTCGTCTGCCGCGCCACCGTGGGCCAGGTCGGCAACGTTGACCACGAGAACATCTCGTCCGGAAAGGCGGGCCGGAGCCGGTGGCTCGGGAAGCGGCCGACGGTTCGCGGCTCGGCCATGAACCCCGTCGACCACCCACACGGTGGCGGCGAGGGCAAGTCGAAGGGCGGCCGGCACCCCGTGACCCCCTGGGGTGTGCCGACGCTCGGCAAGCGCACCCGGCAGAAGCACAAGGAATCCGACAAGTTGATCGTCCGCGCCCGGCGCCGCGGCAAGGAACGTCGATGAGAATGCTCCGCATGTTCATCGGAAGGAGCCTCACCCGTCGCGTTGCTCGGGTGGATATGGAAGGTGATAGCCGTTGAGTAGATCGTCCAAGAAGGGCCCGTTCGTGGAGGAGCGGCTCATGAACCGGGTCAAGCAGATGAACGAGTCGGGCCAGAAGCATCCGATCCGGACGTGGTCGCGCACGTCGACCGTGTTCCCCGAGATGGTCGGCCACACGATCGCGGTCCACGACGGCCGTAAGCACGTCCCGAGTCTTCGTGACCGAGGGCATGGTCGGCCACAAGCTCGGCGAGTTCGCGCCGACGCGGATGTTCCGCGGCCATTCCGGCGACCGTCAGACGAAGGTGCGCTAGCGAGCCATGGCGACCGTCGAGACGCAGACACCGACGGAGGTTCGCGCGCAGGCGAGATACGTCCGCACCGCCCCGCGCAAGGCGCAGCTCGTCGCGGAGCAGATCCGCGGGCGAACCGTGCCCGAGGCACGGACGATCCTCACGTTCATGACGCGAGACGCCGCGAGCGACGTCGCGCGCGTGCTCGAGTCCGCGGTCGCGAACGCCGAGGCCAACCACGGCCTCTCGGGTGACGAGCTCTACGTCTCGGCTGCCTACGTCGGCGCCGGGCCCGTCGCTGAAGCGCTGGCGCGCGCGGGCGCGCGGGCGCGTGGCGCGGATCAGCAAGCGCACGTGCCACATCACCGTGCGGCTCGCGATGCCCGACCACTCCGAGATTCCGCTCACTCCGGTCGCGCCACCGCCCGAGCCGATCGCGGCTCCCGAGCCCGGGCGAGGCCGAGGATGAGGCCGAGGCCAAGGCCAAGGCCGAAGCCGAAGCGTGCGCCGCGCAAGAAGACCGGAGCAGCCGGGCGGCCGAAGAGAAGCCGAAGCGGACTCGGGCGAAGAAGAAAGAGCCAACCGACGCCGAGCGCCCCGGTCGAGGAAAAGCCCAAGCGCAAGACCACGCGCAAGAAGACCGAAAGAGCGAGGAGCTAGTGGGCCAGAAGGTTCATCCAGGCGGCCTCACGGGTCGGCGTCATCCACGACTGGAAGTCGAACTGGTACACGGGGACGAAGGACTTCCCCGCGGCGCTGATCGAGGACGTCAAGATCCGCGAGCACATCTACGGGAAGCTCGGCCACGCCGGCCTCTCGGACATCCTGATCCGCAAGGACAAGCAGCGGATCACGATCGACATCTACACCGCTCGCCCCGGCATCGTGATCGGCAAGTCCGGCGCCGAGGTGGACGCGCTGCGCCGTGAGGTGCACGGCATGACGCAGAAGAACGTCCACATCAACATCAACGAGATCAAGCGACCCGAGCTCGACGCGAAGCTCGTCGCCCAGTCGATCGCCGAGCAGCTCCAGAACCGCGTGAGCTTCCGCCGTGCCATGAAGCGGTCGCTCGCCTCTGCGATGCGCTCGGGCGCCCAGGGCGTGAAGATCACGTGCGGCGGCCGCCTCGGCGGCGGTGAGATGTCGCGCTCCGAGACCTACTCGGAGGGCCGTGTGCCGCTCCACACGCTCCGGGCGGACATCGACTACGGGTTCGCCGAGGCGAAGACGACCTACGGCCGGATCGGCGTCAAGGTCTGGATCAACAAGGGCGAGATCATGCCCGAGGGCTTCGACACCGATCGAACCGACAGCGGCCGGCTCGGAGACCAGGATCAGGCGCGCCGCCGCGGCGGCCGTGAAGGTCTCGGCCCCCGCGAGGGCGGCCGTCGCGCTCCGGACCGCGAAGGCCTCGGTCCGGTTCGCCGGCGCAAGCGCGGCTCGGGCGGCGGCCCCGGCGGCGCGAGGCGCGGCGGCGGCGAGAGCCAGCGGCCGCGCGGGTCAGGTCGAGCAGCCTCGCACGGACGAGGCCGGTCGCTCGGCCGAGGGCCGTGAGCAGCCGGTCGTCGAGCCCGAGGCGCCCACGGTGCCGCAGGCGGTCGCCGAGGCGCCCGACACGACCTCGCAGAAGCAGCAGACCGAGGATCCGACGAAGCTCGAGAACGCGGGCGACGAGGAGAAGAAGTAGCGCGTGCTCCTACCGCGCAAGACGAAGTTCCGAAAGCAGCACCGTGGCCGCCGGCGCGGCCTCGCCAAGGGCCAGCAGCAGGTCAACTTCGGCGACTACGGGCTCAAGTCGCTCGAAGACCGGCTGGGTGACCAACCGTCAGATCGAGGCGGCCCGTATCGCCATGACCCGCCGCATCAAGCGAGGCGGCAAGGTGTGGATCAACATCTTCCCGGACAAGCCGGTGACGCAGAAGCCGGCCGAGACCCGAATGGGCTCCGGCAAGGGTTCGCCCGAGCACTGGGTGGCCGTCGTGAAGCCTGGACGCGTGATGTTCGAGCTCGCGGGAGTGCCCGAGGACCTCGCGCGCGAGGCCATGCGCCTGGCCGGGATGAAGCTGCCGTCAAGACCAAGTTCGTGAAGAGAGAGGCTGATCTCTTTGAGGGCTAGGGAAATCCGAGAGCTCTCGGACGAGGAGCTCGTGAAGCGACTGGCGGAGAGTCGCGAAGAGTTGTTCAACCTGCGCTTCCAGGCTGCGACCGGCGCGCTCGAGAACATCGGCGCGCCTGACGCTCGCGAAGCGCGACATCGCCCGCCTCCTGACCGTCCAGACGGAGCGCGAGAACAAGCTGGAGAGAAGGTAGATGGCGAGACCGAGAAAGAAAACAGAGGAAGAGACACCGAAGGTCGAGGAGACCGAGGCCGATCGAAGCTCCGGCGGCCGACGCCGAGGCGCCCGACGCCGAGGCCGAGGGCACCGAGGAGCTCGTCTCCGAGCAGACCTCGGAGGAGGCTCCCGTCGAGGAAGCTCCGCCGGAGGCCGCCGAGGTGCCGGCGCAGAGGCGGAGCAGCCGGCCGCCGAGTCAGAGCCCGAGCCTGAAGCGGGAGCCGAGCCCGAGCCGGAGGCCGGGACTGAAGAGGTGCCTGCCGAGCCGGAGGCTGAGGAGGCGCCCGCGGAGCCCGAGGCTGAGGAGGTACCCGCTGAGCCGGAGGCTGAGGAGGCGCCGGCCGAGCCCGAAGCTGTCGAGACGCCCGCAGCCCCGGAGCCGGGTGCCGAGGAGTCCCAGGCGGCTGAGCCCCCTGCGGACGAGCCGGCTTCCGAGGCCGACGCACCCGAATCAGACGCCCCCGGATCAGAAGCCGAGGAAGCTCCCGCCGCGGAGCCCGAAGCACCCGCCGCCGCCGCGCCCGAGAAGCCGAAGCGCGTCCGGAAGCCGAAGGAGTTTCGCCGCGCGCGCACCCAGGCCCGCAAGGCCCACCGGGCGGCCCAGTCGGATGGAAGCCGGAAAGCGATCACACGGCTCCCGAAGCCCGAGCACGCTCGCGGCCAGCGGAAGGAGCGCCGCGGAGTCGTCGTGTCGAACGCGATGGAGAAGACCATCATCGTCCGGGTCGACACCGCGAAGCCCCATCGTCGCTACAAGAAGGTCGTGCGGCTCTCCCAGAAGTTCCACGCGCACGACGAGCGAAACGAGGCCAACGTGGGCGACCTGGTTCGGATCGTCGAGACACGACCGCTCTCGAAGACGAAGCACTGGCGTCTCGCCGAAGTCATGGAGCAGGCCAGGTAACGGTGCCTCTTCGATGATCCAGCAGGAATCCAACCTTCGCGTTGCGGACAACACCGGAGCCCGGTCGGTTCGCTGCATCCGCGTGCTCGGTGGCTCGAAACGCCGCTACGCGAGGGTGGGCGACGTCATCATCGGTACCGTCAAGGTTGCGACGCCGCAAGGCACCGTCAAGAAGGGCGAGGTCGTGCGTGCCGTGGTCGTCCGGACGAAGAAGCCGTTCGGTCGGGACGACGGCACATCGATCGCCTTCGACGAGAACGCGGCCGTGATCATCGACAGCGCGAACAACCCGCGCGGCACCCGCATCTTCGGGCCCGTCGCGCGCGAGCTCCGCGAGAAGAACTTCATGAAGATCGTCTCGCTCGCTCCGGAGGTCCTCTGATGGCCAGCACGATGAAAATCAGAAAGGGCGACGTCGTCCAGATGCTCTCTGGCAAGGATCGAGGGAAGCAGGGCCGCGTCCTCGAGGCCCGTCCGACCGAGCAACGGGTGATCGTCGAGAACCTGAACGTCGTGAAAAAGCACCGCCGGCCGCGCCCCATGCGGGACTCGAGCCGGATGGGCCAGATCCAGATGCAGCCGGGCGGCGTGTTCGACATCGCCTCGTCCGTCGACGTCTCGAACGTGATGATCGTGTGTCCGGTGTGCAATCGCGCAACGCGGGTCGGCTACGAGTACCGCGACGCCAAGGGTGGGAGGGTCAAGGTGCGCGTCTGTAAGCGCGCCGACTGCGGGGAGGTGCTCGACCGCTGATGGCTGTCGCCGAAAAGACCACCCCGCGCCTCAGGCAGCGCTACGACGAGGAGATCCGGGAGCGGCTCAAGGAGCGCTTCGAGTACTCGTCGACGATGCAGGTTCCCCGCCTCGAGAAGATCACCGTGAACATGGGCGTCGGCGAGGCCAAGACGAATGCGAAGGCGCTCGACAGCGCCGTCGAGGAGCTGACGATCATTACCGGGCAGCGAGCCCAGATCACTCGCGCCCGGAAGTCAATCGCCGGCTTCAAGATCCGGGAGGGAATGCCCATCGGCGCGAAGGTCACGTTGCGCGGCGCCCGCATGTACGAGTTTCTCGACCGGCTCGTGTCGATCGCCCTGCCGCGGATCCGGGACTTCCGCGGGCTCTCGCCGGCGAGCTTCGACGGCCGCGGCAACTACTCGCTCGGCGTCCGGGAGCAGCTGATCTTCCCGGAGATCGACTACGACGACATCGACGCCGTCCGCGGGCTCGACGTGGCCATCACGACCACGGCCGCGACGGACGAGGAGGGCCTCGAGCTCCTGCGCGAGTTCGGGCTGCCGTTTCGACAGGACACTCAGGGAACGTAGAGAGGACTGAATGGCGAAGAAGAGCTTGATCGCAAAGGCCGCGCGCCCGCAGAAGTACAGAACCCGCCGCTACAGCCGCTGCAACCGTTGCGGCCGGCCACGGGCTGTCTACCGGCGCTTCGGCCTCTGCCGGATCTGCCTCCGCGAGCTCGCCCACGAGGGCGCGATCCCCGGCATGACGAAAGCTAGCTGGTAATGCCGCGAAGAATGCGAGCAGTTTCCGCGGGTTCGAGTCTGTCCCGTCGCTTCGCTCGGGAGGAGCTTCAAAGTGCTGACTGACCCCGTCGCGGACATGCTGACCCGGATCCGGAACGCCAACAAAGCGCTCCAGCCGTCTGTCTCGATGCCGACCTCGACGATGAAAGTTGAGATCGCGCGGCTCCTCAAGGACGAGGGCTACATCCGGGACTACCGGGTGGAGAAGGGGGAGTCCTTCGATACCCTGGTCGTCGAGCTCAAGTTCGGGAGGAACCGCGAGCGGGTCATCACCGACCTGAAGCGTGTCTCCAAGCCGGGCCGCCGCGTCTACGCCAAGAAGGAACGCCTGCCACGCGTCCTTGGCGGCATGGGCACGGCGATCATCTCGACCTCGAGAGGGCTCGTCACGAGCCGGACGGCGCAGGAGCAGGGTGTCGGCGGCGAGGTCGTTTGCTTCATCTGGTGAGCACGGCGAGAGATCCGGCGGTTCGCCGCCGAATGGGAGAGAAGAGCGTTTGAGCAGAATCGGAAAGAGCCCAATTCCACTTCCCGCGGGAGTCACCGTGTCGCTCTCGCCTGGCCGCGTCATGGTCAACGGGCCGCTCGGCGAGCTTTCGCAGAACGTTCCTCAGCGGATCTCGGTCGAGCAGGCCGACGACGAGCTCGTGGTGAAGCGTCCGACCGACCGCGGCGAAGACCGCGCGCTCCACGGGCTGACCCGTTCGCTCGTCGCCAACATGGTGCAGGGCGTCACGCAAGGATTTCAGAAGACGCTCGAGATCCAGGGTGTCGGCTACCGCGCGTCGCTTCGCGGGACGTCGCTCGAGCTGAACGTCGGCTACTCCCACCCGGTCGTCGTCGAGCCGCCGCAGGGGATCACATTCGAGGTTCCGCAGCCGACCCAGGTCATCGTCCGCGGGATCGACAAGCAGCAGGTCGGGCAGATCGCGTCGGAGATCCGCCGCGTTCGCCCGCCCGAGCCGTACAAGGGCAAGGGCATCCGCTACGAAGGCGAGTACGTTCGCCGCAAGCTCGGGAAGAGGGCCTAGCGATGGCCACGCTCACGACACGCGAGGCTCGCCTCCGTCGCCACCGCCGCGTCCGGCGGCAGATCCATGGCTCGGCCGAGCGCCCCAGGCTCGTCGTTTTCCGCTCGAACCGCGGCATCGAGGCGCAGCTCGTGGACGATGCGGAGGGCAAGACCCTCGCGGCAGCAGGCCACACGGCGCTGCCGAAGAGCTTCAAGGGCTCGAAGACCGAGCAGGCGGCCGAGGTCGGGAAGCGACTTGCCGCGGCGGCGAAGAAGGCGGGCGTCGAGACGGTCGTCTTCGACCGCGGCGGCTACCTCTACCACGGACGCGTAAAGGCGCTCGCAGACGGCGCCCGCGAAGGAGGCTTGAAGTTCTAGATGGCATTTGACGCCCAGCAGGTGCGCGCGCGAGAGCTCGCCGAGCGGGAGCTCAAGGAGCGCGTCGTCGAGATCAACCGCGTCGCCAAGGTCGTGAAGGGTGGACGGCGTTTCTCGTTCACGGCGCTCGTCGTGATCGGCGACGAGGTCGACCGGGTCGGCGTCGGCTACGGCAAGGCGCGCGAGGTGCCGCTCGCGATCTCGAAGGCGGTCGACGACGCGAAGAAGAACCTCTTCACGGTGCCGAAAAAGGGCCAGACCATCACGCACGACATCGTGGGCGAGTTCGCCGCGGCGCGGGTGGTCCTGCGCCCTGCGAGCGAAGGGACAGGCGTCATCGCCGGCGGCGGCGTCCGAGCCGTCCTCGAGCTCGCGGGCATCCGCGACATCCTCGCGAAGAGCCTGGGGACTCCGAACCCGACGAACACGCTTGAAGGCGACCGTCGACGGGCTGAAGAAGCTCCGCCGCCCCGAGGACGTGGCACGCATCCGCGGCAAGGCCGTCCACGAGGTGCTCTTCCCGCGCAAGCGCGTCGAGGCGCCTGAGGCCACGCCGGCGGAGCCGGCCGAGCCTCCCGTCACAGAGGAGGCCGTCGCGGCCGAGGCAGCGGGCCCGGCCGTGGAGGAGACGCCGCCGGCCAAGGAGAAGCCGAAGCGGGCGCCGAAGCAGCCTGCCGAACCGGAGCCCAGCGCCGACCAGGCGCCGGCGGCCGAGGAGGTTCCTGCGGCTGAGGGGACTCCTGCGGCCGAGGAGGCTCCGGCCCCCGAGCCGGTCGCCGATGAGAAGCCGAAGCGCCGCACGCTTCGCCGCAAGAAGAAGGACGATGGCGACTCTTAGGATCACGCAGACACGGAGCCAGATCGGCCAGACCGCCAAGCACCGGGGCACGCTCCGCGCCCTCGGCCTCGGCAAGATCGGCCGCTCGGTCGAGCGCCCGGAGACCCCGGAGACGCTCGGTATGCTCAGAAAGGTCCGCCACCTGGTAGAGGTGGAGGAGTCCTAGGCATGCCTCCCGAGAACGACGAGCTCAGCCTCTCCACGCTCAAGCCTGCGCAGAAGCGGCGTGACCGCAAGCGGGTCGGCCGCGGCATGGGCTCCGGCAAGGGCCGCTACTCGGGTCGTGGGATCAAGGGCCAGAAGTCGCGCTCGGGCTCCCATCAGATGCGGCCGGGCTTCGAGGGCGGCCAGATGCCGCTCTACATGCGCCTCGGGAAGCAACGCGGCTCGACGTCGAAGGACGCCATGCCGATCGGCCCGCATCGGACGCGCACCGCGGGCGTGAACGTCTCCGAGCTCGAGCGGGTGTTCGACGACGGCGCCGAGGTGACGATCGAGGCACTGGCCGAGCAAGCGTCTGATCCGGAACACCCGTACCGACGTCAAGATCCTCGGGAATGGCGAGCTCAAGAAGAAGTTGACGGTCACCGCCCACCTCTTCTCGAAGAGCGCGGCAGAGAAGATCGAGGCCGCCGGCGGAACCGCGAACGCGCTCAGGCCGCCTCGCGAGGTGAAGCGCCCCAGAAAGCGCAAGGCGAAGGCCCCCGAGGCCGAAGCCGAAGCGGCGCCCGAAACCGAGGCCGGAGCGGAAGGCACGGACGGCGCGCCCGACGAGGCCGTCGACGCTGAGCCCGAGGGCGCGGCGGAAGCCTCCGAAGGCGAGAGCTAGCGGCTCGTGCTGAGCTGGCTCGCGAACGCCTGGCGGGTCCCAGAGCTCCGCAACAGGCTCCTCTTCACTGCGGCGATCCTGGCCCTCTACCGGCTGGGCAGCTGGATCCCGGTTCCGGGCGTCGACCCGAACCAGATCGAGAACTACTTCCGCGGCCAGGGCGGCACGGTGCTCGACCTCCTGAACATCTTCTCGGGAGGCGCGCTCTCGCAGTTCGCGGTCTTCGCGCTCGGGATCATGCCCTACGTCACGGCCTCGATCATCATGCAGCTGATGACCGTGGTGGTTGCTCGAGCTCGAGCAGCTCCAGAAGGAAGGGGAGGCCGGCTACGCCAAGATCAACCAGTACACGCGCTACCTGACGATCGCGCTCGCGGCCGTCCAGGCGGCGGGTTACTCGTATCTCTTCGAGCGCCAGGATGCGCTGACGCTCGACCCCGGCAAGTTCGTCCTCATCGTCATCTCGCTGACGGCGGGCACCGCGCTCCTCATGTGGATGGGCGAGCTGATCACGAAGCGCGGGGTCGGGAACGGCATCTCGCTCCTCATCTTCGCGTCCATCCTCGCCGGGCTCCCCGGCGGCGTCCGGGCCTGGTACGAGGGCACGCCGTTCGAGCAGCTCGCCTTTCCGCTTCTCGCCCTGGTGATCATCGTGGCCGTCGTGTTCGTCCAGGAGGGCCAGCGGCGAATCCCGATCCAGTACGCCAAGCGCAGGTCGGCCGGCGGATGGCGGGCGGTCAGACGACCTACATGCCGCTTCGCGTCAACATGGCCGGGCGTCATCCCGATCATCTTCGCTGCCGCGATCATGGCGTTCCCGCCCACGATCGCGCAGTTCTTCCCCGAGACGCAGGGCTTCATCAACGACAACTTCACGCCGACGGCGTGGGCGTACCTCGCCCTCCAGGCGTTCCTGATCGTGGTCTTCACGTACTTCTACACGGCGGTTCAGTTCAACCCCGTCGACCAGGCGGACAACCTGCGGAAGCACGGTGGCTACGTGCCCGGCATCCGGCCTGGCCCTCCGACGGCCCAGTACCTCGACCGCGTCCTGACGCGGCTGACGCTGCCCGGCGCGCTCTTCCTCGCGCTCGTCGCGACCCTGCCGACGCTCTTCATCAAGTACGGCGGCTTCGCGCAGGCGACGACGACGGCGCTCGGTGGCACGTCGATCCTCATCGTGGTGGGCGTCGCGCTCGACACCATGCGGCAGATGGAGTCGCAGATGATGATGCGTCACTACGAAGGCTTCCTCAGGTAGTAGTGGCCGATGCCCCTCGACGTGATCATCCTCGGGCCTCCCGGGGCGGGAAAGGGCACCCAGGCGAAGCTGATCTCCGAGGATGCCGGAATCCCGCACATCGCCACGGGCGACATCATCCGGGCCATGAAATCGGAAGGATCGGAGCTCGGCCGCGAGGTGAAGGCGGTCTACGACCGCGGCGATCTCGTGTCCGACGAGCTCATGATCCAGCTCATCCGCGAGCGGCTCTCGCGGCCTGATACCGAGCCGGGGTTCGTGCTCGACGGCTTCCCGCGGACGCTGACGCAGGCCGAGGGCCTGGATGCGCTCCTCGAGGAGCTCGAGCGCGCCGGCGCGGTGGTGCTGACCTTCCAGCTTCCGGAGGATGTGGCGGTCGAGCGGCTCTACGGCCGTGCCGTTGCCGAGGGCCGAAGCGACGACACGCCCGACGTCATCCGGCATCGGCTCGACGTCTTCCACCAGCAGACGGAGCCCGTGGTCGAGCACTACCGGACGCGGGGGAGTCTCGTCGGCATCCACGCCGACCGCTCCGTAGACGAGGTGTTCGCCGAGGTTCAGGACGTCCTCCAGACGGCAGGGGCCGGCCAGTGATCATCCGCAAGTCGCCGGAGGAGATCGAGGCCATGGCCCGGGCCGGCCAGGTGGTCGTCGAGACGCTCGAGCTGCTTCGCGATCACGTGCAGCCGGGTGCGACCACGGCCGAGCTCGACGTGGTGGCCGAGGACTTCATTCGCTCGCATGGCGGCGTCCCGACTTTCAAGGGGTATCGCGGCTTCCCGGGATCGATCTGCGCTTCGCCGAACTCGATGGTCGTCCACGGCATCCCGGGCCCCTACCGGCTCGAGGAGGGCGACATCGTCTCCATCGACGTGGGGGTGACCCTGAACGGGTTCGTGGGCGACTCGGCTTTCACGTTCCCGGTGGGCGAGATCGAGCCCGAGACCCAGCGGCTCCTCGACGTCTGCCAGGCGGCGCTGGCCGCGGGCATCGAGGAGGCGCGGGCCGAGCAACCACATCGGCGACATCGCGGCCGCCGTGCAGCGGACGACCGAGGCAGCCGGCTTCTCGGTGGTGCGCTCGCTCGTGGGCCACGGCGTCGGTCGATCGATGCACGAGGAGCCGCAGGTCCCGAACTTCGGCGAGCCCGGACGCGGGCCGAAGCTGGCGTCCGGCATGACGCTCGCGATCGAGCCGATGATCACCGCAGGCGGCCCCGAAGTCTGGATCGCCGACGACCGCTGGTCGATCTCGACGGAGGACGGCTCGCAGTCGGCGCACTTCGAGCACACCGTCGCGATCACGGACGGAGGAGCCGCAGAATCCTGACGCAGGCGCGAGCAGGGTCTTTGCTACGATGACGCCTCCGCTCCGCGGCTGGCGACGCTTGTCGCTGTCGACGGGCGGATTCCTCATGAAAGTACGAGCATCCGTCAAGCCCATGTGCGATCGCTGCCGCGTGATCAAGCGGCACGGCAAGGTCCTGGTCATCTGCACGAACCCGCGGCACAAGCAGCGGCAGGGATAGGAGAAGCGTGGCACGAATCGCAGGAGTGAACCTCCCTCGCGAGAAGCGGCTCGAGGTCGGCCTCACGTACATCTACGGGATCGGCCCCTCGACCTCGCGAAAGGTCGCGGCCGAGCTCGGGCTCTCGCCCGACATGAAGGTGCGCGACCTGACGGACGAGGAGATCACGAAGCTCCGGAACTACATCGACGGCAATCTGGCCGTCGAGGGCGATCTCCGGCGTGAGCGCTCGCAGAACGTGAAGCGGCTCCAGGAGATCGGCGCGTACCGCGGCGTCCGCCACCGGCGCGGCCTGCCCGGTGGACGGCCAGCGCACGAAGACGAACGCTCGCACCCGCAAGGGCCCGAAGAAGACGGTCGGGCGCGGCAAGAAGGCGGCTACCGAAGACGTAATGGCTCCTCCTCGTCGTCAAGCGACTCGCGGCCGCACGCGCCGCCGGGTCAAGAAGAACATCGCGATCGGCCAGGCGCACATCAAGACGTCGTTCAACAACACGATCGTCACCCTCACCGACACCGAGGGGAACGTGATCGCCTGGGAGAGCGCCGGCTCGGCGGGCTTCAAGGGCTCGCGCAAGTCGACGCCCTACGCCGCGCAGATCACGGCCGACTCCTGCGCGCGCAAGGGCATGGAGCACGGTCTCCAGAAGGTCGAGGTCTTCGTGAAGGGCCCCGGCTCGGGCCGCGAGACCGCCATCCGCTCGCTCCAGGCCGCCGGGCCTCGAGGTGCTCGGCGTCCGCGACGTCTCGCCGCAGGCGCACAACGGCGTGCGGCCCAAGAAGCGGAGGCGCGTCTAGTGGCCCGCGACCGCAGCCCGAAGTGCCGCCAGTGCCGCCGTGAGGGCATGAAGCTCTTCCTGAAGGGCGAGCGCTGCCTGACCGAGAAGTGCGCGGTCGAGCGCCGTAGCTATCCGCCCGGCGAGCACGGCCGCGGCCGGATCAAGCAGAGCGAGTACCTGCTCCAGCTGCGCGAGAAGCAGAAGGCGCGCCGCTACTACGGGATTCTCGAGAAGCAGTTCCGGAACTACTACGACAAGGCGTCGAAGCGCTCGGGCATCACCGGCGAGGAGCTGCTCCGGATGCTCGAGACGAGGCTCGACAACGTCGTGTACCGGCTCGGCTTCGCGGCCTCGCGCGCGCAGGCGCGCCAGCTCATCCGGCACGGCCACTTCCAGGTGAACGGCCGCCGGGTGAACATCCCGAGCTACCAGGTGCGGCCGAACGACGTCGTCTCGATCAAGGCCGGGCAGCCCGGCCGAGAACGTCGTCCGCGACGCCACCGACCTGACCGCCACGGTCACGCCGTGGCTCCAGGCCGACCACGACAACCTGACCGGCAAGGTCTTGAAGCTCCCGGAGCGGGACGAGATCGACACCCCGGTCCAGGAACAGCTGATCGTAGAGCTCTACTCGAAGTAGGGGCGGGCATCGCCTCGCCCGCGCCCAGCGAAGATGGCGCGGAAGAAGACGGAAAGGAACGCATGGCCACGAGAACCGCCACGATGGACTTCCAGGTCCCGAGGATCACCCACGAAGAGGTCGACGAGCGAAACGGCGTCTTCACGATCGAGCCGCTCGACCGCGGCTTCGGCTACACGTTCGGCAACTCGCTGCGCCGCGTGCTGCTCTCGTCCCTCGAGGGCGCCGCGGTCACCTCGGTGAAGATCGAGGGCGTCGCGCACGAGTTCACGACGCTGCCGGGAGTCCGCGAGGACGTCACCGACATCATCCTGAACCTCAAGAATCTGATCTGTCGCCTGCACGGCGACTCGCCCGAGGTGGAGGTCAGGCTCGACAAGAGGGCGCCGGCGCCGTCACTGCGGCCGACATCGAGGCGCCCGCCGATCTCGAGATCCTGAACCCGCAGCTCGAGATCGCGAACCTCGTCCGACAAGGGTCGTCTCGAGATCACGCTGACGATCGGCCGCGGCCGCGGCTACGTCCCGGCCGAGCTGAACCGCGGGCCCGAGCACTCGATCGGCACGATCCCCGTCGACTCGATCTTCTCGCCCGTGCGGCGCGTCTCGTACGAGGTCGAGGCCGCTCGCGTCGGGCAGCGCACCGACTACGACAAGCTGACGCTCGACGTCACGACCGACGGCTCGCTCGACCCGCGCGACGCGATCGCGCAGGCGGCCGAGATTCTGATCCGCCAGCTCGCGATCTTCACGGACGTGGACAAGATCGAGGGCCTCGGCGAGGGCGGCGTGCCGGAGACGGCCGCCGAGGCGCCGCAGGCGCACGGGATGGAGAACTTCCCGATCGAGGAGCTCGAGCTCGGCGTCCGGAGCTACAACTGCCTGAAGCGCGTCGGCATCGAGACGATCGGCGACCTCGTGTCGAAGACCGAGAGCGAGCTCGCTGCGATCCCGAACTTCGGCAAGAAGTCGATCGAGGAAGTCTCGGAGACGCTGGCTGCGCACGGGCTCAACCTGCGCGAGGAATAGACACCGATGCGCCACCAGAAGGCCGGCAGGAAGCTCGGGCGGGACCTCCGCCCACCGGAAGGCGCTCTACGCGAACCTCGCCGTCGCGCTGATCGAGCACGGCCGGATCAAGACCACCGAGGCGAAGGCGAAGGAGGTTCGTCCGTTCGTCGAGCAGCTGATCACGCTCGGCAAGCGAGGCGACCTCGCCGCCCATCGACAGGTGGTCGGGCGTGCTCCGGTCGAAGTCCGCGGCGCACGCGCTCTTCTCCGAGGTCGCGCCGCGCTTCGCCGAGCGGCCGGGCGGCTACACGCGGGTCGTCAAGCTCGGCCCGCGCCAGGGCGACGCCGCTCCGATGGCGTACCTCGAGCTCGTGGACTACGTGCCCACGAGCACAGCCGCGCCCGCGTAGTCCGGGAACCCAGCGGCCGCCCGCGGCCATTACGGTTCGATGACGCACGCGACGGACGAGCAGCTGTGGGCGCGTGCCGCCTCGGGGACTCCCGACGCCTTTGGAGAGCTTTACGTGCGGCACGCCCGCGCGGTCTACAACTACTCCTTCCGGCGCACGGCGGATTGGGCGCTCGCCGAGGATCTGACCTCGCTCGTGTTCCTCGAGGCTTGGCGGAAGCGGGAGACGGTCGTATTCGAGGGCGACAGCCTGCGGCCGTGGCTCCTCGGCGTCGCGACGAACGTGTTGCGAACCCGCTGGCGCTCCCAGCGCCGGCACCGCGCGGCACTTGCCCGACTTCCACTCGAGCGGAGCGAGAGCTTCGCCGAGGACGCGGACGGCCGGGTCGACGACGAGCGGAGAATGCGGGTCGCGCTGGAGATCCTGCGCCGGCTTCCCAGGCGTGACCAGGACGTCGTAGCGCTCTGCGACCTCGCCGACCTGACCTATGCCGAGGCCGCGGTGGCACTCGACGTGGCTGTCGGAACCGTGCGCTCGCGGCTCTCACGGGCACGTCGACGCATCGAGGACCTAGCGGGCGAGAGAGGACAAGGAGTGGCGAATGAAGCTTAGGCATCTGATCCCGGCGGAGCGTGATCTGCCTCTCGACCGGCGGGGCAGGCGTAGTGAGCACCTCGTCGGCGAAGTGCGAGAGTGGGAGAGGACGACCCGGCGGCAAAGGCGTCGCCGTGCCCTGATCCTCGTGCCCGCCGTCGTGGCAGGCTTCGTCGCTACAGGCTTCACGACCTACGCGCTGACCCGCGAGCCGACGGTCTACGAAAGCGTCGGTTGCTTCGACAGGGCGTCTCTGAACGCGAACGTCGCAGTCGTGGCGAACGACGGGCGTGACCCGGGCACCATCTGTCGCGAGGTTTTCCGGGCAGTGGACCTGAACGCTCCCGCACCGAACAGGCTCGCTTCCTGTGTCCTCGACACCGGCGCGATCGGCGTTTTCCCGAGCTCGGGAGGGGCGACCTGTGCTGAGCTCGGCCTGGCCGACCTGCCCCAGAGCTATGCGGCCGAAAGAAGGCGGTTCGCCGCACTTCGCGACGCGCTGGTCGCCCAGCTCGGCGAGCCGGCCTCCGGGACGTCGCGGGGCGGCCCTCAGTGTGTTGGCGAGCGCGAGGCGCGCGAGATCGCCCGCCGGGAGCTGGATGCCCACGGGTACACGGACTGGGATGTCAAGGTCGCCGGAGAGGGCTTCTCCGCCGAGATGCCGTGCGCCGACTTCGCGTTCGACACCTCGGCTGGGGCGGTGATCTTGGCCGGCAACGGGCCGCGGTCGTGAGGGCCGGGGTCGGGTCCCGGGTGCACCGTGGGACCCGACCCCGGACGGCGGCTTACGTGGCTCGATCGATCGCGTCCGCGAAGCGGGCGAGGACGAGGTCCCAACCGCCCTCGGCGTCGTAGCGCGACCGCACCTCCTCGGCCCGCTCGCCGAGGCTCTCCCAGCCTGTCTGCGCGAGCGTGACGCGGGTTCCGCCGTCCTCCGCGACGAACGTAACCTCGATCAGCTGTGCGGTGTCAGGTCCACGGCTCGCGTACCACGTGCACGCGAAGCGCCGGGGCGGCTCCCACACGGTCACACGGCCCCACTCGTGCTCGCTGCCGTCGTCCAGGCGCTCGAAGAAGCGGCCGTCGACGCCAGGCTCGAGCACGACCTCCTTGACCCGTTCCTCGCCGACGGAATGCGTCGCCGCCGGCCACCAGTCGCCGATTCCCTCCGTGAACACCCGGTACGCGACTTCGGGCGGTGTCGCCACCACGATCGCTCGGGCCACCAGCATCTGCGGGCTGCTCATCCTGAACCTCCTTCGTGTTCCGCCGCCGCTTTGAACGCGGTCAGCGCCTGGCTCCAGAACTCGTCGAAGTACTCGCGGAGCTCCGCGACTCCGCCGGGCTCGATGCGGTAGATCCGCCGGGTGCCCTCACGGCGCTCAGTCACCAGACCGGCTGACTTCAACACCTTCAGGTGCTGAGACACGGCGGGGCGGCTGACGGGCAGGTTGCGTGCGAGCTCTCCGACGGAGTGCTCGCGTGTCCCGAGCCGCTCGAAGATCTTCCGCCGCGTCGGGTCGGCGAGAGCGACGATGCCCGATTCGTAAGCCATAACTTACCGTAAGCTAGCGCTTACCAAACCCTAGGTCAAGGCGGCGCTCGCCGAGGCACTAGCCTCCGAGCCGTGACGGCTCTGAAGCTCGTACTCGAGTACGACGGCCGCGGCTTCTCTGGCTGGGCTGCCCAGCCCGGTCTCCGAACCGTCGAGACGGAGCTTCGCACGGCACTCGACTCCGTCTTCACGAGCTGGGACGGACTTGCGGTCGCCGGGCGAACCGACGCCGGCGTGCACGCTCTCGGTCAGGTCGCGAGCCTCGGCGCACAGGGTGGCCCCCCGCTCGAGCGCGCCGCGGAGGCGCTCAACGCCGCGCTTCCCGACGATGTCTCGGTTCTCGTCGGCCGAGCCGGCGCCGAAGGACTTCCACGCCCGCTTCTCTGCTCGCTCACGCTCGTACCGCTACCGGATCTGGCGCCGCCGCACACGCTCGCCCTTCGAGCACGGGCGGAGCTGGTGGATCCCGCGTCCGCTCGACGAGGAGCAGCTTGCGGAGAGCGCCGATCTTCTCCGAGGCCGGCACGACTTCCAGGCCTTCACGCCGACCGAGACCTACCACGACTCGTTCGTCCGGACCGTCCAGGCCGCGTCCTGGGAGCGCACCGGCGACGTGCTCGAGTTCCGAGTCACCGCGGACAGCTTTCTGCGACACATGGTGCGAACGCTCGTCGGCACGATGCTCGAAGTCGAGCCCGATGAGCTCGCGCGGCTCCTCGAGGGCCGTCCGCGAGCCGAGGCCGGCACGACCGCCCCGCCGCACGGCCTGTACCTCGAGCGAGTCGAGTACTAGCGGGCGGGCGCAGCGAGCGTCGTTTGGACAGTGACTCCTTCTGACGTCTGGCGAGCCGTGGGCCGGTGGCTAGCATCAGGCCGGAATGCGCTACCGAACAGTCCTCTTCGACCTCGACGGCACGCTGATCGACTCGGGGGCGATGATCCTCGCCTCGTTCCGGCACGCGACCCAGACCGTGCTCGCGCGCGAGATCCCCGACGAAGAGCTCGTGGCAGCCGTCGGAGGCTCGTCGATCCAGGATCAGATGCGCACCTTCGACCCCGAGCGGGTCGACGAGCTCGTCCGCGTCTACCGGGAGCACAACACGCCGCTCCACGACGAGCTCGAGGCGTTCCCGGGCGTCCATGACCTCCTCGAGCGCCTCCGGAGCGAGGGCCGGCGGCTCGGGATCGTCACCGCGAAGCGACGGAAGACCGTCCAGCTCGCCTTCGACCGGCTCGGGATCGAGCGAGTTCTTCGACGTCGTCGTGACGACCGACGACACGAACAATGCACAAGCCGCATCCGGAGCCCGTGCTCCACGCGCTCGAGCTCCTCGACTCGGAGCCCGCCGACGGCGCGTTCGTCGGCGATTCGCCCTTTCGACGTCCAGGCCGGGAAGGCGGCCGGCGTCTTCACGGTCGGCGTCTCGTGGGGGAAGATCCATCCGCCCGAGCGCCTGCTGGAGCTCGGCGCCGACACGATCGTGCACAGCCCGGAGGAGCTTCTGGATGTCCTCTAGGACCACGTCAGCCGAGCCGAGCGCGCCGCCGAGCTCCGCGAGCTCGTCGACCACCACCGGCACTGCTACTTCGTCCTCGACGACCCCGAGGTCTCGGACGCCGAGTTCGACCGGCTCTACGACGAGCTCGTCGCGCTCGAGGAGGAACACCCAGACCTCGTCACGCCGGACTCGCCGACCCAGCGCGTCGGCGCGCCGCCCTCCGAGAAGTTCCAGAAGGTCGAGCACCTCGCGCCGATGGGCTCGCTCGACAAGGTCACGACCGACGAGGCCCTCCTCAAGTGGGCGGAGGACGTGCGCAAGCGGCTCGGCACCGATGAGCCGGTCGCCTACGTCATCGAGCCGAAGATCGACGGCTCGCGCGGTCTCGCTCGTCTACGAGAACGGTGTCCTGACGCGCGGCGCGACCCGAGGCGACGGCTACCGCGGCGAGGAGATCACCGTGAACCTACGCACGATGCGCTCGATCCCGCTGCGGATGCGGCTGCCGCGACGGCGAGGCGCCCCCGCCTGTCGTCGAGGTGCGGGGCGAGATCTACCTGCCGCTGTCAGGCTTCCGGGAGCTGAACGAGCGTCTCGTCGCCGAGGGCAAGAAGCTCGCGCCGAATCCCCGCAACGCCGCCGCCGGGCTCGTTGCGCCAGCTCGACTCCTCCATCACCGCCGACCGGCCGCTCGCGATCTGGGTCTACGGCTCGGGCTACCGCGAGGGAGTCGCCGGTGGAGAGCCAGTGGGAGCTCCTGAAGTGGCTCAAGGAGCGCGGCTTCCGCGCGAACCCGTTCGCCGAGCGGCTCGAGTCCATCGAGGCCGTCGCCGAGGCCTGCCGCGCGTGGGAGACCAAGCGCGTCGAGCTCGACTACGAGATCGACGGGATCGTCATCAAGGTCGACTCGATCGACCAGCAGCGGCGGCTCGGCGCGCTGCACGAGCGGCCTCGCTGGGCGCGCGCCTTCAAGTGGGCGCCCCTGACCGCGGAGACGAAGCTCCTGCAAGATCCACATCCGCGTCGGGCGCACCGGGAACCTGAATCCGTGGGCGCAGCTCGAGCCCGTCCACGTCGGCGGCGTCACCGTCTCGACGGCGACGCTCCACAACGAGGAGGACATCAACCGGAAGGACATCCGCCAGGGAGACACGGTGATCGTCCAGCGGGCCGGCGACGTCATCCCGCAGGTCGTCGGGCCCGTGCTGCCGCACGCGAAGGGCACGAAGCGCTTCCGGATGCCGAAGCGCTGCCCGCTCTGCGACGCCGAGGTCGTGAAGCCCGAGGGCGAGGTCATGCACCGCTGCCCGAACCGCGCCTGCCCGTCGCGCGGCCTCGAGACGCTCATCAACTGGGTCGACGCCGCGATGGACATCGAGGGCGTCGGCGAGCAGTTCGTGCGCCGGCTCTGGAAGGAGGGGCTCGCTCCGGTCGATGCCCGACCTCTACCGCCTGACGGCAGAGCAGCTGCTCGAGATCGAGGGGTACGGCGAGATCTCCGCTCGGAACGCCGTCGCCGCCATCCAGGCCTCGAAGGAGCCAGCCGTTCTTCCGGGTCCTCTTCGGCCTCAACATCCCCGACGTCGGCTGGGTGACGGCTCAGAACCTCGCCCGTCACTTCGGGCACGGTCGACCGCCTCATGGAAGCGAGCCAGGAGGAGATCCAGGAGGTCGAAGGGCATCGGCCCCGAGCGGGCCGAGGCGATCGCCGAGTGGTTCTCGGACGAGGAGAACCGGAGGCTGGTCGCCGAGCTCCGCGAGCTCGGCCTCACCTTCGAGGCCGGCGAGGCGGAGAAGCCGGTCGAGGGCCGGCCTCAGGGCCAGACCTACGTCGATCACGGGAACGCTCGAGGGCTGGACGCGCGAGGAGGCGACCGAGGGCGCTCGAGGAGCTCGGCGCGAAGGTCTCGGGCTCGGTCTCGAAGAAGACCGCCGGGGTCGTGGTCGCCGGCGAAGAGCCGGGCTCGAAGCTCCGGAAGGCTCAGGAGGCCGGCGTGCCGATCCTCGACGAGCAGGCGTTCGCGGCGCTGCTCCGCGGCTGACTAGGAGGTACTAGGCCACGCGCCGCGCCAGGATCTGCGCGAAGCGGTCCTGGCTCCGCCGGGCCGGCGTCCACGGCACCGGGCTCGCCGTTCTGGAGGACGGCGAACGCGAAGCGTGCCCCGACGTAGCCGGACAGCGCCGACGACTGGTCGGTCGTGCCGGTCTTGGCGCGCACCCGGTCGCGCGCCGGGCCGGACTCCATCCGATCCTCGAGCGTGCCGTCGATCCCGGCGCGGGGTAGCGAGTCGTAGAACGGCCTCGCGGATCTCGCGTGTCCTGCCAGGCCGACCGAAGTAGAGCGCCCAGCGCCTTGGCGTGTGATGCGGTCGTCGAGCGAGAGCCCGGAGCCGTCCGCGATTCGGACGCCCGTCGAGCGGTACGCCGCGATCGGCGAGCTCGTCGCCGGACCGCCCTACACCGCGAGCCGACGTGCCGTCGCCTGGCGCCGGTCGCCACCGATCCGAGCCGCTTCAGGAGCATCTCGGCGTAGAAGTTGTCGCTCACCTTGTTCATCCGCCGCACGATCGTGCTGAGACGTGGGGAGCGCGTTCGCGTCAGGAGCTCGGCGTCGTCGGGCGCGACGCCCACGCGGGCCTTTCCCGTGACGCGCGACGCCGGTCGAGCGGAGCGCGGCCTTGAACTCCTTGGCCGCCTCGAGCGCCGGGATAGGTCGCCGTGCGTGCCGTTCACGACCGCCCGGTCGACGATCAGCGCGGAGAGCGGCGGGCATTCGAGCTTGTAGAACGACGGCTTCCAGCCGGGCGCCGAGCCGGCGTCGTCGAACGCGGACTCGTCCCCGAGCGACCGAGCCGGTGATCCGCCTGATCCCCGTCGCATGACGCGCCGCGGCGAGTCGCTCGAGGTCGGCGCTCGAGAGCGTCGGGTCGCCGAAGCCCTTCAGGAAGAGAGAGCCTCGCCAAACGCGCTGGTCACGCTCGCCCATGCCGAGCACGTGCGTCGGGATCTTGGAGCTCGGGCCGAGCTCGTCGAGCGCCGCGAGTGCGACGACGAGCTTCTGGTTCGACGCCGGGCGAAGCGAGCGCGACCTGGCCGCGCGCGTAGACGACGCGACCCGTGGAGAGGTTCGTGACGAAGGCGCCGGTCGGCGCTCCACGAGATGCCCGAGCTCGCGAGAGCCCGGGAGAGGCGGGTCTCGAGCGAGGCCGGCGGTCGTCGGCCGACGAGGAGGAGGGCGAGGAGCGATCGCGACCAGCGCGAGCAGCGCCGCCTGGGACTCGCGCGACCGCGAAGATAGGCCCTCCGGCCCATGGAGTCGCGCGGTGCGACGCTCGATAATCGACCGATCGTGGGTGACGATCTCTCCTCTTCTCTTCGAGCGCATCCGCGCCTGTCTGGACGAGCCGTGAGTCCGACTCCGGCCTCGACGAGCTGGAGCATACGCTGACGGACGGCTATGCACGGGCGCTCGCGCTCGAGGCCGAGCGGACGCGCGTCGAGCGGTCGATCGCCGAGCTGGCCCGCGGCATCGAAGACCCGGTGCGGATCGGCGAGCTCCGCGAGCTCGCGGAGCGACGGACGCGGGCCGACGCCGACCTGGCTCGGCTGCGCGCTCTCCTCGAGCTCCTGCGCCGGCGCGTCGCCGAGCGGCGCTCCGCGGTCTCCTCCTAGTCCCGGCGTCCCGCGGGGAGAGCGAACGGGCCGCCCTGCTCCCGTGGCGATACCCACCGGGGGTATGATCCATCGAGCCTGATGACGAACCACGAGCCTGCGAAGACAGTCGAGCTCGAGCTCGACGGGATGACGTGCGCCTCGTGCGCGGCGCGGGTCGAGAAAACGCTCAACAGGCTGAGTGGAGTCGCCGCTACGGTCAACTTTGCCAACGAGCGGGCGACAGTCACCTGTGACCCGGCTGTCCCACTCGGGTTGCTGGTGCGCGCCGTCGAGGACGCCGGGTACGCGGCCCGCCCGCGACGGTCCGGAGAGGACGGAGCTCTAACCGAGGCGGATACGCAGCGCCCGCAGCAGTCGCCTTTGTCGCGGCGGCTCGGATTGGCTGCTCTCCTGACGCTTCCGGTCGTGCTCCTCGCCATGGTCCCGCCGCTTCGGTTCGACGGTTGGGAATGGGTTGCCCTCGCCCTCACGACGCCGGTTGTGTTCTATTGCGGGGCCGGATTCCACCGAGGGGCGGTGCGAAGCGCACGCCATCTGGCGGCCGGCATGGATACGCTGATCTCGCTGGGGACGGTCGCCGCGTGGCTCTGGTCAACGGTCGTCCTGGTCGCCCCTCTCGAAGCCGAGGGGTACTTCGAGGTGAGCGCAGTCGTAACGACGCTCATCCTGCTCGGGCGCTATCTGGAAGCTCGGGCGAAGGGCCGCGCTTCGGACGCGATCCGCAGGCTTCTCGAACTCGGCGCCAAGGAGGCCCGCCTCATCAAGGACGGCCAGGAGGTGCTCATCGCCGTGAGCGCGCTCGGAGTCGGGGATCGTTTCGTCGTGCGGCCGGGGGAGAAAGTGGCCGCGGACGGCGTTGTGGTCGAGGGCGACTCGGCCGTTGATCAGTCATTACTGACGGGCGAGTCCGTGCCGGTTGAGGTCGGGATCGGTTCCGAGCTTGCCGGAGCGTCGATCAACACGTACGGGCGCCTTGTGATCGAAGCGACTCGCGTCGGCGCCGACACGGCGCTGGCTCAGGTTGCTCGCCTCGTCGAGGCGGCACAATCGGGCAAGGCCCCGGTCCAGCGCCTCGCAGACCGGGTCTCGGCCGTATTCGTCCCGGTGGTCATCGTCCTATCGTTCCTCACCCTTGCCGGTTGGCTGTTCGCCGGGGCCGGCACGGCGAGCGCCTTCACGGCCGCCGTCGCCGTCCTGATCATCGCCTGCCCCTGCGCGCTCGGGCTCGCCACACCGACGGCGCTAATGGTCGGAAGCGGCCGCGGCGCCCAGATGGGAGTCGTGATCAAGGGCCCGGAAATCCTGGAGCAGACCCGCCGCGTCGACACGATCGTGCTCGACAAGACCGGCACGATCACCGAAGGCAAGATGGAGCTCGCCGATGTCCGACTCCTGAACGGTGCGGAGCGAGTCGATGTCCTCCGCCTTGCCGGCGCCGTCGAAGCAGCCTCCGAGCACCCGATCGGCCAGGCAGTAGCTCGGGCGGCGCGAGCCGAGATCGAGCGCCTGCCTGAAGTGACTGCCTTTCGCAATCAGCCGGGAGTCGGTGTCACCGGGCTTGTGGAAGGTCACGATGTCGCCGTCGGACGTTCGAACGGGACGATCGAGGTTGCCTGGGACGGTGTTCCCCGAGCTGCCTTGGTGATTCGCGACGCGGTCAAGCCGAGCAGCGCCGAGGCGATCAGGGAGCTGCGGGCACTCGGTCTCACCCCCATCCTGCTGAGCGGGGACTCTGCCGAGAACGTCGAGCGGGTCGCAGCCGAGGTCGGTATCGACCACGTGCTGGCCGGGGTGGATCCCGCCGGGAAGGTAGCGGAGGTGAAGCGGCTTCAACGCGGGGGGAAAGTGGTCGCGATGGTCGGGGACGGGGTCAACGACGCTCCCGCCCTCGCGCAGGCGGACCTCGGACTCGCCATCGGGACTGGAACGGACGTCGCCATCGAGGCCTCTGACCTGACTCTCGTGTCCGGCGACCTGCGCGCGGCACCAGACGCCATCCGGCTGGCGCGCAAGACCCTCGCCACCATCAAGGGCAACCTGTTCTGGGCGTTCGCCTACAACGTGGCCGCGATCCCGCTTGCGATCGCGGGCGTCCTGAATCCGATGATTGCCGCCGCCGCCATGGGCGCTTCGTCGATCTTCGTAGTCACGAACAGCCTTCGGCTCAAGCGGTTCCGAAGTATCAGACGGGCCTGAGAGGAGCAGTGGTGACGACGCCGACGCCGACCTACGGCTACAGCCATGAGAAGGAGACCCTGGTCAAGCGTCTGCATCGGATCGAGGGGCAGGTGCGCGGCATCGAACGGATGGTCGAGGACGATCGCTACTGCATCGACATCCTTACCCAGATCGCCGCGGTCGACACTGCTCTGGAGTCCCTCGCGCTCAAGATCCTCGACGGGCATGTTCGCAACTGCGTCGCAGGAGCGCTCGCCTCCGGCGACAAGCACGAGGCCGAGGAGAAGACGCAGGAACTGCTCGACGCGGTTCAACGCTTCGCTCGCACCCGCTAGGCGCTGGATGGCCGCACCCCCTCCTTCAGACAACGCCTCGCCATCGACCCGACGCCGCGACCGATGACGGCCGCCCGCAAGCCCACCCGGCGCGCCGCGAATGTGCCGCTGCGGGATCTCCCCAAAGGGCTCGTCCTCCTTGGCCTGCTCGCCATCGTTGGATTGGTCGCGCTTGGCGTGCTCGTCTGGCGCGCCGACGGCGATTCGGGATTTAGGTCTCTCGCTCCGGAGGATCCCGGCCCCGTCCATGTCCACGGACTCGGGATCAACCCGGGAGACGGCGCGCTCTTTATTGCGACCCACACCGGCCTTTACAGAGTCGCGAAAGACAGACGAACCGCGGAACGTGTCTCGGACGACTACCAAGACACGATGGGTTTCTCGATCGTCGGTCCAGACCGGTTCCTGGGTTCAGGACATCCCGACCTCGACCAGGCACGCGAGCATGACCTCCCGCCGCTGCTCGGTCTGATCAGGTCGACCGACTCGGGCAAGAGCTGGGAGCCCGTTTCGCTGCTCGGGGAAGCCGACTTCCACGTGCTGCGCTTCACCGGCGAGCGCATCTTCGGATATGACGCCTCCAACGACCGTCTTCTCGTCAGCGGCGACCAGGGGCGAAGCTGGCAAGAGCTGAGGAAGCCTGGCCCACTCCTCGACCTCGCGGTCAACCCCGCCGACCCCCAGCACCTGCTCGCTACCAGTGCCGGCGCGCTCGAGGAAGGTCTATTCGAATCCAAGGACGGCGGTCGAAAATGGAAGCACATCGGTCCCTACCTCGGTCTTCTCGCCTGGCTCAGTCCCGACCGGCTCTCCCTGGTTGCCCCGGGAGGCTTGGTCTTTCAAAGCTCTGATGCGCGCACGTTCGAGAATGTCGGCGAGATCGGTGGTGAGCCCGCAGCCTTTCTCGCCCATGGCGAGTGGGAGCTCTACGTCGCCCTCCACGACGGCACCATCAAACAGAGCCAGGACGGCGGCACTACCTGGACCGTTCGCTCAACACCCTAGAACTCGAGCCCGGTAGCTGGCGCCGGGGGAGGTGTCCAGGGCGTATCGGGTTGGCAACGTGATTCCGCCGGGAGAGCTGGCCATGGCCGCCCCGGCGTTCACAGTTTCGCCAGACCCGGCGAGCGCGCGTGCGATGGCATAGGTTGCGACTCATTGAGCCACGCACAAGTCCACGACGGACCATCGGTTTCCCTGAACCGCCTTGCGAGCAGTGCGACGAATCACTGCCTTACGGGCTGCGTGATCGGCGAAGTGACTGGCATGACCATCGCCACGGCGCTGGGCTGGGGTGACATCGCTTCGATCGCCCTGGCGGTAGGGCTCGCGTTTCTCTTCGGTTACACACTCACCTCTGTGCCGCTTATCCGGGCGCGCCTACCGCTTGCAACCATCATTCCTATCGCACTCGCCGCCGATACGGTCTCGATCGCGATCATGGAGCTCATCGACAACCTGGCCATGATCCTCGTCCCAGGCGCCATGGAAGCCGGCCTGACGGACGCGCGCTTCTGGCTACCGCTCCTCGGTGGCTTCCTCGTCGCGTGGCCCTTCGCGTTCGTGGTCAACCGGGCAATGATCCGACGAGGCAGGGGACACGCCGTCGTCCACGAGTACCACTAGAAGCGGACCTACCGCGAACTCGGCAACCCATCCCTCAGCAGCAGCCGCAGTCGCAGCTGCCGGGTGGGCAGCCGCATCCGCAATCTTCACATGAGCGTGTCATAGCTGGCCGCGGGTTGTCAGGATGGACGTCAGACGATCCCGCTCCGAACCGCGTAGACGGCCGCCTGGATCCGGTTCTCGATCTGGAGCTTCATGAGGATGTTCGAGATGTGGTTCTTGACGGTCTTCGGGCTGATGAAGAGCTGACGCGCGATCTCAGCGTTGTCCGTGCCGTTCGCGATCAGCTTCAGCACCTGGATCTCGCGCTCCGAGAGCTCGGCGCGAATCGTCTCCGCTGCGTCGGTGTTCGACTGCTGGGCGCGCAGGAGCTGGAGCATCTTCGCGGCGATCTGGGGCGAGATGAGCGACTCGCCTGCCGCGGCGGCGCGTATGCCGGCGACCAGCTGATCCATCGAGGCGCTCTTGAGGAGGTAGCCGCAGGCCCCGGCCATCACCGCGTTCACGACGTCGGCATCGTCGTCCGAGATGGTGAGCACGATCACCCGGGCGAGCGGCGAGCTGGCCGTGATCTGGCGGATCGTGTCGATGCCGGACGGCCCCGGCATGTTCAGGTCCATGACGACGACGTCGGGGGCGAGCTCGAGGACGAGCCGGAGGGCGACGTCCCCGTTCTCCGCTTCGCCCGCGATGTGGAGCCCTTCCTCAGCGAGCAGGTTCCGAAGCCCCGTGCGGAAGAGGTCGTGGTCGTCGACGAGCAGGACCCGAAGATCGTCGAACTGCTTGCCGGCGGAGCTTTCGGTGGTGGTGGAGACGCCGCTCACCACATCCCCCTGGGTGGCGTATCTGGACCGGGGGAAGTCTAGTAAAGGGTGATCGTGACCGTCCGCCGGCCCCATTGGATCGCCTGGTCGCGGGTCGGGAACCAGACGTCGATGATGTTCCCCTTGACCGCGCTGCCGGTGTCGGCCGCGACGCCGTCGCCGTAGCCCGGCACGAACATCCGAGTGCCGAGCGGAATCACGTTCGGGTCGACCGCGATCACGCCCCACCCGGTCTGGATGCCGGTCGCCGTCGTTCCGTGGATCGCGTAGGCGGTTGCCTCGACGGTGAGCTTTGTGCCGCCCGAGGGAGGGGGATCCGGGGTCGGAGGCGGGGACGGAGACGGATTCGGGCTGGGCGCGGGGCTCGGCGGGTCGAGATCGGCGGCTTGGCTCTCGGCAGCTTCGGCCGTCGCGACGAGCTCCGAGATCTCGGCTCGGTTCAGGCTTCGCTCCGCCCGGAGGGCGGCGAGGTACGCAGCCCGCTCTGCCTGTGCGCCCGCGACGGCCTCCCGGGCCGCCTCGGCTTCCGCGACCAGGGCCGCGAGCTCGTCCTGGCGGCGCTCGAGCTCGGCGAGAGCACTCTCTGACTCCCGCGCGGGCTTCGCGCACCTGCTCGACGATCTGGCTGTCCCGGCGTGCGACATGGCCGAGGCTGTCGAGTGCCGTCAGCGCCTCGTCCAGCGAGGTCGCGCCGAGAAGTACTTCAAGGGGATCGGGATCTCCCTGGATGTAGAGAAGCCTCAGGCGCTCGGCGAGGTTCACCTGCGCGGACGAGAGGTTGGCGCGAACGAGGTCGAGCTGCCGTTCCGCGGCAAGCCGCTCGCGGTCGACCTCGGCAGCGGCGCTTCGGAGCTCTGTGACGCGCCGGTCGGCCCGGGCCAGGCTGGTTTCGAGGGCGTAGAGCTCGAGGACGGCCGAGCGCTCGCGGCTCGCGAGAGCGGCGTCGTCGGCCTCGAGGCGGTCAGCCTGGCTATGGAGGTCAGCCGGATCCTCGGCGCCCGCTCCGGCCACGGCCAAAAGAGCGGTCGCGGTCACGAGAACGATCGGGATCGAGCGGAATCCTCGTGCACGCGGGCGTCCTCGCACGAAGGCGGCACCCTACCATCCGGCCTGGGGCGGAGAACCGTCGTAAATGTACGAATAGGCACAATCCTCGGCTTTGCCCGTGTCCGTGAGGGTTGCTATCGTGCCCCCCTTGCGGCGCGCCCCAGGCCCCTACCCGCGCCCCAAGCGGCCCGTTATCGCCTCTTGAGCTTTCTGACCCGTAAGCACGCGGTTTTCGTAGCGCTGGCTGTCACAGCCGGTCTGCTCGGAGCCACGTCGGCCACCTCGGCGCCGCCCGCGGTCGAGCAGAAGGAGGCCGAGGCCCAGACCGTCCTCTCCCAGATCCAGGAGTTGGACGCCAACCTCGGGAAGGTCATCGAGGCGTTCAACGCGGCGCAGATCAGGCTTGACGAGATCGAGGCCGAGCAGGCTGAGAACAAGCGCCACCTCGAGACTGCGAAGGCAAACTACGCCGAGGCCCAAAACGCTCTTGCAAGCCGCCTCGTCGCGCTCTACCAGGGCGAGGATGCGACCGTGCTCGAGGTGATGCTCGGCTCGGAGAGCCTGGACGACCTCCTCGACCGGCTCGACACGATCAGTCGCGTCTCGGACCAGGACGTCCGCATCGTCGAGGAGATCACGTCGTACCGCACCGAGGTCAAGGAGCGGGAGGCCGAGCTCGCGAAGGCCCAGGCGGAGCAGGAGCAGGTCGTCGCCGAGCGCGCCGCTATCAAGCAGGACATCCAGGCGCAGCTCCAGGAGCGCGAGCAGCTCCTCTCGACGATCCGCGACCAGATCGAGCAGATCAAGCGTGAGGAGGCGGCGCGGCAGGAACGTCTGCAGGCCGAGGCAGAGCAGCGCCTCGCCGAGCAGCAGGAGTCCACGAACGACTCGTCGGGCTCCTCCGGGTCTGGCGGCGGCGAGAGCCCCACCCCGCCGGGACCGCCCCCGGGAGGCTCAGCGCCCCCGCCCACGCATGGCGGGGTCGTCGGCATCGCCATGCAGTACCTCGGTACTCCGTACGTCTGGGGCGGTGCCTCGCCGTCGGGCTTCGACTGCTCGGGGTTTGTGATGTACGTCTACGCCAAAGTCGGCGTCTCGCTGCCGCACAATGCCGCGATGCAGTACGGGTACGGCTCGCCGGTCTCAAGAGACCAACTTGCTCCAGGCGACGTCGTCTTCTTCAACGGCCTCGGGCACAACGGCATCTACATCGGCGGCAACCAGTTCATCCACTCTCCACACACCGGTGACGTCGTGAAGATCTCGGCGCTCACCGGCTGGTACTCAGACACCTACGTCGGCGCGCGCCGCATGTAGCACGAGGGCGCGCGGCCGGAAGGGAGATCTCCCTCGTGGCTCGAACCTCCGCACTCGATTCGCTCGCCCTCCTCGACCGCCTCGCGCCCGGCGACGCCGTGCCCGGCTGGGCGTGGCAGGGGCGTGACCTGACAGAGCACGAGCTCTGGGAGCTCTCGATGCGGCGCTCACTCGTCCGCCGGCAGGCGCACGCGAATCGGCCCGCGCTTCCAAAGGCTCGCAAGGCCGGCGTCGCGCTCGCAGTGGCGGCGGTGGCCGCCGCCGCAGCGCCCGCGAAGGGTGCGCCGAGGTCGGGAAGCGGCCCGTCGAGCGACCAGGTCGAGCAGATCCTCCACGTGGGCAGCCGTGGATCGGCCGTTCGCGCGCTCCAGCGCCAGCTCGGAATCCCGGCTGACGGCGTCTTCGGACCGCAGACTAGAAAGGCCGTCCGCGCCTTCCAGGAGCGGCACGGCCTCGCGGTCGACGGCGTGGTGGGGCCCCAGACCCGAGCGGCGCTCGCCGCCGGCGGAAGCCAGGCGGGGCCGCGAATCATCCGCGCCTGGTGGGTGCGTCCCGTGCAGCGGAAGCTCGGCGTCGTAGTCGACGGCGAGTACGGGCCGCAGAGCCGCGCTGCGGTGCGTCGCTACCAGGCACGCCAGGGGCTCCTCGTCGACGGAATCGTCGGCCCGCAGACGCTCCGCTCGCTGGGGATCTCGCGCGGCGGCGGCGGGCATTCGAGCGGCGTGCGGATCATCCGAGCCTGGTGGGTGGCGCCCGTGCAGCAGAAGCTCGGAGTGCCGGTCGACGGCGCGTACGGTCCAGTCACCAGGCAGGCCGTGAAGCGCTTCCAGGCGAGCCACGGGCTCGTCGTCGACGGGATCGTCGGCCCGCAGACGCTCGCAGCGCTCGGGATCCGGCACCCGGATGGATCGTCCGGCGGGAGCAACGGCGGCGGCGGCTCGCACGCGTCGTCAGATGCCGCGACCGCGGTTGCGGCGGCACGCTCCGCCCTCGGCACCCCGTACGCGTGGGGCGGCAACGGGCCCTCGAGCTTCGATTGCAGCGGCCTCATGGTCTGGGCGTGGCGTCAGGCCGGCGTGACGCTGCCGCGGACGAGCTACGCCCAGTACCTCGCGGGCCGGCCGGTCTCGCGCTCGAATGTCCGCGCGGGCGATCTCGTTTTCTTCGCGACGAACGGGCCCGGCGCCTCGCACGTCGGAATTGCAATCTCGGGTTCGAGCTTCATCTCGGCCACGACGCGCGGCGTGCGCGTCCAGCCGATCGGCGGCTCGTACTGGGGCTCGAGCTACGTCGGCGCCCGCCGCGTCGGCTAGGCGATCGCCATCGGCCCGGTCGTGCCGGTGACGCGCCAGTCGCCGTCGCGAAACCGGACGACGTAGGTCAGCCACTGGGCGCCGAGGCCGCTCATCCAGAGCTCTGTGCCGACCTCGACGCGTTCCCCACTGCCGAGAATCGGGCCGAGTGTCAGGAGCACGCCCCCCTTCTTGACTCCTCCGAGCTCCCGGCTCCCGTAGGCCTCGCTCCTCGTGCGCACAAAGGTCAGGGGCGGGAGGTCGGGAAGCGCGGCTTCGAGGCCCGACTTGACGGTCTCCGAGAACCGGACGCGCGGCTTTCCACGCGGCCACGTGAACCGTGCCGCCCCGCGGACGGGCCCGTCCACGATGTAGACGTCCGTGAATCCCGGATCTCCCCCGCCGAATGAGTGATCCCGAGCGACGAGCCGACGCACGACCGCCTCGTAGACCGCAATCGCCCGCTCGTCCACAGGTGCCACTTGGGCTGTGCCGCCGAACGGGCTCGGAGTCGACAGCCACGTGCAGCCGCCTGCCGCGACAGCGGCCAGCACGCCGAGGGCAGGAGCCCGCCTGAAAAGGGCGCGAAAGGGCACCGTCATGCGGTTGTGACTCCGTGCGGACCTCGATTGTTCCCGCCGGGAAGGAAACCCGCCGGGAGCGGGGAAATCCCTCTGGTCCTTCCGTAGGCTGGGAGAGCCCCCATGCGCACGATCTGGAACGGTTCCATCAACTTCGGCCTGGTCAACATCCCGATCGGGCTGGCCGTCGCGCAGCAGCGCAAGGACACGTCTTTCCGGACGCTCCACCGCGAGTGCGGCACGCCCGATCCGCCAGAAGCGCTGGTGCCCGCTGCACGAGCGCGACGTCGAGGCCGACGAGCTCGTCAAGGGCTGGGAGTTCACGAAGGGCCAGTTCGTCGTCGTCGAGGACGAGGACCTCGAGGCGGTCGCAGTCCAGAAGTCGCAGTCGATCGACATCGTCCGGTTCGTGCCCGTCGACCAGGTCGACCCGATCTACTTCGACCGCGCCTACTACCTCGCTCCTGCGAGCGCCGAGGCGCAGCGACGACCGTACGTCCTGCTGCTTCGAGCGATGCAGCAGGAGGCAGGTGGGCGCGGTCGGCAAGTTCGTGCTCTGGGGCAAGGAGAACCTCTGCCTGATCAGGCCGCTCGGGGATTCGCTGACGCTCGAGACGCTCTACTTCGCCGAGGACATCCGCTCTCGCGACGGAGATCGACGAGGCGGTGGGCGAGGTCGAGCCGAACGAGGCCGAGCTCGGCATGGCGCTCCAGCTCCTCGAGAGCCTCGTCGGGGAGTTCGACCCCGCACGAGTACGAGAACGAGCACCGGAACGACCTCCGCGCGATGCTCGACGCGAAGCTCGCGGGCGAGGAGATCAAGGCGCCCGAGCCGATCACGACAGGCGCCAGTCATCGACCTCATGGAGGCTCTCCGGCAGAGCGTCGCGCAGGCATCGGGCGCGGCGACGAAGCCGGCCCGAGCGAAGAAGCGCGGCGCGCGACTCGCGCAAGAAAGCAGCCGCGAAGTAGGGCTACGCTGCCTCGCGGCCGCGCTGTCGCCTGAAGGTGGGCCTGGAACAGGTTCTTGTCGATCTTTCCCTGGTAGATCGGGATCGACTCCTGGACGCAGACGCGGATGATCTCGTCGCGGTCGATGCCGAGCTCCTTCGACAGCTCTTCAGGCGTCAGGTGATTGGCCACGGACTCTCCTCTCCTCGAGAGACGAAAAAGCCCGCCGGTGACATCCGGACGGGCTCCAGAATGCGGACAGGCTGGGCGGCGGACGAGCTCAACGGCGCTCTGGACCTCCTGCCTGCACAGTCCGAAGGATACGTTTTCGGCGTGCCGGAGGCAACGCTCTTACCGGGATTTCGGCCGCACTTTGCGGAGATCCGCGGGCTGCCCGCCTGCGCTGGTTCGAGGCGCGGCGACGGCGAGCCGGTGCTGCTCGTCCACGGGCTCGGCGGCGCGGCTGCGAACTGGACCGACCTGGCGCCGCTGCTGGCCGAGAGCCGCCGTGTCGTCGTCCCGGATCTGCCCGGGCACGGCGGCCTCGGGACGCCCGCCGCGGGGCGCCCGGCTCGGTTGGTATGCCGACGTTCTCGCGGAGCTCCTCGAGCGCGGCGGATGCCGCTCCGGCGGCGGTCGTCGGCCACTCGATGGGCGGTGTCGTCGCGCTCCGGCTCGCCGAGCGCGCCGTCCGGAGGTCGTCGCGGCGCTCGCTCTCGTCGAGTCGGCCGGAATCGCCTCTCTGACCCGCCGGGCCGCGATCTTCCTGACGGTCTCGGCGGCGCTAAAGCCGGCCCGGAAGGCGGCTCGCGCTTCCGCAGCCGGATCGCGCGGCAGCGACCGTCCTGAAGCGGCTCGCCTTCGGCTACTGGGGCGCCGACGACCCCGCGTCGCTCTCCGCGGAGGGCGTCCACGGCTGGCTCGCGGCGCACGCGCGAGCACAGCGACACGGCCACTGCGGGCCGAGCGCTCGCTCCGCGACGATCCGCGCTTCGACCTGGAGGCGTCCGCTGCCCGGCCGCTCGTCGTCTGGGGCTCGCGCGACCGGCTCATCTCCGTGGAGGACGGCTTCGAGTTCGCCCGGCGCCTCCGGGCTCCGATCCGCGTCATCCCGGGCGCCGGCCACCTCGTGATCGGCGAGCGGCCCGCCGAATGCGCGGCGATCCTCGACGAGCTTCCTAGACCGGGTTCGGGAGGTCGACGAACTCCCACTCGACGCCGAACTCGTCGGCGATAGCCGCCGCTGAGAGCGCCTTCACGCCGAACGTCTCGGTGGCGTAGTGGCCCGCCGCGACGAAGTGGATGCCGGCCTCCTTCGCCGCGTGCTTCGTCGGCTCGGCCGCCTCGCCGGTCACGAAGCAGTCGTAGCCCTCGGCCACGGCCTGAGCGAGGTAGCGCGCCGCCGCCGCCGGTCAGGACGGCCACGCGGCGGATCTCCTCGGGCCCGTAGGAGAAGACGAGCGGCGGCCGGTCGAGCCGCTCGCGGACCCGCGCCGCGAACGCGTCGCTGCGAGCGGCGCCTCGAGCGGCGCCGCCGAAGCCCCAGCCCGGCGAAGCGCGCCTCGGGCTCGATGCCGAGCTCCCGGCAGAGCAGCGCGTTGTTGCCGAGCTCGGAGTGCGCGTCGAGAGCGAGGTGGTAGGCCGCCAGCGTCAGGTCGTCGTCGAAGAGGACGCGCAGGCGCTCGCGCATCCCGCGCGTGATCACCCGCGGCTCGTTGTCCCAGAAGAGGCCGTGGTGGACGAGCACGAGCTGCGCGCCGGCCTCGGCCGCCCGCTCGAAGAGATCGCGAGAGGCCGAGACGCCGCAGACGATCTTCGACACCTCCGGAGAGCCTTCGACCTGGAGGCCCATCGGGCCCGTAGTCCGGATAGGCGTCGAGGTCGAGGAGTCTCGGCCGCGAAGGCCAGGATCTCGTCTCTGCCCGCCACCGTCCGGTACCCTACCGCCGTGCTCCGGCGAGCACGTCACGGGGTGTAGCGCAGCCTGGTAGCGCGCGCCGTTCGGGTCGGCGAGGTCCCCGGTTCGAATCCGGGCACCCCGATTCTCTCTAGAGCAGTTGGGGGGCGTGCCAGAGCCGCCCTCCGGCACCATGGAACCGATGCGGGCAATCGCCATCTCTCTCGCCGTCGCTGCCGCTCTCGTCCTACCGGCGCCGCCTGGGCGCATGGGGAGGGCGGCCGGGCCACCGGCTTCACGTCGACGGTCGAGAGCGTCGACGCCCGCCGACGCCCGGCCTCGAGCTGCGCGGTGCTCGACGGCGACGATCGTCTGCAGCTCCGAAACGAGACCGGGCGTCAGGTGATCGTGCTCGGCTACGACGGGGAGCCCTATCTCCGCTTCTCCGCGGAGGGCGTCTGACGAGAACACGCGGTCGCCGGCGGTCTACCTGAACGCCGATCGCTACGCTCACGGAGAGGTTCCCGAGAGCGCCGACCCCGAGGCCGCGCCGGTCTGGCGGCGGGTCGCGGCGGGGAGCTCCTACGAATGGCACGACCACCGGATCCAGTGGATGAGCACGATCGCGCCGGACGAGGTCCGGGCCGATCCGGATTCGGGGCAGGCACGTCCTCGACTGGGAGGTGCCGATCACGGTCGACGGCCGGCCCGGTCGACGATCTCCGGGCTCGCTCGATTACGCGCCGGTCGAGCAAGGAACCGGGCGCGTGGGTGCTTACGTGGCGGCCTCCCTCCCGATCGTCGTGGCCCTGCTCGCCTGGGCGCTCCTTCGCGTTCGCGTGAGGCCGGAGACGGTGGCCTCGTGAGACGCATCGGCCTCTGGCCTTGGCTCTCGTCGCGGCCGTCCTCGTCGCGGCCGGCTGCGGCGGCGGCGATCCGGGTGAGGACGCCGCCAACGAGATCGCGTCGGTCTCGACGATCGAGCAGGACGACGGCTGGGCGGGAGCCGCGCTCGGCGATCGCAGGCGTCGTTCCCGACTTCGCGCTGACGGATCACGAGGGAGAGCGCGTGCGCGTCAGCGACCTGCGCGGCAAGATCGTCCTCCTGACGTTCCTCTACACGCAGTGCCCGGACATCTGCCCGCTCATGGCCGACAACCTGAACGCGGCGCTTCTCGAGCTCGACCCGCGAAGCGCGAGAGGACGTGCGCGTGCTCGCCGTCAGCGTCGATCCCGAAGCGCGACACGCCCGCCACCGTGCGCGGCTACGTGAAGGTGCACCGCCTCGCGCCGCAGTTCCGCTACCTGATCGGCTCCGAACAGAGAGCTGACCAGGTCTGGCAGAAGTACGAGGTGCAGGCCGTCGCTCGAGACCCGGAGCTGATCGACCACACGGCCTACACGCTCCTGATCGACCGGGCGGGACGCGGCATCGTGCTCTACCCGTCGGACTTCCGCGCCGAGGAGATCCTCACGGATCTTCGGCGAGCGCTCGAAGCTGAGCGGCTTGTGAACATGCTGCCCTTCGCGCACGGCGACCGGGTGCCAGTGTCGGACCTCGCCGGGGCCTGGGAGCCGGCGCCGGCGATCCTGGCGGCCTCGGGGCTCGCGCTCGTCCTCTTCGCGCAGGCCTTCGTCCGTCTCCGGCGTCGCGGGCGTACCGATCACGCGCCCTGGTAGCCGTGCCGCGCTCTTCGCGGCGGCGTGGCCGTCGGGACGCTCGCCGCTCCTCTCCCCGCTCGACGCGATCGGGGAGGAGTACCTCCTCTCGGCGCACATGCTCCAGCACGTGCTGATCGGCGACGTGGCGCCCGCTCTCGTCGTTACGGCGCTTCGCGGGCCGCTCACGTTCTTCCTCCTGCCGGCGCGCGCTCCTGCGGCTCCTGGCGCCGGTCCGGCCGCTACGCTCGGCGCTCGGCGTCCTGCTTCGGCCCCGTGTCGCCCTCGGCATCTGGGCCGCTGACGATGGCCGGCTGGCACGTGCCGGCCGCCTAGGCGAGTCGCCCTCACGAACCAGCGCAGTCCACGACCTCGAGCACGCGATCGTTCGCGCTCGCCGGCACCCTCGTCTGGATCCAGATCGTCGACCCCGCCAGGCGGCGGGAGCTGACGACGGCCGGCCGGCTCGTCGTCGTGGCGGCGCTCTTCGCCGCCGGCCAGGTGCTCTCGAACGTGCTCGTCTTCTCGTTCTCGCCGCTCTACGAGGCCTACGCCGCTCCAGGACGAGCGGCTGCTCGGACTATCGCCGCTCACCGACCAGCGGCTGGCCGGTCTCGTGATGATGGTCGAGCAGTGTCGTCGTGCTCGGGATCGCGGCTGCTCTTCTGCTCCGGCTCTACGACCGCGAGAAGGCAGTTCGCCGCTCCGGCTGCGCTCGGTCTCGCCGCCGACCGGTGAGCCCGCCTCCGCCCACGGCCTTCACCTGGGAGCCGCTCTTCCTCGCGCTCGCGGTCGTCGCCGCCGTGCTCTACGCGCGCGCGGCGCGGAGGGAGGGGGTGCCGCCGTGGCGAATCGCGCTCTTCGGCGGCGGCCTCTTCCTGATCGCTGCGGCGCTCAACTCGCCGCTCGAGACGCTCTCGGCCGACTACCTGCTCGTCATGCACCTGCTCCAGAACGTCGTGATCGCGGACTGGGCGCCGCCGCTCCTCGTCCTCGGCCTGACGCCGCTGATGCGGCAGGAGCTGGTGAGGCGGGGTGGCCGCACGTTCGAGGTGGTGACGCGCCCGCGCGTCGCGCTCCCGGTCTGGCTCGTCGGCTGGTACGCGATCCACTTCGCGGGCTTCTACGACGCCGCGCTCTCGAACCCCTGGCTCCTGAACGTCGAGCACGCGCTCCTGATCGCGATCGGGCTCGTCTTCTGGTGGCCGGTGATCGTCGGCCGCGTCTCGCCGCCGGTCGCGATCGCCTACCTCGGCGCGGGGTTCATCGGCTCGGCCTTCCTCGGGCTCGCGCTGACGTTCTCGACCTCGGTGCTCTACGACTACTACGAGACCGTGCCTCGGATCTGGGGTCTCTCGGCGCGTCGAGGATCAGAACTACGGCGGCGTCCTCATGAGCGCCGAGCAGGCGGCGATCTTCCTCGTCGCCATCGGCTGGTTCCTGCTTCGGCTCCTCCGGGAAGAGGACGAGGCCGTCGCCGCAGGCCGCTAGCTCGAGCGCCCTGCGAGCCCGGCCGCATGAACGATCTTGGTGCACTCGTCCTCGACGTAGGCGAGCCCGGCCTCCTCGGTGATCCGGCGCGCCTCCTCCGAGACGATCCCGAGCTGGAGCCAGAGCGGCACCGGCCCCGGCTGCGACGGCCTCACGAGCCACGTCCGGACAGGCCTCCGGGCGGCGGAAGACGTCGACGAGGTCGATCGGCCGGTCGATCTCGGCGAGCGTTCGAGCGCACGGGATTCCGAGCACCTCGGAGCACCCGGCCGGGCGCACCGGCACCACGTCGTAGCCCTGCTCCAGCAGGTAGCGCATGACGCCGTGGCTCGGTCGGTGCGCCTTCGGCGAGGCGCCGACCACGGCGATCGTCCGGGCCTCGGCGAGGATCTCGGCAGGGGTTCTGGCCACCCTCCAAGGCTATCCTTCGCTCTGTGAGGCCCCTGCGGGCCGTCCTCTTCGACGTCGACTTCACGCTCGTGCAGCCCGGCCCGCTCCTCGGGCCCGAGGGCTACCGGGCGGCTGGTGCTCGCCACGGGCTCGAGCTCGACCCGGAGCGCTACGCGGACGCGCGAGCCGCCGCCGTCCTGGACATCCAACACCATCCCGAGCTCGACCACGACGAGGAAGTCTGGATTCGCTTCACGGAGGACATCGTCCGCGGCATGGGCGGCGAGGGAGACGATGTGCGTGCGATTGCAGTCGAGATCACCCGGGGCTGGGAGCACTCGGAGAACTTCGAGCTCTACGACGACGCGCTGCCTGCGATCGAGGCGCTCCGCCGCCACGATCTCCGGATCGGGCTCGTGTCGAACACCGGCCGCGACCTCGACGCCTTCGTCAGGCACTTCAGTCTCGACGTCGACGCATGGATCTCCTCGGGCGTGCACGGGAAGGTGAAGCCGAGCCCGACGATCTTCCGCGCCGCTCTCGAGCTGCTCGAGATCGAGCCCGCCGAGGCAGCGATGGTCGGCGACTCCCTGCGGGACGACGTCGAAGGCGCCCGGGCGCTGGGCCTGCGAGCGTTCCTCGTCGACCGCGAAGGGCGGTTCGCAGGGCGGGACGACGCCGTCCCCACCTTGCTCGCGCTTCCGGCCGCGCTGGGTCTCCACATGGAGTAGCCCACCGGCCTTTGCCGCCCGGCCGAGGAGGATCGGCTCAGAGACAGGGAGAGAGCAGCCGCGACATGAGCCCGAACCCCCAGAGCCGCCCGCGGAAGACGTAGTAGACGCTCGTCGCCGCGCGGCCCTCGTCGAGGTAGGCCGTGTAGTCGGCGCAGGGGCGCACCTCGAGGCCGGGCACGGCCGCTCGGAGCTCGTCGAGCTGGACTCCAAGCATCAGGCCTTCGTCCGTGCGCCAGCCGAGCGGGCGCCAGACGGTGAAGACGCGTGCGACGCGGCCGCGGCGGAGCTCGACCGCGGCTCCCTGCGGCTCGAAGGGCTTCAGGTTGAAGTACCAGGTGAGCCGCTCGCAGCTCCGGCACACGCCGTGCTTCGAGCCCCAGCGCGCCATGACCTCGGCCTCCGTCATCCCGAGCCGGACGCCGCCGAGGCTCTCACCGGGCACGAAGACGCCCTTCGCAGGCGCCGGCGCCCAGGCGGCGGGGGCGAGGAGAAGCGAAGCGGCGAGGACAGGAAGCAGCGCGAGCGCGCGCACGTTGACGAGGATAGGCAAACCGAGGGAAGGAGCCCGCGTGAACCTGGGAACTGACGAGTGGGACGTCGAGCGCGAGACCGTCCGGATCCGGCACGTCGGCCACGCTCTCGGAACAGACCTGATCGGCGGAGTGCTGCTCGAGCTCCAGCCGGGACACCGGGGGCCGTACCACCTCCATCACGGGAACGAGGAGCTCGCGCTCGTGCTCTCCGGCGCGGTCACAGTCCGCGGGGAGGGCGAGGAGCGGACCCTGGGTCAAGGCGAGCTGGCCTTCTTCCCGCGCGGCCGCGCCGGGCTGCACGGGCTCGAGAACCACTCGCAGGAGTCGGCCCGCGTGCTGCTCATATCGTCGAAGGTGTCTCCAGACGTCACGGAGCGACCGGAGGAGGGACTCGTCGGCGTCTTCGCGGGAGACGTGCCAACGCTAGGCCGCGACGCGCCCGTCGAGCATTTCTTCCCCGCGGACTCGTCAGAGCGAGGCTAGGGGCTAGCGCGCGAGGAGTGCCGGAGCCCACGACGCGATCGGGGAGACGTCCCCGTCCCGGCCGTTCAGGTTCCGGTAGCCGAGCGCGTGCTCCGCTTGCATCATCTTGTGGATCTGCGTCGTGCCCTCGTAGATGATCGGGGCGCGCGCGTTCCGGAAGTAGCGCTCGATGCCGTACTCGCCCGAGTAGCCGTAGGCGCCGTGGATCTGGATCGCAAGGTGCGCGGCGCGAAACGCCGACTCGGTCGCGTGCCACTTGGCCAGGGAGGTCTCGCGCGTGTTCCTGACGCCCTGATCCTTGAGCCACGCGGCCTGCATGACGAGGAGCTTCGACGTCTCGTAGCCGAGCACCATCTCGGCGATCATGTCCTGGACGAACTGGTTCTTGCCGATCGGCTTCCCGAAGGTCTCGCGCTCGCGGGCGTACTCGACGGAGCGCTCGAGGCAGGCGCGGATGACGCCGCAGGCGCCGGCCGCCACGGTGAAGCGGCCCTGGTCGAGGCCGTACATGGCGATCTCGAAGCCCTGACCCTCCTCGCCGACGAGGTTCTCGATCGGCACCTGGACGTTCTCGAAGAAGAGCTCGCCGGTCGACCCGGCCCAGATCCCGAGCTTGTTCTCGGTCTCCTGCGTCGAGACGCCGGGCCACTCGCGCTCGACGATGAAGGCGGAGATGCCCTTGTGCTTGGCTTCGGGATCGGTCTTCGCGAAGACGAGCTGGTGGTCGGCGACCGTCGCGTACGAGATCCAGTTCTTCTGGCCGTTCAGGACGTAGACGTCGCCCTCCCGTCGGGCCGTTCGTCCGCATCGCCGCCACGTCCGAGCCGGCCGCGGGCTCGGTGAGGCCGAAGCAGGCGAGCTTCTCGCCACGCGCCTGCGGCGTCAGGTAGCGCTCCTTCTGCTCCTCGTTCGCGTAGCGAAGGAGCGAGAGCGAGTTCAGGCCGACGTGGACGGAGATGAGCGTGCGGAAGGCGGCCTCGCCGCGCTCGATCTCCTCGCAGGAGAGCGCCTCGGAGACGAAGTCCATGCCGGCGCCGCCGTACTCCTCCGGGATGACGATGCCGAGGAGGCCGAGCTCGGCCATGCCCTCGATCGCCTCGAGGTCGAGCTTGTGCTCGATGTCGTTCTCGATCGCGTTCGGAAGGATGCGCTCGTCGACGAACCGCCGGACGGTCGCCTGCACCTCGCGCTGCTCCGGCCGTGAGCTCGAAATCCACGGTCTAAGTCTACGGGCCGGTGCCTTGACGACCGGCGCCATGCCTGTGACGATCGGGCCGCCAAGCAACGCTGCGGCGGGAAGGGGGGTCCGAGATGCCTGACCTCGACGTCCGCGCGATCCGCAGCGAGATCTCGAAGCAGCAGGCGCAGTGGAAGCCGAAGCAGCACGCCGTCGCGCGCCTCACCCCGCAGCGGCGAGCCAGACGACTGGGTGTCCAGCTCGACGAAGGCCGCCTCGCCGAGCTCAAGAAGGTTCCCGACCCGGACATGGTCAGGCTGGTGGCGGACTTCCGCGGTCTCCGGGCTCCGGAGGCGGGCGAGGAGGCGACGGAGCCGAAGGGCCGCGGCGGGCTCGCGGCGGACGCATTCGAGGACGCTCTCGACTCGAGTGTGGCCGCGGCCGTCGGGCGGGTCCTGGCCCGCCGGCCGGCCAAGGTCGACTGGCGCCGGCGGCGCGGCCGCAGGTACGCCACGCCCGTGAAGGATCAGGGGTTCTGCGGCTCCTGCGTCGCCTTCGGGGCGACCGCTGTTCTCGAGTCCATGCTCCTGATCGAGCACCACGTCGAGCTCGATCTCTCGGAGGCCGAGCTTCTCTTCTGCGGCGGAGGCGATTGCAGCGGCTGGTGGCCCGACTCGGCGGTCACGTACCTCTCGAACCGCGGCATCGCGCACGAGGACTGCTTCCGCTACCGCGACCGAAACCTGCCATGCAAGACCTGCAAGGGTCGCGACCGCGAGGCAGTCCGGATCCGCCGCCAGCGGACGATCTGGGGGATGGAGAAGCGCAAGGCGTATCTGGCTTCCGTTGGCCCGATGATGGCCGTCTTCGAGGTCTACGACGACTTCTACACCTACGGAAGCGGTGTCTACTCTCACGTGAGCGGGCCACTCACCGGCCTCCACTGCGTCGCGGTGCTGGGCTTCGACGACGGTGAGCGGAGCTGGCTCTGCAAGAACAGCTGGGGTGCGGCTTGGGGGGAGCAGGGCTACTTCCGGATCCGCTACGGCGAGTGTGAGATCGACAAGAGCTTTCCGTTCTGGGGGATCGCGGGAACGCGATGGTTCCTCTGATCCGGCGGGCATCGTGAGCGAGGTCGAGACGCGAGTCGGCGAGGAGTTCGAGGTCGAGGTCGAGGCCGTGCCGACCTCGGGCTTCCAGTGGCAGGTCGCCGGGCTCGACGCGGAGCGCCTGCGGCTCGTGTCGGATGACCTCGACGTCACAAGCGACCGAATCGGCGGCTCGGCTCGCCAACGCTTCCGGTTCGAGGCGCTCGCCGAGGGCGAAGCCGAGGTCAGGCTCGCCCTCAGCCGGCCGTGGGAGTCGAACCCGCCCGCGGAGGAGCGGACGTTCAACGTGACCGTTCACGGCTGAACATAGGCTGCGGCGATGGCCGCGCTCCTCGCCTTGCTTCTCTCCCTCTTCGGGCTCGGTCTCGGGGGCGTCTCCGAGACCTCGGAAGGCGCGGCCGAGGCCGTGCCGGCGCCGGACCCGGTCGCCCGCCTGACGCCGCGCGAGAAGGCGGCCCTCGTGGTCGCCTCCGGACTGCCGGCACCGCAGGGCGTGGGCGGCGTGCTCGTGCAGCGCTGGAGCCTGAACGAGCCTCGGCCGAAAGGAGCACTCGTCTTCGTCGACCAGGAGGGCGGCGAGGTACGCACGTTTGCGGACCTGCCGCCGGCGCTCCCGGCCTCGGCCTACGGAAGCGAGGCCGAGGCCGTCGAGGCCGGACGCGCCACGGGCCGCGCGCTCGACGCGGCAGGCGTCGACGTCGACCTCGCTCCGGTTCTCGACGCGCCTTCCGGCCCGCTCGGCTCCCGCCACTTCGAGCGGCCTGGCCCGGCCCTCGCCTTTGCCCGCGGACTCGAGGCCGGCGGCACGGCTCCGTGCGTCAAGCACTTCCCGGGGCTCGGAACGACGTCGGTTTCGACAGACAAGAGCCCGCAGGTGCACGGCCGGCTCACCTTGCGGGAGTTGGCGTCTTTTCGCGGCGCCGTCCGGGCCGGCGTCCCCTGCGTCATGGTCGGCCACGCCTTCTACCCGGACTTCGGGCGCTGGCGCGCGTCGTTCTCGCCGCGGGCGTACCGCCTGCTCCGCCGAAGCGGATTCGAGGGCGTTGCGATCACCGACTCCGTTTCGGTCTTCGGCAGCCGCTACGCCACGTCGTCGGCCGTCCTCGCCCTGAGGGCCGGTGCCGATCTCGTCCTCTACACCAGCGGGCGCGACGCCGCGCGCGCGATCCGCAGGATCCTTCCGCTCGCGCGTGAGGGCCTGCTCGACGACGCCGTTCGGCGAGTCCTCGAGCTGCGACGAGAGCTGCGCTGAAGCGCCCAAACGCAGTGCTAGACTCGCCCACTCCTATGCGCGCGGAGGTTGACGTACGCCCGGTGCGGGGCCCCGACCGCACGCGGCGGCGGGCCCGCACGCGCACGGTCCGGCGTGGCCGCCTGGCGGCGGTCGCGGCCGGCGCACTCCTCTTCGCATTCCTCCTCGTCGGGCTCGTCTTCGCCGGCTCGTCCGAACGGCTTGCGGCCGGCGTCTCGGTGGCCGGGCTCGAGGTCTCGGGCCTCTCGCTCCCAGCCGCCGAGCAGAAGCTCGTCGAGCGGGCGGAGGAGGTCTCGTCCGTTCCGGTCACGTTCACGGCAGGGGAGCATCGCTGGGAGACGACCGCCGAGGAGCTCGACGTCACCGTCGACTGGAACCAGACGATCGCACGCGCTCAGGAGGCGGGATCGTGGCCGCCTCCTCTCCGCGGCCTCAAGCGCATCTACCTGCGGCTCTTCGGGACGGACGTCGAGCCGGTTGCGAGCGCCTATGAGGCGGGGCTGACCTACGAGCTCGGGCGGGTAGCGACTGGCGTCGGTCGAAGCCCGCGGGACGCGGCCATCCAGCTCTCCGGGGAGACAGCCCGAATCCTGCCGTCGGCCGCCGGGCTCAAGCTCGACCTGGAAGCCTCGCGCGAGCTCGTCGTCGACACACTCGCCGGTTTCTCGCGCAAGCCCGTCGAGCTTCCGGTCGCGACGGCCCAGCCCGGCGTGACCACCGAGGAGCTCGAGCCGGCGCTCGCGGACGTGAAGACCGCTCTCTCGGCGCCGGTGCGCTTCGGGTGGGAGGGGACGCGCTGGACGATCGAGCCAGAGGAGATCGCGAAGCTCCTGCGCCTGCCGGCTTACGGGCGTACACAGCTCGAGATCGGCGGTGCCTACGCGACGATCTACTTCGAGCGGCTCGCCGAGGCCGTCGACGAGCCTCCGCGCGACGCGCGCTTCGTAGTCGACCGCTCCGACCGCTCCGTTCGCGTCCGCCCGGCTCGCGACGGCCGCGTGCTCGACGTGGAGGCGACCTCGAAGGCGCTCCTCGCAGCGGTGCTCTCGAAGAGCTCCCGAAGCGCCGAGCTGGTCGTCGTCGACAAGGAGGCCACGCTGTCCACCACCGAGGCGGAAGGCGCTCGGGATCACGCGCGAGCTCGCGCGCTACACGACGGGCTGGTCCGGGAGACGCCGACCGGATCCAGAATCTGCGCCGCGCCGCGGAGCTCATCTGAACGGCGCGCGAGTGGCTCCGGGTGAGAGCTTCTCCTTCAACGAAGTCGTCGGCGAGCGGACGATCGAGCGCGGCTTCCGCCCCGCGCCTGTGATCATCGGCGGCGAGTACAAGACCGGGATCGGCGGCGGCGTCTCGAGATCGCGACCAACGGTCTTCAACGCGGCCTGGGAGGCGGGGCTCCCGATCTCGACCGGACCGCGCACGCTCTCTACATCAGCCGCTACGAGGCCGGCCGCGACGCGACGGTCAACTACCCGGACATCGACCTCGAAGTTCGAGAACGACACCGACGAACTGGCTCGTCGTTCGGCACGTTCATCGACGGACGACGGGCATCGCGTCGGCTCTCCTCGGCGTGCCGGACGGCCGGCGGGTCGTCACCGAGGCCGGCCCGCTTCGCGTCGTCGGCCGCCGAAGGTCAAGCGCGTCCCCGACCGGGGCTCTTCGTCGGCGAGCGCGTCATCGAGGACTTCGGCGCGCCGGCACGGGCGATCACCGTGCGGCGGATCGTGTACCAGAAACGGCGAGGTTCTCTACGACGAGAACTGGTACACGTACTACGCTCCGAGCCGAGGATCGTCCACGTCGGGACGATCCCGGTGCCCGAGCCTGAGCCCGAGCCGGTTCCCACCGAGCCGACGCCGACCGAGCCGACTCCCACGGAGACGACGCCGACCGGGACGACCCCCACGGACACGACGGACACGGACAGACGACGACCGGCGGCGGCGGCAACTAGGAGGGTTTGGCGGAAAGGTCTTCGTTGTCGGGTTGCGCTGCTCGTTTCGAGGCAAGGACGCAGGGAGTGTTCGTACCGCGAGGTACGAGCACGACTGAGGACGCAGCCTCGGGGCGAGCGGCGCGGCCCGGCGGCTCAACGGCTTTTCCGTCAAACCCTCCTACGCAGACCTCGGCGTCGCGGATCGCCTCAGCGAGCCAGGCGGGCATCCGGGTCGGACGGAGCGTCCGTGAGTCGACGCACGCGTGCGCCGTCCAGCCCTCGGCGACGGTGCCTGCGGCGGCTCGTTCGTCCGCTCGAGGACGTAGTCGAACCGGAAGCGGGCGCCGCGCAGGTCGCTGACTCGGGCGTGCACGCGCACCATGTCGTCGAAGACGGCAGGGTGCTCGATACCGGACGTGGCTCTCGACGGTGGTGGCGTCGACCCCGTCCTCTTCGCGGAGGCCCGCGGTAGCCGCGCCGGAAGCGTGCGAGGTAGGCGATGCGCGCGATCTCGAACCAGTCGAGGTAGACGGCGTTGTGGACGACGCCCTGCGCGTCGGTCTCGCTGAAGCGGACTCGGAGCGTCGGTCGAGAATCGGAAGTCCTCCACGGCCGGGAACTTTCGCAGCCCTTCGCGAGTCGGAGCAACCGACCACCGAGGAGGAACCCATGACCCGAAAGACGCTCTTCACCCTTGCTCGCTCTCGTTCTGACTCGCTCGCGCTCGCTCGCCTGCTCCGGCTCGGGCGGAGACGAAGCGGTCCGCGCGCGGGACGGAGGACGCGCGCGGCGACGAGGGCGCTGCCGAGCAGGACGCCGGCGCGAGACCGGTCTGGTCCGGCCGTCGGTGACGAGCGGAGGCGCACGTCTCGAACGCGGCGCCGCTCCCGGGCTCCGGACCGCGGATCATCCAGACGGCGGCGCTTCGGCTCGTGGTCGACCGCGGCGGGCTTCGATCAGCGCCGTCGAGGAGGCGCGCAGCGATCGCAGGCGAGCCTGGGCGGCTTCGTGGTTTCGTCCTCGGAGAGCCGCGACCCGGGCGCGAAGGTGACCACCGGCACGATGGTGCTCCGCGTTCCGCAGGCGAGCGTACTCGGACGCGATGAGCCGTCTCGCCGCATCGGCAAGGTGTCGGGCCGTGAGGAGAGCGGCCAGGACGTCTCGGCCGAGTTCGTCGACCTCGAGTCGCGCAAGCGGCACCTCGAGGCGGTCGAGACGCAGCTCCTGACGCTTGCTCGCGCGGGCCGACAACGTCGCCGGCCGCGCTCGCTGTCCAGGCGAAGCTGAACGACGTCCAGCTCCAGCTCGAGGAGGTGCGCGGCCGGCTTCGGTATCCTCGACGACCAGACGGCGTTCGCGACGATCAGCCTCTCGCTCCGGGAGCGGCTCCCTGATGGCCGGCGCGGCCGGCGACGACGGGGGAGTCCTCGACGCCTGGGCCGATGGGGCGCGGGCCTTCGCGAACGTCGCCGCCGCAACCTTCGTCGTGCTCGCGACGATCGCGCCGGTGCTCCTCCTGCTTGCCCTTGTCGCACTGGGCGTGCGGGTCGTCGTTCGCCGCGGCGGCTGGACTCGCGCGCCGGGCGCGTCCGAAGGGGCCTGATTCGACCTTGGCCCCAACTGGGTATGGTCAGCGCCAACTCGACGAAAGGGCGTCATGGCGACGAAGGAGCACGAAGGAGCAACGGAGGCGTGGTCGGCAAGCTCGCCGGCAAGGGCGAGGAGGCGCTGACGCCGCGTGATCGAAGGTCTCGGCAAGAACCCGCGCGTGACCGACGCGCTCGACCGCGCGATGGGCGCGAAGGGGCGCCTCGACGGGCTTCCCGCTCCGCGCTCGGGCCAGGTCGGCCTTGCGGCCGCGGAGGAGATTCGCGATCTGCGCTCGCAGCTCGAGCGGCTGGAGCGGCGGCTCGCGAAGCTCGAGTCGCAGGGAGGCGGCAAGGCGACCGCGAAGCGCTCAGAGACCAAGAAGACGCCGACCGCGAAGCGAACGACGAAATCCGCCTCGGCCGACGACGAAGAAGAAGTCCGAGAGCGCCTCGTCGCCGGCCGCAGGACGCTCGATCGGCGGCGGCCCGGCTCGCGGCGGCACCGCCTAGCCGCGAGGCAGTCGGCACCCTCACCCGGAGCGCCCGCGTGCAGGAGCTCGAACTCGGCGGGCGTCGTGCCCGGCTGCTCGCCGTCGAGGACGACCGGAAGCGGGTGCTTCGACTCGACCGCGAACGGTCGCGCCGCGCAGCAGCTCGATCTTCGGGTGCGAGAGGTGGCTTCCCGCGGTAGATCTTCGGGAAGGTCCGCACGAAGTCGCCCTTCGTGACGTCGCCGATCACGACCACGTCGAGGAGGCCGTCGTCGGGTCGCGCGTCCGGGGCCATCCACATCCCGCCCGCCGTGTAGTCGCCGTTCATGGCCACGACCTCGAACATGGGGCCCGAGCGCTGCTCGCCTCGTCGACGCTCGCGCTCATCTCGACCGCGCGCCAGCGGGCGAAGACGGCCAGCGTGGCGACGAGGAAGGACATCCGTCCGCCCATCGCCTTCGAGGAGGCGTTCGCCCGCCGCGCGATCGCGCCGCTGATCCCGGCGCCGGCGAAGTTGGCGAAGTAGGCCTCGGCATGGGACCCGTCCGGCGCCGTGAAGCGGGCGCGGCCGACGTCGACCTCGCGGATCTCGGCCGTCCGGGCGCTACGCTCGAGCGCCTCGGCGGTTCGTCGCGGGATCCGGACGCTCCGCGCGAAGTCCTTACCGGTTCCGCGCGGGATCACCGCCAGCACTGTCTCCGCTGCTCGGCCGCGAGCGCATGAGCCCGTTCACGGCCTCGTGCACGGTCCCGTCGCCGCCGACGACGACGAGCGTTCCTGCGCCATCGCGCGCGGCCTCGCTCGGCGAGCTCGGCCAGGTGGCCTGGACGCTCGCTCAGCCTCGCCTCTCCCTCGAGCCCGGCGCCGCGCGCCTGCTCCCTGAGCTCGGGCCACCGACGGCCGGTCGAGCCGTTCGCGGACGCGGGGTTGACCAGGAAGACGACCGGCCCGGCGGGCTCGGCGCTCAATGCCTCGAGTCGGTCACGGTCGCGAGCGCGAGCTCGGTCATCTCGTCGACCGCGCGCTTCAGGTCCTCGTCGGAGATCCGCACGAACTCGCCCTCGACGACGACGTCGCTCACGTGAGGAGGCAGCCGGTCTGGATCTTCTGCGAGGCGCCCCCAGCGTGAAGAGCACGCCGCCTCCATCTCGACGGCGAGGATCGCCGCGCGACGACCAGCGGCTCGTACTGCTCCGTGTCCGGGTTGTAGAACACGTCGCTCGAGACGATCGGGCCGACGCGGACGGTCTTGCCGAGCGTCTTCGCGGCGTGGACGGCGAGTGAAGGAGCTCCCAGTCCGCCGTCGGGACGTGCGGCTCGCCGCCCGTGTAGTGGCGTGGCCGTCGCGTCCGCGGGGACGGCGGAGAGGGCGACGATGAGGTCTCCGATCTGCGAGGTCGGGCTGGAGGCCGCCGCAGGTTCCGACCCGAAGCGATCCGCTTGACGCCGAGCTGCACGAGCTCTTCGATCACGATCGCCGCGGAGGGACAGCCCATTCCCGACGACCTGAACCGAGACGGGCTGGCCGCGGAAGGTGCCGGTGTAGCCGAGCATCCCGCGCTCCTTGTTCGTCTGGCGCGGCTCGTCCATGAAGGTCTCGGCGATGTACTGCGCGCGAAGCGGGTCGCCCGGGAGGAGGCAGGCCTCTGCGTAGTCGCCGGGCTCGGCGCGGACGTGGATCGGCACGGGCGGCGAGCCTACAGAGGGTGCGGGTGCGAGCGCTCGGGCGGCGGTTATCGTCCGCGCGTGGCCCGGCTCGTCAAGCGCCCCTCTCTCTGGACGTGCTCGGCCTTCTGCGCCGAGGAGCCGTCGAGCGCGTCTTCCTGGAGGACGTCGCCCGGCGCGGGCTGGGGCGCTTCGTGGCCTGCGAGGAGGGCGGGCGACTCGTCGCCCTCTGCCACATGGGGGCGAACCTCGTCCCGTCCGGGACGGGGAGTCGGCGCCTTCGCAGAGGCGGCGGCCGGCGCGGACGCGCGGATGATGGTCGGCGAGGAGGGCGCGGTGACCGAGCTCTGGGAGGCGCTCCGGTCAGCGTCATGCCGGAGCCGCGTCGACGACCGGCCCGGCCAGCCGGTCTACGTCCTCGAGACGCCTCCGCCGCCGGGCGGAGCGGCCTCGAGCCGCGACGCTTGGCGATCTCGACCTGCTCGTCCAGGCATCGGCGGCCGCCTACCTCGAGGAGGTCGGCGTCGACGCGTTCAGGCCCGGGACCCGGCCCTCTTCGAGTGGCGGACCCGGACGCAGATCGAGCAGGGCCGAAGCTGGGTGTGGCTCGATGGCGACCGCGTCCTCTTCAAGGCGGAGGCTTCGGCGTGGACCGGACACGCGCAGTCCAGCTCCAGCAGGTCTGGGTCGACGAGGACGCCCGCCGCCAGGGGTACGCGAAGCGCGGGATCTCCGACCTCTGTCGCCTCCTTCTCGACACGACTCCGGTCGTCTGCCTCTTCGTCCGGCCCGAGAACACGGCCGCGATCGCGCTCTACGAGTCGATCGGAATGCGCCGCACGATCGCCTACCGGTCGCTGATTTTCCCCTAGCGGAATCCGTAGGCCGTTGGCGGCCCACCCCCATCGAGGGACGCTCGTCCGGGTGATAGAAGGGTGGCCGATCGGCGCGCACTATTCGGGCGTCTTGCGTGCGATGACGCTCACTGCGGTGCTCATCGCGCTGACGATCGTGGCAGGCGGCTGCACCGAATCCCGGGCGGCGGTCGGACACTCGTGCGGCGCGCTCGACAAGCGCTTCATCGAGACGGCCGGCTTGAACATGACGGCGCTCGGGATGCACGCCGAAGGGATACCGGAGCGGGGCGATGACGCCGGTCGACGTCGTCGAGGAGGCGCACGCCGCCGCGAAGCGGATCGACCACGTCACTCCCCGCGACCCCTCTCTCCGGAGGGCGCAGGTCCTGATCACTGCGATGTTCCAGGAGTACGGCGACGCGGTGCGGCTCCAGTCGAACGGGAAGCCCGAGGCGGGCGAGCGGATGTACCGTGCCTACGGCCTCGCGAACTTCGCGCGCGATGTGCTTCAGCAGGCGGAGCCGGCTCTCGCCGAGCGCGGCTGCGACGTAGCCTCTCTTCTTTAGGCGAATCTCGACGGGGTGTTTGAGGCGGCCGGAGGCCGCCGGGGAAATCGCGCCGCTCTTTGCGTGATTTCTACGGAGCAACCGGCGAAGCCGGTTGCGTTCACCCGCGCGGCCTCCCGAGCGGCGACAATAAGACATGACCACCGACCCTCCGGCCCTCCGCGCACGCGTCGAACGCGACATCCGCCGCTACGAACTGATCCCGCCGGGCGGCGACGTCCTCTGCCTCGTCTCCGGCGGAGCGGACTCGACCTGCCTCCTCCACGTCCTCAGGACGCTCGGCTACGCCGTGTCCGCCCTGCACGTCGATCACGGCCTTCGCGGCGAGGAGTCCGACGAGGACGCGGGCTTCTGCCGAGATGTCCTCGGCGCCGAGGTCGTCGACGGCCGGACGGCGAAGCCGACCGAAGCCGAGCTCAGGCGCATCCGCTACTCCTTCGCGGCCGACACCGTACGCGCGACAGGCCATACGGCCTCCGACCAGATCGAGACCGTCCTCCTCAAGATCGTCGCGAGCGGGGCCCCCGGAGGCGTCAAGCGCCGCCGTGAGGACGGCGTCGTCCGGCCGCTCCTCGGGCTCCGCCGCGAGGAGACGCGTACGTACTGCGCCGCCGAGAGCCTGGCCTACCGTGAGGACTCGACGAACCCCGACACCAAGCGCGGCCTGATCCGCGACCGTCTCCTGCCGCTCCTCCGGGAGCTCGACCCGCGTGCCGAGGAGAGTCTCCTGAAGCTCGCCGAGCGGCGCACGGTGGCGCCGGATCTGGTGGCCCTCCTCGACTCCGCGGCCGGCTCGGCCCGGCTCGAGCTCGGCGCCGGCACGAGTGCGGTGCGTGAGTACGACCGCGTCTGGCTCGAGCGCTCGCCGGTCAGGCTCGAGGGGGAGGTGCGCTGGGGGAGCTGGCGCATCGCCTCGGGCGAGCGAGGACTTATGGTACGCCCGTGGCGGGCCGGCGACCGGCTCGCAGGACGCCGAAAGAAGATCCAGGACGTGTTCGTCGACGCCAAGGTTCCCCGCTCCGAGCGCGAGTCGTGGCCGCTTGTCGTGCGCGGCGACGAGGTCGTCGCGGTTCCCGGCCTTGCGACCGCGCCCGGATGGGAGGATGCGATCGTGGCGAGGCGCGAGTCGTGAGCGGTCGCACCCTCTCGAGTGAGCTCGAAGCGGGCGTCCAGGAGATCCTGATCGACGAGCCGACGCTCCAGGGACGGATCGCCGAGCTCGGCGCGGAGATCACGCGCGACTACGAGGGTCGCGAGCCGCTACTGATCGGCGTCCTGAAGGGCGCGATCTTCTTCATGGCCGACCTGATGCGCCAGATCCAGCTTCCGTGCGAGGTCGACTTCATGGCCATCTCGAGCTACGGCGCCGGTATCGACTCGTCGGGAGTCGTTCGGATCCTGAAGGACTTGGACACCTCGATCGAGAATCGGAACGTCTTGATCCTCGAGGACATCGTCGACTCCGGCCTCACGCTCTCCTACCTGCTCAGGAACCTGGAGGCGCGCCGTCCCGCGTCGCTCGAGATCTGCGCGCTCCTCACCAAGCCGGAGCGCCGCGAGAACGACGTCCACTGCCGCTACGTCGGCTTCGAGATTCCGAACCGGTTCGTGATCGGCTACGGGCTCGACTTCGCCGAGCGCTACCGGAATCTGCCCTACATCGGGGTGCTCCGGGACGAGCTCGCCGCCCAGGCAGAAGCCTGATGTACTCATCCAGCGGGCCTCAGCGGCCGAATAGGTGGGTGCTACCCTTCGATCGAGGGCCCATCCCGACTTGAGCCGTTTCTTCCGCAGCGCACTTTTCCCCCTGATCGTCATCGTCCTGGTCGTCTACCTGGCGAGTCAGACGCTGCTGCCGAACCGAAACGAGGCCACGAAGATCGAGTACGGCGAGCTCATCTCGCGGATCGAGAGCGGTAACTCGAACGTCAGCGAGGTTCTCTTCACCCCGAAGTCGCGCACGATCGAAGCGGTCGTCGACGGGACGAAGGTGAAGACCAACTATCCGAGCGACCAGTCACAGATCGAGTTCCAGCAACTCCTGCAGGAACAGGGCATCACAGACTTCGACTCCAAGGGGACGGGGGGCTCGACCTGGGTCTCGCTCCTGACCTACATCCTGCCCTTCCTCCTCTTCTTCGGCTTCTGGATCTTCCTCATGAACCAGGTGCAGGGCGGCGGCTCGAAGGTGATGAGCTTCGGTAAGTCGCGTGCGAAGCGGATGGCGCCCGACTCGCCGAAGATCACGTTCAAGGACGTCGCCGGCGTGGACGAGGCCGTCGAGGAGCTTCAGGAGATAAAGGAGTTCCTGGAGAACCCGAAGAAATTCCAGGCGCTGGGCGCCAGGATCCCGAAAGGCGTTCTTCTCTACGGGCCGCCGGGCACCGGTAAGACGCTCCTCGCACGCTCGGTCGCGGGCGAGGCCGGGGTGCCGTTCTTCTCGATCTCCGGCTCCGACTTCGTCGAGATGTTCGTCGGCGTCGGCGCCTCGCGCGTCCGCGACCTTTTCGAGCAGGCGAAGCAGGCAAGCCCCTGCATCATCTTCATGGACGAGATCGACGCGGTCGGACGGCACCGCGGCGCCGGCCTCGGAGGCGGCCATGACGAGCGCGAGCAGACGCTGAACCAGCTGCTCGTCGAGATGGACGGCTTCGAGATGAAAGACAACATCATTCTGATCGCGGCCACGAACCGGCCCGACATCCTCGACCCGGCACTCCTGCGCCCGGGCCGGTTCGATCGCCAGATCGTGGTCGACCGGCCGGATCGAAACGGGCGCCGCCAGATCCTCGAGGTGCACACGAAGGGCAAGCCGATCTCCGGCGACGTCGACCTCGACACGCTCGCGGCCGGCACGCCGGGCTTCACCGGCGCCGACCTCGCGAACCTGGTCAACGAGGCTGCGCTGCTCGCCGCCCGCCGCGGCAAGAAGACGATCGGCGATCTCGAGCTCGAGGAAGGGATCATGCGGGTGATCGCCGGGCCGGAGAAGAAGACGCGACTCCTCTCCGAGCACGAGCGGAAGGTGACCGCCTACCACGAGATGGGCCACGCGCTCGTCGGCCACTACCTGCCGAACTGCGACCCCGTCCACAAGATCTCGATCATCAGCCGCGGCCAGGCGCTCGGGTACACGATCTCACTCCCCGCCGAGGACAAGTTCCTGACGACGCGCTCGGCGCTCATGGATCAGCTCGCGATGACGCTCGGGGGGCGCGCAGCCGAGGAGCTCGTCTTCCACGAGGTCACGACCGGCGCGGCGAACGACATCGAGAAGGTGACGGCTACTTCCAAGCACATGGTCATGCGCTACGGCATGAGCGAGAAGCTCGGCCCGCGCATGCTCGGCCGCAACCACGACATGCCGTTCCTCGGCCGGGAGATGGGGTCCGAGCCGGACTACTCCGAGGAGATCGCGCGCGAGATCGACGATGAGATCCGGCGTGTGATCGAAGAGGCGCACAACCGTGCCCGCCAGGTGCTGACCGAGCACATGGAGGAGCTCCACAAGATCTCGGAGCTCTTGATCGAGCGCGAAACGATCGACAAGGACCAGTTCGAGCGGCTCCTCACCGGCGAGGATCCAGACAGCGTCTTCGCGGAGCCCGAGCCCGCCCGGCCGGAGCCCGAGCCCGAGAAGAAGCCGGAGCGAAAGCCCGAGCCGAAGCCTCGGCCCTTCCCACTCCCCGGCGCGACGATGCAGCCGCCTCCGCCCGAGAGCGCGTAACCGACGGACGCAGGTTTCAGGGGTCGTTCCTGAGCAGGGGCGAGCAAAGCCCGCTCCCCCGGCCCCTACTTAGAGGAAGCCGAAGCGACGACGCCGGCGTGCTGGCCGGTCCGGTAGGTCGTCTCCGGCCAGGATCGCTGCGGGCGCATCGTCGACGAGCCACCTCGTGAGGCTCTCGTCTGCGATCGCCTTGCAGGCGTCCGCGAGCCCGACTGCGCGGATGTCCGGCGTGTGCGCGTCGCTCGCCATGAGGTGGACGAGGCCGAGCTCAAGGAGCCGCGTCGCGGTTGCCTTCGGGTTCCGTCCCAGGCGGCCGTCGAGCGCTGCGGCCGTGACCTGGACGAGGGCCCCGCCGGACACTGCCCGGTGGATTCGCTGCGGGTCGTCCTGAACGTCGCGGCTCCGTTCCGGGTGCGCGAGGATCGGCGTCAGGCCGCTCGCCAGGAGCTCGAAGATCCGCTGCTCGAGGTCGAGCGGCCACCCACCGTAGGGGAACTCCATGAGCAGGTAGCGGCCGCTCCCCCCGAGCGTGAAGCGCGCGAGGTCTTCGCGGGAGAGGGTCGGAAGCATGTCGAGCGCGATCTCGCCTCCTGAAACCACTGCCAGGTCGAGGTCGGCCTCGGCGAGCGCGGCCCGAAGCGCGTCGACCCCCGCCTCCATCTGGGTGGCGGTCGTCGGGTAGTCCACGCGAACGTGGGGCGTGGCGGCGATCGTCGTCGTACCGTCCTCGAGCGCCATCCGGGCGATCTCGCACGCGTCCGCCATCGTCTGGGCCCCGTCGTCCAGGCCCGGAAGGACGTGAGAGTGAAGGTCGATCACCGACCGTAGGGTAGTGTCGAGCCGTGAAAGAGCCGTTCGAGGACGCCTTCCCAAGGCCGTCCGTCATGGGCGTCCTGAATGTGACTCCCGACAGCTTCTCGGACGGCGGCAAGTTCCTCGCTCCCGCCGCCGCCTTGGCGCAGGCGCGCGTCCTCCTCGAGGAGGGCGCGGCAGTCGTCGACGTTGGTGCCGAATCGACTCGGCCGGGCTCGGAGGGAGTCACCGCAGAGGAAGAGCTCCGGCGGATCGAACCCGTGCTCGCGGCCCTCGAGGGCATGCCCGTCTCCGTGGACACGTCCAAGGCGACTGTTGCAAGCCGGGCGCTCGAGCTCGGCGCGGTGCTTGTGAACGACGTCACGGCTCTGCGTGCCGACGCGGAGCTCGCGGGCGTCGTCGCCGACTCCCACGCCTATGTCTGCCTCGTCCACATGCAAGGTGAGCCGCGGACGATGCAGGACGCGCCGCGCTACGACGATGTGGTCTCCGAGGTGGCAGCGTTCTTCGAGGAGCGGCTCGCGTTCGCCGCTGCGGCGGGGATCGCTGAGGAGCGCGTCTGCCTCGACCCGGGTCTCGGGTTCGGCAAGACGACCGAGCACAACCTCGAGCTACTCGCGCGGCTTGGCGAGATCGCCGCTCTGGGCCGGCCGGTGATCGTCGGCGCGTCGCGCAAGCGCTTCCTCGGGCGCCTCCTCGGCGACGAGGGCGCCCTCACCGGCCCGCTCGCCGCCGGAGTCGCGGTGAACGTGCTCGCGTTCGAGCGCGGCGCGTCGATGTTTCGCGTCCACGACGTCCGCGAGAACGTCGAGGCTCTGGGGGCGGCCCGGGCGATCGAGGCGGTCGCGAGGTGAGCGGAGTCACGATCGAGCTCGAGGGACTGGAGCTCCGCGGCTTCCACGGCGCCCTCGACGAGGAGCGAAAGCAGGGCCAGACGTTCCTCTTCGACGTCGAGCTCCTCGCACACGATGCGGGCGTCCGCACGGACAAGCTCGGTGACACCGTCGACTACACGCGCATCGTCGAGTGCATCCGGGAGATCTCCGACGGCCGGCGCTTCAACTTGATCGAGGCGCTGGCAGCGGCGATCGCGGACGCACTCCTGGAGCGTTTCCCGGTTGCGCGCGTTCGCGTCCGGGTGCGGAAGCCCGAGGTGCGGCTCGACGCGCCGATCGAGTGGACGGCCGCGGTGGTCGAGCGCACGGGCCGCGCCAGCCGCCTCTGACGTGCGGGCCTACGTCGGGCTCGGCTCGAACCTCGGCGACCGGGAGGCGACGCTCCGCCGGGCACTCGAGCTCCTGGATGCCGAAGAGGGTGTGAAGGTCGTGGCGGTGTCGACCCTTCGCGAGACCGAGCCGGTCGGGTTTGCCGACCAGCCGCGCTTCCTGAACGGCGCGGCCGCCCTCGACACAGAGCTCGCGCCCCAGGAGCTCCTCGAGCGGCTCCTGGCCGTCGAGCGGGCCCTCGGCCGTGAGCGGACCGGGCCGCGCTTCGGCCCACGCACGGTCGACCTCGACCTCCTCGTCCACGGCGACAGCGTCGTGGCTGAGCCCGGGCTGACCGTGCCGCATCCACGTCTAGCCGAGCGGCGCTTCGCGCTCGAGCCGCTCGCGGAGCTCGACCCCGACCTGGCCCTTCCGGACGGGCGGCGCGTGGGCGACCTGCTCGCCGAGGGCTAGAATCCAGGCATGTCGCACCTCGACGAGCTCGACGAGTACGAGGCCGACCTCGAGCTTCGCCTGAAGAAGGAGTACACCGCCGTCTTCAGCCTCTTCCGCTACTGCGTTGTCACGCAGGACTCCACGTACCTTTGCAACCAGCTCGATCTGAAGGCCTTGCCGCAGACGAGCTACCCGTTCTTCCACCTGACCATGGAGGACGTGTGGGTATGGGACAAGAACCGGCCCTCACGAATGATTCCGCGCGCCGAGGTCTACACGTCCAGCGACGTCACGATCGAGGAGCTGCGCGCCGAGGGTGAGGGACCTGCGCTCACCCCCGAGGCGCTCGCCGAGAAGCTGGGCGAGTCGGCGTCGTCAGACGACGAACCCTCTTAGGGGCGCGGCTCACCCGCCCGCGTTGAGCACGTGCTCCTAGCGGCCGACGTCGGCAACACCCAGACGGTCTTCGCCGTCTTCGACGGCGAGCGCCTGGTCGAGCACTGGCGGGTCGCATCCGAGTCCGAGCGCACCGCCGACGAGCTCGCAGTTCTCCTCGAGCGGCTCCTCGAGCTCCGAGAGCTCGGGTTCTCGGACGTCACCGGGTTCTGCCTGTCCTCCACGGTGCCGCCGCTCGTCCGGGCCTACACCGAGCTCGCCGAGCGCTACCTGGAGGCACCGCTCGTCGTCGTCGGGCCGGGTACCAAGACCGGGGTGCCGATCCTCTACGACGATCCGCGCGAGGTCGGCCCCGACCGGATCGCAAACGCGGTGGCCGCACGGGAACGCTGGGGGGGTCCGTGCATCGTGGTCGACTTCGGCACCTCGACGAACTTCGACGCGGTCTCGGCGGCAGGCGAGTACGTCGGCGGAGTGCTCGCGCCGGGGGTGGAGGTCTCGATGGACGCGCTCTTCGCACGCGCCGCGCGGCTCACGAAGGTCGACTTCGCCGCGCCGAACGGCGCGATCGGCAAGACGACGCGCGAGGCGCTCCAGGCAGGGGTGGTCTACGGCTTCGCAGGCCAGGTCGACGGGATCGTGAGGCGCATGCAGGCCGAGCTCGGGGAGGGGACGAAGGTGGTGGCGACGGGCGGCCTGGCCGGGCTCATCGCGCCGCACTCGGAGACGATCGAGGAGACCGACCCGCTCCTGACCCTCGAGGGGCTCCGGCTGGTCTGGGAACGGAACCGCTAGCCGCTCAGAACAGCGAGCCGTTGTCGTGGCGATCCACGACGACCTGGTCGAGGTGCGCCCGCTGGAGCGGGTTCACCCACACGCCCTTCACCCACGGGCGGCGGACGACCATCGCCCGGCCGTAGGCGACGGGAACGATCGCCGCGTGCTCGTTCACCCAGAGCCGGTCGAGCTCGTGATAGAGCCGTAGGCGCTCATTCTGGTCGCCGGCCGAGCGCGCGCGGTCGAGGATCTCGTCGACCTCCTCGTCGCTGTAGAACGGCCAGCCTGAGCGCATGAAGCCGCGGAAGATCCCGTCAGGATCGGGATAGTCCGCCGACCAGCCCGAGAGCCACAGGTCGTGCTCCTCGGCGATGTGGTCGGGCTTGGGCCGTCCGGTCGAAGGCATGAGCTGCTTGATCCGGATGCCGAGCGCACCCCACTGCTCCTGGAGCGCTTCGAGGTACCGGCCGTGCAGGGGAATGAGCGCGGTCACCTCGGGAAACCCGCGGCCGTCGGGATAGCCGGCCTGCTCGAGGAGCGCCTTCGCGCGCTCGAGGTCGTAGTCGAGCCCGATGCGGTGCGAGTGCCCGGGCATGGCCGGCGGGATCGAGCCGCCGCGAGTCGCGGGCCGGTTGAGGGTGCCGACGTCTGCGATCAGGCGCTCGCGGTCGAGCGCGTGCGCGAAGGCTTGGCGGACGAGCACGTTCGAGAAGGGTGCGCGGTTGGCCCGGAAGCCGACGTACTGAAGCCAGAGCTCCGGGACGATCTCGGTGACCGTGTTCTCGGCTTCGGCGAGCTGGCGGTGGAAGGCCGTGTACGTGGGGAGAAAGTCGAAGCGCCCGTCGCGCCAGGCTTCGGCCGCGACGAGGCTCCGCGAGACGAAATCAAATTGCACCTCCCTGACGTTTCCGCGGGGCCCGGTCCAGTGCGGGTTCGCCGTCAGGACGGCGTGCTCGGAGTCGAACTCGGAGAGGACGAAGGGCCCGTTCCCGACGAGGTTCTCGGGCTTGCGCCAGTCGTCGCCCAGCTCTTCGCACTTGTGCTGCGGCCACGGGAAGGACCACGCGGACGCGAGGATGTAGGGGAAGTAGTTGCGAGGCTCGCGCAGGCGGATCTCGAGTGTCCGCTCGTCGAGCGCCTCGGCCGTCTCGACGTCCTCCAGAAGAAAGGCCGTCCGCAGGCCCTTCTCCTGCATCTGCCCCCAGGCGAAGGCGAAGTCCGATGCGGTCAGCGGCTCGCCGTCGCTCCACCGAGTGCCTTCGCGGATTCGAAAGAGGTAGGTGAGCCCGTCGCTCGAGACACGGAAATTGTCGGCCATCGCGGGAATGACGTTCAGCTCACCGTCGATCATGAGGAGCCCGCGGAAGAGGTGCTGCGTGAAGTAGATGCCCTCGGTCGTGTAGACCTGGCCCGGAACCAGGTCGTCCGGCTTCGTGGCTGCGGTCGAGATCATCTCGGTCGGGATCGGCGGCGGCTCCTCGTCCACGCGGCAGCAGAACGCCTCGTCGTACAGCTCCTCGGCGGCCCGGAAGTTGAAGGCCAGGTGGTGCGCGAGCGCCATCTTGAAGAGCGTGTCGCGGGTGCGGCGCTCGTCGCCGATCCGTGCCAGAAAGGTGCGGGCTTTCGCGTAGTGGTCGAGCGCCTCCTGGTCGGCGTAGAGGGCGCGCGCCGCGTCGCCGGCCTTGAGCAGATACTCGACGGCCTGCTCCGGCTCGTCCGCCTCGGAAAAATGGCGGGCCAGGAGCCCATAGACCTCGTCGGGCGAGTCGACGTGGAGCTCCGCGAGTGCCTCTCCGACCTGGCGGTGGAGCCGCCTCCGCTTCGACTCGACCAGGTTCGCGTAGGCGACCTCCTGGAGGAGGCCGTGCCGGAAACGGTACTCGCGGATCGGCCGCCGCCGCTTCTCGACGATCAGATCCAGCCGCTGGAGCTCCGACAGGGCACGCATGAGCTCCTCGTGCGGCACGAGCCGCTCGAGGAGCTGCGTGCCGAAGGTCCGGCCGACCACGGCGGAGAGGAGGAGCACCTCGCGCGTCTTCGGGTCGAGCCGGTCGAGCCGGGCCTGGAGGGCGCCCTGAACCAGCGCAGGGATAGCCAGCGCGTCGAGCGCGACGCCGAGCTCCCAGGCTCCGTTCTTGCGCTTGAGCGCCCCGCGCTCGACGAGGTCCTGAAACGCCTCCTCCAGAAAGAACGGATTTCCACCGGCCCGCTCGGCCAGGAGCTCCGCGACGTCTTCCGGCACTTCGCCCTCGGCAGCCTCGCCGACGAGCGCGCGGCTCGCGTCGGTCGGGAGGGGCCGGAGCTCGATCTCGCGGTAGCGGTGCGGGTAGAGCTGGCGGGCGCGCTCTCCGAGCTGCCACGACTTCAGGTGCCGCTCGCTCCGGTAGAGGAGAAAGATCCCGACCGAGGCCTCCTCGGTAACGGGGAGGAGCGCCTCGAGCAGCTCGAGAGTCGCCTCGTCGGCCCAGTGGAGATCCTCGAGGACCAGGCAGAGCGGCATCTCCTCTGCGAGGCGCAGCAGAAGGTCCGAGAAGTACTCGAAGGTCTGAGTCTGCACGCTCTCGCGGTTCAGCTCCTTGATCCGCTGGGCCGCGTCCGGCTCCAGCGTCAGGCCCATGAGGCTTCCGAAGAACGGATAGACCTCGTCGGCGTCGTCGAACACCTCGGCGAGCTCTGCCTTCAGCTCGAGCCGGACGCGCGCCTCGGGTGTCGAGGCACCGACGCCGAGCCACTCGCGCAGGAGGTCGCGGATCGGCCAGTAGGGGAAGTTCTGGGCGTAGGAGACACCTCGGCCCTCGACGAAGCGGATCCGGTCGTGGGAGCGGCTCCGGATTTCGGCCACGAGGCGCGTCTTGCCGATCCCCGGCTCGCCCATGATCGAGACGATCACGCCTCGGCCCTCGATGAGCCCGTCCATGGTTCGCTCGAGGACCGTGAGCTCGAAGTCCCGGCCGAGGAGCGGCCGCCCCAGGACGAGCGCCTCCGGCTCTCGGATCCCAGTGACGCGGAAGGTCTGAACGGACGACTCCCGGCCGCGGAGAGCCTGCTCCCCTAGCTCTTCGAGCAGGAAGCACCCCTCGACCTGACGCGCCGTCGTGGAGCCCAGCACCACGCCCCCGGGTGGCGCGAGGTTCTGGAGCCGCGCCGCGACGTTCACCGTGTCGCCGAGGGCATTCCAGGGGTCGGTGCCGTCTCCGTCCTCGTTCGGCCGGACGACGACCGGGCCGGTGTTGATGCCGACCCGGACCGTCAGCTCGATGCCATAGGCGGCCTGCACTTCCTCCGCGTAGCGGCCGACGGCCCGCTGGAGCGCGAGGGCGGCGCGAACGGCCCGCTCCGAGTCGTCCTCGTGCGCGACCGGCGCGCCGAAGATGGCGTAGAGCTCGTCCCCCCGAAGCTGGGCGACGGTCCCGTCGTAGCGCCGCACCTGCTCCGCCATGATCCTGTGCACCTCGTCGATCAGGATCTTCGTGCGCTCCGGGCCGAGCTTTTCGCCGATCTTCGTGGAGCTCACGAGGTCGGCGATCAGCACCGAGACGATCCGCCGCTCGCCTGTCGCGACAGCCATGGCGAGAGTTATAGCCGTCCCGTGCGAATGCACCGTCTGGCGGCTCTCAGAGCCGTGTTTAGGACAGGTCTCGCCGGGTGACAGAAGCTGGACAACCTAGAGGGAAAGGGGTTCTTAGATGGTCGTCGCAGACATCTTCGATCGCATGCAGAACGCGATCTCGGTGCTGTTCGCCTGGTTGCCGTCGCTCCTCGGCGCGCTCCTCATCCTCGTCATCGGCTACTTCGTGGCGAAGGTCGTAGGGAACGTCGTCGGGCGTGTGCTGCACCGGGCCGGGCTCGATCGGACGCTTCAGTCCGGCCAGGCCAGCAACTGGATCGCCAAGCTGACCTCCAGTCCGGCGCGGCTCCTGGGCCGCTTCACGTTCTGGGCGATCTTCATCGGTGCCGTCTCGCTCGCCGTCACGGCGCTCGGGATCGACGCGCTGACGGACTTCGTCGCCGCGATCTACTCGTACCTGCCGAACGTCCTGATGGCGTTCGTGATCTTCCTCGTCGCCAGCGCGATCGCCGGTGGAGTCGCCGGGCTCGTCCAGCGGACGATGGGCGACACGGGTCTCGGGAAGCTCGTGAGCATGGTCGTGCCGGTCATCGTCATGGCGATCGCCGGGTTCATGATCCTCGACGCGCTCGAGATCGCGACCAACATCGTCACGATCACGTACGCGGCGCTCATGGGCTCGATCGGGCTCGGCATGGCGCTCGCCTTCGGGCTCGGCGGCCGCGAGGTCGCGGCGCAGATGCTCCAGGGCGCGTACGAGCGTGGCCAGGCGAACTCCACTCAGTGGAAGCAGGATCTCCAGCAGGGCCGCGACCAGGCGCAGCAGGAGGCCCAGAAGCTGAAGGAGCAGGCGCAGCAGGACGGGGCCGAGGGCGACGACCTGACGAACCGCCGGGACACGACGGAAGTCGTGATCACGGACGAGCGGCGTGAGGCGACGATCGAGCCCGGCTCGACGCGCACGTTCTAGCTTGGAGGCGAAAAGGAGAGAGGGGCGGTCCTCGGGCCGCCCCTCTCCGGTTCACGTTCTTACGTCGGGGAAACGGGCACGGAGATCACACTCAGAGGAACGGAGGGGGCATGGCAACACGTGATGTCTCTGGCCGGGGCGTCGGTGAGCAGTTCGACGCGGCGCCGGGGATTCAACCGGGAGCTGCCGACGAGGAGACGCGGCAGTTCCTCATCCAGACGTCCGACGGGGCCGTCTACGAGGCAGCTGGGACGGCCGACGCGCTGTCGCTCGTCATGAGCGGGCTCAGCACCGAGCGGTTCGTCCGGCTTGGCAACACGGTCGTCCGCTGCGACGACGTACGGGCGGTCTACGTCTCTGACGGATCAACCGGGCGGCGCGAGGGCTCCGCCCAGACGAGGGGAGCACACATGAGCACGATGCAGCAGGATCGCGTCTACAGCGGCGACGCGGGGTCGCGCATGGCGCCGATGCGAAACCAGCGCGGTTGGGCCGACGGCCTCAGCGAGACGAAGGGCTCGGGAAAGACGACTGAGCTCCTGGCGCTCGTCCTCGGCGTTCTGGCGATTGCCATCTGCACGGCGGTCTTCGACGAGCTGGGCGTCTGGAGAGGCCTGCTTCTGATCACGGGCCTGACAGGGGCCTACATCGTCTCTCGCGGCATCGCGAAGGCCGGCTCGAGCCATCGCGAGACCGACCGGTAGCCGGTTCGATGTGGCGGCGGGCCTCGCCCGCCGCCACTCTCGCTCGGCCTAGCCGCCGCCGTAGATCGAGATCGGCAGGTCGAGAAGCACGTCTTCGCCGGCGGGAAGCTCGTCTTCGAGCCGGCTCAGCACGAACCGCGCCCCGGGCGCTTCGGCGAGTAGCCGAGCCTCGACCTCAGGGATGGCCTCGAGGCGCACGAGCTCCTGCTTCAGCGGCTTCGCGAACCGGCCGCGGCCGAGGTACCAGCCGTAGAACTTCTTCAGGAAGCCTGTCGCGCGACGCTCGCCGAGCTCGCGCACCGTCTCGCGCATGAAGAGGACCAGCTCGGCGACGATCTCCTCGCGCGTCGGCTCGGCGGCGTCGGCATTCGCGATCTCGCCCACGGCCCACGGATTCCCCTGCGCCGCCCGCCCCACCATCACGGCCGCGGCTCCCGTCGAGGCGAGAACGGCCTGCGCCCGGGCGCGCGAGGTGACGTCCCCCGAAGCCACCACCGGCACGTCGACGAGGTCGACGAGCTCGGCCGTCAGCGAGTGGTCTGCCGTGCCCGTGTACATCTGCTGCGCCGAGCGCGGATGGAGCGTCAGCGATGCGGCTCCCGCTTCCACGAGGCGGGGCCCGACCATGAGTGCCGTTCGCGCGCCGTCGAGGAGCCCGCGGCGCATCTTCACGGATACCGGGACGCTCACCGCGGAGGCGACGGCGTCGACGATCCGGCAGGCGCGCTCGGGCTCGTCCAGGAGCGTGGCGCCCGCGCCGGTCTTCGTGACCTTGCGGACGGGGCAGCCGAAGTTGATGTCGACGAGGTCGGCGCCGGCACGCTCGACCATCCTCGCCGCGTCCGCCATCACGGCCGGCTCCGAGCCGAAGATCTGGACGGCGAGCGGATGCTCGTCGGCCGCGATCCTCAGGTAACCGAGTGTGCGCTCGTTCCTGTGGTGGAGGCCGGCGCAGCTCACCATCTCGGAGCAGACGAGTCCCGCCCCGAAGCGGCGTCCCTGGCGGCGAAAAGCCTGCACGCTGACGCCCGCCATCGGAGCGAGCACGACCCGCGTGGGAATCTCCACGGAGCCAATCCGCCAAGGGGTCTGGAGATCGATCTGCACGGGAGGGAATGGTAGCTCCGGGGCGAACCGTGAGCCTTGACGGCGCCGCTACAATGGCCCGTCACGGTGCCCTCAGGGGTGCCGCGTTTTTGCGTTTTGGGAGCCGTGGAGGTCGGGGTTGAAAGAAGTTCTGCTCACACCGGAGGGCTACGAGAAGCTCAAGGAAGAGGTCGAGTACCTCTCCACTGAGAAGCGCCGCGAGGTGGCCGAGCGCATCAAGACCGCGCGCGAGTTCGGCGACATCGCCGAGAACTCGGAGTACGACGACGCAAAGAACGAGCAGGCGATGCTCGAGCACCGCATCTCTCAGCTAGAGGAGCGCGTCAAGGCGGCGCGCGTCATCGAGAAGTCCGACGTTTCGACCGACGCGGTCACGATCGGCACCAAGGTGCGCCTGCGCGACCTGCAGGTCAACAAGACGGTCGAGTACTTCATCGTCGGATCGGCCGAGGCCAACCCGGCCGAGCACAAGCTCTCGAACGAGTCGCCGGTCGGCAAAGCCATTCTGGGCAAGAAGAAGGGCGAGACCGTTGAGGTCTCGGCTCCGCGCGGCGCGATGAAGTTCAAAATCATGGACATCAAGGCCGCTTAGAGCCGTTAGGCTCGCGGCCCTGATGGCCTCGCTCCCAAAGCGCTTTCCCGACCGGGACGAGATCGCCTCGGTGCGGGTGGAAGCCGAGCAGCTCGAGGCGGGCGCGGAGGGTCTAGAGCGCCGCAGGCTTGCAGGACGGATCATGGGGCGGCGCGGCCACGGCAAGCTGGTCTTCCTCGACCTGGTCGACCGCTCCGGGCAGATCCAGCTCCTCGCAGCCGAAGACCGAGTGGGAAAGGTCGACCCGGATCTCGGTGACGTCGTCGGCGTCGCGGGTTTCCCGACCAAGACCCGCCGGGGCGAGCCCTCCGTCGCCGTCGAGGAGTGGGAGCTCCTGGCCAAGATCGCTTCGCCGCTTCCCGACACCTACCACGGGCTCGTGGACACCGAGACGCGCTATCGGAAGCGCTACCTCGACCTGCTGGTCAACGAGGAGACGCGAAGGGACTTCTTGCTCCGGAGCCGTCTCACCGCCTCGATCCGCCGATTCCTCGACGAGGAGGGCTTCGTGGAGGTCGAGACGCCGATTCTCCAACCTCGCTACGGGGGCGCGTTCGCCGAGCCGTTCGTGACGCACTCAGAGGAGCTCGGCCGCGATCTCTATCTGCGGATCGCGACCGAGCTCTACCTGAAGCGACTCATCGTCGGCGGCCTCGAGAAGGTCTACGAGATCGGCAAGGACTTCCGGAACGAGAGCATCTCCTACAAGCACCAGCCCGAGTTCACCATGCTCGAGTGGTACGAGGCCTATACCGACTACCGCGACACGATGGAGCGGATCGAGCGGCTCGTCGAGCGAGCCGCTCGCGACACGATCGGCGGCTCGGTCGTCCGGTTTCGCGGCAACGAGATCGACCTTGCGGCGCCGTGGCGACGTCTCGCGCTCGTCGAGGCGCTCGAGGAGGAGGGCCTCTGGGCCCGCGACGCCGACGAGCTCCGTCGGCGACTCGAGGAGCGCGGCACCGATACGGGCGCCGACCAGACCTGGCCGCAGCTGGTCGACCATGCGCTCTCGGCGCACGTCGAGCCGAAGCTGATCCAGCCAACGATCCTCCACGATTATCCGATCGAGCTCTCCCCGTTCGCCCGCACGACGGACTACGACGTGACGCTCGTCGAACGCTTCGAGTACTTCATCGGCGGGATGGAGCTCGGGAACGCGTTCTCGGAGCTGAACGACCCGGGCGAGCAGGAGCAGCGCTTCCTCATGCAGGCGCAGGATCGCGAGGCCGGCGACGCGACGGCGGAGGCGGGCGACCCGGACTACGTCGAGGCGCTCTCATACGGCATGCCGCCGACCGGCGGGATCGGCCTGGGCCTCGACCGGCTTGCGATGGTGCTCACCGGCCGAGAGACGATTCGAGACGTGATCCTCTTCCCGGCGCTCCGCGAGAGGTAGTGCTAGCCGCACCCGGGGACGCAGGGCAGCCGTATGCAAAACGCCCGGCCAGGGTGAGAGGCTGACGGCATGAAGACCAAGCTCTTTTTCGCGACGCTCTTCCTCGGGATTGCCGTTCTGGCAGCCGGTGGCTTTACCGTTCGCCGCTCGCGACGCGCGCTTCGGGCGGCGCTTCGGCCCGTGTTCCCCGGCTCTCGTCGCCGGGGCGCTCCGATGTACGCCTAGTCGCGGAGTCGGCCAGGCTCCCGACTTCGAGCGCCACGCGCAGGAGGGCGAGCCCGAAGAGCGAGGAGCCGATCATCTCCAGGGTCTCCTCCGAGAGCGCGAGCTGGCGAATTCCCGGGTCACCCTGAACCATGTCGGACTGGACTCGTTCGAGCGCTAGAGCCAGAAACCAGACGACGGCGCCCGCCAGCCAGAGAGCTCTCGCCGACCCGTGCGGGCCGAGCCGGCGGAGGACCGCGCGCCACACGACGATCCCGATGATTGCAACCGGCACGTAGGCCGCTTGCCAGGTCACACCGAGCCAGTAGCCGACGTGCTCGTGGATCGTCATGCCCTCGTCCAGGCCCATGAACGTCAAGAACGCCGCCATAGCCCACCAGGTACGGGTGCCGGCGAGTCCAGACCGCGCGAGGCTTGCCGCGAGGAAGGCTGCGCCGAAGAGAAGCAGCCCGGAGAAGATCGTGGGCGCGTTCGCCTCGCCGTCCGTGTTGAAGAACCGCAATGAACCCTCCGACTTGAATCCATTCACGTCGATCGCCGCGTCAGCACCGTGAACCGAGCCGAGGGCTGCGAGGATCCCAATGCAGACGGAGACGCCTGCGGCGGCGAGCAAAAGCACCCGGCGACGCGCACCCGGGTCGACGCACGCCCGGCGCACGTTCTCTCGCACGGCGCTCATCCCTTCAGACTGTAGTGGCGGCGCCAGAAAGCGCCACGGGGCGCTTCGGCGCCACGCCCGCGAGCAGGTACACGCTGGCCAGACCGGCCCACTCGCCGTACGGCTCGAGGAGCTCGCGGGTGTCGTCCTCGTCGGCCCAGCGCCCGCGCAGGGCCGAGCAGAGCTTGATGAGCCCGAGGTCGCCGACGAGCCCGTGCTCGAACCGCCCTAGCCCGTAGAGGCAGACCATCCCGGCCGACCACGGGCCGAGCCCCCGCTCGCGCTCGATGCGCGTCCGGGCGGCGTCGGTGGGGACGGCCTTCAGCCGCTCGAGGTCGGTCTCGCGCGAGAGTCTGATGAGCGCGGTCGCTTTCCGGGACACGAGCCCGTGCCGCCCCAGCTGCGCGGGCGAGAACCCGGCGAACGTGCTTCGGACGGGCGGCAGCCGCAGCTCCTCGTGCTCGGGACACGCGAGGCGGATCAGCTTTGCCTCCAGGAGCCGCGCAGCGCGTGCCTGGATGAGCTGCCCGCAGACCGCTTTCAGGAGCGCATGCGTGACCGTCGGGACGCGAAGCGGGCGCATCCCCCGGAGCCGCCGCAGTGCCGGGCCGACAAGCGGGTCGCGGTTGAAGCGTCGCAGAAACTCGGCGTGGTCGTCGTCGCAGGCGAGCACGAAGCGCACGACGTCTACCGCAGCCTCCGGCTGGTCCGACTCGATCCGGACGGCGAGCGTCCCGTCGTGTCTCTGACGTACGAACGCGAGGCTCGGGGAGGCACCGGCCTCGAAGGCCATGGTCAGGAGCCCGTCCAGGTAGGTGCGCGTCGCGTCGCTCTTCAGCCGTGCGGAGAGGGCGAGCGAGTAAGGCGGCTTAGGGCGCAGGTCGAGCTCGACCCTCATCGGGCTCCCTCGCCTGCCGCATTCGTGTCTTCGCGGTCTTGCTCCAAGCCGTGCCCCAGGTGCGCGGCGAGCGCGATCAGAAGCGCACCGCCGAAGAGGAAGGAGCCTGTCAGCTCGAGCGCCTCTTCGATCACGACGAGCGGCTTGTAGCTAGCCGACTCTTCCCGGTCGTCGGTCGGCACGACGACGTTCAGGGCAACGGCGGCGAACCAGAGCGTCCCCGCAGCCAGCCAGGCGCCCGCCGCTCCTCTGTGACGCCCGAGCCCTCGAGCCAGTGCGAGCCACGGGACTGCGGCCAGGAGGAGCGGCAGATAGACGAGCTGCCACGTCGTATCGAGCCGCGAGTCCGCTTCCTCGTGAATCGCTGCCCACTCGTCTGCGGCCATGAAACCGAACAGGAGCCCCGTCGCGACGAGCGCCCAGCGCGGGAGGCCGGCACGTAGCACGGCGAGCGCCCAGGCGAGCACCGCAGCGAAAACGAGCTGGAGCGCTGCGAAGGCGCTCACCGGGTTCGTCTCCGAGTCGAGCGCGAAGGCGGCGAATGTTCCCACGGGCCGTGCCCCGTCCTCGTCGATCGGCGCCTGCGCCATCTGGATCGACCCGAGGACGACTACGACGACAAGGGCCGCGGCGTGCACGATCAAGATCCCGGGAGGGCCCACGCGGAGGAGCCTGCTAGCCACGAGCGCCCGCCGCTTGCCCGAAACGGCTCTCGAGGACGCGCAGCAGGACGAGGAGGAGCGTGAGGCCGAAGAGGTACGACCCCACGAGCTCGAGGATCTCCTCGGCGACGGTGATCGGCTTGTAGAGGGCCACAGGCCGGTCGTGCGCCCAGGCGACCTCGGCCAGCACCTGCGAGAGCACCCAGGCGGCCGGCGCCACGAGCCACAGCGTCCTCGTGAGCCGGCGCCGGAGTCCGCGCAGGACGGCGAGCCACGCCGCGAACGCCACGAGCGCGGCCGGAATGAAATAGAGGCGCCTCGATGCACCGAAGGGGTTCGGGAGCCGCTCGTGGAGGGCGAGCCATTCGTCGAGGGCCAGGTAGCCGAAGACGAGGGCCAGGATCACGAACGCCCACCGCGGGACGCTCACGGGGCGCAGGGCGGCCGCCACCAGAGCCGCGACGGCGGCGGCGAGCGAGAGCAGCGCGGCGAACGCCGCCGCAACGTTGGTCTCCGCGTCCAGGGCGAAAGCGGCGAACGTCCCGACCGGCCGTGCACCCACCTCCTGCGACACGGGTGCCCGGGCCATGTTCACCGCCCCGAGGACACCGACGAGCACGATGCCCGCAGCCCCGGTGAGGGCCAGAGCCAGGAGCGCCGAGCGGTACGCAGGCGTCGCCGCGACCGGCTCAGCATTCCTCGCCACCGTCTGAGTCTAGGCCCGGCGTCGGCGCACCGCCCGCTCGCTGCCAACCGCGAACCGTCGCCGGCGTCTGACCGAAGTAGGGGTGAAAACAGGGGTCTGCACCGGTTCGCGACGGGTCGAAGAAGCACCCTGTAGCGAATGTCGACCGGAGCCGATACGGGTGTGGAGCCCCTGCGGTTGCTCCCCGACCCGTTCGGTACCATGGGGCCTCGGCTAGACAAGAAAGGACGTGAGCGTTGTTCGAACGCTTCACTGAGCGAGCGAGACAGGTCGTCGTCCTAGCCCAAGACGAGGCGAGGGCCCTCAAGCACAACTACATCGGGACCGAGCACATCCTGCTCGGGCTCCTGCGGGAAGAGGAGGGCCTGGCGGCCCGCGTCCTCGAGTCCCTCGACATCACCGTGGAAGAGGTTCGCGCCCAGGTGGCCCGCATCGTCGGGCAGGGCGACGAAGTCACCACCGGCCAGATTCCGTTCACCCCCCGTGCCAAGAAGGTCCTGGAGCTGGCGCTCCGCGAGGCCCTCTCGCTCGGTCACAACTACATCGGCACCGAGCACATCCTGCTCGGGCTCGTGCGGGAGAACGAGGGGGTCGCAGCGCGCATCCTTCTCGACTTCGACGCCGACGCCGAGAAGATTCGCAACGAGATCATCCGGATGCTCTCCGGGCCCGGCCGCCGCCAAGGCGGGGGGTCGAGCGCTTCCGGCGAGAAGTCGAAGAGCTCGAAGCTCCTCGATCAGTTCGGCCGCAACCTGACGAAGCTCGCCGCCGAGGCGAAGCTCGACCCCGTCGTCGGCCGCCAGACCGAGATCGAGCGCGTCATGCAGATTCTCTCGCGCCGAACGAAGAACAACCCCGTGCTGATCGGCGAGCCGGGCGTCGGCAAGACCGCCGTCGTCGAGGGCCTTGCCGCCAAGATCTCCTCGAACCAGGTGCCCGAGATCCTCAAGGGAAAGCAGATCTACACGCTGGACCTGGCCGCACTCGTCGCGGGCTCGAAGTACCGCGGCGAGTTCGAGGAGCGCCTGAAGAAGGTGATGAAGGAGATCACCCAGCGCGGCGACATCATCCTGTTCATCGACGAGCTCCACAATCTCGTCGGCGCCGGAGCCGCCGAGGGCGCGATCGACGCTGCCTCGATCCTGAAGCCGGCTCTCGCACGCGGGGAGCTCCAGACGATCGGCGCCACGACGCTCGACGAGTACCGCAAGTACCTGGAGCGCGATGCCGCCCTCGAGCGGCGCTTTCAGCAGATCCGGGTGGACGAGCCCTCGGTCGACGACACCGTGCAGATCCTGCGTGGCCTCCGCGACCGCTACGAGGCTCATCACCGCTGCACGATCACGGACGACGCACTCCGCGCGTCTGCAGTCCTGGCGGACCGCTACATCCAGGACAGGCACCTCCCGGACAAGGCAATCGACCTGGTCGACGAGGCCGCCTCCCGGATGCGGATCAAGACCATGACCGCGCCGCCGCGCTACCGCGAGCTCGAAGACGAGATCGACCGCGTCCGCACCGACAAGGAAGCGGCGATCGAGGCGCAGGAGTTCGAGAAGGCCGCGAACCTGCGCGACAAGGAGCGCAAGCTGACGCAGAAGCGTCGCGAGCTCGAGGAGAAGTGGCGCAGCTCGGAGAACGCGGAGCAGCCCGAGATCGGCGAGGACGAGATCGCGGACATCGTCTCGATGTGGACCGGCATTCCGGTTTTCAAGCTCACCGAGGCCGAGTCGCAGAAGCTGATCCGGATGGAGGACGAGCTCCACAAGCGGGTCATCGGCCAGCACGAGGCGATCATCGCCGTGTCGAAGTCGATCCGCCGCGCCCGCGCGGGAATTAAAGACCCGAAGCGCCCGACCGGCTCCTTCATCTTCCTCGGCCCCTCGGGCGTCGGGAAGACGGAGCTGGCGCGCACGCTCGCCGAGTTCCTCTTCGGCGACGAGGACGCGATGATCCAGGTCGACATGTCGGAGTACATGGAGAAGCACTCCGTGTCCCGGCTCGTCGGCTCGCCCCCGGGCTACATCGGCTACGACGAGGGCGGCCAGCTGACGGAGGCTGTTCGCCGCAAGCCGTACTCGGTCGTCCTCCTCGACGAGGTCGAGAAGGCCCACCCGGACGTGTTCAACATCCTGCTCCAGATCCTCGAGGACGGGAAGCTGACGGACGCCCAGGGCCGCAAGGTCGACTTCCGGAACACGATCGTGATCATGACCTCGAACATCGGGGCGGCGACCATCTCGAAGAACCAGTCGCTCGGCTTCTCGATCGGCGACGAGACCGGCCTCTCCTACGACGAGATGAAGGGCCGGATCATGGGCGAGCTCAAGAAGGTCTTCCGGCCGGAGCTTCTGAACCGGATCGACGAGGTCATCGTCTTCCACAAGCTCACGAAGGACGAGATCAAGGTCATCGTCGAGCTTATGATGCGCCGGCTCAAGGAGCAGATGGGCGAGCACGAAGCCGCGATCGAGTTGACGGAGGAGGCGAAGGAGCTCCTCGTCGACAAGGGCTACGACCCGGCGATGGGCGCGCGGCCGCTGCGGCGGGCGATTCAGCGCTTCATCGAGGATCCGCTCGCCGACTTCGTGCTCGGGCGCTCCCTGAAGCCCGGCTCGACCATCGTCGTCGGGAAGAAGGACGACGAGGAAGAGGTCGAGATCACCGTCGTCGAAGGCGCTCCGCCCGAGGAGCGGGAGAAGGTCACCGTCCCGCCCGAGGAGCCGGCGGACGACGCGGAACCCGACGCGACCTCAGACGACTAGTTGATTCCGTGAAGGTCGCGGTCGTCGGCGCCGGAGCCGTCGGTCTCGCCTGCGCGCACGAGCTCGCGCGGCGGGGCGCGCGGGTCACGGTGTACGAGCGAGACCGTGTGGGCCACGGTTGCTCGCGCGGGAATACAGGCTGGATCTGCCCTGGGCTCTCGGCGCCCCTGCCGGCGCCGGGAGTCATGTGGTCGGCCACGCGCGGGATGTGGCGGCCCGGGAGCCCGGTTCGTATCCGTCCCGTCTTCGGGCCCGCATTCCTCCGCTGGTCGTGGCTCTTCTGGCGCGCCTCCGCGCCAGAGCGCTACCGGGCCGGCCTGGAGGCTACGGTCGCCCTGACGAGGAGTGCTCTCGCGGACTTCAGAGCGCTCCGCGACGCCGGGGTCGACGTCGAGCTCCACGAGCGGGGCATGGTGGTCGCCGCGCTGACCGACGAGGGACTGGACGAGTACGCCACGATGCTCCGGGAGGCTCAGGCGGCGGGCTACGAGGGGCCGGTGCGGGTGCTTGACGCGCGCGAGGCCCGGGAAGTGGAGCCGGCCGTGGGGGACGCCGTGATCGGGGCGGTTCACGCTCCCGCCGAGCAGTACGTCCGTCCGGAGAGCCTGACCGACAGGCTGGCCCAGGCGGTTCGCGCTCTTGGGGGCGAGGTCAAGGAACGCGACGAGGTTCGGGAGCTGGACGCTCTCGATGCCGACGCGGTCGTGGTTGCTGCCGGCGCCTGGTCGGGCGCTCTGCTCCGTCCGCTCGGGCTCAGGATCCCGCTCGAAGCGGCGAAAGGCTATTCCGTGACCGCCAAGGGGCGCGGCACGGCGCCCCGAGCTGCGTACTACCTCGCCGAGGCGAAGCTCGGCGCGAGCACGTTCGGCGAGTCGCTCCGGATCGCAGGGTTGTTCGACCTGACGGGCCTCGACGAGACGCTCCGGCGCAAGCGCCTGGCGACGATCCTGCGCGACGCGGCTCCGTACTTCCGGGACTGGAAGGCGGAGGAGGTTGAGCTCGAGTGGACAGGGCTTCGTCCCTACCCGGCAGACGGCCTCCCGGTTCTCGGACGGGTGCCCGGCAACGAGCGGGTCTTCCTGGCAACGGGCCACGGCCGGATGGGCATCACGCTCGCGCCGACGACCGGGCGCTTGCTCGCCGAGGTCATCCTCGACGGCGCCGCGCCGCCCGAGCTCGAACCCTTCAGCGTGGATCGCTTCGGCTAGGAGGCTTTGACGGAAAGCCGTTGAGCCGACGGGCCGCGCCGCTCGCCGAGGCTGCGTCCTCAGTCGTGCCCGTACCTCGCGGTACGAGCACTCCCTGCGTTCTTGCCTCGAAACGAGCAGCGCAACCCGGCAACGAAGACCTTTCCGCCAAAGCCTCCTAGCGCGCTCTTGGCAGAAACGAGGCACGGAATCGGCACGGAGGCCGTCGGGACCCGGGCCTAGACTCGGGGGGTGGCAAAGGCTGCCGTCAAGCACGCGTGCTCCGAATGCGGGTACTCGACCGGGCGCTGGCTCGGGCGCTGCCCTGACTGCGGGAGCTGGGGGACACTCGCCGAGGAGCGCGTCGCAGCGAAGCAGATGGTCGCGGCAGCGGCTCCCGCGCAGCCGCTCCTGAAGCTCGTCGAGGTCGAAAGCACCGACGCGGAGCGCCTCCCCACGGGGATCGACGAGCTCGACCGCGTGCTGGGCGGAGGGCTTGTCCCGGCCTCGCTCGTCCTCGTCTCGGGCGATCCGGGGATCGGGAAGTCGACGCTCCTCCTCATGGCTCTTCGCGCCATGAGCCGCGACCGCGCCACGCTTCTCGTGACCGGCGAGGAGTCCGCTGCCCAGGTGAAGCTTCGCGCCGACCGCCTCGGCGGCGGCGAGGCGGTACACATCCTCGCCGAGACGAATCTGGCCGAGATCTGCGCCACCCTGGAGGCCGAGCGGCCCGAGGTCTGCGTGATCGACTCAGTGCAGACGCTCTACGACCCCGAGCTCGGCTCGGCGCCGGGTTCCGTCGCCCAGGTACGGGAGGCTGCCGCCCGACTCCTGCGCGTGGCAAAGGAGAACGGCATCGCGACCTTCCTTGTCGGCCACGTGACGAAGGACGGGAACGTCGCCGGCCCGCGTGTCCTCGAGCACCTCGTCGACTGCGTTCTCCAGTTCGAGGGCGACCGCTATCGCGAACACCGAGTCCTCCGTGCCGTGAAGAACCGCTTCGGCTCGACGAACGAGCTGGGCGTGTTCGAGATGACCTCGGAGGGGCTGACGGGTGTCGCCGACCCCTCCGAGCTCTTCGGCCGCTCGGAGGGCGAAGTCGGCTCGGCGGTCACGTGCGCGCTCGAGGGCTCTCGGCCGCTCCTGCTCGAGATCCAGGCGCTCGTCTCACCCACCGACCTCGCGATGCCGCGCCGGGTGGGCACGGGGGTCGACCCGAAGCGGCTCTCGATGATCGTGGCGGTCCTGGGCCGTCATGCCGGAGTGTCGCTCGGCCAGGCCGACGTGTTCGTGAACGTCGCCGGCGGCGTTCGAATCGACGAGCCCGGCGCCGACCTTGGGATTGCCGTGGCGATCGCCTCGGCGGCGCGTGGAGTCGGAGTACGTCCGGGCGTCGCCTGCTTCGGCGAGGTCGGGCTGACCGGCCGCCTCCGCGCGGCCTCCCAGTCCGAGCGCCGCCTCGGCGAGTGTTCCAAGCTCGGCCTCTCGGAGGCTGTCGCCCCTGAGGGCACATCCACCCGTGGCAAGATTCGCGTTCGGGCGGCGGCGACGCTGCGAAACGCGATCGAGGTGGCACTGGGTGAGGGCGGATCCGCGGAAGGATAAGAGGCTCATGTCGGCCCTCGGAGCCGTGGCTCCGGGCACCCCCCTCCGAGCGGGAATAGACGACATCATCCGCGCCGAGCACGGCGCCCTGATCGTCATCGGTGAGCCGAGCGACCTGGCCTTCCTTTTCTCGGGCGGGATGCGGCTCGACCTCCCGTTCACCGCCCAGCTCCTCTATGAGCTGGCCAAGATGGACGGGGCGATCATCGTGAACGGCGACTACTCGAAGCTCGTCTACGCGAACGTCCAGCTCATGCCCGATTCCGACGATCGCCTCGAGTGAGACCGGGACGCGCCACCGGACTGCCGAACGCGTGGCGAAGCAGACCGACGCGCTCGTCATCTCGATCTCCCAGCAGCGGGAAACCGTGACCCTCTTCTACGGCGACCTGCGGTATCAGCTCGGCGAGATCTCGGACACGCTGGCACGAACGAACCAGGCGCTTGCGACGCTCGAGACCTACCGGACGCGCCTCGAGCAGGGCCTCACGCGGCTCACGGCGCTCGAGTTCCAGAGCGCGGTCATGCTCGACGACATCCTGGTCGTCCTCCAGCGCGCCGAGATGGTGACTCGGATGGCGGATGAGATCGAGCGAAACTGCGTCGAGCTCGGCGAGGAGGGTCGCCTCATCCGGATGCAGCTCGACGAGCTCATCGAGGACGTACCGCGGGAGAAGGCGGCCGTCGTCTTCGACTACGAGCTGTCCGGCGACGCGGCGAGTGCCGCCGCGATCCTCGACGAGCCTCTCCCAGCTCGCGTACCAGAAGCTGCTCGAGGTCGAAGAACTGATGGAGCTACTCGGATATCCGCGAAACGCGAACCCGCTCGACCAGACGGTTGCACCCCGCGGTTACAGGGTGCTCTCGCACATCCCGAGGCTCCCGGACGGCGTCATCCGACACGTGGTCAGGGACTTCGAGACGCTGGACGCGGTGATCCGGGCCAGCCATCGCGAGCTCGAGGCGGTCGACGGAGTCGGCTCCGTTCGAGCCCGCGAGATCCGGGAGGGCCTGCGGCGCCTCCAGGAGCACAACCTCGTCGACCGCTATCTCCAGATGTAGCGCTTGGCCTCGTGCCGCTAGGCGCGAGCCGGCCCAGCGCATTCGCTCACGACCGCCCTGTCACGGGAGTTCGTGTTCGAAAAAGTCCTGCACTTTGCGGACAAGGGGTCGCCGGCTGGCGACTGGATGGCGCAAAATCCCTGGAAAACCTCAACTTTTTTGTAACGTTTCTGCTAAGATAGCCGCGCTGGCAGGCGGCGCCTGGCATCCCTTTTACGCAGAGGAGGAGGGCTTGTACAAAGTCGGCGACAAGGTCGTCTATCCCCACCACGGCGCTGGAACCGTGGTCAAGAAGGAAACGCGCACGGTTCTCGGGGAGGAACGCGAGTACCTCACGATTCAGATCCTCCACAACGACATGACGGTGAACGTGCCGGCGGAGAACGCCGAGCGGGTCGGGCTTCGAAAGGTGATCGGCGAGGATCTCGTCGCGCAGGTGCTCGACGGTGTTGCATGGCGACGGCACGAACATGCCGAAGAACTGGAATCGGCGGTTCAAGTACAACCGCGACAAGATGAAGACGGGCGACATCTTCGAGCTGGCCGAGGTCGTCCGGAACCTCTCTCTGCGTGACCAGGAGAAGGGCCTTTCGACGGGCGAGAAGCAGATGTTCGTCAAGGCCAAGAAGATTCTGGCCTCCGAGCTCATGTACGCGAAGGACATGGACGAGGACGAGGCCGCTTCCTGGCTCGACGAAGAGCTCGGCAACGTCAAGGTCAAGACTCCGGTCGCCGGCTAGCCCGACGGCGCTCATCGTTTGACCCCCGGCGCCTTCGAGCTTCGCTGACTGAGCGGGCGCGGGCTCCAGGCATGCTAAGCGGCGTGGCCGAGTCCCCCGGGAGCGGAGTTTGGGCTGTGCTCGTGGCCGCGGGACGCGGTGAGCGGCTCGGGGGCGACCGGCCGAAGGCGTTTGCCAAGCTCGGCGGGCGACCGCTGCTCGCCGAGAGCCTCGAGCGACTCGAGCGCTCCGAATGGATCGAGGCGATCGTGATCGTGGCAGCCGCGGAGTGGGAGGAACCCTCGATCCTCGTCGCCGAGGAGATCGGCGCCGGCAAGGTGAGCGCCTGCGTGACCGGTGGCGCAGCACGGGCGGACTCCGTGCGAATCGGCGTCGCGGAGGTGCCCGATGATGCGGCAGTGATCCTGGTGCACGACGCAGCCCGGCCGCTTCTTCCAGAAGAGGTCGTGGAGCGCGTGATCGCGCCGCTCGGCGAGGGCTGGGACGGCGCCGTGCCGGGCTTGCCTGTTTCGGACACGTTGAAAAGAGCCGACGGCGGTGCGGTGGTGGAGACCGTGGATCGATCCGGCCTCTACGCGATCCAGACTCCGCAGGCGTTTGTCGCGGATACCCTGCGCCGCTCGCTCGCCGAGTCCGAGGGGGCTCCCACCGACTGCGCCGGCTTTGTCGAAGCATGGGGCGGGCGGGTCTGCGTGGTCGAGGGTGACCGCCGGCTGGTCAAGGTGACGACACCCGAAGACCTCGCCCTGGTCGAACGACTCCTGGCCGCGTGATCGTCGACTATCACATGCACCTTCGCGGCCCTTCGGATGGCCGCGAGGGCACGATCGACCACACGCTCGAGGCCGTCGAGCGTTACGTCGAGGTCGCGAGCGAGCGCGGCGTCGACGAGATCGGCTTCACCGAGCACGTCTACTACTTCCGGGAGTTCGCGGCGATGGTGCGAGCACCCGTATCAGCGGAGCCGCGTCGCGCACGACCTGGACGCGTACGTGGGCGTCGTCGGCGAGGCCAAGGCGCAGGGCCAGCCCGTCAAGCTGGGGCTCGAGGTCGACTTCTACCGCGGCTGGGAGGAGGAGACCGCACACATCCTGTCTGCGTACAGCTGGGACTTCCTCCTGGGATCGGTGCATATCGTCGACGGCGAGGAGGTCGACCGGGATCCCGGCCTCTGGGGCATGCTGCTCGGTTGAAAGCGTTTGGCGCCGGTACTTCGAGGAGGTGTGCGCGCTCGCGCGTAGCGGGTTGGTCGACGTGCTCGCCCACCCTGATCTCGCCAAGATCTTCGGTCTGCGACCCGAGCCTCAGGTGATCGAAGAGCTGCACGCGAGCTACGCCGAGGCAGTCGCCGAGGGCGGAGTCGCGATCGAGGTGTCGACGGCCGGGCTGCGGAAGAGGGTGGGTGAGCTGTACCCGGATCCCGAGCTCCTGGCGGCCTGCGCGGCCCTGCGGTGTCCCGGCCACCATCGCCTCCGACGCTCATGTGGCCGCGGATGTGGGACGCGACTTCGACCGAGGCCTGGACCTGCTGCGAGGCGCAGGCTACGAGACCATCACCGTCTTCGACGGCCGCCGCGCCCGGCAGGAGCCGATCGGTTGAGCGAGCTTCGGGTCGGCATCGGTGTCGACGCCCACGCGCTGTCACCCGAGGTGCGACTCGTGCTTGCCGGCGTCGAGTTCCCGGGGGAGTCGGGGCTCGTCGGCCACTCGGACGGGGACGTCCTCTCGCACGCCCTCGTGGATGCGATCCTGGGCGCCGCGGGGCTCGGCGACATCGGCGAGCTCTTTCCTTCCGGGGATCCTCGCTGGGAGGGCGCGAGCTCGCTCCGCTTCCTCGAGCATGCGATGGCCGTGGTTCGTGACGCGGGCTGGGAGCTCGTGAACGCCGACTGCGTCCTCGTCGGTGAGCGGCCGCGAATCTCGGGCCGCCGGGCGGAGCTTCGCTCGGCCCTCGGCGGAGCGCTCGGCGTAGGAGCCGAGGTGGTCACCGTGCGCGCGACGACGACGGACGGCCTCGGCTTCACCGGCCGCGGTGAGGGCCTGGCCGCCCACGCCGTCGCGCTTCTGCGCCGCGCCGGCTGACGTAAGCGCCTCAAGGAGCCGCAGCGAGACTGCGGCGCAGCCAGATCCGCCCTCGCCCTCCTAGGAGGGGAGCGTGACCCGGTCGCCGTCTCGTTGGACGAGACCGTCGCGCTCCAGTGACTGAACTGCCTCGGAGTCGAGCTCTGAGAGCGCCTGCGGGCGTTCGGCGACGAGGCGGAGGGCGTCGGCCCGCCGCTGGCGGAAGGAACCTTCGAAGCGACTCTGCTCGCGGAGGGGCTCGTAGCGGCGGTTGCGACTCGGGCAGTCGGCGGCGAGCGGGCACACGCCGCAGCGCGGGACACGCGCCAGGCACACGGTGGCGCCGAGATCCATCAGGGCTTGCGCGCTCCGGTGGGTAAACGCCTGACCGGTGCGCTCGCGGACGCGAGCGACGTTCGTGTCGACCGGGAGCACCGGCCGGCCGAACGCGAAGCAACCGACAGCGTCTGCCGTGTAGCGACCGACCCCTGGGAGCTCGGTCAGGTCGTCCGGCCAGCCGCGCGCCGCGACGAGCTTCGCCGCCCGGTGGAGGTTGACCGCGCGCCGGTTGTAGCCGAGGCCCTGCCAGGCGCGGATGACCTCGGCGACCGGCGCCGCGGCGAGGGCCTCCACGCTCGGCCACCGATCCAGCCACGCTCTCCAGCGCGGCACCACCCGCACGACCTGCGTCTGCTGGAGCATCACCTCCGAGACGAGGACGGCATAGGGATCGCGGGTGTGCCGCCAGGGCAGGTCGCGTCCCTGCTCGGCGAACCACGACGCCAGGAGGGCGTCGGCCGGCGACCCCGCACGCACCGGGAACGCTCCGTCCATGGCCGGACGGTATCCGCGCCTGCGCAAGGAGCTGTCCGGCGCGGCCGTCTTGACGGCCCGAGGGTTCCGTCCTAGCCTCACCCTTGGCGACGAAAGGCCGCAGTGGACGCTGGCAGGGATTCGTTGCTGCGGCGGCTCGTGTGCCTCCAGGCGGGTTCGGAGAGGCGTTCGTGCACGTACTGATCCTCTCCGAAGCGCGTCTCTACCGCGAGAGCCTTGCGGTTGTCCTCGCCCGGGAGCCCGACATCACGGTCGCTTCTGCGTCGCCGGCTCCCGGCGACGTGGCCGCTCGGGTCGCCGGCGAAGGCGTCGATGCGGTCGTTTTCGACGCGACCGCCGAGCGAGGCCTCGAGGCGGTGGCCGCCATCGCGGCGCAGGCGCCGCGTGCCGGTGTGGTCGTTGTCGATCTGCCCGACAGCGAGCCGGCCGTGATGCGGTTCGTCGAAGCCGGCGCCTCGGCCTTCCTCTCTGCCGATGCCTCCCTCGAGGAACTGATCGCCGCAGTCCGGGGAGTGGGTCACGGCGAGTCGGCCTGTCCGCCGCGTGTCGCTGCCGCGCTCCTGAACCGCCTTCGCGGTCTCAGCCGGGAGCGGCAAGTTGCCGGCGCGTCGCTCACGTCGCGCGAGGTGGAGGTGGCGCGGCTCATCGACGAGGGCCTCTCGAACAAGGAGATAGCGGCGCGGCTCTCGATCGCGGTGCCGACGGTCAAGAACCACGTCCATCACATCCTCGAGAAGCTGGGCGTCGCCCGCCGCTCCGACGCCGCCGCCAAGGTCTGGGGCCATCGCCGCTCACGGCGTTCACCCGTCTAGATCCCGGTAGGCCCCATTTGAATCCGGGGATTCATTGTTCCCTCGGCCTAGCTCGCGGAGAATCAGGGGCCCGAGCGGCCCGGGGCAACCGCGAGCAGGGAGGACGGTATGGCCTCGAACGAGCCGCTCGACCTCGCGCAGCTGCGCGAGGAGCTGGAGCAGGAAGAAGCTCCGTGGCAGATGGCGTACACCTCGATGACGGCGCTCACCGAGGAGGAACGCGAGATTCGCCTGGGCGTGCCGCCCTCGCCGGGCATCGAGATCTCAGAGCTCGAGGAGGGCGTCGAGGACGCGAGGGCGGCGGCGCTCGAGGCGACCGCCGACTCGGTGGGCGCTCCGGCCTCCTTCGACCTCCGGAACGTCGGTGGGCGGAACTACTCCACGCCCATCAAGGATCAGGGTGGTTGCGGCTCCTGCGTCGCGTTCGGCTGCCTGGCAACGATGGAGGCAGTCACGCGATTCACGCGCGGCGCGCATCTTCTGCCGATCAACCTGTCCGAGGCGCACATGTTCTACTGCCACGGCCGCACTGCCGGCGCCCGCTGCAACACCGGCTGGTGGCCGGAGCAGGCCTTCGCCGCGGGCAAGAACACCGGTGTCACCTTCGAGGACTACTACCCCTACACCGCAGGAGATCAGGCGTGCAGCAACCTGAACGCCGACTGGCCCAACCGGCTCGTGAAGGTCGCGGGCTGGCAGTTCCTGGGCGGCAACGCGGCAAACATGAAGAGCTTCATCTCGAGCTACGGCGCGGTCGAAGCCTGCCTCGACGTGTATCAGGACTTCTTCAGCTACCGCTCGGGGATCTACCGCCACGTCTCCGGGAACTACGCCGGCGGCCACTGCGTCTCGTTGGTGGGGTACGACGACGCCGGCGGCTACTGGCTGGCGAAGAACAGCTGGGGCACCGGCTGGGGCGAGTCCGGGTACTTCAAGATCGCCTACGGCCAGTGCCGGATCGAGAACTACGCCCAGCCGGGCGGCACGGGCGCGGCCGGCGTTACCGGGACGACCGTCCGGGCGTGGCTCCCCAACCAGACCATCGTCGGGCTCTGGAGCAACGACTACGACGGAAACGTCTGGGCCTACGGCTCGCTTCGCGGCTGGCTGAGGCTCGGCCCGACCTCGGCCGTCACAGCCGAGGCGATGCTCCTCGAGCTCGCCGCAGCCAAGGCCGGCAACCGCGCCGTCGGGCTCTACGAGTCGAACGGCGCCGTCGAGCAGATCTACGCGTGGTGAGAAACCGGGAACTGGGAGGAACGCATGGCAGCGACAACTGAGAGCGGACCGAACCAGGCTCCGCCGCAAGAAAACGGAGGCGCGGCGGCGGCTGCCGGAGCGGCCGGAACATCAGCCCCCGAGGCAGTGGCCGGGACCGACTTCCTCGAGGCGCTCGCGCCGCAGGTCGAGGGCAAGCCGACGGTAGAGCCTCCGCAGGTCGCGCAGGGGGAGGGCGTTGCCGCAGAGGCTGTGACGGCGACGTGGCGGTCGAACCAGACCGTGACAGCGCTCTGGTCGATCAACGAGCTCAGGAACGCCTGGATGTACGTCGTGAACCTCGGCTGGCGGAAGATCTACAACGGCCGAGACCACGCCTTCACCGCGCTCGTGACGCTGGCGAGCCAGGCGCGCCAGACCGGCAAGCCGATCACCTTCCGTGAGGAGGCCGACGGGATGGTTCACGAGATCTACCTCTGGTAGATCCCGCCTACGACGGGCCGGGGCGTTCGCTGCTCCGGCCCGTCTCGCGCTAAGGTCGGCGCGTGGCCGACCAGCAGACGGTCCGCGTCCGTTTTGCGCCGAGCCCGACCGGCTCGCTTCACCTCGGGAGCGCCATGACCGCGGTCGCAAACCGGACGTTCGCGGACGAGAACGGCGGCCTCATGGCTCTTCGGATCGACGACACGGACGAGGCTCGTCGGGCCGAAGGTTCCGAAGAGGGGATCCTCCACGACCTCGAATGGCTCGGGATTGGGTGGGAGGAGGGTCCGATCCGCCAGAGCGAGCGGGGCGAGCTCTACCGGAGCGCGGCCGCGAGGCTCGTCGACGGCGGAGCGGCGACCACAGAGTCCGACGGCACGGTGCGCTTCGAGGCCGCGCACCGGCCGACGCTCCTACGAGCGGATGGAACCGCCACCTACCACCTCGCCTCGGTTGTCGACGACATCGAGCTACGGATCACGCACGTCATCCGCGGCAAGGACCACCTCGCCAATCTGGAGCTGCACCTGGCGCTCAGCGCCGCGCTCGCGGCTGAGCCGCCGGAGTACGTGCACCACGGGCTGCTGCTCAGTCCGGAAGGAGGAAAGCTCTCCAAGCGGGACGAGGCCGGGTCGCTTGCCGACCTCCGGGCCGAGGGGATCCCGGCCCCGGCCGTGCGGGGCTACCTCCGCGAGCTCGCGCTCCCACGCGCGGACGTTCGCCTCGATCTGGCCCGGGTTCGCCGGCTGGCCGTCGAGGCGATCGCGGCGATGCCGGACGAGGAGCTCGCCGCTGCGGCCGAGGCGCCGATCGAGTTCGTGCCCGCGCTCCGCGGAGCGCGCACGCTCGCGGAGGCTCGTCTGACCGCGCGGTCGCTCGGCCGTGCAGCCAGACCCGGGCGCCGTCGATGCGGGGGCGGTACCGACGCTCGAGCGCTTCTGCGAGCTCCGCGAGCGGGGGCCCGGCACGCTGGCAGCCGACTCGGCCCGTGAGCTCCTCCGGGAGCTGAAAGCGGTCGGAGGCGACCTGCGGGCGCTCCGAGCTCGCCCTCACCGGTGCGAAAAGCGGCCCCGAGCTCTGGGCCGTCCTTGTGGCGCTCGACCGGGACGAGGTGCTGCGCCGAGCCGAGGCTGCTCTCGCCGCGGTCGCTCCGTCCGGCCGCGGTTAGTCTGGCCGCGTGCGCCTCTACAGCACGCTTTCGAGGCAGCTCGAAGACCTGCCGGAGCCTCCGGGGCCCGTCGGGATCTACGTCTGCGGGCCAACGGTCTACCAGCGGATCCACATAGGAAACGCGCGGCCGTTCGTGCTCTCCATGTGGCTCCGCCGCTGGCTCGAGGAGACCGGCTACGACGTGAAGCTCGTCGAGAACATCACGGACGTGAATGACAAGATCTACGAGGCCGCGGAACGGGAGGGGATCTCGAGCGCTGAGCTCGCCGAGCGCGCGACTCGCTGGTACGTCGAGGACACGGACGAGCTCGGCCTGGGCCGCCCCGACGTCGAGCCGCTCGCGACCGAGAGCGTGCAGGAGATCGTGGCGTTGATCGGCGAGCTCGTCGAGCGCGGACTCGCCTACGAGTCGCAGGGCGACGTCTACTACCGGGTCGGGGCCTGGCCTGAGTACGGAGCGTTGTCGGGCGCCAGGCTCGAGGACATGGTCGCCCAGGAGCCGAGCGACCTGAAGGAGGACCAGAGGGACTTTGCGCTCTGGAAGGCAACGAAGCCGAACGAGGACACGTCCTGGGACTCACCCTGGGGTCCAGGCCGGCCCGGCTGGCACATCGAGTGCTCGGCGATGGCGGAAATGCATCTCGGGCCACGCTTCGAGATCCACGGCGGCGGACTCGACCTGCGCTTCCCGCACCACGAGAACGAGCTCGCCCAGTCACGCGGTGCCGGCCGAGACTTCGCGCGGATCTGGGCGCACAACGGGATGCTCGCAGCTCGATGAAGAGAAGATGTCGAAGTCGGTCGGCAACATCGTCTCCCTGCGAGAGGCGCTCGACCGCTGGGGGCGCGAGGCGATTCTCGTCTACTTCCTCAGTGCCCACTACCGGAGCCCGGTCGACTTCTCCGAGGCTGCGATGAGGGCGGCGGCTACCCAGGCCGGCGGCTTCCGCGCTGCCGTCCGCGCCGCGTCGGAACGCGAGGCGGAGTACGGGTGGGAGCGACTTTGCGGAGGCGCTGGACGATGACTTCAACACGTCGCGCGCACTCGCGATCCTTCACGAATGGAGGGCGGCCGGACAGCAGGAGCTACTTGATCGCGGACTTCGGATCTTCGGACTGGAGGTCGAACCGGCTGCGGCCGGTTCCTGACAGGGTCCGCACGCTGGCGGAGGCGCGCCGGGCGGCACGGGACGCGCGCGACTGGGACGAGGCCGACCGCCTGCGGGAGCAGATCGAGACAGCCGGCTGGGAGGTGCAGGACGTGCCCGACGGCTTCCGGCTCGTGCCGCGGGCGTGACGCCCACCCGGGAGCTCGTCTACGGCCGCAGGGCGGTTCGGGAGCTGGTCCGGGCTGGCCGGCGGCAGGTGCTTCGAGCTACTCGCGAGCGAGCGGGTTCTCCGCACAGAGGCCTGGCTGCGCGACGGAACCCGGCCTGCGCGTGCACGTGCGGCCGGACTCGGCTCTCACCGCGGCAGCCGAGACACGCGACCACCAGGGCGTCGTCGCGTACTGCGAGCCGTACGCCTATGCGGATGCGTATGAGCTCGCGGACGGCGAGCGCCCGCTCCTCGCTTGTCTCGACCAGGTCACGGACCCGAGGAACCTCGGCGCGATCGCACGAAGCGCCGAAGGGGCGGGCGCGACCGGAATCATCGTCCCCGAGCACAACGCGGCGCGCGTGACCGCGGCAGTGTGCCGCTCCTCCGCCGGCGCCGTCGAGCACCTGGCCGATCGCTGTCGTCGTGAACCTCGGTCGCTATCCTCGGGGAGGTCAAGCGAAACGACTTCTGGGTCTGGGCCGCCGACGGCGGCGCGGCCACGTCCATCTGGGACGCTGACTTCACGACAGGGACGGCGCTCGTCTTCGGCTCTGAGGGGAGGGGCGTGAGACCCGGTGTGCGGCGGGCGTGCGACGACGCCTTCGCCATCCCGCTCGCCGGACGGATCGAGTCCCTGAACGTCAGCGTCGCGGCCGGGATCGCGCTTTTCGAGGCCGCGAGGCAGCGACGTGCCTGAGACGCTCTACCTCTTCGACGGCTACAACCTGCTCCACGCCGGCGGACGTGAACGAGCCGCAGGCCCTTGTCGACCGGCTGGCCGGATTCGTCGCCGAGCGGGGCGCCCGTGGCATCGTCGTCTTCGACGGCGAGGGAGCCGATTCGGCCTACGGTGCCCTCGAGGTGCGCTACGCGCGCACCGCTGATCACGTGCTCGAGCGGCTCGCCGCCGAGAACCGCGACACCGCGGAGGTGATCCTCGTCTCTACCGATCGCGCGATCCGGGACACGGTTGGCCTCGAGGTGCGGAAGGTTCTCTCGGAGGACTTCGCCTCGGAGATCACAGGCGCGAAGACGCAGAGCCTGAAGCCGGGGGGCGGCAAGGTCGAGGATGCCCTCGAGGCGGAGACCCGTGAGCGGCTCGAAGCGTGGCGCCGACGTCGTCCTTGACTTTTCCACAGGTGTGGCGCTACATTCAAGCAACCTCAACTTGAGGGTGAGGGTTGCTGGAGGGCTCGGCGACCCGCTCCCGACCGCAAGGAGACGACATGCCGCGCCCGCACCTCGCCCCCGTACGGACGCCCGAAAAGCTCCAGACGAGAGGCCGACGACCTCCGCCTCGTCCTGCGCGCCCGTAACGGAGATCAGAAAGCTCTCGACGCGCTCATGCGCCGCTACACCGGGTTCGTCCGGCTCAAGGCCAGCTCGTACTTCATCGCCGGGGGGGAATCCGACGACCTGATCCAGGAGGGCCTGATTGGCCTCTACAAGGCCGTCCGGGACTTCCGCTCCGACAAGGAGACCTCGTTCCGGAGCTTCGCCGAGCTCTGCATCACACGCCAGATCATCACGGCCATCAAGGCCGCGACCCGCTTCAAGCACTCGCCGCTCAACACGTACGTCTCGTTCAGCCAAACGCCGGCTGGACAGGACGACTCGGACTGCACCCTCGGCGACGCGCTTCCCGGCCCCGGCGTCGACGACCCGGCCATCTGCGTGATCTCGACCGAGGAGCTCCAGAGCCTCGTCTTCTGCCTCGGCAGCGGGCTCTCCTCGCTCGAGAGCGACGCGCTCCGCCTCTACATGGAGGGTCTCTCCTACGAGGAGATGGCCGAGGAGCTCGGCTGCGACACGAAGACGATCGACAACGCGCTCCAGCGCGTGAAGCGCAAGGTGCGTCCAGCACCAGGAGTCGCGCCAGGTCCTCTCGTAGCCGGAGCTAGGCTTCAGCGGACGCCGGAGTAGCTCAGCTGGCCAGAGCGCGCGCCTTGTAAGCGCGATGTCGCGGGTTCGAATCCCGCCTCCGGCTCTACTCGTTTGGGGGCTCGCGTCACTGCGTCCCCGCTCCCTCGCCGCTAGGCGGTTCGCTCGCAGCCGGCGAGGACGTCCTCGGGATCCGCCAGAGCCACGTCGCGACCAGGCCCGCAGACCACGCGATCCCTCTCGCCGTCGACCGTCGAGATGTGATCCGGGCCGGCGCCTCCGTGAACTCGATCAGTGCCGGCGCCTCCCATGAGCGTGTCTCCGCCCGCGCCCCCGAAGATCGAGTCGTTCCCCGTGCCCCCGAGCACGTCGTCCCGGCCGGAGCGGGCTTCGATCCTGTCATCTCCGGCCCGACCGCAGGCCAGGTCGTACCAGCGCGTGCCGCTGAGCCGGTCAGCGGAGCTCGACCCGGTCACAAGGCACGGTGACCGCAGACGGAGCCCGGGCGTCGGAGGGGCGCAGATCTCCCTGACGCGCTTTCGGAACTCGACCCGTCGGCTGCGAAGCTCCGGTCGGCGGGCCAGGTTCTCGAGCTGCTGGGGATCAGCGCCGAGGTCGTAGAGCTCCTCGGTTCCACCTCGGTACTGGGCATACATGAACCGCTCGGAGCGAATGCCGCAGTACGCCGGGATCGCGTTCGATTTGCCCTCCAGGACGAAGTTGCGGCGCCAATCGGTTGACTCTCCGGCCAGGAGCGGAACGAGGCTTCGGCCCTTCGCGCCCGGAGCCGCGACCCCGGCGAGCTCCGCCAGGGTCTGGGCCAGATCGACATTGACGACCAGGCGATCGTCGCGCCTGGCCTCTTCCGTGAGCGGATCGTGCCGGATGACGAGCGGCACTCGAATGCTCTCCTCGTAGGGAACCCACTTCGAGATCCACCGGTGTTCGCCGAGCGAGAACCCGTTGTCTGAAGTGAAGACGATCACGGCGTTCTCGAGGCGGCCGGTCCGCTCCAGAGCTGCCACCACGTTGGCCACGGCCAGGTCGACAGCCTGCAGACTCTGAAGCTGACGCCTCCTGAAGCTGTCGATTCGCGAGACCTCCCGGCCGGTCAGGGACCGCTTCTTGATCCAGGGCGGTTTGTCGCCCACGTCGCGCTCGTCGAACGCGGCCGGACGCCACGGCTCGAGCCTGTCGAACGACCCGGCGTCTCGCGGCGCCGGTATGGGCCGCCAGCCGATCTCGGCCCTCCACGCGACGTCCGCATGCGGCGCGAGTGGAGCAAGGTGAAGGAAGAGTGGGCCTCTGGTCGACTCGATGAACGAGACCGCTTCGGCCGCGAAGACGTCGGTTGAGTAGTCCTCCGGGTCGCGCCCTCGCGAAACGAGTGCTCCGTCATCGTTCAGGACGTAGTCGAAGTACGTCGCCGCGCCCGCGTAGGCGAGCCACCGATCCCATCCCGGTGGGACGTAAGGCCACTCATAACCGTTCAGGTACTTGCCGAGATAGGCGGTCTGGTAGCCCGCCTCCTGGAGCCATGTGGCAAGCGTCGAGGAGTCGTCGAAGGCGTAGAAGCCCCCATGCGGCAGGACGTTGGTGTAGACGCCCGTGTCATGCGAGTAGCCGCCGGTCAGGAGCGCCGTCCGGCTCGGGCAGCAGAGCGGGTTCGTCACGAACGCGTTCTCGAATCTGACGCCGCGGCGGGCCAGAAGTCCTCGCACGTTCGGCATGGCCCAGAGCGTGTCCCAGCGCTGGTCGTCGGTCACCACGAGCACGATGCTCGGCGGGGCCGCGGCGCTTGCGGACTCGGCCGGGACTGCGGCCGCGAGTCCGAGGACGAGCACCGTCGCAACCAAAAATCCGCGGGAGAATTGCAAGGCCTAGACGCTAACGGAGTCACGCACCGAGCCGGAATACCGGCCCATTCTGGCTCGTTCTCACTCTCAGATGAGAACGCCGCACGACATTCGGGCCGACCTGAGTCGAGTCACCGAGGAGCGCGCAGAGCTCTGGGTCGATCTCTCTGACCAGCATGACGCCGACAAGACCGCCCGCGCCGCAGAGCTCTCCGAGCTCATCGAGGATCTCTGGACGGAGCTCCGGCGGGCGCAGGCGCATGCCCGCTTCGGCCCTGCCGACGAGATCATCGCGCGCGCGCGGGCCGAAGACCGGCTCGACCGCGAGTCCGAGCGCCGCTACAGCCGCGCGGCCTAACGCTCTGGCGGGTAGCCCCGCTTACAGTTCGCACGCGTGAGGATCTTGCTCGTCTCCTCGCTCTACCCGAGCGTGCGCGAACCGGACTACGGCGTGTTCGTCAGGCAGCTCGCCGACGGGCTCGAAGGCCTGGGCCACGAGCTCGCCTACGCGGTCTCGAATCGCCGCGCCGGCTCCGCGCCCAAGCAGGCGAGGCTCCTCGCGACCGCCGTGGCGAAGGCGCTCTCCTTCCGGCCTGATGTGGTGTACGCGCACTACCTCGTACCGGCCGGCGCCTTTGCTGCCTTGGCCGCGGGCGTCGGCAAGGCTCCGCTCGTGCTGACCGCGCACGGACGCGACGTCCGAAACGTCGGGACGATCCCCGGCGTCGCCGCGGCGACCCGATTCGCGGTGCAGCGTTCGAGCACCGTCGTCGCAGTTTCCGACTACCTGCGCCGCGAGCTCGTTGCCCGAATCCCCCAGGCCGACGGGCGTGTTCGAGTAATCGACTGTGGGGTCGATCTGGAGCGATTCTGCGGCCGCGACGCGGCCCAGATGCGAGGGCAGCTGGGCTGGGAAGGAGAGCCGCCGTTCTTCCTCTGCGTCGGCACCCTCTCCGAGCGCAAGAACGTCCGGCGTCTGGCCGAGGCCTTCTCCGCGCTCGGGTCGGGGAGCCTGGCGTTCGTCGGAGACGGGCCGCTCCGTGCCGAGCTCGAGGGGCGCCCGAGAATCCGCGTCGTCGGGCGCGTACCACACGAGCGGGTGGCGGACTGGATCGCCGCCTGCGACGTCCTGTGCCAGCCGAGTCTCGTCGAGCCCTTCGGCCAAGCCCTGCTCGAGGCTCTGGCGAGCGAGCGATCCGTCGTCGCAACCCGCGTCGGTGGCCCACCCGAGTTCGTGACTCCGGAGGCAGGCGTCCTCGTTGACCCCGGCTCGAGCGAGGCGATCGAGATCGGCCTGCGTGAAGCGGCCGAGCTCCCGAGCCCGAACCCGGCTGCCCGGGAGGCGGCGACGGAGCACGACCTGCAAGACGCCAGGTGGAGCGCATCGAGGCAGTCCTCGAAGCGGCGGCGAAATGAGCCACGTGCATGCCCACGGCCACTCTCAGGCGCCGGGTGGTGATCGCCGGCTGCTCGGCCGTCTCGCTCGCGCTGCTCCTCGGCTTCATGGTGGTCGAGGTCGTGTTCGGGATCCTCGCGGACTCGCTTGCTCTCCTCGCAGACGCGGGACACATGCTCACAGACGCGGCCGCGCTCGCCCTGGCGCTCTTCGCCGCCTGGGCCGCGTCCCTTCCGGCGCGCGGCCGCTGGACATTCGGTTTCGGCCGGGCGGAGATCCTCGCTGCGCAGGCAAACGGCGATCACACTCGTCGTTGCCGGGCTCGTGATCCTCGCCGAGGGGATCCGCGGCTGCTCGATCCGCCGGAGGTGCAGGGCGGCATCGTCACGGTCGTCGCGCTCGTCGGCGTGCTCGTCAACCTGCTCGTGCTTCGGATCCTGGCGCGCGCCCGGCGCGAGAGCCTGAACATCCGCGGGGCCTATCTCCATATCGCAACCGACCTGGCGGCCTTCGTCGGCACGGCGATCGCGGGCGCTCTCATCCTCGCGACGGGCTGGGATCGGTTCGATCCCGATCGCGTCGCTCCTCGTCGCCGCGCTCATGTTCGGCGCCGCCTACGAGCTCCTCGAAGGAGTCGGGCCGGATCTTCCTCGAGGCCGCGCCCGAGTCTGCGCCGCCGGCGGAGGTCGGCCGGGCGATCGTCGACCACGCAGGGCGTCGTCCAGGCTCACGACCTGCACGTCTGGACGGTGACGAGCGGCTTCCCCGCGCTCGCAGCGCACGTGCTCGTCGATCCCGGTGCCGACTGCCACCGGATCCGGCTCGAGCTCGAGCGGATGCTGCACGAGCGGTTCGGGATCGACCACACGACGCTCCAGGTCGAGCATGTCGGCGTGGCGAGCGGGCTCGAGATCGGGCGCCCGCCCGCGCAGACGCGGGCTATCCTGAAGCCGTGCTCGGTGTCGTCGCAGCAGTCCACGTGATCCTCTCGATCTCGCTCGTCACGCTCGTCCTCATGCACTTCGGGACGCGACACCGGGTTCGGCGGCCTCGGCTTCACGCCGGCCTCCCAGGGGGGCCAGCACATCGTCGAGCGGAACCTGACGCGCCTAACGGTCGTCGTCGCGTGCCTCTTCACCGGCACGACGATCTGGCTCTTCTATCTGATCGACTAGCCGGAGACCGCGCAGCGGCCGGGCGTGGTGTTGGAGGCCGCGGTGCGGCCGGGCGAATCGCGGCGCTCTCTGCGCGATTCGTATGGAGGAGCCGCAGCCGCGGCTCCGTTCACCCGCGCCGAGGCGTACCACGTCCCGGCAGAACCAGGGTGTTGGAGGCCGCGGTGCGGCCGGCGAATCGCGCCGCCTTTCGCGCGATTCGTATGGAGGAGCCGCCGTGGCTCCGTTCACCCGCGCCTAGGCGTACCACGTCCCGGCAGAACCAGGGTGTTGGAGGCCGCGGTGCGGCCGGGCGAATCGCGCCGCCTTTCGCGCGATTCGTATGGAGGAGCCGCAGCCGCGGCTCCGTTCTCAGAGCCCCGGCCCGGAGCCTGACCCGACGACCGTGAACGCCTCGGTGGCGATCGCCGGCACGAGCGCGCCGAACGGATAGCGGTCACCGTAGAAGTCGCTCTGGTTCACGAGGCGCGCGGCGTCGCCGAGGCCGAGGACGCGAGGCGACGAGCGCCGGAAACGACGTCGTGAAGCGCAGGTTGACGAGCGGCGCGCGTGACCTTGCCGCCCTCGATCCTGAAGGTGCCGTCGCGCGTCATGCCGGTGATGAGGCCTTCGCGCGGGTCGACGATGTTCAGGTAGTGGAGGCGCGTCACGTAGATGCCGTCCTCGACACGCGAGCGACGAGCTCGTCGACGGAGGCGTCGCCCGCCGGCACCGAGAGGTTGAAGGGCTGCGGCCCATAGGACTGAGCCGGCGCGGCGAGCGCGTGGCCGGTCGACTCGCGGCCGGCCCGCGCCGCCGTGCGCCGATCCCAGACGACGTCCTTCACGACCCCGTCTTCGACGATCGCGACGCGCTGCTTCGGCACGCCCTCGAAGTCGAACGCCTTCGGGAGGCCCGCCCGGGTCGCGAGCGTCGTCGTAGAGCGAGAACGACGGGTCGAAGACGCGCTCGCCGATCCGGCCGGAGAGGTAGCTCCGCTCCTCGAGGAGGGCGAGCGCGCCGAGCGAGCAGTAGCCGAAGTACCAGAGGAGCTCGCCGAAGGCGTAGGGCTCGAGGACGGCGCGGTAGGTGGCCGGCCGGGGTCGGCTGCGCCTCTGCGGTCCGCGCGGCCTTCTCCGCGGCCTCGCGCGCGACCGCGGCAGGATCGACGTCGCCGACCCTCCACGACGGCCGCGTCGGCGTAGCCAGAGCGGCCGTCCGCGGCGGCCAGCGCGAGGACGTTCACGTCGGTCGTGGCCTGCGAGACCGCCAGTGCCCGTCGTCGAGGCCGACGCGAGCTCGGTGACGCCGCTCGTGAAGTACCCGTAGAGCCCGAAGTCGCCCGCGGCCTCGATCGCCTCCCACGCGCGGGCGGCCTGCTCGCCGGGCCCGAGCTGCGGCCGTCTCCTCGTCCCAGCCCTCCACGGCGGGAGGCTCGACGGCTCGGGCAGGCCGGGAAAGGCCGGATCGACCGGCAGCGCGGTCGGCGATCTCGGCCGCGCGGCCTGCCGCCTCGGCGAGCGCCTCGTCGTCGGTCCGGTTCGTCGAGGCGCAGCCGATGCGCCCGTCTCGGACGACGCGGATCGTGACCGAGCGGTCCTCGATGAGGGTCGGCTGGTGCACCTGCGAGGCCGCGATAGCGCGCGAAGCCGGAGCGCTCGGCATGGACGAGCGCGTCCGCCTCGTCGCCCTCGGCCGCGCGGCAGGCGCGCTCGGCGAGCTCGAGCGCCTCCGGGGCCTCCCTCACGAGCGGACGCCGACCCTGACGTTCCGGAAGCGCGCCGGCGAGGTTCCGTGGGACACGTGCGCGCTCTGGCCCGGCTGGCCCTTGCCGCAGTTCGTGAGTCCGTGCATGCTGCCACTCCTCCGGGCCCGGCGACCGCGTCGAGCGAGCCCCAGAAGACGGGCGTCGAGCCCGTGTAGGTCGCGTCGCGGAGCATGCGGCCGAGCTTTCCTCCCTTGATCTCCCAGGCGATCTGCGTCCCGAACTGGAAGTTCAGGCGCTTGTCGTCGATCGACCAGCTCTTGTTCGTCTCGAGGTAGATGCCCTCGTCGACGTCCGCGAGGAGATCGTCGAAGCGAGCCGTCGCCCGGCTCGAGGTGGAGGTTCGTCATGCGGACGAGCGGCATGCGGCTCCAGCCGTCGGCACGCATCGAGCCGCCACGGCCTTCGCCGAGCTGCGCCGCGGTCTCGCGCGAGGTCAGGAAGCCCTCGAGGATCCCGGCGCTGACGACGGCGTGCCGCTCGCCGGGCACACCCTCGTCGTCCCAGGCGTAGGTGCCCGAGTCCGAGCGGGCGTCGTGGGGTCGGCCGTGATGTTCATGAGCTCGGAGCCGTAGCGGAGCGAGCCGAGGTCGTCGGGCTTCAGGAAGCTCGTGCCCGCGTACGCGGCCTCGGTCCCGTAGACCCGGTCGAGCTCGGTCGGATGGCCGACGGACTCGTGCACCTGGAGCTCCATCTGCTCTGAGTCGATGACGACGGTCGTCGTCGTGGCGCGGGCACGGATCGGCGCGGAGCAGCGCTGCGGCCTGCTCGGCCACGCGGGGCGCCTCGCGCTCGAGCTCCGAGCGACTCGACGTATTCCCAGCCCGCCTGGGCGCTCGAGCCACCGTGGGCGCTCGGGTAGCTCCGGATCTGGACGCTGCCCGTCGGCCTGCGCGTAGGCGTCGAGGCCGGCACCGCATTCGACGAACTCCTGGAGGACGTCGGCGCCGTCCGACGAGCGGAAGGCCCGCTCCTCGCGCATCGCGCGAACGGAAGCCTCGACGATCGTGACGTCCGATCCGCCGCGCGGCGGCGTCGGCGCGGAGCAGGAGCTCGATCTTCTCCTCGAGCGGGACGGCGATCGGGTCGCGCTCGACGCGCGGTTCGCCACTCGCCCGCTCTGCGGGCCGGTCTGCGAGCTCGACGCGGCGTGCGCGACCGGCTGGCGCTCGCGCGCGCGAACTCGACCGCGCGACGGGCGGCCTCGCTCGCCCCTTCGTCCGAGAGGCGCGGGTCGCCGGCGAAGCCCCAGGCGCCGCCGACGAGCACGCGTACGCCGAGCCCCTCGCTCTCTCCGTCCGACGCGGACTCGACCTCGCCGTTCTTCGTGGCGACGTGCTGCTCTCGCCGGACGACGGCGCGAGCGTCCGCGTACTCGGCCCCGGCGGCGAGGGCCGCGTCGATCGCCGATCCGCACAGGTCGCGCACGGCGCCGAACGTTAGTCAACGGCGCCGAGGCGGCGGACCGAGGCGCTCGACATTAAGCGAGCGCCCGACAAGTGCGGGCGCATGCGCTGGAGAGGACTTGAACCTCCACGCCCCGTTCGGGGCACAAGGCCCTCAACCTTGCGCGTCTACCAATTCCGCCACCAGCGCGTGGGACGGGGATTGTAGCGGGCGGTTGACGCCGTCCGACCCGCGCGCTACTCTGACGAACATACGTTCGTTCAACAAGGAGGTGGTCGTGCTCACGGAGCGGCAGCAGGAGATCTACGAGTTCGTCGTCGAGTACGTCGACGGCCACGGCTACCCACCGACCGTGCGCGAGATCGGCGAGCGCGTCGGGCTGGCGTCGCCGTCGACCGTGCACGCCCATCTGGCGAACCTGGAACGGGCCGGCTACCTGCGCCGCGACCCGACGAAGCCGCGGGCACTCGAGCTCGTCGGCCGCGAGCGTCCAGCTGCCGAGGCGGTCGGCGAGGCGGGTCGCGTCCGGGTGCTGCCGCTCGTGGGCGAGATCGCGGCGGGCGGGCCGCTCCTCGCCGAGCAGAACGTCGAAGATCATCTCGCGGTGCCCGAGCCGCTCTCGTCCGGGACCGGCGAGGAGTTCCTGCTCCGCGTCAAGGGCGAGAGCATGATCGACGCCGGGATCCTCCCGGACGACTACGTGGTCGTCCGGCGACAGCAGACGGCGCAGAACGGCGACATCGTCGTGGCGCTCGCGGGCGAGGACGAGGCAGCCGACGAGGCGACCGTCAAGCGGTTCTTCCGCGAGAGCGGCCGGATCCGGCTCCAGCCCGAGAACGCGACGATGGAGCCGCTCTTCCCCGACCACGTGCAGATCCTCGGCCGGGTCACGGGGGTGTTCAGGACGGTCTGATGGAGGTCGTGTCCCTCAACCGGACGCTCGACCAGGAGCTCCTGGCGCTCAGCCGCGGGGCGAGCCTCGAGTGCCTCGTGTGCGGCGAGTTCGTCATGCGCACCGATCTCGGGATCGTGTGTCCCGAGTGCGGCTCGGTACTCGAGGGGCGCGCGGCGGAGGCGGTTCAGGTGGGAGTGGAGTCCGGGTAGGTCGCGCCTGGCGCGGGCCGGGTCTTGGGGCGATCCGCGGCTACAATTCAGTCGTGCAGGCCGGGTGGCCGCGGGCCGCTTCGGCGGTCCGAGGAAAGTCCGGACACCGCAGGGCAGGACGCTGGGGAAATCCCAGGCGGCGAAAGCCGACGGAAAGTGGCACAGAAAGGAGACCGCCACCGGCGACATGAGTCTCTCCGGAGACGCCGGCGGTAAGGGTGAAAAGGTGGGGTAAGAGCCCACCGGCGTCGTGGTGACACGGCGGCCGGCCAAACCCCGTTCGGTGCAAGGCGAACAGGCTCCGCTACGCAGGCGGCCCGCCGAGGAGCCGGGTAAGCCGCTCGAGGCGTCGGGTCGAACCGGCGCCCTAGATGGATGGTCACCCCCGACAGAATCCGGCTTACAGGCCTGCTACCGAAAGGCCCCGCACCGCGGGGTCTTCCCACATCTAGAAGAGTCGCGCCTCCGCGAGTCGCGCGGCCAGGCGGGCTAGCCGAGCACCTGCACGGCAGAGACCTGCCTCGGCTTCGCATCCGTTTGCGGCAGCGGCGAGAGCTGGAGGGTCATCTCCGAGCTCGGTCGCCAGTGCGCCCAGTGGCGAAACCCGCGTTCGGCGGGCTCGGCGTGAGAAACGCTCCAGTCGTAGCCGGCGGCGAGCTCCTCGACGAGCGTCTTCGAGATGAGCATGGCCAGGGGGATGCCGTTGCACGCGTGCTTCCCCCAGCCGAACGGTGAGTACTCCGCCGGCGTGAAGGCGTCCAGGAACCGATCCGGATCGAACTTCTCGGGATCTGCGAACGCCGTGCCGTCCCGGTGGCTCTCCCAGACGCAGACTCTGATGAACCAGCCGGCCGGCAGGATCAGCCCCTCGTGCTCGATGTCCTTTCCAATGCGCTTGTAGAGGTACTCGCTCTGCGCGAGGCGGAGCGTCTCGAGCACGATCCGTTCAGCGAGTCCGGGACGGTCGGCCTGCACCGGCCGGTCGAGCTCGTCGCGGACACGCGTGCGCCAGTCCCCGTGGCTGCCGAGCAGGGCGAGTGTCCAGTGCAAGAGGCCGTAAACGTTGCCCGCCGCGATCTTGTAGGTGAAGAGGAGGTTGTCGTAGCACGTGGCATCAGGCATGCGGGGGTCGTTCCGCTGGAGCGCCGTGAGAGCGCACGCCGAAGGGCCCTCAGAGCCGTTCGTCGACGCGGCGGTGATGTGCGCCAGCCCTTCGTGAAGCTCCTCGAGCGCGGCGCGGGTGGCAGGCGCGAGGGACTTGCCGAGGTTCTGTCTGTCCAGAGCGCTGAGCGGGCCTGCGAGCCTGGCCCCGTCGGCCGAGCCGGGAGCGATGCCGAAGAGCGCTTTCAGGAACGCATCCTTGACGATCCGCTCGAGGTACGGACCGGGCGTGACCCCGCCGCCCCCAGAGCGCGCACAGTCAAGGGCCGCCTGCTCCAGCTCGCGGCGCGTCGCTGCGACGGTGACCGGGCGAGCGGCCTCCGTCACCGGGCGGGCAAACGCCTTGCGAAAGAGCGGCCCGTACAGCCGGTAGGTGTCACCTTCCATGTAGCGCAGGAATCCGCCCGAGATCTCTCCGTCGAACGGCTGCGTCGCCGGCTCGATGGAGCCGGCGTGTGCACGCAGGAGCGCGTGTCCGCGCTCGAGCCCCAGCACGCAGACGACCTTGTGGCCGAACTGGGCGGTCTTGAAAACCGGACCGTGACGGCTCGCTTGCTCGAGATAGAAGCGCCGGTTTGCGACGGCCTTGACCGATGCGGTGAGCGACAGAGAACCGGGAGGGAGGCGCCGGCCGAAGAGGAAGCCGTTTCGCGCGCGGACGAACCCGGCTGTCAGGACGACCGCTGCCAGGACGGCCCAGGCGTGCAGCAGAGCCGGCGCGAAGAGAACGGTCGCGGCGACCAGCCCGGCCAGGGTCACAACAGCGAGCGCGGCCGCGACGGCGACCTTCGGGAACAGCCTGAGGAGCGGAGGATGTGCGGCCACTCTGAGCCCAGGCAGGAGCGCGAGGGCGAGGATCGAGAGCTCGAGGATCCGAGCCACGGTGCTCATCAGGCGGGGGCCTTAAGCCAGTGGGAGAGGTCGCGTCCCAGGAGCCCTTGCAGCGCCTGGATGTCCTCTCGGTAGAGGTCGGTGAGCTCGGCGCGAAGCTCCTCGTCGAGAGACGTGGGGGCGAGCTCTCGCGTGAAGACCGAGAAAACGCGATCGCGGGCTGTCTCCGGCACGAAGCGACGCGCAGCAGCCCGCGGGAGAGCCGACCGAGTCCACACAGTCCGCAGGACCGGGTTCCGGATCAGACCGCCGCTTCGGTTGTACCGGCGGGAAGTGTCGGGAACGTAGGCGGGGTCGACGCCGAGGAAGGAATAGAGCTCTGCGAGCGTGCCGGCGGGGTCGCCGTGGAGGTCTTCGTACAGGTGAACACGGATCTGCTCGCGGGGAAAGTGCTCGTAGTAGGTCCGCAGGTAGTGGCCGGAGAAGCCTGCCGCGAGGTACGTGCCGAAGGCGACGTCCTTCGGCAGGTCTTCGCGCAGCTCGTCCCTCACCACCTCGGCGAAGTCGATCCGGCGTTCGAGCCCGTCGCGAAGCCGCGCCACGAACCGCGCGAAAACACGGTCGACGGGGTTCCTGATGATCGCAATCAGGCGAACGCCGGGCAGCCGGCTCGCGATCTTCTGGGCCACGTCAACCGAGGCTAGGTAGACCGGCGAGACCTCGCCGACCGCGGTCTCGCCGTTCACTCCGGCGAAGAGAGCCTCGTATTCGTCGGGATCCGGCACGAAGTAGTTCCGGGTGACGAGCCGGACGTAGGGATCCTCGATTCGCTCCAGCCCGTTGCAGAAAAAGTGGCTCGGTGCCTTGGCGGCCGGCACGAAGACGTCGGGGTGCTCCCCCAGGTAGCGGCCGAGCGAGGTCGTGCCCGAGCGGCCCGCCCCGATGACGAGGAAGTTGGGAAGCGTCATCCGCGCGCGGGCTTCCAGGCGAGTGCGGCGACGTAGTAGCCGGTGAGGTTCCTTGTGGGCCACCCGGCCATGACGTCGGCGCGCCACAGCGCGCTCACCAGCCGCGAATCGGCCGAGGCGGGCCTGGACGAGACGCGGTCGAGCGCCCGGCAGAGAAGGACGGCAAGGACGCGTGGGGCGTGCATGACGACCCGCTCCTCCCGAACGTCGAAGCCCGCTTGGATCAACGCGCTGCGCAGGCCCGAGGGCCCGAGGGTCTCACCGACGACGAACGGACAGAGGCCGAGGCGATGAAGGAGGCCGAACGGCAAGATCTGCCGCAGAGCGATGACGGGGTTGGCCAGGTTGTCGAGCGAGATCACGAGCCGCCCGCCGGGAGCAAGCAAGCGGTAGATCTCGGCGAGCGAGCGCTCGAGCTCCTCCCGGGTCGCGAAGTGGTCGAGCGTCGAGTTCGAAACGACGAGGTCGAAGTGCTCGTCCGGGTAACCCGATCTCCTCACGTCGTCAACCCGAGCGTCGATCGCTGAGTGCCGTGCCTTCGCCGCCTCAGCGATCACCGGTGAGATGTCAACCCCGTGAACCTCGTCGGACAACCCGTGCAGCGTGTCGACGAGCCCGTCTCCGACGGCTTCGTCGAAGAGGTCTGTCTTCAGCGCCCGGCTCACGCGTGCGCCGCCGGCCCACTCCTCGATCAGGGCTGCGTAGAGCCCGTCGCAGTAGCGACGCCAGCGACCGTGCCCGGCGTGCAGGAGGTGGCGCGCCGCGACGTCGTCCCAGCGTTCGCCGTCAGCCCCGGCAGGAGGGAGCCGGTTCGAGAGCACCGAGAAGGGGACGTCCCGCAATCCGCTGTTAGTGTCCCGGCCCGCCGCAACGCGTGCAAGGGCGGGCAGCGAGTGACACTCCCCAACTTCCTCGTCATCGGCGCGGGCCGCTCAGGCACCACGTCGCTGCACCGCTACCTGGGGGAGCACCCTGACGTCTTCGTCCCGCCTGGAAAGTCGCCGAACCACTTCGTCGCGCACGAGCGGCTGCCGCCCTGGGAAGGAGTCGCGCTCGAGCGCATGGCACGTCAGTGGGTGAGCGACCGGCGCGACTACGAGGCGCTGTTCGACGGCGTCTCTGGTGAGACGGCGATCGGGGAGGTCTCGCCCGTGTACCTGCAGGCCCGAAGTGCCCCTGCGGCCATCCGGGAGACCTGCCCCGACGTCCGTCTGGTCGCGATTCTCCGCAATCCAGTCGACCGGGCCTATGCGCACTTCCTCGGCCGACGCCGCGACGGCCTCGAGCGGCGCACCCGGTTCGACGAGGTCGTGGCCGCCGAGCTCGCCCGCGGCCTACCCGACGAGGTTGCGTTCGGCAGCTACCTGGGCTGCGGCCGCTATCACCACTTCCTGAAGCCTTACTACGAGCTCTTCGCGGCGGAGCGCATCCGGATCTACCTCTTCGAGGACCTGCAGGAGGAGCCCGCGGCATTGCTCCGCGACCTGTTCGCCTTCCTCGGCGTCGACCCCAACGTCGCCCCGGACACGACGGAGCGCCATGGGCGTACGGGCGAGATCCCGAATCCCGCGCTTCGGTTTCTCTGGACGAGATCGGTCGTCCTCCGGACTGCTCTTCGGCCTCACGTCCCGGCCCGCCTCCGCGACCTGGCTCTGCCGGTCTTCGCCCGAGAGCTGACTCAGCCCCCTCTCGATCCCTCGCTTCGTGCCGAGCTTCTCGAGGTCTTTCGCGACGACGTGGAGCGCCTGGGGGGCCTGATCGGCCGTGACCTCTCCTACTGGCTTTCGGGATCCTCCACGCGCTCGCAGAAGCCGCGGTAGTCCGCAACCAGCGCACGGACGAGCGCGCCGACGCGCTCGTCTACCTCCTCCGAGCCGGTCGCTGGAGGCGCGGGAGGCGGGTGGCCGTCTCGCAACGCCGTCAGGAGCGCGTCGACGTACGCGAGCACCTGCTTCTTGCGCCGGTACGCGCCGGCACGCTCTCGGCCCCGGCTTCCGGCTCGCCGGCCCAGGCTGGCGAGGAAGTTGAGGAACGGAGCTCTCGGCCCGCGGGCCATCTTGCGCGCCACTTGGGTTCGCACGAGATCGCCGACGTGGCTCACGCCACCGATGTGGTGGAGAGTCGACAGGTCGACGTTCGCCACGCTGTTCCCGGTAGCTAGGAGGTAGAGATGAGCCGCCCGAGCCGTCCCGAACCGGTGGAAATCCCAGCCGCGCGAGCCGAACGCGGCGCGGACCGGCGCAGGGAGGTCCTCGGCTGACTGGCGGGCGAGGCCACGAGGCAAGGCCTGGAGCGCCTGGGCGAGCTCCAAGCGGTCGTAGAGAGCGCATGACGTGCCGCCCACCTCGGTGCCGTCCGCGAGGGTTCTGTAGGGCCCGCCCAGGAATCCGCGCAGGTCGGCGCAGACGGATTCGGCGTCCGCGAGCCACACCGGCCAGCCGCCACACGCCGCGGCGCTCGTTTCGAGCTTCGGGAGGAGCTCGGTGACGAAGTCTCCCGTCGCCAGCACGTCCGAGTCGACTATCCCGAAGTGCTGCTCGTCCGACTCGGAGACCAAGTGGTTCAGCGCCGTGCCGTGGTCGGCCGGCTCGGCGAGCGGGAGCCGGTGGTAAGCGAATCGCTCCTCCGAGGCGGCAAGTCGGGACAGCTGCCGGCTCTCCTCGGGCGTGCAGGCGTTGTCGACGAGGACGAAGCGCGCGCCGGGAGCACGCAACAGCGACAGTGCGAGCGGGAGAAGAGCGGCGACGGTGCCGCGGGCGTAGACCACGTACAGCGTCGTCATGGGCCTTCCGGGCGGCGGCTGGAGAGACCCACCGCGTACTGCGCCTCGAGCGCGGCTACCAAGGCTGCAACGCGCCGGTCGACCGCCGCCGAATCCGTTCGCAGCCTGGGCGGCGCGGAAACTCGCCCGAGGAGGGCGTCGAGCGCAGTGTGAACATGTGCCAGCACAAGGCCGCGGCGCTCATTCATGCGTCGATGGCGAGGATCGCGTCGGCTGCGGATCATGTAGAGCCTGTGTGCCGCACCGTCCGTCAGGCGCTGGAGCCGACGCTCGTCACCTGAGCGAAGGATCGCGAGTATCGCGCGCAAGCTGTCCCGAGCGGTCTCTGGCCGCCACGGGAATCCGGCGCCGCTCATCCCGCCGACGTGGTGGAGCTCCGGGACGTCGCGGTTCTCGATTCGATACCCCGCGAGAAGGAGTTGGAGGTTGAGCAGTCGGCTGGTGTCGAAGAAGCGATACCGCCAGCCGCGCTCGGCGAGGGAGGCCTGCGCCTCCCGGGCGAGCATGGAGCGGTCATGGGTGCCGAAGCCCCTCGGCGCGGCACGCCAGAGCGGCTCGAGCGCGGCGCGATCGTAGATCGCGAGATAGGTGTTGCCGACCGGGGTGCCGTCCGCAAGGACGCGCTGGCGCCCACCGATGAAGGAGCAGCCAGGGGGAACCACGGTTTCCTCGTCTGTGACCCACACCGGCGAAGCCGCGAAGACCGCGGCCTGGCCGGGGACGAGCGGCAGGAGGTGCGGGAGGAAGTCGCCGCTCGCGATCACGTCGGAGTCGACGATCGCGAAGTGCGGCTCCGGGAAGGTCGAGAAAAGATGGTCGAGGGCCGCGCCGTGCTCCATCACTGCCTGCGTGGGCAGGACGACGTGCGAGATACGTTCGTGGCGCGCGGCAGTTGACGCCAGTAGAGCCGCATCTTTCGCCTCGCACCCGTTCGCAACGAGGCGGATGCGGATGGCTGGGCTCTGGAGGAGAGACAGCGTAAAGGGCAGGAGTAGGGCCGCCGTTCCCGGCGTGTAGATGACGTTGAACGTGACCATGGCGGGCAACTATCGCTCGCCTGGGCGAGTGATTGACATATGCTTATATAGGTATATGATTCTCGACATGGCACGAGCGGCGACCACGACGGACGCGTTCAACGCCGTGGCCGAGCCGCGGCGACGGCAGATCCTCGATGCCCTCGCCGGAGGGGAGCGTCCTGTGAACGACCTCGTCCGGCTTTTGGGAATCGCGCAGCCGCAGGTTTCCAAGCACCTGCGAGTCCTACGGGAGGTAGGTGCGGTCGACGTGCGCGAGGTGGGTCGCCGGCGGCTGTACCGCGTGAACGGCGGGGCGCTCAAGCCCATTCACGACTGGGTCGCCGGCTACGAGCGCCTGTGGTCGGAGCGGTTCGAGCACCTCGACGCCGTTCTGGAAGAGCTCAAGGAAAAGGAGGAAGGAGATGGCAGTGACCAGTAGTGGCAGAGCGGAGGTGACGCTCCCGACCGACGAGCAGATCCTCATCACCCGGGAGTTCGACGCCCCGAGGCACCTTGTCTACAGGGCCTGGACGACCCCGGAGCTCGTGAGGCAGTGGTGGCACGCCAATTACGGCGAGATGACCGTCTGCGAGATCGACCTACGGGTCGGCGGCGCCTGGCGTTACGCGATGGTCGTCGAGGGTGGAGACGAGGTCGCCTTCCACGGCGAGTACCGCGAGATCGTCCCGAACGAGCGGCTTGTCACGACGGAGGTCTACGAAGGCTTTCCGGACGCAGCGGCGCTCGACACGGTGACGCTGACCGAGACCGACGGGCGCACGACGATGACGCTCCTCGTGGAGCACACCTCGAAGGAGCACCGCGACGGCCACATCGACTCGGGCATGGAGGTCGGCCTGCAGAGGGCGCTCGATCGCCTCGAGGAGGTCGCGGTCTCGCTTCGCTGACCTTCCGGCCGGGCTAGAGAGAGCGAGGAGCCTCGCGGGTGAGGCTCCTCGCTCGTCCCTTGCACCTCGCGTACGGCTGCGAGAGGGTTCGCCGGACGCCGCAACCGGGAGGAGCCGCACATGAGTCCCGACGTACTTCCGTCGCCCGACACCGAGGACCAAGCGGCGCCGACCTCCCTACCCGAGACGGTTCGCGCCCCGGCCGGCGACGTCAAGGAGCTGCGACTCGGCCTCGTCTGCTACGGCGGCGTCTCGCTCGCGATCTACATGCACGGGATCACGAAGGAGATCCACCGGGCCGTCAGGGCCTCCGTCCTCGAGGAGCAGGAGCTTCCGTCGGAACCGGCGGCGAAGAGCGAGGCCGTCTACCGCGAGCTCCTGCGCGCGCTCCGTCAGGAGCGCGACGTGCACACCCGCATCGTCGTCGACGCGATCGCCGGCACGTCTGCAGGCGGGATCAACGGCATCTTCCTCGCCAAGGCGCTGGCCCACGATCTGAACCAAGACCTGCTCCGCGACCTCTGGTTCGTGCACGGCGACCTCGAGCGGAGCATCCGGCCGCAAGAGAGCTTCCTCGGGCGGATCGCTGGGCGTCTGCTCGCGAGGCTGCTCGACCTCCGCGGGGGTGGACCGGTACCGAGCCGTGAGGCCAAGCGGAAACTCATGGCCGCCTCGGTGAACCTTCGGAGCAAGTCGGTGCTCGACGGCAACGAGATGGCGATCCGGATCCATGAGGCGCTGCGGGGAATGGAGCGCGACGCGAGCTCTCCGTCCGAAGAGCCGCACTCCCTGGTGCCGCCGCGGCATCTACTCGAGCTCTTCGTCACCGCCACCGACCACCACGGCTACGCGCGCCACCTCCCGCTCACCGATCCCCAAATCGTGGCCGAGCGACAGCACCGGCACGTGCTCGCCTTTCGATACCGCTCGGATCAGAAGAGCGACTTCGGCGAGAGGCAGAATCCTGCGCTGACGCTCGCCAGCCGCGCGACGTCCAGCCTGCCGGCGGGCTTCCAGCCGGTTCACGTCGGCGGGTTCCCCGAAGTTCTCTCGCTGCCACCCGGGACGAGTGCAGACATCGAGCCATTCTTTCGGGCCTACGAGCTCGCGCAGGCGCAGCCGGCCTGGGCCTACCTCGTGGACGGCGGTGTGCTGGATAACAAGCCGTTCGGGCCGGTGCTCCAGGCAATCAAGGACCGGCCGGCTGCGAGCGAGGTCGACCGCTACCTGGTCTTCCTCGAGCCCGACCCCAAGCCGGTAGAGGCCGATGCGGAGCCCCCACGCGAGCCGGGGCCGATTCCGGCCCTCCTCGGCGCCCTCAGTGGCCTGCCCCGGAGTGAGCCGATCCTGGACGAGCTCCGCGACCTCCTGGTGCGGAACGAGCACGCCCGCGCGGTTCGCGACACCATCGAGGCGAACTGGACGCCGGTCGAGTCGCGGGTGCGCGAGCTCCTGGGCGACCTGGAGGACGCGCCTCCGCTCGACGACGCACGCCTGAAGGAGGCGAACAGGAAGATTCACGAGGCCGCGGAGACGCTGAACTCGCTCGCCTACCCCATGTACGTCCGCCTCAAGGTCTCATCGGCTGTGGACGCCTTCGGCGAGGCGGCCTGCCTCGTCTGCGATTACACAGACGATTCGAACCACGCTTTCCTGGTTCGAGCAATCGTCCGTAGCTGGGCCAGGAGAAAGGGGCTCTTCCAGCACGAAGGACCGCCGACCGACGAGCAGCGCGAGTTCGTCCGCAACTTCGACCTCGCGTACACGCACCGCCGCTTGAACTTCGTCATCGCTGGAGTGAGCTGGCTCTACCGCAACCTCGGCGAGCCCGGCATGCCGACGCGGCAAGACCTCGACAACCTCAAGGAACGCCTCTACGAGGCGGTTGCGAGGATCGAGTGGCTGAGCTCGGGTAGGGGCTTCGCAGAGGAGGTGCTCGGCGGCGTCAGCTCCTGCTTCGGAGAGGAGCGGCTGACCGACTATCTGACTCAGCACCGTTTCGACACCGAAGCGTTCCTGGACGACCACGGCGACGAGCTCGACGGCCTGAACGCGGCTCTCCGGGGGCTCCTCACGGCCGAGCTCGAGGACTTCACGCCTGACCTGTACCGCGACCTCATCGCCCTGACGGCCTCGTGGCCGGAGGGCGAAGCGGCCGCGGGCGTCCGCAAGGATCTCCTGACCCGCTACCTCGGCTTCCCGATCTGGGACGCGCTCCTCTATCCGCTCCAGGCCTATACGGATGTGAACGAGCGGGATGCGGTGCGGGTTGTGCGGATGAGCCCACTCGACTCGACGCTCTTGGCGCCGACAGGCGAGACGAAGGTGCTCGGCGCGGGGCTCGGTCATGCGTACGCGTTCTTCTCGCGGGACGCTCGCGAGAACGACTACCTCTGGGGACGCCTCGATGCCGCGGAGCGCATGGTGCGCCTGCTCCTGACGCGAACCGGGGCGGGGGGCAAGCTCGAGCTCGGCGACTCGCACCCCCGGTACCGGCGCCACTGCAGGGCTGCGTTTCAGGCTGTGCTCGAGGAGGAGTCGGCGCACTTGCCCGCCCTCGGCGAGGAGCTCGAGGCCGTGCGTCGCCAGGTGGACGCTCTCTAAAGACCGAGCGCGGCCTTTAGGGCGACGCGGCTCGAGCCGCTGGGAGCCGGATCACGACGGAGGCGCCGCGAGCGCTCGCCTCGCCGCCGTGTGCGCGCGCGACCGCGTCCACGATGGCGAGCCCGAGGCCCGCGCCCCCGCTCGTCCGAGCCGCGTCGGCGCGGCTGAAGCGCTCGAACGCGCGCGACACGAAATCGGGCGGAAAGCCTTGGCCCTCGTCGCGAACCTGCAGGACGACCTGGCCGTCCTCCTGCCTGGCCTCGAGCCGCACCGCGCCCAGACCGTGGCGGAGCGCGTTGTCGACGAGATTCCCCAGTGCCTGTTCGAGACGGACGCGGTCGCCCCGGACTGTCGCGTCGGACGGCGCCTCGACCTCGAGCGGCCGGCCTTCCTCGCCCGCCCGCCCCGCGAAGCGCCGGGCGACGCTCTCGAGGAGCTCGCGCAGCGGCACGTCCGTGACACGAAGTGGGAGGGCGCCGTCCTGAGTCGAGGCGAGCACGAGCAGATCCTCGGCGAGGCGGGTGAGCCGGTCGACCTCCTCTGACGCGGAGCGCAGCGCGGCCTCGATCTCCTCGGCCGAGCGCGGCCGGCGGAGGGCGAGCTCGAGCTCTGTCTGGAGGAGGGCGAGCGGAGTCCGGAGCTCGTGACCGGCATCGGCGACGAAGCGGCGCTCGCGCTGCAGCCCCTCGTCTAGGCGAGCCAGCATCGCGTTCAGCGTCTCCCCGAGGCGGAAGATCTCGTCGCGGGAATCAGGGAGGGGCAGGCGCTGCCCTGCCGTGTCCGCCGAGATCTCCCTGGCCTGAGCCCGCATCGCCTCGACGGGCCGGAGCGCCGCGCCGGCGAGGAGGTAGGCGGCGCCCGAGGCGAGGAGGAGCGCGATCGGCCCGCCGATCAGGAGCTGGGCGAGGAGCCCGTCGAGCGCCTCGTCTCGGTCTGCGAGCGACGCGCCCACCACGAGCACGAGCCGTCCCTCCGGGAAAGCCCAGAGGCGCGTCGGAGCGGCGGACTCGTCCGGGAGGTCAACGGTGCGATCGACCACCACGGTCTCGACGCGGGCGCGCTCCAGGGCCTCGCCGGCTACGAGCGGCTCTCGCGGCAGGCCGGGCGAGGCGGCGAGCACCGTGCCGTTGGAAGAGAGCGCCTGCGCGAACTCCTCCTCGGGCGCATCGAGACGGAGCTCGGAACCGTCGCTGGGAACGCGGTCGGCGAGCGCAGCAGCCCTCGCTTCGAGCCGGTCCTCGACCTGTTCCTCGAGCGAGTTCGCCAAGCGCACGTAGACGAAGGCCCCGACTGCTGCGAGCACGACCGTCATCGCGAGCGCGAAGAGGAGCGTCAGCCGAATGCGAATCGGCAGGCGGCTCACCGTTCGTCCGTCCGGAGCCGGTAGCCGGCGCCGCGCACCGTCTCGAGCGAGGCACGACCGAACGGGCCGGTCGATCTTCTCCCGCAGGTAGCGCACGTAGACGTCGATGACGTTCGAGCGGTTCTCGTAGCCGTAGTCCCACGCGTGCTCGAGTAGGTGGAGTCGGCTCAGCACTTCGCCCGGCCTGCGCATGAACGCCTCGAGAAGGCTGAATTCCTTCGTCGACAGCGGAATCTCCTCGTCACCGCGCCAGACCTTGCGTGCGGCGGGATCGAGACGGAGGTCGCCGACTTCGAGGACCGTCGGCCGGCTCGACAGCGCCACGACGCGCGAGCGCACGAAGCCGCGCGAGCAGCTCGGCGAACGAGAACGGCTTGGCGAGGTAGTCGTCGGCGCCGGCGTCCAGCCCAGCGACGCGGTCCTCGACGCCGTCCCGCGCGGTCAGCATCAGGACGGGCGACCAGACGGCGCGTTCGCGGAGGCTGCGGCAGACCTCGAAGCCGTCTGCGCCCGGGAGCATGACGTCGAGGACGATCGCGTCGTACTCGAACCGCGGCCGCCATCCAGAGCGCGTCGTCGCCGGTGCGGGCGACGTCGGCGACGTGGCCCTCCTCCGAGAGGCCGCGCAGGAGCAGGCTCGCCATCTTGAGCTCGTCCTCGACCACCAGGACTCGCATAGGTCACATTGTCGTGCCGGAAGTGAGAGTCGGATGAGAGAGGCGCTCTCACGGTCGTTTCATGTCGCGCTCCTAGCGTGTGCTCAGAAAGCGACGGGAAAGGAGAACCCATGAAGCACATCGGACGAAAGACAGCGATCGTCGCCGGAGTTCTCGCCGTCGCGGGCGGCGTCACCGGCGGAGTCGCCGTCGCCGCCGGCGGCGACGACGATGCGACGCAGAAGCCCATCACGGGCTCGGCGCTCGATCGCGCCAAGGAGGCCGCCCTCGCGCACACCGGCGAAGGCCGCGTCACCGAGACCGAGGTCGGCGACGAGGAGAGCTACTACGAGGTCGAGGTCACGCTCGACGACGGCAGCCAGGTCGACGTGCAGCTCAACCGGAGCTTCGAGGTCGTCGGCTCGAGAACGACGAAGCGAGAGCAGGACGACGACTGAGCACGATTGCGAGGCTCGCCTCGCCTGCACAGTTCGGGCGGCAGCTGCCGGCAGGAGCTGCCGCCCTCGTCGTTCTCATCCGGCTCTCATCGCTTCATCAGATTCTCATCGGGCGGTCTCACGGTTAAGCCATGAACCGACCCGAAGGAGATGCGATGCGAGCCTTGATCGCTTCACGATCGTGACCTCTGCACCGTTCCGCTTCTTGCGCTTGCCGCGGCCTGCGGCGGCGGCGAAGGCGAGACCGCGCAGGCCGCTGCCCGGCGCCGATCTGCCGCAGGGCAGCGAGCCGGTCGAGCTCGACCCGGCCGAGTTCACGACCGAGATCGACAACGAGTACTGGCCGATGAAGCCGGGGCACGCAGTGGACGTACAAGCGAGATCGACGAGGAGGGCAAGGACGTCGAGGTCGTCGTCACGGTCACGTCGCGAGACGAAGGAGATCGCGAACGGCGTCACCGCCCGCGTCGTGCGGGACACGGTCACCGAGGACGGCAAGCTGATCGAGGACACCTTCGACTGGTACGCCCAGGACGCCGAGGGGAACATCTGGTACCTGGGTGAGGACACCGCCGAGTTCGAGAACGGCGAGCTGACGACGCGCGCCGGCTCCTTCGAAGCGGGCGTCGACGGAGCGCTCCCGGGAATCATCATGCCCGCCGACCCCGTCGACGGCATGCAGTACCGGCAGGAGTACTACAAGGGCGAGGCCGAGGACAACGGCGAGATCCTCAGCGACCGAGGAGATGGCCGAGGTGCCGGCCGGGTCACTACGAGGACGTGCTCCTGACCAAGGACACGATCACGATCGAGCCCGACGTCCTCGAGTTCAAGCTGTACGCGCCGGGCGTGGGCCCGGTGCTCGTCTTCGGCGTCTCGGGCGGCGCCGGCCGCGAGGAGCTCGTGGAATTCGGACAGGTCGGCGCAGGACGTGGCCGAAGGCGGCGGGCACGACGCCCCTCGGCGAGGAGTACTAGGCCGAGCCGCGGCTGAGCGCTGCCGCGGGCACAATGAACGCAATGGACCCGCGGCAGCGCAAGGAGATCCTCGGCCAGTGGGGCGTCCGCGAGGAGAACGCCCGGGAGCAGGCCGAGCGGGAGACCCTCGAGCGCGAGCTCGAGGGTCAGCCGTACCGGGGCCGGCGGATCGCGCCTCGGCCGCAGTTCTTCCAGCGCTCGCCGGAGAGCTACGTCGCCTCGCGCGGCGGGCCGCTGCCGTACATGAGCGGCTGCGTCGAGATCGCGGCCGAGACTGGATCGCGCACGAGGCCCGGCTCGCGGACAGCCTGGCGCGACCTGGCCTACGTCCATGCGGCCGATCCCGCCGGGTTCGCGCGCAGCTGGCTCGCGGATCGTCGAGCGCTGGGACTTCGGCGCCTCAACGAGCTCGTCGCGAAGCACAACCGTTTCTATCCCGCCGAGTCTCGGCTGCCCGATGGACGTGCGGCGGCGGGACTACGCGCTCGTGAACGGCGAGGAGTACTCGATCAGGCCGCTCGCCGCCGAGTGGATCCTGGCGCGCTTTCCAGCGGAGTTGGAGACCGCGCAGGAGGCGGCGCAGCCGCGTTCACCCGTGCCCTCGCCGCCGCGCCTAGCCCTGCTCGAAGAGCCGCTTGCGCTCCCAGTCGGTGACGACGCCGTCGAAGAGCTGCTGCTCGGTGCGCGCGTAGTTCAGGTAGTGGTCGACGACGTCGTCGCCGAGGGCGGCGCGCGCCATCGAGCCCTCCTCGAGCGCCGCGATTGCGTCGCGGAGCGAGCTGCGGGAACCGCTCGGCGTCAGAGACGTACGCGTTCCCCTCGAGCGCAGGGGGAAGCTCGAGCTCGTTCTCGATCCCGTGGAGCCCAGCGGCGAGTAGCGCTGCGAAGGCCAGGTACGGGTTGACGTCGCCGCCGGGGATGCGCGTCTCGGCGCGGAGGGCCGGCGCCGTGGCCGACGATCCGGAAGCCGCAGGTGCGGTTGTCGTAGCCCCAGGCGAGCGTCGTCGGCGCCCAGCTCTCGGCAGCGAAGCGCTTGTATGAGTTCACGTTCGGCGCCATGAAGACCGCGAGCTCCTTCAGGCCAGGCGATCTGGCCGGCGAGGTAGTGCTTGAAGATGTCCGACTCGCCGGCGAAGGCGTTCTCGCCGTCGCGCCAGAGGCTCGAGTGGATGTGGCACGAGCTCCCGATCCACTCGTGGTGCGGCTTCGCCATGAACGTGATCGAGCAGCCGTTCGCGAACGCGATCTCCTTGGCGCCGTTCTTGTAGACCGTGTGGTTGTCGGCCATCGTGAGGGCGTCCGCGTAGCGGAAGTTGACCTCCTGCTGGCCCGGCCACGCCTCGCCCTTCGACGACTCGACGACGAGGCCCGGCGCCCTTCATCCCGTTCCGGATCTGGCGCATGAGGCCTTCGCTGTAGGTGGTCGCGAGGACGTGGTAGTCGAGGATGTAGGGCACCGACGGCGTGAGGTCTTCGATAGCCCTTGCGGTGCGCCTCCTGAAAGGTCTCCTCGAAGAGGTAGAACTCGAGCTCGGAGCCGAACATCGGCGTGTAGCCGAGCTCCTCGGCGCGCTCGACCTGGCGCTTCAGGACCTGGCGCGGCGAGGGCGCGACCAGGCTGCCGTCGTGCCAGAGCACGTCGCAGAGGACGAGCGCCGTCGCCTCGAGCCAGGGGATCCGTCGCAGCGTTGCCGAGGTCGGGCTGGAGCAGGAAGTCGCCGTAGCCGCTCTCCCAGTTCGCGATCGCGTAGCCGGGCTTCGGATCCATCTCCATGTCGAGGGCGAGCAGGTAGTTGCAGCCCTCGACGCCCGTCTCGCCGATGTTCTCCTCGACGAAGTACTCGGCGTCGACGCGCTTTCCCATCAGGCGCCCCTGCATGTCGGTGAAGGCGACGACGACGGTGTCGATCGAGCCGTCCTCCGGCCGCGTCACGAAGCTCGTCGAGTGTCAGCATCGCGCGAGTGTAAGCGCTCACGGACCGGGTGTGCAGGCCAGCGGGACTCTTGACTCCGTCCGACGGGAGAGCCTAAATACCCGCAAACTGCGGCAGGCGGCCGCGTCGAGAGAGGACGAGTCAATGGCAGACGAGCAGCGCCTCGAGGTCCCGACGGCAGCGACCACAGCACCACACGGACGACGACGAGAGCCTTCTCCACAGGCTCGGCTACGCGCAGGAGCTCTTCCGCGCGATGGGCGGGTTCCAGAACTTCGCGATCAGCTTCACGATCATCTCGATCCTCGCCGGCTGCCTGACCTCGTACACGATCGCGTACGGTCAGGGCGGTCCGGTCGCCATCACCTGGGGCTGGCTGCTCGTCGGCCTCATGAGCACGATCGTGGCGCTTGCGATGGCCGAGATCGCCTCCGACCTATCCCGACTGCCGGCGGGCTCTACTACTGGGCGTCGAAGCTCGGCAGTCCCGGCTGGGGCTGGTTCACAGGCTGGTTCAACCTGATCGGCCAGATCGCGGTGACGGCCGCGATCGGCTACGGCCTCGCGATTTTCGCGAACCGCGCTCATGAACTACTGGTTCGAGTACCCGAACGAGAAGGAGTACGTCTACCTGACGTACGCGATCGTGCTCGTCGTCGCGCTCGCTGCTCAACCTGTTCAGGGTCACCGTGACGTCGCTGCTGAACACGATCTCCGCCTACTGGCACATGCTCGGCGTCGCCGTGATCGTGATCATCCTCACGACGGTTCCCGATGACCCCAGTCGTTCGCTTACGTCTTCACCGAGACGCTCAACCTCACCGGCTGGGGCGGCGAGGCGGCACCGAGCTCGTTCGGAAGCATCGTCTTCTTCTACGTCTTCTTCACGGGCTTGCTGATGGCGCAGTACACGATCACGGGCTTCGATGCCTCCGCGCACGTGGCGGAGGAGACGCGGAATGCGTCGCGCTCGGCCGCCGTCGGGATGTACATGTCGGTCGTCGTCTCTGTCGTCTTCGGCTTCATCCTCCTCGTCGCGGTCACGTTCGGCGCTCCCGGCCGGAGCCGGTGATACGACCTGTACATCGTTCCCTACATCTGGGTCGCAGTCGATGAGCCAGAGCTGGGCGGACGTTCATGCTCTTCATCTGCTGTGTGGCGCAGTTCTTCTGCCTGACCGCCTCGGTGACGTCCGCGTCGCGAATGCTGTTCGCGTTCTCTCGCGACCGCGCCGTGCCAGGCCACCAGCTCTGGCGTCGGGTCTCGGCAAACCGTGTCCCGCACATGGCCGTGATCGCGATCGTCGTCGCGTCCGCGGCACTCATGCTTCCGACGCTCTACAACTTCTTCATCGGCTACTACGTCGGGACGGGCATCGCGGTGATCGGCCTCTACATCGCGTTCATCCTGCCGGTGATCCTGCGCTTACCGGATGAGAGACGCGTTCGAGCCGGGGGCCTGGACGCTCGGCAAGCACTACGGTGGATCGACCCGATCGCGATCGTCTGGGTCGTCTTCATCTCGATCGTGTTCCTGATGCCGCCTTACTCCAGTCGAGCGCGCCGTGGAAGGACGAGTTCACGTGGGAGGCAGTGAACTACGCGCCGCTCCTCGTTGGCGGGGCGTTGCTTCTCTTCGGCGGCTGGTGGGTCCTTTCGGCGCGCAAGTGGTTCAAGGGCCCGATCCGCATGGGCACCGAGGAAGAGCTCGAGCGGATCGAGAAGCAGTACGAGGCCAGGCCGGGGGCGGCGCCAGCCGGGCGCTAGTCCTCGCCGGCGAGCTCCTCGGCGAGCAGCGAACACGCAAAGGCGCGCCACGCCACGTCAGGCGTGGCGCGCAGTGCCTTCACGAGCCTCCTCGACGTGCGGAAGCTCAGCTCGGGCGACTGTCTGCCTGAAGATTCTCGAGACCGCGCTCGAGCGCGAGCTGGCGATCTGAGCTCCTGAGATCGTCCGCCACGGACGCGACCGCACGGCCGTTCAGGTCGAGCTCTCTCTCAGGGTCGCCGCCTGCGGCCAGGAGCAGGAGCGCGCGCCGGGAGGCGCCATGAACCTCGTCTTCGGTCAGCAGCACCTCTCGGCCTGCCAGGGAGGCGAGGACGACGAGCGCGGTCGGCCAGCTCGTCGTCGGCGTCGCTCACCGGCGAGAGCGACCTCGAGATCGCTGAGAAGCGGCGCGAGGTCAGCTCAGCCCATCTCGGAGACGGACTCGGGCTCGATCTTCACGATCACCCGTTCCTCGCCGGGTTGGATCCACGGGTACTTCTCCTGCCCCATGTACTTCTGGGCCATCTTGTCGATGTGGGCGTGGGCCTCGTCGCCTTCGACCCATTCGGCGACGCGTCCGCGGATGTCGACCTTTTCGTACTGGTTGTCCTTGTCGGCGATCGAGATCGCCACGCGCGGCTCGCGTCGCATGTTCTGTTCCTTGACACGGCCCGTGGCCGTGTTGATCACCACGAGGTCGCCCTCGAGATCCACCCAGACCGGGGATACCTGCGGCGATCCGTCCGGCATCACCGTCGCCAGATATCCGAAGTTCGGCGCCTCGACCTTCGCGCGCGCCTTGTCACTCAGCTTCGTCATTCTCTCTCCTCTCGATTTCCTCGAAGTACTAACGCTCCTGCCCCGCCGGGGCTTCCGCGAAGCGCGGCCTCTCGGCGCGATTACGTGACAGATGCGTGCGCATTTCCGCGCTAGGCTCGATCCAGGGGGAAACCAAGGGGAATGACTTACTTGACACACCTGTGGCGACGTAGTAGACTCACCGCATGGCTGTTGAAAAGACGCTTCCGACCACCCTCCTTGAGGCGGTTCGGTACTTCTCTGACCTCGATGTAGCGAACGAGTTCGTCGCCAAGATGCGCTGGCCTGACGGGCCGGTGTGTCCGCGCTGCGGCGGTGTCGAGCACTCCTACCTCACGACTCGGCGGCTCTGGAAGTGCAAGGCGTGCAAGCGGCAGTTTTCGGTCAAGGTCGGGACGATCTTCGAGGACTCTCCGCTCGGTTTGGACAAGTGGCTTCCGGCGGTCTGGCTGATCGCCAACAGCAAGAACGGGATCAGCTCGCACGAACTTGCTCGGGCACTCGGCGTCACGCAAAAGTCGACCTGGTTCATGCTTCATCGCATTCGTCTGGCGATGCAGACCAAGACCTTCGAGAAGCTGTCGGGGACGGTCGAGGCGGACGAGACCGACATCGGCGGTAAGGCCCGCAACATGCACAAGCACAAGCGAGCGCAGAAGATCAAGACGCGCGGCTACACCGACAAGACCGCGGTCCTGGGCGTCGTCGAGCGAGGCGGCGAAGTTCGCGCGACGGTCGTCCCGGACAACACGCGCAAGACCATCCAACCGCTTGTGCGCGAAGCCGTCGAGCCTGGGTCGAGTCTGTTCACAGATTTTCACGGCGGCTACCACGGTCTAGGCAAGGACTACGACCACCGCGTTGTCGACCACCTGGTCGCATACGTCGATGGGCAGGTTCATACGAACGTCATGGAGAACTTCTGGTCGCTCTTGAAGCGGGGCCTGCACGGCACCTACATCAGCGTCCAGCCGTTCCATCTTTTCCGGTACGTCGATGAGCGAGCGTTCGCTTTCAACAAGCGTGAACTGACCGACCTGGGTCGGTTCTCTGCCGTACTCAGTGAGGTCTCAGGGCGGCGGCTAACGTGGGCCGCCCTGACGGGCAAGACCGGCTAGTCGCCTTCCTTGAGCTTCTCGTCTAGCTCCGACTTCGGAACATGTACGAGCTTGCCCGCGAGATCGATGAAACGCTGGAACTCCATCTGGCTTTCGGAAACAGGCGCAGCGCGAACAGCCTCAGCCTCTCCACCTACCCCGGCGACCACCGTCATGGTGTACTCATCAGTGCCGGGCCCCGCCCACACAATCTTGCTCATGCGCGGTCACACCTCCTGTCCTAGATCGTAGAGGATACGCCCTATGCCGAAGCTGCCCACCTCGTCGGGTCCGTTCGTGGCCGTCGCAACGTTTTGCGAACGAGTCCTCCAAGATGCCGATGGAGTCATGTCCATCATTCGGGTGGTTGACCGGATCATTCTCACTGCGACCGGCCCAGATCCGCCCGACGAGATGCCGCCGGCCCCGATCAATCTGACAGCTGCCATCGTGCTTCGGCGTGGGACCGCTCGCGGACGCCAGCGCGTGAAGCTCCGACCCGAAGCTCCGGGAGGGGAAGTGCGCGAAACTGGCGCTGAGGTCTCCGTCAACCTCTCGGGTGACGAAGAGGCTGGAGTCAACCTCATCATCGACTTTGGTCGCTTCGCGGTCGATCGAGAAGGGCTGTGGTGGTTCGACGTCTTGTTTGGGGACTCGGAGGCGAGGCTTGCTCGAATTCCCCTTCGCGTGGTCTACGTCCCTCAGCGACAGCCTCAATAGTCGCAGTCGCACTCCGAAGGAGGATGGTCCATGGTTCGTCCCCTGGCGCTTCGGCGCGCTCGGTCGAGATGAATGCCGCGAGCATCGCGCGGAACTCATCGTCGCTCCTGTAGCCGCTGCGATACTCGTTCAATAGCAAGCTGATCCGATGAGCGAATTCGGACGCATCGGGCTCCTTGCGATGCACGTTCCAGGACGCGGGGATGAACCAGTCCTCAAACTCATCGATCGAGAGCTCGTCGGCTAGTAGCTCAGCCGCATGAAGCCGAATATCGTCGGTCAATCCCATGCCTCACCGAGTCCGAGTCGGAACGCAGGAAATCCAGGAGCGATTTGAGGAGGAAGGGCTTCGAGAGCCTGAGTTTTTTGGCATTGTCGTCGTGGAGGACGGCTGGCTCCCTCTAGGGCCGAACGCGCCACCCGACGAGCCTATCGGCACGATCAGCGTCGAACTTTCGTACAGACGGGGGAGTCGCTGCGGCGATGAGGTCGCTCGCGCCCATGTCTTCAAGCAACCCAACGGAACCTTCGGTGCGAGCGGCGTGCCTGACCCAAAGCAAGTTCTCATCGGGGACACCCTGTACATCCTAGATAAGCGCTTAGACGCCGAGGGATTGAGGTGAGCCATCTCAGTCAGTGCCAAACCAAGGGGGTCCCCTGGGGTTACAGATGCGGCCCACGCCCTTGCCTTCGGTTGCATCCCGTCCGGCCTCTGGCCGTAGGGTTGGCACATGGGGCCGCTCGACGGGATTCGTGTGCTCGCCTGCGAGAACGGGCTCGCGGGGCCGCTCTGCAGCCGACTTCTCGCCGACCTGGGCGCCGATGTCGTCAAGGTCGAGCGGCCGGGCGGCGGAGACGTGACCCGCGCCTGGGACACGGTTGCGGCGGGGCTCTCGACTGGCTTCGTCTGGGTCAACCGCGGCAAGCGGAGCGTTGCACTCGACGTCAAGGATCCCGCCGCGCGGCCGGCGCTCGAGGCGCTCGTCGCGGCCAGTGACGTCTTTCTCCAGAACTTCACGCCCGGCTGGGCGGAACGAGTCGGCCTCGACGAGCCCGCCGTCCGCGCGCTCCGCCCGGACGTCGTCTACACGTCGATCTCCGGCTACGGGCCGGACGGCCCCTACGCCCAGAAGAATGCCTACGACCTCGTCATGCAGGGTGAGGTGGGTTTGATCGCCGTCACGGGCACTCCCGAGGAGCCCGCCCGCGTCGGGATCTCTGCGTGCGACGTCGGGGCGGGGAGCTACGCGGCCGTCGCCACCGCCGCCGCCCTCGCCCGGCGCGCCGCGACCGGCGAGGGGTCGCACGTTGCGGTCTCGCTCTTCGACACGATGGTGGACTGGCTCGGCTACTTCCCGCACCTGTGGTGGCAGCGGCGCGAGGAACCGACGCGCACCGGGATGCGCCACCCGCACTTCTGCCCCTATGGCCCCTACCGCGCCGGCGACGGGAGGCTCGTCGGCTTCGCGATCCTGTCGGATGCGCACTGGACGGCGCTCTGCCGCGAGGTGCTCGAGCGACCCGACTTGCTCGCCGATCCCGAGCTCGGCACGAACGAAGGGCGGGTCGCGAGCCGCGATCGGCTCGAGCGCGACCTGGAGGAGGCGCTGGCAGCCAGGGCTGCTGCGGAATGGCTCGAGCTCCTCGAAGCCGCCGGCATCCCGTGTGGCAGCGTGAACACCGTCGGCGAGGTCATGGAGCACCCGCAGCTGGCGCACAACGGCCTCGTGGCCGAGGTCGACTCGCCGGCGGGCCGTATTCCTGCGGTCGGCGTTCCGTTTCTCGTCGACGGAGGCCGGCGCGACCCCGGAGCGGTTCCGGGCCTCGGCGAGCACACCGACGAGGTGCTCGCCGAGATCGGGTTCACGCCGAGCGCCTGAGCGCCAGCTCCTCCACCCGCCGCCGCGCGTCGGGCCCGAAACGCACGCCGTCGCCGGCTCTGGCGTTGGCCCGTGCATGCTCCGGGTTCGACGTGGCAGGGATGACGACGTGGACGCGCTCGTCCGCGAGTGCCCAGCGGAGGAGCGCCTCGGCCCAGCTCTCGACCCCGAGCGCGTCGAGCTCCGCCTGCTCCGGCGCGGGGAAGAAGGACTGCGCTTCGCCGCCGAGCGGGCGCATGACGACCACTCCGAGCCCGAGCTCGTCCGCAAGCGGCAGGATCTCGCGCTCGACCTCGCGCTCGGCCGGGTTGTAGGGGATCTGCACCGCGTCGAACCGGCCCGTGCGAAGCGCGCGTGCAAGCTCATCAAAGGCGCCGGCGGCGTAGTGCGTCACACCGAGCAAACCGATCCGGCCCGACTCTCGCTCCCCCTCCAGCCAGGGCAGGTACTCCTCCCAGCGCAGGAGGTTGTGGATCTGCTCGAGGTCGATCCGGTCACCGAACCACCCCAGCTGAGCGCCGAGCTGGCGGTTGGCCTCATCCGCCGAGCGGGCCCAGATCTTCGTGGCGACGAAGGCTTCGCTTCGCCGATTAACGAGTGCCGAGGCGAGGTGGCGCTCGGCCGGCCCGTACATCGGCGAAGAGTCGAAGACCCGCACGCCCGAGTCGAGAGCGGCTGCGACGACTCGCTCGGCGACCTCGGATCCTCCCTCGAAGACCTGCCAGGTTCCGAGTCCGATCACGGGAAGGTGGGGGCCGTTTGAACCAAAACGTCGAGTCTCCATCGTGCGATGATGTCATCGCATGGAGGGCGCCCTCGACACGCCCGAGCTCGCGCTCGCGCGGATCGACGCGCGGCGCGCCGGCGAGAACTTCCCTGTGGCCTCCCTTCTCGCGCCGGCAGACGCGCGGCCGCACCTGCGTGCGATCTACGGCTTCGCGCGCCTGGTCGACACGATCGGCGACGAGGCCGAGGGGGACAGGTTGGCGCTCCTGGACGAGCTCGAGCGCGAGCTGGACGGCCCGCCGCGCACCGATATCATGCGGAGGTTGCACGGCTCCATCAAGGCCCGGAATCTGCCGCTCGAGCCGTTCAATCGCCTCATCGAAGCGAACCGCCGCGACCAGCGCACGGCCCGCTACGAAACCTGGGACGAGGTGCGCGGCTACTGCACGTACTCGGCCGAGCCGGTGGGCCGGCTCGTGCTCGCGGTCTACGGCCGCGACGAGCCCGACCTGGTTGCGCTCTCCGACGACGTGTGCGCGGGGCTCCAGCTCGTGAACTTCCTCCAGGACCCGCCCCGGGACTACTCGCTCGGCCGGATCTACCTGCCGCTCGATGACCTGCGCCGCTTCGGCGTGGCCGAAGAAGAGCTCGCGGGCCCCTGGTCGGAGCGCTTCGCCGCGCTCTGCCGGTTCGAGGCCGACCGTGCGCGCGCGCTTCTGAGTCGAGGACTCCCGCTGGCCGGGGCACTCGGTGGGCGGGCGGGGCGCTCGGTGGCGCTCTTCGCCCGGGGCGGACTGGCAGCTCTGGACGCGCTCGAGAAATCTGGCTGGGACGTCTTCTCGCAGCGACCCGCGCCGGGCCGCCTCGCATTCGCGCGACTCGCCGCCGGCGAGCTGCTCCGGCCCTCAGGCCCTCGAGGGGCCTACGACGAGGCGTGCCGGATCACGCGGCGCAACGCTCGGAGCTTCGCCTGGGGGATCCGCGTCCTCCCGGCCGAGAAGCGGCGGGCCGTATCAGCGCTCTATGCGTTCGCGCGCCGCGTCGACGATATTGCCGACGACCCCGGGCTTGCGCCGGAGGTGCGGCGCGAGCATCTGGAGCGCTGTCGCGCCGAAGTAGACGCGCTGCCCGGCTCGGTTGACGGTGACCTCGTGCTCGTGGCGCTCGCCGACGCGGTCGCTCGCTTCCGGATCCCGACGACGACCCTGACCGATCTCGTCGACGGCGGCCTCACCGACGTGGACCGGACGCGGTACGAGAGTTGGGAGGAGCTCCGCGAGTACTGCCGCCGGGTCGCGGGCGCGGTAGGCATCGCCTGTTGCGCCGTCTACGGCCCCGACGATCGCGCGGCTGCGTTTCCGAAGGCGGAGGCCCTCGGTCTGGCCCTCCAGCAGATCAACATCATGCGTGACGTCGCCGAGGACTGGCGCCTTGGCCGCGTCTACCTGCCGCAGGACGAGCTGACCCGCTTCGGCGTGTCCGAATCGGACATCGATAAGGGCGCGACCGGCCCGGAGTGGAGCGCCCTGATGGAGCACCAGGCCGTGCGTGCCGACGCGCTGCTCCGGGAGGGCTTCGGCCTCCTCCCGCACCTCGACCGGCGAAGCGCGCTCGGCGTGCGGACGCTCGCGGGTGTCTACTGCGGCCTCCTGGAACGGATGCGGGCGACCAACTTCGAGGTGTTCGAGCTCCCCCCGCGACTCTCGGTGCTCGAGAAGGCCAAGGCGGTCGCGCGGCTGTGAAGGCCGTGGTCGTGGGCGGCGGCCTGGCCGGGCTCGCCGCCGGGCTCGACCTCGTCGATGCGGGCCACGAGGTCACGCTGCTCGAGGCGCGTCCCACGCTGGGAGGCGCAGTCCAGACCTTGCCGGAGCGCGACGGCGATCCGCCGCCCCCGCCTGACAATGGCCAGCACATCGCGCTCGGCTGCTGTACGGAATACCTCAGATTCCTCGAGCGGGTCGGCTCGCTCGACGGGATCGAGAGGGTGCCGCTCGAGCTGACCGCGATCGACGAGCGGGGTCGTGGGTCGGCAATCCGGTCAGGCCCGCTCGGGCTCCTCCGCTACGGAAACCTCTCACTGGCCGGGCGGCTTCGGGTCGCGCGAGTGGCCAGGCGCCTCGGAAGCCTCGATCCGGACGCCCACGACGGCGAGACTTTCGCGGGGGTTCTGCGCCGGCTTGGCCAGCGTCAGGTTGAGATCGACCGCTTCTGGGACGTCTTCATCCGCCCGGCGCTCAACATCCGGAGCGAGGACGCGAGCGCGGCGCTCGGGATCTTCACAGTGCAGACGGCGCTCTTCGGCGGGCGGGGAGCCGACGACCTCCTCCTTCCGGTCGCGCCACTCGGCCGGCTCCACGGGGAGGCGGCCGGCGCGGCGCTCGGGCAGGGCGGGGCCGACGTCAGACTCCGCGCCCGCGTGGTTGCCGTCGACGGGGAGGCGGCCCTCCTGGCGGACGGCGAGCGGGTGGCGGGCGACGCTTTCGTCGTAGCGCTCCCGCCCGAGGAGTCCGCCGAGGTGCTTGGCGAGGAAGCGCCGGACCTCGAGAACTCCCCGATCGTGAGCGTGCACCTGCTGTTCGACCGGCGGATCCTCGGGCCGCGGCTGGCGGCTCTGCTCGGCAGCGATGCGCACTGGGTCTTCGACCGCGGCCGGCTGACGGGTCACGAGCCTGACCAGGGCCAGTATTTGACCGTGGTCGCGAGCGGGGTGCCCGAGCTCGTCGAGTTACGAGGCCGTGCGCTGGTCGAACTGGTCGAGCGAGAGCTGACGGGACGACTCGGCGCGGCGACGCTTCTCTGGTCGCGGGTGAGTCGAGAGCCGGCTGCGACCTTCGCAGGCAAGCCCGGAACCGCGGCCGCCCGCTTCGGCCCGGAGACCGCGCGCCAGAACGTCGCCCGCGCGGGCGCCTGGACTGCAACAGGCTGGCCCGCCACGATGGAAGGCGCCGTCCGAAGCGGCCGGGCCGCCGCCCGCTTGGTTCAGTCCACCGAGCGTGAGAAAGTGACCACGTGACCGAGAACCGCGTCGCCCTCGTCCGTTCCGGGTTTCCCCCGGGGGTGCCCCCGTGGTTTCCCCCCTGCGTTGAGCGTACTTCGCAAAGGCGCGCGTGTGTCACGCAGTCTGTGACGGGAGACGTGCGTTCCCGGGTCAGAAGGCGCGCGAACGAGGCGGGCTGGTGACCGTCCTCGAGACTCAGCCAGACACCCGGCGGCGCGCCGAGGACACGCTCGACGCGGCGGTGGGCCGCCTCCTTGATCTTCAGACGGACGGCGGCTGGTGGTGCGGCGAGCTCGAGTCGAACGTGACCATGACGGCGCAGCACCTGTTCCTCCTCGAGTTCCTGAGGATCCGCGACGAACGGACGACTCGCAAGCTCGTCAACGAGATCCTCGCGCGCCAGCGTGGCGACGGCACCTGGGCGATCTACTGGGAAGGCGAGCCCGATCTCGCGGCCACCATCGAGGCCTACGCAGCTCTCCGCATGGCCGGCTTCGACTCGGATGATCCTCGCATCGCCCACGCGCGGCGCTTCATCGAGACGAACGGCGGGATCGGGGCCTCGCGTGTGTTCACCCGCATCTGGCTCTCGCTCTTCGGGCTCTGGTCGTGGGACGAGATCCCGCAGCTGCCGCCGGAGCTCGTCCTCATGCGCCCGGAGATGCCGATCTCGGTCTACAGCTTTTCTTGCTGGGCTCGCCAGACGATCGTCCCGCTCACGGTCGTCATGCACTACCGGCCCGTGCGCCGGCTGCCACGCGAGCGGCTTTGCCACGAGCTCAACCTCGGCCCGGCACCGCGCCAGACGACACTCGGGAAAGATCTCCGACCGGCTGCTCGCCCGCTACGGCCGCGCGCACGTCCAGCCGGGACGCGAGCAGGCGCTCGACTACGCGGAGCGCTGGATCATCGACCGCCAGGAGCTCGACGGCTCGTGGGGCGGAATCCAGCCGCCGTGGGTCTGGTCGCTGATCGCCCTCGCCTGCCGCGGGCACGGCTCCGATTCGCCGTATCTCCATCGCGGCCTCGAGGGCTGGAAGCGCTTTCTCGATCGAGGACGAGGACAGGCTTCGCCCGGAGGCCTGCCAGTCACCCGTCTGGGATACGGCACTTGCGCTCCTCGGGCTCCACGAGGCCGGTCGCACGACGGACGAGCCCGCCGTCGCGCGGGCCGTCGACTGGATGCTCGACGAGGAGGTACGCCAGCGTGGCGATTGGGCCGTCCGCGCGCCCGGGTGTCGAGCCGGGCGGCTGGTCGTTCGAGTACGACAACGACCTCTATCCCGACATCGACGACGTCTCGGTGATCGCGCTCGCCCTTCGCGGGCTCGCACGCCGGGAGGCCCGGTGGTCGACCGGGCGATCCGGTGGCTGGCCGACATGCAGTCCTCGGATCGGGGCTGGGGCGCGTTCGACCTGGACAACACCGCGTACTGGCTCTACCGGATTCCGTTCTGCGACTTCGGCGCCATCATCGACCCGCCGAGCGTCGACGTGACCGCGCATTGCGTCGAGCTACTGGCCCGCGAGCCCGGCTACGAACGCACCGTCGCGAGCGGAGTCGACTACCTGCTGCGCAAGCAGGAGGACGACGGCTCGTGGTTCGGTCGCTGGGGCGTCAACTACCTCTACGGCACGGGCGCCACGCTGCCGGCCCTCGCAGGCCGCCGGAGTCCCGCCGAGCCATCCGGCTATTCGCCGCGCCGTGGGGTGGCTCGAGTTCCGTCCAGAACGGCGACGGCGGCTTCGGCGAGGACTGCCGCTCCTACGACGTCGGCGAGGCCGGACTCGCCTGGCGCGGCCGTGGGCCCTCGACTGCCTCGCAGACTGCGTGGGGCCTCATGGGGCTTCGTCGCCGCCGGCGAGGCTCGGTCGCGGGCAGCTTCGCGAGCCGCAGCCTGGCTCGCCGCGAACCAGCGCGATGACGGCGACTGGGACGAGGAGCATTTCACCGGTACGGGCTTTCCTCGCGATTTCCTGATCCGCTACCACCTGTATCGGATCGTCTGGCCGGTCATCGCGCTCGCCCGGCTGCACGCGCGCTCTGTCTTGAGGGCATACGTGACCGGGGCGACGGGCTTCGTCGGGAGCCACGTCGCGGCGGAGCTTCGCGCGCAGGGCGCAGACGTCCGGGACGAGCGGGTCGACCTGCTCGACCGTTCGGGATTGGAGCGCGCTGTCGAGGGGTGCGATGCCGTCTTCCACGTGGCCGCCCTCTACAGCTACGACGCGGCCGAGTCGGAGTTCGAGCGCGTCAACGTCGATGGAACCCGCACGGTGCTCGAGGCGTGCGCCGCCAAGGGTGTCCGGCGGCTCGTCCACACGAGCACCGCGGGAACCTGCGGCCCGGTGCCGGGGCGGGAAGCCACTGAGCAGGATGCGCCGCCCGACTGGGAGCTGACGGTGCCCTACAAGCGCACGAAGCTCGCTGCAGAGCGGCTCGTCCTGCCGCGGCGACGGACGCTCTCGACGCTGTCGTCGTCAACCCGACGACGCCGGTCGGGCCGGGCGACACGAAGCCCACGCCGACCGGCCGCATGATCGCCGGCGTCGCGACGCGGCCGGATCCCGGCCTATCTCGCCGAGAACCGGACTGAACGTCGTCGACGTGCGCGACGTCGCCCGCGGCCACGTGCTCGCGTTCGAGCGAGGCGATGCCGGGTGAGCGCTACCTCCTCGGCGGCGAGAACGTCACGCTCCAGGAGCTTTTCGCGCGGATCGCGCGGCTCGCCGGGAAGACGCCCACCGCGCCTCAGGATTCCGTACGCGGCCGCGCGCGCAGCCGCCGCCCTCCGACTCGCCAACAGGGATGAGGTGAAGCTTGCACGGCTGCCCATGTACTTCAGCTCGGAAAAGGCTCAAACTAGCCTTGGCTACGGAGCCGGGGATGTAGGCTCTGCCCTGGAGCTGGCAGTCCGCGAGGCCCTCGAGGCGAAGGGAGGAGGAGCATGAAGTTTCCGCTGCGGAGCACCGTCCAGATCGGCCGCTACGTCGCGTCCCAGAGAAAGACGGAGCGCTATCCGCTCGTGATCATGCTCGAGCCCACCCTCGGCTGCAACATCGCCTGCATCGGCTGCGGGAAGATCCGCGAGTACGAGTCGAACAAGGCGCGGCTGACGGTCGAGGAGTGCCTGCACGCGGCCGAGGAGTGCCCGGCGCCGGTCATCTCGGTCTGCGGCGGCGAGCCGCTCATCTTCAAGGGGATCGAGGACGTCGTCGCCGGCTTCGTCGAGATGAAGCGAAATGTCCAGCTCTGCACGAACGCGCTCCGGCTCGAGGAAATGATCGACCGGTTCGAACCTGATCTCCGGCTCACGCTCGTCGTCCATCTCGACGGCATGCGCGAGATCCACGACTACATCACGGACTACCCGGGCCTCTGGGACATCGCCGTCGATGCGATCAAGCTCGCGCGCGGGCGCGGCTTCCGAGTGACGACGAACACGACGATCTTCAAGGAGACCGAGGTCGACGACGTCCTCGCGATGATGGATTACCTGACGAACGAGGTCGGCATCGACGGGATGCTCGTCGCGCCCGGCTACCAGTACTCGCAGATCGACCCGGCGCTCACGATGACGCGCGAGGAGCACGAGGCGAAGTTCCGGGTCATTCGCGACGCCGCGCGCACGAACAACTACCGCTGGCTCGCGAGCCCGATCTACCAGGACTTCCTGACCGGCGACCGGAAGCTGCCTTGCGCTCCGTGGGGCTCCGTGACGCGGAACCCGTACGGCTGGAAGGGACCGTGCTACCTCCTGACGGACGGGATCTTTCCCGACCTACGAGGCGCTCGTCGACGGGATCGAGTGGGAGCGCTACGGACCCGGCAACGATCACCGGTGCGAGCACTGCGGGATCCACTCGGGCTTCGAGCCGGCGGCGACGATCGCGACGACCGCGAGCGTCAAGGAGAGCATCCGGAGCTTCGCCTGGACGCTGCGCTAGCGAGAGCGCCCGACGAGCTCGTCGTCTGTTGCGCGCTCGAGTCCGAGGAGCGAATCGCCCGCCGCGCGGGCGCGCGGACTGCGCTGATCGGCCTTGGAGCGTCGCTCCCTCTACCGGCGGGGCGTCTCGTCGGGTTCGGCGTGGCCGGGGCGCTCGTGCCGGGCCTCGCGCCGGGGACGATCGTCACCGCCTCTCGTGTGGTGGACGGCGAAGGCCAGGTGCTCTGGGAGGGCGAGCCGCTCGTGGTGGCGCAGGCGCGGCCGACCGTGCTCTGCGACGTCGGGCGAATCGTCGACGAGCCGGCGGATCGGGCAGCCGTGGCTGCCCAAAGCAGGGCGGAGGCCGTCGACATGGAGAGCGCTGACCCTGGCGGCGAGCGGTCGCCTGGTCGGAGTCGTGAGGGCGATCGTCGACACCCCGGACGAGCGGCTCGGTCGCCTCGCCTTCGCCGTGCATCCGGACGGGAGCGCGGACTGGCCTGCGGTGGCGCGCGCGTTCGCCCTGGAGCCGCTGGCGAGCGCTCGGGTAGCACGGCGGGCACGGAAGGCGTTCGCGAGCCTGGAACGGGCCGCTCGCGGGCTGCTCCAGCCGTGATGCGCGAGAGCTCGTACACCGGGCGTTTGCCCGCGAGACGCGGTGGCGGCGGGTTCGCTTCGGTACGGTGAGGGCGTGAGCAAGCGGATCCTGATCGCCGCGCCGCGTAGCTTTTGCGCCGGGGTTGTTCGCGCCATCGACATCGTCGAGAAGCTGCTCGACACGCACGGGCCGCCGGTGTACGTCCGTCACGAGATCGTCCACAACGTCCACGTGGTGCGCGACCTCGAGGCGCGTGGGGCGGTCTTCGTCGAGAGCGAGCAGGACGTGCCTGAAGGCGTCGCTCGTGGTGCTGTCCGCTCACGGCGTGGCTCCCGAGGTCTACCGCAAGTGCGAGGAGCGGAATCTCGAGGTCGTCGACGCGGTGTGCCCGCTCGTGTCGAAGGTGCATGCAGAGGCGAGGCGGTACGCGGCGCGCGGCCACAAGATCGCGCTCGTCGGCCATGCCGGGCACGTGGAGGTCGAGGGAACGATGGGCGAGGCTCCCGAGGCAATGGTGCTCGTCGAGACAGAAGCGGACGCCCGGGATCTCGAGGTCGAGGATGGCGAGGGACTCGCGTACCTCACCCAGACGACGCTCTCGCTCGACGACACGTCGAAGGTCGTGGACGTGCTCCGAGAGCGTTTCCCCGATCTCGTCGGGCCGCCTTCGGCGGACATCTGTTACGCGACCCAGAACCGGCAGGATGCCGTCAAGCGGATCTGCGAGGAGGCGACGGTCGTCCTCGTCGTCGGGTCGAAGACGAGCTCGAACGCGAACCGGCTCGTCGAAGTTGCCAAGGACCGGGGCGCGGACGCGTTATCTGATCGACGACGAGCGCGATCTCGACCCGAGCTGGCTCGACGGCCACGAGGTCGTGGGCCTGACCGCCGGGGCGTCGTCTCCGGAGGTTCTCGTGCGCCGTGTGGCCGACCGGCTGGCCGACCTCGGCTACTCCGACAGCGAAGAAGTCGAGATCGCACGCGAGGACGTGTTCTTCCGCTTGCCTGCTTCGCTCCGTTAGCTTCGGTGCGTGAACTCGCACCGCGGTCGCGCTATGCTCGGCCCGATGCGCGCGCCGACCGGCTTCCTGTTTAGCCGGCCCCGGGTCGATACCGGGGTCTGGACGGTCGTCGCCGCCGCGGCGCGCTAGCGCAGAACCGTCACCTCCGGACTCGGGCTCGGGGCCTGACCCTGTTCCCGCCGATGCCGTCGAGGAGGATGCCCGTGACCAACGCCCCCGCCACACCGAACGTCGCCTACGCCGGACGAGACGGCGCCCACAGCGCCGCCGCCTGCGAGCAGCTCTTCCCGGACGGCGCCAGCCTGGTCTCTCTGCCGAGCTTCTCCGCGGTCGCCGAGGCTGCCGCCGAAGGCGCCGTTCACCTCGGCGTGCTGCCGATCGAGAGCTCGCTTTCCGGCCCCGTCGCCGAGACGCACGATCTCCTGCACGACTCGGCCCTCTCGATCACGGCTGAGACGGTGCTCGCGATCCGACATTGCCTGGTCGGGCCGGCGATCGTCCCGCTGGAGCAGATCAGGGTCGTCCGCTCCCACCCGGCCGCTCTCGACCAGTGCCGGCGGCTGCTGGCCGCCATGCCCTGGGCGACCGCAATCGCCGTCGGCGACGACCGCCGACGCGGCCGCCGAGGTCGCCGGCCACGCGGACTCGTCCGAGGCCGCCATCGCGAGCGAGCGAGCGGCTCGGCTCCACGGGCTCGAGATCATCGCCGGCGACGTCGGCGACCACCACGAGGCCTACACGCGCTTCGTCGCGGTCGCTCCCTACACGCGGCTCGACCGGAGCCGAAGAGGACTGGCGCACGGCGTTCAGCTTCGTGACCGACCACCGTCCGGGAGCCCTGCACATCGCAATCGAGCCGTTCGGGCGCCACGGGCTCGACCTCGTGCAACTCGTCTCACGGCCGATCCCCCACTCCCCTTTCCGCTACCGGTTCGACGCCGTGCTCGCCGGGCACCCGCTCGATCCGCTCGTACGGGAGACCCTCGCCGAGGTGATCCGGGCCACACGGCGCCTCGTCGTCTTCGGCTCGTATCCCGCTCACTCGTAAGCCGACGCCGCGATCCGGGCTCGCTGTCGAGACGAGCCCGGATCGCCGGTGCTAGCTGCCGGAGTCGGTGCCGGCTCCGAGCACCAGGATGAGGATCACCAGGATCGCGAGCAAGAGCACGCCGATGACCACGAGGATCGCTCTGCCTACCGTGAGCCGTTGCCTCATCCGTTCTCCTTCCGTTCCCACTTGCTCGTCACATGCCGTACCCGTACGTGAAGCCGCCCGTGCCTGTCCCGCGGACGTTCACCCACGGAGTCTTCGTCTGGACGCAGTAGGCAGCGCAGAGCTGGAACTTGCCCTGTCGCCAGCGCCGGACGAACGATCTGCCCCACGCCGCCCGAGGAGTCGCACTCGATGTGCCCCTTGAAGTCCCAGAGCGGGAAGTAGATCTCGGTCCACGTTCCGCGGCAGCGCGGAGTGGCGCTTGTCACGTCTCCGTTCTTCCAGCACCAGCCGAGCTTCTGGAAGTACTTCCACAGGAAACGAGCCGAGGATGTTCTTGATCCCGATCCAGGCGCACCTTCGTGCGGCATCCCGCCGACTTCGACGACGAGCGGTTCCTCGAAGACGCCCGCCTCGACCGAGTGGCCTTCGGACGGGCTCGTAGACCGACCTCGGGTCGATGATCGTCCGGCTCATCGGGTCAGGCGTCGGCCTCGAAGAGTCCGCGGTCCGCTGTGCCGCACCGGTGCCGCGACCAACAGCGAGGAGAGATGGCTGCCAGTCCGGCAGCCAGTTTCATGTGTCGCACGCATGATCCACCTCCTCTCCGACCTCGCGGTCGCGGGCATCGGTCTTTCGGTCGAGTCTAGGGAGGCGCGCGCGCGAAAATCTTCGGCCTTTTTGGACAGTCCCGTCACGAAACCGTCACGAAGACCGAAACGAACTACGCGCGTCGCCGCAACGACCCCCTCGGCGGCGGCGCGCGACGAGCTCCGGCAGCGCTCTCGACCGCGTAGCCGCCCTCGAGGACGAGCGCGACGCCGGGGCGCCAGTCGCGCCGCGCGCTCTCCGAGCTCGCGAAAGCAGTCCGCCGTCAGCTCCATCCCGCCACCGGGTCGCCCGCCGCCGCATCGAAGCCGGCCGAGACGAGGAGCAGCATCCGGCTCGAAGGCCCGAAGCGCCGGCTCCGCGCTCTCGCTCGAACGCCGCGAGGAACGGCGTCGTCATCGGTTCCGTTCGGAAGGGGCACGTTGACCGTCGTCTCGTTCCCCTCGCCCGGCCCGCCGCTCATCGGATACCGCGGCCACTCGTGGAGCGACACGAAGAAGACCGACGCGTCGTCCCAGAAGATCTCCTGCGTCCCGTTGCCGTGGTGGACGTCCCAGTCGAGGATCGCGATCCGCCTCAGTCCGAGCTCTCGCTGGCCGAATCGGGCCGCTACGGCCACGTTCGCGAACAGGCAGAAGCCCATCGCGCGGCCCGGTAGCGCGTGATGGCCCGGCGGACGGACGAGCGCGAATCCGCCTACCTCGAGCGCCTTGATCGCCGCCCCGGCCGCGAGCCGGGCCGCTCGCCAGGACGAGGGCGTGAACACGCGTGTCGGGATCGAGCCACCGAGTCTCACCCGCCTCGCGAGAGCTCGCGGACCTCTCCACGTACGCCCTGTCGTGGACGAGCTCGAGCTCTTCGACGGTGGCCTCTCGTGCCTCGGCGAAGTCCGGAAACGCCTCCAGAAGGACGCCGAGCCGTTCCGGCCGCTCGAGGTGCTCGCCCGTGGGATGGAGGGTCGCGAAATCCACGTGGCTGACGAACGGGAGCACTACCAGGCCGGCTCGGCGACGACCTGCTGGAGCATCCCGCCGTCCAGGACGTAGCTCACCCCGGTCACGTAGCTCGACTCGTCCCCGGCGAGCCACGAGACGAGGGCCGCGACCTCCTCGGGCGAGCCGGCACGGCCCAGAGGAACCTCCGATCGCGAGCTCGTCCGCGTCCTCCTTGTTCCGCTCGGTCGCGATGACCCCAGGCGCGACGGCGTTGACCCGGATGCCGTGCTCCCCGAGCTCGAGCGCGAGCGAGCGGGAGATCATCCCGAGCGCAGCCTTGGCACCCGCGTAGAGCGTGAAGCCCGGCCGCGGAATGTGCTCGTGGACGCTCGTCACGTTCACGATCGAGCCGCCCTCGCCGCGCTCCTTCATCGCCCGTGCCGCGGCCGTGGCGAGCAGGAACGAGCCCTTCACGTCGACCGAGAAGATGTGGTCGAAGTCCTCCGCGTCGAGCTCGAGCGCGGGCTTCGCCGACGTGACGCCAGCGTTGTTGACGAGCACGTCGAGCCGGCCGAGCTGCTCCACGGTCTGCCCGACGAGACGCTCGTCGATGCCCTCTTCCTTGAGGTCGCCGACGAACCACACCGCCTCGCCTCGCGCCGCCAGTCGCTCGTACGCCTCCCGCGCCTCGTCCCTGTCGTTCCTCGAGTTGAACGCGAGCCGGAAGCCGTCGGTCTGGAGCCGCTCGGCCACAGCCAGCCCGATTCCACTGTTGGCGCCCGTGACGAGCGCGACCCGCTCCATGGGATCACGCTACCCCGGCCGCAAGCCCTCGAAGCCGCTCGGCGAGCCGGTTCAGCCCCCACCGCGCCGCGAGCTCGGCCGCGCCCTCGAACTCCGGCTCCGCGTCGGGAATCTCATCCGGCACCGGGGCGTGGTACTGAAGCCGCGCGATCCGAAGGTAGAGCCGGAGCGCGTCCGCCTGCTCCGTGAAGAGCCCGCCCTCGATCGCCGCGTCAAGCGTCTCGTGCGTCTGGAGGATGGTAGCGGCGCGCTTCTCCCCGATCCCTTTGGCGCCCGGAATGCGGTCCGAGTTGTCGCCCCGCAGGGCGATCAGGTCCGGTACCTGGCTCGGCCTCACGCCGTAGCGCTCTTTCACCTCGGCCGGCCCGACGCGGTTCATCTCGGACACGCCGCGAACCGGCATCACGAGCGTCGTCCGCTCGCTCGCAAGCTGAAAGAGGTCGCGGTCGCTAGTGAGGACGAGCGCGCCGCCGCCCCGCGCTCTCCTCGGCCAGGACGGCCGCGGCCAGGAAGTCGTCGGCCTCGAACCCGGCCTCCTTCGCCCACGGAAAGCCGAGCGCCTCGCAAAGCTCCGGCAGCCGGTCGAGCTGTGAGGTGAGCTCGGGCGGGAAGTCCCGGCCGCTCTGGTAGCCCTCGAGGAGCTCGTGCCGGTAGGTCGGGATCCCGATCGTGTCCCAGCCGACGAAGACGGCACGCGGGCGCTCGTTCTCCCAGACGGTCACGAGCATGTTCGCGAACCCGACGATCATGTTCGCCTGGTTTCCCTCGGCGTCGCGGATCGAGGACGGGAGTGCGTGGTAGGCGCGGTGGGCGAGCGAGTCGCCGTCGACTGCGAGGAGCGGCTTCACGAGGCGGGAGTATGGCGAGGGCGGCCCGCCCGGCGTCTTGAACACCGGTCACGAAAGTCGCATGATCCAGGCGGATGCGGCTAAAGCTCCTCGCCATTCTGACCCTCTGGGGGGCAGCGCTGGCTGCGCCGCTCCCGAGCGCGGCGGCGCCTGGAGACCTCGATCCGACCTTCGGGACGGGCGGCAGGGTCGTCTTCCAGGTCGGCTTGTCCGGTTACGCGGTCGACATGGCGGCGCAGCCGGACGGGCGCATCGTGCTCGTCGGGCCGTCGGCCGGCTCTCGGGTCGCGCTTGCGCGCCTCCTTCCGAGCGGAAAGCTCGACCCGACTTTCGGCACGGGCGGAGAGGCGCGGCTCCAGCTTCCCGGCGAGGCTGCGCCCGGTGCCGTCGCGGTCCGGCCGGACGGCAAGGTCGTCGTGGCGGGCGTCTTCTTCCTGCCGGGGAGCACGTACGAGGTCTTCGTCGCGAGGCTGACGGCGCGCGGCCGGCTCGACCGGAGCTTCAGCGGGAACGGTTGGGCTCCCGTGCCCTTCGCGAGCCCAGGCTTCGGCGGAGTGAGGATTGCGCTCCTGCCCGGCGGGCGGACGCTCGTCTCGGGCGCGAGCGGGCCCGACTTCGCCGTGGCTCGGCTTCGCGCGAACGGCACGCCGGACACGACCTTCGACGACGACGGCATCCGGACGGTGTCCATGGGCGCCGGGTTCGACGTGCCGTGTGCCGTGCTCGCTCAGCCCGACGGAAAGGTCCTCCTCGCTGGAGAGGTGGACAACGGCACCTCCACGAACTTCGGGATCGCGCGGCTCCTCGAGGGCGGCGACACGGACACCGGGTTCGGCCTGAACGGGAAGCGGATCACGTCGTTCACGGCCGATCACGACATCCCGCGCTCCGCGGCTCTCCAGCCGGACGGGAACGTCGTGGTTGTCGGTGTGGCCGGCGGCGCCGACCCGGCCTTTGCGCTCGTTCGCTACACGTCCGCCGGCGCGCCGGATCCGACATTCGGGCCAGGTGGCAAGATCACCACGAACGTCGGCCCGGGCTTCGACCAGGCGGTGGACGTCCGCGTGGGGGCCGACGGCCGGATCGTGGTGGTCGGAACCGCCGGCACGCCCGAAACGTTCCGGCTCGCCGTCGCACGCTACGAGCCGAACGGGCACCTCGACCGAAGCTTCGCGGGCGACGGCACGACGACGATCAAGTTCCGTCCGCCGGACGCGAGCGGCCAGGCCGTGGCCCTGCTGCCCGGCGACCGCATCGTCGTCGCGGGCTTCGCCGGCGCCGGGGAAGGAAGTGGCCGGTTCGCGATCGCCCGCTTCCTCGGCTCCTACCCTGCGATCTCGGTCGGCAACGCGCGTCGGGTTGAAGGCGACGGCGGAACCGCGACGCTCCGCGTGCCGGTCCGGCTTTCGGTGCCTCCGGGAACCTCAGACGTCTCCGTCCGGTACGCCACCTTCGACGGCTCGGCGGTCGCGCCCGGCGACTTCCGCGACCGGACGGGAGCGCTCTCGTTCGCCGGCGCGCGCACTTTCCGCTGGATCCAGGTGCCGGTCGTCGGAGATCTCAGGGACGAGCGCAACGAGACCCTCCGCGTGGCGCTCTCGAGCCCGGTGCGCTCGACACTCGCCGACGCCTGGGGCACCGCCACGATCAGGGACGACGACTGACGTGGTTCGCGCGCTCGCGACCGCAGCGGTGCTCACGCTCCTGGCTTCGGGAGCGGCCCTCGCCGAGCCCGCCGACCTCGATCCCACCTTCAGCGGCGACGGCAAGGTCCTGACGCCCTACGAGCCCGATCCGGCCTCTCCGAGCGCGCTCGTGGTTCAGCCGGACGGGAAGATCGTCGTCGTCGGCGGGGTCGGCAACACCTCCGGCCGAAGCGCGCGGACGACGGCCGAGCTCATCGACTTCCTCTTCACGCGCTACCTCCCGAACGGAAAGCTTGACCGGACGTTCGGCGGTGACGGCAGCGTGAGGATCCACGTCGGCTCGGGGGACAACGAAGGAAGTGCGATCGCGCTCCAGCCGGACGGGAGGATCGTGGCGGCCGGCTACGCCTTGACGGGCGGTGGCACGCGGATCGCGGTTGTCCGGCTGCTCCAGAACGGGCGGCTCGACAGGAGCTTCGGAGGCGACGGAAAGGTCGTGACCCCGTTCTTCGCGCATGCCTTCGCCTACGACGTGGCGGTTCAGCCCGACGGCAAGATCGTCGTCGCAGGCGATGCCGGAGACGCGGGCCGAGACTTCGCCGTGCTCCGCTACCGGCCGAACGGCGCCCTGGACAGATCGTTCGGGCCCGACGACGACGGCAAGGTCACGAGCGAGTTCGGATCGGCCCCGTCTTCGATCGCCGACGTGGCCATACGCCCGAACGGGAAGATCCTCGCGGTAGGACGCGCCCTCCCGGCCGGAAACGTCATCGCCCTAGCGCAGTACACCCGCGCAGGAGCACCGGATCCCCAGTTCGGCCAGGACGGCAGGCTCACGACCGCGCTCGGCGACCATTCGGCCGGTCGTGCTCTCGCGCTCCAGCCGGACGGGCGTGCCGTGGTCGCCGCCTACAGGGAGGTCGGATCGAACTACGACTTCGCCCTCCTTCGCTATCTCGCGAGCGGGACGCTAGACGGAACGTTCGGGACGGACGGAAGGGTTATCACGCCGGTCGGTGCCGGAGACGACCTTGCCGAGGCAGTCGCACTGCAGCCGAACGGCAGGATCGTCGTCTCCGGGAGCAGCGAGAAGACGCCGTCGACGAGGAATCTCGCGTTCACCCGCCACGGGACGGACGGGCGTCTCGACCCGAGCTTCTCGGAGGACGGAAAGCTCGAGGTCGACCTCGGCCTCGTCTACACGTCGTCGGTGGCTCTGGGCCTACAGCGGAACGGCCGGATCGTCTCCGCGAACTTCCATCCCGGCGGCCTCTCGCTCGTAGCGCTCCTCGCCGAGTATCCGCGCGTCTCAGTGGGCGACGCCCGGCGCCAGGAGGGAGACTCGGGGACGTCGGCTGTCCGCGTTCCCGTGCGCCTGACCGTGCCGCCCGGCTCGTCGCCTGTGACCGTCCGCTACGAGACGGCCGAGCTCTCCGCCGCGTCGCCCGGCGACTTCCGCGACCGCTCGGGCCTCCTCACGTTCTCGGGACGCCGGACGGTGAGGTGGATCTCAGTCCCCATCGTCGGCGACCGGCGCGGCGAGGGAAACGAGTCCTTCAGGGTCGCGCTGGCTCTGCCAGGCAATGCGACGCTCACTGACGCGTGGGCCACCGTCACGATCAGGGACGATGACTGAAGGCCGGGCGGCAGGCTCGACCGAGCTTCAGCCGAGATGGGAAGCGGACCCTCGACGCGGGGACGGTGAGCGCGACCGCGAGGGCGGTCGTCCTCCAGCGCGACGGGAAGATCGTCGTCGCGGGTTGGGCGGACGACGGAGGTGACCGTCGCCTCGTCGTCTGGCGCCTGCGGCCGGGCGGCCGCCTCGACCGGACGTTCTCCGGCGACGGCATGTACGTCGCCCGCGACCCTGCTTGGAGTCTGTCCGGGGCCGAGGACCTCGTCGTCCAGCCCGGCGGGAAGATCGTCGCCGCAGGCTTCGTCTACGCGCCGACCGGCTACGAGTTCGCGCTCGTCCGTCTACGGCCGGGCGGCTCGCCGGACCCGACCTTCGGGACGGGCGGGAAGGCATCCGCGCCGGTCGGAGGGGCGAGCTCCGGCTTCACGGCCTCGACCGCACGCGCGCTTGCGCTCCGTCCTGACGGAAAGCTGGTCGTCACCGGAATCGCCTACGGGACGAGCAACCACTACGACTTCGCGATCGCGCAGTTCAGGCGGAACGGAGACCTCGACCCGAGCTTCGGGACCGGCGGCTCGAGGACGACCGAGGTCGGGAGCTTCCACGACCACGTCTGGGCGCTCGTCCTGCAGCCGAACGGCAAGGCCGTGGTCGCCGGCACGGCCTACCCCAGTGCGGTGTCGAGCACCGACTTCGCGCTCGTCCGCTACACGGCGGCGGCGAGCCCGACGCCTCCTTCGGGGGACGCCGGCAAGAAGATAGTCGGCCTCGGCTCCGGCCACGACGAGGTGCACGCGCTCGCGCTCCAGCGAAACGGCAAGATCGTGGCCGCCGGCCAGGGAACCGAGACGGGGGTCGCGTCCTACGCCGCGTTCGTGCGCCTGAAGCCGAACGGAGACCCGGATCCCGCGTTCAGCGGCGACGGCGAGCGGCTCATGGTCGTGAACGCGCACGTCGACGGCCTCGGCGGCCCGAACCGGACGCGCAGCGGGCCGAGGCGGGCGAGCCGGTCGGTCCCGAGGATCGCCGCGGGGACGAGCGGCACTCCCGCGGGAAGCGCGATCCGTGCCGCGCCGACGTGAGGCTCGGGCCGGCCGCTTCAGGAGCCCCTTGTCCGCCGCGTGCCCTCTGGGAACATCGCCACCGCGCCCCCCTTCGCGGGCGAGCCGCACGGCGGTCCGGAAGGACTCGGAATCCGCCTCCCCGCGGCGCGCCGGAAAGGCTCCGACCCGGTCGAGGAAGGCCTTGAGCACGGGGTTGTAGAGCTCCGACTTCGCCATGAAGTGCAGTTGCCGCGGGTACACGGCGACCCCGAGCGGTCAGGGGTAGAAGTTCGACACGTGATTTGGCGGCGATCACGAATCGCCCTCCGCAGGCAGGTATTCCAGGCCCTCGACGCGAAGCTTGTAGAGGCCGACGACGACGGGTTGGCTCAGCCACGCGATCAGCCGATACATGCGCTGAAGCCCGTCCGTCCCGGCCGCTAGTGCCGTTCGTACCGTCCGCTACCGTGTTCCGCAGATGTCGAAAACGCTCGTAATCGCAGAGAAGCCCTCCGTCGGCCGCGACCTCGCGGGCGTTCTGCCGGGCACCTATAAGCCCTCGGAGGACAAGGCGGCGCTCGTCGGCGACGACTACGTCATCACCTGGGCGGTCGGCCATCTCGTCGGCCTGGCCGAGCCGGATGCGTACGACGCGAAGTTCAAGCGGTGGCGCTATCCCGACCTGCCGATCGTCCCGAAGAAGTTCAAGCTCGTCCCGAACGACGATCGGGCCAAGAAGCAGCTCACTGCCGTCCACAAGCTCATCAAGGACCACGAGATCGAGCGCATCGTGAACGCCTGCGACGCGGGCCGCGAGGGCGAGCTCATCTTCGCCTACCTCTACGAGACCTCGAAGACGGACAAGCCGGTCGAGCGCCTCTGGCTGAACTCGATGACGAAGAAGGCGATCGAGGACGCCTTCGGCGAGCTCCGCCCCGGCGAGGAGATGAACCTCCTCGAGGCCGCAGCCCGCTCACGAAACGAGGCGGACTGGCTCGTCGGCATGAACGCGACGCGCGCCGCCACGATCCGGCTCCGCTCCGCCTGGGACGGCGCCGTCTCTCTCGGCCGTGTCCAGACGCCGACGCTGGCACTCGTAGCCCGCCGGGAGCAGGAGATCCGCGCCTTCGTTCCCGAGCCGTACTGGCTCGTCGAGGCCCGCTTCGCCGCTCGCGAGGATCGCCTGTACAGCGGGCGCTACCTCGGCGGCAAGCGGATCGCTGCGGAGGATGCAGCCAGGATCGTCGAGGAGACGCGCGGCAAGCCCGGCGAGATCACCAAGCTCGAGAAGAAGGAGGAGCGTGAACGCCCGCAGCTCCTCTACGACCTGACGTCGCTGCAGCGGAATGCCAACAACCTCTTCGGCTTCTCGGCACGCCGCACGCTCGCCGCCGCGCAGAAGCTCTACGAGGACAAGAAGGCGATCACGTACCCGAGGACGAGCTCGCGCTTCCTGCCGAGCGACATGATCGGCGAGATCAAGCCGACGGCGACGCTCGTCGGCCGAAACCGCGAGTACGCCCAGGCTGCCGCGTACGTGACGCGGCTCGACAAGCTGCCGCTCGGCCGCGTGGTCAACGACAAGAAGGTCTCCGACCACCACGCGATCATCCCGACGAAGGCCGAGCACGACCTCGAGAAGTTCTCGGACGACGAGCGGAAGATCTACGACCTCGTGGCCAAGCGCTTCCTCGCGGTCTTCCATCCCGAGGCCGTCTTCGAGCGCACGCGCATCGAGACCACCGTCGCCGAGCACGTCTTCCGGACGAGCGGCCGCGTGCTCGTCGAGGCCGGCTGGAAGTCGGTCTACGGGGACGAGGCGCGGCCCGCCGAGGCGCAGGACGACGACACCGGGCGGCGACCAGGCTCTCCCACCGCTCGAGCAGGGCGAGAGCGTCGAGACGCTCGCTGTCGAGTCGATCGAGAAGGAGACGCAGCCTCCTCGCCGCTTCTCCGAGGCCTCGCTCCTCGCCGCCATGGAAACCGCGGGCAAGGACATCCAGGACGCCGAGCTGCGCGAGGCCATGAAGGACTCCGGGATCGGAACGCCGGCGACGCGCGCCTCGATCATCGAGCGGCTGATCCAGGTCGACTACATCGAGCGCGACGGGCGTGCCCTCCACGCGACCGAGAAGGGCATCAAGGTCATCGAGCTCCTGGGTCAGCACCCGCTCACCTCGCCGGAGCTGACGGGAAGCTGGGAGCACCGGCTCGGCCTGATCGAGCAGGGCGAGGACAGCCGTCAAGCCTTCATGGACGACATCGTCGCAGTTCACGACGGAGACCGTGGAGGCGCTCGACAAGCTGAAGGACGTCAAGATCGAGCGCGCCAACCTCGGCCCGTGCCCGGTCTGCGGGCGCGACGTGATCGAGAACCGGAAGGGCTACTCCTGCTGGACGAAGGACGACCCGGGCTGCGGCTTCGTGATCTGGAAGCGAAAGGCCGGCAAGATCCTGCCGGTCGCGGTCGTCAAGGAGCTCATGGCGACCGGGAAGACGGAGAAGCAGGTCACCGGCTTCAAGGGCCGCTCCGGCAAGAGCTTTCGCGCCAAGCTCGCGCTCGTGCAGGACGGTGAGACCGGCAAGTGGCGCGTCGACTTCGACGAGGAGTGGGCGCGCGCGCCGAGGCCGGATCCGCCGGCCGAGCAGGTCCCCGCCACCGTTGGCGCCGAATAGCGCAACACGGGGATGGGCACCGGGTTACGGCCCGGTTAAGGTGTGTCCAAGACCCTCGACAGCGCGAGGGAATCGACCATACGCTGCGAACGTTTGACCAGTCGGGAACGTCTAAGTGTGCGAACCCTGCCATCCGGCAGGATCGTTATAGACGAAAGGGAAGTAGAGAGTCCTTGTCCAACACCGTGAATGAAGCTCTGGAGACACTTCAGGGGCGCTCTCTCGTCGAGAGCGCCGAGGAGCGCGGCTACGTCGAGCCGGCTGAGCTCGAGGCGCTCGCGCTCGAACTTGACCTGGGCGACCAGGAGATCGCCGACCTGACGCAGGAGCTCGAGTCGATCGGGCTCGACGTCGGGTGCTCCCAAGGAGGCCGAAGAGGAAGTCGCCGCCGCGCCCACACCGGCCGTCACGATCGGCGCCGGCGACAGCCTGCAGCTCTTCCTGGCCGACGTGGGCCGGCACAAGCTCCTGACCGCAGCGGACGAGGTCATGCTCGCCAAGCAGATCGAGAAGGGCGACCTCCTCGCCAAGCGCCGCATGATCGAGTCCAACCTGCGCCTGGTCGTCTCGATCGCCAAGGGTTACCGCGGTCTCGGCGTTCCGTTCCTCGACCTGATCCAGGAGGGAACGCTCGGCCTGAACCGCGCTGTCGAGAAGTTCGACTGGCGCCGCGGCTTCAAGTTCTCGACCTACGCCACCTGGTGGATCCGCCAGTCCGTGCAGCGTGCCGTCGCGAACAACGCGCGCACGATTCGCGTGCCCGTCCACGTCGTCGAGCGCCAGCAGAAGCTGACGCGCGCCGCCCGCCGGCTCGAGGTCGAGCTCGGCCGCGAGGCGACGAAGGAGGAGCTCGCCGAGGCGACGGGCCTTCCGGTGCAGCACGTCGACGAGGCGCTCGGCGCCGCGCAGGCTTCGGTTTCCCTCAACCAGTCCGTCGGCGCCGACGACGAGGGCGAGCTCGGCGACCTCTTCGCCGACCGCGAGGCCGTCGATCCGTTCGACGAGGCCGAGGAGTCGCTCCGCAAGCAGGGAGTCCGCCGCGCGCTCGACGCGCTCCCCGAGCGGGAGCGGCGCATCCTGGAGCTCCGCTTCGGGTTCGACGGCGAGCCGTGGACGCTCGAGGCGATCGGCCACGAGCTCGGCCTGACGCGCGAGCGTGTTCGCCAGCTCGAGGGCCAGGCCCTCGCGCGCCTCGCGGCGATCCGCGACCTCTCCTCGGTCGCGGCCGCCTAGCTCCTCTCGACACAGCGGCGCCTGAGCTGAGGCGACCCCTCTGGTCAGACGTGGTCGCGCGGGACGCTGAACGGGCGCTCCGACTCATGCACGACCTCGCCGTTCTCCGTGGCTCGGATGCGGTTCAGGACGTGGAAGCTCTCCGCGTCGGACCACATCTCGCTGTCGGTTTCGACGACCGTGCGGATGCCGTCCCGCGCCAGCTCGACCCGCTCCTCGCAGCGCACTCGCGCCGAAAGCGGCTCGCCCTCAGTGATCGTGAACGTCTCACGGGTCCAGTCGGCGAGCTCGACCCCGGTCGGAAGCACGCGCCGGCCGCCGCCGAACTCATACGTGAGCACGGCCGCCCCGGTGACGAAGTCGCGCTCGACCGACCGGCGCGCAAAGCCCTCCTCGAGCTCTTCGATCTCGAGCGGCGCGGCCACCTCGGGCTCCCCGAATGCAGCAGCCCCGGCATCCGCAGCCGTTGAAGACCTGACCGGGAGCGCCACCGAGCTCGCTCCCGCCACCACCTGCAGCGTGACCGGCTCGGGGGAGGGCCAGAGCCAGGGCCAGTAGGTCGGCGAGATTCCCACGCGAATCTTGTGCCCGGCCGGGAACCGGTGCGCGATCGCATTCAGGCTTACGCTCACCTCGTAGCGCCGTCCCGGCTCGAGCGGCGACGGCTCCAGGTGCGAGTCCCGATGCGTCAGGTTGAGGACGCCGCGGGTGACGAGCGTCGAGCGTCCGTCGGGCGTCACGTCGCAGAGGCGGACGCAGACCTGCGCCCGGGGCCGGTCGGAGGCAACGACGAGCCGCGCTAGGGGGAAGCCGAGGATCTCCACATCGTCCTCGAGCGGATCCGATGTGAACGTGAGCGAGACCCCGTCCTCCATCCGCTGGTCGGTCGGCTGGTCCGCCGCGTCGCCGTACGGGCACCAGAGGCCGGAGTCGAGCCCGCAGAGCTGGCTCCCGAGTATCGCGAGCTCGGCCTTCTCGGGGGAGTCGCCCCGGCGGAGGCCGCCGTCCGGGCCGAGCGTCAGCGAGAGCGGCTCGGCGCTCGCGGCCGGCCACCCGTCCTCCACCACCCACCGCCCGGGGCGTTTCTCGAGCTGCGCGCTCGCCGAGACCGAGTCCTGCAGCCAGACGCAGAGGTCGGGCTCCTCGTCGATTCCGTTTCGCTCGCCCTTCAACCAACGATCCCACCAGCGCACGCACTCCTGCAGGAACCCGATCTGCGGGCCGGGGAGCGCGTCATGGGGAAACCCGTGGCCCCACGGCCCGATCAGCCCTTTGCGCGGGCCCGGCAGTCCCTCGAGGAGCCGGAGGACGGCGTCCGTATACCCGTCCACCCAGCCGCCGACTGCGTAGACGGCGCACTCGATCGCCGAGAAGTCCTCGCACACCGACCCGTGCTGCCAGTACTCGTCCCGGCGCTGGTGCGAGAGCCATGCCTCGACGTAGGGCGGCGTCTCCCGAAGCCGCCGCAGCCACGTCTCTCGCCAGTCGCCGGCCCGGTTCACGAGATCCGGCGGCGTCCCGTTCCAGACGTACATGAGCGACGACCACGGGAGCATGTCCACGGCCAGGACGCTGCCGCCGACGTAGTGCACATCGTCGGAGTACCGGTCGTCCGTCGACATGAGCGTGATCACGGCGCCGAGCTCCGGCGGTCGCCGCGCCGCCACCTGGAGCCCGTTGAACCCGCCCCACGAGATGCCGAACATGCCGACCCGGCCCGTGCACCACGGCTGCTCGCCGAGCCAGCGGATCACCTCGACCGCGTCGTCCTGCTCCTGCTCGAGGTACTCGTCGAGGAGCACCCCGTCGGAGTCGCCCGAGCCTCTGAGGTCGACGCGCACCGACGCGTACCCATGCCCGGCGAAGTACCGGTGGATCGGCTCGTCGCGCCGCCACGTCCAGTCGGCCCTGCGGTACGGGATGTACTCGAGGATCGCGGGAACGGGGCTCTCCTCGGCGTCGTCCGGGAGCCAGATCCCGGCCGAGAGCCGTGTCCCGTCGGAGAGCGGGATCCAGAAGGCACGGACGTCGCCGACCTGACGCGGCAGGGAGTCCTTGATCCGCACGGGTTACGTTCTCACGCTGCGCCCCACCGGCGCAGGAGGAGCGCGAGCACGGTGGCCACGTCGGCGATGGAGGAGATCGAGACCCACTCGTCCACAGCGTGCGAGCCCGAGCTCGCCGGTCCGTAGCAGGCGGCCTGGCCGGGATGGAACCAGCGGAGATCGGTGGTTGCCCGGCCTGCCTGCACCGGCGGCCTTGCGCCGACCGCCTCCTCGTGGCAGGCCGCGAGGAGCGAGGCGAGCGGCGTGTCCGGCTCGAACGCGTAGCCTCGCGCCCGAAAGCCGCGGAACTCGATCTTCGCGTCGGGCACCGCCTCGCGCACGGCCGTGGCCAGGCGAGCCTGCGCCTGCGCCGGCTTCATTCGGATCGGGAAGCCCAGCCTGACGTCCAGCTCCGCGAGCCCCGGCGAGGTCGACGGCCAGTCGCCGGCGTGCAACGCGCCGATGTTCACGAGGTACGGCGAGCCGACACCCTGGAACTCGACCTCGGGCGACGCGTTCAGCTCCTGCTCGAGCCCTCGGAGCGCCGCGATCGCCACGCCCGCGGCCTCGATGGGATTCGCCCACTCGTCCGCCGATTGCGCGTGACCGGCCGGCGCCTGAAAGGTGAGCCGCGCCCAGATCACTCCCGGCGCTACGAGCTCGAGCGCGCCTCCCGTGGGCTCTGCGATCACGACGCCCTCGGCCGGAGGCCCCGCCAGGCACGCGGCGAGCGCGCCGTTCCCGCCGCACTCCTCCTCGATGACGCTCTGGTAGACGATCGGCCCGCGCAGGTCGCCGAGTGCCCGCGCCGCCTCGACGGCGAGGAGCATCGCTACGACACCGCCCTTCATGTCGCCGGAGCCGCGCCCATAGAGCCGGTCGCCCTCGACATCGGCGCCCCAGGGGTTCCGCGTCCAGTGCGCCAGTGGCTCGGCGCTCACGACGTCCACGTGTCCGTTCAGGAGGAGCGAGCGGCCCGATCCGCCCTCCAGGGTCCCGACGAGCGAGCGCCGGCCCTCGTACGGGACGAGTGGGAGCCCGCTGTCGGGCCGCGCCGCGAGCGTCTCCGGATCGGGCTCGACCGAGCGCACGACGAACCCGAGCTCCTCCAGGCGCGCCTCGACGAGCGCCTGCGCCGGCTCCTCCTCACCGAGAGTGGATGGAACGCGGACGAGCTCCCGAAGGAGCTCGACCGCGGCTGGGAGGCCGTCCTCTACTGCCTGTCGGATGGGGGCGAGGTCGCTCAGCTCGGCATGAGCGTGACAGGGATCCGCACCTCGTGGGGCCACTGCCCGACGCCTGCCGCGTCGTCGTCGTGGACGATGAGCGTGGCATCGAGCGGCTTGTTCACGTCGAACTGGAGGCGGAAGGAGAAGGTTCCGCGGCAGCCGGTTCCGCACGTGGCGGTCGTGAAGCCCTCGTCGAACGTGTGGTCACCGCCGACCAGCACGTAGCCCACGTTGGCCTCGAAGACATTGGCCGAGCCGGTCACCCTGTGGCCGCTACGGATCTCGCTGCCGGGCGCCGGGTTGTCGACGACGATGACCGGAAGCAGATCCTCGTAGTCCGCGCAGGTGACCGGCTTCTCGAGGACGATCCCCTCGCCGGAGAAGACGCTGACCGGCTCGCCGTCGAGCTCGAACCTGACGCCTCTGACGGCCGAGAACTGGTCGAGTGTGCACGCGACCTGGCCGAGGCGGGCCATCATCGAGAGCGAGCCGCCTCCGGATTCGAACTCCGAGCTCAGATCGACGGTCGCGACTCCACCCGAGACGACGAGCCCCAGGAGCCGTGTGCCGGCGGGCACCGCCGTGGAGACACCATCGCTCCGTTCGGCCTCGGACGGCCCTGCGAGGAGGCTGCCGAGCGCGGCCGCGCCGACGGCGCGGGTTGCCTCGTGCGTGCGGTCGACCGAATAGAGGCCCTCGCCGCGGACGAACCAGACGCGGTACCGGACGTCGGCCGCAGGCTCGGGATCGGGCTCGCCGGACGGCTCCTCGTCTGTTCCGGAGGGCTCCTCGGTGGGCTCTTCGCCGGTGCCGGTCGACTGCGTTCCGGCCGGGTCGGGCGACGTCCCCGCCGGCACCTCGCCGACCGAGGTCGCGTCCTCGCCGCCGCAGGCGACGAGTCCGAGTGCGAGCAAGAGCCCGGCGGCGAAGGTGAGGGTGATGAGGGTGAGGCGCTTCATGGTCTTCCTCCTGATGGTTTCCGTGCCTCATCCTGCTCGGCGTCGGCAACAGCACCGTCTCGGCCGGGTAACGATTCCGTAACAGGCAACTGGAGCGTGAACCGCGTCGCGCCCGGCCTGCTCACGACCTCGATGTCGCCGCCCAGGAGCCGCGCGTTCTCGCGCGCGATCGCGAGGCCGAGACCGCTCCCCGCGCCGCTGCGTGCCGGATCCGCCTTGTAGAAGCGGTCGAAGAGGTGGGGGAGGTGCTCGGCCGATATCCCGGGGCCGGCGTCGGCGACCTCGACGAGAGCGTTGCCTCTCTCTCGCGCGACCCGCACCTGCGCGGCGCCTCCGTAGCGGACGGCATTGTCCACGAGGTTCCCGACGATCCGCTCGAGGCGCCTCCGGTCGGTCTCGAGTCGCACCTCCGCGCCGGTTACGGACGCCTCGCCGCGCCCCTTGGTGATCGCCTCGACGAGCGAGAGGAGCTCGACCGGCTCGAGGCGCACGGCCTCGGCGCCCGAGTCGAGCCGCGAGACCTCCATCAGATCCTCGACGAGCCGCCGGAGCCGGGCCACGTCCGCGACGAGGAGCTCCGCGGGACGCCTCGCGTCGGCGGGCATTCCGTCGACGTGCTCGGCGAGGAGACCCGCTTCGGCGACGAGGGCAGTCAGGGGCGTCCTGAGCTCATGCGCGACGTCGGCGGTGAAGCGCCGCTCCCTGGCTTCCGCCTCCGAGAGCGCCTGGATCTTCGCCTGGAGCGCCTCGGCCATCTCATTGAAGGAGGAGGCCCAGGCGCCGAACTCGTCCCGTCCGCCGCCCGGAAGCCGCGTGTCGAGGAGCCCTTCGGCGAGTGACTGGGCGGCGGCGCTCGCCTGGGCGACGGGCGCGAGCGTTCGCCGGGCCACAGCGGCTCCGATCAGGGTCGCGAGGAGCACGAGCGCTCCGAGCCCCACGAGCAGGATCGTCCGAAGCTGGGCCAGGTCGTCGAAGAGCTGCTCCTCCGGGTAGAAGAAGTAGAGCTCGACGCCGCGCACCCGGCCGCCCACGGCGAGCTGCTGGGCCGCCCGCCGGCCTCCGTGCGCTGGTAGGCGAGCCGGCCGCGGCGAACCTCCGACGACGAGCTCCTCCGGAACCTGACGGCGCCGAGCGAGAGGCTGGTCGAGAACGGCTGGACGCTTCGCCTCGCCCCACCACCACGAAGTCGCCTCGCCGCTCGAGGGCGGGGAGGAGATCCTCGACACCCCGGCGGCCGGTTCGTCGGCGCTGCGCAGCACGTCGTCGGCGAGCTCGAGGTTGAAGCGTGACTGCTCCACCGGCGGGCGACCGAGTCGTCCAGGCGGTTGTCCCGGACGACGAGATAGGAGCCTGCAGCGAGCGCCGCGGCCGAGAGAGCCGCGACGAGCGCAAACGCGATCGTGAGCCGGCGGCGGAGCCGCCCGGGCCGGATCGGCCGCCGCTCGGCATCAATCCTCCGCGCGGAGCCGGTAGCCGACGCCGCGGACCGTCTCGAGGACACCGGGCCCGATCTTCGCCCTGAGCCGCTGCACCGCGACGTCGACGAGCCGCGAGTCGCCGAGGTAGTCGTAGTTCCAGACGCGCTCGAGGAGGAGCTCGCGCGTGAAGACCTGCTTCGGCCGGCGCGCGAGCTCGAGCAGGAGCCGGAACTCGGTTGCGGTCAGCGGGATCGCCTCGCCGCTTCGCCGCACCTCGTGCGCCGCCGAGTCGATCTCGAGGTCACGGACGGCGATCACGTCCGGCCCGGGAGCATCGGTAGCCCGCCGGAGAACCGCCCGGATCCGCGCCACGAGCTCCGGGAGCTCGAACGGTTTCGTCACGTAGTCGTCCGCGCCGAGCTCGAGGCCCACGACGACGTCGAGCGTGTCCGACCTGGCCGAGAGGAAGACCACGGGCACCTGGCTCTCCCGGCGGATCGCCCGGCACACCTCGAGCCCGTCGAGCCCGGGCAGCATGACGTCGAGGACGACGAGGTCGAAGGCGCCTTCCCGGAAGCGCGCGAGGCCCTCGCGCCCGTCCCCTGAGGCCGTGACCCTGAAGCCTGCCTGGGAGAGCCCGAGCGTGGCTACCTCCCGGATCGAGGAGTCGTCCTCGACGAGCAGCAGGCGCTCGTTCACAGAGGAAGCGTAGGCCCGCGCCCCGGATGCCGGGACGCGGGCTACATCAAGGGTCGCCTACAGACGCTTGAAGACGATGTCCTCCGCAAGAACCGTCGCGTTCAGGCCCTTCTGAACCATGCTCACCTTTGCGGCAGACGTGCCGGCGGGTGAGGTCATGGTCAGCGCCGGGTTCTTCCAGGCGCCGGCGGTGTCGTTCGTGTACTGCTTGACGACCTTCGTCTGGATGACGCCGCCGGAGGCGTTCAGGAACTGCACCTGGTAGGCGAAGTTCACCGCGGCACCCGTCGTCGGAATCCGGATCCACGCCGAAGCCCGGTAGGCCTGGCCGCCGGCGAGCCCGGTCACCTTCTGCGTCGTCGCGTAGGCCTCGTTGTCGACTGAGCCGCTCCGGTTGATCGCCTTGTGGCGGAGCCCGTACTTGCCGGTCTTCTTCGCGGCCTGGAGGCGGAGCGCGTTCTGGTTCATGCTCCAGAAGTCGGGCATCGCGTCGTCGTTGTCGTCCCACTCGAAGCTCGCGTTCCGCAGGAAGTTCGTGGTCGGCGAGCCGGTGGGGCGAGATCCCGGCGCACATGTGTAGATACGGACGTCGTCGATGATCCAGCCGAAGAAGAAGCCCTCGACGTTGTTCGTGTCGGTGCCGATCCGGAACCGAAGCTTGACGTTCTGGCCGGCGAGGGGCGTGAGGTTCAATCGCGCCGCCCGCATTCCGCCGTTCGCCGTCGTAAACGCTCGGCGGGGCCTTAGGGGATTGTCGCCGCCCGTCCCGTTGTAGATCTCCGTTCCGGCGATGTTGTAGCCGTCCCAGTCGAAGAGGCCGTTCGGCGCGGGACTTTGCGTTTCCGCGTCGAGCCAGGTTGTGCCGCCGTCGGTCGAGTACTCGACCACACCGCCGTCGGCGTTCACGAACACGAAGTTGAACCAGTCGAAGAAGAACTCGAAGTCGAAGACGTGGCTGAACCGGGCGTACGTCGCCGACCCGACGGGGACCGTCGTTCCGGTCGCCGACTGGATCCACGTGTCGGATTGGCTGGTCTGGTCGGGCCCGTACATCGCGAGGTTGCCGCTCGAGGAGTAATCGCTCAGAAGTCCCCACTGGTTGACGCCGACGAGTGCACCGCTGGCCCAGTTCGAGTTGGGAGTTTGCTCGAAGTTGTCGTAGAAGAGGTCGGTCGGGACCTGGCCCGGGTCGCACACCGGAGCGTCGGCGACGTTAGGGAACTGCGAATCGGGCATCGGCTGGAGGTGCATCTCGGTCGCGGCCACGGCGTCGGCGACCTCATTGCAGTTCGACTGGGTGAACCCGGCCGATCCGACGAGGTTCTGACAGGCCTGGATCAGCGCGTCGTAGAGGTCAGCGTAGTCGCTCCCGGACGTAAGGATGTTCGAGTTGACCTCGTAGTAGAGGCGCGCGACCTTCGCGAGCCCGAGGGCGGAGACGGTGCGTCCGTTGAAGGAACCGCCGTCGGTCAGGAGGTACGCGGCCTTGTTGTTGACGCCGCTGTTGTAGTGGACGCCGCCCGAGTCGTCTATCGCGAAGTCCTCGTCGAGCCCCTCGAAGTAGAACGGGCTCGTCATCCGGTCTGGGTGCTCGAACGCCGGGGGGTTCTTCATGTTGCGGATGGCGCCGATCGGTAGGTCTTCGCCCATGAGCCACTTGGCTCCGGCCGAGTCGTTCCCGCGTCCGTCCGTCAGGTCGACCAGCTCGCCGAAGACGTCGGACATCGACTCGTTGATCGCGCCGGCCTGGAACCAGTAGAAGAGACCGGACGTGCGCTCGGTGATCCCGTGCGCCATTTCGTGGCCGACGACGTCGCCCGCCGACGCGTAGTTCGGCCCGTACACCATCTGCGTCCCGTTCCAGAAGGCGTTCTCGAAGGGGCAGCCGCTTTCGCAGTAGCGGACGGTCTGGATGAGCGGCATGCCGCGGTTGTCGATCGAGTCGCGGTTGAAGCGGCTCTTGAAGAAGTCGTAGACGATGCCGGAGTAGAGGTAGGCGTCGTTCACGTCGGCGGCGCCGGCCCCTGAGATCGGCCGCTGACCCTCGACCCGCTTAAAGGGGGCCTGGCATGGAACGCGGGCTTTGGCGTTCCCGGCGTCGCAGATCTTGCGGTTCTTCGCGTGGGCGATCTGGTCGAAGCTGAGCGTGACGTCGCCGGTCCGTGCGTCGATCAGGACGAGGCGCCGCACGTCGCCGCGCGCGGGCGCAGTGACCTCGATGCGCCAGACGAGGACGCGCTCGCGCTCGCCGGGCGTGCCCATGAGCTCCGAGTCGTAGATCCAGAGCGCGGGCCGGGACGCGCGGAGGGCGCGTTTCGCGACGCCGGACTTCTGGCCGGTGAGCCAGCGCGCGGTCGCAACCGCATGTCCCGCGGAGACCTGTGCGACCGCGTCGAGCCGGAGTGCCGGGCTCGTTTCCCCGCCGACGGACAGGACGTTGCGCTGCGCGTCGAGATTGACGACGAGGTCGCCGGCCAGGACGGGAACGCCGCCGTGGGTCTGCTGGAAGCGCACGACCGCGCGGCCGGCCGGGGCCTCTTGGACGCGGGCGACGCGGAGGTCGCGGGCCTGATCCGAGAGCCCGAAGAGCCGGGCGTGGGGGGCTAGGAAGGCGCGCGCAACCGCGACGGGGGACGCGCCGGGGCCGAAGCCGGCCGGACGCGCGATGGGCCGGCCTGCCGTCGTCCCGACGAAGCGCACCTTGCCGGTCTTCGCGTGGAAGGCGACGGTGGCGGCGACCCGCTCGAGCCGGTCAAGCGCGGCTCGGTCCTGGGCCGTGAAGGTGGAGGCCGAAGCGCCTGCGGCACCGACGGCCAGGCCGAGAACGGTCAGGCCGGCGACGGCCAGAACGGTTGCGCTGCGTCTTACCACTAAGGACCCCCCAAAGGAACGAATGGTGTGCTTGCTCGAGCGTTCCACACGGGCAGCGGGGTCGCAATGGGCCATGCGGCCTAAGTGAGGCGACTCCTGGTCCTACTGCTTGGAGCTAGCGCCGCCAGGTCTTGGCGGCAGGCGTTGCGTCCACGTTGCCGGCCCGGTCGATCGCGCGCACTCGGAAGGTGTGCTGGCCGCGCGTGATCCCTGTGTAGCCCTTCGGGCTGATGCAGCTTTTCCAGGCGCCGGCGTCGAGCTTGCACTGGAACTTCGCGCCCGTGGGCTCGCTCGAGGTGAACCTGAAGGTCGCAGACGAGCCGGCCGTGGAGCGGAGTGGCCCGGCCGTGATTGTCGTGTTCGGCTTCGTCAGGTCGATCGTCCAGGTTCGAACCGCCGGCGAAGCGTCGGTGTTGCCGGCGGCGTCCTTGGCCCGGACGCGGAGCACGTGAGGTCCTGCGGCCAGGGCGGTGTAGGTCGGCGCCGAGCAGGGAGTGAACGTCGCCGCGCCGTCGAGCTTGCATTCGAAACTTGCCCCGAGCTCGTTCGACGAGAAGGTGAAGGTCGCAGAGGTTCGGTTCGTGAACGGTTTCGGGCCGGACGCGATAGACGTGTTCGGCACGGTCGAATCCGCTGCGCCCGGCACTGTGAACGACTGGTTCGAGCCGCAGATCTCCGGCGCGCCTCCGCTCGGGTCGTAGCAAACGCGGAAGTGGTAGGTCCCGGGCGGGAGGGCGGACGGCCCTCCGACGACCCAACACTGATCCAGTCGCCAAGCGCCCGGGCTCAGAGGTGTAGACCCCGTGGAGACGTCGTAGGGCCCGCTCGGGCCCGTCCCGAGCTGCGTCCGAGCGTTGCCGGAGGTTCCTTCGGTGTAGATGAATCCGGACGTCCAGGTGGTCTCGCCGGAGTAGGTCGGGTTACACGTCTGGACGATGTGGTTCGGCACCGGGTAGTCGACGTATGGAGACGGCGTCGACGCCGAGCCGCCGACCCAGACGCCTTGCACCGGCGCGGAGGTGGGGCTGAAGTTCCCGTCGATGAACCACGCGGCGCCGTAGAGACAGGAGGGACACGCCTGGCCTGCGCCCCCGACGATCAGCCCACTGAGCGGGACTGTCGACCTCACCGGAACCCAGATCTGGAAGAAGGCGCCCGTCGCCGTCGGCCACGCGGACACGCCGGTCGAGGGCGGCGGGTAGAACGAGAGCCCGCCGTACCGTCCGTTCCCAGCCGCCTGCGGACACTCGTTCCTCGCGAACTCCTCGAAGTTCCGTCCGGGTCGCGCACCGAAGCAGCGAACGGGATTCTGCGCGCTGATCGCGAGGCTCGTACCGGCCGGCAGGCCGAACTCGGGGGCCACATAAGCGCCGCCGGCACAGGGATTGCCCGCGACACCCCAGTAGATGCGGGTGTAGTAGACCTGGTTTACGACGGGTGAGGCGTTGACCTCCCCGAACCAGCCCATCCAGGCGCCGCCGAGCACCTCGAGCGCAGAATCGAAGCACCTGTTCGTGTAGACGTCGTCGGTGACCCCGTCGCGCCACGCGTTCGCGGTGACGCGCGTGTGGGTGCCAGGGCGCTGGTTCGCGCTGGCGGTCGGCGGGACGAGAGCCGGCGGAGCGACCGCCTTGCTCCGCTGGGTCGTCTGCGCCGGAGCGTCCTGGGCGTTTCCCGTCACCGTGGCCTCTCCCGCCCGGATCTCGCCCAGGGCAGCGGCGGGCAGCGCGAGGGCGCCGGCAACCACGATCATGATGAGCGAGGTGCCGCGCACGCTTCTAGCTTCCCTCCCTTTCTCTCCTCGAGGCTACTCCTATCGAGTCGCGCCCACAAGCCCACCGTCGACTCCGACCTAGAAGGTCGCCTCGCGAACGCCTGTCCAGATCAGGAGCGCGACGACCGCGGCGGCGATCAGGCGGTAGACGACGAAGACCGAGTACGTGTTCCGGCGGACGTAGCCGAGCAGCGCCGAGATGGCGACGAGCCCGGTGACGGCAGAGGCGATCGTGCCGACGACGAACGGGCCGACCATGCCCGGTGGGAGATCGCCGAGCAGCACGTCGTTGACGCCCTTCAGGAGCAGCGCGCCGAACGTGATCGGGACGAGGAGCAGGAACGAGAGGCGCGCGGCCGAGTCGCGGTCGAGGCCGAGGAAGCGCGCGGCGGTGATCGTGACTCCCGATCGCGAGACGCCGGGCGCGAGCGACAGGCACTGCGCGAGGCCGACGCCGAGCGCCCCGTACCAGCCGATCTCGTCCATCCGCCGCCTCGGGGCGACGCGGTCGCTCAGCCAGAGGAGGATCGCGAAGACGGCGCAGGAGGATCGCGATCTGCCACGGGTCGCCGAGGTTCGTGTCGATCACGTCCTCGAAGACCGCGCCGACGACGGCCGCCGGGATGGTGGCGACGACGACGAACCAGGCCACGCGCTCCTCGGCCGTCTCGATCCGGCGCCCGCGCAGGCTTCGCCAAAGCGCCGCGACGAGGGCCTGGCCAGATCGCGGCGGAAGTAGCGCGACGACCGCGAGGAGCGTTCCGAGGTGGAGCGCCACGTCGAACGTCTTGTTGAACTCCTCGTGGGTCTCCAGGTAGCGCCACTCGCCGAGCCACGGCACGAGGATGAGGTGGCCCGACGACGAGATGGGCAGAAGCTCGGTCGCGCCCTGCACGATCCCGAGGACGAGGGCCTGCCAGTTGGGGAGCGCATCGGCCCGGTCGCCCACCCCGGCGACGGTCAGGACGAGCGCCACCGACGAAGGCCGCGCCGGCGCCGAGAGTGATGCCGACGCGGGTCATTCGGGCCAGTATGGTATGCGCCGCGTGACCGGGACCGCGACCACCTTCGCCCTCTCGAGCGGGGCCAGCGATCTCATCCTCGGCCTCGTGGCCGGAGCGCTCGTCATCTTCGCGCTCGTCGTGTCGATCGTGATCCCGCGTCGCCGGCCGGACTTTCCGGGCAGGCGCATGGGGTCGTTCTTCGCGGTCACGATCCTGCTCGTCATCGGGATGCTCGTCGCGGTCGAGGCGCTCGGCGAGTCACACGACTTCGGCGAAGCCCACGGCGAGGCCGTCGACGAGAGAGCCGACGACCCCGGCCGACACACAGACCGGCGAGACCGGGCGGAGACCGAGACCGGGGAGACGGGCGAGACCGGCGAGACCGGCGAGACCGGCGGCGGCGGGCCGAGGGCGATCCGGCCGCCGGCGGCGAGGTCTTCGCGAGCGCCGGCTGCGGGTCGTGCCACGCGCTCGCGGCCGCGGAAGCCTCGGGGCGCGGTCGGCCCGAGCCTGGACGAAGTCGCTGCCCGGGAAGAGCCCCGACGAGATCCAGATGCAGATCGTCGACCCGAACTCCGAGATCACCGAGGGGTTCGGGCCGGGGATCATGCCCCAGGACTACGGCGAGCAGCTGTCCGAGGACGGATCTCGCGAACCTCGTCGCGTTCCTGGCCGCCGAAGCCGGCGGCTAGCGCTGCGGCGAGCGCCGGGCTCAGCCGCGGAAGAGCGGCAGCTCGACGACGAAGGTCGAGCCGCCGTCGTCTCGGCCCTCGTGCCACAGCCGCCCGTGCATCCGCTCCACGAGCTCGCGTGAGATGTACAGACCGAGCCCGGTGCCGCCGACGCCTCGCCTCAAGCTCGGGTCGAGGCGGTAGAACTTCTCGAAGATCCGCTCGCGCTCGCCCTGCGGGACGCCGAGCCCGCGGTCCGAGACCTCGACCCGCGCGCGGCCGGTGCGCTCGGCCAGCGCCACGCGCACCTCGCCGCCGTCGGGCGAGTACTTGATCGCGTTCTCGACCAGGTTGACGAGCACTTGCCGGAAGCGGTTCTCGTCGCAGGCGAGCTCGGGAAACGACGCGGGCGGATCGAAGGCGAGCTCGACCGGACGCGGGCGCGCGCACGGCGGCCGACTCGAGGACGCTCTCGACCACGGGAACGGGGTCGCAGCGCCCCTCGGCGTCGATCTCGCCCGCGTCGAGCTGCCCCGCGAGCAGGATCTGGTTGACGATGCGCGCAAGCCGGTCGGCCTCCGACTCGATCATGTCGAGGAACGCTTCCCGATCGGCCTCGTCGAGCTCGAGCTCCGCCCGGCGGAGGGTGCGCGCGGCGCCGTACACGGCCGCGAGCGGCGTTCTGAGCTCGTGCGAGGCGGTCGAGACGAAGTCGCTGCGCGCGCGCTCGAGCGCCTCCTCTTCCGTGATGTCGCGGAGGGCGTAGACGCAGCCGTCGCCGAAGTCGACCGCGGACGACCGAGACCCAGCGCTCGTCGTCGGCGCGACGGATCGGCACACGGATGCTGCGGGCCGGGGCATCCTGGCCGGCGCCGAGCTCGATCTGCGACGAGATTGCGGCCCAGGCCGGGACCACCTCCTCGGCCTGCGTGCCGAGCGCCTCGGCCTCGGTCGTGCCGGTGATCGCGTCGCGGCGGGTTCCAGAACCGGATCGATGCCCTCGGGGTCCACGAGGATGACGCCGTCGGCCGTGTACGCGAGCGCTCGCGCCGCCTCGGCTCTTCGCGCGGACTCGTCGTAGAGCCGGGCGTTGTCGACTGCGACGGCGGCGCGTCGTGCGAGCTCCTCGGCCAGCTCGAGGTCGCCCTCGTCGTAGATCCGGCCGGACTCGGCTGCGATCAGCGTCAGCGCGCCCAGCGTGCGCCGACGCGCGACGAGCGGCACGATCATCGAGGAGCGCAGGCCGAGCTGGCGGATGATCTCGAGGAACTCCTCGTCGCCCTCTGCGGCGAGCTCGAGGAGCTCGTCCGGGATCTCGGGCATGAAGTCGGGCTCGCCCGTGCGAAGCACTCGCGGAACTCCGAAGGGCGCGTCCGGATCCGGCGGATAGCGCTCTTGAAGCTCGAGCGCCCATTTGAGCTTGGCGGGATCCTGATGCGCCACCGCGAGGCGCTCGATCCCGCCCTCCTCGGCGACGATGTCGATCGCGCACCAGTCCGCGAGAGTCCGGAACGACGAGCTCGGTCAGTCGCGTGAGCGTCTTCTCGTAGTCGAGTGACGACGCGAGTAGCGCGCTCGCCTCGGCCATGAAGGTCAGGCGCTCGCGAAGCTTCTCGCGCGCCTCGTCGAGTCGCGCCCGCTCGAGCGCCTGGCCGGCCATGCGGGCGAGCGCCATCTCCGTCTCGCGCTGCTCGGGCGACGAGTCGCGAACGCCCGAGAACGAGAGGCCGAGCGCGCCGCCGGGCCGTGCCGCCGATCGGGATCGGCAGCGCCGTGAAACCGTGCGTCTCGAATGGAGCGGGACGGAAGCTCTGGAAACCGCTCGGCCAGCTCCTCGGTGCTTCGGAAGAAGAACGGCTCCCCGGAGCGGATCGACCTCGGAGAACGGAAACGGGCCGGCCAGTGCGAAGCGCTCCCAGCCCTCGAGCGTCTCCGGGGCGTACCCGTGCGAGGCGACGATCTCGACCGTCTCCCCGTCGTCGGCAACGAGGCCGATCAGCCCGGCGCGAGCCTCGGAGGCCACGATTCCCTCGGCGACGATGGCGTCGAGCACCTCCTGCGGCGTGACGGCCTCCGCGAGCGCAGCGGTCGCCCGCTGGAGCCAGACGATGCGATCCGTCGCCTCCTCGCTCAGCATCCTGGCCTCGGACTCGGCGACTCGCGCCCGCTCGGCCTGCCTCCCGTGCACGCCGAAGCCACGAGATGATCTGGGTCATCGCGATCGAGGCGACGACGAACGCGAGGAGCGCGAGGCCGTCCTCGACCGACCACGGGTCGATCGACCGCTCGTCGAACCGAGGAAGTAGTAGTCCAGAAGCACGGTCGAGAGAGCACTGGAGATGAGCCCGGGCGCAAGGCCCCCGACCACGGTCGCGAACGCGATCGAGAGCATGTAGAGCAGGCCCGGAAGGATCGGCCGAACTCCTCGTCGATCGCGGCGATCGTCGTCACGACGACCGGGCCTCCGACACCGATGACCAGACCGAGCGCGAGTCCTCTCGCGTCCGGCCGAGACGGCGTGGGGCGACGCTCGCCACGGCGGTGAGCATCGGCTGCGGCGCTACGACTCGACATGGAGGTCTCCGCCGCTCGAGAAGATCGCGCGCCGGAGCGCCTCGAGCTCGCCGCGGTTGATCCGGCTCGATCGTCGTCTCGACGAACTCGGCGAGCGCACCGGGTCGAACGGCTTCAGGATGTAGCCGACCGCCGCCGTGCTCGTACGCCTTCACGCGAGCCGAGTCGTCTGCGAGCGCAGTCAGGAAGACGATCGGCGGGCTCGATCGGACTCCGTCAGCTTGCGCGCCACGTCCCAACCGTCTCGCGCCGGCATCATCACGTCGAGGAGGATCAGGTCGGGCTGTGTCGCTGCGCGGCGCTCAGCGGCGGCCTCACCGTCCATTCTCGGCTTCGAAGACCTCCATGCCGGAGGCCTCGAGGTTCACGCGGCACAGGAGGCGGATCGCAGGCTCGTCGTCGACGACGAGGACGCGACCCGCCCAGGTCCGGCGGTGGGCTCACAGAGGGCTCGGGCGGCTCACGCGATCCAGTGTAGGAGGGTTTGACGAAGCGGTCTTCGTTGTTTGGTCGTACGCCTGCGCGTCCAGTTTCCACGCAAGGACGCAGGGAGCGGCCGTACGTGGAGTCTGGACGCGGATGCGTGGGACTGAGGACGCCGCCTCGGGGCGTGCAGCACGACCAGGCGGCACAACGGCTGCGTCGTCAAACCCTCCTAAGCGGAGAGGGCGGGATTCGAACCCGCGACCCAGCTTTCGCCGAGTACGCGATTTCCAGTCGCGCTCCTTAGGCCAGCTCGGACACCTCTCCGCGCGCGCCACATCGTGCCACACGCGGCCGGCGCGCCCGGGTCACGAAAGAGTCAGCGGCAGGAGGAGCCAAAAGCCCGCGACGACGATCGCCACCAGAGTGAACGCGACGACGATTACGGAGGTACGCCGTTCGATCTTGCGCTGGGTTCTCTCGGCCATCGGCGTGCTCCTTACCCGGACCGGTGCGGTTTCACCCCTGCCCGCAGAGCGGGTGCACGTCGAGCGCGGTCGGGGCGAGGAGTCTCGCGCGCAGCCGCTATCCTGCGAGCCATGGTGCGCTCATGTGATTCGTGCGGTTGCGGTTGCTCTCAGGGCAACTGCAAGTGCGGCTGCTGCTAACCGTCTAGCAGCCAACCGGTACGGCTCGGCCCCGGTGGTGCACACCCGGTGCGTGCGAGCAGACCCAGGTCAGCGTGTTGCTGAGCCGAGCGGCGTCTCTGCGATCCGCTCGCGGAGCTCAGGCAGTGATTCGAAGACCGCCACAGCGCCCGACTCGCGGAGCTCGGCCTCCGAGAAGCCGCCCGTCAGGAGCGCGATCGTCGGCACTCCGGCTCCAGCCGCGGCCTTGCAGTCCCAGGGCGTGTCGCCGACGAGGACAGCGTTGCCGCCGCCCGCCTTTTCGAGGGCGGCCACGACGAGGTCGGGAGCGGGTTTCGTCGTTTCGACGTCGGCGGAGGTCGTCCACGCGTCTGCGAGCTCGCGGACGTCCAGCAGGTCGAGGTAGCGGTCGAGCTCCTCCGCCCGCGCCGAGGAGGCGAGGGCGACGGTGAAGTCGTGCTCCTTCAGGTAGACGATCAGCTCACGCGCACCCTCGAGCGGCTCGATCTCGTCGATCCCCGCCATGTAGAGCGCGTCGTGAGCGGCGCGGACGTCGTCGCCCTTTTCCCGTTCTACGTCGTCGTCCGTGAGTGCACTGACGATCTGGTCGCCGCCCATGCCGACATGTCGGTGCACTCTCCAGATTGGAAGCACGACGCCGTGCATGCGAAACGCTCGGTACCACGCCAGCCCGTGGTGGTAGTTCGTGTCGACGAGGGTTCCGTCGATGTCGAGGATCGCAACGCGAGGCATGATCGGGGTCGCTCTACGCTGCCCGGGATGACGCGGCGCCGAACCCTCTACCGCTCCCTGCCGTCGCTCCAGCGCGACAACCGCGTCTGTCGCGCCTGCTGCGAGGCCGGCTTCCCTCTGGAGTCGTTACCCGTCTTCGAGGGTCGCGGGGGGCAGCGGGCGATGATCGTCGGCCAGGCTCCGGGCATCGTCGAAGGGGAGGAGCGGCGGCCCTGGCGCGGCCGTGCCGGGCAGACGCTGCGTCGCTGGCTCGAGCTCGACGAGGGCGAGTTCTACGAGACCTTCTACTGCTGCTCGGTGACGCGCTGCTACCCCGGCCGGCCGCCCAGCGGGAGAGGCGACCGGACGCCGGCTCCGGCCGAGATCGAGCTCTGCCGCTCCTGGCGCGAGTGGGAGCTTCGGCTCCTTCGGCCGCAGCTCGTTCTCACCGTGGGTGGGCTCGCGACCCGCGAGGTGCTCGGGCTGCCGCGTCTCGGC